>JASGHK010000006.1:0-1008301 GCA_049841135.1 Myxococcales bacterium
GCTCCCGCCGCCGGTGCCCGAGGTCGTCGGGTTGCCGCAACAGGCGGTGGTGCGGTTGTTGACGAAGGTGGAGTTGTAGACGCGGAAGTTGGCGAACAGGCCGCTGAGCCCGCCACCGTTGGCCGCGGCGTTGCCGAGGTCGCCTTTGCCACCGAAGGTGGTCTGGACGATCGTCACCGGCTCGGCCTGGAGCCGCTCCACCCGCAGCGCTCCACCGCCCTCGTCCGGCCCGGCGTAGCTCGCGGTGTTGTGGAAGAAGCGGCAGTTGACCACCTTCAGGCGCCCGCCGGCGACGCGCACCGCGCCGCCTCCCTCGGCGTCGGAGGTGAAGCCGTGGGCGAAGGTCAGGTTCTGCAGGGTCAGCCGCGGGAAGTCCTGGCCCCAGCAGTCGGAAGCTCGCCCAGCCCAGCCGCTCGAGGCAGACGTCCTGGTAGAGGATCCGGTTCTTGCCGCCGCCGCTGAGCGTCACCAGCCCGCCGCCGTCGATGACCGTCTTCCTGGCCCCCTTGTTGTTCACCTCGGCCTGGGCGTCGAGGGTGAGGGTGACGGGCGCCTTGCCGCAGTTGAAGGTGATGACCCCGCCCTTCCACACCGCGTCGACGAAGGCCTTCGAGGTGCAGGACTGCGGCGTGCCGTCGCCGATGACCGTGGTGGGCGCCGAGACGTCGTCGGGCAGGGCGTCGGCCGGCACATCGACCCGGTCGGAGGTGCCTGCGGCAGGCAGGTCGTCGGGCATGGTGATGGGCGTGAAGGAGGCGCCGCCGCTGCAACCGAGCCAGAGGGTGAGTCCGCAGAAGAACGGCAGCGTCCGGGGCACGGTCTCTCCTCCTTCGCTTCGCGAGCGGTCATCCTAGCTGGCCGGATGGCCGGTGCGGACATGGGCGCGATCGTCTCCGAGGTCCTCGCGCTCCGTCGTCGACCCGAATTGGGGGTTGCTCGCTGGAGACAATTTCGGCACCTTGCGCGCCGCGCTCATCAGCCAGGTACGACAACGAGGCAGCGAGACATGGCCAAACTCATCCGGCTCCCCATCGTCGATCTCGCCAGGTGCAATGGATGCGGTGATTGTGCCGCGGCCTGCCCCACCGGAGCCGTGCAAGCCCCGCAGGGCGGGGCGTGCTCCCGGTGCGTGAAGTACTGCGTGTCGTTCGAGGTGCCCTGCAGCCGCGAGGTCCGGCCGTTCCGCTATGCGCTCTGCGATGCCTGCGGCAAGTGCGTGAAGGCCTGCGCGAGCAGGGCCATCGTCTGGACCGCCGCTTCCTCCGCCCGTGAAGCCCAGGTTCCGACCAGGGAGTGCCGCGAGCCCGGTTTGGCCGACGTCGGCTGAAGGAGGGCTTCGGGCTTCGTACGTCAGTACGTCGGGCACGGCAGCGCAGGCCGGCGGCTTGACCCGAAGCCCGGGGCCCGCAGCCCGAAGCCCTGGTTATCCGCACCTGCCGTTCGCCAAGAAGCCCAGGACGGTGCGCAGCGCGCGCTCGGTCGCGTAGGTGAAGCCCAGGTCGCGCGAGTCCACCAGGTGGATACCCAGCCGCAGCGTGGTGAAGCGCAGGCCGAATCGCGCCGCCCGGTCCTCCTCGCGGGGATGGCTCAGGCAGAAGCGCAGGTGGCGCTCGACGCACTGGGAGAAGGCCGTATACGAGGGCTCGGAGTCGCCGGCGGGATCGCGAGCGCCCGCGGCGACTTGGTACGTGCAGTCCGGACCTCGGCTGGCTTCGACGCGCAGGCCCACGATTCCCCAGCGCTCGGCGCCCGGAGCCTGGCGGGTCTCGTGCGACTCGCAGTAGAGGCAGTCCGTCGGGGTCCGCGCATCCGGGAAGGTGGCGACGACGCTCGCCGCCTCCTCGCCGGTCGGCTCCATCGAGAAGGACAGCCGCAGGCACTCTTCGCAGAAGCCACCCGCGAGCGCCGCGGACCACTCGCCGCAGCCCGAGCAGCGCTGGTCCGGGACCCAGTCGAGCTCCGCGCGTTCGAGCAGCTCGTCGCGGCGGACCGCCAGCGCGGCCTGCTCGGGAATGCCGGTGGCCACCGCCGCCGAGAGCGGAGTGTGGGGCAGGGGGAGCCGAGCCCGGGCCGCCGCGCGTAGCTGACCCTCGAGCACGTCGAGGGAGTCTCCCAACGACACCAGCAGCACGTCGCGGTCGCAGAAGCCGAAGCCCTGCGCCGTCCGGCGGGTGATGGCGGAGCAGAGCGCGGCCTGGGAAGCGGCGAAGGCAAGGGTGGAGTCCGAGTCCGTCCGGGAAGCCTCCTGCGCCGCGAGGACGCAGGCGTTGCAGGCGCTGGCCGCGTCTGCAGCAGACCAGCCGTCGGCGGGGCGAAACCCGGGGCGCCGGACGAACCAGTCGATCCCCCGAGCTGGTCGAGGGGCCGGGACCTGGACCCCAGCGGCTTGGCAGGACTCCACCGCGGACCGGGCGCACTCGAGCGCGAAGGCGCGCAGCACGTCGGTGAGGTCGGAGGTCAGCCCGGCGACCTGCAGCGCCGGGCCCTCGGCGCTGGAGAGCGCGTCGAAGAGGGTCCGGGCGCGCCTGCCACCCTGGAATCGGACGGTCGCGACCATGGGCCGAGAGCTTACGCGTCCCGCGGGCGACCCAACGAAAAGACCGGAGACCGCCGCGAGGCGATCTCCGGTCCAGATGGCAGCGGAGTGTCAGGGAGGCCTCCGACCCGGTGGAGAATGCCACGGGACGGACCCCCTCCCGCAGTTGGGGAGGGGGGCAGGGGGGAGGGCCCCGCTACTCCTCCTCGCCGCTGCTGCCGCCGCCGCCCATGGGCCCGCCGCCCAGGGTGGCGCCGACCTGCCGCAGGGTGTCGAGCAGCCCGACGTACTTGCTGAGCCTCCGCTTCGCGCGCCCCGTCGAGGATGACCGGCGAGCCGCTCGCGTCCAGGCTGAGCAGCGGGCGGCCGTAGGCGTCGAACTTGGGATCGCCCTGGCCGTCGCGGTCGACGTAGTACGTCACGGCCAGCAGGGCGTTGGCGTGCTGCAGCATGCGCGAGGCGATGCCCTGGTCGATCTTCTTGAGCTCCTGGGTGCAGGTCAGGTCGTAGACCGTCTCCTCGCCGAACTTGCGCGCGACGTAGGTGTAGCCGGTGCGCGGGTCGGTGAAGCGCACCTGCTGCGCGTCGGGGATGCCGCTGGCGGCGATGGGGCCGTCCACGCCGTCGACGAACACGCGCAGCTTGTGCATCAGCGTCATGTCGGTGTTCTGCCGCGAGAAGAGCGAGGCGAGGATGGCCATGCTCGACTGCTGCGAGTAGCCGACGTTGGCGAAGAGGATGCGCCCCTGCGCCGCGGTGGGGATGCACAGCTGCTCGCCGGTCAGGTCGATGAGCTTGGGCGAGAGCTGCTCTCCCGGGGCCGAGGTCGCCGGGACGTAGGTGCCCACCGTCTCCCAGTCCTCGGCGAGCAGGCCGCCCATCAGGCGGTCCACCGCGCGGGGCATGTCGTCGCGGAAGTTGATCTTCGAGAGCCGGTTGTCGAGGTAGTTCTCGCGGCTGATGGTGGAGAGCGTCGCCCGGCCGTCGGCGATGGCGCGGATGGCCAGCCCCTTCTCCAGGTCGAAGCCGACGTGGTTCGCCCAGTACTGGTAGTCCCAGCTGCCGCCGATGCCGTTGTCGAACTCGTCGGCGACGTAGCGGCCGTCGCAGATGCCCACCGAGAAGGCGGTCTCGGGGTCGCTGTAGGAGTCGCCTTCGTCGTAGATGGACTGGGTCTGCCCAGGCCCGGTCCGCACCGCGTCGACGCGATACTCCATCGGCTCGGGCATCACCGCGGCGCGGTGGAAGAGGCTGAAGATGGCCTGGCCGGCCTGCACGTACGGCGCGAGGAGGTTGTCGAGCTCGCCCAGTCCAGGCCGTACCAGCCGATCTGCTTGGCGACCTGCCAGTGGTAGGAGCGCACGCGCTCGAAGACGCGGTTGATGGTGCCGGAGGACGGCGAGGTGACGAGGTACATGCGGTCGCCGCGGCGGAAGTAGCTCGCGGGGTAGCTCATCTCGTAGGCGCGCAGCTGGTTGACGGTCACCTCGTACGGGTCGGCACCGGCGTCGAAGGCCACGGCGTGCAGGTAGCTGTTCCCGTAGACCTCGCCCACGCGGTAGACCCAGCGGGTGGCGCTGCCGCCGGTCTTGGCGTCGGCGCGGGTGCGGGACTTGAACATCGACTCGGTGGAACCCTCCAGGTTGCCGTCGACGAAGTCCTGCCAGGCGGCGACGTCACGCTGCGCCGGCGCGCAGACCTTGCCGTGGACGATGCGCCAGCCGCCGAGCCGCTTCTCCTCGTCGGTGGCGGGGCGGCAGCGCGCGGGGTCGAACACGTTCACCAGGCGCGCGAGCTTGGTGTAGGGGATGTTGAAGACGATCTTCTTGTTGCCGGCCTCGGGCAGGGCCCACTTGACCAGGTTCGACTCGGTCAGCTGGGTGAAGGCGAGCGGCTCCAGGTCCTGGGCGATGGTCGCCGCGAGCTTGGCGTCCTTGAGGCCCAGCGCCGCGGGGTCCACGGTCTCCAGCACCGCGCCGTAGACGCTGTTCATGGCGTGCTGGTCGTACTGGCCCAGGCCCACGGTCTCGGCGAACCGGTCGATCTGGTACTCCATCACCGAGGTGTTGCCGAAGTAGGTGATGGCCGGCCGGCTCTCGGCGTCCAGGCCCAGCTCGTCGGCGGTCTCCGGGTCCTTGTAGCGCGGGCCCATGCAGGTGTCGGTGCTCTTCTCGTCGCGGGGCTGCGCGCAGTCCACGGTCTCCTGCGCGGCCTTCTCGCCGGTGCGCAGCTGCCAGTACTGGGGGAAGTAGTTGAGGCTGTCCCAGCTGGACGAGAACTGGTGCCGCAGGCCCAGCGAGTGGCCGATCTCGTGGATGCCCAGGCCCTTGGTCGCCTCGAGCCACAGGTCCTTGTAGACGGCCTCGCCACGCGCCTTGGCGTCCAGGTCCTTGTACTTCGCCTTGAAGTAGCCGGCGAGCGAGGGGAGGTTGACGCCGCCGACGATGGGCGCCTCGGCGTCGAACAGGTCATAGCCCATCGCCGCCAGCTTCTCGGACATGGCCTCGCGCCACAGCGCCATCCGGTTCGAGTCCATGCCGCGCAGCACCGAGGCCTGGTCGAGCAGCTTGTCGTCCAGGGTGCTGCCCGCGGTCATGCCCAGGAGGCTGCGGGCGCGCCGCGCGTCGATGAGCGAGGCCTCGAAGGGCGTGTTCCACAGCTTGCGGGCCCAGCCGTCGAACTCGACCTGGTTGGTCACCGCCTGGTACAGGTCCTCGCGGGTGCTGGCGATGAGGTTGAGCTGCTGGGCGGAGAGGTCGGAGGCGGGGGCCGTCTTGGCGAGGTCCAGCCGCTGGGCGAGGCCGGTCACGTTGAAGGCCTTCTCGGCCGCGGCGATCTGCTCGGCGCTCTTGCCCGAGGCGCCGAAGCCGCGCTCCAGGATCTTGGCGAAGGTCTGCGTCGGCACGCCCTTCATGTAGTCGTCGATGGTCAGGTCGCCCATGGCCACGAGCAGCGCATCGCGCTGGCGGGCGGCGGCGAAGGTGGCCGAGCGGCCCATGATGGTGGCGGTGACGCCGATGGCCTCGCCGGTGAGCGGGTCGGCGCCGATGTTGGCGACGCCGCCGTAGGGCGCGTGCGACTCGTTGGGCCAGTAGATGACGAAGTTCTTGCGCAGGTCGCCCAGGCGGGCGGCGTCGCCGGCCTCGCCGCAGGCCTTGTCGTCGTAGCCGCGCACCGGGTTGTGGCAGAGCGTGATGACGGTGTCGGTGGCCTTGGCGTCGTCGATGAGCCAGGCGCCGTAGCGCAGCATCACCTTGTCGGGGTTGAAGAAGTTGGCGTGGCAGGTGGCGCGGTCGCCGTCGCCGGTGCGGCGGCACTCGACCTCGCGGGCGGAGGCGAGGGCGTTGCGCATCAGCTGGTTCCAGCTCAGCAGCTGCTCCTCCATCACGCCGCGGACGGCCGGGGCGGCGGTGGCGGAGGCGTCGGCCGCGTCGAGCAGCTCGGCGGGGACCTCGGCGTTGGTGAAGTAGGTGACCGCGCGGATTTGCCGGTCGCGCAGCGGCAGGGTGCACTTCTTCTCGAAGACGTCGCACTGCGAGCCCTTCGAGCCGGCGTAGCCGGTGACGGAGTTCTCGCACTCGTCGGCGGTGCCGTTGACGTCGGCGTCCGTGTTGGCCGTGCACTTGGCGGCCTGGTGGCTGTTGACCCAGTTGTTGTGGCGGATCATGAAGCGGTGGAAGAGGGCGTCGGTGTAGCCGTAGCCCGGGTCCCAGCCCTGCTGCTGGGCGTTGCCCAGCAGGTAGTAGCTCTTCCCCGAGCCGCCGAAGTTGCCGACCACGTCCATGTAGGCCCGGGTGTTCTCCAGGCGCTCGAAGCTGTGGTTCGGGTCGACCTTCCAGAAGGCCATGCGCACCGTGGCCTCGGCCGGGTCGCAGGTGTAGTTGGTGGAGCCGGTGTAGAAGCCGTAGAGCACGCACTCGGGCAGGTCGCCGCCCGGGCTCTTCGGCGAGACGTAGTACATGTTGGTCACGTCGAAGTAGCCCTGCTCCACCTCGTCCATGTGCGGGGCGTTCGGGTCGCTGGGCTTGGTGACCGAGTAGGTCATCGGCGTCAGCTCCGCCCAGCCGAAGATCTTGCCGAGGAACATGTCGCCCCAGTTCGGGTCGAGCACCTCGTTGGAGCTCCAGTCCACGCGGAAGTACTCACGCTTGTTCCAGGGCCGGTCGGTCTCGTTCTCGACCAGCACGTTCAGCTCCTCGCCGGTCGATGGGTTGTACTCGCGGCGGACGTCGAAGTGCTCCTTGATGCGGAAGCTGGCGACCACCGCGCCGTTGGGGGCCTTGGTGCGGTCGGCGCGGCCGTCTTCGCCCACGCCGGTCTGGTACGCCTTGCGCACCAGCAGCTTGTCCTCGGTGATCTCGAAGCGGATGCGATCGACGCCGCTGGTCGTCCCGATGCCCATGTGCGACTGGTTCACCGAGGTGTCGATGACGAAGTTGCGCCAGTAGAACTCGGGGTTGTCTTCGTCCTTGGCGATGTCGGCGATGAACCAGATCTTCTTGAGCTTGTCTGGCTTGGTCCGGTCGATGGGGTCGCGCTCCGACGCGCAACCGGCGACGAGTAGAGACAACAATGCTCCGAGGACCAGCCTGAGGCTGGAACGAGTATTGGCCACGACGGCCTCCGCGATTTGTGGTGTTGCGCCCGGGTGTGCAATCGGCCGGCCAAATGGGTCGGACGGGGCGGAACCCCGCGGCGTTGCAGGGGGAATGGGCTCTTCGCGCGGAAAGTGTCAGCCGGGGCCGAGGGCGATCGGGGGCGGGCGATCGTTAGCGCGCTGGCGCCGGACTGCTTCAGGGTCTACCGCTCGCCGGGCTTCGGCGGTCCGTGGGCCGAGAGCCGAGGACCTCAGCCGGGAAGGCGGAGAGGGCGTCTTCGATCGACGCCCGGACTTCTTCGCGCCTGAGTGTCGAACCGCCAGCTCTTCTGGAGCCAGCACTACGGGGCAAACGTCACAGCGTGGGCCAGGACCCGGTCGCTCTGGCCGGTGTACTCGAGGTCCAGGCTGAAGGCCCGCTCGCCCAGCTCGATGCCGGCGATGGCGTCGCAGACGGCCGGGTCGGGGCACTCCAGCAGGACGGAGTTGAGCGAATCGCGCAGGCGGACCGCGTTCCCCTCTCGCTCCATCTTGATGGAGTAGGCGCCGGGTGCGGCGCGGAAGGGCAGGGGGAAGCGGGTTCCGGCGGCGATGGGGTGCTCGGAGACGACGCGGACCATCCGCTCCCGCAGGCCGGGGTCGTCCATCAGCCCTTCGGGCACTGACTCGTTCCAGGACTCGATCTCCACCTCCTGGACGACGCCCCAGCGGAAGTGGAAGTCGCTGCTGGCGATGCTCGGGGAAAAGTGCCGGTCGACGCCGCTGAGGTCGACTCGGTAGCCGCGGAGGACCAGGCCCACGCTGCACTCACCGCAGTTGGAAGGGTAGTTCGGGGCGAGGTAGCCGCTGAGACGGTAGGTCGCGAACTCGGAGGGTCCCCGGCTGCTGCAGGCGCCCAGCGAGATGGCGAGCACCGACGCGAAGAGGATGGAGCTGGGGATGCGATTCGTGGACATGGATGCCCTCTGCCGAGCCAGCCCTACTGCGGTCAAGACCCGGGCGAGTATGGCCCGGACCTTCCGGATAGGGAAACGGCGTGAAGGTGGGCGACCGAGGTCCGGCGGCGGCTCGGGGCCAGGTTCCGAATGCTCCGAATCCGCGGTCCGGCGGCGGCTCGGGGCCAGGTTCCGAATGCTCCGAATCCGCGGTCCGGCGGCGTTCGGGGCCAGGTTCCGAATGCTCCGAATCCGGTCTCGGCGGCGGCTCGGGGCCAGGTTCCGAATCCTCCGAATCCGGGCTCGGCGGCGGCTCGGAGCCAGGTTCCGAAGGCTCCGAATCCGGGCTCGGCGGCGGCTCGGGGCCAGGTTCCGAATCCTCCGAATCCGGGCTCGGCGGCGGTTCGGGGCCAGGTTCCGAATCCTCCGAATCCGCGGTCCGGCGGCGTTCGGGGCCAGGTTCCGAATGCTCCGAATCCGCAGTCCGGGCGGCGGCTGGGGCCAGGTTCCGAAGGCTCCGAATCCGGGGTCCGGCGGCGTTCGGGGCCAGGTTCCGAATCTTCCGAATCCGTCTCGGTCGCTCGTCTCCCAAAGAGAAGCGCCCCCGGCCAGTGGCCGGGGGCGCCGAAGCTGCGTCTGCTTTGGTTGCGTCTCTCGAGCGCTACGCCGCCGCGGTCTCGTCCTTCTTCGCCGCCGGCGGCGGCTTGGAGACGGCGTTGGTCAGGGCCTCGGCCTGCGCCAGCTGGCGGTTGCGCTCGGCCTCGAGGTCACCGGACTCGTGCTTGCTCTGCCAGATGGCCCAGCCGGCCGCGGCGACCGCGACCAGCACCACCGCCGCGCCGATCACGCGGGCCCAGCTGCCGGCGTCGCGCGGGGCGATGACGTTGTACTGGAGCACCATGCCCAGCACGAGCAGGCTCACCATGTTCATGACCTTGATGAGCGGGTTGATGGCGGGGCCGGCGGTGTCCTTGAGCGGGTCGCCGACGGTGTCGCCGGTGACCGCCGCCTTGTGCGCCTCGCTGCCCTTGCCGCCGTAGACGCCGTCCTCGATGAGCTTCTTGGCGTTGTCCCAGGCGCCGCCGGCGTTGGCCATGAAGACCGCCAGCAGCTGGCCGACGAGGATCATGCCGGCCAGGAAGCCGCCCAGCGCGTATGGGCCTAGCGCGAAGCCGACCAGCACCGGGGTGACGATGGCCAGGAAGCCGGGGCCGACCAGCTCCTTCTGCGCGGTGTTGGTGCAGATGTCCACGACGCGGCCGTACGCCGGCTTCTTGGTGCCGGCGATGATGCCCGGGTCGCGGAACTGCAGCCGGCACTCGTGGACGATGTAGAAGGCCGCGCGGCCCACGGCGCGGATGAGCATCGAGCTGAACAGGAACGGCACCGCGCCGCCGATGAGCAGGCCGATGAGCACCGAGGGGTCGGCGACGCTGATCCGCCCGGCCTCGGCCAGGTACTGGTTGAGCGTCATCTCGTGGATCTTCTCCTCGCCGCCGACCGCGATGGTGGCGATGAAGCTGGAGAAGAGCGAGACGGCGGCGATGACCGCCGAGCCGATGGCGATGCCCTTGGTCTCGGCCTTGGTGGTGTTGCCCACCGCGTCGAGGTCCGCCAGCACCTGGCGCGCGCGGGTGTAGCTGCCCGGGGACTCGGCCTCCATCGCCTTGGGGTCGAAGCCCATCTCGCCGATGCCGTTGGCGTTGTCGGCCACGGGCCCGAAGACGTCCATGGAGATGGTGTTGCCGGTCAGGGTCAGCATGCCGATGCCGGTCATGGCCACGCCGTAGGCCACGAAGAGCGGGGGCGCGCCGCTGTAGGTCAGCACCGAGACGAGCAGCGCGCCGACGATGACCACCAGCGTCGCCACGGTGCTCTCATAGCCCAGCGCCAGGCCGCTGATGATGTTGGTCGCGTGGCCGGTCTGGCAGCTCTTGGCCAGGTCCTTCACCGGCGCGTGCTTGGTGTGCGTGTAGTAGCTCGTCACCTTGTTGAGGACCACCGCCAGCACGACGCCGATGAGGCAGGTCAGCGCGGGGCGCATGTCCAGCCCGGAGACGCCGAAGCTGGCCCACCAGGGCAGCTGCGCCGGATCGCCGCCCGGGAAGCCGGCCGCGGCCATCGGGTTGCTGGTCAGGTAGCCGCCATCGAAGCGCAGGTAGAAGGCGCCGAGGATGAAGAAGCCGATGACGCTGGTCACCGAGCCGATCCAGAAGCCGCGGTGCACGCTCTTGAGCGCGGTGTCGCTGGTGTCGTTGGAGCCGGCGCGCACGGTGTAGGTCGAGAGGATGGAGGAGAGCACGCCGATGCCGCGCACCAGGAGCGGGAAGATGACGCCCTTGTGGCCGAAGCTGGCCATGCCCAGGATCATCGCGGCGACGATGGTCACCTCGTAGCTCTCGAAGATGTCCGCGGCCATGCCGGCGCAGTCGCCGACGTTGTCGCCCACGTTGTCGGCGATGGTCGCCGCGTTGCGCGGGTCGTCTTCGGGGATGCCCTGCTCGATCTTGCCGACCAGGTCCGCGCCCACGTCCGCGGCCTTGGTGTAGATGCCGCCGCCGACGCGCATGAAGAGCGCGAGCAGCGTGCCGCCGAAGCCGAAGCCCAGGAGGGCCTCGTAGGCCTGCTCGCCGTAGAGCAGGAAGATGGTCGTGCCGCCCAACAGACCCAGGCCGTCGGTGAGCATGCCGGTCACGGTGCCGCTGCGGTAGCCCAGCTGCATCGCCTCGCCGTAGCTCTTGCGGGCTGCGGCGGCGACGCGCAGGTTGCCGGCCGTCGCCAGGCGCATGCCGACGAAGCCGACGAGGCTGGAGAAGATGGCGCCCACCAGGAACGCGCCGGCGCGGCCCCAGCGGAAGGCCTCCTCGCTGCCGGAGTAGAGCGCCGCCAGGAGCAGGGTGATGACCACGATGAGCGGGCCGATCTTCTTGAACTGCGCCCGCAGGTAGGCGTCGGCGCCTTCCCGCACCGCCGCGGCGACCGAGCGCATCTGGTCGGTGCCGGTGTC
The DNA here is from genome assembly GCA_049841135.1 of Myxococcales bacterium. Lineage (GTDB taxonomy): Bacteria > Myxococcota > Myxococcia > Myxococcales > UBA5297 > JACRCT01. The sequence goes on from JASGHK010000006.1 coordinate 11,076, forward strand.
GGCCTTCTCGATCTGCCGGGCCAAGAGCCAGGCGTAGAGCAGGCCGGCGACGGCGACGCCCAGCACCGAGAGCAGGCAGGCCTGCTCGAAGCCCGAGTACTTGGGGTCGGAGAACAGCGCGAAGAAGCGGAAGGTGGAGGCGTGGCCCTCGCCGCCGCTCGCCCCCGCCGTGGAGGCGAAGAACGCGGCGACGAAGAACACCGCCAGGCCCGAGAGATACGCGAGGCGCCGGCGAGGAGAACCAAGGAGTGAGGCAAGGAGGCTACGCATGTTCGAGCTCGGGGAAGAGGTCGTCACGGGGTGCGGGGCGGAAGGAAGGGCACGGGAACGGATGAGACAACGGAGGGCTCAGCTCACCTGGGCCGAGCGCCACCAGCGGGAGTGCTCGGTCTCCAGGTGCCGGCGGTCGGGGAAGCGGAAGTAGAGCATCTGCGACTGGTCGCCCACGTAGAAGCCCCGGCCCACGCTCCGGTAGAAGGCGTGGTGCGTGGGCATGCGCGAGACGGTCTTGGTGGGCTTCTCCTTCTTCTGGGCCAGCTCGTCCAGGCTCGCCAGGATGTTGGTCGGGTCGTCGTACGGCAGGTAGGCCGCCAGCCGGTCGCCTTCGCGGTCGAGCAGCAGGTCCGCGAAGAAGAGCTTGGGCAGGTAGAGCGGCACCTTCGGGTCGGTCATGAACTTGCAGAACGCCGAGGGCTTGAGCGAGGAGACGATGAGCGGGTTGATGGGGCTGAGCTCCTGGTAGAGGAACTCGTGCGCCGTCGCGCCGTCGTCGGGGGCCGAGGGGTCCAGCGACAGCACGCGCCCGTCGAGCGTGACGAGGTGCAGCCGCTTGAGGGCCGGCAGGTCGGCGTTCTCCAGGACGCGGTAGATGGAGATGTACTTGCTGCGCTTGGGGCTGCCGTCCGAGTGCGGCACGCAGCGCGACTCGAGGTCGTGCAGGCGGAAGGACTCCGGCCGCAGCTTGCTGCGGTCGAGCTCGAAGAACATCAGGCTGCCGCGGGCCAGCTTGCGGGTGCCCGTGGCCATGTAGTGGCCGAAGGCCTCCGGGTCCAGGTGTGACGCGACCAGAGCCTCGCTGCGGTAGCACAGCATGTAGAGCTTGATCTCCACGGCGGCCTCCTGAATTTCGGCCTCGGGCCCATGGATGGGACCCGAGGCCTATTGGGGTGAAACCGGCGACTGCGAAAAAACGGATTCGTTACCCGTCAGCACGAGCCCACTGCGAGGGCACCGGCTGCGGCATGCGCCAGACGACCAGGTGCTCGCGGTCGCCCAGGTAGAGGCCGCCCTCGGTGGCGCTGGTGTAGCCCAGCCAGTCCTGGAAGGGGATCTGGTTGAGCAGGTCGCCCGAGGAGAGGGTCTTGGTCTTCTTGCCCTTCTGCTTGAGCTCCTTGACCGCCGCGTCGAGCACGCTCTCGGCCACCAGGTGCCGCTTGGCGAGGCCGGTGATCTCGGCGAAGGCCAGGTGGCGGAAGATCTTGCCCGGGCGGTGGGTGGCGTACCAGGCGTACTCGCAGGGCGTGAGGTTGGAGAGGACCAGCATCTCCAGCGGCGCCAGCACCATGTAGTAGTGCTGCTTGCGCTCCGCTCCCAGCGCGGGCCGGCCGATGCGGGCGGCGACCTCGTCGGGAAGCATCGCCTCGTCGCACTGGTGGTTCTCGAAGCGGATGATCTCCTTGGGCTGCGCCAGCTCCAGGGCGCGGCCGCTGGTCTTGACCAGCCAGGCCCGCTTGATCGCGTCGATGGGGATGCAGTGCAGGGCGTTGTTGGAGAGGGCGGTCTTGGTCTTCTTGCCGCCCGCGGACGCCTTGAGCGCCTGGGTGATGTCGGCCATCGGGTCGCGCCAGCCGCCCTCGTCCAGGAACTTCACCGCGGGCTTGCCGTTCTCGTGCGGCACCTCGAGGAAGATGGAGCGGCCGTGGAAGTGCTTGGCGGAACCGGGGCTGCGGTGCCAACCCAGCTCCTCGATGGAAAGGCTGGTGGCCATCAGCGTGCCCAGCGGGAGCGTGGCGATCAGGCTGATGTTCTTGGCGGCAGTCTCGGCGGGCTTCGAATCCAAAGGTGGACCTCCCGAATGTGGCGAACGGTGCATGGATACCGCAGATCCACGCGACCCGGCAAATGGCGAAATGCCCTGGCGAAACCCCCTGCCGAGAGGCTGGCATGCCGCTGCCTGGGTGGGGTTCAGCAGCACTGCCACGAGAACGTCAGCTCGCCGCATCCGCCGCAGCGGAACAGCCAGCCGATGCCGCTGTCTCCGAACTGGACCGGCAAGGTGCAGTGGGAGTCGATTTGCAGCAGCGGGGCCATCGCCTGGCTGCAGCGCCGGCAGCGTGGCCGGAGGGCCTCCTGGATCCAGTGCGGCCAACCGCCCAGCTTCTCGCCTGGTTGAGAGACGTAGCCCCGCTCGCGCATCGTCTCCAGGGCTTCGAACGCCGTCTCCATCCCCACGAGCTTCGAGAGGTCCTCGTAGCGTGGATAGTCGGCGCGCGGCTCCCAGCGCTCGACGCCCCGAGCCGGGTAGCAGCCTCCCGCGGCGGCCTCGCCGACCTGGCCGAGCCTTGCGGGGATGAGCCGGGCCAAGGTGCTGGGCGCGAAGGGCTCCCAGCCTCCCAAGGACTGGCACTCGCCGAGGCACAGGAAGAGCTGGAGGAGGCCCTCGCCCAGCGGGCCGAGCTCGCCGGGGAGCTGCGCGGCGGCGAGCTGGACGACGAAGGTCAGCGGCGCGTGGCACCGGCCGCACGCCGGCCAGCGCTCCTCGGCCAGCAGCCAGGGCCTGCCGCCGAAGCGCGAGCCGGTCGCCTCGCCGCCCGTCGGGTCCTTGGAGAGGATCGGCACGAAGCAGGTGAGTCGGTGGGCCCTGGCGAGCTGCTCGGCCTCGTCCGGGCCTTCGAGCTCGCCCGTTTCGCCGTCGCCTTCGTCGGTCGCGGTGCGCTCGACGAAGCCGTCGCGGTCCGCCCGGGCTCGCTGGGCCTCCAGGAAGCGCTCGAGCTCCGGCTCGGACTCGAAGGTGTGCTCCGTGCTCAGGCCGGACGACCCGACCTGGCCGCGCGTCACCTGGGCCTCGAGGCCGGTCCAGGTCACCTCCAGGAACTCGCGCTGGCCGTTGCGCTCGCGCTCGAAGGTCCGGGTGGTGACGGCGGCGGTGGGCATGGGCGGACGATAGCCCCATTCGTGGGCCCTGCCCGCGTGATCCGGGGAGCGACGGAGCGACGGAGCGTGCCGAACGGGACCTGCGGCGCGGCGACGCGGCGCTGGCCGAGAAGCACTCCACAAAGGCCGAGACCGAGGACGTGACCGCCGAGGCTCGGCAGTTGCTTGGGACGCGCCTTGGTCCGACGGCGGCGAGGTCGCCCGCATCAGCGAGGTGCTGGCCACGGCCGACTAGCGCAGCCTGCACTCCGGGCTGCTCGGGTGTCAGTGCCGCCGGGACACGGCGGGCAAGGCCTCTCGGGGCCCGCCAAGTCCGATCGATCGGACCGCTGGCTACGGCTGGCCGAGCATGGCCATGAGGACCAGCGAGGATCGAGGACGGGGCCAAGAATATCCACCCGACCATGACGCCGGTCGAGGTGGTGAAGCGGCCCATCGAGTACAACACGAAGGCGGGGCAGCTGATCTTCGAGCCGTTCTCCGGGGCGGGGACCGCCATCATCGCGGCGGAGATGACGCCGCCTTCCGGGAGAGGCGCCTCACGCCCGCCAAGCGCGAGGAGCTGATGAAGGCGGACGCGCCGGCCTTCGCCCGCGACCCCGCCCAGCTCAAGGTCTTCCTCGACTGCCTGCCGCCGGTCGTCGCGCCGCGTAGGCGCTTCACCCGATCATCCAGTAGGGGTCTGCGGTGTCACTCCTAGTTCCCGCCACAGACGTGGAATCCACCCTCCATGGCAACGCAACCCGTGCGTCCCGAACAATCGACGCTCGACCGGACGCAAGTCTTCGTGCACTGGTAGCCAGCACCAAACGCATTGGCACAGGCCCACGGGCATTCGCCTTTGGCGATCTGGCTGTTCGTGGTGCCCTTTGCGCAGCCGCAGTCGGAGTGCGTGTCGCACCCGACGGTGCAGACGCCGAAGTCGTTGCAGAAGATGCCTTCTTGGCCCGTGCATACCGACGTGGTGCAACCCTTCGCGAGTCGATTTTCTGGCGGCCCCGCGGCATCCGGCGTCGCCGGACCTTCCGGAGCCGCGCAGGCGCAGAGCAGCGTGAGAACGGCCGCCAAGTATTTCCGGTGCATGAGGTCTTCCTCCCGCGGCGGATTGTCGCGCACGGGTTCGCCACCGACAACTTGTGGAGGCCGGCATGACTAGCGCGTCAGCTTGGAGGGCGGTGGCCTCTCCGGGCTCCCTGAACCCGCTTCATCAACCTGTCGCCAGCAACCAAGTCCGATCGATCGGACTTTGGGGCGATGGCCTCTCAGGGCCCGCCAAGTCCGATCGATCGGACCGCTGGCTATGGCTGGCCGAGCATGGCCTGCCGGCGCGACCAGCCGGCTCCCGTGTCCCGCAGGGAGCTCCCTCAGCTCGAGCCGAAGCAGGAGCCTCAGGATCCAGGTGTGCACGGAGGACCTGGCCGACCTGCGCGCGATGCTCGCCTCGGGCAGCTGGTCCCGCGACCGCGACGCCGTCGACAGCCTCGAGTCGGCGCTGGACGGCGCCACCGTCGTGCCGCGAGCCGAGCTTCCCGCCGATGTCGTGGCGATGAACTCCACCGTGGAGTTCGAGGACGCCCACATGCGCCGCCGCCAACTCATCCAGCTCGTCTTCCCGCCACAGGCGGCGCCGTCCAAGGGGCGGATCTCCGCCGTGGCGCCGGTGGGGGCGGCTGCGTGGGCCACCGCCTCGACTGGCCGGTGCCGCGGGGGACCCTCAGCGTGCGGATTCTGCGGGTGGTGCAGGACGGCCATCGCGGCGCGCCGCCAGGCTGGGGCGATCGCAGTCCCAGGAAGGTCCAGAGAAGCCGGCCGGCTTACACGTCGCGGCGCCTCAGAGGCTATTGGCGTCCAAAGAAAGCAAGGAGCCTCGGCACGACCTGGTCCGGCGCTTCGTCGATAAGCCAGTGGCCGGCGCCCTTGACCATTGCGCCTTCCACGTCGTCGGCGACCATCCGGCCCTGCCCGATCAAGAACTCGCCCGAGGCCTTCTCGCCTGTGAGCACCAACATCGGCATCTTGAGTCTGCTCCTCGCGAAGCCGGCGAAGTCGGTCGCGTCTTGCTCAAAGGCGTGAAACGCCTCGAACCCTGACCGCATTGCGCCCGGTTGGGCGTATGCCGCCGAATAAAGCTGGCGATCCCTCTCAGGCACCGACCTCGCAGGATCGGCGGCGAAGTCGTTCCAGAAATGCTCCAGGTAGACCCGTTCACGCCCGGCCACCAGAGCGAGCGGAGTCTTGCCGTAGAAATGGAAATGCCAAAGGTCCTTGAGGAGCCAGACGCTCTTCCAGTCGCCGACTCCCGGAAGGAAGGCGTCCATCAACGCAACGCGAGCGACTTCGGCCGGATATTGCGCAGCGTACGCGTACGCGACCATGAGTCCGATATCGTGTCCTGCGAGCCCGACACGCAGGAAGCCGAGCGCTGCAGCGAGGCCGTGAACGTCCCTGGCCATCGTCTTCTTGTCATAGCCGCTCTCGGGCTTCGCCGAATCGCCAAAGCCGCGCAGGTCGGGGGCGACCACCGTATGGGTCCTGGCGAGCTCCGGGATGAGCCTGCGCCACATATGGCTGGTCTGGGCGAAGCCGTGGAGCAGCACCACTGGCTCGCCTTGGCCGGCGGTCAGGTAGTGCAAGCGGACACCGTTGACGTCCGCGAACCCGCTATCGATCGCATCCGGCGAAGGCACGTGCCCTCCTCGCGCGATGCTGCGCGCCATGACTGCCTCGAGGCTCCCCGGGTCCCAGCAAGCTCAGTGCAGCGCTGCGGTGGTCTGTCCGACCTCGATGAGATAGCCGTCGGGATCGCGCATGTAGCAGCGCAGCTCATGCTCGTGCTGTTTGGGTGGCGTCAGGAACGTGGCTCCTCTCTGTCGCCACGCCTGGTAGCACGTCTGGATGTCCGCCACGCGGACGTTCAGGAAGGAGCTCGTCACCTTCGGGTTGCTTGGAGTGTCGAGGACGACATCCGGCTTGTCGTCCGTGGGGCCGCCGCCGACGTTGATGATGATCCAGCCGTTGGCGAGCTTGACGATCGTTGGCTCGCCCTCCGCGACCAGCTGTCCGCCCAGGACGTCTCTGTAGAATGCGGCAGAGCGCGTGACATCCCTGCTCGTGATGAAGTGCGTCAGGACCAATCCCTCACTCGGCACCGGCAGCTTCTCTGGGACATCCATGGCTGGCAATCCTCCCCGGAAAACCTAGTCAGCCCGGCTCTCGCGGCTGTGCCGGAGGGGCACTCGTACGCCGCGACGGGCATCGTCCGTGCGCTCGTACGGCCGTGCCCCTTGGAGCTGCGCAGGCCGCCCGACATGCCGAACGTCGAGGCGGTCAGCCCCCTCACTGGCGCGTGATCTCCTGCGCTACTCGCTGCGGCTCGTCCATCTGGACGAAGTGGCGCGCGCCCGGAACCAGCTCGAGCTCGGAGTTCGGGAAGAGCCCTGCCAGCTCGCGCGCCACGTTGGCGTTGAGGTACGGATCCGCGCCGCCGAAGACGATTCGTACCGGGCGGTGGAAGCGCCGCAGGTCACCGACATGCGTCGCGTGCTCGCGCAGCATCGGCAGGAGGTCCTCGTTCAGCCCGAAGAAGGCGGGCTGTGCGCTCTGGCGGCGGTCGAATTGCTCGTACAGCACCGGCAGGAACTCGTCGCGGACCCGCTGGTCGCGGAAGAAGCGGCCGACCTGCCAGAAGTACATGCGCCGGAACAGCCAGTTGCCGAAGCGGCGGGAGAACCAGCGTGCGATGCGCCGCACGCCGGGAGTCGAGTAGAGCCAAATCGCCTCAGGGGGACGGAGCGAGCGCATCGGCGAGTAGTAGGTATTCAGCAGCACCAGCCGCTCGACCCGCTCGGGATGAGCGAGGGCCCAGTCGATCGCCGGCGGGCCAGAGGCGTCGTGCGCCACGAGGATGACCCGGTCGAGACCAAGCCCGGCGATCACGCGGTCGAGCTCCTCGGTCTGCGCCGCAGCCGTGTAGGCGTGGTTCGCGGGTTTGTCCGAATCGCCCCAGCCGAGGAAGTCGAAGGTCACGACCCGCTTCTCTCGCAGGAAAGGAAGCACGCGATCGTAGAGGTGGTGGTTGTCCGGAAACCCGTGCATCAGGACGATGGCAGGCCCCTCTCCGGCTTGCTCCGCGACCCACAGACCAGAACCATCCAGGTTGACGCGTCGGGATTCCATGGCTTCGAAAACCTGCGTCCAGGTGCGGGAGCGGGCAGCAGGCGAGCCTGGCCAGCTGCCTCCCGCGAGGTCACTGCTCCGCGTAGTTCCAGAGCAGCCCGCCATCGACGAGGAGCGTTGCTCCGGTCATGGAGTCCGAGTCGGCAGACGCCGGGAAGGCGGTCGCAGCTGCGACGTCGCGAGGCACACGGCGCCCTGGGGCTCGTCGACTATGCCGTCGCGCATGAGCTTCGCCACCCTACCGGCACGCCTCAGACGCTCACTTTCGGGTGGGCCCGCGCCTCGCGCGCTCCCTTCCAACCGTGAGGGTTGGGAAGTGCGGCCGCGACGGCTCGGTGCGGCCCATCGCCGCGCTCGCGCCGCCGCTCCGGACGCGACGTCCGCACGAGTCGCGGTTGCCTTCCCTCGCCGTTCTTTGCTCTCCTACCCGCCTTCACTCGCAGTCCCACCCGGGAGGGGAGAGCCATGCCGGACCCGAAGACCACCGCGACGCCCGAGCTGTCCAAGGAAGAAGCCCGCAAGGCGCTCGACGTCGAGCGCGACGCCATCTTGAAGGACATCGGCGACGACGAGGCCGAGCACCACCGCGCCGGAGTCCACTACTCCAACATCGTCGACCGCAACCTCGCCGTCCTCGCCGGCTACAAGACGGCGACCGAGTTCGGCAACGCCGAGCTCCAGCCGCTCTCCAAGTCCATCTCCAAGTCCACCTTGCAGCTCTACGCGCGCGTCGCGGGCGCCTTCGACGAGGCCACCACCACGCGCTGGGGCACCACCAAGCTGGACAAGCTGCTGACCCTTCGCGACGTCCTTAACCTGGATGCGCTGCCGTTGGACCTCGCGGACCTCGAGATCCACACGACCGACAAGGCGGGCACGCCGAAGACCTCGAAGTTCGCGCAGTGCAGCCTCGCGGAGCTCAGCGCCGCCATCAAGCTCGCGAAGGCCCCCATCAAGGCTTCCACCAAGGGCCTCGACCAGGACGCCGTCCAGGCCGCCGAGTCGCTGCAAGCGGTGGTGGACCTCAAGCTCGGGGAGGACGGCCCCTTTGCCATCAACGTGGAGCAGCGCCGCGGGCAGCACTACTTCCACGTCCGCTTCATCCCGGTCGAGAGGCTCGAGCTGGTCCTCAAGGCCATGCTCGGCAAGCCGTAGCCAGCGGTCCGATCGATCGGACTTGGCGGGCCCTGAGAGGCCTTCTGCCCAAAGTCCGATTGATCGGACTTGGTTGCTGGCAACAGATTGATGAGGCGGGTCCAGAGCCCGGAGAGGCCATCGCTTCTTCGACGCGCTCGCCGAGTGGTTCGGCCTTGTACGCCTTCACGGCCGCCTCGTACCCCCGACCCTCAAATACCCGCGCCGCGCACTCGGCCGGGAGCAGAAGCTCCAGGGCCGTGACGGCTCGATGCGGCCCGTCCCCACAACGTGCCGCAGTTCATCCTCCTCGAGCAGTAGGACCGCGACCGAGATCGCCCCTACGGCCGTCTCCTCGCGATCAGCGCACTGCCGCCCACCGAGTGCCGGCTCCAGACGCATGCCTATTCGCGCTCGGGCTCGAAGGTCTGGGAGTGGGTGACCTTGGACGGGACGCTGTGGATACTCGGCGCGGTCAGCGGCGCGGCCCAGGCCGGAAGCGCGACCAAGCTCACCTCCGTCGCCCGATTCAAGAGCCTGTCCGACTGCCGGCTGCGAACCCACGCCTTTGCCACTGCGCCGGACGGCGGCCTCGTCGAGTCCTTCAGCAACTGAAGCGGCGCGGGCGGCCGAGTGTACGGCTCAGACTTTCAGTGCGCGCTGCAGGTTCGCCGGCCGTCTAGTCGACTTCACTTTGATAGCCTCTCACGCTATGAAGGACGCGTTGCATTCGCGTCTTCTGGGAGGCCCTCCATGCATCGTCAGAGTCTCCTCTGGTTCGCCAGAGGAACGTTGGTACTTTTGTTCCTCGCGAACGGGACCACTGCCAGGGCCGCAGAGACGGCGAAGCTTCCCAAGTTGGCCGTCATCGAAGTGAAGGCGAAAGGAAAAGCCGACGCCAAGGAGGCCGAGGCCCTGACGTCCTTCATCGCCTCGGCGGTCGGCAGGTACGAAGTGAAGACGATTTCCGGCGCAGACCTGACCGCCCTTCTCGGCTTCGAGAAGCAGAAGCAGTTGGTGGGGTGCGCGGACACGTCCTGCCTGGCCGAGGTCGGTGGCGCTCTCGGGGTCGAGTACCTCCTCGCCTCAGAAGTGGGCCAAGTCGGCGACCGCTGGCTGATGACGCTGACTTTGCTCGATGCGAGGAAGGCCACTGCGCTGCAGCGCGCATCCCATACAGCTGCCAACTCCGGTGGGCTCATCGATGGAGTCGGGGCTTTGGTTGAAGCGACTGTCGGGAGCGTCATGGTCAAGAAGGCGGTCGAGACCACTTCGGTGAAGCCCGCCACTTCAGCGGCCACTGCGATCGTCGCCGTCGAAGCAGGACGCACCCAACGGACGACCGGCTATGCCCTGGTCGGAAGCGGCGCAGCACTGCTGGTCGCAGGCGCGATCTCCGGCACTCTGGCATTCACCGAACACTCCGCCGCCCGGGACGCAGGGCCTCCGGTGAGCCAAGAGGCCTATGACGCCACCAAGAGCAGCATTGAATTGAAGATGGTCGTTGCCGACGCTCTTTACGCGGTTGGGGCGGTCGCAGCGGCTGTCGGGCTCGTCGTCGCACTGACCGCGCCTTCCTCCGACGCACCGCCTACCCGGGTGAGTCTGGCTCCCATTGTCGGCGGAGGTGGCGCAGTGATCATTTTGGGAGGCTTCTAGACCATGAGACTTGCCAAATTGCTCGTCGTCGCTGGCCTCCTCGGCACGACCTCGGCGTGCGAGCTGATTCTGAAGACCGACGATCTCCCATTGCCTGAAGCACCGGAAGCAGCCGATGCGGCAACTCCCGAGGATGCCGGTCTTGCAGTGGATGCATCGACCACCAACCCGTGTCTGCCCAATCCGTGCACGAAGCCGCACGAGACAGCCTGTACGGTCAAGGCAGGCAGTGCAGTCTGCAATTGCGACTATGGCTACCAGAAGAACGGGGGCGCGGGCGCTTGCGAGGACATCGACGAGTGTGCAGCGGCCAATGCCGGTTGCGCCCACCTCTGCACGAATTCGGTCGGCAGTTACTCATGCTCCTGCCGCACAGGCTTCACGCTCAATGCCGACAAGAAGCACTGCGACGACATCGATGAGTGCGCCACCGCGAACGGGAACTGTGCCCAAGTCTGCAGCAACACATCGGGGAGCCGCACCTGCCTCTGCAATGCCGGCTACAACCTCAACGCCGACAAGCGAACCTGCGACGACATCGACGAGTGCGCGACGGCCAACGGCGGCTGTGCCCAGACCTGCGTGAACTCGCCCGGGGGATTCACCTGCACCTGCCCCAGCGGCTACGTTCTGAATGCAGACAAGATGAGGTGCGACGACATCGACGAGTGCGCGACTGCGAACGGCGGCTGCGCTCAGGCCTGTAGCAACAGGCTCGGCAGCTACACCTGCTACTGCAACGACGGCTATTCGCTGAACGCAGACGGCAAGACCTGCGACGACGTCGACGAGTGCACGACCGGGAACGGCGGGTGCGCGGCCTTGACGCTCTGCATCAACACTGCTGGAAGCAGAATCTGCAGCCCGTGCCCGGCCGGATACTCGGGCAGCGGAGAAACCGGGTGCAGCGCAATCTCAAACTACGATTTTGAATGGGCCCAATGGCCTGCAGCTCCAGACATGTTGCCCGACAGTCAATTCACTGTGTCCACCGATGCAACCATCGACAACCTCACCACACTTACTTGGCAACGCACGAGCCCAGCATCCACCTATACATGGGCTGATGCCACCAACTACTGCTCAGGTCTGTCGCTTGCCGGGCTCACAGACTGGCGGCTTCCGACTCAAATCGAATTGGCCAGCATTGTGGACGTCAGTCGCGCCAACCCCGCAATCAACACCTCAGTATTCCCACAAACGACCAGCGATAGATTCTGGAGCGCTTCGTCCTTGGCCGGCTCATCGAGCAAAGCCTGGTATGTCGAGTTCTATTACGGCGCATCGTACTACGAAGACAGCACAAACAAATACCGCGTGCGCTGCGTGCGCTGAAGCCACGCCGGCCCGACTCATCCGCCGGCGCTCAGCAGTTCCCCCAACGTCGCGAGGCGCGAAAGGAATCCGTCAATGGTCAAATCCTCACTCGTTCTTCTCGGCGCTCTCCTCGTATCAAGCGCCCTCTGGGCCGCCGCGCCAGCAAACCAATACACAATTGCCACCAATGCAGTGAAAGACGCCAAGACGGGGTTGACCTGGCAGAGAGCGGCCTCGGCAGGAGTTTACAATTGGTCCGACGCCAAGGCCTACTGCGGCAGCTTGAACCTGGCGGGCTACGGAACCGGCTGGCGTCTTCCTGCGAGGCGTGAACTAGAAACCCTCGTAGACCACCGAGTCGCATCACCTGGTCCAACAATCGACCTAACAGCGTTCCCTGGCACTCCCAGCGGAAGCTATTGGACTTCGTCCTCGAGAGGCTCCACCGCTTGGTATATCGATTTCGGCAACGGCTACGTCAACCAATCGGGCTTTTCAGAGACATTTAGAGCCCGATGCGTCCGCTGATTCTTGGGCGCTTCGGGAATTCGTGTGGATGGGCGCTACCGCGTGTCCATCGCGGTCGAGCCCGGCGGAGCGGTGGTGGTGACTGCGCCCAGCCAAGCGACGGTCAGCAGTCGCTTCAAGCAGTGGTGGACCTCAAGCTCGGGGACGACGGGCCCTTTGCCATCACCGTGGAGCAGCGCCGCGGGCAGCACTACGTCCACGTCCGCTTCGTCCCGGTCGACAAGCTCGAGCTGGTCCTCAAGGCCATGCTCGGCCAGCCGTAGCCAGCGGTCCGATCGATCGGACTTGGCGGGCCCTGAGAGGACTTCGCCCCAAAGTCCGATTCGATCGGACTTGGTGCTCGAATGGCGCGGTCTTCGGCGTCCATGTTCACCGCCGTTGCCGGCGACACAAGCTGGCGCGCGCGCGGCGTCGGAAGCGACGCGGATCCAGCCTCCGGGCACCGTGTTCCTTTATGTCTTCAAGAAGTTGGAGGGTCCGCCATGAGCATGATCGGCAACTTCCGGCTGGCGACGCCGCAGCAGATCGACGAGCTCGTCGAGGAGCCCCAGCTCATCCACCGCTTCCTCGACGACCCCGAGGCCGAGGAGCTCCACTGGAGCGTCGACCAGGCGTGGGACGGCATCCACTTCCTGCTGACGCGGCAGACGCAGCACCGGTCGCCGCACCTCTGGTTCATCAAGACGGGAGGCCGGGAGATCGAGGAAGAGGTCGGCTATGACGTGCCGCGGGCATTCGACGCTCGCGAGCTTCAGGCGATCGTGAAGGCCCTCGAGCCCATCACCCGCGAGGTGCTCCGGGGCGCCTACGACCTGAAGGCGATGGCCAGCGCCCAGGTGCACGCTGCAGCCGCCGACCGGCCGGACGAGGCAGACGCCCACTTCGACTACCTCGCGGGTCACTTCGAAGAGCTCAAGTCGTTCCTCGCCAGTGCACCGCCGAAGGGCCTGGGGCTGATCGTCTGGATTGACTGACGTGCGACCGCCCGGAGCCACGCCTTCATTGTCCGCACGTCGCGCTCTCCCCCGCCAACCGTGAGGGTTGGCGCGACCCTCGTGCGCGCCCTAACTCGTTGCCGCCGCGGGAGCGCCCCTGGAAGGGGTGGCGGGCGGGCACGAGCGCGTGCGCTCGGGAGGGGAGGGGACATGGCGGATCCGACGCTGGCCGAACTCGCGAAGCAGGTGGCTGACAGCCAGACGGCCATCAACCTGGTGTGGACGCTCCTGGCGGGCTTCCTGGTGATGTTCATGCAGGCCGGCTTCGCGCTGGTGGAGACCGGCCTGACGCGGGCCAAGAACGTCGGGCACACGATGGCGATGAACTTCCTCGTCTACGCCATCGGCATCCTGGGGTTCTGGGCGGTGGGCTTCGGGCTGCAGATGGGCGGGGTGGGGCCGCTGGCGACCTTCGGCGGCGAGCAGGTGCTCGACCGCGAGTTCGTCGTGCACCTGTTCGGAAAGGAGTTCGGGCTGTTCGGCCTGAAGGGCTTCTTCCTGCCGACGGCGATGTTCACCGCGGGGGTGGCCACGACCTTCTTCTTCCAGATGGTCTTCATGGACACCGCGGCGACCATCCCCACCGGCGCAGCGGCCGAGCGCTGGAAGTTCGTCTCCTTCGTGCTCTTCAGCTTCGTCATCTCCGCGCTCATCTACCCCATCTATGCGAACTGGGTCTGGGGCGGCGGCTGGCTGTCGCAGCTGGGCAAGAACTTCGGGCTCGGCCACGGGCACGTCGACTTCGCCGGCAGCTCGGTGGTGCACATGACGGGCGGGATGATGGCCATCGTCGCCGCCCGGCTGCTGGGGCCGAGGATCGGCAAGTATGGCCGCGACGGCTCGGTGCGGCCCATCCCCGGGCACAACGTGCCGCAGGTCATCCTCGGCACCTTCGTGCTGGCCTTCGGCTGGTTCGGCTTCAACGCGGGCTCGACGCTGGCCGGCATGGACGGCCGCATCGCGGTGGTGGCGGTGAACACCATGCTCGCGTCGGCCTCCGGGGCCTTCATGTCGTACCTCTACACCGCGCTGCGCTACCGCAAGCCGGACGTGACGATGATGGCCAACGGCATGCTCGCGGGCATGGTGGCGATCACCGCGCCGTGCGCCTTCGTCAGCGCTCCGGTGGCGATCCTCATCGGCGCCATCTCCGGCGTGCTGGTGGTGGTGGCGGCGCTCTTCGTCGAACGCCGCCTGAAGCTCGACGACCCGGTGGGTGCCATCGCCGTGCACGGCGTGAACGGCGCCTGGGGCATCCTGGCGCTCGGGTTGTTCGCCAACGGCACCTACGGCGACGGGCTCAACGGCGTGGCCGGCAACGTGCGAGGCCTGTTCTACGGCGACCCCAGCCAGCTGGCGGCCTCGATCATCGGCATCGTCGCCAACGCGCTGTGGGTCATCCCGGTCGCGGCGCTGTCGCTGGCGATCATCGGCCGGCTGGTGCGGGGCAACCGGGTCAGCGAGGAGATGGAGCGTCGCGGCCTGGATCTCGACGAGGTGGGCGTGCAGGGCTACGCGCCGGACCCGGACGAGCAGGGCATCTCGGTGCGTCTCCCCGAGGCGCCGGTCGCCCTGCGTCCCGAAGCGACTCCGAATGCGCTGCGCAGGCCCATGGCAATCGATGGTGCACAGACACCCATCGACCCCGAGTAACGCGGCAGGAGAGGAAAGGGCGGCTCGGGATTCGGCGCCGCCCTTCCTCGCGGAATCCGACTTGCTGAAGATAGGCAGCTACTTTGTGACATGAAATGGACTGGCGCCGGCTAGCGCTCATGGGCGCTGTGTCACGACCCAGCTCGCAGCGAGCAGCAGCGGGCCTCACCCGGAGCAGCGAGCACACTGCCCCGAAAACCGAGCATCCGGCTGCGACGGCCTGCACTCATGGACGTCGCGTCACGACCAAGGCCGCAACGAGCAGGAGCGGGCCTCTCCCCGGAGCAGTGAGCCCACCGCCTAGAACCGAGCATCCGTCTGCGACGGGGAGACGGGAGAGGGGCCACGGCGCCACTCGGTCGTTGCGCCATCGCGCCTCTGCACCACGAACCCCGCCTCCGCCAGCCGCTGGGCAAGAGCAGCACGCTCGGTGGCAACGGCGTGTGTGAACCGCGGGTCCGCGAGCGCGTCGCTCGCCTCCTTCTGGCCGGAGTCCGGGGTGGCAAAGACGACCGGCACGTCGCGGTGCAGGTAGAACGAGCCGCCGGTGCGCCACCACGGAGCCCCATCGACGATGAGTCCGGTCAGCCGCGGATCCCGGCCGACGCGCACCTGGGCATCGAGGAGCTCGGTGTGCTGGCCCACCGTCCGCTGCACCGTCGCCGCGGCGACCGAAGAGGCGAGGTAGAGCAGCATCAGCGCGCCTCGCCTCCAGGCTGCCGCGCTCGCCAGCCTCTCCCAGGTCTTGGCCGCCGGCGCCGCGGCGACGGCGACGAACAGCGGCAGGACCGGCACCAGGAAGCGCGCCTCCTTGTGTCCGAGCAGGCTCATCGCGATCAGGTAGGTGGCCAGGGCGTACACCTCGATCCGCCTGCGGGCGCAGCCGAGCGCGAAGTGGACGACGAGGAGCACCGGCGCCAGGCCCGCGAGCGCCACGGCATAGAACCAGAAGGGCTGGACTCCGTGCTGCCGCGAGCCACCGGAGAGGACGTTGTAGTGGAGGTAGCGCCAGGCCGTGGGGAAGCCCCAGGTCGCCAGGTCGAGGGCGAGCAGCGCGCCGAGGACCGCGGTCATGCCCAGCGCGAGCCCGGCGCAGGACCGCAGGCGCCGGCCCGCGAGCAGCCAGACGAAGACCGGCACGGCGAAGACGGCGGAGGGGTAGCGGACGACGAAGGCCGCCCCGAGTAGCGCGCCCGCGGCGGCCCCGGCTCGCCACGAGTCGGCCTTGTGTGCCCGCACCGACCAGAGCAGGGCGCCAACCAGCGGTGCCACGCTGATGGCGTCGCCCAGCGAGCGCGCCGCATAGAGGGCCATCCCGCCCCAGGTCACGTAGACGAACGTCCCGAAGGCCGCGGCGCGCTCGCCGTCCTGCTCTTCCACGAGGCGGTAGAGCGCGACGGCGCCGCAGGCCTGGGCGAAGGCGAGCAGCGCCCAGCTGGCTCCGGCGAAGGCCCACGGATGGTCGAGCCCGAGCAGGGCCAGCGCCTTCAGGAGCAGCCCGAGCGCACCCGGCACCGCCCAGTTGCGCAGGCCCTCCTGCCATTCCCACGCGACCTGGCCGTAGCCAAAGGCGAAGCGGTGCGCCGGCTCGAGGTACTGGAAGACCTCGTCCGGATGGACGCGCCCCCGCTCGAGCCCGGCGGTCGCCATCCACACGAGCCAGCCGAGCGCGGCGAGCCTGGCCGGTCGGGAGAGGCGAGACACGGCGTCACCGGCTCCGGGAGGGCGCGACTTGGTCGGTCACTTCTTCATCTCGGGTCCGCTCCGCGCTTCGATGATCTTGCCGGTCTCGTTGCCCTCCGTGGTGCCGTCGGAGCGCGAGAGCTCGTAGTCGAAGACCACGTCCTCCTCGACGGAGACCTCCGCGCCCGCTTTGAGGCTCTCGACCTCGAACGGCTCGTTCGCGAGCCGCCCGCGGATATGCGTCCCCTCCCAGCCGTGGATCTCCACCCACATCCACTCGACCCCGCCCGAATCGGTGGTGAAGGGCGCCTTGACGCTGAGCGCTTCGGTGGACGGCAAGCCCTTGAGGAAGCGCGGCTTGAGGACCTCGAAGAGCCGTTGCCGCGCCTTGACGCGCGCCGCCTCCAGCTCCGCGTCGTGCTTGACGAACTTCATCGAGTCCGGCCGATCGAACAGCGCGTCGATCACCGCGGCGTGCGCCTCGCCGATGCCCTGGCCCTCGCGCCGCGGGAACACCAACAGCGCCAGGCGGTTGTCGGGGTCACCCTGGTCTCGCGCGGCCTTGGTCAGCGACACCGTCGCCTTCCTTCCCTCGGTCTTGGTCTGCGCGACGGTCGCGGCCACCCGCCGGCCCCCGGGCGAGTCCAGGTCGAGCGGCAGCGAGCCTCCTTTGGGGATCTCCGGGTTCCCGACCAGGATTTGCCCGGTGAGGTCGAGCAGCAGGCCCATCGGCTCCGAGTTGCGCGCCTCGAGGTCCTCGGCCACGAGGTCCGGCAGGCCGAACTTGACCATCCCCAGGGTGATCGCCCGGACGAGCTTGCCGCTCCGGTAGGCATGCACGGTGATGTGCTTGGGGACGACGGGGATCTGGCCGTCCCAGCCCTCTCGGAGCCGCTCGGCCCAGGTCTCCTGCGACCAGCACAGCCGGGTCTCCTCGTCCCATACGACGCCGCCGGTCTGCTTCGCCACCTCGGTCACCAGCCCCTCGAGCTCGCGCAGGGCGGCGACGGCGTTCGCGCCGCTCGTGCGGACCTGGAGGTGGGTGACGGAGTGCGGCGTCTGGAGCGCCTTGGACTGCTCGTCCGTCAGGCCGCGCCCGAAGTACTCGAGGTCCTCGAGAGACGGCGGCTCGTAGTCCGCCAGCGCCGGCGCCGTCACCGCCAGGACCCCCTCGCCCTGCAACGCCGGCCGCTCGCCGGCGAGCTTGCGGGCCAGCGCCAACGCGTCCACCTTGGGCCGCGCCAGGTGGTAGACGGCGAAGGAGAAGCGGGTCTCGTCTGCCAGGATGGGGCCTTCGAGCAGGCTCTCGGTCCCGGAGTCGGCGGCGGGAGCGAGGGCCACCTTCTCGGCGCGGCCGGCCGGCAGGTCCTTCTGGGCCGACTCGCGGTCCAGCAGCCAGCGGCCGCCCACGAAGACCCCGATGATCACCGCCCACAGGGCGAGGCTCTTCTTGTTGTTCATCGTCACCCCTCCATCAAATGGACCGACTCAGCCCCGCAGCCGCGCCCAGAGCAGCAGCGCGAGGATCGTCTTGCCGTCCCGGATGGTCCCGTCGGTGGCCCACGCCAGCGCCTGCGCGAACGGCACCTCCACCCGGCGGATCTCCTCGCCCTCCTGCAGGTCCGCCTCTCCCAAGGTCGAGCTCCTCGGCGAGGAAGAGGTGCATCTTCTCCGAGAGCACGCCGGGGGACGGGTAGAACTCGGCGAGCTTCTTCCAGCGCCGGGCGCGGTAGCCCGTCTCCTCGGCCAGCTCGCGCGCGGCGCACTCCTGCGGCGGCTCCGGCGGCTCCAGCGTCCCGGCCGGGATCTCCAGCAGCTCCTCGCCCACGGTGACCCGCTGGTTGCGGATGAGGCAGACCCGGTCGCCGTCGAGCAGCGGCAGGATGACCGTCGCGCCGGGATGCACCACCACGTCGCGCCGCACCTGGGCGCCGCGCGAGTCGACCCGCTCGTCCACCTCCACCCGGATCCTGCGGCCCTGGTACACCACCTGACGGCTCATCGGGCGACCTCCCTCGAAGCGAGCGACCATAGCGCGCCCTCGGGCGCGGCGTCTGCGGCGGCGCGGGCGAGCCTCTTCCCGGGTATCCTGGTCCGGTCCGGCAACGAAGCGGCCGCCGATCGGCCTGGAAGCCGGCCGCCACCGAGGTGAAGGATGAAGCGTCGAGCGTGGCTGTTGTGGTTGGTCCTGTCCGCGCCGGGCTGCCCCCAGCCCACCAACCAGGTCCTGTGCGACACACCCGCCGACTGCCCGAAGCCCGCCAACGAGTGCACGCTGGCGACCTGCAAGTCCGGCAAGTGCGGCAAGAGCTACCTCCCCAACGGCCAGCCCCTGGCCGCGCAGGTCGCCGGCGACTGCGCCAAGGTGGTCTGCGACGGCAAGGGCAGCCAGCACACCGTCATCGACGACAGCGACGGCGTGGACGACGCCAACGCCTGCACCGTGGACCAGTGCCTCAAGGGTGAGCAGCAGCACCTGCCGCTGCACGCCGGCACCTCCTGCGGCCAGAGCAAGACCTGCGACGCCCTGGGCAACTGCGTGGCCACCGACTGCGGCAACGGCGCCATCGACGGGCCGGAGGCCTGCGACGGCGCCGACCTGGGCGGGAAGACCTGCAAGACCGAGGGCTTCACCGGCGGCGTCCTCTCATGCAAGGCGACCTGCGCGCTGGACACCCGCGCCTGCACCGGCGGCAGCGCCTGCGGCAACGGCGCCCTCGACGGCAGCGAGGAGTGCGACGGCACGGCGCTGGGCGGCAAGACGTGCCAGAGCCTGGGGTTCTCCGGCGGGGTGCTCTCCTGCAAGGCGGGCTGCGTGCTGGACAAGTCCGCTTGCATCAGCGGCGCGGGCTGCGGCGATGGCGTGGTCGAGGGCAGCGAGGAGTGCGACGGGGCGAACCTGGACGGCAAGACCTGCCAGACCGAGGGGTTCGTGGGCGGCGTGCTCTCCTGCTCGGCCGGCTGTGCGCTCGACACCTCGCGGTGCACCGCCACCGAGCTGTGCGGCAACGGGCAGCTCGACCAGGGTGAGGAGTGCGACGGGGCCAACCTCAACGGCGGCGAGTGCGGCTCGCTGGGGTTCGTCGGCGGCGTCCTCAAGTGCAAGGCGAGCTGCACCTTCGACAAGAGCGGCTGCCACCGCTGCGGCAACTCCACCCTCGACACCGGCGAGGCGTGCGACGGCACGGCGCTGGGAGGCAAGACCTGCAAGACGCAAGGCTTCGCCGACGGGCTGCTCTCCTGCTCGCCGACCTGCACGCTCGACGAGAGCGGGTGCACGAGGTGCGGCAACGGGGCGATTGACGGCGCCGAGGCGTGTGACGGCGCGGCGTTGGGCGGCGAGACCTGCGCCACGCAGGGCTTCGGCTCCGGGACGCTCGCCTGCAAGGGCGACTGCACCCTGGACACGCACGGCTGCAGCCCGTGCGGCAACGGCGTCATCGACTCCAACTTCGGGGAGAACTGCGACGGGACCAACCTGGGTGGGAACAGCTGCCAGACGATGGGCTACGTCCTCGGCACGCTCGTGTGCACTTCGGACTGCTGGCTGGACACCAGCGGGTGCATGAACGACACCTGTGGCAACGGCACCATCGAGGGCGTCGAGTCTTGCGACGGGACGAACCTCGACGGCAAGACCTGCCAGACCCAGGGTTACGCCTCCGGGACGCTGGCCTGCGGGCCGCACTGCACCTTGAACACGAGCCTCTGCGTCGCGGCCCAGTGTGGCAACGGCGTTGCTGAGGCCACGGAGGCTTGTGACGGCTCCGACTTGCGGGGCAAGAGCTGCAGCCTGCTGGGCTTCGCCAGCGGCACGCTCGAGTGCAAGGCCGACTGCTCTGCCTACGAGACCGTCCACTGCACCGCGGCGACGACCTGCGGCAACGCCGCGGTCGATCCCGGCGAGGAGTGCGACGGGTCACAGCTCAACGGCAAGACGTGCCAGACGCAGGGCTATGGGCCGGGGACGCTCGTCTGCCGGTCCAACTGCAGCTTCGACACCACCGGGTGTCAGCCCGCCGAGCGCGGGGCAAGCTGCCTGGACGGTACCGACAACGACCAGGACGGGCTGCAGGACTGCGAGGAGCCCGCCTGCTGGACCGACGCGACGGGGGTCTGCCAGAACGGAGTGCAGATCTCCATGCTGCCGTGCGTCGAGCAGTGCGACGGCATCAACAACTGCTTCGACCAGATCCCCGTCCCCGACCTCTTCGCCTGCGGCTGTTTCAACAACGACGGCTGCAACGCCATCGGGATCGGGTTCCGCTGCTGGTCCGAGCTAGCGGCCGCGGGCCTCACCCCGCGCCCGGTGTGCGGCCCGCCCTGCTACTCGCTCGGCAGCAACCAGAACGACTGGAATGGGTACTGCGAGACGTTACTCCGGACCCCCGCGAACTGCAGCCAGAAGGGGATCTGCTGGCCGTATTCGCCGACCACCTGCGGCAACGGCACCATCGATGCGCTCGCCGGGGAGGAGTGTGACGGCGCGAACCTCGGCGGCAACACGTGCTCCAGCCTCGGCTACGCGTACGGGACGTTGTCATGCTCGAACTGCGTCTTCACGGGCTGCAGCAAGAACTGCGGCAACGGGTCGATCGACTCCGACGAGGCCTGCGACGGCGCCAACCTCAACGGCAAGACCTGCCTCCTCCTGGGCCTCGGCAACGGCACCTTGAAGTGCTCGAAGTACTGCTTCTACGACGTCTCGAACTGCCAGCAATGACCCCGACCACCGCCAACGCCCGGGTCGTCCCCCGGATCAAAGGGCTGTCCTTCATCCACCGCCACGGCTTCCTGCTCGAGCGCTTCGGGGAGGAGGGGCTGCAGCGCATCCTGCGCGGGGTGTCGCCGGAGACGGCGCAGGTGCTGCGCACGGCGAGCGCGCAGGACTGGGTGCCGCTGCAGAGGCTCGTCGAGGTGGACCTCGCCATCGTCGAGACCTTCTTCGGCAAGGACCTCAAGGCCGGGCGGATCATCGGCGAATACAACATGAACCAGGCCATCTCCCGCATCTACAAGCTGGTGATGCGCCTGATCAGCGCGGAGATGGCCGTCAAGCGCACTGCGGCGGTGTGGGAGAAGATCGTCCAGGGCGGCGCCCTGACCGCGACGATGACGGGGCCGCGCTGCGGCACGCTCATGCTCTCGGGCATCGACCCGCTGCACCGCCTCTACTGCCATGTGCTGGCGGGTGGCTTCGAAGGTGTCCTCCATGCCTGCGGGGAGGCCCAGGCGCGGTGCGAGCACATCGAGTGCGTGATGGACGGTGCCGCGGCCTGCCGGTTTGAGATGCGCTGGTAGCGGCGCGGCGAGCCTCACCCCCTGACCCCCTCTCCGGCTTCGCGGAGAGGGGGAACCCGGCGCGTGGCTCCGAGGCAACTCATGCGGACTGGCGAGCCTCACTCCGACCCTCCGGCCGGTGCTCCTACCAGCGGTGCTTCGATTCGCCTCGCTGGATGACCTCGAGAATGGAGGCCCGGAACGAGGCAAGTCCGGGTGAGTTGTCTCGGGGTTGGGCGTCGAGTTCCCCCTCTCCGCGAAGCCGGAGAGGGGGTCAGGGGGTGAGGTTCGCTTCAGCGCTTCTTGCCGCCGGCCTTCCGGCGCGGGCGCGGGGCGGGCGAAGGCGCGGCGAGCGTCCGGACCTGCTCATACTTCTCGAACAGGTGGCCCCACTGCGTCTCGCGCTTCCAGCGCTCGAAGACGAAGCGCTCCTTGAGCGGCCAGTGGAGCAGGTCGTGCTCGACCGCCGAGACCAGGGTGGGGATCTCCACGAGCTTCGTCTTGAAGAGCAGGTCCTGCAGCACCTTGGTCGGGCCGTACCAGGAGAACCAGGCGAGGAGCTTGTGCATGGAGTAGCCGACCTCGAAGTGCCAGTCCTGGTACTCGATGGAGTCGCCGACGACCTCGATCTCGCGCGGGTCGGCGATGCCCAGCCCGTCCTCGTGCGCCATGCGCAGGTAGGGGAGGGTCATCGGGTCGAAGCCCATCAGCTTGGCGGCCACCGCGTCGATGGCGACCTGGTCGGCGCTGGCGAGGATGACGTTCTTCTCGGTGGGGATGAGGATGCGCGGGCCCGGGCCGTTGCCGGCGGTGGTGCCGTCCATGACCGCGAAGAGGCCCGGGTGGATCTCCTTCTGGATGGCGAGCAGGTCGACCAGCACCTCGTGGATCCACGTGTGCGTGTAGTGCCGGTGCTTGTACAGCAGGCCGCCGAAGGCGTTCTTCATCGCCCCGGTGGTGGTCGTGTAGATGTGGCACTTCACGGTGGGCAGGTGGACGATGTTCTTGCCCTCGAAGTAGTCGGGGATCTCGATCCCCTCGGGGTAGATGTTCGCCAGCGCGCGCATGCGGGCCTTGGGCTCGAAGCGCTTCCAGGTCATGTGCTCGGGGCGGAAGTTGAACTTGACCGGCACGCCGTAGGCCTCGAGCACCGGGGCGTAGAGGTTGAGCTTGTCGCCCTTGTCCGGGTCGGTGACGACGGTCTCGTTCTCGACGCAGACGAGGTCGGAGTAGCCCAGGCCCCGCAGGCCGGCGATGGTCCCCTCGAGCTGCCAGGGCGTCGTGTTCGCCGAGGGCATCGGGTAGTGCCAGGAGATGTTGTCCTTGAGGATGGTGGTGGCGGAGGGGTCGAGGGCGTCGCGCGCGCCGGCCAGCTCGAGGAGGCGGGCGTAGTCCTCGAGGACGGTCGAGGGCTTGGTGAAGAGGACTGCGACAGTAGAGCGGGCCATGGGGGCCTCCTTCCGGCCGGGGGCAAGACCTTACACCGGGTGCCAACGAGAAGCCGGGCCCGGAGGCGCTGCGACTAGTCGGCACGAGGCCGGCGCTCCGAGGGAACCATGCGCTGGCTCCCCGCTCGGAGCAGAGCGGAAGTGGTTCGAGTGATTCCCTCTGCCGGGTGTATCTTCCCGGCCCTTCGCGGAGCCCCACCATGAGCCACCCCATCTCAGTCCTGTTCGACGGCGAGAAGCCTCTTCCCCTGCTGCCGGTGGTCGACCACTACGCGGGCAGCGAGAAGCAGATGAAGAAGGCGCTGCAGCTGCAGGCCCAGATGGGCCCGGTGTTCGACATCACCTGCGACTGCGAGGACGGGGCCTGCGCGGGCGCGGAGCGCGAGCACGCCGAGATGGCCGCCGCCTGCATCCTCGACGAGACCAACCGCTTCGGCCGCGTGGGCGCGCGCATCCGCGGCGCGACCGACCCGCGCTGGTCGCAAGATTCTCGAGATCCTCGTCGGCAAGGCCGGCAGGCGCCTGCCGTTCCTGACGCTGCCCAAGGCGCGGGGCGTCCACGAGGTGCGCACGCAGCTCGACGCGCTGCGCGCGCTGGAGCAGCGCTTCGGCCTGGAGCGGCGCATCCCCGTGCACGTGCTCATCGAGACCCATGGAGCCCTGCGCGAGGTCTGGGACATCGCCGCCCTCCCCGGCGTGGAGAGCCTGGACTTCGGCCTGCTGGACTTCGTCTCCGGCCACCACGGCGCCATCCCGGGGAGCGCCATGCGCAGCCCCGGCCAGTTCGAGCACCCGCTGGTGGCCCGCGCCAAGTGCGAGGTGAGCGCGGCGGCGCTGGCGCGCGGCGTGGTGCCGACGCACAACGTGACCACCGAGCTCAAGGACGTCGCCGCCATCGCTGCCGACGCCCGCCGCGCTCGGACCGAGTTCGGCTACCTGCGGATGTGGAGCATCCACCCGGTGCAGATCGCGCCGATCGTCGAGGCCATGCGTCCCGACTTCTCGGAGGTGACGGCGGCGTCGGCGGTGCTCCTGGCGGCCCAGGACCGAGACTGGGCGCCGCTGGAGCACGAAGGCCGGCTGAACGACCGGGCCTCCTACCGCTACCTGTGGGAGCTGCTGTGCCGGGCGCACATCACCGGCATGGACGTCCCCGCGGAGGCGAGGCGCCGGTTCTTCGCGCCCTAGTAGCGTCGTGCGCCAGCAATGCTCGGAAGATCAATCGCGACGCAGCTCAGGGTCCAGGTGGGCCGGCCCACCTGGAGGTATCTATCAGCGGCGCTTCCTCCGCCCATCAACTCCGTTTATCCCCCAGGTATCCGAGGGCTATCACGCCTGCTTTTATCTCCATCACCTGGGGTTATCCGAGGGCCCTCTCGTGTGGGCCGGGTGGCGCCCCGTGGAAGCGGTGCCTGAAATTCTCCATTGATTGCAAGTGGTTAGTGGGCGCCCGTCGCGGGTTGACTCGGCGTTCGCGCCGACCGACTCTTCGCAGGCTTTACGGGAAACCCGGCGGGCTGCGCGAGCGGCCAAAGACCTCGCCGGGGCTCGAACCGGGGGCGGAGAAGGCCGAGTCGCGATGTCGCGGCAGCAGCTCGAGCGTGGCGGTTCGCGGGCCAGGGGGCCCTTGCGCTCGCCGTCCTCCAGCATCGGCCCAAGCTCCAGGCACCTTTGAGAGGAGAGCTCCAATGGAACAGCACCCGAAGGGACGTGTGCTCATCGGCAAGCCGGGTCTCGACGGCCACGACCGCGGCGCGAAGTTCATCTCCCGCGCGTTGAGGGACGCGGGCTTCGAGGTCATCTACACCGGCATCCGCCGCACCGCCGAGGAGATTGCCGCGGCCGCCGTCCAGGAGGACGTGGACGCAGTGGGCCTGAGCCTGCTCTCGGGCGCGCACAACGAGCTCTTCCCGGCCGTCCTCGACGCGCTGAAGAAGGCGGGCGCGGGCGACATCCCGGTCATCGGCGGCGGCGTCATCCCCGACGAGGACATCGCGGGCCTCAAGTCCAAGGGCATCCGCGCGGTCTTCACCCCGGGCACCCCGCTCAACGACATCCTCTCGGCGTTCCAGGGCGCGGTCGGCGAGCACCGCTCGGCACGCGCGTGAGCCCAGCCGTCGAAAAGCTGCTCAGCGGCATCCGCGGGAAGGACCCCAGGGCCATCGCGCGGGCCATCTCGCTCGTCGAGGACGGCGACCCCGCGGCCGAAGGGCTGCTGGCCGCGCTCGACCAGTCGCCGCTCGACCGCGCCACCACCGTGGGCATCACCGGCCCGGGCGGCGCCGGCAAGTCGACCCTCACCCAGCAGCTCATCGCCCACTACCGCGCCGCAAACCACCGCGTGGGCGTGGTGGCCATCGACCCCTCCTCGCCCATCAGCGGCGGGGCGCTCCTGGGCGACCGGGTGCGGATGATGCACCACGCGCTCGACCCCCAGGTCGTCATCCGCTCCATGGCCACCCGCGGCCGCATCGGCGGGCTGTGCGCCTCGGCCGGGGCGGCGGTGCGCATCATGGCGGCGTCCGGCTGCAACCCGGTCATCGTGGAGACGGTCGGCGTCGGCCAGGCGGAGATCGACGTCGTGCGCCTGACCGACCTCACCGTGCTGGTGCTGGCGCCCGGGCTGGGCGACGACATCCAGGCGATGAAGGCCGGTCTGGTCGAGCTGGCGGACATCCTGGTCGTCAACAAGTCCGACCGCCTCGACGCCGAGGCGCTGGCGATGGAGATGGAGCCGGTGGCGCGCGAGCGCGGCCGGCGCCTGTGCCGCACCTGCGCCGCCGACGGGCGCGGGGTGCCCGAGCTGGCGGCGACCATCGACGAGACGCACTGCGGCGCCGGGCAGACCCTGCGCGAGCGCCGCGCCAGGTGCCGCCGGGCCGAGGTGCTCGACTGGGCCCTGGAGATGATCCGCCCGCAGCTCAGTGACGCGCTGGGCGATCTGGGCGAGCTGCGCGGCGACCCGCGCGCCAACGCCCGGCGGCTGCTGGAGACCGTCGGGCTCCACTTCCCGAACCCTTCTGGAAACAAGGAGAGCTCACCGTGATCAAGCCTCTTCCCCTCACCGACTGGGAATCGAAGGTCCTCGACAAGGCGCTCAAGAAGGCGCCGGAGCGTCAGGCCGAGTTCAGGACCGGCTCGGGCCTGCCCGCCGAGCGCGTGGCCTGCCCCGCGGAGCCCGACGAGGCCTACCTCTCCCGCATCGGCTTCCCCGGCCAGTTCCCGTACACCCGCGGCGTCCAGCCCACGATGTACCGCGGCCGCTTCTGGACGATGCGCCAGTACGCCGGCTTCTCCACCGCCGAGGAGTCGAACAAGCGCTACCGCTACCTGCTGGAGCAGGGCACCACCGGCCTCTCCGTCGCCTTCGACCTGCCCACGCAGATCGGCTACGACAGCGACGACCCGATGAGCCGCGGCGAGGTGGGCAAGGTCGGCGTGGCCATCGACTCGCTCGCCGACATGGAGGCCCTGTTCGCCGGCATCCCGCTGGACAAGGTCTCGACCTCGATGACCATCAACGCCCCGGCCATGGTGCTGCTGGCCATGTACGCGGTGGTGGCCGAGAAGCAGGGCGTCAAGTCCGACCAGATCGAAGGCACCATCCAGAACGACGTGCTCAAGGAGTACATGGCGCGCGGCACGTACATCTTCCCGCCGCGGCCCTCGCTCCGGCTGATCACCGACATCTTCGGCTGGTGCGGCAAGAACGCGCCCAAGTTCAACACCATCTCCATCAGCGGCTACCACATCCGCGAGGCCGGCTCGACGGCGGTGCAGGAGGTCGCCTTCACCCTCGCCGACGCCGTCACCTACGTGAAGGCGGCGGTGGACTCCGGCCTGAACGTCGACGACTTCGCCACCCGGCTGTCGTTCTTCTTCAACGCCTCGAGCGACCTGCTCGAGGAGGTGGCCAAGTTCCGCGCCGCCCGCCGGCTGTGGGCGAAGATCATGAAGACCCGCTTCAACGCCCAGAAGCCGCAGAGCCAGATGCTGCGCTTCCACACCCAGACCGCGGGCTACACGCTCACCGCCCAGCAGGTGGACAACAACATCGTCCGCGTGGCGCTGCAGACCCTGGCGGCGGTGCTCGGCGGCACGCAGTCGCTGCACACCAACTCCCGCGACGAGGCGCTGGCGCTGCCGACCGAGGACTCGGTCCGCACCGCGCTGCGCACCCAGCAGGTCGTCGCCTACGAGTCGGGCGTGTGCAACACGGTCGATCCGCTCGGTGGCAGCTACTACGTCGAGGCGCTCACCGACACCATCGAGAAGGAGGCCGCGGCGCTGATGGAGAAGATCGACGCGATGGGCGGCATGGTCCCCGCCATCGAGGGCGGCTTCCCGCAGCGGCAGATCGAAGACGCGGCGTACACCTACCAGACGCAGGTCGAGAAGGGCGAACGGATCATCGTCGGCGTCAACAAGTTCCAGACCAAGGAGAACGCCTCTCCGCCGGTCTTCCGCGTCGACCCCAGCGTGGGCGCTGGGCAGGTGGCGCGCCTCAAGGCCCTCAAGGAGCGGCGCGACAACGCGGCGGTGCAGGCGGCGCTGGCCAAGCTGGAGACGGCCGCCAAGGGCAGCGACAACCTCATGCCGCTCGTCCTCGACGCGGTGCGCGCCTACGGCACCCTGGGCGAGGTCTGCAACGTGCTGCGCAAGGTCTTCGGCGTCTACAGCGACATCAAGTCGCGCTAAGGAGATTCGACCATCATGATCAGCCGCATCGATCACATCGGCATCGCGGTGAACAAGCTGGACGAGGCCATCCCGCTCTACGAGAAGGCCCTGGGCCTGAAGTGCGAGCGGATCGAGGAGGTGGCGAGCCAGAAGGTGAAGACCGCGTTCTTCACCGTCGGCGGCACGCACCTCGAGCTGCTCGAGCCGACCAGCGACGAGAGCCCCATCGCCAAGTTCCTCAAGGACAAGGGCGAGGGCGTGCACCACGTGGCCTTCGCCACCGACGACGTCGTGGCCCAGCTGGCGGTGGCCAAGGGCGCTGGCGTGCGGCTCATCAACGAGGCCCCGGTGCCCGGCGCCGGCGGCAAGCAGGTGGCCTTCCTGCACCCCAAGAGCACGCGCGGCGTGCTCACCGAGCTTCTGCTCGGGCGGCGACCACCACTGAGACACGGCCGGCGCCGGGCGTCGCTAGACGCGGGCGCCACGCCCATCCCCTTCCAAGGACAGGGAACTCCATGCCCATCGACAAGAAGCTCATCGAGCAGCTCGACAAGCGTCGGCGCGAAGCCCAGAACCCGGGCGGCGAGAAGAAGGCCGCCGAGCGGCGCGCCAAGGGCGTCATGACGGCGCGCGACCGCGTCCACGCGCTCTTCCAGCCCGATACCTTCCAGGAGATGGGGCTGCACGTCGAGCACAGCTGCCACAACTTCGGGCTCGAGAAGAAGAAGATGACCACCGACGGGGTCATCACCGGCGTGGGCATGGTCGCGGGCCGTCCGGTGGCCTGCTTCAGCCAGGACTTCATGGTCGGCGGCGGCGCGCTGGGCCGCATGCACGCCCAGAAGATCACCGACATGATGAGCTACGCGCTCAAGGTCGGCTGCCCGGTGGTCGGCTTCAACGACTCCGGCGGCGCCCGCATCCAGGAGGGCGTCGACTCGCTCTCCGGCTACGGCCAGGTCTTCTTCCACAACGTGCTGCTCTCGGGCGTCGTCCCCCAGGTGGCGGTCATCGCCGGCCCGTGCGCCGGCGGCGCGGCCTACTCCCCGGCGCTCACCGACTTCTTGGTCATGACCCGCAAGAACGCGGTCATGTTCATCTGCGGCCCGGACGTCATCAAGGCGGCGACGGGGCAGGAGGCGCCGGTCGAGCAGTACGGCAGCGCCGACGCGCACGCGCGGGTGGCGGGCAACATCCACTTCGTGGCCGAGGACGACGCCGACGCGGTGCGCATCGTCCACGAGCTGCTCTCCTACCTGCCCTCGAACAACATCAGCGACCCGCCGCACGAGCCGACTCCGACGGTCGACCTGACCCCGGACCCGGAGTTCGACGCGCTGGTGCCCGAGGACCCGACCATGCCGCTCGACTCGGCGGCGGTCATCAACCGGCTGGTCGACGGCGGCAAGGTGCTGGAGGTCCAGAAGGACTGGGCCGGCAACGTCATCTGCGCCTTCGGCCGCATCCACGGCATCGTCACCGGCATCGTCGCCAACCAGTCGATGGTCAAGGCCGGCGCCCTGGACATCGACGCCGCGGACAAGGCGGCGCGCTTCATCCGCGTCTGCAACGTCTTCAACATCCCGCTCGTCTGCCTGGTCGACGTCCCCGGCTTCCTGCCCGGCCTGCAGCAGGAGCGCTCGGGCATCATCCGCCACGGCGCCAAGATGCTCTTCGCCTGGGCCAGCGCCACGGTCCCGAAGATCACCGTCATCATGCGCCGCGCCTACGGCGGCGCGTACCTGGCCATGTGCAGCAAGGACATGGGCGCGGACATGGTCTTCGCCTGGCCGACCGCGGAGATCGCGGTGATGGGCGCCGAGGGCGCGGTCAACGTCCTCTACAAGGACGAGCTCAAGGCCGCCCCGGACCGCAAGGAGGCCTTCAACAAGCGGGTCACCGAGTACAAGGAGCAGTTCGCCGCCCCGTGGCAGGCCGCCGCCAACGGGATGATCACCGACGTCATCGAGCCCTCGCGCACCCGCGCCGCGGTCTCCATGGCGCTGCGCAACACCTTGACCAAGCGGGAAGTCCGGCCGCCCAAGAAGCACGGGAACATCGCGCTATGACCCCTTCGATCCTCTCCGTCGCAACCCTGCTCGGCTCCACGCTCGCCGCCGCTCCGGCGCAGGCGGAGATGTCGCGGCTGTCGATGTACCTGCCGCCGAGCCTCGTCATCCTCGTCGGGCTGGCGCTGCTGGTGCGCGAGCTCAACAAGGGCCTGGCCCCCCAGGAGCCGGCCGCCGCTGCCGCCGTCGCCGCTTCCGCTCCCGGGCAGGCCCCGGCCGCTGACGAGGTCCCGGTCGCGGTCATCGCCGCCGCGGTCGCCGCCGTCGTCGACCAGCCGCACCGCGTGGTCAGCGTGAGCCTCGCGACGCGCCAGTCCGCCTGGTCCATCGAGGGCCGACGGCAGCTGCTCACCTCTCACCAGATTCGCCGCTAGGAGCGCCACCCCATGAAGATGTCCGCCGGAGAAGTGGCGCTCTATGTGTTCGTCCTCGGCTCGGCGATCGGCTTCGCGATCGCCGGGCTCATCCAGGGGACGTTCTGGGTCATTCGCATGACCCGCAAGGAAGAAGACAAGGGTGGGGCAGGGGGTGCCGCGTGAACCTGCTCGACCTGTTCCAGGGCATCTCCACCATGTTCATGGTGGAGCCCAAGCTGGCCATCGCCCGGGTGGTGCTCGTCCTCGTCGGCATCGCGCTCGTCTACTGGGGCGCCAAGGGCGTGCTCGAGCCGCTGATCATGATCCCCATGGGCTTCGGCATGGCGGCGGTCAACGCCGCAGTGCTGGTGCTGCCGGGCGGCAAGACGGGGACCATCTTCGTCGACCCGATGCTCTCCGACCCGTCGCAGCTGATGGACATGATGCAGATCGACTTCATCCAGCCGATCTACACGCTCATGTTCAGTAACGGCCTCATCGCCTGCTTCGTCTTCATGGGCATCGGGGCGATGACCGACATCCGCTACGTGCTGGTGCGGCCGTTCACCAGCATGTTCCTGGCGCTGTGCGCGGAGTTGGGCACCGTGGCCACGCTACCCATCGCGGTGGCCATGGGCCTGAACCTGCGCGAGGCAGCCTCCATCGCCATGGTGGGCGGCGCCGACGGCCCGATGGTGCTCTACACCTCGCTGATGCTGGCCAAGGACCTCTTCGTCCCCATCACCGTGGTGGCGTACCTCTACCTGTCGCTCACCTACGGCGGGTACCCGTACCTCATCAAGCTCCTGGTGCCGAAGAAGTACCGCGGGCTGGAGATGAAGCGGCCGAAGATGCCGGAGGTCTCGCGCAGCGAGAAGCTGGCGTTCTCCATCGTCACCTGCACGGTGCTCTGCCTGCTCTTCCCCTCCGCCGCGCCGCTGTTCGCCTCGTTCTTCTTGGGCGTGGCCTGCAAGGACGCGGGCATCGACGCCTACATCAAGCTCTTGGACGGCCCGCTGCTCTACGTCTCCACCTTCCTGCTGGGCCTGGTGCTGGGCGTGCTGTGCGAGGCCAAGACCATCCTCGACCCGCGGGTGGTCAAGCTGCTGGTGCTGGGCGTGACCTCGCTGCTCCTGTCCGGCATCGGCGGGCTCCTCGGCGGGTACGTCCTCTACTGGATCACCAAGAAGCGCTTCAACCCGACCGTGGGCATCGCCGGAGTCTCGTGCGTGCCCAGCTGCGCCAAGGTGGCGCAGAAGGCGGCCGAGGAGGTCAACCCGTTCTGCCAGATCCTGCCGGAGGCCATCGGCGCCAACATCAGCGGCGTCATCACCACGGCCATCCTGGCCGGCATCTACGTCACCATCATCCCCCTGATCGCGCCATGAGCGTCCGCCCGTACTGGATCGTCGGCATCGCCCTGGCCGTCGCCGGAATCTGCCTGGCGCGGCTGTGGGCGCCGCACGTCGAGAGCGGGCGCATCCCGTGGACGCTGGCCGGCCACGGCGTCGCGCTCGCGGGGATCTTCACCATCGCCTTCGGGACCCGGCGCAAGTACGCCGCCGCGGCCCTGGCGGCGGCCACCGAGACCGGGCCTGGCGAGGGCAACGACACCGCCAGCCCCTGAACCTGCATTCCTTCGAACGAACGAAGAGGACAAGCCACGATGAGCTCCCACAAGCGCATGCGCATCACCGTCGAGGGAAGGACCTACGACGTGACGGTCGAGATGCTCGAGGAGGTCTCGGCCACCACCAGCGCGCCCCTGATCGCCCCGCGGGTCGAGCACGCGGTGCCCTCCGCGCCAGTCGCGGTCGCCCCCGCCAGCAGCCTCAAGCCGGCGAGCAACGGCGCAGCCAGGCAGGCCGGCGCCATCACCTGCCCGCTCTCGGGCATGGTCATCTCCGTCGACGTGACCGCCGGGCAGCCGGTGAAGGTCGGTGACGTCCTGGTGGTCTTGGAGGCGATGAAGATGAAGACGCCGGTGCGCGCCACCGCCGCCGGGACCGTCAAGTCCATCGAGGCCAAGCCCGGCATCGCCGTGGAAGAGGGCGCGGTCCTGCTCACGCTCGGCTGAACGAGGGCAGGCAAACGCGAGGGGCGGGCCTTATCCATGGAGAGGCGGGGGGCGCAGTGCCGCGCCGTCGATTCGTGAAACGAGCTCGCAGGCGTAGGATCCGCCGGGTCCACGCCGAACACGAACCGCAGGAGGACGCATGAAGTCGCTCGGATGGGATTTGGCTCGCGCGCAGGTGGACCTGATCGAACGGGTCTGGAAGGAGCGCTGGGGGCTGCCGCTGTGCTCGCTGGGGCGGACGTTCATGCCCAAGGACGTCGAAGGACGGGCACTGGTGACGGGCGACCGGATGCTCGGGCTCATCACCTGGGTGGTGACCGGCGCCGAGGCGGAGATCGTCACGCTCGACTCGTTCGTCGAAGAGTGTGGCGTGGGCACGCGCCTGCTGACCGCCGCGGAGGAGGCCGTGGCCAGTGCCGGCGCCAAGCGTGTGGCGGTGCTGCTCACCAACGACAACGTGACCGCGCTCGCCTTCCACCTGCACCGCGGCTACCGCCTGGAGAAGGTGCACCAGGACATCGTGGCCGGGATGCGCAAGATCAAGCCGGTCATCCCCGAGGTCGGCCGCGGCGGAATCCCCATCGTCGATCTCTGGGAAGTCGCCAAGCCGCTCGGCTGATCTGAAGCCGAAGGAGCAGCGCGCGCGAGCGACCTGTCGTCAGCGGGTCGCTCGCCGTTCGCGCGCCCGCAAGAGCGCCGCCACCAGCTGGTCCAGCTTGTAGGGCTTCTCGAGCACGGCGTCGAAGCCGTGGCGCTCGTAGGAGGCCATCTCCCCGTCCTGCGAGTAGCCGCTGGAGACGACCGCGGCCACCGTCGGCAGGAGCGCGCGGATGCGCTCCATCGCCTGGCGGCCGCCCATGCCGCCCACCACGGTCAGGTCCAGCATCACCGCGTCGAAGGGCGCGCCCTCGGCGAGCGCGCGCTCGCAGGCGGCGACGGCGGCCTCCCCGCTGCTGGTGGTGACGACGTGGCAGCCCAGGTGCTCGAGGCGTGCCTGCGTGACGTCGAGGATCATCGGCTCGTCGTCCATGACCAGCACCCGCCACCCTCCGATCGTCGTCCTCCCCGGGCCGGACGGGCCGCTCGACGCCTCGGACGCGGCGGGGCTGGGGTCCGAGGGCGCGACCGGCTGGGAGGTGGCGGGGAGGTAGACGCTGAAGGTGGTCCCCTGGCCGACCGTGGACTCGACCTCCACCTGGCCGCCGTGGCGCTCGACGACGGAGCGCACCGTCGCCAGGCCGAGGCCGCTGCCTCCGGGCCGGGTGGTGACGTAGGGGTCGAAGACGCGCCCGAGGAGGTCGGCGGGGATGCCGTGGCCCCGGTCGACGACGCGCAGGCAGACGCCGCCCTCGTGCGGCGCGCCGGAGCTGCGCACCTCGACGCGCACGGTGTCTCCGGCGGGGCTGGCCTGGATGGCGTTGATGACCAGGTTCTGCACCACCTGCGCGAGCTGGCCGGCGTCGACGGCCACCGGGGGCAGCCCGCTCGCGAAGTCAAACTCCAGGCGAACGCTGCTGCCGTGGGCGGAGAACTCCGCCGACTCGCGCACCAGCGCGGGCAGGCCGTCGGTGGGACGCAGGATGGGCGCGCCGCCCTTGGAGAAGGTGAGCAGCTGGCGGACGAGCTGCGAGGCGCGCTCCGAGGCCTTGAGCGCCTCGTCCAGCAGCGGCGCCGCGGCGCGAGCGTCGCCGCCCGCCGCCACCCGCTCGCGCGTGAGGGAGAGCACTCCCAGAAGGCCGGTGAGCAGGTTGTTGAAGTCGTGGGCGATGCCGCCTGCCAGAAACCCCAGCCGCTCGAGCTGCTCGGCCTTGTGCACCTGCTCCTCGAGCTTGCGCCGCTCCTCCTCGGCGGTCCGGCTGGCCAGGGCCATGGCGATGGTCCGGCCGATGCCGAGGAGGATCTCGCGCTCGGTCGGCGTCGGGGGCTCGGCGTCGGGCCGGTAGATGAAGTTGACGGCGCCCAGCGGCTTGCCCTGGTGGAGCAGCGGGACCGAGGCGATCTCGGAGTAGCCCTCGCGCGAGAGCGCGGTGCGGGTCGCGGGCTCGACGCGCTGGTCGGATGCGAGGTCGCCGGAGGTGACCACCGCCGCGGTGCGGATGGCGTGGCCCGTCAGGCTTCCCTCGACCGGCAGCCGGCGCGCTCGCTCGTAGACCTCCGGAGACAGGTTGCGGTGGGCGATCATCTCCAGCCAGGTTCCGGTGGCGTCGAGGCGGAACAGGCCGCAGGCCGGGAAGCGGGTGTAGGCGACGATGGCGTCGACCGCCCGCTCGAGGACGTCGGCGACCCCGGTGGAGCCGTTGAGGGCCTCGGCCACCTGCAGCACGGTGCGCAGGGCCTTGGCGGGGGAGTCGTCGGCGGGCACTGGGGAGCTCACGTCCAGATG
Source organism: Myxococcales bacterium (assembly GCA_049841135.1). GTDB lineage: Bacteria > Myxococcota > Myxococcia > Myxococcales > UBA5297 > JACRCT01. The sequence goes on from JASGHK010000006.1 coordinate 45,667, forward strand.
CTCTCGTTTTCGGGGCGCGCCGGCAAACCTGATGGTTGGGGCGGGTCGTCGACCCCCCGAGATCGTCGTCGACACCCCGAGCCTGTCGAGGGGCCAGTCTCTACGACCCCTTCGATACGCAGAGCAGGCCGAGGGGAGAGCGCTCGGCCCCTTGGGCCTTCGGCCCCGGCTTCGCTCCGTGCTGCCGGCGCTCAGGGTGAGGGAAGGGTCTTCTCCGCCACGACGACCTTGGTCAGGAACGCGTGCCGCACCGACCGGACGCGCAGGCCGGCCTCCTCGGCCCGCGTGCCCAGGTCCTCGCGCAGGTATCCCGCGTAGAAGGGCTCGTGGTAGCGCACCGGGAAGGCCTCGAGCACCGCGCGCAGCGCCGGGGCGTCCATCGCCTGGAGGCTGTCGCCCACCACCACCCGGCCGCCGGGGCGCGTCACGCGCGCCAGCTCGGCCATTACGCGGGTGCGCACCTTCGGCGGCAGCTCGTGAAAGAGGTACAGGCAGGTGGTCGCGTCGAAGCGACCGTCGGGGAAGGGGAGCGCCTCGGCGTTCTCGCAGACCAGCGAGACGTCGAGCGCCCTGGGCAGCGCGGCGCGCGCGTAGGAGACGTAGTAGGGGCTCAGGTCCACGCCGGTCAGGCGGGCGCCGGGTATCGCCTCGCCGAGCATCCGCAGGAGCCGCCCGGTCCCGCACGCGACGTCGAGCACCTGCAGCGGCGCGTCCGGGAGCGCTCGCGCGAGCTCGACCACGGGAGGCACCATCCGCCGGCGCATGGCGTCGGCCGCGCCTCCGAAGACGAGCTCGACCTGCAGGTCGTACAGCCGTGCGCTCCGGTGCCCGAGCCAGCCTTCGGATTGCCAGTGGAAGTTGCGGGCGAAGTAGCGCGGATACCGCTCGGGGCGCGCCTGGGCCGCAAGCTCTCGCGTGCGCCCGGAGCGCATTCGCGCGTGGACCGCGGGGAGGTCGGCGAGGAAGGAGGGGAGCAGCGCGGCGTACTGGAGCCACGGCAGGCCGAGCGAGGAGGCCGGAATCAGCCCGGCGCGCGCCAGCCGCCAGTCGTCCTCGAAGAGCTCGACCAGCCGCCGGGTCAGATCGCGCTCGGCCTCCGGCAAGGGGCCCGGAGGAAGGGGAGGTCCCGGCACCGCCCCTTCGACCAGCCGCACCGCCGCAGAGATGGCCAGCGCACGCAGGAGACCAACGCCCACGTGGGCACGCTCGGCCAGCGCGTCGGCGAGGTCCGCGAACGAGCTCACGGTCCAAGAGATAGGCCGTCCGCACGTTCCGGGCATGGCGCTCCCGTTGGCGCCGCCCGTTGCGCCCATGCTCTCCCGCCTCGAGGGTGAGCTGCCGCGCGGCCCCGGGTGGCTCTACGAACCGAAGTGGGACGGCTTCCGGGCGATCGTCTTCCGGCAGGCCGACCAGGCGCGCATCCAGAGCCGCAACGGCCAGTGGCTCGACCGCTACTTCCCCGAGCTTCTGGGACCGCTCGTCGACGCGTTGCCCGAAGGCGTCTTCGACGGAGAGATCGTCATCGAAGCCGAGCGCGGCCTGGACTTCCCCGCGCTCCTCCAGCGCATCCACCCGGCCCGCTCGCGCGTCGAGCGCCTGGCCCGCGAGACGCCCGCCTCCTTCGCGGTCTTCGACCTCCTCGCGAAGGGGAGTCACGACGTGCGGGACGAGCCGCTGAGCGCGCGCCGGGCTCAGCTGGAGGGAATCCTGCGCAAGCGCCAAGGACGGGTCTTCGCCACGCCCCAGACCGACCAGGTCGAGGTGGCGCAGCGCTGGTACCGGGAGCTGGAGGCGGCGGGCATCGAGGGAGTGGTGGCCAAGCGCGCCGAGGCGCCGTACGCCAGCGGCCAGCGGGCGATGGTCAAGGTCAAGCACGCCCGGACCGCCGACTGCGTGGTCGGGGGATTCCGCCCCTACGCGTCAGGGGCGGGGGTCGGCTCGCTCCTGCTCGGCTCCTTCGACGCAGGCGGCGAGCTCGCGTATCTGGGCCACGAGCTCGGGGCTGAGCGCGGTGCTGCGACGAGACGCGATGGAGCGCCTGCGGCCGTGGGTCCGAGAGAAGAGTCCGTTCCGGGCCGACCGCAGCCCCGGAGGCCCAAGCCGCTGGTCGCGGGGCCGGGAGCCCGCTTGGACCGCCGTCGCCCCGAAGCTCGTCTGCGAAGTGGCCTACGACACCCTGATGAACGGCCAGTTCCGCCACGCGGCCCGCTTCGTCCGCTGGCGGGACGACAAGCCGCCCGGCGAGTGCCTCGAACGGGACCTGTGACCCCCCGCAGCGGTTCACGCGCCTATACTTGGCTCCATCCTCGAAGGCGGGAGCGGCGCATGCGAACCAACCTACTGTTCTTCGCGCTCATGGTCCTGGGGGCCTCGTGCGACTGCGGCGGCGGCGTGGACGGCACCCGCGACGTCGGCCACGGCGCCACCGGCGACGGAGCCGTCCTGGTGAACGGGGACGGTGGAAGTGGTGGCAACACGGACGGCGGCAGTGGGACCGTCGACTCGGGCACGGCGTCCAACGTCGAGGTCTGCGACGGCTTCGACAACGACTTCAACGGCATCATCGACGACGTGGACGTCGCCGGGGACGGCATCTGCGACTGCCTGAAGATCGCGACGCTCGGCTACCCCGGCCAGTGGGGCAACGGCGACGTCTTCAACAGCTGGCTCAACGGCAAGAGCCTGGACGGCGCGGTCTCCCTCGGTGGCCAGGTGCTCACCGCGGACCTGCTCGAGCCCTACCAGGTCATCGTCATCCAGGACGTGCGCGTCGGCACGGCCGGCCAGGAGGGCAAGGGCAAGGGTATCGGACGCCGCTACTCCACGGCCGAGCGCGACGCGCTCAAGGCCTGGGTCGAGGCCGGCGGCGGCGTGATGACCCTCATCGGCTACAGCGACTCGAGCGAGATCGAGAACGTGAACGTGCTGCTGGGCGCGTTCGGGCTCGCCTACGGCAACACGCAGATCCTCCCGAAGTCCGGCGGGTCGACGGTTCCGGTGACGCACTGGGCGACGCACCCGACCACCGAGGGCCTCCAGAAGGTCGGCGTCGACAACGGTTACCCGGTCACCGGCGGCACCCTCGTCGCCTGGCAGCCCGACCAGGGAGCCTGGGACGTGGCGCGCGTGGCGACACCGGGCAAGGGCCACGTCTTCGTCTGGTGCGACGAGTGGATCACCTACGACTCGGAATGGGAGTCGCACGCCGACTACCAGGTCGAGCGCTTCTGGCTGAACGTGATCAAGTGGATCACCGCCGAGGGCGTCTGCCAGGTGACCCTGCCGCCGATCAATTGAGCTCGTTCCGTCTCAGCGGGTGCCGGCCGCCGTGGCGCTGTGCGTACTCGTCCAGCCAGTCACTGATCGTCCGGAGGTCCTGCAGGCACAGGGTGTCGGCGTCCCGCTGGAAGCCCTCGGACGTGAGGCCCGCCGCGGCGTAGCGGAACCCGGCGAACGCGACCACGGCTGCGACGAGCGCACCGGCTACGAGAAGCAGGCGCTTTCGTCTAGACGAGCTGCGCCCTCGCCAGCCGGACGCAGCGCCAGGACACGAGCCCGGTTTCGACGGAAGCGCTCGCCACCTCGTAAGCCCCAGGCTCCAGCGTCACCGGGAAGGGATCTCGCTCGGGGACAGCGCCATGGTCCACCGCGTCCATCAGGACGTATTCGCCACCGAGGAGAGCGAGGCCTGCGTCCTGCCAGTCGGCGGCAGCGCCCGCGAGCGTCGAGAGCTCGGCGTCGATGTCGGCGCCCGGCTCGACGGTGTGGAAGGCGGCGAACATCCCGCCCGTTGGGAGCGCCAACCAGGTGGTCTGGAGCGGCTCGTCGCCAAGGACCAGCGCCATCGAGCCGTCGACGACGAGGGCGCCTGCGAGGCCCGCGACCGCACAGGCGCGCTCGTAGTCCGTGCGCGGATTCTCGAAGTCGTAGTCGGTGCGGAAGGCGTACTTGCCACCCGGAGTGTCCACCACGAAGTCGCCGTCCTCGCCCTCGACGAAGCTGCCGCGCCAGGCCATCTGCTTGGCGACGGGCAAGACGATCAGCGGACCGCCATCGGTGGCGATCCAACGGGTCCTGGATTCGCGACTGCTCATGGTGGTGTCCCCTCCGGTCAAACGCAGTGCCGGCAGCGTGCCAAGCTCAATGCCTCTGATCAAGTCTTTGCTTCGCTCACGCTCACTTCCGCTCGAGCGCCTCGATGCGCTTCTCCAACGCCTCGAGCCGCTTCTCGGTGGCCGGGCCGTCCTGCTGGTCATCCATCGCTCGCCACATCTCCTTGAAGCCGGGATGCCATCCGGGGTTGCCGCGGTCGAAGAACTGGTGCGCCTTCTGCTCGACCCAGGCAGGCCGTGCATCGCGGTCGAGCGTCGCGGTGAGGCGGAGGTCCCGCCGGGCGCGCACGACGTCCACGTCGATCCGCTCGCCCTTCTTGTGCCCGGCGATGGCGGTGACGACGTCCCAGGCGCTCTCCACGTCTTTGCCGTTCACGCGCTGGATGACGTCGCCGACCTGGAGGCCCGCGGCCTTGGCCGGCGTGCCGTCCTCGACCCGCGCCACCAGCACGCCGCGGCCCTTGGGGGCGCCGAAGAACTCGCGAAGCTCGTCGTTGAGCTCCTTCACCTCAACGCCGAGGCGGCCGCGGTCCTGGCGCTGCGACGCGACCTTCGCGGAGTCGTCGGTCGCTGGCGTCTGCCCCGTGGACTGAGCCAGGACGCTGGCGGGGAACAGCAAGAGGGAGAGGGCAGGAAGGAGTCGTCGCATCGAGGATGCCTCCGCTTCGCTTCCCTCCCGGCCGCACCAACGGCTGGCCGCTGGCCTCCATTCCGGCGGTTGGGTGATCGCTGTCACACAATCGGCTCAACTTGCCGCGGCGCCTCGGGAAACCGGCGAAATCGGCGGCTTCACCCACCTTCATATGGGTTCGCCGGAACTCTCCCCCGTCGCCGTCCGGCGGCTGAAGGCCGCCGGCTACCTGGGTCCAAGCCCACTGAAGGGGCTGGCCCCCGGTCTCGCGGCCTTGGTGGCGTTGCTCCCGGCGTGCTTCTTTCCACTTCTTGGAGACGGCCAAGAATGGGCGGTTGCTGGCCTCCGGGCCTGCTCCCGAATTCTGCCGAACGTCAATACGAGACGGGCACGCGGAGGCGCACCGTGGTGCCCTTGCCTTCGACGCTCTTGAGCGACGCCTGGCCGTCATGCGCCTCCGCCACCCGGCGCACGAAGGCGAGCCCCAGCCCGGAGCCGGTGGTCTTGGTCGTGTAGAACTCGGTGAAGGCCCGCTCGGCGGCGCGCGCGTCCATGCCCTTGCCGGTGTCGCTGACGGCGACCTCCACGAACCCGAGCTCGTCGACGGACTGCTCGGTCCGCACGGTGATGGTCCCAGCGCCGTCCATGGCCTCGTAGGCGTTGCGGATGAGGTTCTCGACCGCGCTCGAGAACAGGTCGGGGTCCAGCGCGGCCTTCGGCAGGTCCTTGGCCAGCGCCTTCTCGAGCTTCACGCCCTGGGGCGCGCCCAGCTCCTGCGCCGCGACCACCTCGGCGACGAGCGCGTTCAGGTCCACCGGCTGCGTCTTGGGCTCGACCCGCCCCATGCGCTGGTAGTCGGCCACCACCTTCCCGAGGCGATCGGCCTGGTCGACGATGAGCTGGAGCATCTCTCGCGCGTCCGCCGGCGGCTGGCCCTGGGCCTGCGCCTCGGACAGGAACTGCGCCGCGCCCTTGATCGCTGCCAGCGGGTTGCGCAGGTCGTGGGCCATCTGCGCGCTGAAGCGGCCCAGAGTCGCGTGGTACTCGAGCCGCTGCCGGTACGCGGCTGCGGAGCGCGACATGAGCAGCACGACGGGGACGATGGCGAGCGTGAGGGTCAGCAGGGCCAGCAGGAGCACGGCCGAGTTGCCGCGGAAGTAGCGGAAGACCGCGAAGTAGGCGAAGAGCTGCACCATGGCGGCGACGAGCGCGTTGGCGGCCATGAGCCACGACATGCGCCGCTCCACGAGACCGGCCCGCAGGGTGAACCCGGTGAGCACCAGCGTCGCCAGCAGCGTGCCCAGGGTTCCCAGGCGAGGCGTGTCGACGCCGGTGTTGGCCAGCAGGTCGGCGAAGTTGCCGACGAACCCCAGCGCGCAGGCGCCGACCACGAGCCAGGTGCGCGCCCGCTCGAGGGGGCTCGGGTTCTCGCGCAGGTGCCGGGTGAGGAGCACGACGGCCGCGGGGACGAGGAGGGCGGTGCCGGGCAGCAGGGCGTACGACCAAGGCCGGTTGCCGGCGAAGTCCCGCGCCGCCTGGACGCCCAGGAAGGCCGTCGCGCAGAAGGCGGCGATGCCGCCGTAGTAGGCGAAGGCCAAGGCCATGGGCAGGCGCCACGCGCGCCGCTTGCCCACGAAGGCGAGCAACAGGTAGAGCGTCGCCGGCGAGAGCAGCGAGGCGGCGATGGAGTCCGCCCAGACCCACTCGCGCAGCTGCGGGCCCTGCGCGCGGGTGACCGAGTTGGCCACGTCGGCGCCGTTCATGGCGAAGAGGTCCAGGCACAAGAGCGCCAGCGGCAGCGCGAGCGGGCTCTTCGAGACGCGGGTCAGCGCCAGCGTCGCCAGGGCGAGCTGCCCGACGCAGGAGGCGAGCGTGACGTAGTCGCGCAGCGTCAGGGCGCTCATGCAGGCCTACTCGATCCCCAGGTCCTTGAGCTTGTTGTAGAGCGTGCGCCGGCCGACGCCGAGGATGCGCGCCGCCAGCGTGCGGTTGTTGTTGGCCTTGCGCAGCGCCTCGAGCAGCGCCGCCCTCTCCGCCTCGCGCCGGCGGGCGTCGAGCGTCGGCGCGCCGGCCGCGGAGGGGGAAGGCGCTGCCGGCGCGGACCCGTACGGCGGCGAGTCCTCGGCGGCCATCGTGCCCGCGGCGGGGGCGGCCATCGGCGCCTGAGCGGCGAGCTCCTGGGCGACGAAGGCGGCGTCGATGCGCGGCGACTCGGACATCACGACCAGGCGCTCGACGAAGTTCTGCAGCTGGCGCACGTTGCCGGGCCAGGTCTGGGCGGCGAGCAGGGCCACCGCGTCGTTCTCCAGCTGCGCATCCGGCCGGCCGTTGACCGGGCCCAGCCGCGCGCAGAAGTGGCGGGCCAGGACCTCGATGTCGCCCGGGCGCTCGCGCAGCGGCGGCAGGCGGATGGAGATGACGTTGAGCCGGAAGAAGAGGTCCTCGCGGAAGGTGCCGGCCTTCACCAGCGCCTCGAGGTCGCGGTGGGTGGCGGCGACGAAGCGCACGTCGGCCTTGAGGGTCTGCGTCCCGCCCAGCCGCTCGAACTGCCGCTCCTGGACGACGCGCAAGAGCTTCACCTGGACCGAGAGCGGCAGGTCGCCCAGCTCGTCGAGGAAGAGCGTGCCGCCGTCGGCGAGCTCCACGCGGCCGGGCTTGCGGGCGACCGCGCCGGTGAACGCGCCCTTCTCGTGGCCGAACAGCTCGCTCTCCAGCAGCGACTCGGGCAGCGCGGCGGCGTGGACGACCACGAACGGCCCGTCCTTGCGGTCGCTGCGCTCGTGCAGGGCGCGCGCCGCCAGCTCCTTGCCGGTGCCGCTCTCGCCGCGCAGCAGCACGCTGGCCACGCCGCGGGCGGCGCGGGTCAGCCGCTCGTCGCACTCGCGCATCGCCGGCGAGGAGCCGAGCAGCGTCGTCCCCTGCGCCGCAGCCGGCAGGCGGCTCGGGTGGGCGTCCTCGGCCTGGGCGGAGGCCAGCGCCTTCTTGACCACGTAGAGGATCTCGTCGCGCTCGAACGGCTTCTGCACGAAGTCCGCGGCGCCCTTCTTCATCGCCTCGACCGCGGTGGCGACCGTGCCGTGGGCGGTGATGAGCACCACCGGCGTCTCCGGCCACTGCTCCTGGACCTTGGAGAGCAGGTCCAGGCCGCTCATCCCCGGCATCTTGAGGTCGGTGACGACCACGTCCACCGGCTGCGCGGCGAGCACCGCCAGGGCCTGCTCGCCGCTCGCGGCGATGGTCGCCGGGATGCCGGCCTGCGTCAGCAGCGCGCCCAGCACGCGGGAGACGGCCGCGTCGTCGTCGACCACCAGGACTCGCGGGGAGCTGCGGCTTTCGCTGGGCGTCATCGGCGGCCTCTTTCCTCGGGCGGGAGCAGCGGCGGGCCTTGCTCGCCCGCCGGAGGGGGCGATGTTAGCGCGCCGCCCCTTCGATCGGCAGCGCCCAGGCCAGGCTGATGCCGGTCAGCACCATGACGTTCTGGGTCCGGTTGGGGTCGCCGTGGGTGTAGCCGCCGATGCGCAGGTAGGGCTCGATGTCCCGCAGCCAGGTGTCGTGCTTGACGAGGTCGCGGCGCACGAAGACCGAGAAGTAGCCGGTGAGCTGGTTGAGGAGGAAGTTCCAGTGGCTGCCCGGGACGCCGGGGACGTAGGTCAGGTCGTCGATGGCGCCGACGCGGATGAAGACCTCGTCGTTGCCGCGGATGTCGAGCGCGACCTGCAGGGTGTTCTTGAGGACCCAGTCCTCCCGGGCCAGCACCACGTCGCGGCGGAAGTTGAGGTAGTGGCTGCTCTCGCCCATCGTCCACCAGTCGGCGCCGAAGGTGTCCGAGGCCATGATCTGCAGGCGCGACCCGAGCGGCGCCGCACCCTGGAGCGTGGCGGTGAAGGCGACGTTGACGCCGGTGGTCGGGCGCAGCTTCTCGATGGGCGCCTGCGAGTCGGGGACGAACTTCTGGTACTGGGACAGCGGCACGTAGCCGGCCCCGGCCATGGGCACCGTCCAGAAGCCCACGCCCGAGGCCTCGGCCCGGAGCACGAGGATGGAGAGCGGGGCGATGGCGACGAAGCCGCCCAGGTGCGTGTAGATGGGGCCGACGTAGGTGAAGGCCCCGGCCTCCCACTGGGAGTAGTCGAAGAGGATGCCGGGCTCGTCGATGAGCGGGTAGCAGGCTTTGGCGGTCAGCTGCTCCTCGAAGCCCAGCGGGTTGATGAGCCCGAGCAGCGTGCTGTCCACCACGTACTTGGCCTGGCCGGTGCCCAGGCACTGCGCGGGCTGCGCGAGCGCGGGGCTCGATGCGAAGAGCGCGGCAGCGAAGGACATCCCGATTCCGGCCTGGATTGCGCGTCGCACGGTCGCCTCTTGCTCGAAGTGTTCGGGCGGGGGCCGGCGGTCCGTCGAGCCATCCCCCTCCCGCTCAAATGTACGGTGCAGGACAAGAGTGCCTGGAGTCGGCTGCCGCGTCGAGGCCCGACACCCCGAGCCTGTCGAGGGGCCAGCCCCTCCGAACCGAAGGGCAGCGCCAACTGTGCAGGGATCGGCACACCGCTGTGCAGCGCCCCGCGCGAGGGCGGGGCGCGAGGTGGGGCAAGGCTCGGGACTCGCTCGAGGTTCCGGGGCGGCGCACCCGTTGCAGTCCTGTCCCGGCGTCGAGGCGAGGGGACACAACGGAGGCAGCAATGAAGTTCTTCGAGCCGCACACCGGGACGAGCGAGCTGTTCAGGATGGGCGGGCCAGGGCACCTGGCGCTGGTGGTCCTGGCGTTCGCGCTGGTGGTGGTGATGGTGGCTCTTCGGCAGGAGCTGTGGCGGCTGCGGCGGAGCCGGGCGTTCATGGCCGGGACTGCGGCGTTCGTGCTGGCGAGCGAGGCGGTCTCCAGCGGGCTGCAGTTCGTCTATCCGTTCCCTCACGCCTGGGAGCGCCTCCCGCTGCACCTGTGCGCGAGCCTGAAGATCGCGGTGGCGGTGCTGATCCTCTTCGAGCGCTACGACCTGGTGAAGCTCATCTCCACCTGGTCCATCGGGGCGGGCTTCATCTCCTTCGCCAACCTGAACCTGAACGGGGAGAGCTTCGGCAACTTCATGTTCTGGCACTACCTCTGGGGCCACCTCTACCTGCTCGCGGCGCCGGTGCTGCTGTTCCTGGTGGGCGAGTACCGCTACGACCACCGCACCCACGCGCGCTCGCTCGCCGGCCTGTTCCTCTGGTCGCTGGTCGTCTTCTTCGCGAACTGGGCGTTCGACGCGAACTGGATGTACACGGGGCCGCACAACGACACCGTGGTGCCGTTCGTCCCGGCGCGCTTCATGGTCTGGCCGTTCAACTACGTCTCCTACGTGGTGACCGCCCTGGTGCTGCTCAACCTGGTCTACGTCATCCTCTGGAGCTGCCAGGGGGCGAAGGAGCGGGGCGGCGCGGAGACCGAGCTGGACCCGGTGGGATCGGAAGCGATGGCCGTACCGCCGGAGGCGTGGGACCGCCTTCGGCGGTGGCGTTTTGATCCCCTCTGGAATCGGGGGACTGCATCCGCCAGCACTGCGACCGACAAGCGTCACCCAACTGCGCTTCTCGTCTGGCCCACTTCAGGCGAGCAAGGGTGGCCTACTTCTGCCAAGCGCTGCAGGCCTCCTTGTGAGAACAGCGTCGGAGACGACCGCTACGCTGCTTGGCAGCAACGAAGCCTGTCATGCGTGCTCACCCGAGCGACTTCCCCGGGGGCAACAACCAGCGGTACAACGCACAGCGCGGACCATTCTCCCCGACGGGGTCGACACCACCATTTCCCCAGCGTCAACTACCTTTCCCCATCAGCGACAACTAGATCTCCCCATCCCGGTTTACCGCGCTTACTCCTAATACTTCTATGTCAGTAGTCGTAGTGGTCGGGTACTCGAAGCCTCGGTGCTTCGAGTTCTGCACCTCCTGTGGAGATGGCTGTGGATGAGGGGGGCGTGGGGGGAGACTCGCAACCTGTGGACGCTTGTGGGAAGCGGTTCACGGCTGGCTCCCCAGTTGTAGTCCGTCGCGCGCGGCCGCGTCGTCGGCCCGCTTACTCTTGCCGGTCAACTCCAGGATCAGCGCGTGGTGCACCACCCGGTCAATCGCAGCCGCAGTGGTCATCGGGTCTTTGAAGATCCGGTCCCACTGAGAGAAGACGAGGTTGCTGGTGATGACCACACTGCGCCGCTCGTAGCGCTCTGCGAGGAACGTGAAGAGGACCTCCATCTCCTCTCGGTCCTGTTGCACGTAGCCGATGTCGTCGAGGATGACGGCGTCGAAGCGGTCGAGCACCTTGAGTTCGTCCTCGAGCGTGAGGGCCTTCTTCGCGGCGAGCAGGCGCTGCACGAGCTTGTAGGTCGGCGTGAAGAGCACCGACCGGCCGTGCTGCACGAGTCGTGGCCGATGGCGCAGACCAAGTGCGTCTTGCCTCGGCCAGGTAGCCCGAAGGCGAGCACGTTCTCGGCCCGGTCGACGAAGCCGCCCTCGCACAGCGCTGGCAGCTGGCGCCGCACCTTCGCTGGCAGACGCTCGGGGTCCAGAGTGGCGAGCGTCTTGTCCGCGGGCAGCTCGGAGTCCTTACGCAGTCGCTGGATCTTGCGCTGCTTGCGCTCGCTCAACTCGAGCTCGACGAGGTGGAGCAGGTAGGCCTGGAACGTCCAGCCTTCGCGCTCGGCCGCTCGCGCGACCTCGTCGTGATGAGCGGCGAAGGCCGGCAGCTTGAGCGCCCGCAACAACATCCCCAGGGTGGCTTCGCTCACGACGCCACCTCCTCGCTGAGCAGCCCGTCGTAGTCGCGCAGATCGACCTGGGGCGCCTCCATCACCGGCACCTCCGGCTTGCTCGGGGCGACGAGTGCCTTGACCGGCTCTGCGCTGGTCAGCCGATGTTCCGCCAGCAGCCGCTCGAGCGCGGCTTCGACTTCGCTCTCCATCGTGGTCGCCGCCAAGTGCAGGATGCGCAAGTACTCGCGGTCTGCGGCGCGGCTGCCCCCTGCGCTGAGGGCGTCGTAGGCGCGCCGAAAGACGAGCGAGGGGAAGAGCTCCTCCCGGTACCTGTAGCGCGCGAACGCCTGTGGCTTCTGCACGAGCGACCAGATGAGGTGACGGTAGTTGATGCGGCGCCCTCCCTCGCCACGCAGCCGCTCGACCACCAACTGCGGCTCGCCGCCGCCGAAGAGGACCTCAAGCCGATCCTCGAAGACGTTCACTCGCACTTCGTGCCCGATGAGCCGTGATGGCACCGAGTAGGTGTTGCGCCGCACTCGGATCGTGCTCCACGAGGTGACCGTCGCCGTCTCCTCGACGCACTCTGGTAGCCGCGAGACCTTGAGCTCGGTCATCGCGGCAAGCTCCTCGGCCACCTTCTTCCGCCGCAGTCCATTGGCCTTCTCCAGCACCTGCTGCACCCAGCGCTCGTACGCGTCGGCGCTCTCGAAGTCGCGGCTGCCGCGCATCAGGAGGTGCTGCTCCAGTCGCCGCTTCGCAGCGCCGTTGAGCGCCTCGACGTCCCCGTTCTGGTTGCTCTTGCCGACCTCGATCGTCCGCGGCTTCATCCCGAGGTGGTCCATCAACTGCTGGTACTCGGCGTTGAAGCCGCGCTTGCCGTCGGCCACGTTGTGGGTGGCTGCCGTCGAGTTGTCCGTCTGGTGAAACTCGGGAACCTTGCCGAGCTTGAAGACCGCCGACTGCACCCCGCGCCGCAGCGCCATCAACGATTCCGAGTGGCAGACCGTCGCCCACTCCCAGTTCGAGCAGGGGAGCACCACGTGGCAGAGCATGTGCGGGAACGGCTCGCCAGCGATCGTCACCCCCAACTCGTCGCAGTGCGTGAAGTCGGTCTGCATGGCCTCGCCGGGCCGGTGCTCCTGGGCGAAGAAGACCTCCTTCTCCGGCCCCTCCTTGGCCCGCCACTCCTGCACGCGCCGCTGCAGCGTTCGTAGCTGGCCCGGCTGGTAGCGCTCGGGGTGCTGTTCGAGCAGGTGCTCGAACAGCGTCTTCGCCTCGAGCTTCTGGCGTGTCCTTCAGCAGCGCCTTCACTGCCGGCCAGTCCTCCGCGAACGGGTCCGGCCTCGTCCGCCAGTCTCGAGGCGTCTTCAGCTCTGACGGCAGCTTCCCCTCCTCGAGGTACTTGCTCGCCGTCTTGCGGTCCATCCCGGCCTTCATCGCTGCCATGCCCACCTGGCCGGACTTCGTCTTCTCCTCCATCAGTCGCCTCACCTGCGCGTCGCTCACGGTCACCGGCATCTCCTCACGGAAGAAGCCGGGGGCTGGTACGCCGCCGGGGCCTTGCCTGTCGCGGTTTTCCTCTACGAACCGCTTCCTGGCTCTCGGCATCCGGCCGCGGAGCGCCTATGCCCCGATGACCGACGCGCTGCTGTGGAATGGGGAGAAATAGTTGTCGTCAGCGGGGAGGTCTAATTGTCGCTGGGCACCATTAGGGTCCGGTCTCGAACGGTCGCCTTCGACAAGCTCCATTCGAGCCCAGAATGGTCCGCACTTCCTCTTCTCCACCTCACGCGACGCATAGGGGTTTTCATTCCCAGCGATGCGCGAAGCGCATGACGGCTCTCCCCGGAGCAGTGAGCCCACTTGCCCATATCTGTGAAATCCGTCAGCGACGGGGAGGCGGGGGAGGGGCCCCGTGCTGCACTGCCACCTGGATCCACCGCTCCGCCAGCGCCTTCGCCTCCGACCCGACGCCACGCCCCAAGAACAGCGAGGCCGCCATCCGCAGGCAGCACCGCTCGCGCAGCGCGTCGAGGCCCTCCGGCTCGGGCAGCGATGCCTCGAACTCCTGAAGAAGCTCGAAGTGCCTGGCGGCGAACTCCTGCGGCGCGTCCTGCTTGGCCTCCAGCGACGGCACCGTGAGCGCGTCGAGCCAGTCCGGCGGGAGCGACGTGCCGCGCTCGGCATCGCTCAGCTCGCCGAGCGCCCGCCACCGGATCAGCGTCTCGGTGTCGTCGTGCTCGACCAGCCCGCCTTCGAGGAGGAGCACCAGCGCGCCCTCGGCCAGCTCGAGCGAGACCTCGAGGTAGGCGTCCTGTGCCGCCTCGCCGGCCCTCACCTGTTGCCCGCGCAGGAACTCCTCGACCGTCAGCTGCGGGAGCCCGACCACCTCCGGGCACTCCGCGAGGCAGGGGAATCGCTGGCCGCGGTGCAGGTAGACGACCTGCTCTCCCTGCCGCTGGCGCCCGAGCGGGAAGAGCCGGCAGGCGAGCGGACGGCCGAGGTAGACCGAGCATCCGGTCGATCCGGCGTACAAGGCGCAGGTCGCCTTCGGCGAGCGGTCGTCCATGCGCAGCCGCAGCCCGCCGCCGACCGTGAACTGTTGGCGGAAGCTCTTGGGCGTCAGTCCCTTCTCGCGCGCCAAGCAGGCGAGCTCCCACGGGTTCAGGAAGATGGCCTTGTTGTGGCAGCAGGTGCCCGAACGGGAGCAGGTGAGGGGAAGGCGGTCGCCGGGCTCGAGAAAGGTGTCCAGGGGTGAACCTCGCGGCCGGGATTGTAGCCTCAAGCGCAACGCCCGCGGCCGGGGCAATGTGCCCGGCCCATCCGGGCGGGCGCCCGCCCAGAGCAGTCGGGCGGGGGCGTGGCTAAGCAAACCTCCATGGGGAGGAAGCCATGCAGATGAACGACACGCTCCGCCGGGTGCTCGCCAAGAAGGGGAGCCGGGTGCTCTCGGTCGCGCCGCAGGACACCGTCTTCCACGCGCTGCAGCTGTTGGCGCAGCACAACATTGGCGCGCTGTTGGTGATGGACGGCGCGCAGCCCGTGGGCATGTTCTCCGAGCGCGACTACGCCCGGAAGGTGGCGCTGCTCGGTCGCGTGTCGAAGGAGACGTTGGTGCGCGAGGTGATGGGGGCGCCGCTGCTCACCGTGCCCCCGGACTTCACGGTCGACCTCGCGCTCGCCTACATGACCGACCGGCACCTGCGTCACCTTCCGGTGCTGGAGAGCGGCCGGGTGCTCGGCATGGTCTCGATCGGCGACCTGGTGAACTGGATCATCTCGGCGCAGACCGAGACCATCGCGCGGCTGAACGAGTACATCGCCGGGCAGTACCCCGGGTAGCTCTGCAGCAGGTGACCGAAGCGATACGCCTGAAGTGGGTCGGCCTCTAAGGGAAGGACTCCAGGGCGACGTCATCGCGAGTAAGCCTGCGGCGCTCGAGGAAGCGGTCGAAAGACGCATCGTCAGGAGCGAGGACGCAGGTCTCGTCTCCAAGAAGCACCCATGCGTCCCGATCGCCGGTGATGATGACGTCGTTGAGGAACCACGGGACGGACGGCAAGTTGAGATCGAGGAGACCATCCTCGAGCGAAGCCTTGTACTCCCTCAGCACTCCGTGGACGCCCGCGCCGCCGCTGTAGAGCATCCAGGCGAGCACGAAGAGAACCGAGTACTGCGAGGTCGACGCCGCAAAGGGGACGATGGTCTCTCGGTCGGTCTTGGCGAAGACCGGGGGATCGGGCTTCGCCAGATCGCCTTGCGCGACCGCCCAGGCGAGGCACCACTGTTCCTCGGCTTGAAGGAAGACGTAATGGTCCTTCTCTCGCCAGCACGTGGGCTGACATGCGCCGTGGAAGCGCATGTGGACGGCCATTTGCGCAAATGAGTCGTGCCACTCCTGGACGACAGCTGGCTTGTTCCTATGGACCCTAGCCGTCTCGACGGACAGCTTTGCGTGCGGTGAGATTTCCAGGACGTCCTTGATTTGCGGAGGAGTTCCGAACCAGGAGTCGTAGATCCGCCCACTGAGTGCAATCGACGGCCCTGTGGTCTCGAGTTCGGCTAGCACGGCGGGCGGCATCATCGCTTTGGCCGGAGGAGAGGGACTGCCCAGTCGCCGCTGAACCGAGCGAGGAATGGGATCCTCCCAGGAAAACTCCGCATCGCGGCCGCTGTAGCACCAGAGCGTCGCGTCCTCAGCCAGGAGATCTACGACGTCGCCTTTCATGGCGACGAGGACCAAGGGACTCGGGTCGTCGGCGTCAAGGAACTCCGGTGGGAGGAAGCCGTTCTGGTCTCGCGTCTGCGACGACAGCCTCAGGTTCGTGCGGGTGGAGAGGGAGTTGCTGGCGTCGAGCTCCACCGCGAGGACGCGCCCCTCCGGTGCGCACTGGAACGCAAAACCAGGGCGAAGGGCACCACCTTCTTTCTGAAGGTGTTCCAGGAAGGCGCGTCGCTCGAGAGCGCCCTGCTCGAGAAGGACGTCGAGCCAGTAGATGCCGACCATTCGCGTCTCCCTGGATCCTGGTTGGGCAGCCTAGCTCAGGAATCCAGCGACCACGGCGCCAACAGCGGTGAGCACGGGGCAATACCCTGGCTGAGGCCGCCGCCGAAATGCTGGCGCGGTTTGTCTGGCAACCTCGCTGGCGGGCTTACGCCAGGAATCCCGCGACCACGGCTCCGACGGTCGTGAGCACGCCCACGGCCAGCTGCAGCTGGATGGTCCCGGCGTTGGCCTGGACGAGCTGACGGTCGCCGTAGTGCGCCAGCGCGATCTTCGCGTTGCGCACCGCCAGCGGCGCCGACAGCAGCGCGAGCAGCGTCCAGAGGGGCATCGCGTGCAGCGCGACGCCGGCGATGAGCGAGACGTAGGCCAGGGCGAGCAGCGCGACGTAGCCCTTGGCCGCGCCGGCCGCACCCAGCGTCACGACGAGGTTGTTCTTGCCCGCCGCCTGGTCCGCCTTGAGGTCGGGGATCTCGTTGATCCACAGGATGGCGGCCGTGAGCACGCCCAGCGGCGCGCCGGCCAGGTAGCTCTGCCAGCCCGCCTGGCCGGTCATCGCGAAGACCGCGCCAGCGACCATCAGCGGACCGAAGCACAGCCCCACCGACAGCTCGCCCAGACCGCGGCGCGCGGCCAGGCGCAACGGCGGCGCGGTGTAGCTCCAGGCGACGAAGGCGCCGACGGCTCCGAACGCCATCAGCCCCCAGCCGCGGTAGACGGCGAGACCGACGCCCATCAGGGCCGCGGCGACGATGGCCGAGGCGCCGGCGATCATCGAGCCGGTCGGGGAGAGCAGCCCGAGCTCGATGGAGCGGCTGCCGCCCGAGAACGGCGCGAAGTGGTCGTTGTTGCCGGGGTCGGCACCGCTCTTCCAGTCGAAGTAGTCGTTGAGCAGGTTGGCCGAGGTGTGCAGCAGCGCCGCGGCGACCATCGAGACCAGGAAGACGAGCCACGGGAACGGACGGGCGACCCCCACCGCCCAGGCCCAGGCGCCGGCGAAGGCGACGGGGGCGATGGTGGCGGTCAGGAACGGCACGCGCGCCACCGAGAACACCGCCTTGACCCGCGGCCCCAGCCCCTTGGGCAGCGCCTTGTCGGCCGTCATCTCCGGCAAGGGCTGGGCGGTCGCGGTGAAGCCGTCGGCGAGCGAGGTGAGCGTGACCGCGGCGGCGAAGGACTGCCCGTCGGCGCGGCGCAGCGCGGTGACGGTCTGGAACGAGCCGTCTCGGCGGGCCGCGGCGAGCCAGCCGGGCAGCTCGGAGACGGCGACGAGCCCGGCGGTGAGCGCCTGCAGGCGGCGCTTGCCGACTACTTCTTCCGGCTTGTACCCGAAGACCCTCTCGGCCTCCGGGTCGAAGGCTCGGACGCGCCCTTCGAGGTCGCAGGTGACGGTTCCCGGCTGCTCCAAGACATGCCTCCCGTGGTCGGGGTTGTTGTTCCGCGGCTGCCGGTGAGGATGCCCAGGGCACCCGCCACGTCGAAGCGCGCGGTCTTGAGGAAGACGGTGACGGCCTTGTCCACGAGGTCCGCCAGCCGGCGCATGCGCACGATCCGGTCGAGCTGCTCGCGGGTGGCGCGGCCCTGCGCCGCCTCTTCGGCGCGCACCAGGTCGCTGCGCACGCGGGCGATGAAGCGCCCCTCGCGGGCCTCCACCACCTTGCCGATCATCTTGAGGAAGTCGGTCTCGGCCTCGAAGCGCCAGGCGTCGGCGCCCAGCCGCACCCGGTGCAGCACGCCCCACTGCTCCATCTCGCGGGTGATCATCGAGACCGCGCCCTTGGAGAGCCCGAGCGAGGTGCCGATCTCCGCGGCGGTGAAGGTGCGGTCGCGGACGTAGAGCAGCGCCCAGACCCGGCCCTCGTTGGCGCGGAAGCCCCAGAACTCGATGACGTTGCCGACCGCGTCGACGACCAGCGCCTCCCAGTCGGAGAGGTCGGTCTTGCCGGGGGGCGTGCTGCTGCGGTCGGGGATGACCAGGCCCTTCATGCGGCCTCCTTGCCCAGGCCACCGGCGAAGGAGCGCGCCAGCGATTCGAGCTCGTCGAATCCAGCGGGGGTTCCCCAGGACCTCCAGCGCGCCGAGCGCGGCGTCGACCTCGGTCAGGAGCTGCGAAGCGGTCTCTTCGGCCGCCCCCTGCGTGAGCAGCGCTTCGCCCGCGGCGGCGACGTCCCCGGCGGAGGGGTGCTCCTGGCTCCAGAGCGCCTCCAGCCGGCGGCGCAGCGGCTCCGAGCGCTGGGCCGCCCAGAGGATGGGCACCGAGGGGTTCTTGTTCTTCAGGTCGGCGAACCGGTCCTTGCCCTCGCCGCCGGCCAGGTCCTTGAGGTCGTCGGCGAGCTGGAAGGCGACGCCCAGGCGCAGGCCGAAGGTGTCGAAGGCGCGCTGCAGGTCCTCGCGGCCCGCGAGCTGCGCCGCCGAGCGTCCGCACCAGGCGAAGAGCGCCCCGGTCTTGCCCTCGGCGATGGAGCGCCACTGGGCGAGCGGCAGGTCGAGCCGGCCGCGCACCTCGAGCTCAAGCGCGGCGGCGTTGGACATCTGGCCCACGACCTCGATGGCCCCGGTGGTCACCGGCCGCGGGTGCGCTCGCAGCAGGGCGAAGGCGTTGGAGAGCAGCCAGTCGCCGGCGAGCACCGCCACCGCGTTGCCCCAGCGGGCGTTGGCGGTGGGACGGCGCCGGCGGACCGAGGCCTCGTCCACCACGTCGTCGTGGAGCAGGCTCGCGCCGTGGATGAGCTCGCCGGCGGCGGCCACGTCCTCGAGCGCCGCGTGCGGCGCGCCGGCGGCTTCGCCCAAGAGGAAGGTCAGCCGCGGGCGGATGCGCTTGCCGCCGGCTTCCAGGCACAGCGCGCGGGAGGCCTCGGCGAGGACGCCGCCGCCCTTCTCGCCCGAGAGCGCCACGCCGAGGCGGGAATCGACGGTCTGCACGAACTGCTGGGCGAGGTCCATGGGAGAGTCCGATTTCTAGAGTTCAAGACGCCTTGAACCGAGCGAACAGTAACGTCGGGACACGTTCGGCCGCAAGGACGGGCGCCGAGCGACCGGGCCACGCCATCGGCAAAGAGAAGGTTTCCGAAGGACGAGGGGTAGGGCACCATCGAATACGCCACCGCCTGCGCCGTCCAAGGCGCGGCAGGTGGGGCCGGGTGTGAGGCGCAACGTGCGGACGACCTTCAGGATTCTTCTCGCGCTCTCGACGCTGTCCCTGGCGCAGGGCTGTGCCACCGCGACGCTCATCGCCAAGGCGACCGGCGCGGAGAAGCGGTGCTCCTCCAGCTCGTGGACGACCTGGAAGCCGACGGGGACGCGGGAGACCACGCTCCACGTCGACCTCGCCTACGTCCCACCGCCCCCGCCTCCTGCACCGCCCCCGCCGGTCGTGGTCGTCCGCCCTCGACCGGTCTTCGTGGCTCCGGTGCCGCCGCCCCCGTGGCGGGGGCCCATCGTCGTGCCGCCGCCGGGACCGCCGCCGGTGGCCGTCGTTCCGGTCGTCGTGCCCGCGCCGGTGGTGGTCGCCGTGCCCGTGCCGCCGCCTGCGGCGCGGCTCGTGTGCACCCAGAACTCGCGCTGGTCGCAGGCCCACTACCGCACCGAGCGCTGGCTCTACGAGCCCACCCACAAGGTGCTCATCGGCTTCTTCGGGCTCTCGGAGACGGCGATGGCGGCGACGGCGCTGGGGCTCGCCAAGCGCGACGACGGCAAGCTCGACGTGGGGGCGCTGGTCACCGGCATCGTGTTGGGCCTGGACGCGGTCGGCACCTGGGCGCTGCTGGCGCACCCGAAGACCAACTGGGTCGAGGAGTACGACGGGCCGGGCCCCGCGGACGCGGTCGCCAGCTGTCCGGAAGGGATGACGGTCGACATCGACGGCGTGCGCTCGGAGGTTGCGCCCGACGGCACGGTGCACCCCGAGGTCGCGGTGCGCCTCTTCGAGGCCATGCGCCGCCCCGGGCTGCCGTTCACGGTGTCGGTGGACGGGGCGGTGAAGACCCTCGAGTCCAGCCAGCCGCAGCGCTGCCGGTTCGCCGAGCTAAACCACCTGCCGCCGCCGGCCGGGTGTCCCGTGTGGTGGGTCCTCCCCGAGCCAGGGTGGTCGATGCAACTCGGGCCGGGACGTCCGGCGCCAGGCGAGGCGCCGCAGGCCAGCGAGACGAACTGAATTCGCGCGTTAGACTTCGGGTCCGGAAGCGGGGGCGGGACCGAAGGCCACCGACGACCGCGAGGACCCCATGACCCGCTGCGCCATGCTCGCCTCGACGAGCAGCTACCTCCCGGAGATCCGCGTCCCCAACGACGAGCTGCGCAAGACCTTCGCCCACCTGCCGGAGTTCGTGGACAAGATGGAGGCCTCCTCGGGAATCCGCTGCCGCTGGCACGCGCCGGAGGACTGGGCGACGAGCGACCTGGCGCTGCGTGCCGCGCAGGTGGCGATCGAGCGCGCGGGGCTCGCGCCCGAAGACCTGGACCTCATCGTGCTGGGCACCGACTCGCCCGACTACGTGACGCCAGCGACCTCGGTGGTGTTGCAGCACAAGCTGGGCGCGGTGAACGCGGGCACCTTCGACGTCGGCTGCGCGTGCGCCTCGTTCCCGACGGCCATCGCCTCGGCCGCCGGGTGGATCGCCACCAGCCCCGGGATCGACAAGGTGCTCGTGGTCGGCGCCTACCTGATGCACAAGCTCGCCGACCCCAAGGACCCGATGACCTTCTTCTACGGCGACGGCGCGGGCGCGGCGGTGCTCGTCGCGGGCGACCGGCCGGGCTTCGTCGGCGCCGCGGCGCAGGCCGGCGGGCAGTATCACAAGTACTGGGGCATCTACTCGGGAGGCACCTACGAGCCGGCGACGGTGGAGTCGGTGAAGGCGGGGCGAACGACGGTGAGGGTGCTCGACCGCTACCCGCCCGAGGTCAACCACGAGGGCTGGCCGCGGCTGGTGCGCAAGCTCGCCGAAGCTGCGGCTTCGCGGTCCCGGACATCGACTTCATCCTCTTCACCCAGGTGCGCAAGCCCTCCATCGAGCTGGTGATGAAGGACCTGGGCCTGCCGATGGAGAAGACGCACACCGTGATGGAGGACTGGGGCTACACCGGCTCGGCCTGCATCCCCATGGCGCTCGACGACGCGCGGGCGAAGGGGAAGCTCGAGCGCGGCGACCGGCTGGTGATGGTCGGCTCGGGCGTGGGCTACAACCAGGCCGCGGTGGCGCTGATCATCGCCTGAGCCCGGATCAAGAGGCCAAGACGCAGGCGCACCGGCACTTCGGAAGTGGCAGCCGTCCACGGCGTCCCATCAGTCCCATAAGTCGCATAGGTCCTATAGGTCGCATGGGACCTATGAGACCGATGAACTGCAGCGCTTCTTGTGGCTAGAACCCGACCGAGTTGAAGAGGAACGGGTAGCTGACGATGACCTTGCCGCCGGTGGGCTTGGGGAAGAGCCAGGTCTTGAGCGAGCCGACGATGCAGTTGGGGACCTCGGCGCCCTTGATCGTGGATTGCTTGACCTTGACCTCCTCGACGCGCCCGTCGGTGCCGATGGTCCACTCGAGGTTCAGCTTTCCGGCCAGCCCCGCCTCGCGCAGCAGCGCCCGCTCGTAGCAGCCGCGGATCTCGCCCATGTGCTCGTTGATGACCTTGGCGATGAGCTCGCGCGCCAGCTGCCCGCCGCCGCCGCGCTGCTTGAACCCGGCCGCCGAGGCCACCACCGTCCCGCCCACCTTGCCCTTGCCGGTGCCGCCCGCGCTGAAGCTGCCGATGCCGCCACCACCGCCGCCCCCCATGCCGCGGATGGCGCCGATGCCCTTGGTCTCGGTGCCGAAGCCGCCCAGCCCGGGGCCGAAGCTCATGCCGGCCATCGCCACCGGCGGCTTCCCGGTGAGCGGCGAGATCTTGTAGCCCATGCCCTTGTCGCCGTAGCCCTTGGGCCCACCGGTGAGCTTGCTGGTTGCCTTGAGCAGGCTCTCCACCGCCAGGCCCGAGGTCACCTTCTGCACGCTCTTGAGCGCGGCGCTCACCTGCGCGGTGTTCTTGTTGCGCGGCACGTCCGGCGGCAGGTCCACCTTGGGCTCGTTCTTGTCGCGCTCCTTGGGCTTCTCGACGAGCTTCTCGAGCTTCTTGACCTCTTCCTTCTTCTTCTCCGGCGGCTTGAGCACGGCCTTGGCGGCGCGCAGCATCTGCTGCGGCGTGAAGTCCTGCTTGGCCTCGTCGTAGCGGGGCATGAAGACGACCGCCAGCACCGCCGCTGCCCCCAACAGGCCCACCGTCGCCGCGGGGAGCGCCACGCCCGAGCGCAGGAAGGAGCGGAAGCTTGCGCTGGGCGCGCGGCGCACGCGCTCGACGCGCACCTCGAGCGAGTAGGTCGCGTCGCCCAGGCGCACGAGCTTGTCCGGCTCGAGCGGCAAGCTGCACGCGTCCTTCTCGGCGACGCCCTGCACCGGGCGCCAGCCGCTCTTCTCGAAGGTGAAGGCCTTCAGCTCCTTGGGGATGCGCAGCGTCCACCGGCCGGCGCGGTCGCTCTTGGCGAGCAGGAACTTCGTGCTCGGCAGCGGCAGCCGGTAGGCCGCGACGTCCGCGGCGTCGGACGGGCCGGCAAAGACCTCCCTCCCGGGCTCGAAGCCGTACACGCCCACCGCGGCCTTGCCCCAGAACACGCGCACCCGCAGGACGGGACCGGGGTCCTTGCCCTTGGGCAACTCCTCGAGATCCTCCTCGGGCGGTGGCGGGACGAAGCCGGGCATCGGCTGCAGGCGCCACGGGTGACGGCCCTTGGGCGGCGCGGAGACGGGCATCGACGCCGGCGCGGGCATCGGCGCCGGAGCCTTGGCCACCGCGGGAACGGGCGCGGCCGCGAGGGGAGGTGATGCGACGGGCGCGGGAGGCGCGGCTCTGGGCCCCGGCGCCGCCGGGTGGGGCATCGCGGCCGGGGCTGGTTGAGCGGGGAGCGAGCGGGGCGCCGGCGCTGGGACAGGGGCTGGCGCCGACGGGGCGGGCCGAGCCTGCGGCGGGGCCGCGGCGGGTCGCGCAGGCGCCGGGACCGCCGGTGCCGGTGAGGCCGCCGACGGCCGCGAGACCTTGGGCATCACCACCCGCAGCTTGAGGACGAACGGCCCGAGCGCGACGTCGTCCAGGGCACGGACCTCGGCGGTGCGCTGCGGGACGCCGTTGATGCGCATCGCGCCGCCGTCGGAGACGGTCTGCAGCGTGGCCTTGCCGTCGGAGAAGACCAGGAAGGCGTGGCAGCGGCCGATGGCGGGATCGTCGAGGTGGAGCTCGCAGTTGGGGTCGCTTCCCAGCGCGTACTCACCGGGGCCCAGCGCCTGGGTGGCGACGAGGTTGGGCCCGCGCAGCACGACCACCTGCAGCGTCGGCTCCGGGGCGAGGGCGGTCGCCGTCGCGGTCGCTGCGGCCGGAACGAGCGCCGGAGCGGGCGTCGGGCACAGCCGTCCAGCCTCCTCCGGCGTGAGCTTCTGCATTCCGCCTCCAAGAGCCTCGGCCAGCGCGAGCGAGTCCCCCACCTCCATCACCGCGGTGACTTCCTCGTCCGAGGCCGGCCCCGCGGCGGCGCCCGCGCCTGCGCCGCGGAAGAGCCGGTCCGCCTCCTCTGGGGCCAGGCGCTGCTTGCCGCCGGCGAGCGCCTCCGCAAGCGCGAGCGGGTCCAGCCGGGCAGCCTCGCGGGCGTCGATCTCCAGGCGCTCGGCCGGGGTGAGCGGGCGCGTCCGGGCCGCCTCGAGAAGCTGGTGCGTCCTGGAGGTCATTGCAGTTCTCCGCGGGCCAGGGCTTCGGCCAGCCGCTGCTTGAGCCGCTCCCGGAAGCGCATCAACGTGACCGTCACGGTGCCGTGCGGGACGTTCAGGCGCGCGGCGATGTCCCGTGTCTTCTCGCCTCGCGTGTAGTGGGCCAGCACGACCTCGCGGTGGCCCGGGTGCTCCACGCCCTCGCAGGCCGCGCGGACCGTGGCGATCCAGCTCTCGCGCTCGGCGGCCTCCTCGTGCGCCTCCGGCGGCGCGTCGGAGGCCAGGACCAGCGCCAGGGTGTCCGAGAGGCGGCGCTCGCGGTCGCTCTGGCGGGCGTGGCGCAGGCAGTGCCGGCGGGCGATGGCGAAGAGCCAGCCGGCGAAGCGGGCGTCGTCGCGAAGGTGGTCGAGGTTCTGGAAGGCCAGCGAGAAGATGTCCTGCGTCCAATCCAGGGCCAGCTCGCGTCGGCCGCGGGCGCAGACGAGGCAGTAGGAGGTCACCGCCGGCTGGAACTGGCCGAACAGCAGCCGCCACGCCCGCTCGTCACGGCGCTTGGCGGCGCGGACGATCTCCGGCGAGACGGCGACTTCGGGAGCCTGCTCGGCTTCGAAGGCTGTGGCCTGGTTCGGCATGACCCTCCCGACAGTCTCTCCTGTAATCAAAGAGACTGCTCGTCCGCCGTGATTACAGGGCCGCCGGCACGAGGGTAAGGGCGCGAAATTGCAGAGGTGAGCCGGCAGCCCGGTCGGGCGTTTGAACTCAGCCTCCCTGCGGTGTAGAACCTGCGCCCTTCCGCCGGCACCGACCAGGCCGGCGACACGACCGAGGGATGGACATGATGCGCCGCCTGTTCTCGAGCCTCTGGTGCGCAGCGCTGCTGGTGGGCTGTGGCGTGGGCGCCGTCGAGGAAGAGACCGCTCCGGTCGAGGCGCAGGACGAGCTGTCGACGACGCGGACGGCGAAGGCCCCGGGCCTGACCGTCTGGTTCGACCGCGACATCGAGCCCGTCCAGGACGGCGCCGGGACGGCCTGGGTCATCCACGGGCGCGCCAGCAAGGACCTGACCCGCGTCTTCTCGTTCATCTGCGACGACGCGCTCGGCGGCGCCACGCAGGTCGACGCGCGCACCTTCGACCTCCGCTTCGACTGGCGCGACTTCGAGGTGGCCCTGGCTCCGCGCACCGTCTACCTGGCGCTGACCACCGCGACCGGCGGCGAGTACTACGCGACCTACACGCTGGCGCCGCGCCTGACCGACTTCAGCGGCCCGACCAGCATCTGGGTGAAGTCCGACCTCGAGCCGCGCACCGAGAACGGCCTGCGCGTCTGGGTCGGCGAGTTCACGACCAGCAAGGTGCCGAACGCGGTGGTGGTCTACAACGACATCGACACCGAGCCCGAGGTCCGCCAGATCTCCTCGACGCGCTGGGAGTACGTCTTCCCCGGCACCACCCAGATGCTCAGCCAGCCGATGGGCGGCGCGCCGCTGTTCTTCCGCGCCGAGTTCCCCAAGGGCCCGGTCCAGAAGAGCGCCCACGTGGTCATCTCGGTGGCGACGCTCTCGCTGTCGACGCAGGCGCCCTACTGACGCTTCACGGGCCGCCCCACAAGTCGCAGTAGCGGGCCTCGAACGCGCCCGCCAGCCGCAGGGCGCTGCCTTCGCCATCGAACGAGACGTCGTAGCTCCCGCGGACGGACTGCTCGCCCACCTCGTCGAGCTGGATCCAGCCGGTCTGCGCGATCCTCGAGCTCGCCTTGGCGCCATCCTTGGGCACGACGGCGTACCCGGCCGAGGTCCCCTTCGTCGAGCTCTTGTCGGTGCTGGTGACGGCGTAGCGGTGGCCCTGGTCGGCCCGCGGCTCCGTCAGGTCCACCATCAGCTCCAGGCGCGACGAGCCGGCCGCGAACTTGTCCTTGGCCTTCGCCGGGCTCGCGCGGGTCTGCGCACCGGCGCACTCCAGCGCGTCGCTCGTCAGGATCACCCCGACGAAGCCTTGCCCTTCGATGGCGACCGCGGATCGGACGGCGAACGTCTGGCTCCCGGCGACGCAGGCCTTGCCGACGGCGCCCGGGGCAGGCGTGCACCGGTCCGAGGAGGGGCAAGCCGAGAACGTGACGAGCAGCGCGAGGCAGGAGAAGAAGCGGTTCATGCGGTCCTCCGAGGGTCCAGAGCCTACCCGAGCCCCGAAAGACCCGTGAGCCCCGGCTGCGCGGATGAGGTAAGAAGCCTCGTCCGCGCCGGAGGCGAGACGCCATGGCCCTCTTCGACCCCATCCGCATCAACTCGCTGACCCTCCCCAACCGCATCGTGAAGTCGGCGATGGTCGTCGGCCGCGGCGAGCGCGGCCGGGCCACGCCCGCGGTGGCCGAGACCTACGAGCGCTGGTCGAAGGGCGGCGTCGGCCTCGCCGTGACCGGGATGATGCAGGTGCGGCCCGACTCCTGGCTGACGCCGCACGAGGTCCACCTCGAGCACGACGACACCCTCGCGCCCTTGAGGCAGGTGACCGAGGCGGTGCATCGGCACGACGGCAAGATCTTCTTCCAGCTCTGTCACGCGCCGCCGCAGAGCAGCCGCGAGGCCTGCACGGCGTACGGCGGCTCGACCGCTCCCTCCGCCGGGTTCAACAAGACCAACCTCTTGCTGGACCGCGCGCTGCGCGAAGACGAGATTCGGGCGATCGTCTCCTCGTTCGGCGCCGCGGCCGAGCGCGCCAAGAAGGCCGGGGCCGACGGCGTGCAGCTGCACGGCGCGCACGGCTACCTCATCTCCCGCTTCATCAGCCCCAAGCACAACCGCCGCAAGGACTCCTGGGGCGGCAGCTTCGACCGCCGGCTGCGCTTCCTGGAGGAGGTCGTCCGCTTGGTCCGCTCCTCGGTGGGCAAGGACTTCCCGGTCATCATCAAGCTCAACGCCCACGACGGAGAGGCGGGCGGGCTCACCCTGGACGAGGGCGTGGAGATCGGCCGGCGGCTGGAGGCCTGGGGCATCGACGCCATCGAGGTCAGCGCCGGCACCGGCGACGTGGGGCTGGGCTTCTATCCGAACAAGGGCGAGCTGCCGCGGGATCTGGGCAAGCAGTTCCTCAAGCAGCAGTTCCCACTGATGGGCCCGGTGACGCGCTTCCTCGACCCGGCCATGAGCCTGCTCTCGCGCAGCGCCCGCCTGGAGCGCGAGGCCTACTTCTGGCCCGAGGCGCGCCGCTTCGCCGACGCGCTGACCATCCCGGTCATCTGCGTGGGCGGCATCCGCACGCTGGCCATGGCCGAGCGGATCCTGGCCGAGAGCAAGGTCGCCATGGTCTCGATGGCGCGGCCGCTCGTCCGCCAGCCGAACCTGCCCAACCTGTGGAAGAGCGGCAAGGCCGCGAGCACCACCTGCACCAGCTGCAACCGCTGCTTCGTGCAGGTCGGAATCGGGCAGACCCTGCGGTGCACGCAAGGGCAGGGGTAGGGGCAGGGCGAGGCGGGCAGGGCGAGGCGGGCAGGGGAGGGCGAGGGAGGGCGAGGGAGGGCGAGGGAGGGCGAGGGAGGGCGAGGGAGGGCGAGGGAGGGCGAGGGAGGGCGAGGGAGGGCGAGGGAGGGCGAGGGAGGGCGAGGGAGGGCGAGGCAGGGCGAGGGCGAGGGCGAGGGCGAGGGCGAGGGCGAGGCAGGGCGAGGCAGGGCGAGGGCGAGGCAGGCGCATGGTGCCGGCGGCTGAAGCCGCGCCTGAGGATGCGAAGCCCGCCTGCGCGGGCTGAGTGGAAAGCGGATCTAACGGTGCCAGCTGAGATGCTCAGCCCTGGATCTCCGGGGACCACCGAATGGCACTCGAGCCACCTTTCCATCCAGCCCGCGCAGGCGGGCTTCGTGCTGTCAGGCGCGACTTCAGTCGCCGGCTCGGTCGCTCGCTCGCGCGGACCGGCACCTGAACCGGGGACGCCTCGACCTCGCCCTAGTTGAGCACCTTCTCGGGCGGCAGCGGGTAGGCGGCCACGTAGCGCACCGGCTCGCTGGTCTCGAAGGTGAACTTGCCCGAGCTGACCTCGACCATGTCGCCCGGCTGCACGAAGGTGCGCTGCCCGTCCGCCTCCAGCACCCAGCGGCCCTCGAGCGCGATGAGCGTGCGCTGCGGCGCCTCGCCCGAGACCCGGGTGGCGGGCGCCACCTCGCGGACCGCGACCTCGTAGAGAGCCGGGTGGAACCGCTTCTGCGCCGCCTCTTCGTTCAACGGCCCCAGCCGCCCTTCGTCCCAGCGCCTGACTCGCATGACCGACCCGCCTCCGAAAGGTTCCCGGCACTCATAACCGCGGGCGAGGCCCCGGCAGGGCAAAAAAGTGGGCACGCTCGGCCTCATCCGAGCGTGCCCGGTTCGCGGGCAGGAGTCGCACCTGCTTCTCCAGCTTGTCGGGCTGGCGTTCTACTCTCGAACTCCCGCGAAGGGGACCTTGGTCGGCTCCGACCCGGTATAGGACGTGGGGTTGTCTGATCGTGGTGTCCTACCGCTGGACTACGGCTTAGGAGGCCGGGGGGAATCGAACCCCCGTCTCCACGCCAACCCCGAAAAAGACCACCGGACCATCGCCAGGTCCCTCGTATGAGCCTATGGGCAAGAGCCTGAGCTTGACGCCGGGGGAGCGGCTTTGAAGGCCGCCGCCGGCACTGACGACGAACATGAGCCTGAGCCTGTACCCATTCGCTCTACGACCTTTCAAACCTCCTATCTCAACGGCTTGAGGATGTGCTCGAAGACCTTGGCCGCGAGCTTCTTGCCCGGGTCGATCTCCACCGTGTTCGCGCGCGCCCGCGCCGTCTTCACCGCCTCGATGAGCCGGTCGACCTGGTCGAGCAGCGCCGCTTTGCGGCCCGGGGAGATCATCCCGGACCAGTCGTAGCTGCGGATCTCGCCGACCGGGTCGTCGACCTCGACGATATCGATCTGCGCGGGGTGCTCCTTGGTCGCCTCGTGCATCACGTTGTACTTGCGCGTGCGCTGCTTGCGGATGGTCACCACCGGCTCGGCGCGCAGCACGTTCTTCTTGGGCGCGCCCGGGTCCTCGTGCCAGGTGCGCACCGGGTCGAAGGTGGGGATCTCCTTGAACATCACCCGCAGCTCGCGCAGCCGCTTCTCCAGCTGCAGGAGATAGGTCGCCGGGACGCTCTCGGCGAGCAGCACCCCGTCGACGGTGAGGTCGGCGCGGGCCACCATGTTGGCCTCGTCGATCTGCAGGCTGACGTCGAAGGCGTCGGCGGTGGCGGCCAGCGTCCTCTCCAGCTCCTCGATGACCGTCTTGACCAGGTTGGTCTCGTTCTCGACGCGCTCGCCGGCGACCTCGCCCTTGGCCTCGTCGACCATGAAGGGCTTGAAGGTGCGCTTCATGCCCGTGAAGTGGGCCTGGTTGCTGCGGAAGGCTTCGATGGTCTGGCTGCGGGCGCGCTCGGCGTTGGCCTTCTTCTCGGGCTCGACCGCGAGCAGCTCGTACAGCTTGGGCTTGTGCTTCTCGGCCATGGTTCGCTCCTGGACAGATGACGGACGGGCATCGTGGCCGGACCCGGCCTCCAGGCGCAAGGCCGCCCCCCATCCGTCGGCTATCTCCCGGCGGCCGCGAGCGTGCAGCTGGCGCGGATCACCCGGACGATCTCCTTGGCGGCAGCGGTGCGGGCGCTGTCGGCGCGGTAGATGAGCCGCAGCTCCGCGGGCACCGAGGGCAGGTCGAGCGGGCGCAGGGCCGAGGCCGGGGTGGAGAAGCGCACCGGGTTGCCGGGCATCACCGCCACCCCGTGCCCGGCCTCCGCCAGCGCCCAGATCACCTCGACGCTCGAGGAGGTGAGCGTGCGGCGGAACCCCAGGCCCTTGCGCGCGAGCAGCCGCAGCACGTCCTGCGACTGCTTCACCTCCGGGTCCAACATCAACACGGTGCTCTCGGGGTCGACCTTCAGCTTCGGGTGCGCCCACAGGCCGACGTGGTCGCGCGCGAGCAGGATGGAGACCAGGTCGGGGTGCGGGAGAACGAGGCTGACGATGGCGAAGTCCAGCCGGGAGGACACCACCATCTCGTTGAGCACCTGCGAGCGCTCGTGGGCGAGGTGCAGGTTCAGCTTGGGGTGGAGGCGCTGGAAGCTCGGGCAGGAAGCGCGGCAGCAGGTAGCGGCCGGGGTTCGGGTGGCAGCCGAGGCTGTAGTGGCCTTCGACCTCGCCCGTCGCGCGCTGGGTCGAGGCCTTCAGCGCCTCCCAGCCCTCGACCAGCTGCCGGCAGGAGCCGGCGAACAGCTTGCCCGCCTTGGTCAGGCGCACCCCGGTCTTGCTGCGCACCAGCAGCTGCAACCCCATCGCCTCTTCCAGCCGCTGCATGGCCAGGCTCAGGGAGGATTGCCGCATGGCAAGCCGCTCGGCGGCGCGGGTGATGTTCGAGGTCCGCGCGACCTCGAGGAAGTAGCGGACGTCGGAGAGCTGGGGGTCCACCATCGGAAGCCTCGATGACAGCATTCGCCGCCATCTGTTTGTCCAATCGCAGCACGATCGGTACCTTGCGCCGCCGAAGCACACAAGGGCGGGGCCCTCCAGTCGTCTTCGAGCCTGGAGGAACGGTGCGGCGCTTCGGTCTCGTTGAGGGCATGGGCCAGCCACGCCCGTTCTAGGCCCAGGGCATCCCGGGGGTGGACCTCGGGCGAGACCCGCCAGCCGCACGCAGACCCGAGCGCCGTGCGCCAGGGGAGGGCGGGCGGCAGACCTCGACGTCGAGCACTTCCCCAGAGGAGAACCACGATGCGAGTGAACAGCCCGATGGTCGGAGTGAAGCCCGTCTCGACCCAGGCCCCGGCGAAGAAGCCCTACGGCACCGTCTACATCGGCCGCAACGGCAACTGCGTGAAGTGCGACGACAACCAGGGCCGATACCAGGGCAAGCGCCTCACCGTGCAGGTGATGGACAGCGAGCGGCAGGCCCTGCTCGAGAGCGCCAAGAAGGGCTACTTCAAGGCCGCGAAGCAGACCCCGCTCGCCAACGTCGACCTGTCGAAGGGGCTGGGTATGGTGATCGAGGTCTTCAGCCCGCCCAAGGGCCTGTACCAGGGCAAGGTGGCCAAGGTGGTCAAGCCCGGCGAGGCCAACAAGCCCTTCGCCATCGACTACCCGAAGGACGCCAACCTCGTGAACGTGAACGTGGTGTTCTACGCGCTCGACAAGAAGACCGGCCAGCCGGTGGTCATCGAGAACCGGTGCGCCCACGTCGAGAACTACGACACCACCGCCTCGGCGACGGGCTTCTCGCTCGACGACCGGATGCAGGCGTTCGTCGACAAGGCGGTCAAGAAGCGCTGAGCCCCTCCCCACTCCCCGTCGCTGATGGATTTGGAGGATGGAGCTCGGGTTGCCCGGGCTCCGGGGAGGAGTCCGCGTCTGCTTGATGCGGGCATTGGCGTGACACGATGCCCGCGTCAGTGCTTCGCGCAGCGGTCACGCCTCAGCAACAGTGGGTAGTGCCGGGCTTCCACGCCCGGGGGCATCCTTGCGATCCGTCTCTCCGAAGCGCACTCGGTCATCTCTGCGACGGTCGGTTTGGGTAGTGCCGGGCTTCCACGCCCGGGGCATCCTTGCAATCCGTCTCTCCGAAGCGCACTCGGTCATCTCTGCGACGGTCGGTCTGGGTAGTGCCGGGCTTCCACGCCCGGGGCATCCTTGCGATCCATCTCTCCGAAGCGCACTCGGTCATACCTGCGACGGTCGGTTTGGGTAGTGCCGGGCTTCCACGCCCGGGGCATCCTTGCGATCCATCTCTCTGAAGCGCACTCGGTCATCCCTGCGACGGTCGGTCTGGGTAGTGCCGGGCTTCCACGCGCTTCCACGCCCGGGGCATCCTTGCGACCCATCTCTCCGAAGCGCGCCCGGTCATCCCTGCGACGGCTTGGGTAGTGCCGGGCTTCCACGCGCTTCCACGCCCGGGGCATCCTTGCGACCCATCTCTCCGAAGCGCACTCGGTCATCCCTGCGACGGTCGGTGGGGTAGTGCCGGGCCTCCACGCGCTTCCACGCCCCGGCGGCGGAGCCTTCTCAGGGCCCGCGCCCGCATCCCATCGAGGATCTCGTAAACGGTCGGGATCACCAGCAGCGTCAGCACCGTCGAGGTGATGACCCCGCCGATGACCGCCCGCCCGAGCGGCGCCCGGAAGTCGCCGCCCTCGCCCACCCCCAGCGCCACCGGGATCATGCCGGCGATGATCGCCACGGTGGTCATCATGATCGGCCGGAGCCGGATGCGCCCCGCCTCGATGAGCGCCTCGCGCAGGCTCGCCCCGCGCGCCCGCGACCACTTGGCGAAGTCGATGAGCAGGATGGCGTTCTTGGCGACGATGCCGAAGAGCAGGATCACGCCGATGAGGCTCATGATGTTCAGCGTGTCGCCGGTGACCAGCAGCGCCAGCACCACGCCGATCAGCGACAGCGGCAGCGAGACGAGGATGGCCAGGGGATCCAGGAACGAGCCGAACTGGATGACGAGGATCAGGTACATGAGCACCAACGCCACCAGCAGCGCGATGCCCACCCGGCCGAAGACCTCGGCCTGGTCCCGCGCCTCACCTCCCTGGCTGATGGAATAGCCCGGCGGCAGCGGCAGCTTCGCCAGCCGTACGTTCAGGTCGCGCACCACCTCCGAGAGCGAGCGGCCCTGCACGTTGGCCTGCACGTTGATGGTCTTCTCGCGGTCCAGGTGGTCGACCTGCGCGGGCCCCAGCGTGGAGCGCAAGCGCGCCACCTGCCCCAGCGGCAGGGTCGTCGGCGCGCCGCCGTTGGACCCGCCCGAGAGCAGCAGCGGCAGCGCCGCCAGGTCGGTGGGGTTCGTCCGCGCCTCCGGGGCCAGCCGGACCATCACCTTGCGCGTCTCCCCGGACGGGTCGATCCAGTAGCCCGACTCCACGCCGGCGAACGCCGGGCGCAGCGCCTGCGCCACGTCCGCCATCTTGATGCCCAGCTGCCCGGCCAGGGCACGGTCGAGCAGCACTTCGATCTCCGGCTTCTGCCCGCGCGTCGAGAGCCCCACGTCCACCGCGCCTGGCACCTGCGCGAGGGCGTCGCGGACCTGGACGGCCAGCGCGTTGAGCCGGCCGATCTCCTTCCCCTGCACCTCGATCTGGATCTGCTTGAACGCGCCGCCGAAGCCGCTGGTGAAGACCGACGTCGACGCGCCGGCCACCTGCTTCAGCTCCTGCCGCAGTCCCACGCCCAGCGCCTCCTGGTTCACGTGGCGGTCCTTGCGCGGCGTCAGCTTCAGGTAGACGAGCGCCTGGTCGACCCCCGGCGCGCGCAGCGGCTGCGGCGTGCCCAGCGTGGCGAAGGTGTAGGCCACCTCCGGGTGCGCCCTCGACAGTCGCGAGACCTCCAGCACCTTGCGGCGCGTGTACTCCAGGCTCGAGCCGGGCGGCGTCTCGACCAGCAGGTAGATCTCGCTGCGGTCGCTCACCGGCACGAAGCCCGCGCCGCCGAGGACGGCCTGCAGCCCCAGCGCGCCGACGAACGAGGCCGCGCCGATGGCCACCGTCGCCAGCCGGTGGTCCAGCGCCCACGCCACCACGCCCCGGTAGCGGTCCGCCTGCCGGTCGAACCAGGCGTTGAACCGCGACAGCGCCCGCGTGAGCCGCCCGCGCCTCTCGCCGCGGATCTGCGGGTCGGCCCAGTACGCGGAGAGCATCGGGTCGAGCGAGAAGCTGACGAAGAGCGACACCAGCACCGAGATGGCGATGGTCAGCGCGAACGGCTTGAACCACTGCCCGGCCACCCCGTACATGAACGCCACCGGCACGAAGACCGCCACGATGGAGAAGGTCGTCGCCGCCACCGCCAGGCCGATCTGGTCGGTGCCGCGGTGCGCGGCCTCGACGTGGTCCAGCCCCAGCTCCACGTGGCGCACGATGTTCTCGCGCACCACGATGGCGTCGTCGATGAGGATGCCGATGGCCAGGGACAGGCCCAGCAGCGACATGGTGTTGAGCGTGAACCCGAACGCCCAGACGCTGATGAACGAGGCCAACACGCTCACCGGCAGCGCCAGTCCGGTGATGACCGTCGAGCGCCAGGAGTTGAGGAAGAGGAAGACCACCAGCACGGTGAGCAGCGCGCCCAGGAGGAGCGCCTCCTCGACGTTGGAGACCGCGTGGGCGACCCGCTCGCCGGCGTTGACCACCACCTTGAGCTCCACCCCGGGCGGCAGGGTCTTGCGCAGCGCGTCGGTCCGGCGCAGCACCTCCTGGGCGACGGTGGTGGTGGAGTGGCCCTTGGACTTGAGGAGGTCGATGCCCACCGCCTCGCGGCCGTCGAAGAGCGCCGCGGTGCGCGCCTCCTCGGTGCCGTCGAGCGGGTGCGCCACCTGGCCCAGGCGGATGGGCGCGCCGCCCCGCTCGGCGACCACCACCTGGGCGAACTGCTCGGGCGTGTCCAGCCGGCCCAGCAGGCGGATGGTCTGCTCGGTGAAGGGCTGGTCCAGCCGCCCCACCGGCGCGGCCAGGTTCTGCGCCTGCAGCGCGGAGACGATGTCCGGGACGCCCAGCCCGGCGGCGCGCAGCTTCTCGGGGTCGACCTGCACGGTCAGCTCGCGCTTGACCCCGCCCACCACCGTGGCCTGCGCCACGCCGCGCACCGCCCGCAGGTCGCGCACCAGGCCCGGGTCGGCCAGCGCGGTCAGCGCCGCCGCGGAGTGCGTCGAGGAGATGAGCGCCAGCGAGACGATGGGGATGTCCGCCGGGTCGAAGCGGGTGAGGATCGGCTCCTCCATCTCCACGGGCAGGTCGGCGCGCTTGCTGGAGATGGCGTCGCGGATGTCCTGCGAGGCCTGGTTGATGTCCTTCTCGAAGTCGAAGAACACGGTCAGCTGCGCCAGGCCGTCGGTGGCGCTGCCGGTGGTGCGCTCCCCGTCCACGCCGCTGATGGCGAAGATGGCGTCCTCCACCGGCTCCAGCACCTCGCGCTCCACGGTCGACGGCGAGGCGCCGGGGTAGGGGATGGAGACCGCGATGATGGGCTGCTGCACGTCCGGGAACTCGTCGGTCTGCAGCGAGCCGAGGGCGACCAGCCCGAAGATGGTCAGGGCCAGCATCGCGGTCACGGTCACGATGGGCCGGCGGATGGCGAAGTCGGAGATGAACACCGGTCGTCCGTCCTCTCGTCCCGCCCCAGCGGCCGTCAGGGCCTGCGCGGCGGCGTGCGCGCCTGGTTCTGCTCGCTCGGGCGCGGCGGCGGCAGCTGCACCCGCGTGCCCGGCGCGACGCTCTCGCGGGCCGAGCCGCGCACCAGCACCTGCGCGGCCTGCGCGCCCGAGACCACCTCCACCGTCTGCGACAGCTCGTCGCGCAGGCCCAGCTGCACCGGCATGCGCTCGATCACCTGGTCCGGGCGCACGCGCAGCACCACCGGTTGCGCCGTGGCGAAGTCCACCGCGTCCAGCGGCGCGCACAGCCCTCGGCGCACCTCGGTCACCACCCGCCCGCGCGCCGCGAGGCCCCCCAGCAGCGGACCGCCGGGGTTGGGCAGGGCGACGTCGAGGCGCACCTGGCCCGTCGCGGGGTCCACGACGGGCTGCACGTACTCCACCTGGCCGCGAAAGGTCCGGTCGGGCAGGCCGGCGACGAAGAAGTCGACCGGCGTCCCCGGCGAGAGCCGCGAGAGGTTCGCCACCGGCACCTGGGCCTCGAGCCGCAGCGTCGAGGGATCGACGACGGTGAACAGCGCGGTCCCCACCTGCACGATGTCGCCCTGGCTCACCGGGCGCTCGCTGAGCACGCCGGCGAACGGGACGTGCACGCGCGTGCGGTCCATCTGCTGCGCGGCGACGGCGAGCCGGGCCTGGGCGTCGGCCAGCTGCGCGTGCTGGAGCGCCACCGCGGCCTCGGCGCGTTCGAGGTCGCGCTGGGCGAGCCCTCCGGCCTCGGCGAGCTTGCGGCTGCGGACCGCTTCCTGCTCGGCGACCTGCAAGGCGTTCCGGGCGGAGCGGACCGCGGAGCGCGCCGCGAGCAGGGCATCGCGCTCGGCGGTGTCGTCGAGCACGACCGCCAGCGTCCCCTCCGCCACCGACTGGCCGCGCTCGACGTGCACCTCGCGCACCGGCCCGGCGACCTCGGCGCGCACGGTCGCGGCGAGCCGGGGCTGGAGCGTCCCGCTGATGGAGGGACCGGCTTCGAGCTCGCAGGGCGCCACGGTCACGACGTCCTCGGGACCCAGCGTCATCGGCGGCGGCGCGGCGGGAGGCTCGGAGCCGCGCCTGCAAGACAAGACGATCGCCAGGACCGAGACGGCGGCCATCCTGGAGGCTCGACGCCAGCTCACTCCCTGCTCCCTCGGGACACGGGGTCCCCGCCAAGCGTGGGGTCGCCACCCGAGGGGAAGGAGCACCCTGCTGGGACTGCGTGGAACACGCCTTCCGCCAGGCGAGCAGGCCGGCGGTCGGTGGAGAGCCTGTCAAAGCTGACGGCCTTCTTTCCGGCCTCGTTTCAAGGACTTGCGCCAGTCGGCCACGGCTCCGAAACCGATCTCGAAGTGCCCAGAGAATCTCTACAGAAACCATTCTTCCGGAGGTCAAATGCTCTCCATCGGTTCTCGCGGCGCGGACGTCTCCCGGCTCCAGAACGCTCTCAAGAGCGCCGGCTACAACGTGGGAACGGCGGACGGCATCTTCGGCTCCCAGACCAGGGCCGCGGTCGCTTCCTTCCAGCGCTCGCAGGGGCTGCAGGCGGACGGCATCGTCGGCAACCGGACCAGCGGCGCACTGTCGCGCTACTACTCGGACGGCTTCGACGCCGGCCCCGCCCGCACCAACCCCAGCGCGAGCACCGTGGGCGGCGTCGACGGCCGCGCGCAGGTCAGCCAGACCACCGACGCCGGGCAGCGCAACCAGATGACCACCGGCACCCTCACCGTCAACGGCCACACCTACGACTTCCGCAGCGGCGGCTACGGCAAGGGCAGCCTCCCCCAGGGCACGTACACGGTCACCGAGCACATGCACAGCCGCAACACCCGGGGCATGGTGGTCGGCGGCGTCGGCTACAGCTTCGCGCTCAACGACAAGTACGACGCGCGCGTCGGCGCCACCCGCACCGAGCTGCGCATCCACCCGGACGGCGGCAGCGCCGGGACCAACGGCTGCATCGGCATCGTCGGCGACGCCAACGTCCAGCGCCGGTTCCGCGCCGACATGGAGGCCGCCATCCGCGCCAACGGCGGCCGCTACACGCTGCAGGTCGGCTGAGCTCGCCAGGCACTCGAAGTCATCGCGAGGGAGATCCGGGAAGCCGGATCTCCCTCGCGTGTGTCAGCTGAGCGCGGCGTTCCTGCGCAAGCTGGCGCAGGCGTCGCCACCACAGGCGGGCGAGAAGAAGAGAAGCGTGCTGGTCGAAGCTCTTCGGGTGATGCCCAGGCCGGGCTCACGTCGCACGGCCTTCCGGGAGGCCCGAAGCGGGTGACGCCGCGGCGGCCCGATGGGGGCCACCACAAAGAAGGGACGGCACGCGCCGCCAACCTGTCCTAACTCCCAAAAACGGCCGACCCCAACGACGGGAGAGTCAAGGTGGTGGTGGAGGGGTACGAGGTCCTGCGCAAGCTCGCAGACGGAACGGTCGCCGAGGTCTTCCTCGCGCGGCCCCGCACCGGCTCTCCCCAGGTGAACGTCCTCGTCGAGCTGCTGCGCGCCGAGCTCGCCGGCGACTCCGCGATCGCCTCTCGATTCGCCGACGACGGCACCACGCGGCCTCGCATTGCCCACCCGAACCTGGTCCACCCTGTCCGGACGGGGACCACCTCGGAGGGGAGGCCTTGGCGGGTCCTGGGCCCGGTCGGCGAGAGCCTCGCCAGCCGCCTCGCCTCGCGCGGAGCGCTGTCGCTGGAGGCGCTCCTGCCCATCGCCCTCCAGGTCTGCGAGGGCCTGGAGTTCATGCACCGCTCCGGGACCGTCCACGGCCACCTCAAGCCGGCCACGGTCTACGTCCAGGACCGCCCGGGCGCTCCGCCACAGGTCAAGCTCGTCGACTTCGGGCTGTCGTCGACGCGCCTCGGCCGCACGACGCCGCGCCCGCCTGGGATCACCCTCGTGGAGCCGGAGTACCTCGCCCCGGAACGCATTCGCGGGCAGCGTTGCACTCCGCGCACCGACGTCTACGGCGCGGGGGTGCTCTTCTACGAGCTGCTCACCGGCTTTCCTCCGTTCACCGGCGCGGACTCGGCGGCCGTGCGGCGCCGCCAGCTCGAAGAGCCCCCGGCGCCGCTGCCCGCGAGCGGCGCACTCCTGGCGCCCATCCTCGAGCGCTGCCTCGCCAAGGACCCGGAAGGGCGCTACCCGAGCGCGGGCGCCCTGGCGGCTGCGCTGAAGAAGCTTTCGGACCAGGTGCTCTCGGCACCCGTGGAGGTCGAGGTCTCTCTCGAGGCGCCGGAACAGTCCACGAGCCAGCCGGCGCTCTCCACGGTCGGCAGCTACGAGCTGGTGCAGCCGTTGGGCGAAGGCGCGATGGGCCGGGTCTTCCTCGCGCGCCACCAGACGCTGGACCGGCGGGTGGCGCTCAAGATCCTCAAGCCGGAGTTGGCCCGGTCGCGCGTGGAGGTGGACCGGTTCATCCAGGAAGCGCAGGCGGTCAACAAGATCCGCCACGAGCACATCGTGGAGATCTACGACTGCGTCGACGAGACGCTCTCCGGCGGCGAGCGGCGGGTCTACTTCGTCATGGAGCTGTTGCAGGGCCAGTCGCTCGGCGAGCTGCTGCGCGACGGGCCGCTGCCGCTGCCGCGGGCGCTGCGCCTGATGCGGCAGGTGGCGCTCGCGCTCGACGCGGTCCACCGGGTTGGCGTGGTGCACCGGGACGTGAAGCCCGACAACATCTTCATCGCCACCCGGAACGGATCCGACTTCGTCAAGGTGCTCGACTTCGGGGTCGCCAAGCTGCGCGACCAAGGCGTGGAGATGTCCTCCGACGGGTCGCCCGTGGTCGTGGGCACTCCGCTCTGCATGGCGCCGGAGCAGCTGCTGGGCCAGAAGACCGACCACCGCGCGGACGTGTACGGGCTTGGGGTCCTGCTCTACCGGCTCGTCGTCGGACAACCTCCCTTCGCCACCGCGAAGGGGCTCGAGCGGCTCGTGAAGGCCATCGTTCACGAGAAGCCGGCGCCGTTGCCGGCGCGGACTCTGAGCGACGAGACCGTTCCCGAAGCGCTTCGGGCGCTCGTCGCCGCCTGCCTGGAGAAGGATCCCGAACGGCGGCCGCAGACGATGGCCGAGGTCGGGAGTGCCCTGGATGGCCTGCTGGCGGAGCCGGCTGTCCCGGTCCGCACCGCGGCGGAGCCGAAGCAGCCGCGGCACCCGGCCCGCCGGTCCGGCCGAAAGATGACGCTGGCTCTGCCGCTCGCTTTGGGCGGGATGGCGCTGGGCGTGGCCGTCGCCGTCCTCGCTCGTCCCTCGGCGCCTGCTGCGCCAGTGCTGCAGCCGGAGCCGCCGGCCGCCCGTCAACCTGCTCCGCCAGCATTTGCTCCCATCCAAGTCGCCGAGGTGCCGCTGGCTCTGCCGCTCGTCGAGGTCCCGATCTCGAAGCCCGCGCCCGAGACGCCGACGTCCAGACGGGTCGTCGTCACCTCCCAGCCTCGCGGGGCACGCGTCTTGCGGGTCGACACCGGCGAGGACCTGGGGGTCACGCCTGTCGGCGTCGCGGTCCCGTTGGATGGAGCGCTCTCGCTGCGGCTGGTCCGCGACGGCGTGTCCCCGGCCACGGTGCGAATCGGTCCCGACTCGCCTTCGCCGGCGGTGGTCAAGCTGCAGCCGAGAAAGCGGGCCAAGGGTGGCAAGGGGGCCGGGCGTGACGACCTCCTGGACCCCTTCGCCAGCCGGCCGTAGGGCGACGAGCCCTATCCCCGGTCCCTCTTCGGCTTCTCCGGCTTCACGGAGAGGGGTGGCTTGGTCTGGCGCTGGACTTGGAGTCCAGCCGCTTGG
The DNA here is from genome assembly GCA_049841135.1 of Myxococcales bacterium. Lineage (GTDB taxonomy): Bacteria > Myxococcota > Myxococcia > Myxococcales > UBA5297 > JACRCT01. The sequence continues at coordinate 85,298 of JASGHK010000006.1, forward strand.
CTTCGCTCCAACGCCTTCCTGACGTGCGTCACCGAAGAGACAGGCGTGGCAGCCGAGTGCTGACACGAAACGAGGTCACCCCTCTCCGCGAAGCCGGAGAGGGGGCGGGGGTGAGGGCCGTCGAAGGCAGGCAAGGGGGCAGGGCGTGACGACCTTCTGGACCCCTTCGCCAGCCGGCCGTAGGCCTTCTGCGACAGATCAATGTTGCGGGCCCGACCGCCAACCACAGCAAAATCAAGCGGTTAGGATCGCCTGCTCTAATGATTTCAACGGGTTAGCGGCCTGATTGGATTCGGGCCCTTGGGCTCTGCGACTCGTCCGAGAAGCCGGCCCCTCCGCAATCCGGAACCGTTCCCGAATGCCACTACAAGGGTGGGGCTTGCCGCGCGACGTCCCACCCTGCCTCCGAATACTATGGTCGGGCCGCACTGCTGCTCGGACGCGAAGCGCCGAAACGGAGTCGAGGTCAAAGCTCGATGCTCGAAGGCTACGAGGTGCTTCGGAAGGTCTCGGAAGGTGCTGCGGCCGAGGTCTACCTCGCGCGGCCCTGGCGCGGGTCCGACCACGTCATCGCCGAGGTGATGCGCCACGACCTGGTACACGAACCGGCGCTCGTCGCCCGCTTCGCCGCCGAGGCCAAGGCCCGCCAGGCCATCACCCACCCGAACATCGCGCACCGCGTGCACGCCGGAGCCACCACCGACGGACGGCTCTGGCTCATCTCCGAGCCGGTCGGCGAGAGCCTCGCCAGCCGCCTCACCTCTCGCGGCGCGCTGCCGCTCGAGCTCCTGCTGCCCGTCGCGCTGCAGGTCTGCGAAGGGCTGGAGTTCATGCACCAGTCGGGGATGGTGCACGGCAACCTGAAGCCGGCCACCGTCTACGTCGCCGACTGCGACGGGATGCCGCGGGTCAAGCTCATCGACTTCGGCCTGTCCTTCCTGCGTCCTGGCCGCACGCTGCCGCGCCCGCCCGGCGTCATCCTGGTCGAGCCGGAGTACCTGGCGCCGGAACGGGTCCGCGGCCAGCGCTGCACGCCGATGGCCGACCTCTACGGCGCCGGCGTCCTCCTCTACGAGCTGCTCACCGGCTTCCCGCCCTTCACCGGAGCGGACTCCTCCGTCGTGCGCCGCCGGCAGATCGAGGAGACGCCGGCCCCGCTGCCTGCGCACTGCGCGCTCTTGACGCCCATCGTCGAGCGCTGCCTCGCCAAGGACCCCTCCGCGCGCTACCCCAGCGCCGGTGCGCTCAAGGCCGCGCTCAGGCAGCTGGCCGACCAGGTGCTCTCGGCGCCCGTCGACATCGAGCTGTCGCTCGAGCCGCAGCCCGCGCCGGTCGTGCCCGCAGCCCCGATGGTCGGCAGCTACGAGTTGGTGCAGCCGTTGGGCGAAGGCGCGATGGGCCGGGTCTTCCTCGCGCGCCACCAGACGCTGGACCGGCGGGTGGCGCTCAAGATCCTCAAGCCGGAGCTGGCCCAGTCGCGCGTGGAGGTGGACCGGTTCATCCAGGAAGCGCAGGCGGTCAACAAAATCCGCCACGAGCACATCGTGGAGATCTACGACTGCGTCGACGAGACGCTCTCCGGCGGCGAGCGACGGGTCTACTTCGTCATGGAGACTCCTTCAGGGGCAGTCGCTGCGCGAGCGGCTGCAGGACGGGCCGCTGCCGCTTCCGCGCGCGCTGCGCCTGATGCGCCAGGTGGCGCTGGCCCTCGACGCCGTGCACCGCGTCGGCGTGGTGCACCGCGACGTCAAACCCGACAACATCTACCTCACGACCAAGAACGGGGCCGACTTCGTCAAGGTGCTCGACTTCGGGGTCGCCAAGCTGCGCGATCAGGGCGTGGAGACCTCCGGAGGCGCCCCAGTGGTCGTCGGCACCCCGCGCTACATGGCGCCGGAGCAGCTGCTGGGCCAGAAGACCGACCACCGCGCCGACGTCTACGGGCTGGGCATCGTGCTCTACCGGCTCGTCGCCGGCCAGCCGCCGTTCTCGGGCACCACCTTCGAGCAGCTGGCCAAGGCCATCGTCCGCGAGGCGCCGGCGCCGCTGCCGGCCAAGACCCAGCGCGACGAGCCGGTGCCGCCCGCCCTGCGCGCGCTCATCGAAGCCTGCCTGGAGAAGGACCCCGAGCGCCGGCCGCAGACGATGGCCGAGGTCGGGACCGCGCTCGAGGGCCTGCTGGCGGAGGAGATCCCGGCGCCCGCCGCTTCGGCCCTGCCGCGCAGGAGGAGCCTGGCGCTGCCGCTCGTCGCCGGCGGCCTCGCGGTGGCGCTGGCCGTCGCGGTGGTGGCGCTCTTCGCTCGAACGCCCCCCGTGGCGCTGCCTCCCGCTTCAGCCGCGGAGACGCCTGCCGTCGTACCGCCCGTCGCCGCGCAGAACCCGACTCCTACTCCTCTGCCGGCACCGTCGCTTGCGCCCACCCCGGCACCCGAGGCCGCGGCCGCATCGCAGAAACCTGCGGTCAAGCTCGTCGCCCTCCAGTCGCAGCCCACCGGCGCTCGCGTCCTGCGCTCGGACACCGGCGAAGAGCTGGGCGTCACTCCGGTCGATCTGGCGGTCCCGGCTGAAGGCGAGCTGCCCATCAAGCTCACCCGGACCGGCTACCTGCCGGTGACGACGCGCCTGACCGCCGACTCCGGGTCGCCGACGGTTCTGAAAATGAATCCGAGGAAGCGAAGCAAGGGCGGGAAAGGGGTGAACCGCGATGACGTCATCGATCCGTTCGGGCGCTAGCGCGCTGGCCCTGGCCCTGGCGCTCGCCGTCGCGTTCGGGGCATCGCCCGTCGCGCTGGCGGCCTCGGCGAAGGACAAGGCCGCGGCCAGGACCGCCGTCGCCGCGGCGCGCAAGGCCTACGAGCTGGGCAAGTTCGACGAGGCGATCAAGGGCTACTCGAGCGCCTACGAGCTCAGCGACGTGCCCGCGCTGCTCTTCAACATCGCCCAGTGCCACCGGCAGCTGAAGCAGTACGAGCGCGCCGCGTTCTTCTACGGCCGCTACCTGTCGCTGCAGCCTCAGCCCATCGAGAACGAGGAGACTGCGCGCTCGCTGCTCAAGGAGATGGAGGAAGCCGCCGCTGCCGAGGCCCAAGCCAAGGCCGCGTCCGCTCCTGCACCGGGGCCGGGAGCGGGCCAGCCCGACGAGGCCAAGAAGGACGACGGTCCAGCAACGGCCGTCCCCGTCGAGGCGCTCCCCGCCGTGCCGATGCCCGTGCCGCCTCCCCAGATCGAGGCCGAAGCCTCGACGCCCCTCGTCAAGCAGTGGTGGCTGTGGACCCTGGTAGGGGTCGTGGTCGTGGGGGGCGCCGTGACCGCCGGGGTGCTGGCGACCAACAGCCCGTCGACTCCGCCTTACACCACGCTCGACGACATCCACTTCTGACGGCTTTGGCCCAGAGGCTCCCGTGCTCCGACGCCCTGCAGCGCTTGCCCTGTGTCTGGCCTTCCTGGCCTTGGCGACCTCGTGCCCCGGCCCCAGCGCGCCGACGGTCCGGCTGACGGTCAAGCACGAAGCCGCCGTGGAGATCACCCAGCTGTCGCTCAAGGCCAAGCTGGCCGACGCGACCGAGCTCGGACCGCAGCTTCGCCCCGAGACCGAGGGCGAGCCGCTGGAGGCCAGTGAGATCGTCCGGCTGCACTTCGCCGATTCCCAGGCGGGCACCAAGGTCCTCATCGAGGTCGAAGGCCTGAGGGCTGGGGCGCCAAGGTTGCGGGGCAGCGTCGAGGTGGAGCTCGCGGCCAGCGCCGAGAAGGAGGCGGAGCTCGCCCTCGGCCCCATCGCCTGCGCCACCGAATGCCCGTCCGGCCAGGAGTGTGTCGACGGCGGCTGCAGGTGCACCGCGACGAGCTGCCCGACCGGCTGCTGCGACCGCGGCGGCGTCTGCCAGGAGAACGACGTCTCCGTCTGCGGAAAGCAGGGCGGGGCGTGCGCGCCGTGCCCCGCCGGGCTCGCCGACGCGTGCTCAGGCGGAGAGTGCCGCTGCGGCAGCGGCCCGGCCTGCGCCGCGGGGCAGGTGTGCCAGGGTGGCGCCTGCCAGTGCACCGCGGACTCGTGCAAGACCGGCTGCTGCCAGGGCGACGCGTGCGAGTCCGGCGCCGCTCCCGAGGCCTGCGGCGCCGCGGGTCAGACGTGCGTCGCTTGCCCCAACGGAGAGTCGTGCGAGGCCGGCCGCTGCAGCGGGTGCGCCAAGAGCTGCGCCAGCGGTTGCTGCGCGGGAACCGCCTGCACCCCCACTTCGATCGACGCCTGTGGAATCGGCGGCGCGGCCTGCGTGGCCTGTCCCGCCGGGCGCGCCGATGCCTGCTCGGCGGCGGGTGAGTGCCAGTGCGGCGCCACGGCCGTCTGCAAGCCGGGCCAGCGATGTGTCTCCGGAGCTTGCGTCTGCGACGGCACCTCGTGCCCTTCGGGCTGCTGCCAGGACAACGAGTGCCAGCTCCGCTCGCTCGCCACCTGTGGCGCGCAGGGGTCGACCTGCGCTCCGTGCGGCGCCGGTGCGGACAACTGCTCCTCCGATGGCGCCTGCCGCTGCGGAACGAGCGGCGCGTGCGCCGCTGGATTGCGCTGCTCGAGCGGCAACTGCGTCTGCGATTCGCTCTCGTGCCCGGAGAGCTGCTGCGCGCAGGGCTCCTGCGCGGCGCCCTCGGCCGGCGCCTGCGGCGTCGCGGGCGGCGCCTGCAACGCGTGCGAGGCAGCCAAGGCGGATTCCTGCTCGAAGGGCGAGTGCCGGTGCGGCAGCGCCCCGGCCTGCGGAGCCGGCGAGATCTGCCAGGGCGGCGCCTGCGTCTGCGATCCGGCGACCTGCAGCGGCTGCTGCTCGGGCTCCAAGTGCCAGCCGGGCGACGCGCTCGCGGCCTGTGGCGCCGGCGGCGCGGCGTGTGTCGACTGCGGCTCGAAGGCCGACGGCTGCACGGGTGGGGCCTGCAAGTGTGGCAACGGTCTGGCTTGCACCGGGGCGTCCAACTGCGAGTCCGGCTCGTGCTCCTGCGACGCTGCGAGCTGTCCTGGCGGATGCTGCTCGCCCTCCGGCTGCGTTACTCCGCCGACCGCCGCGAGCTGCGGCCCGGCCGGTGGGACGTGCGTGGCATGCGAGGTGGGGAAGGCCGACTCCTGCAGCACCGCGGGCGCTTGTGCGTGTGGAGCGGGGCCGGCGTGCAAGGCGGGCGAGATCTGCCAGGGCGGCACCTGCGTCTGCGACCCCGCGAGCTGCTCCGGGTGCTGCAAAGGCACGGCGTGCCTGGCGGGCGACACCCTCGCCGACTGCGGCGCCGGCGGGGCGGCCTGCAAGACCTGCGGCGGCGGGGCCAATCGCTGCTCGGCCGGGGCCTGCCGCTGCGGAGGGGTCGCCGAGTGCGGCACGGGTCAGCGCTGCGACGGCTCGGCCTGCGTGTGCGATGCGACGAGCTGCTCCAGTGGTTGCTGCGGCGCGGGCGGGGCGTGCACGGCCATCGCCGTCTCGGCCTGCGGGCCGGTCGGCGGCGCCTGCGTCGACTGCGGCGCGAAGGCGGACGGCTGCTCGGTGTCGGGGACGTGCCAGTGCGGCGCCGGAGCGGCGTGTGGATCCGGCAATGCCTGCGTGGGCGGGGCCTGCAAGTGCACGCCCACGAGCTGCGCGTCGGGCTGCTGCGCCGCGGGCGACGTCTGCGAGATCGGCAACACGATGGCCGCCTGCGGCGGAGCGGGCGGCTCGTGCACCACCTGCGACCCCAGCAAGGCCGACCGCTGCGTCGGCGGCGCCTGCCGCTGCGGCCCGACGAACCCCGCCTGCGGGCCCGGGCTCACCTGCTCGGGCGGGACCTGCATCTGCAGCGGCACCAGCGGGTGCACCGGCTGTTGCAGCAGCTCGACGACGTGCGTGATGCCGGCAACCCCGGACAAGTGCGGCGTCAACGGCTCGTCGTGCAAGAAGTGCCCAGGCAACCAGGTGTGCAACGCCTCGGGCAACTGCCAGTGATGGGCGACTGAAACGAGTGAAGCCCGGCGCGTCGGGCCGGGCTCCAGGTGCTGCACTGCGGTGCTGGCGAGGTGGGCTTAGCGCTTCTTGCCCTTCTTCTCCTTCTTGTCCTCGCGCTTCTCTTCGCGCCTCTCGTGCTTGTCCTCGCGTCGCTCCTCGCGGCGCTCGTGCAGGTCCTCGCGGCGCTCTTCGCGGCGTTCGTGGCGGTGCTCGCGGGCCTCCTCGCGACGCTCGTGGCGGTCCTCGCGGCGCTCCTCCCGGGCCTCGTGGTGGTGCTTCCAGCGCTTGTAGTGGCCGGGAGGACCGACCTTCACGAGCGCGGGCGGGACGACCTTGACCTCGACGGGGACGAACTCCGCGTGCGGGTGCGTGGCGCGGAACCAGCGGTCCGAGCGGCGTGCCCAGTAGAAGCCGTCGTGGAAGAAGACCTCGTCGTCGAGGTCGGGCACGACCTGGATGCCGGGGGCGACGACGACCAGCGGCGGGGCGGGCGGCAGCGGGAGCTTGAAGCTGACGTTGATCTGCCCCGCGGCGAGCGAGGGCGCGAGCAACGCGGCGAGCGTGAGGGCAAGCAGGGTGGTGCGCTTCATCCGGACCTCCTCGTGGGTGTGCGGCGACGATACTCCCGCGGCGGTTCCGTGGGGTACGGACGAACGGGGCGGGCCCCGCCTGGTCGTCCGCCGAACGACCACCGGGGCTGCTAGAGTCCGGGGCCTTCGTTCGAGGTGTGCATGTCCGAGTTGCCGATGGGGTCCGGGACGCGGCCCGTGGGGGCTTCGAGCCGCTGGCCCCTGGCGGTGCCCGCGCTCTACCTGCTGGCGGCGTGTGTCCTGGGCGCGGTCGTCACCACCCTTGCCCACGGCGCCTACACCGCGCTGCTCATCAGCGACGGCGGGCGCGGGTCGCTGGGTGGGCTGGAGAAGTACCTGACCCTGGCGCTGCGGGCCGGCGGCTACCTGCTGGGCATCGCGCAGGTCTTCGCGGTGGCGCTCTTGTGGCGCTCGAACGCCCCGGTGCGCTCGATGGCCGGTGCGGCGCTGGGGATGGCCTCCGCGGATCTCGTCCTGGGCGGCCTGAGCGACCTTGGCTGGTCGTTCGCCTACGACGGCGGCGCCGGCGTACGGGCGCTCCTGCAGGCGCTGGGGTGGATCCTCGCGCTGACCTCGGTGACGGCGGACGCGCTGATCTTCGAGACGGCGCTCAAGCTGCGCCGCGACGGTTCGGGCGAGCTTCCCGGGCCGGACAACACGCTGCGCGGGCTGTTCTGGGCCGGCTGGGGGCCGCGGCTCGTCCTGTGGGTGCTGGGTCTGTTGGGCATGCACCGGCTGCTGCCGCCCTGGCCGATGTTCGGCGTGCGGTCGGTGCTGACCCTGCTCATCGGCGTCGCGGCGCTGATGGCCATCCGGGCCGCGGTGCTCGTGGCGGAGGCGCCGGCTCCGGCGGAGGGAGACTCGGCGGCCGCACCGCCCCCGGCCCACCCGTCGTCGCTGGCCTCGCGCGAGGCGGGCCTGCGCAACCTCGGCCTGGGCATGTTGTGGGTGCTGATCGGCGGCGGGGTCACGGCGTTCACGTATGCGTCGGCTTCGTCGAGCGGCGGCGGTCGCTATGTCGTGGCGTACGGGGCCATCGCGGCCGGGCTGGTGCAGGCGGTGGTGGGAGTGGCGCAGTTGCTGCGCAGCCGGTAGCGGGCGAACGGAGCGAACAACCAAGGAGGATGCCGTGCTCGAAGTCGGGATGAAGCTGGAGCAGACCCGGGTGGTAACCGAGGAGGATTCGGCGGCGCGCGTCTCGCCGCGAGTGCCGCCCGTCTATGCCAGCGCGCGGATGATCGGCTTTGCGGAGGTGGTATGCGCCGAGCTGATGGCGCCGCATCTGGCGCCGGGGGAGACCAGCGTCGGCATCGGCTTCCAATTCACGCACGAGGCAGCCACGCCCATCGGGATGAAGGTCACGATGCAGGCGACGCTGACCGCGGTCGAGCCCAAGAAGTTCGTGTTCGAGATCGAGGGACGCGACGAGGCGGATCGCATCTGCACCGGCCGGCACGAGCGGGCAGTCATCAAGCAGGAGAAGTTCATGGCGCGGTTGGCCGAGAAGGCCAAGAAGGCAGGGCTGTAGTCCAGCCCGCCGCGGCATGTTCCATCCGCAAGGTCCGACCTTCCTCGAGCTGGCGCGCCAGGGGCTCTCCTCGACCCGGCGCGGCTACGACCTGCTTGCGCCCAAATTCGACCGCACGCCGTTCCGGACTCCGGACGAGGTCCTGGAAGTGGTCGGCGGGCGGCTCACGACGGAGGGACCGTTCGCGAGTGGGCTGGACCTGTGCTGCGGCACCGGCGCGGGTCTGAAGATCCTCGAGTCGCTGTGCAGCGAGCGGGTGGTCGGGCTCGACTTCAGCGAAGGCATGCTCGCCCAGGCCCGGGTGAACGTGCCGCGGGCCGAGCTCGTGCAGGCCGACGTGCTGGAGCTGAAGGTCGAGCAGGAGTTCGACCTGGTGACCTGCTTCGGCGCCTTCGGCCACGTGCCGCGAGATCGCGAGCAGGACTTCGTGCGGAGCATCCACCGAGCGCTGCGCCCCGGCGGCCTCTTCGCGTTCGTCACGGTGCCGATGCCGAAGGTCGGGTCGCCTGCCTGGCTCTTCGGCCGCGGGTACAACGCCGTGGCCCACCTGAGGAACCTGCTCGTGCGGCCGCCGTTCGTCATGTTCTACCTGACGTTCACGCTGGAGGCGGCGCTGCGGCTGCTCGCCGAGGCTCGGTTCGTGAGTGAGGTCCAGCGCGATCGCTTCCCCAAGCCGCACCAAGAGGGAGCGCTGGTGCTAGCGCGGAAGAAGCGATGACGGCGGATCGTGCCGAGTCACGGTGTCACGCCAAGGGTGGCGAGGGGCACCCCACGGGCTCCTCCCCGGAGCCCCGAGCACACCTCACCCCAATTGCCGATCCGATAGCGACGGGGAGGCGGGGGTGGGGCGCTGCGCGGTGCTTCGTGGTACGAGCGAGCCATGTCCGCTTCCCGTCCCGCCGTCTTCGTCGACCTCGACGACACGCTCGTCCGGAGCGCAGGCACCAAACGCATCCCCATGACCTCGATGCTCGAGCTCGTGCGCTCGCTGCACGAGCGCGGCGCCGTACTCTTCCTCTGGAGCCGAGGCGGCAGCGGGTACGCCAGGACGGTCGCCGAGGAGCTGAAGGTCGCCGACTGCTTCCAGGCCTTCCTGCCCAAGCCGCAGATCCTCCTGGACGATGCAGAGGTGGGCCAGTGGGGAATGACAAAGCTCCACCCTTCGCAGTGCCAGGGCATGAGCGCGGACGAAGTGCTCGGCCTGGCGAGTTAAGGCGGATACGCACAATGCCGGTCCCAATCTCCCTCAGCGAATTCCTCGAGACGGGCTTCCTCGGCCCGGTCGAGCTCGGCATGGGGAAGCCCGACGTGGAAGACGTTCTCGGTCCGCCGGACTCCGAGGGCGGGACCTCGCGCAAGCAGCACGAGCCGCTCATCTGGAAGTACGGCAACTTCGAGCTCCAGTTTGCCGAGAAGACCGGTCAACTCGAGCGCATCACGTCCGACGATCTGGAGGCGCTCGACGGCGGGCCTGGCGTGGCCCTCGACTCCTGGGGCGTCTCGGCGGCGTCCACGATGGCGCAGCTCGAGCGCAAGCTCTCCGAGAGCGGCATCGCCTTCGCCCGCACGCTCTACCCCTGGGAGGAGCGCGCGGCCGAGCTCGGTGACCTGCGGCCTCGTCTCGCTGGTCTTCATGGCTCCGGAAGGCGGGGCTTTGCCGGAACCGTCCGAATACCTGCTGACCGCCATCTCCTCGACGAGCTCGGTGGTCGTGGCCGAGGCGCACGCGCACCGCGAGGCGATGCAGCTGGCCGAGCAGTGGCGTTCAGCTCATCCCGAGATCGCCCGGCAGGTTCCGGAAGGCGGCTGGGGCCTCGACGCCTACCGCGAGGAGGACGGCCGGACGCTCTACCGCGTGAGAGCGGACTTCGCCCCAGAGCCCCAGACGCCATCCCACCACCACGACGACTGACCGCGCCTTGCAGCGGGAACCCGGAGCCCCGGCCTCGTGCCAGGTCCGAGGATTCTCTGAAGCGCTGACCAGACCAGCGCCTCGCCGGTTTGTCGGCAAGAGCGGACCTATCTTCAGCAACGCGCCCCGAGTCTCCGTCCTCAGGACCCGTAGCTGAGGTGGTCGAGCGGTACGAAGGGCGAGTGGCACTGAGGGCATTCACCGAAGCCGGCCAGCGCGCACAGCCATGCGGCAGCCTCCTGCTGTCCGGCTTGCTGCGCCATGCCCAGGCCCCAGACGGCGTCGCTGCCTCGGGCCTTGTCTGCTTCGGCGGGCGCGACGGGTGCCACCGCGGCCAGTTGCTCGGGACCCTCCAGCCGCACCGAGGCCTGCGCGAAGCCCTCGTCGAAGAGGACGATCAGATGCTCGTGGCAGGTCGGGCAACAGACGGGGATCTCTGCCTCGCTGCAGTAGGCGGCGCTCAAGGCCAGGCGGCCGAGCTTGCTGCGGCCCGAGAGCGCGGCAGCGGCGCAGAGGAGGCCGAGGTAGCCCTCCGGGGCCTGCGACTTGTCCTTGGCGAGGCGCGTGGCGATTGCGGCGGCCTTGGCCAGCGCCGCGTCGAACTCGTCCTGGAGGTCGTCCGGGCACTTGCCTTCGCTCTCCAGCGGGCACGCGCACCGCGCCAGCCCCAGCAGCGAGTCGGGCCTGGCGAGGCGCTCCTGCTCCTCGAGCAGCCGGACGAGGTGAGGCACCGCCGCGTAGGCCGAGAGCGAGAGCGACCACTGGCTGGCGATCAGCTCCCAGATCTCGTCCCAATCGTCGTCGGAGGGGACCCGCTCGAGCTTCTGGATGAGGTTCGGGACCAGGCGCGGACCGGCGCCCTCCGGCGCGAAGGTGGCCCAGCGCGGCGAGTCGAGCTCGAGCATCGATAGACCTCGTTCAGGAAATTCGGGCTGCGTGGCCGGCCGATCCGTCGCACGCCCAAGCGGTCGAGGCAACCTGCGGCTTCGCTCGCTGACGCGCCGCGGACCAGCTAGAGATTCTCGCCATGGTCAGCCCGAAGACGAGGAAGACGCACACCACCAACTCGCCGGACACCTTCATCGCCGTCGCGCCCGATTGCTCGGCCACTCGCGGCACCGTCCCGCCGGAGGGCGCCAAGCCCTCGGTGGCGCTGCGGACCTTCCGCCTGATCCACGACGCGCCCTATCGGCACACCTCGGACGACGTCCTCTTCACGGTCTGGGCCGACCGCAACGCCGTTCCCCAGGCCAGGCGAGCGGCGGCGCGCCTGGCCTTCTTCTCCAAGGGCCAGCCGTGCCTGAGGGCGTCCGACCTGGGCAAGAAGTACGGCTGGGGGGTCCACGCCGACGGCGAGGGCCGCGTGGCGCTGTACGGCGTGGAGACCGCGTCCTACCGCGAGCTCGCCGCTGGAAAGCGCAGGGCCCAGGACGGCAGGTCCGTCACCGTCGTCTACGCCATGCGCTCGTCCCGCCGCAGCGGCTGAACCGCCACATCCCGCAGTCACCGGTTGCGCGCCGCGGAGTGCCTTGCGATTCTTCGAGCCGGATTTGTGGAGGGGCCGGCCGCGTGTCTTCTTCCCAGGATGACCAGCGCATCTTCGGGCGCTATGAGATCCGCCGCCGGCTGGCGGTCGGCGGCATGGGAGAGATCTTCCTCGCCGTCGAGCGGCGGCCCGACGGCAGCGAGCAGTTGGCCATCCTCAAGTCGCTGCTGCCCGACCTCGCCGAGCAGCCGGAGTTCGTCACCCAATTTCTCGACGAGGCGCGGCTGGCCGCGACGCTCTCTCACCGCAACATCGTCTCGATGTGGGAGGCCGGCGAGTGGCAGGGCGCCTACTACCTGGCGATGGAGTACATCCACGGCGAGAGCGCGGCCACTCTCCAGGCCCTCGCGAAGCGGGCCGGCACGCGGCTGCCGCTGGCGCTCGCGGTGCGCCTCGTCTACGGGGCCGCGGTGGGGCTCGACCATGCGCACCACGCCGTCGACCCGGACGGCCGTCCGCTCAGGCTCGTGCACCGCGACGTCAGCCCCCAGAACCTGATGGTGGGCATCGACGGCGTCACCAAGGTCGTGGACTTCGGCGTGGCCCGCGCCTCGGGCCGGCTCACCCGGACCGCCACCGGGCTGGTGAAGGGCAAGCTGCCGTACATGGCTCCTGAGCACGTCGGCGGCAAGCCCATCGACGGCCGCGCCGACCAGTTCGGCCTGGGCGCCGTGCTCTGGGAGCTCATCGTCGGGCGGCGCCTGTTCGCGGGCGAGAACGACGCCAAAGTGCTCCAGGCGGTCCTGCGCGATCCCATCGTGCGGCCCTCGGTGATCATCCAAGAGGTGAGCCCGGCGCTGGACGCGGTCGTCATGCGCATGCTCGCGCGCGATCCGCTCGGGCGGTTCGCGCTGATGGCCGACGTCGCCCGCGCCCTCGCTCCCGTCGTCGCCGCCTTTGGAGAGGAGGCGAGCGAGGCCACGCTGGGCCGCTACGTGCAGAAGGTCGCAGGGGACCGCCTGCGCCAGAAGCTGGACGAGGGCGCCCCGACCCCGGCGCCGGTCGCCGTTCCGCCCACCTCCGCGCCCGGCTCCCGCGCCCAGGTTCCGGGCTGGGCCGCCGCGGCGGTGGAGGCGACGGCGGTGGCCTCTCCTCGGGGACGCCGTCCGGCGCCGGTGGCCCCGGCCGAGCCCGAGGTCGCGCCGACCGTGGTCACCTCCGTCGCGAGCACCTCGCGACCACCCGCCGCGTTGGCCGCGCCCATCGCCCAGGCTGCGTCCGGGTCGCACGGACGAGTGGCGACCCGGGTGGTGGTCGCGGGCGCCGTGCTGGTCGCTCTCGCGCTCGGGTTCGGCCTGGGCCTCGCCCGTCGCAGCCGCACTGCCCCGCAAGCGCCGGCGGGCGTCGTGGAGGTCTCTCGCTCCCTCGTCGCCGACGCCGGTGCCTCGACGGTGGCGACGGTCGCGACCGAGTCACCCGCCCCCGCCGCCGTCCCCGAATCCGCCGTGTCGAAGCAGCCCGCCGCCGCAAGCGCGGAGAGCCCGTCGCCCGGCCTGGACCCGCGCTCGCTCCATGGTGCCCTGGTCACGGTCCGCTGCGGCAAGGCCGAGGCGATGGGCTTCTTCGTGGACCCGCTGCGCGTCGTCGCGCCGGCCCACGCGGCCTGTCCGGTGGGCGAGGGCCAGCAGGTGGTGACCCTGGAAGGCGTGCCGGTGGTGGGTACCACCCTCAGCCGCGACGACTGGGCCGGCGTCGCCCAGCTCAAGGTCATCGGCGTCACGACCCAGGGGCTCCGGGTACGCCACGGGGCGAGCTTTGCGGCGGGCACGGCGGTCTCGGTGCCGCGCGCCTTGGGCAGCTCGCGGCCGCTCACCAGCGAGCTGCTCTCGGGGATCGAGGAGGAGCAGGGGGTGGCGGTGGTGCGGGCGACGGTGGTCTCCGCGCCGGCGGGGGCCCCGGTCCTCGACGCCGACGGCGCGGTGCTGGGCATGGTGCGCGAAGGGCCCGACCCGCTGGGTGGCCCGGTGCGGGTGCTCCCCGCTGAGTACCTGGTGCCCCCGGCGGGCGAGGCGAAGGCGGCGTGGGCGGAGCGTCAGGCCAGGCTGGAGGTGACCCGGCGCGAGACGATCAAGGAGCTGCGGGGCGCGCAGGGCCGCCCGTACCTTTTGGCGGCGGACACCGAGGCGCCGTTCGTCTTCCTGCTGGTGCGGCACTTTACGGGAACCAGCCCCACGGCCCTGCCGTTCGAGCTGACCGGCACCCCCGCCTGCGCGCTCCAGGCCACGGTCGACGGCTGGAAGAGCGCGACGGCCGAGGCGGCGCCGTTCGTGGGCGGTCATCTGGTGCGCGCGATGGCGGGGGTGGGGGAGGCACGCGAGCCTCTACGTCGGCCGGGCGAGGCTGTCGCACGCGGGCTGCCCGGCCGAGCGGCTGGAGGCGGGCGGCACGCTCCGACCGCTGGGGGGGATGGGGGGAAGCCTCACCGTCCCCAGGGGCTGGCTCTCGAAGTGCGCGCGCATTGGAACGGGGGCGAGCGCCCCCGATGCTGGAGAGTCGGACGTCGAGCGGGAGCGGCGCTGGCGCGAGGCGTTCAAGGCGGCCTACCGGCGCATCGACGCGGCCCAGCGCGCGGTCGCCGCGGTGCGCGAGCGGCTCCTGACGCTCGAGGAAGAGGGCCGTGGTGGAGACTCCGAGGAGCTCCGTCAGCTCGAGAGGTCCGTGCCGGCGCTGAAGGTGGAAGTGGAGGAGGCCACGGACGCCCTCTCGAAGCTGGAGCGCGACGCGTCCACCGAGGGAGTCCCGCAGGCGTGGCGCAAGCCCTGAGGGGGCGCGCCCATGACTGGCCGGATCACAGCCAGGGGCTCTCTCGCCGCTGACGGACCTCGGCTGGCGGATGCCCGACGCCGAGGGCGTGGTGATCGAGGCGGTGCGCCTGGCGAATTGCAGGGCGTTCCTCCAAGCGGACTGGAGCCGGCCGCAAGCGTGCCGCAATGCCCCGAGGTATTTCGCCTCGCGTGGTGCCGCACGACGCGCTCTTCCCGCGCTGCGCGCGGTCGTGCCTCCCGGAGGCGCGGTCGCCGCCGCCCGGGTCTTTCGCGAACGGCGAGCTCTGCTGGGCCAGACGCTTCGCAAGCGGGCTGTGGCGGGAGCGCCCTTGCAGCGGCGCGAGCTAGCGGCGCCACGGCTCGCGCGCACCATCCGGGAGGCCTCGGACTCGCCCTCGACTTAGGTTCCGAGGGAGGTGAAGCGCAGAAGCGAAGTCGGAGCCACGGACCAGCAGGTACGGGCGCTCGCCGAGAAGATGCGCGGCGAGGACGGCGTGCGCCGGGCGGTGGCTGGTCGAGGCTGCGGCCAGCGCGCGGTAGCGAGCCGACGCCCAGTTCGTCGAGGGGCCCGAGAGGTCGAGCCCCGAAGGGCGCTGCCGTGCGCCTGCTCGTCTGGCTAGCTGAAAGACCATGGAGAAGCGGGGGCAGATACGGGTTCGGCGGCGCCTCGCCGTTCGGTTCGGCGAGCAGGAGCTGACGAACAGGGGATTCACCCGGGACATCTCCTCGGGCGGGGTGTTCGTGGTCTGCAGCCAACTCCCCAAGGTGGGAACGCGGATCAAGCTCGAGATCCAGACGGGGGGCGATCATCAGGTACACGCCGTCGGCATCGTCCGGCGGACGCACTACGTCCCGCTCGAGCTGCGCCAGCGCGAGGTGATGGGCTTCGGCCTGTCGTTCGAGGGTGGGCGCGCGGTCGGGCTCGAGCCGCAGGATGCGCCCTTCGTCGTCGAGCTCCACTTTCGGACCGCGGCCGCGCTGCGCGACGCCTGGCAGCGCGACCTCCGCCTGGGCGGCTTGATGGTGGGCACGGCCCGCTCCGCGGGCTTCGACGAGCGGCTCACGGTCCGGCTCGGGCTGGACTTCGCGGGGCTGACGCTGGAGCTGCCCGCGAAGGTCGTGCAGGTGGTGCCCGGGCCGCCGCAGATGGTCGCCGTGGCTTTCGAGAACCTGCAGTCCGTCCGCGACGCGCTCGGTCCCTACGTCGCTTCCTGAGGTTCCGGCCCGGTCGCAGCGTGGCCCGACCTGGTGCGCTCGGGAGAGCATGAGTAGAGCGGGCCGCGTTCGGCGCAGAGCGTGTGTTGCCCGGGCTCGATGCGGAAGAGGTCTTCGAGGCGATCGCGTCCGCGAGGTCTGGCGTCGTGGCGGCGCGAAGGTGGGGCCGGCCCTGGGACACGGTCGCCCCAGCCGAGCATCAGGTCCCCGCTGCTCCTCGTCGCTCTCGACGATGTTGGTGAGCGGTCGAGCCGGTGCGCGCCGTCCCAGCCGACGCGGTCCGGCCTGCCGGCAGCCCTCGGTTCCCGGCCCTCGCCCGCTGCGCCTCCGCGGCGAACGACCCGAACCCTCCGCTCGCTTCGGATGACGGGTCGAGACGGGGCTGATTCGCACCTGCGGTAGGACTCGACGGTCGGGAGGTGGTTCGTGAATCATTCGCGCGCCCCCGATGGGGCTTGACAGAATGCCGCAAAGCACAATAATCCACCTTGCGGCGCAGCAAACACCCTGAGACCTATGCCTGTCGCTCTGGAGGAGTCGGCCAGGGCGAGACGTCCTTCTCTTGCCCGGAGCTCAGCCTCCGGCTACCGGAGTGCCCGATGAAGAAACTCCTGATGTTCCTCCCGATGGCCGCCCTGCTGGTGGCCTGTGATCCCCCGAGCCCGGCCAAGCCCGACGCCTCGACGCCGGCCGGCCAGGACGCCACCACCACTCCCCCGCCGGACGCGACCGCGACCACCCCCGACGACGCGTCCACGACCAACCCCGCCGACAGCGGCACCCCGGTCGAGACCGACGGCGGCGTCGTCACTCCTCCGGACGCCAGCACGCCGGTCCATGTCGTGGAGTGCAAGGCCATCATTGACGCCAAGCTGACCAAGTTCGCCGCCGAGCTGCCGAACTGGAAGACCGACGACCTGGCCAAGATGGTCGAGAAGCCCGTGGGCATCGCCATCGACAACACCGCCTACGCCGGCCACTACCGCGAGATCGCCGACAACCACCCGGGTTGCAAGCCGCGCACCGAGTACACCGGAAAGATGTTCCTCAACGGCCTCAACGAGGCGACCGTCGCCCCCGGCATCCCGGTTCAGGGCACCGACGCCAATGCCCCGGGCTACGTGCCGGGCTACACCTGCGCCGCCAAGGAGTACACCGGCGGGACCATCGACGCGGCCAAGCCGATCGTCGTCCTGGTCCACGGCAACTCGTCGACCCCGAACTCCTGGGAGGAGTACAAGAACAGCAACCTCGCGGACGACGACCCGAACAAGGCTGGCACGCAGCTCGCCACCGCCAGCAAGTTCACCTTCACCCCCGAGACCACCACCCGCGAGATGCTCGCCGCCAAGCTCGTGGCCAAGGGCTACCGCGTCATCGCCGTCGACTTCCGCGCCGACCTGACGCCCACGCTCGCGGGCGCCGTCCTCACCGCCGGCCCGACCGACCCGATGTACGGCGACGCCATCGGCAACGTGGACCACGGCTGGTCGACCCCCCTCCTGCAGTCGCTGCTCGCGAACCTGATGAAGGCCAACCCGACCAAGAAGATCTCGCTCGTCGGGCACTCGCTCGGCTACACGGTCATCCAGGACGCGCTGCGCCGCCTCTTCAACGACCACAAGGCGGCGAAGCTCGACTTCAACCCGCTCACCCGCCTGAAGACCGTGGTCCTCGCCTCCGGCGCCGCGCACGGCGTCGCCGGCGGCACCACCAACTGCGCCTTCTACAAGACGATGCGCGGCTCGGTGAACTGCGAGATGGGAGACCGCAAGGCCTGGGTGGCCACCGCGTTCAACAACCTCATCGAAGGCCCCGAGGACCTCTACTCCGTCCCCTGCGCCGACGGCGACTTCGCCTACGGCAAGAAGGGCGAGTGCGGCGGCAACGTGGTGCGCTACCTCACCGTCACCATGCGCGACCCGGAGAGCGGCGATCTGCAGGACGAGTTCGTCTCCATGGCCAGCGCGCGCCTGAACATGGACAAGGTGAAATTGGACGCCTCCGGCAAGATCACCGTCGAGGACCGCGCCTGTGTCGAGAACCACCTCATCGAGTTGATCGACTTCGACCCCTCGGGCTTCTTCATGGACCTGGCCGACCTGCAGGGCTTCCTGGCCAACCACTTCGGCTCCATCCGGTCCGAGGCGGGCATGACCAAGATCGTCTCGGTGCTCGAGGAGTAAGCCGCTTCAAGACGTGAGTCGTAGGCCCGAGCGCCCGGGGCGGTCCGTCCCGGGCGCTCGTGGTCCCTTCCCGACGCAGAGCTTGTCGAGCGACACCCCGAGCTTGTCGAGGGGCCAGTCTCTTCCCCCCAACCCCTTCCCGACTTCGAAGACGGAGCCACCCATGACCTTCCTCCGAGCCGCCCCCTCGGCCCTGGTCCTCGCCGCGCTACTGCTGCCGTGCGCCGCGCAGGCCGACTCGGCCGTCGGCGTCGGCATCACGCCCGGCACCGAGATGGCCCAGGCCGCCCCGCCTCCGAAGTGGGCGATGTACCACGACCCGGTCACCGGCACGTACGTCAAGCCCATCCTGGGCCTCAGCGGCGGCTTCAACCTGGAGATGCCGCGCAACAAGCGGCCCGACGGCACGGCCGAGCCGCTTGAGAACAACCTGACCGCCCTGGCGCTGGCCATCTTCGGCGTCGAAGGGCGCCTGCGCGACTGGGCGACGGTGCACCTCGAGTTCCGCCGCGACGCCGGCAACTACGGAACCAGCGTGTGGGAGGGCACGGTGAGCTTCACCGCGCTCGACAACTACCTGCGGCTCGAGCACTGGGGCTTCAGGCTCGCGGCGGGCGTCGTCAGCGATCCGGCCAGCACCGACTTCTTCTCGGCCCACATGACCGACCTCTTCATGGCTGACGCGCTCAGCCGCACGCCGCTGCTCATGAGCGGCTTCAACCGCGGCCAGGGCGTGCTCCTGCAGTACAACTGGCGCTGGTTCACCGTCGGCGCGTTCGGCTCCGCCGGCAACCCGCTCTCCACCTCGCTCTCCTACGGCTTCGGCGGCGACATCAGCCCGCTGGGGACCATCATCGCGGTGCCGGCCAAGGGCATGGAGTCGGGCAACCCGGTGCCGGGCTACGAGTTCGACGTGTTCAGCCCGTCGCTGATGATCGAGAGCCAGTACGTCGACGCGCGGCTGGCCTACCAGTACCAGTCGGTCAACACCAACACGCGCAAGCAGGACGACGTGCGCCTCAACGGCGACCTCCTGCGCGCCAGCGTGAGGGGGAAGATCTGGGGTGGCCGCATCCAGCCCTACGCCAACTACGCGTGGCGCAAGAACCAGATGGTGGACCAGGGCATCGCCAAGAACCCCAAGGTGTACGACCCGCAGAGCTACCGCGCCTCGGTCTTCTCCGCGGGCCTCGACCTGAACCTGCTGGGCGCCTCCGGCATCGGCGCCAACTACGCCTACGTGCGCAGCAAGACCGGCGGCCTCAACCTCTACGAGCAGCACTACCTCAACGTCGGCGCCACCTACTGGGTCGTCGACAACGTCTCGGTGAGCCTGCGCTACGCCAAGCTGATGACCATGACCGCGGGCGACGTCGCCGACGGCATCGTCGACAAGGACTCGCTCTACCTCGTGCTGCGCCTGGTCATCTGACCGCCGCGTCCGCTTCCCCTGACCCCTCGTCCCCGCCCCCGCCTGACCAGCGGGGACGGGAGGAGTCTGCCCATGAAGGCTTCGTACAAAGTCGGCCTCGCGCTCATCTTCTGCTACGTCGTCGCCTGGCTCGACCGGATGGCCATCAACATGACCATCCTGTCGATGGGCGAGGACCTGGACATCGGCCCGGACCGGATCGGCTGGGTGCTGTCGGCCTTCTTCCTGGGCTACGCCCTGTTCCAGATCCCCGGCGGCGCGCTCGCCGACCGGTTCGGCCCGCGCAGGGTCATCCTGGTCGCGCTTGGCTGGTGGTCGGTGTTCACCGCGCTGACCGGCACCGCCGCGACCCTGTGGAGCATGCTCGCCATCCGCTTCTTCTTCGGCGTGGGCGAGGGCATCTTCCCGGCGTCGGTGTGGAAGGTGCTGGGCAACTGGTACACGCGCAAGAACCGGGCGACGGCCAACGCGCTGGTCATCAGCGCCATCGCGTTGGGGCCCGCCATCACCCCGCTCATCCTGGCGCCGATGCTGGCCAAGTACGGCTGGCGGACGGCGTTCTACTGCCTGGGGCTGTGTGGCATCGCCTGCCTGCTGGTGGTCTGGCGGTTCGTGGGCAACTCCATCCACGAGGGCCGCGGCGTGACCGCGCAGGAGCTGGCGGAGTACGAGGCCGACGCCAAGTCCGAGGCGGCGAACAGCGAGGGGCACCTGGAGAAGGCGAGCTTCAGCGACCTGTTGCGCACGCCCATCGTCTGGGTGCTCTTCAGCGTGGCCCTGGTGGCGAACATCACCATGTACGGCTGGCTCAACTGGCTGCCCTCCTACCTGGTGAAGGCCAAGGGGCTGGACCTGAAGGGGACGGCCTTCGCGGCGAGCGTGCCTTTCATGTTCGCGACCGTGGGCTGCATGAGCGGCGGGTGGATCTCGGACCGGTTCTTCCGCGGCCGCCGCAAGTGGCTCATCTTCCTGTGCCAGGCCATCGGCGGGACCTGCCTGTACTTCTTCACCCGCGTCGAGGACATGACGACCTACATGATCCTGCAGAGCGTCGCCGGCTTCCTCCTGTTCATGGGCTCGGCGGCCGTCTGGTCGCTCCCGATGATCCTCTTGCCGACCAAGGTGATGGGCGCCGGCAGCGGCTTCATCAACACCGGCGGGCAGATCGGCGGGTTCATCACCAACATCCTCATCGGCTACGTCATCACCTGGAGCGGCGGCAGCTACACCGCGGGCTTCACGGTGATGCTCGGCGCGCTGGTGCTGGCGGCGACGCTGGTGCTGGTGGGCATCCGCGAGAAGAAGCCGGTGGCGGAGAAGGCCGCGCAGGTGGCGGCGGCGTAGCGGACCCCGGAATGGGCCCGGAGTGGGGGTTCGAGTTCCCCCTCTCCGCGAAGCCGGAGAGGGGGTCAGGGGGTGAGGCCCGCCTCGTGACTACCTGCCCACGAGCTTGCCCGACTCCTCGTCGTACTCGCCGATTCGATCGGTGCGGGCGTCATAGCCGGCGAGCAGCGCTTCGTGGACGAGCATCTTCTCGGCCTCGTCCTCGCTGAACCAGCCGCTCTTGGCGTTGATGCGCTGCAGCCCTTCGAGCCCGTGCGTCTTGAACAGCAGCCGCCAGCCCGCGGCGAAGATGTCTGCCTCGATGCACTGACAGGCGTCGAAGAGCTGCTCGACCTCGTACGGGTCCTGCAGCTGCTCCTCGGTGTACTCGCGACCGTGCGGCTCGGGATGGAAGTGCCAGGCGAAACGGGTCTGACCGCTCTCGGTGCTCATGCGTGATTACTCCGGCTCCGGGCCTTCGGGCTCTTCGGGCGCGGGAGGGATCTCGCCGATGAGCGTCATGACTTCGTCGATCTTCGCTGCCTCCATCCCGCTGTGCGCCAGCAGCTGCCCGCGCAGGTCGTCACGCTCGGTGACCACCTCCGGGTTCTCGAGCCCAGCCACCGTGCACTTGGGGTGCACCGCGAACGGCGAGACCCGGGTCTGCGAGCCGAAGACGACCTCCTTGGCAAGCACCACGCGCAGGGCGCCCTTCTCGATGGGCTGGTTGCACGCCTTGCAGCGCGCGCGGCCCGAGGGGTCGACCTCGACGTAGGGGAACTGCTTCTGCTGGGCCTTCTTCTCGGCCGCCTTCTCCTTGAGCTCGCGCAGCTCCTCGAGGCTCGGAAGCTTCTCGGGCACGACCTTGGCGTTCTTCCAGGCCTCCTGCTCGTAGGCCTCCTCGACCTGCTCCATGCGGCGCTTCGCGCAGCAGGTCAAGTGGTGCCACATGTAGCCCGGGCCGTAGAAGCCGCCCTCCATCAGGACGCCGATGCGCAGCACGTCCTTCTCGATGTTCTTGCGGCAGCTCTTGCACTTGCTGCGGCTCGACTTGGCCGCCTCGATCACGTACGGCGGCAGCTTCGGCTCCTCGCCCTCGGGCGCCTGGGGGGCGTCGGGATCGGGAGGCATGTCCACGTCGTCATCGGGGAGCGTGTCGGTGTCGTTCATGTCGGCTCCGCGGCGGGCCATCGGCACGGCCGCTGGGGAAGGAAAGTGGGCGTCTTCTTACACCGGCTGGGGCGTGGGCGCGACCGCTCGCGTGGGGCGGCGCAGGCGGGGAGCGGGAAGTCGCTTGCCAGGCGGCCGGCGGGCGGGGGTGGCGGCTCGAGGTGGCGCGACCCTCCTGGAACCGCCAAGGTCGCCAAGGGACCAAGGTCGCCAAGAACTGCCTGCACCCGCCTTCCGCTTACTTCTTGAACTTCTGCTTGAGCGCCGCCAGGAACGGCCTGGCGTTCTTGCGGGAGGCGTTGACCTGCTTGATGAGGAGCTTGCCGGCGGCCTCGATCTTCTTGGCGCCGCAGAGCTTGTCCGCGCCGGTCTCGGCTCGCGCGCCCTTCAGCTCGGCGGTGGTCAGCCGCAGCAGCTCCTGGCCGTTGGCCCACGACGGATCGTTCTGGGCGAGCCAGTTGGCGGTGCAGACGTTGACCGCGTTCTCGACCGCGTGGAACTGGGCGACGAACGGCTGCTCGGTGGGCCCGGCCGCGGCGATCGCCTCCTCCACGGTCTCCACCGGCTTGGGGGGCAGCAGGTTCGGCGGCAATCCCGGAGGCCAGAGGACGTCCGGCTTGATCTCGCTGGCGCCGACCGTCTCCACCGTCCCGTCCAGCTTGAGGATGTCCAGCGTCAGCTCACGCTTGAGCACCACCAGGGCGGGGGTGTTTCCGGCAGAGGTCGCGACGAAGAGCTGGCGCGGCGCGGCGGCGAAGAAGCGCCGCGAGTCCAGGCCCTCGCGCCAGAACGGGAAGAAGCTGGCGACCGCGCGGTCGGCCATGGGCAGCGAGTCGGCGACCATCACCGGCTGGAAGGCGTAGTCGGGGGAGACGTCCGCGCGCTGGGCGATGAGCACGAAGTCCTGCGCGAGCTTGTCCGCGCCGCCGCTGACGAAGACCGCGAAGGTGCCCTTGAGCTCGCGGAAGGTGGCCTTCTTCACGTCGCAGCGCATCGGCGGCACCCCGGCCACCGAGTCGACCGGGCCGTAGATGCCGAAGCGCGCCGCCTCGCCCAGCCCGCCGTCCTTCCAGAAGCCGAGCTCGACGTTCTTCAGGCCGTCGGCGCCCTTGAGGTAGAAGCTGGGCGCGCGCGGCAGCCCGGGACAGACGCTGGCGGAGACCGGACCCCAGCTGCCGTCACCGGTCTTGCCCGGGACGAGCATCGGCTTCTTGAGCAGGCCGAGGTCGTAGGTCGGAGCCTCGCCGAAGGTGAGCGCGCGGCTCTGGTCGGCGATGGAGAGCTCCCACTCCTTCTTCTCGGAGTCCTTCTCCGGCGCGGCCCACAGCACGTAGTCGCCTGGCTCGAGCGTGACGTCCTTCAGGCTCGTCAGGCACCCGCCGGTCGAAGGCACCAGCACCAGCACGCCGCCCGTCCGCTCGGTGATGGACCACTTGGACGAGTAGGGGACCTTGAACCGCGCGAGCGGCGCCAAGAGCTCCCGGCGCACAGCCGACCCCCGAGCCGCGGGCCGGGAAGACGGCGGGCGGAGTGAGCGTCTGGAAGGTGGGGTTGGCCTTCAGGGAGGAGCTGAGGACGAGCTCCGGGGTCTTCTCCAGCGCGGCCTTGGCCTCGGCCTGCGCGCGGACGGGCTGCTCCAGGCGGATCTTCGCGGAGAGCTCGGGAGCCGTCCCGAACAGCAGCACCTGGTAGCGGCCGGGCGCCCACTTGCCCAACCAGAGCGAGCCGCTGGTGATGCAGATGAAGGTCTTGTCCGGCTGGACGAGCGCCGCTGGCTGGTCGACCCACAAGCGAAGATCGGTGGTGGCCTCCTCGATGGTGAAGGCGAACGCCGGCTCGTCGCTGGTCGCGGCGTTGCCGCACTTGCCGTAGCCCTTGGAGACCATGGTCATCGTCCCGTTGGGGACCTTGACCTCGGTGCCGAAGGGGTGGGGCGTGAAGCCGCTCTTGAAGAAGGGCTCGGAGGCCGGGGCGGCCAGGAGCGCGAGCGCGAGCGCGGTGGAGAGCGAGACCATCGTGGACCTTGTGGGCCCCGGCGCGCGGGCAGCCGGGGGTTGGGGGAATGGGGACGAGACGATACACCGGCACGGTTGCCGTGGGCGCGGCAGCGCGCGCGCTTCAGGCGGCCGGGAGGGCGCTGGGGCGGACCGAGGGCAGGCAGCTCACCGGGGTTCCTCGAGGACCTTCAGGGCGCCGCGCGGCAGGTCGCGGTCGAGGAGCTGATAGACGGACCCGCTGCGGGTGCGCAGCACGGGGCGCGCGCGCGGATCGTGTTCCAAGGAAGCGAGGAAGCCTGCGTAGCGGTCCTCGTGGGCGCAGTAGACCCAGCGCGCGCCGAAGTCGGACTGGACGGTCTGCGCCACCGGGCGGGGAGTGCGCAGGTGCGTCAGCTCGTACCATTGGCGGTACTTCGCCGGGTCCGCCTTCCAGAAGTAGTTGGGGTCGAGCGCCACCATGAAGCGGCGCTCGGGCAGCGCCACCATCAGGTGGCCGGTCTCCTCCCAGCCGCAGGTGAAGACTTGCTCCGCCGGGGGGATGAGGCGCTGCAGCTGCGCGGCGGCCGGTGCCGGAATCGGTGCGAGCACCCGCGTGGTCAGCGCGACGGTCTCGCTGCCGAGCGTCCCGGTGGTCAGAAGCCCCAACGCGGTCAGGGCCAGGCCGAGGCGCCGGGGCCAGGCCGGGCCGCGCTCCCCGAAGGTCGAGGGCAGCGCGGTGGCGAGCGAGGCGACGGCGAAGACCGGCAGGTATTCGATGAAGCGCTGGCTTCGGGCGGCGAGCACCGCGAAGCCCAGCGTCGAGAGCGCCAGCGCTGCCGCCACCGGGTTCTCGCGCGCCCTGCGCAGGCCCAGGAACGCTCCGGCCGCCGCCAGCGCGAAGGGGACGGCTCCCAGGTCCCGGAGCTTCGCCCCACGAGAACGGCTCGAACTCGCTGCCGAGGTCGAACTGCGCCTGCCCCGACCACGCCTGGGTGAGCACGTCGCGGATGTAG
Source organism: Myxococcales bacterium (assembly GCA_049841135.1). Taxonomy (GTDB): domain Bacteria; phylum Myxococcota; class Myxococcia; order Myxococcales; family UBA5297; genus JACRCT01. Next base: position 109,902 of record JASGHK010000006.1, read on the forward strand.
GTCGAGAGGTTGAGGATGGCCGGGAAGTTGGGGTGCGCAAGCATCCCCGCGGCCAGGCAACCGGTCGCCAGCGCCGGGGCCTTCCAGCTTGGCTTCGAGCGCCCGATCGCTTGGGCGAGCTCAGCCGCCAGCGCCAGGGCCGGGACCAGCGCGACCGCCATCGAACCGTATGGGTAGAGGAACGAGGCCAGGCCGAGGACGAGCCAGCGCCGGCGCGCGGCAGCCCAGGCGACGAGCAACAGGATCGTCACGGACAGCAGGTGCGGGCGCACGTCCATGAAGCGCAGTACGAAGTAGCCGGAGGAGGCGAGCGCCGCCAGCGGCCAGATGCCGGCCAGGGGGACGCGCTCCGCGCGCAGGACCGCGTAGAGCGCCGAGAGCAAGGTGGTCCCCAGGACGACGGCCAGCACCTTGGTGGCGGCGACGTAGCCCAGGCCCACGAGCGGGACGAGGAGCAGGTGGAGCAGCAGCGACGGGTCGGCGAAGCTGACGGCGTGCCAGGAGTAGGAAGTCCAGGGAAGGGAGCGAAGGATCCCGTGCTCGCGGAAGAGCGCGCCGATGGCGAAGTGCGCGGCGCTGTCGCTGTCGAGCGGGAAGCTGACCAGGGACTGCAGGGCCGCGGCCACCGCGGCGTACAGGCAGACCCAACCGAGGTCGACAACATGCGACTCGCCCCCCGAGTCCTTCGCGGAGCGGCTCATCGTTGGCGTCGGAGGAGCTGCGGCGAGCCGGTCAGTCATCGTTCGGTCGAGCTTTTCCCGAAGTCCTGGACGGCGCAACCGTTGCGCGCACGCAGCTCGACCGGACGGGCGGCTACCCGCCGCTCAGTAGCCCGCGGCGCGCAGCCGCTGGGCGTGCTCACGGTAGGCGTCGACCGGGTCGACCTCGAGCCAGGAGGTGAGCCCGACGAGCAGGTTGGTCTCGTCGAGGTGGTTCATGACGTAGTCGTCCTTGAGCACCCGGCCGAAGTGGGCGCTGCAGCGGCCGACCAGCCCGTCGTTGTCCTCGGAGTAGAGGGTCGAGGTCGCCAGGAACCATGGGTCGGAGCTGTCGAGGACGTTGGTGAGCACCGCCGTGCCGGTCCAGGAGTAGAAGGCGATGCCGCCGGCATGGTGGGCGCCCTCGCCGCAGGCCGTGGTGGGCAGCCCCGCGGGGAACTGGGCGTTGAACTCCTTCGCCCCGCGCGCCGAGAGCGTGTACAGGCTGGCCCGCGCGTCCTGTGGCTTGGAGGTGCCCGAGAGCAGCTCGATGACGTGCCCCAGCCCCTCGGTCGCCAGGGCCGCGGTGGTCAGCGGCAGGCCGTCCTCCGAGAAGTTGGTGTCCACGAAGGTGGCCAGGTCCGCGCCCTGGTGCGGGGTGCCGACGGTGGTGACCGAGGCGACGAGCTCCGGCCGCATCGCAGCGACGTAGCGGCTGTCGATGCCGCCCTGGCTGTGGCCGATGAGGTTGACCTTCTTGGCGCCGCTCTCGTCGAGGATCGCCAGCACCTGCGACAGGAGCTGCTCGCCGCGCTGGATGGAGCTGCCGGCGCAGGAGACCTCGGTGACGTAGACCTGGGCCCCGTCGTCCTCGAGCGCGGACTTCACGCCGTAGAAGTAGTCCATGGCGCCGAAGAGCTTCTTGAAGCCCATCATCCCGTGCGCCAGCACGATGGGGTACCGCGTGCGCCCGAGCGTCGGCCCGCCGGCCTTCTCGCAGACAGCGGCCTCGGTGCAGAACTCGCCGTCCTCGCACGAGCCGCAGACGCCGCCACAGCCGTCGTCGCCGCAGCTGCCACCGCAGCGCGGGATGCAGTCCACGCACTGGCCCGCCGGGTCGCAGAGCTTGCCGGCGGGGCATTCGCCGCAGCTCGAGCCGGTGCCGTCCGGTCCGCACGCCTTGCCCGCGCAGTCGGGGGTGAGGCAGGTCCCGGAGGTGAGGTCGCAGCGGGCCGGAGCCGCGCAGGTCCCGCAGCTGCCTCCAATGCCGTTGGGGCCGCAGGCCTTGCCGGCGCAGTCGGCGGCGCGGCAGGTGCCGGCCAGCGGCTCGCAGGCCGAGCCCGAAGGGCACGCGCCGCAGCGCCCGCCGCAGCCGTCGTCGCCGCAGAGCCGGCCGGCACAGTGCGGCGCGCACGCCGCGTCGGAAGCCGAGGCGCTCGGCGCAGGCGACTCGCACGCGGCCAAGAGCGTCAGGACGAGCAGGCAGTGCAGGCGCAAGGCGTCCCCCGATGAAGCGGCGTCGGCGGAGAGCCTAGCACCGCTGCACTTCGCGGCCTTGCCGCCACGACCCCGCGAGCGGCACGTCCGTCCGCTGCTCGAACGTGTCGGTCCGCGCCCGGCCGTGCACCAAACGTCCGAGCCGTGCATCCCAGCGAAGTTCCCTCTTGTCAGCCGCGCCGGAATCGAGCCATGGTCCGCCCGCACTGGCGATTGAAATGAGGGGAGCCGGGCACTAAGTCACATGACGCAGGGCGTCGAGACGGCGCCCGACACCCAACCACCGAACCTCTCAAGGAGGCCGATGTGAAGATCCTCGTGACGGCCAAGCGGGTCGAGGACCCGGAGTCGAAGATCAAGGTGAAGCCCGACGGCTCGGGCATCGTGACCGACGGCGTCGGCTACAAGATCAACCCATTCGACGAGATCGCGGTCGAAGAGGCGCTGCGGCTCATCGCCAAGCACAAGGGCGAGGTGGTCGCGGTCTCCATCGGAAGCGACAAGTGCCAGGCGGAGATCCGCCACGCCATGGCCATGGGCGCCGACCGCGGCATCTGGATCAAGCACGAGGGCCTGGCCGACTCCGACCTCGCCGCCCGGCTGCTCAAGGCGGTCATCGAGAAGGAGAAGCCCGACCTCGTCCTCATCGGCAAGCAGGCCATCGACGACGATCAGAACCAGTGCGGGCAGCTCTTGGCCGAGTACCTGGGCTGGGGGCAGATCACCTTCGCCAGCAAGACCGAGTCGCTCGAGTCCGAGGCCGAGAAGGCCAAGACCGCCGCCATCGACGTCAACGGCACCGCCGCCACCGTGGTGCGCGAAGTCGACGGCGGCGTCGAGACGCTGGAGGTGCAGCTGCCGGCCATCGTCACCGCCGACCTGCGCCTGAACCAGCCGCGCTACGCCTCGCTGCCGGGCATCATGAAGGCCAAGAAGAAGCCCATCGCCGAGATGACCCCCGCCGCCCTCGGCGTGGACACCGCGGTCAAGGTGAAGGTGGTCAAGCTTGCTCCGCCGCCGACGCGCAAGGCCGGCGCCATGGTCCCTGACGTCGCGACCCTGGTGAACAAGCTCAAGACCGAGGCGAAGGTCCTCTAAGGCCGCCCCCCAACTCTACGAGGCGCAAATCATGAACGTTCTCATCGTTGCAGAGCAGCAGGGCGGCGCCCTGAAGAAGGCCACCCTCAACGCGCTTTCCGCCGGCCAGGCGCTGGCGCAGAAGACCGGCGGCGAGCTCCACGTCGCCATCCTTGGCGCAGGCCTGGAGAAGGCGGTCGAGGAAGCTCAAGGGCTACGGCGGCAAGGTGCTGCACGTGCTCGACGCTCCCGAGCTCAAGGAAGCGCTCGCCGAGCCGTGGTCGCAGGCCATCGCCGCGCTGGCCAAGTCCGTCAATGCCACCTGGATCGGCGCGGCCGCCACCGCCGTCGGCAAGGACGTGCTCCCGCGCGTCGCCGCCCGCCTGGGCGCCGGCATGGCCACCGACGTCCTCGGCTTCGAGGGCAGCGGCGCCGCCGTCCACGTCCGCCGCCCGATGTGGGCCGGCAACGTCATCGCCGACGTGGAGATCACCACGGCGGTGAAGGTCTTCACCTGCCGCACCACCGAGTTCCCGGCCGCGGCCAAGGCGGCGGCCCCCGCCGAGGTGAAGAAGGAGGCCCCGCAGCTGGCCGGCCCGGCGAAGACCAAGTTCGTCTCCTTCAAGGCCGTGCAGAGCGCGCGCCCCGAGCTGACCGAGGCCCGCGTGGTCGTCTCCGGCGGCCGCGGCACCAAGGGCAACTTCAAGCCGGTCGAGGCGCTGGCGGACGAGATGCACGGCGCGGTGGGCGCCTCGCGCGCCGCCGTCGACGCCGGCTGGGTCCCCAACGACCTGCAGGTCGGGCAGACCGGCAAGGTCGTCGCGCCCGAGCTGTACATCGCCGCGGGCATCAGCGGCGCCATCCAGCACCTGGCCGGCATGAAGGGCAGCAAGGTCATCGTGGCCATCAACACCAACGCCGAGGCGCCCATCTTCCAGGTGGCGGACTACGGCCTGGTGGCCGACCTTAACAAGGCGCTGCCCGAGCTGCAGGCGGCGATCAAGGCAGGTAAGTAGGCCGGCCTCCGTGCCGGGTCCTTGGGGGGTTGAGATGAGCATCATCGGCCGCTCCGAGGGTGACGAGGTCCTCGCCGCCCTCGGAGTGCGTCGCCTGGCCCTGCCCATCCCGTTCACGCAGGCGGGCGGGCCCATCAACGCCTACGTCATCGACGACATCGACGGCCGGGTCACCCTGTGGGACTGCGGCCTGAACGTGCCCGACTGCGCCGCGGCCCTGGAGCAGGGCTTCGCCGAGGCCGGCCGGCGGCTCGAGGACGTGGGCCGCATCCTCGTCAGCCACGGCCACGTCGACCACTACGGGCTCGCGCGCCGGGTGCAGGAGAGGAGCGGCGCGAAGGTCTACGTGCACCGGCGCGACTGGAACAAGGTCACCGCCGGGCGCGCCATCGCGCCGATGGGCGAGTACTTCAAGAAGCTGGGCGTGCCCGACGCCCTGCTCGCGAGCATCGGGTCGATGCACCAGAAGACCGAGGCGATGGCGCTTCGGCTGGACGCGGTCGAGCCGCTCGAGCCGGGGACGAAGCTGCGCTTCGCGAAGTTCGAGGCCGAGATCGTCCACTTCCCGGGGCACACGCCGGGCCTGGTCTGCCTGCACGTGCCGGAGAAGAAGCTGCTCTTCAGCGACGACCACCTGCTGGCGAAGGTCTCGCCCAACCCGCTCCTGGAGCTGGGCGAGAACGGCGAGGAGGGCGGCTACCAGGCGCTGCGGACCTACCTCGACTCTGCGCGCCGGCTGTATGCGCTGGACCTCGAGTGGCTGGCGCCCGGGCACGGCGAGCCGTTCCAGGGGCACCGCAAGACGCTGGACGAGCTGTTCGCGTTCTACGAGCGGCGGCAGGGGAAGATCGAAGCGGCGATGGTCGAGCGGCCCAAGACGGCGTTCGAGCTCATCGCCGACATCTTCGGCGAGGCGAGCAGCCTGCAGCTGTACCTGATGCTCTCGGAGATCGTCGGGAACCTCGAGGTGATGGAAGCGAAGGGGCGCATCCGCAAGGACGCGAGCGAGGTGCCCTGGCACTACCGCCCGGCGACGTAGCCAGACCGCCCACCTGGGAATGGGCGCGCGGCTTCCGTGCGGCAAATCCCATGCGTCGACCTCGGCGGGCACCACGGGTGGTTCGCCGGGCGTCTGCGAACGGCAGCCTGACGGCGCAGCAGCAGTCGAGTCGGCGGTGGGCGCCAAGCGGCTGGCGCGGCGCCGGTCCGGGGGCCAGCCCCTTTAGTGGGCTTTCACCCAATAGCCCGGGGCCTTCAGCCCCGGGAGGACCGGTCATGGCGTCACGGGACGGTCATGGCGTCATGGGACGGTCATGGCGTCATGGGACGAATGGGACGAATGGGACCGACGGGACCGACGGGACCGATGGCGACCGACGACCGACGACAGTCGGGGCCCGGGGAACGCCATCGCCACCAGGCGCACCCACACGCCCATTCCTGAGGTGGGGTCCTGGGTTGCGCCAATCTCGTGATCGAGATCACGCGCGAGCTCATCTCCGAATTGTCGAGGTAGGCGCCGAGGTTGGCCCGCGCGTGTGACCTGCATCACCAGGCGGCCCGCATCGATCATATGGGTTGAAGCGCTGGGCCCCTCGGCTCGGGGCGCCACGGCTTAGGCGTTGCGTGGACCAGTGGCCACCCGGAGGTCGTCGCTGCGCGAGAGCGCCGGTAGGTCCAGGACGCAGACGAGGTCACGGGTCGTCGCCAACAGCGGGCGCGCGCGGTCGCCCAAGCCCGCGGCGACCTCGTCTTCGTAGATGTCCCGGAAGCCGAGGACCGAACCGACCAGAAGCCCGAGCGCGGACTTGAAGCCAGAGAGCACCACCAGGTAACCAGCGGCCGTCTCGGTCTCGACGCCGAACCACCGGCCCAGGTCCACCACGCTCAGGACTTCTCCACGAAACTGCACGATCCCCGGCAGCCAGTCGGGCAGCCCCGGCAGCGGAGCGACCGGCGGCGCTCGGACGATCTCGCGCAGCCCGCCCACCGGGACTCCAAACACCTCGCCTCCGACGCCGACCAGAGCCACCGTCGCCAGCCGCCGGCGCTCCGCATTCCGCTCGGGCGTCGCGGCGAGCGCCCGCGCGCGCTTCTCCAGCACCTCGTCCACCCGGGCGCCAAAGGGGCCGGGCTCGAGCTGCCGGGGCTGTCGTTCGTCCTGGTCAACCATGGTCTCACCTGGCTCCGAACCGCTTCACGGCGGCGACGAGCTTCTCGACTTCGTAGTGCGACTTCACCAGGTACTCGTTGGCCCCGGCCGAGGCGCCCGCCGCCAGGTCCTCGGGCCGGTCGAGCGCGCTGACGAGGATGACCGGCAGGTCCCGGGTGGCGGCCTGGGCGCGGACGCGGCCGGTCAGGCCGAACCCGTCGAGCCGCGGCATCTGCACGTCGCTGACCAGGACGTCGAAGCGCGCTCGCTGCAGCGCCTCCCAGGCCTCCTCGCCGTCCGCCGCGGTGCTGACCTCGCAGCCGGCAGCCTCCAGCGCCCCACGGTGGAGCGTCCGAGTGGTCAGCACGTCGTCCACCACCAGCACCCGGAGCTTGCGGCCGGCGGAGGCGGTCGGTTCGGCCCGCGCCACCCCCGCCGGGTGCCGCTCGGCCCTGGCCAGCTCGGCCACGTCGATCGCCACCGCGAGCGAGCCGTCCGCAAGGATGACCGCCCCGTCCACTCCGCGCACGCCTTCGAGGTTCGAGGGCAGCGGCTTGGTGACGTAGTCCTCCTCGCGCAAGACCTCGTCGACGAAGACGCCGAAGCGCAGGCCCTGGTGCTCGAGGATGACGACGCGCAGGTGGTCGCCGCGCGCCTCCTCACGCTGGCCCATCAGCGCCGCCAGCGAGAACCCGCGAACCGGCGCGCCCGCCTCGTCGCGGACGATCGTCGTCCTCTCCCGGCCGTCGGTGCGCTCGAGCCCCGAGCGAGGGGCGCGCGCGGTGCGCAACACGTGGTCGATGGGCAGGGCGTACACCGTCTTCCCGGCGCGGACCAGCAGGCCGCGCCGCGAGACCACGCTCACCGGCAGGGTGAGGGTGAAGCACGCCCCGACCCGGCCGGCGAAGGCGACCTGCACCTGGCCCCCGAGCGCCTGGACCTGGCTGCGCGCCACCGACATCCCCACGCCGCGGCCGCTCACCTCGTCGACGGTCTGCGCGGTGCTGAAGCCGTCCTCGAAGATGAGCGCGACGGTGTCGTCGGGCGCGAGCTGCGCGAGCCGCTCGGCGCTGACCAGGCCCTTGCGCACCGCCGCCTCGCCGATGCGCGCGGGGTCCAGGCCGCGGCCGTCGTCGCTCACCTCGAGCTGCACGCGCGTGCCCTGGGCCGTCGCGCGCACCCGGACCTGACCCGCGGCGGGCTTGCCCGCGGCCTTGCGCTCCCCGGGGGCCTCGATGCCGTGCGCCACCGCGTTGCGCAGGAGGTGGATGAGCGGGTCGCGAATCCGGTCGAGCACGTGCTTGTCGAGCTCGATGTCCCCGACCTCCACCGCGAGCTCCACCTGGCGGCCCAGCTGCTGCGCGCTCTCGCGCACCAGCAGCCGCCACGACGGGGCCAGCCCCTCGAGCGGGAGCATGCGCACGCGCTTGATGGCGCTGCCCAGGTCACGGGTCAGCCGCCCGAACGCCTCCAGCTCCCGGCGCTCGTGCACCAGCAGCGTGTCGAGCCGTCGCATCGCCGTCACCAGCGCCGGCCGGTCCGGCGTCGCCAGATCCTGGAGGCGCTCGAGCTCGTCGCGCAGCTCGGCCAGCTCGCCCACCCGCGCCGCCTGGCGGGCGTGCGTGGCCAAGAGCTCGCCGGTGTGCTCCATGAGCAGGTCGAGGCGCCGGGTCTCGACGCGCACCGAGGCCGGCGCAGCAGCCTCTTCGGTCACCGCGGGAGCCGGGCTCTCCGGTCGAGGCGGCGGCCCGGGTGCGGCCGCGGCGGGGTTGCCGGAAAGGCTGGCGCCGACCGAGCCCAGGAGGCGCTCGACGAGCGCGGGGATCTCCTCCGGCGGGCCCTCCTTCCCCTGGGCGAGGTGCTGCATGGCCGTGACCGCCTCGAGGAGCACGGCGGCGGCGGGGCCCGCGTCCTTCTCCGGCTGCGTGAGCTCCTTGAGCGCGGTCTCCGACGCGTGCGCGAGCCGCTCGATGGCGGAGATGCCCACCGACGCGGCGACGCCCTTGATGTTGTGGGCGACGCGCATGAGCTTGGAGAGCGGCTCTGCACGCTCGCCCGGCGGCAGCGCGCGCAGGCGCTCGACACCCTGGCCGAGGGTGTCGAGGAGCTCGGAGACCTCCACCCGGAAGATCGCGGCGATGGACGACTCGAGCGAGCTCATCGCGACCGGGCCCGTGCGGTCCCGGAGACCAGCACGCGCATCCGCTGCGCCACCTGGTCCAGGGTCAGGGCTGCCTGCTCGAGCTGGTGGGCGCCGTCGGAGCTGCTGCGGCCGCCCTCGGCGACGCTGGACATGGCCGAGGCGATCTGGGCGATGCCGGCCGCCTGCTGGCTGGAGGCCGCGGCGATCTGCTGGGCGCCGCCGAGGCTCTCGTCGATGACGGCTGCGAGCTCGCGCAGCGCGGCGTCCACCTTCTCCAGCGCGCGGCGGCCCTCCTCGGCGCGGGAGAGCGCCTTGCGGATCTGCTGGGCGCCGCGCTTGCTCTGCTCGGCCAGGGAGCGCACCTCGGTGGCGACGACGGCGAAGCCCTGGCCGTGCTCGCCGGCCTTGGCGGCCTCGATGCTGGCGTTGACGGCGAGCAGGTTCGACTGGTCGGCGAGGTCGTTGACGGTGTCGACGATCTCGCCGACCTGGGCGACGAGCTCCATCACCTTCATCGCCTCGCCGGCGGCCTGCAGGCCCGAGCGGCTCTTCGCCACCACCCGGGACCCGACGTCGACGACGCGCTGGGCCGAGCCAGCGGCGGTGGCGCTGGTCTGCTTGAGCTCCTCGAGCGTGGATCCGACCTCGGCGACGGTGGCGGCCTGCTCGGTGGCGGTCGCCGCGGACTGCTTCGCGGTGGCCGAGATCTGCGCGGTGCTGGAGAGGATGGCGGTCACCGGGCTTTCGAGCCCGCGCACGATGAGCTTGTAGAGCCACCAGATGCCCCCGACGTTCGCCGGGGTGCTGACGAGGGAGGCGACGACCGCCACCGTCAGCGACTGCGACTGCACGAAGAGCATCGCCACGAAGCAGTCGACGGTGATCATCACCGAGACGGCCCAGAAGACCTTCGTGCCCAGCCCGTCCCGGAAGCGGAGCCAGGCGACGAGCATGCTCGTGGCCAGCAGGGCCGAGACGAAGGCGAGCTGTACCCAGAGGGAGGTCTGAATCATGCGAGGTGGCCTCCGCGCGGGCTCGTCGCGGCCTCCGCCCGGGCGCTGCCGGAGACCATCGTCTGCAGCTGCAGGGCGACCTTTCGCAGGCTGGCGACGGCCTGCTCGAGCTGGCGGGCGCCGTCGGAGCTGTTGCGGCCGCCCTCGGCGACGCTGGACATGGCCGAGGCGATCTGGGCGATGCCGGCCGCCTGCTGGCTGGAGGCCGCGGCGATCTGCCGGGCGCCGTCGAGGCTCTCCTCGATGCCGCCCGAGAGCTCGCGCAGCGCGCCGTCGACCTTCTCCAGCGCGCGGCGGCCCTCCTCGGCGCGGGAGAGCGCCTTGCGGATCTGCTGGGCGCCGCGCTTGCTCTGGTCGGCGAGGGTGCGCACTTCGCTGGCGACGACCGCGAAGCCCTGGCCGTGCTCGCCCGCCTTGGCGGCCTCGATGCTGGCGTTGACGGCGAGCAGGTTGGACTGGTCGGCGAGGTCGTTGACGGTGTCGACGATCTCGCCGACCTGGGCGATGAGCCTCCATGACCTTCATCGCCTCGCCGGAGGACTGCAGGCCCTGGCGGCCCTTCTCAGCCGTCGTGGTGCCGACGCCGACGACGCGCTGGGCGGAGTCGGCAGCGGCGGCGCTGGTCTGCTTGAGCTCCTCGACGGTGGTGCCGACCTCGGCGACGGTGGCGGCCTGCTCGGTGGCGGTCGCCGCCGACTGCTTCGCGGTGGCCGCGATCTGCGCGGTGCTGGCCAGGATGGCGGCCACGTGGCCGTCGAGCCCGCGGACGATGAGCTTGTAGAGCCACCAGATGCACAGGATGTTCGCGGGCAAGCCGATGGCGATGGCGAGCACCTGCACCGCCGCCGACTGCTGCAGGTCGCGGGTCACCGAGGTGATGGTGGTGTCCACGGAGAGCAGGGCGGTGACCGCCCAGAAGACCTTGGTGGCCAGCCCGTCGCGGAACTTGAGCCAGACCGCGAGCCAGATGATGGGCGTGAAGCCCAGCGTCATGGCGAGCTGGGCCCAGATGGATTGGGTCATGGGCAGGTGCCTCCGGTCGTCGAGGTCGGTCTCTCGGGGCGTCGCAGCTCCGGGACCGCCCGGGGCGCGTCGTCGTGCTGCTGGATGAGGAGGGGGTGCATCACGTTCCCGTGGCCGGAAGGCCGGAGGTCTCCACCAGCGCGGAGACGCTCACCAGGAGCACTGCCGCGTCCTCGCGGTGGAAGACGCCCAGCAGGTAGGGCGCCAGCTCGGTGTCCGGGGAAGGGGACTGCAGCGTGGAGCCGGCGACCGTCTCCACCGCCACGACCTCCTGGACGACCAGCCCGACGCTTCGGCCCGCGAGGGCGCAGATGACGATCCGGTCGGAGAGCACGGGCCGGCGGGCCGAGCGGGTCAGGCGCGCGAGCGCATCGACCACCACGAGCGACCGGCCGCGAAGGTTGAGCAGCCCGGCGATCCACGGAGGCGCCTCGGGGAGTGGGGTGAGGCGGGCCATGAGGACCACCTCCTCCACCTGCGACTGGAAGACGGCGACGCGCTCGGTCCCGATGCGGCAGACGAGCAGCGGGCAGTCGCCGGTGGGAACCGCCTCCCGGGCGATCCCCTGGGTGATGCGGGCCCGCAGGTCGGCGAGGCGCGTCTCCAGCTCGCGCAGCTCGTGCAGCAGGTCGGCCTCGGCGGCGTCGGCCACGACTAGGCGTCCTTGGACCGGCGTGCGACGGCCATCTCGAGAGCCTCGCGCAGCAGCTTGCCGCTGACGGGCTTGTGGACGAAGGCGTCGGCGCCCGCTTCCAGGCCCTTGCGCCGCAGGCCCTGCTCGAGGTCTCCGGTGAGGAGGATGACCGGGAGGTTGCGGGTCCGCTCGCGCGAGCGGATGTGCTGGACGAGCTCGAGGCCGTCGATGGGCGTCATCCGCACGTCGGCGACGACCGCGTCGAAGCCCCCGCCCTCCAGCGCGGCCAGCGCGGCGACCCCGTCGGCCGCCTCCGTGAACTCCACGTCGGCGTCGAGCAGGTAGACCTTCAGAATCGACCGGATGGTGGGTGAGTCATCGACCAGCAGGATTCTCCGACGTGTTGGCATAGGCACCCGTCTCGCTCGACTACGAACAACCCTCGCTGCGCTGAGATGCGGCCGCAACAGACAGCCGAGGGACCCCCTGACAGGGCCAGGGTCCGTTCTCTGCGCGAACGGTCGGCGGGCACGGGCGTGCAGCGGCGACGGCGCGTCTCTGGAGCGAGCGTGCGTGCGAAGCGCTGCCCGAAGCGTGCGCGCCCTGACGGGCAGGTCCGTCAGGGCTGGGGCGCGGACGACTCGTCGGCGGCGAGCACGTGGCGGTTCGAGATGCGGGCGCGACGCCACCCCGCCGAGCGCGCCGCGCGCAGGCACCGGCGCGCCTGCTGCACCGAGGTGTTGGGCAGGTCGGCGAGCTCGAGGCAGACCCCGCCGGCCTGGGCGACGAGGCGGGTCTCGCCGCAGAGCGCGCAGGTGCTCATGAGGGCCTGAGTCCAGCCGGGCTCACGGCCACGGCGCGGCGAGCACGAAGCAGCCTTGCTTCGCCCGGACGAGCCCACGCTCCGTTAGGCGGGTGAGCACCGAGAGGATCTCCGCCTCTGGGTAGACCGCGTGGTCGAGCCAGTCGAGGTAGCCCTGGAGATCCTTGAGGCCGAGAGGCTTCTCGACGTCCAGCCCGGCGAGGACCAGGTCCTCCAGCGTGAGTCGGACGGGCCCGAGCTCCTTCTTGGCGCGGCGCAACGCGCTCTCGGTGACGCCGTAGCGCTGGCAGGCCTCCTTCACGCGACCGTGCGGCAGCGCCAGGAACTTGAGCGCGCGCCGGAGGGTCTGCTCGTCCACGGGGGGCCCGCGGGCCACGACTGCCTCCTTCCACCGGCGACTCGGGACACACCTTTCGGACCGGCCGGGACGCCGGTCGCTACCGGGCCTGCAGCCAGCCCTCGGCGGCGAGCAGCTCGGCGGTGAGGATGGCCCCGCCGGCGGCGCCGCGCACCGTGTTGTGCGAGAGGCTGACGAACCGGTAGTCGAAGAGCGAGTCCGGGCGCAGGCGGCCGATGGCGACGCCCATGCCGCGGCCCAGGTCGCGGTCGAGCCGGGTCTGCGGGCGCGAGTCGTCCTCGAAGTAGGTCAGGAACGGCTGTGGCGCGGAGGGGAGGGCGAGCTTCTGGGGCAGCGGCACCCAGCTCTTCCAGAGCTCGATGATCTCGGCGCGGTCCGGCTTCTTCTCGAACTGCACGAACGCCGCCGCCATGTGCCCATCGCTGGCCGGAACGCGGATGCACTGCGCGCTGATGACCGGCTCCTGGGCGGGGACGATCCTCCCGTCCTCCAGGCGGCCCCAGATCTTGAGCGGCTCCTGCTCGCTCTTCTCCTCCTCGCCCTTGATGAAGGGGATGAGGTTGTCGGTCATCTCCGGCCAGGTCTCGAACGTCTTCCCGGCGCCGCTGATCGCCTGGTAGGTGCACACGGCGACCTTCTTGACCCCGAACTTCCTCAGCGGCTGCAGCGCCGGCACGTAGCTCTGCAGCGAGCAGTTGGGCTTGACCGCGATGAAGCCGCGCTGGGTGCCGAGGCGCTTGCGCTGGGCGGCGATGGCCTGGGCGTGCTCGGGGTTGACCTCGGGGACCATCATCGGGACGTCGGGCGTGGCGCGGTGCGCCGAGTTGTTGGAGACCACCGGGCACTCGCGGCGGGCGTAGTCCTCTTCGAGTTTCGCCGTCTCGGCCTTGGGCATGTCCACGGCGCAGAAGACGAAGTCGACCTCGCCGGCGATGGCATCGAATCTCCGAAGCGTTGCGGACCGTGAGGCTGGCGATTGCGGACGGGACGGCGGACTTCATCGCCCAGCGGCCGGCCACGGCCTCGGCGTAGCGCTTGCCGGCGGAGGAGGCGCTGGCGGCGACCAAGGTCACCTCCATCGTCGGGTGGCCCTCGAGCAGCGAGACGAAGCGCTGCCCCACCATGCCCGTCGCGCCCAACACGCCCACCTTCAGCTTGTTCGCCATCGCAGGTCTCCTCGTTCGTCGAGCCCCGAAGGATACAAGGCGCGAGGTGGACTACGCCAAGCCCTGGACGTGGGGAGGGGGCCCCGGGCGGTTCGCATCGGCTCGACGGAGGACTATCCTGCCGTCGCAGCTCCCTGAGGCAGCCATGGACCGAAGGACCAAGCCGAAGCCAAAGCCAAGCCCGAAGGCGCACAAGAGCGAGTTCCGGCTGCCGCGCGCGCAGCTGACCGTCCCCTTCGAGCTTCTCCATCGCCGACAAGACGGGCACGCGCTTCCAGGCCCGGCTGCCGTCGCGAGACCTGTCGGTGAGCGGGGCCTTCCTCGAGAGCAGCTACTACCTCAAGGTGGGCACCCGGCTGGAGGTCTGCTTCCAGCTCGAGGAGGAGATGCCGCCGCTGACCGCCGTGGCGGAGATCGTCCGGCATGAAGGCGAGAGCAAGGACGGCCCCGGCGGCTTCGCGCTGCGCTTCGTGGAGCTCAAGGGCGACGCCCGGGTCGCCATCACCGAGCTCATGCTCGGCGAGAGCCTGAGCGAGTTCGCCCAGCGCTACCTCAAGTCCAAGCGCGCCAAGGCCTTCTCCTCGGAGGCCGAGCGCATCGTCGACCTGCTCGCGAGCTGGGAAGTGTTCAAGGCGACCGGGCGGTAGTGGTAGCCGCAAGCCTCCGGGCCCGCTGGACCGCTTCCACTTCATCCAGGAAGAGCCAGGCATGGTGGCTGCGGGCCTCCGGGCCCGCGTGCGCCCGATTCGCCGAGTCGTTACGAAAGGTGCGAGTCTTTCGCCTCGCTTCGCCCTCCGAACCGAGACCGGGTGCCACGTGATCACCTTCGCGGACGCCGCCGCCGAGATCCTGGCGCCCTGGGCCACGCCCGCCCAGGTGCGTGCGGCCGCGCGTGCGCTGGGCGAGGACGCGGAGCTCGACTTCGGCGCGCTCTCCGCGGCCAAGAAGTCCAAGCTCATCCACCAGCTCGTGCACCAGCTCTCGCACCTCGCGGTCGACCAGTCGGTCGAGCTCCATCGCCAGCTGCAGGTGATGCTCGAGGCCGAGCCGCGCGGCGAGTGGCGGACGGACCTCGCGAGCGAGAGCGCCCTCGTCGAGCTGCGCAACCACCTGCGCCAGGTCCTGGTCGTGAAGGGCGTCGAGTGGGAGCGCCTCTACCGTCTCCAGGCCGGCGTGGTCACGCTCGCGCGGTGGCTGCGCGGGTCGCCGCCAGCGAGCGCCGTCGTGAGCGCCAGCGAGAAGAAGGTGTCGGTCGAGCTCGCCGCCTCGACCCGCCGCGCGACGGAGGGCGGCGTGGCCAGCTCGCCCTTCCTCCTGTCGCTGCAGCCGCACGTGCGCGACTTGACCGTCACAGCGCGCGGGGAGGAGATCGTCGTCGCCTTCGACATCTGAAGGCTCTTCGGGGGAAGCCATGGCCGTCCTGCTCGATGTCTTCGCCAGCCCGCGGCAGAAGAGCTCGCGCACCCGCGCGCTGCGCGACGCCTTCGTCGAGGCCTGGCTCGGACACAACGCGGGCGCCCAGGTCCTCACGGTCGATCTGCCGGCGCTCGATGCGGAGATCCCCAGCTCGACGCGTGGGACGTCGAGGCCAAGCTGCAGGTGCTCTACGGCAAGGGCGAGCTGACCGACGAGCTCGCCAGGCGCTGGGACACGCTCACCCGCTTCACCGACCAGCTGCACCTGGCGGACGTCGTCCTCATCAGCTCGCCGATGTGGAACTTCAGCGTGCCCTGGACGCTCAAGCGCTGGCTGGACGTGGTGGTGCAGCCGCGGCTCACCTTCGAGGTGCGAGGCGGCCAGTTCCACGGGCTGCTGCGCGGGCGAAAGGGCGTGCTGCTGCTCACCCGCGACGGCGCCTACGGGCCCGGGACGCCCCACCAGCACCTCGACTTCCAGCTGCCCTACCTGCGGCAGGTCATGGGCTTCCTGGGGATCGACCCGGTGCACGCGGTCATCGCCGAGCCGCTGAGCATGGCGGGCCCGGAGATCGCGGCGCAGGCGATGGAGAAGGCCGTGGCGGAGGCCGTCGAGCTCGCCGGGAGGGTCTGACGCTAGCTCGGGGTTCGCCGGCGCCAGGAGACAGCGACGGCCAGGAGGATGGCCGCGAACGAGAGCCCCGCGCCGACGGCAAAGCTGGTGGGCGCGAAGCGGAGGACGACCCGGTGCCTGCCGGCGGGGACCGGGACGCCGCGCACGAGCAGATCGGTGCGCAGGACCGGAGCGTCGGCGCCATCGATGCTGGCCTGCCAGCCCGGATACCAGGCGTCGCTCACCACCAGGAGCCCGCGGCCACAGGCATCGACGTCGATCTCCAGCTGCCGTGGACGGCGCGACGCGACCGTGGCGGTCGAACCGGCGCAGGCATCGACGGCGGGAACGCCTCCGCCGGAGGCGTCCGCGGCGACGAGGGCGGTGTCGCGCAGGGGTTGCCGCTCGTCGCGCAGCGCGGTGCGCGCCTCCTCGTCGGTGGCGGCGCGGACCTGATGCACGACGAAGGCGCGAGGCATCGCGGTGCGGCTGCGGTAGAGCACGGGCAGGTCGGCGAGCTGCTCGAAGACGTCCCGGAACGGCCCGGTGGGACCGGAGACGCGCTCGAGGTCGGCGAACGGTGGTGAGGCGCGCCGCACGTACCACTCGACGCCAGCGAGGTCGTAGAGGCCGCGCGGCGGCTCGTCCTCTCCGACCAGGTTCTGCAGGAGCGCGGGGCGCGGCTCGCCGGTGGCCTCGAGCGTCTGCAGGCCCTCGGCGAGCGACCAGTTGGGGATGAGCGCGTCGCGCGCGGCGGCGAGGTAGCGCGGCGAAGCGCCGGGCGGGATGGCGTCGAGGGTGCGCGGCGGCCACTCCTGGTCGAGGTCGCTGCCGATGCTCACCCGCGAGGTGGCCTGCGCCGGGATGGAGAGCGCGGTCTTCGAGCGCCCGGTGATGGAGGAGGCAGGCAGGGTCAGCAGCTTGCCGGTCGTGATCTGTGCGAGCGCGACGTCGGCGAGCCCGACCGCGACGAGCGCCCAGGTGACGATGCGCGCCCGGCGCCGGCCCTTCCCCGGAGAGGCGAGGTAGGCAGCGCTCACCAGCCAGAGGAGGACGGCGGTGGGCAGCAGGCCGGCGGCAAAGCCTTGTCGTAGCCCGAGGCCGGCGGTGGCGGCGGCGACCGCGAGCGCGGCGACGACCAGAATGGGGAAGAGCAGCGCCACCAGCTTGAGGCGCGCGCGCCTGCGGCTGGCCAGGGCGGCGAGCCGTGAGAGCGCCGGCCCGGCGAGGACCGAGGCCAGGAAGCAGGCGCCCAGGGCGTACTTCACCGGGTAGCGGAACAGCCGGAACGGGAACTGCTCGAGGACCCACGCTGACGGAGCGAAGTTCGACCCCAGCGAGAGGAGCGCGAGCAGCATCGCGAAGCCGAGCAGCGGCGCGAGGCGCCTCCGGCGGCGGCGGCCGAGGAGCGCGAAGGCGCACAGCACGCAGGCCACGACGCCGAGGTCGAGGCCGAGGACCAGCGCCTGCTCGGTCAGCATGTCGATGAGCGGGCGGTTGGCGCCGCGCACCACGAGGGCCAGCAGATCCACCCAGCTCAGCGACCAGAAGGTGGTGGGCTGCGCCTGGCCGGTGCGGCTGGAGTGGGCTGCGAACTCCACCGCCGGGACGACGGTGATGGCGGCCAGGGCGAGGCCCCAGAGGCCGCCCGCCGCGACGCGCGCGAGCGTCCGCCACGACCCGCGCGTGGAGAGCGCCGCGATGGCGCACGCCGGTCCCTGCCACAGCAACGCCTCGGGGAGCCCGGTCAGCGCGGAGAGGCCGGTGAACGCCCCGAGCCTGGCCACCGGCTTCCAACCGGACCCGCGCGCGACGTCGATGGACGCCGCGAGCATCCAGCCGCTCCAGGCGAGCGCGCCGGTGAGGTTCACCATGTCGGTGCGCGTCAGCAGGGTCCCCAGGCCGAAGAGCGCGCCGGGGAGGAGCGAGGCGACGCGGGAGGCGCCCAGCCGTCGCGCGGCCAGCACCGCACCCCACGCCGCGAAGACCACGTGCAGCAGGTGCTCGACGGTCAGGCCCCAGACGGGGCCGAAGAGGAGGATGGGGAGGAGCCGCGGCGGGTACCACGCCTGCTGCAGGAGCCCCGCGGCGAAGGGCTGGCCCAGACGCACCTGGGGGTTCCAGAGCGGCAGCTCGCCGGAGAGCAGGCTCTGCCGCTCGAAGAAGGCGTCGGGGATGAAGATGCGCGAGTAGTCGCGTGAGACGAGCACCTCTCCGCGCAGCAGGAAGGCGTGCGCGGCGACGAGGCCGGCCAACAGGCCGAGCCAGGCGAGGATGCGCAGCGTGGCGGGGCGCACTCGCACCTTCTTCAAGGCTCCTTGGGCTCGACGAGACGGGTCTGGCCGGGCTCGAACGGGAAGACCTGGAGGACTTCGGGATGCTTGGGGTCGGTCTCGAACACGGGGCTCGCGCCCTCCACCCCGAACCAGTTGCGCAGCACGGCGAGGTGCGTCGCCCCCTTCTTCGCCAGCTGGGCCGTCAGCGCAGGGTAGTCGCCGATGGTCGCGATCAGGTCGGGGCTGACGAGGCCGACCAGGTCCACCACCCGCCGGTTCGAGTAGTAGGCGATGGCGCCGACGTCGTGGGTGGCGACGACCGCGTCCGGCGGCAGGTGCTCGCGCATCCAGTTCGCGGCCTTCACCTGGCGCGCGGCGATGTAACGACAGTCCTGGAGGTAGGTCGCGCTCATGGCCAGGCTGGCGGGCGCGAAGAGGGCGAAGAGCAGCGCGGCAAGGGCCCCTCCGGCGATCGCCCGGCGCTTTCCGACGCGGTCGAGGACCACGTCGGCCCCGAGCACCGCCAGCGCGAGGACCGCCGGGAGGACCGGCATCAGGTAGCGGCCCTGCTGGTACAGGAACGGCAACTTGATCTGGTAAGCGGCGACGACGAGCAGCGGCCAGAGGGCGAGCGAGAGCACGTCCGAGCGTGCCCCGCAGCGAAGCGTCCGGCCGATGGCGGCAGCGACGCCGGCGACGAAGAGCGCGGCCACCGGCAGCAGGTGGCCGCCAAAGCAGAAGCGGGCGACCTGGATTAGGAACGCGTTGCCGTCGCCTTGGGCGTAGTAGCGGGCCTTGGCGGCGTAGGTGTTGGGCAGCACCGACCCGGCGAGGTGGAGGTTGAAGGCGCCGTAGGCGACCGCGAAGGCCGCGATGATCGCCAGCGGAAGGCCGTAGCGCTGGGCCATGGCGCCGACGGGGGAGACGGGGGAGACGGGGGAGACGGGGGAGACGGGTGGCTGCGCCGAGCGCGCTTCGCGGAAGGTGTCGAGGAGCCCGAACAGGCCCATCACGCCGATCAGGATGATCGCTTCGGGGCGGATCCACAGGCAGAGGCCGAGGAGGACTGCGAGTGTCCGCAGCCGGCGCTCCAGAAAGAGCCAGAACGAGGCGAGGACCACCGCGATGTACAGCGGAGTCTCCATGCCGGAGAGCGCGGCCCAGAGCATCCGCGGCTCGAGCGCGAAGAGCGCGAGGCCGAGCAAGGGCAGGGCCGGGCGTCCGGGGATCAGCCGGCGCAGCAGCAGATAGAAGAAGAGCGCCGCGGCGGAGAACGAGCCGATGCCCAGCGCCCAGCTCATGAGGAGCTCGTCGCGGGTGACGAAGAAGGCGGCGGCGAGCAGCAGCGTGTAGAGCGGAGAGGTCGAGCCGGCGGTCACCATCTCGCCGCGCCAGTACGAGAAGGCGCCGTAGTCGTGCAGGTTCCGGGCGAACTGCAGGTGGATCCACGGGTCGTCGAGCGGGAAGCCGACGTCGCCCGGGCGGTTTCCGAGCTGGGTGCGCCAGAGCGTGGCGAGGACCCAGAGCACGCCCAGGGCGATCAGGCCCAGCGCGGCGGCGAAGGCGCGTCGCGAGGTCAGCCACGGCGATGGGGCAGGGGCAGGCATGTCGGCGAGACCAGTTCTCCGACCCGAAGTCTCGCCGCACAGTTCACATGCCTCAAGTTCCGCGGCAGTAGAATCGCCGCCCGAGGTGCTCATGACCGCTTCGAAGATCGTCTGCCCGGTGTGCGCGACCCAGATGGAGATAGACCATCGGGGCGAGACCGAGATCGACGTGTGCCCGGGCTGCAACGGGATCTGGCTGGACGGGGGCGAGCTCGAGCAGATCGTCGGGATGCCGGTGGCGCCCGAGGTCGCCGGGACGCAGTACCGCAAGTGCCCGCACTGTCTGCGGCCGATGAAGCGCGTCGTGCTGGGCGGAGTCCACCTCGAGCAGTGCGCGCTGTGCGAGGGCTTCTTCCTGGATGCCGGCGAGCTCAAGCAGATCGCAGGCAAGTTCAAGAAGCCCGCGCCCAGGGTGGCGCCACCCGCGCCGCCGTCGGGGGAGCCGGTTCGAGATCTCGTCTGCCAGAAGTGCGACAGGCGGTTCCCGCGCGAGAAGCTCTACGCCGTGCCGCAGGGATTCCTATGCGACGGCTGCTCGGGCTTCGTCGGGCCCGACCCGGAGCCCGGGCCGGTGGAGAAGTTCCTGTGGAAGCTCATCGAGGGGCTCTCGACGGGCCACCACCGCCATCATCACCACCACTTCCACCTGTTCGACGACTGGTAGCCGGCGCCCGCTATCGCTTCGCGCTGGCGTAGCCAGTCCTGAGCTTGGGGTCGCTAGAACGTCGGGTAGAAGTCCAGCTCGCTCTGGTAGTAGCCGTTCGGCGGAGTGACGGTGTGGTTGTCGCCCTGCTCCCACGCGGTCTGCGAGGTGGGGATGGTCTCGCCGTCGACCCAGGGGCCGCGGACGATCTTGAACGGCAGGCCGACCGGGAGGTTGCGGTAGAGCGTCCAGACGCCGCGCGAGGCGTCCCAGGTCATCTTCTGGGCCGTCTGCCAGTCGCCCAGGTAGCTCGAGGCGCCGGTGACGTAGAGCGCGTTGCCGCTGCCGCAGTCGTAGTGCGCGCGGATGACCACCGTGAGCGAGGCGATGTGGATGTCGACGTGGACGGTCTGGCCGGCGACCACGGTCGCGTTCGCCGAGCCGCTGGCCACCGAGTGGCTGCTGGTCATGGTCATGGTGCTGAAGACCTGCTCGCCCGCGGGGACGGTGACGGTGAGCGTGCCGTCGCTCAGGGTGCGGCCCAGCACGTTGCCGGCGCGCCAGTCGCCCAGGTAGATGCTGGTCTCGCCCCAGGTGCCCTGGACGAGCGCGTCGTTCTGCCAGCCGTCGGCCCAGACCGTGACCACCACCGTGCCGTAGTCGGCCAGCGAGCCCTCGGTCACGGGCGCCGCCACCGTGAACTCGTCCTTCTTGCCGTCGACCGTGAAGGACTTCTCGGCGAGGTAGCGCTTGCCGCCGACGACCAGGTCGAGGGTGAAGGTGTAGGTCGAGCCCTTGGAGAGGCCGGGCAGCGGGCAGTAGGGCGTCGCGTGATCGGCGTCGGCGTATAGGCCCACGGTCCAGATGCCCTCGCCGTCCTTGGCGACGTGAGCGGTCTGGCCCGCGAACACCAGCTTGTCGGCGCCGGCGGGCAGCGAGAGGTTCACGGTCGCGGTGTAGGCCTTCTCCTGCACGAAGTAGAAGCGGCTCTCGTCGTTGAAGGAGATGCGGTAGGTCTTGCCGCCGCCGTCGACGGCGATGTCCTTGCCGGCGGCGTCCGCGATCTGGTCGAGGTCGTTGTCGCCGAAGTTCGTCTTCCAGTCGCCCGCGGCGTCGAACTTGAAGGAGCCGGGGGCGGCGAAGGTCGCCTCGCCCTGCCACTGGTGGTCGCCCACCAGCTTCATCGCCGTCTTCTTCCAGGAGTTGAAGGTGCCGCGCAGGTAGAGCGTGCGGTAGTTCGCGGCGTACTTGAGGTCAGCGGTCGACTCGGCGATGCCGTCCTCGGACTCGACCAGGGCGCCACCACAGGCGGGCAGGCCAACCAGGGAAACCACGGCGAGACAGCGAAGGAGCGAGTTCATGACAGCCGCCTTGCTTGGGAAGAGGGCGGCATCCTACATAGGCGGACATGGGTAGTCAATCACGGTTGAGTCACTCCAAGTTATGCCGTGATTTCAATCGCTTGGGCGAATATCGCCGCGGGAGTGGCGCGAGGGACGGCTGAACCGCCAAGGTCGCCAAGGGACCAAGGTCGCCAAGAACCTCTTGGGTCTTCGTGGTCTCACGAGACCCGCTGAATGCGCTCGGCGTAGGTCCGAGTCGAGTCTGCGGCCCGAAGTCGCAGACACGGGCCGAGGAGGCCCCCAAACCTCAGCAGCCTTGGCGACCTTGGTCCCTTGGCGACCTTGGCGGCTCAAGACCCGTCCGATTCTTCCCGAACGCCGAAGGCCCCCTCTCCGCGGCGGGAGAGAGGGCCTTCGAGCGACGACGTTCCTGGCTCTACGCTACTGGCAGCCGCAGGTCACCGCGGCGGTCGAGCTGTTGCGAGCGACCGTGGCGGCGCCGACGGTGAAGTCGGTGGAGTTGTTGTTGGTGTCGGTGCAGCCGTTCGCGTTTCGCTGCGCCGAGTTGGTGATGCTCAACACCGCGGTCGGGGCCGTCTCGAAGCCGTTGGCGGCGCCGAAGCCCACTAGGTCGACGATCGTCGTCCCGGTCGGGTTGGCGCCGGTCAGGACCGCGGTGCCGTTGACCAGGGCGACCTTGCCCGCGGTGGCGGACAAACCGCTCGTCGCGCCGACCAGGTCCGGCGTCGGCAGGGCGTTGGTGTAGGTGGTGCTGGCAGTGCCGGCACGCACCAGGTAGAAGCCGCCGGCCGGGATGGTGGCAGAGGTGATGGTCCCGATGAGGGTCCAGCTCCCGGTGCCGGTGGACGAGCCGTACTGCACCGTCCAGTTGGTCAGCGTGGCCGCGTTCGTCGTGCTGCGGTTGTGCAGCTCGATGAAGTCGTACTGGAACGCGGTGGTCCCGCCCGAGGCGCCGCCGCCGTAGACCTGGCTGATGACCACCTGCGACGGCGTGCAGCTCGCTCCGGTCGTCGTGCACTGGCTGGTGTTGTAGGTGCAGCCCGCGTTGCAGGTCAGGGTGCCGCCGGTGAAGCCCTGGTTGAGGCTCACGCAGGTCGCGCCGCCCATCGCCGACCCGTCGCACTGCTCGCCGGAGTCGAGGGTGCCGTTGCCGCAGGTGCTCGCCACCGAGCAGGCGCCGGTGGTGGCGTTGCAGGTGGAGGTGGCGCCCATCAGGTAGGTGCACCAGGTGTCGCGCGCCGCCTGTGTCGAGCCCAGGTTCTGGCAGGGAGCGCCGCAGGCCGGGTGGGTGAACTTCGAGGACGACGCCAGCTCGGTGTAGCAGCGATACCCGGTGTGGATGCCGTCGCAGCCGGCGTTGCTCGAGCAGCTGCACGAGAACAGGTCCGGCAGCCCCCAGCCGCAGTCGTCGAGCAGGTTGCAGGCGTCGGTGCAGGTCGAGCCGTCGGAGTAGGTCCACACCAGGCCGCTCTTGCAGACGTTGGTCGTGCTCTGCCGGCAGGCGGCCTCCTCGCAGTCGGCCCAGCCGTTGGTGTTGTCGTCGTTGCCGTTCAGGCACTGCGCGTCGGTGGTCTCGCCGGTCGCCGGAGTGCACCCCTTGATCGAATTGTCGGCGTTGAGCACGAGCGAGCTGCAGCTCGTGTTGCAGGTGGGCGTGCCGCTGCCGTAGCCGAAGTCGGTGCAGGTGGCGCCGGCCAGGTTGGTGCCGTCGCAGACCTCGTTGCCGGTGACCTGCCCGTCGCCGCAGGGATTGATCGCCGCGTCGAACGCCATGGAGGCGATGTTCGAGGTGCAGCCGTTGGGGGTCACCGGCGTCGAGGTGTACGGCGAGACGCTGGAGATGGTGACCTCCTGGAACGAGACGTTGTTGAGCGTGCCGGTCAGGCGGTTGGCGACCGCGGTCAGCGTCACCGAGCCTCCGGTCGGCAGGTAGGTCTTGCCCATCTCGTCCGTCATCACCACGCACAGCGAACAGCTCGAGTACTGCTGCTCGGACGCGGTGAGCTGGAAGGTGCCGGTCGCCAGGCCGCTGGTGAACGGGCCACCGCCCTCGTAGAGCTCGAGCGAGACGTAGTCGGGGTTGGCCTGCGTGTTGAGGTCGAAGGAGCCGAGGATGATCTTGCTGGAGCTGACCACCATGCTCTTCGCGTAGCTGGCGACCGGGGTCACCGTGCCCAGGGCCTGCGCCACGCCGCACCTCATGCCCGTGCAGGCGGTCGTGGTGTTGAGCGCGCAGTTGGTGCAGCCGAGCGTTCCGGTGGTGTAGCCCTCGGTCACGCAGGTGCGGCCGCCCAGCAGCGATCCGTCGCAGACCTCGCCCGACTCGAGCACGCCGTTGTTGCACACCGCGGCGGTGGTGCAGCCGGTGGTCACCAGGGCACAGGACGACGAGCAGGCCAGCGTGCCGCCCGTGAAGCCGCCGCCGATGGTGGCGCAGGTCTTCCCGCCGAACGCGGTGCCGTCGCAGGCCTCACTGCCGTTGAGGACGTTGTTGCCGCACATCGTGCAGCCGCTGGTGTTGAAGGCGCAGCTGCTGCAGGAGAGCGTCCCGCCCGCGAAGCCCTGGGTGGCGCAGGTCTTGCCGTTGAGGTTGGTGCCGTCGCAGACCTCGCTGCCGTCGATGGCGTTGTTGCCGCACAGGGTGCAGCCGCTGGTGTTGAAGGCGCAGCTGCTGCAGGAGAGCGTCCCGCCCGCGAAGCCCTGGGTGGCGCAGGTCTTGCCGTTGAGGTTGGTGCCGTCGCAGACCTCGCCGCCGTCGATGGCGTTGTTGCCGCACAGGGTGCAGCCGCTGGTGTTGAAGGCGCAGCTGCTGCAGGAGAGCGTCCCGCCCGCGAAGCCCTGGGTGGCGCAGGACTTGCCGTTGAGGTTGGTGCCGTCGCAGACCTCGCCGCCGTCGATGGCGTTGTTGCCGCACATCGTGCAGCCGCTGGTGACGAGCTGGCAGCTCGAGCCGCAGGAGAGCGTGCCGCCGGCGAAGCCCTGCGTGGCGCAGGTCTTGGCGTTGAGGTTGCTGCCGTCGCACTGCTCGCCGCTGTCGACGGTGCCGTTGCCGCACTTGGTGCAGCCGGAGGTGTTGAACTGGCAGCTGGCGCCGCAGGTCAGCGAGCCGCTGGCGAAGCCCTCGGAGGCGCAGGTCTTGCCGTTCAGGTTCGAGCCGTCGCACTGCTCGCCGGAGTCGATGGCGCCGTTGCCGCAGGGGTTGACGCACTTGGAGTTGTCGGTCGGGTCGATGGTGCCCGGGCAGTCGGCGGTGTTGCAGGAGCCGGGGTCGTCGCACCACTTGCAGGCGGCCAGGGTGGCGTTGGCGCAGTCGAGGTCCTTGATGCCGCAGCCGCAGTCGCACGAGCCGTCGCCGAAGTAGGTGGCGGTGCAGGTCCAGCCGTCGGGGACCGTGCAGGCGGACTTGATCAGCTTGCAGCCCGAGCTGCAGGTGAGCGAACCGCCGGCGTAGCCCAGCGAGGCGCAGCTCTTGCCGTTCAGGTTGCTGCCATCGCACTCCTCGCCGGAGTCGAGGGTGGCGTTGCCGCAGGTGGGGGCGGCGACGCAGGAGGACGTGTCGAACTTGCAGGTGGCGTTGCACTTGAGGGTGCCGCTGGCGAAGCCCTGGGTGAGGCAGGTCTTGCCGCTCAGGTTGGAGCC
Organism: Myxococcales bacterium; assembly: GCA_049841135.1. Lineage (GTDB taxonomy): Bacteria > Myxococcota > Myxococcia > Myxococcales > UBA5297 > JACRCT01. The sequence goes on from JASGHK010000006.1 coordinate 135,059, forward strand.
GTCGCAGTCCTCGCCGGCGTCGAGGGTGCCGTTGCCGCAGGCGATGCAGGAGGACGTGTCGAGCTTGCAGGTCGTGGCGTTGCACTTGAGGGTGCCGCTGGCGAAGCCCTGGGTGAGGCAGGTCTTGTTGTTCAGGTTGGAGCCGTCGCACTCCTCGCCGGAGTCGAGGGCGCCGTTGCCGCAGGCGATGCAGGAGGACGTGTCGAACTTGCAGGTGGCGGCGTTGCACTTGAGGGTGCCGCTGGCGAAGCCCTGGGTGAGGCAGGACTTGCCGTTCAGGTTGGAGCCGTCGCACTCCTCGCCGGAGTCGAGGGCGCCGTTGCCGCAGGCGACGCAGGAGGACGTGTCGAACTTGCAGGTCGTCGCGTTGCACTTGAGGGAGCCGCTGGCGAAGCCCTGGGTGAGGCAGGACTTGCCGTTCAGGTTGGAGCCGTCGCAGTCCTCATTGGACTCGAGGGCGCCGTTGCCGCAGGGGTTGGCGGCCACGCACTGCGCGGTGTTGAAGGTGCAGTTGGCGTTGCAGGAGAGCGTGCCGCTGGCGAAGCCCTGGGTGAGGCAGGACTTGCCGTTCAGGTTCGAGCCGTCGCACTGCTCGGTGCCGTCGATGGTGGTGTTGCCGCAGGTGGGCGCGGCGGTGCAGGAGGACGTGTCGAGCTTGCAGGTCGTGGCGTTGCACTTGAGGGTGCCGCTGGCGAAGCCCTGGGTGACGCAGGTCTTGCCGTTCAGGTTGGAGCCGTCGCAGTCCTCGCCGGCGTCGAGCGTCCCGTTGCCGCAGGGGTTGGCGGCGACGCACAGGGCGGTGTTGAAGGTGCAGTTGGCGTTGCAGGAGAGCGCGCCGCTGGCGAAGCCCTGGGTCTGGCAGCTCTTGCCGTTCAAGTTCGAGCCGTCGCACTGCTCGGTGCCGTCGATGGTGGTGTTGCCGCAGGTGGGGGCGGCGGTGCAGCTGCCGAGCTCGAAGGTGCAGTCGTGCTTGCAGGAGAGCGTGCCGCCGGTGAAGCCCTCGGTCTGGCAGGTCTTGCCGTTGAGATTCGAGCCGTCGCACTTCTCGGCGCCGTCAATCGCGCCGTTGCCACAGGGGTTGGCCGAGGTGCACAGGCTGGTGTCGAAGGAGCAATCGGACTTGCAGGAGAGCGTGCCGCCCCCGAAGCCCTGGGTCTGGCAGGTCTTGGAGGCCAGGTCCGTGCCGTCGCAGGCCTCGTTGCCCTCGGCCTTGTTGTCGCCGCAGGACGGGGTGATGCAGGTCCCCTGGCCGTCGCACACCGTGCCCTCGCCGCTGGCGGAGCAGTCGGTGCCGGCCGGCGACGGGTCGTTGGTGCCGGTGCCCTGCTCGCACTTGTCGAAGGTGCACGGGTTGCCGTCGTCGTAGATGTCGGCGTCGTCGGCGACCGAGCGGGTATTGCCCTTGCCGTCGCAGACCAGCCTCACGCAGTCGCCCAGGGTCTGCTTGGCGACGGCCGAGTTCTCGGCGAGGTTGGTCGTGCCGCACTTGTTGCTCGAGCAGGTCGCTTTGACGCACGGGCTGGAGGGCTTGGCGCAGTCCTCTGCCTTGGTGCACTCGGTCTTCGGGGGCTCACCCGGACAGCCCAGGGCCCAAGGGGCTGCGAGCGCCAGGAGCGCGGCGATCCATCCAAAACGGTTCATGGCTTCCTCGGATTCTGGGGTGCGGTATCGGCTTCCAGGCCGTCGGCCCGGCCAGAAGGTGCTCCAGGAGGATACCCCTGGGACGCGTGGGGCTCCAGAAAGGCATCGCTACCGCGAAGGCCCCTGAAAGCCGCGCGATTCCGGCAAGTTGCGCCCGCTGCTTTCGGCCGGCACGACGTCTTCGCCCAAGGGCTCGAAAGAGGGCGGGCCAACCATCGCGGATGCCGGGGCGCGCGCGACTGGCGCGAGCGCCGCCGGGATTCACCGAGGGTGGAGCAGGGGAAAACGGAGAGCGGCCGCGCGCCGAGCTCCAGCTCACTCCTCGGCTTCGCCCTCCGCGGGCGCCGGCGCGACCTTGAGGCTCTTCCAGCGGCGTAGCTCGACCAGACCGGCCGGAGCGCCGCGCGGCTTGGACACGTCGCGCGCGTGGCAGTAGTGCACCTCGGCTCGCGGCGCGCCGCGGGACTTGGAGTACCAGGCGGCGAGCGAGGCGGCGCGCTCCAGGACCGAGCGCGGGACTTCGAGGCCGTCCGGGTTGCGGACGACGACGTGGCTCCCCGCCGAGCCGCCGGCGACGTGGAGCCAGGTGTCGCCTGGCTCGGCCACGTGCAGGGACAGGTAGTCATTGTCCGCGCTGCTCTTGCCGACGAGCACCTCCCAGCCCTCGACGTCCACGGTGCGGTACGGCCTGCCCTTGCTGCCCACGTTCAACCTCCAGTGATCCGACGCCCCGACACCACGAGCTCGTCGAGGGGCTCCGAACCGGAGTCTAGCGGCGGGGAGGCCCGGGTGTACCCTCCTCGAGAGCCGATGTGCTCGCTCCAGCTTCCGTGAGGCCCCCGTGCGCGTTCTCTCTTGCTGCCTGCTGCTCGTCTCCCAGCTCGCTTCCTGTGCGGCCGCGCCGACTGCGACCCAGCGCCCCGACATCGCCCGGAAGTTCGCCGAGCCGAAGCCGGCACCGGCGAAGGTGGAGCTGCTGGCGCCCAAGCTGGAGGCGGTGCTTCCGAAGCTGGAGGCCGCGGCGCAGGAGGAGTTCGCCAAGGCCGCGCTGCCCAACCTCGTGGTCGGCGTCGTCGCGGACGGAAAGCTCGTGTGGAGCAAGGGGTTCGGCCAGCGCGATCCCGCGGTCAGCGAGCCGCCCGACGCGCGCAGCCTCTTCCGCATCGGATCGATCACCAAGGTGGTGACGGGCGTCGCGCTGCTGATGTTGCGCGACCAGGGCAAGCTCGCCCTCGACGAGCCCGCGGCGCGCTACGTCCCCGAGCTCGGAGAGGTGCTCTACCCGACGCGCGACAGCCCGCCGATCACGCTGCGGAACCTGGTGACGCACACCTCGGGGCTGCCGCGGGTGGGCAAGCTCGACTACGCGCGCAGCGACCGCGACCTCACCGAGGCGGACCTCGTCGCGGCGCTCGCCGGCGCCAGGCTGGAGTTCGTCCCGGGCACCAAGACGTCGTACTCCAACCTGGCGATGGCGGTCGCCGGACTCGCCGTCGCCCGCGTCTCGGGAATGCCGTACGAGCGGTTCGTGCAGGAGAAGGTCTTCGCGCCGCTGGGGATCGCGAACGCGGCGTTCCAGGGGACGGCGGTCGACCCCAAGCGCCTGGCGGCCGGGCACAAGGGGAACACGGCGCCGTTCCAGCCCGTCCCGGCTTCGGCGCACTGGCGGCTCGGCGCGGGCGCGGCGATGGGTGGCCTCTACCTGGACCTGGAGGACTTCGCGCGCCTGGCGGCGTTCGAGCTGTCGGCGTGGCCGCCGCGCGACGAGCCTGATGCCGGGCCGCTGTCGCGGGCGAGCCTGCGCGAGTCGCAGCTGCCGGCTGGCTACGGCCTCGCCTCACCGGGCTTTGGGATCAACTGGGGCGTGCTCGACGACCCGAAGCTCGGCCACGTGGTCACGCACACCGGCTCGACCGAGGATTACAGCGCGTCGATCCGCCTGCTGCCGCGGCGCGGCTTGGGCGTCTTGGTTCTGACCGGCTGTGGCGACTCGGACCGCGCGAGCAACCTGGGGAAGACGCTGCTCAACCTGGCCTTCGACGCCGCACCGCCGCCAGCCCCCACGCTCAGCCCCGCCTACGAGGTCGTGCTCGGCCGGATCCGCAAGCTGCTGGAGACGCCGGACCCCGCGGGGATCGAAGGTGCGTTCTCGGCGCGGTTCCTGGAAGCGGTGCCCAAGGACAAGATGCTCTCGCTCTTCAAGCAGGTACAGCAGGTGGGCGTCTGCGGCGAGAGGACGGTGGTGGTCAGCGAGGAGGGACGCGCCGTGGTGCGCCTGAAGTGCGAGAAGGCGTCCATCGAGCTGATGATGGCTGCGCAGGCGGCGGAGCCGTACCTGCTGGAGGGCTTCTACATCAAGGACGCGAAGTAGCTGGAGACAGCTCTCGCCGCGAGAGGCCTGCGTAGTCGCCCTACCTCACGAGCGGCCGGTCGCGGTGCTCCCCCGTCGCAGCCTTCTGCCGCGTCAGCCTCGCCAGGGCGACGAAGCCCGCGGTCGCGGCGCCGTAGAACAGCATCCAGTGGCCGGAGAAGCCGCGCAGCATGATGGCCCTGGGGAGCTCGTGCTTGGAGTAGTGCATCGCCTGGTAAATGAAGACCAAGAAGTTGGCGACGGCGTAGACGGTGAGCGCGGTCTCCACCTTGCGGACCCAGTTCGGCAGCAGCGCGGTCAGGTGGTCGAGGTTGTTCTTGGCGCCGGGCGGCATCGTGCGGTTGGCGGACGCGACCAGCGGAAACCAGACGACGAAGATGCCCAGGTGCAGTCCGGCGAAGGTCGCCATCCCGCCCGGCGGTGGCAGTCCCATCCAGGCCATGGCGTGGCACACCGCGCTGAAGACCAGCCCGAGGAACGAGACCAGCGCGAGCAAGCGGAAGCCCATGGCTCAGGTCGCCGTCCTCTCCTTGCCAGCGGGAACCGGCCCGATCGGATCGGCGATGAACGCCAGCGCCTCGCGCAAGGCGGCCTGGGACGCCTTGCGCGCCCCGAAGCGGATGAACGAGTCTCCGGCGTCGGGGAACTCGTCCTTGTCCAAGAGCACGGTGCGGTGCGGGACACCATCGCGGTCGAGCGAGTCGGCGAGGGCCTGCGACTGAGCGCAGAGCGGGTCTATCTCGCCAGCGCAGAGCATCACCGGAGCGACGCTTGGCGCGACCAGCCGCAGCGGCGAGACGAGCGCCGTCTGGTCCGGGCGGTCGGACGGGGCCGCGCCATCGAGGATGGCGCGGATGGGCGTGTGCACCGAGCGGCCGAGCTGCCAGGTCTTGGCCACATCGAACATCCCGTAGAGCAGGATGGAGCCCTTGAGCGCGGGGGCCAGGTTCGCGGCTGGCGTGCCCACGGTAGCGAGGAGGTGAGGCCAGGCCTGCGCCATGTGCAGCCAGCAGACGAGGTGGGCCCCGGCCGAGTCGCCGGTAAGGAAGAGCCGATCGGGATCGCCGCCGTGTTCACGTGCGTGCGCGCGCGCGAAGGCGACGGCTTGCGCCACGTCGGCGATGAGGTCGAGGAAGCGAGCCTCGGGGGCCCAGCGGTAGTTGACGCTGAAGATCAAGACGCCGTTCGCGGCCAGCGCGTGCGAGAACCACCGGAAGTTGGCCTTGTCGCCGGAGACCCAGGCGCCGCCGTGGACGTAGACCAGCACCGGGAACGGGCCGGCGCCCTCGGGCACCACGACGTCGAGGCGCTGCCTGCGCGACGGCCCGTAGGCGAGGTCGGGGAGTTGCCGCGCCACCTTGGGCAGCCGGCGGCCGAGCACGAAGAGGCGCAGGAAGAGCTCGGCGGTGCCGACGAGCAAGCGGACGAGCCAGATGCCCAGGAGCGAGACGCGCTTGGCGGCGGGGCGCGGGCGATTCACGCGGGGATGATAGCCCAGCCCCTCGGAACCCCTCAGGAATCGGCCAAGGTGTGACGAGGATCACGATTCGGCCCGCATCCATAGATGGGGCGAGTGGAATGACCGGTCCGGCCGGCCGTTGATCCAGCGTGCCGAGAGCGCTGGAGAAGGCGATGGCAGAACCGTTCAAGCGGAACCGAGAGAACCCGCGCATCGCGTGCAACGCGGCGGCGATCATCACCACCCCACGCGGAACGTATCCGGGCGTCTGCGAGAGCCTGTCGCCCGGCGGGGCGTTCGTGCGCTGCGACCACTGCCCGCCCGACAACCGGGTCACCGTGATCGTCTGCCTACCGTCGCTGGGACCCGTGGAGCTCGAAGGCGAGATCCTGTATCGACAGCCGACGGGCTGCGGCATCCGGTTCACGGGGCCGGCGAGCTCCGGCCTGACCACCGTCCAAACCTTCATCGGCAAGAAGGCCGCGTGAACCTCTGAGCTCGAGTCGCCTCCAAAGTGCCGCGTCGGGGGCCAGCCCCTTCAGTGGGCTTCGACCCAGGTAGCCGGCGGCCTTCAGCCGCCGGTCAGCTTCGCCGTCCGTCCGTTGGTTCGCCGCAGCGAGGGTCCACCGATTGGTCGCGTGTGCCGCCCCCTACCCATTCCCTGCCCTCGGCGGTAGCGTGCGCCGCGCGACGAGGGAACCAGCGAACGAACAGGAGAGACAGTCGTGGAAGCCAACGCATCCGCACCGCAGACCCCCGCACCGAGCACCCCGACCCCGACCGCGCCCGCTTCGCCCGGCCGCATCGTCTGGCCCGTCCTCGCCGCCGTCGCCACCGTGGCCTTCATCGCCACCCTCGTCTGGGCCTTGAACCTCAAGAAGGAGCTGGGCCAGGCCAACACCGCGCTCGAGGCGCACCTGAAGACGATCGTGCTGCAGACGCAGCAGGTGGAGGCGCTGGACCGCCTCGCGGTGCGCATCGACAAGTTCAACCGCGAGTTCGGCGCCAGCCTCGGCAAGCTGCAGATGGGCGGCAACCTCGAGGAGGAGCTCAAGGCGCTGCAGGGCAAGGCGCACGTCCCCGAGGAGGCCAAGAAGACGCTGGAGGAGTTCGAGCAGAGCGTGGCCGCCATCGACGCCATGTCCGCCAAGGTCAAGGAGTACGAGCGGTACCTGGGCACGCCGATGACCGTGGCCAAGGGCGACTCCCACTCGCAGCTCGCCAAGCGCTACCTCCTGGAGGAGGCCAAGCTGAGCCCGACCGAGGCCGATCAGGTGCTGCGCAAGACCGCGCTGGCCTGGGAAGCTCGAGCCCGGCAACGCCGTCTACAACCTCTACACCGAGGGCATCCTGCTCTCGACCGTGACCCAGGGCACCGCCAAGCGGCCGCCGCTGACGGTCCAGGCCTCGCAGCGGCAGGCGGTGCAGGCGCGCCTGTCCGACCTCGAGGAGAAGCTGCGCGCCTGCGAAGCCAAGGTGGCGCCAGCGGCGGATGCCGCGCCCGCGGCGCCGTAGCGCAGGGCGGCCCTCCCCCTTCCCCTCCCAACTGCGGGAGGGGGTTCGTTGCCTTCGGCGTCCCGGTAGAGCTCTTCGCACCGCGGCGGGCGTGCTCGTGCTTGGCCATCCGCCAGCGCGGGCATCCAGCGCAACGCGGCCGCAGACCGAAGCCACTGAGTCGTGGCCGAGGAGTTGGAGCAGCTCCGACCAAGATCGCCGAAGCCGCGGGACGGACCCCCTCCCGCAGTTTGGGAGGGGGCTGGGGGGAGGGTTCCGGCGATAATCGCCCGCATGCCACGCACCTCGGTCACCGCCTGCTGCCTCGCCGCCGTCCTCGCTCTTCCTTCCGTCGTCCTCGCCGCCCCTCCGCTCGCCGATGCCGAGAAGCTCGATCGTCTCGTGTCGCAGCTCCGCGAGTCCTCCGATCGCAGCCTCGACGGTGAGCCGCTCTTCCCGCGCGATCTCTACATCGTCGAGCGCACGGCCACCGACCGCGGCATGCGGATCGTCCTGGGCGGCGGCTGGTACGTGCCCGCGAGCCCGCAGCTGGCCGAGGCCCTCGATGCGCTACGCCACGAGACGTTCATGGGCGCGCTCTCCGCCAACGAGCTCCAGGACGGCGTGTTCGTCTTCGTCGCCGACAAGAACGGCATCCACCGGCTGGGCGGCGAGCCGCTGAACCTCCGCCCCAGCGACCACGGCGCCATCCCACCCCCGGTGATCCTCAAGCCGACGCCCAAGCTGCCCAAGGGCGGCGCGCTCCTGGGCAAGCGAATCGCGCTCTCGGCCGGTCACGGCTGGCTCGACGGCACCAATGGCTGGGCCACGCAGCGCTCACGCTGGGACTTCGTCGGCTGCGGAAACTGCCGCGGCATCACCGAGGACTTCTACAACGCCGACGTCATCAGCCTGCACGTCATCCCGCTCCTGCAGAACATGGGCGCGGAGGTGGTGCTGGTGCGCGAGCCGGACCACTCGACGGCCCAGGCGGCCCTCGTCGACGACGGCGACCCCGGCTACTCCGAGACCGGGAGCTGGCAGGCGGGGACGAATGCCGGCGGCTACGGCGGCGACTACCGCGCCAGCGCCGCCGGGACCAACAGCGAGGCGACCTTCACCGCGAACCTCAATGGAGCCGGCCGCCGCCACGTCGCGCTGCGCTGGGTCGAGGGCTCCAACCGCACCAACGCCCTGGCGCGCGTCTACCACGCCGGCGGCGTGACCGAGTTCGACCTCTACCAGCTCGGCCCGGGCCAGTTCTGGCTCGACCTGGGCGAGTTCTGGTTCGGGCTCTCCCAGGCCCGCGTCGTGCTCTCCAACCCCGGCTCGGGCTACCTCGTCGCCGATGCCGTGAAGTTCGGCGCTGGGGTGCATTCGGCCTCCGGCAAGCCGTGGTGGCAGATGGCCGCCAAGAGCTACGCGCCCTGGGCCGGCACCACCTCCGACCTCAGCGCCCTGTCCGATCCGGCCATCCGCCCGACGTACATCGAGCAGATCGGCGCGGACGCCTATCTCTCCTTCCACGGCAACGCCGCTGGAGCCTCGGGCAGTTCGGCGGCCAACGGCCTGAGCACCTACCGCTACTCGTGTCAGACGTACGCCGACTACTCGTCCAGCGACTCCGCGGTGAGCTGCGACGACCCGCCGGGCTCGAAGGCGTTGGCCGACGCGGTCCACAACGGCATCCTCGGGCGCGTGCGCGCCGACTGGGACCCGAACTTCGGCAACCGCGGGCGCCTGGTGGCGAACTTCGGCGAGGTGCGCGAGCTCGACGACACCCCGGGAGCGCTCATCGAGTCGGCCTTCTTCGACAACGTGGAGAACCCCTCGGGCTCGCCGCCACCCAAGTACGCGGACAACCGCTCGATGCACGACCCGCGCTGGCGCGACGCGGTGGCCTACGGCCTCGCCGAGGGCCTGGCGAAGTTCTTCGACCCGACCAAGCACGCGCCGCCGCCCCGGCCCGACGGCCTGCGCGCCGTCAACCTTCCGGACGGCACGCTCCAGGTCAGCTGGAACCAGGTGGCGGGGGCCCAGGGCTACCTGCTCTACGTGCTCGACTCGCCGGACGCCGGAAAGGAGCGCGCCTTCGACGCCGGCCGCTTCGTCGGCGGGGTGGAGACGGTCGTCACCGGCCTGACGCCGCGCAAGACCTACGCCTTCCGCGTGGCGGCCGTGGACTCCAATGGCGTGGGCTACCCGTCGCAGGCCGTGGCCGCCCGCTTCCGCGGCGCGAAGAACCTGGTTCACCCGGCGGCCGAGGCGCTCGTCGTCGGCGCCTATGACCGGCGCGACGCGTGGGTCCAGGAGATCGACAACGATGGCGCCTACTCGGTCGAGCACGCCCAGGCGCTCGCCGCCGGCGCCCCCGCGGTGTTCTTCGACGGCGCGCTCGACGAGGCGGTTGTCGACGGCAGCGTGCCGATGGCGTCCTACCGGCTCGTCGACTACGCGGCGGGCAAGGACTCGGTCGAGCACGAATCGATCTCGCAGCCGATGCAGACCCTCTTGAGCGCATACCTCGCGGCGGGCGGAGCGCTGCTCGTCTCTGGCGAGGAGGTGGCCTACGACCTCGTCTCCAGGGGCGACGCGACCGACAAGGCCTTTGCCGCGAGCCTGGGCCTCGGCTACGCCGCCGACGACGCGGACACCTTCAGCTTCGACGCGGTGGCCGGTGGGCCCTTCGACGGGCTGGGCAGCTTCACCTTCGACGACGGGACCAAGGGCGTCTACCGCGTGGAGTACCCCGACGTGCTGGCCGCGGTCGCCGGTAAGACCACCGCCGCCATGAAGTACCCGGCCGGCGGCATCGCCGCCCTGGCGTCCGACCAGGTCATCGCCTTCGGCATGGGGCTGGAGACGGTGGTGCCGTTCGGCTCTCGCGCGCAGATCTTCGGCAAGGCCGTGGCCCACCTGGTGCCGGACCTCGCCGGGGGAGACCTCGACCTCGACGGGATGCTCGACTCCTGCGAGACGCAGTACGGCTTCGATCCCACCGACGCCGCGGATGGAGCGCAGGACGCCGACGGCGACGGCGTCTCCAACGCCGCCGAGTGCCAGGCGGGGACCGACCCGCGGCACGGGCCGTCCGGGCTCGATGCCGGGATGCGCCCCGACGCCACCGTGGTCGTCCTCGCCGACGCCGGGCAGCCCGGCCTCGACGCCGCGACCGAACCGGCCTCCGATGCGAGCGGCCAGCTCCCCGACGGGAGCACCCCGGGTTCGGATGCGAGCACCTCGGAAGCCGACGCGAGCGGCTCCGCTGGCGATGCAAGCGGCTGGGCGGGCGATGCGAGCCTCTCGGGCTCCGATGCCTCGACCGCGCTCGCGGATGCGGGCACGGCTCCCAAGGACGCCTCGGTTGCCAAGGCCGACGCGGGTCCGGTCGCGCCGCCGGGAGGCTGCGGTTGCTCGGCGTCGGCGTCGCCCACGAGCGCGATGTGGCTGGTCCTCGTCGGCTTGGCGGGGCTCGGTCGCCGGAGGCGGTGAGCGGGCGAAGCGCAGCCGGAGCAGCCGGAGTGCCCGGCCGTTGGGGCCGGCGACTGAAGTCGCGCCTGAAAATGCAAAGCCCGCCTGCGCGGGCTGGGTGGTGACGGATTCCTCGGATGCCTGATGGACAGGTCAGCCGAGGATGCTTCTTGCCCAATCTACCGCGTGGCGTCGCGCATCTGCTCCACGCGGTAGCGGAAGCGCTTGAGCGCGGCCTGGTGGTCGCCCTGGGCGAGCTTGGGCTCGACGGCGAAGGCGCACACCCCGGCGCCGGTGCCCTCGGACTTGACGGTGGGGAAGCAGGCGGTGAACGCGCTCTCGCCCTTGTAGGCGGCCAGCGAGGGCGCCTTGAAGATGTTCTTGGAGTCGTACGGCTGCACGTTGTCGACGTAGACGATGCACGGGTGCTCGGTGCAGTCGACGTTGACGATGCTGGCCCCGCGCGAATCCGCCTCCTTGAGCGCGGTCGCGACCGCCTCCTTGACGACCGGCTCGGTGAAGCGCGTCGCCAGCTGGCGGGGCGGCTTGCGCTCGGGGCCGGCCAGCTCCTCGGGCGAGGGGCCGGAGGCGTCCGGGGCCGCTGGCGCGACGACGGCTTCGGCGGGGGCTTCGGCGCGGCCCGTGGGGAAGAGGGATTCAGTGGGCCTCGCCTCGCGGCGCACGGAGGCGGTGGGCGCGGGAGAAGAGGGAGGCGCTGGCGCTTCCACCCCGGACTGCGCCGAGTCGGCGAAGAGGTACCAGACCCCGGCGCCGATGAGCGCAGCGCTGACGGTGACCACCGCGATGACCGAGCGCCTCATGGGCGGTGAGGATAGCGCGGTCCGTCCGCGGGCAGGGTTCCCCAAATAGCGCAACCGCCTCGGGCGACCGGGAATTCGTCCTGCTGGCACAACAGTCGACCCGTGAAGGGCAACCGGACTATCGTGACCGAGCGGACGGGGGGACTGGCTCGAGAGGGAGGCCGGGTGCCGAGTCGATCATTCGAGCGCACCGCCCAGCTCTTCAACGCCGTGGTCTCCCTCGGCTTGGCGGGGTTCTGCGTCGTCACCAGCCTGACCTCGGCGACCGCGCTGGGCTCCGCGTCCATCTGGACCATCGGGCTGTGCGCCGCCGTGGCCGGCGCCTACGGCATCTGGCTGCTGCAGCTGACCCGGCGCGGCCAGTTCCTGCCGGTCCTGCGCTGGGTCGGGACGATGGGCCTGCTGCTGTGCCTGACCGCGATCAAGGCGAGCTTCATGAGCGGGCGCTTCGGCTACGGCGGCGTCATCAAGGACTCGCTCACCTTCGACCTCTACTTCGTCATCGTCATCCTCAGCGCCTTCTACAACGACCGCCGCCTGACGCTCGCCGCGGGGGCGATCGCGGCCGGGCTGTACGTGCTGCTGGGGGTGGTGGGCGTCGCCTTCTTCGGGCTGCGGCTGACCATGGGGCCCGAGGGCAACGTCGACCCGAACCTCCTGCGCTGGCACCTGGAGCTCGTCCGGGCGGCGCTGCTGGTCATGTCCGGCTGGGCGCTGACGGTGATCATCGGCCACCTCCAGCAGCTGCTCGACGACGTGAAGCGCTCCGAGGAGCAGGCCCGCGCGGTGCTGGCGGCCACGGCGCTCGCGCAGCCCGAGGTCAAGCGGGTCATCCGGCCCATCGAGGAGACGGCGCAGCTGGTGGCGGACGGCGCGACGGCGCAGGCCACGGCCTCGCGGCAACTGGCCGCCGCCACCGAGACGCTGGCCGAGGGCTTCGCCGCCACGGCGCGCGGCGCCTCCGAGGCCAAGACGGAGGCCGAGAAGACCAAGGCCAGCGCGGAGGAGGGCAACCGCCACCTCGGCACCATCAAGCAGGGCTTCTCGGAGATGACCGGGCAGGCGCAGGGCATCCTGGCCAGCGTCGAGGCGCTCGGCGAGGCCGTCGACGGCACCGAGGCCATCAACGAGACCCTGGGAGACATCTCCGAGAGCCTGCGCTTCTTGGCGCTCAACGCCTCGCTCGAAGCAGCCAAGGCGGGCGACCAGGGCCGGGGCTTCGCACTCGTCGCGGACGAGACCAAGCGGCTCGTGGATCAGACCACGACCGGCCTGGAGAAGGCCCGCGCGCTCCTGGACAACATCCGCGAGCGCGTCCGGCAAATCCGCCAGGCCACCGGCGAGACCACCACGCAGCTCTCCACCAGCCTCACCGACCTGAACCAGGTCGTCGACCGCATCGGCGAGGTCAGCTCCGGCTTCGCCCGCGCCGCCAAGGAGATCGACACCATCGCCGCCGCCGCCGCCCGCCAGGCCCACGACGTCCGCGACCTGTCCTCGGCGCTCGCCGCGCTCGACGACGGCGCCAAGCAGCTCAACGGCGCGTCGGCGACGCTGCTGGGCGGCGTCGCGCAGATCCAGGGCGCCAGCCAGAAGCTGGAGCAGGCGCTGGCACAGGGGAGCGCATGAGACGCATGCGAGCGAGGGCGGTGGCCGGGGTCGCGGCGCTCGCCGCCTTCGTCGCCTCTTCGTCCGCGCACGCCGAGGAGCCGAGCGCCCAGGCCGCCGCCGAGCCGGCCACCGAGGCCGCTGCGGCAAGCCCGAGCCCTCCCGTCACGGCGGCCGCCCTGACCCAGACCGGGCTGCGGCTGCGCACGCCGCTCTTCCTCTATTTCGGCAGTGACCCGCTCAAGATCCTGGGGCTGGGCGGAGTCCACCTGCGGCACGTGTACCGCGCCGACCCCTCGCCCATCCTCGACGGCAGCTACGTGGACGGCGGCTTCGACGTCGTCCTCACCCCGTCGACCCCGGGCTTCCGCGTCCACGTGGAGTGGATGCCCGTGGCCCCGCTGGTGCTCAAGCTCAACCACACCGCGCTCTGGTACACCGCCTTCCCGCACGGCGCGGGCCACGGGCTCTCGTTCCCGAGCACCGACTCCGACTTCAGCCAGCAGGTGCTCTGGGCGCGCGCGGGAGAGGAGGAGTCGCTCTGGGCGCAGCGCACGGTGGCGACGCTGGTCCTGCGCGCCAAGGCCTGGCGCATCTCCGGGCAGAACGAGGCGGAGCTGTCGGGCTGGTGGGTGCCGGCGGGAAAGGGCCTCGCCTGGTACGAGATGGCCTACGACGTGCTCGTGCTGCGCGGCCGCTACGACTGGACCTTCATGGACCGGCTGGTGGTGCTCTTCGACGTCTGGCGCGCGGACCCCGGCTGGTCGCTGGCGGTGGGCGCGGTCAACGAGTACGTGCGCGCGGTAGGCGCGAAGATGGAGCGCGACCGGGTGGGCGGGGCGGTGGTCTTCAACGCCGGCTCGACGCTCTTGGGCGCGCTCTCCCCGAGCCTGGTGCTGATGGCCGGCGGCACCGTGGTCCACCCCAGCCGCGTCGGCAGTTTCTGGGCGCACGTGGTGCTGTCGGCGGCCTGGGAGCCGTGGCAGGCAGGGCCGTAGAGGGCTTCGGCCGCCTCGTCTCGATGCCGACGGCCTGTGCGAAACGTGAGGACCCGATGTCCCGACCGATCTTCCGCAACCGAGAGAACCAGCGCATCGAGCACCAGGGCCGGGAGGTGTGGCTCGCCCGTTCGGTCGCGGTGGTGGCGAGCGTCATCGCGACCAGCGGCGGCCGGCGGTACGTCGCGGTCCTCGAGCGCGGCCCGGCGCTGCCCGACGAGGTGGGAAAGCTCGCCCTCCCCGGCGGCTACCTGGACTGGGACGAGACCACCTTCGACGCTGCGCGGCGCGAGGTCTTCGAAGAGGTGGGCCTGGACGTCGAGCCGTGGACGACCTCGCGCCGGCCCTGGCGCATCCACGACGAGCCCCTCGGCAAGCAGAACGTCACGCTCCACTACTACTTCTCGCGCGACGTCGAGGCGCTGCCGGTGCTGACGCACGAGCACGCCGGGCCGCAGGAGATCACCCGGTCGCTCTGGCTGCCGCTCGAGGACGCGCTGAAGCTCGAGATGGCCTTCGGGCACCAGCACGTGCTGGCGGCGCTCCTGGCGCAGTGCCCCTCCCCCCTCCCCGTCGCTGATGGAACTGAAGGATAGGGGACGGGTTGCTCGGGGCTCCGGGGAGGAGTTCGCTTCTGCTTGATGCGGGCATTGGCGTGACACAACGCCTGTCGGGTCTGGGCAGTGCTCACGAGCCCTTGAACCCTGCATTGCGTGTCAGGCAGGAGGTCGCAAGGGCAACTCGCGGGCTCCTCCCCTGAGCAGTGAGCTCACTGGCCTTTGATCCTCACATCCGTCAGCGAAGGGGAGGCGGGGGAGGGCGGCGGCCCTCACCGCCCGCGCGATCCCGTCGGAGGCAGGGCAGGCACGCTGGGCGGGGTGATGTGCCGCCGCGGCATCTGCGTGGGCAACAGCACCTCGGTCATGCTCTCGCCGGCGGCGCGGACGCGGTTGCGCCCCTCGCGCTTGGCCCGCAACAGCGCCTGGTCGGCGGCGTTGATGAGCTCCTGCTTGGAGATGGCGTCGGCGGGGTAGGCGGCGACGCCGATGCTCACCGTCACCCGGCCCTCGGGCTGCCGGTCGGCGCCCGCGAAGGCGAAGCTCTCGATCTGCGCGCGCAGCCGCTCGGCGCGGACCAGGCCGCCGGCGCGGTCGCACTCCGGCAGGATGACCACGAACTCCTCTCCGCCGTAGCGCGCGGGGACGTCCGACGTGCGTCCGCGGATCTGCAGCTTGGGGTCCTCGCCGGTGTTGGTCAGGATGTGCGCCAGCTGGCGCAGCAGCTCGTCGCCCTGGGGGTGGCCGAGCGTGTCGTTGTAGTTCTTGAAGTGGTCGACGTCGAGGAACAGCAGCGAGCAGACCCGGCCGTGCCGCGAGCAGCGCGCCACCTCGGAGGTGAGCGCCTCCTGGAAGTAGCGGTGGTTGTACAGGCCGGTCAGGCCGTCGCGCAGCGCCAGCTCTTCCAGCTTGGCGATGGCCCCGCGTAGCTCCGAGGTCTGCTTCTCCACCTCGGCCACCAGCATCCGCTCGTGCGCCTGCACTTCCTGGAGCGCCCTCTCCAGCAACGTGTTCTTCTGCTTGAGCTCCGCGAGGATCCGGTCGTTCTCCGACGCCAGCGACTCCTCGGAGATGGCGCCCTTGACGATCTCGATGAGCTCCAGCGCGCGGAACGGCTTGGCCACGTAGCGGCGCACGCGGGCCACGTTGATGGCGTCGCGGGCGTGCTCGACGCTAGCCGAGGCGGTCACCAGCACGCGCGCGGCGCACGGCTGGACCTCGCGGGCGATGCAGAGGAGGTCGACCCCGGTCAGGCCCGGCATCATCTGGTCGGCGAGGACGCAGTCGAAGTGCTCCTGCTCGAGCATCCGGACCGCTTCCTCACCCGAAGCGGCCACCCTCACGTCGAACTGCAGCGCGAGGATGTTGTTGAGCATGTCGCGGACGATGTCTTCGTCGTCGACCGCGAGGACGCGGCTGCGCAAGTCGGTACCGGCCATGGAGACCCCTAAGGAACAGGGGACGCAGGGTACCTCCACCGACCGTCTGCGCGCCAACGAGGTGTGCGAGGTTTCGCGATTTGGGAGTCCGCGACATCCCGAGCCGGTCGAGGGGCCCGACCTTGCCGAGCGGCCAGCGGCCGACACCCCGAGCTTGTCGAGGGGGCAGCGCACTCGGTCTTTCGTTCCTCCGTCACACCGCTTTACGCTTCGGGATGTCGCTTCGCGCGGCCGCTTCGTCGTCTTCGAGCCATTCCGCGGGGTTGGTGGCTGGCACGCGAGCTGGAATGCCTGGATGGCAGGAGGTCATGAAGACCATGCGAGCGCTTCTTTGGGCCCTGGCCCTTGCGATGCCCCTGTCGGCGGCCGCACAGGATGCGGGCGAGACTCCCATCCTCGACGAGGAGCAGGTCCTCCCCGGCCCCAGGCACTGGCGCGACCGCTGCCAGCCCACGCCCGAGTTCGAGGACCCTGCCTGCGCGCCGCTGCTGGAGAACTGGGGCCGCGTGCGCAAGGTGCTGCTGGACCCGGCGACGCCGTCCTCGGCGCCGGTGGCGTCGACGCGGTGGGATCGGGCTCGCACGCCGGAGAACTGGGACCTCGTCTCGCGCCGCTTCTCGCTCACCGAGAAGGAGAAGGCCGCGGTGCGCGAGAGCGGCTTCGCGGTGCTCGAGCGGCTCGACCTGGGCACCTACGCGCTCGCCTACCACGAGATCTACCAGTCGCAGCTGCCCATCTACGTCTCGGCGGACTCGTTGCTACACGCCGTCTTCCGCTCGCACGAGGTGTTCGTCGCCGAGCTCGAGCGCGACACGCTGTGGCCGGCGCTGGCCAAGGTCGTCGCGGCGATGGCGACCGAGTTGCCGGCGGCGGCGAAGTCCTGGCCGGCGGAGACGGCGCGCGACGCCGCGGTCTACCTCGCGGTGGCGCAGGAGCTGCTCTCCGAGGCTCCGGGCGAGGAGGTCATCATCCGGGCGGAGCTGACGGCGCCGGTGCCGGTGGCGCTGGGGGCGGCCGACGCCAAGCTCGCGCGCAAGCTCGTCGACGAGATGCACTCGGCGCGCGGGATCGAGACGGTGGAGCTGTTCGGGCGGAAGCGGCTGGTCGACTTCGGGCGCTACAAGCCCCGCGGTCCGTACGCCGATCCCGTCCGCGGGCTGGGACCCTACTTCCGCGGCGCGACCTGGCTGTCGCGACTCGAGCTCAACCTGGTCTCGCGCGCCTGCCGCAGCTCGGAGCCGGGGGCCGCCGTCGACCGCGAGGAGACGCCGCGCGAGGTCGCCGCCGCGCTCGCCCTGGCCCAGCTCGCCCAGCGGGCGAAGGTGCTCGACGAGCTGGAGAAGGTCGACCGCGCCTGGACCGCGCTCGCCGGCGCGAGACCCGACGTCTCCTTCGCCGAGCTGCTCGCGCTCGCGGCCAAGGCCGGCATCGACGGCCCTGCCGATCCGCACGCGCAGGAGAAGCTCGCCCACGCCATCGGCGAGCGCTTCAAGCGGACCGAGCGAACGCATCCGATGCCCGAGGGCGCCTCGCACGATCTGCCGGTCATCGCCACGATGATCGGACCGCGGCTGGGGCTGGAGACGATGGGGCTGCAGGGCGTGGTCCACGGCGCCGTGCCCGGCCGCACGTTCCCCAAGGCTGCGGACGTGGCCTACGCGCTGGGGCACGACCGCGCGCTCGTCCACCTGGGCCCTGAGCTGAAGCGCTATCCGGAGCTCAAGGGGCAGCTGGCGAAGGCACGCGAGTCGCTGGCGGCGGTGCGGCGCGGCGGCGACCTGCAGGCGGCGTGGTTCAACGCGGTGCGCGCGCTCGCCGACAAGCCGGCCGGGTCGCTGCCGACGTACATGGGCACCGAGGCCTTCGCCGACCTGCGGCTGGCGAGCGCGGTCGCCGGCTATGGGCACGTCAAGCACGCCTATGTGCTGATGGCGGGCGAGGTCTACGGCGAAGGCGGCTGCGAGATCCCCGACGGGTTCGTCGAGCCGGTGCCGGCGGTGCTCGACGCGCTGATCGACTACGCGGTCCAAGCCGGAAGCCTGTCCAAGCAGCTCGGGCACGAGGCGGGCCAGCGGCACTTCGAGGGCGTCGTCGAGGTGATGCGCATCCTGCGGCGCATCGTCGCCGACGAGCTGGCCGGCAGGCCGCTGACCCTGGAGGAGCGGCAGTTCCTGAACATGGTGGTCGAGGTCCCGCCCCTGTCGTACTCGCCGCACTGCAAGCCGTATTACCTCGGCTGGTACCGGCACCTCTTCTACCCGGCGGCGAGCGAGCCTTCGGGCGAGTTCGACCGTGCGGACTTCATCTCCAGCTACTTCACCGACCGCCGCGGCATCGCCTACGTCGGCGCGCGGCGGCCGGTCATCGGGCTGTTCGTGGTCGACAGCGCGGGGCCGGCGAGGGTGTTCGCCGGGCCGGTGGCCGACGTCTATGAGTACCGCGGCGGTGGCGCGGGGCCGCTGACGGACCAGGAGGCTCGGGCGGGGCTCAAGGGCACCCAGAGCCCGTGGAACGGTGCGCACTGGCTCAAGGCAATGCCGGAGGTGCCGCTGCGCGTCGAGTGGGACTACGAGAAGGCGGCCTGGAAGCTGACGGGCCGCGGTGCGCCCGTGAATGTGACGGTGGTCCAGCGCGGTTTCCACCGCGAGGTGCTCGAGGAGGTGACGCATCCCGTCGGCGCCAGGCCGGTCTTCTTCAAGATCTCGCGCATGCCGAGCGACCTGCGCGGGCCGGTCGAGCTGCGGGTGGGCGACTTCCGCTACGAGGTGCTCTGCGACGGCGGCGCCGGCGGGATGGGTGGGTACTGCGAGTCCGGCTTCGCCATCGGCGGGATGAAGCTGCCGGAACCGCAATAGGCCCGGGCCTACTTCAGGCACCTCGCCAGGAACCTCTCGGTCCGCTCGTAGAAGTCCATCCGGTTGGCGGGTTTGGTGAAGCCGTGCCCCTCGTCCGGGTAGACGACGTACTCGACCGTGCCGCCGCGCTTGCGGATGGCCTCCACCATCTGCTCCGACTCCTTGGGCGGCACGCGGGGATCGTTGGCACCCTGGCCGACGAGCAGCGGCGCGCGGATGGCGTCGACCTTGAAGAGCGGCGATCGTGACTCGAAGATCCGCGCGCGACTTGGGATCGGCGGGGTCGCCGGCGAACGGGTGCCAGGTGCTGGAGAGGAACGGCTTCCAGTAGTCGGGCGGATGCTCGAGCAGGCTCACCAGGTTCGAGGGCCCGAAGAGGTCTACGCCGCAGGCGAAGACGTCTGGCGTGAAGGCGAGCCCGACCAGGGTCGCGTAGCCGCCGTAGGAGTCGCCCATGACCGCCACGCGCTTCGGGTCGGCGGTGCCCTGCTTCACCGCCCAGCGCACGCCGTCGACGAGATCGTCGTGCATGCGGCGCGCGAACTGCTTGAGGGCAGCGTTCTTGAAGCGCTTGCCGAAGCCCACCGAGCCCCGGAAGTTGACCTGCAGCACCGCCCAGCCGCGGCTCGCCAGGAACTGCACCAGACCGTCGTAGCCCCAGACGTCGCGCGTCCACGGGCCGCCGTGCACCAGGAGCACCATCGGCAGCTTCTTCGGCGCAACGCCGGCGGGGAGGGTCAAGTAGCTCGGCAGCGACAGGCCGTCGCGTGCGGGGATTTCGACCGGCGTCATGTTCGCGAGCGGCAGCCGGTCGATCTCCGGACGAGACGCGAAGAGGAAGGTCGCCTTGCGGGCCGTGCGGTCCCACAGGAAGTAGCGGCCCGAGGAGCTGTCGCGGTCGACGAACACCAACCACGTCTTGTCGGCCAGGTCGCCGCTGACGACTTGCAGATCGCCCGCGTCGAGTCGGGCGAGCGAGGCGTACTCGCGGGCGAGCTCGGGGTCGAACGCCTTCCAGCGAAGGCGCGAATGGTTGAAGGCCACGGCGCGCACTCGCCGCGTCTTCGGGTCCAGGTCCCAGCCGCAGACGTCGCTCTGCGGGTTGGAGGCGAGGGTCTGCGACTTGCCGGTCGCGAGGCTGACCTGTTCGAGCCCCATGGTGTCGCGCCCGAGGTTGCTGAGCAGGTAGAGGTCCTTGCCGTCCGCGGACAGGCCGATGGGCTCGACCGAGTCCTGGACGGTCCAGGTGAGCAGCGTGCGCCAGTCGTCGCCGGCGCCGCGGACTTCGAGCAGGCCTCCACCGTCGTCCCTCGACCGCACGCGGGCGCGGATCTCGAGCCTCGGCGTCGGCGATCCACGTGGTGATGTCGCCGGGGTTCTTGTCCAGCGGCTGCAGGTCGCCGGTGCGCAGGTCCACACGCCAGGCCTCGAAGAGCCCTTCATCGGCCCGAGCAGCCCGGCCATGCGGTGCTGAGGCCGCGTGACTACGGCCTGGCCAGGTCGGGTAGGCGAGAGCTGCAGGTCGGCGGGACGATCGCCGGCCATCGACGTCAGGCGCATGACCCGGCCGTCGGAGACGCGGACGGCATAGAGCCGGTAGCGCTCGTTGCCGTCCTGG
The DNA here is from genome assembly GCA_049841135.1 of Myxococcales bacterium. Lineage (GTDB taxonomy): Bacteria > Myxococcota > Myxococcia > Myxococcales > UBA5297 > JACRCT01. The sequence continues at coordinate 155,391 of JASGHK010000006.1, forward strand.
TCCTGGAGGAACAGCAGGTCGCCGTTGTAGGCCCACTGGTAGTGGCGCACCCCGCGGCCCTTCTCCCAGGTCAGCTGGCGGGCTTCGGCCGGCGGCGTGGCGAGAGGGCGGACGAAGACCTGCAGCGCGCCCTGCTCATCGGGTTGCAGCCACGAGAGCAGCTTCCCGTCCGGCGAGAGCTGCGGCACGGCGCGCTCGGGGTTGCCGAAGAAGAGCGAAGGCGAAGGCAGCGCGGGCTTCGCCACGGGCGGCGCAGGGGCGGGCGTGGCGGCGACGAGCGCTGAGCTGACCGCGAGGCACGCGAGAGCCAGAACCATGCTCGAAGTATCGGCTGCCGCGAGGGGCGGCTCAACGGCCCGCGTCGACGGCGGATTCTGCTAGTGGGCGCTTGGTCCGTCTTGGTCTTGCCCAGGCGGGCGATCAGGCTCTCCGGCTGAGCTGACGCCATGGAGCGATGACCGGTCAGGCAGACCCAAGGGCTTGTCCATAGGACCCGTGAACGGTACTTTCAACAAGTCCTGTTCAAAGGAGCGTTCAATGGACCCCATCTTCACCGAGGACGTTCGTCCGGTAACTGACCTCAAGGTCAGAGGCGCTGCCATCGTCGAGCAGGTCAGGCGGACCCGTCGCCCGGTCCTCATCACGAGGCGCGGTCGAGGGGTCGCGGTCCTGCTCGACTTGGAGGAATTCGAGCGGATGCGCGAAGCGCTGGAGTTTGGCAGAGCAGTGGACGAGGGCGCTGCCGCCGCCGCGCGCGGCGACTTTGCTGACGAGCGGGAGGTCGAGGCGGTGCTTGGAGCTCGCGGCCGCAAGAGGTGAGGTCGGCTCATGGCTTCGCGCTTCCGCGTTCGCTGGACTCGGCTCGCCCTGCAGGATCTGCGATCCGCGAAGGACTACGTCGCGGTGGACGACCCAAGAGCCGCTGATCGGCTGGTTGCCAGCATCAAGAAGGCGGTTGCCCACCTCTCGTCGGTGCCTCGCTCAGGGCGCGTCGTACCGGAGCGCCGGGCGCAAGGCTATCGGGAGGTGATTGTGCGCCCATACCGCGTCGTCTACGCCGTGGCGGACAACGAAGTGCAGATCCTCAGGATCTGGCACTCGCGAAGGCGCATGTGAGCCATGCGAGAGGCATCGCCGACTGCTCGACGCTCGCGAGGGTGCAAAGCGGTCCGGCTGAGGAAAACGCGAATGGCTCGTGACCTGGATGCCGAGGCCGCCGAGGTGCTCCGCGCGCTGCGCCTCCGGGGAAAGACGGTGGAGGAGTCGCTCGTCGCGATGACCGGGAAGGGCCTTGGCATCATTCCGGTCATGAAGGCGCTTCGTGACGTCGAGGGAATGACCCTGCGCGAGGCGCTCGACTTGATGGAACGACTGGGCGGCGCGAGCGCGTGGCAGACGTGATGCGCCGCTCGCTCTCCCGGCAGTGATCCGCTCGCCACGGAGGCCAGCCAAGCGCCTCCGGCCTCACACGACACCGAACTGGCGTCTTCGCCGCTACTTGCGCTTCGCCTCCATGGAGGGCGGGCTTCTTCTTCCCCGCCATCCACAGGCCCATCGCGGCGCCAGGGCGCTGCGTGAGGCCAAGGAGCGGGAGAACGGAGTATCGGATGGCGGGAGCGGCGGCTCAAAGGCCCGCATCGGCGGTGGATTCCAGCTTGGGCTGGAGCGTCCTGCGGTCGATGGATCGGGCGGAGCACCGGACGGGAAGCTTCGGGGCGTATCGTTGTTGTGCCAATGAGAGCCGCCGACTGCTGGATGACCCGGCGCCCGCGGCGAAGGAGGGGTTCGTGGCGACCACCGACCAGGACGGCGGACTGAACGTCCGACTTGACAAGGCTTGCGCGCTCGAAGGGACGCTGTCGTTCCAGGGGCAGGGGCATATCGCCGGGCGGTTCAGTGGAAAGCTCGTCTCGCAGGGCAGCCTGCGGCTCGAGCAGGGGTCGGTGGTGAAGGCGGAGATCGAGGTGGCGACGGTGGTCGTCCTCGGCGAGGTCGAAGGGAACATCAAGGCCAGCACTTTGGTGGAGCTGCAAGGCTGGGGCCCGCGTGCGCGGCGACATCGAGACCCCGGCGCTGATGATCGAGCGCGGCGCGGTGCTCGAGGGGAAGTGCCACATGGAAGTGCGCAAGGGGTAGTGCCCGAGCGACCGACGTGTAGTACCCGGCCTCCGCGCCGGGGGCAGCCGAACGAAAGCGACGATCTGAGGCGCGCTGTCCGTCGTGTAGTACCCGGCCTCCGCGCGCCTCCGCGCTGGGGGCAGCCGAACGAGAGTGACGGCGTCCGAGGTGTAGTACCCGGCCTCCGCGCCGGGAGCAGCCGAACGAAAGTGACGACCTGAGGCGCGCTGCGTCGTTCGCGCACGCTCGGCGGGGGCGGCCCCAGGGTGCTAGAACGCCCTCCATGGCACGCAAGCTCCTCTTCGTCGTCTTCACCAACGACCCCTGCAAGCGAAACCACGCCTTCCTCTGGGCCGCAGACCTGGCCCAGCACGGGCATCACGTGCGCATCCTCCTGGAAGGCGAGGGGACGCAGTCCCTCAAGGAGCGCGAGGGGCACTTCGGCGAGCTGTTCGAGAAGGCGCGCGGGCTGGGCCTCATCGCCGGCGCCTGCAAGGCCGCGAGCGCTGGCTGCAAGGACCCGGACCGCGACGTGACGCCCATCGCCCAGGAGCTCGGACTCGAGCTCTTCGACGGCGCCGGCGGGCACGCCTCGATCGCGCCGTTCGTCGACCAGGGGTACGAGGTCGTCACCTTCTGAGCTTGGCGGTGGCGGTCCGGCGCGCCTCGGATTCTCACTTCCATGAGGCTGCCCCCGGCGCAGAGGCCGGGTACTACACGTCGTGGTCAGCGCGCCTCGGATTCTCACTTCCATGAGGCTGCCCCCGGCGCAGAGGCCGGGTACTACACGTCGTGGTCAGCGCGCCTCGGATTCTCACTTCCGTCAGGCTGCCCCCGGCGCAGAGGCCGGGTACTACACGTCGTGGTCAGCGCGCCTCGGATTCTCACTTCCGTGAGGCTGCCCCCGGCGCAGAGGCGCGCAGAGGCCGGGTACTACACGTCGTGGTCAGCGCGCCTCGGATTCTCACTTCCATGAGGCTGCCCCCGGCGCAGAGGCCGGGTACTACACGTCGAGGTCAGGTTCGCGAAGTGCGCTGCGTCAGGATGGCCTGCAGCTCCTGGTGCGCCCCGGTGATCATCCCCACGCCGCCCTCGAGCGTGTGGGTGGCCTCGCCCAGCAGCTGAGTCGCGCGCTCGAACCCCCGCATCGCGTGGGAGATGTCGCCGATCTGCGCGCGCTGCTGCTCGGCGGCGCGGGCGATGCTCTCCACCTTCTCGCTGGTCTTCACGAAGCTGCCGGCGATGCCCTGCACCAGCGCCGCGGTGGTGCGCAACTCGTTGAAGCTGCTCTGCAGCTGCGCGGTGCTGGCCTCCGCGTCCCTGGCGATCTCCGCGGCGCGCTCGCGCACGCTCGCCAGCAGCGCGCGGCTGTTGACCAGGTCCTGCCCGGACTGGCCCACCATCCGCCGCAGCTCCAGCGCCACCACCTGGAACCCCTCGCCCTTCTCGCCGGCGCGGGTCGCCTCCAGCGAGGCGTTCAGCCCCAGCATCTTCAGGTTCTCGGCGATGTCGCCCAGGGTCTCGTTGACCGCCTCGGTCTGCGCGATGCGCGTCGCCAGCTCGTCGATGCGCGAGCGGACCTGGTCGATGCGAGCGACAGCCTCCTGGAAGTCCTGCTCCACCTTCTGCAGCTTGCCGACGCTGGCCACCGAGTCGTCGCGGGTCCGCTCGGCGATGGCCCGCGTCTCGAGCGCCGCCTCGGTGGAGGCCGACACCATCTGCATCAGCCGCTCGGAGGTGGCGTGCACCTCGCTCGAGGCGGTCGACTGCTCGCGCGCCCGGTCGGTCAGCGAGCTGGCGGTCTGCTGGATGCGCCCCACCGCGCTCGCCAGCTCCGGCTCGATGTGCTCCACCTTCGAAAGCACCCCCGCCTGGCGCGAGGCAGCCACCTGGTTCTCGCGGAACAGCTCCTCGCCGATCGACTGGCCGGCCCGGTGGAAGAAGAAGGTCACCGGGAACATCGTCGCCGCGTAGACCAGGTCGAAGACGTACTGCTCCGCCAGCGAGAGCTTCATCTGCGGGGCCAGGCCTACCAAGGGCAGCAGGATGCCCAGCAGGATCACCACCGTCCCGGCGATCATCGTCGGCAGCAGCACCCGCCGCGAGATGAGCGCGACGTAGCCCATGATGCCCAGGCTCGCCACCGCCTCCGCGACCGCGCGGTTCTCGCGCAGCAGCATCGCCATGCCGCAAAACGCGATGCCCGGCAGCGCCACCAGCGCCGAGCCCAGCTCGGACCGGCCTTCGTTGGCCAGCGAGAAGCCCACCGCCCATGCCACGAACATGCCCACCGCTCCGGCCAGCAGCACGTACCCCTGCCAGCAGGGATGGACCCAGGCGTTGAGCGCGTACGCCACGACGGTGATGGGGCCGACGAGGTAGGTGCCCAGAAGCTGCACCTTGCGGATGAAGCCCGCCAGAAGCGTCCGGCGGGCCTCGAAGTAGCTCAGGGACGAATCGGTCACGCGGGCTCCTCGGGCATCGGCCCGCAGAGCCTACCTTCAGTGGGCAAGCGCGTCACCGGGCGCGGTGGGACGCCGCACCGGGCGTGCGCCGCCGCCACGTGAGGAGCAGCAGCGCGAACGGAGCCATCCACGGCGCGCTGGCCCCAGGGGTGCCGCAGCCCCAGAACTCGGAAGCCTCGGGTCGTCCTTGTCGCCCGCGTCGGCGCGCTTGATCGTCCCGCCGTCGGCCGCCGGAGGATCGAGCGGGCCAGGCACGTGGGCGTCGGGGTTGACGACTGCAGCGCCGGCGTCCCTGCCGGGCGATCCCGCGTCGGCGCCGGGTTGGGGTGCGGCGGCATCGGGGCCGGGCTGCCGGGCGGAGGCGTCCGGCCCCGGCTCCGGCTCGGCCGCGGCATCGGATCCGGAAGGGGCGCCCGCGTCGGGCTCCGGCTGGGCCGCAGCGTCAGGGCTGGGTTCGGCCGCGGCGTCCGCGCCGGGCAGGGTCGCGGCATCGGGGCCGGGTTCGACGGAGGCATCCAGGCCCGGAGGAGGCTCGGTTCCGGCATCCGGGCCGGGAGGGATGACCGGGCGGTCGGCGCACTTGCCGGCCTCGTAGTAGCCCGGGCCGACTTCGCGGACCCAGGTGATGATGCCCAGGCTGTACAGGCCCAGGTTCTCGTTGGAGCCGACCGTGCAGACGTAGGAGTTGTAGCTGCCGCACTGGACCGCGCGGCCCTGCTGGACGTGCTCGTAGTTGTTGGTGTTCCACTCGTTGCACGCCGGCGGCGGGGTCGAGGCGTCCGGCCCGGGAGGCGGCGGGCTGCCGGCGTCGGCGCCCACCGGCGGGGTGACGGTGCCGGCGTCGCCCGGCTGGATGGGGCCGGAGGAGTCGAGCCCGAAGAAGCGCGCGGCGTAGTAAGTGGAGCAGATGCCCGCGGAGAGGACGAAGTTGCCGGCCTGTCCGCAGCCACCCGCGGGCGTGAAGCCCGGCTTGACCGCGGTGCCGTGGCCCATCGAGTCGACGAGCCAGGTCTCGACCAGCGTCTGGCCCGAGCCGTCGCGGTACTCGGTGTGGGTGGCGGTGTCGACCCTGCCCGTGGCCTCGGCGGTCTGGTCGATGCCGTGGACGTTGGTCCACTGCTTCATCAATTCGGCGGAGTTGGCGGTGGAGACGGTGTAGTCGCTGGCGCCCTGCCAGATGGAGACGCGCGGCCACGGGCCGGAGAAGCCCGGGTAGGCGCCGCGGACGAGGTCGCCCCAGGTCTTGGCGGCCTGCGACTTGCCGCTGCCCATGCAGGAGCCGGAGTCGCCGATGGAGTCCGCGCAGCGGTAGGGCAGGCCGGCCATCGGGGCGCCGGCGGCGAAGACGTCGGGGTAGGCGGCGAGCATGGTCGCGGTCATGCCGCCGCCGGCGGAGAGGCCGGTGACGAAGACGCGCGAGGCGTCGATGCCGTAGTGGCCCTTCATGTAGTCGACCATCTGCTTGATGGAGAGCGCCTCGCCCTGGTCGCGCTTGTTCTGCGACAGGTCGTACCAGAGGAAGCAGCGCACGCCAGAGGGCATCTCCGGGTAGACCACGTAGAACTTCCAGAGGTCGGCGAGCTGGTTCCAGCCGGCGTTGGCGTAGTCGGACGCGCCCATCGTGCAGCCGTGCATCGCAACCACCAGCGGCGCGTTCGCGGGCATCCCCGAGGGGACGTAGGTGTACATGTTCAGGCCGCCCGGGTTGCTGCCGAAGCCGGTGACCGCTGTCAGGCGCTGCGTCGTGGTGCCGAGGTCGGCCTCGGCGAGGGCGGCGTCCTGCTCGACGCCGCAGGCGGCCAGCGCCGTGGCGGCGAGGAGGGTCAGGGCGGAGCGGTGAAGAGTGTGCATGGTGCCTCCAGAGATTCGATGACCCGTATCCGTAGGCAGGCCCGGATTCGGGTCGTTGCGACGAAAAGCGTGGAGCGCGGGGCCACGCCAACGGGACGAATGAGACGACAAGGGGACGGGCAACGGACAAATCCCCTCCGCAGTCTGGGACGGCTTCGGGCTTTGGACTTCGGACCTCGGGGACCGCTGGCCGGCGGTTTGACCCGAAGCCCGGGGCCCGCAGTCCGAAGCCCCCTGCACCCTCGTGGGTTCCGGCTCCGCCGGGTTCGGGGAGGGCGCGCGCCTCACACCACCAGCCGCAGCACCAGGTAGAACGCGTCCTTGTCCTTGACCCCGTCGCCGACGCGCCCGCCGGTCATGGTGATGAGCTTGGCGTAGCGCAGGCTGACCGAGGCGTTGTCGATGATCCACCAGGTGGCGCCGAAGTTCAGGTAGTGCTGCTCGGAGATGGGCAGGGTGCCGGTCTTGCTGCGCACGTAGGCGTAGTTGGCGCCGAGGCCGCTGTTGCCCCAGGGGTTGACGTCGAGGCCGCCGGAGGCGACGAGCGCCATGGAGTCGTTGGGGTCCTTCTGCGTCGGGTCGGGCGGGCTCGACTGCAGGATCATGTCGTTGCGGCGGTAGGCGAAGTTGCCGAAGGGCTGGAGGTGGTTGTTCCAGAGCTTGCCCTTCACCGAGATCCGGTAGAGCTCGCCCTGCAGGCCGACGTCGCTCTTGTCCTCGGTGTTGGTGTTGACCCAGTGGAACTGCACGTTGGCCTTGGCCTCGAAGTACTTGCTCTCGAACATCACGGACGGCGCCAGCACGTCGAGCTCCATCCCGGAGAGCGGGTTGCCGTTGGAGATGGACCGGCGCGGGTAGTCGATGAGCGAGCCCATCGAGGAGACGTTGCCGCCGAAGCCGAAGGAGGCGGTGGAAGCGAGCGGGTTGCCGGCGGAGAAGAAGAGGCCGGCGGTCAGCCCGTTCCAGGTGTACTGCAGGATGACGCCCTGGCCGCGGTCGTAGCCGCTCATCAGCAGCGGGGTGCGGCTCAGGGCATCGGCCATGAAGAGGTCGGTCATGTGGCTGGAGAAGTAGTCGACGCTGGCGGGGTCGCTGACGATGCCGCCGGCGAGCTTGAAGCCCCAGTGTTCGAAGCGCAGGTAGTTGTCGAGCGCGGTCAGCGAGATGGTCCCCTCCCAGACCGACGTCCCGTAGTTGCCGGCGTCGCGGCGGAACTCGAGGTGGATGCTCGCCCAGTCGCGCAGCCGGCCCTCGACGCCGAAGATGACCATGGCCAGCGCGGTCTTGATCGGCTCCAGGTCCTCGTAGGTCCCATCAATCTGCCGGTTGCGCTGCAGCTCGAGGTTGAGCCCGCCGGCGAGCCCGAGGATGGGCTTCACGTAGGTGCCGGTGTTCGGGTCGAAGTACATGGCCCACGAAGGCGCGTTGGGGCCGGCCTCGCGGGCGAAGCTCGGTTCCAGGCGTGATGCCGATGGCCTGGGCGGCGGCGATCGTGGGGAGGACGGTGAGGAAGAGCGCGGCGAGCGAAGACACGAGTCGCGTGCAGTTCATGAGGAGTCTCGATTCTTGGTGGGGATCCCAAAGCCCGAAGCCCGAAGCCCGGCTCAGGCCTACTCAGCGAGCTTCGTCTCGATGAACTCCATGCCCGCCTCGGAGCGGATGGAGCCGAAGTGGTTGGCGAGGAAGCCCTGCAGGTTCGCCACGTCCATGAAGAAGCCGGAGGAGTCGAAGTCGGACAGCTCGATGAGGTGGTTGTCGACGCAGGCCGGGTGGGTGACGCGGCGCTTGCCGGCCCCGTCGAGCTCGACCTGGTCCATGTTGAGCCGCGAGGCGGCCTCGGAGACGAACTCGTCCTGCAGCTTGCCGCCCTCCGGGTCGCGCATGGTGACGGTGGTGAAGCGGATGGCGTGGCCGCCGCACTGGTCGAACTTTCCGTAGGCGAAGGAGCCGTCGGCGCAGGGGGTGGAGTAGAGGTCCTCGGGGCCGTCGAGCAGCTTGTTGAAGGCGGTGGCCTGCCAGTTGTCCCGGTCGCCCATCTCGCAGTTCACCGCGCCGCGCATGGTCTTGTAGAAGCTGCAGTTGACGGCGCCGCTGGCGACGCCGTGCGCGGCGCCGGAGGCGAGGACGACGCTCTTGATGCGGGTGAGCGGGTTGAAGGCGAGCTTGCCTGCCCGATGCTCGTTGAAGAGCCGGCGCAGCGAGTCCTGGATGACCGTGTAGCCCAGCGAGTGGCCGACGAGCGAGATCTGCGCGTCGGGGTTGGCCTGCATCAGCGCCTTGAGCAGCGACTGCAGGATGGGCGTCGCCCAGCCGTGGTCGATGTTGCCGCCGCCGTCGCCGTAGGCCGGGTCCTTGGGGCCCGCGGCGGGGTTGGCGCCGGCGAGCGTCATCACCAGGTCGGTGCGGAAGTCGACGGCGATGACCCGGTGGCCGTTGCCGACGAGCCGGCTCGCGAGCATCGGGCGGGTAGAGGTGTCGGCGGTCAGCTCGAACTGCGAGAGGCTCTTGAGCTGGCTGCCCGGCTGTGCGGAGTTCTGATCCTGCAGCTTGGAGTTGGAGTACTCCTCCCACGAGTTGGGGCTCGAGGAGTTGCCGTGCACGAGCACCACGATCGGCTTCTTGGAGTCGAGGGCGACGCCCGAGGGCGGCGTGTACTCCTTGCCGGCGCAGGGGAAGCCGGGGACGTAGCCGGGCTTGGAGGAGTCGCTGCCCTGGAGCGGGACACCAGGCGCGACAACGGCCTCGTTCAGTCCGTTGAGGAAGAGCTTGCCGTCATAGGTTGCACGCGGGACGCAGCCGGGGTGCCCGTTGGCGAGCTCGCGGTAATGGCCCGCGTAGGCCGAGGAGCCGATGGCCTCGGCGGAGTCGGCCATCGCCGGCAGATCCGCGGTGGACCAGGAGCCCAGGTCGGAACCGTACTTCTCGAGCTTGGCGTCGAGGACCTGGCGGCACGGCGAGACCGGCGTCGCGCCGGCGTCAGGGCCGGCGGGCAGCGGTGGATCCTCCGGGTCGCAGGCAGCGGCCAGGACGGCGAGCGGCAGGAGGAGGAAGAGGCGCTTCATGGCGGGCTCCTACAAGGGGCGATGACCCCTATCCGGAGCGAGAGGCGAAAGCTGGTCGTGCGGCTGAATCTTGCCGCGGGTGCGAAGGCTTGGCCCTTCGGGGCTCTCGTCGGCGGAGTCGGACGAGCGGGTCCACACCGTCGACTCCGTCCACCGGGTCCACACCGTCCACCAACAGCCAGGCACTGAGCGCCTGCCTCGCTCCTTCGCCTGCGCACCAGTAGCGAGTACCGCGGTCGAGGACCGGGGAGCGCCGAGTCATGTCACAAAGTAGCTGCCTATCTTTAGCAAGGTCGCCCGGACGCCTTGGCGGACCGCGCTCAATCGCTGAAGGACTCGACGAGGCCGCCGTCCGGCGCCGCCACGAACGCATGCGTGCGGATGCGGCAGTCGGCGACGCCCGCGCAGACGCTGGTCTTGAACCGGTCGATGGACGAGAGCTTGGTGTTGCTGCCGCTCTGCGCGGCGCCGGTCGCGGCGTCGAAGACCCACATCGTGCCGTCCTTGGTCACCCACTCCAAGGTGCTGGACCCGGACTTCGAGTAGGCCTGGGTCTGGAACCGGCAGTCGGTGAGCGTCCCGCCGTAACAGGGTGCGGTGCTCACCCCGAAGTAGCGCGGCTGGCCGGTGAGCGGCGCACCGTTGACGGCCAGCCCGACGACCGCCGCGTGCGAGACGGCGTCGTAGTTGAACATCTGCCCCACGTTGGTGATGGCCTCGGTCCAGCCGCCGGAGCTCGTGGGCCGGAAGGCGCGCGTGTCGAGCGTGCAGCCGCCAGTCGAGCCGAAGCAGGGGTCATTCGTGGTCGCCTTCAGGTACGAGAGGCTCGCGAGGTCCACGCCGTTCTTGAGCACTGCCCCGCTGCGCCCGTCGTACTCCCAGAGCTTGCCGCCCGCAGTGACGGACTCGACCAGCCCGCCGTCGGGCAACTCGTAGAAGGACCGGCTGTCGAGGTGGCAGTCGCCGCTGCCTGAGCACGGACCCGCCTGGAAACGCTCGATGTCGCGAAGGCACCGGCTGTCGAGCGGCGTCGTGCCGCCAGGAAAGGCAAGGTTGTAGAGCCGGGTGCACGACGAGGCATCGGAGCCCGAGGACGCGTCGCCAGGCGCAGCGGCGTCCGCTGGCACGGAGGCGTCGACGGTCGCGGCAGCGTCGAGCGCGATTGGCGCGGCATCGGTGCCGGGGTGGGCCGCGTCGAGCAAGCCGCCGTCGGCGCAGCCACCCGACGGACAGTGGAGATCGTCGTGCGTGATGGGGTCGCAGGCGAGGACGACCGCCGTCGCCATCGAGATCGCCGCGAACACGCTGAGGCCACGCATGCCGGGCACGATACCGGCGTTCGCGCCCTCAGAACAGGACGCCCAGCTCGCCGGCGGGAATCAGGAACGCTTGCCGGGCGGCGTCGACCTGGACCGCATCGATGGCGAGCCGAGCCGTCAGCCGCAGATCGACCGGCCCCACCGAGAAGCCGACGCCTGCTGCGAGATGTCCGGTGAGCCCCAAAGGGTCGCCGACGGACCGGCCGTCTCTGGAGAAGCCGACGCCGACCCAGCCCAGCCCCAGCTCGCCGAACGGCCGGATGCGCCAGGGGCCCTCGACGCCGACGACGAGCTCAGCGCTGCCGCGGTGGACGGTCAGTGCGGCCGGTCCGGCGTTCGGGGAGGCCAGGTAGCCGACCCGGGCGCCGAGGCTGGGAAGGCCGAAGGATCGGCGCGCGGCGAGGTCGACGCCCACGCCCACACCGGAGAGGCCCAACGCCGCGGTCCCCGCCATGAGACCGGCCTCGAAGCTCCAGCCGCGCTGCTCGGCCGTCGTCGTCACCGGCTGCGGCTCGGCCTCCACGAACGAGACCGGCACGTGCGGCGAGCGGGCGACGAAGCCTTCGTAAAACGCCCGGCCGAACGGCACCGAGAGCAGCCCGCGCTCGAGCTCGTCCTCGGCGGCGCCGCGCGACTGGATGGCGCGTGTCTTCCAGTCCGGTCGGAAGGCGCCGACGTCCGCCAGCGCGACCTTCGCCTCCAGCTTCGAGGTCCGCAGCCAGTACAGCGGCCGTGGCGGCAGCAGCAGCGCGACGCGGTCGAGCCGGTGGAAGCCAGCGAGCGGCACGCCCTTCTCGTCCTCGACGATGATCCCCTCGCCGGCCTGCTCGCCCATGGACGCCAGCCGCGGCGCCTCGGGGCCCAGCCGCGACAGCGGGCGCCGCCGGTCGGCCGGTGGGGCGAAGCTGTGGACCGACAGGCGCACCGGGTAGGAGCTGACCTTCTGCAGCGCCGCGCCGAGGTAGGCGTCGAGCTCGCTGTACTCGACGGCGCCATCGCCGTTGACGTCGGCCGCGCCCAGCAGCGCCGAGCGCGCCAGGAACGAGAAGACGCCGGAGCGCAGCCGGCTCCACTCGTGCGTCTCGCCGTCCTCCGACTCCGCGAAGAGCGCGCCGACGCCCGGCCGGCTCTTGAGCGCCTCGCCGGCCAGCTTCTCGCGGATGCGCGCCACGACCGGGTCCTTGCTCTGGCCGCGGCGCCCGACGACGCCGGCGGCGTGGCAGGCGTCGACGACGAGGTGCACGTAGTCCGCCTTGAGCGCGTCGACGATCTCCGCGTAGAGCGCCTTCTGGTCGAGCTTGCCGTCCTGCAGCGTGAGCGAGGCCCGGCCGGCGTCGTCGAGGACGCCGTGGCCGACGTAGACCACCCAGGTCTCCACCAGCTCGCCCGCGGCGCGCGCCTCCTCGTTGCTGGCCTTCAGCCGCGCCACCGTCCGCCGGAGCGCGTCGAGCGTGGGCGGCAGCGTGCCCTCGGGGAGCGTCGCGACGCGCGCCGTCTCGTCGTCGAGCAGGGTGAGCAGCGACGTCTCGACTCCGAGGCGGGTCAGGGTCTCCGCCCAGCGCAGGCCGTCGTCGTCGGCGAAGCGCAGCGGGGCGAGGCCCGGCCCGCCGGAGGCGTTCACCGCGACGACCAGCGCGCGGGCCCGCGTGCGCGGGGCGGTCTGGGCTTGGGCCGGGAGGGCCACGAGGAGGCTGAGAGCGCTGAGGATTCCTAGCCGGCGGCTGAAGCCGCGCCTGAGGTTGCGAAGCCCGCCTGCGCGGGCTGGGTCGGCGGTGTGCGGCGCCATCACTTCGGCTCCACCACGATCTCGCGCACGGTCGTCGCGGTCTCGTCCTTGCCCTTCTCCGCGAACGTGGCCTCGACCTGGACCTTGCCGGCCCTCGCGAGCTCCACCGACAGCTCGACCGCTTCTTCGTCTCCCGGCCGGCTGGAGACGGTGAAGACACCGTTGGCGAGGTCTTGTCCGTCTTGGATGACCCGGAGCTTGAGGATTCGCGGCCCCCGCGTCCCTGCCGCGAAGCCCAGCGAGTGGCCCACCTGGCAGGCCTGGCCCGGCTGGAGCTCGACCAGAATCGCCCGCGGGCGCTGCGCAGTACAGCCGCAGGCTCGTCTGGGCGTTCTTGCCGTCGCCGCGAACTCCGAACTCGTCGCGACCCAAGCCCGTCGGCTTCGTGCTCGTCCAGACGACGAAGAGCGCCAGGCACGTTGCCGCCGCGGCCGCGAAGGCCACGAACCACACTCGAGAGGACTGCTTCTCTGGACTGGCTGCGCTCGCCGCCACCACCGCTGCCGCGGCCGCGGACCACGCCGCCTGCTCCTGCTCCGCCGGCTTGAACAGCGAGCCCTGCAGGACGCGCTGCGCGGCCAGGACCTGGTTGAGCTTCACGCCGCAGCGCTCGCAGCCCTTGGCGTGGTCGATCATCCGCCGGGTGCGGGTGGCGGAGAGGTCGCCGGCGCTGAAGTCGGCGAGCACGCCATCGATGTGCCGGCTGAAGAGTCCCATGGCCGCCTACCCGAGCCCCGCGATCAGCGTCATCAGCACCGCCGCCGCGCCGGCCGAAATCCCGGCGCTGCCCCCGCCCGCCTCGCGCAGCCCGCGCTTGACCACATGGTCGGTGAACGCCTTCTTGATCCGCTTCTCTCGCCAGCGCACCTCGCCGCGCGACAGCCCCAGCTTCTGCGCGGCCTGCTCCTGCGAGAGCCCCTCCACGAAGCGCGCCTCGACGATGCCCCGGTCTCCCTCGTCGCAGGCCTGGACGAACTCGGCCACCACCGCGCGCAGCTCCGACTCCAGCGCCTTCTCCTCGGGGCTGCGGTCCTCGACGCGCAACGTCTCGACCTCGGGCGCTGCCTGGAGCGGCACGCTCTCGCGGGCGAGCTTGCCCTGCGCCCTCATCCAGTCGATGGCCGCCGCCTTGGCCATGGAGAAGAGCAAGCCCTTGAACGGCCGGATGCCGTCGTAGGCCATCCGGTTGTCCGGCTTGAACGCGCGCAGGAACACCTCCTGGACCACCGAGTCCAGGTCGAGCGGAGCGAGCCCGCCTCGCGAATCGCCGGCCAGGTGCCGGCTGGAGGTCGCCCGGGCTGGGAACGCGTTGGCCACGTAGGCTCCGACTTCAGGCGCGTACGCGAGGTACACGCGCTCCAGCGCCGCCGGCTCACCTCGCCGGAAGGCCTCGCGCAGCTCGCGGTCCTGCGACAGCAGCATCTCGTCGTCTTTCGTCTCTACAGGCTCATCCGCAGCGAGCCCGCGCGTTGGGTCGTTGGAACGTGTGGCCGCCCTGGAATGGGTCGCCGATCCCAGGAGTTGCGGCCTACTGCTGCTGCAGACCCGCCAGGTCGTCGCGGAGCGTTTCGATCTCGATCTGCAGCTCGTCGACCTTCTTCTGCAACGCCTCCATCTCCGCCTGGCGCTTGCGCTCCACCGCGGGGGAGTCGGCGAAGCCCATCTCCCTGGCCTCCAGCCGGCGCAGCTTCGAGCTCAAGCGGGCCCGGTCCTCGGTCGCCTTCTTGAGGCGCGCCTTCAGCTCGGCCTTCTGCGCGGCGTTGATGTCGATGCTCACCTTGGTGGACGCGCCAGCCTTGAGCGGCTTGATCCGCATCTTGGGGGTTGTGACGCCCTCGAATTCGATCTGCACGTCGTGCTTGGCGCCCGCCACCACCGCGATCTCCGCGGGCGTGCGCTGCGCGGTCTTGGAGCCGTCGAGGATGACCAGCGCGCCTTCAGGCTTGGACTCGACGGTCAGGTAGAACGCGGGGACGAGCTTGACCGAGACCGAGGCGGGCTTGTCCTTCTGCAGCGCCACGTTCCGGACGACGTCCGCGAAGCCGCGCTTGCGGACGGTCAGCGTCGTCTCCGCACCCTCCGCGTAGAAGGTGCCCGGGGTCGCCGCGAGCTGGACCTTGCCGTCGACGTAGACCTCGGCGCCGTCGGGCTCGCTCGCCACTTCGACCTTCGGGTAGGCGACGAGGTCGAAGGAGACCTCCGGGCGGTCCTGGAGGCCGGCGAAGACGCCCTTCTCCGCGGGGGCATAGCCCTCCAGCACCACGCGCACGGTGTGGTCCTTGCCGGCCCAGATGGTGATCTCGCCGGGGGTCGTCTTTCCGGTGGGCTGGCCGTCCAGGAAGATGGCGGCGCCGCCGGGGTAGGAGCCGACGAGGCATGGCCGCTTGGCGTAGTCGGGCAGCGGCTCTGCTTCGCCCGGGGTCGCGGCCGGCGGCACCTTCGCCACCGGGCCCGTGCCGGCGGGGAGCCCCTGCTTCGCCTGCGTCTGGAGGCGGGCGTAGTTGGCGCTGAAGACCTTGCCGATGCGCGCCGCGCCGATGCCGGCGAAGACCAGGGTGACGAGCAGGATGCCGCCGATGGCCGCGCCGCTGGGACGCGAAGAGGGGATGCCCACCGTGCCGTACTGCTCGAGCTGCTTGCGCGCCTGCCCGTAGCCGTAGTCCTCCATGATGAGCAGCACGAGCAGCGCCAGCAGGAAGCTGCAGGGAACGACGAGCAGGCCCCAGACCCAGCTTCGGGCGCGGGACAGGGCGTAGAGGCTCACACAGGCCACGAAGCCCACGGCGGAGGCGAGGACGAGCAGCCCGGCGATGCCGGTCACCACGGGGCTCGCCTGCGGCTGGGTCCCCGGGGTCAGGTCCGCCGGCAGCGAGGCGACGATCAACGAGACGGCGATCACCCGCGCAGCCAGGCCGCACAGGCCGGTCCACCAGGCCATGCGCCGGTAGCGCGCGAAGTGCTCGGCCAATTCGAGGAAGTGGGCCTGCAGGTCGAGCTCGTCGTCGCCTTTGTGTTCGACGACGCCGGTCAGGTACTCGGTCACAATCGCCTCCGTCGCGCGGGAGCCGGATTGTCTGAGGAAGGCGGGGGAGACGCAAACTCCCCTTCGCCTTCGCCGTGCCGCTCCGCCGGAGGCTGCTGGAGGGGGGCGGGGGGAGGTTTGCTAAGGTGTTGCCGCGGCTCCTCTCACCAGGCAGGCACACCATGGAAACGTCGAACCCGTCGCGCGAGCTCATCACCATCGAGGCGTTCCTCACCCTCTCGGCGAAGATCAACTACCAGCTCTCGGCGCGTTCGCTGAAGCCGCCGGTGCTGCTCTCGCTGGTGCTCGGGCCGGCCACCTTCGACGAGCGCTCCCAGAAGGTGCTGCTGGAGGCCTTCCACGCGCTGCGCGCCGGCTACGACCAGGACCGCCGCCGGTTGGGCACCCCGGGCATTCTGCACCCGCTGCGCGCGGCGGGCCTGCTCGCCCGCACGCTGACCAGACCGTCCTTGATGACGATGCTGGCCGCGCTCTTCCACGACAAGGGCGAGGACCTGACCGAGGCGGACGTCGGGGCCGAGCGGTTCGCCAAGATGGAGGAGCACTTCGCGGCGATGAAGGCGCTGCTCACGCCGCCCGAGCGCGACCACCTCGACCGCGCCATCGCCGCGCTGACCAACCAAGCCGGCAGCTACTCGGGGTACCTGGGGCAGCTGGTCGACGCCGCGCCGAGCATCCCCGAGCTGCTCTACGTCAAGCTCGCCGACCGCATCGACAACACCTTCGACATCCACCTGCAGCACCCCGGCGTCTCCAACTACAACTTCTACCGCGCCGTCTTCGACGTGCTGTTCCTGCCCAGCTTCCGCGGCGTCTCCATGGGCGACTTCCACTTCATGCCCGACACGCCCGAGGGCGTGATGCTGCTCAGCCAGCTCTTCAAGGACACGCTGCTCCTGGCCATGCTGCGCAACCACGGGCTCGACCGGCAGGACGAGGCGACGCGGCGGCTCTTCGTGGGCCTGGCCGTGGCCGGCATCCGCGAGGCGCAGTGGCTGGCGCTGGAGATGTTCAACACGGTCTACAAGGACGTGCGCGGCCAGCGGCAGCTCTTGCTGGAGATGATGGAGTACTGCGCCTCCGGCGGCATCGACTCGGTGCGCACCCAGGGCGAGACCGGCGCGCTGGACGGGGTCTTCGTGGCCTTCACCAGCGGCACCAAGGCCGACCAGAAGAAGATGCTCACCGAGCTCTTCGAGGACCGGGAGCGGCTGGTGCGCATGACGCTGGCGTTCATCGTCGTCTTCGCGGCCTTCATCAACGACCCGGGCTACACGCTCAAGGGCGTGGACCGCGGAGGCGCGCGGCCGGTTTGACGAGCGGACGAATCGGCTGCGGGAGCGTTGGCGGTCAGCGGGGTGAAGCTACGGGGATCGAGGGTCTGTTTTTGTCGCCAAGCGGCCAAGGGGCCAAGCGGCCAAGGTCTTCGGGGTTTGTGGGGCTTGCCGGGCGGTGCTTCGATTCCGGACCTGGGCCTACGGGCGCGGGTCACCTGCAGGTGGGGCTGTCGGGTCGGCATCCCGCGTCGACGATCTCCGGCTCGCAGAACCCCGTCTTCTCGTCGCACCGCTGTCCGTGCTGGCAGTGGGCGTAGCAACCGGTCTCGGCGACCGCCTGGATGGGCCCGAGAATCGGGTCGCCTGCCGCAAAGCCACTGTGGCAGGCAGAGAGGGCGGCGAGAACGAGGAGGGCGACGACGAGCGACCCTCTCACGCTGACTCTCGCCTCCGGTGCAGGACGGCTGTGAGGCCCAGCCCGGCGACGAGCGACAGCGCGCCGATTGCGAGCGTCGAGCCTCCGTCGGACGCCGGCGCCTGCGCGCAGCCGGCTGCGCCCGGAGTCGCCTCGCCCGCCGTGCACACCAGGCAAGGCCACGGCGTCGTATCCCAGCCACCCGCATCGTTTCGAGGCGCCGAATTGCGGTGATAGCAGCTGCGCTTCTGGCAGCTTCCGACGACGTTGGTCGTGGAGCATGGGCTCCACTCGGCCGCGCCGCTGCAAACCACATTCTCGGATGTGGCGACGTCCGCCCGCGCCGCAGAGAACGGCACGACGAGAGCCACGAGCGCCAGGAGGCACCCTAAAAGCTGTTCTTTCACCGACTCCCCTCCAAACCGGCCCCGATGGATGACGAGGTGCTGAACTCGCCGCCGCTCAGACGTCGCCGACGTTGTAGCTGGCGTAGTTGGTCGCGAACTGCTCGATGGGCAGCTCGAAGATGCCGTCGTCCCTGCCGTCGGCGCCGGGCTCCTGGTGACCCCAGGGGTTGCGCAGCTGGATGAAGCGCTGGCCGTCGTGCTCGCTGGTGCCCAGCACGGTGTACGAGTGGCCGGTGACGAGGCCCGCGGGCGCCTGCTTGTCCGACTGGTAGGTGTTGGCGACGACCAGCTTGCCGGCGTCGGTGGCAGCCTTGAGGTCGGCGAACACCTCGTTGCACTTGGCGGCGGAGGGCGTGACGTTGCCCAGCTTGATGCCCAGGCCGCTGGTCGGCGTCAGCGTGTGCATGTGCGTCGGCTTGCCGGTCAGCGCGTACATCGCGGTGGAGGGCGAGCCGCCGTTGGCCATGGCGCCGTAGTTGCCCCACAGCTTGGCGTAGGCCTTCTCCATGATGCCCACCCAGTTCTCGTTGCCGTTCTGGCGGGCGTAGAGGTTGCGGCCGTTCATCGTCGGCACGTCGCCGTCGACGGTCACCTGGACGGTCTTGCCGCCCGGGGTGATGCCCAGCTTCTGCGAGAGCCCGAGGACGCTGCCCTCGATGAGCCCGCCCGTGGGGCCGATCGCCTTGAGCGCGTCGAAGCCCGGCGGCACGTGGAAGGTCACGGTGTAGGTGCCGTCGCCGTTGTCCTTGATGGCGTTCTGCACGAGGTCGGGGTGCGTGTCGGCCATCGAGGCCAGCGTGGAGAGGTAGTAGCAGTCGCCGGCGGCGCCCTGCTTGACGTCGCTCGGAGCGGCGCCATCGACGAAGAGCTGACCGTTCGGCACCTGGAACTGGGCGCTGCCCTGGTGGTCGCGCAGCACCGTCGGGTCGGCCGGGTTCCGGTGGTGGACGGCCTGCTCGAAGCTGTCGGCGGTGGCCTGCAGGAACTCCTTGCCCTGCTTGACCATCTCGTTCGACTCGAACTTGTCCACGGCCTGCTTGACGGTCTTCTCGACCTTCTGCTCCACCTTCTTGGCCTCGGCCTCGACCTTGTGGATGAAGGAGTTGAGCTTGCCGCCGATCTTCAGACCCATGGACGACCTCCCAGAGCGAAATTCCGAAGGATTATCGGTCGAAGGGAGCGGCAGGTTGCCTGAGGGGGGTTCGGGCTGCAAGTGCTGGAGGTCACGAGGGGATTTTCGCCAAGGTCGCCAAGGGACCAAGGTCGCCAAGAACGGCCTTTCTGGTCTTCCCGGTGGCCGTTGCCAACTTGGCGATTGGCTTGAGCCGGCCGCTCTCCAGGGCTAGCCTCTGCCCCACCTTCGAGAACGACCTCATGGAAATGGAAGTCTCTACTCCCGCGCTGCTCTTCCCGGCGGTGACGCTGCTGATGCTGGCGTACACCAACCGGTTCCTTTCGCTCGCGAACCTCATCCGCGGGCTCCACGAGCGGTACCAGAAGGACCCGAACGACATCGTCCTGCAGCAGATCACCAACCTGCGGCGACGCATCTACCTCATCCGCGACATGCAGGGCTTGGGCGTGCTGGCCATGCTGGTCTGCGTCGTCTGCATGTTCGTGCTCTTCGCCGGCTACCCGGGGCTGGGCAAGGTCCTCTTCGGCGTGAGCATGGTGCTGCTCATGCTGTCGCTGCTGCTCTCGGTGATCGAGAATCCGCATGTCCATCCTGGCGCTCGACCTGCACCTGGGCGACCTGGAGAAGTCTCGGAAGTAGCGGCTCAGGGCTCCTCCACCCATCGTCCATCTCGTCTCATCCGGTCCATGTCGTCCATGCCGTCCGTCCATGGACGGAACCGCCGGCCAGCGCAATGCCGCCCGCTACTTGCGGAAGTGCCGAAGGAGCTCGTCGAGCTCTGCGCGCTTCTCCGGGAAGCGCTCCCACGCCAGCGCCAGCACCGCGCGCGCCGGCTTCGCCCGCCGGTGCTCCCCGCAGACGACGAGGAAGTCCCAGTACGGGTCGAACCAGTCCGGCTGCAGCGCCATGGCGCGTTCGAGGCTCTCGAGCCCTTCGTCGACGCGGCCCTGCTTGGCCACGCACAGCCCCCAGCCTTTGTGGGCGTAGGCGTTCTTCGGATCGAGCGCGAGCGACCGCTCGCAGCACTCCTGCGCCTCCGCGAACCGGCCCTGGAAGAACTGCACGAACCCCAGCGCGTCCCAGGCCTCGATCTGCCTGGGCCGCGCCTTCAGCACCTGGCTCAGGAGCTTCTCGGAGCGAAGGAAGTCGCCCTCGGCCGCGAGGCGGATCCCCTCCTGCACCTTGGCCTCGGCCCGCTCCAGGGGCGTGCGCTTCACGCCGGTCGTCGCCTTCTGCGAGCGCTGCTTCTTCGCCGCAGGCTTCTTCCGGGGGGCCTTGGCCATGCGCGCGCTCTACCCCTTGAACTCGCCCAGCGCGCTCAGGATGTTCGTGTAGTCGTCGGTCCACAGCCTGGGCAGGACCGGCTTGCGCTTGACGCGTTCGAGGCCGTTGAACGCCGGCTTGTCGAAGACCTCCTTGGTCCGCGACAGGAGGATCCAGTGCGCCGGCTGCTCCAGGGGCGGCGTCTCCTCCTTCATCGCCTGCGACAAGAGCTCCACCAGCGGCACGTTCAGCTCCTGCGCGGTGCGGCGCACGACCGGGCCCAGGTCCAGCATCCGGTTGGAGACGTGCAGCGCGATGACCGAGTCCGGCGAGCGCAGGTGCGCGAGGTACAGCTGGAAGGCCTCGACGGTGAGCAGGTGCGCGGGGATGGAGTCGCTGCTGAAGGCGTCCAGGACGAACAGGTCGTAGCCGCGCGGGCCGCCCTGCGCGAGCTCGTGCTCGAGCATCACCCGCGCGTCGCCCAGCACCACGTCCACCTTGGCCTTGGAGTCGGACAGGTAGCTGAAGTACTGCGGCGTCTGCGCCAGCCGGATGACGTCCGGGTTGATCTCGTAGAAGCGGATCTCGTCCCCGCTCTGCCCGTAGGCGGCGAGCACGCCCACGCCCAGGCCGATGATGCCGATGCGCAGGGGCTGGCCGGCGAGCCGCCGCGGGTGGTTGGCGATGGCCCGGCCGATGCCGCTGTTGCGCGTGAAGTAGGTCACCGGCTCGCCCCGGTGCTCCACGTCCTGGTACTGCGCGCCGTGGACGATCCGCCCGTGGCTCATCGAGTGCTCGACGAAGCTGCCCCGGTTGGCGCTCTCCACCTTGATGACGCCGTAGAAGCCGCGCGCCGTGGCCAGCAGCCCGTGGCCCGGGTTGCCCTGGCGCAGCATCACCTCGGCGACGAGCACCAGCAGCACCGAGGCGTTGGCGAGCTTGAAGAGCGGCGAGGGCCGCTGGCCGGGCGCGGCCTTGGGGCTGGTGGCGATGACCACGACCCAGGCGCCGAGGATGCACAGGTCGAACTCGAAGTAGCTGGTGAAGAGCGCGGGAGCCACCAGGCCGACGAAGAGGCCGCCGCACGCCCCGCCGATGGAGACCGCCAGATAGAAGGAGGTCAGGTGCGCGGGCGCCGGGCGCAGCCGGGCCAGCTCGCCATGGCAGATCATCCCGATGGCGAACAGGAGCAGCAGGAAGTTCGCCAGCGGCACCGCCAGGTCGCTGCGCACCTCGCCGAAGAAGAGCAGCAGCGCCATCGCCGAGAGCACGCCCAGGACCGGCACGAAGATGAACCGGCGGTACCAGCGGCTGGACTCGAAGCAGAGGATGAAGGTCAGCAGGTAGGTCGCCAGCGGCAGCACCCACAGCATCGGGAAGACCGCCACCTCCTGGCACATCTGGTTGGTGATGGCGAGCAGCGACAGCGAGGGCACCGCGGCGAGCGCGATCCAGGTGGCCCACTGGCGCACCCCCGGCCGATCGCTCGCCGAAGCGGCAGGCGGGGCAGCGGTCGCCGGCGCTGGCGACGGCTCAGGCGTGGCCGAGAGCATCGGGGCGCTGCGAGCGCGCAGGGCGGCCGCCGCGCAGCCGGCGAAGAAGAGCGCGAAGCCCAAGGCGAAGGCCCAGCCCTGGACGCGCAGGCCGAGCAGCGGCTCGAGCGCGAACGGGTAGGCGAACAGCGCCAGCATCGATCCGGTGTTGGAGAGCGCGTACAGGCGCCAGGCGCTGCGGTCGGGGTGGACGCGCGCGTACCAGGCCTGCAGGAGCGGGCCGGTGGCCGACAACGCCAGGTACGGCAGGCCCACGGTCTGGGCGAGCAGGAGCAGTAGCCGCGCGGTGGGGTAGAGCCCGTCGGCCGGCTTCATGCTGGCGTCGGGGACGATGGGCGCGCCCCAGCGGAAGGCCCCGACGACGAGCCCGAGCACCGCGGCGCCCAGCATCGCCAGGTGCATCGCCGCCTGGCGCCGGGCGGGCTGGCGCGAGACCAGGTGCGCCCAGCCGTAGCCGGCGAGCAGCAGCAGCTGGAAGAAGAGCATGCAGGTCGTCCACACCGACGGCGCCCCGCCGAACCACGGCAGGAGGACGCGACCGACCAGCGGCTGGACGAGGAAGAGCAGGAAGGCGCTGAGGAAGATGGTCGCGGCGAAGAGTGGCATGAGGGCTCGGGCTCCCGCGCTCCGTTGCGTGGCGAGAGGATACACCCGGCTCCTCTCGCGCCCGCACCTCTCTCGTCAGCTCGTCGGGAGCGGGTGGTGATGGGCTCGCAACTCGAGGACGTCGTCGCTCGCCCCCCGCTTCCCGCGGTGAAGAGCCCCGCACTCGTCGGCCAGGGAGTCGCCCCTCGACCGGCTCGGGGTGACGGCAATGAGAGAGGCCGGATCCGGTCGCCCGGGTCCGGCCTCCCTTTCGTCTGCGCAGCGCCGCCCCGGCCCGAGCGGCACACGCGGACGGACTTCCGGGCTACTCGAGCTTCGCCGAGAAGCTCCCAGCAGCCGCCCTCGTGGTCGAACGAGTCGATGACCACGAGGTAGTCGCCGGCGGGGACGTCGGTGAGCACGAGCGTGGAGCTGCTGTTGGTGGCGCCACCCTCGTCGTTGCAGCCCAGCGAGCCGAAGACGTCGTTGGGGCAGCCGGGCAACAGGTAGAGCACGGTGTCGAAGTTGGTGCCGGGGTGGTCGGTGCTCAGCGTCAGCCGGGTCGCCGCGGTGGCCAGGTGCAGCCGCACGGCGCCTTCGGGCCGGCCCTTGGGATCGTAGGTCTGGCAGCCGAGCGGCACGTCCCACAGGCTGCCGCCGGCGGCGACACCGAGTGCGGTGACGCCCTCGGCGCTGGGGGTCAGCTCGGCCGAGGCGCCGCACCGGGTGGTGCGCAGGCTGGCGGCCGGCTGGCACTTGTTGGCCTTGCCCAGAATCCCCGGCGAGCACGCCAGGCTCGCGGCGCAGGTGTCGAACCCGCGCGGATCGCAGGACTGGCCGGAGCTGCGGCTGGGCGTCGGGGTCGGCGAGGTGGTCTTGAGCGTGCCGGAGTGGCCGGCGACGTCGCTCGGGGTGGCGGTGAGCTTGGGCGCCTGCTGGTCGAGGCCGTCGGCGGGCTGCATGCGGATGAAGAACGCGCC
Organism: Myxococcales bacterium; assembly: GCA_049841135.1. Lineage (GTDB taxonomy): Bacteria > Myxococcota > Myxococcia > Myxococcales > UBA5297 > JACRCT01. Next base: position 178,650 of record JASGHK010000006.1, read on the forward strand.
GTCCGCCGACAGGTCGCGGGCGTCGAAGTCGAAGGAGGCGAGGTCGGGGTTGCCGTCGCCGTCGGCGTCGATGGCCACGGCCTGGCCCTGGGCGTTCTGGAAGCCGAACTGGATCTTGTCGAGGTCCTCCTCCGGCTCGGTGCCCTCGATGAGGATGGACGGGCCGCTGGTGGTCTTGAGGAAGGCCAGCCGCGTGATCTGCGGGGCGACGCCCTCCTGGCAGGTGGCGGGGCTTCCCCGGCACGACAGGCCGGTGTCGCAGCGGGCGGCGACGTAGGTGGCGTCGCACTGGGCGCCCTGGGGCAGCACGGGCTGCTTGGCGATGGTGACGATCTGCTCCGCGGTCTGGCGGGCGTAGGCGTCCTGCAGCCGGACCGCGATCTTGGCGGCTCCGGGCGCCCGGTCGAAGGCGCGGCGGATCACCGCGGTGGCGGTGAAGCTCTTGCCGTTGACCTGGACGTCTTCGAGCGCGACGGCCCCGCTCTCGGTGTCGGGCGCGCCGTCCTTGTCGGTGTCGAAGCAGGAGAGCGGCGAGCCGGAGGCGCCGAGCACCCGGACCCAGAGGGAGACCGCGTCGAGGTCCTGGTCGCTGCCGGCGATGCTCAGGCGCAGGTCGCGGCCGGTGCGGCCGGCGACGCGGGCGGTGACGGAGGTGAGCTCGATGGGCTGGGTGGGGCCGCCGCCGCCGTCGGACTTCGAGGTGGTGCCACCGTCGACCTTGGAGGCCGGGGTGCCGCCGTCGGGGCTCTGGGGGCTGGAGGAGCAGGCGGCGAGGCCGGCCGAGAGGAGGGCGCAGCAGAGGGCGCTTCGAAGGGACCGCATGGAACGTGCCTCCAAGAGAGGGCTTGGGGAGCGGGGTCGAGGGTGTGGGGGAGAGCGGATGGAGCAAGGGGCAGGCGCGTCGTGCACGCCTGCCCCTGGCTCACATCAGTGGCTGTGGGAGCGGAGGACGGCTACAGCTCGCAGTCCGCCGGGCGGGCCAGCGTGCCGACGTAGATGTCGGAGCCGGAGCCGCAGACCACGGTGTCGCCTGCCTCGGCGCCCTCGATGGTGTCGTCGCCGTTGCCGCCGGTGAGGCTGTTGACGCCGGCGCCGCCGCTGTTGACGCCCCAGAGGTGGTTGGCGAGGTCGTTGCCGAGCACGGTGCAGCTGGCGGTGTTGAGCGTCGGGCACTTCAGGTTCTCGACGTCGGTGTTGATCTTGATGCCCGCCGTGGTGGAGGCGGTGTTGTCCATCTTGACGTCCAGGGTGGCGCCGAAGGCAGTGAAGTCGATGGTGTCGACGCCGGTCAGGCCGGTGAACGCGTGGGCGGCGGCGGTGGCGGCGATGACGAAGAAGGTGTTGTCCATGGTGTTGCCGGTGACGGTGCAGGCCGAGGCGGCGGCGCACTTCAGGTTCTCGACGTCGTTGCCGATGTTGTCCATCGGGATGCCGCTCGCCGGGGCGTGGACGAAGCCGTCGTTGGCGGTCGAGTCGCCCATGGTCACGGTGACCGCGCCGAGGCCCGCGGCGGAGTAGTCCGCTAGGTCGGTGCCGGCGCCGCCCAGGAAGGTGTGGCCCTCGTTGACGTTGGGGAGGAACTTGTCGTCGCCGGCGCCGCCCTTGAGGACCTCGACGTCGTCGTAGAGCTTGTGGGTCTCGGCGGCGCCGCAGGCGAGGCAGCCGGAGCTGGCGGTGCCGGTGGAGTCGGGCTCGAAGGTCAGGGCCTCGGTGGCCGCGCGCGAGGAGTAGTCCGCGGTGTCGACGCCGGCGCCGCCGTGGAAGGTCTTGGTGCCGGCGACGGCCGCGGCGCCCGCCTTGAAGGTGTCGTCGTTCTCGTCGCCCCAGAAGAGGTCGGCGCCGGTGCCGCCGGTGAAGGTGTCGTTGCCGGGGCCGCCGAACACGGTGCAGGCCGCGGTCATCGCCGTGGCGCCGGTGCCCAGGTACTTGACGGCGTTGGTGGTGTCGGCGGCGAAGATGTCGGCGCCGCCGCCCAAGCTGAACACGTACGGGCCGTCGGTCTGCTCGGAGGGCGCCAGCGCGAACTGGATGTCCGCGAGCGCGTCGGAGCTGAAGCCGATCTGGTGCTCGCCGCTGGACTTGAGGCCGGCGGTGATGAGGTCGGCGCCGGTGGAGGAGCCGCGCAGCTTGAAGGTCTTCACGCCGGCGGTGGCGCCCCAGTCGACGAGGATGCCGGGGCTGCTGGCGGTGCCCGGGGCGAAGGTGCCGTTGGCGAAGTCCATGATGAGCGTGGCGTTCGCGCCGGTGGAGGTGACGGTGATCTTCTTGACCGTGGTCGAGTTGGCGCCGGCGGTGATGACGTCGTTGACCAGGATGTTGCCGCTGACCGGGTGCTTGGAGACCACCGCGGTCTCAGCCGCGGCGATGGTGACGGCCAGGGTGCTGGTGCCGGCGGTCCAGGTCGGAGGCGTGGCCAGGGCGGTCAGGGGCTGCGAGAGCTCCTCGATGCCTGGGACGTCCTCCAGGGGGTGCTGGTAACCGCCACAGCCAGCGGCCGTCAGGGCCAGGGCGATGGACGTCATGAACAGCCAACGATTGGTGCGCGACATTGCTTACCTCCGTGCTCGTGACACTGCGAAGGCCCGCTCGACAGGCCCGGTTCGGTGTGCTCTTCGGCCGCTTATCGACGCGTTTGTTGGCGGTCCTTAAGTCCCGGTGCCTGCGTGCCAAAAGCGAGTCGCTGCTGCCTCAAGCGGGTCGGTTGCCGCCCACCCCACCTCCCGTGCCTTGCCTCTGGGAGCGATGGGTCGGGCGGCGTCCAGTGCAGGGGCCGTGCCCGCCATTTCCATGGCGACGGGGGGCCGCTCAGGCGCACGCGGAGCCGAGGGAAGAAGTGGCCGACTCAGGAGTCAGCGACGAGGGGCTCGCGCCATGAACATGACGCAGGCGAGGGTGCGGTGAGAACGAGGCCCACGCCCTGTCTCAGGAGGAGGGCGACGCCGCGAAGGATCGCGAAGGGCGGGGCGAAGCTCGGGACCGAGCCACTCGAAGACGCGCCCTGAAGGTGCTCAAGACACTCTGGGCCTGGATCACCGAGCTGGCGCCTTCAGACCCGTCGACCACCCAGCCTGCGCAGGCAGGCTTCGAAAAGTCAGGCGCGGCTTCAGCCGCCGGCGCGGACCGCCGGCAACTAGTTGAGCGACTCGGGGGCCGCCAGCGCGAACTCGGGGATGGTCGCCTCGAACGTCGTCCCGTCCTTGCGGACCATCTGGTAGGTGCCACGCATGGAGCCGAGCGGGGAGGGCAGCGGGCAGAAGCTCGTGTACTCGTGCGCCTCGCCCGGCTCGATGACCGGCTGCTGGCCGATGACGCCCGGGCCCTGGACGTGCTCTTCGCGGCCGAGCGCGTCGGTGATGATCCAGTGGCGGCTCATGAGCTGCGCGGGGGAGGGGCCCTCGTTGGCGATGCGCACCTGGTAGGCGAAGAACCAGCGGCCGGGCTCGCGGCGCTCCGCCATGTGGCGGGCCGCGACGGTGATGCGGATTCCGGACGTGATCGCAGAGGCCATGGCACACCTCCTCCAAGGCCGCTTGGATGCACGCCGGGCGTCGGGGTTCCAGCGCGCGTCGTGTCCGGCGCTCCGCTTCCCTCCGGACGAGCTTGAAAAGCCCGAAGCGCCCCGCCAAGCTACGCCGCACCCATCACCCGACCAACAGAGAGGGAGCACATGCCGACCACGATGGAGAACCTCAAGGAAGCCTTCGCCGGCGAGAGCCAGGCGCGCAACAAGTACCTCGCGTTCGCCAAGAAGGCGGAGCAGGACGGCTTCGCCAACGTCGCCAAGCTGTTCCGCGCCGCCGCCGAGGCCGAGTTCGTCCACGCCTATGGCCACCTGAAGGCCATGGAAGGCGTCGGCTCGACCGTCCAGAACCTCGAGTCGGCCGTCCAGGGCGAGACCTACGAGCACGAGAAGATGTACCCGCCGATGCTCGACCAGGCCGAGAAGGAGGGCCACAAGGCCAAGGCGATGTTCGGGATGGCGATGAAGGCCGAGAAGGTCCATGCCGAGCTGTACCAGAAGGCGCTCGAGGCGGTGCGCGCGGGCAAGGACCTGACCGAGACCGAGTTCTACTACTGCCCGGTCTGCGGCCACGTCGAGGTGGGCAAGCCGGAGAAGAAGTGCCCGATCTGCGGCGCCATGCCGGAGAAGTATCAGAAGGTCGGCTGATCGCCGCTGCAGCAACGGGGCGGACGGGCGGTAGATCTCGCCTGTCCACCCGCCGTTCAGCCGGGCGCGATCCGCGAGACCTGGCGACGGGCGAGCCTCACGGCTCCTGGCGCACGAACCGCGTTCCGTCGAAGCGCCAGGTGTGACTCTCGACCGAGTCCGCGACGTAGGTCGAGGAGGCCTCGTCGAAGGTCTCGACCACGGTGCGCAGCACCAGGCCCTGGTCGACGCCGCCCGGAGAGGCGGGGAAGACGAGCTGCGTCTCGGCGTGGAAGACGCCTGCCTCGGAGACGCGATCCGCCTCGGGGCCGACGATCAGGCGGTCCTCGCCGATGAGCACCGGGACGACCGGGTTGTTGTAGCCGCAGGCGTGGTACTCAAAGCGCGCCAGCGCGACGCCGCTCGTGCCCGAGAAGCCCAGGTCGCCCAGCCACTGCAGGCCCGGGGTGTACTCGTCATCGCCGTCGCCCATCGAAGTCAGACCCGGCGAAAGCGGAGTGGTCGCGAGGCGCCGGCCGGCACGGTCGACGAGGCGCAGCTCGAAGGTCCGTGGCGTCGGACCGCGGCCCAGGAGGAGCCGGTCCTCACGGCCCGCCGGAGCCCAGGCCAGCGCCAGGCTCTCGAGTGGGAGGGCTCCCTGCACCTCGGCGCGGCGGACGACGAGTGACTGCCCGGAGCAGAGGCGCACCGCCTCGCCGCGGCGGGTGCGCGCCTTGGGGAGACCGACGACTTCGAGCTCGTCGTGCTCGTGGATCGAGGCGCCGCCGAGCGTGGTCTCGGTCCAGGCGAAGGCGGTTCCGCCGACCTCGAACTCGGCGCAGGCGCCGGTCAGCGCGCCAGGCGCGTGGTGGACGCGCTGGGCGAAGGTCAGCGCGGGGAACAGCAAGAGGATGAAGGCCCAGGTCGTCCGCATGGCGTCGTCTCCTGGGGCGGAGGACAGCAACCGGCGGGCCAGGGCGTAAGGGCTTGGAAACAGGACGGCGCTAAAGGCCGACGAGGGCCCGGGGAGACACTGGCTGAGGAGGGGCGGCCGCAGGGGGGGGCTGTTAGATTTCGGCGCTCGAGCCCGGCCACTCCATGCGCAGCTTGGCGCCTACCTTCGAGAAGACGACGCCCAGGACTCTCGAGCGGACGGCGCCCTGTTCGTCGGGAAGGGCGACGTGGAGTCGCCCGCCGCGCAAGACGTAGAGCTCGAACTCTCTGCTCTCCGGGTCGACCAGGAGCGCCTCGGAGACGTTCAGCTGCTCGTAGAAGGCGAGCTTTTCGCGGGACTCGTCTCCCTCGGAGAGGATTTCGACCACCAGCTCGGCGCCTTCGACACCCCGCTCGCTGGCTTGCTCGGGCCGGGCAAAGACGAGGTCGGGTGTGCGGTAGTCGCGGTCGGCGCTGCCCGGCCGGTACAGGCCGGTCGCATAAGAGAGTTCCAAGCCTCGAGCCTCGGCGACGGGCAGGAGAGCCGCGAGCAGCTCGCTGCCAAACCGCTGATGCCAGCGGGAAGGCGGCGGCAGCATGTGCAGCACCCCTTCCCACACTTCGTCTTGGCGGTCGGCGCCCGTGCGTTGGCGCTCCTCGAGCAGACTAGCGGGAGGCCTGAGGATGACTGCTTTCAGCACCACTTCAGGGCTCGCTCGCATGACGAAAGCATAGCTATCGACCCCGGGGCCGAGCGAGCGGCGAGCAGGCCAGGTGTGGCACCACTTGGAGAGAGGGAAGGGGGACGTCGCGGGCCCGGAGGCCCGCAGCCACCACAACCTGGCCCCGCCTAAGAGGAGTCTTGGGTGAAGACAGGGAAGAGAACGTCGCGGGCCCGGAGGCCCACGGCCACCAAAACCTGGCCCCGCCTAAGAGGAGTCTTGGGTGAAGACAGGGAAGAGAACGTCGCGGGCCCGGAGGCCCACGGCCACCAAAACCTGGCCCCGCCTAAGAGGAGTCTTGGGTGAAGACAGGGAAGAGAACGTCGCGGGCCCGGAGGCCTGCGCCCACCAACCCTAGGAAGCCTTGCCCTGCGCCGCCGGCTTCGGAGCCGTGAACGCCGCCAGCTCCTGCTCGAGCTTGGCGGTGATCGCCGCGAGCGTCTCCTTCTCGGGCACATACTTGACCCGGATCGGCTCGAGCAGGTCGAAGCCCGACTCCTTCAGGTACTGGTTGACGTGCTCGACGCTCTGGCCGCCCCAGCCGTAGCTGCCGAACGCCAGGCCGACGCGCTTCTTGGGCGTCAGCGAGCGCAGGTAGGTCAAGAAGGAGGCCACCGTGGGGAGCATGCCGTTGTTCAAGGTCGGCGAGCCCACGCAGATGTAACGGGAGGTGACCACCTCGGTCATGATCTCCGAGATGTGCGCCTCCTTCAGGTCGTAGATGCGCCAGGGGATGCCGCGGCTGTCGAACGCTCCGCCGATGGCCTCGGCCACGCGCGCGGTCGACTCCCACATCGTGTCGTAGACGATGATGGCCCGCTCGTCGGGCGTGTTGGCGGTCCAGCGCTTGTAGTTCTCGAGGATGGTGCGCACGTGCGTGCGCCACATCAGGCCGTGGCTGGGGGCGATGACCTGCACGTCGAGCCCGGACACCGCCTCGAGCGCCTTGGCGACCATGGGGATGAAGCACAGGACGATGTTGCCGAAGTACTTCTGCGCCTCCTCGACCACCAGGTGCAGCGGCAGCTCGTCGTCGAAGCGCTCGGGCGATGCGAAGTGCTGGCCGAAGGCGTCGTTGGAGAAGAGGATCTTGTCCTCGGCCAGGTAGGTCACCATGTTGTCCGGCCAGTGGACCATCGGCGTGGTGACGAAGTGCAGCGTCTTGCCGCCGCCCAGCTCGAGCTTGTCGCCGCTCTTGACCACCTGGAACTTCCAGTCGGCGTGGTAGTGCTCGCGCAGGCCCTTCTCGCCGGCGGCGCAGGTCACCACCTGGGCGTTGGGCGCGGCCTTCAGCACGTGGGGCAGGGCGCCGGAGTGGTCCATCTCCACGTGGTTGCTGATGACGTAGTCGATCTTGGCGGGGTCGACGACGGAGGCGATGCGGGCGAGCAGCTCGTCGGCGCAGCGGGCCTTGGTGGTGTCGATGAGGGTGATCTTCTCGCCGATGACCAGGTAGGCGTTGTAGGTCGTCCCGCGAGGGGTCGAGTAGCCGTGGAAGACCCGCAGGTTCCAGTCGATGCCGCCGACCCAGTAGACGCCTTCCTTGATCTTGCGTGCTTGCAGGCCACCCATGGCTCGCCTCCGTGGTTCCCCACCCGGCTTCGCTTGAAGTGAAGAGGGACCGTCCCGAGAAGGAAGAAGGGCCGGTTTCGCAGAGAACTACTCGACGGGCTCGAACATGTCCTTGCCCACGCCGCAGTCGGGGCAGACCCAGTCCTCGGGCAGCTTCTCGAACGGGGTTCCGGGCGGGATGCCGGCGGACGGGTCGCCGACCGCGGGGTCGTAGACGTAGCTGCAGGCCTGGCAGGCGTACTTCTTCATGGCGTCCTCCATTGATGACGGTCTGAAAGGAAGGCCCGGTGGATAGCGGCGGGTCGGGCGGAGTGTCAAGCACCGAGCGAAGACGTCGGCACCTGAACCGCCAAGGTCGCCAAGGGACCAAGGTCGCCAAGCCTACTGGGTCGCTGGCAGCGGGACTGGGAGCGGGGTGCCCGGGCCTCGCGTCCTCAAGGAGCCACCGCCGACCCCAGCCCGCCACCCGGCCTGAACCCCAAGCAGTTCTTGGCGACCTTGGTCCCTTGGCGACCTTGGCGGCTCAACCCCAGGAGGAAGGCCACCGCCCACGGCCGGAATCCGTGAAAGGCCGTGACTTCAACCCCTTACGCCCGTCGCCTTGACACAGATTGAGTGCTCAATTAAGGATTGAGCGCTCAATCAACGAGTTGTCGAGGGGCCGCCGATGGCTGAAGAAGACCGCAAGAGCGTGCGCGAAGAGCGCTCCGAAACCACGCGCAACCAGATCCTCGAGGCGGGTCTGAAGTGCTTTGCGGAGCACGGCTTCGACAAGAGCTCGACTCAGGCCATCGCCAAGGAAGCGGGCGTCTCGCAGGGCATCATCTTTCACTACTTCAAGACGAAGGAGGGCCTGTTCTCGGCCATCGTCAAGAAGGGCATCGAGGGCTTCGACGCCTGCGTCGAACGTACCGAGAACAGCGGCCTGCCGCCGCGCGAGAAGATCCTGCTGCTGATGCGCGCGATGGGCGAGATGTCCCTGGCCGACCCGGCCCGCACCGGCATCATCATCCGCCAGCTCTTCCAGATGACCCTCGACGCCGAGAAGGTCGAGTTCCTGGGGATCGCCCGCGTCATCGCGACCATCCGCGACGCCTTCGAGGAAGGCAAGAAGAGCGCTGCCTTCCGCGAGGACCTCGACACCGAGAGCGCGGCGCTCTCGGTCCTGGGCATCTACGTGGCGCAGCTCTTCTGGTCGACCATGGTCAAGCGCGACGACTTCGTGTCCGCGCTCGAGCGGGCCTGCGACTTGTTCTTCGACGGGATCACGCGGCGCTAGCCGCCAGCCAGGTGCGGCGCTTCGCGCGCCGCGCCAGGAGCGATGCATGGAAGCCTTCATCAACTTCGTCCTCAAGCACCGCAAGGCCGTGCTGGCGCTCTCGGTCCTGCTGACCGTGATCTCAGCGGGGCTGATGACCCGGCTGAAGGTGAATGCCGACTTCGACACCTACCTGTCGCCGACGGAATCCGGTCATCGTCGCCTCCAAGGAGGTCGGCAACGCCTTCGGCAGCAACAAGACCGCGGTCGTCCTCATCGAGTCCAAGGAGACCTTCTCCCCCGACGTCCTCAAAGGCGTCGCCCGGCTCACCAAGGCCTACAAGGACCACGCCGGCGTCGTGTCGGTCATCAGCCTGACCAACATCGTCGACGTCAAGAAGACCGAGACCGGCCTCGAGGTGACCGACCTCATCCCCAACGAGGCGGTCTTCGACGACCCGGCGAAGCTGGCCGAGCTGCGCAAGTACACGCTCTCCAAGTCCACCTACGCCAACTTCCTGGTCTCGCCCGACGCCCGCTACACCGCCCTCTACATCTCCGTCGCCGAGGACGCCGCCAAGGACCAGGTCGCCCTGGGCCTGCGCGCGACCACGGACCAGGTCTGGCCCGAGGCGGGCCGCCCCGTGAAGATCACCTTCGCCGGCATGCCGATGCTGATGACCTATCTGAACCACATCGTGGTCAGGGACATGGTGGTGCTGGTGCCGCTGGTCATCGTGCTGCTGGTGGTCATCCTCTACCTGAGCTTCCGGGCGGTGCGCGGCGTGGTGCTGCCCATGGCCGCAGTGCTCATGGCCACCGTCGTCACCTTCGGCGTGATGGGGCTGACCGGGGCGCCCTTGACGCTCATCGCCGCCATCATGCCGGTGGTGCTCATCTCCAACGGCTCGGCGTACGGCATCCACATGCTCAACTTCATCTCGCTCGCCTACGCCAAGGAGCGGGACAGCGCCGGGGCGGTGCGCTCGGCGCTGAAGCTGGTGACCGTGCCCATCCTCAACTCGGCCATCACCACCTTCATCGGCTTCCTGTCGTTCGTGGCGGGCCTGCTCACCATCTTCGAGGACTTCGGCATCTACACCGCGGTGGGCATCACCGCCTCGCTCCTCTTCGCCGTGGTGTTCATCCCCGCGGTGGTCGTGTACCTCAAGCCGCCCAAGAACGCCGCGCAGAGCGAGTCCGAGGACGACACCGCCGCGGCGTCGTTCCTCAACCGGCCGCTGATGGCCCTGGCCGAGGCGCTCCACTCGCACCAGAAGCTGGCGCTGGTCGGCGTCGTCGTCCTCACTGCGGCGCTCGTTCCCGGGATCCTGCGCGTCAAGTCGGACTTCGACATCCTCGATTTCTTCTCGAGGGAGAGCGAGCCGCGCCAGGCCGACGCAGTGATGACCCGCGAGTTCGGCGGCACCTCCGCCTACCAGATCCACGTGAAGGGCCCCATCAAGGACCCGCTGGTGATGGGCGAGATGTACCGGATCCACAAGCACCTGCGGCAGGGCATCCACTCCTCGCTCGTCAACTCCATCGCCGACATCATCGCGGACATGAACGACAGCCTGAACGGCGTGCGCGCCGTCCCGGCGACCAAGGGAGGCATCGAGAGCCTCTACCTCTTGATGGACGGCAAGAGCCAGCTCAAGCAGCTCGTCACCAACGCCGCGGACCAGGCGCTGATCGCCGGCCGGCTCCCGGAGACCGGCAGCGCGGCCACCAAGGAGCGGGTCGCCATCGTCGACCAGCTCATCGAGAAGAAGCTGCGCACCAAGCTCGTCGCCCTGCCGTTCGACGCGGTGGTCGACCCGGCGAAGAAGGCCGAGCTCGCCGCGCTGGTCGCCGACGAGCTGATCGACGACCTCGGCGCCGATCTGGGCTACGCCGGCCGCACGATGACCGCGACGGCCCTCCCCCCTGCCCCCTCCCAGACTGCGGGAGGGGGTTCGCTCGGGGTCCCGCTCCGGCCGCTCCTCGTCGCGGCGGTGGGCCACCCGTCGGATCCCGCCGCGCTCTCCGTCGAGGACCGCCGCAAGGTGATCGCCACCTACCTGGGCGCCGAGGACAGCGACCTGGCCGTCGACGACGCCGCGCTCAAGGACCGGCTGGCCGAGGCCGTCGCCGCGCTCCCCGCGCCCTCCGCCGACGCCGTCGAGAAGCAGATCGCCGAGACCGCCCCCGCGCTCGCCAGCGACGCCGAGGGCGTCAAGCTCGCGGCCAAGGCCATGAGCCGGCTGCTCGGCGAGGAGGCGGCGCGCCGCGACCAGGAGCGCCTAATCCAGGCCGTGCTCGACGGCAGCGCGCCCAAGGGCGAACCCACCGCGATGCTCCTGAGCGAGCTGCGCGGCGAGCTCGGTCGCCTGTCGGCCGGCTACTGGCCGGTCACGCCCGAGAAGTACGCGAGCCTCACCGGCAAGCAGCCCGACCCGGCGGCCGTCGTCAGCCTCTCTGCGACGCAGGCCGGCCAGCCCATGGTCTCCACCACCATCATGGACCGCGTCGTCGACAGCCAAATCTACAGCCTCGTCCTGTGCCTCCTGCTGGTGCTGGGCGTGATGGTCGTGCAGCTCCGCTCGCTCAGGGGCGGCGTCATCGCCCTGGCTCCCATCGTCTTCACCCTGGTCCTCAACTTCGGGCTCATGGGTTACGTGGGCATCACGCTCAACATCGTAACCGCGCTCATCGCCTCCCTCGCCATCGGCATCGGCATCGACTACACCATCCACACCTCCTACCGCGTGAAGGTCGAGGCCGCCGCCGGCGGCACCCAGCGCGAGGTGCTGGAGCGCGTCTTCAAGTCCACCGGTCGCGCGGTGCTCATCAACGCCCTGGCGGTGATGGCCGGCTTCCTGGTGATTGTCGCCTCCGAGATCTCCGCCATCCGCGTCTTCGGCTGGCTCAGCGCCCTGTCAATCGGCGTCGCGGCCATCGCCGCCCTCACGCTCTACCCCATCCTCGTCATGACCCTGGACCCCAAGTACATGACGCCGCCCAACCCGACCCCGGCCACGCCGGCCCCCGCCTCGCAGCCCCTGCCGTCGCAAGGAGGTACGCCATGAAGTCCGCCCTCGCAGTCGCGCTCTGCGCAGCCCTCGCGCTCACCTTCGGCTCCACGCCGGCCCTGGCCGGCGAGGCCGAGGACATCCTGGCGAAGCTCGACAAGGGCCAGAGCCCCGGCAAGGACCAGGTGGCGGTGATGAAGATGACCATCAAGGACAAGGCGGGGAACGCCAAGGTCCGGCAGATGGGCGTCCGGCAGCTGGGCAGCGACTTCCGCCTCATCCGCTTCCAGACGCCGGCCGAGGTGAAGGGCGTCGCCTTCCTCTCTCGCGGCGAGAGCGAGATGTACATCTTCATGCCCGACTTCGGGAAGGTGCGGCGCATCGCCTCGCACACCAAGACCGAGAGCTTCATGGGCAGCGACTTCAGCTACGACGACATGGGCTCGGGCAAGCTCGCCGACAAGTACGACGCCAAGATCGTCAAGAAGGAAGGCGACCTGACCACGCTGGAGCTGACCCCGAAGAAGGGCGAGGACTCCGACGTCAAGCGCCGGGTGCTGGTGGTGGACACGCGCTACTTCATCTCGGTCCGGGGCGAGAACTACGACGCCGCCGGCAAGCTGGTGAAGGAGACCGTCCAGGAGGAGATCAAGAAGGTCTCCGGCTACTGGTTCGCCCACCGCATCACCGCCAAGAACCTCAAGGAAGGCTCCTCCACCGTCCTCGAGATGCTGGAGTCCAAGTTCGACGTGGGCCTGAAGGAAGACGACTTCTCGCAGCGGAACATGAAGCGCAGCGAATAGCCCCGCAACCCCTACAGCACGCCTGACGAAAGGTTTGGTGAGAGCCATGAGCGCTACCCGTCTGCTCGCCGCCGGTGCCCTGGCGGCCCTGGCCCTGTCCACCACGACGGCGACGACCGCGTTCGCCGCCGAGCCCGAAGCTTCCTCGACGGACCCCGCCCCGGCGGCGAGCGACGCCGCCCCCGCGCCGGCTCCAGCCCCCGAGGTGGCGCCCGAGTCCACGCCGCCGGCCGAGCCCGCCAAGGACGTCGCGCCGGCCGCGGAGGCTCCCGCCGAGTCGAGCTCGGTCCTCGAGACTGCCAAGAGCGTGATCGGCAAGCTCAACCTCGACGTGGGCGGCTACCTGCGCTTCGACAAGCGCTTCATGGTCGAGAGCAAGGACGGCAAGCTCGTCCACCCGGGCGTGCCGCAGTTCCCGATGTACCACCAGGCCTTCCTGCAGCTGAAGGCCAAGCCCATCGACAACGTCGAGGCGAAGATCAGCGCCGCGCTGCGCTACTACGACTTCATGGTGGCCAAGGACCTCTACGGGCTGCAGAAGTCCGAGGAGTCCTCGCCCATCGAGGCGCTGCTCTGGGAGGCCTACGTCGACGTCTACGGCCTGGGCACCGACCGGCTCGACCTGCGCGTGGGCAAGCAGCGTATCGCCTGGGGCACCGCGGACCGCTTCAACCCCACCGACAACCTGAACCCGCTCGATCTGACCGACTTCATGAACTTCGGCGAGCGCGTGCCGTCCTGGGCCATCAAGGCGGACTTCACCATCATCGAGGAGAAGCTGGCGGTGACCGGCGTGCTGCTGGCCGGCGCCTCGGCCGTCTCGCTGCCGCGCTACGCGAGCCTGCCCATCGCCTCGGCCATGACCTCTTCGATGCAGGTTCCCGAGGGGTTCCCGCCCGTCACCGTCGGCAACCTCCAGGTGGACTTCAAGCCGCCCGCCTACGACTTCGAGCACACCATGCAGGCCCTCAAGGCCGGCGGAAACCTGGGCGGCGTGGACTGGTCGGTCTCCTACTTCCACGGCTACATGGACCTGCCCATCCAGACCAAGGTGAAGGTGAACAGCGTGACGCCGGATCCGAACGGCTCCTTCGTCCTCGACGTGACCGCCACCACCGAGCTGGCCGAGGAGCACGTGCTCGGCCTGGACCTGGCCGGCGAGTTCCTGACGGTCGGCTGGTGGGCGGAGGCGGCGCTCACCTTCCCCAGGGAGGTGAAGACCGACTACGACCTGTCCGCGATCGACCCCAACCTCCAGTGGAACTCCGAGGTCGTCCTGCGCAGCCAGCCCTACCTCAAGTACACGGTGGGCCTGGACTACACGATGCCCTGGGGCACCTACCTCAACTTCCAGTTCGTGCAGGGCTTCTTCACCGAGCGCAGCTGGCGCAACCTCGACCACTACTTCCTGCTCACGCTGCGCCACAAGTTCTTCAACGAGAAGCTGACGATCCAGGCGGCGGTGGTCTGGGAGACGGACCTCGGCGCCATCGCCCGCGGCGAAGCGTACGGGAACATCGAGGACAACTACGGCGTGGTCTTCACCCCGGAGATCACGATCAAGCCCTACGACAACATCGACATCACGCTGGGCTACCTGGGCGTCTTCACCAAGGTCGCGCCCGGCAACTCGATGACCCTCGCGATGTACGACGAGGACCAGGCCTACCTCAAGCTCAAGGCGTCCTTCTGATGGACCGCGCCCGAGGGCTGGCGGCGCTCGTCGGGACGGTTCTTCTGATCTCCGCGGTGGCCTTGGGCGACGGACCGCCCAAGGCCGCAGCACCGGCCGAGGAGAGCGGGCTGGACTGCGGCAAGCTCATGGCCTGCAGCGACGAGTGCGGGCTCAAGTGCAGCGGCATCAGCAAGTTCGGCTGCCTGCTGGACTGCAAGAACACCTGCAGCAAGCGCGGCTGCCCGAAGGCCAGCGAGGCCTTCGAGGCGGTGGCCGGGTGCATGAAGAGCCACTGTCCCTTCGCCTGCGCTGGCGGGCCGACCGAGAAGTGCCGCAAGTGCGGCGTCGAGGACTGCCCGGACGAGCGTAAGGCGTGCGAGGCGCAGCGCTGCGAAGACGGGGCCGGACCTCCGCCTGCGGCAAAGACCGGGGCGCCCGACGCCGGGGCTGCGGACGCTGGCCGGTAGGCAGCTCGACGGTGGGCTGTCACGGGGGACCTCGAACGCTCGGGCCGCCAAAGATAGGCACCTGTTTTGTGACATGACGGGGCGCTGCCTTCAGGTACGAGGCTCGGAAGGAGCCGCTTCAACGGCACACTTGGTTCGTGCCCCCAGCCTTTGACAGACCGACTTCGAAGCTGCCTGTCGTCGGGGAAAGCCCATGCCCTGATGACCGATGCCACTGAGGCCGACGCCACTGAAATGGCCGCACGAGCGTCGGCGGGCTAGTCTTCGCGACTCAAGGTCTTCCGGCGTCGGGTCGACTCCCGCAGAGAGGTCGGACATGGGCGAAGCTGCCCGCATCGGCAAGGTCGTCTTCGCGATGGCCGCAGCGGTCTTCGCGGCGGGCTGCTTCGGGCCGGTATGCGAGGCCCATCGCGGCGAGTGTCCCCACGCGCGTGACGCCGGGGCCGGTGGGCTGGACGCATCGGGCCCCGACGCGTCGGAACCAGACGCATCGGAACCCGACGCAGCGACCGTGTGCCCGGCCACGCCTCCGAGCAACTGGGAGGCTTACCCCACGACCAGCGCTGGGTTGGTGAGCATCTGGGGAGCTAGCCCAAGCGACATCTGGGCGGTGGGCTGGGGCGAGGCTGCCCAGCATTGGGACGGCGCCTCGTGGACTGCGGTCAATCCCGGGACTACCGCGACGCTCCGGAAGGTCTTCGGCTGCGGCTCGGCGGACGTCTGGGCTGTCGGCGACGGCGGGATCATCGTGCACTGGGACGGCAAGACGTGGACGCCCACCGACAGCGGGACGACCGCTTCGCTCTCCTCGGTCTGGTGCTCCGGGACCTCCGATGCCTGGGTCGTGGGAAGCGAGGGGACGCCGCCGTCGGTGATGGCGAAGTGGCTGCACTGGAACGGGAGCCGCTGGTCAGCGACGTCCAACGGCGGCTGGGGGTACCTCAACGACGTCTGGGGAGCTGCTGCCGACGACGCCTGGGCGGTCGGGCTCGACGGGATCTTGCACTGGGATGGCAAGGCCTGGTCGCTCGCGTTCGCCGGCGATACCGCGGAGCCCTTCCTCGCCCTCTGGGGAAGCGCCGCGGGCAACGACGTGTGGGCCGTCGGAGACTACGGCAAAGCCGCGCACTTCGATGGAGCGGCGTGGTCGTGGGCCAGCGTCGGAGGAACCTACAATTACCTCTACGCGATCTCCGGAAACGCTTCCTGCAATGTCTGGGCGGTCGGCGGTAGCGGCGAAGCTTGGCGCTGGGACGGCGTGACGTGGTCGGCGGCCCTCACCAGCGGCTCGAGCCTCGATGGCGTGTGGGTGAGCAAGTCCGGCGAGCCTTGGCTCGTGGACGGCAGCGGGACCATTCGGCGCGGGCGCCTGCCGTAGTCGCGCAGCCCCGGCCGGGCTAATCTCCGCGAACCTGATCGTCGCGGTCCCTCCGACTCGAAGGGGCCGTTCACAGCAGAGGTGTCCATGCGCCGACTCGCACTCCTCCTCGTCCCGCTCCTCGCGCTCTCCGCGTGCGAGTGGGCCTGGACCTCCTACGGCCCCGAAGGCTCGACCCAGGAGTTCCCCATCCTCGAAAAGAAGGGCGCCGTCTCGCCGGTGCCGCCGACGCCGCTGCGGCTGAAGGTGATGACCTGGAACGTCAAGTACGGAGCCGGGCGCATCGACTTCTGGTTCGACCTGTGGGGCGACCGGGTCGAGATGTCGATGGACGAGGTCGACTTCAACATGAACCGCATCTACGACCTCATCAACGAGGTGCAGCCGGACATCCTCGTCACCAACGAGATCGAGATCAATTCCAAGCGCTCGGCCTACTACGACATGGTCAAGGGCGTCCTCGACCACACCGACCTGCGCTGGGCGGCCTACGTGCCGCTGTGGCAGAACCGCTACGTGGCCAGCGAGGGCGTGGGCCGGGTCGACTGCGGCAACGCCATCTTCTCGCGCTACCCGATCGTCAAGAACGAGCGGATCGCGCAGGTCGACCGCACCGACCAGAGCGTCATCGTCGCCACCTTCTACTGGCACCGCGCCATCGGCCACGCGGTCGTCCAGGCGGGCTCGCAGTTCCTCGACGTCTACGCCGTGCACACCGAGGCGTACGACATGGACCGCACCAACGCCAAGCAGCAGAAGCAGATCCTGGAGCTGGCGCGGGCGGCGAACCGCCCGTTCCTGCTCGCCGGCGACTTCAACGCGCTGCCGCCCGGCTCGGTGAAGGTCAGCAAGTTCAACGACGAGGCGCCGGAGTCCGTCGGCACCGACTACGAGCAGCCGCCGTACAACCCCGAGGACCTGCAGCCGTTCTACGACGAGTTCAACGAGGCCATCCCGCTCTCGCGCTACGGGACGACCGAGGAAGACCAGAGCCACTGGTACTCGCACTCGGTCATCGGCCCGGACACCGTCGGCGCGAACAGCGAGCCGGGGCACTGGACCCGGAGGCTCGACTACCTGTTCGTGCGCAAGGCCGACCGGTGGCTCGACGCCGACGTGCTCCAGACCAAGGGCCGCGGCACCGGGACGGGCACGACGGTGACCGCCTCCGGCCAGGGCCTGGCGGGCGATCCCCTGTACCTGAGCGATCACTGCCCGGTCGCTGGGATCTGGGAGGTGACGCCGTGAAGAGCCTCCTCCTCTCTTGCGCCGCGCTCCTCGCGTTCTACTCGAGCTCCCGCCTTCGCCGCCGAGCCCGAGGCTGCTGCTCCTGCTGCCGCCGACGCGAAGCCCGCGCTCGACGCGCCCCATTCCGAGATCCCGGCGGCGCCCGTCCGCCAGCTCGTGGCGCGCGACACGGCCGACGTGGGCCGGCCGGGCGAGTACTCCATCGGCATCTTCAACCCGCTGAAGGTGGGGGTGGCGGACGGCGTGGAGCTGCAGGTGCAGCCGCTGCTCTTCTTCGTCGCGCCCAACGTCCTCTTCCGCGTCGCGCACGGCGAGGTCGGCGGCTTCCGCTGGGCGAGCGAGTGGGGCGCGTACTGCCCGACCCCGCTGATGAAGCTCACCCAGGGCTACGCCTTCCCCACCTGGGCCAAGCAGGGCGGACAGATCGGCTGGTTCCTGGTGCCCAGCGCAGGCATCGTCGGCACCTACGGCGAGCGCACCGGGAGCACGCTCACCTTCAACGCCGACCTCACCGTCGGCATCCCGCTCACGCACAACGACGCCACCGGGCCGGGCAGCATCGCGCCGGTCGACGACCTCCTGGCGCCGGTGACCACCGGGATGCGCTTCCGGGCGCAGGCCACGTACGACCTGGCGCTGTTGAGCTGGCTGCGGGCGCGGATGTACCTGGGCGTCTCGCTGCACGGCAAGAACCCCTCGCCCATCACCATGAACGGCGGCGGCGCGTTCGACTTCGCGGTGGGCAAGTACTCGCGCGTCACGCTGGGCTTCATGTGGTGGAACTCGGACTCCGGAGCGATCGACTACCGGACCCACCAGCACGTGCGCTCGAACGATTTCTTCCCGACCATCGACTTCATCTGGGCCGGGTAGCGGCGGGGCGGCGCCGTGTCAGCGCACCGCAAGGTGAGGCAAGTCCACCGGGGCGAGGCAAGCGAACGCGCCGGTGGGCGTAGGTAGGAACGGATGAACGCCATCGAGGCCAGCGCGCTGACCAAGGTCTACCGCGGGCTCTTCCGCCGCCGCGGAGGCCAGCAGGCGCTGCGCGGCGTCGACCTCGTCTTGCCCGCCGGCACCGCCTTCGGCCTCATCGGGCCCAACGGCGCCGGCAAGACGACCTTCATCAAGACCTTCCTGGGTATCGTCCGGCAGACCTCGGGGACCGTCACGGTGCTCGGCGGCGATCCCGAAGATCCGAAGGTCCGCGCTCGCATCGGCTACCTGCCGGAGCGGCTCCACCTGCCGCATGCCTGGACCCCGGTGCAGTTCCTCTCGAGCGTGGCGAGGCTCAAGCAGCTGCGCGCCGCGCGTCCGCAGATCGACGCGCTGCTGGTCCGCGTGGGCCTGGCGCCGGACGCCCAGCGCAAGATCGGCGGGTTCTCCAAGGGCATGCGCCAGCGGCTGGGGCTGGCGGCGGCGCTGCTGGGAACGCCGGACCTGCTGGTGCTCGACGAGCCGACGGACGGCATCGACCCGCTGGGCCGGATGGAGGTCCGCAAGCTGCTCGCCGAGGAGCGGCAGCGCGGCGCGACCCTCTTCCTCAACTCGCACCTGCTCTCCGAGACCGAGCGCATCTGCGACCGCGTGGGCATCCTCCACGAAGGCCGGGTCGTGCGCGAAGGCACGCTGGACGAGCTGACCCGGTCGGAGACGCGGTGGCGGCTGCGGCTCGCCGGGACGGCGGACGCGGCGGCGCTCAAGGCCGCGGGGCTCATCGAGGTCGCCGGCCCCGAGCTGTGGCGCTGCGAGGCGCCGGACGCGGCGGCGCTCAACCACATCCTCGACCAGTGCCGCGCGTCGGGAGCGCTGATCGTCGAGCTGCAGCGCGAGGAGAAGGAGCTCGAGGACGTGCTGGCGGAGGTGGTCAAGGCCGGTCAGTCCTCAGCACCGGGGAAGGCGGCCGCATGAGGACCGTGCTCTCCGTCGCGCGCGACATCCTCTCCGAGGCCGCGTCGCGCAAGTGGTTCCTGGCGCTGGGCATCGGCATCACGCTCGTCCTGGCGGTGATGGGCCTGTCGCTGCGGATGGAGGTGGTGGACGGAGCGCTGGCGGCGACGCGGCTCTTCGGCCACCTGCTGGGAGGAGACATCCAGTCCGCCGACGTGGCGCTGCGTCCGGTGTTCCAGATCGCGAGCTACCTCATCTATTACGGCGGCCTGGCGTTCGGCATCCTCGCCTGCGCCGACTTCGGGCCGAGCCTGTTCTCGCCCGGGCGGATCGAGCACCTGCTCGCGCTGCCGGTCCGGCGCTGGCAGCTCCTGGTGGGCACCTACCTCGGCGTCTTCGTCCTCTCGCTCGTCGGCGCGAGCTACGGCGCGGGCGGCCTGACGCTGATCCTGGCCATCAAGACCGGCGTCTGGACCGTGCGGCCGCTGTTGGCGGCGGCGCTGGGCAGCGTCTGCTTCGCGGCGCTCTACGCCCCGATGCTCTCCGCGGCGCTGTTCGTGCGCAGCGCGGCGTTCTCCGGCTTCGTCGGCGGCCTGTTCTTCGTCGCGGGGATCGTCGCCAGCTACCGCGCGCAGATCTCGCCGCTGTTCGAGGCGGGGGTCGCCAAGGCGGCCTTCCGCGCCGTCACCGCGCTCCTGCCGCGCGTCTCGGCGCTGGCGGACGCGGCCGGGAACATCGCCGGGTCCAATGCGGTGGACGGCGCCGCGCTGGGGCAGCTCCTGGTGGGCATGCTGGTGTTCGGGCTGGGCGCGCTCGCCGTGGGCGTCTGGCGTTTCGAGCAGAGGGACTTCTGATGAAGACGCGTCGCCCCTGGGTCTGGCCGCTGGCCGCCGTCGTGCTCTTCGCCCTCGCCGCGTGGTTGATGACGCGCGGCGAGCCCGACGAGAAGCCGGAGCCCGGGCCGAAGGTGGCCATCCCCAAGCGGCTCAACGAGAAGGAGTTCCAGCGCATGGAGGGGCGGCGGACCCTGCCGGAGCTGCCCGCGGTGGCGCCGACTGCCGACCAGCCGCCGCCGCCGCCCCGGCCGCGCGATCCCGTGCTGGCCGCGCTGCCGTCCAAGCCCGGCGAGACGACGGTGGTGGTCGAGGTGAACGCGCTGTCGAACTCGCCCATCGGAGATCTGCTGCTCGCCTGCGCCCGGCGCGGCCGGCGCGACCCCGTCGAGGAGATCCGCAAGGACACCGGCGTCGACCCGCTCAAGGACCTGGACCGGGTGGCGGTCTCGGGCAAGACGATGGTGCTCTCCGGCCAGTTCGGCTCCGCCAAGTGGGAATCGCTCACCGAGAACGCGGAGAGCAGCAGCTACGGCGAGAAGGGGACGATCTACCGCCACAAGTCGCCCGCCACCGAGGGGCAGGAGATGGTCGTGGCCCGCTGGGGCGACCAGATGATGCTTCTGGGCGCGAGCGAGGGCGAGCTGAAGACCGCCATCGACCGGATTCGAGGGGCGCGCCCCGGTGGAGGCGTCGGCCATCGACGAAACGCAGACCTACGGCGAGGTCTACGGCGTGCTCGGGATGGACCTCATCAGCGAGCTCGTCGGCAAGGACCAGCCGCAGCTGGCGCAGAAGATCCAAGAGGCGGCGAAGAACGTGCAGCTGCACGTGAGCGCCATGGGCGACGTCGGCCTGACCGCGCAGGTGGAGGGCAGCAACGACGAGAAGGTCACCGACCTCGCCAAGTCGCTCGGCGCGGCGCTCAGCCTCGCCCGGCTCAAGGCGCAGGCGGACGGAGACCCGAAGCTCGCCGAGCTCTTGGACTACGCGCGGGTGTCGCCGGGCGGCTCGAGCTTCGCGCTGGAGCTGGCTCTTCCCATGGCGTTTTTGGAGAAGCACCTGGCCTTCTGCCGGCAGCCGTATGTGCCGCCGGCAGAAGAGCCGGACGCGGGGCAGTAGGACGGGTTCCGGGCTGTCGGACTCCGGGCCTCGGGAACTCTCCCGGCGGCTTGACCCGAAGCCCTACTTGTGGAAGCCGGTGCAGCGCGCGAGGTCGTCGTTGTCGAGCGACCAGACCGCGGCCTCGAGGCACAGGTCGATGTCCTCGACGATGCACTCGTCGCCCTGCTCGTCGATCATCTTCAGGTCGTAGGCCTCGCACTCCAGGCCGGCGAGCGTCGCCTTCTCGTGCGGGAAGAGCACATCGGTGCCCAGCTGGTCCGGGCCCCAGGCGAGGGCGTTTGCGGGCGTGAAGTAGAGGTGGTGGACGGCGTAGTCGGAGTGGTTCTCGACGGTGACCGACGAGTGCCACCACGACGGGGGCGCCTTCTCGGCATGCGTGGTGCTGCCAGTGGTGGCGCCGCTGGTGGCGCAGGCGGAGGCGAGCAGGGCGGCGGCGAACACGAAAGCGAGCTGCTTCATCATCTGGTTGTCTCCTTCAACGGGGTTGCCCGTTGGACACGACCAGCCGGAATCTGTCGCACCTCCAGTCCGGCAGGGCAGCAGCTTTGGAAGCGGGAGCCCAGTGTGGTGGCCACAGGCCTCCGGGCCTGAAGGCGGCCAGGGCTCAGGCCAAGAACCGGCTAAGCGATACCTCGAGGTGGCTGTCGGCGACGTTCATTAGGCTGCGCAGCTCGGAGGGAGTCAGGCGCAGCTTCTCCTGCAGCCGGCGGCGGGTCTCGTCGTGCAGCTGCTCGCGGGCCTTGGCGATCCAGCGGGCCACGGTCGCGCGGTGCACGCGGTACATGCCGCCGATCTCCTCGATGTTCAGCCCGTCGAGGAAGTTGAGCCGCAGCAGGGTCCGGTCGCGCTCGGAGAGGGTGCCGAGCGCGCCTTGGAACGCCTCGACGAACTCGCGGCGGTAGCTCTCCTTGATGTAGGCGAGCTCGGCGTCGTCCCCTCGGGCCGGGAGCTGCGCGAGCGCCTCGTCATCGGAGTCGGCGGAGGCGCCGCGCTTGAGGTTCAGGGCTACGCGCGTCGCGGCCGCCGTCACGTAGTGCGCGAGCGGCCCGCGGCCGGAGTAGTCGAGGATGCGCGCCCGCTCGCCTCCCGCGCCTCCGACGAGGAGCTTTTGCCGCAAGAGTTGCTGGGCCTCCTCGACGAGCGCGGCCGAACCGCACAGCCTGCTGAGCGCCGGGATGGCGGCGGCCAGGACCTGGTCCTCGAAGACCTTCAGCGCTTGCCGATCGCCCCGTGCGCAGGCACAGGCCAGGTAGAGGTCTGCCCATTCCAGCGCGGCGAGGCCGGGCTCGAGCCTGCCTGCCAGATGGCTCGCGTACTCGCCCTCGGGGACCTCGATGCCTGGCCAGGCCTCGTGCGCTCGCGTGAGCGCCTCACGAAGGAGGGCTTCCGGGATGCTGGGGGCAGCGGGCGCGCTCATCGCTCCAGATGGTAGCCGGTCAGCGCGGCTGTGCCGAGGTTGCAGGGAGCTGGCTGTCCCGCCGGCCCGCTCAATCAGTGCTGCCTTGTCTCCATCTGATGGAGGAGGGCCCTGTGGTTGTGGTTGCGGGCGTCCCGCCCGCCTTCAATCAGTGCTGCCATGTCTCCACTTGATGGAGGCGGAGGGCCCTGTGGTGTGGTTGCGGGCGTCCCGCCCGCCCTCAAGCTGTCCTGCCTCGGCCCGAGACTCATGGGCGTGGCACATCGCGTGCTGCGCTGCCCCGAAGGGAAGCAGCACCTGCTCGCGAGGAAGGGGGGAACCGCGTGAAACCACAGAGCATCTACCGGAGGATGTTACCGCACTGGCGGCTCGAGCTCGCATTCTACTTCGTCACATGGCGTCTCGATTCGGCCCAACCAGCACTGCAGCCGCCCGAGCGCACCATCGTTCGCGACGCACTGCTATTCGCGGAGGGCAAAGCATTCGATCTCTGGGCCTACGTTGTCATGGACGACCACGTGCACGCTCTGTTGCAGGCGAAGATTTCCCTGGAGCGAGTGATCCACTCATGGAAGTCGTACACAGCTCATCGGCTGCTTGCACTGTCCGCCCCTCCGCGGAGAAGCCCTCTGTGGCAGCCGGAGTACTTCGACCACATCGTCCGAGATGATTCGGAGCTGCAGCGGACGATTCGATACATCGTGTCCAACCCGCAGCGGCGGTGGCCAGGGACTGAGAACTACGAGTGGGTGGGCGAGAGAAGGCTCAGCGGGATTCGGTAGCGAGCGGGCGGGACGCCCGCACCCACAAGGCAGGCATCCCGAAGAAAGAGGTGTAGGGCAGGGAGGACGAAGCGGGCGGGACGCCCGCACCCACAAGGCAGGCATCCCGAAGTAAGAGGTGTAGGGCAGGGAGGGGAGGAAGCGGGCGGGACGCCCACACCCACAAGAATTTTCTGCTCGGCCGCCGCCTCAGCGCGGCTGTGCCGAGGTTGCAGGGAGCTGGGCGAGCCAGGCCGTGGCCTCGAGGCGGAGGCGGTCGTGGACCGGGTTGGGCGGAGCGCCCTCGATCTCGCGGAGACCCCCGTGGTCGGTGAGCTCAGGGCGCGTTGCTCGAACACTGCCGGACGGGGTCGCGGGACCCCACCTGCACCTGCAGGTCGTAGTCGCGATGCCGGCTGACGAGGTACAGCCGGCCGTCGGCCGTGTACCCGCCTGCGGGATACGCCATCCCGGACCCGAGCGTCACGTTCGTCGGCGACGTGAAGGTGCGACCTCCGTCGTCCGAGATGCGGATGCTCGTCGACCAGCGCCCCAGCGGCTCTCCCCGCCCTGAGCGGTACCCGGCGGAGCGAGTCAGTGGGTGCTGAGGTGGGGCGCTACACGTCCTCGATTCCAGCGAAGGCGACACCGCATTTCGAGCAGAACCTACTCGTGAGCAGATTCGGCTGGTAAGCGCGACACCGAGGGCAGCGAGCGAAGAGGAATAGGGCAATGCCGGCCACGACCAGATAGCCCATGAACACGTGATAGGCCCAGGGCGGCAACTGGAGCTCGAAGTAGCTGGCGGCGAAAAGAACGAACATTCCGAGAACCCAACTGCTGATGATCAGCGTCGCGGCCGCCTTTCTCTTGCGGAATTTCAGAACCTCGTCTTCGTTCATTCCGGATACCGAAGCCACGTGCCCCTCCTGTCTAGAAGCTGCGCTCTCGGAATTGAGTCTACTCCGACGATGCGGTGGTCTCGTTCGCGGTGCCGGGTGCGCTCGAGAGAGACCTGCATCGGCAACACGATGGCTCAACCCGCACAGCAGCCCACCGCTCACATCGCCCCGAGCCTGAACCCCGAGACCGAACGGCGACCGCGGACGGGGAGGGTCTGCGCTCGTCTGGCGGCTGCAACGGGTGGGCCCTTGCCGCTGCGCCCCGAGGGAGGTTCCAGCTGACGCCTTGTCTCTCTACGAGCCCTTCGGGAACCGCCTTTCACTCTCCTACGCGCACGCGCTTTGACTTTCCTACCCGCGGATCTCCAGGCCTCCCTCGAGCGCCAAGCCTGGGGCGCCCTGCGCGTAATCGTGCAGCCGAATTCGAGTACGGCTCGCCTGGCTGGCCGACCGCGAGCCGGTTTCAGGCCTTGATTCGTCCCAGGCGCCTCACTGCGTGACGAAGACCCCGTCGTTCAGATGGATGGCGGCGCGGCCGTCGGGGAGCACCATGCCGGTCGTCCTCCCGAGGTAGCCGATCGCACGCAGGTCTGCGCCCCCGCCCATGGCGTCGTAGTGGCCGACCTCGCGCAGGGTCCCTGCCTCCACGTGGGAGACCATGACCTGGGTCCAGACGGAATGACTCCCCAGGTGCCCCTCGGTCTCCCTGTCCGTGGCGATGGCGAAGAGGTGATCGACGCTGCGGCCAAAGATGCGCGCCTCGCCATAGACGGCGTACGGGACGACCTGGGCGAGGACCGTGATGGAGCCGCCGGCGACCCGGCGGAGCGTCGTGGGTGCCTGGTCGTCGTCGTACCCGACGAAGGCGAGCGAGCCGTCCACGAGCGGCAGGAGCTGGGTGATGACGCCTTCGCTGGTGAGCACGAACGTCCCGTTGGCCTCGCGGCGGTAGAGGTGCCCGTCGGAGGGAACGACCCATACGGTCCCTCCCGCGACCGCGAGGCGCTGCTCGTAGCGGCCCAGGGAGATCCCCGTGCGCTCGCAGGTCCACGCGCCGCTGGCCCGGTGGCACAACTGGGTTTCCTCGCAGGTCCACGCGCCGTTCTCCTCGTGGCACAACTGGCTTTCTGAGCCCAGGTACACGGTGACCAGCGCCCAGGCTTCACCCGAAATCGCGGCGACGGCCTCTATCTGCAGCCCGTGGTCAGCGTCGCGAAGCACCGCCCCCGCGAGCGAGACCGGCTCCCAGGAGGATCCGTCCCAGTGGATGAGGCAGTCGAAGAAGAGGCAGCTGCTTTGGGTGACGACCCAGATGTCGTCGTCGGCGACGACGCGAAGCGACCGAGCCTCCTGGGAGTAGAACCCATCGGGCAGCGACACGACGGTCTGCTCGTGGCCGTCGACCAGGCGGCGAATCTCGTAACCGACATGGACGCCGTCCACGAACGCGGTGTCGGCGTTGACGTAGGTCGGCGTTGCCGCGTCCGGGTCGACCACGCCGTACTTGATCGCCGGAGTGAGCTTTCCGAGCACGGGGCTCGTGCGCGGCGGTGGCGATGCACGACCGCCGCAACCGACCAGGAGCAGCGCCAGCAGTGCAGGAGCGAGAGGGGAGCGCGTCATCGGAGGTCTTCCTTTCCTTCGGGGGTGAGCCAAGACTCTGCAAGAAGTCCTCCAACGGTCCGGGACGGGAGCAGCGGCGAGAGCAATGGCCTGGGAGTGTGCAGTTAGCTGCACGCCTGTGCCTTTGGCCGCGCGGTCTTCAAGCGTCTAGGAAGGATGAATGCACCAAGAGCGGGAAGGAGACGGCGGTGTCGCTCCCCTGGACCGCCTGCGCGCGCAGCTGCGCACCGAGGATGCGAACACCGGCTCCGGCGGATCGTCCCGCGCCAGCAGGAACCGCAGCTCTGCCCGGAGCGACAAGAACCAGTGCCGGTAGGGCACCACCGGCAAGACCCGCGAGGCGGGCGCGCTCATCGCCGCAGGGGGCGGCCCGTCAGCGCGGCTGTGCCGAGGTCGCAGGGAGCTGGCCGAATCCAGGCCCTGGCATCGAGGCGAAGGGTGTCGCGGGCCGGGCTGGGCGGAGCGCCCTCAAGCTCGCGGAGCGCGGACTCGGCGAGCGGGCGGGCGTCGGCGGGGGCGGCGACGCGGGAGAGCGCCAGGTGCGTCCGGGCGAGCTCCAGAGGATCGATGACCAGGTTCTGGCGGATGCGCAGGGCGGTCTGCAGCGCCTCTCGGGCTCCGTCTCGCTCGCCCGCCGCGAGCTTGGCGCGGCCCAGGCCGGTGAGGATGAAGGCCTCGTCCGGGTGGCCGGGGGCGCGGGCCTTGCGCTGGACCGCCAAGGCGCGCTCGTAGGTCGCCATTGCCTCGGGAAGCTCGTTCGCCTCACGCAGCGTCTCGGCCAGCTCGTAGTTGACCATCGCCAGGAGCGGGTGGTCGGAGCCCAGCTGCTTCTCCCACGCGGCCAGCGCCTTGCGATGCAGCTCCAGCGCCTCCGGGAAGCGCCGCTGTGCCCGGCGGTTGGCGGCGAGGTTGTTCCAGAACCGCGGCAGGTCGGGGTGCTCGGGCCCCAGCGCCTTGCTCACCAGGGCCTCGGCGCGCACGTAGCGCGCCTCCGCCTCGTCCAGGCGTCCGAGCTGGCGCAGCGCCTCGCCGGCGGTGTTGAGCGCGTCGGCGACGCGCGGGTTGTCGGCGCCGAAGGACTGCTCGCGAAGCGCGACCGCGCGCTCGAAGTCGGCGAGCGCGGCCGAGTAGTCGCCCCGGCCCATCAGCTCGTACGCGCCGAGCAGCACCAGCGTCCCGGCGACCGCCGGGTGCTCGGGGCCCAGCAGGCGGGTCTCGAGCTCGAGGACGGTCTTGAGCTCCTGGCCCGCCGGGCCGAAGTCGCCCAGGTCCATCAAGGTCGTCGCCAGGCCCTTGCGCGCAGCGAGCGCACCGGGAGACTCGCGGCCCTGCGCGCGCTCGTAGGAAGCGACGGATTGGCGCAGGCGGTCGAGCGCGGTGCGGGTGTCGCCGCGGAAGTAGGCGAGCGTCGCCTGCTGGAAGGCGAGCTCGGCGCGCAGCGCGTCCGGGCGCGGCAGCCGTTCGAGGATGGCCGAGGCCAGGTCGAGCTCGCGCTGGAAGCCTTCGAGGTCGCCGGCGCGCTCGGCGGCCTTCGAGGCGACGAGGCGGAGCTCGGCGCGGGTGCGCTGGTCGGAGGCGGACTCCGCGGCGACGAGCGCCGCCTGGAGGGTCTTGGTCGCCGCCGGAAGGTCGGCGCTCTCGATCTGCAGGGAGGCAGTGGTGGAGAGGACCTGCGCGATCAGCGGAGCGAAGCCGAGCTCCCGGGCCTGCGCCGCCAGCGGCACCGCCTTCTCCAGCGCGGGGCGCAGCCGGCCGGTGGCGAGCATCGCGCGCACCCGCTCCAGCTCCTGGCGGACGTGGGCTGCCTTCGCGCGCAGCGACGGGTCCCAGGCCGCCGGCTCGGAGGGCGCGTCGGGCTGGAGGCAGTCGTCGGGGTTGGGGAGCGAGGCGGCGGCGAGCGGCGCCCGCTCGACCACCGCGAGGTCCGCCTCGGCGAGGACGGCCGCGAGCGACTGGAGGGAGCCGAGCCGTGCCTGGAGGCACTGCAGCCGCTGGCTCATCGCCTCGGGGGTGAGGGCGGCGTCGCAGGCGCCGCCGCGCAGCTCGACGAACCGCGCCGCGTACTGGTCCAGCGAACGCTCGACGCGCTCCCAAGTGCCTGCGGCGAACGGCTTGCCCGAGGCGAGCACCGCGTTGCGCGCGGTCTGCTTGGCGGCCCCGTCCCAGACTCCCGAGAGGAGGGCCTGCGAGTTCCGGCAGGGGGCCTGGGCGAGGGACGAGCGCACGGCGACACCGCCCGCCGCGAGCACACCGATCGCCACCACTGCCGCGGTGCCCGTCGCCAGCCGGCGCGGGAGCGCGGCAGCGCGGTGGAGATCCGCGAGAAGGGCCTCGAGCTTGGGGTAGCGCTGGTCGGGGAGTGGCGAGAGGGCGCGCAGCAGGATCCGCCGCAGGCGGGCAGGGACGCGGCGGCCCGGCGTCGGCGGTGCGATCGCGAAGTCCGCCTTGCGCTGGGAGAGCTCGCCCGAGTCCCGGCCGGAGAACGGGCGCGCCCCGTAGAGCGCTTCGTAGAGCGAGACCGCGAAGGCGTACTGGTCGGCGCGGGCGTCGCCGGTCTCGCCGCGGTGCTGCTCCGGGGCCATGTACGCCGGCGTGCCGATGACGACGCGGTCCTGCGTGATCGCCTCGTCGCGCGGTGCGTTGGGCAGGCTCTGCCCGGGAACGTCGGCCGGGCCAGCGCTGGAGACGCTGGTGACGGCCCGCGCCAGCCCGAAGTCGGTGACGTGCGGGACGCCTTCGCCGTCGAGCAGCACGTTCTCGGGCTTGAAGTCGCGGTGGACGAGGCCGGCGGCGTGCGCGGCGGCGAGCCCGCGGCCGGCCCGGAGGAAGAGGCTCGAGGACCTGCGGCACCGAGCGCGGCTCGTGCAGCCACACGCGCAAGGACGGCCCCGTCAGCAGCTCCATCGTCAGGTAGACGCGGCCCTGGAAGGTGCCGGCGTCGTAGACGGCGGTCAGGTTGCGGTGCGTGACCTGGGCCATCATCCGCGCCTCGCGCAGCAGGCGCGCCTCGGGTTCGGGGCCGTGGCCGTGCAGCAGCTTGAGCGCGACCGTCCGTTCCAGCAGCGAGTCCTGCGCGCGGTAGACGACGCCCATCCCGCCCGCGCCGAGCCGCTCGAGGACCTGGTAGCGGCCGAGGGAGGTCCCCACCGGCGAGCCGAGCACGGTGCCCGGAGGGAGCACCGCGCCGCGGGCCGGGGCGGTGTCCTCGACGAACTCCGGCGGGCGGCCGGCCTTCACCAGCGAGGCCAGCCAGCGGCGGCAGTCGGCGCAGGAGTCGAGGTGGCGCTCGACCTCGCCGGCGGCGTCGCCCTGGAGGCGGCCGGCGGCGAAGTCACTGATGGTGTTCTCGGAGAGGCAGGGCACGGGGCGGGGGATGGTAGTGGAGCGGCGGGCAGGGGGCCAGGGAGCCGACTGCTGGCGGCCGCAGGTGAGGATGCCGCGCTCATCGCTACGTTCGAGGGACTGCGTAAGGTATGTCAGTGTTCATCAACATGGCTGAGGCCTACGAAGGCGGCCAGCACCTCGCGGGCTTCAACGCGAACGAGTACTTCGCCTACTACAGCGCGCTCTCAAGCAGTGGCCAGTACGGGTCCTGGGGACTGAAGCCGACCCTGGACACGCCCGATGCCCAGGCCCCCAAGTACCGGGGTCTCATGGACTGGCGCGCCGCGCATCCGCGATGGTGGTAGGTGGCGCCGGGCGGCCGGCGCCGCTAGCCATCCGCTGGTTCGACTTTCGCTTCACAAGTGACCGAGCGCTGCGCGATGGCAACCTTCGTCCCCGATCCCCGGCGAATCCTCGAGTTCGAGACTGAAGCGGCCTTCGAGGCCTGGCTCACGAAGCACCACGATGCGTGGCCCGAGGTGTGGCTGAAGATCCACAAGAAGGGCTCCGGCCTGCCGAGCGTGACGCCGGCCCAGGCGCTCGACGTCGTCCTCTGCTGGGGGTGGATCGACGGGCTCCGGAAAGGCTTCGACGAGCGCTCCTTCCTGCAGCGCTACACGCCTCGCGGTCGGCGAAGCGTCTGGAGCCAGATCAACCGCGGCCACGTCGCGCGGCTCGTCGCAGCCGGCCGGATGACGCCGCACGGGCAGCGGCACGTCGACGCCGCCAAGGCCGACGGGCGCTGGGATGCGGCCTATGCGCCCATCGCCAGCGTCAGCGTGGCGAATCTGCCGGCAGACCTGCGCGCGGCCATCGACGAGAACCCGAAGGCGCGACGCATGCTGGCGCGTCTGGACCGCACCAACCTGTTCGCGCTGGCGTTCCGGACCGGAGCCATGAAGACGCCCGCCGGCAGGAAGAAGAAGATCGCCACGCTGGTCGAGACGCTGGCTCGCGGCGAGCCCATCGTCCAGAGCGGGGCCGGGTCGGCGGAGCTGGGCAAGAAGCGAAGGTAACGCGAGCTGCGGCCGTTCACGCGCGGGGCCCGTGTCCAAGGGGATCGGTGGAGCGTCCAGGGGCGAAGGGGCGAACCGGCCTGCCTGCCCTCGGCCGCCTGCTTCGGGTAGCATCGTCGTCCCCTTCCAACCCGAGGCCCCCTATGCATTCCCTCCTCCGAATCGCCATGCTCGCCTTGGCGCTGGTCGCCGCCGCGTGTGTCCCCACCGGCGAGGCGCCGCCCCTGGGCAGCGCACAGCAAGGCCTGACCCTCCACGTCCCCGGCGACGAGACGACGATCCAGGCCGCGCTCGGGCGCGCCGTCGCGGGCGACGTCATCGAGGTCGCCGCGGGTGACTACACCGAGAACCTCACCGTCCCCGCCGCCGTCTCGGTCGTCGGCGCCCCGGCTCACGGCACGGTCCTCCACGGCCAGATCAAGCTCAACGGAGACGGGATCTCGCTCAAGGGCCTGAAGGTCGTCGCGACAGGCGCGGCAGGCCTGCCGTCCTCGCCCGCGGGCATCGCCGGCGACTCGAAGAACGCCACCCTCGCCGGCAACTGGGTCGAGGGCTTCACCACCGGCATCAAGCTCACCGGCTCGGACGGCGCGACGGTCCGCGGCAACAAGATGCGCCTGAACGCCACGGGCATCGAGGTGACCACTGTCGGCGCGCTGCTCATCGCGGAGAACCTGGTGGTCAGCAACACGCGCTCCGGCATCCGCCTCAACGCCGACGCCGGCGAGACGCGGGTCCTCTTCAACACGCTGGTGGGCAACGGCTTCGGCGAGGCGCTGCCCCTGGGCGGCGCGGGCATCGTCGTCGGCCCGCGGTGCCTGGAGCACGTCAAGTTCAACGTCGCCGTGTCCAACCGCGCCGGCATCAACCACCTGGCGACCCCCGGCGTCGACAACCACACCAACCTCATCTGGGGCAACTCCAGTAACTACGCGGGCTCGGCGGTGGCGGGCGCGGGCGACCTCTCGGCCGACCCGATGTTCGTCGACGCCATGAACGGCGACTTCCACCTCAAGGCGGGCTCGCCGGCCATCGACCTCGCGCCGGCCGGGGAGGACGCCGCCGACTTCGATGGCATCGTCCGCCCGCAGGGCGCCGCCGCCGACCTGGGCGCCTTCGAGTTCAGCGCCCCGGCGCCCGCCGTCCGCCTGGTCGTCAGCGAGGTGATGGCCAACCCCATCGACGAGAACCGCGGCGAGTTCGTCGAGGTCTACAACCTGGGCCTCGACCCGGTCGACCTCGCGGGGATGGTGCTCTCCGACGGCGACGCCAAGGACACCCTCGTCAAGCTGGGCACCGGCACCACCGTCGTCGCGCCCGGCGCCTACGCGGTCATCCTCGATCCCGACTACGTCAGCGGCTACAACGTGCCGCAGGGCGTCACCACCGTCACGGTGAACAACACCACGCTGGGCAACGGCCTGTCGAACACCGACTCGGTCACGCTCTACGCCGCCGACAAGGTCACGGTCCTCGCCGCCTACGCGAACCCGTTCGACCCGGGCAACGGCGTCAGCGCCGAGCGCGTGGACCTCAACGGCGCGGACCTCGCCTCCAACTGGCGCGCCTCGCCCTGCCTGCAGTCGGCCGGCCGTCCCAACTGCGCCCCGGTGACGCTGGCCAACGGCCTGGTCATCAGCGAGGTGATGGCCAACCCGCTCGACGAGTCGACCGGCGAGTTCGTCGAGCTCTACAACGGCACCGAGGCCCCCATCGACGCCGCGGGCATGAAGCTCACCGACGGCCAGGCCACCGACGCCCTCATCGGCTACAAGGGCGGCACGACCGTCGTCCCGGCGCGCGGCTACGCGGTCATCCTCGACCCCGAGTGGCCGGCCGACCAGATGTTCCGGATCGATCCGGCGGCGGTGCTGCTCACCGTCTCCGACACCGCGCTGGGCAACGGCCTCGCCGTCTCCGACCCGGTCAGCCTGATCTCGGCGACGGGCTCCATCGTCGACAGCTACACCCGCACGCTCTCCGCCGCGAACGGCAAGTCGGTGGAGAAGGTCTCGCTCTCCGCGGGCGACGCCCCGGGCAACTGGGCGCAGTCCTCGTGCGCCGACGGCTCGTCCCCCGGCCGGCTCAACTGCGTCAGCTCCGCCACCAGCGGTCCGCGCAAGCCGCTGGCCATCACCGAGGTGATGAACAACCCGCTCGACGAGGACCGCGGCGAGTTCATCGAGCTCTACAACAAGGGCATCGACCCGGTGGACGCGGCCGGCCTGCTGCTCTCCGACGGCGACGCCACCGACGTCCTCACCGGCTTCGCGGGCGGCACCACCGTCATCCCCGCCGGCGCCTACGCGGTGATCGTCGACTCCGAGTACGTGGCCGGCACCTACGTCATCCCCGCCGGCGCGGTGCTGCTCACCACCACCGACTCGACCCTCGGCTCCGGCCTCTCCATCGACGACCCGCTCAAGCTGCTCGAGTCCAACGGCGTCGAGGTCATCGACACCTTCCGCTACCCGTTCAACCCCGGCAACGGCATCTCGGCGGAGCGCATCGACGTGCGCGCCTTCGACGCCGCCGGCAACTGGGTCGCCTCGACCTGCCCGACCCACTCCTCGCCCGGCGCGCTCAACTGCGCGGCCTCGGCGGCGGGCATGCCCAAGCGCCTGCGGATCACCGAGGTGATGTCCAACCAGGCCGGCACCGAGACGGGTGGCGCGGGCGAGTTCGTCGAGCTCTTCAACGACGGCACGCTGGCGGTCGACCTGGCCGGCATGACGCTCGAGAGCGGCCCCGAGGGCGGCACGGTCAGCCGCGACCGCCTCCAGGCCTTCAACGCCGGCGCCACGGTGCTGGCGCCCAACGCCTACGCGGTGGTCGTCGACCCCAACTACGACGGCCGCTACGCCTTCCCGCAGGGCGCGGTCGTCGTCACCATCTCCGACACCAACTTCGGCTCGAGCGGCCTGGCGACGACCCACACCATCACCCTCTACGACGTCGACGGCATCACGGCGCTCGACAAGTTCCGCTACCCCTCCGATCCCGGCGACGGCGTCTCGCTCTCGCGAGTGAGCGTCACCGCGGCCGACTCGGCGGCCAACTGGGTGGCGACGAGCTGCAACGCGACGCCTGGCGCCGGCGAGTGCCCCAGCTCCGGCGCGGTGATCTCGTTCTGGGCCGACCGCGACGCGAGCGAAGGCGGGCACTTCTGGGTGCAGGCCATCGGCTGGCCCGAGTGGTACGTGCAGAGCTGTGAGAACACGGTGGTCTGCACCGGCGGCAGCTACAACCACGCCTACAAGCCCAACCTCGTGGCGCAGCAGTCCTTCTCGTTCACCAACCCCTACTCGAACTACTCGGTGGTCTTCGTCGAGCGCGCCGGCCCCGCCGACTTCTGCGGAGAGAAGTGCCCCAACATGGCCAGCGTGACCGTGCCGCCGGGCGCCACGCAGACCGTGCCGGCCTCCTCGCTGGGCTACTACTTCGCCAGCACCTCGGGCCCCGCGCTCAACTCGCTCGACTGGTACAACAACGACCCGGCGCTCTACTGGGCGCTGCCGCCGGCCGGCACGCTGGCGCCGTTCACCGTCACCGCCCCGGCCTACCAGAAGCTCGACGCCGCGGCGCTGGGCACGCTGTTCCCGAACGTGGCGCAGGACTACCTGATCATGTCCGAGACGGACGTGACCCTGCGGTTCCTGACCGGCCCCGCGGCGACCACGGTCTCGGCGGCGGACGTGGTGACCCACTTCGCGGCGGCGCACGACGCGCAGGCCCAGTCGATGTTTGGGACCAGCTCGGCGACGGCGCTGGCCGGCAAGTACCGCAAGGAGGTCGACGCCGAGGACTTCTTCAACCGCTACAGCGTGCCCTACGACCCGTCGGACTCGTACATCGTCGAGAACGCGCGCAAGTTCGCCAACGTGGTGGCGCTGCTCAAGGCGAACCTGACCGACCTGCACGTCTACCGGTTCACCGAGGGCAACCCGGGGAGCAACATCCAGGCGCCCGGCCAGGTCTCGGTCTTCATCGTCGGCCTGACGGTGGACGGCAAGATGGTGGCGGTGATGACCGGCCTGGTGGAGACCTGAGAGATGGCGCCCGTGAACAAGCTCAGAATCGTCGGCAGCCTGGCCTGCGTGCTCGCCCTGTCTGCCTGCCCCGAGACGATCATCTCGGGCCGTGACGCCGCCGCGGAGGCTCGCGACGGCTCGGTGTCGGCCAGCGACGGCTCCATCGCCAAGACCGACGGCTCGGTCATCTCGACCTCGGACGGCTCG
The DNA here is from genome assembly GCA_049841135.1 of Myxococcales bacterium. Lineage (GTDB taxonomy): Bacteria > Myxococcota > Myxococcia > Myxococcales > UBA5297 > JACRCT01. The sequence continues at coordinate 213,053 of JASGHK010000006.1, forward strand.
GTCGTCACGCCGCAGCCCGACGGCTCGGTGGTGACGACGCCGGACGGCTCGGTCGTCACGCAGCCCGACGGCTCGGTCGTGACGGCGCCGGACGGCTCGGTGGTCGCCCAGCCTGATGCCGGGATCCCCACCGAGATCCTCGGCCACGCGGTGAGCCCGCTGTGGGGCAGCATCGTCTTCAACGAGGTGCTGATGGACGGCACCACCGAGGGCGACCCGAACGGCGACGGCGACGCGAACCAGGTCGAGGACCAGTTCGTGGAGCTGGTGAACGCGAGCGCAGCGGCGGTGGCGCTGGACGGCTTCACGCTGGTGGACCTCGACTTCCCGGACCTGCCGCGGCACACCTTCGCCACGTTCAGCCTGGGCGCGGGGCATGCGGTGGTGGTCTTCGGCGGCGGCAGCGCCCCGGCGGCGACGGCGAGCACCACCTTCTTCTCCGCGAACGCACAGGATCCGGGCGTGCCCTTCGGCCTGCACCTGGCGGCGTCGGCGGACGCGATGCTCCTGCTCGATGGCTCAGGCAAGGTGGTCGCCTACTTCTGCTACGGCGGCACTGCCGAGTGCCCGCTCGAGGCGGCCAGCGACGAGTCTTGGACGCGCTCTCCGGACGTCACCGGTGGCTTCACGCCGCACCGCACGGCGGCCGGCTCCGACGGAGCGGCGTTCAGCGCCGGGACCAAGGTGGACGGGTCGGCATTCTAGTCAGAATCGTCGAGGTGATCCGCCGGGTGAAGACCAGGGCCGGGTAGGTCCTGGTCTGCCTGACGGCTGCGCGAGGGAGGGGAGCACGTGCGCAATCCTGGAATTCAGAGCCTTGCCGTCGCTGCATGGCTGGTCTGGTCGGCGTGCGCCCGGGTCACGCCTGTGCCGAGCCCCGCTCCGCCCTCCGTGTCGAGTCCGGCCGCGGTGGAGCCGACAGCCGAGCCGGCAGGAGTGCCGCTGGTCGGAGGGGCACACGTTCCCATCGTCGAGGTGATGGTCAACGGCCACGGGCCGTATCGCTTCGTCGTGGACACTGGCGCCGCCCAGTCGGTCATCGCGCGGGACCTGGCGCACCGCCTGGGACTCGCCGTCGCTCCCGTAGAGGGCGGCGTCACCGGCGCCCACGGCGAGGTTGTCGCCGCGGACGGCGCCGCAACCCTGAAGGAGGTGCTGCTCGGAGCCGAGCGCTATCAGGACGTCGCATTCCAGGTGTTCGACCTGAGCGGACTGAACGCCGTCACTCATCTGCGCCTGGACGGGATCCTGGGGCTGCCGTTTTTTGAAGGTCGCCTGCTGGTCGTCGACTACCCAGCCAAGAGGCTCACGACTCCTCGTGGCACGCTCCCCGAGCCCGACGGGAAGAACGTCCTGGCCCTGAAGTTGGGGTCAGATGGCATCCCGACCGTCGCCATGAGGGCGCGCGACCGTGAGCTCGAGTTCAAGGTGGACACGGGCTCCAACGGCTGGGTGTCGGTCGACGCCATCGCCGGCGAGCAGCTGCAGCGCGCCGGGCCCATCCTGGTGTCGGGGTTCTCGGCCTCGCTCGGCACCACCAGCATGGAATGGAGCATGTGCTTGGCGGAGGACCTCTGGCTCGGGGCGCACCGCATCCCTGTGCCCGTCGTCTCGGTCTCGCCGCATTCGACCATTGGCAGCGCCCTGCTGGAGGACTTCCGCGTCACCATCGACCACGACCGCTGGCGCATGAAGCTGGAGGGCGGGGCGGGCCCACTCGAGACCGAAACCAGCCGCAACGCAGGGATTGGAATCGTTTGGGAAGGGGACACCGCCAAGATCTCCTACGTGCTCCCGGGACACCCCTCGGCGAGACAGGTGGTCGTGGGGGACGTGTTGGTGTCGGTCGAGGGCGTGCCGTCCGAGCAGCTCGACGTCGTGGAGCTGTTCACCCTGGCTGGCGATCGCAGTCGTCTGCGAGTCGTGGTCCAGCGAGGAAGCGAGCGCCGGCAGGTCGAGCTCCCGAGGTTGGACCTGTTCCAGCCGCAGCAGGTCAAGGAGGTTCACATCCGCGGCGCGCGCCAGCTCCCGGCGGCGATAATCGAAGCGGTGATGGCGACTCGGAAGGGCGAGACGGCGTACTTCAACGCTCCGAACGAGGACGCCGAGCGCGTCAAGGACCTGTATGTCGAAGAGGGTTACCTCCTCGCCAATGTCGAAGGTCCCGAGTGGGAAGTCTCCGACGATGGCCGGCAAGCAGAGGTGACGCTGACCATCGACGAGGGCGCGCTCTTCACGATCGGCAAGGTGACGCTCGCAGGAGCGCTCGCGAAGCTCCCTCGCCCGACTTTCAAGGCGGGTGAGCCCTTTCGCGAAGAGCGGGTCCGCCAGGCGCTCCAGCCGTTGGTCGACCACCTGAAGAAGCGTGGGGGCGAGGCCCAGCGGCTCGCGGTGAAGGCGGTGCCCAACCTCGAGACCCGACGCGTGGACCTCGACGTCGAGGCTGTGAGCGAACCGCCTGCCGACGCCCGTGCTGGCGCAACCGCCGCCGATGCCGATGCCGACCTGGATGACCCGACACCGCCGACGACCATGACCAAGATGGTGGTCAGGAGCCTCGACGCTGCAAACGCCCACCGGCAGCCTCTGACCCTATACCGGGCAGGTCTCCGCTACGGACGGAGCGAGATGCCGACCCAGGAGGACTCTTGGTCGTCAACGAGCCGAAGCTGTGGGCCGTTGATCTCGCGGACAGGACCGGGCGGAGCTCGCCGACCCAGGCCCCACTTTTCGATTCCGCGTGCCTCTGGTTCCCCAAGGAACGCGGTCGCTGGAAGTGGGCGCCGTCAGTACCGGGCGGGAGAAGAGGGTGGAGGAGGCGCTCGAGTTCGGCAATGAGCCGGAGTTCATGAAGGAGCACCGCGCGGAGGTCTCGAAGGCGATCACTGCAGGTCGGGAATCGGTGGTGCTGACGGCGACCGTGGACGGTTACCAAATCACGATGCACACCGACCCCACGAGCGGCACGCCCAAGCGAATGAAGGTCGAGCGGGGCCAGCAGGTCGTGTGCGAGTACGAATACCTCGAGTACCGGCGCGACCTGCCGTTTCAGTCCGAGCTGTTCGAGAAGCCCAAGGGCATCGCCTTCACCTCACCGTGAGGCGCGCTTTTCGGAAGGCGGCTGCGGCGTGCGCTCGAGCCGGCCCGTCTCGTAGCTCATCTCCTGCAGCCGCTTGAGGATGGCCTGGAAGGTCGCCTCCTCCATCTCCGGCGAACGGCTGAGGATCCACAGGTAGTCGCGGCCAGGGTGGCCGACCACCGCGTAGGAGTAGTCCTCGGCGAGGTCGATGACCCAGTACGTCGCCCCAGAACGGGCGGAAGAAGCTCACCTCGAGCTTGGCGTTGCTGGTGGGGTCCACGACGCGCGCCCGGCCGGACGACTCCTTCGGCTCACCGTCGAGTCGGTCCTTGCGGCAGCGGTTGAGGACGTCAATCTCGCCGTCGGGGCGCAACGCGTAGTTGGTGGTGGTGGCGGTGCAACCTGCCTGGAAGCTCTGCGGGAACGAGGCAATCTCGTACCAGGTACCGAGGTAGCGGTTGAGGTCCACCTTGGCGACGGTCTGCAGCGGCGGCAGCTGGAGCAGCGAGGTCGTGCTGGTGGCGCAGCCAAGGAAGAAGGACAGGAAGGCAGAGACGAGGAAGGCCGTGGACAGCGGCCGAGCGACGCGGTTCATGACCGTACGATGCTGCTCGCCGTCCGAGTGATTGCCTGCCTCCCCGGAATGGGAGGGGCGATGTGGCCCCGGAGGCCGGCGAACCACGTCGGCGGCCGCAGAGGCCCGCGCTTCATGTCACAAAACAGGTGCCTATCTTTAGCAGCTTGCTTCGTGCCCCCAGCGGCCGGCCGAGCGTTCGGCAAAGCGCGGCGGATCCAGGGCCCTCGTTCGCGACGAGGGTTCGCGCACTTCGGCAAGCGCGGTAGCATCCCCGCCCATGCTCGGGCAGAAGACCCTCCTTGGCCTGCTGGTCTACGGCCTGGTGGGGGTCGGTCTCTACCAGTCCTACGGCCACTACCACCCGTACTACGTGCCCTTCGTCTTCCTGGCGCTCGTGGGGCTGGTGGCGATCTCCGTGGCGCGGCCCGAGACGTCCGCCTTGCTGCCCCGAGGCCGGCTCGAGCTGCTCCTCGCGACGCTGGTACTCGCCTTCTCGGCGATGCTCGCCTACGAGCCGCTCCTCCGGTTTGCGTCCGGGCCGCGGTGGGCCGTCAACACCCTGCTGCACGTCGGGGAGGCCACCGTCGTGCCGCTCGCCGTGGGGACCGGGTGGCTCTGGTGGAAGCTGCGGCGCGGCGACGCCGACGTCTTGGACCGGCCTGCGCTGGCGGCGGTCTTCGGCGTGGCGGCGGTGGCCCTGCTCTTCAACCAGTGCCTCGTCTCGGTCGCCTCGCCCTCGCCGCAGATCGACGTCTATCGCCACAGCCTCGTCGCGGTCGACTTCCTGCTGCACGGGCAGGACCCCTACCGCGGCAACTACCCCGAGCTGTACGGCGGCATCAGCGAGACGGTGCTGCGGCACACCTACCCCTACTGGCCCGGCAGCATCGTCCTCTTCGCGCTGGCCCGCGCGGCCTTCGGTGAGATCCGCTTGGCGCTGGTCGCGTCCCAGGCCGTCTCCGCGGTCGCGCTCTACCTGCTGGCCCGTCGCATGGGGCTGCCGCGCGTGACGCGGGTGCTCTTCCCGCTCGCGTGGCTGTCGTTCCCGGCCCAGTACTTCGTCATCGAGCAGGCCTGGGTCGACACCTTCCTGACCACCTGCGTGCTGGTCGTGACCGCCTCCCTCCGCTCGCGGCGGTGGGTCGTCGCGGCGCTGGTGGCTGGGCTGGCGGCGTGCGTCAAGCAATACGGCGTGGTGCTCGCCGTCGCGGTGCCGCTGTGGCTGTGGCGCACGCGGTCGCTGCGCGAAGCGCTCGAGTTTGCGGCCGTCTCTGCCGGCGCCTTCCTGGCGGTGGTGGTGCCGTTCGTGGTGTGGGACCCGAAGGAGTTCCTCTTCTCGACCGTGCAGCAGGTCGGGCGGATCGAGTTCCGTCCGGACTCCTTCACGCTGGCGTCCTACCTGTTCAACGAGTGGGACGTCTCGCTCTCGGTGACGCTGCTGACGGCCTTGAGTGGGCTGGGAGGGCTGCTGGGCCTGGGCCTGCTCTTGCCGCGGCGCCTGGCGGGGTGGGGCGTGTTCCAGGTCCCCCTGGCGCTGCTCGCGTCCTTCACCGCGCTCTTCTTCCTGGGGCGACACGCCTACTGCAACTACATCCACCTGCTCGCCTTCCTGGTGCTGCTCTTCGTCGTCGGCAGCTTGCCGGACAAATCAATCGAACCGGGCCCGGCGCCCACCGCTTCCGCCGCGGCGCCCCAAGCCTGAAGAAGCGACCGACCCATGTCCGAGCGCCCCTGTGACGACCCCAAGCTCTTCACCTGGCGCAACGGCGTCTTCGCCGCCTGGCTCGCGGTGGTCATGCTCGCCATCGCGCAGCACGGCCTGCTGGGCGACGAGTTCGGGCTGTGGGCGTTCACCAAGCCGGTGCGGCTGTTCCTCGACACCCGGGACGTGGAGATCTACTTCCGCTCCAGCGCGTGGGTGGTGGGCGGCGGCACGCTCTACCGGGAAGTTCCCTCCGAGTACCCGGTCGCCGCCAACCTCGTCTTCGGCGCGGTCCGCGGACTCTCCGCGCTGCTCGGCCCAACCCGCGATGCCCAGACGGACTTCGCGCTCTTCTGGGCGCTCGGTGGCCTCGGCGCGCTGGTCGCCGCTGCAGCCGTGGCGCGCCGGCACGGCACGGCGGGCTTCTGGTGGGCGTGGTTGCTGCCTGCGGGGGCCTACTTCAGCGCCTTCCGCTTCGACGTCTATCCCGCGCTGGCGTGCGTGGTCGCCTTCGCCTACCTGCGGAGGGACCGGTTCGATGCGGCAGCGATGGCGCTGGGGGTCTGCATCGCGTTGAAGGGCTACGCCCTGGTCGCGGTGCCGGCCCTGCTGTTCTACGTCTACTCGCGGCGCGGGCTCGCCGCCGCCGCGAAGTGCTGCGCGTTGGGCGCGCTGCCGTCGGCCGTGACGGCGCTCGGGGCGTTGCCCTTCTGCGGCCTCGACGGGCTGCTGTCGGCCTTCCGCTTCCACGCGCAGCGCTCGCTGAACGGCGAGAGCACGTGGGACGCGCTGCACCTGGGCGCCGCGGTGGCGGCCGTGCCCGCTCTCCCCGCGCTGGTCGCTGCCGCGGCTGGGCTAGGGGCGGCCGCGATGCGGCCACGAACGCTGGAGCGCCTGGTAGACGCGTGCCTGGTAGCGGTGGCCGGCTTCACGCTCGGCTCGGTCTTCTACTCGCCGCAGTTCAGCCTCTGGCTGCTGGCGCTGGCGTGCTTCTCCGAGCGGCGCGCGACGCTGGGGCTCGCGTATGCGCTGTGCGTGGCGAGCTACCTCCACTTCCCGGTGGGCTATGACCTCGACCGGCTCTGGCACGGCGCGCTGGCGCCAGTGGTGGTGCTGGTGACCTTGCTCCGTCTGGCGCTCGTGGCGGTGGCCGCGGGGCCCCAGTTCGAGTCCCCCCTCTCCGCGAAGCCGGAGAGGGGGTCAGGGGGTGAGGCTCGCCCGGTGTAAGCCGGAGTGGAGGTCCGCTCAGCGCGGGCCCCGCCGCCGGGGAAGGCCCGGAAGCTCGAGCTGGCCGGTGGCGACGCGGGGCTTGGGCTTCGACGGCAGCCGGTGGGTCTGCGCGGTGGGCGGCGTCACGCCGGGCCGCGCCGGACCGAAGACGGTCATGCCGCCGTAGCTCGCCGAGGCCCGCTTCTCGGCGCCGATGAACTCCTCGAAGGAGGGGCCGGAGGCGCTCTTCTCCAGCGCTCGCGCCTGCTCGTCGAGCCGGCGGATGGCGGCGAGCTTGTCGTCGTTGCCGAGCTTCGCCTGGTCCACCGCCGTGCGCAGCACCGAGAGGGTCTCGTCGTAGACCGAGAGCGGCACCGGGAACGGGTGGCCGTCCTTGCCCCCGTGCGCCAGCGAGTACCTCGCGGGATCGGTGAAGCGGCACGGGGCGCCGTGGATGACCTCCGCCACCGAGGCCAGCGCCTCGACCGTGCGCGCCCCGACTCCGGGAGTCAGCAACAGCTCGGGGAAGTCGGTGGGGCCGCGGTCCGCAGCGGCCGCCAGCGTCCCGTGGAGCCGCCGCAGGAGCACGTCCTCAACGCGGACCTCGTGGTGCGCCGGCAGCTGCAGGTGCGGGAGCAGCGGCTGTGCTTCGGGGGCCGGCTCCGCCGCCGGAGCCAGCTTGCGCAGCGTCGCCAGGACGAAGTCGGGGCGTTGCACCAGCTCGACCTGCGCCGCTCGCGAGCGCTCGGCGCGGCGGTCGGTGAGGTTGACGATGGTTCCTTGCCCCGGCCCTTCGATGGCGGAGTGCGGCTCGTCGACGAAGGACTTCAGGTTCTCGCTGAGCCAGTGGTAGCGCCGCGCCTGCCGCCGGTCCGTGTTCATCCCGTGCTGCACCACGGTCCAGCTGCCGTCGTCGGCGACCACGAAGCCGTGCAGGTACAGGTCGAAGCCGTCCTGCACTGCCGCGCTGTCGACCTTGGCGACCAGCCGGCTCGCCTTCGCCAGCGCGGCGCCGTCGAAGCCCGCGCGCGTGCCCGCCGCCAAGAGCTCGTCCGGCGTCTTGCGCGAGTGCCGGCCGCGGCCCCCGCAGACGTGCAGGCCCAGCTCCCACTCGACCGGACCGAGGCCGCGCTTGAGCGCGCCCAAGACGCTGGTGGTGATCCCCGACGAGTGCCAGTCCATCCCCATCACCGCGCCGAAGGACTGGAACCAGAAGGGATGGGCGAGCCGGCGCAGGAACTCCTGCCGGCCGTAGTGGTGGACGACGGCCTCGGTGACGACGCGCCCCAGCCGCGCCATCCGCGACGCCAGCCACTCCGGGACCCGGCCACCGTGCAGCGGCAGGTCCGCGCTTCCAGTCCGCATGCCCATACAGGTGTTCAGTGTAGGCGCCGAGCCGGCGCCCGTCACCGATCGAGGAGGAGGTTCGCCGCAGCAAAGCCGAGCGGTAGCGGTGCAGGAGCTTCCGACGAAGGTCGAGTCGAGCAGAGACGAACCCACTCCCGCAGTTAGGGAGGGGGCAGGGGGGAGGGCCCGCGGAAGCGGCGGCTAGCCCCGACGACGCGGTGCGCCAAGCGCCCTGTTCGGGCCCCGCAGGCGACGAGCGGCCCTAGCAGGCCCATCTTCGGACGGAAGGCCGGCGGCGGGCCCGGGGGTCGGCCAAGAGGGGAGGCGCCGATGCGTCGAGCGTTCCGTTTCTTTGCTTCTGTGGCGGTGTTGGCCGGAGTGGCGCTGGCCGCAGCGGGCGACGCGCGCGCAGCCTCCTTCCACGTCGGCACGCAGGACGCGCGCGCCACCGCGATGGGGATGGCGCTGACCGCCGACGTCGACGACGCCTCGGCCGCGCTCTACAACCCCGCCGGGCTCGTCCAGCCGGCGCGACTGGAGCTGCGCCTTGGGGCGACGATGCTCATCCCGAAGTTCAAGGAGACCGTGGCCGGCGTCGAGACGAGCACCCAGAGCAAGGTGCTGGTGCCGCCGACCGCGTACCTCGTCTACGGCTTCAACGACGAGGTGGCCGTCGGCATTGGCGTGTTCTCGCTCTTCGGCCTCGAGGCCCGCTGGCCCGACGACCTGGGTCGGCAACTTCATCTCCACCCGCGCCTCGCTGCGCACCTTCTACCTCAACCCGGAGGTCGCCTACGGCTTCCTGGGGCGGGTGCGCGTCGGCGTCGGCGTGCAGATCGTGCGCGGCTCGGTCGACCTGCGGCACCAGGTGGACCCGAAGGTCCCCGGGTTCACCACGGACCTCGAGGGCGTCGACTGGGGCGTCGGCGCGAACGCCGGCCTGCAGATTGACATCCTGGAGAAGGGCTCGAAGTACGGCGCGCTGTCCTTCGGGGCCAGCTACCGCAGCGCGGTGACGCTCGATTTCCAGAACGCCAAGGCGACCTTCAAGAACGTCCCGCCGCCGCTCGCGCCGGTGCTGAAGGATTCGCCGGTGTCCGCCAAGGTGACGCTGCCGCAGCTTTTGCAGCTCGGCGTGGCCTGGAGCTACGGCGGGCTGCGGCTGGGCGTCGACACCGAGTACACCGGCTGGCAGACCATCGGGGCCATCTCGGTGGAGTCCACCAACCCGGCGCTGCGCTCGACCGTCCGCAAGGACTTCCACCACACCTGGAACCTGCACGTCGGCGGCGAGTACGCCATCACCGAGAACTGGCTGGTGAGGCTGGGCTTCATGTACGACCCGACGCCCAGTCCCAGCGAGACGCTCGCGCCCGACCTGCCCGACGCCGACCGCCTCAACTTCGCCGGCGGCGTGGGCTTCCGCATGGGCGGCTTCGCCGCGGACGTGGGCTACCAGTACGTGCTCTTCCTCAACACCGAGAGCACCTTCCCAGAGCTGCCCGGCACCATGAGCGGCGACGTGCACGTGATCGGGCTGTCTCTGGGGTACTCGTTCAAGCTCTAGAACGACGATGGATGGGCGGGGCGGACGGGGCGGAGCAGGGCAGGGCAGGGCGGGGCCCGAATCTGCCAGGACGGGGGGAGCCGGCGACTGAAGTCGCGCCTGAAACTGCCAAGCCCGCCTTCGCGGGCTGGGTGCGACAAGTGCTCCGGCCTGCCTGATCTGAGCCTGGGCGTCCCAGCTGGCGCCTTCGGATTCTGATCACCACCCAGCCTGCGCAGGCAGGCTTCGCAACGTCAGGCGCGGCTTCAGCCGCCGGCAGCCGAACGCCCCTTCATGATCACGGGAGCCAGCTGACGCGATGGCGCTCGCCCGACCGGACTGGCACCGGGTGGTCCTGGAAGTCGCCACCGGGCTTGCGGGTCCGGAACAGGGCCACGCCGTCCTGCAGCGCCTGGAAGTCCACGGTGACCGTCTGGGCGCTGGCGTCCCACTGCGCCCAGGCCACGCGCACCATGCCCACGGGCGCTTCGACCAGCGGTGCGTGCCCGCGCTCGACGGCGAGCAGCGTGGGGCCGGCGATGCCGTGCCAGCGCATCGAGTACCACTCCGCGGCGGCCTTGGTGCCCTGCGTCGCCTGGTAGAGACCGAAGAGCGCCGCCGGGTCGTCGTGGAAGAGCAGCGCCCGCGCGACGAGGTGCGCCGCGGTGTTGTTCGAGCCGTAGTAGCGGCCGTCGACGGGGTCGAGGACGTTGCCGTCGGCCCAGGAGGGATGCAGCGCCGGCATGATGTCGTACTCGAGCGTCCGCACGCGCGGCTCGAGGCCGTGGTGCCGGTAGAGCGTGAGCTGCGCCGGGAGGTCGAAGTACAAGAAGTTGGCGGTCTGCCAGAACGAGCGGAACTCGAGCGTCGCCGCACCGAAGTCCTCGACCCAGCCGTCGATGGCGCCGCGGGTCTCGACCTCGCTCGCCGGCATCTTCGCGTCGCTGATGTGCCCCACGCCGTAGTCGATTCCGCGGATCCACTGGGCATGCTGCCAGGCGTCGAAGAGCGCCAGTTGCTGGCGGGCCGAGCGGTAGGCCGCGTCGCGGAAGGTCTCCTCGTCACCCAGCTTTCGCGCGAGCCGCGCCACGCCCAGCATGCCGTCCCAGGCGAAGTGCATGCCGTCGGCGAGCTGCGTGTAGCCGAACACCGACGACAGGACCGAACCGGTCGCCCAGTCCATGAAGATGCGGTCGTAGCGGTAGGTGGCGAGGACCTTGGGCCAGGCCCCGCGCGCGACGTCGAGGTCGATGGACTCGCTGCAGCGCGCGAGCGCCGCGAGCTCGACGGCCGCTGAACCACTCCTTGTCGAAGGGCTCGAACTCGAAGGACTGGCCGAGCGGCGAGGCGTAGCGCTGCCCGGTCACCGGCTCGAGGAAGTCGCCGACGTTCTTGGCCAGGAAGGTGTTCTCGACCAGCCGCGTGCCCACGTCGCGCGCCTTCGCCCGCTCGGTGCTCTCGGGCGCGAGCGTCGCCCAGGCGTCGCAGAGGAACTGCGCGTCGGAGACATCGTTGTTGAGCCAGTAGCTCCCGGGATTGCTCGGGACGTCCTCGCGCAGGAGGCGCTCGAGCCTCGGTGCGGACGGGCGCGGCAGCCGACTCGTTCTCCACGTGCAACGCGATGGGAAGGTGCGTGAGCGACTCCGGCAGCGGGAGGGCGAAGCGGGAGCTCGCGCCAAGCTGGTAGGCGAAGGGGCCGTACCAGGTCGCGGCGGCGGTCTCGATCGGTGCGCCGCCCGGGTAGGTCACCGGGTAGCCGTGGCTGCCCGCCCACGCGACGGCGGGGGGAATGGGGGCGATCGGCGTGGGCGTGGTGCCCCACGGGTCCTGGTAGGTCTCGAAGGAGTAGCGGTCTTCGATGGTGACGGTGCCGGCCGCCTCGTCGAGCGAGTAGGTCTCGGCCAGGCTCGTCGGGAACGCCGCGAGGATGGGCACCCAGGCGCGGCTCTGGAAGATCACCTCGGCGGGCAGCGCCTGGTCCCACGTCGCGGTCTCGCCGAGGGCGCGGCGACGCAGGCCACCGAGCGGCATCACGTTCACGCGGCCGACCGTGGAGCTGCCGAAGTCGAGCTCGAGTCCCGAGCTGGTCGGTGTCGCGGAGGCAGGCCGCTTCTCGAAGGTGAGCAGCGTCGGCACCTCGAAGCTCCAGCCCGAGCCTGCGCCCCAGAGGAGGATCCACGGCTCGCTCATGGTCGAGAGCGGGATGGCGGCGCTGGAGGTATCGAGCCGGTGAACGGTGATCTTTCCGTTCTCAACGACCGCCATCCGCGACAGAGGCGCTCGGCCGCCCTCGGCGGTAGCCCAGGTGAAGCGCTTCTGCGGCGAGGCGTAGCGCACGGCGGGGAAGGCGCGGGACATGAGCGCGGTCGCGACGCCCGTGGCCAGGACGTCCTGGCGCGCCTCGAGCAGGCTCCAGTCGTGGAAGACGAGCGAAGGGGAGAGCGGTGAGGGGAGCGTCGTGGAGCCGAAGTAGGCGCGGCCGACGACGAAGTCGCCGCCGTCGGGACCGAGCTTGGCCCAGAGCAGCGCGTGTCCCTGGACGGTCGACGTGGCACCGTAGGTGAGGAAGCCGTTGCGCGAGGGAATCTCGGTGCCGGAGGTGCGGACGAAGCCGCCGAAGGTGCCGACGGGCCGGGCAGCACGGTCCTCGGGAGCGGGGGAGTCGAGGCCCTCGGCGCGCACCGAATCGATGGAGAGCGCGCCGGAGTAGGTGACGTCGCTGCCCTCGATCTTCAAGCCGACGCCGCGGATATCGGCGTACCAGTCGCGAGGCCGAACGGGAGTGGTGCCGGCGGAGAGGGCGAAGGAGACGGTGACGGTCGAGCCCGGGACGAGCGGCGTCGCGGTCTCCTGCGTGCAGAAGGCGGAGTCCGGGCCCATCAGCAGAACGGCGAGCGCGCGCAGGCCGGTGGGGGCGTTTGCGGGAAGCGAGACATCCATCGAGATCCGGGCGCAGCCGGCGAGCGAGGTCGGTGCGTCCCGGCCGACATAGCCCTGCTCGTAGCCGGCGCCCGTGAAGCGGACGGGGACCGAGAGCGCGGAGGAGCCCTCCGTCGCGCCGGCGGAGGTGGCGGAGACCGGGAAGGGATGACCCTCCGGGTCGAGCGTGGCCGTTGCCCAGTTGGAGCAGGTCCAGCGCGCGAGGTCGCCGGCGGCCTCGAAGGAGTCGAGGGTGCCGATGGCGCAGGTGGCCGGGTAGGGCGCGAGGGGGAAGGGAAGCGCATCGGGCGCAGCGGAGGCATCGAAGACCTCAGCTGCCGCAGCATCGGGAAGTCCACCCGAGTCGGGAGCGGCCGCAGCATCGAGCGCAGCACCAGCATCCGAGGCGCCGGCATCAGCACCGACCGCTCCGTCGGGACGCCCATGAGCCGAATCGGACGAGGACGCCACAGGAGGCGGGCAGGCGGCAAGGAGCGGGAGCAGAAGCGTCAGAAACAGGCAGAGGCGAACCATGGCCAAGCATCGTAGGCCACAGGCGGCCAGGACGACTCCACGGTGGCGGATTCGGGGGCCAGCCCCTTTAGTGGGCTTTCACCCAGGTAGCCGGGGGCCTTCAGCCCCCGGTCCGCAATTCAGATCACCCCGGACCAGAGCAGCGCCAGCCCGAGGCCGCCCAGCGCCACCGAGACCAGGTACGCCAGCGCGATGATCCGCCCGAACGCCCAGCCGCCGACGACGGTCGCCATGGTCGCCTTCACCACGCTGTTGGACGCGACCGCGATGAGGATGGTCGTCACCGCCACCTCGGCGGAGATGGTTCCCTTGGCCAGCCGCGCCATGGACAGCGTGATCGCATCGACGTCGGTGGTCCCGGCGAGCAGGCCGGTCAGGTAGGTGGCGCCAGCACCGAAGTAGGTGGTGGCGGCCTTGGAGACGAGGAGGATGACCCCGAAGAGCGCCGCGAACTTGAGCGCCGAGGAGAGCTCGAAGGGGTTCGAGAACTGGATCTCCGGTAGCGACGCCTCGACCTTGCGCGAGCGCCGGTAGAGGAGGGCGCTGGAGAGCGCTCCGCCCACCGCCATCGCGCCCATGGGGATGGCCAGCCGCGGCAGGAGCTCCTGGTTCACCACCGCCACCTCCAGCAAGACGCGCAGGAACATCACGCTGGAGGCGAGCACCACCGCGAGCGCGAACGAGGCGTTGAGCCGCGGCTCCTCCTTGGCGCGGCCGGAGAACGACAGCGTCACCGCGGTCGAGGAGACGAGCCCGCCGACCAGGCCGGTCAGCCCCAGGCCGCGGCGCGCGCCGAGGATGCGGATGGCGAGGTAGCCGACGAAGCTGATGCCCGCGATGAGCACCACCATCAGCCCCAGGTTGCGCGGGTTGAGCACGTCGAGCGGGCCGAAGGTCCGGTCGGGCAGCAGCGGCAGCGCCACCACCGCCACCAGCAGGAACTTGAGCGTCGCGAACACGTCCTCCTTCGACGCCTTGGCCAGGACCGAGTGCAGCGACAGCTTGATGGAGAGCAGCAGCGTGGCGACCACCGCGATGGAGGCCACGGCGATCAGCTTCTGCTGGACCGGCTCGATGACGCCCTGGCTGAGCGCGAGCGCGCCGAGCGAGAAGCTCAAGAGGAAGGCGACCTCGCTCGTCAGCCCGCGGTCGCGGCCCTTCTTCACGTCGTCGACGTAGCTGACGACGACGAAGGCGCCCACGGCCAGCAGGCCGATCGCCAGCGCCACGACGCCCAGCTGCCGGGCGAGCAGCATCGAGCAGGCGCCGACCAGCGCCACCAGCGGGTGGGTGCGCGCGCCGCCCAGGAAGTTGCCCGGGTCGTCTTCGTTGGCGGACTGCTGGCGCTCCATCCCGATGAGCAGGCCGGCCGCCAGGGCGACGCCCAGCGAGACGAAGGGCTCGTACGATTCCATGGGCTCTCCGCGAAACGGGTCACCTGAAGGGGTAGCACGGAACCGGGCGGGGACGCTGCACGCAGGCTCGAGACGGGCTTCCGGGTTATCCTTGAGACGTGACTGACGCGAAGCCCAAGAACCCAATCGCCAACCTGCTGGGGACAAGACCGAGCAAGTGCGCGGACGAGGCGCGCCGAGCGGAGATGGCGCGCATCTGGGCGATGACGCCTCGCGAAAGAATGATCGAGGCGCTCGAGTTGAGCCAGTGGCTGCCCATCCTCGAGCGCGCCAGAACCACCGGCGGGTGAATGAGACGCGCGCAGAACGTACTCTCCGGGTCGCCGAGAGAGCCGCTGAGATCCTGGCGGGGCGACACATCGAGACGGTGGTCATCGGGGCGATAGCACTTGCCGCGCACGGCTATCCGCGGCTGACCAGGGACCTCGACCTGGCGATTGGCATCAGTCCCGACCAACTGGGGCAGGTCGCGGTGGCCCTCAGGGCAGAAGGCTGGTCAGTCGAAGTGGGCGGTTGGTCAAAGAGGCGTGCCTGACGGCCGTTCCGGTTGACGAGAGGGGCGCCCTCAAGGTCGCAAGCCTGTTCACGCTCGTCGCCTTCAAGCTCTACGCGGGCGGGCCCAAGTCCGCGAATGACGTCCTCGAGTTGCTCGACCGGAACCCAAGCACGGACATGGACGCGCTTCGCGCCTTCTGCCAGTCGCTCAGGCTAGCGTAGCGGGAGTCCCCCCGGCTTTGCCGGGGTGGCAGCAGAAGTTTGACAGTTACTGGAATCGCCCACAGGAACCCCGGTCGTGAGCCGCCAAGCGCACGAAGGGAGAACCTGTGGACGATTTGGAAAGCCTCAATCACACGAAGTGGGACTGCAAGTATCACGTCGTTTTCATCCCGAAGTGCCGGAGGAAGGTCTTGTACGGCGAGCTGCGGAAGTACCTCGGGGAGGTGTTCCGCGGCCTGGCCGAGCACAAGGAGAGCAAGGTGCTGGAAGGGCACCTGATGGTGGACCACGTGCACATGCTGTTGTGCATCCCGCCGAAGTACTCGGTCGCGCACGTGGTGGGCTACATGAAGGGCAAGAGCGCGATCCACCTTGCGCGGCACTACGGCGAGAGGAAGCGGAACTTCGTCGGGCAGAGCTTCTGGGCGCGGGGGTACTTCGTCTCCACGGTAGGCCGCGACGAGGTCGTGATCCGCGAGTACATCCGGTGTCAGGAAGAGGAAGACAAGCGGTTGGACCAGCTCAGGCTCTGGCAGTAAGCCACCGAAAGGTGGCCCACAACATCGAGGGCCGCGCTGAGCGGCCCTCGTAATGCCGCCTTTGGCGGCTCACATTACGAATTCCCCCGGCTTTGCCGGGGGATGGTTAAACAAGAAGCTCGAGCGCGTCCTCGAGTTCGCCAAGGAAACGTAGCCGCTTCAGGGCACGACCGAGACCGTCACGACGTGGCCGCCGGACCCTTCCGCGCTCATCGCGGACACCTCGACCGTGTGCTTGCCGCTCGCCACCGGCGCCGCGATCGCCGCCGTCCACAGCGTGGCGTCGGTCGAAGTCATGGGCGTCCAGGTTCCCTGGTCCAGCCGGACTCGGGCCGAGCTCGCGCCGCTGGGCGAGAAGGCGAGCGCCCGCACCGAGATCGACGCCCCGGCCTTCACCGCCTTCGCGACCGGGTTGGTCCCGCCTAGCGTGGCATTGCCGGGATAGGTCACCAGCACGAGCGGCCAGGAGACGGTCGGTGCCTTGGTGTAGTCGATGGCGATGCTGCGCGCCGCCGGACCGTCCTCGTCGAGGGCCCCGAGCGCGAAGTGGCCTTCGCTGCCGTTCTCGCGTCCGAGCGTCGAGGCTTGCAGCACCAGCGTCTGCCCCTGCCAGGAGAAGGCCTCGAGGTGCACGTGGCCGCAGAGGTAGACGGCCGGCGCGAAGTGCGCGAGCAGTTGCTGCATCTTCTCGTCGGAGTTGGTGGACGAGAGCGCGCTGGGCGGATGGTGGGCCGCGAGCAGCGTGCGCCAGACGGGGACCGGGCTGGCAGGTGCGGCGAGCAGCGCGTCGACCTGGCCGCTGCTCAGGATTCCCAGGAGCCGCAGCGCCCCGGAGCCGGAGTCGACGGTGCTGGTGCGCACCAGGCGGATCCGGCCGCTCGTCGTGTCGAGGTCGTGCACTCCCCAGACGCCGCCGCCGGCCAGACCCGTGGGGGTCTTCGCGAGGAAGTCGGCGGTGGTGTCGGTCTTCACGTCGTGGTTGCCGGGGATCTCCGAGTAGAGCGGGAACCCCGCCACCTTTCCGGAGACGAGGGCGGCATAGGCGTCGTACTGCGCGGGGTCGCCGGAGTCGGTCACATCGCCGGTGTGGACGGTGAGCGCCGGCTTGATCACGGGGAGCACGTCGCGCACGAAGGCTTGGAGGTTCCCGGGCGCGGGCCCGGTGTTCTCGCCCAGGTGCGTGTCGCTCAGGTGGAGGAACCAGAGCGGAGCCGTCCCGGAGGCGGCATCGGCGGAAGCGGGCGGGGCGGCGTCTGGCGCGACGAGGGCGGCATCGGCTGGGAACGGGACCGTGCCCACGTCCGCGGCGAGGAGGCTGGCATCAAGGCCGACATCGGCGCCTCGCGCGTCAACGCCACCATCCGGCGCGAGCACCGAGGCGTCGGAGGTACCGGAGGCGGCGGGAGAGTCGCACGCGGCGCCCCCGAGGAGCGCCGCGACGACGAGGAGCAGGCGGCGGGCCGGCCTCACTGCACCTTCGCGAGGACGAGCCTCACTGCTGGCCGGCGCGGCCGAGGCGAGACCAGGCGAAAGGCAGCGCGGCGGTGGCGGCGGCGATTCTTGATCGCGTCGCCGACGAGGAAGGGGAGCACGCCCTGGACGAGGGCGGCCTTCACGCCGACGAAGGCGGCGAGCCAGGCGGCGCCGCAGGCGTAGATGACGAAGGAGCCCAGGACCATGGCGGCCACGGTGGTCAGCGGGCGGCGATCCCAGCGGCGCTCGGCGAGCAGGCCGACCAGGAACGCGGCGGCGACGAAGCCGGCCAGGTAGCCGCCGGTGAAGCTGCCGGTCGCGAGGACGGGCAGGCCCAGCATTCCGGCGGAGAGCCACGCCAGGACGGCGGCGGGGCCGCGGCGCGAGCCGAGCACCATGCCGGTGAGCAGCACGGCCAACGTCTGCAGCGTCAGCGGAACCGGCGTGCCCGGCAGCGGGATGGAGATCTGCGAGGAGACCGCGAGGAGCCCGGCGAAGCCCAGGACCAGCAGCGCATCGCGCACGGCGCGCCCGCGAGGGAGGACGGCATCGGCCAGGGTCATCGAAGCGGCGGTCATGGGTGGCTCCTTGAAGGAATCCGGGAAGAGGAGGGCTCGCATCTGCGCATCCGGAGCGCCGGTGCGAAATGCCCAGGCCCCAGGCTTGTATGCGAACGTCGAGGCGAGGACAAGCCAGGTGTCCGACGAGGCAGGCGGCAAGGCGCAGACGGACCTTGCGCGCCCGAGCGCCGGCGCGGTTAGCTTCCCGGACTTCGGAGCCGCAGGAGGCACGCGTGGACAAGCATCGGCAGGTGATCGAGGAGGCGTTCGCGGACCGGGCGAAGCTCAAGGATTTCGCGGTCAAGAAGGCGGTGCTGGAGACCATCGCCGCGCTCGATGCCGGGCACCTGCGGGTGGCCGAGCACGGCAACGACGGCGCCTGGCACGTCAACGCCTGGGTCAAGCAGGCCATCCTGCTCTACTTCGGCGTGAGCGAGATGACGCTGACCGAGGCCGGGCCGCTCGCCTTCCACGACAAGATCCCGGTGAAGAAGAACCTCGACGAGGCCGGCGTGCGGGTCGTGCCGCCCGGCACCATCCGCTACGGAGCGTTCGTCGAGCGCGGCGCCATCGTCATGCCCGGCTACGTCAACATCGGAGCCTGGGTCGGCAGCGGCACCATGGTCGACACCTGGGCGACGGTCGGCAGCTGCGCGCAGATCGGCCGGAACGTGCACCTGGCGGGCGGCGTCGGCATCGGCGGCGTGCTCGAACCCCCCAATGCCAGCCCGGTGATCATCGAGGACGACTGCTTCGTCGGCAGCAGGTGCATCGTGGTCGAAGGCGCGCTGGTGGAGAAGGAGTGCGTGCTGGGCGCCAATGTGGTCATCACCGCGAGCACGCAGATCATCGACGTCACCGGGACTGAAGAGGTCGTCTACAAAGGCCGCGTGCCCGCGCGGTCGATCGTCATCCCTGGCGTGCGGACCAAGAAGTTTCCGGCGGGGGAGTACGGCGTGCCCTGCGCGTTGATCATCGGCAAGCGCAGCGAAGCGACGGACAAGAAGGTGAGCCTGAACGCGGCGCTGCGCGACTACGGGGTGCAAGTGTGACCCGGGTAGTGTCTGGCGCGACTGGGTAGTGCCCGGCCTCCGCGCCGGGGGCAGCCGTCTGGAAGAGAGAATCTGAAGCGCGCTGGCCCGCGTACAAACGGAGATCCGAGGATGGCAAGTGCACTAGCGACCCGGCTGGCCGAGCGAACCCTGGAGCTCTGCCGAATCCCCTCGGTGACCGGCGACGAGAAGCTCATCGCCGACCACGTCGAAGCCTGGGCCCGCGCGCGGTTCGGCCAGAACGTGCTCCGCATCGGCCACAGCATCGTCGCCGGCAAGCTGGACGACCCGCGGCCGACGATCCTCCTGGTTGGCCACCTGGACACGGTGCCCGCGCATCCGGGCGAGAAGCCCGCGCGCATCGAAGGGGACCAGGTCTTCGGATTGGGCTCGTCGGACATGAAGAGCGGCGACGCCGTGATGATGGCGCTCGCCGAGGACCTCGAGCTCGCCAAGCTGCCGTGCAACCTGGCGCTCGTCTTCTATGACCGTGAAGAAGGCCCGTTCGCCGAGAACGGCCTGGGCCCGGTGCTGGAGCAGGTGCCACAGCTCAAGAAGTCGGCGCTGGCCTTCGCGCTCGAGTCGACCGATGGCGAGGTGCAGGTCGGCTGCGTCGGCTCGCTGCAGGCCAAGGTCACGTTCCGGGGCAAGAGCGCGCACAGCGCCCGGCCGTGGCAGGGCGAGAACGCCATCCACAAGTCGGCGCCGTTCCTGGCGGAGATGGCGGCGAGGCAGCGCAGGCGCGTGGAGATCGACGGCTACGAGTTCTTCGAGGTGGCGAGCCTGACGCTGGCGAGCGCCGGGCGAGCGCGCAACATCGTCCCCGAGACCTTCGAGCTCAACCTCAACTACCGGTTCGCGCCGGGCAAGAGCGAGGCGCAGGCGGAGCAGGAGGTCCGCGAGATGGTCGCGGGCCGCGCGGACGTGGAGATCGTGGACCGCGCGATGGCGGGCCGGGTCTGCGCGGGCAATCCGCACCTCAAGCGCTTCCTGGCGGTGACCGGAGCGAAGTCCTCGTCAAAGCAGGCGTGGACGGACGTGGCGCGGCTGGCGGCGGTGGGTATCGACGCCGTCAACTTCGGGCCCGGGTTGACCAGCCAGGCGCACCAGGCCGGCGAGCACGTGGGGATGGATGGGCTCGAGGATGCGTACCTGAAGCTGCGGAAGTTCCTCGAGGCGGAGTGAGGCCCAAGGGCGGGCCCGGAGGCCCGCCGCCACCAACCTGGGCCAGCTCAGATGAAGAGGAAGGGGAGAAAGGAAGGCGGACGGAGCGGAGGAATGGTCTGCGCGAAGCTCAAGGCTCCCCCGGCGTCCCCGCGAGAAAGCGCTTCAAGTCCTCCGGCAGTTCCGCCGTCAGCTTCATCGGCCGCCGGTCCTTCGGGTGCGGAAATTCGATCTCCGCCGCGTGCAGCGCGTGTCGGGGCAGCCGCAGCGCCTTCCAGTCCTCGTCGGTGAGCGCCTTCTCGGTGAAGCGCACGAAGATCCGCTCGTCCTTCCCGTAGATCCTTGTCCCCGACGATGGGGAACCCCTTCGCCGACAGGTGGGCGCGGATTCGGTGTTGCCGCCCGGTCAACGGCTCGCACCGCACCAGCGCGAACTTCTCCCCACCGATCTCGTGGCGCTCCAGCACCTCGAACCGCGTCGTCGCCGCCTTGCCGTTCGCGCGGTCGCCCACCACGCGGATGCGCACCGTCTCGCCGCCCACCGACAGCGGCAGGTCCACCTCGAAGCGGTCCTCCTCCGGCGCGCCCTCGGTGATGGCCAGGTACGCCTTGCGCATCCGCCCCGCGGCGAAGCCGAGCTTGAGCGAGCGCGTCCACTCCGGCCTCGTGCCACAGAGGACGAGCCCGCTCGTCTCGCGGTCCAGCCGGTGCGCCGGGTCGGGCTTCTCGCCTTCCTTGGCCAGCGCCCGCGCCAGCGCCACCAGCGTCCCGGTGAAGTAGCGCGCCGTCGGGTGCATCGGCAGGCCCGAGGGCTTGTCGACCGCCAGGAGCTCGTCGTCGCGGTAGACCACCGGCAGCTCCCGCGGCGTGTCCGGCTCCGGCTCGCGGTGCCGGATCATCGTCAGCACCATCCCGGGCTTCACCAGCGTCGAGGGCTTGAGCGGCTGGTCGCTCAGCTTGCCGGCCTTGATGATGTCCTGCGCCTTGGCCCGCGAGAGCCGGCGGATCTTGGCGCACAGGTACCGGTCCAGCCGCCACCCCTTGTAGTTGGGCTCGACGACGAAGCGCACGGTGTAGGTCGAGGACGCCGCGGCGGCTTCCGCCG
The DNA here is from genome assembly GCA_049841135.1 of Myxococcales bacterium. Classification (GTDB taxonomy): domain Bacteria; phylum Myxococcota; class Myxococcia; order Myxococcales; family UBA5297; genus JACRCT01. Next base: position 233,991 of record JASGHK010000006.1, read on the forward strand.
CCTCGTCCTCCGCGACCGCTTCCTCTTCTTCACCAGTGGCGATTTCGCTCTCGGTCATGCCGCCCTCGGGGCCCGGCCACCTTAGCGCAGGTCTGCCTGGAATCCGCGCCTCCTCGCTTCAAGAAGTCGACGAGGTCCGTGGCCAGGCTCAAGACTATCGACGGCGTGGCCCTCGCCGCCGACGACCTCGCAGCTCGCCGACGTTTCCTTCTGGGTGGTGGCGGGCTCCACTCCCGCTTCGGACGACTGACGGGAAGCTCGGTTTCCGGCTCCGTCCCTCCTCTCTCTTCTCCCTTCCTTCGCGACCCACGGCGGTCGCCCGGGGATCGTCTACGCTCGTGGCCAGATCGCGGGGTGCGCCGGGAGGTCAGCTCCTGCCGCAGAACCTCGGAAGTCCTCCTCGAAGGGCCCCTCCTTCGCCCGTCCGAATGCGCCCGGCTGACAGCTCCGAGGCCTTCAGGAAGGGCACTTGTTTCGGCGGGTTCCAGCCGCCGCCGTCGGCTGCGCCCCTACTGCACCTGCACGTCGTCGAGCCAGAGCCAGGTCTGGCTTCCGACAACATTGTCGTCGTGCGCCGTGAACCAGAGCACGACGCTCTGCCCCGCCCAGGCGCCGAGGTTGAGCGTCGCGGGCGTCCACACCTGCGAGTTCGAGCAGATCCGCGACGAGACGAGCACCGCGCCGGTGGAGCTGCGCAGCTGGAACTGCTGCCACGCCACGCTCACTCCGCCCGTGCAGTGCGGGTAGTACCAGAAGCTGAGCGTGCCTCCCGCCGCCGGGACGGTGATGGCCTGGCTCAGGGTGCTCTCCGTGCCCGACGACAGGCTGCTCCCGACCTGCGCCGCGAAGGCCCCCGAGCGCGCCGTAGTGACAACCTGCGGCGGATTCCCCGCGGAGAGCGTCCAGCCGGTGAGGTCGCCTGCCTCGAAGTCGCCGTTCGTCACGACCGCGGGTGGGAGGACCGTCAGCAGGGTCGTGGCCGTGTGCGCGAGCGCGCCGCTGGTGCCGCTGATGGTCAGCGTGAAGGCCCCGGTTGCGCCGGTCGCCGAGGTCGTCACGGTCATCGTCGCGGAGGTGGCCGTCGGGTTGGGGCTGAACGAGGCGAGCGCTCCCGAAGGCAGCCCGCCCGCCGACAGCGTCACGGACCCCGAGAATCCATTGAGCGGAGTCACCGTCACCGCGTAGCTCGCTCCGCCTCCCGCGGCGGTGCTCCGGCTCGACGGGGTGGCGGAGAGCGCGAAGTCCGGAGCCGCGGAGGGCAGGGTCGTGAAGGTCTGGTCGGCCGAGGACGCCGTGCCGCCGGCGTTCGAAGAGACCGCCTGGAAGTGGTAGCTCGTGTCCGGGCTCAGGCCGCTGAGCGCCACGCTGTGCGCGAGGCTGTCGCCGCTGCCGGTGGTCGTCGAGCCGTAGGAGGCCGTCGGGCCGTAGTGGACGACGGTGCTCGAGGCCTGGTTGGTCGCCCAGGTGATGGTCGCGGCCGCGCCGGTGATGCCGCTGACCGCCGGGCCCTGGGTGATGGCCAGCGCCGGCGTGCCTTGGCACTGCGGCGAGCCCTTCAGGCAGACGATGCGCTGGGCGAGCTGCTCCCGGTAGCTCATGAGCGTCGCCGCCTGGTCGCGGCCGGGGTGCTGCGGGTTCGTGTCCAGCTGGTAGGGATGCGGGAAGAGGTCCGAGGCCAGGAAGTTCGACAGGTCAGGCGCCCCCAGGCTCGCGCACAGCTTCAGGTACTCGTAGTCCTCCTGGCCCTCGCGGATCATCTTCAGGCGGATGGAGGCCACGGGGATGTGGGTCGCGCCACCGATCTTGTTCGGGCGCCCCGGGTAGAACAGCGTGCCCTCGCCGTTGCCGCCTTCGAGGTGTGCCAAGGGGTCGACCCAGGGGTCCTGAGCGGAGTAGTTGAGCACCGTGTCGGAGTAGAGCTCGCCCGAGAGCCGGAGGCTCCAGCTCAGCCACTCCTCGGCCCGGTTGCGCAGCGGGCTCGCGTCGATCATGTAGCTCGGCCAGCCGGTGGCGTACGGCTCAGTCGTCTCGCAGCCGTAGCTCATGCAGCTCTGGTAGGTCCAGATCTCGTTGATCGGGTTGGCGGCGAGGAAGGCGTCGTACTTCGCCCGCTGGTTGCCGACGTAGGTCGCGATGCCACCTTCCGCCACCGGCTTGTCGTCGAGGAAGTTGATGAGCGGAACGAAGATGTTGATCGACGTGGTGACGCCGTTGGCGTCGGCGGACTGGATGGTGGTGGTGACCAGGGTGCGGAAGCTCGGATCGACACCGTGCGCCGCGCTCGCCCGCGCCGGGATGTCGCTCCAGGCGCACCGCCGCGGGGGCTCGTCGCAGGTGTACTGGAAGAGCCGGTCGAACCAGCCGTGCGCCTTGAAGTCGGTCGCCCAGGTCGACAGGTTGCCCAGCGCCTGCACCGACCGCAGCGACGCGTTGGGCTCGGTCGTCCCGGCGGTGCCGTCCAGCAGCGGCCCGTACCAGGTGTTGAAGTGAGCCATGTCGTCGTCGAAGCCGTCGTCGATGACCGACAGCGAGATGCGGTGGTCGAGGGCCAGGCGCCCGTAGCGCTGGCGGAGCGGGAACCAGCGCGCGTCGGCGAAGGGGATGGCGTGGCCGGTCGGGGACAGGATGGCGCCGTAGTCGAAGCCGAAGGCTGTGCGCAGACTGGCGTTCTGCGGCAGCTCGAAGTCCCACACGGTGAGGGACACCGGCACGGTGGCCGTGGCTTCCTGGGAGGTGACTACGACCTGACCGGTGTAGACGCCAAAGGGCGTTCCGAGCGGCACGTAGACGTCGACCCAGATGGCCCGCGTCTCGCCTGGCAGCACCGAGAACGGGAAGCCGTTGCGCGTCTCGCCGACGAACTCGTCGATACCGGGGACGAGCGCGTCCGGGAACCGGGCGGGGAAGGTCGCGGCGGTCGAGTCGACCGACGAGGGCTCGGAGAGCGTCACCACCGCTTCCTGGTAGGGCCGGACATCGGCTGCAGGGATGGTCGCGGGACCGGTCAGCGCCGAAGGAGTCACGCTTACGTTGGTGGCGGGTCCGACAATGACGATCTGGAAGGACTCGAACTCGTTGCGCGCCGCGGAGATGACGGCGCCCACGGCCAGCGGCGGTGTCGGCTGGTCGGGGCGAACGCGGGTCATGACCCCGACCACGCCGATGGTCGGAGGAAAGACCGCGGCGTCGGGTCCAGGCTGCGCGGCATCGGGTCCGGGCTGCGCTGCGTCGGGTCCAGGCTGCGCGGCGTCGGGTCCAGGCTGCGCGGCATCGGGCCCGGGCACACCAGCATCGACAGGCGTGGCGGTCTGGATCACGAGCGTCGGCTGGTTGGTCGAGGCCTCCCTGGAATTGAACGCAAAGAGGTCCGAGGAACGCGGCACGAACGCGAGCGAGAGCACGGAGCTCGCCCTGACCACGCTCGTCACATCGACCTCCACGAAGGTGCTGGGACTGGTGACCCCGACGAGCGCGATGCGCGTGCCGTCGACCGCGGGCCGGTTGTTCCAGGTGGTCGTGGTCTCGCCCCAGGTGGTCGAGGAGAAGGTCCAGACCTCGGCGCTGCTCGTCGAGCCGTCGGTGATGTAGAGGCGCAGCCGGGCGCTCGTGACCGGGCCGTCGAGAGCGCCGACCGTGAAGCGGAGGGCGCCGCCTGCGGTGGTCCCGGACTGGTTGAGGCCGACGAGGATGGAGGTGGCGCTGCCGAAGTTCTGGTTGGCGTAGATGCCCGAGCGCACGTAGACGTCGGCCTCCGGCAGCAGCGAGGAGGTCAACGCACTCTGCCGCGAGGAGGTCGTCTCCTCATCGGTGCCAGCGCCAGAACAGCCGGCGACGAGAAGCAGCGCTACTCCCGGTAAGCGAAGAGCCATGGACGTGAACTCCGAGGACGGTCGCCTGCGAGTCGAAGGCCCGACCCTTTGTGCGACCGCCAGGAATTCTGCTGAGCGGACGGCCCCAAGCTCATTCCCCTCACGTGACGAATGCTGCGGTTCTTCGGGCGTCACCCGCGCTCGCTGCCAGGAAGACAAGGGACCGATCGCCTGAGGGCTTCTCGCTCCTCCCTTCGCTCTGGTGAGCCCGGCCAGCGCTTCCCCGGCCGGTGGCCCCTCCTTCTGTGCCCCAGAGGGTGTCCGTGCGGGCCGGCGACCAAGGCAAGGGCGAACCTCCCGCGTGGGACGAGTCGGCGCCGCGAGACGTCAGGGCTTGCCTTCTCGACAGGCAGGCTCAGCTCCTCGCGCGCTTCGTCGCGCACCCAGCGCCGCAGCCGGGCGAGCTCGCGGTCCCAGGCGTAGGCGAGGTGTGGGAAGTCGGTCCAGTAGAGGATGCGTCCCGGCCGCACATCGAGCTGCCGCGCAGGCGGCGGGAACAGGAAGTCGTCGGCGATCGTCGCGTCGAGCCACAGGTTGGCGTAGCGCTGGAGCAGGTCCTCATTCGCGCCGCACTCGTCCGCGCCCAGGTGCGGCGAAGCCGAGTTTGAGCGAGCGCGTCCACTCCGGCTTCGTGCCGCAGACGACGAGCCCGCTCGTCTCGCGGTCCAGCCGGTGCGCCGGGTCGGGCCTTTCGCCCTCCTTGGCCAGCGCCCGAGCCGGCGCCACCAGCGTCCCGGTGAAGTAGCGCGCCGTCGGGTGCATCGGCTGGCCCGCCGGCTTGTCGACCACCAGGAGCTCGTCGTTGCGGTAGACCACCGGCAGCTCCCGCGGCGTGTCCGGCTCCGGCTCGCGGTGCCGGATCAACGTCAGCACCATGCCCGGCTTCACCAGGGTCGAGGGCTTGAGCGGCTGGTCGCTGAGCTTGCCGGCCTTGATGATGTCCTGCGCCCTGGCCCGCGAGAGCCTGCGGATCTTGGCGCACAGGTACCGGTCCAGCCGCCACCCCTTGTAGTTGGGCTCGACGACGAAGCGCACGCTCATCGCAGCGCGAGAGTCGAGGCCAGCGGCGCGATGGGGCTCCTCCGAGGCGCCGAGTCCGCGCCCGCCGAGCGCTGATCGCGGGCGGCGATAGTCAGGGGCACTCGTCGTACGACTTGCAGGTGCCCTTGGAGCACGAGGTGCCCGTGACGCACTGGTCGTAGCCCGTGCAGGCCGCGCCCTTGGCGAGTCGGGCGACGCACTGGTGCGATTGGAGATCGCAGAAACCCGAGCTGTCGCAGCTCACGGTGGCGCAGCTCTGGCCGACGCTGGCCGGCCGGGTGCACGTCTTGCTCGCGACTTCGCACGCGAGCGTCCCCTTGCAGGTGGAGGCCCCTCCGCACGCCTGACCTTCGCCGGGGCGCTCCTTGCAGGTCGGCGACGCCGCGGTGGAGTCGCAGTACAGATCGAGCTTGCAGGCGAAGGACGAGAGGGCGCTGCAGGACTGCCCGACGCCGGCCGGCGCCTGGCACGTCCCGTCGATGCAGCCCTGGAACAGCGCGCAGGTCGCGACGGAGGTGCAGGCCTGGCCCATGACCCCGTACGCCTTGCAGGTCCCTTCGGAGCAAGTGAGGCCGCTCGCGCACTCGTAGCCCGCCGACTGGCAGCTCTCGCCGGCCCGCCGCGGCTTGCTGCACTTGCCGTCGATGACGACCAGGGGCCGCACGCACTCGGCGTTGCTCGTCGCGTGGCCGCCCTCGGCCACCCGGGCCTTGCAGGTGCCTGGGCAGGTGGCAAGCGAGCCCGTCGCGTAGGTGCAATAGGCGTCGGGCACGCACTCGCTCGACTTGCACTCGCCGCCCACGCCGACGAGGCCCTCAAAGACGTACTGGCACTCTTCGGGGCTCTCCAGGATGTTGCACGAGCCCTTCGCGATGCCCTCGAAGCAGGCGCGGGCGCGTTGGCCGTCATACCTGACCTCCCCGGCGCGGACCGGGGCCAGGATCAAGTCTTCGAGCATGGAGGTCGTCCCGAGCGCCGTCTCGAAATACGCGTTGCACGCGGCCTCCGAGCTGAAGTAACCGCACCGGGAATATCGGACGCACGAGGCGCGGTAGGTCTCGGACAGGTACTGCTCGAGCGGCACGCCCCCGCCGCTGGGGCAACCCGTGGCGAAGAGGACGCAGAGGCCGGCGAGGAGGAGCGTTCGCATAGCCACGCTTCTAGCATGGCGAGCGCTCCTGCCGTCTGCCCTCGGGCGAAGCCTAGCCTCGCCGGCGGCGGACGATCAGCGCGGCTCCGAACGCGATGTCCAGGCTTGCCAGGCCCCGCCCGCGGCGCATCTGCAGCCGGCGGCCGGCTCCTGCGACATCTGCTCCTTCGGCGTCCTCTCATCGCGCACAGCGCCAAGAAGCTCGAGGGCACGACGGGCTCATGCGGACAGCCCGGGCCACCTGCGCCAGGAGGGCAACTGCGTCCCTCATGGCCGATGGGTGAGTCTGGCGCGGTCCGTCGCTGGCCGTCGCGACAAGCCTCGCGGGGCGAGGGCTGCCACGGCAAGGCGCGCCTTCGCTCGCCAGGTGGTGCTAACGAAGCTCACCGTACGGCCGCTGCTCGAGGTGGAGCGGGTGCGTCCCCTCAGCGCGCGCGTCGAGGGGATCAAGGACGAGCAGCGCCTGGAGGCGTCCTGGCTGGGCGAGCCGGCGCAGCGAAGCGCGGGTTGACCCGCGCCCGGAGCTTCCCAATTCTCCGCGCATGACGCTCGATCTGGTGCTCGCCGCCGCCGGCCGTACGGCGCCGCCTCCGACGTGGCTCATCGCCCTGTTCCCGGTCTTCTTCATCGGGATGTGGGTGCTGGTGACGACCGTCCTCGGGTTCATCGCCGGGCACTCGGAGCTGCTCTCGCGCTACCCGCCCGTGGCCTAGCACTGCGAGGAGTCGTTCGGCGCCGCGTCCGGGAGGATCCGCGGCGTCAACTTCAACGGAGCGCTCTACGTGGGAATCGGCCAGCGCGGCCTGCACATCGCCGCCAGCTGGCTGTTCCGGCCCGCCTTCCAGCGCGGCATCCCCTGCGTCCCGTGGCGGGAGATCCGTCTCGTCAGCTCCCGCCCCGGCGGGTTCCTCGGCCTGTTCAAGGGCACGACGTTCGAGATCCCGTCCATCGGGCTCAAGTTCAGCCTGGGCGGAGACGTGGGAAAGGCGGTCGAGAGGAAGCTTGCAGCGGGCGGCGGCGGGCGGGAGCTGCCGTCGATGCGGCCGCTCGTGCGGTAGCTCTAGTACTGCGCGCCCTAAGATCTTTCTGGGTTGAAATCACCAGGAATATTCACTGGTTCCAGAGTCCAGCCGAATTGCTCCTCAACAATGGCGAATAGCTCGCGCATGGTCGCGCGGTAGGGAGTCTTTTCCCAGCGGCCAGTGTGCGTGGGCATCTCGAGGTACCACCACTGCACGGTGGCGCGGCGGAAGCGCAGGTGGGGAATCGGGTCGTCCTCCGGGCCCGACTCCAGCGTCACGAGGTCGCCCTTGGCGCGCACGCGCAGGTGCTTGTGCTCGGGGTGCTCGCAGAGGAGCTGCTCGGCTGTGCGTCGGCCGTCGTCGCTCTTGTTCATGGGCTCGCGTGCCCGCCGCTCAAGCGGCGTGGCGCGAGCCATCGTCATGGAAGCGACCGCGGAATGTCCAGCGGAAGGGGTGCGCCTCGAAGTCGTTCCAGTAGCGGATGAAGTCCTCGATGCGCGTCACCATCGCCTCGGGTGTGGCGAAGTTCGCGTTCTTGATGATTCGCCGTTGCAGGATGCCGAACCAGATCTCGACCTGGTTGACCCACGAGGCGTGTTTGGGCGTGTAGACGAAGTGGAACCGTCCGCCGTGCCGCTTGTTGAAGCGGACCCAGGCGTCGCCATGGTGGATGTTGAGGTTGTCCCAGATGACGTACACCGGGCCGCGGGGATAGCGGCGAGCAAGCGCCTCCATGAAAGCGTCGAGGTCGGCCGCGGTGCGCCGCTTCCGGAGCTGCCCGAAGACCTTGCCGGTGCGGACGTCGAAGGCAGCGATGAGCGCGCGGGTGCCGTGGCGGATGTACTCGAACTCGCGCCGACCTTCCCGCCCCGGCGCCGCCGGCCGTCCGAGATGCTTTCGCTCGAGCGCCTGGATGCAGGTCTTCTCGTCGATGCAGACCACCGAGGCGCCCGGCGGCGGCGAGACGTACAGGTCACAGATGCGCTGGACCATGGGCCGGAAGTCCGGGTCCGGGCTATGGAGCCAGTAGCGGACTCGATGCGGCCTCAACTCCGCCGCCTTCAGGATGCGCCCGATCTCGGTGAGGCTGATCCGCTCGCCGGTTTCGGCCTCGAGCGCGGCCCGCAAGGCGGCATGCGTCCAGACGTCCCGCAGAGGCGCCTTCTCCTTGTCCGGCCGCTCGCAGGCCAGCTTGATGAGCCCACAGCGCACGTCGACGCCGACTCGGGCCGGACGGCCGGTGCGGCCACGGTCTTTCAGGCTGTCCATCGATGGGTTCAGCGCGAATCGAGTCCGCCAGCGGTAGACATTCCGCTCGGTGCAGCCGGCACGCCTTGCGATCTCCGGGTTGGTCAGCCCCTGCTCAGCCAGCAGGACGATTCGCGCCCGGACCACGTCGCGGTGCGAACCGCACTCCATCCTCGCGGCTGCTTCCAACTCCGCGCGAATCTTCTCGGGAATGATGACCTTGATTGCTTGCGGACCAGGCATGCCCCTTCGTGGGTTTTTGCCCCGAGGACATTCACGGATCCCGGAAAGAATTTTCGGTGCGCCGTACTAGCTCCTTGCCGCGAAGCCCGCACTTCAGGGCAAAGGAGCCGCATTCTCATCAGTGTCGACGACGAAGCGCACCATCTGGATCGAGGCCGCCGCGGCTCGTCCTCCGCGACCGCTTCCTCTTCTTCACCAGTGGCGATTTCGCTCTCGGTCATGCCGCCCTCGGGGCCGGCCACCTTAGCGCAGGTCTGCTAGAATCCGCGCCTTTCCGGAGGTAGACATGGGCACCCTCGCAACTCGCTCGCTCTTCGCGCTCTTCGTCCTGCTCGCCGCGGTCGCGGCCCCCCGCTCCGGGCACGCCGCGCAGAAGCTGGCCGTGGCCGAGATGCACGCGCCCCAGAACCTCTCGGGCATCGCCGCCAAGCTCACCCAGGACATCGTCGACACCGCGAGCCGCCAGGCGGACACCACGGTGCTCGACCCCTTCGCGGTCGAGAAGGCGCTCGGCCCGGAGGCGATCAAGAACCTCAAGGCCTGCTCTGGATCGGCGTCCTGCGTCACCCGCTGGGCCGCCGGCCTGGGCGTCGACCGGATCGTCGTCGGCTCGCTCGACCGCAGCGAGGCCAGCTACCTGGTCAAGCTCTACCTGGTCGACCTGAAGGCCAAGCAGGTCGTCTCCACCGTCGACCGCTCCATTCTCATCGCCTCGCGGCGGCTGCAGGCCGACGTCTCCGCCGCCATCCCCGGGCTGCTGGCCGGCAAGGCCGAGGCCAAGGGCCAAATCGCCATCGCCACCACCTCGCCCAACGCCACGCTCTTCTTCGACGGCGAGCTCGTCGGCAAGACCCCGGTCACCGTCGAAGCCAAGCCCGGCAAGCACACCATCAAGCTCACCAAGGACGGCTTCCTGCCGGTCGAGCGGTTCGTCACGGTCGAGGAGGGCACGACCGAGAAGGTCACCCTCACCCTCATCGCCATCCCCGGCGCCAAGACGCTCGAGGACGACCTGCCGACCATCGCCCAGAAGGCGCAGGAGGAGGCGGCGGCGGCCTCCGGCAGCGGCGTCAACATCCCCGCCCTCACCTGGGTGGGCGGCGGCGTCGCCGTGGCCAGCATCGCTCTCGCCATCGGTCTGGGCGTCGACGCCAACAGCAAGGCCAACGCCGCCGGCAACGGCCCCGTCTACGGCATCAGCCGCACTGACGCCCTCGCCGGCAAGCGCAACGCGATGCTGAGCAACGTCTTCTGGGGCGTCGCCGGCGCCGGCGCCGTGACCGCCGTGCTCTCGGCGCTGCTCTGGCCCAAGGACGCGCCGCCGGCCGACAAGAAGAACGACGGGGCTCCGGCTCCCAATGCGAGCCTCGCCCCCATCGAGGGCGGCGCCGCAGTCACCCTCTCCGGCTCCTTCTGATCGACGACGAGGAAGACGACCATGAACGCTCGGACCCTGCTCTTCGCTCTCGCGATCCTCCTGGTGGCCGGCCTCGGCGCCTGCGACTTCAAGCCCGACCCGGAGACCGGCCGCTTCATCTGCGCCGCCGACACCGACTGCGGCGACGGCTTCAAGTGCGTGACGCAGAAGGCCGACGCCGGCCATGCGGCGCTCTGCTTCAAGGCCAGCGAGTTCTCCGCCGAGAAGTGCAACGCCAAGGACGACGACCAGGACGGCCTGGTGGACAACGACGTCGCCGAGATGGGCACCGCCTGCACCACCACCAACCTGGGCGAGTGCGCGGCGGGCACCCAGGTCTGCCAGGCCGGCCTGCTCAAGTGCGTGGGGACCGAGCCGGGCACGGTGGCCGAGACCTGCAACCGCAAGGACGACGACTGCGACGGCACCACCGACGACGGCTTCGATCTCAGCGTCGATCCCCACCACTGCGGCGCCTGCGACCACGACTGCAGCGCGGCCGGAGCGCAGTGCGTCGGCGGCCAGTGCCTCGAGACCACCTGCGCCGACCTCTTGGACAACGACGGCAACGGCACGACGGACTGCGCGGATCCCACCTGCGACCAGAAGGACTGCTCCGACGAGGCGGGCACCTGCCAGTGCCAGTCGGGCAAGGCGGTGGAGCTGGTCTGCGACGACGACCAGGACAACAACCGCGACGGGAAGGCCGACTGCGACGACCCGGCGTGCGACGCCAAGCCCTGCGATCCGTTCGGCTTCACCTGCGTCGCGGGCGACTGCGTCTGCCCCGGCGGCGGCTCGCCCGAGCTCCAGTGTGCGGACGGGGTCGACAACGACTGCAACGGCACGACTGACTGCGCCGACACGGGCTGCGCCGGCTCGGCCTGCGACGCGAACGACGCCACCAAGAACTGCGGCAAGAACGGCACCGGCCAGGTCGCCTGCGTCGCGCGCGAGGGCAACTGCGCCAACGGCCTGGACGACGACAAGGACGGCAAGGCCGACTGCGACGACGCCGACTGCGACGGGCTCGGCTGCAACGCCGCGGACGCGACCCGGAACTGCGGCCTGAACGCCCAGAGCGCCAAGGCCTGCGTGGTCCGCGAAGCGAACTGCTCGGACGGCAAGGACGACGACGGAGACGGCAAGGCCGACTGCCAGGACGCCGACTGCCTGGGCGCGGCCTGCGACCCCGCCGACGCCACCCAGAACTGCGGGCTGGACGGGACCGGCGCCAAGGACTGCGTCCCCCGCGAGGCGAGCTGCGCGGACGCCAAGGACGACGACGGCGACGGGAAGACCGACTGCGCCGACCTCGACTGCCGCGGCCTCGCCTGCGACGCCGCCGACGCGACCAAGAACTGCGGCGCGACCACCGGAGATCCCGCCGCGTGCCTGCCGCGCGAGTCCAACTGCTCCGACGGCGTCGACGACGACGGCGACGGCAAGGCCGACTGCGACGACGCGGACTGCTCGGGCAAGGCCTGCGACGCCGCGGACGCGACCAAGAACTGCGGCTCGACGGTGGGCGACCCCGCGGCCTGCGTGGCGCGAGAGACCGCCTGCTCGGACGGCATCGATGACGACGGCGACGGCAAGACCGACTGCGCCGACGCCGACTGCCTGGGCCTCGCCTGCGACGGCGCGGACGCCACCAAGAACTGCGGCGTGCTCGGCACCAACCCGCCGGCCTGCGTGGCTCGCGAGACCGTCTGCTCCGACTCGCTCGACGACGACGGCGACGGCCTGACCGACTGCGCCGATCCCGACTGCGCGGCCCTGGCCTGCGGCGCCGGCAAGAGCTGCGGCGGGCTGGCGTGCATCGAGAGCGACTGCGCCAACGGCGCCGACGACGACGGCAACGGGACGACGGACTGCGCCGACCCGGTCTGCGCGGGCAAGACCTGCGCGGCGGGCAGCACCTGCCAGGGTACCGCCTGCAGCCCCTGACGAACCGCCAAGCGATCGAGTCGGCGGACCGTGCTGGCGCTGCTGCCTCGGGCGCCTCGAATCCGGAGAGTGCTCCCATGTCGCGCATCCACATCCTCGTGGCGGTGGGCTGCCTTGGCGCCCTCGCGGCGGCCTCGGCATGCTCGAAGCCGACCGGCTCCGGCGTGCCCACCGACCGCTACCTGGACGAGATGACCGACTCCGAGCGCGCCACCTTCTGCAAGTGGTCCATCGACAAGATGGGCGGCGGCGGGGTGCACACCTGCGACTGGGGCGCGGTGACCATCATGACCGAGGCCCAGTGCATCGAGTTCGCCTGGCCCCACTGCACGGTGGCGGTGGAGGAGGCTTGCGTGGCGACGCTCACCGGTGCCTGCGACCTCAAGGTGAGCGACCCGTGCTCCAACTACAAGACGTGCGCGGCTGCGAACCCAGCCAAGATCGAGCCCGACTACAGCCAGCTGCCGGCGGGCTCACCGGTGCCGTTCGAGCTCGCGGAGCGCTACTGCGTGTTCTCGCAGGTCTGCCTCGATGGCAACGCGGTCATGCCCAGCTGCATCGAGAGCCTGCCCTTGCTCTACCCGGGTATCGTGTCGAGCGACCCGACGACGAGGTACCTGGTGGGCTGCGCTGCCGCCGCCGCCAACTGCGATGAGTACCTGCGCTGCCGCACCCTGAACCACGGCTGGGCCTACTGCGATACCCGCAGTGGCAACTCCTGCGACGGCCAGACGGCGGTCTACTGCGACGGCACCGCCAACAAGGGCGCCGCCTGGGCCACGGACTGCACCTCCATCGGCCAGAAGTGCGTCAGCGGCAACTGCCAGCAGCCGCGGGGCGTGTGCAGCGAGCCCGCCAACACCACGAGCTGCAAGGATGGTGTCGTGCACGAGTGCAACGCCGCCGGCCAGGACCTCTGGACGTTCTGCGCGCCCGAGGAGCCGTGCGGCGACCTGAACGGGACCAAGCTGTGCTTGTCACCGGGGAAGGCCTGCACGGATGGCACCCCGGCCAGGTGCGAAGGGACGGCGCAGGTCCAGTGCAGGCCCTATGGGACCGAGTACCGCGAGTTGAGCACCGACTGCGCCAAGGTCGAGGGCATGGGCTGCCAGTCCACGCCAAACCCCACTTGCGGTGCCGCGGCCCCCGAGTGCGACCCCGCGGGGATCCGCAGGTGTGCACCGGCACCGTGCTCTCGGGCTGCTGGGGCGGCAAGCACCGCAGCATCGACTGCGCAGAACTGGGCTTTCAGAAGTGTGTTCTCGACGGGAACACCGCGACCTGCAAATAGGGTTCGGACACCGCTTCGGCATCCGCCGAGGCGGGCCAGCGCCTTGGTCTCGGCCCGACTCCTCTCACGGACCCACCGAGACGTGGAAGACCGCGGTCGCCTGCAGGGTCGTGTCCTTGGAGGGCTGCCGGCCGCTGGCCTTGGACGTGATGCTCATCGAGTCGGCCTTGATGAACGCGACGAGGTCGACGTCGTCCAGTTCGAGCGTGAGCGTGGGGTTCGGAGCCTTCAGGCCCAGCGAGGCGATGCCCGACTTGTGGGCCACGCGGGTGCTGGTGCCGTCCGCCTCGGCCCAGAACTCGATGGAGTCGAGGAAGGAGAAGTCGGCGTCGCTGGGGGCGGTGATCTTCAGCGTCAGCGAGGACAGCTTGGCCGACTTGACCATGCCCTTCTCGGCGTTGTGGTTCTCGAACTCCTGCGACTGGGAGACGTCGAAGGACGTCAATCCCTGCATCCCGGGGATGCCGCCGAGGACCTGGCCGAGCAGCGTCGAGCCGGGGATGGTCGCCTCTCCCTGTTGCGAGACGTCGAACGCGATCAGACCGCCGCAGCTCGACAGCGAAAGAACCGCGAACCCCAGGAGCACGGTCTTCATGGAGGTTTCCTCAGCCGAATCGGGCAGATGCACAGCTCCTGGACGGTATACACCAGAACTGGACCAGAGTTGCTGGTCGCTCCGCGCTCGCACGGGCGAGCGCCTGTGTGGCGCATCGCGCGCGCTCTTAGGGGCTCACCGGAGCGCGGGGAGTCAGACCGCCCTTCGCCGTGAGGCCCTTGGACTCTGGTTCGCTTCGCGCTGCCTACGCTCCGGGCGAACGGCCTCGCCGGTCAGGGACCCTTCGGAACGTCAGACTAGGCGACCCGCGCGTACAGCTCGGCGATCCGCTCCCCAGCCCGGCCGTCCCACAACGCTCTGGCACCCGCCCGCGCTTGCCCTCGCCCGCGAGCACCCGCCGCGCCGCCTCGATGATCCGCCGCGGCTCGCTGCCCACCAGCGTGTTGGTGCCCTCCTCCACGGTGATGGGCCGCTCGGTGTTCTCGCGCAGCGTCAGGCAGGGAATGCCCAGCGCCGTCGACTCCTCCTGCAGGCCGCCGGAGTCGGTCAGCACCAGCGCCGCGCCGCTCGTCAGCGACAGGAACTCCACGTAGCCCAACGGCTCGATCACCGTCAGCCCATGAGGCACCAGCCCCAGCGCGTCCATCCGCGCCCGCGTCCGCGGGTGCGCGGCCAGCACCACCGGCAGGTCTCTGGCGACCTCCTCCAGCGCGCCCAGGATTCGCGAGAGGATGGCCGGGTCGTCGACGTTCGCCGGCCGGTGGAGCGTGCAGACCGCGTAGCGGCCCGCCAGCCCCAGCTTCGACGCGACCTTGAGCGTGCGGGCGACGTGCAGCGAGCCGAAGAGCGCGTCGATCATCACGTTGCCCACGCGGTGGATCCGCTCGGGCGGCACGCCTTCGCGGCGCAGGTTCGCGTCCGCGTCGGCCGAGGGAGTGAGCAGGTGGTCGGCGAGCCGATCGACGACCAGCCGGTTGATCTCCTCCGGCATCGAGCGGTCGAAGCTGCGCAGGCCCGCCTCCACGTGCGCCACCGCGATGCGCAGCTTGGCCGCCGCCAGCGCCGCGCTGAGCGTGGAGTTGACGTCGCCCACCACCGAGACCAGGTCCGGCCGCTCGCCGACGAAGACGCGCTCGAGCTCGACCAGGGCCTTGGCCGTCTGCTCGGCGTGGGTGCCGCTGCCGATCCCGAGGTTCAGGTCCGGCGCGGGGAGCCCGAGGTCGCGGAAGAAGACCTCGCTCATCTTCTCGTCGTAGTGCTGGCCGGTGTGCACCACGCGCTGGCGCAGCGCGGTGCGCGCGGCGATGGCCTTGTAGACGGGCGCGAGCTTCATGAAGTTGGGCCGGGCGCCCACCACGTGCAGGACGGTCCTCATGCGGGCGAAGGTAGGCATCGGCGCGGAGGCGAGGAAGGAACCCGCGGCCGGGCGGCTATACTGGGCCGCGCATGAGCACCTTCTGGGCCGTCCTCGCCGCCGCGCAGCTCTCCTCCTTCGCCGGGGGGCAGCTCGCCGCACCGCCCGTCGAGCCCGTCCCCGAGCGCGCCACGAGGCTGGGGGACGACGACGAGGCCCCGGCGCCCGCGCCGCCCCAGAAGAAGGCCCCGGAGTGGCGGGCCTCGGGGGATCCCGTTCCGGTGCCCCCACCCATGCCGGTGCTGATGCCGCCGCTGCCGCTGCCCGCCGCCCTGGCGCTGCCGCCGCCCAAGCCCCCCAAGCCGGCCCGCTTCGTCACCGTCGACGGCAAGGTCCACGTGGGCAAGGTCCTCCGGGTGATCGACGGCGGCTTCGAGTTCGAGGACGAGCGGGGGGCGCGCTACCCCATCGCCCTCTCCGCGGTGAGGGAGTCCGAGCACGGCGACGAGAGCTGGAAGGTGCCCGCTGCCGCCATTCCCACCCTGGACGAGGAAGCGGCGCGCAAGGCGCTGGACCTGGCCTTTGACGTCTACGAGCTCGAGCAGGAGCGGGCGCGACTGACCTATGGAGAGAAGGCTCTCGTGACCGGGCTGGGCCTGGCGGCGTGCATCGTCGGCTTCGGCGCCCTCAAGGGCGACTTGGGGACCGCGGTGGGCATCGCCGGAGCGGTGGGGGCGGGCGGCGGAGGCGTCGCGCTGGGCGTGACTGCCCTGCGAAGCTGGAGGCTCTCCAAGCGCGCCGAGGAAGGCCGGGAGCAGCTCAAGGCCATGGGCGCGCCGGCCAACGCGCGCGCCACCACGGTGCCGATGGGCGCCGTGGCCTGGTCGTTCTAGGAGGGCCGTCCCTCGACTCCGCCATCGCTTCGCGCTGCGCGGAGCCTGTCCCGAGCTTGCCGAAGGGCCCGGGACGAGCGGAACGTCAACCCGCGAGCGTCATCACGTCGCGCAGCAGCTCCGAGAAGACCAGCGGGTCGAGCGCGGCCGAATAGGCCGGGAGCTGCAGCTCGCCGAGCGTCTGCTCCTTCTCGCCGAGCTTGTCGAAGGCGACGATCCCGGGGTCGAAGGAGAGGACCGCGGCATCGCTCGCGCCGGGAAGGCTCTTGCTGATGCAGGTGACCTCCGAGCCGTCGTCGAAGTCGAGCACCCAGCCTCGTCGCTGCAGCCCGAGCAGCTTGGCTGTCGGCACCTTCTGGCCGCTGGGGCGCTCGACCGCGAAGCTCTTCCGTTCCTCGGCCGTGGGGGCGAATACCGCGCGCCCCAGCTGCTCGAACGGCTGGAGGATCTCGTAGTCGAGCAGGACCTGGCTCCAGCGCTCCCGGTCCGGGGCCGCGAGCGAGAGCGGGTGGGCGACGCCCACGAAGGAGTCCGGGGCGAGCAGGTAGGCGTTGTCCCGGGCGTCGGCCAAGGACCCGTCCTCGGCCACCCGGAAGAGCGCCTCGAACCTCGCGCCGGGGTCACCCGAGGGCGCGGCGCCCCAGACCAGCAACCGGGCCAGGTGCTTCACCAGCGGGTGCTCGACGAAGCACGTGCGGAAGGTGGAGGCGGCGATCCGCCGGCCGTCGCACATCGCCTTCTCCAGCCGCGGGATCTGGGCCTGGGCGACGGCGCGGGCATCCTTCTTGAGCCCCTTCCAGGCGGCACTCGCCGCTTCGGCCTTCCTCCGGTCGTCGCCCTTGCCCGGCGCCGGCAGGTCGGCGAGGCGCTTGCCGTCCGAGTCGAGCACGAACGGGCGCAGCTGCTCGTCGAAGCCGACCCGGAACTGCCGCGGACCGAAGTCGAGGACCTTGGAGCCGTCGGGGTCGAGGTCCAGGTCGGGCACCAGCCGGTCCGCCAGCTCCTCGACCGACAGCCCGCGCGCGTCGGCGATGCGGGCGATGCACTGGCCGGCCTTCTGCTTGAGCGCCTGGAACTTCAGCTTCTGGGAGATGCCGTGCAGGTGCATCAGCGCCAGGTCGGTGCCGATCATGCCCAGCACCTCCAGCCCCAAGACGGCACGCGCGTGCGACGACTCGCCCGGCCAGGCGCGCACCAGCGGCGTCAGCTTGCGCGCCGACTCGTCGCGGCCGAAGTGGCCCAGCGCCCAGAGCGCCCACTGCTCCTGGGCGGGCGCACCGGCACCCAGCCAGCTCTCGGAAGAGATCCCAAGCGAAGCGCTCCAGCGAGTCGGCGTCGAGCGTCGCGCGCACCTGGTCCAGGCCGGCGTAACGCTCGGGCCCGCAGAAGGCCAGCATGGTCGCCAGGTGCTCCACCGCGGCCAAGGGCAGCTCGCCGCCGTTCACGAGGCAGGGGCGGCTCACCGCCTTGGCGTCGAAGAAGCGGGGCAGCCGGCCTGGCTTGCCCGGCAGGTCCAGCAGCGGGTCGCGGGCGAGCAGCTGCTGCACGGCGCCCGCCACCTGGGGGCCCAGCTCCCGTCCCGCCCGGGCGAGCGCAGCGCCCTGACCTTGGGACTTGAGGAGCTGCAGGCCCAGCACCGCGCCCCGCTGCGCCTTGCTCGCACCGCCCAGCGCGATGCCGAGGAAGCCGGCGGCGGCATGCTCCGGAAAGCGCCGGGTCCACCGCTCGGCGGCAGCGCGCTCCTGCCGGGAGGCCAGGGCCTCTGCCATGCGCGGCGCCAGCGTCATCGAGCCCACGCGCGAGAGGGCCGGGAAGGCGTCGAGCTGCGGCACCAAGGCCTCGAGCACGTCTTCGCCCAGGCGCGCCAGCAGGACACCGGCCTCCAGCTGCTGGATGTCCGAGCAGCTCTCGTCGGCGTACTGAAGGGCGCCGCGGAGCACCGCGTCGAGCTTCTTCTCGGCCCGGGCGCCCCGGCTCTTGGGGACGAGGTTGCAGTCGGCGTCGCGGATGAAGAGCCCCGTTCCCATCACGCTCTGGCCCAGGAAGGACGTCTCGGACGGGCTCCAGGCCAGCCGGGCGAGCTGCTCCCGTTCGCCGGGCTCCCAGTGGATGGTGGTGGGGCGCTCTAGCTTGGGGAGCTTGGCCAGCTTCGGCAACGGCGCCAGCGTCCCGGGCGAAAGCCAAGGCGGGTTGGCGAGCACCGGTGGGAGCGCACCGGTCGTCGCCTCGCCCGCCCCGCCCGCGGAGGGCTTCTTCTTCGAGGCGAACCGGGCCAGCAGCGCCTGGGCGCCCGCGCCGAGACTTGGCAGGGCCGCGGAGACGATCTCGGGGTGGGCGCGCGCCAGCATCTCCAGGGAGCCGGCGAGCTTGTCGGCCCCCGGGAGCTCGCGCGGCGATGGCGGTCGCGAGCCCCGGGATGGCGGCGTGGGGCGCGCGCGTGAAGAAGGGCAGGGCGGCCTTCTTGATGCGCGGGTCGGCGAGGTTCGAGGCGAGCACCTCGGCGGACTCGGGCGTCTCGATCAGGGCCAGGGCCTCGCCGAGGCAGCGGGTCCGGTCGGCTTCTTCGTAGGCGAGCTTGGGGCGCCCCTCCAGGATGCGGCGCAGCAAAGGCGCCGCCGCGGCTTGGTGCTCGTCCACCAGCGTGAAGACGAGCTCCTCCGGGACATCGATGCCGTCGCCGAAGGTCGAGCTCGAGGCGGCGAGCTTGGCCTGCGCGGCGTCGAGCAGCTTCGCGGCGAGCGCGGGCGTCCGCAGCGCGGCGAGCAGGAACAGGTCCAGGTCGGCCTTCTGGGCGATGGCCTCCCGCGCGTCTGCCTCGGCCCAGGCCTGCTCCGTGGGGAAGACGTAGTCGAGCTGCGCGCGCACCTTGGGCCCCGCCCCGGTCCGGAGCTCTGCGGCCACGGCCACCGCAGCGCGGTAGTCCTCTTCGGAGGCCGAGGCGGCCCCTCGGCGGAGCGCGTGGACCACCGCTTCACCCGCATCTTCGGAAGGGCTGCTCGCCAGCCAGAGCTTGTTCTGTCCAGGCGCGACGTCGACCGAGAGCGAGAGGGAGCGGTCCAGCGCGCGGATCGCGAACGGCAGACCTTCCTCGGCGAGCCAGAGGCCGACGAGGTCGGGCTGGAGCTCGGAGCTGGGCAGCAGATGGAGGGCGGCGCCTTCCAGCTCTGGGCTCAGCGGCTTGCGGCGGCCCTTGGAGAGCGATGCGAGCACGGCCTTCGTCAGCTTCGCCAGCTCGGGCCGAGCCTTGGAGAGGCCCTTCCTGAACGAGTCGAGGTGGCCGTACGGGTCGTCGCCCATTCGCGCGAGCGCGGCCGCGACGTCGAAGGGCTCCGCGGCCAGGACGACGCCCTTCCTGCGGCCGGCCACCACCCGGTCGCGGGCACGCCGGGTCCAGGCCACGGCGCTCGAGGTGGCGGGGGACGCGGGTCCGGGTGCCTTCGTCGCCGGCGCAGTGGGCTTGCCGCTGGGGGCTTCGGCCGCGACGGATGCCTTGGCAGGCGGAGCCTTGGCGCGCTCTACGGCTTTGGGTGCCGCAGGGCTCTTCGTGGACCCTGCCGTCACTTCCACGTAGCCCTTGCGCGTCTTCTCGCCGATGAGCTTGTCGAGCGCCGTCTCCGCAGCTGCATCGTCGGCGAGGGTCTTGAGCAGCGTCTGGCCGGTCGTGCCAATCCTGCCGAAGGTGACGGTGAAGCCTGCGCCCTGCAGCTCCACCTGCCAGAACTTGCTGGACGTGCCTTGCTTGAACTCGAACCGGCGCATGGTGCTCCTCCCTCCGGGGGTGACGCGCAAGGTTGCCAAGGCACGGGCTCGATGCCAAGGCGGCGACGAAGAGAAGCAGGATGGGCGGCCAGCGTTCGGAATCGCCGGACGCTCCGGCAGGCTCTCTGCCCGCGCTACTTCGTCCGGCAGTTCCTCCGCCCTGCGGCGGAGTCGCCCAAACGCACGGGCTCGGCGCCGAGCAGCTCGACCAGCGCCACCTCATCGGCCGAAAGCCCCGCGGAACGGCGGAGGCGTCGCGCGAGCGCGGGCAGGAGCCGGCCGTCCAGGTAGGCGCCGACGAGGCCAGGGTGGACATAGGACTCGGCGCAGATCCGCGGCGTGTTCCCCAAATGCTTCGCGGCCGCGCGGATGGCGAGCGCCACGCTGCGCTGTCCCTCGGCCTCCGAGCGGAACGGGCCCGCCTCGGCCAGAGCTCGCGCCGCGGTCACGGTGGCGGACCACGTGCGGAAGTCCTTGGCGGTGACGTCGGCGCCGCTCGCTTCCCGGAGATAGTCATTCACGTCGTTCGAGCTGACCGTTCGCCGGCTACCGTCCTCGTCCTCGTACTGGAAGAGCTGCTCACCCGGGAGATCGCGGCAGCGCTTCACGATGGCGGCGAGCCGCCGGTCGGAGACGGCTATCTGCTGCTCGACGCCGGCCTTGCCGCGGAACTTCAGGCGCAGCTCGGAGCCCGAGAACGTGCTGTGGCGATCGTGGAGCGTCGTGAGCCCGAAGGAGCGGTTCTCGCGCGTGTAGAGCTCGTTGCCGATCCGCGCGCTCGTCAGGTCCAGAAGGCGGGTGACGACGGCGAGCACCTTGGCCCGTGGCAGCCCGCGTAGCGCGAGGTCCTGCTCCAGCCGCGCCCGGAGCCGCGGCAGCGCCTTGGCGAGCGCGAGCGCGCGGACCTGCTTGGTCTCGTCGCTCCACTCGCGCCAGCGCGGGTGGTAACGCAGCTGCAGTCGCCCGCGAGCGTCGCAGCCGGACGCCTGGACGTGGCCGTTCGCGCTCGGGCAGATCCACACGTCCTTCCAGCCGGGCGGCAGCGCGAGGGACTGGATGCGGGCGAGCGTGCGCGCGTCGCGGATCGGCCGGCCGTCCTCACCCACGTAGCGCTTGCCCACGCGGCGGATGCCGGCCTCTCCGACGACGACGCGGCGCAGGCCTGGCGCGCGAGGGACTTCGCGCGGCGCCGCGGGCGGCGAGGCCAGGTGGCGCTCGAGCCAGTCGCCGCAGGCGCGCTGGAGGAGCGCGGCATCGACGGAGAGCAGGTGCTTGCCCCCGACCCTCGCCGAGCGGGGCACGAGGCCTGTGCGCTCGAGGACTCGCAGGTGGGTGAGGATGCCCGTTCGGCTCAGGTCGAACGCGGCACTCAGCTGGCCGACGGAACAGCCAGGGGTGTCGCGGATGACGTCCAGCATTCGCCGGCGCGTGGGGTCAGCGAGCGCCTTCCAGACAGCATCGAAGGGGGCGAGGGTCATGGCGGTGGATGCTGACACACCTCGAGCGCCTCCCGCACTGGGCGTGGGGTTCGAATCCGGTGGCGAGGCGAGCTCGCTGGGAGACCTGAACAAGGTATGTCGGTACCCACCGACATACCTTCTGACACTCCAGGCGCCCGCTGACCGACGCCGAGTGAGCCGCCGCCTCGGTGAGGTCGCTCTTCATCGGCCAGCTCGCCACAAACCGCTGCACGTACCCGTCGTGGCCTGACGGCGAGTGCGCCGCACACTGGCGCGCATGGATACGCGGCTACCGTGCGCGAAGGTCGAAGGATGCGCCGGGCGAAGTGACGGCTTGGCCGGTCAGTCGGGATCGTCCTGGAGGCTCGTCCAGCTGCAGCGCTTCATCGCTTCGGGCTCCCGAGGTGCTTCTTGAGGATCTCGTAGGCCTCGTTGAGCTGCTGCATGCGCGCAGTCGCGTACTCGCGAAAGCCCACCGCGAGGGTCTGGACCTTGTCGGGGTGGTAGTCGAGCGCGAGGCGGCGCCAGGCGGCGCGGACCTGGTCGAGGCCTGCGCCCGGCTCGAGCTCCAGCGTGCGCCAAGCCGCGGCGAGCGTGTCGCCCGCGCTCTGGGCGTTCGGCGCCGCCAGGCCGATGGCGTCGGCGAGCCGGCGGATGAAGGCCGCCTCGGGGCCCGAAGCCTGCCCTCGGTCCCGAGCGATGCCGCCCAGCAAGCGCAGCACCTCGGGTCGATTGGGCGGCTCGATCTCGTCGAGGACGAGCCGCAAGGCCTTCTCGAAGTCGGGAGCCTGCCGCACCGCCCGGTCGAGCAGCTCGAGGGCGACGGCGCGGCCGAGCTCGTCGAGGGCGAAGAGCCCGGTCAGGGCCGTCGCGGTCGCCGCCAGCTCGGCCTGCGAGGGCTCGCGCGCCGTCCCCAGGAGCGCCGCGGCGCAGTAGGCGAGCGCGCCCATGGCGCTGTGGATCTCGCGAGTCGCGCGCCCGGGCAGGTCCAGCTCGAACCATTGGTTGCCGAGCACCGCATCGCCGGCGACGAGGGAGAGCTGGCAGAGGCAGTCGCCCTTGAGCGGTGGGGTGGCCGCCCAGGGCAGGTAGAGCATCGCGCGGGCGAGCTGCGCGTCGCGCTCGACGATCTCGCCCACCGCGCAGAGGTCGCCGTCGGAGTCCGCGAAGTCGTCGTGCAGGGCCTCGGCGTAGCTCTCTTCGTCGTACTGGAGCCAGAAGTGCAGCTCGGCGTTGCGAGGCACCGCGCGGGCGGGGGCCAGCTCGGCGGTCACGAGCATGCCGGGCCCCGAGGGGCCCATGCAGCGGTTCCAGCTCAGCCGCTCGAGGTCGACGGGCCAGGGCTCGGCCTGCGCGTCCTCGAAGAGGTGCCCGATGCCAGGCCCGGCCTGCGCGCTGCGCGGACCCGCGTAGACGTTGGAGAGCGACCCGCCCAGCGTTCTGCCTGACCAGCCCATCCTGCTCCCGACCGAGGGTGACGAGCCGGCATTCTAGCTGGACCGCCTCGGCGCGCGGGGAAGCGACCACCCGATGCGCCCGCGAGCGTCGTGACCGCACGCCTGGACATCGCCTTGACGCCGGCGAGCGCGCCACGCTAATCGCTCGCGGATGGGCGAGCCATCTGCTTACTCCGTCGCCTTCCACGAGGCATTTCAGCGCGAGTTCTGGCCGCTGCTCGCGAGGCTCGGCTTCGAGCGGGGCAGGCCCAAGGGCGTGAAGCCCGCGCACGCCGTCGACCTCGCGCAGCGAGCGCTCGGCGCCGAACGGCGCCTCGAGGTCACGGCCTGGTGCGCCACGGGCCCCGGCGCGGGGACGAGCCTTCGGGTGGACCTCGTCTACCCCACCCAAGGCGTGGAGGTCCGGGACGCCGTGGCGCTCATGCTGCCCTGGCGAGATCCTTCGCTCCCCTCCCAGCACTCCCTGGCCAGTGCGCTGGGCGAGCTCCACGCGCACGAGAGCGAGACGATGCTCGGTCGCGCGGTCGCCTTCATGGCGGGTTGCTTTGCCGCCAACGGGCCGCGGCTCGCCGCGGCGGCGCCGGAGTTGGGGGCAGAGCTGGCCAACGCCGCCCAGGAGCCGGCTTGGCAAGGGGCGATTGTCCGCGCGCGCGGCTTCTGGGCTTCGCGCCACGTTCGCGGCGAGATCGACGAGACGATCGTGCCCGCGCGGCTGTGCGCCACCGACCCCGGCGCGGTGGCCGTCGAGGCCGATGCAGAGCGCTTCGAATTTCGCATCGCTCCCGACCCGCTCGACCCGGCAGCGGGAGTGGCCGTGGCGCGGCGATGCCTGACGCCGCTGGGGCGCAGGGCCGCGCTCCGCCTGATCAACGGCTCCCAGTCTTGGGACTTCGACACCCGTGGCGACGCGGTGCGGCTCTTCTAGCGCGCAGCGCCCGGCCTTCATCACCGGCCAGCCTTCTTCGCTCCCTTCGATTCCCTGTGGCCGAGAGACCCTCGCCGCACCGCGCCTTTTCGCACTTCGACGACGCCTCTCCTTGGCCTGGGCGGACGCCGATGACTCGATCGGCTTGGCTACTTCGCCGGTGCCGGCAGGACCTCCACGGAGGTGTCCTCGAAGATGTAGCGGTCGAGGAAGCGGTCGGCCGTGGAGTAGGCGGTGACGATGTTCTCGGTCTTGCTGAACCCGTGGCCCTCGTCCTTGACCACCAGGTAGTGCACCGGGACCTTGCGCGCCTCGATGGCGGAGACCATCCGGTCGGACTGGTCCTTCTTCACGCGCGGATCGCGGTCGCCCTGGATGACCAGCAGCGGCTTGACGATCTTGTCGGTGAAGTGGAGGGGCGAGCGGTCGTGCTGGTAGGCGGCGTGCTCGGGGTTCTTGGGGTCGCCGAACTTCTTGTGGATGTAGTTCGCGCCGCTGGCCCAGTACGCCGGGAAGCTCTCGACGAGGCTCTTGAGATCGGAGACGCCGCAGTAGTCGATGAGCGCGCCGAACTCCTCGGGCGTGAAGGTGGCCGCCGCCAGCGCCATGTAGCCGCCGTAGCTGCCGCCGAAGACCACCACCTTCTCCTCGTCCACGTTCGCCTGCTTCACGAGCCACTGCTTGCAGGCGACCACGTCCTTGAGCGGGCCGCCGCCCAGGTCGAGGTTGTCGAGCTTGGTGTAGGTCTTGCCGTACCCGGTGGAGCCGCGCACGTTGGGCACGAGCAGCACGTAGCCCTTGGACACCCAGTACTGCCGCAGGCCCGAGAACTCGCGCATCGACTGCGCCGTCGGCCCGCCGTGGACCTCGATGATGGCCGGGAACGGCCCCGGACCCTCGGGCTTGTAGAGGAACGCCGGCACCTCGCGGTCGTCGAAGCTCTTGATGCGCACGCTCTCGCCCACCGCCATCGTGCGGTCGGCCAGCGTCGCCGGCAGCGGCTCGATCACCTTGCGGGCGGTGTTCTTCTGCAGGTCGATGACGTAGGGCGCGGCGGGCGTGGTGTCGCCCTGGAGGCGCACCCCGAGGTAGCGGTCCGTCTTCGACGAGGTCAGCGGCACCCAGGCGCAGCCGGCGGGCGGTGCGGGCAGCGCGACCTTGGCGTGGGTCTTGGCGTCTTCGAGGTCGAGCTTGAGCTGCCCGTCCTCGTTGGTCGTCACGTAGAAGTACTTGAAGGCGTGCGTGAAGCCCGCGGCGTCGACGTCCCAGCTCGTCTGCGTGGCCGGCTTGCGCGTCAGGGTCTTCAAGTCCATCGCGTAGAGCGCGGCGAACTCGCGGCCCTCGTCGGTGGCGACGAAGAGCGTCTTGGCGTCCTTGGAGAACGCGTACGCCGCGGTGAGCACCTCGCCGGTGTGCCTGGTCAGCAGCACGGGCTTTCCGGCCGGCTTTCCCTTGGGGCCGCGCTCGACGAGGTAGAGGTTGTTGTCGGCGTCGGAGACGGTCTCGTTGATGACGAAGCGCCGGTGGTCGCGGCTGACGCTGGTCAGCTCGAAGCTGCCCGAGGCTTCCCACAGCCGCTCGCTCTTGCCCGTCTTGACGTCGTACTCCATCAGGTCGAGGTACTTCTCGTCGCGCAGGCTCGAGACGTAGAGGAAGGTCTTGCCGTCGTCGGCCCAGTCCCAGAAGCCGGTGCGGCGGCCGGCCGGGTAGTCGGCGGTCAGGTCCTTCGGGGCCGTGCCCTTGGAGTCGGTGAGGAACAGGTGCGGCAGCTCGTCGCCGCCCACGTCCGCCTCGTAGACCAGCTTGTCCTCGGTGGGCGAGAAGGCGAACGAGAGGATGAAGCCCGAGACATGCGTGATCTGCGTGGCGGCGCCGCCTTCGATCGGCTGCACCCAGATGTCCGTGCGCCCGCCCTCGTCGGAGAGGTACGCGACCCGCTTCTCGTCGTGCGAGAAGGACAGCAGGATGCCGCCGCGGCTGCCGATGCGGCGGATCTTGAAGTACTCCTCCAGCGCTACCGGCGCCTTGGGCGCGTGCTTGACCTCCACCGTCTTGGGCGCGGGGGCGGGCTCCGCAGCGGGCGCCGGTGCGGGCTGCGCCGCCGGAGCGGGCGCGGGCTGCTCCTCGGCCTTGGGCGGCGGTGTCGAGGCACAGCCGAACGCGAACAGCAGGGACAGCGCGAGCACGAGACGCATGGGACCCTCCGCTTGAAACGAGAGAGGGCATTCAAACGCCCGCCGCTGGCCGGCGCAACGCGGCGGAGCGAAAGGCGCGCACCGGCTCGGAAGGCCCCGGACAGAGGTCGCGGTCGCCATCGCCGCGGCCGTCGAAGTGACTGACTGTCCTACGCGGGAACGGAGCGATAGTGTGTCCGACAATCCCCCCCGGAGACCACCATGAGCCATCTCTTCCTGTCGATCTTCGCCTTGTCGGTGGTCTCCGCCGCGCCCGCCCCTGCAACCATGCCGGAGCCCCCCGAGCAGACGAGGCTCCGTCATGAGCGCGAGGACGCGGAGATTCGTCTGAAGGAGCTCGCCGCCACGGCGAGCGCGCCAAAGCTCTTCGACGAGGGCATGAATCGGTTCGCCGAACGGAGGTACGCGGAGGCCGCCCTGTTCCTGGAGGAGGCGCTCAAGGTCGACCCGACGCACGCCAAAGCCCACGTGCACCTGGCCACCTGCTACATGAAGGCCGATCGCACCGAAGAGGCGGTCCCGCACTTCCGCGAGTTCCTGCGCCTGGCGCCGGCCGATCCCATGGCTTCCAAGGTCGCGGCGATTCTCAAGGCCTACGACGCCAAGGCGAAGGATGCGGGGAAGGCGGCCCCCGAGGCGAAGCCCGCTGCAAGGCCGCCCAAGACCTGGCGAAGCAAGACCGGCTACCAGCAGACCCGCTGGGGAATGACCCCGAAGCAGGTCAAGGCGCTGTATCCCGGGGCGCTGGAGAACGGGGCAATGGTCGTGGCCAAGGGCAAGGCTGCCGGGCACGACGCTCAGATCGGCTTCCTATTCCTGGATGGCTCCTTGGCGGGAGTCGCACTCATCTTCCAGGACGGTGTCTTCGCGGCCGAGAGGCTCAAGGTCTTCGAGGATGTGAAGAAGGGCCTCATCGTCAAGTATGGCGAGCCAGCCGACGACTCGGAGAACTGGAGACAGCCGGCCATGCGAGGCACTGTCGACAAGGCCACGGCCATCGGGCTGGGCGCTCTCGAGCTGAGCACAAAGTGGGTTGGCGATGGTGAGACGGCGATTCACCTTGGCTGCTCGGCCAAGGACGCCGTCCTCTCGGTGCAGCTGCAGTACTTCAGCATCGCGTTCTTCGACGAGCTTGAGCGGTATGTCGGAGGCGGGCAGACCGACGGCCTTTGAGCCGACCCCTCGCGGTGCGCCAAGGTGCGCGTCCCCGCGAGACCACGACCAGAGGCAGGCGGTCCTCTACTGCGAACGCGGGCGCCTGCTCGAAGCTCCGCACGCTGTGCCTCGCGGCGACGGCGTCGCGAAGGACCCTGAGCGCGCACAGGAGCTTTACCGGCGCGGGTGCGCCCTCGGCAGGGAGCTCCCGTGCCGTTCCTCGGGAGCGACCTCGCCAATCGACCTCACGTCCTAGCCGTGGGGCATCCCGCTGTGCGTGCGCAGGTGCTTGAAGCGCGCCGCAAGCGCGCGAATGCCCGGCCCCGGCTCGACACGCGCGTGCTCCAGCGTGAGGCGGCGCAACCCGGGCAGCCCCTCGGCGAGCGCCGCGGCCTGCGCGTCCGTGAGCCGGGCTCCGCGCGTGCGCAGAGAGACCAAGCCGTCGAGGGCCCGGTTCTTCGCGAGCTCCGCCAGGAAGGCCCCGTCCACGCGATCGCCGAGGAACAGCTCGCGGAGTGCCGGACCGAGTGCGTGTGTCAGCGCCAGGTTCCAGCGGAACGCCTCGACGCGCAGCGCAGAGACGCCGCCGAGCGCCGGGGCGAGCTGCTCCGGCAGGTCGTCGTACAGCGAGAGCGTCAGCTCCTCGAGTGCCCAGCGCCGCGCGCCAAGGAGCCCGACGGACGACGCGTCGAGCGTCAAGGAGGTCACCTTGGCGAAGCGGGGCGAGTCATCCATCCGTACGTTCGGCGGGGTGCCGATCAGTTCCAGCCGCGTGAGCACCCCTGCAGCCTCGAGCGCCGGCGTTGGATCGAGGTAGCGAAGCTTCAAAGAGCGGCAGCGGCCGACGACGCTCTCGGCGGCGAGCGGGGCCAGCTCCGAGGGCTCGAGCTGGGTGAGCGTGAGCTCCTCGATTCCCGGACCGAGCTCCTTGGCGAGCGCACGGGTGTCCGCGGCGGGCTGCGACCGCGCGTGCCCGAGCCCCAGCGCACGCAGCTTCGGAGCGCGCGGGAGGACCGCCGCGATGGCCTCGGGGAGAATCGGGCTCACCGAGAAGGCGCACAGCCGAGAAAAGAGCGGCAGCTCGCCCAGGCGCATCAGCTCGTCCTGGGCCGCGAAGGAGACCTCGAGCGAGCGCAGCGGCAGTCGCTCGAAGTGCTCATGGTGCTGCAGGAAGTAGGTGAGGTTCGCCTTGAGGTCCGCGGGCAACCCCCGCTCGTACCAGGAGTGGAGGTAGCCCCGCCGCGGCTTCTCGAGGCCGGTCAGCAGCACGCGCGCCTGCTCCTCGAGGTCCACGCGCTGCGGGTCGAAGCGAGGCAGCTGCCCGGCGCGGACCATGAGCCCAAGGTAGCGCCCGCGTGGGTCGCCCTGCTCCTCGAGCCAGTCGGCGTACACCAGCCGCGCCGCGTCGTCATCGGGGTCGGCGCAGATGCGCTCGAGGAGCTGCTCGCGGGTGACCACGCGTGCATGGTAGCGCGGCGCGAGGCCGGCGATCCGAGGCTAGGCCAGCGGTCCAGCGGTCCGGGACGAGTGGCCTACGGCGCCGCGAAGCCGCCGCGGACCCACCTCGCCGCGCCGTCCTGCGTGAGCTTGTAGTGGGCCTCGACCCTCGCGGTGGCGACGATCTCGCCGGCGTCGGTGGTGGCGGTCAGCGTGCCGTACGGCTCGTATTCGTCGGGCACCAGCACCAGCTCGACCTTGTACCAGACGCCGTCCCAGGCCAGGTGCAGGGTCTTCTTCAGCGCGGCCTCTCGCTGCCGGACCGATTGGTCCAGGACCTCCGAGGCGGTCTTGACGAAGGTGGCGAAGGCCGTGGCGTCGAAGGGCTTGGGGTTCTTCTTGTCGCGGCCCATCACCCACGGGCTGATCAAGACCGGCTCCGGGAGGTCGTCCTTGCAGATCTCCACCGCCCAGCCGTCGTCGTCCTCGTTCTTGATGACCTTCGCGGACCAGCCGTTCTTCCTCCAGTAGCGCGCCTCCATCGTCTCGTCGTCCGCGGGCTCGGGCTCGGGCTTCGGCGCGGGCGCGGGCTGGGCCGGCGCGGCCGCGACCGGAACAGGCGACGGACACGGAGCTGGAGGTGCAGGGGGAAGCGGGGAAGCTGAGGGTTGCGCGACCTTGGGCGCCTTGGCTTTGCGAGTCATGGGCAGACGGTACTCCGGCTGGCCCTTCGATCCGGTACCGAAATCGGCGGGCTGGGCCGGCAGCCGGCGAGGCAGCGAGCCCACGGAGGCTCGCTCCCCGCGCGCCTGAGAAGGTGCGATCCTTCGCCTTCCTGACGTTTGCCGCCCGGGGACCGCCATGACCCACACCGAGCTCCTCGCCGTCCTGTCGCTGCCACTCGCGCTCTGCGCCGCGGCCCAACCCTCGCCGGCGCCCGAGCTGCCGGTGCGCGAGGTGACCGTCTACAGCGACCGGGCGCGCGTCCAGCGCCGCGGCACGGTGGCGCTCGCCGGAGAGACCCGGGTGCGGCTGCCGGCGCTTCCGCCCACGCTCGACCCCGACTCGGTGCGGCTGGAGGCGCAGGGCGCGGTGGTTCGCGGGCTCGAGGTGCGCCGCGCCCAGGCCGGCGAGCTGCCACGCTCCGAGGCCGAGAAGCTCGTCCGCGAGCTGGAGGCGGCCCGCGACGCCGAAGCGCTGCTGCGCCAGCGCTGCACCATCCTCGAGGAGGAGCGCGACCTCGTGCTCTCGCTGCGGCCCGAGGCGGTCCCGCAGGCGGACCCCAAGGCGCCGCCCCAGCTCTTCGAGGCCGGCGGGTGGAAGTCCTCGCTCGCCTTCGTCGACGCCCGCGCGGCCGCGGCCGACGAGGCGCTGCGCGTCGTCGAGGCGCAGCTGCGCGCCCAGGAGAGGAAGACCGCGGCGCTCGTCGAGCGGGCCCGCCAGCTCGCGGCGCCCCAGCTCGCCGAGCCGGGCTGGACAGCCGAGGCGGTGGTCGAGGGCCAGGGGCAGGTCGAGCTGACGCTGGCCTACGTGGCCTCCGGCGCGCGCTGGTACCCGGCCTACGACCTGCGCATGACCCCGGGCCAGGGCGAGGTCCAGCTCGACTTCGCGGGCCTGGTCTCGCAGGAGACGGGCGAGGACTGGAACGACGCCCGCCTGTCGCTGTCCACGGCGGTGCCCGCCACCACCTCGACGCTGCCCACGCTGCGCTCCTGGAAGATCGGCGAGCGGGCGCAGTTCGTCCCCACCTCGATGGCCCGGGCCCAGCCCGCCGGCGACGCCTCGCGCGTCGCCGCGCGCATCGTCGCGGGGAGCGGCCGCGCCGCGAGCGACGCCGACCTGCGCGCGCGGCTCGACGAGTTGATCCACCCCGAAGGCGTGTCCGAGTCCACGACCGCCCAGGCGCCGCCGAAGGAGAGCAAGGCGGGGAGCGAGAGCACCGCGGGCGGCACCATCATGCTCGGCGTGGGGACGCAGAAGGTCCTCAACGTCCCCGGGCTGGCGCGCATCGCCATCGGCGACCCCGCGACTTGCGAGGTCAAGCCGCTCGGCAGCTCGCAGCTGCTCATGGTGGGCATGGCGGAGGGCCGCACCACGGTCCTGGCCTGGAAGACCGACGGCACGCGGGTCTCCTACACCGTCTCGGTGCGCAAGAAGGACCCCAACGAGTCCATCGAGGAGGTCCGCAAGCTCCTGGGCGACCGCGAGGGCATCTCCGTCCGCATGATCGGAGACAAGGTCTTCCTCGACGGCTACGCGTACACCGAGGACGACAAGGAGCGGGTGGACCAGATCGTCGCGCTTTACCCGAGCATCAAGAGCTTCGTGAAGCTGGCTCCCGGCAAGCGCCCCGAGCCCAAGGTGGTGGAGATCGCCGAGGTCTCCGGCAAGGGCTCGCGGGAGGAGCAGAAGACCCCGCAGCCCGACAAGGCAGCCGTCCCCGTCACGAGCGTGGCCTTCGGCGCGCCCCCGGGCTGGTCGCCGGGCTTCGCGGCCGACCTGCCGGCCGCGCTCGCGGGCGGCTACGACTTCGTCTACCCGTCGGCGCGCCCCGAGTCGGTCCGCTCGGGCGGTGAGGCGCGGCGGGTGGTGCTGCACTCCGCGCGCCTGCCGGCGGTGACCCGCCTGTCGATCTACCCGGGCGTGCGCCAGAAGGCGTTCCTGGTCGCGGAGATCACCAACGCCACCGACAGGCCGCTGCTGCAGGGCCAGGCCAACCTCTTCGTCGGCGCCGACCTGCAGGGCCAGGCGGTGCTCGACACCACCGCAGCCGGCCAGAAGGCGGCGCTGCCCCTGGGCGTGGACGACGCGGTCCAGGTCCGGCGCAACGTCGAGCTCGTCACCCGTGAGACCGGCGTCTTCACCAAGGACGACGTGACCACCTACGAGGTGGCGATTGAGATCCTCAACCCGCGGCCAGCGGCGCTCGACGCCCGCGTGGTCGACCAGGTCCCGCTCAAGGGCGACCAGCAGGTGCAGGTCGCCTTCGACCGCGCCGATCCGCAAGCGACGCCGACCAAGGACGAGGGGCAGCTGGAGTGGGCGGTGAAGCTCTTGCCCGGCAAGAAGCAGGTGCTGCGCTTCGCCTACACCGTCACGCGCCCGCGCGGCGCCCAACTCCGGCAGTGGTGAGGAGGCACGCCATGACCCTGACCATCCTCGCCGCCCTGTCCGCCTTGTCGCTCCCGCTCCTCGCCGCGCCCGAGGCCCCGCCGCCCGTGGTGCGTGCCGTCGTCTTCCCGGACGGCGCGCTCGTCACGCGCCGGCTGGAGGCGGCCTGCACCGCGGCGAGTCCTCGGTCGTCTTCCATTCGCTCCCGGCAGACCTCGACCCCACCACGCTGCAGGCCGCCGCCGAAGGACCGGGCGCCAAGGTCGAGGGCGTCAGCCTCTCCACGCGCACCTTCGAGGAAGCGCAGCCGGCGCTGGCCCGCGAGCTGGACGAGAAGATCGACGCGCTCCAGCTGGAGACCACCAAGGAGACGCGCGCCCGCGACCGCGCGGTGGCCGAGCGCGCCCAGGCCGAGGCGCTGCGCGCCAGCGCGATCGCCTTCCTCACCCGCGAGATGGCCACGGAGAAGAAGCCGAACACGGCCTCCTGGGCGGCCGGGCTCGATGCGGTGCGCACCGCCCTGGAGGACGCGGAGACCCGGCGCAGCTCGGCCGTCGCCAGTCTGCGCGAGCTGGGCCGGCAGGACGCCGAGCTTCGAGCGCGCCGCGACGCGCTGGCGAGCGCGGAGCCGCGGACGGTGGGCGAGGCCGAGGTGGTGGTGCGCTGCTCGGGCAAGGGCCGCGCCCGCGTCGAGCTGTCGTACCTGGCGGGCGGCACGAGCTGGACGCCGATGTACGAGGCGCGCGCGGTGGCGAGCCGCGACGCCGTCGAGCTGACGGTGCTGGCGCAGGTCGAGCAGGCCACCGGCGAGGCCTGGAAGGGCGTGGAGGTGACGCTCTCGACGGCGGCCACCCGCCGCGACGCGCGGCCGCCGGAGCTGTTGCCGCTGCGGCTGGGGGCGAGCCCGCAGGAGCAGACCAAGAAGGTGCTGGTGCGCCGCGACGAGGAGGTGCGCCACGTCTCCGAGGACAAGCCCAAGCCTGCCAACCCGACGGGTGGGCTCGTCGCCACCACGGAGAAGCCACCGTCGCTGGAGGCCCAGGACCAGGGGCTCTCGGTGCAGCTCAAGGTGCCGGGCGTGGTGGATCTCGCGGGAGACGGCCGGCCGACGCGGTTGAAGGTCGAGACGGTGCGGCTGCCGGCGACGTACTCGATCGTCGCCGTGCCCAAGCTCGCGCCTCACGCGTTCCGCGCCGCGCAGGCCGTCAACCAGGCGCGCTATCCGCTCTTGGCCGGGCGGGTGGACCTCTTCTCCGCGGGCAGCTACGTCGGGTCATCGAGGATGCCTGCCGTCGCTCAGGGCGACCGCTTCAAGCTCGCCTTCGGCGTCGACGAGAGCGTCAAGGTGCGGCGGATGACGCTGGAGGAGGACCGGCGCGACCCGGGCTTTCTCGGATCCACGCGGCGGATGCTCTACGGCTACAAGGTCGAGCTGGCCAACTTCGCGACCAAGCCCGTCGAGCTCCTCGTCCAGGAGCACGCCCCGGTCTCGCAGCTCGACGACGTCAAGGTGGTCTTCGACGAGCGGACCACCAAGGGCTTCGAGGTCTCGAAGGAGGACGGGATCCTGACCTGGAAGCTCTCCCTGGCCGCGAGAGAGAAGAAGGACCTCGAGCTGCGCTTCACCGTGGAGATCCCCGCGAGGTACGACTCGGGCGGTCTGTAGCGAGCCCGCCCGCCTACTCCCGCTGGCTCACCTCGCAGGGCAACCCCCGCGGCGAGTTCATCCTGATCCAGTGCCGGCTGGCGGCGGCCAAGGACGACGAGGCGCGGCGCAAGCTGCGGGTGGCCGAGAACAAGCTGCTCAAGGCGCACGGCGCCGAGTGGGCGAAGGAGGTGCTCTCGGCGATCCCACCCCGGCCGACCTCGCCGTTCCTTCCGCCCAAGGAGGAGGCGCCCTACACCTTCCAGCGCGGGTTCATCGAGGAGCTCACGGTCCGCTACGACGTGCTGCCGATGCTGGACCGGATCCTCCCCACGGTCCCGCTGCTGCGCCACTTGCGGATTCGATCCCTTCCTGCAGCTCCCGAGCGGCCAGAGGCCGACCCTGGACAAGGTGCTGGAGCTGCCGGCGCTCCAGAAGCTGCGGGGCCTGGAGGTCCGGGTGATGGCGCTGGGGAACCCGGGAGCGCGGGCGTTGGCCGCCAACGCGCACCTCGCCAACCTGCGCAGGCTGTGCCTCAACGTCTCCCTCTACGGCACCCCCGCGGTCCTGGGCTGGCGTGTGCCGGACGCCGCGCCCGAGCTGCTGGTGCTCAACGACGCTGGAGCGCAGGTGCTCGCGAGCTCGCCGCACCTGCGCAACGTGGAGGAGCTGGACCTCTCGAGCAATCCGCTGACCGCGAAGGGGCTCGCGGACCTGCTCGAGGCGCCCTGGCCGCTGCGCTCCCTCGAGCTCGCCGACAGCTTCCGCGCGCACCACGCGCCTGGGGCGGTGGGCGAGGCGCTCGCGAGCTCGAAGCGGCCGCCGACCCTGCGGCACCTGGGGCTGATGCGCGCCGAGATCGGACTCGACCAGTACGGCCACCTCTCCAAGGCCCCGTGCCTGGCCAACCTGGAGTCGCTGGATCTCGAGGGCTGCGACCTGGGTGAGGCGGGCCTGCTGAACCTCTTCAAGGACCTGCGGCTGCCGGCGCTGCGCCACGTCCGGCTGGAGCGCACCCGCCTGTGCGACAAGGGGGCCCTGGCGCTCGCCAAGCTCCCGGCGTTCCGCCAGCTCACCTCGCTGGAGATGGGCCACAACATGATTGGTGCCAAGGGCGCGGCGGCGCTGGCCCAGTCCGACAACCTCGCCCAGCTGCAGAAGCTCACCGTCAACGAGCCGCGCTGGAAGGACGACACCCTGAGGCTCTTCGAGGAGTCGAAGACGCTGGCCAAGACTCAGGTGTGGCTCAAGGGGCGCCTGCTCAAGCGGGACCGCGCCGTCGATTGAGAAGCGCGACGAGCCGACCTGCGCTCCCGGCTGCCCGGCCAACGACAGCGCAGCGCTGTCGATGGTTCCGAGCTCCGTCGGCGCACGGCAGCAGCTACGGCCTGCGGCGCACCTTCAGGGCCGCGAGCCCCACGCCGAGCAGCAGCACTCCGAGGCCGGAACCCGGGCCGCTCTGGCAGCCGCACCCGGCCGGTGGCGCACGCCCGACTTGCCCCGCATCCCGGGGCCGGACCGTCTCGGCGTCGGGTTGGAGGTGCGAGGCGTCGCGGCCTGGCTCGGCGGCGTCGGGCTGGCCCGCGTCGGGGATGGGGCGGCAACCGCCGTTGCGGCACCAACCGCCCTGGCAGAGTGTCCCCTCGGGCACGGCGGCGAGGTTCGAGCAGACGGGCTGGCCGCTGGAGCAGTTGTAGATGCCGGAGAGGCAGCCATCGCCGTAGTAGCAGACGGCGTTGGCGGGGCAGGGGACGCAGGCGCCGGAGACGCACGCGCCGCCGGGGCAGGCGACGCCGTCGGCCTTCACCTTGAGGTTCACGCAGGTCGTGCCGTCGGCGCAGGAGAGCATCCCGGACTTGCAGCCGTCGGGAGAGTTGCAGGCGCCGCTGGCCACGCAGCCGCCGTCCGGGCGTCCGGCGTCGGGCCTGGGCGTCGAGGCGTCGGGTCGGATCGTGCCGGCGTCGGGCAGGGCCTGGCAGGCGCCGCTCGAGCAGCCGAAGCCGGTGGGGCAGCTCGCGCGGTCGTCGGTGAAGCCGTTGCAGTCGTCGTCCTGGCCATTGCACTGCTCGGAGACCGGCGTGGGCGCGGAGCAGCCGCCCCAGACGCCCTTGGTGCAGGACTCCAGGCCATGGCAGCCCTGCTTGGTGCAGTCGCGCGTCAGGCCCTCGTCGGTCGAGCCGTTGCAGTCGTTGTCCTTGTCGTCGCACTTCTCCGGATTGGTCGGGAAGACGTTGGGGTCGCCGTCGTTGCAGTCGTCGCCGCCGGTGGCGATGGAGAGGTGCCCGTCGCCGTCCTGGTCGGTGAGCTGCGGCGCGGTCACCTCGATCTCCAGCCAGACCTCCGGGCCGAAGCGGGCTCCGGCGTGAGTCAGGCCCCAGTAGGAGCGGTAGCTGCCGGGCGCGGTGGGGGCCTTGAAGGAGACCGTCCAGACGCGGGTGTGGTTCGGGGCGACCTGCTCGCTCGCTCCCAGGTCGACGGAGCCCGCGGCGTTCATCAGGTCGCCGTGCAGGAAGGCCCACTGGAAGCCCGCGGCTTTGGTCCAGGTCGAGGTGCCGGCGTTCATCAGGGTCCAGGTCTTGGTGACGGTGGCTCCGGCGACGAACTTGGTGCCGTCGGCGAGCGTCTCGTCCATCAGGGTCGCGGCGTCCACCTCCGCCTCGTCGACGACGATCTCCACCCAGATGCTGTCGCCGAACGCGTAGCCGTTGTGCTCCATCTGCCAGTAGCCGCGGTAGGTGCCGGGCACGAGCGGCGCGGTCATCGGCACCGACCAGGCCTTGGTGGCGTTGGGGTTGATGGTCTCGGTGGGGCCGGGCCAGGTGCGAGCGGCGGCGCCGAAGCCCTCCAGGTACTGAAAGGCGAGCGAGTAGCCGCCGGCCTTGGTCCAGGCGGTGGGGCCGGTGTTCCGGAGCGTCCAGGTCTTGGTGAAGGTGGCGCCGGGCTTGAAGTGCGTGCCGTCGGGGATGGTTTCGGACACGAAGGTGGCGCCGTCGGAGGGCGTGGTCTCGCACTGGCCGGTGCTGGAGCAGTAGTCGCTGGGGCCGCAGGTGCCGCAGGTCGAGCCGCAGCCGTCGGGGCCGCACGACTTGCCGCTGCAGCTCGGGTTGCAGCTGCCTTGGCAGGTCGCCGAGGGCAGGCGGCAGTAGGAGCCCTGGCTGACCCAGTAGCTGAGCGGCCCGCCGCAGCTGCCGGAATAGGGGTCGTCGATGCCGTAGGTCGGGTCCTCCACCTCGAAGTGCAGGTGCGGGCCGGAGGAGTTGCCCGAGTTGCCGGCGCGGCCCAGCTCCTGGCCGCAGGTCACCGAGTCGCCCTGGTGGACCTTGAGGGTGCCGGAGGCCATGTGGCCGTAGGTCGTGATCTTCCCGTCGTCGTGCAGGAGCTTGACGTAGTTGCCGAAGCCGCCGCCGCAGGTGTTGCCCCAGGAGCCCGTGCCGCAACCGTCGTTGGTCTCGATCACCGTGCCGGCGGCGCCGGCGACGACCGCGCGCACGCCCACGGTGGCCTGCACCCCGAAGTCGGTGCCCACGTGGCCGTCGTACACCTCGCTGCCGCAGTTCCAGTCCTTGCCCTCGTGGTCGTAGTAGGCGGTGACGTAGCACTTGTTGGTGCCCACGCACTGGGTCGGCTGGTCGCAGCCGTCGAGGGGCAGCCGGAATCGCGTGGCCCAGGCGGAGGCCGGGTCGGCCAAGGCGGTGGCCACCAGCACCGTGGGCAGCAGGCGCAGGAGGCGGGCGCTCATCGCGCGCCTCCTTCGTCCAAATCGCGCCCCGAGGCCCCGGTGGCGAGGTCCACGTACCAGCGCGCGCCCGAGGCGCTCCAGCGGAAGCGGCTGCCGTCGAAGCGGAAGGTCGAGCGCTCCTCCGGCGGCGAAACGAAGCCAGGCCCCACCGCGCTCGATCCGCGGTTGGTCAGCTGCTGCTCGTCGCGGCCGTCGAGCCCGACGCGGAAGACCGAGGAGATCCCGGTGCGGGTGGAGACGAAGAGGAGCGCTTGGCCGTCGGGAGTGAAGAGCGGGGCGTTGTTGAAACCCAGGCTCGCGACGATCTGCCGCGGCTTGCCGTCGCCCTGCAGCTCGACGAGGTCGATCGCGCTGCCGCCGCGCGGCAGCCGCCGCACCAGCGCCACGCGCGCCCCGGTGGGGTCGATGGCCAACTCGGGGGCCAGGTTCGACGGCTCGACCAGCGTCTTCGGCTTCTCGCCCAGCCGGACCAGCGCGCCGCCGCGGATGGCGAGGATGGAATCCGTCGGGGGCGAAGACCGCGGCGCCGATCAGGTCGGCCACGCGGCGGCGGACGCCGCGCTCGACGACCTCTAGCGTGCCCTCGACGGGAGGGGTGGTCTCGGGACGGACGGTCCGCACGAGCTCCAGGCGCTTGCCGTCGCGCTGGTCGAGGACGAGGCGGCGTTCCTCGGGGGCGGGGCCAGGGCTGGGCCCGCCGGCGAGGACGAGGGCGAGGACGAGGACAGTGGCGTGCACGGGCGGGCTCCTTCGAAGGGCCCATGGTACCGCGCAGGTCTCGCCCCGGTCCCTCGCCACCTCCGTCCGTTCGCCCGGCCGAGGACGCCGATCGGGCCTCCACGGTCGGCGAGGGTGGGCCGAGGTCAGGCCGGCGGTGCGCTCTGGACCGCCGGGCGGAGTTCCCGAAAACGCGCGCCGAATCGACAGACCGGGACACGGGAGGTGCGGATGAAGCCCATGCTTGCCACCTACCTCCTCACGGGCGCCGTGGTGGCGGCGCTGCTGTGGCGGCGGGTCTCCGGCCGCTTCCACGAGCACCTGGGACCTTCGGCGTGGCACCTGGTCGCCTGGCCCTTCTTCGTCCCGGCGCTGATGGCGGCGCTCACGGGCCCGGGCGCACGCGGGCCCGCGGAAGATCCGGTCTTCGAGGTCGAACGTCGCCTGGTGGGGGCGACCGAAGCGCTGGCGCGCCAGCTGGGGCTTCCGTTGACGCTGGAGTGCGCGCAAGTCCGGGCGCTGGCGGCAGCGATGCGGGCGTCCGCGCGCCGGGTGGAGACACTCCAGCGGGTGCTGCTCCAGCCGGAATTCGATGGCGATGCGCTGGCGGCCGAGCTCGAGCGCATGCGCTCAGGCGCAGCGCCCATCGTGGTGCCGCTCATCCCAGTCATGGACGCTCGCCTGAGCCACGTCCGGCAAGCTCACACACTCTGGCAGCAAGCCCGTGCCGACCTGGACCTGGCGTTGGCTCGCGCTGGAGCTGGAAGCGCGCCTGATGCTCCTCCGGTGCGAAACCACCGACGCGGCGATGGTCGCCATCGCGCGGGCGCGGGAGGCGTCGGAAAGCATCGACCAGCTGGCCAGCCTGCTCCAGGAGCTACGAGGAGCCTGAGTCTGGCGGGGCGGCTGCACGCGAGGAGCTGAGGAGTGGAACATCCGGTGGGCCGATCTGATGCGCGAGGCCGTGGCATCGAGGTGCTCGCTGCCCGGGCCCCGGAGCGTTTCACCGCCGGCCACCCCTCCTTGCTCTCTGCGATTTCCGCTTCGTTTCTCCGGAGGTAGGTGCGCCGCGAACGGGCCCGTGGGGCTACTCCGGCGGGACGTACGTGACGTTGTTGGTGAAGT
This sequence comes from Myxococcales bacterium, assembly GCA_049841135.1. Taxonomy (GTDB): domain Bacteria; phylum Myxococcota; class Myxococcia; order Myxococcales; family UBA5297; genus JACRCT01. The sequence goes on from JASGHK010000006.1 coordinate 272,750, forward strand.
CGTTGGGAGTGTTGGCCTCGGTGCCTGCACCCAGGATCGCGCCGTCCACCGTGATGTCGCCGTCGAAGACCCGCGCCGCTCCCCCGCGGGTCCCGGCTTGGTTCCTGCTGAAAGACCCGCCCTCGATCCGAACGCCCACGGAGTGGACGACGCCGACCGCCCCGCCCTCGCCGACGGCGAAGTTGTCGCGCTCCGCTGGATGGCGGTGCCGTCGCCGCCCACGACGGTCAGGACATAGGTCGTCGTGGCCTGAGGGGTGACGGTCAACGCCACCCCGCTCTGCACGGCTCCCACTCCGGGCGCGATGGAGCCAACGCCGTTCGAGAACAGGGCGAGGAGCTGGCTCGAGCCTCCCGACGCGACGCTTCCCCTCGAGGCCGTGAAGGATTCGATCAGCGGCGCTCCGGCAGCCCCGGCGTCGGCCGTGCTTTCGACTCTCCCGGCGTCGCGCTCGGCTCCTCCGGCATCGGCCGCACGCTCACCTCCAGCGTCCGTCGTGGTCTCGCCATTGTTGGCGTCGGCTCTGGCTTCATCCCTCCCGGTGTCGGCCAGTCTTCCAGCGTCCTCCGGCGCTGGGGCCCCCTGCTCGCTGCCACATGCCGCCAGCGCGACGATGAGCCCGGCGACCAACCATCGACCCTGGCAGCGCGTCACTCGTTCCATCCGGTGTCCTCGCAGGAAGGCGTCCCCACGCTCGGTGCTGACCCGGACCGACGCTAGCACTGTCCTCTATTTCACAATGCGGCTCGTTCGGGGCGCACCCAAAGACGCAACCCGGGATGGGGGAGTGGGGCTGGGACGGTGACCCGACGGGGGGCCCACTCACCTCTATTGGGGCGGGACAAGTCGCAACGGCGTACGTGGTCCCGACGCCGCCGCATCGGACGCCACAGCCCGTCCCGAGTCGCGACGAGCAGCCAGGGGATTCCATTGGGGGGCTGAGGGTCGCGAGCTCCTGCGAGTCACGCCAAACCGAGCAGCTGCTTGACTCGGCCCGGCGCAGGCAGAAGGCGTGCGAGCCACGAGCGCTGGGCGAAGGTGCGCAGCAGCTTGAGGTCCGCCTCGGTGATCCCGCGGGTGCGAGTCTCGTCCGAAGCGCCCACTCGCTTGGCGACGAGGACGATTCCCGGGTCGGCGGGCCGGGCAGGCGTGCACGCGCCGCACAGCTCGCGGTCGTCGAGCGAGAGCCGCCAGCCTTCGAGCTTGGGCAGCAGCCTCTCGAGGACGTCGATTCTCGGGAGGGAGGCGGGGAGCGGGTACTCCGTTCGCATGCCGCACACGCGGCAGAGATGGTCGACGGTATGGGGCGCGACGGCCTTGACGTAGCACATGGCCGACGGCGCCTCTGGCGCGGGAGCCTTTTCCGGCAGACGTGATAGCTGCTCGGGAAGGTCGTTCGGCTTCTTCTCCGGCTTGTCGTCGTCGTCGCTCATGGGCCCAAGCCTAGGCCGACCGCTGAGGACGGGCGCAAGGCGGCACGGCGACCCGGTTCTTGGCGGCCTGGAGCGAGGCGAGCAGGAGCATGGACGAGCAAGTGCCAGGTTCCCCAACGGTCACCCTGGGTTGGGCCCGCTTTGGGAGGGGGGCACACGATGGCCCGCAACGATTTATATCGGTGACCGCCGCGGTACCCTGCTTTCGCCCTCCTACGGAGCCAATCGAATGTCCCTGGCGAAGATCCTGGTCCCCGTTCCGCTGCTGATAGGCCTCTCGCTCGCGCTGTCCGGCTGCGTGGACGAGAAGATGGTGATCGCCAGGCTCGAGCAGTGCCCCAGGGCGGTGAACCGGCTCGGCCAGAAGTACAGCCTTTCGCGGCCGGCCAAGGTCGGCTCGGCCGGTATCGAGGAGCCGCCTGTTCCCGGCTGTACGCACAAGGCGACCATCGAGGGAGAGAAGGGCGCCTCGGTGTTGTGGTTCAACGAGAAGGAGCCGGACCGTTGCTTCCACCTCTACACCACCATTGCCCGGCAGGACCTCGGTGGAGGCTCGTACCGCGAGACCGTCGCGGTGACCGACGTCCGGGACTGCACCGAGATCCTGCAGTAAGGGATGGGTCGGAGGTCCCAGGAATCTGCGGCCTGGCATCCCGACGAGCGCCTCGAAAACTTCCCACCACTTCAGTCCGCGCAGGCGGACTTCGCAGAATCAGGCGCGACTTCAGTCGCCGGCTTTCCATCGTCCCCGGCTCTCTGGCGTCCCCGGCTCTCACGCGCTACGCGGGTGATCGCTGCGCGTCCGAGGCCGCCTCGGCCGCGGCGACCGCCTCCCGCTTCTGGTTGCGCCACGAGGCCAGCGCCGCGATCCCGAGGATGGCCACGATGACCGCCAGGGAGACGAGCGCGGGCACCTTGAAGAAGTCCGCGACGAGCATCTTGGCGCCGACGAAGACCAGCACCGCCGCCAGCCCGACCTTCAGGTAGGCGAAGCGCTCGACCAGGTCCGCCACCAGGAAGAACAGCGAGCGCAGGCCGAGGATGGCGAAGATGTTGGACGTGAAGACGATGAACGGGTCCTTCGTAATGGCGAAGATGGCGGGGATGGAGTCCACCGCGAAGACGATGTCCGCGGACTCGACGAGCACCAGGGCGAGGAAGAGCGGGGTCGCCAGGCGCTTGCCGTTCTCGACCGTGAAGAAGTGCTCGCCGTCCAGCTTCTCGGTGGTCGGCACGCGGCGGCGCACCCAGTGGAGCAGCTTGCTGTCGCCAGGGTTCTCCGCCTTGCCGCGCTGCAGGTACATCTTCACGCCGGTGGCGACCAGCAGCGCGCCGAAGCCGTAGATGAGGAAGTGGAAGCGCTCGAGCAGCGCCGCGCCCGCGAAGATCATCCCCGCGCGCATCGCCAGCGCGCCCAAGATTCCCCAGAAGAGCACCCGGTGCTGGTAGACGGCGGGGATGCCCAGGGCGCCGAAGATGACGACGAACAGGAAGATGTTGTCGAGCGAGAGCGACTTCTCGATGAGGTAGCCGGTCAGGAACTCCACGCCCGCCTGGCTGCCGAACTTGAGCCACAGGCCGGCGTTGAAGACCAGCGCCAGCGTGATCCAGACGGCGCTCCAGCCCAGCGCCTCCTTGAAGCGCACCGCGTGGGCCTTGCGGTGGAAGACGCCCAGGTCCAGCGCGAGCATCGCCGCCACGAAGGCGAGGAAGCCCGCCCACAGGAGTGGGCTGCCGATGGTGGTCATTGCGTCGTTCTCCCTCTTGGATGCTGCAGGTCGCTCCTAGTGATGGCCTCGGCGGGCGTGTCGTTCCATCTGAAAATTCGGAGAGAACCTGTCGGTCTCTCCGACAGGCTCCGGCTGCAGGCCGGCGGCCCGCAGCTCGAAGCCCAGATTCGGCGTCAGTCGGCCCAGCGGACGGCGCCGCGGTAGCCGGTGGTGCGCGGCGTCGCGCCGGCCATCGCCCGCAGCCGGCGGACGCGCTCCTCCATCGGAGGGTGCGTCGAGAAGAGCGAGAGGAGCGCGCCGCCGCGCAGCGGGTTGACGATGAACAGGCTCGCGGTCGCCGGCGCGGGCTCGGCGGCTGGGACCACCTGCGCCGCGCTCTCCAGCTTGGTCAGCGCATCGGCGAGCGCGTCGGGGTCGCCCGAGATCCTCGCTCCGGTCTCGTCGGCCATGTACTCGCGCGAGCGGGAGATGCCCAGCTGCACCAGGGTGGCGGCGATGGGGGCGACCAGCGCCAGGAACAGGCCGCCGATCGCGCTGCCGCCTTCCTCGCCCTCCTCGTCGCGCTGCGCGCCGCCGAACATCGCCGCGAACGAGAGCGCGTGGGCCACGTAGGTGACGAGCGAGCCCATCGCCGCGGCGATGCTGGAGATGAGGATGTCGCGGTTCTTGATGTGCGCCAGCTCGTGAGCCAGCACGCCCCGCAGCTCGCGCCGGTCGAGCGCCTGCACGATGCCCTGTGTCACCGCCACCACGCCGTGCGCGGGGTTGCGCCCGGTGGCGAAGGCGTTGGGCTGCAGCTCGGGGACGAGGTACAGGCGCGGCTTGGGGATGCCGGCGCGGCGGGCGAGGTCGCCGACCATCTCGTGCAGCCACGGGGCCTCGCCGGGGCCGAGCTCCCGCGCGCGGCTCATGGCCAGCACGAGCTTGTCCGAGAAGAAGTAGGTGGCCGCGTTCATCGCCAGCGCCAGCGCGGCGAACAGGCCCAGGTGCCCGGGGGCCAGCGCGTTGCCCAGGCCCACGATGAGCGCCGAGAGCGCTCCGAGCAGCACGACGGTCTTGAGCTGGTTCTTCAACATGGCTTCGGTTCCTTGTCTCCGGGTTGGCGGGGGTTGGTCGACGCTGCGGATCAGACGTTGCCGCTCTCGAGCGGCCCCTCCCGGTCGGGGCCACGTCCGGGCTGGGCCCAGGGCCGCGCGACGCCCCAGATGGGCCGGCGGGTGCGGTCGAGGGTGCGGTCGGCGACGCGGGAGGCGCGCTCCAGCGCGTCGAAGACGGCGGCGCCCAGGTCGTTGCTCTCGGACTCGACCAGCTTGCCGGACAGGCCGGGGCCGGAGAGCTTGACCCGGCAGCGCTTGTCGTCGCCGCCCTTGGGGCCGTTGACGTCCTCGAGCCAGACCTGGACCCGGTCGATCTGGTCGGAGCGCCGGCCCAGCGAGAAGCGCGCGCGCCGCTCGACGAAGGCGCGCAGGCCGGTGGTGATCTCGACTCCCTTTCCTCGAACTTCGATCCTCATGGCGTCCTCCTGGTGACATCGGGTTGTTTGCCCAGGAGAATGCGCACCGCGGTCGTGTTGTTCCGTACGAAAAATCTGGCATCGAATGTCGGCCGCACCGACAGACGGAGGAAGTGCCATGGAGTGGCTCAACTATCACCACCTTCTCTACTTCTGGATGGTCGCCAAGGAGGGCGGGCTGGCCCCGGCGGCGAAGGCCCTGCACCTGACGCACCCCACGCTCCACGCGCAGATCCGCGCGCTGGAGGACCGGCTGGGGGAGAAGCTGCTGGAGAAGAAGGGCCGCAAGCTCGAGCTGACCGAGATGGGGAAGCTGGTCTTCGGCTACGCCGACGAGATCTTCGGGCTGGGCCGCGAGATGCTCGACGCGGTCAAGGACCGGCCCACGGGGCGGCCGACGCGGCTGCAGGTGGGGGTCGTCGACGTGCTGCCCAAGACGCTGGTGCGGCGCGTGCTGGAGCCGGCGTTGAAGACGGGCGAGCCCATCCGGCTGGTGTGCAGCGAGGACAAGGCGGATCGGCTGCTGGCGTCGCTGGCGCTGCACGAACTGGACGTCGTGCTCTCCGACGCGCCCGTTCCGCCCGGGAAGCTCGGTCCGCGCCTACAGCCATCTGCTGGGCGAGTGCGGCGTCACGTTCCTGGCGACGAAGGGGCTGGCCGCGAAGCTCACGGGGCGCTTCCCGGCCTCGCTCGACGGCGCTCCGGTGCTCCTGCCCGGCGAAGGGACCGCGTTGCGGCGCGACCTGGACGCGTGGTTCGACACCAAGAAGATCCGCCCGCTCGTGGCGGGCGAGTTCGCCGACAGCGCGCTGGCGAAGGCCTTTGGGCAGGACGGGCTGGGTGTCTTCGCTTCGCCGACGGCGGTGGACGAGGAGGTCGTCCAGCAGCAGGGCCTGGTGGTCGTCGGCCGCGAGCCGAGCCTCTTGCAGCGCTTCTATGCGCTCTCGGTGGAGCGCCGGCTGCAGCATCCGGCGGTCGTCGCGATCCTCCAGGCGGCGCGGGGCGAGCTGTTCGCGTGATGCGCCGCGCTACCCATCCCGGTGCTCCACGGATAGGTTGTGCGGCCACCACCCGCACCCTGGAGATATCGATGACGAAGAACATCAAGGTTCTGTCTGCGGTCGTCGCCCTGATCGCCGCCGGCTGCGCCACCTGGACCCCGGTGCCGTACACGCCCAACCCCGCGGCGGTCACCAATCCGGCCGAGGACTTCCAGCGCCTGGTGATGACCGCCAAGGTCTGGCGGCCGGTGAAGATCGACGTACACGAGACCTTCGCCACGCTGCTGTACGCGACGCAGTACGGGCCGCAGACCGTGACCATCCCCTTCAAGGAGAATCACGAAGGTGGAGGTGCTCAACAGCGGCGAGGACTACATCCTGCGGGCCACGGACGCCGCGGGCGCCAAGAATCTACGAGTACGTCGCGACCAACCAGAAGAACGCCCAGGATCTGGCCGACGTCTTCGCGGTGCTCACCGGCAAGACCCCCGTGCCGGCGACGGCGCCTGCTCCGGCCGCGGAGCCCGCCGCCACGCCTGCTCCCGCCTCGGAAGCCAAGGCTCCCTGATGCGCAGGTTCGGGTCGCTCGTCGCGCTCGGACTCGCCGGATGCCTGCACGGGCCGGTGGGGCCGACCTGGTACGGCCGCGGACCGAACACGAGCCCGCCGTCCGAGCCGTTGCGAGCCCCCGCAGCGACCGCCCAAGTGCTCCTCGCCTCGGAGGAGAGCTGCCGAGCCATCCTGGAGGAGGCCTCGGCGCTCGGCTACGAGCCCGCGACCAGCGGTCAGCCCTGCCTGCGGACGAGGGACAAGGCGACGCCGTTCTTCCTCGCGCTCGAGCGCGAGTCGGAGGGGGGCGTGCGCCGCGAGCTGACCTTCGCGTGGCGGGCAGGAGGCGTGGAAGGCAGCGCGTACATCCCCGCCTTCCCGGCCCAGCGCGACGAAGCCCAGAGGCAGCTCAAGGCGATCGCCGCGGAGTGGAGCGAGAGCCTGACCCGCGCGGCGGACCGGCGGCGCGCGCCGGCGCAGGATCAGCGCATCGCCGAGGCCGCCGCGCACTTCGACCGAGCGGTCGGACACTTCAAGGCAGGCCAATGGGAGGCGGCGGCGTCCGAGTTCGAGGCTGCGTACACCGCCCAGCCGCGCTGGGAGGTGCTCTACAACATCGCCGTCGCGCAGCAGAAGCTGGGGCGCAACGCGCTCGCGCGCTCAAACCTCGAGCGCTACCTCGCCGAAGGCGGCGCCCGGGTTGCGCCCAAGCGGCGCGCCGACGTCGAGAAGGCGCTGGCGGAGACGCAGTCCCAGCTCGGGCGGGTGAACCTGCAGATCGTCGGCCAGGCCTCGGACATCCAGGTCGATGGCCGCTCGCTCGGGGCCAGCCCTCCACCGGTGCTCTGGCTCGAGCCCGGGCGCCACGAGTTCCGGGCCCTGCAGGGCGGCAAGACGGGCGCCGGCATCGCGGTCGGAGTCGCGGCAGGGGATACGGCCGCCGTGCTCCTCGAAATCCCTGCTCCCTGACCCGGCCGGTGACGGTCGGCTCTACCGGCTCGCGGTCTCGGGCGCCGCCGCGGGCAGTCCTTGCCGCTCGACGCGTCGTCCCCCGCGCCAGACCGCGACGACGTTCTCGGTGGCGGCGATGTCCTGCAGCGGGTCGCCCTCGACGAGGAGGAGGTCCGCGGTCGCTCCCTTCCGGATGATGCCGGAGTAGCCGAGCTTGAAGACGCGGGCCGGGACGCTGGTGGCCATGCGCAGCGCCTCCGGGGCGGGGATGCCCAGCGCGACCAGCGCCTGCAGCTCGCGGTGCAGCGCCGGCCCGTGGAACATGCCAGGCAGCGCGGAGTCGGTGCCGGCGACGAGCCTGGCGCCGGCGGCGCGCAGCTTCATCACGTTCTCGCCGAGCATGCGGTCGTAGTCGGGCAGCTGGGCGAGGAACTCGGGGCTGTAGCCCGGGACCTGGTAGCCGGCCGGGACCGCGGCGAAGGACGCGGCCGCCTGGGGCAGCACCGCCTGCTCGAATCGGATGGAACGCGAGCTTCTGGTTCAGGGCGTCGACGATGACGCTCCAGATGCGCCGGGTGGTGACCACCGGCACGCGCGCGGCGATGAGCTTGGCCTGCTCGTCGGTGAGCACGCCGTCCCACGGCACGTGCATGAGCAGCGCGGCGCCGGCCTCGACCGCCTCCACCGCGTCCTGGGGGCTGGCGATGTGGACGTAGGCGGGCAGGCCGTTCTGCTTCGCCGCCTCGACGATCGCCTTGAGCTGCTCGACGGTGAGGTGCGGCGTGCCGACGGGCAGGTCGTCGTAGATGATCTTCACGAAGTCGGGGCGCGTCCGGGCGACCTCCTCGTCGACCATCGCGCGCGCGTCCTGGGCGTCGCCGACCTCGCGCATGGTCGTGCTGACGTACCAGGCCGACAGCGGCCAGGGGACCATGGCGCGGGCGAGCGGGCCCGGGTGGCCGTCGACGGCCGTGAAGATGCGAGAGGCGCGCACGAGCCGGGGACCTGCAAGCTCGCCGGCGTAGGCGCGCCGGTCGAGCGCCTGGGAGTCGGCGTCCAGGGCTGCGGCCACCGCGGAGGTGACGCCGGACCAGAGCAGCGCCGCCGCCTGCGCCTTGACGTTGGGCAGCTTGGCGGCCCACGGCGGCATCCCGTCCGGACCGCCGAGGTGGACGTGGGAGTCGACGAGGCCGGGCAGGAGCGTCTTGCCGGTTCCGTCGACGACCTGCGCGCCGGCGGGGGCGGCGCCTTCGCCGGCCGGGCGGAGGGAGCTGATGCGGCCCTGGGCGAGCACGACGTCCATCGGCGCGCTCAAGGTGTCGGACAGGCCGTCGAAGACGCGGGCGCCGGCGACGAAGGTGACCGGAGGCTCGTTGTTGCCGAGCGGTGCGGCGAGCATCGGCCGGGCAGTGACGCAGCCGGCCAGGAGGAGCGCGAGGGCAGAGACGACGACGAGGCGGGTCAAGGGATCTCCTCAAAGCCTGCGGTTCGAAGGGAGGCGAAGCGGCCGAACCGACGGCAGGGGCAAAGCCGAGCACGAAGCCGTTTCCCTACCGCCTGCAGCCCGAAGCCTACCGCTGCCTCTACTCGAGCCCGTACTTCTTGAGCCGGTAGTAGAGGGTGGAGCGGTTGATGCCCAGCTCGCGGGCGACGTCGCTCTTGCGCCCGCGGTGCTTCTCGATGGCCTCGACCAGCTTGCGCCGCTCCAGGTCCTCGAGCGCGTCGGAGAGGTTCGCGCCGTTCTGCGGCACCTGGGTGCGGCGGATGCCGAAGTCGAGGTCGCCGTCCTGCACCTGGCCGGTCTTGCAGAGGATGATGGCCCGCTCGGTCACGTTCTCGAGCTCGCGGACGTTGCCTGGCCAGCCGTAGCCCTTGAGCTTCTCGACCGCCTCGGGCGACAGGCCGCTGACCTTCTTGCCGCAGCGCTTGGCGAAGCGGGTGACGAAGTGGGTGGCCAGCTGCTCGATGTCCTCCAGGCGCTCGCGCAGCGGCGGCACGTTCACCGGGAAGACGTTGAGCCGGTAGTAGAGGTCCTCGCGGAACAGCCCATCCTGCATCAGGTTCTCGAGGTCGCGGTTGGTGGCGGAGAGCACGCGCACGTCGACCCGGAGCGTCTCGGTGCCGCCCACGCGCTCGAACTCGCGCTCTTGCAGCACGCGCAAGAGCTTCACCTGGATCTCGGGGGTGAGGTCGCCGACCTCGTCCAGGAAGAGGGTGCCGCCGTCGGCCAGCTCGAAGCGGCCCAGCTTGCGCGCCAGCGCGCCGGTGAAGGAGCCCTTCTCGTGGCCGAAGAGCTCGCTCTCCAGCACGCCGGGGGCGAGCGCCGCGCAGTTGACGCGGACGAAGGCCTTGCCCGAGCGCGGGCTCGCGTGGTGGATGGCGCGGGCGATCAGCTCCTTGCCGACGCCGCTCTCGCCGCGGATGAGCACCGTCGAGGGCGTCGGCGCGACCTGCTTGACCGTCTCCAGCACCCGCTGCAGCACCTTGGCCTGCCCGACGATCTCGCCGAAGTTGAAGGCCTCGTCCGCCTCGTGCTGGAGCGCCGCGTTCTGGGCCTTGAGCAGGTCCAGGAGCCGGTGGTTCTCCTTCATCAGGTGGTGGCGCTCGACGGCGCCGCGGATGGCGTGGCCCAGGTCTTCGGTGTTCCAGGGCTTGGCGATGTAGCGGTAGGCGAGGCCGCGGTTGAGGGCCTCGGTGAGGACCGGCAGGTCGGCGTAGGCGGTGAGCAGGACGTTGACCGAGTCCTTGCGCAGCTCGCGCGCGGCCTCGAGCAGCTGCAGGCCGGTCATGCCCGGCATGCGCTGGTCGGAGACGATGCAGGCGACTTCGTCCTTCTTGAGCAGCTCGAGCGCCTCCGCGCCGCTGGTGGCGAAGAGCAGCGGGTGCACCTTGCGGAAGTTGAAGCGGACGATGTCCAGGTTGTCCTGCTCGTCGTCGACGACCAGCACCGGGTACTTCGCCAAGTCGATGTCCAGAGGCATGCGCGGATGATAGCCCCTCGGAAGGGGACCCCGTCGCCGTCAAAGCGCCCGGACGAACCCTCCCCCCTTGCCCCTTCCCAAACTGCGGGGGGCTCGTGGGCTGCCCCTGGCCACGCTGGTCGGAGCTCTTGGTCCCTGCGTGGCCGCCACCAAGACCTGCCACCGGCAACACCTTGAGCCGTGGTAGCTTCCCGCCCGCCATGACCACCACCCCCGCCCACCTCTTCAAGACCGCCCGCCGGCAGATGCGAAAGATCCGCCACCGCGGCCCGCAGACCGAGACCGAGCGCCGCCTGCTGGCCTCCGCGGACCAGCAGCGCGAGCAGGGCCTGGGCTGGCGTTACGACGGCTTCAAGGACTGGCCGACGCCGAAGCTCTTCGAGGAGTTGACGCGCCAGGGCGTGAAGGCCGACGAGGCGGGCTTTGCCGAGGCCGCCAAGGCAGCCGGCTCGCCGACCGCCCTGGGCGAGTCGTGGGCGGCGGTCGCCACGGGTCAGGGCAAGTGGAAGGACTACGCCTCGATGGCCGCGCGTGAGCTGTGGCGCCGGCTCATCCCCGACTCGCGAGCGCCGGAGGTCGTCGCCGACGCCGTCGACGAGCTGCTCGAGGAGGCGGAGGTCAAGCAGCCGCGGACGCCGCTGTGGCTCGCCGCGGCACGGCGGCTCCTGGCTGCGTGCGTGGTGGAGGGCAAGCCCGACCGCGAGCACTTCGCCAAGGTGGCGCGCGAGTCCGGCGCCGACCTCGCGGGCTGGATGGTGGAGATGCCGGCCGCGCTGCTGGGGACGCCCGACGAGACCGAGGCCCCGGGGATTTGCCAGGCGTTCGCGGGGCTGGGCGACGAGAAGGTGATGCGCGCCGAACGCGCGGAGATCCTCGCGCGGCTCGCCAAGGGCGAAGAGGCCAAGACCGAGATCCGCGCGCTCCTGCAGGCCCATGCCGACGACCCGGTGGTGCTGCTCAAGGCCGGCGCGGTGTACGAGGCGCTCGGCGAGGTGCCGGCGAGCCAGGAGTACTTCCGGCGCTACGAGGACGCGGTCCGCGCTCCGGCGCACGCGGCCTCTCGCGCCGCGGCGAGCAAGGCGGGGCTGGTGCTGCCCGCGCCCAAGCTCGGGCCCAACGACCGGTGCCCGTGTGGCAGCGGCAAGAAGTACAAGCGCTGCCACGGGCTCGCGAGCTGAAGCGCACCTCGAGAATCCATCGTCCGTTCGGGGCCGTGAGGCACGAACGAGGGCTTCCCGACGACGTCGCCTGGCCAGCCATGAACGGGCCGCGCGGATCAAGCGGCTACTCTCGTTTGGGGTGAGCGCGCGAGCATGGGTGCGCTGGCTTTCGGTCGTGAGGCCGGTGTTAAGCTGCAAGCGAAAGCGCGGCGACGAATTCCGAGGGGCCGATGTCGTTCGTGGAGTTGCTCACCGGAGGCGAGTGCGAGTGGCCCGGGCGGCGCCCGGCCCGTTTCACCTTCCGCGTCAGCGACTTCGACCGCGTCCAGCAGCTCCTCGAGAACATGTTCGTCGAGCTCACCGTTCGCCCCATGCGCGGCGGCGGCATGGCGTTCTGCCTCGACGTGCCGGATCGCGACCTGGGCACCTGGTCCATCCCCATCAAGGAAGGCGACCGGATCAAGCTCGCGCGCGGCGCCGGCGAGTGCACCGCGCGAATCGTCAACGAGCGGGCCACCAAGGCGCTCGACCTGGCGCCGTTCTGCGAGGGCCTGCGGCACGACTGGAGCGGCAAGGTGGCGGCGGCGTTCGCGGACCTGGCCTGCGGCAAGGCGCGCGAGGCGGCGGCGGCGCTGGAGCCGGTCGCGGCGATGGACGACGCGGTGCCGGCGGCGCACCACCTGCTCGGTCGCTGCCACCGCGCGCTGGGGCGGCTGACCGAGGCGGTCGAGTGCTATCGCAACGCGGTGCGGGCGAGCGCTGACGAGAGCGGCAAGCTTCAACCGTGGGCGGCGGCGCCGCTCTCCGACATGGGCGTCGCCTACAAGCGGCAGGGCGACGCGGCGCGGGCCATCCACTGCTTCCTGCACTCGCTGCACCTGCGGCCCAACCACCCGGAGGCGCTGCTCTCCTTCTTCTCGCTGATGGCGGTGGAAGAGGGCTACGTGCTCTTCGGCGCGGCGCGGGTGCTGGCCATGGCCTGCCAGGAAGAGCTGGTCGACGAGTTCCTCGACAGCTACGCCACCGTGTCCGGCCGGGAGATCGCCACGCTGCGCGCCGAGGCGCTCAAGCTGTCCGAGAAGGTCGACCTGGCCAAGTGGCCGCTGCAGCGCGCGGCATTCGAGAAGCTCTCGGCGTTCGAGCGCGGGCTGGACATGGGCAAGGCGGTCAGCGCGGCGGCGGCGGTGATGCGCGCCGGGCGATGGGGCCCCGGCGGCGCCAGCGCCTGATATCTCGAAGTTCGCTTCCGTTGTTCCGCTGGCGCCCGGAGGAAATGCGCCGCGCAGCGGAAGAGGCACGGGAACGCCTCGATAGCCTGCGAGCTTCCGGGAGGATGGCGCTCACCGGTGCTTTGCCTTGCTTGCTGGCTCATAGGAAGAAGGAAGGGCAGCTCTCGCTCGTTCGCCTTGACGGCGACGCTCGTCGCCCGCTCCTGCTCGGCGCCCCGAATGAGCCGAGAGCTGGAGGCCGCTCTCGGCCGCCGCTCAACGACGTCGGCGAACGAGGTGAAGGCGCGTCATGAGCGAGAAGCTATCCGCGCCGAGCCTGGACCCGGCGCCGAGTGTCTTCCTGAGGCGTTTTTGCTCATGTGGCGTCAATCCCCCATTAACCCGCTTAATGTGGCTTCAAAGCCCCACGGGCCAAAACGCCGAAAAGGGGAGCGCGTCGCACAGGGCCCGGCGACGAGCCGTGTGCGAGGCGAACGAAGCGCCGGACCCTGCGCCACCATTCGACCCTCGGAGCACCTGAACCCGAAATCCTTGCTCCTAGAAGCTGAAGCGGCTACGGGTCGCCTCGACGAGCCCATTTGCCTCCAGGAGCAACGAGGCGCCTCGCCGGGAGTACTCTCGAGCCCACTCAGATGGTGCTGTCAGGAGAGGAGAACGCTGGTGCCCCTGACCCTTGCCCCCTACCTCGAGCAGCTCGCGACCTGGCCGCGCTCCGGGCGCCACATCCTCGCCCAGCACGACGCGGACTCGGTCGTCGTCTACCAGGCCTTCAAGGCCTCCACGGTGAAGCACGCCGTCGAGCACGGCCGCTTCGGCGAGGGCTTCTCGCTCGAGCGCATGAGCTGGGTGAAGACCAACTTCCTCTGGATGATGTTCCGCAGCGGCTGGGCACTGAAGGAAGGCCAGGAGGCGGTCGTCGCCGTCTGGCTGCGCCGCGAGGGCTTCGACGAGATCCTGCGAATCCGCCGTGCCGTCGTCGTTCCACCCCGCCGTCTCCGCGAATCCCGAGGAGTGGGAGCGCCAGCTGAAGCACTCGACGGTGCGCCTCCAGTGGGATCCCGACCACCACCCGACGGGCGCGAAGCAGGAGCGCCGGGCCATCCAGCTCGGGCTGCGGGGCGAGGCCCTGCGCAAGTACGTGCACGAGTGGCCCCTGCGGATCGAGGACGTGACGCCGCTGGTCGCGGAGCAGCGGGTCCACGTCCAGGGCCACGCCTGGGAGAAGCTGCTGCTGCCGCGCGAGACCGTGTACCGGCCCGCGGACGAGGCGGTGGCCGCGGCGCTGGGAATGGCTTCGACGAGCTGATCGGCCATCGGGTTCAGGGCGGCGCGATCGGCAGCTCCACCGTGAAGGTCGCGCCTTCGCCGGGCTTGCTCGCCACGGAGATGGTCCCGCCGTGCGCCTCCACGACCTGCCGGGCTATCCACAGGCCGAGCCCCAGGCCGCCGAAGTGCCGCGACGAGACCGCCCGCTCGAACCGCGCGAAGATCCGCGCCTGGTCCTCCGGCGCGATGCCGATGCCGCGGTCGCGCACCTCGAGCCGCGCCCGCCCCTCCGTCGTCTTCAGCGTCAGGTCGATGGGCTTGCCGCAGCCGTACTTCATGGCGTTGGTGAGCAGGTTCACCACCACCTGCTCCACGCGCAGCCGGTCCCAGCGGCCCACCACCGGCTCCGGCGCGACGACCCGCACCTCGCAGTCGGCGCGGCCGAGCTCGTCGGCGAGCCCCACCACGCGCTCCTTGGCGACCTCCGCCAGGTCCAGCTCCTGCAACTCCAGCCGCAGCCGGCCGGCGGTGATGCGCGAGACGTCCAGCAGCTCGTCCACCAGCGACACCAGCCGCTGGCACTGGCGCGAGACCTTGGCCACCCGCGGCTCCAGCGGCTGCTTCTTCGTCTCGCCGCCCAGGCACCGCACCTGCAGCGTCAGCGCCGTCAGCGGCGTCTTCAGCTCGTGCCCGGCGATGGACAGGAAGCTGTCGCGCACGTTCACCGCCTCGGTCGCCTGCCGGTAGAGGTGCGCGTTCTCCAGCGCCAGCGCGGCGCGCCCCGCCAGGTCCTCGAGCAGCGCCTGGTCGTCGTTGGTGAAGGGCGCGGCCGGCGAGGCCCTCCAGACCGCGAGCCCTCCGAACGCCTTGCCTTGGGCGAGGAGCGGGGAGACCAGGAGGTCGCCCGTGGGGACCGACGAGAGGAACGGGCAGCCTTCGCGCAGCGCCTCGGCGGAGAGCGCGCCCGGGGCCAGCCCGGACCACGGCTGGTCCATGGCGGCCAGGCCGGCCTCGCGCATCTGGCAGACCGCCGCCGGCAGCGCCCGCGCCCGCGGGCCGCCGAGGGCGATGGGCCGCGCCTGGCCTGAGCCATGCGGGTCGGCCAGCAGCACCACGGCCTCCCCGGAGAGACCACGTGCGGCGGTCTCGGCGGCGGCGTCGAGGACCCGCGGGACGTCCAGGTGCGCTTCGGCGAAGACCTGCGAGGCGTCGGCCAGAAGCCGCAGCCGCGCTGCCGCGTGGCGGATCTCCTCCTCGGCTTCGCGCGCGTTGCGGAACAGGCGAGCGTTGTCCACGGCGAGCGCGGCGCGCCGGGCGATCTCCTCGGCGAAGCGCAGGTCCGCCTCGCCGTACGGCGGGTGCGCCGGTCCGCGGGCGAAGGTCAGCGCCCCCAGCGTGCGCTCGCGCGCGACCAGCGGCGCGACGATGAACGAGGCGTGGCCCATGTCGCGCGCCAGGGCCACCGGCCGCTGCAGCCGGGCCGCCTCCTCCAGCGCCGGGACCGGGACGTGCGAGACGAGCTGGGAGCGCCCGGTGCGCAGCGCCAGCCAGATGCCGGAGGGGCGCGCGCCGTCGGGCGCGAACTGCGCGTACTCCGAGGCCAGCGCCGCCTTGGCGGGATCCGAGTGCTGCACGGCCAGGCGCCGGACGTGGCCGCCGTCGTCGAGGTAGTCGACCACGGTCCACTCGGCGAAGCGCCCCAGGGCCAGCCGCGCCACGCCCGTCACCGTCGTCTTCCACTCCAGCGAGCGCGAAAGGAGAACTCCGGCGTCGGCGAGCAGCTGCAGCCTCCAGCTGGCGTCGTCGGACGCAAGGGTCTGCTCCGGGCACTCCTCGATGCGAGGGAGTGCCGGCTCCTCGGTGGCCGCCATCATGGTCGGTTCCCCCAGCCGTCAGTTCGCGCGCGAAGGTAGTCCGGGGCCCTCCGCCTGCCCAGCGCGTCGGGCGCGGCCCCGGCGCGAGTGCTGAAAATGGGACAGTGGAGCCGCTCCGCGGCGCACGAAGGCTCAGTGGCGAGCGGAGGGCGGTCGAGGCGTCACGGCGGGGCGGCTTCGACCTCGAGGTTGATGATCTGGACCTTGGCGCCCTGGCAGACCCGGAGCTGCGTCTTGCCCGCCTGCAGGCCCTCGAGCGCCAGCTCGTCCGGCCCGGTGCCGGCGACCTTGGCGATGGTCGTGGAGTCCACGCTGAAGCGCTTCCAGCCCGGCATCGGCAGGAGGGCCCTGGCGCCCAGCGGCAGCCCGGCCGACTGGATGAGCATCGCCGCGGCGCCCTTGGGCACCACGCACGGACCCGGCGAGGGCAGATCCATGGGGGCCGGCGCGGTCACCCGCAGGCAGACGAGCTGCTGCTCGCCCTTCTTCTTCTGCAGCCGCAGGATGGTCAGCCCCGGTCCCACGCCCGTCACCTTGAGCTTGCCGGTCTTCTCCGCGGCCACCACGGCGACGGGGCTCTCTTCCGAGAGCACCTTGGCAACGCCCAGGTCGAGCAGCTTCGTCTCGTCGACCGCCACCGACTCGCGCAGGGGGCACTCAACGCCCCAGACGCGTTCGGCCTCCTCGCCCTGGACGAAGGTCTTCTCCAGCGGGCTCGCCGCGGGCGGCGGGGGCGGCGGTGCTGCCTTGGGCTTCTTCTGCGCGGCCTGCGCGGAGGCGGCCAGCGCGAGCACGGCCAACGACACGACGAGCCCCGGCTTCATGAACACCTCTCGATCGCCGACTTCGGGGTATCGAATGGCGATGATTATCGCACCGCGTCGCGGCGGGCCGAAGTGACCGTGCGTCAGCGAGTCACGAGCCGCCGGTAGCGCTGGTCGAGCACGATGGCCCTGTACAGGAACCGCTGGCTCTCCGGCGACTCCGGTTCGATCGAGCGCCGGGCCGCTTCAAAGTTGGCCGTGGCGTCGTCGGGCTCGAGGACGGCGAACGCCCGCGCGAGGCGGGACAGGAGCGTGGTGACGTCCGGGTCCCCTGGCGCAACGGTGTGCAACGCTCGCGTGAAATGGAGGCGGCGGCGCAGCCACGCCGGCTTCTCAGCCGCGTCCCCTGCCGCCCCGGTCAGCAGGAACCGCTTCCACCCCTCCCTGAGCTGCGGCATCTCCTTGAGGCACTTCTGGGCAAGCTCGGCATGTGCGTGGAAGCAGCGTTCGACCTTGCGGTCGGGCGTGAGGGGCTTTGCGGAGAAGAGGTCCCGGCCCAAGAGGTCGGGGGTCGACAACCAGGCCTGCAGCGCCGTCGCGCCGATGCGGAAGTCCGCGGAGGCGAACTCGGCGACCGGGAAGTCGTCGGTGTTGACAAGGCCCTTCGGGTCGAGCGACGCGAACACGTCGTCGGCCAGGTGCGAGGCGTCGATGGCGCGGGCGAGGTCGGGCCCGCCGACGGGCGCGAGGGCGGCGCGCACCGCCTCCGGCAGCTGGAGGTCGACGAACGGCCGGGGACGCAGTGGACCGTCCGAGCACGCGAGCATGTCGTAGCCGAAGTCGAGGTGCGTCGCCGCGCACCGCTGGAAGGTCGTCTGGAGCGCCCCGAGCACGCTGAGCAGGGCCTCGTCGTTCATGCCCAGCCCCACCCAGGTCAGGTAGACGCCGCCGGGCCGCAGCGCCTTCTTGGCGCGCTCGAAGAACTCGCGCGTGTAGATCTTCGCGGCGGTGCCGAAGTTGGGCACGGACACCGAATTGAGCACCACGTCGTAGGCCTGGGGCGAGTGGAGCAGGAAGACTCGGGCGTCGTCGTGGACGACGGTGGCCCGCGGGTTGGTCCGCAGCCCGAAGTTGTCCTCGTCGAACCCGGGCAGCAAGGCGAGCACCGCCGCGTTGATCTCCACGGCGTCGGTGTGCTCGAAGAGCTGCGCCGTGGTCCCGGCGGTGATGCCCGTGCCGATGCCCAGCACGCAAGCGCGGGTCGCCCCGGGCGGCGCCCAGATCGCCGGCAGCACCCCGCTGAGCACCTCGCTCGGCTGTGGCTTTCCCGCGGTGCTGGCGACGATGCTGGTATGGCCCAGGTAGAAGAGTGAGCGAATCAGCTCGTTGGCGCTGTTCCGGGCGCTCACCAGGGCCGCGTCCGCCCCGCTGCGCCGCTCCATCCGGAAGTCGAGGCTCAGGGGCCCCTTCAGCTCCGGGTCGAGGCGGAACTCCGCCAGCGGGAAGTGGTGCCGGTAAAGCTCCGAGGGCTCGAAGCTCACGACGAGGGCCAGGGCGCAGGCCACCGGCGCGGCGAGCGCCCGCAGGTTCAGGCTCCTGCCCGGACCCGAGGCGACCGCCAGGCCTGCAAGCGCCACCCCTGCCACCAGGAGCACCTGCCCCAGCTCCGGCAGCAGCCAGTTGGCCAGCATCACCTGCAGAAGGTACCCAGCCGAGTTGCCCAGGCCGCAGAACAGCATGGCCGAGGCGACGTCCTTCTGGCTGGTCGACTCGCCGCCGAGCACGACCGGCAAGACCGCGCCGAAGGCCGTGAAGGGGACGAGGCCCAAGAGGGCCAGCCCCGCGAGGTCGAAGAGCGCCACGGTCAGCGGGGCGGCACGCGCCTCGACGAGGGAGGCGCGCACCGGCGTGAGCCATTCGACGGCCAGTGGCGCCAGGACGAGCGAGAGGATCGCCGCGGAGGCGGCAAGGACGACCACGGCGCCCAGCTTCAGCCGCCGCGCGAGGAGGGTCCCGAGCGGGAGGCCGAGCAGGACCAGGCTCAGGCTCAAGGTGAACACCGAGCGGCTGGGCCCCACCATCTCCATCGCGAGGCGCGAGAAGAAGATCTGGAACATGGAGCTCGCCACCCCGACCAGCAGCACGCCCCACAGCCGCCGGGCGTCCAGGGGCGGGGCGGCCGCCGTCGCCGCGGGCTCGGGCCGGGGCTGCCGCAGCTCGGGGAAGAGGGCGAACAGAGCCAGGCCGACGAGCACGTTGCCGGCGGCGGCCGCGAAGAGCGTCGCCTCGTGGCCGAGCGCGCGGACCACCACGAATTCCACCAGGAACACGCTGGCCATGGCGCCCAGGTTGTAGAGCAGATAGGTGGCCTTGAAGCCGCGCCTCTGGTCGCTGCCGCCGACCTCAGACAGGTACTTGGAGAAGATGGGCACGCTCATTCCCACCAGGAGCGCAGGCGGAAAGACGAGCAGGGCGCAGACGGCGACCGTCAACGGGCCGCTCCGGCTGATGCCGGAGAGGGCGGGGGAGGTGTCGAGCTGGCCGAGCGTGGCGTGGATGGCCACCGCCGACACCCCCACGAGCACCTCCATCAGCCACAGCCAGCGAGTGAAGCGGCGCGACAGCCGGGCGCCCAACGCGATTCCCAGCAGGAACGTCGCCAGGATGGCCGCCTGGACGTGCAGCATGTCGCCGAAGCGCGAGGTGATGAGCCGGAAGTAGACGACCTCGTAGTTGATACCGAAGCAGCCGGAGAGGATGGCGAGGAGGCTGATGGCCCAGAAGCGACGCATTACCAGACCTCGTCGGCGATTCTTGAGGAGGCCGAACCGGGTGTCGTACTCGAGGATCGGCCGGTCGTTGGAGTGCAGGACGGCTTCGGGGCGCCGGGACAGGCCGCTCGTCCACCGGGCGGTGTCGGCCTCGGCGATCTCCCGGAGCACCCCGTAGAACGACTCCAGGTCGGTGATGCCGAAGCGCCGGTAGGCCTGGCGGACCGGCTCGGTCACGCGCTCGAAGCGGAAGGCCGGGACCGGCGGGTCGTCGTCGGCCATCCCCACCAGGACCCAGCTGTTGCCGTACGCGCGCAGGACCAGGAAGCGGGGGAAGACCTGGGAGAAGCCCTGCACCAGGACGCGGGCCTGGGGCCCCCACACGAGCTGGGTGTAGACCCCGCCCCGGTCGAGCTTCGCCTTGGCCGCCTTCCAGAAGTCGACGGTGCACAGGCTCGACGACCCGGGCAGGCGGGCGTCGAGGGGGTTGACGGCGATGACGTCCCAGCGCTCGGTGCTGCCACTCAGGAACCGACGGCCGTCCCCCGCGAGCAGCTGGACGCGCGGGTCTTCGTAGTAGGCGTAGTTGGCTTCCTTGAAGGTCGGCTGGTGCTGGACCATGAACGGCAGGATCTCGATGGTCACCATCTGCGCGTACTGGTCGCCCCAGGTCGAGAACGCGCCCGCGGTGATGCCGTACCCCGTGCCCACGTTGAGGACGCGCCGCGGGCTCGCCGCCAGGAGCATCGCCGGGTCGGCCTGCATGTGCTGGGCGTAGATGGTGTTGGCGTCCGGGAACGGCGCCACCAGCCGGACGTTGTTGTTGGTCGCCGTGACGAGCCCGTTCTGGCCGCGGCTCAGCACCTGGATGCCGTACTCGTCCTCGCGAGCGTCGATGAGCGTGCTGCCCGCCGGCAGCGGCGTCAGGCGGTAGGGGAACACCACCAGCGCCAGGGCCAGCGCCGCAGCGCTGCCCAAGACCGCCCGTCGCTGCACCTTGCCCGAGCCCGGTAGCGCCAGGACCAGCCCCAGCGCCGCGCAGACCAGGCCCGCCAGGGCCAGGGCCGCCATCGTCCCCACCGCGGGCTGGAGCGCGAAGGTCGTCAGCAGCGAACCGGCGGCCGAGCCCACGACGTTGGTGGCGTAGAGGTACCCCACCGACTGGCTGGGGTGGGCGTCGACTGCCGGGTGGTGCATCAAGAGCCAGGGGAAGACGAGCCCGGAGGTGAAGAACGGCAGCGCCATCAGGAGCAGGAAGAGACCCGTCCCCACGGCGCTCGACCCCGGAGCCGAGTCGATGAGCCAGGCAGTCGCCCCTGCGCCCAGGAGCTGGGCGAGCGCCGACAGCAACAGCGCCCAGCCTAGCGCCTGCTCGGAGGTGAGCCCCAGTTGGCGGGCGCGCCGGAGCAGTGCGGGCGCCGCGAGGCTGGCGGCTCCGAGAAAGAGCAGGACGCCGCAGAGGAGGACGGAGACGGCCAGCGCGCGGTTGCCAACGAGGAAACGGGCGAGCCGCCCCCACCCGAGCTCCATCGCCAGCACCGTCAGACCGGAGCAGGCGGACAGCCCGGCGAGGCTCGGCAGGCCCAGCTTCGTCGCCAAGCGCTCCTCGCCCGCCTTCGCAGCGGGTTCTGTGCGCGTGGCCGGACGCGCCGCTCGGCGCAGCACGAAGACGATCGCAGCCGCGGTCAGGTTCATCCCTGCCGCGGCGACGGCCGTGCCCGACAGGCCGAACCTGGGGATGAGCAGATCCCTGGGAGGATGGCCCCGAAGGCCGCACCGGCGGTGTTGATGCCGTAGAGCGTCGAGACGGCTCGCGAGGGCAGGGTCCAGAGCTTGGCCCCTTCGGTCATCACCGGGAGCGTGGCCCCCATCGCCGTCGAGGCGGGGCCGATGACGACGGCGACGGCGAGAATGTGCAGGGGCAGCGCGGCGGGTCCCGCGCCGCTGCCGGGCAGCCAGCCGATCAGCACGGGCTCGTAGTGCAGCACGGCGAAGGCGGAGCCAGCGCCCAACAGGCCGATCAAGACCTCGAGGGCCACGTAGGACAGCAAGGGGTCGGCGAGCACAGCGCGCGACCGGCCGGCGAGATGGCCGCCCAGGGCCAAGAAGGACAAGAAGACGCTGAAGACCACCGCCATCGACCCGGCCGTGCTGCCGAGGATGTTGGCGAATTGGTGCGTCCAGCTCACCTCGTACATCAGCCCCGCACCGCCCGACAGGAAGAAGACCCACTTGAGCAGCGAATGCGGGGCAAGCGGCGGGGGCGCCGAAATCGAGTCGGAGGTCATTTCAATGGAGTCGCGGCTGGTAGGCGCTGGCTGGTCCGCGGCTCGCGCCGGAGCCCGCCGCGACCCTTCGAACGGATCATGGAAAGGCCATATCACCTCGCAGGCGAAGCCCGCTACCGTCCGCTCCCTCTCGTTCGGCTGCCTGCAGAGGAGAAGAGCGCAGGCGCTGAATCGAGGGTGCGCGGCCGAAGACGGGAGGCCTTCTCGACGCTGACGAGCTTGAAGGGGGCGGCACGCAACCAGTGGGCCCGGCCCTCCGACAATGAGGAGGAGCAAAGATGGAAGCGGGCCTGTCTGGCCGCCTCACCGGAGGAGCGCATGTCGACCTACACCGTGAAGAGTGGCGACTGCCTGAGCGTCATCGCCCAGCGCTTCAACACCAGCGTTTCGGCCATCGCCAAGGCCAACAACATCGAGAACGTCGACCTCATCCGGGCCGGCGCCCAGCTGACCATCCCCGACGGGTTCGACGAGAAGCTCGGCCCCCGCCGCCCCGGCGCCCCGCAAGCTCCGCCAGGGCTCGCGTGGCGAGGACGTCGAGCAGCTCCAGTCCGACCTCGTCCAGCTCGGCTACATGAGCCAGTCGGCCATGAACACCGGGCCAGGCATCTTCGGCGAGCGGACCCGCGCGGCGGTCGAGCGGTTCCAGCAGGCCAACGGCCTCGAGGTCGACGGCATCGTCGGGCCGAAGACGCGCGCCGCCCTGAAGGCGCGCCTCGAAGGGGCCCCGGAGCCGGAGCAGCCGCAGCAGCCCCAGACCCCGACCGACGGCCCGTCGTCGGTCTCCGGCATCGAAGACCGGCCGGGCGTGCGCGGCACTGCGGCTCAAGCCATCGACTTCTTCATGGCCAAGGGGCTCACCCGAGAGCAGGCGGCGGGCATCGCCGGGAACCTCTTCCACGAGTCGGGCTTCTCCCCCAACGCGGTCGGCGACAGCGGCACCTCCTTCGGCATCGCCCAGTGGCACCAGGGTCGCGGCGACGCGATGAAGTCCTGGACGCAGGCGCACGGCTACGCGTCCAACTCGTTCAAGGGCCAGCTCGAGTTCCTCTGGCACGAGCTCAACAACAGCGAGAGCAACGCGCTCAACAAGCTGCGGCAGACGACCACGGCCTATGACGCAGGCATGTCGTTCCAGCGGTACTTCGAGCGGCCCGCGCAGATCAACCCGGCGCGCGGCGAGACCGCCCAGAAGTACTACCAGGAGAGCCTGCGGTAGGTGGGTTGGAGCCTGCTCGGCTCCACGAGCGCAAGGTCGAAGCCACTGCCGAGACCGAGAGCAACAGGCCCACGGTCCTGACTGGACCGTGGGCCCTTGTTTTGGGGCCCTCGACGCGCCGGTCCGACGGCGAGACTGACTCGCTCGGCGCTTCCATTCCGCTGTCCAGCTTGGCGCGGCGGAGCGGCGCGGCCGGCGAGGTCCCAGGCGCGGGAAGCGACGATTCGAAACATGAGTATGGTTGGAATCGTCGACTCATGTTCCGGACCGACCTTCGGGCGCCGTGGATGGGCTTCATGCCCGCCCTTGTTCAGCCGAACGGTCATCGGCGGCCCGGTTTGGGGCGCGGGGCCGTCCGGGCGCTGCGCACCGGGCAGCCTCCGCCGGAGAATCCGAGCGCGTCGTTGTAGAAGTTGACCGCGTCGACGGCGTTGCCGTGCGCCCGTTTCTTCGCGGAGTAGCTCGCGGCTCCGGTGGCGATGCTCAAGGCCTCGAGCGCGGCGCCCGAGACGAGCATCGCCGCCATCAACGGGTCGTCCCGGCCCTTGAATCCCAGACCGGCGAGCCCTCCCAGGCCCAGGGAGGACGAGAGGAACGAGACCACGAAGAGGCGCGAGCCGAGCGCGCCTTCGGCCTCGGCAGCCTCGGCGTGCCGGCTCGCGTCCGGGACGCACCAGACGAAGTCCGTGAGGCCCAGATAGCCCGGCCCGGTGGCGACCAGGGTGTTGGGGCCCTCGCGGACTTCGACCTCGTCTCGGAAGCCCAGCGTCAGCTCGTGCTCGGCGACGCGCTTGGGCGGGAAGGTCGTCGACGCCGTGGCGCAGCCGGCGAGCACCAGCGCAAGGAGCGGGGCGAGGCGCACGTGGGTCACCGATCCGCGCTGGGGCTGGCAGGAGCGCACGGCGTGCCGGGGGTCCGTGCCAGAGCGTTCGTGGCGTTCACGAGGTCAATCTCCCGCGCCGTCGTCGCCGGCCGCTCGGGATGGGCGAGCGCGAGCGGCAGGCCGAAGGAGACGAGGATCGCCGCGACCATCACCGCATCCCCGAGCGCGTGGTCGACGGACAGCGCCGCGGGTGAGGAACGCGTCGGACCAGGCACGGCGCTGGCCACCGCGCTCGGGCAGGAATCGCCCGCCCGCGGCAGCGAGGCGACGAAGGCACCGTCCTGGTTCACGAGCCGCGCGCGCCCGTCATCCGGGACGACGTAGTCCGAAGCGTAGGAGCACCCGGCCGAGGCGAGCAGCGCGAAGGCCACGGCCTGCACCGGGATGGCGGAGCTCATGGTGGCCGAGTCTACACGCCTGAGAAGCGGTGCTCTCAGGCGGGATGAGCAGGACAGAGGCGCCGGCAGGGATGCCCCATGGGACAGCTCCCTGCTAGGCGGCGCGCTCGGCCGGCCGTGGTCGGGGCTGAGGCTGCACCGAGAGGCGCTCGCGCCGATGCGAGCGCAGGACCTCGAGCTTCAGCTCCTGCGCGCCGCCCAGCACCATCACCCGCTGCAGGTCGTCGACCGTGGAGAGCGCCTGGGCATCCGCGCTGAGCACGAGGTCGCCTTGGCGCAGCCCCGCGACCAGCGCCGGCGTGTCGTCGACGACCTCGTGGATGCGGATCGCCCGTGACTGCCCGGCCTCCGCCGCGACCGCGCCGACCAGCTCCTCGCCGCGCGCGGAGACACCCAGCATCGGCCGGCGGATCTCTCCGTGGTGGATGAGCACCGCCGCGACCCAGCTGATGGTGTGCGCCGGCACCGCGAAGCCTATCCCGTGCGCCCAGGCCACCATCGCGGTGTTCAGCCCCACCACCGCGCCGTCGACGTCGACCAGCGGGCCGCCGGAGTTGCCCGGGTTGACCGCGGCGTCGGTCTGCACCAGCCCTTCCATGAGGATGCCGGGGCCGGCCAGGCTCTGCTCGAGCGCGCTCACCACGCCCAGGCTCACCGAGTGCTCGAAGCGCAGCGGGTTGCCGATGGCCACCACCAGCTGCCCGGGCTTGAGCTTGCGGCTGTCGGCGAGCGGCCGCGCGGGGAGATTCGTCGCGGGCACGCGCAGAACGGCGAGGTCGGTCTGCGGGTCGGCGCCGACGAGCTCCGCCTCCATCGGGTCGAGCCCGGGCAGGCGCACGCGCAGGTCCTTGCGCGCGCCTCGCACCACGTGGGCGTTGGTGACCACGTAGCCGTCGGCCGCGAGCACGACGCCGCTGCCCTGTCCTCGGCGGTGCTCGACCGCCGCGACCGAGGGCCGCACCTGCGCGACCAGCGCCGTCAGCTCCCCGGAGAGCATCTGCAAGAGGCCGGTCATGGACGCACCCCCACGGTCACCTTGGCTTCGTGGAGCTGGCCGGCGCGAATCACCTTGAGCGTGGCCTCCCGGCCGATCCGCTCCTCGTCGAGCGCGGTCTGCAGCTCCGAGAGGTCGCCCAGCGATTGACCGTCGAGGCTGAGCAGCGTGTCGCCGAGCAACAGACCGGCTCGCTCCGCCGGGCCGCCGGGCTGGACGGAGACGACGAGCAGCCCGGCGCCCTGTCCGGCGAGCGCGGCGAGCGGGGCGGGCAGCTCGATGGGGTAGCTGCCCACGCCCAGGAAGCCGCGGCGCACGCGTCCGTGGGAGAGCAGCGACTCGAGCACGCGCTTCACCGTCGCTCCCGGGACGGCCATCGCCGCTCCGCGCAGGAGGGCGGCGTTGCTCATGCCCAGGGCCCGGCCGGCGGCGTCGACCAGGAGCCCGCCGGAGAAACCGAATTGCGGGCGGAGGTCGGTCTGCAGGTAGCGGTCGAGCTTGCCGCCGGCAGGCGAGCGCCAGCTCTCCTCCGACAGGACGCCGACGATGCCCAGCGAGGCGCGGATGGCCTTGCCGGGACGCGAGAGCGCCAGCACCAGATGCCCGACGCTCAGGCCGTCGAGCGAGGACCACTCGGCGCAGGCCAGGCCGCCCGCGTCGAGCTTGAGCGCGGCGACGCCGGTCAGGGGATCGCGTCCGATGAGCGTGGCGACGACTTCGCGCCCGTCACCCAGGCGGGCGGAAAGGCCGACCTCGCGCTCGAGGGTGTGGTCGGCCGTGACCACGACTCCGTCGACGGAGACCACGACGCCGGACGAGCCGGCGGGCCGGCCGTCGAGCGCGACGACGGTAGCGGCGTTCTTGCGGACGACTTGGGCGAGGGCTTCGGAGAGCTCGAGAGGGTTCATGCCGACACAGTAAGAAGCCGCGAACGGCCGCACATCGGCTGGAGGAGCAGGAGCGGACCTGGCCGAACGGGCAGGGTGATCGCCGGGGGCCCACCCGTTTCTACAGGACGACCAGCCCGAGCCTCGTGCCGCGCACCACCGCCTCCGTCCGGCTCTGCGCGCCCAGCTTGGCCAGGATGGCGTTCACGTGGAACTTGGCGGTGTGCTCGGACACGCCGAGGCGGTCGGCGATTCTCCTTGTTGGACAGGCCGTCGGAGAGCAGCTGCAGCACTTCCAGCTCCCGCGGCGTGAGCGCATCGACGGCGGACCGCTGGGGCTTGTGCGGGCGCAGGAGCGCCGGAGCCCACGCGGCCTCCGCGGCGAGCAGCCCCGTGGCGACGGCCCGAAGCGCCGCGGCGAGCCGCGCGCTGGAGACGTCGCGCGGAAGGACCGCTCGTGCTCCCGCCGACAGCGCCTCGGTGGCGACCTCGGCGTCTGCGCAGAGCGCGGTGACCGGGAGCGTTGCCGCGAGCTTTCGCAGGGGCTCGAGGTCCGGCTGGGGCGACGAGCCCAGATCGACGAGCGCGACCGTCGCCGCGGAGCGGGCCTGCGCAGGTCCAAGCGCTTGGGCCAGAGTCGTGGGCCGGCTCGTCACCTCGATCCCCGGCTGTCCGGCGAGCAAGGAGGTCAGCCCCGAGCGGGCCAACGGGTCGTCAGCGACGACCAGGATGTCGAGGTCGGCCATGCGGGCCCGGCTAAGCTAACCGCCGCCGTCGACCTGTCACTTCGGACCCTCCGGGCGGGGCTGGGGGCCGAGGGAGGCAAAGGTCGCACCTTGTAGGCGCGAGGGCCTCTCGAGCGGTCCAGGAGGGCTCGGAAAGCGCGTCCGATTTGGCCAAAACGGCCTGGAAGGCCCCTGGCCGGCTCACCTTGGGCCGAAGGCACTGCCAGCCCCATTTCAATGGGCCTGGCCCGTCGACCCGGCCTCGCTGGGCCGCCCAGGAGCCCACAGAGGCCTTCCTGAAGCCTTGAAGCGCATCCGTAAGGGTCTGTAATTGCAGGCGGTTTCGGATCGGGCCGTCGGAGCCTAAAGTCCCGGCGCCAACGAGCCGAACAGTCGAACGCCATGCTCAAATCCATCGCGCTCCCGGCCGCCCAGGTCGTCTCCACGCTCGCGGTCCTCCTGATCCTGGTCCTCAAGCAGTCGCCGTCCGCAGCGGCAGCGGAGGGCGAAAGGCCCGCCGAGCACGAAGCTCCCGCGGCCAAGAGCCATGAAGCCGAGCCCGGCCCTGCGAAGCCGACCGCTTCCGAGACGAAGCTTGCAATGGCGGGCGAAGCTCACGGCGATGGCGCCAAACAAGGCGAAGCCGCCAAGGCCGCAGAGCCCGCGAAGAACAAAGAGGCGGACAAGCAGGAGGAGAAGGCCAAGCCCGGCGCCGCAGCGGCGAAGGGGCACGGTTCGGAGCACGAAGCTCCCGCCGGCGGCCCGGACGCCGAGGGCATCGCGACGGCGCTGCTCGCCGGCAACGCGCGCTTCATGGAAGGCAGCGCCACCGCGAGGGACCTGACGGCGGACCGGCAACGCCTGGCGACGGGCCAGCACCCGAAGGCGATGATCCTGACGTGCTCCGACAGCCGCGTGCCTCCCGAGATCCTCTTCGACCAGGGCCTGGGCGACCTGTTCGTCGTGCGCACCGCGGGCAACGTCGCCGACCCCGTCGCCGTGGGCAGCCTGGAGTACGCGGCCGAGCACCTGCACGCTCCGCTCCTGATGGTCCTCGGCCACGAGCGGTGCGGCGCGGTCACGGCGGCGGCCAGCGGCGAGAAGATGCCGACCAAGAACCTCGAGGCCGTCGTCGCGCGCATCGCGCCTTCGGTCGCCGCCTCGAAGGGCTGGGCCAAAGGACCGGCGCTGGTGCAGATGGCCGCCGAGCAGAACGTGCGCCGCACCGCCGACGAGCTCGTCAAGCAGAGCCCCGTCCTCAAGAAGCTCATCGCCGAAGGCAAGGTCACCGTCGTGCGCGCGATGTACGACCTCGACACCGGCAAGGTCAGCCCGCTCGGTCCGTAGGTCTCCCGTTCGGGCGGCCCTCATTGACGTCAGCGGGTCCGGCCGACCATCCTCCCAGGCCTCCGGGTCCGCTCGATCCGGGTCCGGGAGGTCTCATGGACGTCGACAGCGCGAACAAGCCCACCATCCACGCCACGGGCGAGGCCACCGGCCTCCTGCCGGCCAAGGATAGCAAGGGCAAGCCGATCACGGTCATCGGCACCCAGGCCATCCGCGACGGGTTCGACGCCAACTGCCTGCAGCAGGCGCAGAACGCCCGCAGCGCGCCGGGCGTGACCGACCTCGTGCTCAACCCGGACGCCCACGGCGGCTTCGGCGCGCCCATCGGCTGCGTGCTGGTCTCGCCGACGCACGTCTACCCGGGGCCGGTCGGCGTGGACATCAAGTGCTCGATGAGCCTGCTCTCGCTCGAGCTGCCCTCGAAGGCCATCGACGAGAGGCCGCTGCGCCGCGCCCTCATCGACGCCATCGGAGCGCGGGTTCCGACCGGGGTGGGCAAGGACCAGCGGTCGGTGCCCAAGGCGCGGCCGGTGTCGCCGGAGCTGGGCCGCAAGGTGGCGGTGGAGGGCGCCTCGGCCGAGGTCCTGGACTCGCTGGGCATCCCCCGTGAGTGGGCGCAGCGCTGCGAGGATGCCTTCCACGTCGGCCACGACAAGACCAAGGACGCGCTCGCGGCGCGGCTGGAGCTCCTGGAGACGTCCGGCCACTTCGGCAAGTTCGCCGAGAAGATCCGCCAGCTGGGCAGCTACGGCGGCGGCAACCACTTCGGCGAGTGCGAGCGCGTGGTGCTCTCGGGCGACGAGCGCTCGAAGCAGGCGGCCGAGGTCTTCGGGCTGGCCGACCAGAGCGTGGCCTTCCTCTCGCACTGCGGCTCGCGCGGCTTCGGCTACCAGCTGGCGAACGCGCAGTTCAAGGTGCTGCAGCGGCACTTCGAGCAGTGGTCCATCCCGCTGCCCGGCGAGGACAAGGAGCTGGTCTATGCGCCGCTGGGGACGCCGGAGGCCGACGCGTACCTGGACGACATGGCGCTGGGCGGCAACTTCGCGACCGTGAACCACCTGCTCATCAACGCGCTGGTGCTGGAGGCCTTCCAGGAGGTCATCCCCGGCGTGAAGGGCCGGCTCGTCTACTTCATCAGCCACAACATCGCGCGGCCGGAGGTGGTGGAGGGGCGCGTCGCCTGGGTGCACCGCAAGGGTGCGACGCGGGCGTTCCCGGCGGGGCACCACGCGCTCAAAGGGACGCCGTTCGCCGAGACCGGTCACCCGATCCTGTTGCCGGGCAATCCGCTGGGCGGGTCGGCGGTGATGGTGGCCGAGCCTGGGGCGGCCAAGAGCTGCTTCAGTGTGAACCACGGCGCGGGGCGGGCCATGGGGCGCAAGCAGGCCATCCGCACGCTGGACCAGAAGGCGGTGGACGGGTCGTTCGCCGAGCGGGACGTGCTGACCAACTGCCGGACCTATCCGAAGGACGAGGCGCCGGCGGCGTACAAGGACTTCGACGAGGTGCTCAAGTCGGTGGAGCTCGCGGGGTTGGCGAAGACCGTGGCGCGGCTGGAGGCGCGGTTCGTGATCAAGGACGCCGAGCAGGAGTGAGCCGCGAGCCGCAAGCGTGAGCGCGCGGGGATGGTTGTGCCCAGTGCAGTGAAGGGGACGCGGTCGGCAGGAAGGCCCGAGCCGCAAGCGTGAGCGCGCGGGCCTCCTCCAGCCCTGGGCAGTGATGAGGTCCGAATCGAGCACGAGCGCGGACCGGACAGGGCGCTCGCCGATTAGTTCCGCGCTCGTGAGCGCGCGGGCCTCCTCCAGCCCTGGGCAGTGATGAGGTCCGAATCGAGCACGAGCGCGGACCGGACAGGGCGCTCGCCGATTAGTTCCGCGCTCGTGAGCGCGCGGGCCTCCTCCAGCCCTGGGCAGTGATGAGGTCCGAATCGAGCGCGAGCGCGGACCGGATGGGGCACGCACGTGCGGATCCGCACTCCGTCCCGACGGGGGCGGATCTCCAACCCGTCGGGCCCGTGCTATTCGCGACGGCATGGCCGACCTGACCTTCAAGCACGTCTTCCTCTGGCGCCCAGTCGCGGGCACGAGCCTGGCCACCTTCGCGGCCGTAGCCCGCCCCGGCCTGCAGAGGACCCTGGCCGGCTGCGGCGCCACCGACGTCTGGCTGCACATCACCGAAGAGCCGCCGCCCCGCCTGTCGCCCGTCCCCTACCTGAAGGCGCCCTTGGCGCTCATCAGCGCCAAGGGCACCGAGCAGGAGCTCCAGTCCGTCGCCGAGCGCCTGCGCACGCTACCCGGGACGCACTTCGCGTGGCGGGTCGACGAGGCGGTTCCGGTGGTCCGCAAACAGGAGTCCAGGCCCGGCGAGCGCGTACAGGGCGCCTGCCTGCTCACCTTCATCCGCCAGAACCCGAAGTTGACGCGCGAAGCCTTCCTGGACGAGTGGTTCAACCGCCACACGCCGCTGGCGCTCAAGATCCACCCGCTCGCCTGCTACGTGCGCAACCAGGTGCTCACGACGCTCACGCCCGAGACGCCGCGGTGGGACGGCATCGTGACCGAGGCCTTCGCCGCCCGAGAGGACCTGACCAACCCGCGGCGGATGTTCGGCGGGACGCTCAAGTTCCTGCCCAACATGATCCGCGTCGGACTGCACGTCTCGAAGTTCCTGGAGTTCTCGACTATCGAGAACGCCTTCGTCTTCGAGTACCCGCTGGACGTGCGCGCGAGCGCCGCGCAGGCGGCTGCCTGAGCAATCGCCTCGCGGTCCTTGCACCTCGCCCGAGCCGGCCTAGAATCCGCCGCTCGCGAGAGGAACGCCGTTCATGCTCCGCACGATCATCGTCACCCTCCTGGCCGCCGCCCTGGGCACCGCCTGCGCCCACGACACCAGCGTCGGAGCCCGCGTCGCCGGCGCCCAGCAGTTGGTGGACGAGGCCGAGGCGCGGCTGAAGACGGCCAACGACCTCATCAAGACCGATCGCGACCTGGAGAAGGCCGAGAAGCTGCTCGCCGAGGCCAAGGAGCTCACCGGGGATTCGGCGATGCTCTACTACGCCGACCGCGAGAACCTGGAGGACCGGGTGTCGCAGGCCTTCACGCGCCTGGCTACCGCGCGCGATGCCCGCCACCGTCGCGAGGTCGCAGCGAAGGTGCCGGAGCGCAAGGAGCGGGCGACCGCCCTGCTCACCGACTTCCGCACCGCCGCCGACCTCCTGCAGGACCGCATCGCGCTGGACCGCAAGCGCACCGCGCGCGCGAGAGAGACGCTGGAGTCCGGGCTGCGCTTCCTGGACGAGTCCAAGGAGCTGGAGATCGACGCCAACTGGTCCTCGTTCTCCGCGACCGCGCGCAAGGAGCTGACCGGGCGCACGGTCCAGGTGGCGCTGGCCGAGGCGCTGATGTCGTTCACGGAGGGCCCGGTCGCGCAGAACGCCAAGGCCAAGAAGCACTTCGACGACTCCAAGGCTGCCAAGCCCGAGGAGAAGGTGGCGCTGCTCGCCCAGGCGCGCGACGCCTGGCTCGCCTGCGGCAAGGACGCGGCGGCGCTGGTCGCGCAGGCGCCCTCGCTCGAGCGCGAGCAGCTGCAGATCGCCGGGGCGAGCCCCAAGACGACGGCCAAGTCGTTCGCGGCGGCGTGCGAGGCGCAGGCCAAGTCGGCCGACGGGCTGCTCGCCAAGGCGCAGAAGGCTGTGCCGCCGGCCAAGGCGTCAGGGCAGGGCCAGCCGCAAGGTGGCCAGGTGGCCGGCAAGACGCCGCCCCAGCAGCAGCCAGCCCAGGCGGCCACGCCCGCGAAGAACCCACCGCCGGCCAAGAAGAAGTAGGCCTACGGCTTCTTGCTGCTGGCGACCCGCCAGCCGGGGCCGGACCGGGTCGCGAACACCTTCCACTTCGCGCTCGCGTCGCTGCCGACCACGGTGCAGATCGCCGAGGCCTTGCCCTGCTCCTCGCAGCCCTCGACGCGGGAGTCCTCGGGCAGCAGCTCGCGAAAGATGCACAGCGCGTAGGTGCCGCGCGGCCCGGTGTCGTCGCCGTACTGCGCGCAGGCGGGGAAGGCCCGGTCGAGGTCGTTCTCGTCGACGAGCAGTGCCTTGAAGCGGGCCCAGTCTCCGCGCGTCGCGGCGGGCTCGAGGCGCAGGATGGCGTCCTTTGCCGTCGGCGCGGGGCCTTTCGGCAAGGCGGGGAGCTTCGCTTTCTCCACGGTCCCCCAGAGCTCGTCCTCGACCTCGGGATCCACCAGCGGCAGCGCCGCGTCGACGGCGTCCCAGTGCAGCCAGGCGAGCTGCCGTCGCGCGGTCTCGGGGTCGCCCAGCTTCAGGGACGCGGTCACGAGCCCGAGCCTCGCCGCGCCCCGCCGGGAGAGCTCCTCCCCGTGCCAGGTGACGCCCAGCGGCTCGCAGGTCCGGGTCAGCTCGGACTGGTAGGCATCGCGCGCGGCCTCGAAGTGCTGGAGGCCCCGTTGCAGATCGCCCAGCTCCAGGAACATGCCGGCGACGCAGCGCACCGCCTTCTCCGATAGGAGCGCGATGGCCTCCTCGGGCTTCGTCCCGGACCGGCGCGCCTTGAGCAGCCGCGCCGCGCCATTGAGGGGATCGCGCAGCAGGAGCGCGTCGAGCGCTGTGGACGCCCTCGGATCGTCCGGGCGCGCCTGGGCCAGGGCGATCACGTACTCGGCCCGCGTCGGGTCCAGCTCGAGCGCCGCCGCGAACGCAGCCGCCGCCGAGGCCGCGTGCCGGGCCGGCGCGGGCTCGGAGAAGCAGTGGGCGTCGCGCAGCTGCAGCCACTGGCCGAGCCGGTAGAGCTTCGCCGCGGAGCCCGGGTCGGCGTCGAGCGCGTCGTCCGCGGCGCGCGCGCCCTGCTCGGCCGCGGGGCAGGGCTCGTGGAGGGCCGTAGCCATCTCGAGCTGGGGATCCACGGTGGGCGCGGCCTGGGGCCCGGCGGGCCGAGAAGCATCGGGCGGCGTCGCGGCAGCGTCGGGCGGGGCCGGCCGCGACACGCAGGCCGCGGCGCAGCCGAGGACGAACGAAATGGCGAAGAGCGCTCTCATCGCGGGGAACCATCACAGACCCGCCGCGGCGAGGCAATCGCCCGGCTGCGCTGGCCGGGTCTTCGAAAGGGCGGGGGACACTCCGAGTCGGATGCTCGATACTGTTGGCGCGTGCGCAGACCCGACGGAGGGGAGACATGGCGACGAGGCGAGACGGTCTCTGGGTCACCATCCACTGCACCGATCCGCTGGTGCAGGCCAAGAAGGGCGTCGGACCGGTCCGGGTGAGGCTCGACCCCGAAGCTGCGCTCGCCGACGGGCCGACCTCGGCGCGGGTGGCGGTGGTGGACTACAACGCCGACCTCGACAAGGTCTTCGCCCCCGCGCGGCGCCTGAAGCAGGGCAAGGGCTTCGCGGTGGGGCGGCTCGCGAGCGACCTGCGCGAGAACCTCGCGTTCCACCAGGTGAACGTCTGGGGCATCGTCAACCGCACCCTGGCCCAGCTCGAGGGCGAGCGGGTGCTGGGCCGCCCCATACCCTGGGCTTCGGGGCAGGGGCGCCTGCTGGTGCTCCCGCATGCCGGCTTCGGCAGCAACGCCTTCTACGACCGGAGCACCGGCGCGCTGCACTTCCTGTACTTCGAGGGGAAGAAGGGGCCGGTCTTCACCTGCCTGTCGCACGACATCGTCACCCATGAGCTGGGGCACGCGGTCCTCGACGGCCTCAAGCCCTACTTCAACGAGGTGACCACGGCGGAGGCGGCGGGCTTCCACGAGTTCTTTGCCGACGCAGTCGCCCTCTCGTCCTCGTTCAGCTTCACCGAGATCCTGACGAAGGCCACCCAGGAGAAGACGCGCGAGCTCGAGGAGGATTCTGCTCGGGTGCATCGCCTCGGAGTTCGGCTCGGAGATGCCGGGCGGCCGCGACAGCCTGCGCGCGGCGCGCGAGAAGGTCACGATGGCCGACCTCCAGAAGGACGACGTCCAGGAGGAGCACCGCTACTCGCAGGTGCTGACCAACGCCTTCTTCACGTTCTTCTCCGACCTGTACCTCCAGAAGCGGGACGCCGCGAAGAGGCGGAAGGGCGCGGCCGGCAAGGAGCTCAACGGCGGTGACGTGGTGGGGGCGCTGGTCGGCGCTGCCCAGCAGGCCAGCAGGACGTTCTTCCGCGCGCTCGACTACTGCCCGCCGGTGGACGTCACCTACCTCGACTTCGCGCGGGCGCTGCTGCGGGCCGACGCCGTCGCCTACCCGGCCGAGGATGGTGCCCGGCGCAGCCTGAAGCGGCTCTTCCGAGAGCGGGGCATCGGCGCGAGCGAGAAGGAGCTGGTTGCCGAGCAGGCCCTCACGAACAAGGAGCTGGGGCCCTTCTCGGTCGAGGAGATCGGCGCGACGCGCGAGGCCGCCTATCGCTTCCTCGACGCCCACCGCAAGGCGCTGCAGATCCCCCACGAAGCGAACCTCCGGGTCATCACCCTGGCGCGGACTCGCAAGGCCAGCTCGGGCCTCGTCTACCAGCCCCGCGAGCTCCTCCTGGAGTTCGTCTGGTCCGAGGACTTCACCCTGGGCGAGGGGATGGCGGCCCGGGCGCTCGCCGGCAAGCGCTTCCCGCTCTGGTGCGGCGGGACGCTGGTCTTCGACTTGAACGGCAACGTGCTCAGCTACGCGCTGCGCCTGTCGTCGCCGGAGCGGCGCCAGAAGGTGGTGCGTTACCTCGAATACCTCGCGAGCCGCGGCCGGCTCGGGGTGACCGCGGAGGGGCTCGCGGCGCCGGAGCGGCCGGTCGCCGCCTTCGTCGACGGCGACCGCGTCCGGCTGCAGCGCCAGGCGGCCCTGCGCCACGAAGGGAGGAGCTAGACCATGGCTCGCAAGACCCTGGGCGTCACCATCCGCGCCTACGTCGTCGGCTTCGGCGACTGCATCCTCGCCCGTATCCCGGACGGCACCAAGACCCGGCACGTGCTGGTGGACTTCGGGCGCGCGCCGGGACAGGGCGCGAGCGGCGAGCAGTTCGAGGCCATCGCCCAGGACATCCACGAGTTCTGCGGCGGCCACCTCGACCTCCTGGTGATGACGCACGAGCACCTGGATCACCTCGAGGGCTTCCTGCGGGAGAAGGAGGTCTTCGACCAGATCGAGGTCGACCACGTCTGGATGGGCCTGCCGAGCTCGCCGACCTACTACTCCGACTACCCGGACGCCCGGCAGCAGAAGCGGCTGATGGAGCTGGCCGCGAGCCTCGCCGACGGGCGCGGCATCCGGGCGCTGACGCCGCAGGTGCGGACGCTGCTCGAGAACAACGTGAGCAACGCCGACCGTCTCGCCTACCTGCGCAACATGAAGAAGCGCGGCGCGAAGGTGCACTACCTGGCGCGCGGCGTGGTGCCCAAGGGCTGCAGCCCGTTCAAGGCCGTGAAGGTGGACGTGCTCGCGCCGGAGGAGGACGTGAGCGTCTACTACCCGGCGAGCCGCGTGAGCTCCGTCGTCGAGGTCGCCAAGGTCGCGGACGGGGGCGGCGAGGACGACTGGTGGAGTTTCTCCGAGGTCGAGAAGCTGGAGGCACCCAAGAACCTCTCGGAGTCCGACTGGACGCGGCTGCACGAGGCCATCCAGGGGGGCAACTTGCGCGCCGCCCGCTTCATCGACAAGGCGCAGAACAACACGTCGCTCTGCTTCCAGCTCACCGTCGGCGGCCGGCGCCTGCTCTTCACGGGCGACGCCGAGATCGAGAGCTGGGAGGTGATGCTCGAGAAACACGACGAGGGCGTGCTCGGCCCCGTGGACTTCCTCAAGGTCTCGCACCACGGCAGCCGCAACGGCACGCCGGACGACGCGCTCGACCGCCTGCTCCCGCGCAGCCGCAAGGATCGGGCGAAGGCGCTGGTCTCGACGCGCAGCGGGACCTACGGCACCGCGAACCCGGTGCCCGACCGGGACGTGCTCGCCGAGCTCCGCAAGCGTTGCGCCGAGGTCTACAACACCGACGGAAGCGGAGGACTCTATGTCCAGCTCACGCTCTGAGGTGAAGGCGCGCGGCGGCAAGGGTCGCAAAGGGCTCGAGGGAAAGAACGGCGCGGCCCAGCCGACCGCGAGCCGGCCCAAGCTCCGGGCCGTGCGCTCCCGGCGCAAGGTGCCAGTCGGCGATCCGATGACGCTCTTCATCGAAATTCAGAACCAGGCCGAGCGTCGCCCGCGCCTCGGCACTGGCCGCGGTGTCCGGAGGTTCAACGGCGGCGAGCACCTCTGGCTCGGCAGCCGCGGGGCGACGCTCGCCTGCCAGCTCGTCTTGGACCGGCTCGGGTTCGTCGATTCGACCCTGTTCAAGTCCATCAAGCGTCTGAAGAGCCCGGAGCCGCTCGCGTACGGCGAGATTGTCGCGCTCTCCGGGGACTTCTACGAGGAGGCGGAGGACCTCTACGAGGAGAAGCCGTCACCGGTGCCCTGGCTGTACGAAGGCAACGACCTGAGCGACCTGCGCGAGGTGTTCCAGGGCGAGCTGGCGTGGATCGAGAAGCGCCACCCCGGCCAGTCCTACCCCGAGAACAACGTCCGCCTCGCCTGGAACGCCAAGCTGTACCTCGAGCTGGCGCTGCGCAACGTCGACCACTTCGGTTGGCACAACCTGCGCCGGTACGTCGCCGCGCACACCGAGGCGCTCGCGCTCGCCGCGCGGGCCGAAGGGAAGGAGGGCCCCACCTTCGACCGGGCCCTGTACTACAACGGCTTCGCAGACCACTTCCTCACCGACGGGTTCGCCGCCGGTCACATCCGCGTCCCGCGCCAGCAGATCATCGAGTGGGGAGTGCGGCGGAAGCTCTCCGAGAAGACGAGCGGGGCGCTCTCGAAGCTGCTGCACGACCAGGACGGACACGTCGACCAGATGCACGGCGCGGCGCCGCACGTGAGCGGGCCCGACGAAGGCTTGCCGGTGAAGAACAGCCTGGGCACCGAGTGGCACGCGCGCTGCGACGGGCAGCTCTTCCTCGACCCGGGGGCGGCGAAGTCCAAGGGAGTGCAGATCGCCGAGCGCGCGGTGGCCGAATCGGTGGCGGAGTTACTGGTGGCCTGGAAGACCGGGGAGCTGCGCAAGGGCGTCTACGCGGCGACGCGGCTGGTCCCGTTCCCGAGCCCGAAGGCGCCGAAGCTCGTCGAGAAGTTCCCGGGCGATGCGTCCGAGGAGAGGGTGGAGGCGCTCTTCGAGAGCATGCAGTGGTACCTCAAGCTGCGGTGCTTCGGCGGGGTGAAGAAGAAGCACGTGCGCGAGCTGTTCCAGGCGCTGCCGGAGCTGATGGGGGAGTTCAACGCCTTCGTCGAGACGGACGCGCAGGACCCCGAGGTGCAGCGGCGGGTGGCGAAGGAGTACATCGCGGCCTTCAGCGCCCTCGGCTGAGCGGCCCTCCCCCTGCCCCCTCCCAAACCTCCCAAACAGCGGGAGGGGGTTCGCTGGTTGCCTTCGGCCACCCTGGTAGGCGCTCTTGGAACTGTGCTCTTGCAGCGGAATGGAACCTCGCCAGCTCTGCCGGCCCACGACGAGATGTTGGAGCAGCTCCGACCAAGATCGCCGAAGCCGCGGGACGGACCCCCTCCCGCTTTTGGGGAGGGGGCAGGGGGGAGGGCCAGCGAGCGCTACCCAATCGGCTTCACGACGATCTCCAGGATTCCGGTCGCGCCGTCGGCGACGCTGGCACTCGACAGGTTCCTGAGCTTGCCCTGCAGGCAGGCGCCGAGCTTGGCGTCGCCGGTGACGACCTCGACCTTGAGGACCTTGCCCGCCTTGTCCACGGTCAGGCGCAGGCGGACCGAGGTGCCGGTGCAGTCGCTGGCGCCCTGCAGGACCTTGTCGATCTCCGCGAGCAGCGCGCGCGTGTCGCCCAGGCCCGTGGCCTTGAGGTCCACGATGGAGAGGCGCACCGCTCCCGAACTGCTGCGCTCTTCATCCATGGTGTCGCCTTTCGAGGCCTTGCGCCTGGAGGAGGAGGCCTCGGCCTTCATGGCAGGCGCGGGGCGCGGCGGAGGAGGCGGCGCGGCGGGGGCCACGGCCATCGGCGCGGCCTCCGAGCGGGCCATCTTCTTCGACTCCGCCATCGCTCCGCCGGTGCCACCGCCGCCGACGCCCGCTCCCTGCAGGCCGAGCCCGCCGTAGCCGCTCGCCGCGCCGGACGGCTGCATCGGTGCGCCGACGGCGTTGTTGGAGACGCCCTCGGGCAGAGGCAGCGGCTGGTTGACCTTGTCCGCCTGGCCGCTCTTGTTGGCCACTTCGGAGTCGACGGCCACGAAGGAGGTGAAGGTGGTGAGCAGGGTGTAGGTGAGGCCGAGGTCGGTGATGGCGTCCTCGATCTCCTTGGCGTTGGTCATCTTCAGCTCGTCGTCGAGGAAGGCGACCCACTTGCGGGCCCACAGCCAGCGGATGGGGGCGTTCTCGGCCTTCACCATCTCCGGCTTGAGGTCGATGGCGGTCTCGTACTTGCCGTTGCCGGCGAAGCCGCTGACGACGATCTTCCCCTTGGGCTCGCCCTTGAACTTGCCGAACAGCACCACCGGGCGGCTGGCCAAGAGGTCCGGCACCTTCATCGGCGCGACCTCGCGCGCCTCGAAGCCGGGGAAGGTGGCCTGGATGCCGGCCAGCACCGGCGACTCGATGTACTTCTTGAGCTGGTCCGCCTCGGCCTTGGCCTTGTCCGGCCCGAGCACCACGAACGGCTCGCCCTGGCCGGCGCGCGCCAGGCCCTCGATGAGCCCGCGGTTGACGGCGGTGCCGATGCCGAAGGCGAAGCAGTTGGCCTCGTTGAGGTGCTCGCGCACGAACTTGTAGGTCTGCGACTCGACGCCCACGTAGCCGTCGGTGACGACCACCACGCTGCGCGAGACGCCCTGGCCCTTCTTCGGGATGGCGTAGGCCGCGCGCAGGCCCGCGGCGATCTCGGTGCCGCCGGCGCCGCCCATGCGGTTGAAGTTGTCGATCGCCATCTGGATGTTGCCGGGGGTGGCGGGCAGCGAGCCCTCGGGGGAGAGCGTGGTGTGGCCGCCGGAGAAGGTGACCACGTTGAAGAAGTCGGTGGGTCGCAGCTGGCCGAAGAGGTCCTTGGCCAGCACCTTGGAGGTCTCGATGGGGTAGCCGTGCATCGAGCCCGAGACGTCCATGAGGAAGATGTACTCGCGCGCCGGGATCTGCGCGGCGGTGGGGCGCTGCGGCGGCTCGAGCATCGCCAGGAAGAAGTTCTCGCCCTTCTCGCCCTTCCACAGCAGCACGCCGCTCTCGATCTTGTCGCCGGCCAGCCGGTAGCGCAGCACGTAGTCCTTGTTGCCGCCGCCCGACTCCTGCAGCCGCACGTCGGCGCTGGTCTTGGAGAGGTAGTTCACCACCACCTTGTGCGACGGCGAGACCAGCTCCTTGACCGGGATGCCGGTCTCCAGGTGCACGCTGATGTCGAAGCGGTAGGGCTCCTTCTCGCCTTCCTTCAGGTAGGGGTTGGCGATCCACTTGTCCTTCTGGGCATCGGCTCCGCCGGCGTAGCGCGGTCCGACCACCGTCGGGTACACGAACTCGTAGACCGAGTCCTCGGGGACCAGCAGCTCGGAGTAGTCGAGCTCGACCTCGAATCCGGTCCTTGGGCATCACGTTGGCCACGTTCATGGTGAAGACGTTGGGCCGCTCCTGCTCGAGCAGCGAGGCGCGCTTGCCCTCGGCCTTGGCCTGCTCGTACTGCGCTCGGGCCTCAGCCTTCTTCTCGATCTTGGCTTCGACGGTGCGCGCGCCGATCTTCATGCGCATGCCGTGGACGGCCGCGCGCGTGGAGGCCGGGAAGACGTAGATGGCCTCGATGGGCTTGGCGCCGGTGTTCTCGAAGAGCTGCTTGACCTTCACCTTGGCGATGACGCCGGCGATGTTGACCTGGGCGCTGGTCTCCTTGAGCGGCAGGCGCTCGGTCTCGGGGTCTCCGCCGGCCACGTAGAAGTAGGGGGAGAGCGTCTTGTCCTCGCCGGCCTGCTGCTGGTCGCGTGGCCCGCGGCGAACCATGGAGCTGACGTAGCCCGTGCCGACCTTCTCGTCCGCCTTCTTGAGGACCTCGGAGGGGCTGACCTCGGCGGAGGCGGGCACGGCGCCCGAGGCGAGAGCCAGGACGGCGAAGAAGAGGCGAGAGTGCATCGCGTGGCTCCTTGAGGGTGTCGGGCGACGATAGAACGGGCCAGGTCGGGAGAAGGTCTGGAGGCGAGGATAGCCGGGGCCGGCAGTTGGGGGAAAACCCGTGCAATCGCCGGCTGTTGCGGCGCGTGGCCGGATCGCCCGAGCCTGAGCGTCTGTTACGGTGCCAGGCGAGCGGAGCCAGAGCGACGTGCCTTCCGGAATCGACAGCCACTACCAGACCTACTTCCCGGCGATCCGCGAGAAGTGTCGGCGCATGCTGGGCGACTCCGAGGAGGCCCAGGACGTCGCGCAGGAGACCTTCATCAAGCTGTGGCGGTCGGGGCTGGCCGACGCCGACGTCCGCAGGGCCACGGCGTGGATCTACACGACCAGCACGCGCCTGGCGGTCGACCGTCTGCGCAGGCGGCGGAGGTCCACCGCGCTGGCCGCGTCGCAGGGGCCGGTGGCTCCGGTGGCATCCGGAAACCTCGAAGATGCGTTGCTGACCCGCGAAGAGCTGGAGCGGCTTGCCGCGCACGTCTCCGGCCGCGAGCTGGAGGTCGCGGTCCTGCACCGCCTCGATGGAGTCTCGCAGCCGGAGATCGCGCAGCTGACCGGCAGCTCGGAGCGAACCGTCCGGCGCCTGCTGGAGCGCTTCGACGCTTCGCTGAAGACGCTTCGCTCGAAGGGAGCAACGCCATGACCGCCCCGGGAGCCCATCCTTCGTTCCTCGAGCTGGATCGCGCGGCGCTCGGCTCCATCGGTGAGCCGCTCCGGCAGCACCTGGAGTCATGCCAGGCCTGTCGCAGCCACGTCGAGCGGGTCCAGCAGCCGCTGCCCGTGCCCGCCTGGATTCGTGAAGAGGCCACCCGGCCGAAGCGTCGCTGGCTGCCGTCACTCGCCGGCTCGCTGGCAGCTCTCGCGACGGCCGCGGTGGCCTTCTTCGTGCTGTGGAGCGGGCCGGTTTCGAAGCCCGAGGTTCAGATCAAAGGCCAGGCGGCGGTGGCGCTCTTCGTCAAACGCGGCGAGCAGGTGCGGCTGTGGGACGGCCGGAGCCCCGTGCGCCCCGGCGACCTGCTGCGGTTGAAGGTCGTGCCCGAGGGGTTGGGGCAGGTGCTGGTGGCGGTCCCGACGCCGGACGGCGGGCTCTCCGCGCTCTACCAGGGCGTGATCGCGACTCGGGAGGAGACGCTGCTGCCCGAGAGCTGGAGGGTGGACGACTCCGCGGGCCCGGAAGTGCTGGCCATCGCGCTCAGCGCCGAGCGGATCGACGTCGGGACCCTGAAGCAGGCGCTCGAGCAGACCGCGCCGCGCGCCGACCTCTGGACGACCGTGCTCTCGCTCCAGAAAGAGACTCCTGTGGAGGTGCAGCCATGAGCTGCGCGCTGGGCACGCTGCTGCTCGCAGCCTGGGCCGCGAGTGGGGCTTCCACTGCTCCGCCGGCAGGACCGGCGCGGCTCGCGGTCATCGTCGGTGCCAACAAGGCGGCCGCCGGGCGCGCGCCGCTGCGCTTCTCCTATCTCGACGCCCGGCAGATGGCCGACGTGCTCACCCGCGCCGGCGACTTCCTGGCCGGCGACGTTCAAGTCCTGGAGGATCCCGCCCCCGAGCAGGTCCTCGCCGCGCTCGACGCCAAGCTGGCGAAGGCTGCGGGACGCGAAGCGCTCCTGGTCTTCTACTACTCGGGCCACGCCGACACCGCGGCGCTCTACCCCAACGGAAAGCCCTTGCCGCTCACGGCCCTGCGCGAGCGGCTCGACGATCCCCGCGCCACCGTCCGGGTGGGCATCATCGACGCCTGCCGCGGCGGAGGCTGGACCGGCGCGAAGGGCCTGACGAGCGAGGCGCCGTTCGAGGTCGGCCTTCCGCTGGGGCTGGCCAACGAAGGCTCGGTGCTGCTCGCGTCGAGCTCCGGCGTGGAGAACGCCCACGAGTCGGAGTCGCTGCAGGGCTCGTTCTTCACGCACCACATGGTCGGCGGCCTCAGCGGCGCTGCGGACGTCTCCGGCGACGGTGAGGTGACCATCGGGGAGGCCTTCGACTACGCGCGGCAGCACACCATCCGCGACTCCGCGCTGCAGGCCGAGACGCCGCAGCACCCGAGCTTCGACATGAACCTGCGCGGGCGGGCGGACATGCCGCTGACGCGCGTGGCGACCGCCGACAGCGGGCTCACCGTGGCTCAGTCCACCGGACCTCTTCAGCTGGTGCAGCTGAGTTCGGGGGTGGTGGTGCTGGAGAGCCCGGCCGGCCCGCGGACGCTGCGCTTGGCGGTCGCGCCCGGCCGCTACGTGCTGCGCCGGCGCGTGCCCCAGGGGATGTACGCCCACGAGTTCGATGTCCGCGCCGGGCAGACGGTCCTGGCCCGCGAGGAGAGCCTGGAGCTGGTGGGCAACGCCGCGCTCTCGGCCAAGCGCTTCGCCGAGCCACCGCCGGACACCTTCACGACGCTCCCGCGCGGAAGCTGGCTCCTGCGGCCGATGTTGGGAGTGACCTACGGCACGCGCCCGCAGGGGGTCGGCTTCTCCGACCCGGGCTTCGACTCGAGCGTCGCGACCCGCAAGTTCGACCTCACCTTCCTGACCATG
This sequence comes from Myxococcales bacterium, assembly GCA_049841135.1. Taxonomy (GTDB): domain Bacteria; phylum Myxococcota; class Myxococcia; order Myxococcales; family UBA5297; genus JACRCT01. The sequence goes on from JASGHK010000006.1 coordinate 315,413, forward strand.
CTGGGCATCACCGATCGGCTGCAGTGGGCCCTGCCTTTGCCGGCGGTCGCCTATCGCTTCGGAGAGCCTGGCGGGACGGAGGTCGTTCCCTGGCTGGGGATGACTTCGGTCGGGCTGGGCTACTCGAGCGTCGAGGGCACGATGTTCTCCTACGGCCTGGGGGTGGGCATCGGCGTGCGGCAGTGGCTGGGCCCCAACAACGCGCTCAACGTCACGGCGGGTACCTGGACGCAGGGCGCTGTCTCCTCGCTGCAGAAGGTCAACCCGGACTCGTTCGACGCCGAGCTCGGGCTCGGCTACAGCCACCGGATCGCGGAGGTGGTCACCGTCAACTTGGGGGTGAGCCTGGCGGCGGGGCTGTCGGAGAAGGGCCGGGCCAGGCTCCACAACCTCGAGCTGAGGCTGGGCTCCATCCAGGAGCTGGGGATGCGGCCGCTGCCGCTCATCCAGGTCCATGTCATGGACAAGCTCTCCGTCGACGGCCACGTCGGCATCGCCATCGACTGGGAGAAGGGCGCCGTCCGCGACAGCTACCTCATCGGGGTCACGAAGACGTTCTGACGGGAGGTAGACTCGAGGCCCCACGTCGAGAGGAGGGCTCCCATGCGCACCGTGTCGGTCTGGACCGCCATCGCTGTCGCCATCGCCGCCGTTCCCAGCATCGCGTTCGCTGCCGAGACGAAGCCCGACGACAAGACCAAGGTCGCTCCGGCGCAGACCGCCGAGCACAACTACGCCGCGTCAGGAAAGAGAGACCCCTTCAAGAACGAGACGGAGGTGGTCCTGCCGCCGAAGGACCCCACCTGCGGCGGGCTCTGCGAGTTCGACCTCGACCAGCTCAAGGTCCAGGCGCTGGTGACTGGCCTATCGGTCCCGCTCGCCGGCTTGCTCGCGCCCAACGGCAAGCTCTACATCGTCGATAAGGGCACCAAGGTCGGCAAGCGCCGCGGCTGGGTGGCCGAGGTCAGCTCCGAGAAGATCGTGATCGAGGAGCCCTGCGCCAAGGACTCGTCGCGCATGTGCAAGACCGAGGTGGAGATACCGAAGGAGGCTCCTGCGGCAGACGAGGACCTGACCCGCAAGAAGAAGTAGCGGGCCGCTCAGCGCCCCAACGACGACGCGAGCTGGCGCTGGACCCGGCCCACAGCTCGGCGCCGATTGGCCGGGGCTCTGCGTGAAGCGGTCAGCCCGCAGCTGCGAGCCGCTCGAGGTGTCGGGCGATCTCCGGAAGCGTGTCGGCGAACTCCAGGCCAACCTCCCGGACTTCGCCGAATCCGGCTCCACCAGCGGACGGTCCCCCGCACCCCGATGAACTTGAAGCGACCGAGGGGGAGGGAGAACTCGAGGCGGCTGTTGGCCATGACCGCCCCCCCGCAGCGAAGCCTTGCGCCGCCCTCGGAGACCGAGAGCAGGAGCGCGGCGAGGGGTCTCTCCCGGCTCGAGGAGTCCCACCACCGACCCTGGACCCGAACGCTGACGGCCCAGCGGGGCCAGCGGCGCCGCGTCCGGCCGACGGTCGTCGTGCGGTCGGGGAGAGCGTGGCCGGAAGCGACGGTGGTCCTCTCGCAGACCGCACGGGTGAGGATCTCCTCGCTCGAGACCACCTCGGTCGCTTCGGAGTCCGGGAGCGGAACGACTCGCGTCGGTGTGGCCGACGCCACTGGCGCCGGGCCCGGAGCGAACGGCTCTTCGGGAGAGAGCCAAGGCAGCGTCCGGTCGACCCTGCTTGCTTCCTCCTCCTGCCTCTCGCGGTCCAGCTCGGGCCCAAAGAGGTTCTGCATCCAGCGGCCCACCAACTCCGGGGTCGGCGGGCGGTCCAGGTGGCGGCAGGCGCGTCCGAGCTCGAGGGCCAACCCGGAGGCCCGCTGCTGGCGGCGGTTCCGCTCACGATCGAGCGCGCGCATCACCGTGGCCTCGAGCCCCGCCGGCAACCGGCGCCCCAGTCTCACCGGAACCGGGATCGGCAGCTCCAGCACGCTGCGCAGCGTCTCGAAGTCGTTGCTGCCCTGGAAGAGCCGGCGTCCGGTCAGCAGCTCGTACAGCACCACTCCCGCCGAGAAGACATCGGACCGGCAGTCGACGCGCTCGGCGCGCACCTGCTCCGGGCTCATGTAGGCGAACTTGCCCTTGAGCACCCCGGTGCTCGTCTGGTAGTCGGCGTCCGCGGTCTTGGCGATGCCGAAGTCGATGAGCTTCACGCCGCCGTCGAAGGTGACCAGGCAGTTGTCGGGTGAGACGTCGCGGTGGATGAGCTGGAGCGGGACGCCGTCCGGACCGCGGGCATGGTGGGCGTGGTCGAGCCCCTCGCACATCTTCTGCACGACGTAGCAGGCCAGCCCGACGGGCAGCGACACCCGGCGCGAGGCGGCGCGCTCACTCAGCGCCCGGAGGTCCCGGCCGACGACGTACTCGAGCGCGATGTACCAATGGCCATCGGCCTGGCCTACGTCGAGGGCGCGCGCGATGTTCGGGTGAGCCAGGCGGGTCATCATCCGCCCCTCGGCGAGGAACATCGACAGCAGCTCGGGGCTGGTCGCCAAGGCCGGAAGCAGCCGCTTGACCGCGACGAGCGCACCACCCGGGGCGTCGCGGCGCCGCGCGCGCCAGACCTCGGCCATTCCTCCCCGGCTGATGAGGTCCAGCAACAGATAGTCGCCAAAAGGCCTGGGCGGCTCGCTGACCATGTGCCGGCGACCGTAGCACGTGGAGGATGAATCACCGGCGCTCCGCTCCCAGGGCGGCCTGGCTGTCAGACCCCTTTGCGCCAGCATGCCGAGGTCTGACGCCCTCTTCGCCAGGAGGCGACGCCCCTGCGCCCTCCCGGACGAACCGGTGCGACCGCCTGCGGGCAGCGATGGAGGCCTGGCGTAGGGGCTGCCGCCGGGCCGGTCGGCCTGTCGGCGCCAGGCGGTGACGGCTGGAGTCCGGAGCTACGCTCCTCCGGCGCTCGATTCGGGCCGCTCAGCGCCCCAAGGACGACGCGAGCTGGCGGATGGCCTGCTGGACGCGGGCCCACAGCTCGGGGCCGATGGCCTGCTCACCCGCGGGACGCGAGGGCTGTGGCCGAGATGGGGAAGGCTTGGGCGGGACGGGGAGAGGACGACGATCGGGACGGCGCATCGAAGGCCTCCAGCGCTTTGACTGCTCCCCTCCAGCAACTGGAGGAGAGGTGCGTCGGTAAGCAAAGCGCATTCAAGGTAGCGCCGCGGCCCTGGACGGCTCTGTGCCGCGGGTCACCAAAACAGCGTGACCGCGATCACGAGACTGGAGCTGAGGGCCGCGCGCACCTCACTCCAGGAACAGATAGGAGACGGTCACCATGGCGGCGGCGACCTCGTAGATCGCGTTCGGCGTCAGCCCTACGCAATAGTTCGCCTTGACCGCGACCTCGAGGTTGCGGCTCGCGCCGAAGCGAAGGGTGATCGGCGAGACCTCGGGACCGAAGACGAAGGAGCCGCTCTCGCCCCGCCCCTCCACGGCGCCCAGGTAGCTGCCCGCCAGCCGCACGCCGAAGTAGAGCGAGTAGATCGAGCCGAGGTGGAGCTGGAGGCCGACCGGCAGGCCCGCCATGAAGCTCCCGCTGCCGCCGAGCGGCGAGCCCACTGCGATCTCCACGCCGGCGCGGGCGTCCAGCGCCGAGGCCAGCCCGAAGTTCAGGAAGGCGTGGGCCTGGAGGCTGGGGCCGTTGCTCTGGGCGCCGCCGTCTGGGCTGCGGACGAAGAAGTAGCGCGGCCCGGCGCCGAGGCCGAAGTGCAGGCCGTGCCTCTTCACGCCGGCGACGTGGAAGAGGGAGGGCTCGGGCGTCACCCGCGTGGAGGCGCCGGCGGAGACCTTGACCTCCTTCTCCCAGTGCGAGCCCTCGTCGAAGACGACCTTGACCCGGTACACGCCGGGCGCGAGGTCGTCGATCCTCGTCGGGACCGGGCCCCGCTCGACGCCTTCGAGGATGAGCTTGCCCGGTGCGTCCGAGTAGACGCTCAGGGAGCCCAGCACGCGCGAAGCCGCTCCGGCGGTGCTGGTCGAGGCAGGCTGGGCCGTCGTGGCCGCGCGAGCGGGCTCGCCCCCGGCGGGCTTGGTCGCCCCGGTGGTGGCGGCCTCGGTCGGGGATGCCCCTGCGGAAGATGACGCCGGAGCCGGTCGCGCCCCCGTCGCCGCCGCCATGACCTCGGCGACGGCGGGCCCGACCAGCGCGACGAGCTCCGACTGGGACTGGGCGGTCCGGGTCGCCCGGCAGAGCGCGGGTCCCGTGCGCTTGGTGTTGAGCAGCGCCAGGGTCAGCAGCCAGACGTCCCCGACCTGGGAGGCCTCGGTCGTCAACAGATAGTCGACGCCGAGAGAGCCCCCGATCTCGACCACGCAGGAGCCGTCGGCGCAGCCCATGAGCTCGCGCTGCTTCTCGTAGCCGAGCATGTCGCGGATGTCGCTGTCGGCGAAGACCTTCAGGCCCGACTTCGCCGCTTCGGTCGCGACCAACCCGGAGAGCCCGGCCACGCTCCCGGGGTCGAGGTTGCCGACCGTGCGCACGGCCGGAACGGCGACGCGCTTGGGTGGCGCCTCGGCGCTCGCCGCCGACGGCGAGGCGAGCGTCGTGAGGGCCGACAGGATGACGAGGAAGAGCTTGTGCACGATGCGGGTCCTCGGTCGCGGAGGCGAGGTCAGGGCTGGACGCCCATCGTTCCGGTGATGCCGTCGAAGCCGGTCAGGAACTTGGTGAGCCCGAGGTCGGTGACGCCGCCGTTGGCCTCGAACTGGACCTGGCGGATGCCCGAGAGCTCGGCGATGTACACCCGACCGAAGAGGTTGCCGCTCTGCATGGCCACCGCGACCAGCGGCAGCTCCGGCTTGGTGCCGCCGAGGTAGGCGATGGTCCCGGCGACGGCGAACGGCGCGTTGGCGCTCGACGGGTCGAAGGTGAGCCGGTGGATGGAGTTGCCCTCGCCGGAGACGACGATGGCCGCGTTGCCGTAGGGCGAGGGGACGACCTGCGCGGGGTCGTTGAAGGACGTGAGGATCTGGACCGCGCGGATCCCGCTCGGCTGCAGCTCCGCGACCGCGACCCGGTGGGTGCCGAAGCCGCTGTTGTCGGAGAGCAGCAGCCACTGGCCGTCGGGCATGACGCGCGCGTCGGAGACGATGGCGTCGTCGTCCGGGAAGACGGTGCCGCTGGCCACCAGCGACGGCGTGGCGCCCCAGTCCAGGAGGTGGGCGTGGGCGAGCGGGGTCGCCGTGAGCACCTCCTTGCCGAAGAGGAAGACCTGTGGCGCGCGGCCCGGCAGGTAGACCAGCGCCGCCGGGCTCTTGGCGGAGAGGATGCGGCCCTCGTTGGTGAGCGAACCGTCGCAGCCGATGCGCACCGAGTAGATGCCGCCGCCGATGTTCGGCCACTCGCCGTCGACGGCATAGAAGCGGTCGCCGGTGGAGTCCATGACCAGGCGGTCGACCCAGAAGCCGTCGGTCCAGTGGGTGTGCAGGACCTGCACGTTGCCGGCGGCGTCGAACTTCAGCACGCCGAGCGTGCCGTCGTCCTGCGGGGCCAGGGCGATCTCGCCATCCGGCGTGAAGACCACCTCGCCGTAGCTGCCGCGGCCCATGGTGAAGCTGACGCGCGGGTTGGGCATCGTGACCTCGCCGGTGGTCGACAGGTCGAGGATGTCCCAGACCTTGGCCTTGTTGTTGTTGGCTGGGTCGTCGGTGAAGGGGTGGGCGAGGACGATCTTGCGCGGCCGGTCGGGGCTCTTGGCGACGCGGCCGCAGCTGACGAACCCGGCATCCGGACTCGTCGACCCTGCGTCCGCTTCGATGACCGTGCCGGTATCCGGCGTGGTCGCGATGCCGGTGTCAGGCAGCGAAGCCGAAGCGTCCTCGGCGGTCATCGCCCCGTCGGTCGCTGCCAACTGCGCGTCGGTCGAGGTGGTGCCGGTGTCGCCGGCCACAGTCCCCGCGTCTTCGCTCGTCGCTGAGGCGTCCATGGTGTCGGGCACGCCCGTATCGAAGGCGGGCTTGGCGGCATCCGCGGGATGAACGATGCCGACGTCGGGGCTCTCCGTCGCTGGCTGTTCGCCGCATCCGGTCGAGAGCAAGGGGAGGGACAGGCAGGCAGCCAGGCCAAGGAGGCGTGCGCGAGCGTTCGTCATGGCGGGACCCCTCTCTTCGAGGCCGGCGAGAATGCCACGCCACTCGAGGTGGCGGCTACCGGGGGCCGTCACGGCGGCGCTCGTCACCAATTCCGGGAGGGCACAGGAGGCAGGCGGGACGAGGGGCGGACCGGAAGCGCGGTTGCTCGGGACAGGCGATGGGCGACAGACTGTGGCCTTTAATGCGCCCCGCAACCCCCTGCAATTCATGAGGTAATTCATGGCTGCGAGCACCGTGGTCACCCGTGTGCGCGGAGCCGACCTCGCCGCTCTGGTCACGGGGACCTTCGACCAACTCCGGGCGTCGATTGGGGATCAGCCCGTCCGCGCCGGCATCCTGTACGCCTCAGCCACCAACCACCTGGGCGTGGCCGACGCACTGACGCGGCTGCTGCCCGGGACGGATTTGCTGGGCGCGACGACGCGCGACTACGACCCCTCGCTCGTCGGCCTGTGGCTGGTCGGCGACGTGCGCGCGGTGGTCGCCGAGCGGCTGCGCGAGGACCAAGGGGGATGGGCGCTGGCGGAGGCCGCCATCAGCAAGGCGGGCTTCAAGTCCTTCAAGACGCGGCTGGCGATGCTGCACACCATGGCCGAAGGCGAGAAGGTGGCGGCACAGGTCTTCGAGGTGCTGCCCAGGAGCACGGCATTCCTGGGGGCGGAGGTGGCGGAGGTGTGGACGCACTCCGGCGCGGTGGCCGAGGCGCTGCTCGTCGCCGACTGGCCCAGCAAGGTCGCGAGCGGCTTCGACACGACCACGCAGGTCCTGGAGCGCAAGGGCATCCCGCCCGAGACCTGCGTGGGGATGCTGCGCCTCCACACCGGCCTGACGGAGGTGACGCCCGCGCCGCTGACCTCGCTGCCGCAGATCACCGCGCACGTGAACGCGATCTTCGGGGTGCCGGGGCGGTCGATGCAGAGCCCGGCCAACGGGACGCTGGTGCTCTCGAGCCTGAAGAAGCTCGGGGAGTAGCAGCCAGCTCGAGCGCCCGTCGACGGGTTGGAGCAGCTCCTACCGGATCGCCGAAGGCAACCAGCGAACCCCCTCCCGCAGTTTGGGAGGGGGCAGGGGGGGAGGGTTCACCCGAACAGCGTCTTCACCAGGTCCGCCGGCAGCTCGTGGAAGTTCGAGACGACCCACTTCGCCCCGGCCCGCTTGAGCTCCTCGGGTCCGTTGGCGGTGGTCACCGCCACCGTAGGCATCCCCGCGTCCACCGCGGACTTCACGCCGTTGATGGCGTCCTCGAAGGCGATGCAGTCCTTGGGCTCGACGCCCATCAGCTTGGCGCAGGCGAGGTAGATGTCGGGGTACGGCTTGCCGCGCGGAGCCTGCTCGGCGCCGACGATGGTCTTGAAGAAGACGCGCAGGTCGAGGCCGTCGAGCACCATGTCGCGGTTGGCCTCGGGGGCACAGGTCGCCAGCCCGCAAGGGATCTCCGCGGCGGCCAGCCGCTCGAGCAGCTCGATGGCGCCCGGGACCGGCGCGAGGTTGGGCATGAAGCGCTCCCGGTAGAGCGCCTCCTTGGCGTCGTGGTGCCTGGCCAGCTCCGCCTCCGGCACCTCCGGCCCCATCAGCATCCGCAGGATCTCGACGCCCTTCTTGCCCGCGGTCTGCGTCTCGAAGAAATCCTGCGGGCGCTCACAGCCCAGCCGGCGGGTCGTCTCCACCCACGCCTCGGCGTGAAAGCACATGTTGTCTACGAGAGTCCCGTCCAGGTCGAAGATCGCGGCGCGCATGGGGGCGCGCAACCTACGACGAGCGCGCTGCCTCCGCAACACGTAGACTGCCGCCCGCCGGCCCGCCCGGTTGGGGAGGGAGACGCGAGGACGACGATGGTTCGCCTGTACGCCCATCGGGGGGCTGCCGCCGAGCTGCCCGAGAACACGCTGCCGGCCTTCGCGCGGGCGCTTCAGCTGGGCGCCGACGCCATCGAGACCGACGCCCACCTGACCCTGGACGGCCACGTCGTCCTCGCGCACGACCCGACCGGCAAGAGGATGGCCGGGGTGCGGCGCGCCATCGCCGAGTGCACGCTCGAGGAGGTCTGGCGCTGGGACGCGGGCAAGAACTTCCAGCCCCGGCCGGGCGCAGCGCTCGCCGCGCCGGGGTCGTTCCGCGTGCCGAGCCTCGCCGAGGCGCTGGTGGAGTTCCCGGAGACGCCGTTCAACGTCGACGTCAAGGACCCGCAGCCCAGGATGATCGCCGCGGTGCTCGACGTGGTGCGCCGCGCCGGCGCCGAGGATCGCGTGCTGCTCACCAGCTTCGAGACCTCGCCCCTGCAGGCCATCCGCGCCGCCGGCTACCGCACCACCGGGCTGGCCCAGGGCGAGGTGGCCAAGCTCGCGCTCCTGCCGGGCCCGCTCGCGCGGCGGCTCAAGCTCGAGGGCCGACGCGCGCAGGTGCCGGTCTCGGCCTACGGCATCCGGCTCGACAAGCGCGGTTTTCTGGAGCGCTGCCACCGCCGAGGCCTGGCCGTGGACTACTGGACCGTCAACGACCCGGAGGAGGCCCGGAGGCTGGTGGAGCTCGGCGCCGACGGCATCATGACCGACGACCCCGCGCGCATCGCCCCCGCTCTGGGAAAGAAGGGGCCGGCCACTTGAGCGGCACCTTGGCTGCCCGTACCATCCGAAGCCCTCGCCCTGGAGCATCCCCATGAAGCGCCTGCTCGCCCTCTTCGTCCTGGCCGGCCTGCTGCCGGTCTCGGCTCACGCCGACCCTGCCGAGGCTCAAGGAGATCCGCAAGCAGATCGCCGCGCAGCGTCTGCAGTGGCAGGCGGGCGAGACGCGCGTCTCGCAGATGCCCAAGCCCCAGCGCGCCCACCTGCGCCTGCCGCCCGGGACGATCCCGCCGTGGTGGAACGCGAGCCAGGGTCAGAGCCGGCCGCGCATCTCGCCTGCGCCGACCCCGCCGTCGCTCGACTGGCGCAACTACAAGGGCTTCAACTTCCTCACCACGCCCCGCGACCAGACCACCTGCGGCTCGTGCTGGGCCTTCAGTGTCATCGGCACCTTCGAAGGAACGATGGCCTACCGCAAGAGCCTGGCGAACCCCTCCTATGACCTGAGCGAGCAGAACCTGCTGGACTGCGCGCTCGCCTCCACCGGTTGCGACGGCGGCGGCATCACCTGGGACCTGGGCGGCATGGGGCTGGGCGGCGAGGGCTATTTGGTGAGCAAGGGAGTCACCACCGAGGACTGCTACCCGTACGTCGCCGAGAAGAGCCTCACCTGCACCACCCAGACCGGCGCCTGCGCGACGGTCTACCAGGCCGACGACTACACCAACGTCTACTCCACCACGCCGTCTGGCCTGCCCTGGACCTGGACCGACCCCGAGCCGTTCGTGCCCGACCAGGACGTCGTCGACGAGCTCAAGGCGCTGCTGCAGGACCGGCCGGTGGGCACCAGCATGCGCGCCTACGACGACCTCTCGTACTACACGGGCGGCGTCTACGAGCCCGTCAACACTACCCAGGGCAGCGGCATGCACGCCGTGGTCTTCGTCGGGTACAACGACGCCGGCGGCTACTGGATCGTCCGCAACAGCTGGGGCGACGACTGGGGCGAGGGCGGCTACTTCCGGATCAAGTACGGGACGTCGTCGCTGGGCTTGTTCTCGTACACGCTCAATTACGACGAGACGAACCAGTCCCCGGCGTTCTGCCCGGGCATGCCGCAGACCCTCTCGCTCGTCGGGACGCTCCCCACCGAGCTGACGGTCGCCAACTGTGGCTCCAACATCCTCGACTGGGCGGCGCAGGTCTCTCCCGCGACCCTGCAGATCAAGGACGGCAGTGGCAAGGTCCTGACCGGCGGCTCGGTGGTCGCGGCGGGGACGACCTACCAGGTCTCCCTCGCGCAGGCCCAGCCCTCGGGCGGCACCGGGACCATCACCTTGAGCGGTGCGCCCAACGGCCCGGTGAGCATCGCGGTGGCCATTGCTCCCGACCCGCCGGACGCCGCAGCGCCGGGCCCGGATGCGGCGCCCGCGGGCCCCGATGCCGCGCCGGCCGGACCGGACGCCGCTCCCGCGGGACCCGACGCAGGCCCGGTGGTGATGGCACCCGACGGCAGCACGATCGCGACGAGCGACGACGCCGGCCTCACGCAGGCGGGCAAGGACGCGGGGGCGAACGGACCGGCCAGCGACGCCGCCGGCACCGATCCCAACGACGGTCAGCCGGGCGGCTGCGGCTGCTCGACTGGCCGCTCGACGCTGGTGTTCCCCGTCCTCGCCTTGGCCCTGCTGGGCCTGGCGCGACGCCGGTCACAAGTGGAGCTCCGGGACTGACGGCACTTGGGATTGGCGCTCAGCCTAACGGGGACAGTCGTCGCTCACCGGGATCTTGCGGGCGGAGGCGATGGCGGCCGCACCCGGGGCCTTCGCACACGAGCAGGGCAGCGTCAGCCGTGCGAGCTTCGAAAGACCCGCCAGGTGCTCCAGGCCGCTCGGGGTGACCATCGTCCCCGCGAGCTCGAGCGCCTCGAGGTTGGCGAGCTTGGAGAGCGGGGCGAGGCCGTCGTCGCCCAGCTTCGTCGCGTTGAGGCTCAGCTGCTTGAGGCCCGCAAGGCCCGCCAGCGAGGCGATCGAGGCATCGGTGACCGGCAGCGCGTCGAGCGAGAGCGAGGTCATCCACGGGAAGCGGGAGAGGGTTGAAAGGCCGGCTGGGGTCACCTTGGTCGAGCGCAGCGAGATGGTCCCGCGCTCGGTGGAGTTGACCGCGCGCAGCATCGGCAGCAGCGAGAGCGTGGCGAGCGCGGCGTCGTCCAGCGCCGCTTCGGGCAGGCTCACCCGCTCCAGCGATGGAATGCCGGAGAGCTCGCTCGCGCCCTTGGCGGTCACGGCGGTCGCCGACAGGTCCAGCTCGCGCAGCGCGCCCATCTTCTGCAAGTGCGGCCAGACCGCGTCGTCGACCTTCGCGGCGCCCGGCAGCTCGAGGACCTCGACCGGCAGCGGTGCGAGCACCGCCACGCCGGCGGAGGTGACGTCGGGGCGGATCAGGCGCAGCCGGCGCAGGGCGGGGAGCTTGGCGAGGGCCGTGAGGCCGGCGTCGTCGATTGCGGCGCTGGATGCCGCCGAGGCGGGATCGCCGACGGTCAGGTCGCTCAGCTTGGTGAGCTTGGGGAGCGAGGCGAGCGCCGAGGTCGGGAGGTGGCGTACGCGCAGGATGCGGAGGTCCGGGAACGAGGCGAGCTTCTCGACATCGGCCACGGACAGCTCGCAGGCTCCAAGGTCCAGCTCGGTGGCGGTCGCCGTCAACCGCTCGCCACAGCTCTTTGCAGCCGCGCCAGCCGGGGTGGGAGACGCCGGGGGATTGGCGCGCTGGCAGCTGTTGCAGCTCGTGGCGGCCAGAGAGAGGGCGGCGACGCCCAGGACGATCGTCTTTGCGGTTCTCATCGAAGCTCCCTTGAAGGCGCGGCAGGGTTTCACGCCGGCGCGCCGAGGTCCACTGTCGGCCGCGGGCAGACGGTCCGCGCTCGGGCTCCTTCCCGCTGAGCGTTCGCGTGCTACCTTCGGCGCCTTTCGAGCGGAGGCACGCACCATGTCGAGCGGACGCAGGGCACTGGTCACGGGGGCTTCGAGCGGCATCGGCGAGGCCTATGCGCGGCGGCTGGCCAAAGACGGCAACGACCTGGTGCTGGTGGCGCGGCGCGCGGAGAAGCTCGCGAGCCTGGCGCAGGAGCTGGAGCGGGCGCACGGCGTGAAGGTGGAGGCGGTCTCGGCGGACCTGTCGACCGACGAGGGCATGGAGGCGGCCGAGAAGGTGATCGACGCAGGGCCGCTCGACTGGCTGGTCAGCAGCGCCGGCTTCGCGACCCGCGGGCATCTGGTGAGCGTGGCGCCGGAGAAGATCGCCCGGCAGGTCCGGCTGCACGTCGAAGCCAACGCGCGGATGGTGCGGCGGGTGCTGCCGGGGATGGTCGAGCGCAAGCGGGGCTCGCTGGTCGTGGTCTCCTCGCTCAGCGCGTTCCTGACCACCGAGCACTACGTCACCTACTCGGCGAGCAAGGCCTACCTGAACATGTTCGTGCTGGGCCTGCGCGACGAATTGCGCGGCACGGGCGTGCGCGCGCAGGCGCTGTGCCCGGGGCTGACCAAGACCGAGTTCATGTTCACCGAGGAGTACAAGGACTTCAGCTACGACTCGGTGCCGGCGTGGGTCTGGATGAGCGCCGAAGAGGTGGTCGACGAGTCGGTCCAGGCGCTGGAGCGTGCCGAGAAGGAGCCGGTCTTCGTCCCAGGCCGCGGCAACCGCGCGTTCGTCAAGGTGATGGAGACGCCGCTCGTGGGCACTGCGGTGCGCGCCGCCATCAGCCGGCTCGGGCGCGGAAAGAACCTGTACTAGGCAGGCCCCGAGTCGCCCGAAGGCGTGTGGGTCCCATTGGGCCCATTCGTCGCAGTCGTCGCATAGGTCGCATACGTCCCATGGGACCAATGCGACTGATAGGCCGACCTTCAGCACGTCGCCGGAGAAAGAAGACGCCCGGGTCGCACCATGCGACCCGGGCGGCGAACCCCGACACACTTGTCTCGCCCTACCGCGGGGTTTCGCTGGAGGTCCTGGTGCCGCGGATGACGACGGGCAGCAGCCGGTCGCGCACCGGGCGCAGCGCGTTGAGGCGCTCGCCGGACAGCAGGGTGTTGATGGTGGAGTGGCCGCGCTCCTCCTGCTGGTCGATGTCCTCGGGGTTGCGCAGGGTGAGGGTGAGCGAGCCCAGCTCGGCGGCCAGCGAGAGGATTTCGGCCTCCTCGGGCAGCAGCAGGAAGGTGATGGTGTTGTAGCCGCGCTCGCTCTCGGCGAGCAGGTTGAGGTTGGTCGTGGCAGTGAGCTTGCCGGTCGCCAGGACGACCACGTTCTGCATCAGGGTCGTCGCCATCTGGTCGCCGCTGCGCGGGTCGCGGAAGCTGCCGATGACGTCCACGTGGTCGTTCGGACGGATCCATCCGCCGACGCTCATCTTGGCGCCGGTGAGGTCCACGGTCAGGGCGCGGCCCTTCTTCAGCACCGCGGCGGAGAGGCGCTCGGTTGTCTTGGAGGTCTCGAACTGGCTCCAGAGCATCGCGTCGCCGGCCTGGACGGGGACGAGCACCTTCTGGCCCACCACGTAGCTGGCGCTGTCGGGCTTGACCACCGAGCTGGTGACGAACTGCTCGGGGATGGGCCGCTGGCTGAGCATCTCGAAGGTCACGGTGGTGCCCTCCGGGATGTCCTGCGAGGCCACGATCACCGGGACCAGGTTCCAGCCAGCGCGGACGATCTTCTTCTCGCGCTGCAGGCCCAGGTAGGCCACGACCCCCGCGAGGATCCCCAACACGATCGCGATCAGCAGCGGCGTCTTTCCCTTGAGCATGGCGTCCTCCTGAAGAGCGGCGGGGCCTCTGCTCCGCCTTCTGCCCCAGAGGACACTGGCCGCCCTGGGGCCGCGCACGACAGGGCACTGCGGATGCGCCAAGTGGCTGAGAATGCACGGGGTTTCGCGAGGCCGCGCGCCGGGACCCCGGTGCGACTTTGGAGGCGGTCGGGCCTTCTGGAAACCGGACGCACCTCCAAACGGAGAATCCGACATGCCTCGAATCCGCGCCCTGCTGCCTTTGGTGTTGCTGGCCGTGCTCCTGGCGAGCTGCGAGAGCGAGACGCCATCGGTCCAGCTCGACGCCGCCGCGCTCGGTCCTGATGGCGGCGGCGGCACCGAGTCGGACGGCAGCGTCTCGTCCGGCGAGGTCGACTCGGGCGAAGGCGAGGAGCTGCCCACACCCGAGCCGGACAGCGGAGAACAGCCTCCGCTGCCGGACGACACGGACGCCGGCGAGGAGATCCCGCCCGACGCGAGCGACCTCGAGCCCGAACCGGATGCCGGGGTGGTGCTCGCCGCGGATACCGGTCCCAACTACGTCGAGCCAGACAACTGCATCGCGGCCGAGGGCTCGAAGTTCCCCACGACGCCCTCGGTGATCTTCCGCTGGCGCGCCGGCGCTCCAGCCTCGGCCAACACCCCGGGCACCCTCACCGCGACCTCGCAGACGCTGGCCCGGCCCATGGGCCTCGCCCCCTTCGCCTTCGCCCACTTCGCGCCGACGCAGTGGTACGTCGGCAAGGCCGCGATGGCGAACCCCACCGCCGGACTGACGATCCAGGCCTGGTTCAGGGCCGACGACGTCGGCACCGGCTACCGCACGCTCTTCTCGAACACCGAGAGCAACCGCGGCTTCTCGCTCGACCTCAAGGACGGCCGGCTCGTCTTCGCCTTCAGCGTCGACGACAACGGCACGGCCAAGCGCTACTGGGCCCCGGACCCGGCCGATCCCGCGAACGCCTCGCTGCCAAGGCTCGAGGTGACCCCCGGCCAGTGGACGCACGCCAGCGTCACGCTCCACAAGTACTCGGACCGCTACTTCGTGCGCTTCATGGTCGACGAGAAGTGGGCCTACTCGGTCAACATCCCGGAGACCGCGCCGCTCACCAACTCGACCTCCATGCCCACCGTCGGCGCCGAGTCCTCGGCTTCCGGGCCCAGCGCCGAGGGCTTCGCCGGCGACATCCACGCGGTGGTGGTCCAGAACTACGCCGTCGACCGCAACTGGAGCACCGCCCCCGCCCTTCGCGACGGCAGCGCCTACTTCGGCCTTCCCGCCTACCACGACTACCTGGGCGCCGAGTCCGCCGGCACCTCCACCGCCAAGCCGCCCTACTCGGACCAGACCTACAGCTCCAACCGCCGTGTCTGGAACGCCGACCGCAGCGCGTCCTGGCCGGAGATGATCGGCCGGCCGCGCGCCCGCGTGACCCTGCCCTTGCTCAACGACGGCTACCAGCCGCAGGGCATCGCGCTCTCTGCCGATGGGCGCACGATGTGGCTCACCTACGTCTACGCCAACGCGGCGGGCGCCAACCCCAGCCAGCTCGCCGACCTGCTGGTCGCCGCGGACCTGCCGGGCAAGACGGTGCGCGCCCTCTACCGGCTCACCGAGGCCGGCGCCAACGTCACCGACAAGCTGGGCGGGCTCGCCGAGTCGCACGGCACCCTGTGGATCCAGAGGGGAAACAAGGTCTGGCGCGCGCAGCCCTCGTCCGCGGTCCAGGAGGAGAGCGCCGACCCTGGCCTGCCGGGAACGCCGGAGGTCTACGCGCTCGCGCTCGACGCGGCCTACGCGTACGACGTCGCGAACCCCGGGCCCGGCCTGGGCTACGACGCGAGCACGAACTCGTTGTGGCTCGCCAGGTACCAGACCGACGCCGCGGTGAAGACCCGGCTCGACCGCTACGCGCTGACCGCCGATGGCAGCGGCCTCGCCCACCCCTCGACGACCGCGTCCGACGAGCGCGTCGAGGTCCCCGCCGGCGTGCGCTTCGTCCAAGGCGTGGCCCACCTGCCGGGGACGAAGTGCTTCCTGCTGCCGAGCTTCGACTCGGGGGCCGCGGCGAGCGCGCTCTCCAAGACCGCGAGCGCCGTCTACTCGTACTGCACCGACACCGGGGCGCTGGCCAAGACCGCGCGGCTCGCACCGGGCGCCTCGAACCTGGCGCTGGGGCACGACTCCACCGCGTGGCTGCTCTTCCAGAGCGGCGCGCTCTCGCTGCAGAAGCGCACGAGCGCCGAGCCGCTGCACGACACGCTGGTGCCCTACGCCCTGGGCTTCCAGGCGGCGAACCTGCAGCCGGACCACACCGGGACGCTGCCGTCCTCGGCGGCGCTGAAGGTCTTCCGCGGCGACCTGCACGCCCACAGCAGCAACTCGAACGACGCCGCCGGCAACGCCACGCCGCCCGGCCCGCCCAAGGACTGCTACGCGCGGGCGAAGACGCGCGGGCTCGACTTCCTGCTCTTGTCCGACCACGTGACCTGGGGCTGGTCGACCGACGCCGAGTGGAGCGCCTGCCAGAGCCAGGCGAAGGCGGCGCTGACCTCGAGCTTCCTGTCGATGTGCGGGCTGGAAACCTCCATGCGCATCGAGGACGCCAACGGCAACCCGATCAACAGCAACCACTCCAACGTCTTCTTCTACGACGGCTCGTGGAAGGACTTCTCGGCGTTCACCGGCCAGGCCTCGTTCTTCAACAAGCTCGCGACCAAGGCCGGCGCGCTCGCCCAGTTCAACCACCCCGCCAGCGACCGGTTCCTCTGGAAGGTGCCGACGCCGACGGCCGCCACCGATGCGCAGATGGAGCTGCTCGAGTTCAACGGCGCCCCGGACGACGCCTCGCGCTTCGCCAAGTTCGAGGAGTTCCTGGACAAGGGTTGGCACGTCACGCCCACCTGGAACTCGGACTCGCACAGCGGTGCCGAGGCTGCCAAGTCGGCGTTCTGGATGACCGCCTTGACCAAGGACGCGCTCAAGGAGGCCATCGTCGGCCACCGCAGCTTCATCCACAGCTCCAACGGCGACCGCACCGGCAAGGTGCGGCTCCTGGTCGACGACGTGTGGATGGGCGCGATCCTGCACGGCTACCTCGCCGCGCCGGTGCGCGTGGACGCCTCTCACCCCAAGGGAATCGCCAAGGTGGAGATCCGCGGGCCGGGTGGGAAGGTGCTCAAGACCATCCCGTGCGCCAACGCCACGAGCTGTGACAAGAGCGAGCTGCTCACGCCGCTGCCGAAGTGGATTGACCTGCGGGTGTACCAGACCAACGGGAACTTCATGGTCAGCGCGCCCATGTGGTTCGAGTAGTCCGGCTCCAGAAAAGGCGAGAGCCCGGGACGAGGTCCCGGGCTCCGCGAGCAATCCGTACGAAGGCCTACCAGGTGGCCGAAGGCGACCAACGAACCCCCTCCCGCAGTTCGGGGAGGGGGCAGGGGGGAGGGCTCCGCCCGAGCGCTACCGCCGCCCGTTCGGCCGCCGGCCTTCGCCGCGGTACTCGGGCCGGTCGTCCAGGTCCAGCCGCGAGGCCTGGGCGAGCAGCTCTCGCTTGGCCAGGACCGAGCGGTTGCCGAAGCGGTTCTCCAGCTTGACGAGGTCCATCAGGATGCGGCGGGCCTGGGGCACGTCGTCGGTGCGCATGCCGAAGCGGCGCGCCTCGAAGCGGCCCTCCATGATCTCGCCGCGCAGGATCTCCTTCACGCGGTCCTCGACGCGGCGCAGCTCGAAGCGGTCCCGGCGCGCCATGGCGCGGTCGTACTGAGCCACCAGGACGTCGAGCGCGCGCTCGCTGCTGGCCTGGGGGGTGACGCGGACCACCGGCTCCCCGTAGCGGTGATTCATCGGCTGGGCATTGGCAGTGGCGGTGCCGGCGACGAGCAGGGCGGCGGTGAGGGCGAGGGTGCGCAACATGGCGGGCTCCTTTGGTTTTTGTGCTGCCGTTGTTCGTGGATTCGGACGCGCCGCGGTGGAGGCGATTCAGGCCGCGAATGTTTCGAATCGTGAAGGGGCCAAGTCCCGGAGAGCCCAGCGGAATCCGGGAGGGGCTCGGGTATCATCCCCAGCCGCATGGCCGACCTTCCGAATCGCCGGCAGCTCTTGGAGCAGGCGCTCGGCGCCGCAGAGTCGGGTGACGCCGTCGCGGCGCTCGAGCACCTGGTCAGCGCCTGGCGCAGCGGGCCCGCGCAGGCGATCGCCGAGGGGGTCGACGCGGCCGGACGCGCCGCCGCGCGCGGGCGCTGGCCGTCCGAGCCCGACGAGAAGAAGGGCAGCCACGCGCGGTGGATGGACCTGGCGGCGCGCCACCACCCGGCGGATTTGTCGCTCTTGCTGGAGACGCTCTGGCACGAGGGAAAGCTCGCGCAGCTGCGCAAGCGCTGCTTCGCCCTGGCCCGCTTCGCGCCGGATCCTCGGCTGGTGCCGGCGCTGCTCCCCGCGCTCGAGCGGCCGCCCTGGGACCCGCTGCGCAATCACCTCACGGTCTACGACACGGAGAACTTCTGGGCGGACTACTTCGAGGTGGTCAAGGCGGCCGACGACCCTCGCCTCCCCGAGCTGGCGGCGAAGCTGGTCGCGGCCTCCAAGCCCCAGGACCCCATGCGGACGCTGCGCCAGCGCGCGGCGAACCTGGTCCCTACGCGGTCGCTGGAGCCGTTGCCTCCGGACGAGGAGGACCTCTGCCGGGAGATCGTCGCCCGCCTCCACCCCGAGGCGGGGCGCAAGACGGATGAGGAGTTCCTGGAGCAGATTCTGGTCGAAGCCGCAGGACGACGGGCTGCGGCAGGTCTATGCGGACTGGCTCGTCGAGCGCGGCGACCCGCGCGGCGAGTTCATCGCGCTCCAGTACGCCAGGCTCTCAGGGAGCCTGACCCGCGAGCAGGAGAAGCGCGAAGCGGAGCTCCTGGCCCTCCACCGCGAGCGCTGGCTCGGCAGCCTGGCGGCCAAGGTCCAGGTGTCGGCCGCGCGCTTCGAGCGGGGCTTCGCGGCGGAGGTCAACGGCGCCGAGACCGACGGCGCGCGCGAGTGGTCGACGGTCCGCGCCATCCACTACGCGGTCCCCGGAGACGAGACGCCAGTGATGGCGCTCGAGCGGCTGCTGGACATCAAGGACCTGAACCGCTTCGCGCGCCGGACGCGGCCGCTGCCCATCGCGGAGCTGCACTGGGCGGGCGGCTACGGCGCGCGGATGAAGGAGCAGCTGGGGCAGATCGACCGGATGCCACCGCTGCCCAACCTGCGCCGCCTGGACCTGACCGGGAGCTTCGGCGGCGCCCCGGCGGACTTCTTCGACTGGGTCTGGCGGACGCAGCTCGGCGCGGGGCTCGAGGAGCTGGCGGTCAGCACCGTCCCGGAGAAGCTCGAAGACTGGCTGGCTCTGATGGACGCCCGTTCGCTCTCTCGGCTGGAGCTGGCGATGCCCAGCGTCGGCCGGCTCGCCGTCACAGCGAGCGACGGCGCGCGGGAGCTCGCCTTCGTCCGCCCGGGCGCCAGCAGGGGCCTGAGCCCGCACCTCAGCGAGGCCTTGGCCAAGGACGCCGCGGCCATCCTGAGCCGCGTCTCGCCGGGGTCGATCGCCCGTGTGGAGATCGACCTGGGCCGGCCGAAGTTCTCCCCGAAGAGCGAGGAGCTGCTTCGGCAGGCGCTGGTGGGGCGAGGCATCGCGAAGGCGACCGTGCTGCTCGAGAACGGCGCTCGGCGCGAGCTGGTCTAGGCGTTCTCGCCCGGCGGCTTGGGGAAGCTCTTGCGCCGGCCTTCGAGCGCCGCGCCCAGCCAGGCGATGGTCTGGCCGAGGTGCTTCATGTTCGCCAGCCCCTCGTCGTCGCGGGCGACGTCTCCGGGCTCCAGGCCGAAGCCCAGGTTCCAATACGACGAGCCGGGGACGATGACGCCGGACATCAGGAACAGGTGGTTGAGGGTGTCGAAGGCGTGCGTGCCGCCGCCGCGCCGCACCGCCACCACCGCCGCGCCGATGCGGCCGCCCAGCAGCCCGCCGTTGGCGACCGAGACGAAGCCCAGGCGGTCGACCAGCGCCTTCATCTCCGTGGAGACGTCGGTGAAGTAGGTGGGCGAGCCGAGCACGAGGGCGTCGGCGGCGTAGAGCTTGACGGCGATCTCGTTGAAGGCGTCGTCGCGGTGGTCGCACAGTCCGTCGCGCTTGGCCCAGCAGCGGTTGCACGCCCGGCAGCCGTGGATGTTCTTGCCGCCCAGCTGGATGAGCTCGGTCTCCCAGCCCGCTTCCTTCAACGGCTCGAGCACCTTCTCCAGCATCAGCTGCGTGTTGCCCTTCTTGCGGGGGCTTCCGTTCACGGCGACGGCTCTCATGGCGTTCTCCTCTGGGGCGAAGGGGCGCATGGTACCCGACTCCGCGCGGGAGCCACTGCGCTGGCTGCGTCGAGGCGTTGGGCCCGGCCATCGCTAGATTCCTCGGCGTATCGCCGAACGAGCCGAGGGGAGGCGACCATGCTGCACCGACGAAGGCCGGGCGGGCGCGCACGGGCAGTAGCCCTGGGGCTGGCGGCCGCCTGGTTCGTGAGCGGCGTCGCCCGGTCCGCGCCTCATTCCTCGTGGCCGAGACCCGACCAGGCGACCGATCGAGTGCTCATCATCTCGGTGGACGGCCTGGGCCCCGACGTCCTGCGCCACAGCCATGCTCCCAACCTCCGCGAGCTCATGGATCGGAGCGCCTTCACGCTCTCGGCGCGGACGACGGACACCGTCAAGACGCTCCCCTCGCATGTCTCCATGCTCACCGGCGTGACCCCGAAGAAGCACGGAGTGACCTGGAACGACGTCTTCCGCGGCTATCCGCGCTTCCCGACGCTCATGGAGGCGGTCAAGCGCTCCCGGCCCGGACTCACGACCGCGCTCGTCGTGGGCAAGGCGAAGCTCCAGACGCTCGCTCGCCCGGGGAGCCTGGACTGGGTGTTCGTCCCCGACCGCGAGGACCTCACCGATGCTCAAGTCGCGAGCCGCGCGGTGGAGATGATCAAGCAGCACCAGCCCGACGTGCTCATGGTCCACCTGCCCAACGTCGACCAGGTCGGGCACGGCAGGGGTTGGGACTCGCTCGAGCAGCGCGCTGCGGTGGCTCGGGCCGACCGGGCGGTTGGCGAGATCCTCGGCGCGCTTCGCCGCGGCGGTCAGCTGTCGCGGACCCTGGTGATCGTCACGGCGGACCACGGGGGCGTCGGGATGACGCATGAGCCCGGCGATGGCAGGTCGCTGCACATCCCATGGATCGCGAGCGGCCCGGGCATCCGTCGCGGCGACGACCTGGCCACTCGCGGCGTCGAGGTGCACACCGAGGACACCTTCGCCACGGCCGCCTGGTGGCTGGGGCTGCCCTTGGACCCCGCGCTCGACGGGCACCCCGTGACGGCCATCGAGCGCTCGGGGGCTACGAGCGCCGTACCGGCACCCGCGCGTTGAGGCCCACCCGGCCGATGCGTCGCCGAAGGAGCATCTCGTTGGACTCGGCGTGGGGCGCGACCCTTGTCGGTGGGTACTGACATACCTTACGCAAGGGCGGTCGATTAGTGCCGAGCACGCCGCCTTGTGGCAACCGCCAGCAGCACCAGCGACGCCAGAAGCCCGGCAGGCGTCGAAGCACCACCAACTCCGCACCCGCAGCCTGAGGTCACAGCCGGGTCGACTGCGCCGTCAGCCTTGGTGGAGGTCCCTGCGTCCGGCGAGGCGACGGAGCCGTCCGTCGCCGTCGCGGCGCCCGAGTCCGGGTTCGCGACGCTGGTCCCGGTATCGGGCGCCGCGATGGGCCCAGCGTCGAGACCTGCGTCGGGACCCGCGGGGATGGCTTCCGCGGTTCCAGAGACGGTCCAGTCATACGGGCTCTCGTCGGGATCGTCGGATGCGATCGAGACCTTGACCGACCAGGCGCCGGCCGCGGTGGGAGTGACGCTGACGACGAGCGAGCCCTGGGCGTCGATCGCGAGGCTGGCGGCGGGCTGGGTGGTCACGTTCGCCGCGCAGTTGGTGGCCTCGGAGGTCGAGATCGGCACCGTCACCGCGAGCGGGCCGGAGCCGTGATTCGCCAACGTGTAGGTCAGCGAGACCGGCGCACCGGCCGTCGTGCCCTCGACTGCATCGGTGGCCCCGGCGGCGATGGCCGCTCCGGCCCGCGTGATGTCGAGGTCGGGCTGGGGCGCCGCGGCTGCCGTCCCCTGCACCGTCCAGTTCATCGGGTTCTTCCTCGGGTCGTTGCTGGCGAACGAGAGCTCGAACGACCACGCGCCGGCGCCGGAGGGCGTGACGGCGAGCGCGAGCGTCGTCGTCCCGCTCGCCGCGACCGTGCCCGCGGGCTGGGCGGCGATGATCACGCTGCAGTTGGTGGCCGAGGCCGAAGCGATGGGCGTGGTCAGCGTCAGCGGCGCGCTGCCGCGATTGGCGAGCGAGTAGGTGAGCGCCTTGGCGATACCGCTGGCGGTGGCGGCAACGGAGTCGGTCGCGCCGTCGGCGATGGCCGCGCCTTCGCGGGTGACGACGAGCGCCGGAGTCGGGGTGAGCACCTCGTTGGTCGGCGTCTCGGCGCGCCAGTCGATGCCCGAGGCGGCGTAGTACGGCGGAGTCACCGGCGCGACCCCGGCGCTCACCAGCACCACGCTGCGGAACGGCGCGACGGTCACCGCGGCGCCCGGGTCCGAGCCGTCGAGCCTCTTCCAGGTCCCGGCGGGCACGGCCATCGTCGCGTCGGCCTCGGTGTCGTTGAAGAGCAGGATGGCATTGCCCTGCGTCAGGCGCGTGCCGGTGGCCGAGGCCCAGTTGGGCGCGTTGGCGGTCCAGGCGGCGACGGTGTCGAGGTCGCCCACCCCGTCCTGGCGGACCAGGTTCGCGCCGGAGGCTGGCAGCACGAACTCGGTGTTGGTCATCTGCCCGTAGTCGAAGCCCGGCGCGAACGAGAGCGCCACCGGCGTCGGCGGCGTATAGGGCGGCAGCCACCACTGGTTCAGGCTCTCGGGTCGCACGATGCGCCGCGTGGGGAGGACGACCCCCAGCGCGTTGCCGTCGATCGTGTGGTCCTGGTTGGTGGCCTGGCCCTCCTTGCCCTCGAGCAGCAGGCCGGCCACGCGGTCGTCGAGCGCCACGTTGCCGCGGACGGTGCAGTGGTAGTTGTTCGGCAGGAAGATGCCGTTGCCGTTGCTGCCGTAGATGGTGTTGTCGGTGACCACCGAGTCCTTGAACTGCGAGAGGAACTCGAGCCAGATGCCGTGCCCCAAGGGCCACCAGGGGTGCGAGGTCTCCAGGTCGCCCAGGGTGTCGAGGATGATGTTCTCGCGGATCGTCGAGGCGTCGCAGTTGGTGTAGACCGCCGCGCCGTCGTTGAGGGTGCCCATGGTGCGCACGAAGACGTTGCGCTCCACGGTCTGGCCGGCCCGCCCGAGGATGACGCCCGCGTAGCCCGTGTCCACGAAGCGGTTGAGCCGCAGCGTCGCGCCGTTCACGCTGCCCAGGATGACGCCCGCCGCGTGCCAGCTGCCGCTGCCGCCGTAGCCGCGCTCCACGCCGATGCGCAGGAAGAGGTTGCGCTCGAGGAGCGACCCCGCGGTGCCGGCCGGGTTGGCCCAGCCCTGGACGGCGACGTTGCGCACGTCGCGGAAGACGCAGCCGCGGATGACGAAGGGCTGCGCGTCCCAGGTGTAGCGCACGGCGTCGGTCTCGATCTGCTCGAAGGTGCAGCCCTCGATCGTCGCCGCCCGGTTGATCTCCAGTGCCGTGGAGAAGTGCTCGAAGTGGATGCCGGTGATGGAGGTGCCGGAGGTGGTGACGCCGGTCTTGTCGCTGGTGAGGACCTCCACCTTCATCGAGGCGGGGTCGACGCCAACGGGCGGGTAGACGTAGAGCGTGCCGCCGCTCCAGAACCACTCGCCGGGCGCGTCCAGCTCGTCGAGGTCGCCGTCGATGAAGTAGCCCGAGCCGGCCTCGGTGAAGGGGTCCTGGAACTTGCCGTCGGCGCCCAGGTCCAGCGTGTTGGTGGCGCTGTGCGCGGTGACGGGCCGCGTCTCCCACCACCAGCTCCAGCGGCGCCAGCGGACCTGCGCGCCGGTCCAGCGCCCGGCCGCGACGCCGGGGCGCGCGAGCAGCTCGGCGTCCACGATCTGGTCGGCGTTCTTGTTGTCCACGCGCAGGAAGCCCGTGTTCGGCCAGCGCGCCAGGCGCAGGAAGCGCCCGTCGACCCAGCACGCCAGCACCTTGTCCGCCACCGGCCCGGTCTTCACGTTGGCGTCGGTCGTCCAGCTCCCGGTCATCGCCGCCGGGACGCTGCCGGTCACCACCGGGTCGGCGCCGGAGCCGTAGGCCAGGAGCTGCCGCCCGTTGCCGAGCGCGACCTCGCTGGCGAAGTAGCTGCCGCCGCGCTGCAGCCGGACCCGGTCGGAGCCGCCGGCGCGGGTGACCGCGTGCGCAAGCGTCGAGAGCGGTGCGGCCTCCGAGCCCGCGGCGCCGTCGACGCCGCCGGGGGCGACGTGCCAGTCGGCGGCCTGGGAGCGCGCAGCGGCGAGGACGACGAGGATGCAGACGGCGGGCATCAGCAGGACGTGGCGCAAGGCGATCCTCCCAGGCGGCGAAGCGGCGACATGGTAGCGCTTCCAAGGAGCTGGCCGCGAAAGGGCCGGAATTCCGCGCCATTGGCACGGTGGCAAAGTCCAGTTCCGGGGCAAGGCCACCTGGGGCGCCGGTTGACGCCTGGCGCGCCCGAGGGTCCTTACTCGCGAACCTGACGTCGGAGGCACTCATGGCAAGCGCGCTGCGGATGATGCTGCTGGCAGGGCTGGCGACGGGACTCTCGGCCTGCCTGGTCCCCACCTATGAGTGCTCCGGCGTCGCCAATCCTCCTGGCACCGGCGACGGCGTCGACCAGACGGCGACGGCCCCCGTCGCGAAGCCGATCTGGCCGACCCTCGGCGGCGACCGGTCCCGCTCCGCGCAGAGCGGCCTCGTGGGGCCGCAGAGCGCCGACCACGCCTCCTTCTTCGCGGCGGGCAGCGGGTTCGTCCGCTCGGTCCTCGTCGGTGCCGACGGAACGCTCTACGTCTCCGGGGACGGCGTCCTCTACGTGATGGACGAGAGCACCGGCGCCGTGAAGTGGACCTTTGAAGGCACGGGCTACTTCTCGCCGGGCCTCGGCCCCGACGGGACCGTGTACGTCGGCACCGCGCGGAACGAGGTCCTGGCGCTCAATCCCGCCAACGGCGACGTCTACTGGACCGAGAGCTTCAGCCAGCTGCGCTCGCCCATCAACGTGGCGGCGGACCGGACGGTGTTCTTCCTGACCTCCGAGCCGGAAGCGCTCCACGCGCTCGACGGGCGCACCGGGAAGGAGAAGTGGACGTACAGCACCAGCATCGCTGAAGCCGCTCCGGCCATCGGCCAGGACGGCACGGTCTACCTGCAGGACGTGTCCAAGGTCTACGCCCTGGACGGCCAGACGGGCACCCTGAAGTGGAGCACCTCCGCTTGCGACGGTGCGTTCACCAACCGGTACGGTCCGACGGTCGCCAACGGCACGGTGTATGTGGGCGGCTACCAGGTGCACCAGTACGAGGACATGGGCCGCGACAGCAAGGTCCACGCCTTCGACGCCCAGACCGGTGCCCCGAAGTGGCAGGCGCCGGTGGACAGCGCGGTGTGGGTCACTCCCGCCGTCGGAGCAGACGGGACGGTCTACGTTGGCACCTGGTACGGCGGGCTCTACGCGCTGGACGGCCAGACCGGCGCTCGCAAGTGGACCGCTGAGGCCACCACGCTCAGCTTCGACGACGTGAGCTTCGCGGTGGACGCCGAAGGCACGCTCTACTTCGTCGACGGCTGGGGAAGGGTCTCCGCGCTCGACGGCCAGACCGGCCAGGCCAAGTGGACGATGAAGGCGCAGAGCAACCTCGGGGCGGGGCCGGCCATCGGCAAGGGCGGCACCCTCTACGTCGGCGCTCTCGGTGGCCTGTACTCCATCGCGCGGTAGGCCAGAACTCAGTCTCTGACCCACTTCAGTTCGAACTGGTCGTCGCCGCGGCCTCGTCGCCGCGGCGACTGCATGATCGGCTACGTTCATTGGCGAGATGGGAGTGCACGGACGATCCGCGCAGAGGTCGGAGATGGCGATGCAGGTGGTCTACGTCGTGGGAAGCTTCCGGGATCTGGAGACGTCGCGCGCGGTCGCGCAGCGCTTCGGCGACCTGGGCTTCACGGCTTTGCTCTCGCTTCCCGGCGATCCCCGAGGCATCGACGGCTGCCTCGACCGGGTCGCCCGAAGCGACTTCGTCTACGTGTCGAACCCGCGCGGCGAGGTCGGGAAGGGCGTCTCTCTGGACATCGGATACGCCCTCGGCCTGGGCAAGCCCGTCTACGCCAGCCGACCTGTCGAGGACCCTCCCATCGGCCACCGCATCGAAGTGGCCGACGTAGAGGACCTGGCTCGGCAGGTGCGCGTCGGCGGCAAGTAGTAGCCAGCCTCGCGGTCTCGAGCCAGGCCTGACGGCTTGGAGCGCCCGCGTCTCCGCAGTCCGGCTACCCGAGGGACGCCAGCACGGTTTTCACGGCGATGGCTTGGGCTCCGCCCTTGTCCGCCAGCGGCTGCAGCGCCCGCTTCGCCAGCTCGGGCAGGCGCTTGAAGTACTTCTGCGCGATGGGGGAGACGGTCTTGTTGGCGAGGTGCGCGGCGAACCCGCGGGCCACCTCCTCGGTCTCCACCATGGCGAGGAGCTGGGCGTAGGTCTTGCGCGCGCTGTTGTTGGGAGCGGCGTCGAGCGCGGCAAAGAGCACGGGCGCCGCGGCGCCCCCTTCGCGCGCCAGGAGCGTCAGCAGCTGGGCCTCGCTGAAGATCCACTCCTTGTTCCTGGCCAGCGCCACGCCGTGCTCCACGCTCGCCACGGTGACGAGGAACCGGCACCAGCCGCTCGCTTCGGACAGCTTGGCGAGCACCTGCTTGGCGGCGTCGTCCGCCCACGCGCGCTCGGCCGCGAACGCGAAGGCGATCCACGCCTGCACCACCGGTGGCGCCTTCGGGCGCAGCTCGTCCGCCGTCTTCCGGAGCTTCGCGTAGGTCGCCTCGTCCGCGGCGTTGACCGCCTGCCTCAGCTTCCGCCAGCCCTCCTCCGCGTACTCGGGGCTGTGGCCGGCGTCGTCCCACCCGTCGCGCAGGAAGATCGGATCGCCGTAGTTCGAGACGGTCCGGGCACTGGAGCAGAGCTCGTGGGACTTCACCAGCGCCTGGAGCGCGAAGAGCGGCCCCTCATGGTGGAGCCAGAAGTCGATGGCCGAGAAGGGAGGGTAGAGCGCAAGTGCGACGAGCGCTGCCTCGGTCCCCACGTCCAGCGCGCCCTCGGTCACCTGCGTACCCTCCTTGATCACCGGAGCACCGCGTCGGTGAGGGGAAGCAGGTGCGCCGCGGTCTTGGTGCGCCCCGCGATGATCTTCGGCACGAGGTTGATCTTCCCGCCGTGTCCCGCGTCGCGGACCCGCTCGCGCCGCTCCGCGATGACCCCCTCGAGAGCGTCGAGCTGCGGTGCCGGGCCCGGCCTCGTGGCCATGACCTTCGTCTTGGCTTCCTCGGTCCAGGCCACTCCGTTCTCGACCGGCATCGCCTTCTTGACCATCGTTCGCGCCTCGCTCGTCGTGGAAAGGAGAACGGTCTAGCCCAGCTCGGGGTGGGGCGGCTATCGCCGCGTCAGCCGGGGCAACTGACGGCAGATCGAGGCTTCACACACAGCCTCGGGAGTTGCGCCCAGGGTCCCTGGAATCGGTCGGGTCGCCCGCCAAGATGGCCTGGCAATTTCACCCCGGGGGAGCAAGCGTGACCCGATGCTGGAGTGGATTGAGTACCAAGGCAAACGGCTCGTCCGGATGGACGTCCACAACATGACCCTCGAGCAGTACGTCAAGGAAGTCGAGGCCGCGGCCCGGTTCGTCCTCGACGCCAAGCCGGAGCCTCACTCGGTGCTTCTGCTCGTGTGCGGCGTCCAGCCCGGAGGCAACCTCGAAGCTTCCTCCATCGCGTGGAAGGGCTTCCAGGAGAAGACCCAGGGCCTCATGAAGGCCCAGGCCGTCGTGGGGCTCAACGGCTTCATGCGGGTCGTCGCGCGGCTGGTCCAGCGCGATTCTGTACTTCGGGGCCTCCGAGGAGGACTCCAAGGCCTGGCTGGTACGGCAGTAGCGGCCCCGGCGGCCGAAGCCTCAGCGTCAGTCGTCGACCGTGACCGAGACCGGCTTGGCCATCTCGCTGCGGTGGACCATGCGCGCCTCGACGAGGTGCTTCCCGGGCCGCAGCGACCAGCGGATGGTGTGCGGGTAGCCGACCTTGGCCACCGGCTTGCCGTCGACCACCCAGACGATCTCCTCGTCCGCGGGCTCGACGCGCGCCGCGAGGCGGATAGCCGAGAAGCTGACCGGTGTGTCGGGATCCCACAGGTAGCGCGAGCCGTGGTGCGGCTCGGTGATGGCGACCGACGGCGGCGCCTCGGTCGGGGTCGCCGGGCACATGCGGCTGTACTGGCGCGGGGCGATCTCCAGGTGCTTCTGCGCCGCCCAGCTCTCGTAGCGCTCGGGCAGATCGAGCATCGCCACGTCCTTCACGTACTTCTTCGGGCAGTTCGGGCCGGCGCGCAGGCCGTTGCGGACGTCGAGCTTCACTCTGGCGTGGAACGGGCAGCGCTCGAAGGGCTCGCTGCCCTTCACGAAGATCTCCTCCTTGGTGCTCGGGCAGTGGGGGCCGGCGAGTCTGCCGGAGAGCGGGCAGACGGCGGCGGTCGTGAAGGTGTCCGGCGGCAGCGGGAAGGCGCTCGGGATGGAGCGGTACGCGGCGATCTCCGGGTTGATGGCCGCCATGATCCGGTGCATCGGAACGCCCGCGCCGGTCGCGCCGGTGATGCGGCTCATCCGCCGCCCATCGTGGTTGCCGATCCAGACCGCGACCAGCAGCCGGTCGGAGAAGCCCACGGCCCAGGCGTCGCGCGCGCCCTGGCTGGTGCCGGTCTTCACCGCCACCGGGAAGTCGAAGTCGAGCGGCCCGCCGGGCGGGAAGGTCGGCCGGCGCGCGAACGGGTCGGACATGATGTCGGTGACCAGCGCCGCAGACTCCCGCGAGAGCAGCCGCATGCGGGTCTCGGCCGGCGGGTCGTCGGCGAAGCGCCGCAGCGGGATGGACTCGCCCTGCCGCGCGAGCGCCAGGTAGAGCCGGGTCAGCTCCTCGAGCGTCACCGGCATCGAGCCCACCGCCAGCCCGAGGCCGTACTTGCCGGGCTCGAAGGAGATGCCCTTCACGCCGCCCTTCTCCAGCAGGTTCAGCACCGGCTCGACGCCCACCTCGCCCAGCACCTCGAGCGCTGGGATGTTGCGCGAGTTGCCCAGCGCCTCGCGCAGCAGCATCGGGCCGTTGAAGGCGTGGTTGACGTTCTCGGGCAGGTAGGCGCGGCCGAGCGCGGTGGGGATCTCCAGCGGCGTGTCCGGCAGCTCCGTGGCCGCCGTCATCCTGCCGCGCTCCAGCCCCAGCCCGTAGACGAACGGCTTGAGCGTCGAGCCGGGCGAGCGCTTCACGCGGGCGTAGTCGATGGCCCCGCGACCGTCGCGGTCGGCGTAGTCCTTGGAGCCCACGTAGGCCAGCACGTCACCGGTCTCGACGTCGACCACCATCGCCGCGGTGTTGCCCGCGCCCCGGTCGGCGAGCGAGTCGAGGTTGTCGGTGAGCACGTGGGCGACGCGGCGCTGGATGTCGAGGTCCATGGTGGAGGTGTAGAGCGGCGCACTCGGTCCTGATCCCGTCGAAGGAAGCCGCTCGCTCCAGGCGATGACCGCGTGCAGGGCGCTGGGCATGCGGTGCGGCTTGGGCACCAGGCGCAGGTCGCTGGCGAGCGCCTGGCGCAGCTCGTCGGCGTCGATGATGCCGCGCTCGTGCAGGCTCTTGAGGATGCGGTGGGCGCGGCGCGTGGCGCGGCGCAGCCCGTCGCGGTCGTAGGGGTTCATCCTGGCCGGCATCTGGGGGATGGCGGCGAGGAAGGAGGCCTGCAGCCAGGAGAGGTCCTCCACCGGCTTGTCGAAGTAGAGCCGGGCCGCGCGCGAGACGCCGCGCACGTTGTTCCCGTAGGGGGCGATCCGCAAGTACTGGCGCAGCACCTTCTCGTGGCCGTGGTCGCGGACCAAGAGGAGCGCTTCGACGATCTCGCGGGCCTTGCGCCAGAGGCTTCGCGAGCCCGGGTTCTGCATGCGCGCCACCTGCATCGCGACCGTGGAGGCGCCGGAGATGACGCGCCGGTTCTTGGTGTTCTGCCAGGCGGCGCGCGCGAGCGAGCCCCAGCGCACGCCCGAGTGCTCCCAGAACTTGCGGTCCTCGGTCTCGAGCGTGGCGCGGACGATCTTCTCCGGAAGCACGTACGGCGGCGACCAGTAGCCGAGCTCGCCAGCAGCGCCGGGGACCTCGCCCAAGTAACGGCCGCGGCGGTCGAGGATGAGGCGGGACGGAGCGGGGTCGATGAGGTCGCGGTGGACCGAGCTCCAGAACCCCAACAGGAGTGCCACGAGCGACAAGCTCACCGCGGCAACGACGCGCCGCCGCCGGTTTCCTGGAGCCAACCTGTGAAGCAGCTTCCTCATCAAGACCAATCTCACTCGTCGAAGACGTCGAAGTCGGTAGTACCCGGCCTCCGCGCCGGGGTCGGGCAACTGTCTGGTGAAGAGTGTCCCAGGCGCGCTGGACTGACGACTGACCTCCTGATGGACCGACCGACAACTGCCGACCCGGCGCGGAGGCCGGCAGCTCCCGACAACTGCCGACCGACAACTGCCGACTCGGCGCGGAGGCCGGCAGCTCCCGACAACTGCCGACCGACAACTGCCGACTCGGCGCGGAGGCCGGCAGCTCCCGACGCTATTTCTCCACGGTCACCCGCATCCCCTCGCCGCGCCCCCGAACCTCCTGGCGGTACATCATCTCGGCCCAGGGCGAGGGGTGGACGAAGCTGCCCTGGTTCACCGCCCGCACCCGGAAGTGGAAGGAGTGCGTGCCGGCGGGCAGCCGCGTGAAGTAGTAGCGGACTTCGTGGTCGAGCCGCTGGACGTAGGTCGGGCCGATGGAGTCCGACTCCGCCGGCTTGGCCTCGGACCCGCTGGTCTCGAGCTCGGGGTTGAGCGGCTCGAGGCCGGCGGCGAAGGGGACCACCAGCGCAACGTGGTAGCGCTCCTCGTCGCTCGTCATGCGCGCGTGGATCTCCACCACGTCGCCGACCGAGAGCTTGCGGTTGGCGCCCTTCTGGTCGTCGAAGTGGTCCGAGGTCGAGGCGTTGGGCTTGTAGACGGTCATGCTGCGCTGGACGAGGAAGCCCTCCTTGAGCGCGCCTTCCTCGACGCCCGGCGCGAGCGGCAGGTAGTGGTAGACCACCCGCGCACCGACCTCTGCCCCTTCGACCGTCGCCGACTTGGGCGTGTCGTTCTGCAGCGAGGTGCGCGCCACCTTCTTGGTTCCCTCCAGCATGAGCTCGCCGTCGCCCTCCAGCGCCACGTGGACCTTGCTGGCGCGGGTGTTGGCCTTCTCGAGGTAGGTGGTGAGCGCGGCGACGGCGCGGCGGTTGTCGTGCGTCGAGCCGAAGCCGCGGTACGCGGTGGACGAGGCGATGAGGCCGTCGCGCAGCAGCTCCAGGCGCTTGTCCGTCGGGTCGAGCATCACCAGGCCCTCGAGCACCGAGGCGATGGCGGAGGTGTTCGAGCCCAGGTAGCCGTAGCCCCAGCCGCTGCGGCGCCAGCGCAGGCCGTCGAAGATCGGCTTGCCCTTGTACTGCTTGATCACCACCGAGTCCCACAGGTCGGTGTCGAGCGCCGCGAGGTTGGTCTTGAAGAGCGTGCGGTTGTAGTCCATCGCCAGCACCAGGTCCGCGAGGCTGGTGACGTCCATGTCCGCGCGGTGCTGGTAGAGGTCGATGAGGTAGTTCTCGTCGACGGACCCGGCGCGCACCAGCGCCCGGACCGCGGCGGACTGCTGGTTGTAGCGGTAGTCGGCGTAGAGCCCGCGGAAGTCGCTGCGCAGCACGCGCTTGAGCGCGTCGATCGCCCGCTCCTGCAGCTTGGCGTCCACCGGCGCTCCGGCCTTCTTGGCCGCCACCATGAACTCCAGCGCCTGCGCGGTCAGCGCCACGTCGCCCGCGCCGCCGCCGGGCCAGTAGGCGAAGAAGCCCTGTGGGTCCTGGTAGCTCGGCATCTCCTCCAGGAGGCGCTTGACGTGCGGCAGCTCGCCGGCCGCGCGGTCTTCGAGGCCCAGCTTCTTGAAGGTCTCGACGTACGCCAGGTGCGGAAAGATCTTCGACATCTTCTGCTCGAGGCAGCCGTGCGGGTAGCCGTCCAGGTACTGGAGGCCCGAGGCCAGCTCGAGGATGCCGGGCTCGCTGGTGACGAGCACGTCCTGCCACACCGTGCCCGGGCGCGCGGTCTCGGGCAGCGGCTTGAAGGCGACCTTCCCTTCCTTCCAGCGGTCGAAGTAGGCATAGCGCTGCATCGTGCGGTCGGGCAGCACCGGCAGCTTCACCTCGAAGGCGTCGCCTGCGCCGTCGGCGTTGCGCGTCACCCCCACGGTCACCTTCAGCTCCTGCACCCCGAGCCCGTCGAGGGGCCCGCCGGCGAAGCTCTGGTTGACCGTGACCGGGAAGAGCACGCTCTGGGCGGCATTCATCTTCAGCGTCGCCGGGTTCTTGGTCGTGCCCTTCTGCTCGACGGGGCCGACGAGCGACATGTCCACCGTCGCCGCGCCCTCGGCGCCCTCCAGCAGGCGGACCACGCCGCCGGCGTAGAACTTGTCGCCGGCACGGACGAAGCGCGGCAGCTGCGGCTGGACGAGCAGCGGCAGGCGGACCCGAATGGTCGACTGCTTGTGGCCGAAGCGCGAAAGGCCCGAGGCGGCGACCGCGCGCACGCGGAAGTTGGTCAGGTCGTCGCTGAGCTTGACCGGCAGCACCAGCTTGCCGGAGGCCGGGATCTGCACCGTGGCCTGGTAGAACGGCACGGTCTTGAACTCCTTGCGGACGATCCGCTTGCCGCCGCCGGTTCCCTCCTCGTCACCCCCGTCGCCGCCCGGCTCCTCGTCCTGCTCGACCAGCTTGCCCAGCACCAGGTTGCGCGTGTCGCGGATGGCGGTGGTGCGCTGGTTCTTGTCGATGAAGCTCTTGAGCGGGTCGAGCGTGGCCTCCTTGGCGAGCGAGAGCACCGCCTCGTCCACGAGCCAGAAGGTGACTTCGCCGGAGAGCGGCTGGTTCTTGTCGTCGGCCAGGGTGAGGGTGAAGTCCACCTTCTGCCCCGGCCGGGCCTGCTCCGGGTGCGCCACGCCGACGTTGATGGAGTTCTTGGTCGGCTCGACCTCGAGATCGGTGGAAGCCGCCAGGGTCTGCGGCCGGTAGCGCGAGTCGTCGGAGGAGCCTTCGCCCAGGCGGCCGCGCATCAGGACGACGTGCACCGGGAGGTTGGGCACGTGCTGGATGCCGAGCTTCACCTCGTGGACGGCCTTGCCGCCGACCACCTCGAGCCAGGTGTAGCTGTTGTTGAAGCCCGGCTCCTCGACGATGACCAGCGCCTTGCCGGTCTGGAACGGGCTCTGGATGACGATCTTCGCGGTGTCGCCCGGCACGTACTTCTTCTTGTCGGTGGCGAGCTCGAAGACGCCCTCGCGCGACTTGGGCCAGGCCATCGGCGCGGCACCGCCCACATAGAGGTCGGCGGAGAGGGTCTGCACGCGGCCCAGCTTGTCGCGCGCGAACAGCTCGACCACGAAGACGCCGGACTCGGTGATGGGCAGGCTGGGCATCACCGCCTTGTCGGCCTCGGTCTTGATCGTCTTCTCGAGGAGCTTGGTGTCCTCCTGCTCGGTGACGTACTTGGCCTGGCCGGTGGCGAACGGCGCCTCGCGCAGGACCGAGTGCCAGACGCGCTTGTGGAGGCGGACGGTGATCTCCTGGCCCGCGAGCAGCTTGTCGTCCACGCCCACCGCGATGATCTCCGGCTTGAGCTCGAACGGCTTGTCCGAGTAGCGCTGCAGCTTCATGCCCATGAGGAACGGCGGCAGCGCTTTGACGTCCTGGGTCGAGGTGATCTGCTGGTCGTCGGGGCCGGTGACCGTCGCTTCGAACTTGTAGAGCCGCGGCGAGCCGTCGATGTCCAGCGCGGGGTTGACCTCCATGCTGTCGGCGCCGCCTTCGTCGAGCGTGCCGGTCTTGCTGAGCACGTCCGGGGGCCGCGGGGCGCCGGGGCGTGCGAACTGGGTCGAGTCGGCGAAGAGGAACCCATCGCGGCCGCGCGGGACGTAGTGGTACGGCGAGCGCGTGACCTTCCAGCTGATGGGCTGGCCGGCGAGGAAGCCGCCGGCGTAGTAGCGGCCGACCGCCTTGACCTTGAACGGCGCGTCCAGCCGAACGGCGAGCGCCGAGGCCAGCTGCACCTCGAAGGTGGGGATGCGGTACGCCTCGATCTTGAAGGTGCGGGTGGAGAGGACGTTGCCTTCCTTCGCCGTCAGCAGCGAGACCGTGTAGGTGCCGGTCGCGATGTCCTTCTCCTCGAACTTGGCGTCGAAGCCGCCCAGCGCGGTGAAGCGGACCGGGAACTTGTAGACGGCGTCGTCGGGGCCCGAGACCTGGAGGACGTAGTTCTCGGCCGCGAGCGGCGCCTTGAGCTCGCCGCCCTCCTTGCGGCGGACGTAGCCCTTGATGAAGACCGGCTCGCCCGGCTTGTAGATGGCGCGCTCGGTGAAGACGAAGGCCAGCGTCTTCTCGTTGGGCAGCGGCGGGATCTTCTGGGAGAGCCACTGCAGCCAGTTCGAGGAGAGCGACCAGTGGTTGCTGGCGAACTGCGGCGGCGGCTCGCGAGGGTCGATGACCAGGAGGTCCTCGCCGCTCTGCACGCTCACCCGGCGGATGTTGCGCCACTTCTCCTGGGCGCCCAGCGTTGCGCGGCCGGCCTGGTCGGTGGTGAGGGTGACCTGCTCGACGGGGTAGGTGAAGTTGCCCTTGGCGTCGGTCTTCTGGACCTCGACCTCGATGACGATCTTCGCGCCCTTGACCGGCTCGGCCTTGTCCAGCGAGCGGACGTAGAAGACCTCCTTGCTCTGCTCGTCGACGCTGGTGAGCGAGAGGTTCGTCACCTGCACGCGCATGTACGTGCGCTGTGGCGTGCCGGTGAGGCGGCGCAGGCCGACGAGGTAGGTGCCGGGCTTGCTCTTGCCGACGACGGGATCGATGAGCGGCGCCAGGTCGAGGCCGAAGCGGGTGGTGCCGCTCTTCTTGGCCAGTGGCAGGTCCACCAGCTTGGAGACCAGCGGCGAGCCGAGCAGGCGGAGGTGCTTGACCAGCTGCGCGGTGCCGGGATCGCCCGGCTCCTTCTGCTGCTCGGGTTCTTCGCCCGGCATCGGCGGCGCTTCCTGCTCGGAGACGACGACCGGCGAGGACGGGAAGGGCCACAGGCCGTTGAACATCGGGTCGACGCGGTAGACGCGCACGTCGGCGCGCGGGTCGCCGTAGCCGGTCAGCGGCAGCATGCGCGGACCGTTGGCCTCGAGGACCGCGGTGGCCTGGCTCCAGCGCAGGAACGGGCTCTTCCAGCCCAGGTAGAAGTAGACCTCGGCGCTGCCCGGGTCGCGCAGCAGGCGGCCCGAGTCGTCATGGACCGGCGCCGCCGCCAGCCGCGCCTTGTAGAGGACGTCGGGCAGGAACTTGCCGTGCAGCTGCACGCGGTTGCCGAAGGTCTCGAAGCGCAGGTCGGGGACGGACGGCTCGAGCGCGACGAGCTTCTTGAGCGTCGTCAGGTTCATGTCGGCGACGGTGGCGGAGAAGACCATCTGCGGCTTCTCGCCGCCGGTGCCGCAGAAGAGCGCCATGTCGCGCGGGACGGCGCCCACGCCGCCCATGGGCTGGCGGCCGGAGCCGCAGGCGAACGACTCCAGGTGGAAGGGCAGGCGGGTATTGAGCTTGCCGCTCCAGAGGACCTTGCCTTCGTCGCCCAGAGCGAGGCTGACCGAGACGGAGAGCTGCTTGCCCTCGGGCACGTCCTCCTCGAGCGTGATGGCGTAGACCGCCGGGTCGCGCTGCGAGGCGCGCGGCAGCTGGTTGATGGAGAAGCTCTTGATGGGCAGGCGCTTGGAGTCGGCCAGGCCCGGCAGCTCGCGGACCTCCAACTTGAGCATCTGCTTGAGCGAGGCGACGGGCAGCGCCTGCGGGAAGGTGAGCGTGAAGCTGCGGAAGGGTTTGAGGTTGTCCGAGCCGGAGGAGGGCGACATCGCGGATGGCGCCGACATCATCGTCGTCAGCACCTTCTTGGTTCCGCCCTTGGCGTCGATGGCGAAACGGGCCAGGGCCGGCCACGGTTCGGCCGGGCGGTACTGCAGGGTCTTGCGGTCGATCCAGGTCCAGGCGCCGGGCCAGCTCGGCGAGATCTTGAGGAGCTTGGCGCCGTCGTCGGCCGGGCCGCGGCCGGGGCCCTCGTCCCCGGCGAAGTAGACAGTGACCGGGTCATAGCCGCGCAGGAAGTCGTCGGGGAGCACGCGCGGCGAGGTGGGCCGCTGGCCCTGGTCGGCGGGCACGTACTCCGGATCCTTGGCCGCCTTCTCCTTCTCGGCGTCCGAGGACTGGGCGAGGGCGGCGCTCGGAACGAGCAGCAGGGCAGCAAACAGCAGCGCAACGAAGGGGCGGCGCATGACGGCTTCTTCCATGGTGGCGGTGTTCATCTTCTGGAGACGGGACTCGGGGGCGGCGGGCTTCACTGCGCACCTCCCGTCGTGGCCGTGGGCTTGAAGGCCGAGACGTCGACGCGCTGGAAGAAGTCCTTCAGGTACTCCTCGGGCACGTCCATCTTGGCGCCCTGGAGTCCGACGACGACCGGTCTGAACCGCGTGGGCTTGGTGCCCGCCGGCGCGCGGACCTCGAGCAGGTAGGCGCCGGCGTCTAGCTTGAGGAACTGCTGGCAGCCGTCGGCGATGAGCGCCTGGCTCGTGTCGCGCACCGCGCAGGCGAGCGTCTCGGCCGGCTGCTGCAAGCCGATGCCGACGCGGCCGGCGGACGCGAGCGTGAACTGGAACAGCCGTGCGCGGCCCGCGTCGATCCACCGCTCGGTGCCGGGGCCCTCGGAGAGCGTCTCGACCTCCGACTGCGTCCAGGAGAGTGAGCCGGTCAGCGGCTGGCCGGCGAACGGCCGGGCGACGATGCGCCAGGCGCCCGGCGAGAGCAGGCGATGCAGCTCGCAGCCGGCGCCCAGGCCCTCGGCGGCGACCACGCCGTCGGACGTCACCCGCTTCGGGTTCTTCGGGTCATCCCAGACGATCGGCTTGCCGACCAGGCCGCAGACGCCGGAGTCGCCGCGGACGTGGACCACGGTGGGCTTGTCGACGGTGAGGCTCCACTGCGTCCACCCCTGGCCTCCCACCATCGGCACTGCGCGGCCCATGGGGAGCAGCGCCGGGGGAGCGGTCGGGGCCGCGGCTTCGGCGGCCATCATCGGGAAGATGCCGTCGAGGAAGCTCTCGGCGCCGTGGGCGACGGCGCGGAAGGGCTTGGCGTCGTGGGCGATGAGGACCTCTGCGGTCAGGTTCGCCGGGAGGTTCGCAGTGCAGCCGGACCAGCGGGTGCCATCAGCGAGGCGGGTCGAGCACGCTCGGGCACCCTCGACCTCGAAACGTCGTGGCTTGTCGCTCGCGGGGACGTCGACGGTGACGAAGCCGGCGACGCGCGGTGCGGACTCGTACAGCCCTGCGGTCAGGTGCGCGCGGGCGGTCGCCTCGCCGAGGATGACCGAGGCTTCGGCGCGCTTCTCGCCCTCGCCCCAGAGCAGGATCTCGCCGCCGCGGGTCGCGAGCACGCAGCGGGTGACGTCCTTCTCAGGCGGGCAGAGATCCACGGCCTTGCCGTCGGTGCCGAGTTGGATGGCCCAGGTCTCGGGCGGCAGGGTCAGCTCGACGCGCGCGGGCGTCGAGGGCGGCGTGACGATTGTGGAGGCGCTCTGCCAGGTCAGGCTCTGCTGGCCGGGGTTCAAGGCGCTCGAGGCAGCCGCCTTGGGCACCGCCATCCGCAGCACCTCGGCGTCGCCCGGCTCGCCGGCGATCCAGGTGCGCTCGATGGACTCCTCGAAGCGGCCGCTGGCGGCGAAGCAGTCGGTCTCGCGCAGCGCGCGGGCGCCGCCGGCGATGCCGCACGCCGGCGCCGAGCTCTCGCCCGACAGCCCAGTGACCTTGAGCAGGTGCACCGCCGGTTCGGACGAACGAGAAGCCTGGATGAAGGGCTTGGCGTCGAGCTTCATCTTGTCGACCACTGCCTTCTCTCCGACCTTGAAGGGGATCTCGTCGAGCGGAAGCTTGGCGTCCTTGGCGCCGAGCGCCGCGAAGACGACCGTGCCCTTCTCCAGCGAGACCTCCGGGCCGCACGGCTCGAGCACGCCCTTGGCGGACTCCGGCAGGCAGTAGACGCCGGCGCTGGTGGCGTAGCGGCCGTCGCGGGCGATGACCGCGCTCGTCGCGCCCTTCCCGGGAGATCGACGACTTGCCGGCCTCGACGGGCTTGACCGCGAAGTGCGCCGTCACCGGCACCGGGCCGGTCGCCGCCCGCTCCACCAGCCAGGCGCGAACGGTCAGCTTGTCGCCCTTGCCGCGCACGAGGAACGAGCAGTCCTTCACGCCGCTCTTGCGCGCGAGGACGCCCTGGGCGTTGGAGACGTCGCAGGAGAAGACGCCGCCACTGGAGACGAGGCTCACCTCCTGGACGACGTCGCCCTGCGCCTCGGGGACGCTGAGTGCGATGATCGGAGTCGAGACCTTGAGCGCCTGGCCCTCGGCCACCGGGACGGCGGCCTCGAGCTTGGGCATGGCCACGCCGACGTGGGTGAGCACCGAGTCGAGCGTCTCGGACTCGAGGTCGAGCCGGTAGTCGCCGGCGGGCAGCGGCTCGGCGAAGGCGCAGTTCCAGTCGTCGCCGACGCTGCCGGACTCGGCCACGAGCTTGCCGGAGGCGTTGAACAGGCGGCAGCGGATGTCGGACTCGCCGCGGCTGCGCAGGCGCAGGACGCCCTCCTTCGGCACGCGGACGGTGAGCGAACCCGGCGCGGTGGCGTCGCGGGCGATGCCCGGCGCGAGCACGTCGGAGCGCAGGTAGAGCCGGTAGGAGACGTTGACGTCCTCGCGGCTGTGCTCGGCGATGAGCTTGTACTTGCCGGCGGCGAGCGAGAGCGCCTGGCCGCCGGGCTGGTTCACCTGCGCCTGCGGCTTGGGGGCCTCGTAGCGCGGGGCCGGGGGCGGAGTGTACCCGCCGCCTTCTCCCGAGGAATCGCCGTCGCCGGCGTAGCCTTCACCCTCCGGTGGCGCGTCGCCGTACTCGGGCTCGGGCGGGGGCTGGTAGCCGCTGTCGCCTTCGCCGCCCTCGTTGGGGTTGTAGCCCTCGCCCTCGGGAGCCGGCGGCAGCGACTGCGGCGCGATGAACTCGACCGGGGTGAGCCCGCCGTTCTCGGCGACCTTGTAGAGCCGGCCCTGCATGGCGTCGGTGATGACCAGCTGCAGGTCGAGATCGGCCGGCACTTCGAAGACGAACTCGTCCTTGCCCTTGGCGTTGAGCTTGGCCTGGTACCAGGTGTTGAAGCCCACCTCGTGCGCCTTGGCACCGGTGAGCACGATGGGCGCGCGGAGCTTCTCGAACTTGGTGCGCCGCATGCTCTCCACGGTCAGTGGCAGCTGGACCCAGAGGTACTGGCCGGCGGCGAAGTCGCGGGTCAGCGCGCACGGGGTCGGCACGCGCTCGATGGGCCAGCCGTCCTTGTCTTCGAGGCGGCAGGACATCGAGGCCCCGCGGGCCATCGTCTCCAGCGTCGCCCGCCCGCCCTTGCCGACGAAGAGCTTCTCGGTGATGAGCGTGTCGGCGTCGGTCTTGTAGAAGACGGTGGAGTCGACGTTGGTGTCCGGCCCCGCCTTGGACGGCCGCTTGCTGAGCACCACGCCCGCGCGGCCCTTGCTCGAGCCCAGGGTGGTGACGGTGGCCAGGTAGCGCCCGGGGCGCAGGTAGCCGGCGACCAGGCAGTTGCGCCCGCGCCCGCCGCCGTCATTGGAGGAGAGGCTGGGCTCGGCCTGGGTGCGGATGCGGCAGCTCGTCCCCAGAAGACCGACGGTGGTCAGGTGGTAGAGCCCGGCGTCCTTGACCTCGAAGACCAGCGAGTGGCTCTCCTGGCGCGCGAAGTCGAAGTAGACCTCCTTGTCGAGCGAGAGCATTGGTGTCGGCGCGAAGGTCGGGTTGAAGGCCTGCAGCGGCGGCAGTTGCGGCGGGGGCTGCGGACGCGACACGCGCACGGTGATGGGCCCGGTCGCGCGGCTGGTGATCGTGAGGTTTACGGGGGCGGTGAGCTCGGGGAGCCGGCAGTTGCCGTCGGCGGCCTCCACGGGGCTGGCCGAGCCGACCGTGCAGGCGATGGGGCCGTCGGCAGAGATGACCACGCCCCGGCCGACGCTCAGCGGCAGCTCCAGCGGGCGGCCGGCGGTCAGCTCGACCGTCAGCAGGCGCGCGACCGGCATCGGCTTGGGGCGCAGCGTCAAGCCGCGGGTGCTGCCCGAGAAGCGGTTGGTCTCGATGCGGTAGGTGGCGCCGGCCTCGAGGCTGACGGCCGGAAAGAGGCAGGCGGTCTTCTCGCCGGAGGCCTTGGCCCGGTCGTTGGAGCCGAACCAGCTCTTGTTGGTGTCGGCGATCTTGAGCGTCTCGATGCCGGAGAGGCCGCCGTAGAGCTTGAGCTCGTAGGCGCCCGGCGAGAGCGACTTCTCGAATCTTGCAGCCCGGGTCCTTGCCGGTCTCGGTCAGCCGCGTCCGCTCGCCGGACTCGTCGATGCGGTAGAGCTCGCACCAGCTCTTGCGCTGGCCGCCCGTGGTGATCGCGTAGCTCGAGCCGTTGGCGACGTCGAACCAGAGCGTGGTCTCGCTGCCGTTGTAGTTGAAGGTCCGCTCGAGGATGGACTTGGCGGGCACCTGCAGGAAGTCGCGGGAGACGAGGTCCCAGGCGCCGTTGGGGCGGGCGCGGCGCAGCACGCACGCGAGCGGCGCGGCGTCGGGGTCGGCCGGGACGTCGCTGGCGGCGACGAGGTAGGCGCCGTTCGCGGGGGCCTTGAAGGTGATGTCGGAGGGCGAGCCGAAGTCGCCGTCGGAGAGGGGGGCGCCGGAGACGTAGCGGCCGGTCTCCACGCGGAACTTCGTGCCGGGTGCGCCGCGGACCACCAGCGACCAGGCGCGGTCGTCGTAGGTGTAGACGGTACAGCGCGGCCGCAGCGCCTTGGCCTCGATGCGGCAGCTGTTGGAGACCGAGCGGATGGAGTTGCCGTCTTCGCCGACGCCGCGCAGCTCCAGGTCCACGGGGCTCGCCGGGGAGGAGGCGAGCTCGATGGCGGCGACGACCGGCGACTTGGGCAGCGACCAGGCGACGACACCCCAGGCCGGCAACGTGGCTTCGGCAACCCGCTCGGCCGGGAAGGGATCGAACAGGTAGGCGACGGAGAGCGAGTCGTCCTCGGGGCCGCGGGTCCACTTCTGCGGGTTGGTGCCGTAGACGGTGAGCAGGTAGTCGCCCGACTCGAGGTACTGGCCAATCCACCACTCGTAGATGGGCTTGCCCGGAGCCGGCGTGGGGCTGCCCGGCGTGGCGTCGACGCTCTCCGACCACTCGCCGCTCTTCCACAGCTTCACCTCGCCGGCGTTGCGGCCGCTGACGCGCAGAGGGACGAACGTGCGGCCCTCGACGTGGATCCAGAACGAGGCCTGCTGGCGGGGCTTGAGGGTCCCGTCGAATCTGGCGGCCTCGCTCGAGCCGCAGGAGCGGGTTGTTGACCTCCTGGAACGGCTCCGCCTTGACCGTGACGGTGCCCTTGCCCTTGGCCGGGGAAGTCAGCCGGACCTTGTAGATGCCGGCGTCCAGCAGCAGGTCGAGGTCGCAGTTCGTCTTGCCGACCTCGCCCGAGCTGGCGAACGGGCCGCGTAGGTGGTCGACCACCTCGCAGACGGTGCCGCCCGGGTTGACCGTGGACAGGTGGACCATGGAGGTCTTGTCGACGGTGACGATGGACTGCGCGGAACCCTTGGCAGGGACGGTCGCGGGGTTGACGGCGAGCGCACCGAGGGCGACGGCGAGGAGGCTGAGTGGCGGCATAGGGCTTTCCGCGGGAGGGAGGAGCTTTGAGGTCCGGCAGAGCAAGGCGCGGGCCACCGGACGTGCGGCGAAGAAGACCCGGCCTGCGGGGGGCAAGTCAACCGGCGGACAGTGTGGGCGACGGCTGTGGCAGCGCCGACACGTATTCGGTGCGGCAGGGGTGCAACACGGGTTGGCAAGGACGCACATTTTGGATCGCCAAGGTCGCCAAGGGACCAAGGTCGCCAAGGTCTTGATTGGCCTCGTGCCGGCTCGTTGCCAAAGGGATCGCGGACTCACGGCTGCCCGTACACGACCTTCGTGACCCCCGGCTGGCAGAGCAGGGTGCGCTCGAGGATGGGCTGCACGAGGCGCCGCATCTGGCTGACTCCGGCGGAGCCTTCGGTGTCAACGTTGAGTCTGAGGAGCAGTGTCGGTCCGCGCCGCTCGAGCAGCTCGAATCTTCCAGACGCTGGGCGCGTAATTTCTCAGGACCCACTCGGCGGCAACGCGCTCGTCGGCCAATCCCGGGTGGCGAGGCAGCAGGCGTTGGACGAAGGAGATCTTCAGCTCGGCCGCAGGGCCCGACTCGTACAGCTCGCGGTCCACGGCCGACTTCCAGGCCTCGTCGTCCACGGGGACCATCACGCAGACTTCGCGCGGCGCGACGAACGACTCGCCCCTCGAGAGCGCTTCGCCCCCATCGCCTCGCGCGCTGACCTCGCGGCCCGCGCACGCCGCCATTCCCAAGAGGAGCAGCGCCATCGTCTTCCGTGGATTCATGCAGACCGACACTGCAGAGACTGGGCCGCCGCGTTCGCCCTGGAAGTACGAGAGGTTGGCTTGCGATGTGTCCGGGCGGCCACGTGCCCCAGGTGCATCCAGGTTTGCCAGCGCCCAGCTTCCAAGCCAGAGTGCCTCGCCTGGAGGCCATCGATGCACAAGCCCCATGTTCTCGTTCTCCTCGCCGCTGGCTTCGCACTCATCGGTGCCGCGCCCCCGCCTCCGGCAGCCCAGAACGACTGGCCAGACCTGGAGCAGGCGCGCCGCCGGGTGATCGACTTCTTCACGCTCGCGGGACGCAAGGTCGTCGCCGGCCCAGTCAAGAATCGAGTGGCGATCGTCGCTTCGGGCCGGACCCGCCTGGCCAGGGTCGACATCGCCCCGCTCGAGCGCTCGCTCACGCCCACCTACCGCGAGCTGGACGTGCCCGAGAAGGACGGCGTGACCGTCGCGATGCGTGCCTCGGAGAGCCTCACGCCCGCGGAGCAGAAGGATTGTGCTGCGCGGAAGCCGCTCGCCCGCTCGTTCACGCTCCTGGACGTGGATGGCCGGCCCACGGTGGTGCAGCACATGTTCAGCGACTGTCTGACGCCTGCGCTGGTCGTGGGCGTGCGCACGGCGCCGGGGCAGGACGCGTCGTTTGCCGAGGGCTTGGCCCGCGCGGCGATGGAAGCAGCACGGTCCGGTAGCACGAAAGCCGCGCCAGGG
Source organism: Myxococcales bacterium (assembly GCA_049841135.1). Taxonomy (GTDB): domain Bacteria; phylum Myxococcota; class Myxococcia; order Myxococcales; family UBA5297; genus JACRCT01. The sequence goes on from JASGHK010000006.1 coordinate 358,497, forward strand.
GCCGCCACGAAGTAGGCGGCGGAGGCTTCGGCCGCCGGGTTCCCTTCATGTCTGCGGCTTGTCCTCGCCGGTCGAGACAGGGCCCGAGGTGGCGGGGGCATTGGTCGGCGCTGGGCCTGAAGGCGCGGAAGGTCGTCGCTGGGCCAACCCGATCGCCAATCCCGACAGCAGCACCCCGATGCCGCCGGCCACCACCGAAATCCCGAGCGCGCTTGCGTTGAGAGCGACCTCGGGGTGCACCGTCACCGCCGCGATCAGCCCGATCGACGCCTGCAGCGCCACGACCGTCGTTGCGGCGATCGTCCAGCGCGGTCCCTCGACGAGCAGGCCCGCCAGGTAGCAGACGATCGGCGCGACGAGGATGGGCGCCGTGATGCGCGGTTCGAGCAGCGGCCAGAGCAGAGGGCTCGGCGCCTCGAGCCGGAGGATGGCCTGGGCGATCTTGCTGCTCAGGAACGTGCTGGCCACGAAGGCGGCGACTCCCAGCGGGATTCCCAGGGACAGGGCTCGCGCGGAGCGCTTGAGCCGGGACGGGGGCTTGGCTGGGGCGGCGCACACGGTGGGCCAGTATAGCCGCGGGCAGTGAAGCGCCTCGCCTCCCAAGTCTCGGCCCGCTATTCTTCGAGCGGGGGCAGACCGCCATGAAAAAGAAGGCCCCGAGCGAGAACGTCTCGGCCCGTCCGTCCGGCAAGCCGCAAGACGATGACGTCGAGGGTGACGCGTCCAACGTGACGTTGCGCGAAGCGCCAAAGTTCGACCGCAAGTCCTTCGACGAGGCCGCCAAACGCAAGATGCCGGCGCCGTCCCTCCCGGAGGTCCCGGTGGATGTAGCCGCGGCGAAGACGATCATCGGCGCGGAGGTGCCCCCGGAAGCTCCGCGATCGTCTCTCCGCCAAGCCTCGCGCCGAAAAAGGCCTCGACAAGGCGGTGCAGGACCAGGCGACGGTGCTCAAGGCCCCGGCGTTCGACGCCAACAAGGCCGAGAAGGCGGTCAAGGACCAGGCAACGGTGATCAAGATGTCCGCGCCCGACGATCCCGCCTTGGAGGGCGCGGACGGGGCGTCGACGATGCCCCTGGTGCTGGAGCCGGCGGCCATCACTGCGCCTGTCCAGGCGCCGGTCAACGCGCCCGTCCCCTCTGTCACACAGCCCGGCAAGCCCACGGCCATCGTCGAGGCGTTCAAACCTCCCAAGACGCCGCTCACGCCGGAGCAGCGCGCCACCCGCGCCCGCCTCATCCTGGCCGGCTGCGTCGGCGCCCTCGTCATCGCGCTGTTCATCCCGGGAATCGTCAAGGCCCGCAAGCCCTCGATCGAGGCGCTCCAGGAGGTCTACAAGTCCACCTTCCGGGACCCGCACCTGGCCAACCCGCGCGCCGACATGATCAAGTTCGAGCTGGTCAAGGCCGTGCCCTGCGCGACCCACCCCGAGGACTCGTGCCTGGTCTACGACCTGACCGGCCCCAAGTACTCCTCGCAAATCGCCGTCTTCAAGGGCGCCGACGGCTGGGTGCTCGAGCGCCACGGCATCGAGAAGTAGCGCCTGACGGCCCCACCGGCGCCTGGCGATGGCTGAGCCTGCGAACGGCGCCCGTTCATGTCACAAAGTAGCTGCCTATCTTCAGCAGTCGAGCTCGAGCATCGAGGCGGGCTTCGCTAGCGCCCCGCGTCGCCCTCTCCCCATTGCTTCAGCGGCCTGGGCGCGCCCGCGTCGGGGCTGGCCGTCCCCGCGTCGGCGGGGGGACTCGGCGGAGCCATCTTGGGCGCGAGCGCCTCGACGATCTTCGGGCTCTCCAGCGGAAGCGTGACGGCGTTGAACTTGCGCGGGAAGCTCGAGATGGCGCCCTTGCCGGACGCGACGATCTCGTAGCCCGTGCCGTCGGACAGGCGGATCTTGGCCAGGTGGGTGGCGGGGATGTCGTCCGCATACCAGACGTCGATGGACCCCTTTTCGGTCGGGAGCTTCGCGTACCGGCACTTGTAGGGCCCGGCTGCCGTCGTGAGCGAGACCGGAGTCCAGGGTCGCTGGTTCTTGGGCGGGCCCTTGCACTCGCCGCTCGCGCAGCCCTCGCCGCCCTTGGGGACGAACGCCGCGAAGGAGTCCACCGAGTAGATGACCGAGCCCATCTTGAAGAACATCTGCCCGCCCACCTTCTCCCCGCGCCGGAGCCGCGCTGCCGTCCGCCCCAGCTTGTCCATCCAGATCTCGATCCACGGCGGAAGCGCCGGGTTGTCGTCGGCGAGGATGGAGAAGCGAATGGTGTCGGTGAAGTCCGGCTTCCCGCCCCGCAGCGCGGCGTACTCCGCCCACTCGCCGGCCATCCCGGCGTAGGCTGCTTCGACGACCGTCTCCAGCCCGGCACGCGGGCCGGCACCAGGCTGCGCGCTCAGCGACGGCGGGTCGGGCGGGCCCTTCTTCGAGGCCGTCACCGGCTCGGCAGGCGTGGCGGCCGGCGCGGGGGTCGCTGAAGGCGCGGGGCTCGCGGAAAGCAGGCAGGCCGCCAGGGCGGTCGCGAACGGGCTCATGGGCTCACCTCGGCAGCGAGGACCGCGGCGCGGCCCACGCCGTCCCTGACCATCGTGGCCGCCCCGATCGGCAGCGCGTCGCTCGTCACTCCCGAAATCCAGAAGCGGCGCGTTCCGGGCTCGCACGAGAGCAGGAGCGTTCCGGGCGCGTCGCCCGCGCGGACTTCCTTGACGGGCCCGGGCTGCTCGACCACCACGACGCGCCACGGCGACGGGAACCCGAAGCGCCGGAAGCCCGAGGGCTGGGCGTGGGCGGAGAGCGCCTCCTCGAGCTTCGAGGCGGGGGCGGCGCAGGTGCGCGAGGCGGCGACGAGGGAGCGCAGCGCGTCCATCGCCTCCATCGTCCGCTCGGGCGGAAGGGGCGGCTGCGCGAGGTCCGGGGCACGCTGGAGCGGCCCGCCGAAGATGGTCGCGGCCAGCAACAGGACGGGGACCAGGTGGACCGCGCGGGGCATCCGCCAGCCGGCCAGCGTCGTGCCCGAAAGCCACAGCGCGTAGGCGGAGCCGACCGCCAGCACGGCCACCGCGCACGAGAGGCACGGGGCCTTCGGCGCCCAGAACGCGGGCGAGCCGAGGATGCGCAGGGCGAGCCGGATGCCGGCGGCGTTGGCGCCGAGCCCGGCGCAGACGATCGCGGCGTAGAAGAAGAAGAGCAGCCAGCGCTTGGCTGGAGTTCCTTTCGCGGCTCCGCGCATCGGGCTTTCAGGTCAAGGAAGAAGGATCAGGGGAAGGGGAGCCCGAGGATGATGTAGAAGCCGAGGATGTAGGTCTTGTAGGCGGCGATGGCGTTGGGCAGGAAGACCAGGAGCGACACGCCCGCCCCGGCGATGAGCGCGAAGCTGGTGATGGCGTACTCGGTCATCGCCTGGCCGTCTTCGTTGACGGCGAGCTTCCACAGCTTCGCGAGGACCGAGGTCCCCGTCGCCGTCCCGGGGGCAGGGGGGAGGGTCGGCGAGCGCTCATGGCTCCTCCCCCACCTTGTCGTAGATCGCCATCACGCTCGCGCCCTGCGCCTGCGAGCGGTACGGCGACAGGTGCAGCGTCACCCGCCGCTCGCCCTTGACCGCGGACACCTGTGCGCTGCCCTTCCCACCGTGCAGGTCGTAGCGCGCCAGGTTCCAGCCGCGCTTGGGCAGCTCGTCCTTGAGCCAGGCCGCGGCCGCGCCGACGGTCAGCGTCGGCTCCTGCCAGGAGTAGGTCTCGCCGTCCTTCGCCTTGTCCGCGAGCTTCATGATCCCCACGGCCGACGGGCTGAACGGCACGTCCTGGTCGTCCACCACCGGGTCGGCCTGGGTCACCTGCAGCGGGAAGGCGGAGGGGAAGACCTCGGTCGAGCCCTTGCGCGGCGAGATCGCGACGACGACGTGCGTCGCGCCGCCGGCGACCGTCGCGGTCACGTTGAAGCCGCCGCCGCGGGTGGCGGTGACCTTGGCCGGCGCCTTCCACTGCTCGAACACCGCCAGGTAGTAATCGCGCACCTTCTCCGCCGGGTCCGGCGTGCTGAAGTGCGACAGGCGGAACGGCAACCCGTTGACCGCCAGGTCCTCTCCCAGCGGGTACTCGAGCGCATTGGGGTAGGCCGGCAGTTCGTCGTCGGCGTAGTAGGTGGTCCGCGGCTCGGCAGCCGAGGCCGGCGGCGGCCCCGACGAGTCCAGCCCGAGGCTGCCGGCGACGAGCCCGGCGGCCAGGAGGACCGAGGCGACGACCCTGAAGGTGGAGTAGAGCTTGGGCTTCATCACGAGCGCGCCTCCTACTTGCACTCCGTTTCCGTGTTCCGAGAGTTGTAGGAGCAGGCGTTGTCCCCCGCCTCCTGCTTGAGCGGCTCGTTGCAGCCCATGTAGCAGGGTCCCAGCTTCTCGTAGAGCTTGTAGTACCGGCTCTCGTCCTTCTTGTAGGTGTCCTTGTAGACGTTGGTCATGCCGGTCGTCACCGCCTGGTGGCTGTGGCACTTCATGTTCTCGGTGCTCACCGTCAGGCTCACCTCGCCGGTGCCGGTGCCGCTCAGCGGCTGGGAGACTCCCACCGCCAGCAGCGGCAGGTGCACGCCCACCGCCCCGCTGATCTTGCCCAGGGCGTTCTCGACGCTGCCTCCGCCCATCAGCCCGGTGAGCCCCGCCAGGTGCATCCGCTTGATCTGCGCGAAGTAGTCCGGGCACGCGGGCTTGCCGTCGGCGTCGCAGGTGACGCCGGCGATGTGCGCCATGGCGGCCCCGTCCTTGATGTCCCACTGGTCGGCGATGAGCGACTGCGAGGAGGGGATGTCGAACTCGTCCTTCTCCAGCATCTTCTCGTTGTAGCCGATGGGCATCAGCTTCCCGAGGAGCTTGTTCTTCGCGTGGATCTTGAACTTGCCCATCGGCTTGCCGTTCCTGTTGAACTTCCAGAAGCCGAAGACGTAGTTGACGATGTCGTCGATGGCGCTGAACCCGTCGATCTCGTAGATGCCCGGCTCCTCGTCGGTGATGTCCACCTGGCTGGTGTCCACCGAGGTCTCCAGGGACAGGAAGGCGTGCGCCTTGTAGTCCTTGACCAGGTCGGGAGTGGCGCCGTCGAGGTCGCCGTCGCCGTAGCGCTTCTTGACCTCGTCGAGGATCTCCTGGCGCGCGGTCTTGAACTTCTTCTCGTGGTCGCCGTCCTTGAAGTCCGACAGGCCGTAGGCAGTCATCTCCCAGACCAGGAAGCGCGAGGCCTCGTTGGCCTTGAGCCGGGTCAGGGACAGCTCGTAGAAGAAGATGGCGTAGAGCAGCGTGGGCACCAGCAGCAGGGAGACCAGCGCGAACTCGGCCGTCGCCGCTCCGCGCTCCCCCAAGGTCTTTCGGGCGAATGGTCGCATGGCGGGCCCTCGGTCCTTAGTGGGTGACCACGCCGGTCACGTTGATGAGCGTCTTGAGCTTGTCCGAGCCGCCCAGGGGCGAGAGCTTGGCCTTCCAGAACGGGTTGAAGAGGTTGGGCGGCTCCGCCCAGTGGCCGGGCCGGTGGTAGTAGCACATGGCCCGCGCCCAGCCGTTGAGGCCGGGCAGCACGCCGTCGGCGTTGACCTTGCCCACGCCGTCCAGGTTGGCGTCACGCCCGCTGCTGGTGATGCCCTCGAAGGTCGTGTAGTCCGACCACTTGAACTTGGAGGTGGAGGTGAAGCCCAGCGCCAGCTCGGGCGGGAAGCGCGAGTCCTCCGGCGTCTTGTTCACCAGGGCCCAGAAGTCGGGCTGGTTGAACAAGGTCTCCTTCTTGTCCGGCTGCGGGTTGAACGAGTAGTAGGGCGCGATGCCGTACCACTTGTGCTCGTTGTCGTCGTCCTTGCCGTAGCACTTGGTGTCCTTGGTGTACGCGTAGGCGGGGCACTCGCCGACCTGGGGGTTGATGGTGACCTTGACCCAGTAGTGGCGGTCGTCGCCCTTGTAGCCGTCGTCGTTGCTGTCGCTGTCGTTGGCGAGCCGGCAGTGGAACGCCTTGTCGTCGTCGTCGGACTTGTAGAAGCTCTGGATGCCCACCATGCGGCCCGAGCCGCCGGAGATGGCGGCCATCGCCGTCGCCTTGACGTACTCGGCCGAGGCCAGCGCCCCGCCGCGGCTCCAGTCGGCCTTCTCGTGGCTCGACTCGAAGACGTGGTTCTTCTTGTTGGCGTCGGCGGAGTCGGCGGACTCGGACTTGTCGGCGCCGTTCTCGCTGTCCACCTGGCTCTGGGTGTTCTCGCCCTCGTCCTTGTCGTTCTGGCACTTCTTCTTGGCGTCCTCGCACTCTTCGTCGCGCTTGTCGGCCTTCTCCTGGGCGTCCCTGCAGGTCGCGTCCTTCTGGTCGCAGACCGACCGGGCGTTGCTGCAGGCCGAGCAGTTGGAGTCGCTCTGGCAGGCGGGGTCGCTGTTGCACTGGGACTGGGCGTTCGCGCAGTTCCCACGCTCGGTGTCGCACTTGTTCTTGGCGGTCTCCGCCGCGTCCGCGTAGGGCTTGCAGCGGTCCTGGGCCTGCTTGCACTCCTGGCCCTTCTGCTTGGCCGCGTTGATGGCGCCGTCGGGGCTGCCGCCCTTGCCCATGCCCTCGGTGAAGGTCTGCTGGTCCATGTGCTTCACCAGGCGGGTGGAGCCCACGTAGATCCAGCCCAGGAACTTGGCGACGCTGTTCTCGCCGCCGAAGCCGCGGTCGGACTCGAAGGTCATGTCCACGCCGTAGGCGCCTTTGCCGGTGCGGCTGGCGTTGGTCAGCTCCACCATCAGGCGCTCGGCGTTCTGCACCATGTCGTCGTCGTTCGAGGAGTCGTCCTTGGCCTCGGTGCCGCCCTCGGGGATGTCGTCCGAGTCCTCGTCGAACAGGCCCTTGTACGAGCCCACGAGGTTTCCGTTGAGGGCGCCGGCCAGGGTCTTGTAGGTGGCGGCGACCCAGCCGTCGCTGTTGCACGTGTCCCCGGCCGTCTCCCGGATGATCTTCTCCTGGAAGTTTCCCAGCAGGTTCGCGTCCAGCACCGTTCCGGTGAGCTTCTGGATGGCCCGGGCGACGTTGAACATCACCGTGTTGTTGAGCACCCCCACGGCCTTGACCGCCAAGGCCATGAGGCTGTCCACCCCGTCGATGAGGCTCCAGGTGTTGGACAACAGCTCGTAGAGGACCTTGGCGGCGTAGTAGCAGACCTTGGAGAGCGCCATGAAGGCCAGCTCGATCGCCAGGCAGATCACTCCATAGATGGGCACCTTGTCGCAGTAGGCCGCCGCCGACTGGACGTAGCAGAAGATGGCCGCCAAGGCCTCGATGAGGTCCGCCAGCATCCAGAGCAGCGTCTGCACGCCCGTCAGGTACGAGGAGATGGACTGGAAGGCCATCATCGCCACGTAGTTGGAGATGGAGGCGCGATTGACGAAGGCGATGAAGTTGAGCGAGCGGGCCACCACCGCCGCGGCGGAGTAGGCCGCGTTGTCGGCCGCGTTCTGGATCTTGATGCGCTGGTCGATGGTCCAGCCCAGCTGGAAGGTGACCATCACCGCCAGGGAGAGGATGAGCATCGACACGGCGCCCAGCACCAGCGCCTGGCCGACCTCGTCCTCGCGCATCGTGTGACGAAGCTTGGTGATCATCGAAGCCCCCAAAGGCGCGACCTAGCAGCCGTCGTCCCCGTCGTCCTTGCCCGCCCACTCCTCGCCCGAGTCCCCCGGCTTGTGGAGGAACGGGTTGGACTGCATGCGGATGGTGTAGGTGGTGACCAGCGGCTGGAAGTAGCGGCCGGACAGGGTCGCCACCCAGCGCAGCTTCTTCATCTTGCTGTCGTTGAGGCCGGTGTACTTGCAGCTCTTGGCGAAGTCGCCGCTCTGCACGCGGCTGAGCTTGAGCTTGTCGGTGTCCACGAAGGCCAGGGCTGCGTTCTGCCCGCGCAGGTTCTGGCCCACCAGCTGCGCCCACCAGGACTCGAAGATGAGGAAGTTGGCGAACGGGATGTGCATCTCGTACAGGTAGACGACGCGGACGGTCATCTGCGTCTTCTTGCGGTCCCCGGCGTCGAACTCGATCTCCAGGTTCTTGCCGAAGTCGGCCTTCTTGGGCGTCAGCACCTGCACGTCCACCATGGGCATGCCCAGCAGCTGCTCGGCGAGCTCGTCCTTGACCTTGGCCTTGACGTAGCCGGTGACCACGTCGGTCAGGTCGCGCACGGGCTGCATGGTGGGCAGGAGCGAGACCAGCGCCGCTTGCTTCATGCGGCCCTTGTCCATGTTCCAGACCGCGCCCGAGCGGGCCGCGTTGAAGGCGGCGTACTCGAGCATCAGGCTGGCCTGGTGCATCAGCGTCAGCTGCAGGATGCCCAGGATGAAGAAGGTCATCAGCGGGACGACGATAGCCGTCTCCACCGCTGCCTGGCCGGACTGCGACGTGCGAGACCTGCGAGCCCCCCGCATGGCTCACCTCGTGATCTTGAAGTTGATGTCCTTGTTCGACTTGAGGCCGCCCGCCTTGGGCGCGCCGGCGTTCGCGCCCGGGAAGATGAAGATCTTGGTCTGGCCTTCCTTGAGCGCCAGGACCGTCATCACCTTGCCCGTCACCGAGACGCGCGCCATCCCCGGGTCGCCGCAGACGGCGGAGCCACCCACCTTGAACGAACGCTTCTGGCCCACCCGCATCTCCAGGCTGCCCGGGAGCTCCTCGACGTTGGCGGAAGGCTTGACGGCCTGGGCTCCGCCCGTGTGCGGGTGGTGACCGGGAGCGAAGACCTTGGACGAAGAGCCGGCCGAGGCAGAGGCGGGCACCAGCAGCAGAAAGCCCAGCACGGAAAGCAACAGGCCATGTCGCATGCGTTGCTCCTTACACCGGGCGTGATTGTGGGAGAAAGGGGTACTCCGTCGCCATCGGTCATGCGGACCGGGCAAAAAGTGTCGAACGGACGACAGTCCGCGACTTCGAGGTGCTTGGAGTCGAGAGCGGCGCTAGCTCAGCGGGATCGCCTCGCGCCCAACTGCCGCGACCTCGACCGCGCTCGGCGGCATCGCGAGAGGAGCGTTCGCTCGAGACCTCGCGCAGGCCTGGCGATCGCGCCGGAGGGACTGCGAGCCTCCGGCGATCAGGTCGAGCTTGGCGTCTCGGGAGCCGGCGGCGCGCCGGGGCCTTCGTTGCGCGGCCCGCCGCCACGGCCGCGTCGCCGCCGCCTGCGCCTGCGCTTGCCGGTGCCCTGGCCCTGCTCCTCTTCGCGCTGCTTCTCGATGACGGTGGGGACCTGGCCGGCCTTCCACTGGGCGACCATCTCCTTGCCCTTGCCGGTGGCCTCGGTGCCTATCTCGAAGAGGGTCAGCGCGTCGTCGAAGATGGGGTGCCGGCGGAACGAGGCCAGCGACCTGCGCCGCCGCCGCTCGCCGCTGAGCACGCCCTCGGCCCACAAGAGAAGGCGGGCGCGGTCGGCCAGGCGGCGAGGAAGCCGCGCGGTCTGCACCATCGAGTCGAGTACGCTGTCCACGGCCTCGCCCAGCGAGACCTCCTGGCCTTCCTCGGTCTCGGGGATGGCCCGGGCGAGCGGGTGGAGCAGCACGGCGATGATGATGGAGTCGTCGACCGGCGCCTGGCGCATCCGCTCGTCGAGCGCGCCGAGCCGGGCCCAGAAGGCCGCCGAGGTCTCGGGGGACGCCCGGTCGACGAAGTCGGCCACCGGCGGCAGCAGGACGTGCATGGCGCCCACGGCGTGCAGGAGCTCGAACGAGCGGCGCGAGTAGCCCGAGCGCAGCAGCCGCAGGATCTCCTCGAGCAGGCGAGCCGGCGCGCAGCGAGGCAGCTCTTCGACCGCGCCCTTGATGGCGGTGTAGGTCGCCGGGTCGATCTGGAAGCTCAGCCGCGCGGCGAAGCGCACCGCTCGCAAGATGCGCACCGGGTCCTCGCGCATGCGCACCGCGGGGTCGCCGATGGTGCGGATGGTGCGCGTGGTGAGGTCCGGCAGGCCGTTGACGTGGTCGATGACCCGGCCTTCGCGGATGTCGTAGAAGAGCCCGTTGACGGTGAAGTCCCGGCGCCGGGCGTCCTGCTCCGCGGTGCCGAAGACGTTGTCCCGGGTGATGAGCAGATCCTCGGGCAGGTCCTCGCCGGTCTCCTCGGTGGGCTCGACCGGGTCGGCGGTCGCCAGCGTGGGATTGGCGTTGCCCTCGGTGGGGTTGGCGCGGAAGGTGGCGACCTCGATGATCTTGCCGCCGCGGAAGAAGACGTGCGCCAGCCGGAAGCGCCGGCCGATGAGCCGGCAGTTGCGGAACAGCGAGCGGACCTCGCCCGGGTGCGCCGAGGTGGCGATGTCGAAGTCCTTGGGCGGCCGGCCGAGGAGCAAGTCGCGCACGCAGCCGCCCACGAAGTAGCCCTGGTGCTCGAACCGGTGCAGGCGGTTGAGGATCTTCAGGCCGTCGGCGTCCAGGCGGTTGGGGTCGATGTCCGCCGGGGTGCCGTCCGGCTTGGCCGACGCGGCGCTCGGGCGCTCGGTGTCGCTGCTCTCGCGCACGACCGGGCTGTCGGGAGTGCGGCCGTCGAACTCGCTGCCGACGTCGTCGCGCCGCCGGTGCCGCCGCTCGCGGGGCGGGCGGTCCTGGCGGTCCGGGCGCTCCTGCGTAGGACGCTCAGTTGGGGTGGACGGGGTGGACGGAGTCGACTGGGTGGACGTAGTGGAGTCCGTAGCCTGAGAGCCGGGATCCTCGGAGGGAGCGGTCGAGGGCGCGTTGCGCGGAGTGCCCGCTGCGCCTTCGGGCCGGCGGCCGCCTCTGCGCCTGCGTCGCTTGCGCTTGCGGGGGCCGTCGGGGCCCACTTCCTGCGCCATGGCCAGCGCGGTGATGGGGTCCGGCGAGGGAGCAGGGCTCACCTCGGGGGACTGACCCTCGGGTTTCGGGCTGGTCTCAGCGGGAGCAGGGGCCGGCGGGGCGGGAAGCTGGACGGTGGAGGAATCGCTCATTCGGTGCATCGCCTACGAAGGGCGCGGGACTCTACGGAACCTGCGACGGGCAGTCAAACGATGCCCGGGAAAGAACAGCTGGCAAACGCCGTTTTCGTGAGGGGGCCTCGGCCTTGAATCCCGCAGGGGTTGAACTATAGTCCGCCCCTTCGTTGCGCCCCCTCGGCTGAGCTCGGGACGACCATCCAGGCAGTACACCCTCGGAGGACCTCATGTCTCGTCGTACGCCGTTCTACCAGGGCCACGTGCAGGCCGGCGGCAAGATCGTCGACTTCGCTGGCTGGGAGCTGTCGGTGCAGTTCACGGGCATCCTCGAGGAGCATGCCGCGGTACGTAACACCGCCGGCGTCTTCGACGTCTCCCACATGGGTGAGGTCTGGATCACGGGTCCCAAGGCCATGGAGACGACCCAGAAGCTGCTGACCAACGACGTCGCCAAGCTCTCGGACATGCAGGCGGCGTACAGCGGCATGCTCTACGACAACGCGACCTTCGTGGACGACGTCCTCGTCTACCGGTTCAACCCGGAGAAGTTCCTGGTCGTCGTCAACGGCGCGAACGTGGCCAAGGACGTGGCCTGGATGAAGGACCACCACAACGGCGCCTCGGTCGTGGACGCGTCCGACGAGTACGGCCAGCTGGCGGTCCAGGGCCCGAAGGCCGCGGAGATCGTCCAGCGGCTGACCAAGACCGACCTGTCGAAGGTCAAGTGGTACTGGCACGCGGGAGAGGGCGAGGTCGCCGGCTGCAAGTGCATCATCGCCCGCACCGGGTACACCGGCGAGGACGGCTTCGAGCTGTACTGCTCGCCCAAGGACGCGATGAAGCTGTGGGACGCGCTCTTCGAGGCCGGCAAGAAGGACGGCCTGGTGCCCACCGGCCTGGGCTGCCGCGACAGCCTGCGCCTGGAGATGAAGTACGCGCTCTATGGCAACGACATCGACGACCAGCACACCGCCTTCGAGGCGAACCTGGGCTGGATCGTCAAGATGGACAAGGGCGTGGACTTCAACGGACGCGCCGCGCTGGCCAAGCAGAAGCAGGACGGCATCAAGCGCAAGCTCGTCGGCTTCACCATGACCGACAAGGGCATCCCGCGGCAGCACTACCCCATCCTCAAGGACGGCAAGAAGGTGGGCGAGGTGACCAGCGGAACGATGTCGCCGTCGCTCAAGATCCCCATCGGCGTCGGCTACGTCCCGACCGAGCTGGCGGCTGAAGGCTCGACGTTCGACGTCGAGATCCGCGGCAAGCCCGTAGGCGCCAAGGTCTGCAAGACGCCGTTCTACAACAAGAAGAAGTAGCGGCCTTTCGAGACTCTCTTCGGGCGCTCGAAGGACGGGCGCCCGCTCTTCCCCCGATCACATCCAGCACCCTTCAAGCACCCCCAAGAACAGGACTCACGCCATGTCCAACGTCCCCGCCAACCTCAAGTACACGAAGGACCACGAGTGGGCGAAGCTCGAGGGCAAGACCGTCACCATGGGCATCACCGCCTTCGCGGTCGAGCAGCTCGGCGACATCGTCTTCGTGGACCTGCCCAAGAAGGGCGACGCGGTGAAGGCCCACGGCACCTGCGGCGCCGTCGAGAGCACCAAGGCCACCTCCGACATCTTCAGCCCGGTCACCGGCAAGATCGTCGACGTCAACTCCGCGCTGTCCGACGCCCCGGAGACCATCAACCAGGACCCGTACGAGAAGGGCTGGCTGGTGAAGATCGAGGTCGCCGACGCCAAGGAGCTGGACGCCCTGATGGACGCGGCCAAGTACACCGAGCACTGCAAGACCGCGAAGCACTGAGAGAAGCGGGCTTCGGGCTTCGACCTGTCTGGCGGGCGCAGAGGCCCGCCGCTACGGGCTCCAGGGGGCACGGTGGCAATCCGCCCCGCGCAGCCTCGTAGGAGCCATGAGAGTCGAAGCCTGGAGCCCAAGTTCGGCACGAGGTCCTGAAGCCCGAAGCCCGAAGCCCGGAGCCCAATATGCGCTACCACTCGCACAGTGACGCCGACATTGCCTGGATGCTCCAGGCCTGCGGCGTTCCCTCCCTCGATGCGCTGTTCGACTCCATCCCCAAGGAGCTGCAGCTCAAGCGGCCGCTCGACGTCCCTGCGGCCATGGACGAACGCGCGCTGCTCGATCACCTGAGCGAGCTGGCGGCCAAGAACCCCAGCGCCCCGCCGTTCTTGGGCGCCGGCGCCTACCCGCACCACGTGCCCCCGGCCGTCGACCAGCTCCTGCTCCGCAGCGAGTTCTACACGGCCTACACGCCCTACCAGCCGGAGATCAGCCAGGGCACGCTCCAGGCGGTCTTCGAGTTCCAGACCTTCGTCACCCTGCTCACCGGGCTCGACGTCGCCAACGCCTCCATGTACGACGGCGCCACCGCCGCCGCCGAGGCCGCGCTGCTCGCCTGCCGCGTCCACTCGGACAAGCGGGCCGTCGCCGTCAGCCGCGCGCTCCACCCCAGCTACCGCAAGGTGATGAAGGCCTACCTCGAGCCCACCGGCATCGAGCTGCGCGAGGTGGCCTTCGGCGCCGACGGCAAGACCGACCTCTCCGCCGCCAAGAAGGCCCTCGAGGGCGCCGCCGGTCTCATCGTCGGCTACCCCAACTTCTTCGGCGTGGTCGAGCCCATCAAGGAGCTGGCCGCCGTCGCCCATGAGGCGGGCGCGCTGTTCGTGACGGCGACCACCGAGGCGCTCAGCTTCGGCCTGCTCGCGTCGCCGGGAGCGCTGGGCGCCGACGTCGCGGTCGGCGAGCTGCAGAGCTTCGGCAACGGCCTGTCCTATGGCGGCCCCGGCCTGGGCTTCTTCGCCGCCGGCGAGAAGGTGATGCGCCAGATGCCCGGCCGCCTCATCGGCATGACCACCGACCGCAAGGGCCGCCGCGGCTTCGTGCTCACCCTGGCCACCCGCGAGCAGCACATCAAGCGCGAGAAGGCCACCTCCAACATCTGCACCAACCACGGCCTGTGCGCGCTGGCGGCCACCATCCACCTGGGCCTGCTCGGCAAGCAGGGACTCTCCGAGCTGGCGAAGCTCAATTGGCAGCGCGCCAAGTATGCGCGCAGCGAGCTGGCCAAGGTCGGCTACGCCGCCACGTTCAGCGGCCCGGTGTTCAACGAGTTCGCGGTCAAGGGCGACGCCGAGAAGATTCAGAAGAAGCTTGCGGCGGCCAACCTCGACGGCGGTTATTCCCTGGGCCAGGAGTTCCCAGAGCTCGAGGGCTCCACGCTGTTCTGCGTCACCGAGCTGCACGGCAAGGCGGCCATCGACCGCCTGGTGGCCGCGCTCAAGTAGACGAAGCAACCACCATTCTTGCAGGGGAGGAGACGAACCATGGCGACCGCCAAGAAGAAGACCACCACCAAGAAGACCGCCGGCAAGGCCAAGAAGAGCACCGCGAAGAAGACGGCGCCCAAGGCCGCCCCGAAGGCCGCCCCGAAGATGGATGCCGACGGCGGCGTCGAGACCGCGGCGCGCAAGGCCGCCGAGTTCCTCGGCATGGATCCGAACCAGGCCGCAGCCCAAGCTGGCAAGGTGAAGGAGCAGGCCCGGGTCGCCGGCCAGAAGCTGCGCGAGGAGATGAACCGTCTGGGCGAGCGCGCCGACGAGCTGACCGTCAAGTTCGACGCCCAGCTCAAGGACGGCGTCAAGAAGGTGGAGCAGGCCGCGGACGAGATGGCCAAGAACCTGGGCCTCAAGCCGGACGAGCTGGCCGACAAGCTCGAGAAGGGCCTGGACCGCTGGAGCAAGGAAGCCCAGAAGGTCGCCGACGAGGCCAACACCGAGATCAAGAAGATGTACGAGCAGGCGCGGCTGAGGATGAAGGAGATCCTCAACAAGAAGTAGCCCGGCCCCCAGCGCCCGACTCGTTCCCCAAGTCCGAAGGTCGCGGGCTCCTGCCCCAGAAGCCAGAGCCCGCGGCCCCGCCCCGAAGAAGGCACCCATGGAACCCTCGACTCCCTCGCGCGTCTCCAGCGGCAACCTGCTCAACGAGCCGCTGCTCTTCGAGCACAAGCCCGGCTCCTGCACCGGCGCCTCGCTGCCCAAGGCCGAAGTGCCGGAGGTCGACCCCGCCAGCGAGCTGCCCAAGGAGTACCTGCGTGGGCCGGTCGACGGGATGCCCTGCCTCTATGAGCCCGAGGTCGTCCGCCACTACCTGCGCTTGTCGCAGCAGAACTACGGCGTCGACACCGGCTTCTACCCGCTCGGCAGCTGCACCATGAAGTACAACCCGAAGTCCGCGGAGGCCGCCGCGCGCCTTCCGGGCTTCGCCCACGTCCACCCGCTGCTCCCCGACGACCGCGTCCAGGGCGCGCTGGAGCTGATGTACCGGCTCGAGCGGATGCTCTCCGAGGTCTCCGGCTTCGCCGCCTGCACCCTGCAGCCCGCCGCCGGCGCCCACGGTGAGCTGGCCGGCCTGATGATGGTCCGCGCCTACCACCTGGCCAAGGGCAAGCCGCGCCACACCGTGCTCGTCCCCGACAGCGCCCACGGCACCAACCCCGCTTCCAGCGCGCTCAACGGCTTCAAGGTCCAGGAGCTCAAGAGCGGCCCCAAGGGCATCCTCGACCCGCAGACCGTGGCCGAGGCGATGACCGAGGACGTCGCCGCGCTGATGATGACCAACCCCAACACCCTCGGCGTCTTCGAGAGCAACGTTGGCGAGATCGCCAAGATCGTCCACGCCAAGGGCGGCCTGGTCTACGGCGACGGCGCCAACATGAACGCGCTCCTGGGCCGTGCGCGCCCGGGCGACATGGGCGTCGACGTCATGCAGTTCAACCTGCACAAGACCTTCGCCACCCCGCACGGCGGCGGCGGCCCGGGCTCCGGCCCCGTCGGCGTCGCCAAGGACCTGGTCCCGTTCCTGCCCGTCCCGGTCGTCGTCAAGGACGGCGCCAAGTACCGCCTGGAGTTCGACCGCCCGCAGTCCATCGGCCGCCTGCGCACCTTCTGGGGCAACTTTGGCATCATGGTGCGCGCCTACTCGTACATGCTCGAGCTGGGCCCCGAGGGCTTCCGGGCGACGAGCGACTACGCCGTGCTCAACGCCAACTACGTCCGCGCCCTGCTCAAGGACGACTTCCACCTGCCGTACGCGACCCCGTCGCTCCACGAGGTGGTCCTCAACGACGAGAAGCAGAAGGACACCGGCGTGACGACGATGGACATCGCCAAGCGCCTCATCGACCACGGCTTCCACCCGCCGACGATCTACTTCCCGCTCATCGTCCACGGCGCCCTGATGATCGAGCCGACCGAGACCGAGTCGCGCGAGAGCATCGAGACCTTCGTCACCGCGATGAAGGCCATCGCCGTCGAGGCCAAGGAGAACCCGGACGCCGTAAAGGCCGCGCCCACCCGCGCCTTCCGCGAGCGGCTCGACGAGGTGAAGGCCGCGCGCAAGCCCATCCTGCGCTGGAAGCCGGGGATGAAGCTCGAGCCGTAGGCAGACGACACCTCGAGCTTGTCGAGCTTCGAAGGGCCGGTACCGCAAGGTGCCGGCCCTTCGCGCTTCATTTCCGTGTTTGGGCTTCACCGCAGCCCCAGGCAATTGTCGGTAAGAGCGGACCGGTCTTCAGCGAGTCCGGTTTGGTGGGTTCGCGTGGCACGCGGAGCTCCGCGTCGCCACAGAGTCGCGAAGCCGATGCGCTAGCATCGCCGGCAGGTCTGGGCCAAATCGAAACGGGGAATCCCATGACACGACGGCTCAACGCGGTGTCGCTCGCAGCCCTCTTCCTCGGTGCTGCCTGCCCCGGGCAGCACGTCTCTCCGGGGCCCGATGCCGCGGCGCCGAAGCCTGATGCCGCTGCGATCGCTTCGGACGCCAGCCAACTGCCGCCCGACGCCGCCTTCCGCTGCATCGCTCCGGACGCGGGCGCGCTGTCGACGCTCGCCAGCCTCTGCGAGGACCTCGTCGCCGGCGAGGCGCGTCTGGCCCACGACAGCAAGATGAAGTGCCCCGGCGAGCCCCTCGAGCTGGCCGACATGCCGCACCTGTCGAGCTCCTTCATCGAACGCTGCGAGCCAGGCACGCGGCGCGAGAGCGACCTGCGGCGGCTGGAGGCCAAGATCGCCGCGGGCCGCGTCGGCTACGACCCGGCGAAGCACGCGGCCTGCAAGGCCCTGGACCCCGTCGACGCCGGCCTGCCCATTCTCGACGGCGGCGTGGTCATCGAGCCCTGCCGCAGCATCCTGGTCGGCAAGGTGGCGCAGGGCGCCGCCTGTGACATCCCCGAGGAGTGCGCTCCCGGCCTCTACTGCCGCTTCACCTCCACGACGGTTGGGACCTGCGAGCCGGTGGTCGCCGAAGGCCAGCCGTGCCAGCCCGACCTCGAGACCTGCATGCCGGGCACCTGGTGCTTCACGGTGGTCGACGGCGGCACCCCGGTTTGCCGCGGCCTCCCCGGGCTCGGCGAGTCGTGCTCCGGCTACTGCGCCGTTGGCCGCTGTGTCGGCGGCGTCTGCACCGACGTGCCCCTCCCCGGCGACGGCCAGCCCTGCTCCGACCAGGGCTGTTCCGACGGCCTCGGCTGCGCGGGGCGCACCGATGCGGGGCCGGGCACCTGCCGTCCGCTGGCGACGCAGGGCGAGGCGTGCAACGGCGCGAACCCTCCGTGTGGCGAGTGTCTGAGCTGCAGCCAGTCCAGCGGAGGGACGTGCCAGAAGTACCCGGCGGAGGGCGACTCCTGCGCCCCCGACGCCGGCGCCGCGCTGTTCGGCAACCTCGCCCACCTCTATTGCCAGCCCTCCGGCACCTTGGCGCTCAAACCGCGCACGGGCCAGCCGTGCACCGCCGCCAGCAGCTGCCTCTACGAGGAGGACTACTGCCGCTTCATGGCTGAGGGAGCGAGCGAGGGCCTGTGCATGCGCCGCCCGGGGATGTGCGAGCCGTGCGGCCGCCGCTTCGACCTCACGGACGACTGCCTCCACGGCCGCTGCTTCTACACCGAGGCCCTGGTCGGCGTGTGCGCGCCTCAGGCGACCGACGGGGAAGGCTGTGACGGTCAGGCGCTCCGTTGCGCCGACGGGCTCGCCTGCGTGGCGGGTCGGTGCAAGCCGCTCCCGAGCGCGGCCGGTGCGCCGTGCGGCGATTTCGGCACGTGCGCCGCCGGGCTGTACTGCCCGGCCAACGACTCGGGCGTCCCCACCTGCCTGGCGAAGCAAGCGAGCGGCGAGCCGTGCGCGTCCGACGACCAGTGCCTCACCGGCCTCTGCTCGGACCAGGGTCGCTGTCTGGCAGGCCCGAGCCCCGAGAACGCCGTCGCCAAGGGTTGCTGGGCCGGCAGCGCCTTCGAGTACTTCGGCTACGTCGTCTTCTTCGCCGCCGTGCTGCGCCGGCGCAGCCGTTGATCGAGCGGGCCGCGGGAGGCAACAGGCTGCCTGGCCCTTGGTAGAGTCAGGCCGCCATGCACGTCCAGCTCGCCGCCCGCCAAGGGAACATCGTCGAGGTCCCGTCCGACCTCTTGCTGCTCAAGTACGCCCAGGGCTTCCACGGCGGCGACGCGGTGGTCTGCTCGAAGCTGATCGCCGTCTCCGCCGCGCCCGAGCAGCAGATGATGCCCGCGATCGGGGCCGCCTCCGCCGTCGAGAGCCGCGGGGCCATCGCCGCCCCGCGGGTCCTCTTCGTCGGTACGCCCCCGCTGCGCGACCTGGGCTACCCGGAGATCCGCACCTTCGCCCGCCGCGCGATCGCCTCCCTCGCCACACTCGACCCGCCGGTGGTGCACCTGACCACCACCGTGCACGGCGCCAACTACGGCCTGGACGCGGTCGAGTCGCTGCAGTCGATGGTGGCCGGGTTCCAGCAGGGCCTCTCCGAGAAGCCTCTGCCCGCGCTGCGGACCATCACCTTCGTCGAGCGCAACGCGCGGCGCGCCGAGCTGCTCGCCCGCGAGGTGGCCGCGCTGCCTCAGCTGGTGGTGCCGGAGACGCCCAAGCCCGCCAGCGCGCCGTCCGCCACGGCGCCCGTGTGCAAGCGCCGGGTCTTCGTCGCCATGCCCTTCACCGACGGCTTCGAGGACGTCTGGCAGTTCGGCATCTACGAGACGGTCCGCCGCTGCGGCTACGTCTGCGAGCGGGTCGACGAGAGCGCCTTCGCCGGCGCCATCATGGACCGCATCCAGGACGGCATCCGCGCCGCCGACTTCGTCGTCGCCGACCTCTCGGAGGAGCGGCCCAATGTCTACCTCGAGGTGGGCTATGCCTGGGGCATCGGCAAGCCGGTGGTCCTGACCGCGCGCGAGGGGACCCGGCTCCACTTCGACCTCGCCCACCACAAGTGCCTCTTCTACAAGTCGGCCTACCGGCTCTCTCAGGACCTGGAGCGGCAGGTCCGCGACCTGTTCCTGCGCCCGACCTGAGCGGCCTCCACACGGGGTGCGACGGGCGTTCCGGGCGCCTGCCGGAGCCACGGCCAGTGTGGTAGGAAATGGAAAGTCTGACGTCGGCACCGGGGGCGGAATGGCAGACAGCACCGAGTCGAAGAATGCGTCGTCGATGGACGCGAACCTGCGCTTTCGCGCGGTCTTCGAGGCCTCTCCGTTCGGCATGCACCTCTACCGGCTGGAGAGGGACGGACGGCTGGTCTTCGTGGGGGCCAACCCCGCCGCCGACCGCATCCTCGGACTGGCCAACGCCCAGTTCGAAGGCAAGACCCTCGAGGACGCCTTCCCGCCGCTGGCGGCCACCGAAGTGCCGGCGCGGTATCGCGAGGCCGCGCGCGACGGCAAGGGCTGGCGCACCGAGCAGATCGCCTACCAGCACGGGCAGATCTCCGGGGCCTACGACGTCACCGCCTTCCAGGTCGCCCCGATGGAGATGGCGGCGCTGTTCGTGGACATCACCGAGCGCAAGCGGGCCGAGCTGGCGCTGGCGCAGGAGAAGGAGCGGCTCTCGGTCACGCTGCGCTCCATCGGCGACGCGGTCATCTCCACCGACGTCTCCGGCCGCGTCACGCTGATGAACCGGATGGCGGAGCGGCTCACCGGCTACAAGGCCGCCGAGGCGGTCGGCAAGCCCATCGGCGAGGTCTTCCGCATCATCGACCCGGCGACGCGCGAGAGGCGCGACGACCCGGTCCAGAAGGTGCTCGCCACTGGCGGGGTGGTCGAGCTCTCCGGCCGCACCGTGCTGCTCTCGCGGGACGGCGCCGAGCGCAGCATCGGCGACAGCGGCGCCCCCATCCGCGACGACAGGAGCCAGGTGGTGGGGGTGGTGCTGGTCTTCCGCGACACCACCGAGCGCGAGCGCCTGGAGGAGGCCGAGCGCCGGGCGCAGCGGCTCGAGTCCCTGGGGCTGTTGGCCGGGGGCATCGCCCACGACTTCAACAACCTGCTCAGCGGCCTGTTCAGCTACGTCGACCTCACCCGCGAGGCGTGCCACGAGCCCGAGGTGGTGCGCGAGTACATGACCAGCGCCGCCTCGGTGCTGGGCCGCGCCAAGGGGCTCACCGCTCAGCTGCGCACCTTCGCCAAGGCCAGCGCGCCGGTGCGCAAGGTGGTGGACCTGGGCTCGCTGTTGCGGGAGACGACCCACTTCGTGCTGACCGGCTCCGCGGTCTCGCCGGTCTTCGACATCAGCCCCGAGCTCGACAACGTCCACGCCGACCCCGGCCAGCTGGGGCAGGCGGTGGAGAACCTGCTCATCAACGCCAAGCAGGCGATGCCCGGCGGCGGGCAGCTGACGGTGCGCGCCGAGAACCTGGGCCGCGGCGCCAGCCTTCCCGAGGGCCTGTCCCAGGGCCGCTACGTCAAGGTCGCCATCCAGGACACCGGCACCGGCATCGGCCCCGAGCACCTGGCCAAGGTGTTCGACCCGTTCTTCACCACCAAGAAGACCGGCAGCGGGCTGGGGCTGACCATGGCGCACTCCATCGTGCGCAAGCACGACGGGGCGATGTCCGCGGAGTCGGAGCTGGGCAAGGGCAGCACGTTCCTGCTTTGGCTGCCCTCCCATGGCGCGGCCGAGGTCGCTGCCGCCCCGGCGCCCAAGCGTCGCCGCTTCGAAGGGCTGCGGGCGCTGGTGCTGGACGACGAGGGCTACGTGCGCGACGTCGCGGCGGCGATGCTGCGTCGCCTGGGGTGCGAGGTGGCGGTGGCCCGCGAAGGCACCGAGGCCGTGGAGCTGGCGAAGAAGGCCCTGGCCGAGGGGCGGCGCTTCGACGCGCTCCTGCTCGACTTGACCATCCCCGGCGGCGTCGGCGGCAAGCAGGTCGTCGAGGCGCTGCGAGCGCACGACCCCAAGCTGGTCGCCGTCGCCTCCAGCGGCTACTCCGAGGACCCCATCATCGCCTCGCCGATCGACCACGGGTTCGCCGGCTCGATCCGCAAGCCCTACGTCATGGACGAGCTGGCGGGAGCGGTGGAAGCGGCGCTGAAGGTGGCCGGGCGGCGCTAGCCGCAGGACGGCGGCGAGCGGGCCAGGTCCGCCAGGGCCCGGCCGCGAACGGAGCTCGGCCGCTGGCAGCTAGAGCGGCTTGACCTTCACGCCGGCCCTCACCTGGTCGCCCGGGTGCACGACCACGCGCTCGCCCACCGAAAGCCCGGCGAGAACCTCCACCTCTTCGCCGTTGCTCTCGCCGGCCTGCACGGCGCGGATGGAGGCGCGGCCGCTCTCCACGAGGAACGCGGCCCACTGGCCGCCGTGGCGGAACAGCGCCCCGGCCGGGACCTTGACCGCGTCGGGACGCTCGTAGACCAGGATGCGCCCCTCGACGTGGTAGCCATCCCCCAGCGGCGCGAAGGCGCCCGCGGTGGCGGGGTCGAGCAGCACGTTGACCCGTTGCTCCTCGACGCCGAGCGCCGAGAGCTTGGTGAACCCCGACGGCTCGACGACGCTCACCTTGGCCCGCAGCGCCCCGCGGCCGCCCCACTGCTCGAGGTCGGCCGGGGCGCCAGGGCGCACCCGGGCGGCCTGGCTCGTCAAGAGGTCGAGGACGGCCTCGAGCGAGGCCGGGTCTCCGATCTCGAGCACCGGGGTCCCGGCGGCGATGGGGCCCTCGCCCTCGCGCAGCACGCGCAGGACGACGCCGGTGGCCGGCGCGGCGACGGCGACCCGCTCGCTCCTGGGCCCGGCGGCGCCGCTGCCTCCCTGGCCGGTCGCGGCCGGCGGCAGGAGCGAGGCGCGGGCGGCCTCGGTCTCGCGCTGCGTACGCTCCACCGCCCGCTCTGCGAGCGAGAGCTCCTTCTCGCGGGCGAGCACCTCGAACTCGGCCAGTGACAGGGCCTGCTCGGAGACGGCGCTGCTCTTGGCCAGCGCGCGCGAACGGTCGGCCTCCTGCCGAGCCAGGGAGAGGGCGACGCGGGCGCGCTCGACCTGGGCCAGCGCCTCGTCCTGCGCGGAGGTCGAGGCGGCGACGCGCGCCGAGGCCTCGGCACGGCTGCGCGCGTCGAGCGGGGCGGGCAGCGCGCCGGCGATGAAGGCGACGCTCGCGCCGGCGGTGACCGGGTCTCCGGCGCGCAGCACGACCCGCTCGAGCTGGCCGCTGGCCGGCGCCAGCACCACGTACCGGTCCTTGACCCGGGTCCGTCCGGCGCCCTGGACGCTGACCTTGAGCTCTCCGCGCGAGACCTGGGCCAGCTCCACCGCCACCGGCTGCGGCAGCAGGGCGAAGACCGCCAGGCCCGCCAGGGCGAGGCCGGCCGCGATGAGGATGAGTCGCTTGAGGGTGCGCATGGGCGAAGTCCTCCTTCCTACTCGCGGGCCTTGAGTGCGGCGACGAGATCCAGCTGGCCCAGCCACCGGAAGATCGCGTAGAGCACCGCCGACGCCGCGCCGGTCACGACCAGGGCGCTCCAGGCCCAGGTCGAGGGCGAGACGACGAGCGGCAAGCGGAACAGGTCCGAGTCGAAGACGGCCACGCTCGCCAAGGCCAGACCGAAGCCGAGCAGGCAGCCGGCGGGGATGCCCAGGAGGAGGTGCACTCCAATCTCCCCGGCCAGGACGCGCCACGCCTCCGCCCGGGTGAAGCCGAGCACGCGCAGCGTCGCCAGCTCGCGCTCACGCTCCGCCAGCGCGATGCGTCCGGAGCTGTAGACGATGCCCACCGCGATCGCCGCGGCGAAGGCGACCAGGATGCCGGCGAAGAAGAGCACCATCTGGGCGCTCGTCTCGCGGAAGGAGGCGACGGCCAGCTTCTGCTGGGTGACCGCCGCCACCCTGGGCATGGCTCGCAGGCGGCGGAAGAGCTCCGCTTCGGCCGCCGGGTCCACCGACAGGAAGGCGCCGGAGGAGAGCCGGCCTTCGCCGAGCGCGTCGGCGAGCGCAGAGGTGGACACGTAGGCGTTGACGCCGACCGGGTCGTCGACCGTCGCCGCCACGGTCAGCTCGAGCACCGGCCGGCGGCCCTCGAGCACCTCGGCCGAGACCCGCTCGCCAGCGCGCACGTCGAGCAGCTGCGCAAGACGCTCGCTCAAGAGCAGCCCCGCGGGTGGCGGCGCCACCACGCGGCCCGAGGAGGAGACGATGCGGTGCAGCGCGGCGTCGGGCGTCAGGCCCATCAGCGCGGTGCGGTACGAGCGGTGGCCGCGCCCGAGCGTCACCGGCACCGCGCGGAAGCCCTCGACCGCGACGACGCCCGGGGCGCGGGCGAGCTGGTCGAGCGCGTCCTGCGGCAACGCGGTGGTGAAGGCCACGGTGAGGTCCTCGCGCTGGGCGCGGGCGAAGGTGAGGTCGACGAGGGCGTCGAGCGAGTCGTTGAAGAAGAAGCCCGCGACCAGGATGGAGACCGCCGCGGCGATGCCCAGCGAGGAGAGCGCCGCGCGCAGCGGCCGCCGCGACAGGCTGCGCAGGACCATCCGCCCGGGCTCGGTGAGCAACCGTCCCAGCCCGGCGCGCTCGAGGAGCGAGGCGCGGTACGTGGGCGGGGGCTCGGGCAGCATCGCCGCCGCCGGCGGGAGCTTCATCGCCCGGCGCACCGCGGCCCCGGCGCCGAGCACTGCCGCGGCCAGGCCCAGGAGCGCCGCCTGGGCGGCGACCGAGAGCTGCGGTTCGTAGAGCAGCTCGGGGAACCGGTAGTACTGCGCGTAGACCTGCGCCCAGACGCGGCCCAGGAAGAAGCCGGCCACCACGCCCACGGTGGCGCCGAAGAGGGTCACCAGCCCCGCGAGCTCGAGGTAGTGCTGGGCGATGGCGCGGTCGCCGTAGCCCAGGGCCTTGAGGGTGCCTATCTGCTGGCGCTGCGTCGCCACCAGCCGGGAGAACACGACGCCCAGGAGGAACGCCGCGACGGCCAGGAAGATGGCAGGGATGACCAGGGCCATGGCCTGGAGCTGGCGGATCTCGTCGGAGACGAAGCGGTGCGAGGTGTGCCGCTCGCGCGGGTAGCTGGGCTGGCCGCCGTAGGACGCGAGCAGCCGGTCGAGCCGCGCCTGGACCTCGAGCAGCGAGGCGCCGGGGGCCAGCGTGAGCGAGACCTGGTTGAACGCGCCGGCAAGGTCGTTGGCCGAGGCGACGGCGGCGCGGTCCATCCACAGGATGGCGAAGCGGCGGTCGTCGGGCATCAGCTCGCCGGGGCGGATGGCGAAGACGTACTCGGGCGAGAGCGCGACGCCCACCACGCGGACGGACTGCTGCCGGCCGTTGACCACCAGGCCGAGCGAGGAGCCGAGCAGGAGCCGGTTGGCCTGGGCGAAGCCTTCGCTGACCAGGACCTCGTCGCCGGCCCCGGGCTGCGGCAGGCGCCCGGAGCGGAGGTGCAGCAGGTTGAGCCCCGGTCGCCCGAGCTCGACGCCGACGAGGCGTGCCGTGGCCGGGTCCGAGAGGCCGGGCACCTGCATCGACACGTCGGCGGCCACGCCGGTCTGCACCTGCGAGACCCCGGGGAGGGCGCGGACGTCCTGGGCGAGCTGCTCGGGCGCGCGGCGCAGGTCGGCGAAGACCTCGGCGAACCGGTAGCGCTCGTAGTAGGCGCGCTGGGTGCGCGAGAGCGCGTGGTAGGTGGAGGTGCTGGCGACGTACACGCTCACCGCACAGGCCGTCAGCAGCCCGATGGAGAGCGCCTGGCCACGCATGCGCCCCAGGTCGCGCCAGAGCTTCGTGTCGAGCGCGGAGGTCACCAGACGATCTCCTCCGGCGAGGCCCGCCGCGCGTTGCGCTGCTCGGAGACGACGGCGCCGTCGGCCAGGCGCAGGACCCGGTCGCCCAGCGCCGCCATGCTGGCGTTGTGGGTGATGATGACGACCGTGGTGCCCAGGTCACGGTTGACCCGGTCGAGCGCCGCGAGCACCCGCCGGCCGGTGGCCGCGTCCAGGGCGCCCGTGGGCTCGTCGCACAGCAGCACGTCCGGGCGCTTGGCGATGGCGCGGGCGATGGCGACCCGCTGCTGCTCGCCGCCGGACAGCTGGCTGGGGAAGTGATCCATCCGCGCGCCCAGGCCCACCAGCTCCAGGGCCTTCGCGGGCTCGAGGGGGTCGGTCGCGATCTCCGCGGCCAGCGCCACGTTCTCGCGCGCGGTGAGGCTGGGGATGAGGTTGTAGAACTGGAAGACGAAGCCCACGTGCTCGCGGCGGTAGCGCGTCAGCCGCCGGTCGTCGGCGCCGACCAGGTCGTGGTCGCGGTAGCGCACCTGGCCGCTGGTGGGCACGTCCAGACCGCCCAGGATGTTGAGCAGGGTCGACTTGCCGCTTCCCGAAGGGCCGAGCAGGACCACGAACTCGCCCTCGTAGAGGTCGAGGTCCACCCCGCGCAGGGCCTGCACGTCGAGGCTCGCCCATCCGGTAGCTCTTGGAAAGCCCCCGAGCGCAGAACGCGGGGGTGCGCGGCTCGGCCGCCGGAGGGCCGGAGGTGCCGGTGGCGGTCATCTGCGCGCCCCCTTCTCGGGCTCCAGCATCCGGCGCACCGCGCCCAGGAGCTGGGAGGCGATGCGCTGGAGCTCGGCCGCGGGTCGCTTCTCGGCGTTCTCCAGGAACCACTGGTCCCAGGCACCGTCCATGCCGACGATGAGCGAGACCAAGAGGTCGGTCGGCAGATCGGTGCGGATGGCGCCCACCTTCTGGCCGTGCGTCACGAAGCTCGTGAGCATCCGCTGGCTGGACTTGAAGAGCTCGCCCAGCTTCTTCTGCCCCCGCGCCTCCTTCGACAGCCGCCACACCGACTTGGCGACGCCGAGCATCCAGCGATCCTGGTCGAGGTGCTCGAACACCTCCTGGAAGAGGTCCGCCAGCGCGGGCCAGAAGCGCTTGGAGTCCAGGCGCTCGAGGTCGAAGTCGCTGTGGTCGGCCATGTGCGCGGCGTAGTGGTTGACCACCGTGGCGAAGAGGTCGGCCTTGTCGTCGAAGTAGTAGTAGGCCGCCCCCTTGCTCACGCCGGCGGCGAAGAGGATGTGGTTGAGCGAGGCGCCGTCGTAGCCGTGCTGGGCGAACTCCTTCGCCGCGACCTCCATCATCTGCTCGCGGCGCTCGGGGGGGAGGTTCTCGAAGCGGGGGCGGGGCATCGGTGGGCCTCCTCGTGGGGCTGGCCTGGGTGCGGCTTGCCAGATGGTTCGACCGGCTGTAACGACCGGCAGGTTAGACCATGCGGTCTAACGCTGGCAAGCCCAACCTTGAAGCGCCAGGCCACGGACGGGCCGAGGGCCTCGGGGACGGGTACCCTCTCGCAGGTGGTGGCTGCTCCCTGGCGCTACTTCCGGGCGGGCTTCTTCGAGTCGCGGGCCGCCTTCAGCGCGCGCACGTCGATCTTCTTCATCTTCATCAGGGCCGCTGTGACCCGCTGGGCCTTCTCGGGGTCGGGGTCGCCCATCAACTCCGGCAGCTGCTCGGGGATGATCTGCCAGGAGACGCCGTAGCGGTCTTCGAGCCAGCCACACTGCACCTCCTTGCCGCCCTTCGTCAGCGCCTTCCACAGCCGGTCGACCTCCTGCTGCGTCTTGCAGGAGACCGAGAAGGAGACCGCTGGCGTGAAGTGGTACTCGGGTCCGCCGTTGAGGGCGATGAACTCCAGCCCGGCGGCGCGGAACTGCACGGTCATCACCGAGCCAGGCTTGCCGGGGCTGCCCTCGGGGTAGCGGGAGACCTCCAGGATCTTCGAGCCCTTCTTGAAGACGGAGACGTAGAAGCGCGCGGCCTGCTCGGCCTGGCCGTCGAACCACAGGAATGGGGTGATCTGCTGCATTTGGACCTCCAGGCGAGAGCCCGTCGTGAGCGGCGGGAAAGCCCCAAAGATGTGGCCCGCCTGCCTGCTTCGCGAGCCCTGAACGGGGTGCCCGAGGAGCGACGGGACGGCGCCGGGCTTTGGACTTCGGACCTCGGGCACTGCACGCAGGCCTGACCCGAAGCCCGCAGCCCGAAGCCCCATTGGTTCCGGCTCCGCCGGGTTAGGGGCCGGGCGGCTGCGGCGCAGGAGTCTCGGCCGGCTCACGTCTCCCGAGTGCGTGCGCCCGAACCTCGTCGAGCTCCACGGGCTTGACCAGGTGGGCGTCGAAGCCAGCCTCTTGCGAGGCCAGCCGGTCGCTCCGCCGCCCGTAGCCGGTGAGCGCCACCAGGTGGACCCGGGCGCCCTCGGGGCGCTGGCG
The DNA here is from genome assembly GCA_049841135.1 of Myxococcales bacterium. Taxonomy (GTDB): domain Bacteria; phylum Myxococcota; class Myxococcia; order Myxococcales; family UBA5297; genus JACRCT01. Next base: position 385,923 of record JASGHK010000006.1, read on the forward strand.
GATGCGCCGCGCGACCTCGTAGCCGTCGAGCCCGGGGAGGCCGATGTCCAGGAACACCACGTCGGGCGCGAAGGCCGAGAGCCGCTCGAGCGCCTGCCTGCCATCGTGGGCGACCTCGACCTCGTGCCCGTCGAGCGAGAGCACCTCGGCCAGAGCTTCGCCGCGTCGAGGTTGTCGTCCACCACCATCACCCGACGGCGCCCCTCCGTGCGCTCCTCCTTGCCGGACGCCGCCAAGGCGGGGGCGGGCACCTGGTCGGCCGGCAAGAGCGGCAGGCGCACCGTGAAGCGGCTGCCGCGCCCCGCCCCCTCGCTCGCGGCCTCCACCGTCCCGCCGTGCATCTCCACCAGGCGCTTGACCAGCGTCAGCCCCAGCCCCAGGCCGCCCTGTGCCCGGTCGAGCGAGCTGCGCAGTTGGACGAAGGGCTCGAAGAGGTGCGGCAGCGACGAGGCGGGGATGCCGATGCCGGTGTCTTCGACGGACGCCACCGCGCTCTCCCCCTCGCGCGAGAGCGACAGCGTGATGCGGCCCCCGGGCTCGGAGTACTTGGCCGCGTTGTGCAACAGGTTCCCCAAGACCTGCTGCAACCGCACCGGGTCCACCTCGGCCCAGAGAGGCTCCGGTGGGAGCCGGGCGACGAGCAACTGGCCGCTCTCGTGCGCGATGGGGCGGGCGGCGTCCAAGGCCTGCCTGGCGGCGCCGACCAGGTCGACGGGCGTCTTCTGCAGGCGGATCTTCCCGCGCGTCACCCGCGAGACGTCGAGCAGGTCGTCCACCAGCCGGCGCAGGTGGTGGGTTTGCCGGGCGATGACCTCCCGCTCGTGGGCGAGCATGCGGTCGTCGCCGAGCTTCAGGTCCATCAGCTGCACCGCCGTGAGCACCGGTGCCAGCGGGTTGCGAAGCTCGTGGGCCAGCATCGCCAGGAACTCGTCCTTGCGCCGGTCGGCCTCGCGCAGCTGCTCCTCGACCCGGGCGCGCTCCTCGACCGCCTGCCGCAGCTCCGCGGCATGCCGCTCGGCCCGCTCGCGCCCCTGGGCCTGCGTCTTGGTCACGCCGAAGAGCGCCAGGGAGAGCAGCAGCCCCACCAACGCGAACGGCGCCCAGGCGGTCAGCTGCCCCGTCCCCGAGCGCTCGAAGGCGGGCAGGCTGCGCACCACCAGCGTCCACGGATGGTCGGCCACCTCCAGCGCCACGGTCGCCGTGTGCACGGGCTGGTGCGCCAGCTCCTGCGCCGGGTGGGTGCGGTAGAGCAGGGCCTGGGGTGAGGCCACGGAGCCGTCGTAGAGCTCGAAGGCCGCGTCGGGCAGCGGCTCCGTGCCGAAGATGCCGGTCAGCAAGTCGCCCGTGCGGAAGGGGCTGTAGACGAAGCCCACCAGGCGACGCCGGCGCTCCTCCAGCGTCTGGGGGACCTCGCCCTGGGCATACACCGGCACGTAGACGAGGAACCCCGGCTGCTTCTGCTCGTCGATCTCCTGCTGCAGGGTGACCTTGGCCGTCATCGCCGGCTCGCCCGTGTCGCGCGCGGCGTCCATCGCCTGCCGTCGCACCGGCTCGGTGTGCATGTCGTAGCCGACCGCGGCCCGGTTGCGCGCGTCGAGCGGCTCGAGCATCACGATGGCGTGCTGCTCGGCCTCGCCGGTCACCGGCCAGACCCGGAAGTCGGGCACCCCGCCGTGGGCCCGGACCCGCCGCTCGACCTCCTCGCGTTGGGAGGCCGCGAAGCGCAGCGTGAAGCCGATGCCGCGAGTGCCCGGGTAGAGCCGCGGCAGGTCCAGCAGGCGCACGTAGTCGTGGAACTCCTGGGCCGTCACCTCGTGCTGGGTGCGGAAGACCGCGCCGGTCGCGCGCAGCAGCGTCACGTACGCGTCCAGCCGGCCTTCGATCCGGTCCGAGGTCGCCTGCACCACGTTGCGGAAGCGCGTGCGGTCCCGCGCCCGGGCATTGGAGTACAGCGCCAGGGTCACCGCCGCAGTCGCCAAGAGCGCCACCGCCAGCACGTAGGCGGGGGCGCGCTGGCGGGGGAGGAGGCTGGAGCGGGCTGGGGCCTGCACGACCGTGAGCACCTCTTCGCGCGGGCGACGACCGCGGACCAGCATGCCCGGCGGGCACGAGGGTCACACCGTCAGAACGCTTCGCTGGGACGAATCCGTCCGGAACCGGTCACTTCCGGAGGCGCTAGTCGAACAGGCTTTTCACGCGCTGCTTGATGGTGGAGGAGAGCCGCTGCACCGCGTCGTCGGGGATTCCCAGCATCGACCGGCCGATCATGATGAGGGCGTTGTTGTCGTCCTCGTCGACCTTGGCGTCGGTGATGCCCGCCTGCTTGGCGACGGCGTTGGCGAGGCAGACGAAGTTGCTCACCGAGGCGCGGTCCAGCTGGTTGAACTCGGTGGAGTCGCGGATGGACTTGGCGATCCCGTCCGGCAGCTTCCACTTCTCGGCGAGGTTGATGCCCACCTTGCGGTGGCCGCGGCCGATGGTCGCCAGCCAGGCCTCGGAGTCGATCCAGTTGTTGGTGCGGCTCTCCAGCACCTGGCGCTCCGCGTCGAGCAGGATGTGCGCCATGATCGGCTTGCCCACGTCGTGCAGCAGGCCGGCCAGGTGCGCCGACTCCGACTCGGCCGAGCCGGCCAGGGCCGCGATGTCGCGGGCGAGCATGCCCACCGCCACCGAGTGCTGCCAGAGCAGGTAGATCGCCGAGGCGATCTTCGGGTCGCGCGAGACGAACAGCTTCTGCAGCGAGGCCTCGATGAGCATGGCCCGCAGGTTCTTGGCGCCCAGGCGGGCCATCAGCTGGTGGAGCGAGATCTCCTTTCCCAGTGGCCCGAAGGAGCCGCTGGTGGCCTGGCGCAAGAGGCGGGTGGCGAGCAGCGGGTCGCATTCGATCAGCTCGCCGGCCTGCTTGAGGGAGACGTCCGGGGCCTTGAGGATCTGCGCCAGCTTCGAGGCGATGGATGGCAGGGTCGGCAACGGGATGTTGTCGTCGGCGATGCGCTTGAGGATCACCTGCTCGAGCTTCTCGGCGAGCATCTCCGGGTTCATCGGTCACCTCCTTCCCCTCGGCCCCCAGCGCTCCGGCGGGCGGTGCTACGCCGCGGACACCGAGGGCACTGCGCGCGTCTCCTCGAAGGAGTCGAGCACCTTGCGGATCTCCGGCGGCGCCACGACCTTCAGCGCCATCCCCAGCTCGCCCGCCTGCGCCTTGAGCGAGCACACCAGCTTGGGCAGGCGCGCCTGGTCGGGCGGCGCCAGCGACAGGTCGATGATGGTCTCCTCGTAGGCGGCGGCGGCCACGTTGGTCAGGGTGTCCCCGCCGAGCTTGGCCGCCTGGTCGAAGTAGCGGTCGATGCGGTCGGCCTTGCCGGTGAACTGGCTGAGCTTGACCACGTTGTCCAGGGTGGTCACCACCTCCTGCTTGTTGAAGTACTGCAGCAGGAAGTCCTCGACCTTGTCCTGGTGGAAGGGCTTGTGCAGCACGTCGACGAAGCCGGTGGGCTTGGCCGCGGCCGCCGTCTCCGTGCCGGCCTGGATGAGCAGCGCCAGGATGGCGGCGTGCGGCTGCAGCACCTGCAGCTGGCTGGCGAGCACCGAGCTGTTGACGTCGGGCAGCGTGGTGTCCACCACGATGACCTGGTAGACGCGCTCGCGGCAGGTGGCGATGGCGGCCTGCCCGCTGGAGACCGAGTTCATGGTGATGTGCGTGGGGATCATCGAGCGCAGCCGCTTGCCCACGTTCTCCATGTCGTCGATGAGCAGGATGTCGATGAACTGCTTGGGGCTGCCGTCGCGCATCGGCGCCCCGGCCGCCATGGAGATGGGCGCCGCCGCCGGCGGGCCCGCCTCCGCCGCGGGACCGCCCGCCCCGCCGGCCCCGCCGCCGGCCTGCACCTTGAGCACGGTGAGCAGCTTGGCGCGCAGGTCCTCGGCCTTGAAGGGCTTGAGGATGTAGTCGACGAGCCCCAGCTTCAGCGCGCCGGCGACGATGGAGCGCTTGGACTCGCTGGTGAGCATGATGACCGGCGTCTGGTTGCCCAGCTCGCGCATCTTGGCGAGCATCCCCGGCCCGTCGAGGACCGGCATGTTCACGTCGAGCAGCACCAGGTCGTAGAGGACCTCCTCCAGCTTGGCCAGGCCTTGCTGGCCGTCCTCGGCCTCGTCGATCTCGAACCCCAGGGCGCGGACTTCCTTGGCGACGATGTTTCGCACGGCACGGCTGTCGTCGACGGTCAGGATGCGGGTCATGTGTCGTCTCCTTCGTTCAGGCGGTTCAGGCCTCGTAGATCCACAGGACGAGGCCAAGGTCCTTGGCGCGCAGCACGGTGGACTGGGCGGTCAGCTCGACTCCCGGCGCCTGGCCGTTGCGGTGCACGGTGGGCAGGCCCAGCGCCGCGTCCGGGTCGACCAGGCCCTTGACCACGCCGGCGGTCATGTTGACCAGCTCGCGCAGGGCGTCGTCGAGCATCGACTCGTCGACCTCGCTGGCGGCCACGCCGAACATGGCCGCGCCCAGGGTGCGGCAGCCCGGCTCGTCCGAGGACAGGCCGATGCCCAACGAATGGGCGCCGGTCGTGGGCAGCACCGCCATGCGCCAGGTCAGCGGCACGGGCGGCGGCGCCTCGTTCGAGGGCAGGAAGGTGATGCGCAGCATGGTCTCGGTGACGTTGGAGACCAGCTTCGCCAGCTGATCCGGCGGCGGGAGGGGGCGGCACTTCTTGGCGGCACTGTCACTGACGGGCATCGGGGACCCCTCCAAGCCGGCCCGGGTGGGCAGGCGCTGGCTGGTTTTCGAAGTGAAGGGCATCGACTATCCGGTGGGGCATCTGGTCCAGGCTCACGATCTCGTCCACCGCGCCGAGCTCGATGGCCACGCGTGGCATGCCGAAGACCACGCACGAAGCTTCGTCCTGGGCCAGGGTGTGGGCGCCGGCTTCGTGCATCTCCAGCATGCCCTTGGCTCCGTCGCCGCCCATCCCGGTGAGGATGACGCCGACCGCGTTGGCGCCCGCGGCGCGGGCCACCGAGCGGAACAGCACGTCGACGGAGGGGCGGTGGTGGTTGACGCGTGGCCCGTCGCGCACCTGCGCGAAGTAGCGGGCGCCCGAGCGGTTGACGAGCAGGTGCTTGTTGCCGGGGGCGATGAGGACGCAGCCCGGGGTGAGCGAGTCGCCGTCGACGGCCTCGCGCACGTCCAGCCCGGTCGCCTCCTTCAGCCGCGCCGCGAAGAGGCGGGTGAAGACCTCGGGCATGTGCTGCGCCACCACCGTGCCGGGGATGTCGTGCGGCAGCGCGCTGAAGAGCTGCTCGAGGGCCACCGTGCCTCCGGTGGAGGCGCCGATGGCCAGCACGCGGTTGGTGGTGCGGGAGAGCGCCCCGGCGGGGCCGCGCTCCGGGGCCGCTCCGGCCTTGGAGGGGTGGGCGCGCGCCGCGGCCTTCACCGCCCGGACCAGGTCGTCGGACAGCTCGGCGGCGGAGTAGGCGGGGCCGGGCTTGGCCAGCACCTCCACCGCGCCGGCGCGCAGCGCCTCCAGCGCCACCGCGCTGCCCGCCTGCGAGAGCGAGGAGACGATGACCACCGGCATCGGCTTGAAGTGCATCAGCCGGCGCAGGAAGTCGACGCCGTCCATGCGCGGCATCTCGATGTCCAGCGTCAGCACGTCGGGCTGGTGGGCGACGATGAGGTCGCGGGCCACGAAGGGGTCGGGCGCGGTGGCGACGACCTCGATCTCCGGGTCGCGCGCGAGCGCCCGCTCGAAGATCTGCCGCACGACGGCGGAGTCGTCGACGACGATGACCCGGATCACGGCGCGGCCCCCGCGGTGCGCGGCTGGAGCTGCGCGGCGAAGAAGAGCGGGTACTGGTCCTCGACCCTCAAGAACACTCCCAGCGAGCCGGCGCCCGCCTCGGGCGCTCCGCCCGCGGGGCCGACCTCGGGGATGCCCAACGGGCAGGTCTGGCGGTCGCCCAGCAGGCGCCAAGCCAGCACGCCCGCCACCTGGTTGAGCAGCTCGCCCAGCGCGTCGCGGGCGGCCTCCACCGCGCTCGGGTCGTTCGGGTCGCAGCCCATCAGGCCCGCCGCCACCGCCTGGGCCAGCGCCCGGGGGGCGGCCACGCGCAGGGTGCCCTCGAGCGGCGCGCCAAAGGACAGGCGCGCCTCGAGCCCGTCGCGCCAGTCTCCCGGCTCGGCGGTGGGCTCCACCGTCATGAACGCGGCGGTCTCCAGGACGTGGGAGGCGGCCTCGAGGAGCATCTGAGGGGTGCAGCTCATGCGCGCTTCTCCGGGCCGAACAGGGCGACGACGACCTTGCGGAAGTCCTCGGGGCGGAACGGTTTGCGGATGTACCCGCGGACCCCGAGACTTTGCAGTTCCTGGGCCAGGCTCTGGCTCTGCTCGGAGGAGACGACGACCACCGGGACGCTCTTGAGCAGGCCGTCGTGGGCCATCAGCGCCACCAGGTCGCGGCCACCCATCTCGGGCATGGAGAGGTCGGAGAAGACGAGGTCGATCCACTGGCCGCGCAGCAGCTCCAGCGCCTCCTTGCCGTTGCCGGCCTCGAAGACGCTGCCGATGGGCAGGCCCGCCATGTGGATGGCCTTGCGGACGGCGGTGCGGACCACCTTGGAGTCGTCGACCAGAAGGACGTTGAAGCTCATGCGGCCTCCGTGTTGCGGGCCCAGTCGCCGGTGGCGGCCCAGAGCGCTCGTTCGGTCCCGTTCATCCGCAGCGTCACCCGGCCGGTGCCGATGTTCAGGCGCACGGTGCGGGGCGCGGTGCCGCCCACGTCCTCGGCGGTGATGAGGACGTCGTTCTTCCAGAACATCTTTCGCAGCGTGGTGTAGTTGCGCTTGCCCACGTCGAAGACCGAGCGGTCGTCGTTGATGGTCGCGCCGCCGCAGGCGGTGACCACCAGGTCCTGCTTGTGGCAGCCCAGGGCGTACAGCCGCTCGAAGAGCAGCGGGACGCCCAGGTCGGCGAACATGAAGGGGTTGCTCGCCGCCTTGTCCGGGGCGATGGAGGAGAGGGGCAGCAGGTAGTGGAGCATCCCGCCGGCGCGCCGCTTGGGGTCCCAGGCCGTCACGCCGATGCAGGAGCCGAGCGCGAAGGTGACGCACTCGGCGTCGGCGTCGTCGCTGACCTGCAGCCCCGAGATCTCGACGACGAGCGTCTTCATGGGGCCGCCTTCCAATAGATGGAGGGCTGCAGGGTGCGCAGCCCGGTGCGGATGCCCACCAGGGTCTCGGTGTGGCTGATGGCGAGGAAGGAGCCTTCGCCCAGGAGCGTCTCGACGGCGCCGATGAGGCGCTGCCGCACCTCGTGGCCGAAGTAGATCATCACGTTGCGGCAGAAGACCGCGTCCAGCGGGCCCTTCATGGGGAACGGCGGGGTGGACAGGTTCAGCCGCCGGTAGGTGACCATCGAGCGCAGCCGCTCGCCGGCCTGGTAGAACTCGCCGCGCGAGCCCTCGACGCGCTCGAAGTACTTCTGGCGCGCGGCGGAGGGGACGGGCTCGAGCGCCGCGGCGTCGTAGATGCCCTCCTGGGCCTTCTCCAGCACCTGGGTCGAGAGGTCGGTGGCGAGGATTCGGGCGTCCACCTCCTGGGCGCCGGCGGCCTCGAGGATGGTGATGGCCATGGTGTACGGCTCTTCGCCGGTCGAAGAGGCGGCCGACCAGTAGCGCAGGCGGTTCTTCCCCGCCTTCAGGGCCTGGCGGACCCGCTCGGCCAGGAAGTCGAAGTGGTCGCTCTCCCGGAAGAAGTGCGTGAAGTTGGTGGTGACCACGTCGAGGAACGAGACGAGCTCGCTGCCCGAAGACTCCGACTCCAGGTACTCGAAGTACTCCTGGGGCGTGCCCAGCCCCAGCGCGCGCTGCCGCCGGGCGATGCGCGCGAGCAGCATCGCCTCCTTGCCGCCCTTCAGGACGATGCCCGCCTGGCGGTAGGCAAGGTCGCAGAAGGAGCGGAACAGCGTCTGGTCCATCGAGTCGGACATGGCGGCGGCGCGAGGTGGGGAGAAGAGGCGGAGAAGCGGCTAGAAGTCCTTGAAGGCGGGGTCGGTCTGGAGGGGGATGACGTCCTCGGGGCGCAGGTTCATGGCGTGGCCGTTGCCGTTGGCCTTGGCGGAGCCGTTGCCGTGGCTCTTGGTGAAGCCGTGGCCGACGGGCATGGCGGCGGGCAAGGCGTGTTGTTGCGAAGGCTTGCGGGCGAGGGCGCGGCCCGACTGCCTGCGCTCGAGCTTGAAGCGGGAGACGAGACCGGCGAGGGCCTGAGCCTGGCTGGAGAGCTCCTCGGCGGAGGAGGAGGACTCCTCGGCGCTTCCGGCGGCCTGCTGGGTGGCCTTGTCCATCTGGCCGATGGCCTTGTTGATCTGGTCGATGCCGCGGGACTGCTCGGTGCTGCTGGCGGCGATCTCGCCGACGATGCCGGTGACCTTGCCGACGGCGCTGACGATCTCGTTGAGGTCGGTGGCGACCTCCTTGGAGATGCTCTCGCCGTCGCCCGCGAGCTTGAGCGACTCCTTGATCAGGTCCTCGGTCTTCTTGGCGGCCTCTTTGGCGCGCTGGGCGAGGGAGCGGACCTCGTCGGCGACGACGGCGAAGCCGCGGCCGGCGTCTCCGGCGCGGGCGGCCTCGACGGCGGCGTTGAGGGCGAGGAGGTTGGTCTGGAAGGCGATCTCGGAGACGTCGGCGATGATGGCGGCGGTGCCCTCGGCGCCCTTCTTGACGCTCTGCATGGCGTCGGCCATGCGGCCCATGGCGCTGGAGCCCTTGTCGGCGGAGGCCTTGGCGGTCTGGGCGAGGGCCTTGGCCTGGGCGGTGTTGTCGGTGTTCTGCTTGGTGATGCCGAGCATCTCCTCCATGTTCGAGCTGGTCTCTTCGATGGCGCTGGCCTGCTCGGAGGCGCCCTGGGAGACGGACTGGCTGGTGGCGGCGATCTGCTCGGAGGCGGAGGCGACCTGGTCGACGGCCTCGGCGACGGTCGCGAGGGCGTCGTGGAGGGCGGAGGCGGTCTGGTTGACGGCGTCCTTGATCTTGGTGTGGTCGCCCTGGAAGTCGCCGGTGACGCGTGCGCGGAGGTCCTGGTCGGCGAGGCGCTGGAGGACGTCGGTGGCGAGGTTGATGGGGCCGAGGACGGCGTCGAGGGTGCCGTTGACGCCCTCGACGATCCTGCGGAAGTCGCCCTGGTGCTTGCTGGCGTCGGCGCGGGTGGCGAGGCGGCCCTCGACGGCAGCGGCGGAGAGCTTGCCGGCATCGGCGATGAGGGCGTTGACGGCGTCGACGCAGGTGTTGAGCGCGTTCTTGATGGTGTTGAAGTCGCCTTCGTAGGCGTCGGTGATCTTCTGGGGAATGTCGCCGCGGGAGATGCGGCCGACGTAGTCGGCGGTCACGCGGATGGGGTCGACGAAGGCGTCGACGAGGGCGTTGAGGTCGCGGACGAGCTTGGCCCAGTCTCCGGCGAAGGAGTCGGCCCTGCCGCGGGTGTCGAGCTTGCCGGCGCGGGTGGCGCCGATGAGCTGGCCGACCTCGGAGTTCACGGCCTTGAGGTTGTGGCGGACGTTCTCGACGGTCTCGTTGATGAAGGCCTTCTTGCCCGGGAAGCGCTCGAGGGGCGCGTCGAAGTTGCCGCGGGCGAACTCGGCGACGCAGGCCATGGCCTTCTTCTTGACGGAGATGTGGCCCTTGACCATGTCGTTGAGGCCCTTGGCCATGGAGCGGTAAGCGCCCAGGAAGCGGTCTTCGGGGACGAAGACGTCGATGTCGCCGGCGTCGTGCTCCTTGGCCATGCGAGCCATCTCGGCGACGAGGGAGTTGAGGGTGTCGATGCAGGTGTTGAGGTTGTCCTTGAGGGTGTTGAAGTCGCCGTTGTAGCGGTCGGAGATCTTGGGAGGGATGGCGCCCTTGGAGATTCTGGTCGACGTAGCTTGCGGCGACGTTGAGGGGGCCGATGACGGCGTCGAGCAGCTCGTTGACGCCCTTGACGATGCCGGCGTAGGCGCCCTTGAACTTGGAGGCGTCGCCGCGGGTGGAGAGGGCGCCGTCCTTGGCGGCGGCGATGAGGCGGGAGGTCTCGTCGGTCATGCTGCGGACGGTGCCGATGGCCTGGGCGAAGTTCTTGGAGAGGACGTCGGCCTCGGAGCGGGGCTTGACCTGGATGCTCAGGTCGCCGGCGGCGAGGGCCTCGGCGCCCTTGGCGATCTCCTGGATGTAGTCGATGGTGTCGCGCAGGGAGTCGGCGAGCTTGCCGGTCTCGTCCTCGGAGCGGTGGTCGATGGACTGGTCGATGTCGCCGCGGGAGAGCGCCTCGGCGGCGGCCATCATCTTGGCCATCGGGCCGGTGATGGAGCGCGTGAGGACGAGGCCCATGCCCAGGGAGAGCAGCACCAGGGCGACGATGGTGACGAGGATGGTGCTGCTGACCCCGTCGGCCATCTCGGTGTTGGCATCGGACTTCTTCTTGGCGTCGGCCACCTTCATCGCGACCAGCGTGTTCAGCCTGTCGCGGCAGGTGTCGGCGAGTGCGCGGTTGCTCTCGATGGCAGCACGCGCTTCCGGGACCTTGCCTTGCTCGACCAGCACGAAGATGCGCTCCGCCAGGGCGACGTATTGGTCCTCCGCCTTGGAGAACTCGGCGTAGGCCTTCTTCAGCTCCTCCGAGACCATCAGCTGCTCGAACTTCTTCGAGGCCGCGTCGAACTCCTTGATGATCTGGCGGCCCTTCTGGGCGGTCTCGCCGACGCGCTCGGGCGAGAGGAGGGCCTCGCGCGTGTAGACGCGGGTGCGCTGGAAGTGGGTCGACATCTCGACCAGGATTCCGAGCGGCACAGCCTCCTTCTCGTAGAGCTCGGTGCCGGACCTGTCCAGAGTCTTGATCCGGCTGCTCACGTACGTCCCGAGCGCTGCGAGCGTGGCGCAGACGAGCAGGAACGCGGTGATGAGCTTGGTGCCGATCTTGAGCTTCGAGAGCATGGTCTTACCCCCCTCAGGGCAGGCTTCGGGTGGCTACGTGAGTCGGGAAAGGGTGAACGGCTAGGCGGCGGACTGGGACGGCGACGAAGCCGGGGCTGCCAGCTGCGCGAGCTGCTGGTGGTCTTCCGACGAGAGCACCTTGCTGATGTCGAGCAGGAAGATGACGCGCTTCTCGGACTTGCCGACGCCGAGGATGAACTGCGAGTCGATGGCGGCGGAGCCGAAGGTCGGGGGCGGCTCGATGGCGTTCTCGGCGATGGAGAGGACCTCGAGCACCTCGTCGACGAGGATGCCCACGGTCACGTCGCGGCCGCCGACGGTGTACTGCACCACGATGATGACCGTCTGGTCGGTCGACTGGGTGCGCTCCATGCCGAACTTGAGGCGCAGGTCGACGACGGGGATGACCCGCCCGCGCAGGTTGATGACCCCGCGCATGAACTCGAGGGTCTTGGGGACCCGGGTGATCTCCATCAGGCGGATGATCTCTCGCACCTTGAGGATCTCGAGGCCGTACTCCTCTCGGGCGAGCTTGAAGGTCATGTACTTGCCCGCGGCAGTGCTGGCGGAGCTCTTCGATTCGTTGGCCATTCAGGCGCTCCCTTCACTCTCGATTCGCAAACGGGGCGAGGCACCCCATCACTCGCGGCTCATCGGCCCACGCGTTCGAGTTGAGAAGGGGGCGTCAAGCGGCCGTCGGCCCCACCTGCGTCAAGGCTCTGACGCCAGAGCTGGAGCCGGCTGGCCCGGGTCCCACTGACCCCGGTGCCGGGTCCTTCTGACCTCAGGTGACGAGAGTGATTGAGGCCGAAAACCATCGAAACCCCGCCTTCTTTTCCGAACGCTTTCAGGGGTTGAGCAATCGATAGGCCAATGAAGCTCCGCCTGCGTGCCCGGGAGGCGGGCAGGCAGGCGGAGGGGAGATGCGGGGTCTTTCTGACTCGGGGTGTCGGGCCCGGGTCCCTTCTAGAAGTCCTTGAAGATGGGGTCGGACTCGAGGGGGATGACGTCCTCGGGCTTGAGGTTCATGGAGTGGCCGTTGCCGTTGGCGTGGCCATTCGCCTTGCCGTTCGGCTTGCCGGAGCTGAGGGCCTTGGCGCTGGCGGCGGGGGAGCGGAGGGCGGACGAGGACTTGTTGCCGAAGGAGCGGGCGGACTGCTTGCGCTCGAGCTTGAAGCGGGAGACGAGACCGGCGAGGGCCTGAGCCTGGCTGGAGAGCTCCTCGGCGGAGGAGGAGGACTCCTCGGCGCTTCCGGCGGCCTGCTGGGTGGCCTTGTCCATCTGGCTGATGGCCTTGTTGATCTGGTCGATGCCGCGGGACTGCTCGGTGCTGCTGGCGGCGATCTCGCCGACGATGCCGGTGACCTTGCCGACGGCGCTGACGATCTCGGAGAGGTCGGTGGCGACCTCCTTGGAGATGCTCTCGCCGTCGCCTGCGAGCTTGAGGGACTCCTTGATGAGCGCCTCGGTCTTCTTGGCGGCCTCCTTGGCGCGCTGGGCGAGGGAGCGGACCTCGTCGGCGACGACGGCGAAGCCGCGGCCGGCGTCTCCGGCGCGAGCGGCCTCGACGGCGGCGTTGAGGGCGAGGAGGTTGGTCTGGAAGGCGATCTCGGAGACGTCGGCGATGATGGCGGCGGTGCCCTCGGCGCCCTTCTTGACGCTCTGCATGGCGTCGGCCATGCGGACCATGGCGTTGGAGCCTTTGTCGGCGGAGGCCTTGGCGGACGTCGCCAGGGCCTTGGCCTGGGCGGTGTTGTCGGTGTTCTGCTTGGTGATGCCGAGCATCTCCTCCATGTTGGAGCTGGTCTCCTCGATGGCGCTGGCCTGCTCGGAGGCGCCCTGGGAGACGGTCTGGCTGGTGGCGGCGATCTGCTCGGAGGCGGAGGCGACCTGGTCGACGGCCTCGGCGACGGAGGCCAGAGCGTCGTGGAGGGCGGAGGCGGTCTGGTTGACGGCGTTCTTGATCTTGGTGTGGTCGCCCTGGAAGTCGCCGGTGACGCGAGCGCGGAGGTCCTGGTCGGCGAGGCGCTGGAGGACGTCGGTGGCGAGGTTGATGGGGCCGAGGACGGCGTCGAGGGTGGCGTTGACGCCTTCGACGATCTTGCGGAAGTCGCCCCGGTGCTTGTTGACGTCGGCGCGGGTGGCGAGGCGGCCCTCGACGGCGGCCTGGGAGAGCATGTTGGCGTCGGCGATGAGGGCGCGGATGGAGTGGAAGGACTGGTTGAAGGAGTTCTTGAGGCGGACGTAGTCGCCCTTGTACTCGCGGGTGATGTCCTCGTCGACGTGGCCGTCGGCGAGGTGCTCGAGGTGCTCGATGGTGCGGGTGAGGGGGTTGACGAGGGCATCGAGGGTGGCGTTGAAGCCGCCGACGAGCTTGGCCCAGTCGCCCTTGAACTTGGAGGCGTCGGCGCGGGTGGAGAGAGAGCCCTCGACCGCGGCTTGGGTGAGCAGGTCGGCGGCGGCGGCGACGGCGCGCAGGTTGTCGCGGACGTTCTCGATGGTCTCGTTGATGAAGGCCTTCTTGCCCGGGAAGCGCTCGAGGGGCGCGTCGAAGTTGCCGCGGGCGAACTCGGCGACGCAGGCCATGGCCTTCTTCTTGACGGAGATGTGGCCCTTGACCATGTCGTTGAGGCCCTTGGCCATGGAGCGGTAGGCGCCCTGGAAGCGGTCTTCTGGGACGAAGACGTCGATGTCGCCGGCGTCGTGCTCCTTGGCCATGCGAGCCATCTCGGCGACGAGGGAGTTGAGGGTGTCGATGCAGGTGTTGAGGTTGTCCTTGAGGGTGTTGAAGTCGCCGTTGTAGCGGTCGGAGATCTTGGGAGGGATGGCGCCCTTGGAGATCTGGTCGACGTAGCTTGCGGCGACGTTGAGGGGGCCGATGACGGCGTCGAGCAGCTCGTTGACGCCCTTGACGATGCCGGCGTAGGCGCCCTTGAACTTGGAGGCGTCGCCGCGGGTGGAGAGGGCGCCGTCCTTGGCGGCGGCGATGAGGCGGGAGGTCTCGTCGGTCATGCTGCGGACGGTGCCGATGGCCTGGGCGAAGTTCTTGGAGAGGACGTCGGCCTCGGAGCGGGCCTTGACCTGGATGCTCAGGTCGCCCGCGGCGAGGGCCTCGGCGCCCTTGGCGATCTCCTGGATGTAGTCGATGGTGTCGCGCAGGGAGTCGGCGAGCTTGCCGGTCTCGTCCTCGGAGCGGTGGTCGATGGACTGGTCGATGTCGCCGCGGGAGAGCGCCTCGGCGGCGGCCATCATCTTGGCCATCGGCACGGTGATGGAGCGGGTGAGGACGACCGCCAGCCCGATGGCGAGCAGCAGCATGCAGAGAATGGTCGCGGCGAGCGTCCGGTTGACCGCGATGGCCCCTTCGGTGTTGGCCGCGGACTTCGCCTTGGCCGCGGCGAGGTTGAGGCGCATCAGCTCGTCGTTGGCGGCATTCACGGCCAGCGCGAAGCTCCGCGTCGACACGAGCAGGGCCTTGGCCTCCTCTACCTTCCCCTGGTCCGCCAGGGCGACGTACTTCAGGAGCTCCTCGGTGTAGCGATCCAGGGCCTCCTCGTACTTGCCGAAGGTGCGCTTGGCCTCGTCGGAGGTGATGAGCGGCGCGTACTCCTTGCGGGACTGCGAGAGCGACGCGATCGTCCTGTGGATGCCGGCCTTGGTCTCCTCGCGCACCTCCGGCCGCAAGAGCATGTCGCGGCCGTAGCCGCGCAGGCGCTCGTACTCGGTGGAGAGCTTCCCGAGGATCCCGACGGGCACCGTCATCTTCTCGTAGAGCTCGGTGTCCGAGTCGTCGAGCAGGGTGATCCTGCTGCTGACGAAGGCGCCCAGTGCCACGAGCATCGTGCAGACGACGAGGAACGCGCCTCCGATCTCTGGTGCCGATCCTGAACTTCGCGAGCATGCTTCATCCTCCAGACTCCGCGGAGGGTCATTCCGCGGGAAACGGGGTCGGGCTACCTTCCCTGGGCTGGGAGCGCTGCGGCTGGCCACGCGTGGCGAGGAGCGGGTCGAATGACATTCGACATCCGGTCCTCCTGCATGCTGCCAAACGGGGTGGGTTGTCGAAGTCCCACTGGGTCGAAAAGCCCCGGGCTCACAAAGGGCCCCATGGCCGTAAACGGGCGTAAAGATGTCGCATTTGCTCCCCAAATCGCTCTGAGTTGCCGCCGCTTGTCACGAATCGCGGCTCTAGAAGGCAACCGCTGGGCCAAGAAAAAAACCGCCAGCCTGAAATGCGGAGCCGACCTCGAGCGCGGCTTCGCGTCCTCCGACGCCGGAGTCGCCAGCGAGCGAAGGCGGTCGGCGAGAGCCCCTCACGCAGCGGACGGCGGCCCTTCCGAAGCGGACTTGTGCGCGAGCCCTTGTCTGCTGAGCCCGGCGCCGGAACGGTCGCGCGAAGCTGCCCAATGGCACCGCGGGCAGGCCCAGTCAGGAGACAGCTCCGCGAAACTCGGTATGCTGCCAATGCTCTTGCCCGGGGGGTGTGTGCGATGAAGCGGCTGATGCTGTCGGTGCTCGCACGGATGCACCGTACGTCGACGCTCCAGGAGTTCCTCGCCGTTCACCCCAACTGCTGGCTGGTGTGGGAGCCGGGCGCCTGGAAGCCGCCGAGCCCGAACGGCCCGACGGTGCCTGACTTCCGCGCGCCATCGCAGGCTCCCAGGCCGGGCGAAGCCCTGGCCTTCGGTTTCCCTCTGGATGCGGGACAGGTCACGCTGGGCCGGACGCCCAGCTGCGATATCGAGATCAACGACGCCACCATCTCGCAGCTGCACCTGTCGTTCATGAAGTCGTCGGCGAACCTCTGGACCGTGCGCGACGCGGGCTCGACGAACGGAACCTGGTTGGGCGAGCAACGTCTGGCCAGAGGAGTCCCGCACCTGCTCGGCAATGCCGCCCGGATCCACGCCGGACAGGTGGCCTTGACGTTTTACACGCCGGGCGAGTTGCTGCCTCGCCTCCGCGACCTCCAAGTGGCGAAAGCCGCGGGCACGGGCCACACGACCTCACCCTGACGCCGGGCCGTCGTAGCCATCGGTTGGCGGGCGCACAGAAGCCTTGCGCACGCGGAGCGCAGTCGGGAATGCGGAACTTGGTGACCAAGGTGTGAATCACCTCGGAGCCGAGCGCCGAGTCCCCCCTCTCCGTCCTGTCCAGAGCCTGTCGAAGGATGCCGGAGCGAGGGAGTCAGGGGGAGGCTCGGTGGCACACTCTGCCTCCTAGAAGTCCTTGAAGGCGGGGTCGGTCTCGAGGGGGATGACGTCCTCGGGCTTGAGGTTCATGGAGTGGCCGTTGCCGTTGGCGTGGCCATTCGCCTTTCCGTTCGGCTTGCCGGAGCTGAGGGCCTTGGCGCTGGCGGCGGGGGAGCGGAGGGCGGGCGAGGACTTGTTGCCGAAGGAGCGGGCGGACTGCTTGCGCTCGAGCTTGAAGCGGGAGACGAGTCCGGCGAGGGCCTGAGCCTGGCTGGAGAGCTCCTCGGCGGAGGAGGAGGACTCCTCGGCGCTTCCGGCGGCCTGCTGGGTGGCCTTGTCCATCTGGCTGATGGCCTTGTTGATCTGGTCGATGCCGCGGGACTGCTCGGTGCTGCTGGCGGCGATCTCGCCGACGATGCCGGTGACCTTGCCGACGGCGCTGACGATCTCGGAGAGGTCGGTGGCGACCTCCTTGGAGATGCTCTCGCCGTCACCCGCGAGCTTGAGGGACTCCTTGATGAGCGCCTCGGTCTTCTTGGCGGCCTCCTTGGCGCGCTGGGCGAGGGAGCGGACCTCGTCGGCGACGACGGCGAAGCCGCGGCCGGCGTCTCCGGCGCGGGCGGCCTCGACGGCGGCGTTGAGGGCGAGGAGGTTGGTCTGGAAGGCGATCTCGGAGACGTCGGCGATGATGGCGGCGGTGCCCTCGGCGCCCTTCTTGACGCTCTGCATGGCGTCGGCCATGCGGACCATGGCGTTGGAGCCCTTGTCGGCGGAGGCCTTGGCGGACGCCGCCAGGGCCTTGGCCTGGGCGGTGTTGTCGGTGTTCTGCTTGGTGATGCCGAGCATCTCCTCCATGTTGGAGCTGGTCTCCTCGATGGCGCTGGCCTGCTCGGAGGCGCCCTGGGAGACGGTCTGGCTGGTGGCGGCGATCTGCTCGGAGGCGGAGGCGACCTGGTCGACGGCCTCGGCGACGGAGGCCAGAGCGTCGTGGAGGGCGGAGGCGGTCTGGTTGACGGCGTTCTTGATCTTGGTGTGGTCGCCCTGGAAGTCGCCGGTGACGCGAGCGCGGAGGTCCTGGTCGGCGAGGCGCTGGAGGACGTCGGTGGCGAGGTTGATGGGGCCGAGGACGGCGTCGAGGGTGGCGTTGACGCCTTCGACGATTTTGCGGAAGTCGCCCTGGTGCTTGTTGGAGTCGGCGCGGGTGGCGAGGCGGCCCTCGACGGCGGCCTGGGAGAGCATGTTGGCGTCGGCGATGAGGGCGCGGATGGAGTGGAAGGACTGGTTGAAGGAGTTCTTGAGGCGGACGTAGTCGCCCTTGTACTCGCGGGTGATGTCCTCGTCGACGTGGCCGTCGGCGAGGTGCTCGAGGTGCTCGATGGTGCGGGTGAGGGGGTTGACGAGGGCATCGAGGGTGGCGTTGAAGCCGCCGACGAGCTTGGCCCAGTCGCCCTTGAACTTGGAGGCGTCGGCGCGGGTGGAGAGAGAGCCCTCGACCGCGGCTTGGGTGAGCAGGTCGGCGGCGGCGGCGACGGCGCGCAGGTTGTCGCGGACGTTCTCGATGGTCTCGTTGATGAAGGCCTTCTTGCCCGGGAAGCGCTCGAGGGGCGCGTCGAAGTTGCCGCGGGCGAACTCGGCGACGCAGGCCATGGCCTTCTTCTTGACGGAGATGTGGCCCTTGACCATGTCGTTGAGGCCCTTGGCCATGGAGCGGTAGGCGCCCAGGAAGCGGTCCTCGGGGACGAAGACGTCGATGTCGCCGGCGTCGTGCTCCTTGGCCATGCGAGCCATCTCGGCGACGAGGGAGTTGAGGGTGTCGATGCAGGTGTTGAGGTTGTCCTTGAGGGTGTTGAAGTCGCCGTTGTAGCGGTCGGAGATCTTGGGAGGGATGGCGCCCTTGGAGATCTGGTCGACGTAGCTTGCGGCGACGTTGAGGGGGCCGATGACGGCGTCGAGCAGCTCGTTGACGCCCTTGACGATGCCGGCGTAGGCGCCCTTGAACTTGGAGGCGTCGCCGCGGGTGGAGAGGGCGCCGTCCTTGGCGGCGGCGATGAGGCGGGAGGTCTCGTCGGTCATGCTGCGGACGGTGCCGATGGCCTGGGCGAAGTTCTTGGAGAGGACGTCATCCTCGGAGCGGGGCTTGACCTGGACGGACAGGTCGCCCGCGGCGAGGGCCTCGGCGCCCTTGGCGATCTCCTGGATGTAGTCGATGGTGTCGCGCAGGGAGTCGGCGAGCTTGCCGGTCTCGTCCTCGGAGCGGTGGTCGATGGACTGGTCGATGTCGCCGCGCGAGATGGCGTCCGCGGCGGCGTTCATCTTCGCCAGCGGCCCGGTGATGGACCGCGTCAGGAACACCCCGAGCGCCAACGCCAACAGAAAAGCGAATATGGAGGAGCCAATCGCGGTGCTTCGGATCGACGTCGCCCGCGCGTTGGCTGCCTCGGCCTTCTTCTTCGCGTCCGCGGTCTTGAGGGTGACCATCGCAGCCAGGCTGTTGCGCGCCTCCGCGTAATGCGGCCGGCTGGTCTGCATCACAAGCCGGGCCTCCTCGGCCTTGTTGTCCGCCGCGAGCGTGAGGACCCTCTCGAGGTCCTCGGTGTACAGGTCCAGGGCTCGCGAGAACTCCTCGTAGGCCTTCCGGCTCTCCTCGCCGAGCGGAAGCTGCGAGTACTTCCGGCACACCTCGGCGAGCTCCCCCTCGCACCTTGTGAGTGCGCTCGACGGCCTCCTGCACCTTGCCGGTGCTGACAATCGATTCGGCCGCGTCGAAGCGCAGGCGCTGGAAGTTGGTGCTCATCTCGGCCAGCAAGCCGAGCGGCACGGACGTGTTCGCGTAGAGGTCGGTGCTCGACTCATCGAGCGTCGCGACGCCGTTGCTCATCCAGGCGCCAAACCCCGCGAACATGGCGCAGGTGAGGAGGAAGGCCCCCATGAGCTTGGTGCCGATCCGGAGCTTCGCGAGTACGTGCATACATGCCTCTACGTTGGGCCCTCCCTGTCTCTCGAGCCGAGCGGGTGCGCACACGAGGCGAGCGGCTTGTCTCTCCTCGTGACGAGCAACGTGCCCCAGCGCGGAGCAGGTTGCGGAACGCGAGGTCTCCTGAGCGCGAGACCTCGCGAACAGGACTCCTCTAGAAGTCCTTGAAGACGGGGTCGGACTCGAGGGGGATGACGTCCTCGGGGCGCAGGTTCATGGCGTGGCCATTGCCGTTGGCCTTGGCGGAGCCGTTGCCGCTGCCCTTGGTGAAGCCGTGGCCGACGGGCTTGGCGGCGGGCAAGGCGTGTTGCTGCGAGGGCTTGCGGGCGAGGGCGCGGCCCGACTGCTTGCGCTCGAGCTTGAAGCGGGAGACGAGACCGGCGAGCGCCTGAGCCTGGCTGGAGAGCTCCTCGGCGGAGGAGGAGGACTCCTCGGCGCTTCCGGCGGCCTGCTGGGTGGCCTTGTCCATCTGGCCGATGGCCTTGTTGATCTGGTCGATGCCGCGGGACTGCTCGGTGCTGCTGGCGGCGATCTCGCCGACGATGCCGGTGACCTTGCCGACGGCGCTGACGATCTCGTTGAGGTCGGTGGCGACCTCCCTGGAGATGCTCTCGCCGTCGCCCGCGAGCTTGAGCGACTCCTTGATCAGGTCCTCGGTCTTCTTGGCGGCCTCCTTGGCGCGCTGGGCGAGGGAGCGGACCTCGTCGGCGACGACGGCGAAGCCGCGACCGGCGTCTCCGGCGCGGGCGGCCTCGACGGCGGCGTTGAGGGCGAGGAGGTTGGTCTGGAAGGCGATCTCGGAGACGTCGGCGATGATCGCCGCGGTGCCCTCGGCGCCCTTCTTGACGCTCTGCATGGCGTCGGCCATGCGGCCCATGGCGCTGGAGCCCTTGTCGGCGGAGGCCTTGGCGGTCTGGGCGAGGGCCTTGGCCTGGGCGGTGTTGTCGGTGTTCTGCTTGGTGATGCCGAGCATCTCCTCCATGTTCGAGCTGGTCTCTTCGATGGCGCTGGCCTGCTCGGAGGCGCCCTGGGAGACGGTCTGGCTGGTGGCGGCGATCTGCTCGGAGGCGGAGGCGACCTGGTCGACGGCCTCGGCGACGGAGGCCAGAGCGTCGTGGAGGGCGGAGGCGGTCTGGTTGACGGCGTTCTTGATCTTGGTGTGGTCGCCCTGGAAGTCGCCGGTGACGCGTGCGCGGAGGTCCTGGTCGGCGAGGCGCTGGAGGACGTCGGTGGCGAGGTTGATGGGGCCGAGGACGGCGTCGAGGGTCTGGTTGACGCCCTCGACGATCCTGCGGAAGTCGCCCTGGTGCTTGCTGGCGTCGGCGCGGGTGGCGAGGCGGCCCTCGACGGCAGCCTGGGAGAGCATCTTGGCGTCGGCGATCAACGCGTTGACGGCGTCGATGCAGGTGTTGAGGTTGTTCTTGAGGGTGTTGAAGTCACCGTTGTAGGCGTCGGTGATCTTGGAGGGGATGGCGCCCTTGGAGATCTTGTTGACGTAGTCGGCGGCGACGTTGAGGGGGCCGATGACGGCGTCGAGGGTGGCGTTGACGCCTTCGACGATCCTGCGGAAGTCGCCTTGGTGCTTGGAGGCGTCGGCGCGGGTGGCGAGCTTGCCGTCGACGGCAGCAGCGGAGAGCTTCCCGGCGTCGGCGATCAACGCGTTGATGGCGTCGATGCAGGTGTTGAGGTTGTCCTTGATGGTGTTGAAGTCGCCGTTGTAGCGGTCGGTGATCTTGGAGGGGATGGCGCCCTTGGAGATCTTGTCGACGTAGTCGGCGGCGACGTTGAGGGGGCCGATGACGGCGTCGAGGGTCTGGTTGACGCCTTCGACGATCCTGCGGAAGTCGCCGTGGTGCTTGGAAGCGTCGGCGCGGGTGGCGAGCTTCCCCTCGACGGCGGCGGCGGAGAGGTGCCCCGCGTCGGAGATCAACGCGTTGACGGCGTCGATGCAGGTGTTGAGGTTGTCCTTGATGGCGTTGAAGTCGCCGTTGTAGCGGTCGGTGATCTTGGAGGGGATGGCGCCCTTGGAGATCTTGTCGACGTAGTCGGCGGCGACGTTGAGGGGGCCGATGACGGCGTCGAGCAGCTCGTTGACGCCCTTGACGATGCCGGCATAGGCGCCGTGGAACTTGGAGGCGTCGCCGCGGGTGGAGAGGGCGCCGTCCTTGGCGGCGGCGATGAGGCGGGAGGTCTCGTCGGTCATGGCGCGGACGGTGCCGATGGCCTGGGCGAAGTTCTTGGAGAGGACGTCGGCCTCGGAGCGGGGCTTGACCTGGACGGTCAGGTCGCCGGCGGCGAGGGCCTCGGCGCCCTTGGCGACCTCCTGGATGTAGTCGATGGTGTCGCGCAGGGAGTCGGCGAGCTTGCCGGTCTCGTCCTCGGAGCGGTGGTCGATGGACTGGTCGATGTCGCCGCGCGAGAGCGCCTGCGCGGCCTCCATCATCTGTCGCAGCGGCTCGGTGATGGCGCGCGCGAGCCAGATGCCCAACACCAGGGACGCCAGGACCAGCGCGAGGGTGGTGACGAGGACGGTGCGGTTGGTCCCCTTGGCCGTCGAGTCGTTCAGCTCGGCCTTCTTCTTCGCGTCGGCGACCTTCATCTCCACCATCGCCGCCAGCGCGTCCCGGCAGGCGTCGGAGCGAGACAGCGTGGTCGCCAGCAGCACCTTGGCCTCCTCGACCTTGCCAAGGTTGCCCAGCACCATGATCTTCTCGAGCTCGGTGAAGTACGCCTCGCGCGCCTGCTGGTACTTGGCAAAGGCCTGCCGCATCTCGTCCGAGACGATGAGCCTCTCGTACTCCTTCTCGGTCTTCGCCAAGCCCTCCAGGGTCTTCTGGTGGCGCGCCATGACGTCGTCCTTGCGGTGCTGCTCCAGGATGATGTCGCGCGCCTGCCCGCGGGCCCGCTGGAAGCCCGAGGTCATCTCGACCAGGTGGCCCAGCGGCACGGTGTTGTGCTCGAAGAGGTCCGAGTCCAGGTCGTCCAGCACGGTGATCTCGCCGCGGACGTAGAGCCCCAGTCCGGCCAGCATGAGGCTGATGAGCAGGAAACCACCGACGAGCTTGGTTCCAATCTTGAGCTTGGACAGCATGGTGACTCCACGCCGGCATTGGGCCGGCAGCGGGAAAGGATGGATGGCACGGCGGGCTTCTGGGCTAGGCCTCGGCGCCCGCCGGCGGCGACGTCGGGGAGGTGAGGGCTTCGGATGGAGGCAGCGGATCGGCGGGCTCTTGCGTGGCCAGGACCCTGCCGATGTCGAGCAGGAACACCACGCGCTTCTCGGCCTTGCCCACGCCGAGGATGAACTGCGAATCGATGGCCGCGGACCCGAAGTCGGGCGGCGGCTCGATGGCGCTCTCGGCGATGGAGAGGACCTCCAGCACCTCGTCGACCAGGATGCCCACGGTGACGTCGCGGCCTTCCTGCGGGTACTGCACGACGATGATCACCGTCTGGTCGGTCGACTGGGTGCGCTCCATCCCGAAGCGCAGCCGCAGGTCCACGACCGGGATGACCTTGCCGCGCAGGTTGATGACCCCGCGCATGTAGGCCAGGGTCTTCGGCACCCGGGTGATCTCCATCAGCCGGATGATCTCGCGGACCTTCAGGATCTCCAGGCCGTACTCCTCCTGGGCCAGCTTGAAGGTCATGTACTTGCCGGCGGCCGTGCTGGCCGTGGTGTCGCTACTGGACATGGACCTCTCCGTTGCGCCGCAGCGCGCCGCCGTCCAGCGCGCGCGCCGAGAAGCGCTTCGAGTCGGTGGCGGCGGTCACCACCTGGTCTGCGTTGAGGATGAGCCCGACCGTGCCGTCGAAGAGGATGGCCGCGCCCGCGACCAGCTCGACGTTCTGGATGGCGCTGCCGAGCGACTTGATGACCACCTTCTGCTGGCTCAGGACCTCGTCGACCAAGAGCCCCACCTTCTTGCCGCCCGCCTCCAGGATCATCACCAGCCCCTGGGTCGCGTCGGCCAGGGTGTCGGGGATCTCGAACAGGCGCGAGAGCCTCATCAGCGGCAGGATCTCGCCGCGGATGTTGAGCCCCTCGCCCGTCTGCCCCAGCGTGACGAGCATGTCCCGCGACGGGCGGATGGACTCGCTCGCCGAGAGGGTGGGGATGATGTAGCGCTCGCTGCCGCAGCGCACGAGCATCCCGTCGATGATGGCCAGGGTCAGCGGGAGCAGCAGCCGGAAGGTGGTGCCCCGGCCCTTCTCGGTCTCGATGAGGATGCGGCCGCGCATCCCCTCGATGTTGCGGCGGACGACGTCCATGCCCACGCCGCGGCCCGACAGCTCGGTCACCTGCTGGGCGGTCGAGAAGCCGGGCAGGAAGATGAGCCGGTAGACCTCCTGGTCCGCCAGCGTCTCCTCCGCGCGCACCAGGCCCTGCGCGACCGCCTTGCGGACGATGGCGTCGCGGTCCAGGCCCTTGCCGTCGTCGGCGAGCTCGATGGCGATGTGGTCGCCCTCGCAGCACGCCGACAGGCGCAGCGTCCCGGTCTCGGGCTTGCCGGCCGCCTTGCGATCCTCCGGCGTCTCGATGCCGTGGTCGATGGCGTTGCGGATCATGTGGACCAGCGGGTCGGAGATCTGCTCGACCATGCCGCGGTCCATCTCGGTGCCTTCGCCGGAGAAGCTCGATGGTGACCGCCTTGCCGTTCTTCTTGGACAGGTCGCGGACCATGCGCGCCATCTTCTGGAAGACGCCGCGCACCGGGACCATGCGCATGCGCATGCCGACGTCCTGGGCGTCCCGGGTGATCTTGTGGAGCTGGCTGAGCGCCTTGCGCACCCGCGGGCTGTCGAGCGCGGCGATCTCCGGGGTGTTCTGCACCATGGAGTCGACGACCACCAGCTCGCCGATGATCTCCACCAGCTGGTCGACGCGGGCGACGTCGAGCTTGACCGTCTCCTGCAGGCGGGCCTCGCCGCGGTTGTCGTTCTGGGCGCGCAGGGCGTGGGCGATCTGCTTGGGGGCCACCTGGCCCGTCTTGAGCAGCTCCTCGCCGAGCTTGCGGCCCGACTCGCGCTGGTTGCGCAGGGCCTGCTCGATGACCGGCGGCGGCACGTTGATGGGCGGCTTCTGGAGGATCTCGCCCAGCTTCTCCTCGGGCCGCGCCCTGGGCATCAGCGCCGGGGGCGGGGGGCGGCCGGCCGCCGCCGACCGGAGGCGCTCGAGGAGCGCCGGGTCGCTGCGGCCGGGCACGATGGCGAGGCTGCGCTCCACGGCCCGGCGGGTCTCGGCCACCAGCCGGTGGAGGGTCTCGGTCGAGTCGAAGAGCAAGTCGGAGACCCCGCCCTTGAGCTCGCCCCGGCCCGAGCGGACGGTGTCGAGCAGGGTCTCGGTGGCGTGCGCGAGCTCGGTGATGTCGGAGCACTCCAGGAAGCCGGAGGTGCCCTTGATGGTGTGGAAGATGCGGAACAGGACGTCGACGGTCTTCGCCTCGGCCCCGTCCTTCTCGGCGTCCACCAGGATCTGGTCGACCTGGGCGAGGCCGTCCTCCGCCTCCGTGAGGAAGTCGCCGAACGTGGCCAGGGTGTCGGCGTCGCGAACCAGGCCCTCCGTCTCGTCGGGAGGTGCCTCGGGTGCGGTGCTCGCCGCCGGGGCGGCGGGTGGACCAGGCCGCGGGGCCGCGGCTGGCGCAGCGGCCGGTGCGGGCTTTCGAGGGGCGACCGGGACAGGGGCAGCGGCCGCAGGAACAGGCGCAGGGGCAGGGGCAGGGCGAGGCGTGGCCACGGGCGCTGGTGCGGCGGGGACAGGGGCGGAGGCGGCCGCACCCGTCCTGGCTCTCCGGAGGTGACCTAGGACCTGGCTGGCGTCGGGGACGCCTTGGGAGCACTGCGAGATGGCGTGCACGAGCCAGTCGTGGGCGCTTAGCAGCGTGCTGGCGTGGGAGACGACGTCGCCGGAGAGCAACTCCTCGAACGCGTGGTAGACCTCGCCCAACGTGTCCAGACCGACGGCGCCGGCCTCGCCCTTGAGCGTGTGGATGCGGCGGCGGATGGAGGTGAGCGGGTCGAGGGACCCCTTCTCCACGGAGAGGAGCTCGGCCTCCAGCTCCTCGAGCGAGAGCTGCTGCGAGGAGACGAACTCGGCCATCAGCTCCGCGTCCGGGGCCAGCTCCGGTGCGGCCGCGCGGCTGGCCTCGTCCTGAAGCGCCGAGAGCTCGCTGTCCATCTGGCCCAGTGCCTGTCGGCGGGCGGCGACGTCCGTGGACGAGAGCTTGGCCGCGAGGGCCACGACGGCCTCGAACCGCGCCCGCAGGGCGGCAGGCCAACCCGAGGCGTCGACGCGGGCGACTCTCTCCTGCAGCTCGCGCAACGCGGCCGGCTCCTGGCCGTCGGCGAGGATGAGGGATTCGCACAGCCCTTCGAGCTGGCTTTCGAGGTCACGAAGCATGGTCGCATCCGATCTCGGTGAGGCGGAGCAGGGCCTGGCAGAGGTCCGAGGCGGTCGCTCGGTCGCCGTCCTGCGTCAGGTCTCCGACTTCCCCGTCGTGAGGCGTCAGCGCACCGGCGCCAGCGGTCACGAAGGGGAAGCTCGCCCGGCAGGATCTGCCGAGCAGACTCGCCCAGGTCCCCGTCGCAAGCCCTCTGGAATCGCTGGTCCTCATGCCTGCTGAGCCCCTGGTCTGTGATTCGCCCCCGCCGTGGACAGCAAGCGCCACGCCAGAAGTGCGACGGGGCGCAGCAGTCAGAGGCCTCGTCGTCACGACGGGAGGGGGCGATAAAGGGGCCGCACCGTTTGCGGAGCTGGAGCAAAGCCGCCCCAGGGGTCAAACGAGCCCGCCCTCCCGCGCCCTTCCCAGCCTCCCGGCCGCGGGAGGGGGATTCGTCGCTGGGCGGAACTCTTTGAACTGCGACCTCCGACGCGGCCACTCCTTCGCTCCGGCGTGGCGGCGGAAGGTCCCGCCTCGAGCGGAGCGAAGGATGTCAGTGAACGCGGACATACCTCATGCAATGCGCCTCGCCGGCGATCGGCCCGTCCGTCGGGAAGAGGAAGCGCAGCGCTTTCCCCGGGGACCAGCAGGCGCGTGGCGGCGCCCAGAGCTCCTACTGGCTCGCGGAGGGCAACCCGCGAACCCCCCTCCCGCTGTTTGGGAGGGGCGGGGGGAGGGCATCGTCGTGGGACTTACGCGGTCGGGACGGTGGAGGGGTGGACGATGGACTCCTGCACCTTCACCAGCTTGTTGTAGAGCCCGGTGATGAGGATGGTGGGCGCCCACAACCCGACGAACTGGCTCAATTGCTTCCGCCCGGCAGCGAAGAGACCTGCCGACAGCGCGACCGACCCCAGCGCCAGGCCCATGTAGAAGAGCGACGGCACCTTGCTGGTCTGCTTCTCGATGGCGCGCGTCCCGATGCCTTCCTCTTGCATGTCTCCCTCCCTTGTCGTGCGTCACTAGGCGAAAGCTGACGATGCCGGAGGGTTCGGCAACCCGACGCCGCAGGCAGGCTTGATCGCCGACGGTCGTGAGGCCGTCAGGCGGCCGAGCCGCTCTCGTCGCCGGGGCCGGGACGCGCGCGCTCGCAGTCGCACCCGGTCTCCTGGCCGGCCCAGGTGGCGGTCTCGGGCAGGAGGGACACGGAGCAGCCCAGCGCGTCGTGCGCGTCCCAGGCGTGACCGCACTCCGGGCAGGTGGACGCCCGAGGCTGGGAGATCGGCCGCTGGGAGCCGGGCGAATTCTCTGCGCCGGGAGGTCGGGGTGGCATGCCGACCTCGACGATGGCAGGTCGAGCGGCCGGGCGCTACCGCCCCGTTGGCTCGGCGAAGCTCCTAGGCCACGGGCCGCTTGCCGATCTCCACGGCACGCGAGGCCTTGCGCCGCAGCGCGGGGAGGATGGGCGATCGCGCCGGCTCCTGGCTGCCGCGGGGCGGGGCCTGGTGCAGGCGGAAGGCGAACCCGGCGAGCCTCCGCTCGTCGAGCGGCGAGGCGTCGTCGTAGTGGAAGTAGAGCGGGATCTCGTCGAAGTGGCGCAGCAGGCCCTCCTCGATGAGGCCGCTGTCGCAGCCCCAGCAGCTGCTCATGACCACGCCGTCGATGCCTTCGCGCTCCCAGCGCAGGAGCACGTTGCCCACCGTGAACGGCGCGCCCACGTTGGTCTCCGGCGCGATGAGGCGCGCGGTGCGCTCGACCGCCTCGGGGACCGCCGGCCGCGGCAGCCACGGGTGGCGCCGGGCGGCGACCGCGTGCAGCCGCTCGCGGATGCGGGTGAGCACCAGCCGGTAGGCGAACTGCGCCGACGGCGTCGTGCCGGAGCCGAACATCGTCCATGGGCGCTCGCGCACCAGGAACTCGATGAAGTCGGTGGTGGGCTCGAAGAGGACGCGCAGGCCCTTCTGGGCCAGCAGGCGGTGCAGGCCGGTGTTGGCGAAGTCGTTGCTCTTGGTCAGCAGGTCGCCCGAGTTGAAGACCACGCGCAGCGGCCTCTTCAGGTCGCGCCGGTCGTTCAGGTCGGCGTACTCGCCCGCCGCGGCCTCGACGATGCCCTCGAGCCGGCGCCACTGCCGCGACAGGTGCGTCGGCCCGGCAATCCACCCGTGCTCCGACGGCTGCTCCATCAGGGCCACGATGGCCTGGCAATGCCGGCGGTAGATCTCCGTGGCCTCGCCGGGCTTGCTCTCGGCGGCGAGGTTGTAGAGGTACATCTGCCGCACGAGGTCGCTCGCCGTCAGGCCGGCCCAGACGCGCGCGGTGAGCGCCGCGCCGCCCACGAGCTTGACGGACGAGACGGTGACCTGGTCGCCCAGGCCCATGCGCTCGAGGTTCATGCGGTCCTTGACCGGGAAGACGCCGGTCCGGCACAGCTGCATCGCGATTTGGACGAGCCGGGTGGGCTTGTCGGACGGGTTCTTCTCCAGGAAGTGCCGGAAGCCGCCCCAGATGAGCTGGTAGCTGTTGCACTCCTTGCCGGAGCAGTCGTGGCGGCCGCAGGCGAGGCTCTGGGCGTCGAGCGGGTCGGCCACCGTCGCGTCGTAGCCCGCGGACCGGTAGGCGGCCGCGAAGATCTCGCCCAGGTACTCGACGCTGTTGAGGAAGACGTAGCGCACGTTCTTGTCCAGGTAGCCGCCGGTGCGCGGCGTGGCCTCGACGTGGGAGAGCGCCTTGCGGTTGTCGGGCAGCTGCCGCGTCGAGCCCTCGGCCTGGTGCTGGCGGACCGAGCGCAGGAACGACTGGATGCGCGTGACGAACCCCGCGGTGCCGCCGTGGCCGTCGCTCTCGAGGATGGTGTGCGGGTAGCCCTCGAGGATCTCGGAGAACGACTGCTCCGTGAACGACGCCGGGCCGCAGCCGAAGGAGCTGATGAGCAGCGGGAAGACGTCGCCCTGCTCGCGGCAAAGCGCCGCGGCGCGCAGGAAGCGCTTGGGCTCGCCCCAGTAGATCTTGGGCATCCGCGGCCGGTCGCCGGGAATGGGGTAGCAGTCGATGGGCAGGCTCATCGCGCCGTTGCGGCGCACGGTCTGCGGGATCGTCGCGTTGATGACCACGTCGTGGACGACGTGCTGCACGCCGCAGACGAGGACGGTGGGCACCGCGTTGGCCCGCGCCCAGGCCAGCGCCCGGCGGCCGATCTCCAAGAGCTTCTGCTCGTGCTCGCGCTGCGCCGCGGCGGCCTTGGCGACCGCGGCGGGGAGCTTGGAGCGCGAGACATGCAGCTTGTCGGCGACCTCGCCGAGCGCCTCGACGACCTTGGGGCCCTCGAGCGCCTTGCCCAGCCAGAGCAGCGGCCGCAGCACGGTGGTGGCGCGGCCGCGGGCGGCGAGCGAGGCCTGCACCAGGTCGGGCATCGACTGCTCGGTGGCGCAGCTCTCGCCCCAGACGCCCTCGGGGTCGGCGTTGGCGACGATTCTTGGGGAAGAAGAGCCAGGGCGCCTCGGTGTCGCAGACGGAGTAGGCGATCTTCGCGGGGCCGCAGGAGTCGAAGCTGTTGCACAGCTGCTCGCCGGCGGCGAGCGAGCCCGTATCGCCCTGGAGGACCTGCGGCGAGAGCCCCAGCTCGTCCAGGAGCGTGACGACCCAGGGCAGGTAGCCGTGGACGGCGCTGGTCTCGGGGACGGCGACGCCGTGGGGGCTGCGCGCGTGGCGCCGGAACGGGGCCAGCAGCGCCGCGCGCTCCTCGAACGGGTTGGGCGCGTCCTTGGGGAGCTTGGGCGAGTCGCGGGTGGCCAGCTCGTACTTGGGGCAGGCGCCGCCGGACACGGCGATTCCCTGGCGGTCGCCGACCTTCACCGTGGTCCGCTCGATGGGGCAGTGCGTGCCGCAGCCCTTGTCCTGGCAGGTGAACTCGGCGCGGCTGACGATCTGCGCCTTCAGCGCGCGGTCGAGCTCGAGGCGGGAGGCGGCGAGCAGCGACTGCGCGCCGCTCGCATCGACCGCGCACAGGCCGATGCCCCAGGCGCCCATGGCGCCGGGGTTGGGGGGAACGACGATGTCGCGGCCGGTGACCGCGGCCAGGGTCCACGCCAGCGACGGGTTCGTGGCCGGCTTGCCCTGGAAGAAGATGGTGGGGGCCAAGGTGCGCTGGCCCATCACCCGGTGCAGGTAGTTGTGGATGATGGAGTATTGGAAGCCGGCGAAGAGATTGCCCAGCTCGAAGCCGTCCTTGAGCGCCTCGCTGGCGGCCTCGGCGACGAAGACGGTGCACATCTGGCCCAGGTCCGGCGGGCGGGTGGCGGCCTTGGCCAGCCGGGTGAACTCGCCGATGTCCTTGACGTCGTAGAACGCCGCCTGCTCCTCCAGGAACGAGCCCGTCCCGGCGCTGCAGGCCTTGTTCATGTCGCTCTCGATGATGCGGCCGCCGCTGACGCGGATGTACTTCGCGTCCTGGCCGCCGATCTCGATGATCGACAGGTCCGCGCCGCGGCTCGCGTCGCAGCGGATGGCGGCGGTGGCGTGGGCGACGATCTCGTTGAGGACCGCGATCCGGTCGTCCGCCTCGGAGTAGACGGCGCGCAGCAGCGTGGCGACGGCCTGGCGGCCCGAGCCGGTGATGCCGATGGCGCGCACGTCGGGCCGGCCGGCGGAGAGGATGGTCTGCAGCAGGCGCTGCGTGGCCGCGATGGGGTTGCCGCGGGTGCGGTCGTAGGCGTCGAAGACCATCTCGCCGGTGGCGACGGAGGTGAGCACCGCCTTGGCGCCGGTGGAGCCGAGGTCGAGGCCCAGGACGACAGGCTCGGAGGTGAAGGAGGTCGCGGCGGCGGGAGCGGCGAGCTGCTTGACCCGGTGGGCGTGCTGGCTGGCGGGCTCGAGGACGGTGAAGCGGCGCTCGCGGGTGCGCACCAGCGAGGCGAAGCTCGCGGGGCAGCGGGCGCGCACGGCCCTCCTTGGCGGCCCTGGCGGCGAGCAGCGCCGCGCCGACGGCCTCGAAGCAGAGCGCGTGCTCGGGCACGTGGACGGGGCGGCCCACGCGCTCCGAGAGCGAGTGGCGCAGGGACTCGAGCCGGGTGCAGCCGCCGATGAGGTAGACCGGGCCGTTGATCTCGCAGCGCGCGAGCAGGGCGCGGGCGTTGCGCGCCACCGAGTCGAAGTAGCCGCGGAACAGCTCGCCCGAGCTCTTGCCCTCGTTGGCGTGGTGGGTCATCTCGCTCTTGGCGAAGACCGAGCAGCGGGCGGTGATGGCGACGGTCCCGGCGGCGGCGAGCGCGAGCTTGTCGGCCTCGGCCAGCGAGAGCCCGAAGCGGGCCGCCATGCGCTGGGCGTTCTCGCCGGTGCCGGAGGAGCACTTGTCGCTCTCGAGGTAGCGGATGCGCGCCTGACCCGAGCCGGTCGACGGGCGGCGGGTGAGCGCGCGGTAACCGCGGCCGCCGATGGAGAGCAGGTTGAGCGTCTCCGGCAGCGACCGGTCGAAGTCGAGCGCCGCGGTCAGGCACGCCTCTTCGGGCAAGAGGTGGACCGGCTCGCCCAGCTCGTCGGCGTAGATGCCGGTGGCGCCCAGCGCCGCGAAACCGCCGAGGTGGTGCTCGGCATACAGGCGCGCGAGGACCTCGAAGGGCTTGCCCTCGTGGGCCTCGGTCCAGGTCTTGACGATGGTGGGCTCGCCCGAGTCAGACAGGTCGAGGAGGACGAGGCTCACGGAGGCCTTGCCCAGGTCGCAGCCGGCAGCGCGCATATGTGCTCCCCACCCCGGGGTACCCCGGAGAAAGCGCGAACCTTACATTTCCTTTACTGGACACTTCCAGAGTCCCCAGCGGGGGAGTCGCGCGGATCCGCACGGCGCTGGCCGACCCGGCCGGCCTTCTCATGGAAGCGTGAGCGCGCGGGGAGGGTGACGCCCAGGGCCGCTTCGCGGGAACGTCGAGCGCACCAGGGACCGACCGCACCGGCGATGTCGAAAGCGGAGGCGTAGGAGTCCACCGCCACGATCACGATCGAGGCGCGGGGATTCTAGGGACCGTCGCCCTACCCCAGGAGCCCCCATGCCCGCAGGGCCCCTCTTCCGTCTCCCCGTCGCGGACGGATCGCCAGGATCAAGGCAAGCGACCGCGGGGCTCCGGGGAGAAACCCGCTGGTTGCCTTCGGCGAACCCTTGCGTGACACCACGGCAAGAGGGCAGCCCTGAAGGCCACAGGCGGGATCCAAGGGACGTCGTGTCGCGCCGCAGGTTGCGACCAGCAGAGCCGGGCTTCTCCCCGGAGCAGTGAGCCACCCGAGCTCGGTCTATCCAACCTATCCGCGACGGGGAGACGGGAGAGGGGCCCTCACCCGAAGTTCGCTGCCGCGAAGTCCCAGTTGAGCAGCTTGTCGACCACGGCCTGCGCGTAGTCCTTCCGCTTGTTCTGGTAGTCCAGGTAGTAGGCGTGCTCCCAGACATCGACGGTGAGGAGCGGCTTCTGGTTCTTGGTGATGGGCGTCTCGGCGTTGGGCGTCTTGACGACCTTGAGCTTGCCCTCGTCGACGACGAGCCAGGCCCAGCCGCTGCCGAACTGGCCCATCGCGGCGTCGACCAGCTGCTTCTTGAGATCGTCGGCCGAGCCGAAGTCCTTCTTCACCGCTTCCAGCAGCTTGCCCGCCGGCGCGCCGCCACCTTTGGGCTTGAGGCTCTTCCAGAAGAAGTCGTGGTTGAAGACCTGGGCGGAGTTGTTGAAGAGCGCGGTCTTCGCCGGGGTCGGCGGCAGCGGCCTTGATGATCTCCTCGAGCGGCTTGCTGGCCAGGTCGGTCCCGGCGATGAGCTCGTTGGTCTTGTCGACGTACGCCTGGTGGTGCTTGCCGTAGTGGAAGGAGAGGGTATTGGCGCTGATGACCGGCGCGAGCGCGTCCTTCGCCCAGGGCAGCGCGGGCAGGGTGATGGGGCCGGGCTTGGCGGGAGGCGGGGTCGCGGCGGCGGAGGTCTTGCCCTGCGGCTCGGCGGCGGCGGCGTCCTTGGCGGCGATGAGGACGGCGGAGGCTGCGGCGGCTCCGGCCAGGACCTCGCGGCGGGTGACGAGCGTGGGCTTCGGATCCGACATGGCGATCTCCTTGTTGGGGGGTGGAAGGCAGGAAGGATGCCTGCCGGCTCGAAATGGTTTCAAACGGGCAGGCGTTGCAGCTCTCGCCAATGTCCGCTCGAAGGCAGCGCGCGTTTCGGACGTCCACGGGTGGAGGGCAGCGGCGCGGCTCGGCGATAGGCCGGGAAAGCCCACCACGATGGACAGCACGCGGAGGTCCCGGTGCGTTATCCTCCAGCCACTGTGCGCAAGCTCCGACGACTCGTCCCGACCCTCCTCGCGCTGCTCCTTGTCGTCCTCGCCCCGGGGGCCGCTCTCGCAGCGGACCTCGCCGTCCACGTCCTCGACGTGGGCCAGGGCGACGCCATCTTCATCCGCTCGCCGGCAGGCAAGACCGTGCTCATCGACGCGGGAACGCCGGAGTCGTCCAGGCGCCTCGTCTCGCGGCTGCACGAGCTGGTGCCCGGGCAGCTCGACCTGGTGCTGATGACGCACCCCCACGCCGACCACATCGGCGGCATGGAGGCGGTCATCCGCGACCTGGGAGCGCGCATCTTCATGGAGCCCGGGTTCGACCACCCCTCGCCCCTCTACTCCCACCTGCTCAAGGCGGTGGAGTCCAAGGGCGTGCAGCTCAAGGTGGGCAAGGCCGGCAACAACGTGGAGATCGGCGGCGGAGCCGTGATGCACCTGCTCGCGCCCAAGGACCCCTTCTTCCACAACACCCGCTCGGACGCGAACGCCAACTCCATCGTCATCCGGCTCTCCTACGGCAAGACGGCCTTCTACCTGGCGGCCGACTCCGAAGCCGAGACCGAGAAGCGGATCCTGGAGAGCGGCGAGGAGCTCTCGGCGGACGTCTACAAGGTGGCGCACCACGGCAGCCGGCACAGCAGCACGCCCGAGCTCGCTCGAGAAGATCCACCCGAGGATCGCGGTCGTCTCGGTCGGCGCCGGCAATGACTACGGCCACCCGACGCGGCAGGCGCTGGATCGGCTCGAGGCGGTGCATGCCGAGGTGCTGCGCACCGACCTGGACGGCGAGGTGGTGCTGCACAGCGACGGCGAGAAGGTGACCTACGCCACCGAGAAGGGCGGCGGCCTCGCACAGCTCGAACAGAAGACCGCGGAGACGGTCGAGCCGGCCGAGCCTCCGCGGCCCGAGCCGAAGAAGACGACCCCCGCCAAGGTCACGCCCGCGCCCCCGACCCCTGAGCCGACGCCCGTGCCGGCTCCGACGCCTCCGTCGAAGACCAAGACGATCGTCGTGACCGGCGATGAAGGAGGAGGCGGCGGTTCGGAGAGGCCTGCGTCTGCGGGCGGCTACGTGGCCAGCAAGAACAGCGAGGTCTTCCACCGGCCCGAGTGCAACAACGCGCAGCGCATCAAGCCGGGGAACGTCGTGCGGTTCAGGACGCGGGAGGAAGCGACGGCCTCCAAGCGTCCGGCGAAGGACTGCAACCCGTAGATGAGGAGGAGCCGATGACGGGACCGTTCGTGGATCGCATCGAGGGCAAGCTCGCGGTGCTGGTCGTCGACGGCAAGGAAGAGAAGGTACCGCTCGCCAAGCTCCCCAAGGGCGTGAAGGAGGGCGTGTACCTGACCGCGGACCGCAAGGCGATCGACCAGGCCGCGTCCGACGCTGCGGCGCAGGAGACCCGGGAGCGGCGCGAGCGGCTGCTCAAGAAGAGCGAAGAGAGCGGTGGCAGCGGCGGCGACTTCTCACTCTGAACCGAACCCTCGAGCGAACTCCATGCCCATCTCCGAGTCCGAGCTGAACGCGCTGATCACCCGTCGCCGCGCCATGAGCGGCGAATCGTACGAGAAGGCGAAGCAGGCGGTGCTCGCCTACCTGCGCGAGCAGGGGACCATCACCGACCAGGAGTACCAGCGGCTCAAGAGCGGCTCGATGCACTAGCCGGAGGGGGGAGGGCTCACGCCCGCGGCTTGGGCCTGGGCGCCTCGACCCCGAGCGTGCGGTAGACCATGTCGAGCACGGTCTCTCGGCAGGCCTCGACGCGCGCGGCCTTCAAGGCATCGTCCTCGGTGACCAGGCTGATGAAGTGGGCGTCGGCGAAGTAGCCCATGCACGCGGAGTAGACCGCCAGCAGCAGTCGCTGCGCGTCGACCTGGCGGAACTCGCCCTCGGCGATCCCCTCGTCGATGAAGCGGGTGCCCTTCTCGAAGAGCGGGCGGAAGAAGGTGGAGACGATGCCGTCGAAGTAGCGGCTCTGGTCGCCCGAGCCCATGAAGGTGAGCCGGCCGAACTGCGGGTGACGCGCGACGTAGTCGAAGAAGCCGCGCACGAAGTGGTCCATCCGCTCGGTGCGGGTGATGGCGGTGATGTGCGTCTCCTGCACCAGCTTGATGAGCTCGAACAGGATGCGGTCGAGGACCGCGCGGTACAGCTTCTCCTTCGAGTCGAAGTAGTAGTGGATCATCGCCTTGGTGACCCCGGAGGCCTCGGCGATCTCCTGCGTGGTGGCGCCGTAGAAGCCGACGCGAGCGAAGACCTGCTCCGCGGCGTCGAGGATCTGCGTCTCGGTCTCGCGGCTCTTGTCCTTGGTGGGGCGGCCCACGGCACGGCGTTGGGGCGCGGCGCGGCGCTGGCTCATCGGCGGCTTCTCCCATCTTCCACTCCGGCGATCGAGTCCGCTTCCGCGGGGGTCGCCTTCGGGCCGGCATCCATGTTGATGAACGCTGACATACCTTACGCAACTCCAGATCCCGGCCGCGCAGAGACCGAGCTACCCGGGCATCCTCCCGGTGCGCACCAGCCAGGTCGCGGCGGCGGCCAGCGCGAAGAGCACCACCAGCAGGATCCCCAGAGCACGGTTCATGGTGGCCCGATCCGGTAGAGGTTCCAGCCCCCCGCGGACGCCACCAGCGGGAAGGGCGCCTGGCCGCGCGTGGCGTAGAACGTCTGGCGCCCCTGCGGCGCGACGAACTGCGCAAAGGACTTGGGGTCCTGCAGGCGCATCTTCGTCTCGCGATAGGGGCTCTGGTAGTAGCCGGGGTCGGGGAAGTAGTTGAGCTCGCGGCCGCACAGGTAGGGCAGCCAGGTGCCGACCTCGCCCGCGTTGGGCGCGAAGAGGATGGCGTCCGCCGGGGTCTTGCTCTTCACCGCCGCGCACAGCTCCCGCGCCCGCGCGAACTCTCCCGCCGACTGCGGCGCGCCGTGCACCCGGTCGAGCCGCCCCGGTAGCCCAGCGCGCACAGTCCCAGCGCCGCCGCGGCGACCACCGCCCACGGCCAGCGCGAAGGCAGCCGCGAGGCGAGCCGGTCGACGAGCACCGCGAGACAGATCGCGAGGGGCACCGCGGCGTCGGTCAGGCCGCGGCTCGGGGTGAGCGCGGTCCACGAGCCGTGCACCAGCCACCAGACGGCCGCGCGGTAGACCATGTCCCAGACCACCCAGAAGGCGAGCAGCCCCACCGCCCAGGCCGGCAGCAGCCGCTGGCCGGGCTCGCGGTGCGAGGTGAGCGTGAAGGCCAGGCCCGCCATCCCGCCGCCGAGCAGGACCGGGCCCATCACCTCCCAGGCCTTGAGGAGGTCGGTCATCTTCTCGCGCTCGAACTTGAAGGCGTGCAGCAGGTCGAAGCGGCCCGAGGGGCGCAGCATCACCATCAGCCCGGCGGTGGCCACCGCCAGCGCGAGCGCCCAGAAGCCGGCGCGGCCGACGCTCGACCAGCGGCGCTCGAGCAAGAGCTCGAGCAGGAGGAGCAGCGCGATGCTGAAGCCGAGCAGCGCGAAGGAGAGGTGGTGGGTGAACGCCATGGCCGCGGCGAGGATCGCCGCGAGCACGGCGCTGCCGCGCGAGGGCTCGCTGATGGCGAGGACGAAGCCCGCCATCAGCACCAGGCCCGCGAGGTTGGGAAGGCCGCCCCAGCCGGCGTGGCCCGCCAGCGTGCCCCAGCCGTCGCAGAGGCCGTAGACCAGGACGGCGAGCGTGCCGGCGCGGGCGCTGCCGCCGCCAAAGCGCAGCCCCAGCGCGTAGACCGCCAGCAGCATCAGCGCGGCGATCCAGAGGAAGCCCAGGGTGAAGGCCAGGTCAGGCCGGACGCCGCCCAGCTTGGCATAGAGCGCGAAGACCGCGTGCATCGCGGCCGGGTAGTTGAACTTCTCGCCCGGCTCGTACGGGCCCCAGGTGGTCGGCAAGGCGCCGAGCCGGCGGATGCTGTCGATGATGGCGCTGTGGAAGGCCGGGTCCCAGCCCTGGGGGACCGGCCGGAGCACGAGCGGCACCGCGAAGACGGCGAACGCCAGCACCACGGCGGCCAGGCCCCACAGATGCGCGGCGTGCCTCACCCCCTGACCCCCTCTCCGGCTTCGCGGAGAGGGGGAACTCGAATCTCCACCCGGTGGAGACTCCGTTGGGATCGCGGGCGCCTCGATGCTCTCGGCGCGAATGCGCAGCCAGGCGAAGCCAGCGGTGGCCAGGCCGAGCAGCGCGATGGCGAAGACCAGCACGCCCGCGAGCGCGGCGAGGTAGCAGGCGATGGTCGTCAGTGCGAGCCCGGCCACCAGGCCCAGCACCCGCCGCTCGATGGGCGGCAGGGCAGGGGCGAGCGCGTTCGCGGCGAAGATGCCGGGCAGCGCGCCGAGGAGGAGCAGGAAGAGGCCGAGGACGACGGCAATCACGGCGCGCAGAATGCCCTTGGCCGCAGGGTGAAGTCGAGGGTCGAGTCGACAGGGGCGTCGACACCCTGTGGCGGACGAGTCGACACCCCGCGCTTGTCGAGGGGCCAGGGCTCGGCCTTTGCCCACCGACACCCCAGCTCGCTGGTCTCCCGCTCGGGGTTCGGCTGACCATCGCGGTCGAGGAGCGACCAATTGGAGGGAGGTGTGCTCTGGCCCCGACAAGCTCGGGGTGTCAGGGTCGGCCTCGCTCGCTCGGGCGCCGGCAGAAGACGCGCTCACGCTGAGAGCGAACGTGGGTTAGAGTCCGCCCCGCCATGGCAGAGCCGATCGCGCCCGACCGAGCGCCCATCCCCACGTCCGCAGCCGAAACCGCCCCCGACCCGCAGCCGACGCCAGCCCAGACAGGCTCCGGTCCCAAGGCCGAGCCCGTCCCGTGGCTGACCCCGGGCCGCGCCAGCTTCGCCATCGCCCTGGCGGTGGTGCTCTGGTCCGGGCTCTCGCTCAAGCACTACGGCATCACCTCGGACTCGCCCTCGCTCTTCTACTCGGGCGACCGCCACCTGTTCTGGATGGCGAACCCGACGGTGCCCAAGGCGCTGGCGCTGCTCGACCTCGACTACAACCCGCCGGGCTTCAACCCCCAGTTCCAGCGCTTCCCGGACATCAAGGACCCGGCGCACTACCCGGTCTTCCCGGGCCTCGTCGCCGGCGTCGTCTCGCTGGTGCTGCACACCAAGCTGGGCTGGCTGGATGCCATCGACGGGCACCACTTCGGGCTCGTCCTGCTGCAGGGCGTGCTCGTCTTCCTCTTCGGCCTCTACGCCTGCCGGATGCTCGGCCGGGGTGCGGGCATCGCCGCCACGCTGGCCTGCGCCTTCTACCCGACCGTCCTGGGCCACACGCCCAACAACGCCAAGGACCTGCCCTGCGCGATGTTCTACGCCATCGCGCTGATGGCCACCTGCGTCGGCGTGCTCGAGGAGAAGGCCAAGCACCTGTACTGGGCCTCGACGTTCATCGGGCTGGGGCTGGGCGCCAAGCTCAACGCGGGCTTCGTCTTCATCTCGCTCCTGGTCTGGTCGCCCATCGCCTGGTGGCTGCTCTACCGGAAAACCAAATCCATTCCCAAGCAGGTCCTCGTCGCCTACCTCGCCGCGCCCTTCGTGGCCTTCGCCGTCTTCTTCATCACCTGGCCCTGGCTCTGGTACGGCGGCCCGCGCGACTGGTTCGACCACCTCAAGGAGTACGTGCAGTTCATGGCCGGCTTCGGCTCCTCCGGCCGCACCCTGCCGACCGCCTACCCGCTCAAGGCGCTGTTCCTGCAGACTCCGCCGGTGGTGCTCGTCGCCATGGTCGCCGCGTGGGCCGTGGGCTGGAAGGGCTCTCGCGAGGACAAGGTCCGCTACGCGCTGCTCTGGTGCTGGCTGGCGCTGCCCATCCTGCGCATCGCCATGCCGCGCTCGAACTTCTACGACGGCAACCGGCACTTCATGGAGTACGCGCCGGCCGCGTGCGCCTTCGCCGGGATGGGCGCGGCCATCCTCTACCGCAAGCTCCGGGAGTACCTCGCGCCGCGCAGGCTGGGGCTGGCCGGCATCGGCGCCGCCGGGCTCGCGGGCTTCACGGGAATCCTGCTCCCGGTGATCGAGTACCACCCCTACGAGACCACCTACTTCAACTTCCTCATCGGCGGGCTGGGCGGGGCGCAGCAGAAGGGCCTGTTCCAGATAGGCCCGCCGCAGGACATCCGCGTCAACGGCACCGAGGGCGACTACTGGTTCAGCTCCGCGCGCGACGCCTTCTACGATCTGCGCCAGTTCAACCCGAAGAACGAGCCCATCGCGATCTGCGGGCCAGGACGCACCCACGCGATGTTCAACATCCTCGACGAGCCGCGCTTCAACTTCGTCGAGGTGCAGGAGAAGTCCTTCGACGAGGCGCCGTTCCTCTACGCGAGCCCGCGGGAGTCGCTCTGCTGGTGGCGGCAGGTGCGCCGCTGGGAGCGCGAGCGCCCGGTCATCAAGCGCGTGGAGCGGGGCGGCGGGCTCATCTACGAGATCCTCGGGCCCAAGGACGGCCAGGTCCGCACCCCGCCGTCGCCGGAGACGGTGTACGAGCGGGAGCCCGACCCCCGCGACCGCGACGGGCTCATCTGGAAGCAGGACCCCAACTCGCGCTCGGGCATGTGGAAGTAGCCCAGGAGCGCCCACCCATGCCCGGCTGAGGCCGGCGTTCGCCATCGCCCCTGGTGGCTGGGAGGTCCAGCCGCCGGTAGACTCCTCTGCCATGAGCGGCTTCGGCGACCGGGGGGCGAAGGCACTGGCAGGCGCGGCTTTACTGGCCCTGCTCTCTTCCTGCTTCAACACCGGCGTCCCGCCGGGCGCCCAGCTGACCTGCTCCGCCGACTCGGACTGCCCGCCGGGCCTCGTCTGCCGCAAGGTGGTCAACCGCTGCCTGGACCCCAAGAGGCTCGACTCGACGCCGCCCGGGCTGGAGGAGGCGCCGGTGGTGAGCCCGGCGGTCGCGCGTGAAGGCCAGCCGGTGACCATCGCCTTTCGCACCACGGAGCTCCTGCTCGGCGACCCGGCCGTGCTCGTCGGCGACAAGCCCGCCAAGGTCGACGAGGAGGGCACGGCCCGCTCCGAGCGGCGCTACCGCTTCGTCCTGGTGCCCGACGGCACCGAGCCGCAGAACGCGCCGGCCACGGTCAGCCTCACCCTCGTCGACCAGACCGGAAACGAGGCCCTCGTCCCCAGCGCCGGCACCGTGACCTTCGACTTCGCCGCCCCGGCGCTCGCGGGCCCGGTGGAGGTGGTGCTGGAGGGGCCGCCCAAGAGCCTGGTGGACCCGGTCCAGAAGGTCGGCGTCGGGGCGCGGGTCAGCGTCGCCATCGCCTTCGACGAGGCGACCGGAGTCGAGCCGGTGGTCGAGGCCGTCTGGGCCGACGCCGACCCGAAGTCGCCCAAGCCCGACGAGGTGCTCACCTTCGTGCGCCGCAGCGGCGGGCCTCTCTCCTACGTCTTCGAGCACTCGCTGGTCGCCTCCGCGACGCGGCCCCAAGGCCCGTACGTGCTGCGGACGGACGTGCGGGACGCGGCCGGCAACCGGGCGCCCCTGACGCTCTCCGCCGGCTTCGAGGTGGACACGCAGGCGCCAGCGAGCCCCGATGTGGCGACCGAGGGCCGGGTCGTCTTCCGCCGCGAGCCCTGGGGCACCGAGGCCGGCGCGGGCGTCCGGCGCATGCACGTCGTCGCCCTGCCCGGCGGCGTCGAGGCGGGCGCGGCGCTGTTCGTCTTCAACGAGGTCCATGGCGAGGTCGGCCACGCGACCGCCGACGGGAAGGGCGCGGCGACCGTGGACCTGCCGTTCTCCGATCTGGCGCGGGTCCTGGTGCGCGCGGTCGACGCCGCCGGCAACGCCTCGGCCGAGGTGCCGGTGCGCGACCTGGAGTGGGTGGCGACGCTGGGCGGCAAGGTGGCCGGCAGCACCCGCGAGAACCCGCACCAGTTCGTCTCCCGGTCGCGCATGGGCAGCAACGTGATCGGGCCCCTCGGCCCGCTCTACGGCGCACGGCCCCAAAGCGGGGCGGCGCTGGCCCGCGTCGACGCCGCCGGCAGCGCCGGCCTCGTGCGCCAGACCGGCGAGCCGACCTGGGCCCAGCGCGATCCCCGGCCGCGCCCGGTCTTCGGCTGCACCCTGGGCACCTACGCCATGGGCGGCGCCATCTGGGCCCGCGACGCGGCGCGCGACCAGATCGTGGCGCTCTCCGGCGACGGCCTGACCTGGGTCTTCAACGGCGACGACTGGCGGCCGATCATCACGGTGGACCCCGAAGGCGACGGCGACCCGACCCCGCGCTGCGGCAGCGCGTTGATCTACGACGAGCGGCGCGGCGAGGTGGTGCTGGTCGGCGGCCTGGGCGTCACCGGTGAGACCTGGGCGTGGACCGGCAGCAGCTGGCGGCTGGCGAACAGCGGCGAGGGCCCCACGGCGCGCTCCCACGCCGCGGCCGGCTACGACAAGCTGCGCGAGGAGGTCGTCCTCTTCGGCGGCACCCCCGCCCTGAGCGGCATCCGCCAGGACACCTGGGTCTGGGACGGCACCCGCTGGCACGAGCGGACGCCGCAGCACAAGCCGCCCGGCCGGTACGGCGCGGTGATGGCCTGGGACCCCGTGGGCCAGACGCTGGTGATGTTCGGTGGGGAGAGCTTCGGCGACGACGAGCTCCAGGACCTCTGGCGCTGGGACGGCTCGGACTGGGTCCAGGTCGTTCCTGCCTCCTCCAGCGCTCCCTGGCCGAAGGGCCGCTCGCTGGCCACGATGGTCACCGACCCGGTGCGCAAGCGCGTGGTGCTCATGGGGGGCGCCACCGACAAGCACGAGAACAACCTCGACGTCTGGGAGTGGGACGGCGCGGCCTGGAGCAGCCGGTCCGCGACGCCGAACCCCTTCGACATGAGTGCGGTGCCCGGGTACGCCGAGAAATTCGTCTACCCGGGCCGCGGCGCCTCGCCGGCCTACTACGACCCCGTCCGCGAGCGGATCGTCTTGTTCGGCGGAGTCTTGGAGTACCCCTACCCCGGCGCGGGCAAGGGCTACCTCTACCTGGCCGACCTGTGGGACTGGGACCCGGGAGCGGGGACCTGGACCGACCGGACGGCGCCGCTCGACGCGAACACCAACCTGCCCCCCACGCCGCGGGTGCGCTTCGGAGGGGCGATGGTCTACGACGAGCAGCGGGGAAAGGCGCTGCTCTTCGGGGGCGCGAGTTCGGTCAAGCAGGAAACCGTCTTCGGAGACACGCTCGACGACCTGTGGTCCTGGGACGGCAAGGCCTGGGAGGAGGTCAAGCACTCCGGAACCTGGCCGAAACATCGGGCCGCCCACGGCATGGCGTACGACCCGGTCCGGGGCGCCACGGTGATGTACGGCGGCTGGGACAGCGAGGCCGACACCTGGGAGCGGACCGACACCTGGCGCCTGGGGAGCACGGCGGTTCCGGGCAAGCCATGGGTCGCCTCGGCCGTGGCGACCTTCGAAGGGCCAGGCCCGACGGCGACGGTGACGCGCTTCGGCGGCGTGGGCATAACCTTCTCCGGGGCGATGGACATCCAGATCGTGCGCAGCGCCGAGACGGCGACCTGGAACGGCACGGCGTGGGACCCGCTCTCGCCGGCCAACAAGCCGATGCCCCGGGAACTGGTGGCCATGGGGCCCGACGGGCGGAGCGGGCTCATCCTCTTCGGGGGCGAAGTCGCCAATGCCCTGCCGCCCAACGAGGAGCTGCCGTTCAAGGGCGTGCGCCGCAACGACACCTGGCGCTGGGACGGCTCGAACTGGACGTCGCTCATCGGCCACGACCCGCTCCGGCCCCCGACCGAGGGGCCTGAGCCGCGCATGGGCCACACGATGGTCTTCGACCGCGACCGCGGCCGGTTGGTGCTGGCCGACGGCTACGGGACCGGGCCGCTCGCCGACCTTTGGGACTGGGACCCGGACGCGACGGCCTGGGTGCGCCGCGTGCCCAGCAACCCCGACAGCGGCAAGACCCCGCTGCCGGCCATGGGGCGCGCGGCGGCGTACGACAGCCGCCGCAAGAAGATGCTCTTCTTCGGCGGGCTAACCAGCACCCGAACCGTGGACGACTTCTGGGAGCTGGACGCCGGCCTCGGCCAGCGCCCCGGCCACGTCTTCAGCGTCGTGATGTCCGAGGCGGGCTTCCCGGCCGAGGCGGTCCTGACGCGAGTCCAGGCGACGGCGGTGGCGGGCGGGACGGGTCCGGACGCCGACGGGGTGGAGCTGTGGGGCTGGTGGCCCGAGGGCTGGCAGGTCCTGGGCACCGAGGAGACGGCCAAGCCCGGCGCGCTGGGCACGGTCGCCGCCCAGGTCGACGACGCGGCCAGGCTGGCGCGGGTCACGTTCCAGGACGGCCTGCACTTCGCCGTCGTGCCCAAGGGGACCAACGGCGCGACGCCCGCCGAGGTGGTGACCGACTACATCGAGGTCGTCGTCCGCAGCCGGCTGCCGGCCCCTTGATTCGGGCGGGTTCTGCGCCGGGCCCTCGACACCCCGAGCCTGTCGACAGGCCCGAGCCTGTCGAGGGGCCAGTGCTCCGTCCTTGAACCCCACATCCTGCGGCGGCAGGCTTCCTCTTCTTGAAGGAGACCTCCATGGCACGTTTCGAAGACCTCGCGGCCGCGCTCGCCGACGTCGAGAGCGCC
This sequence comes from Myxococcales bacterium, assembly GCA_049841135.1. Lineage (GTDB taxonomy): Bacteria > Myxococcota > Myxococcia > Myxococcales > UBA5297 > JACRCT01. Next base: position 429,339 of record JASGHK010000006.1, read on the forward strand.
ACCGAGCTCGACCTCGACCTCTCCCAGGGCACGCCGGTCGGGCCGGAGCTCGCGCAGCTGAGGAACCTCGAGTTCCTCCGGTTGCGGGAGTGTCCCGAGCGGCCGGAGGTCTCGGGCGCCGTGGCCCAGCTGCCCCGGCTCAAGCACCTGTCGATCTCGGCGAAGGGCAAGAAGCTCGTCCTGCCTGCGGTCTTCCAGCAGATGGCGCTCGAGTGGTTGGAGATTCTGGGACGCCGACGTCGCGCAGCTCGCGCCGATGAAGAGCCTCGAGCGCCTCTACGTGGTCGTCACCGACCCCAAGCGCGACGTGAAGCTCCTCGCCGAGGCGCTGCCTGGCCTGGTGCACCTGGAGGTCTGGGGCTCGCACCTCAAGCAGGGTGAGCTGCCGGCGGAGATCGCCCGGTTCGAAAAGCTGGAGGTGCTCGACCTGGTCTCCTGCGGCCTCTTCGACCTGCCCGAAGCGATCACCGGGCTCACCCGCCTGCACACCCTGAGGATGCGCGGCTTGCCGATGGACACTTTCCCGGAGGTCGTCGCCAGGCTGCCGGCGCTCGCCACGCTCGAGCTGCGCCAGCACGTGCCACGCCTGCCCGACTGCCTGGAGGCGATGAAGGCGCTGCGGTCCCTGAACCTGGGCCACGCCCTCAACAACGGCTCGATGGACGGCGCCGACGACCCGCCCCCCACGCACCTCAAGCCGCTGCCCAGGGTCCTGGGCCGCCTGACCTGGCTCGAGCGCCTCAACCTCGACTGCTGCGGCGTGATGAACGTCGAGGCGCTCGCGCCGCTCACCGGCCTCCGCTCGCTCTCGCTGCAGTACGCGGGGCTGACCGACTGCGAGCCGCTCGCTCCCTTCGAGCGGCTGGAGGAGCTCGCGATCGCGAGCAACCTTCGGCTGACCGAGGTCTCGGCGCTCCGCCGGCTCCCACGGCTGCGTCGGCTGAGCCTCAACGGCTGCCACAGGCTCAGGGACTTCTCGCCCGTGCTGGGACTGGAGGCGCTGCAAGAGCTGGACGTGCGGTCCTGCGACGAGAAGCGGGCGAAGGCCGTCGCCGGCCTGCAGCGCCTCGAGGTGCTGCAGGCCAGCGAGGAGGTCCTGGAGAAGTGGCGGCGGGTGCGCGACCTCGCCCGCCTGTCGGACCCCGACGAGATCCGCAGCCGGCTCTCGAGCGCGGACGCCAAGGTGGCCCAGGGCGGGCTGCTCGACCTGGCGCGCTACGTCGAGCTGCAGTCCGACCAGCAGGCCAACGCGCTGTGGGCCGTCTTCGGCGTCGACCTCGACGAGTACGACGACGAGGGGCTCGTCGCGTTGCCGGAGCTCGACGCGGCGCTGGAGCGGCACTGCGAGAGGCTCTCCTTCGAGGCGCTGGCGAAGGCCTTCGAGTGCGCGCTGCGCAAGCTCGACGAGAACCCGCGCGCGGCGCTCCTGGCGGCGGGGGCTCGTCCGGCGCGGCGACCTGGCGGCGCAGCAGGGGCTGGTGAAGGCCTTCCTCGCCTCACGGGCCACGCACAAGCCCGGCACGCGCCTGCACCGAGAGACCGTGCACGACCTCTTGGTGGACGAGCTGCTGCCGAAGCTCCGGGGCGAGGCGCTGGCGGACCTGCTCGAGGCGTGCGACCTGGATGCGCTGGCCGCCGACGACGCGGGCGACGGGTACGAGAGCCTGTTCGGCCCTGCGCTGGGCGCCTGCAGCGACGCCAAGGTGCGCAAGCGGGTCTCCGAGGCCTTGGGCAAGTACGCCAGGAAGGGCGAGAAGCGGCTGGGGAAGGAGCACTTCACGGCGCTGCTCGATCGGATCGGCGACGCCGAGCTGACCGAGTTCGTGGAGGGCGAGGAGAAGGCCGAGAAGATCCGCAACGCGGTGGAGAAGGACCTCGCCAGCAGGGACGCCGCGGCGATCGAGAAGCGGTTCCTGGGCATCGGGAAGGACATCCCGGGGACGATCGTCGAGAAGCTCTCGTACCAGTTCGCCGACGCCCTGCGCCGGGTGAAGCCCGGCTTCGACGCCCAGCTCGCCTACCTGCGCTACCTGCTCGAGTCCGGCGACCGCAGCGCGATTCCGCGGGAGGTCCTGCTCGCGCTTTCGGCGATGGACGCGGCGCGCTTCGACGCGGAGTTGGAGACGCTCGCGGCGAGCCCGAAGGCCAAGGCCTGGCTTCACGACACGCTGCGGACGACGGTCGCCCAGGCGCACCTCGACCCGAAGCCTCCGCCCGCCGCGGTCCGCCACCGCCTCACCGCCGCCGCGGCGCGCTTCGGAGGGATCGAGGTCGAGCAGGAGCGGGCGGACGAGGTCCGGCAGGTCCTGATCTGGGCGCTGCAGGGCTACGACGAGCAGAAGACGAAGACGGCGCTGGCGCTGCTGCGCACGGTGGAGAAGGTGAGCTTCACCCGCGAGCAGGCCAGCGACTTCGCGATGCACGTTGCCTTCAAGGCCGAGGCGCACCAGTTCGAAACGGTGTGCGCCATCGGAGCCGAGCTGCAGCAGGCTGGAGCTGGACGGGATGGCGTTCCAGCGGGTACTGGCGCAGCTCATCCCCTCGGCCATCCTGAGCAAGAACGCGGCGATGGAGGAGCGCTGCCTGCAGCTGGCGCCGCCGGCGGAGAAGGTGGACTGGGAGGTCCTCGCCTTCAACCTGGCCTGCCTCTCGGCGCTCAAGGGCCACAAGCCGGCGCTGCTCGCGTACGCGCGGCGCGCGGTCAAGCTCGGCAAGCCGAAGCAGCGCTTCCTCGACGACTCGGACTTCGCCCCCTACCACCAGGACCCCGAGTTCCTCGAGGCCATCAGGGACGACTAGCCGGAATCCTTCACGCGCGCGGCCCGGCACCACACACCGAGCCGCAAGCGTAAGCGCGTCGGGGATGGTTGAGCCCCGTGCAGTGACCGGGTGAGTCGAGCCTAGAAGTCCTTGAAGACGGGGTCGGACTCGAGGGGGATGACGTCCTCGGGCTTGAGGTTCATGGCGTGGCCGATGCCGTTGGCGCGGCCGTTCGCCTTGCCGTGGCCGGCACGAGCGGGACCCAGGGCCGGGAGGGCGGGCGACTTGGGAGCGGCGCGGACGGGACCGGTCTGCTTGCGCTGGAGCTGGAAGCGCCCGACGAGCGCTGCCAGGGACTGGGCCTGGCCCGAGAGCTCCTCGGCGGACGACGAGGACTCCTCGGCGGAGCTGGCGGCCTGCTGGGTGACCTTGTCCATCTGGCCGATGGCCTTGTTGATCTGGTCGATGCCGCGGGACTGCTCGGTGCTGCTGGCGGAGATCTCGGCGACGATGCCGGTGACCTTGCCGACGGCGTTGACGATCTCGGCGAGGTCGGTGGCCACCTCCTTGGAGAGGGCCTCGCCGTCGCCCGCCAGCTTGACCGACTCCTTGATCAGGTCCTCGGTCTTCTTGGCGGCCTCCTTGGCGCGCTGGGCGAGGGAGCGGACCTCGTCGGCGACGACGGCGAAGCCGCGGCCGGCGTCGCCGGCGCGGGCGGCCTCGACGGCGGCGTTGAGGGCGAGGAGGTTGGTCTGGAAGGCGATCTCCGAGACGTCGGCGATGATCGCCGCGGTCCCCTCGGCGCCCTTCTTGACGCTCTTCATGGAGCCGGCCATCCGCTCCATGGCGTTGGAGCCCTTGTCGGCGGAGGCCTTGGCGGTCTGCGCGAGGGTCTTGGCCTGGGCGGTGTTGTCGGCGTTCTGCTTGGTGATGCCCAGCATCTCTTCCATGTTGGAGGAGGTCTCCTGGATGGCGCTGGCCTGCTCGGAGGCGCCCTGGGAGACGGCCTGGCTGGTGGCGGCGATCTGCTCGGAGGCGGAGGCGACCTGGTCGACGGCCTCGGCGACGGCCTGGAGCGCGTCGTGGAGGGCGGAGGCGGTCTGGTTGACGGCGTCGCGGATCTTGGCGTGGTCGCCCTGGAAGTCGCCGGTGACGCGGGCGCGCAGGTCCTGCTGGGCGAGGCGCTGGAGGACCTCGGTGGCGACGTTGATGGGCCCCAGGACCGAGTCGAGGGTGGCGTTGACGCCCTCGACGATCGTGCGGAAGTCGCCCTGGTGCCGGGAGGCGTCGGCGCGGGTCGCGAGCTGGCCGTCGATGGCCGCCTGCGAGAGCGCGCCCGCGTCGGCGGCCAGCGCCTTCACCGCGGTGACGACCTGGGCGATGGCGCCGTCGATGGTCTTGAAGGTCTCGTGGGCCTGGGCGGTGTCCTCGTCGGCGCGCTCCGGCGCCAGCTGGACCCGGAGGTCGCCCGAGGCGAGCTGCTGGAGGGCGCCCTGGACCTTGGCGACCTCGACGTCCTGGTACTCGGCGAGCTTCTGGGCCTGGCGCTGCGCCCGGCGGATGGCGGTCTGGTCGACCACGATCTCGAAGGCGCCCACCGTCTCGCCCTGCCGGTTCTTGATGGGCAGGCCCTGGTAGTCGATCTCGAGCGCCAGGCCGTCTCGGGGCCTGGCGAGGGTGTCGGACTTCGCCTGGACGCCGGTGTCGATGGCGCGCTGGCACGCGCAGCGCCCGGTGTTGCAGTCGCTCGTCTTGAAGTACTGGGAGCAGGCCTGGCCCTTGAGCTGCTGGAGCGTGGTCCCGCCCAGGCCCAGCCCCGCCTTGTTCATGTACCGCACGCGCAGGTCGCGCCCGACGACCATGGCGGGCAGCGGCATGGAGTCGATGAACCCCACCAGCGAGTCGAGCGTCTGGTTGACGCCCTCGACGATCTTGCGGAAGTCGCCCTGGTGCCTGCCGGCGTCGGCCCGGGTGTCGAGGCGGCCCTCGACGGCGGCGGCCGCGAGCATGTCGGCATCGGCGACCAGCGCGTGGATGGCGTCGATGCAGGTGTTGAGGTTGTCCTTGATGGCGTTGAAGTCGCCGCGGTAGGCGTCGGTGATCCGCTCGGGGATGGCGCCCTTGGAGATCTGGTGGACGTACTCGGCGGCGACGCCGAGCGGGCCGATGACGGCGTCGAGCATCTCGTTGACCCCGCCGACGATGCCGGCATAGGCGCCCTTGAACTTCGACGGGTCGCCGCGGGCGCCGAGGTCGCCGGCCTTGGCGGCGGCGATGAGGCGCTGGGTCTCGTCGGTCAAGCCGCGCAACGTGCCGATGGCCTGCACGAAGTTCTGGGAGAGGACGTCGGCCTGGGACCGGGGCGCGAGCGTGGCGCTCAGGTCGCCCGCGGCGATGGCCGCGGCTCCTCGGGAGACCTCCTGGATGTAGCCGATGGTCTCGCGGAAGGAGTCGGCGAGCTCGCCGGCCTCGTCGCCCGAGTGGTGGTCGACCTCCACGTCGATCTCGCCGCGGGAGAGCGACCGGGCGACCTCGGTCATCTTGCGCAGCGGGGTCACCACCGAGCGGGTCACCCCGTAGCCCAGCCCGACGAGCAGCAGCCCCAGCGCCACGGCAAACCCGATGAAGGTCCGCGAGAGGTTCGCGCTTCGTTCGCGCTCGGCGCCCGACCGCGCGTCCAGCGCGCGGAGGTCTTCGGCCAGGCGGGTCTCCATCACCGCCATGGCGCGCTCGGCGGCAGGCGCGGCCTCCTCGAGGAAGGTGTTGTTGGCGAGGGCCAGCTCGGCATGCAGGAAGGCGTCGAGGACCTTGGCGTCGGCGGCCCGCAGCTCGGCGACGGCACGGCGCGCGGCCGAGTCGCCGCCGAGTCGCGCGACCTCCTGGTCAATCTCCTTCCAGGCCGCGTCGCCCTGGCTCACCAGCTTGTCGACCAGGTCGAGGTCCTTCTCGCGGATGGTGCGCAAGAGGAGGTTCTGCGCGGCGTTGGTCGTCTGGATGAGGTCCAGCGCGCGCCGTGAGACCTGGCTGGCCTCGGCCGCCTGTCGCTCCGAGGTCTCCCAGACCTGGCCGAGCAGCCACGAGAACGCGCCGGCGGTCCCTGCGACGGCCAGCGTGGCGGCCACGAGGAACGACAGCATCTTGGTGCGAGTGGTGATGCGCATGAGCACTCCTGGAACCCCCCTGTGTTCTGGAGTCGGCAGGCTCCGCCCTGCGAAGGTCGGAGCGGCGCCTGCCGCGAGCAGCGGTGCAACTAGAGCTTGGCGGTCGCCAGGCCGAACACGACGGAGCCGATGGGCTTGCCGCCCTCGACGACCGGCAGGGCCACCTGCACGCTCTCGACGCCGCTGGACTCGTCGACCTCGACCGGGCCCGTCCACTCCTTGCCCTTCATCGGGAGGTCGTGCTTGTCCTTGCCCTTGTGCGACCAGCTGGTCGTCTTGGCGAGCAGGGCGACCTTGGTGCCGTCGGCGCCCGACAGGAACATCTCGACGACGGAGGCGTCCTTCTTGGCCTTGAGGTGCTCGGCCACCGCGTTCTTGCTCAGGCCGCGCACGAACGGGTCGAGCATCGAGAGCCCCTTCCACTTCTCCTGGGTCATCTCCTTGGCCGCCGCCGGCGGCGCGGCGTTGAACTCCTTGACCGCGGCGACCACCTTCGGGTCGGCGGCCAGCGCCCGGAGGTCCTTGAGCTTGGCGTCGACCTTGGCCTTGATCTCGGGGGTCATCTCCTTGGCGTGGGCAGGGACGGCGAGGAGGACGGCGAAGCTCGCGACGAGTGCAGCGGCGAAGCGGGTGCTCATGGAGTCTCCTGTCAGCCCGGAGGGCTGGCGATGGACCGGCCCGGGCGTGCCCAGGAACGGAGACGCACATCGAGTGCGTTCGGCTGCTTCATCGGCACGAACCGGTGAAGGCAGTAACGACTGGCGGCGCCTCCCCTGGAAAAGGCGCTTCGAGGCGTCAAGGCCATGACGCCGCTGAGCGTCGGTAGAACGAGACCGGGAAGTCCTGCCCGCGGGCGATGGGCGTGGCACGACGGCTTCGCGGCTCGGCTTGAGCTTGGCCAGGAGGGCGCCTATGGGGCCGACAGCCGATACGGCAAGGGAGCAGTTCGTGCGAGCAGGCGAGCCGGCCTAATGTGGCGGCCGCACCACCACGCGAGGAGGAGGACGCATGGCCGACGACGGCTTGAAGATCGAGGGAACGATGATGGAGGCCCTGGGGATGGAGTTCGTGGAGTACCGGCCTGACCGGGTCGTCGTGCGCATGCCAGTCGGCCCCAAGGTCCACCAGCCGTTCGGCCTGCTGCACGGCGGAGCCTCGGTGGCGCTGGCGGAGACCGCGGCCAGCTTCGGCACCGGGCTGAACGTGGACCTCACGACGCACTCGCCGGTCGGCTCGGAGATCACCGCGAGCCACGTGCGGCCGGTCAAGGACGGGTTCGTGGTGGCCACGGCCACCGTGCTGCACAAGGGCCGCACGTCCATGGTCTGGCACATCCGCGTCGAGACCGAGGCCGAGCGCAAGCTGGTCTGTGTCTCGCAGTGCCGGGTGTCCATCGTCCCGAACCGGCCGTAGCCCCTGCCGCGGATCGAACGGCCGGGCTCGCGCGGTCCGCGCGCGTCCGTGGGACCGTCCCTCCGTGCCACGCCCAGGTGAGCGGCCGGCCAGCCACTTCCTTGGTTGTCGGGCGACCGCGAACGCGGTAGCCATTCGTCCGCACAATGCCGACCTACTTCGGCAAAGGGAGAGAGCACATGGTGAAAGTCGCAATCAACGGGTTCGGCCGGATCGGCCGTCAGGTCGTCAGCGCGATGGTCGAGAAGGGCGTGCTCGGCAAGGAGATCGACGTGGTCGCCGTCGTCGATGTCTCCACCGACGCCGACTACTTCGCCTACCAGCTCCGCTACGACTCGGTGCACGGCAAGTTCAAGGGCGAGATCCGCACCGAGAAGAGCAAGCCGGACCTCAAGGAGAACGACGTCCTGGTCGTCAACGGCCAGAAGATCCAGTGCCTGATGGCGGCCAAGGACCTCGCCACGCTGCCGTGGAAGAGCCTGGGCGTCGAGCTGGTCATCGAGTCGACCGGCCTGTTCAACGACAGCGAGAAGGCCAAGGGCCACCTCGTCGCGGGCGCCAAGAAGGTGCTCCTCTCCGCGCCGGGCAAGGGCGAGGTGAAGACGGTCGTCATCGGCGTCAACGAGAACGAGTACGACCCCGCCAAGCACCCGATCGTCAGCAACGCCAGCTGCACCACCAACTGCCTGGCGCCCGTGGTCCACGTCATCATGAAGGAAGGCCTCGGCATCGAGACCGGCCTGATGACCACCATCCACAGCTACACCGCGACCCAGAAGACGGTGGACGGCCCGTCGAAGAAGGATTGGCGCGGTGGGCGCGCGGCAGCGGTGAACATCATCCCAGCTCGACCGGCGCCGCGAAGGCCGTGGGCGAGGTGCTGCCGGCGACGAAGGGCAAGCTGACCGGCATGTCCTTCCGTGTGCCGACCCCGGACGTCTCGGTGGTGGACCTGACCTTCCGCACCGAGAAGGACACGTCGATCGAGGAGATCGACAAGCTGCTCAAGAACGCCTCGACGACCTACCTCAAGGGCATCCTGGGCGTGACGAGCGAGGAGCTGCGTCTCCACCGACTTCATCCACGACAACCACTCGTCCATCTACGACGCGAAGGCGACGCTCGAGAACAACCTCAAGGGCGAGAAGCGCTTCTTCAGAATCGTCAGCTGGTACGACAACGAGTGGGGCTACAGCTGCCGCGTCGTCGACCTGACGCTCATCATGGCGAAGAAGGGCCTGTAGAAAAGGTCCAGCAGTCAGCCGCGAGTTGAAAGAGGCGCTGGGCGGTCAACCCGCCCGGCGCCTCTTTGCGTCTCGTCGCCAAGTGGCCGCAAGCCACCGCGCCAGCGTTCACCTCCACGGCGTCGCGCCGGGGGCCAGCCCCTTTAGTGGGCTTTCAACCCCAGTAGCCCGGGGCCTTCAGCCGCCTTCAGCCGGCCTTCAGCCCCGGGAGGACGGTGATAGGACGGATGGGACGAATGGGACGGATGGCGATCGTCGAAGGGGACGGTCAGTTCCAGGTGATGTTCGGCCACCGGCGGGTCGCCAGCACGGAAAGCGCCGCGACCGACCAGGCGATGGCCACCGAGACGGCGGTCCAGAAGAGGTTCTCGCCGAAGGTCGGGTAGTCGATGGCGAAGATGAACGCGCTCGAGGAGATGCTGAAGTGGTAGCCCACGCAGGCCGAGAGGCTGCCGCCGGTCTTCTCGTGCAGGTGAGTCAGGACGAAGGAGTGGGCGGAGAGCAGGACGGGGCCGAGCAGCACGATGAGCGGCACGCAGCCCCAGCCGAGGTCGCCCAGGCCGATCCAGTCGGCGAAGCCGTGCCACAAACCACCCCAAACCAGACCGACGAGGAGCGCTGAAGCCCAAGGCCGGTAGCGCTCGCGAAGCTTCGGCAGCAGAAAGCCGCGCCAGCCGGGCTCCTCGGTCAAGGCGGCCAGGACGGCGATGCCGATGCCGGGGCCGATCTTTGCGGCGAAGCCCGCCGCGGAGACGTGGCCGCCGCTCGCGACGTACACGCCCACCGCGGCGAGGTTCATCAGCCAAGGGGCCAAGGCGAGCAGCCACCACCGCCCGATGCGCCGGCGTCCCATCCGGCCAAGCAGCGTCCGAAGGCCGGCGCGCCCATCGACGGCGAGGGTGGTGACGAGGCTGCCGACGGTCGGGCCGAAGACGCCCAGGACCATGAAGGCCATCGCCGCGGGGTGAGGGGGCGGCTTGAAGAGGCCGCCGACCGGAACGGCGGTCAGGATGAGCGACCACCAGCCGAACGACCAGAGGCAGGTGACGGCGAGGTAGGTGGTGATGGGGTTGCGCTTGAGCACACGGGCTCCGATGGCGAGCCCCCTCGTGGAAGCGCGGCAGTCTATCTCGGGGCTGCGGGTCTGGCAGTCAGCTCGAAGCTCACCTGCACCTCGTCCTTGACGGACACGGCGCCGAGGGCGGCGCTGACCGGCTTGATGCCGAACTCGCGCAGGCTCAGCGTGACGCCGCCGGTCCCCGAGACCGAGCCCTCGGTCACGGTCGCGTGGAAGGGCACGCGCAGCGGGCGGGTCACCCCGTGGAGCGTCAGCGTCCCGTCGAGCTCGCCGTGCAGGTCGAGCGCACCGGTGCCCTCGGCGGCCGAAGGGGGAACGTCGAGGACGATCCGCTGCGCGTCGAGCGCAATGGTGGGGAAGCGGGCGGCCTCGAGGACCTGGTCGCGCGTCTGGGCCTCCACCTTCGCGCGGTCCGAGTCCGACAGACCGGGCTCGTGATAGCGAAGCGAGTTGGCCTCGACCCGAAGCTGCACGTGGGAGCGCTCGGGCGCCTGGGGATCGACCTGGAGCCTTCCGTACCAGCGCTCCGGGAGGAAGAGGTGGTCGTGCCCGAGCGCGGAGAGGGCGCCGCTCTTGAAGACCTGGACCGAGAGCTGGCTGTGCTCGGTGTCGACGAGGTAGGTGCGCGGCTCCGCGTGGGCCGACGGGCCGGAGACCAGGAGACCAGTGGTCAGGGCGACCGCGAGGGAGGCAGGGGGCAGACGCAGCATGGAAAAGCTCCTGGCATCACGGTCGGCATCGTGAGCCGCTGCGGTCATCCTCGGATGGGAGAGGAGCTGCCGAGGGCCCACCTGGCGAGGTATGAACGGAGGCGCCATGCACTCCCTCAGCGTCGCCCTCGCGATCTTCCTGGCTGCAACGCCCGACGCAACGGTGCCGCGCATCCGTGCCGGTCGACCCGCTCTGGCAGAAGGCGCTCGCGCTCGCCGCGGCCAACGAAGGACTGCTGCCCAGGAAGATGGTCGAGACGGAGAAGCTCAAGGACCTCGACGGCGAGACGCTGGCCACGACCGTCAGCGTCTTCGAGATCGTCCGCGAGTCGCCGACCCGCGTCGTGCGCAGGCTGGTGAAGGCCACCCGCGACGGCAAGGAGTTCACGGAGAAGCGAAGGAAGGAGCTGTCCGAGCCGGGCAACGACCCCGAGGTGTTCAAGCGCCGGGTGAACATCTTCCTCGCCGAGAACCAGGAACGCGTCGAGGTGAAGCGGACGGAGCTGACGCAGCAGAATCAACGGCGTGGCCTGCACGGCCTACCGCTTCAACCTGCAGGGCGAGCACGGTCCGGTCACCGGCCGCGCCTGGCTCGACGATGCGACCGGGACGCCTCTGGTGATCGAGGCGACCCCGCTGGCCTTCCCGCAGCTGGAGAAGGTGCGGCTCAAGTCCATGACCCAGCGCTTCGGCTATCGGGTCGACCGGGCCAACGGGCGCTGGATGGCGGAGACGCTCGAGGCGCGAACCGAGCTCGAAATCAAGAAGCTGCTCGACACGCCTATGGTGGTGGAGACGAGCGTCCGGTTCGAGGAGTACGACCTCGCCGCACCTTCACCGACCCAAAGCCGCTGAAGGTGCCCTGGAACCCCGAGAACCGGCACCCAAGACCACGAACGGCCCGCCCAACGGCCCTGGCTGGCCGCCCGAGGCGCGATGGACGGTCAGGCCTATTTCAGCAAGCCTGGCGATCGAACCAGCCCAGAGCGGCCCGCCCTGCGCCTCTGCGGGGCACTCCTGGGCAAGCTGTAATTGACCGAATTTGCTGGAGATTTTCGTCATTGAACGGGCCTCCTGGGTGGGGCGCCACCAGTACGAGGAGGCAAAGTCCGCGAAATCGCGTCGCTCGTGGCCGGCTGTCGCCGGACGGCCTGGCAACCTGCCGGATTAACAAGAGAATCCAGAAAGCGCGGTCGCCTTCACTTTTCGGCCGTCCGTTTTCTCGGCCCACGGTCACTAAGGGGGCGGAGAGCACACCCGCCACGGAGGACGCAATGAAGAACATGATCAAGGTCGCCATGATGGTGGTCGGCCTCGCCACGATGCTGTGGACCGACGCCGCCATCGCCCAGATGCAGGACAACCCCGAGTGCCTCGGCACCGCGTGTGGCAAGCCGAAGGAGGAGGGTGGTGGCTGTGGCTGTGGCTGTGGCTGCTCGGTCTGGGTCGCGTACACCGATGACGGTGACACCCTGGCCTACGCCGACGACGCCGATGGCGACGGCAAGGCCGACCCCCAGGACAACTGCCCGTTCGTCGCCAACCGCGACCAGTCGGACGCTGACAGCGACGGCATCGGCGACGCCTGCGACAACTGCCCGAGCGTCGTGAACAAGGAGCAGTCGGACATCGACGGCGACGGCAAGGGCGACGCCTGCGAGGACGACACCGACGGCGACACCATCCCGGACGGCACCGACAACTGCCTGACGGTCGCCAACAAGGACCAGAAGAGCACCGGTGGCTGCCCCGGCAAGGGCGACGCCTGCTGCGCCGACGCCGATGGCGACGGCATCCCCAACGCCCAGGACAACTGCCCGCTCGTGGCCAACCCCAGCCAGGACATCGTCGCCGGCGCGACCTGCACCACCGACGCTGACAAGGACGGCGTTCCGGACACCATCGACAACTGCGTCGACGTCGCCAACCCGGACCAGAAGGACACCGACAAGGACGGCAAGGGCGACCTGTGCGACGCCGACATCGACGGCGACAGCGTGCTCAACGCCAAGGACAACTGCCCCGCGATGGCCAACGCCGACCAGATCGACGCGGACAAGGACGGCAAGGGCGACGCCTGCGACGCCGTGTTCTGCTTCGTGGTCGACTCCACCGACGCCGACGCCTGCCTGAACCCGAAGGCCCCGTTCGCCGTCAGCGCCGGCCCCGCCATCAAGGCCAAGAAGGGCGAGACCGTCCGCCTGCCCATCTTCGCCAACCGCAACAACGTGGCGATGAACTTCACCTGGACCGTCGCCAAGCGCCCGGCCGGCTCCGAGGCCGCCATCAGCAACCCGATCGGCTCGGTCAGCGCCTCCCGCGACTGGCAGTACGCCTACCCGAACGGCGAGGTCCCGACCTTCGTCGCCGACGCCGACGGCACCTTCGAGTTCCAGCTGGCCGCCGACCTGGTCTTCCCGGACCGCGTGTACCCCGAGCAGGTCAAGGCCACCTCCACCACCAAGCTGGTCGCTGAGGGTGGCGAGGGCCTGGCCAACAGCTGCAGCACCGCCTTCGGCGCGCCGCTCATCCCGCTCGCGCTCCTGGGCCTGGCTGCCCTCCGCCGCCGCCAGTAGCAGGTAGGGCATAGGCGAGCGCTCTCCAAGGGCTCGGGGGGCGGCCGTCAGATAGAATGGCCGCCCCCCACCCGCATCTAGAGGCGCTCGCGAGGAAGATTTGGCAGCACCACTCACAGCCGACCGCAAGGTCGCGGCGAATCTGGAAGTCGCGAAGGCGGCCGCAGCAGGGGATGCACAGGCGAGGCGCCAGATGGCTGAGCGCCTCCTAGACCGGGTGAGGACGACGGTGACGTACCTGGCTCCAAATCATCCCGATGTCGACGACCTGGTCCAGCGGTCGCTCATCGAGATCCTGCGCTCCGCGGGCAACTACCGCGGCGAGAGCAGCCTGGAGACCTGGGCCGACCGGATCGCCGCCCGCACCTCGATGCGCCTCATCAAGCAGCGCGCCCGCCACGCCGAGGTCGTCACGCTGGTCGCCGAGCCCGAGCCCGAGGAGTTCGTCAGCGGCGTGGGCGAGGCAGAGAAGGCGAGCCTGAGGCGGCGGCTGACCGCGCTGCTCTCCCGGCTCTCGCCCGAGCGCCGCTCCGCAGTGGTCCTCCACTATGTGCATGGCTACACCGTCGAGGAGATCTCCGAGATCACCGAGACGCCCGCCAACACCGTGCGAGACCGCCTGCGGGTGGGAAAGTCGCTGCTTCGCAAGTACATCCTCATGGATTCCGGGCTGAGCGAGTCCGACGACGACGGGGAGGCACTGCAATGAACGCCCCCTGCGACCGCTTCGCCGAGCTGACCCTGGCCGAGGCCGAAGGCCGCATGCTCTCCACGAGCGACCTGGCCTTCCGCCACAACCACTGCACCAGCTGCGCCGCCTGCCGCGCCGAGACCGAGGCCCTCGCCGTCCTGCGCATGCCCGCCGGCGCCCCCGCCCACTTCCACACCCCGGCCGCCGAGCGCGCGCGCACCATCGACGCCGTCCTCGCCGCGGTCGACTCCCCCGACTTCGTGGTCGACGCCCCGCCCGCGGAGCCCGCCCAGGTCGAGTCGGCCGCGGACAACGTCGTCCCCTTCGCCCGCCGGATCAAGAAGCCGGCGATGTGGGTCGGCGGCCTCGTCGCCGCCGCGGCCGCGCTGCTCCTGGTGGTCCGCGTCTCCGGTCCGGCGAGCCAGGACCTGCGCCCCGCGCCGACCGCCCGCGTGCTCCTCGCCTCGGGCGCTGGCCTGTCGGCCGGCGCTGCGCTCGCCGAAGGCCAGGAGTTCGGCTCCGGGACCGGCGAGCTGAGCGTCGCGCTCGGCAGCGACATCGTCCTGCTGCTCGACCCGGGCTCGAAGGCCAAGCTGACCCAGGTCACGGCCAAGGGCATCGAGGTGGCGCTGGAGACGGGCCGCGTGCACGCGTCGGTCGTGCCCAACACGCCCGGGCCGAAGCTGGCCATCACCACCCGGGACGGGCGCGTCGAGGTCACCGGCACCCTGTTCTCCGTCGAGGCCAAGGACGGCGCCAGCCACCTGCGGGTGCTGCGCGGCTCGGTCAAGGTCAGCGCGCCGGGCAAGAAGCAGACGGCCGTCACCGCCTTCCAGGCGCAGAAGCTGGGCACCGAAGAGATCCGGGCGATGACCCCCGACGAGCAGGAGTCCGAGCTCGCCGCACAGCGCCGCATCGGCCTGCTCGAGGTCGCCGAGCCGACGGTCCTGCAGGTCCGCAGCCGCCCCGAGGGCGCCCAGGTGTCGCTGGACGGCGAGACCATCGGAGTCACCCCGCTCTCCGCCGAGGTCCGCACCGGCCGTCGCCACCTGGTGGTCGCCAGCGCCGGCAACAGCGCCGAGGAGTCGATCGACCTGCATGGTGGCAAGGTGGAGACCCGCGACTTCGACCTCGCCCCCGCGGTCGCCGTGGTGGAGGGGCCGGACACCGAGGCCGACCCCGAGCCCGCCAAGCCCAACTCCCGCCACCTCGTCCGCAAGCCCAGCTTCAAGGGCTCGATGAAGGAGATGCTGGAGCGCGCTCAGCTGATGCGTCAGGCGAAGAACTGGACGGAGAGCGCGGCCGCCTATCGCGAGCTCCTCGCCGCCTACCCGAACGCCTCGACCATCGAGTCGGCCTACGTCAGCTACGGCGACGTGCTGATGCAGCTGGGGCAGTACAAGGCCTCGCTCAAGGCCTGTGGCACCTACCTCGACCGCACGCCGGGTGGCGTGAACGCGCCCGAGGCCTGGGAGTGCCGCATCCGTTCGTTCCACGCGCTGGGCAGGTTCGCCGAGGAGAAGGCCGCCATCGCCGAGCTGCAGCGCGACTGGCCAAACTCCTTGCAGGCCAAGGCGCACCCCAAGTCTCCGTAAGACCTCGGTCGGAGCGTCACAGGCTTCGGTTCCTGCTCAGACGCGGCCGACCGCTGACCCGCTGGTCGACCTGCACGGGCGGGATCTGCTGGCGGCGCTCGCCAGGCGTCCCCTCGACGGGCTCCGGAGGGGAAAGTCGCCGGGAGTGGAAAACCAAGTATGCTCGGCGCAGTGCACGCCGCCGCCCTGCTCACCACGCTCTCTCTCGCCTTGGGCGCCCAGCCTGTGGTGCTGCTTTCGCCCGAGGATCGCTCGCTCATCCTGGGGCCGATCGTGCAGTCGGTCCAGGCGCAGCTGTCCGATCTGCCGGTGGAGCTGCGCGTCGAGCCGGTCAAGAGGCTCGAGGGGTTCCTCGGCGCGCAGATGAAGGTCGCACGGCAAGTCGCCGGCCCCGACGGGCTCGCAGTCGTCTGGCTCGAGCTTCTCCCGGGCGATCCGGTCTTCGTCTACGTGGCCGATCCGCAGCACAACCGGGTCCTGGCCCGGAGCATCGACTGGGATGGCGCGCTCGGGCACCTGGAGGCCGTCGGGCTCATCATCCGCAGCTCGGTCGAGGCGCTGCTCGCTGGCCAGCAGATAGGCTTCGAGGCCCCGGAGGCGCCCAAGACGGGCATCAAGCCCTTCCCCAAGCAGCCGGAGCCGGAGAAGCCGGGCGACTGGTCGCCCCACCTGGGGCTCGCCGCGGGCTACTCGCTGTCGACCCCTGGAGGCGACGCGCCTCTGTTGCACGGAGTCGACGTGGCGGCGCACTTCGGCATCGGCGACCACCTCTTCCTGACGGGCGGCTACCGCGTCATCCCCTCGTTCCTCGAGCGCGCGGGTTCCTATGCCATCGCAGTGGCGACGCGGCACCCATTCTGGCTGGGAGTCGGCGGCCAGCTACGCCTCGGCCCCGTCCAGCTCGGGGGCAACCTCGCCTGCAACCTCGATGTCGTCGACATCGAGATCAAGTCGGTCGGGCCGTGGCTGCGAATCTCTCCGCCGCACGAGCAGGTCATCGTCTCGCTCGCTCCCACCTTGATGGCCGCAGTGTCGATCGTGGGCCCGCTGTCGCTCTTCCTGGAAGGTGGCGTGGACGTGCCGCTCAACGAGCGCCACTACTACACGCAAGGGCCGGCAGGGCGGGGCGTGGTGCTCACGCCGTGGGAAGCGCAGCCGCGCGGGACGATCGGCCTGCGGGTCGACGCGCTGTAGGGGTAGGGCCCGGCGTTCACAACGTTCAAGGCGCGCAGCCTGACTCTTCCGCTTCGGGCCGGACTACGACCCTTGCACGGCCGCCAGCTTCGCTTCGATCTCCGCCATCCCCAGCGCCTTCTCCCTGGGGATCGCCCGGACGTCGATGGCGGCGCCGCCCGCGCAGAGCGCCCGGAGCGCCACCAGCTCCGGCGGCGAGAGGTAGACCGAGGCGCTCACCTGGACCCGCCCGGGTGCGAAGTGGACGTTGCCCAGATTGAGCCGGGCGATATCCAGGCCGCGTTCCCGGGCGCTCAGCGCCGCCGCCACGTCCCGCAACAGGACGAAGACGCGCTCGGGGCACGCGACCGCACCCGCGAAGTCAGCGCTCGCCACCGGGACGATCTCGACCTTGATGGACGGCGGCACGGCCAGGCCCATCGCCGCGCGGGTGAGCGCATTGCCGGCAGCGCTGTCGTCGGCGACGAGGATGCGCGACACCTTCAGCTCGGGGAGCCAGGCCTCCACGACCTGCCCGTGGATCAGCCGGCTGTCGACTCGGACGAGGGCGATCATCGGTGGTCGGCGGCCCTAGCTGCGGGCGCCCTCCCGGCGCGGCCCGCCCAGCAGCTCGGAGGCGAACACGATGTTCTTCTGCCCGTAGCCGGCGATGGTCGAGGCGACCTCGGAGAGCGTGGCCGGGTCCTCCCGCGAGGTACCCAGCTTGAGCATCATCGGCAGGTTGACGCCGGTGACCACCTCTACGCGCCGCTCGTCCAGGAACGTGAGCGCCAGGTTTGCCGGGGTCCCCCCGAACATGTCGGTGAGGACCAGCACGCCGTCGCCGGAGTCCACCTCCGCGATGGCCTGGGCCATCTTCTCGCGGATCTGCTCCATGCCGTCCTGCGGCTCGAGGGAGACCGAACGCGTGCCTTGCAGCGGGCCGACGATGCCTTCGGCCGTGCGCAGCAGCTCCTGGCCGAGCTTGCCGTGGGTCACCAGGACGATGCCGACCATCGCGACTCCTTACCGCCGTTGCGCCCCGCCCACCCGCCGATTCCCGGCTGTTATATGCCCATCGCTCGCTTCGAACCAACCTGGGAAAACAGGCTCGAGTGAGCGGTCGGGCGGACCCCAGGCCGGTCGGTCCGGGGAGCGCCGGGCGAAGCCGCTACTCCTTCTCGGAGTCCCGGTCCCACACCTGGACGCGGTGGGCGCCCGCCATCCGGTCCGCCAGCGCGTGGGCGATGGCCACCGAGCGGTGCTTGCCGCCGGTGCAGCCGATGGCGACGGTCAGGTAGGCCTTGCCCTCGTGCTGGTAGTGCGGGAGCAGGAACTCGCAGAGCTCGGTGAGCTTGTCCAGGAAGGCCCGGGTCTCGGGCCGCTCGAGCACGTACTGCGCGACGCGCGGGTCGCGCCCGGTGAAGGCCTTGAGCTCGGGCACGAAGAAGGGGTTCGGCAAGAAGCGCACGTCGAAGACGAGGTCCGCCTGGGGCGGGATGCCGTAGCGGTAGCCGAAGGAGAGCACCGAGACGCTGGGCCCGCCCTGGGGCGAGGGGGCGAAGCGGCTCTGCACCAGGCTCTTGAGCTCGTGGACGGTGAGGGTGGTGGTGTCGATGACCTGGTCGGCGAGCTTGCGCAGGTCGGCGAGGCGCTCGCGCTCGGCCTTGATGCCCGCGGGGACGGTCCCGTCGGGGGCCAGCGGGTGGCGCCGGCGGGTCTCCGAGAAGCGGCGGATGAGCACGTCGTCGCCGCAGTCGAGGAAGACCACCTCCACCGGGTTGCCCGCGCGGCGCGCCTCGTCGATGTAGCGCGGCGCGTCGGAGAGGAAGCGCCCCTCGCGCGCGTCGATGACGATGGCCAACAGGCGGATTTCCGCGCCGGCGGCCGCCGCCAGCTCGGTCATCTTGGGCAAGAGGACGACCGGGAGGTTGTCGATGCAGAAGTAGCCCAGGTCCTCGAGGGCGCGGGTGGCGGTCGACTTGCCCGCGCCGGACAGGCCGGTCAGGACGACGATGCGGGGCTTGTCGGTGGTGGCGGCGGCGCTCACGTCGGCTCCTGCTCTCTCTCCCCCACCCGAACGCCGGCTACTCCGGCTCCTCGCGTGCGGCCTGGGCGGTGGCGCTCTCGGCGATGGCCCGCGAGAGCCGCTCCTGGAACGCCCGCGCGCTGTGGTGCCCCTGCAGCTTGAGCAGATGGTTTCGCGCCGCGACCTCGAGGATGGTGGTCATGTTGCGGCCGGGGCGGACGGGGACGACGAGCAGCGGGATGGGCACGTCGAGCACGCTGAAGGTGCGCTCCTCGACGCCCAGCCGGTCGTACTCCTCCTCCGGGTGCCACTCGACCAGCTCGACCACCAGCTCGATCTTCTTGGTGTCGCGCACCGCGGCGACGCCGAAGAGGTCCTTGATGTTGATGATGCCCAGCCCGCGCACCTCCATGTGGTGCTTGATGATGGGCGAGCCGGTCCCGTAGACCATGTCCTGCTTGCGGAAGACGTCGACGATGTCGTCGGCGACCAGGCGGTGGCCGCGCATGACCAGGTCCAGCGCGCACTCGCTCTTGCCGATGCCGCTCTTGCCCAAGAGCAGGATGCCCACGCCGAAGACGTCGATGAGCACGCCGTGCAGGCTGGCGCGGGGCATGAGCATCGCCTCGAGCAGCTGCTGCACGCGTCCGATGAAGAGCCCGGTCAGGTGCGGGGTCCTCATCAGGGGCACGTTGGCGGCGGCGGCCTCCTCGGAGAGGACCGCGGGGACCTCGATGTTCTTGGTGACGACCAGGCAGGCGAGGCTGCCCTTGAAGAAGCTCTTGAGCACCTCGCGCTGCCGGGCGGGCGGCAGGGTCGCCAGGTAGCTCATCTCCGTGTTGCCGAAGACCTGGACGCGCTCCTGGTGGAGGTGCTCGGTGAAGCCGGCGAGCGCCAGGCCGGGCTTCTGCACCCGGCTGGAGGAGACGGACCGCGACAGGCCCTCCTTGCCGCAGACCAGCGACAGGCGCAGGTCGTAGGGGTTCTCGGCGAGGAGCTCCGCCGCGGTGATGGAGCGGGGGGCCATGCGCAAGGTCAGGTCTTCGCGTCTTCGGTGGCGATGAGGTCGTAGACCGCCTTGGCGTCGGCCGCGTCGACGATCGACTTGCGGAAGACCGGGTTCTTGAAGAGGCGGCTGATGCGCGCCAGCGCCTTCAGGTGCACGCCGGCCGAGTTCTCGGGGGCCAAGAGGGCGAAGAAGAGGTGGGTCGGCTTGCCGTCGATGGCGTCGAAGTCCAGGCCTTCGCGGCTGACCCCGAAGGCTGCCACCAGGCCGGGCAGGCCAGCGAGCTTGCCGTGGGGGATGGCCACGCCATCGCCGATGCCGGTGGAGGAGAGCCGCTCGCGGTCGAGCAGCACCTCGGTCAGCTTCTCGGCGGGGACGGTGGAGACCCGCTTGGCGAGCGCTGCGCACAGCTCCCTCATGACGCCGGGCTTGTCCTTCGCGGCCAGCGCGCCGATGACGGAGTCGGGGTGGAGGAACTCGGTGATCTTCATGCCGGGCTCGAATTACCTCGGTTCAGAACGATCGGTCAAGGCAAGGTCCGCCCCTTCAGGAACGTTGCGTCGCGGTCGAACAGGAGCCTAACCCGCCCGGGCTGCCGTGCCCAGGCCCCGTCACAAGCGCTGACGCGGACGTTGGGCGACGGCGTGGCCGGCAGCCGAGGCACGAAAAGGCCTGCCGTGAGCCTTCCGTGCCGGCCCGGGGGCGGCGTACACTCTTCCCCCACCACGACGTCGGTTCGGCGCTCCGCTCTCCCGAGCCGAAAGCTTGCTTCCCAACTGACGGCGATTCGGAGGAATGCCGATGCGTTACCTGCTCCTCGCCCTGACGCTCCTGTCGCTCCTGGCGGCCGCCTGCCCGACCGCCACCACCTGCGAGCAGCTGGGCAACTGCCCCAAGGATGCGGGACCCGGCAGCGGCGACGCGGGCAAGCCGGACCCCTTCGAGATCCGCGTGCTCGACCCCAGCGCGGCCGGGGGCAGCTTCGCGCAGATTCTCGCTGGCGGTCAGCGGCGAGAAGATCGGCGTGACCTACTTCGCCGAGGTGACCGGGCCGGACGGCGGAGTCCAGCGCGAGCTGCGCTACGTCGAGGTCACCGAGACCAATCCGAACCCGACCCCGGAGGTCGTGGCCAAGGTGGTGCGCACCTACGGCACGGCGCTCGCGTACGACTCCACGGGCAAGCCCTACGTCGGCTACCTGGGCGCGCCGGGCAACGCCGGCACCTACTGGTACGAGGGCAGCCCGAACATCGCCACCAAGAGCGGCGGGACCTGGTCGAGCACCGCGGTCTACACGCTCTTCGACAACGTCATCGGCCTGTGGCCGGCGGTCGCGATCGACCCGGTCACCGACACCGTCTACACCGCCGGCCGCAACATCGGCTTCGGCCAGTTCGCGGTGCAGGGCGCCGAGAAGACCAACATCGAGTTCGTCGAGGGCGTGGGCGGCTCCGGCTGGACGCAGACCACCGCGGTGCGCGGCTTCTGCCCCTCGCCGCCCAACGGCTGCGTCGACCAGACCGAGGGCCACGGCGGCTACACCCAGATGGTGGTCCCCGCCGACGGCCGCCCGGTGATGGCGTGGACGGGGCTGGGCAGCAACGAGTTCGAGCCGGCGACCAGCATCTACCTGGTCAAGCGCAACGCGGACAAGACCTGGCCGGGCGACGTCACCAAGGTCCGCTCCACCGGGAACATGGGGCCGACGGGGCCGTCGCTCGCCTACAAGAATGGCTCGGGCTTCCTCATCAGCTACTTCGAGTCGAACCAGATCAAGCTGCTCGAGTCGGCCGACGGCGAGGACTGGACCACGGCGCCAAGCATCGCGGTGGGCGCCGGGACCATCGACAAGGCCAACGCGGTGGCCTGGACCGACGACGGCTTCCCCGCGGTCGTCTACTACAAGTGCTCGGACCTCAGCGGCGCCACCTCCCCGTGCCCGGAGGCCGACGACGAGCTGATGCTCGCCTGGCGCGTGGACGGCGTCTGGCAGCGCACGAAGGTGGACCACGACGGCGGGCACTTCATGAAGCTCGCCTACTGGAAGAACCGCGCGGTGGTCGCCTACAAGGACGTCAAGGACCGGACGCTCAAGCTGGCCATCCAGCGCTAGGAGAAGGCACGTGCGACGTTGCAGCTTCCTCGTCGTTGGGGTGCTCGCCGTGCTCCTGTCCGTGCCGGGGTGTGGCGCGAACGGGCTGAGCGGCTCGCTCTCCGAGGCGTTCGACCTTTCCTACTCGGACATCGTGCTCAAGCGGTCGGAGTCGGCGTTCCAGGTGCTCTACACCAAGAGCTACGGCAACGAGACGGTGGTCCGCCTCACGGTGGCCACCGCGGGCATCGACACCGTCCACGGTGGGTCCGTCAACCTGGCCGCGGAGTACGCCCCGGGGCACCCGCGCGCGGCCGTCTCGCGCGCGCTCGACGGCGAGCCGGTGCGCAGCCTGCCGGTGGTGGTCCAGGGCGACCTGACCTTGAACGGGCCGTGCCTGGCGGGCCAGAGCTGCTCGGGGACCTTCTCGCTGCGCTTCGGCGAGGGCGGGGACCTGGGCGCCGGGCGCACGCTGGTCGGCATCTTCAGCGGGACCGTGCAGGGCGCGAACTGACCGCGAGGCGTGAGCCGCAAGCGTGAGCGCGCGGGGATGGTTGGGCCCTGGGCGGTGACCGGGTCGGACTGAGCAACCGAGCTACGCAGCGACGAGCTCTTCGCTGAAGGCCCAGAGCTTCTTCGCCAGCGCGTCGTCCTTGGCCCGCTTGGAGGTCGAGGCGACCTTCTTGTCGTGCAGGTACTGGCCGTTGATCTGCGCGGCCTCGGGGGTGGTGGCGAGCCAGACGATGGTCTCGGCGCCCTTCTGGGGAGTGCGGGCGAAGACCGAGGCGGTCGCGTCCACGATGTTGGCCATGAACCCCTTGTTGTTCATGGCGAAGCCGGTGTGGACCCAGCCCGGGTGGATGCAGTTGGCGGTGTGGCCTTCGCCGAGGCGGCGGGAGAAGCTCGCGGGTGAAAAGGACGTTGGCGAGCTTGGAGTCGCCATAGGCACGCCAGGTGGAGTAGCCCTTCTCGCAGCGCGCCACCTCGGGGATGTCCAGCTTGCCGACGAAGTGCGCGCCGCTGGAGGTGGAGACGACACGCGAGCCCGGGGTCTGCTTGAGCAGGTCCAGCAGCTCGGTGGTGAAGAGGAAGTAGCCCAGGTGGTTGAGGGCAAAGGTCATCTCCAGCCCGTCGGCGGAGGTGACCTTCTTGGCGAAGATGGCGCCGGCGTTGTTCACCAGCACGTCCAGCTTCTGTCTGCTGGCCTTGAACTCGCCCGCGACGCGGCGGACGTCGGCCTTCACCGACAGGTCGCCGAGCAGCATCTCGACCTTCGATCCGCCGGCGGCGGCGACGAGCTCCTCGCGAACCTTCGCGGTCTTCTCCTTGTTGCGGCCGACGATGGTCAAGTCGGCGCCGCGCGCGGCGAACTCCAGCGCCGCAGCCTTGCCGATGCCCTCGGTGGCGCCCGTCACCAGGAAGACCTTGCCTTCGAGATCCTTGGCCATCGTCGTCGTTCTCCTCGAATGATGCCTCTTGAGGGCGGTTGAGATGCTCTCGCGAAACCTTCGTCTCGCATCGCGTGCCAGAGCTTGCCCCAGCTTCCAGCGGCTCGCCATGATGGCGGCGCCCCGCCCGGGCCCTGGAGGAGCGCATGTCCGGCAAGCTGTGCCCGAAGATCATCCTGGAAGGCACGCGGATGACCTGGAAGACGGAGATCGCCTTCGCGCTCAACGAGCACCCGCGCGTGGTCGGGCCGCGCAAGTACCGCTACCACTCGCCGGTCATCAGCGCCGAGTGGTGCGCCTTCACCAATTTCCCGTGGGGCCGGGGGCTCATCAACTTCGAGCCGCAGGAGGTGGCGCTGGCGCTGGAGACCTACCAGACCTGGGCGCGCCTCTTCGAGCTGCAGCGCTACTACTCGTGGATCGTCGACCGCTTCCACCTTTCGACCAAGGCCTTCCAGAAGGCGAACCGGGGCCGGGACTACGACTTCGGCTGGCTCGAGGAGCGCCTCGACGCGCTCGGCTTCCGGCTGGTCGTCTGTGTGCGCCGCCCCGACAGCTTCGAGGCGGCCCGTCGCCGCAGGCTCGAGGTCTCGGGCAACCCCCGGCAGTACGACGACCTGGGCAAGTTCGTCGCCGAGCAGGAGCTGATGCTTCAGCTCGCCCGGGAGTCCCGGCTGCCGCGGCTGGAGCTGGACGTCAGCGACGACGACGTGCCGCGCGCCACCGACCGTGTCGCCGATTGGTTGGAGGCGACGGGCGGGCTGTACGCGAGGGAGTGAATTTCCTCCTCTGAACCTCCGCCCCGTCGCGTCGACAAGCGCGGGGTGCCGGGTCGACGAGCGCGGGGGGCGGAGGGCCCGCCTGCGCAGATCTCAGGCGGGCTTGGCCGCAGAAGGCGCCGCCGCAGCTTCGGCAGGAGCCGGCGCCGGCGAGACGTCGATGGCCAGCTGGTCCTTGTACTCGGCCAGCTGCTTCTCGACGGCTTCGGCGCTCAGCCCCAGCACCTGCTGCAGCTCGGCGGCGATGGCCTTGCCGACCAGGAGGTCCTTGTCGCCCATGTTGCCGGCGTCGGTCCGCCGCAGCGCGATATCCGAGACGGAGTGTGCCATCTCGTGCTCCACGGCGTGCCGCACCTGCGCCAGGATGAACGGCCGGTCGGGTGCGATGCGCTGGCCGAGCCGCGCGTCCTTGCGCACGTAGTCGAGGACCTCGACGTAGCCCGAGCCGTAGGAGGACACGAGCTCGGCGAGGCACGCCTCATCGACGAGGTCCTTGGCCGACGCCTTCTGGCGCTCCAGGTACTCGGCCACCACCCCAATGTCCCCGCCGCCGATGGGCAGGTGTTCGGTCGTGCAGGGGCCGCCCTTGCCGACCTTCTTGCAGACCTGGTCGACGATGTCCTCGGCCATGGCCCGGCTGGTGGTGTACTTGCCGCCCAGCACCGAGATGAACCCGGGGCGGCCCGAGACCTTGCCGTGGTCGAGGATCTGGTACTTGCGCGACAGGTCGGAGGCGGACTTCCCGGGGCGGCTCACCAGCGGGCGCGCCCCCGCGTAGGCCGCTTCGACGTCCGCCTGGGTGAGCCGGGCGGAGGGGACGAAGGCGTTGATCTCGTCGAGGAGGATTCTGGATCTCCGCGGTCGTGGCGCGGATGCGGTCGATGTCGCCCTCGTAGAAGTCGTCGGTCGTGCCGATGAGGCTCTTGCCGCGCCAGGGGATGATCATCACCCGCCGGCCGGTGGGCGAGACGCTCACCACCGCGTGCGTCTTGGTGATGGGCCGGGTGACGACGTGGATGCCCTTGCTCGGCTTGAGCTGCACGGGCAGCGGCAGGTTCAGGAGCTTCATCACCTCGGTCGCCCAGATCCCGGCGCAGTTGACGGTGAGCGCCGCGGTGACGCTGAAGCTCTTGCCGGTCAGGCGGTCGAGGGCCTCGACCCCCACCACCTTGGCGCCTTCGACCTTGAGCCCGGTGACGCGCGCGTAGTTGGCGAGCATCGCGCCGTTGCCCGCGGCGGTCTTGGCGAACTCCAGGGCCAGCCGCATCGGGTTGGGCATCTGGCCGTCGGTGTAGACCGAGGCGCCGAGCAGGTCCTTGGCCTCCAGCTCCGGCTCGAGCGAGACCGCCTCCTCGGGACTGACGTAGCGGTGGAGGGGGAAGAGCTTGTCGGGCAAGGCGTCGCGGTTCTTGTCGTACGACAGCATGTCGTACATCAGCATCCCGGTGCGGATGAGCGTCGGGGCGACCGGACCCTTGCGGTACAGCGGGATCATGAAGGGCAGGGGCCGGGTCATGTGCGGCGCCAGCTTGAGCAGCACCCGCCGCTCGCGCAGGGCCTCGCGCACCAACCCGAACTCGGCGTGCTCCAGGTAGCGCGTGCCGCCGTGGACGAGCTTGGTCGACGCGCTCGAGGTGCCCTCGGAGAAGTCGCCGCGTTCGAGCAGGGCCACCTTCAGCCCGCGCGCCGCCGCGTCGTGGGCCACGCACAGACCGGTGATGCCGCCGCCGACGATGCACAGGTCGAAGACGGCGCCGGACATCGCCGGGATGTCTCGCTTCATTGAGAAGGCCATCGCGTCTCCCATCTCCGTAGGAAGGGCAACGTGTTACCAGTTTTGGCGCGCTGCGTCATGAGTCGTGTTGTGAAAGCCGGTGGGGGCAAAGCCTTGCCTGGCCGGAGCAGGGCAGGCTAAGGACCACTTCATGCGCGGATGGCTCGCACTGACGGCAATCGTGGCAGCGCTCGCGGTGGGAGCAGCGCCGCCGGATGGGGGGATGCCGGGCAAGCCGAAGCCTACTCCCGATGCGGGCGGCGCCAAGGGCCACTCCTCCGAAGACGAGCAGATCATCAAGGACCTGGAACTCTTGGAGAATCTGGACGTGCTCCAGAGGCTGGACCAGGTCGACGTCGACGAGTGACAGGCGGCTCTTGGCGCGGCCACTCATCCGGTCATGCGCTCTCTCCCGGTGGTGCTCGTCCTGCTGGTCCCGGTTGCGTCCTGTGCCCCGAGCGACCTCGGGGCCTCCTGCCAGATCCCCGAGTCCATTCAGGAGGCGTTCGACAACCCGAGCTCAGCGAGCGACCCCCCGAGCTCTTCGAGGAGCCTCGTCTACTTCGGCGCCGCCGACTGCGACGACCAGGTCTGCCTGCAGCGATCCGGATCGGCTGCAGGCGTCTGCAGCCGGGCCTGCCTCGACGAGAGGGACTGCGGTCCTGGCTGGAGCTGCGAGACGCTGGTGCCTGCATCGCTGAGGGTGGAGGGCGTCGCCAGCGGGAACTACTGCGTGGCGCGCTGAAGCCCGGAACTCGCGCGAGGCAGCCGGTGTCTCTAGCCGGAAACGCAGCGCGAACCGGGAGGCAAGCGATGCTCGAGTTCATCGAAGACGCCGGCTACGGCATCTACCCCGTCTTCTTCTTCGGCGGCCTGGCGCTCGCGCTCGGTGCGTTCTACCTGGCGCGCCCACGAGGGTCCACGCGCTCACTCGTCGTCGGCCTCTCCTTCGCCACGCTCCTCGCCGGGCTGCTCGGCACCGTTGCCGGCCTGCAGACGACCGTGCGCGCCGTGCAGTCGATGAGCGGCGACGAGTTCATGCGCGTCTTCCTGGTCGGGCTGCGCGAGTCGCTCAACTGCACCTTCGCCGCGCTCGTCATTGCCATCGTGGCCACGCTCCTGGCGACGGCCGGCAGCTTCCGCCTCCGCCGCGGCCAGACGGCGGCCCTGGCCCCTCAGCCCGCGCCAGCGCGCTAGCCGAGCTTGCAGCGCGCGAGCGCCGAGTAGCGGCTGCCGCCGGCGCCGAGCTCCGAGAGCATCAGCGCGACGTCCTTCACTTCGAAGCGCGCGACGTCGGCCGCGGGCAGCTCGGCGATGCGCGCGCCGATCCGCTGCGCCGCCTTGAAGTCCTTGACGCGGGCGAGGGTGACGTGGGGCGTGAAGCCGCGCTCCTCGGACGGGAACCCGAGCGAGGAGACCTGCTCCTCGACGGCGGCGGCCAGGCTCTTCATCGGTAGCCCGCCCTCGGCGGTCGCGAGGTAGACGACCCGCGGCCGCCGGGGATTGGGAAAGGCTTGCAGGCCTCCGAGCGCGAGCGAGAACGGCGAGACCGTCGCGGCGGCCTTCTCCAGCGCCGCGCGGATCGGCGCGACCTGCTCCTCGGGCACCGGGCCCAGGAACTTGAGGGTGAAGTGCAGGCCTTCGGCCCGAGGAAAGCGCACGCCCTTGGCCAAGGGGCCGAGCGCCTGCTCGACCCGCTTCGTCTCCCGACCGCAGGCTGCGAGCGCGTCCTCCGGCAGCGTGACGGCGATGAAGAGCCGCAGCATCTACTCGACGGTGACGCTCTTGGCCAGGTTGCGCGGTTGGTCGACGTCGGTGCCGCGCAGGTCCGCCACGTGGTAGGCGAAGAGCTGCAGCGGGATGGCCGTGAGCATCGGCGCCAGCAGCGGCTCGCACGGCGGGATGCGGACGACGTGGTCGGCGAGCCGGGTGATCTCGGAGTCGCCCTCGTTGCAGACGGCGATGACCTTGCCGCCGCGCGCGCGGACCTCCTCGATGTTGCCGATCATCTTCTCGTAGCCCGGGCCGCGCGGGGCGATGACCACCACCGGCAGGGTCGGGTCGATGAGCGCGATGGGGCCGTGCTTCATCTCGCCGGCGGGGTAGCCCTCGGCGTGGACGTAGCTGATCTCCTTGAGCTTGAGCGCGCCCTCGAGCGCCACCGGGTACTGGGGGCCGCGGCCGAGGAAGAGGCAGTCGGTGGCGCCCTGCCAGATGCGGGCGAGGTTCTTGACCGGCTCCTCGCAGTGCAGGACGCCTTCGACGAGCTTGGGCACGCCGCGCAGGTTGGACAGGTGCTGCTGTGCGTCCGCCGCGGTCATGACCCCGCGGGCGCGGGCCACCTTGATGGCGAGCATGTAGAGGGCCGCGAGCTGGGTGGTGAAGGCCTTGGTGGAGGCGACGCCGATCTCCGGGCCGGCGTGGGTGTAGATGCAGGCGTCGGACTCGCGGGCGATGGCCGAGCCGAGCACGTTGACCACCGAGATGGTCGGGCAGCCGCGCGCCTTGGCCTCGCGCAGGGCCGCCAGCGTGTCCGCGGTCTCGCCCGACTGGCTGATGGAGATGGCCAGGGTCTCGGAGTCGACCAGCGCGTCGCGGTACCGGAACTCGCTGGCGAGGTCGGTCTCCACCGGGATGCGCGCGAAGGTCTCGATCATCTGCCGGCCGACCAGGCCCGCGTGGTAGCTGGTGCCGCAGCCCAGGATGACCGCCTTCTTGATGCGCTTGAGCACCGCGGCGTCGACCCCGTCGAGGTAGACGTCGCCCTCCTCGACGGAGGCCCGGGCGCGCACGGTGTCGGCGATGGCGCGGGCCTGCTCGAAGATCTCCTTGTGCATGAAGTGCTTGTGGCCGCCCTTCTCGGCCATCAGCGGCGTCCACTCCACGCGGCGGGAGGTCCGCTTGACCGGGCGGCCGACCGAGTCGGTGAGGGTCACGGCGTCGGCGGTGATGACCGCGAAGTCGCCCTCCTCCAGGAAGATGACGTCGCGGGTGTGCTCGAGCAGCGCCGGCACGTCGGAGGCGATGAAGTTCTCGCCCTTGCCCAGGCCCAGGACGAGCGGGCTGGCGTTCTTGACCGCGACGAGCTTGGTGGGCTCCTTCTCGTACAGCACCGCCAGCGCGTAGGTGCCCTTGACCTTCTGCAGCGCGCCGCGGACCGCCTCGGCCAGCTCCTTGCCGCGCTCGATCTCGTCGGAGATGAGGTGCGCGAAGATCTCGGTGTCGGTCTCGCTGGTGAAGGTGTGGCCCTTCTCCTTGAGCGACTCCTTCAGGGAGAGGTGGTTCTCGATGATGCCGTTGTGGACGACGGCGACGCCCTTGTGGAAGTGCGGGTGGGCGTTCTCGTCCGAGGGCCGGCCGTGCGTCGCCCAACGGGTGTGCCCGATGCCGGGGGTGCCCGAGAGGGCCTCCTTGCCGACGAGCGACTCGAGGTTGGCGAGCTTGCCGCGGCAGCGCAGCACGCGGAGCCTGTCGCCGGTGACCACCGCCGCGCCGGCGGAGTCGTAGCCGCGGTACTCCAGCTTGCGCAGGCCTCCGATGATGATGGGGACGCTGTCCTGCTTGCCGATGTAGCCAACGATTCCGCACATGAGAGGTCACCTTCGGTCCCGATACCCCGAGCTTGTCGAGGGGCCAGAGCTATCTGTCACCGCGCCTCGAACGGGTCGATCTCGTCGAGTCCTGCGCTTCTCCCACAAGGGCCACAAACCTAGTGCCCGACGGCTCCAGATTCATTTCCTCAACGCAGGGGGAAGCGCGTTCATCCCCTACGAATGGTCACCCGGCCTTCTTCTTCCTCATGTAGCCGGGCTTGGTGACCTGGCGAGACCGGGCAATCGCCAAGGAATCTGGGGGGATGTCGTCGGTGATGGTGCTGCCCGAGCCGATGTACGCGCCCTTGCCGACGGTGACCGGCGCCACGAACTGGCTGTCGCTGCCGACGAAGACGCCGTCGCCGAGGACGGTCTTGTGCTTGTTCACGCCGTCGTAGTTGCAGGTGATGGTCCCGGCGCCGACGTTGACCCCCGAGCCAATCTCGCAGTCGCCCAGGTAGGTCAGGTGGTTGGCCTTGCTGCCCTTGCCGATCTTCGCCTTCTTGGTCTCGACGAAGTTGCCGACGTGCACCTTCTCGGCGAGGTCGGTGCCGGGGCGCAGGCGGGCGAACGGGCCGATGAGCGCTTCCTTGCCGACCTTGGCGTCCTCGAGCGAGCAGTAGGGCTTGAGCTGGACGCCGTCGGCGAGGACGGAGTCGTGGATCACGCAGCCCATGGCGATGCGCACGCCCTTGCCGACCACCGTCTTGCCCGACAGCTGCACGTTGGGGCCGATCCGGGTGTCGGCGCCGATCTTGACCTGCTCCTCGATGAAGGTGCTCCTCGGGTCGTCGAAGGTCACGCCGTTGCGCATGTGGGCTTCGTTGATGCGCCGGCGCAGGACCGCCGAGGCCCGGGCGAGCTCGACGCGGTCGTTGACCCCGGCGACCTCTTCGATCGGGACGCAAAGGGTGGCGGCGGGCGTGCCCAGGTCGTGGGCCATCTCCACGAGGTCGGTCAGGTAGAACTCGCGCTGCGAGTTCTTCTGGCCCACGCGAGAGAGCGCCTTCCACAGGTACGCGGAGTCGACGAGGTAGATGCCGGCGTTGGTCTCGTCGATGGCCCGCTGCTCTTGCGTGCAGTCCTTGTCCTCGACGATGCGGTGCGCGTGGCCGTCGGCCGCGCGCACGATGCGCCCGTAGCCGCGCGGATCCGGCGCGATCATGGTGACCAGGGCGACCGGCGAGCGGTTCGACCGCTTGACCTTCACCAGCGTGGAGAGGGTCTCCTTGCGGATGAGCGGGGTGTCTCCGTAGAGGATGAGGATCTCGCCCGCGAACTTGCCCAGGCCCGCCCGGCCGCAGAGCACGGCGTGCGCGGTGCCCAGCTGCTCCTTCTGGAGCGCGAACTTGACCGGAGCGCCAGCCAGGTCGGCGGTGAAGGACTTCTCCACGTCTTCGGCCTGGTGGCCGATGACCGCGACCACCGGCGAAGCGCCGACCTCCAGCGCGCGGCGAACGGACCAGGTGCCGAGCGGGTGGCCGAGGACCTCGTGGAGGACCTTGGCGCGCGCGCTCTTCATGCGCGTCCCCTTGCCGGCGCACAGCACGATGGATGCGAGGGATTTCATCGTGTTCCTCTTGG
Source organism: Myxococcales bacterium (assembly GCA_049841135.1). Lineage (GTDB taxonomy): Bacteria > Myxococcota > Myxococcia > Myxococcales > UBA5297 > JACRCT01. The sequence goes on from JASGHK010000006.1 coordinate 460,045, forward strand.
TTTGGGAGCCGCGGAAGTCCCGGGCGCGGGCAACCATAGGAGCGGGCCTCGAAGAGCGTCAACGCGAAGTTGAGGGGACGTGCAGGGCCTTGGCTGCTGGAAACACGAAGGGCCAGCCGGTGGGCTGGCCCTCGGGCGAGTGAACGAAAGGGATCCGCGAATCAGGCGGCGAGCAGGGGCGGACGGGAGGCGACGTAGGCGGCGACGGCGTCGCGGTCGCTGGGCGAGATGTCGAGGAAGTGGATGCCCATCCCGCGGCGGCGGGTCTCCGAGCCCAGGACGACATGGGTGACCCGGCCGAGCACCGTGAACGCTCGCGGCGAAGCCGGCAGGCGCAGGCGCAAGGTGACCATCGAGCCTTCGGGCAGGACGTCGTTGGAGCGCAGGAACAGGCCTTGAGAAGAAATCTCCTGAGCCTCCGCGAGCTTGCGCTGGTCCCAGCAGTAGTACTCGATGGAGCCGGTGAAGGGGACGCGGTCAGCCTTGCTCAGTTCCATGGTCAGCATCTGCTCCTCTCGCCTCGGTCCGCTCTTGATGGATGCGGTGGCCATCCAAGCACCACTCATGCCATGGGACACCGCGGTCGGACTCCCGACTGCATGCCAATGATTTCCGGTGCTTAGGCGGCGCAAGCCTGCACGGGCGGTGGGGTCGGTTGCCAAGAACCGCGATCCTGCCGGCAGGATTTCACGCACTGCCAGTCGTCTTGCAGGTTTGGGCGCTGGGGCGCGAAGGCACCAGTGGGCAGGACCGACCCGGTCAGCTCGGCAGGATGAGTGCGCGGGACTTCAGGTGCCGCTCGGTCCGCGTGAGCAGATCCACCAGCATCGGGCGCTTGATGCGGCCCTCGGTGGCCTCGTTGATGGAGAGCATCTGCTCGGTCAGGTAGCGCGTGAGGAAGAGCAGCAGCTCGACTCCGCGCCCCGGCGGGACGAAGGCGCGCCAGCGCTCGTTGCGCATGTAGTCGTCGATCTGCTCGAACTCGCGCATCAGCTCCAGGCGGGCCAGCTTGAAGGCCTCGGTGAAGGTGGAGGCGTCGGGCGGCAGCGAGTCCGGAGCGAGCAGGGGACCGAAGCGCGCCGCGTCCTGCGGCGTCGCCCACTCCGTCACCTGCAGCGGCCAGACGCCCAGGTCCTTGGCGATGATCTTCGCGGCTTCCTCGACGAACGCCTCGGAGGCGGGGACGGGCTTGAGCTCGTAGAGGTAATCCCAGCGTCCCATCGGACAGGTCTCCTGCGATTCCCAGCGCTAGTCGAACGACACGAGGTGCGGCTTTCCCGGCTCGCCGGCTTGCTTGGGCTTCTCCTCGGCCGGCTCCTCGCCATAGCCGCGCGCCAGCTCGCGGCGGACCACCTCGTAGACGCTGCGCCGCAAGAGGAAGTCGCGGTGGGCGATTCCAGGCACCTCGACGTTGAAGAGGTTGGGCTGGTTCGCCTCGAGGATGCAGGTGGGGAAGGGCGAGGCCTTGTCCGCCTTCGAGTAGACGGAGACGAAGCGCACATGCGCCGGGAACGCGCCCAGCTTGAGCCGGCGGATGAACGGGCTCATCGGCGTCATCTGCCAGACGCTCTTGGAGAGCAGGCCCAGGGCCATGACGCCGGCGTAGGCGACGGGCGTGCCGTGGTGGGCGGTGCCGAGCGTGATGAGGGTGCACGCGCGCCGCTCGCCGCCCAGCCGCTTGATGTAGTAGCGGCCGATGAGCCCGCCCTTGCTGTGCCCGACGATCGAGAGCGGTCCCATGTTCGGGTAGCGCGCATACAGCCGCTCGACCTTGTCCCGGACGAGCTCGGCGCTCTCGTCGATGCCGCGGGTGTTGAAGGCGTCGAGCAGGCCGCCGAGGTGGATGGAGAAGACGCAGTAGCCGTCCTGGCGCAGCCGGGTCTCCAGGACGCGCAGTGCGCGGCGGGTGCTCCAGAAGCCGTAGATGAGCAGGACCGGCTTGGTGCACGCGGAGAAGTCGCTGCGCCGCTCGACCCGGTTCTTCGAGCGCAGATCGAGCAAGCCGCGCAGATCGCTCAGGCGGCGCTTCAGTCGTCGTGTCGTGCGAGCCAGGGGCATGGCGCTCCTGGCGGAATTCTAGCGCCCAGCCGACGAGGGGCGAATTTCCCGCCGGGGCTTACGTGCCTTCGAGGATCTGCTTGGCGCGGGTGACGTTGTCGGGGAAGAGGTCGCCCGGCACCGCCTCGCGGCCCTTGGCCTTGAAGATCATGTAGCGCGCGCAGTTGCCGAACTCGCCCTTGCACAAGCGCTGCTTGTACAGGTTCGCGATGGTCGGCATGTTCGGCATCTTGTCGTTGAAGAACGGGCAGCGCTCCAGGCAATCGCAGTCAGGCATGGTCGAGCCCTCCAGGCTGGTCGGGCGGATTCGCCCACACGGGGGGCGTGATTTCAAGCGCCTCCTTCGAGGTCTTCGAGCGGTGGCCCCCAAGTCCCTGGACGCGGTGTTGGAGACGAGCTGGCGTTGGGGCCTTCCGAGGAGGAGCTCCACCGTGGTGAAGCGAAGTCGCCTGTGCCGGCGGCTGAAGCCGCGCCTCGTGATGCAAAGCCCGCCTGCGCGGGCTGGGGAGTGACGGACTTCAAGGCGCTAGTTCAGCTCGCCCAACCCAGGACTGCGCAGACTCGAACTCAGTCTTGCTGATCGTTGCGACCCAGCCCACGCAGGTGGGCTTCGCAGATTCAGGCGCGACTTCAGTCGCCGGCGAGCGCACCGGGCTCATCCCGGATCGGACTTCGGGTTCCCGCTGCTAGACGCCAAGGGCTCGCAAGTCATGTCACAAAGTAGCTGCCTATCTTTAGCAAGCTCGGTTCGCCCGACGCCCTGACCCTGGGGACCGACCCCCCCCGAGCTTGGAGCCCGACGGAGCCACCGTTCTGAGACGTTCTGCGCCATCGCTCCGCTCCGAGAATGTCGGACCCAGCCGCTAGCCTGTGTCGCGTTGGGACCGGGAGGGCGCGAGCGGTTCGCGCCCAGGGCCGGGGGGCAGCTCGACACGGGAGGCGGGAGGGACTGCGATGGCGAGGATCGAAGACTTCGAGTTCGCGAAGACGGTCGCCACGGCTCTGATGGCGCTGATGAAGACCAACCTGGAGCAGGACGGGCACCTGGCGCCAGTGGCGTTCGTCTATGTGGCTCGCGACCCGGAGACGGGCGTGCCGCTCCCCAGGCCGCGGCCGCTGACCGTCGCGCTGGACATGAGCTCCGCCTCAGGCGAAGAGGCAGTCCACGGAGTGGCTCCGCGACCTGGCGCGGCGGGCGGACGCCGTCCTGGTCCTGACGGGCGCGGAATGCTCGACGATCATGTGTCCCGCCGAGGGGCCCGAGCGTCGTGCGGAGGCGGTCATCGTGAGCCTCGAGCACCGACGCGGCTGCTGCACCTGGCTCGCGCCGATCACCCGCTCGTCGGGCAAGGCTCGGGTCGGCAGCTTCGAGGTCCTCGACGCGGAGCCAGTTGGCGGCGACTTCGGGGGCTTCCTGCACAAGGCCGGTAACCCGGTTCCGGCAATGGTCCACTGAGGCTGGCCGGACCAAGAGAAAGGCCCCGCCCGCGCGGTGGCGGACGGGGCCTCTTTTCTTCCTCTCAACCGGTCACTGCGCAGGGCCCAAGGAGGCCCGCGCGCTCACCCCTCGACAGGCTCGGGGCAGGCAGCTTGCGGCTCAGGCTTCCTTGAGCGCGGCGTGCTCGGCCGCCGTCCGCTCGCGCATGCGCAGCGCGCCGGAGAAGCACTTCTGCGTGCAGATGGAGCAGCCGACGCACAGCTCGGCGTTGAAGGTCGGGTGGCCCTTGGCATCCATGCTGATGGCGCCGTAGCTGCAGCGGCTGCAGTTGCCGCAGCTCATGCACAGCTCCTCGACCACGCTGGAGATGCGCTTCTTCGGCGTCAGCTCCATGAAGCCCGTGACGGGGCTCGGCATCGCGCAGCCGATGAGCTCCTTGACGCTCTTGAAGCCACGGGCGGCCATCAGGTGCGACAGGCCCTCGTGCAGGTCGTTCACGTAGCCGTAGCCGTACTTCATCGGCGCGGTGCACATCTGCACGTTGCCGCAGCCCAGGGCCAGGAAGTCGGCGACCTGCTTGTAGTCCATGGCGCCGCCGTTGCCGCTGACGAACACGCCCATGTTCCCGACCGAGGCCAAGGTCAGGTAGCTGATGGGGATGACCCCGCCGCCGCTCATGCCGTAGACGATCGCCTCGTCCCACTTGCCGCGCTTGTTCCAGTTGCGGAAGCCGAGCGTGGGGAAGGTGTTGGCGAGCGTCACGCCGGCCTTCTTGGTCGGGTGCTTGGCGAGCACTTCCTTGATGGCCTTCATGATCACGGCGATGGAGGTGACCGCCGCGGTGAGCTTGAAGAGCTTCGGGGTGGTGGTGTCCGAGGCCTCGAGCACCCAGTCGATGATCTTCGCCGTCAGCTTGGCGTTCTGGCTGACGATGTCGCCCTCGGTGCCGTCGCCGCCCTGCGGGCAGGAGAGCGAGTACTCGATGGCCATGGCGCCAGCGGCCTCGAGCTTCTTGGTGTTCGACTGCCAGCCCTTCTTGTCGTGCTCGTCCTTGCCGGTGACGGGGCCGCCGGTCGAGGCCGCGGTCAGGCGGTCCGGGTACTCCTTGATCAGCTGGCCGATCTCCTTGCAGACGCGGTCGAGCGCGTGGCCGGAGACGTTGTCGCAGTTGCCCCAGGTCTGCTGGTCGAAGGCGATGAAGTAGTCGGCCGGGATGTGGATCTGCACGGCGTCGAAGCTGGTCTTCATGATGCCGCCCGCCCAGCCGGCCTCGTAGGCCTTCTTCATCGGGTCGTAGCCGTCCGACGGCGGGGCGGCGGAGAGCAGCACGGGCGAGATCAGCTTGCGGCCGAAGAAGTCGGTCTCGAGCGAGACGGGGAGCCTCTTGTAGCCGTTGATGATGGCGAAGCTCTTGCGCGGGCGGTCCTTGTCGAGCTTGGGCGCGGCGGCCTTGGAGAGCAGCGCGTCGACCTTGGCGGCGGCGTTCTTGCCCATCGCCGAGGCCTCGACGACGGTCGAGGGGCCGGTCTCGCAGTCGCCGGCGTAGAAGATGGCCGCGTTCTCCACCTTCTTCTGGGTGGCGCGGGCGCCGATGGCCACGATGACGTGCTGGATGTCGGTGCGGACCTGCTCGCTGCCGGCGACGTCCTTGAGCGCCTTGAGCTCGAACTTGGCGCCGTCGGCCAGGCTGATCTTCATCGTCTTGATCGACCCGTTGGCCTCGATGGCGGTCAGCTTGGTGCGGCCGTTGACCTGCACGCCGTGCTCCATCACCTCGTGGAGCTCCTTGGCGGTCAGCGGCATCTCGCTGAGCTTCTCGAGCGCGAACATCTCGACCTGCTCGGCGCCGTTGCGCTTGGCGGTCACCGCGCAGTCGACCGCGGTGGCGCCGCCGCCGACCACGGCGACCTTGCCCTTGAGCGCGTGCTTGGCCGGGTTCTTCAAGTACTCGAGGCCGGCGATGGCCTTGTCCTCACCCGGGATGCCCAGGGTGTAGGGCTGGTACAGGCCGATGGCGACGACGACCGCGCCGAAGCCCTTCTTGAGCAGCTCGGCCGGGTCGGCGACGTCCATGCCGGTCTTGAGCTCGATGTTGGCGTTCTTGAGCGCCCAGGCGAAATCGCTCTCGAGGATCTCGTGGTTGAGGCGGTGCTTGGGGATGAGGTTGCAGGCGCCGCCGGCCTTGTCGCCCTTCTCGAGGACGGTGACCTCGTAGCCCTTCTGCGCCAGGTAGAGCGCCGCGGCGGTGCCCGCGGGGCCGGCGCCGACGACGGCGACCTTCTTGCCGTTCTTCGGGGCGGCCTCGAGCTTGGGCATCACGCCCAGCGCCTTGGCCTTGGCGATGATCGTCGCTGGACGGCGGGGATCTCCACCGGCTTGTCGAACTTCTTGTGCACGCACTTGGCCTGGCAGAAGCGGTCGGGGCAGACCGCGCCGCAGATGCCGCCCACGGGGTTGGCGCACATGATCTCGGCGGCGGCGCGCTGGAAGTCGAACGACTCGAAGCGCTTGGCGGCCAGGATGAAGTCCGCCGGGGAGCAGTTGGCGGGGCAGCCGTCCTTGCAGCCCTTCTCCTCGCAAGACTCGCAACGGGCGATCTCGCTCTTGAGCTGGGCGTCGGTCAGCAGGGTCGGGAAGGTCATACGGTCCTCGGTTTTCGTATCGAAAGAAGTCCCCTCGACGTCTCCGTCGAGGGGACGGTGAGAAGCGGAAGTGGAGCGGTTACAGGGCGGCGAAGCGCTTCCAGGTCTCGGGGGAGAGCTTGGCGGCGCGCTCGCTGACGGCCTCCCAGTCGATGGTCTTGAGCTTCTTGTCGTGCATCAGGACCTTGCCGTCGACGATGGTGGTGTTGATGGGCTCGGCGGCGACGCCGAAGATGACGTGGCCCAGCACGTTGTCCGGGGTCAGCGGGGTGAAGGGGATGTGGTCGCTGACGATGAGGTCGGCGGGCGCGCCCACCGCGATGTGGCCCAGCTGCTTGCCGAAGAAGCTCGAGGCGATCTGCGCGTTGGTCTTGAGCAGCGCGAAGGCCACCTCGCAGAAGCCGACGCGCGGGTCCTTGTGCTCGTGGTGGCGCAGCCACAGCGCGTTGCGGACCTCCTCGCGCATGTCGCTGGTCATGCCGTCGGTGCCCAGGCCCACGCGGATGCCCTTGCCGATCATGTCGATGATGCGGGCGGCGCCGACCGCGTTGTTCATGTTCGACTGCGGGTTGTGCACGACGACGGTGTCGGTCTGCTTGATCAGGTCGATCTCGGCGTCGTCCACGTGGATGCAGTGGATGGCCATGCTCTTGGGGCCCAGGCCGCCGGCGTCGAAGAGCCGCTTGATGACCCGCTTGCCGTACTTCTGCTCGCTGTCGGCCTCGTCGGACTTGTCCTCGGCGACGTGGATGTGCAGGCCGGTGTTGAAGTCCTTGGCGAGCGTGATGCAGCGCTCGAGGGTCTTCTCGGAGACGGTCATGCCGGCGTGGATGCCGACCAGGCCGTGCAGGCGGCCGGTGGTGTCCTTCTGGGCCTTCTTCAGCCAGGCCTTGCTCTCCTTGATGCCGGCGTCGGTGCCTTCCTGGCCGTTGCGGTCGGTGACCTCGTAGCAGAGCGAGGCGCGGATGCCGGCCTTCTTCACCACCTTGCCGATGACGTCGAGGCTGCCCTCGATGGCCGCCGGCGAGGCGTGGTGGTCGAGCACGGTGGTGGTGCCGGCGCGGATGGCGCGGGCGATGGGGATGATGGCCGACAGCTCGACGTCCTCGAGCGTGATGGCGCGGTCCAGCTTCCACCACAGGTTCTGGAGGATCTCGACGAAGTTGGCGGAGGGCTTGGGGGCCAGGCCGCAAGCGAACGTCGAGTAGAAGTGGTGGTGGGCGCAGATGAAGCCCGGGAGGATGGTCCGGCCGGCTGCGTCGATGAACTTCGCTTCCGGGTAGCGCGCCTTCAGGTCGTCGGTCGCGCCGATCTCCTTGACGGTGGTGCCCTCGATAAGGACGGCGCCCTTCTCGATGACGCGGTTGTCCTCACCCAGCGTCACCACCCACCCATTGCCCAGAAGCTTCTGATTGTTGTTTGCCATGTGCGACGGTTCTCCTCGGGGTCGGAAAGACGACGCAGTGTCTGCCGCTGAACAGGGCCCGTCAAGAAGAGTAGGAGGTCCAAGCGGGTGGGCTGTGGAGCGGGATTTTCGAGCGAAAGGAGCCCCGTTCAGCCGCATCCAAGTTCGGGGTCCGAGGTCAAGCACCTGCAGGCCGCCGCGGCGCAGGGCTATGTGCGCGGCATTGCTGGCGAGTTCCGCCGTTGCCTGGTTCGCTCGCTCGTTCACGACCTGCGCTGTCGCGCCGAGTCGCAGCGTTTCCCGCTTGGCGGGTGGGCACGTGCGCCTTGACGGACGTGCGCGCGACAGCCAAAAGGTGCGCGCGGGGTCACCGGCAGGACAGCGCATGGAACTGAAGATCCACATCCCGACGCCCGAGGGCACCGCGCCGGCGCTCTTGCACTTCAACCGGACGGGCGGGCGCTTCCGCGGAACGGTGCTCGTCTACCACGGGCTGCAGGCCAGCAAGGACGTGCACCGCAAGGAGTGCCAGGCGCTGGCGGACGCGGGGCTGTTGGCGGTCGCCGTCGACGCGGTGGGGCACGGCGAGCGGCGCTTCCCGAACTTCGACTCGCAGATCGAGCTCGAACCAGTTCTTCCACCACATGCTGGAGATGGTGAACCGCTCGGCCAACGAGCTGCCGGCCATCGTCAACGCGCTCGAGGCGCTCTTGGGCCCGCGCGCCGGCCGCTTCGGCATCACCGGCATCTCCATGGGCGGCTACATCGCCTACGCCGCGCCCCTGCACGAGCCGCGGCTGCAGGCGGTGGTGCCGGTGCTCGGCTCGCCCGACTGGCGCATCGGCGCCTGGCCCGACGACCCGCTCTTGCCGCGCAGCCCCAACCTCGCCCCGCAGGAGTTCCCGCCGCGGGCGCTCTTGGCGCTCAACGCGGGCCGGGACCGCAACGTGCCGCCGACCGCCTCGCGCAAGTTCATCGAGGACCTCCGGCCGCTCTACCGCGAGACCCCCGATCGGCTCGATTACCGCGAGTACCCGGAGTCCGAGCACATGATGCGCGAGGAGGACTGGAACGACCTCTGGGCGCGCGTCGTGCGCTGGATGGAGCGCTTCCTGGGGTAGGGCGGCGCCGTCGCGGGCCGATGCTAAGATTTCGGTCCGTCATGCTCGACCCGAGCCTCATCGCGCCCGAGAAGGTGCGCCCCATCAAGCGGGTGGAGTACGACCGCATGGTGGACCTCGGTCTCTTTGCGAGCGAGCGGGTGGAGCTCCTGTACGGAGCGCTCGTCCAGATGACGCCTCAGGGAAGCCGGCACGCCCACGTCCTCACGCAGCTGACCTACCGGCTCATCGAAGGGACCCGTCGGTGCGCCATCGTCCGCACGCAGATGCCGTTGGCGGTCTCCGAGGAATCCGAGCCCGAGCCGGACCTCGCGCTCGTCGAGCCCGCCGACTACGCCGATGCCCACCCCAGGACGGCGCTCCTGGTGGTCGAGATTGCCGACTCTTCCCGGCAGAAGGACCGCGTGCTCAAGCCGGGGGTGTACGCCGCGGCAGGCGTCCCCGAGTACTGGGTCGTCGACCTGGTGAAGAACGTCGTCGAAGTCCGCAGCCAGCCGCAGAAGGGCCGGTACAAGAAGCTGTCCCGGCTCACCAAGGGCAGGCTCAGCCCCAAGGCGTTCCCGGACGTCGAGGTTGACGTCGGCGCGCTGCTCGGCCGCTGAAGCCGCTGGATGGACGGCCCAGTTTGCGTGGTGCTCCGTAGAAGCGGGTGAGCAGGCCGGACCCCACGGAGCCCCCATGAAACCTCTCGAGCATTCGCACCGTTGCCTCGCGCTGTTCGCTGTCGGCGCCCTCGGACTGGCCGGCTGTTCGGCTCCCACGCAGGACTCGCCCGGCCTCGATGCCGGCGACGCCGGACCAGGGTGGACGGACTCACCGGACGGCGACGTCCTGCCTCCGGTGCAGGAGGCCGACGGCGGCTGGGTCTGTGTGCCCGTCGCGGTCGAGCCCTACGTCCCGGCCAACCAGGGCACGGTCGAGGGGGCGGGCCTGCAGGCCGCGACGAGCTGCGGCGACCTCGCGGCGATCCCCAAGCGCGTCTGGGTCGAGAAGATGAAGGCCGAGCTGCGCGCCAACCTCGCGACGGCCCAGAAGAACAACTGCGCTCCCTGCTACCAGGCTCCGACCTGGGGTGCGATGGACGCCGGAGTGGTCGCGCCGCCGCCGACCAACCCTGGCGCCTCCAGCTACAGCCAGACCAATGTCCAGGTGCAGGGCGTCGACGAGCCGGACTTCGTCAAGAACGACGGGAAGTACCTCTACCAGGCCACTCCGGAGGGCAAGCTCGCCATCATCCAGGCCTGGCCGGCGAACCAGAGCAAGGTCGTGGCCACGCTCGACGTCGGGTCGCCCATCCAGAAGCTCTTCCTCGACGGCGATCGCATCGTGAGCTTCTCGTACTCGACCTCGACCTACGGTCGGACCTGCACCTACGGCTATGACTGCGAGTTCCTGGGCGAGGGCAACGCGGTCACGGCCTCGGTCATCGACGTGACCAACCGGGCGGCTCCCGTCCTGCTCCGGAAGATCGAAGTGCCGGCCGGGTACCTCAGCGCGCGGCGAATCGGCGACGTCGTCCATCTGGTCAGCGTCTCGTCCGAGCAGGACCCGCTGGTGAGCTTGCCACGTTGGCCCTCTGGCATTGCTTCGTACACGCCCTCCTGCGGCCAGCCGCGCACCGTGCTGGACCCCGCGGAGATCACCCGGCGCTTCGCCGAGCTCGAGGCGCAGAACCTCGCGGCGATCGACCAGTACGTCACCGAGTTCACCTCTCCATGGGGCGCGGTCGTCGACCGCCGCTTCTCGGGCGGCGTGCAGACCAGCACCGCCCAAGTCGATGTCTCCTGCGCCGGTATCCACGTCTCTTCCGTCGGCGACGGGCAGAGCCTGCTCTCCGTCGTTTCGTTCGGGATCAAGGACGCCCAGCCCCCGTCGCTCACCTCTGTCTTCGGACGCCCCGGCGCGGTCTACGGCTCGACCGAGGCGCTCTATGTCGGCGTGCGGCACTCGCAGGCGAACACCGCGCCCTGGTACGCCGGAGTCGGCGCGGAGGACGTGACGGCGATCCACAAGTTCCGCATCCAGCCTGACGGCCGCAGCGTCCGCTACGCCGCCAGCGGCCTCGTGCCCGGCAGGGTGCTCAACCAGTTCGCCATGGACGAGAAGGACGCCCGCCTGCGCGTCGCCACCTCCATCGGCTGGATGGTCTCCAACACCCTGTCCGTCCTCGAGGAGCAGGCAGGCGTGCTCACGGTCGTCGGCAAGCTCGAGGGGATCGCGCCGCACGAGGACATCCGCGCGGTCCGCTTCGACGGCGACACCGGCTACATCGTCACCTTCAAGAAGACCGACCCGCTCTTCATGCTGGACCTCGCCGACCCCGCCAACCCCACCATCGAAGGCGAGCTGAAGATCCCCGGGTTCTCGACCTACATCCACAAGCTGGACGCCACGCACCTCTTGACCATCGGCTTCGACGCCGACGACCAGGGCTCCTTCGCCTGGTACCAGGGAATCCTGCTGCAGGTCTTCGACGTCACCGACAAGACGGCGCCTGCACTCCTGCACAAGGAGAATCATCGGGACCCGCGGGAGCGGCTCGGAGGCGGCGACCAACCACCTGGCGTTCAACTACTACGCGCCGCTCGGGGTGCTGGCCATCCCGGTGACGGCGTGCGAAGGCGGGGCCGGGAGCATGCCGGGCAGCTGGACGAGCTTCAACGGACTGCTCGTCTACGGCGTGAGCGCCCAGACCGGCTTCACCAAGCGCGGCGGCATCCCGTTCCCCGTCGCCGGCTACTGCGGCTCCTGGTGGAGCGACTCGACCTCGGACGTGAAGCGCAGCGCCATCCTCGACACCTTCGTCTACGCCATCGCCCCCGGCGAGGTGAAGGTCTCGGCTCTCTCGGATTCTGGCGAACCCGGTGGCGGACGTGATGCTGCCTTGACCTGAGCGGTTCTTTTGTTCCGTTTCGGCGGCGGGGACGGTAGACGTGCGGGCACTCTTTGACGCGACTTCGGTTCGGCGCTTCGCCTCTCTCCGAACCGAAGTCTCGAGGGCCCATGACCGACCCCGCCGCTACGACCACCTCGGCCACTCCATCCAGCCTCGTACGCGCGCTGGTCTTCGTCGTCGGCGCCTACCTCTTCGCGCTGGGGGTCGCGATCATCGTCGCGCAGGCGCTGCCGAACCTGTCTCCGCTCTACACGCTGGCCGTGGCGGACGTCGCGGCGACCGTGGTGGTCTTCGTCTTCAGCGTCGCCTTCAACAACTCCAGCTTCTACGACCCGTACTGGAGCGTCGCGCCGCTGTTCATGGCGCCGTACCTGGTCGCGCGCTCGGAGGCGGGTTGGACCGCTCGCGCGGCCTTGGCGACGGCGCTCATCTTCTTCTGGGGCCTGCGCCTGACCATCAACTGGCTCACCGGCTGGGAGGGCCTGCAGCACGAGGATTGGCGCTACGTCGACATCGCCAAGAAGGCGGGCAAGTTCAAGTGGCCGGCGAGCTTTGGCGCCATCCACCTGCTGCCGACCTGCATGGTGTTCATGGGCTTCTTCGGGCCCTACGTCGCGCTGACCACTCCCCGGACCGGCTTCAACTGGATCGACATCGTGGCCGCGGTCGTCACGCTGGGCGCGACCTTCATCGAGATGATCTCCGACCTGCAGCTCCACTCCTGGTCCAAGACCAAGAAGCCCGGCGAGATCATGAACCAGGGCCTGTGGAGGTACTCGCGCCATCCGAACTACTTCGGCGAGATCAGCTTCTGGTGGGGCCTGTGGCTGTTCGGCGTCGCGGCGGACCCCAGCCAGGCGCTCTGGACGCTGATCGGTCCCGGCGCCATGACCTGCCTGTTCGTCTTCGCCAGCGTGCCGATGCTCGACAAGCGGTCGGTCGAGCGGCGCCCCGGGTACGCCGAGCACATCAAGCGGACGTCGGCGTTGATTCCTTGGTTCCCGAAGAACTAGGGCCCAAGCGGTCTCCTCTGCTCTGCATAAGGTATGTCGGTAACCACCGACATCGATCGTGGGCTGCGGATGTTCGGCTCCATGGATCGAGCGAGCAATGGCACGCCACAGGAGGGCGTGGAGGAGCTTTGCGCTAAATCCCTCCTGGCGCCATCCACTACCATCCGTTGCCTTCGCCTGTTGTGACCCGTGGGGGAAGTACGAGGCCTACATGTCGACCCTGATCAAGAACATCGGCTATCTGGTGACCATGGACGACGCCGAGCGCGAGCTGCGCGACGCGTGGATCCTGGTGGACGGTCCCGCCATCGTCTCGCTGGGCACCGGCGAGCCGCCCAAGGACGCCAAGATCACCGAGACGATCGACGCGCACGGCGGCCTGGCCATCCCTGGCATGGTCAACGCCCATCACCACCTGTACCAAACCTTCCAGAAAAACCTGCCCTACGTGCAGGACGCCAAGCTCTTCGACTGGCTGGTCGGCCTCTACGAGATCTGGCGCGAGCTGACCGCCGACGACGTGCGCACCAGCGCCCAGCTCGGCATCGGCGAGCTGCTGCTCACCGGCTGCACCACCATCGCCGACCACTTCTACGTCTTCCCCAAGCGCGAGACCGCCAAGCTCCTCGACGAGACCATCGAGTCCGCCAAGCAGCTGGGCGCCCGCTTCCACCCGACCCGCGGCTCCATGTCGCGCGGCAAGAGCAAGGGCGGCCTGCCTCCGGACGACGTGGTCCAGGAGCCCGACGAGATCCTCAAGGACAGCGAGCGCGTCATCCACCTCTTCCACGACGCCAAGCGCTTCTCCATGTGCCGCCTGGCGCTCTCGCCCTGTTCGCCGTTCTCGGTCACCGACGAGCTGCTCATCGAGTCCGCCCGTCTGGCCCGCCAGCACAAGGTGCGCCTGCACACCCACCTGGCCGAGACCAAGGACGAGGACGATTTCTGCATCAAGATGGTCGGCCAGCGCCCGCTCGCCTACATGGAGAAGTGCGGCTGGCTCGGCCCCGACGTCTGGTTCGCGCACTGCGTCTACCTGAACGACGAAGAAGCTCAAGCTGATGGCCAAGACGGGCACCGGCATCGCGCACTGCCCGACCTCCAACCTGCGCCTGGGCTCGGGCATCGCGCCGATTCCCCGCGCGGTCGAGCTGGGCGTCCCGGTCGGCCTCGCCGTCGACGGCAGCGCCAGCAACGACGCCTCGGACATGATCCGCGAGCTGCAGATGTGCACGATGGTCCACCGCGTCGGCACCGGCGTCACCTCGATGCCCGCGCGCAAGGCCCTGCGCATCGCCACCCGTGGCGGCGCCAAGGTCCTGGGCCGTGACGACATCGGGCAGATCGCGCCGAACATGGCCGCCGACATCGTGCTCTTCAAGCTCGACGACCTCGGACTCGCCGGCTCGATGCACGACCCGGTCGCCTCGCTTTGCTTCACCACCGGCATGCACCGCGCCGAGACCGTGCTGGTCAACGGCAAGGTGGTGGTCAAGGAGAGCCGGCTCGTCAACGTCGACGAGAAGCAGCTCTTCAAGAAGTCGAACGAGCTCGCCGCCGGCATGGCCACGCGCGCCGCGGCCCGCACCAAGATCGACTTCCTCAAGAACCCGATCGCCAACCGCTGATGATCACGGCGTACCGGCAGCCGAAGACCCTGGACGAGGCGCTCCAGCTCATCGCCCAGGGTGCTCGGCCCGTGGGCGGAGCGACCGCGCTCTACTCCAGCAAGTCCAAGCCCGACGGTGAGCTGGTCGATTTGGCGCAGCTTGGCCTGTCGGCGCTCGCCGTCGAGCCTGGGCTCATCGAGCTGGGCGCCACGTGCACCCTGGCAGCCATCGGCGATGCCGAGCAGCTGCCGGGGGCCGAGGGCGCGCTCTTGCGCTTGGGCTCGCGCGGGCCAGCGTCACGGCCGCTGCGCAATGCCATCACGCTCGGCGGCAACATCGCCCAGGCGGCCTACTGGGCGGACATGCCGGTAGTGCTGCTGGCGCTCGACGCTCAAGTCGAGATTGGCCGGGCCGGCGAGCCCAGCCAGCGCATCCCGCTGGCCGAGTGCTTCGCGCCGGGCAAGAAGGCCTGGGAGCGCGGGCTCATCACCAAGGTGATCGTGCCGCGGCGAGAGGCGAACCGCGGCTTCGGCTACGAGCGCTTCAGCCGCACCAAGAACGAGTACTCGTTCGCGACGCTGTGCGTGACGCTCGACCGCGATGGTGGAGTGGCCCGAAACGTCCGCGTCGTGGTCGGCGCGCTGCAGGCTCGGCCTTTCCGCGTCGCCGAAGTCGAGGCGATGGTCGAGGGCAAGGTCCTGGATGTGGCGCTGTGCGAGGCGGCGGGAAGGATGCTCGCCGAGACGGCGAAGGTGGCGCCGAACCCGCGCGCCTCTGCCGACTACCGCCGCGAGCTGGCTGGCGTGCTGTGCAAGCGAGCGCTCCTCGCCGCGTTCGGGATGGATGCCGGGTAGGTCGACGGTCGAGAGCCGTCTCCGGAAGGCCTTCATGAAACTCGAGATCAAGATCAACGGCGTGGACCGTGTCCTGGACTGCGAGCCCGGCGCCACCCTCTTCGAAGTGCTGAAGGCGGCGGGTTACAAGGGCGTCCGCCAGGGCTGCGACTGCGACGGCGCCTGCGGGACCTGCACCGTGCTGCTCGACGGCCGCGCGATTCTCTCCTGCATCACGCCTGCGCCCCGCGCCGCCGGACGCGAGGTCGTCACCGTCGAAGGGCTGGGCACTCCGGAGAAGCCGCACCCGCTCCAGAGGTCCTTCGTCGAGGCGGGCGCGGTGCAGTGCGGCTACTGCACGCCGGGGATGTTGCTCTCGGCCAAGGCGCTGCTCGACCGGCACCCGACTCCGAGCGACGAGCAGATCGCCGACGCGCTCGGCGGCAACTTCTGCCGCTGCACCGGCTACGTGAAGATCTCCGAGGCGGTCCGCAACGCCGCGAGTGAGCTGAAGAAGAGCGGAGGCGCCCAGTGACCGCCGCGCCCAAGGAGTTCCAGGTCGTCGGCAAGTCGGTGCCCAAGGTCGACGCGATGGGGCTGGCCTGCGGCCAGGAGCCGTACGTCGTCGACCTCGCGCCAGCCGACGCGCTGTGCGGCTACATCGTTCCCAGTCCGCACGCGCACGCGCGCATCAAGAGGATCGACACGGCCAAGGCGCGGGCGATGAAGGGCGTGCACGCCGTCATCACCTGGAAGGATCTACCGCGCAACCCGCACACCACCGCGGGCCAGGGCTACGTCGAGCCGTCGCCGTACGACTCGTTCATCCTCGACGACAAGGTCCGCTACGTCGGCGACCGGGTGGCGCTGATCGCCGCCGAGACGCGCGAGATCGCCGAAGAGGCGGGGAGGGCGCTGGAGATCGAGTGGGAGGTCTTGCCGGCCATCCTCGATCCCGAGAAGGCGATGGAGCCGGGCGCGCCGGTCATCCACGACGAGCCCGAAGCCTTCATGCCCATCCCGGTGCCGTACGACGCCAAGCAGAACCTGGCGGCGGGGGCGAGCATGGGCGCGGGCGATCTGCAGAAGGCGCTCGCCTCGTCGCACCTCGTCCACCGCGGCGCCTGGAAGACGCACTACGCCCAGCATTGCCCGCTGGAGACGCACGGCTGCTACGGCTACCTCGACGGCAAGGACCGGATCGTGCTGGTCAGCGCCACGCAGGTGCCGTTCCACGCGCGGCGCATCACCGCGCAGGCGCTGGGCATCCCAGTGCGGCGGGTGCGCGTCATCAAGCCGCGCATCGGCGGCGGCTTCGGGTCCAAGCAAGAGGTGATGCTCGAGCAGTGCGTGGCGGCGATGGTCCTCAAGACCCGTCGCAAGGTCCTGCTCAAGCTGACCCGGCAGGAGGAGTTCAACTCCCGCACGCGCCACCCGATGAAGGTCAGCCTGGAGGGCGGCTTCAACGCCGACGGCACCATCAACGGCCTTCGGATGGACGTGCTCAGCAACACCGGCGCCTACGGCGGCCACGCTCTGACCGTCATGACCAACAGCGGCAGCAAGGTCCTGCCGCTCTACCGGATGAAGGCCGTGGCCTTCGACGCCAAGGCCGTCTACACCAACCTCCCGGTGGGCGGGGCGTATCGCGGCTATGGTGCGACGCAGGCCGCCTTCGCCATGGAGTGCTTCCTCGACGAGGTGGCCGAGAAGCTGAAGCTTGATCCGGTGGAGCTGCGCCGGCGCGACCACATCGTCTCCGGCGAGGGTTCGCCGGTCTTCGCGGCGCTCGGCGAGGGCGGGCCCGGCGTCGAGATGAAGGTCGGCTCGTGCGGCCTGCCGCAGTGCATCGAGCTGGGGGCGAAGGCCATCGGCTGGGACGAGAAGCGCGGCAAGCCAGGCGACGGCCCCAAGAAGCGCGGCCTGGGCATGTGCACGTTGATGCAGGGCTCGTCGATCCCCGAGGTCGACATGGCCTCGGTGAGCCTGCGGATGAACGATGACGGCTCGTTCATCCTCACCGCCGGCGCGACCGACCTGGGGACCGGCGCGGACACGATGCTGGCGCAGGTCGCGGCCGAGGTCCTGGGCGTGCGCGAGACGGACATCGTCGTCCACACCTCCGATACCGACTTCACGCCGTTCGACGTGGGTGCCTACGCGTCCTCGACGACGTACCTGTCGGGCGAGGCTTCGCGGCGGGCGGCGCTGGACATCGCGCTGCAGATCCGCGAGGTCGCGGCCGACTACCTCAACGAGGTGCTCAAGATCGAGCCGCGGCCGGATCCCGTGAAGCTCGTGCTGCGCGAGGGGAAGGTCTTCGCGCCGGGCGGAGAGAGCGTGACGCTGGCCCAGGTGGCGATGCGCTCGCTCTACGAGCGCGACCAGCACCAGAATCACTGCGACGGCTTCGGCCATCTCCAAGAAGAGCCCGCCGCCGTTCTCCGCGCAGTTCGCCGAGGTCGAGGTCGACACCGAGACGGGCGGCGTGAAGGTGCTCAAGTACGTGGCGGCGGTCGACTGCGGCACGGCCATCAACCCCCGGCTCGCCGAGGGGCAGATCGAGGGCGCGGCGCTCAACGGCATCAGCTACGCGCTGACCGAGGAGTTCCTGTTCGACGAGCACGGGCGCGTCCGCAACGCCAACTTCCGCGACTACAAGATCTTCTCGACGCTCGACGTGCCGGAGATCGTCCCCATCCTCGTGCCCACCTACGAGGAGACCGGGCCGTTCGGCGCCAAGAGCGTCTCGGAGATCGGCATCAACGGGCCGTGTCCGGCCATCGCCAACGCCATCTACGACGCGGTGGGCGTGCGGCTGTACGAGACGCCCTTCACGCCGGAGAAGGTGCTCAAGGCGATTCGGGCGAAGGCCGGGAAGTAGTGGGGACGTTGCCGGTCTTCGAACCCGAGGCCGCCTGCGCAGGGAGACATTCATGAGAGTCGTACTCATCACCTTGGCCGCCGCTGCGGCGTTCGCCTCCGGCTCTGCACGCGCCCAGTGCACCAAGGACGTGGACTGCAAGGGCGACCGGGTCTGTGAGAACGGCCGCTGTGTCGACGGTCGGCCGCGCGCCGCCACGGTCCGCCCTGCCGAGTGCCGGATGGGCACCGACGGCCGGCAGGCGTGCGGCTACGACTGCAAGATGGGCACGGACGGGGTCGTCGTCTGCGCGAACACCCCCGGCGGCGTGTGCGCCATGGGCGCCAACGGTCGCGTCACCTGCTCGGCCACGGTCGTCAGCCCCGCCCCCGCCGCGCCGCAGCCCACCCGGCCCGCCCCCGAGTGCCGGATGGGGACCAACGGCGTCCAGGCCTGCGGGTATCACTGCCAGATGGGCACGGATGGCGTCTTCGCCTGCGCCAACACCCCTGATGGCGTCTGCGCCATGGGCACCAATGGCCGCGTCACCTGCTCGAATCTCGGGGCAGGCGTTGAAGAGGCACCGCGTAGGCACGAGCACGGACGTGAGCACGAGCACGAGCGCGAGCGGGTGCGTCGGCCTGCCCCGGAGTGCCGGATGGGCTCTGACGGGACGAACGTGTGTGGCTACAACTGCCGCATGGGTTCCAATGGCCGCTTCTACTGCGCCAGCACGCCCGACGGGCAGTGCGCTTTCAACTCCAACGGGACCTTCACCTGTCCGTAGCCTCGCCCACATCGCTCAGAGCGGCTGGGGCGTCTGCGCCCTCGCCGCCTCCGCGGCTGGTCGGGCTGCTCACGGTCGCGGTCTTCCTGCTGGTCTTCAAAGGTCGGACGCTGCTGCTCCTGGCGCTCGGAATCGACGAGGCGAGCCTTCCCCGGCTGCAGTCCCAGTCGCTGATGTACGCGATCTGGCTCGTGCCTTCGGCCGCGCTCGTCGCAGTGCTGTTCGGCCTGCGGTCCGTGCTCAGTGTGACCGGGCTCGCCCAGAAGTTCGCGAAGGCGCTGGGGCTGGCGGCGCTGGTCACGCTGCCGATGACGCTCGGCCTGGCGGTGCGCCTGTCGCTGCGCGATTCGGTTGATCCAGTCGAGTTCTTCTTAGCGTCGCTGGCGCCGGCGTTCGCCGAGGAGTTCCTCTTCCGTGGCTTCGCCTTCGGGCTGCTCTTCCGGCATGCGCGTTGGGGCTTCATCCCGGCCGTGCTGCTGAGCGCGGTGGCCTTCGGTATCGGGCACTTCTACCAGGGGCGGGATCTCGCGGGCGCCCTGCAGGTGATGCTGGTGACCTTCGCCGGCGGCGCGTGGCTCGCGTGGCTTTGTGCGGAGTGGGAGACGCTGTGGCTGCCCGTCTTTCTCCACACGCTCATGAACGCGGCTTGGTTCCTCTTCCAGGTGGACAGCAGCGCCGTGGGCGGCGGCTGGGCGAACCTCTGCCGTGGCGCAACCATCGCGCTCTCGGTGGCGCTGACCCTGCGGATGTGCCGCAAGCGCGGGCGGTTCAACGTCCGAAAGCAGCAGATGCTCGTGCAGCGCTGACGGCTACTCCGGCGCCGCTGCGCCATGGAGTGCGCAGCCAAGCGCCGCCACGGTCTGCGGCGAATCCGGCACGGTGATGGGCTGCCGCACCGCCTCGCCGATCAGCCGGACGAGGCACGGGTTCTGTGCGCAGCCACCGGTGAAGACCACCACCGGCTCGACTGGCACGCCGCCCAGGAGCGCAGCGGTGCGGCTCGCGATCGACTGGTGGACCCCGAGCGCCATCTCCTCTCGCGACGCTCCGCGCGCGATGAGCGAGACGACCTCGGACTGCGCGAAGACCGAGCACAGGCTGGAGAGCTTCTGCGCCCGCGGCGCGCGCTGGGCGGCGGCCACGAACTCCTCGCGGCTGAAGGCCAAGGCCGTCGCCATCAGCTCCAGGAACTGACCGGTGCCCGCAGCGCACCGGTCGTTCATCGCGAACTTCTGTACCCGGCCGCGCGCGTCGAGCGCGATGGCCTTGGAGTCCTGGCCGCCGATGTCCACCAGCGTCCGGCACCCCGGGACCAAGGCGGTCGCGCCGGCGGCGACCGCCTTGATCTCGGTGATGACCTCGGCCTGGGGCCAGTGCTCCTTGAAGAGGTGCCGGCCGTAGCCCGTCGCGGTGATCCGCTCGAAACTCAGCCCGGACAGCAGTCGGCGGCAGGACGACAGCGGGTCGGAGCCGGTATCGGCCAAGGCGGTGTGCGTCACCTTCCCGCCGTCGCAGACGACGAGCTTGATGGCCCGCGATCCGATGTCGATTCCTGCGCTCTTCACGGGGCTCTCAGTTGTGCAGCCGCTCGACGAAGGCCTCGACCCGCGTCTGGATTTGCCCGACGTCTTCCTGGCCGTAGTCGGTGTCGATGCGCAGCGTCGGCAGCCCTTCCTTCTCCAGCCGCTTCTCCACAGGGCCGGCCTCGAACTGGTACGGCGTACAGAACTGCAGCCCGTAGTGGATGACGCCCTGGGCGCCGAGGGAGCGGGCCATGGAGAGCACGTGGTCCACGCGCGACGGGTTGGGCGTGAAGATGGCGCAGTCGATCTTCAGGTGCCGATCGACGACCGCGTCGAGCAGCTCGTCGACCGTCTTGCCGGTGTCGGCGGTGAGCGCCTGCGTGCCGCGCTCGCCCACGCACGACTCCTCGCCGACGATGACTGCACCGGCTTTCTCGATGATCGTCGGCAGCTTCCAGTTGGGCACCGCCATGGGGCAGCCGGAGATGAGGATGCGCGGCGTGCCTTTGGCGAAGACGCCCTCGCGGCGGGCGATGCGCTGCTCGAGCTCGTCGCAGACGGCGTGGACCGAGGCGGTGAACCGCGCGGGGTCGTCGTAGAAGTAGATCTGGTTCATCAGCAGCCCGTCGAGCCCCGAGACCGGCGCAGGGTCGGCCGCGCGCAGCTTCGACAGCCGGTGCATGGCCGACCGCTTGGCGTTGACGGCGGCGATGCCCTTCTTGAGCGCCGCGACGGTGAGCTTCTTGCCGGTCAGCTCCTCGAGCGAGCGGCCGAAGCGCGCGTACTCGGCCCGCATGAGCGCCCGGCCCTCGGAGCTCTTCTGCTGCGGCAGGTCCATCACGTACAGGTTCGGGACGAGGTTCTTGAAGATCTCCCAACCCTTCTTCTTGCCGTCGCAGGTGTTCTCGCCCACCACGAGGTCGCTCGCCGCGAGGTAGGGGCAGACGCGCGCGAGCGCGAAGCCGAAGGCGCCCTTGATGAGCGCGCAGGTGTTCCTGGGCACCAGCTTCTCGGCCTCGGCGGTGGCGAACTCGGCGCCGGCGCACAGCCCGACCATGATGCCGTCGAGCGCGAGCACCAGCTCCTCGGGGACGAAGGTGCAGTAGGTCCCGACGACCTTGCGGCCGGCCTTGCGCGCGTCCATCAGCTCCTGGATGCGCAGGCCGTGGACCTCGCTCATCACGAAGTCGAAGTACTTCATCGCCGCGGGGCGGTTGGGCTGCTTGGTGAAGGTCTGCTCGTAGAGCGGACCGAGCACGCCCAGCAGGGCGTCGTGAGCCTCGAGGTCGAGGCCCAAGTCCTTCCACATCGGACGGTAGTCGGTAGACATCGCGCAGCTCCTTGGGTTGCAGGCGGAACCTCACCGCCCGCAGTCCTGAGCGCGCTCAGGCGGGCGGAGGTTCCGGCGTGGGGCGCGCCTTGCTAGGAGGCTGACCAGCCTCCTGCCAGACACGTCAATTTCGGGTCTTCCAGAACGCCTTCATCGCTTCCTCGTCTCGCTCGACACCGTGTCGGGCGCAGGATGCTCTATCACAGAGCTGGGGCACTACCGAGACTTCGCCTTGGCGAGCTGGATTCGGTGCGCGGTCTCGCCAAAGCTGTCGAACTCTTCGACCGTGGCGCGGAAGACCACGCTCCCGATCTCGATCTTCTTCGCCTTCTGGAGCGCCTCGATTTCGTCGTAGAGCTGCGCGCTCTCCTTCGAGTTGGAGGGCACCGAGCCGATGCTGACGCCCATGGGCCCGCGCATCGCGCAGATTTGCTCCTGCCGGTCCTTGTACTCGACCTCCAGAGCATTGGCGCCCAACTCGAGCGCCTTCTTGATGTAGCCCGAGAGCATTTCCGTCTCCTCGCGCCTACGCCCTGCCTGCGTCGATCGCTTCGAGCAGGTCCTGGAAGGCCTCACGCACGTCCTCGATGTGTTCGCTCACGTCCTTCGGGACCCTGGCCTGCCTGGCGATGTTCTCAACGAGGACCAAGGCCTTCCGCATCAGGTCGGGGTTTCGGACGCTCTCCCAGCTCATGCCCTCGTCGATGTGGAACAGCAGGCGCCCGGATTCAGGGAACGGGTGTGCTGCCGCCACTGCGTCGCGCAGGTTGCCCCAAGCTCCCTGGCAGTCCGACCAGGCGGTCTTCGTGTAGCCCTCAGGCTCTATGTGCAAAGGCATGGTGTCGGGTCACCGTGAACCATGCCGGCCCTGGCGACAAGAGCTGCGAGGAGCATCCAGAGATTCGGATGCGGTCAAGCTCGCCGCCCATTCGGGGCAAGCCCCCCATGGGCTTCGCCTTGACTCAACAGACTCCCCCGCTAAGATCTCCACCGCTGCACGTTGAAGCCAGCAAGCTGACGCCCGCCGCCAGCGATGCCCCAGGATAACCGTCCAACCTGGGCGCGGGTCCGAACGACCGCATCGGTTTCCCGCAGAGGTATCGGTGTATCGCGCGCAAGCTCGACCGTTGCGCGTCAGGGAAGCCATGAGCCGACGTGCCACTCCACGCCTGCCCGAAGTCCATCCCGAGACCGGCGTTCCCGGCCCTCGGACGGTGGTGGCGTTCGCTTCCAGCTTCTCGCTACTCTTCTTCGTCGTTTGAAAGAGGTCCGCGCCTGAACCCCAGAGGAGCACCCATGGTCCCCTCGTACCATCGCCCCGCCTCGGTCGCCGAGGCCCTCCAACTCAAGGAGAAGCTCGGCCAGGGCGCCGTCTTCCTCGCCGGCGGCACCGAGGTCAACAACCTCCACGCCCCGCGCCCCAAGGCGCTCATCGACCTCGCGGCCCTCGGGCTCGACAAGATCGAGAGCTCGCCCAAGGGCCTGCGCATCGGCGCCGGCGTCACCTTCCAGCAGCTCATCGAGCACGCGGACGTGCCCTGGTTCCTCAAGACCGCCGCGGGCCAGATGGCCAACCGCAACATCCGCAACCGCGCCACGGTGGGCGGCCAGCTCGGCACCAACCGCTCCTGCGCCGACCTCATCCCCACGCTGCTCTCGGCCGACGCTCAGGTCGTGCTCAGCAACCGCGAGGTGTCCGTCGAGAGGTTCCTCGCCGGCGAGCAGGGCCTCATCGTCGCGGTGGTCGTTCCAGCGACCAAGCGCGGCTTCGGGCTCTTCCACCAGACCCGCACCGCCAACGACATCTCCATCGTCACCGCCTCGGCCTCGCTCGAGCTCGACGGCAAGACCGTCCATCGCCCCATCCTCGCGATCGGCGGCGTCGCCCAGCACGTCGTCCGCCTCCACGACGTCGAAGGCGCGCTCGACGGCAAGCCCCTGCCGGCGCAGGAGCAGCTCGAGTCGATGATCGCCGGGGCGGTCAAGCCCATCGACGACCTCCGTGGCAGCGCCGCCTACAAGCGCCAGATTGCCTCCGTCCTCGGCGAGCGCGCCCTGCGCGCCGCCGCCAGCCGCCTTTCCTAAGGGAGCCCGCTCATGTCCATCACCATCACGCTCAACGGCTCTCCCCGTGTCCTGAACGCCGAGTCCGGCGAGAACCTGCGCGACGTCCTGCGCCGCGAATGCGGCATCCACTCGCCCCGCAACGGCTGCGACGGCGAGGGCACCTGTGGCGCCTGCGCCGTCCTCGTCAACGGCCGCCTGATGAACACCTGCCTGATGGTCGTCGGGCAGATCGAGGGCAAGGACGTCCGCACCGTCGAAGGCCTCGCCCGCCCGCGCGAGCTGACCAGCCTGCAGAAGGCATTCGTGGACTCCGGCGTCGTCCAGTGCGGCTACTGCACCGGCGCCATGCTCATGGCCGTCGCCGAGCTGCTCGAGAAGGTGGAGAACCCGACCAAGGATCAGGTCAAGGACGCGCTCTCCGGCACCTTCTGCCGCTGCACCGGCTACCAGCAGATCTACGGCGCCGTGCAGCTCGCCATCGCGCGCAAGAAGGATCCGGCGACGCCGTTCGAGGAGCCCAAGTACGAGGCGCCCACCTTCCGCCCCGGCATGCGCTACATCGGCAAGAACGCCGGCAAGGTCGACGGCTACCTGCTCGCCCGCGGCGAGCCGGGCTTCGTCGAGGACCGCGTCCGTCCGGGCCACTGCCACCTGAAGGTCCTGCCCAGCCCGCACGCCCACGCCTTCATCAAGAAGCTCGACACCTCGAAGGCCGAGAAGCTGCCCGGCGTCGTCCACGTCATCACCTACAAGAACTGCCCGGACGTCTGGTACAACCCCGCCGGCCAGGGCTTCCCCGAGCCGTCGCCCTACGACCGGCGCATGTTCGACCAGAAGCTGCGCCACGTGGGCGACCGCGTCGCGGGCGTCGTCGCCGAGACGGCAGAGATCGCCGACGCGGCCCTCAAGCTCATCGACGTCGAGTACGAGGTGCTGCCGGGCGTCTTCACCATCGAGGACGCCAAGAAACCCGGCGCGCCCATCGTCCACAACGCGCAGATCGAGTACGTGGTCGGCGCCCCGGACGGCCTGGCCGAGTACAACAAGGGCGTCGATCCGCGCGAAGGCAAGATCATCTACCAGTTCCCGATCCACGCGGACCCGCACAAGAACCTCGCGGCGTCGGTCCACGGCGGCATCGGCGACATCGCCAAGGGCTTCAAGGAAGCCGAGGTCATCCACGAGGGCGTCTACGAGTCGGCCCAGGTGCAGTGCACGCCGGTCGAGCCGCACATCGTCTACAGCCGCATGGAGGGCGAGCGCTGCGTCATCCACGCCTCGACCCAGGTCCCCTGGCACGTCCGCCGGATCATCGCCCGCATCCTCGGCGTGAAAGAGACCAAGCTGCGCGTCATCAAGGAGCGCGTGGGCGGCGGCTTCGGCTCCAAGCAGGACATGGTGCTCGAGGAGGTCGCGGCCTGGGCCACCTGGGTCACCGGCCGCGATGTGCTCTACCGCTACTCGCGCGAGGACGAGTTCAACAACTCGCGCACCCGCCACGTCATGAAGGTGCGGGTCAAGCTGGGCGCCAAGAAGGACGGCAAGCTCACCGCGGTGGAGATGGACCTGGAGGCCAACACCGGCCCCTACGGCTCGCACTGCCTGACCGTGCCGATGAACGCCTGCTCGAAGTCGCTGCCGCTGTTCCTCTGCGACAACGTCCACTTCGACGTCCACACCTACTACTCGAACATCGCCCCCACCGGCGCCTACCAGGGCTACGGCGCGCCGAAGGGCTCGTTCGCGCTGCAGCTCTGCGCGGCGGAGATGGCCGAGAAGCTGGGCATGAGCCCGCTCGACTTCATCGAGAAGAACCGCGTCCGCGAAGGCGCGATGCTCGAGATCCTCCGCTGCCTGGGCGAGGGCCGTGAGGGCACGCCGCAGCGCGTCTCCACCTGCGGCCTGGGCCAGGCGCTCGAGCAGGGGCAGAAGCTCGTCGGCTGGGGCAAGAAGGAGAAGAGCAACGACCCGGACGTGAAGATCGGCCAGGGCGTGGTCATCGTGCAGCAGGGCTCGGGCCTGCCCGGGCTCGACAGCGCCAACGCCGCCATCAGCATGTTCGGCGACGGCACCTTCATGGTGCTCTCCGGCGGCACCGACCTGGGCACCGGCCTGGAGACGGTCGTCGTCAAGATGGCGGCCGAGACGCTGATGGTGCCCATGGAGCACGTGGGCGTGATGGCGGCGGACACCGACGCCACGCCGTTCGACGTCGGCGCCTACGCCTCCTCCGGCACCTACTTCTCCGGCGGCGCGGCCCTCAACGCGGCGCTGAAGATGAAGAAGATGATCCTCGCGGAGGCCGGCGAGATGCTGCAGGAGCCGGAGAACCACCTCCAGCTCGTCTATCCCGGCATCGTGAAGGGCCTCTCCGGCGAGGTGACCTTCGAGCAGATCGCGCGGCGCACGCAGAGCGGCACCGGCAAGGGCCAGCTGATGGCCGGCGCGGTCTTCATCACCGACAAGGGCTCGTTCCCGTACGGCGCCCACTTCTGCGAGGTGGCGGTCGACACGCGCACCGGCAAGGTGAAGGTCCGCAAGTACTACGCGCTGCAGGACGCCGGCACGCCCATCAACCCGGAGCTGGCGCTCGGCCAGATGTACGGCGGCGTGCTCAAGTCCATGGGCCACGCGCTCTACGAGGAGATGAAGTACGACGAGCAGGGCCGCTGCCTGAACCCGAACTTCGTCGACTACAAGGTCCCGCAGATGGGCGACTTGCCCGAGGACTTCAAGTGCGTCCTCATCGACACGAACGATCCGTTCGGGCCGATGGGCGCCAAGTCCATCTCGGAGATCTCCACCAACGGCGCCGCGCCGGTCCTCGCCGCCGCCATCCACGACGCCTGCGGCGTCTGGATCCGCAGCTGGCCGTTCACGCCCGAGAAGATCCTCAAGGCGCTCGGTCGCATCAAGTAGGGAGGCGGAGTGACTTGATCCTGGGCGTCCTGCTGGCGGCTGGAGCCTCGCGGCGAATGGGCCGCGACAAGCTCGGCTTGCCCTGGCGTGGCTCGACGGTGCTTTCGGCCACGCTCGGGCGCTGGCAGGGCGTCCCGGAGTTCGACCGAGATCCTGCTCGTCCGCCGCCGCGAGGAGCCGGGCGAGCACTCGCCGAAGGTCCGGGTCATCGTCAACGCCGGAGCCGGCGAGGGGATGGGCAGCTCGCTCCGGCTGGCAGCCCAGGCGATCCCCGAAGGCACCGAGGCTGTGGTCGTGGGGCTGGCCGACATGCCCGAGGTCGCTTCCACCACCATCTCGTCCCTCGTCGCCGCCTGGCGCCCGCTCGGGCCGCGCGGCATCGTCGCGCCGACCTACCAGGGACGGCGCGGTCATCCGGTCGTCTTCGGTGCCGAGCACCTGCCGGCGCTTCGCTCCCTCACCGGTGATGCCGGGGCGCGGGCGGTCCTGCAGGAGCGCTCGTCGGAAGCTCAAGCTCGTGCCCGTCGACGACCCTGGCGTGCTGCTGGACCTGGACGCACCCTCCGACCTGGAGGCGCGGCCGTGAGAGTCCTCATCCTCGGCGCCGGTGAGCACGCCAGCAGCACGGCCTACCGGCTGTTCCGCGCCGGGTTCGAAGTCGCCATGACCGAGGTGCCTGAGCCGCTGGCCGTGCGGCGCTCCGTCTCTTTCTGCAGCGCGGTCTGGGACGGCGAGTGCACGGTCGAAGGGGTGAAGGGCCGGCTCTGGAAGCTGGGACAGGCGCTCCCAAGTCCGCTCGACCATGTTGCGGTCCTCGTCGATCCCGAGGCAGCGATCCTCTCGAGCTGGCGCCCGGAAGTGCTCGTCGACGCGCGGTTGCTCAAGCGGCCGGGCGCCACCTCCGTCTCGCAGGCTCCGCTGGTCATCAGCCTGGGGCCCGGCCCCGTCTGCGGGCGCGAAGCGCACGTCGTCATCGAGACCAACCGTGGGCACGACCTGGGTCGGGTCATCGAGCAGGGCAGCGCCGCGCCGGACACGGGCGTGCCAGGTGTGATTGGCGGTTTCGCGGCGGAGCGGGTGCTGCGCGCCCCGGTGGCCGGGAAGGTGCGCGGCGTGCGCGCCATCGGCGACGTGGTGAAGGCCGGAGACATCGTCGCGTACGTCGGCGCCGAGCTGGTGCACACGACCATCGCCGGCGTGCTGCGAGGCATCCTCCACGACGGCGTCGAGGCGACGGCCAACGTCAAGCTCGCCGACGTCGACCCGCGCGCCGAAGTGGGCGCCTGCTTCACCATCTCCGACAAGAGCCGCACCATCAGCGGCGGCGTACTGGAGGCCATCCTCAGCCGCTTCCACGTGGCTCCGAAGTGAAGGCGCTGCTCGAGTATCGCGACGTCTGGCTCATCGGCGGCGGCGGCAAGACCACGCTCATGTACCGATTGGCGGCCGCCTGGGCTGAGCGCGGCGAGAGCGCCCTCTGCACGACCACCACCCGGATCTGGCCGCCGACGCCTGATCAGTGCCCCGACTTCCGGACCGGTGCGCTGACGGCCGTGCGCGCGGATTTGCGCGCCAGACCGGCGTCGCGGGTGACCGTGGCGAGCCGGGTCGAGGGCGGCAAGTGCCAAGGCTTCTCTGCGGACGAGGCGCTCGCGCTCACGGAGGAGGCGCGCCATGTCGTCGTCGAGGCCGATGGCTCAGCGGGACGGCCGCTCAAGGCGCATGCGCCGCATGAGCCGGTGGTGGCGGCGGGCGCGAGCTGCGTGGTGGCAGTGGTCGGTGGCTGGAGCGTCGGCGCGCCGCTCGATGCCGAGCACGTTCATCGCCCCGAACGCTTCTCGGCGCTGACGGGACGGAAGCTCGGCGAGCCGGTGACCGCGGCAGACGTGGCCCGCGCCATCCTCGATGACCAGGGCTGGGAACGGGCGGTGCCGCAGAGCGCGGTTTTCCGTGTAGTGGTGACGGGAGAGGATCGCGGAATCGGGGACGCGCTGGCAGAGCACCCGAAAGCCTGGCGGCTGGCGGGAATGCTGGTCCTTCCCCCTTGAGCCAGATCCTGTGATCCGGCTCACAAAAGTCGGGCAACCAGGGATGAACACAGAGGAAAGAGCGAATCCCCCGTTTGGACGCCCACCTTAATAGGTCTCCAGACTCTCCGAGCCGGCCACGCGACGGCCGCGACCCCGGCCGAGTAGACCTCATGGGCCGGCGCGACCCTCTCGCCGGTGATATGGCAAGGCCCTGGCGGGACGGGTCCCGCCAGTCGTCCAACCATTCGAAACGAAGCGGGGAGGAAGACATGCGCAAGCTCACGATGGGAATCGTCGCGGCGTTTGGGCTCACGTTGGGGATGCAGGCGGCGCTGGCCGGCGAGGCGGCGAAGCCCGAGCCCAAGCCCGAGGCGAAGGCCGACACCAAGGACAAGGAGAAGGCCGCGGTCGCCGCAGCCGAGGCCTGGCTCAAGCTCGTCGACTACGGCAAGTACGCCGGGAGCTGGAAGGAGGCGGCCACCTTCTTCAAGGGCGCCATGAAGAGCGAGCAGTGGGAGCAGGCGCTCACCGGCGTGCGCAAGCCGCTGGGCAAGGTCGGCTCGCGCAAGGTCAAGACCACCAAGTACCTGACCAGCGTCCCCGGCGCTCCCGACGGGGAGTACGTGGTCATCGAGTTCGACACCTCGTTCGCCGAGAAGAAGGCCGCGGTCGAGACCGTCACGCCCATGATGGACAAGGACGGCAAGTGGCGCGTCTCGGGCTACTTCATCAAGTAGCGAAGTCGGCCTGTCCGGCCGGGGGGAGGACGACGAGCGGGAGGCCTGCCCGCTTGAAGGGCTAGCCAAGGAGCGAGGGGCGACGCAGCCTCCGGGACGTGAGGTGACTCATGTCCCGCGTCGCGCCGTACCTGCTGGTGGTCGCCCTGGCTGCTGGCTGCTTCCCGCCCGAGGTCGAGGAGCCCAACCCGACGGATGCGGGCGCGCCCATCGTCGTCGCCAAACCGGATGCCGGTGGGTTCAGCCACCAAGCCCAGGTCGTCATCCAGAACTACACGTTCACGCCGCTGGAGCTGTTCGTCTCGCCCGGCGACACAATCGTCTTCAAGAACCTCGACGGCGACACGCACACCGTGACCAGCCAGACCACGCCCGGGACCTACCAGTTCGGTCAGGTCAATGGCGTCTGGTTCGACATCCCGCCGTTCACCGGGACCTGGCCCTGGACCGTTCCCGCGGACGCGCCCCATGGCACGGTCATCTACTACTTCGACCGCGTCTGCCGCGACCAGATGAAGAACCAGCCGAGCATCACCATCCGGTAGCGGCCGCGGCGGGCGGCCTCAGCCGCCCGAGGTCGGGAGCATCAGCGAGACCTCGTCCCCGTCCTGGAGCATCTGGCCAAGGCGCTGCTGTTGCCCGTTGACGCTGGCCACGATGAGCCGCCAGTGGCTCGGCTGGTAGCCCAGGCTCGTCAGCAGGTCCTGCAGGTTGGTGCGGCCGGCGAGCTCGTGCTCGAAGTCGTCCTTGCCGAATGGCTTGGTGAGCGCCCCCAGGATCTTCACGTGCACCTTCATCGGGCCATCCCGCGAGAGAAGACCATCCCGGCTCAGCCCATCCGGATGAGCCAGGTGGCCAGCGCACCGAAGCCGCCCGCGAACAGGAAGTAGCTCACCGCCGAGCTGCGCAGGCTGCTGGCGAGCGCCTCTGCAGACAGCGTGGAAATGAGGTACGGCCCCGAGGCCGGCTTGCCGATCACCCGCGGCTCGCCCTGCGCCTCGCGCTTGGCCTCGGCACGCGCCTGGGCCATCTCGGCGTCGTCGATGCGCCCGTCGCCGTTGGCATCGAACCGGGCGACCAGCTCGCCATCCTTCTTCCAGCGGCGCAGCGTGTCGGCGACGCGATCGCTGGCTCCCCCGGCTTGGAGCTCGCCGAGGACGAGGACCGTGGTGCCTTCGAGGATCAGCTCCTCGTCGGCCTGCGCCTGGTTGGCGGCGATGGGGCCGCGGAAGGTGGTGCCGCCCCTGCTGGTGATCACCTCGGCGCCCTTGGGATCGACGAGCGCCACGCCCGTCTCGTCCCGGAGGAGAAAGGGCGCATCGCTGCGGCCCCGGCGCACAATCCTGCGCTGCATGCCGTGGTGGTGGCCGTCCGAGTCGTGGAAGTGGGGCCCCGTGGTCGGCTTGGAGACCCTGTAGCTGTACCAGACGCAGCTGGCGCCGGAGAGCGGTGACTGGAGGGGCTCGCCGGGAGGCGTGGCCGCCGCGCCCGACAGCCGGACGAGTCCCCGCAGGGCACTCGCGACCCTGCCCGCCGGTGTCTTCTCGACCAGCCCTGCGCGCAGCAGCTTTTGCACCGCGATGGCAGCCAGCCCAAGCGCGATCAGGGCGAGGAGGCCGCCCAAGAAGAGGAAGAACTCCGGGGGCGGACCAGCAGGCGTCTCGGGAGGCATGCCGTGATCTCCTTTACCAGTGCGGCTCTTCGGGGATGTCGTCGAGCGACGGGCGCACCCACTCGTCGGGACGGTGCGCGCACATGCCGCACGGGCCTTCCGGCGAGGGCCAGCCCGTCCGCAGCCGCAGCCGGAGCCGCTCCGCCTGTTCGGAGCGCCAGACCTCCGCCAGCGACTGCTTCGTCAGGTCGCCCAGCACCCACTCCGCCTTCGGGTCGTGGCAGCAGGGGACGACGCGGCCGTCCCAGAGGATGACCACCGTCCGCCAGGGTGCGTTGCAGAGCATCGGGCGTGGCTCCTCGCCGGGCGCGAAGAGGTGCGGCGGGGTGTTGGCGTCGAGCGGCTTGAGGTAGGCCAACACGCCCGGCAATCCGGTGTTCGCGTAGCGGGTGAAGAACTCGGCTTGTTGGTGGGCGTTGGTCTTCAGCCGCAGCATCTGCAACACCAACACCGGCGAGGGCGAGCGAGTCTTGGCGCGGTGCTCGAGGATGGCGTCGACGTTGCGCACCGCCTGCTCCGCGCGCGCGCCGCGGCCGCGGACTCCCTCCAGCGTCGCGGCGTCGAGCCCGTCCAGCGAGAGAACGAGGCGGAACAGTCCCGCTTCCTCGAGCGCGCGATAGCGATCCAGACCGAGCAGCGCCGGGTTGACGCTCAGCTCAGGCCGCACCCCGGCCTCGGCCGCCAGTTGGACGAACGTGTCGAGCTCGGGATGGAGCAGCGACTCGCCCTCGTAGTAGAGCGCCAGCGGCTTCCACTGCCGCTGCAGCGAGGAGACCTGGGCGAGGACCGCCCGGAAGAGCCCGCCGTCCATCTGTCCCAACGGACGGTCGTCTCGGCCGTTGCCCTTGGGGCACATGGCGCAGGTCATCGGGCAGCGGTTGGTCAGCTCGATCTGGTCGATGATCGGCTCGGCCGCGGCCGGGCCATGGGCCTGGGCGAGCCGCGCCTCGTCCGCCCCCTCGGAGGCGACCGCCAGGCCCAGGTCCAGGAGCATCGGGAGCCGGTCGGCGAGCTCGGGCGGAACTGGCCGCTCTTCCGCCAGCACGCGCACCAGCGCCAGCGCCAGCTCGTCGAGCTCCACGCTCCGCTCGTCGAGGACCGACTCGGCGAAGCAGCGACCGCCCGAGCGGAAGAGTCGCAGGTATCGAGAGAGCTTCATCGAGGTCGGAAGCTACCACGCGAAGCAGGTGTTCGATGATGGCCGGCGACCCTCTTTGGGAGGTCCGCCTTGAGGCGGCACAACCCGGGCGCTACACTCGAATCAAACAGAATACGAAGTCGGGGTCACAGACTCCGGAAGATTTCCCCTGCGGTTCGCGTGATGGGTGGCAGATATTCGAACCTATGGTCCATTCCGGGGACCGTGCTGATTGCGTCCATGAGCAAGCCCTCGCCTCGGCGAGAAGGAAGCCTACGGCCGCCAGAACACGCTCCCCACCTGTTCTGACAGGGTTCAATGGACGCTGCCCACACGGCTCTTGCGGGGGATTTTTATTGGGTCGAGAGCGGCCATCGAAGTGAGGGGCGGGAGGGTGGCTCGGTGCCGATCG
This sequence comes from Myxococcales bacterium, assembly GCA_049841135.1. Lineage (GTDB taxonomy): Bacteria > Myxococcota > Myxococcia > Myxococcales > UBA5297 > JACRCT01. The sequence continues at coordinate 492,539 of JASGHK010000006.1, forward strand.
GCCCCGAGTTCGGTCCTGAGAATCTGCTATCTTCCGCGCCCTCGCTTGCTCCACCCCGAGGCCCGAGGACGCTCCCATGCCCATCTCCGTCAAAGACACCAGCCCCGAGCAGCAGTACGCGGAGGTCACTCGCGGCGCGGTGGACATCCAGATTCCGGCGAAGCTCCAGGCTCGCCTGAAGAAGGCCCACGAGACGGGGACGCCGCTGCTGGTGAAGGCCGGCTTCGACCCCACCGCCCCCGACCTGCACCTGGGCCACACGGTCCTGCTCTTCCGCATGAAGCGCTTCCAGGACCTGGGCCACCGGGTCGCCTTCCTCATCGGCGACTTCACCGGGATGATCGGCGACCCCACCGGCAAGAACGCCACCCGCCCGCCGCTGACCCCGGAGCAGGTGGCCGCCAACGCCGAGACCTACAAGAAGCAGGTCTTCAAGATCCTCGACCCCGAGCGGACCGAGGTGCGCTTCAACAGCGAGTGGCTGGGCAAGTTCTCCGGCGCCGACCTCATCAAGCTCGCCGCCAAGTACAACGTCGCCCGCATGCTCGAGCGCGACGACTTCAAGAAGCGCTACCGCGAGCAGCGCCCCATCGCCATCCACGAGTTCCTCTACCCGCTCCTGCAGGGCTACGACTCGGTGGCCCTCAAGTGCGACGTGGAGCTGGGCGGCTCGGACCAGCTCTTCAACCTGCTCGTGGGCCGCGAGCTGATGAAGGACTACGGCCTGCAGCCGCAGATGGTCATCACCGGCCCGCTCCTCGAGGGCACCGACGCCAAGATGGTCGAGGGCAAGCTCGTCGGCGACAAGATGAGCAAGTCGATGGGCAACTACGTGGGCATCGCGGAGAAGCCCGGAGACATCTTCGGCAAGCTGCTCTCCATCAGCGACGACCTGATGTGGCGCTACTACGAGCTCCTCTCGGCCATCTCCAGCCAGGATCTGGCGCAGCTCAAGAAGGACGCCGCCAGCGGCGCGCAGAACCCCAAGCACATCAAGGTCCGCCTGGCGAAGGAGATGGTCGCGCGCTTCCACTCCCAGGCGGATGCCGACGCCGCGGCCGAGGAGTTCGACCGCGTCCACGCCAAGCGCGAGCTCCCCCGACCAGATCGAGGAGAAGGCCTACGCGCTCGCCGGCGCGCCCAACGTCGGCGTCCTCAAGCTGATGAGCGACAACGGGCTGGCCGCCTCCAACAGCGAGGCGCGCCGGCTCGTCGTGCAGGGCGGCGTCTCGCTCAACGGTGAGAAGGTCGCGGACCCCAAGGCCACCGTCGGCTCCGGCGAGTACCTGCTCCAGGTCGGCAAGCGGAAGTTCCTGAAGGTGAAGATCCAGTAGGCGTCGAGCGCTGAGACAGACCCTCGCCTCCCTCAGCGGTGGAAGCGCAATGCCTGGACCATGGTCGAGGGCGTCCCGGCGCCCTTCCAGTACTCGTAGAGCGAAACCGAGACCGCCAAGGTCCCGTCCTCGGCCTGCGCCGCGTCGGCCGTCCTCACCGCCGCCGCGTACTTCGACTCGAACGCGCGCTTCTTCCGCCAGTCCGTGTCCTTCCAGTAGAGCTCCAGGTCGTCGTAGCGGCCGTCGTATTCGAAGAGCAGGAAGGCGGGGAACTCTGCGTTGCGCACGGGGATGGCCGAACCGGCGGGGACGATGCCGCTCCACCACGGGGTGGCCTCCGACGGAGTCCAGGTGAGCAGGTAGGTGTCGTCGTAGCAGTTGGCAGCGATGGCCAGGCCGCGCGCCGCACCGCGGCCGAAGCTCCCCACGGCCCACGCCGTCGAGGGGACCTCGAAGTCGCAGGGGCCGGGGAGGAGACGGCGCGTGACCTCGACGCCCGACGGGCCGTAGACCACCGCCGACACCTCTCCGCTCGTCTCGGACGCGAGGACGACCAGGTAGAGCCCGTCCTCCAAAGCCTGTGCGCCCCAGAGCGGGCGGTAGCCGAAGGTGCTCGGGTCCTCGACGCTCCATCGCTCGACCCAGGTCGGCGCGCTGTTCTCCTGTGCCTGCCGCTGCACGACTCGGATGACGTAGGGGGAGATCGTCCTGTCGCTGAACGCAGCCCAAAGGTTCCCGCCCGCGTCGGCTCCCAGGTAGGCCGCAGAGACCACTGCGTCCGGAGCGCTGATCTGCTCGCGGGCGCCCGGCTGCAGCTCCGAGCCGAAGAGCTGCCCGACCAGGCCGCACCCGGTCGACGCCGAGCAGGGATGGTACTGAGCCTGGTAAAGGCGGCTGCCCCAGTAGGTCATCGTCGACAGCAGGAACCGGTCAGTAGAGTCGATGATCCGGTCGACGGTCGCGGCACGGCTCCACCCGGAGGGTCCGAAGACCTCGGTGGCGTACTGGCTCGGGTCGCGGCGAGGGACGGTGCCGTATTCGTGGACGGAAGCGACGCCCACGGCGATCGCGTCGCGAGAGTCGATGGCGAGCCCTCCCAGGCCCAGCTCGGTGACCGGTGGGTCGATGGGACGGGGGTAGAGGAGCTCGCGCTCGACCAGGACGCATCGCGACAGGAAGCATGCCCCGGTGGCGCAGCCAGAGTCCTCGGAGCACAGCTCACCCGTTCGCAGGCCGCAGGTCTGGCTGGCGCTGCAGACCTCGCGGTCGCCGCACTCCTGCTTGGGTGAGCTGTTGACCAACGCTGCGCCGCAGAAGCCACGGGTACAGGCGCCACAGAACCCGCAGCGGGCGCGCGGGTCCTGGTTCTCGGGCACGTCGCTGCAGGTGCCCTGCTGCCCCGGCAGCGCGCATGAGCGGCAGTCGCCCTCGCAGGAGTCGGTGCAGCACACCTGGTCGACGCAGTGGCCGGTCTGGCACTCGAGGTCGGCCTGGCAGGAGTCGCCCGGGCGGCGCAGCGTGCAGGTGCCCTCGAAGCCCTCGAGGTTGCACGCCTCCTGGTCGGAGCAGGTGCGGTCGCAGCAAAAGGCCCGCTTCCCGTCGGTCGAGGGGACGCATCGGCCGCCAGGGCACTCGGCGGCCTTCAGGCAGGCGAAGCCCGGCGGGCGCGGGGTGCAGGTGCCCAGGTGATCGGGCAGGCTGCAGAGCTCGTCCGGCAGGCAGTCGCGGTCGCAGCAGAACTTCGCCGTGCCGTCGGTGGCGTCCACGCAGCGCCCGCCGGGACACTGGGCGGTGGTGACGCACGGATGGCCCGGCGGCCGCGGGGTACAGGTGCCCAGGTGGTCGGGCAGGTCGCAGAGCTCGTCCTGGAGGCAGTCGCGGTCGCAGCAAAACTTCGTCACGCCGTCGGCAGAGTCGATGCAGCGCCCGCCGGGGCACTCCTCGGCCTTGCCGCAGAGCGTCCCTGGGGGGCGCGGCGTGCAGGTGCCCTCGTGCCCGGGCAGGTCGTAGCGCTCGTCGGCGGCGCAGTCGTCTTCGAAGCAATAGGAGCGCGTCGAGGTGTGCAGGCAGTGGCCGCCGGGGCAGTCGGCGGCTTGGGCGCAGGGGGTGCCGGGAGGGCGCTGGGTGCAGCGGCCCTCATGGCCGGAGAGGTTGCACAGCTCGTCGGCCGCACAGGCGTGCTCGCAGCAGACGCCGTTGGCGCAGAGGTCGCTCTCGCACTCCTCGGAAGAGGTGCAGGCCACGCTGATGGGAACCGAGCCGTGGTGCTCGGCGGGAACCGAGAAGTCGTGGCACCCCGACAGAAGCAGGAGGCCGACGACGAGACAGGGGAGGGGGCCGACGGGCCAGCCAGATAGGGGGCGCACGGCGAGTCACTCTAGTACGACTCCAAGGACATCGGGTGCCACCTTCCCGCAACTCTGCTGCGCGCCGGGTGTTCGAGGATGCCGGACCGGCGCTTCCCGCCGGAGTCGAGGACCGAATGACCATGGACCGCCCGTCGCTGACCTGCTGCGCTCTGGGATTGCTCCTCCTGGCCGGGTGTGCAGGTTCGCCCGGAGCAGCGGTGGACGCGGCGTCCGGCGAGGCCCAGGACGCGCAGGCCCTGCCGCAGGACGCGGCCTCGGGAGCCAGCGATGCCGGTCCGGTCCTGGATGCCTCGGCGAGCCCGGAGGACGCGGGAGCCGCGCGCCTGGATGCGGCAGTGCCGTCGGCGGACTCCGGAGCGCCGTCGAGCGCCGACGCTGGAAGCGCTGTGGCGGACGCTGGCGGCCCCGGCCCGCAGCCCAGTCGTGGCTGCGCGGCCCCCGGCACCCGGTACGCGGCGGGCACCAGCAGCGGCAGCCTGCTCCATGGAGGCAAGGTGCGGACCTTCCGCGTCCACGTGCCGCCCGGCTACCAGGCCGGGTCGCCGGCGACGGTCGTGCTGCTGCTCCACGGTGGCGGTGGAAGCGCGGAGCAGATCCAGACGCAGTCGGCCGAGATGGATCCCATCGCCGACCGCGACGGCTTCGTGACGGTCTATCCCGACGGCACGGGGTTGGTGCAGACCTGGAACGGAGGTCTCTGCTGCGGCAAGGCGGTGGAGGACGACGTCGACGACGTGGGGTTCATCAGCAAGCTGCTCGATCACCTCGAAGGCGAGCTTCTGCTTGGACGAGCGACGGGTCTTCGCCACCGGCATGTCCAACGGCGCCATCCTGAGCCACCGCCTGGCCTGCGAGCTCTCCTCGCGTATCGCGGCCATCGCCCCGGTCGCCGGAACCATCGGCGTCGCGACCTGCACCCCAGGGCGGGCGGTGCCGGTGATGGAGATCCACGGGACCGACGACGGACATGTGCCCTGGACTGGAGGCACCGGCTGTGGGCCCGCGGGAGTCGCGTTCAACTCCGTCCCGGACACAATCGAAGGCTGGCGAACTCGCAACGGCTGCAGCGCGACGACCACCACCTACTTGCAGCAGGGCGACGGGACCTGCACGGCCTACGAGGGCTGCACTGGAGCGACGGTGCTCTGCTCCATCGAGGGCGGCGGCCACAGCTGGCCGGGGGGCGTGCCCAAGACGGGCGTCGTCGACTGCCCGGCCGACGGGATCCAGAGCACGACCTTCTTCGCGAGCGAGGCCGCCTGGCAGTTCTTCCGGTCGAACCCGATGCGCTGATCGGGCCCGGCTCAGCTCGGCTCGACGATCTCCGGCTTGGGCGTCCGGCCTGGCGCCTCGGGCGCCGTCTGGCCCAGGTGCTTGGGCGTGACCGCCCAGGCGACGGCCGGGATCAGCATCACCGCCGAGAGGACGCCCATCAGCGCTCGCGGCGAGAGGCCGAGGTGGTCGAGCGCGAAGCCCGTGGCCCAGGTCGAGGCAGCCATGGTCACGGTCTGCGCAGCCAGATCCACCGCGAAGGCGCGGCCGCGCAACCGGTCCGGGACACGCAGGTTGAGCAGCGAGGTGGAGAAGGACCAGAGCGTCGAGGCCCCCATGTGCGCCAGGACGATCGCGCAGGCGGCGAGCCACAGCCACGGCGCCGCACCGAAGAGGCCATAGGCAACGGCCAGCGCCACGAAGCCCAACCCGATGCAGCGGTCCAGCCACGGCTCGCTGTCGTCGGTGGCCCAGCGGGCGACGGTGGGGCCCAGCAGCGCACCGACCCCGCGCGCGGCGTAGAGCAGGCCGATGACCGAGGCGGCGCCCTTCGCGGAGGGGAACACGCGCTCGCCGAAGACGCTGTAGAGCAGGATGGCGCCGCCGCCAGCCAGGCCCCACCCGGCCTTGGCGAGGATGGCGCGGCGCACGCCGGGCTCGCGCGCGAAGAAGCGCACGCCTTCGGCGATCTCGTCGTAGCCCGAGACCGAGCGCAGCGTGAGCGGGCCGGCGGGGCGCCGCGGGAGCGCGGGGATGGCGGCGCTCGCCATGCAGAGCGCGGAGACGAGGTAGGTGACCGCGTTGAGCATGAAGGCGGCGTCGCGGCCGAGCCACTGCGAGACCGCCCCGCCGGCCAGCGCGCCCAGGGCGAGCATCGCCGACCATGTGACGCCCTGCAGCGCGTTGGCGGCCACGATGTCGTCGCGCTCCACGACGCTGGACACCGCCGCCTGCTCGGCGGGGTCGAAGAAGGCGGCGATGGACGACTGCAGGAAGCACAAGAGGTAGGCCAGCGGCACGTCGCCCTTCGCGCGGACGAGCAGGAAGCCGAGCACGACGATGGCGCGCAGCACGTCGCAGGCGACCAACACGGTGCGGCGGTCGACGCGGTCGGCCACCACGCCCGCAATCGGGCCGAAGAGCAGGGCCGGCAGGAAGCGGGCGATGAGCACCGCCGCCACGGCCTCCCCCTTGCCGGTCAGCTCCAGCATCATCGACAAGAGCGAGATGGTGGTGAACCAGTCCCCCGTCAGGCTCACCACGTCGCCCAGCCAGATCCGGCGGAACGTCGGGTGGCGGCGCAGCAGGGACGCGTAGCTGACGTGGGCGGCGGACATCGGCGGAGCGGCTTGGTTGGCTATCCGAACGGAATCAGGTCTGCGTGTCCGGCCCCGGCGGGTCGGGCTGCTTGGGGCGCTCGCCTGCGCCTGGCAGGAGCATGAGCACCCCGAAGATCGCTCCGTAGGCCCCGGCGACCGCCGGGCGGCAGAGGATCATTCAGGTGCTGCCGAGGAGCGCGTAGAGCTGGCCGATGGCGATGAACGCCACGGCTCCGCCGACCGCGCCCAGCGCGCCGCGCCCGATCTTGGTGGAGGGGAGTTTCACGAGGCGGAGTCTAGCAGGCGCCGCTTTGGGGCGCCCGCCTGCGGAGGTGGGCTCGCGGGGGCGCCGACCCAAGGTTTGCACCCGCGCGCCGTGGCGCGCCCAAGGCCATGCGACTCGAATCTCTTGGACTCCCCCTGCTCGAGCGGTGGCCCGGCTGGGAGAGGAGCAGCGAGGTGCCGCGGCTTCTCTCCGCGGTCGAGGCGGCCTTTCGCGTTGCGAGGCCGGCCGACCTGGAGGTCGTCCGAACGGTCGTCGAGCAGCTGGCCCTGCGCGCACGGGACCCCGAAGTGGGGCCCCAGGTCCGGCGCGCGCTGGCCTCGCTCGTGGACGGCGCGCGAGCTCGCTCCTTCCTCGGGGGGCTGACGGATGACCAGGTCCCCGGCTGGCTTGGAGTCCTCCTGCCGGCCATGGCGGAGTCGGACTACACGGTGGGGACGCTGTTGCGCTCCCGCGCTCAGGAGCTCTCCGGCCGGCCGGCTCTGCGCGCGCTCTCGCCCGAGCCCGAGGAGCTCGACGGCCAGCAAGTGCTGCGCCGCGCACGGGAGCTCGCCGCGGGCTTCGTGGCGCTCACCGACGGCGACCCGGACGCTCGAGTGGCCCTGCTGAGCGAGAACCGGCTCGAGACGGCGCTGTGCGATCTGGCGTGTCTCTCGCACGGCATCGTCGACGTCCCGGTGCCGGCCAACGCGGCCAACGACCAGGTCCGCTACGCGCTGCGCCACTCGAAGGCGAAGGTGGTCGTGGTCGCCGACGAAGCTCAGCTGGCGCGGGTCCTCGCGGCGCAGGCCAGCCTGCCCGACCTCGCGGCCGTCGTCGCCACCAGCCGCGGCCTCGCGGAGCGGCACGGGCTGCTCGGCCTGGACGGGTTGATCGACCGGGGTGGGCGCATTCCCCAGGCCCGGCTCGAGGCGCGCGCGGCCGCGGTCCGCTCTTCGGACCTGGCGACGGTCATGTACACCTCGGGCACCACCGGCACGCCCAAGGGAATCGCCTTCACCCACCACAACCTCGTCTCCAAGCGCCTGTGCCGCTCGTTCGCGCTGCCGTTCCTGGGCGAGGGCGACGTCTTCCTCTCCTACTTGCCGCTCTTCCACACCTTCGGCCGCTGGCTGGAGCTGTTGGGGACGTTGTGGATCGGCAGCCAGTACGTCTTCGCGCGCTCGCCGGCGCTCTCGACGCTGCTCGAGGACTTCGCCGCGGTGCAGCCCACGGTCTTCATCAGCGTCCCGCAGAAGTGGCTGGAGCTGCACGAGCGGGCGGCCCAGGAGGCCGGCGGCGAGGACGACGCCGACCGGGTGGCCGATCGCCTGCGCGCGTTGACCGGCGGGCGCCTGCGCTTCGGCTTGTCGGCGGCGGGCTACCTGGACCCGCGCGTCTTCCGCGCCTTCCAGCGGGCCGGGGTCGAGCTGTGCTCGGGCTACGGGATGACCGAGGCCACCGGCGGGGTGACCATGACCCCGCCCGGGGACTACGTCGAGGGCTCCATCGGCAAGCCGCTGCCGGGCATCGAGCTCCTGGTCGAGAGAGACGGCGAGCTGTCGCTGCGCGGGCCGTACGTCATGAAGGGCTACGACCGGCCTCCGGACGGCGACACCGGCATCGACGCGGACGGCTGGTTCCGGACCGGCGACCTGGTCGCCGTCGACGAGCGAGGCCACTACCGGCTCACCGGCCGCAAGAAGGAGATCTACAAGAGCCTCAAGGGCCAGACGATCGCGCCGCAGCGGGTGGAGAACCTCTTCCGCGACTTCGACGTGGTCGCGCAGGCCTTCCTCGTCGGCGACGGGCGCGAGTTCAACACGCTGCTCGTCTGGCCCAACTTCGCCGCTCACCCCGCGCTGGAAGGCAAGGAGCCCGAGTCGCTGCGCGCGCTGCTGGGCTCGCTGGTGGTCTCGGCCAACCGCTTCCTGGCGCCCTACGAGCGCGTGGTGGACTTCGCAGTGCTCGACCGGCCCCTGGACGAGGCCCACGGGGAGCTGACGCCCAAGGGGAGCTTCCGGCGCGAGGCGGTGGAGGAGCACTTCCGGCAGCTGATCGAGCCGATGTACCGCAGCGCCGAGGCGCGCCTTCCGGTCAAGACGATCGACCTCGTCCTGCCGCACTGGCTCCTGCGCGAGCTGGGCGCGCTCCGCGAGGACGTCTCACTGGAGGACGGCTGGCTGCGCGCGCGCGGCCGAAGGCTCCGGGTCGAGGAGCGCGAGCCGGGGGTCGTCCTCGTCGGCGACCTGGGCTACCGGCCGCCCGGGCTGGTCCTGGACCTGGGGGCGGTCGCCGGGACGCCGGCGCGGGCTCTGGGCAACGACGGGCTGCGCGCCTTCCTGGGCGAAGCGACCTTCTTCGCGCTGCTCGGAAAGAGGCGTGGAGGGGCTCAGGAGGTGCGGGTCGACGCCCGATGCGCGCTCGCCCCCCCGAGGCGCCGGGCCCAGGAGCTCGTGGCGGCGGTCGAGGCGCCCGAGGTCACGGTCGAGTCGCTGCACGCCGCGGCGGTGCTGCTGCGCGGAAAGCTCTCGAGCGTCCGGGCCGCGCTGCAGCACCTGGAGAAGGCGCTCGTGCGCGGTGGCGAGGCGGCGGCCGTGGCCCGCTCCCTTTTGCGCCGCTGTGCCCACGGTTCGGAGTGGCTGCGGCGCCGGGCGCTGCGCACGCTCGTGGCGCACGAGGAGGCGAGCCGCGTCGTCGGCACGGTGGGCGCATTCGTCGAGGCGCCGCCAGGCGCAGAGCCTCCTGCAGCCGCGCGACCACGCCCGGCTCGCCGAGCACGGGCTGGCCGACGAGCAGGTGGAGGCGCTGCTCTCGGAGGTCCGCGAGCATTCGCGCCTGCCGGGCAGGAGCGCCAACGGGGCGAATCGGCGGCGGCTGGTGGCGATCGTCCGGTTGCTCTCGGCCTATGCCGTGGCCCACCCGCGCTGGTATCCGCGCCTGCGCATCAAGCTCGCCCGCCTGGCGCTGCACGCCGACGCCGAGGTCGCCGCCCGAGCCGGCGAGGAGCTGGACCGGCTGCAGCTGGGCTTTCGCGCCTGGCTGGGCCCGAACCTGCGCCTCGCGATGGATCCCGACTCGGGCCGCGAGTATGGCTGGCCCGAGGTGACGCTCTTCGCTCCCGAGGTGCCGGCTCCGCACCGGACCCTGCTCCAGCGGGCGCTCTTCGACACCTGCCTCGCCCGCGAGGCGGCCTTCCTCTTCGGCCGGGGGGCGCTGCTGTCGCTCGCCGACCTGCCGCCCGCGGGCGTCGGCGTCTCGCCGCTCGCGAACGCGCACGGCGAAGCGATCTACCTGGTGACCCTCACTCCGCGCTCCGGCGAGCCGCTCGCCTTCCACGTCCACGTCGCCGAGTCGGTGCCCGTGCTCGAGCTGCGCGAGGAGATCCGCTGGCTCCTGTGGGCCGGGGCGCCTCCGCCGCTGGTGGGAGCCTTCGGCGGGACCTTCCCCGAATACGGCATCTACTCGACCGAGCTCGTGCAGGGCGAGACCGTCGAGGCGCAGCTGGCGCGCCTTGAGGCGATGGCCGCGTACGACCGGATGCGTGCGCTCTGGCCCTTCTTGCTCTCCACCGCCTTCGCCGCCCACGCCGGGTTCTGGGCGCGCAGCGGCCTCGAGGTGGCGCTCGACCAGGCCTCTCCCGCCAACGTCGTCGCCCCCTCGCACGACTACCAGGTGGGCACGCGCCTGGTCTCGCTGTGGGACCGCGTCCGCTGCACGGAGCTGGCGCCGCTCGTCCTGGGGTTCGAGCGCTCGTTCGTCGAGCCGGTGGAGCGGAGGTACCCGGTGCTGGGTGGCGGGGCCTCTCGCGAGCTGTTGCTGTCGGCGCTCGTCGAGACGCTCGGGGAGGCCCGGGCGCAGCCGCTGCTCGAAGAGGCCGCGCGGGGTGGACCGCTCGCCGGCGACGCGCAGGCGTTCCTGGCGCGGCTCGCGGCGGACGGGCTGACCCCGAGGAGGCTCGCGAGCGCGGCACGGCGCTACGCGCGGTGGCTCGCGGTCAACCCCGAGGCCACGCTCGAGGCGCGCGGGGCCATGCTGGCCGAGCTGTGGGACACCTACCGCCTCGCGGCGCTCGAGCACGAGCGGCCCGAGACGCGCATCCGCTTCTTCCGCCACACGGTGTTCGCCAACGCCCGGCCCGCGCTCGCCGAGGGCCTGGACGAGCTGCTGCGCCGAGTCCGCTCGCGCCAGGGGTCCACGGAGTTGCCGGAGCTGGTCGAGGCGCTGCGCACCGCCGCCCGGCCTACCTCCGAAGAGGAGGACTGGCTCCTCGCCCGCCTGGCCTTCCGGCACCTGGCGCCTTCGGCGGACACCGCGCTCATCAGCCTGCCCCACGCCGGGCGGACCCGGGCCGAGGTGGTGGTGCACCTGACGCGCACGGGCGGCGGCCGCTTCTCGGTGCGCAGCCCGGTGTCGGCGCGCGAGGTCGCGCGGCTCCTGCAGCTCTTCCACGAGGCGAGCCTGCCGGTGAGCTTCTCGGCGGAGCACGAGTTCCTGGTGGCGGTGGACGAGCGCGGGGCGTTGCTGGGGGGCGTCTACTTCCGGCTCGTCGGCCCCGAGCGGGCGCGGATGGAGAAGGTGGGCGTCGCGCGGGCCTGGCGGCGGCAGGGCATCTCCGACGGGCTCATGAACGAGCTCTTCCGGCGCCTGCGGGAGCGCGGGGTCCGCGAGCTGGAGACCGGCTTCTTCCACCCCGACTACCTCAAGCGCTTCGGCTTCCGCGTCGCCCCTTCCTCGGGCGGGCTCTTCCAGGACCTGGAGCGGGGCGAGGTCAGGCTCGACTAGGGAGGGCCCTTTGGAAGATGCCAGGGACCTGGGAAATGACGGTCGCTTCGCAAAGGCGTGACGCGCGGCGCAAATCGAGGTGCGCGGGGCAAAGCGCCCCCTTATAGGAACAGGGACGGCGTTCGGCTGCCCCGGCAGGGGGAAGGAAACCGGCGCCGGGTGTCAGGCAGCAGACGAAATCACTTCGTCCGGAGCGAGGCGCCGGAGGAAGTCGCGAGGCCAAGCGGGCGTGCCGGAGGCCGACGGGCGACCCGAAAACGCGCAGGGAACGTTTCAGACCAATGGTACGGGCCGGCCGCCCAGGCCAAGCGGGGTGGAAGTCATGAGCATCCTGAAGGACAAGCTGACGAAGAAGGTCCCCGAGCTGCGCGAACACTACAAGAAGCTCGTCAAGGAGAACGGCGCGGTCAAGCTGAGCGAGGTGACGGTCGAGACGCTCTACGGCGGCCTGCGCGGCGTCAAGGGGCTCATCACCGACACCAGCTCGGTCCCGCCCGACAAGGGCCTGCTCATCCGCGGCAAGCCCATCGGCGAGCTGGCCGGCCGGCTGCCCGAGGAGATCTGGTACCTGCTGCTGCTCGGGGAGCTCCCCAGCAGCGAGGAGCTGGCCGACCTCCAGAAGGAGTGGGTCGCGCACTCCAAGGTGCCCGAGTACGTCTTCAAGGTGCTCGAGGCCATGCCCGCCGACTCGCACCCGATGGCGATGTTCAACACCGCGGTGCTGGTGATGGAGAAGGAGTCCGCCTTCCGCGCCCGCTACGACAAGGGCATGAAGAAGGACGACTACTGGGACGCGTCCTACGACGACGCGACCAACATCCTTCCCAAGCTCCCCGAGATCGGTGCGTGGATCTACCGCAAGCGCTTCGGCAAGGGCGCGCCGATCACCAGCGATGCCAGGCTCGACTGGGGCGCCAACTTCGCCAAGATGACCGGCTTGCCGGACCCGAACGGCGAGCTGAGCAAGCTGATGCGGCTGTACTTCACGCTGCACTGCGACCACGAGGGCGGCAACGTCAGCGCCTTCACCGCGCACACCGTCGGCTCGGCGCTCTCCGACCTGTACTACGCGCTCTCCGCCGGCCTGAACGGCCTCGCGGGCCCGCTGCACGGCCTGGCCAACCAGGAGTGCCTGGCGTGGATCCTGGAGACCAACAAGAAGTTCGGCGGCTCGCCCAGCGAGGAGCAGCTGGCCAAGTTCGCGCAGGAGACGCTCGACAGCGGCAAGGTGGTCCCCGGCTACGGCCACGCGGTGCTGCGCATCACCGACCCGCGCTTCGACGCCTTCCACGCCTTCGGCGCCAAGTACTGCCCGGACGACCCCGCCTACATGACCATGGCCCGCGTCTTCAAGGTCGTCCCCGACGTGCTCAAGAAGGTCCAGAAGATCAAGGACCCCTGGCCCAACGTCGACGCCGGCTCGGGCAGCCTGCTCTACCACTACGGCATGACCGAGTTCAGCTTCTACACGGTGCTCTTCAGCATCAGCCGCGCCCTGGGCATCAGCGCGCAGTACATCATGAGCCGCGCCATCGGCTCGCCCATCGTCCGCCCGAAGTCCATGACCGGCGCCGAGGTGGGCAAGGCCATCGAGGCCGCCAAGGCGAACAAGCCTTGAGCTGACCCGACAAGCTGGGGAAGAAGGGCGAAGGGCCTGTCCCTCTCCGATGAGGACGGGCCCTTCGCCTTTGGGTCTCGGCGAGCCACGGCGTGGGCTCGCTCCAAGTGTTCGAATTCAGAGAAGAAGTCGGGGTGGTCGGCCGCAGGGAGGGCAGGGCCGTGGCGCGCCGCCGAGACTGACCTTTGGGCGCGGCCTCGCCTAGAATGCCGGTACCCATGGCCGATCGCTCTGCTCCCCAGGTCTGCGAGAAGTGCGGCGGCAAGCTCGTGGCCGGCAGTCGTTTCTGCAACCTGTGCGGTGCCCCGGCGCCGACGACGTCTCCCTTCGAGGTCGAGGAGGAGGCCAACAAGTCGCCCATCAGGCAGGGCGACGTGCTCGAGGGGAAGTGGCGGGTCGACAAGAAGATAGGGCAGGGCGGCATGGGGTCGGTCTACAAGGCGACCGACTTGGCGCTCGACCGGACCGTCGCCATCAAGATCCTGGCGGCCGACCTGTGCAAGGACGAGGTCTTCGTCGCGCGCTTCGAGCGCGAGGCCAAGCTGACGGCGAACCTCGAGCAGCCCAACGTCGTGCTCATCTACGGCGTCGGCAGGCACCAGGGCCGGCCCTTCATCGTGATGAAGTGGCTGCCGGGCGAGACGCTGGCGAGCCGGCTGGAGCGTCACCAGGACGAGGGCTCGATGATGCCCGTCTCCGAGGTCCGCTCCATCGTCGCGCAGATCTGCGCGGGCCTGGACTACATCCACGGCAAGGGCCTGGTGCACCGGGACATCAAGGCCAGCAACATCATCCTCGACGACAACAACCACGCGACCATCCTCGACTTCGGCATCCTCCGGGACCTGAAGAGCAAGGAGGCGCTGACCGCCGTGGGGATGCTCATCGGCACCCCGCACTACGTCTCGCCCGAGCAGATCCTGGGCAAGCCGTTCGACAACCGCAGCGACCTCTACGCGGTGGGCGTGCTGCTCTACGAGATGCTCACCGGCGCCACCCCGTTCGACGCCGAGAACGAGTTCGACCTCATCAAGAAGCACGTCAAGGCGGTCCCGCCCGAGCCATGCGACCGCAATCCGGACCTGCCCGCCGAGGTGGGCGAGGTGCTCAAGCGCGCCATCGCCAAGGACCCCAACAAGCGCTTCCAGAGCGCCTCGGACCTCGCGGACGCATTCGAGCAGGCCTTTGGGGGAGCGGAAGAGGCCGCCGCCGACCAGCCCGCCGCGGCGCTGCCGCCGTCGACCGACGATCCGACCGGTCGGCACAACGTGACGACCATCCCCTTCGACGTGAAGGCGGGGATCACCGGGCCCATCCCAGGTTCGAAGCGGCCGCTGTGGATCGGCGTGGGGCTGGGGGTTGCGGCGAGCCTGGCCGTGGCCGGCGTCGTCCTCTACAACGTCGGCCCCGAGCTTCCGTCGAAGGACTCGTCGAACCCCAGCGCCCATCGCCAAGCCGCTCAACGCCGGCGCGAAGCCCAAGCCCAAACCGAAGCCGAATCCCCGCCCCGCCCCCCAGGCGCCCGAGGAGGCCTTGGCCGCCGACGAGGAGTGGGAGGACGAAGACGCTCCGGATGCCGGCTCCGGGCAGACCCTGCCTCCGCCGGAAAGCCCCGTCCCCCCGCAGGACAAACTCATCAAGAAGGCGGTCGAGCAGGACCGGACCCGCCTACGCCCGCTGCGAGCCGACTGAGCTGAGGGGAACTGCGAAGCGCCGTTGAAGCCGAGGCTCGACGCCTCAGCGGGCGGTGTCGCCCTCGGCAGCAGCATCGGGCTGCTCGAGCCGCTTGCTGACCTTGTCCATCAGCTCCTTGCGGGCCTCGGTCTCCTGCTCGGCCAGCTTGGTGAGCGCCTGGCGCGCGTAGTCGGACAGGATGAGCCCCGGTGGGACCCTGCGGAGGTCGGCTCGGGCGGCGGCGTAGTCCTTGGAAGCGATTCTTCTTCTGGGCGGCGAGGATGATTCTGCTCGGCGGCCAGCTCCGAACGGACCCGCAAGAGCATCTTGTCTCCGCCCTCGACTCCGGCCGCCGCGGCGACGCGCAGCTCGCGTTCGGCGGAGACGAACTCCGCCTCTTCGATCAGCATCCGGCCCTCTTCCAGGGCCTCCAGGCCCTCCTGGCGGGTGGGCGGCGTGCTGGGCTTGGTGTGCTTCTTCTTGCGCTTCTTCTTCTTGCTCTTCTTGAACTGGCCGAAGTCGCTGGTGTCGTCCTGCTGCTCCTCGACCTCCGACTCTTCGGCCGGGGCCGGTTGCTGCGACTTGCTGCAACCCACGGGCAAGGCCAGGGTGGCGGACAGGACCACGATGATGAATGGACTCCGCATCCCATAACCTCCGGCGCGGTCAGCGAAGGGGCGGAGTCTACCGCAGGCCCCAAAGGGGTCCAAATGCGAAGCCCGCCCCCGGGCGGGCCGGGGGCGGGCGAGTGTCACGACGCGGACGTCAGGTCCTAACTAGCTGCACTGACCGTCCACGCACTTGGCGGGCGCGGTGCACTGGGTGTCGCTGCTGCAGCCCACCACGCAGGCGCCGCCGCGGCAGATCTTGCCGGCGCCGCACATCGCGTCGGCGGTGCAGCCGTCCTTGCAGGCGCCGTCGGAGCAGATCTTGCCGGTGCCGCACTGGGTGTCGCTGACGCAGCCGGGCTTGCACTGGCCGCCGGAGCAGATGTTGCCCAGCTCGCACTGGCTGTCGCTGATGCAGCCGAGCACGCAGCCGCCGGCCTGGCAGATGTTGCCCTTCGGGCACTGGCTGTCGGCGACGCAGCCCACCACGCACTGGCCGGTGCGGCAGACCTGGCCGCTGGGGCACTGGCCGTCGCTGACGCAGCCCGTCTTGCAGCCGCCGTCCACGCAGATCTGGCCGGTCGGGCACTGGTTGTCGGCGGCGCAGCCGGCGGCGCAGGCGCCGTTGCGGCAGACCTTGCCGGCGCCGCACTCGGAGTCGCTCATGCAGCCGGAGTAGCAGCGGCCGGCGCGGCAGGCCTGGTCGGCGCCGCACTCGGCGTCGGTGGTGCAGCCCTTGACGCAGGCGCCGGCCTCGCAGATGTCGCCGTTCGGGCACTGGGTGTCGAGCGTGCAGGCGACGCGGCAGTGGCCGTTCTTGCACACGCTGCCGGTCAGGCAATCGGTGTCGGCGGTGCAGGGGGAGCCGCAGATGCCGCCCTGGCAGTACTGGCCCGCCTCGCACTCGCCATCGGCGGCGCAGGTGCGGCGGCAGACCCCGGCGCGGCAGACGTTGCCGGTGCCGCAGTCGGCGTCCACGACGCAGCCGGCGACGCACTTGCCGGCCTGGCAGATCTCGGTGGGGCTGCACTCGGTGTCGGAGGTGCAGGGGGCGACGCAGTGGCCGGACTTGCAGATGCCGCCGCTGGTGCACTGGCTGTCCTGGTTGCAGGCGGGGACGCACAGGTTCTTCTCGCAGACGCGGCCGGAGACGCACTGGTCGTCGGTCAGGCAGTTCTCGCGGCAGACGCCGTTGACGCACGCAGCGCCGGTCTGGCAGTCGTCCGCGGTCTTGCAGACCGGCGGCGGGATGACGACGCAGACGTGGTCGGTGCACTGGTAGCCGGCGGCGCAGTCCGAGTTCTGGGTGCACAGCTTGCCGCAGACGCCGTTGATGCAGTCTTCACCGGAGTTGCAGTCGGACTTGGTGGTGCAGCTGACGGAGATGGGCGTGCAGGAGCCGTCCTTGCAGCGCTCGCCGGCGGAGCAGTCGGCGTCCATGGTGCAGCCGCCGGTGCAGGTGCCGGCCACGCACTTCTGGCCGGAGGCGCATTCGTAGTCGGAGGTGCAGCGCACCGCGGTGCACTTGCCGTCGCGGCAGATCTCGGAGGGGGCGCACTCGCTGGTGAAGGTGCAGCTCGCGGGCGGAGTGCCGTAGGTGCAGACGCCGGAGGGGTCGCAGTAGTAGCCGGCCGGGCAGTCGGAGTGGTCGAAGCAGTAGGTCACCGACGGCGGGTTGCAGTCATAGCCGCAGCATCCGTTGTCGTAACAAGGGTGGTTGTGATCGGGAATGCAGATACATCCCGGGAGGACGACGAAGCCAGCCAACATCAACGAGAGCAGGGTCAGGTGCTTCATGGATTCCCTCCGGGACGGTTTTCGTTTCGCGCGGCCTGAACAGCAACGCATGTGCCACCAACGATCCCTGGCAAGTCGCGGCGCGAAACGGCGGGAATCACGCGAGGATTCCACGCCTGCCGGAAGCCGCTAAGGCGCGGCTGCCGGAGTGGGCGCGACAGGCCTGTCAGAATTTCCGGCCAAGCGCCCAGCCCCCGGCTCGAGACCGAGAGAGGGGCGCTTTTCCGGGCCGGAAACTCCGGCGTGGCAGGGGACCGCTGTCCTTTGCGGCCCATGCCGCAAAGGTCCTGTGAAGACGACCCGCTACCGGGAGGCGGTGCGCAAAGCGAAGCAGCGGAGTGGGAGCGGGGCGCCATCGAGCAGTTGGTTGCCGCGGGCCCGAAAAGCGATCGAAGTCCCGCGACGAAGCAGGAACCCGGGCGGAACCGCAGAGGTTTCCACAACCACGCGCGTCGCCGGCTGCGCCTTTGCCGAGGAGGGTGCCTCAAGAACGGCTCATCATTCGAGCCGACGCTCGACGCGCGGGACCGAAGAGCCAGATCGAGGGCGGGCAGGAGGGAGGGACGATGCGAACCCAAAAACATCCGCTCGCTCCCCGGGGCCGGCCGAGGAGCGAGCGGTGGGTACCCGCCTATCGGATACCCAACCATCTTTCACCCGCGACTCGGGCGATCGGCCGCACCGAGCAGGGTGGGCAGCCTCAGGGGCGACTTCGAATTTCCCTGAGCACCGCCTTCGGTTGGGAAAACGAGCAACCGATATGCCACGGTGATTCAAGGGCGGGGCGGCGCGCGGAACCAGCGAGAACTACTCGAGAAGCAGGCCGAGGGTCCTCCGGCCCACGCTTCCGCTGGCCTGCAGATTCGCGACAGTCGTGTCAGGGACTAGCCGAAGAACGGCGACCCATCAGCGCTTGGCCGTCGGCTTCTCGACCTTCTTGGGGTCGGGCTTCTTGGGATCGGCCTTCTTGGGGTCGGGCTTCTTCGGCTCCGTCACGGCCTTCGCGGGCTCGACCCTCTTCGGCTCGGTCTTGGCGGGCGGCGGCGCTGGCGGCTTGGCCTTGGGGTCGGCGACCTTGGGGTCCTGCCTCGGGTCCGCGGCCTTCGGGTCAGACTTGGGCTCCGCCTTGGGGACCTCGACCGCCACGACCGGCGGCAACCGGACTTCGAAGGCCAGCGACTTGAAGTCGCACGCTGCTTCGATGCAGGCCACGGCCGGCTGAGGAGTACCGCCCAGCAGGCTGCGCCAGTCGTTCCCCAAGCGAATCTGTTCGCCTATCGGCTGTTGGCGCTTCTCAGGCCCCAGGGCGGCGCGCAGGGTGCCGTCGCGCCCGATGGCAATCTCCACCCGCGTGTCGGCCGTCGGCAGCGCGGGTCCGACCGTGACTCCACGGCGGGCGCCCAGGCTCCACTCCAGGAAGGTGTTCTGGCTGGTGGCGACCACGGCGACGTAGCGGCCGGGGTCGCCTTGGAGCATCAGCGCGCTGCGCGGCTCGGGCGCCTCGCCCAGGATCCAGCGGCGAAGGGTCGTGGCCCACAGCTGCGGCGCGGCCTTGGGCGGCGACAGCAGCGCGGAGATCTGGACGTTCTCACCGTCGGTCCACGCGAGCGGGATGGTCGCGCGGCCCACCTCGCTCACGTCGGCGTTGGAGAAGCTGATGGCGTCGCCCGAGATGGCGGCGATGCGTCCCGAGGTCGCCACCGCGATTTCGGCAGGCAGGTTCGCCTGGAGCACCAGCGTGCGCTCGGCAGCCTGCGTGTCCACGCGCCCCGTCGCCTTGCCGCCGCCCATCGCGGGCAGCTCCTGGGCCGCTTCGCTGGACAAGAGCAGCCGCTCCCTCGGGGGGCGGCGGGCGCGGATGCCGGCGACGGTGAGGACGAGCACGGCGCAGAGGAGCAGCGCCATGGCCCCCATGCGCACCGCGAAGTGCGCCGCGCGCGAGACGGCGCGCTTGGCCTTCTCCAGCTTGGTCAGCTTCAGGGGGCTGGGCGCCCGCGTGACGATGCCCGGGACCAGCGGCTCGAGGCAGGCGATGAGCTCGGCCACCGAGCCGTAGCGGTCGTTGGCCGAGGCGCGCAGGCACTTCTCGACGATGCCGTCGAGGCGCTTGTCGACGTTGGGCTTGATGACCGAGGGCGGGTCGAAGTGGCCGCGGGGCACGTCGCCCACGAGCAGCTCGTAGATCATCACGCCGAGCGAGAAGAGGTCCGCCCGGCCGTCGACGTCCTTGGCGTTGACCTGCTGCTCGGGCGCCATGTACGCGAGCGTGCCCATGGAGACGTGCGTGTCGGTGAGCGCGAAGTTGCGCTGGCCCTCGCCCTTGACGAAGCCCGCCAGCCCGAAGTCGGTGACCTTGGGGAGGAAGCCGGCCTGGGTGTCGAAGAGGATGTTCTCGGGCTTGAGGTCCCGGTGGATGACCCCGCGGCCGTGGGCGTAGTCGATGGCCCGCGCGATGTCCACGACGTAGCGGATGGCGTCGGTCCACTGCAGGTTCTTCTCGCGCATCACGTCGCGCAGCGACGGGCCGCCGACGAACTCCATCACCAGGTAGTACGTCTCGCCGCTCTTGCCCTTGTCGACGATGGAGACGACGTTGGGGTGCGAGAGCGAGGCGAGAGCCGCCGCCTCCTTCTCGAAGCGGGCGACGAAGGACTCCTCCCTCGCGAACTCCGCGGGCAGGAGCTTCACCGCCACGGGGCGTAAGAGCGACAGCTGGGTCGCCTTGTAGACCTCGCCCATCCCGCCCTTGCCGATGAGCAGTTCGAGCCGGTAGCCCGGGATCGTCTCGGAGTCCGGCAGCTTGCGCGCCTGCGAGATCGACGTGGGGGGGATCGCGGGGTTGGCTTCCATCCGGGCGACGAGTCTACCCCAGGGGGCGGGGGAGGTCTTGCCTCGGTGTGGCCGTCCGGCGGCATCGGAGCGAAGATCGACGCCATGAGATCCCTCTCTGCCTGCTGCCTCACCTTCCTGCTCGCGGCTTGCGCCGGCGCCAACGTGTCGCTCGACGGAGGAGTCGACCTGAAAGGGGATGATGGCGGCGGAGCCCCAGGCCCCGACGCCTCGAGCCCAGCAAAGGCCGACGCCGGTGTGCCTGCCGACCCGACGGTCGCCGCATGGCTGAAGGAGCACAACGACGTGCGCGCCAACGCCCAGCCGATACCCTCGCCGGCGCTGCCAGCGCTGATCTGGAATGCGGACGCCGCTGCCGTGGCCGGCGCCTGGGCGGCCAAGTGCACCTGGAATCACAACTCCAGTCGCGGGAGCTACGGCGAGAACATCTCCGCCGCGACCTACGCGTTGACGCCGGCGCAGGTGGTCGCGGGGTGGGCCGAAGAGGTCGCCGACTACGACTACGCGACCAACGGCTGCTCGGGCACTTGCGGCCACTACACGCAGCTCGTCTGGCGCACCACGACCTCGGTCGGCTGCGCTGTCCAGAAATGCACCACCAACTCGCCCTTCTCGGCAGGCACCTGGTGGTTCGCGGTCTGCGACTACGCGCCGCCCGGCAACTGGGTCGGCCAGAAGCCGTACTAGGCAGCAGGCTGTTGGCTGGAGGCTGTGGGGCTGCAGTCGGTCGAGCGGTCCGGGCCGATGCACCGACGCGGCGGCGGATCGTCGGGCGCAACCTCGCCTTCGCCATCCCGTGGACCGAGGCGCTGCCGGCCGGCGTCGCGGGCCCGACCTGCGTCAGCACCGGGGTGCCGGCCTGCGCGCCGTGAGGCCAAGGGTGTAGAGCGAGTGCGTCAGCCCCGCGTGGAGGACCTCGCCGGACAGCCCGAACCCCGCGCGCCGCAGCACCATCACCGAGCGGAGGTTCGAGGGCAGCACGGCGGCGACGAGACGCTCGCGCGCCAACGAGTTCCGGGCGTGAGCCACGAGCGTGCGCAGGGCATCGCTCGCCAGACCGCGCCCCCAGGCCACCCGCGCCAGGTGGTAGCCGACCTCGAGCTCGCCCGCTGAGAAGGGCGCCGGCTTGAGGACGGCTGTCCCGACGACCTCGCCGGTCGCCTTCTCGACGATGGCAACCCATCCTTGCCCGCTCGGCAGCCGACGATCCGCCTCGAGGATGCGTTCGAGCTGCCTCTCGCTCGCCGCGAGGTCCGGGTTCGCGCCCCAGAAGATGACCTGCAGGTCGCGCCAGATGCGATGGAGCTGCGCACCTTCGCCGCGGCGCCACGGCCGCAGCGTCGTCAGGTCGCCTTCCAACGAGGTCGAGAACGCCACGCAGTCACGCTAGCATGGCGCCCCCGGAGAGCCCCTTGCCCCAAGCCCTCGAGTGCCCCCAGTGCCACGCACCCATGACGTCCCACCTGGACGTCGACGGCCTGCAGCACTTCGTGCACGCCCGCTGCGAGAAGTGCGGCTTCGAGCTGGACCTCGCCGACCGGTCGGAGCCCAGGTTCTCGGCTCTCGACCGGTTGGCCATCGCGACCACGAGCCTCGGCCTCTTCGGGCTGGTCGTCGTCGCCGCGTCGATGGAGCAGTTCGAGAAGATGCTCGGCGACATGGGCGGCGAGCTGCCCACGCTGACGCAGCTGCTCCTGCGCTTCCAGCTGCCGCTGCCGTTCCTCGCGGCGACGGTCGTGGCGATGGGGCTGGGCGCATGGCGCAAGTCCAGGGACCAGCGGGGCGGACGAGCCTTGCTCTGGCTGGCCTGCGCCGTCGGGGTCGTGGGCGCCGCGGTGTGCCTGTGGGCGCTCTACGGGCCGGTCTTCGCGCTCTCAGGGCAGATCAAAGACCTGGAGGAGTGACGCAGGTCGCGCGCGCTCAGGCCGAGGCAGGAAGGCGCTCACGGGCCTGGGCGACCAGGTCCGGCCGGACTCCGAACACGATGGCCACGGTCTCCAGGGGGGCTTCCAGCAGGAACTCGTCGCCGCCCGGGACCTCGAGCGCGGCGCGCACCAGGTCCTCGGCGCTCGCGGGCGCCGCCGCAGGCGCCAGGGGAGCGGGCACGACGGTCGCCGGCTTGCGGTGGCGGGCGCGGAGCAAGGCTTCGGCCAGCACCTTGCGCTGCGGCTTGGAGCCCAGCCAGCCGCGCACCTCGTCGACGACGGCAGGGTGGGCGCCGAAGAGGATCGCGACCGACTCGAGGTGGCCTTGGCGCAGGAGCTCGACCCCCGAGGGCTGGGCGACGACGGCATCGAAGAGCCGCTGATGATCGGCCGAGAGCTGGGGCGCGCTGGGGTTCATTGAAGGTTCCTCGGTGGCTCGGGTGCGCAGTCGGGGCCAGAGACTAGCCAGCCGGGTGCCCGGCGATCAATCCAACGCCCGGGGGACCGGGAGCGATTCCTCCGTGGCGGCCGCGCAGGCGTTCCCTCGCCGGGGCATCCCCGGTACCTTGGCGCCGTGTCCGACTTCACCGAAGCGCTGCGAGCAGGCGACCTTGCCCGGCTCCGGCGTGTTCCCAAGGGCGACCTCCACAACCACGGCACGCTCGGTGGAGCGCTCGACGACGTGCGCCGGCTCACGGGGCGCGATCTGCGGCGGCCGCCGGCGACGCTCGACGGCATCCACGGGCTGATGGCCTGGACCCGCCAGAACGTCCACCCCATCTACGAAACGCTCGAGGGCTTCGAGGCCCTGGTAGCCGCGGCCTTCCTCCAGGCGCGTCGCGACGGGGTCAGGCGGCTGGAGATGAGCATCGAGACCTCGCTCCTGCCGCGCTACCCCGGAGGTGCCGGGGCGCTGACCGACGCCGTGCGCCGGAAGCACCGCGAGCACGCCCCAGAGGTGGAGTTCCTCCCCGAGCTGGGGCTCAAGCGTCAGCTCGACCCCGACCTGCTGCTCCGCTACGTCGAGCAGTTCCTGGAGACCGGTTACTACCGCGCAGTCGACCTCTATGGCGACGAGCTCTCCCGCCCGCCGCGCGCCTTCCAGCCCATCTTCCGGCTCGCTGCCTCCCAGGGCCTGAGCCTCAAGGCCCACGTCGGCGAGATCGGCACCGCCGCCGACGTGCTCGAGACCGTGGAGGCGCTGGAGCTCGACGCCGTCCAGCACGGCGTCGCCGCTGCCCGGTCGCCGGAGGTGATGCGCGCGCTGGCGAAGCTGGGCATCCCGCTGCACGTCTGCCCCACCAGCAACGTCTGCCTCGGGGTCGCGCGGTCGCACGGGGAGCACCCGCTGCGAGAGCTCCTCGACGCCGGCGTCGCGGTCACCGTCGGCACCGACGACGTGCTGCTGTTCGGCCGCGGCGTCAGCGACGAGTACCTGGCGCTCTTCCAGACCGGACGGTTCGCCGCCGAGGAGCTCGACGCCGTCCGTCAGCGCTCGCTGGGGGTGGAGCTCCCTTCGGCTCAGACCCGGTAGGTGTTGGCGAAGGTGGAGACCTGGGCCGAGACGCCCATCAGCGTACGCACCATCTCCGCGTTCGCCTCGATCCGCTTGATGGTGTCGTCCATCATCGAGGTCAGCTCGGTGACCGCCGCGAAGATCTGGCTGACGCCGGCGTTCTGCTGGCTCACCGCCGCGGCGATCTGCCGGACCGCCGCCGCGTTCTCCCGGACGATCTCCGAGAGCTCGCGCAGGTTGTCGCCGGAGGTCTTCACCTGCGAGAGACCGCCCTCCATCCGCTGCACGCCCTGCTTGCTGATGGCCACGGCGACGTCGATGGAGGCGGTGATGTCGTCGAGGATCTCCCGGACCTTCTCGGTGGAGGAGATGGACTGGTCGGCCAGGCTGCGCACCTCGCGGGCCACCACCGCGAAGCCCTTGCCGTGCTCGCCCGAGCGGACCGCCTCGATGGCCGCGTTGAGCGCCAGCATGTTCGACTGGTCGGCGAGGTCCTTGACCGAGTTGGTGATCTTGCCGATCTGCCGGGTGCGCCCGCCCAGGTCCTGGATCTTCGAGGCGATGGACTCGGCCTGCGAGCGGATCTCCATCAGGCCCGCCAGGCTCTGCTCGACCGCGGACTCGCCGGAGCGGCTGAACTCGTCGGCGCGGGAGGTGACCTGCAGCACCGCCTCGGCCTTCTGGGCGGCCATCAGGGAGGTCTGCTTGATCTCCTGGGCGGTGACCTGCGTCTCCTGCAGCGCCGCGGCCTGGCGGCTCATGGCCTGGTTCTGCTCGGCCTGGGAGGTGTTGAGGGACTCGACCACCTGGTTCATCCGCGACACCGAGTCGTGCAGCCCAGTCGCGATCTCACGCATGCTGGTGACCATCGTCGAGAACGCCTTGGCCAGCTGGCCGATCTCGTCGTCGCTGCGCACCTCGATGGTCTGCCGCAGGTCTCCGGTGCTGACCGCCTCGGCGGCCTTCACCAGGTCCTTGAGCGGCCGGGTCATCCGCTGGGTGGCGAAGAACACCGTCAGGCCCAGCACGACGAAGGCCCCGAGCGCGACCAGCATGCTCCAACGCTCGATGTCGGCCACGGCGCTGCGGACGCTGTCGGCCGTCATGCTGTAGTCCGCCTGCGGCACCGTCACCCCGATGACCCAGTCCCAGGGCGCGAAGTAGGTCACCGCGGCGACGCGCTCCTCCGCAGCCACATTCGCGGCGTCCGACCAGGAGAAGCGGTGGTGGGAGATGGCACTCTCGCCCTGGGCGCCCGCGACCGCCTTGGCCTTGGCGATCAGTTCCTCGAAGAGGAGCTTCCCTGCGGCGTCTCTGGTCTGCAGCCCTTGGGTCATGGAGCGCTCGCCGAAGGCGAAGACGCCCTTCTGCCCGCCCGTGCCGCCCATGGCCCAGACGTAGCCTGTCTTTCCCACCACCTCCGAGGTCAGGGCCCGCTCGACCGGCTTGAGCAGCGAGTCCTGCTCCACGCCGACGTAGAGCATTCCGATGACCTCGTGGCGGGCGTCGTAGAGGGGTTCGTAGCCCGTGATGTACCAGGCGTTCACCACGAAGGCCCGGCCCAGGTAGCGCTGGCCCGCGAGGACCGAGGCGACGACCGGGTTGGCTTCGCCGGTCTCCCCGCGGGCGGCGATGAAGGTGCCGATGGCGCGCCGGCCCTTGTCGTCGAGGACGGTGGTGGCCACGCGCAGCATGTCGCCGCGCTCGTTCATGCGCTGGAACAGGGTGATGGTGCCGCTGGCGAGCGACTGCGCGCGGTCCAGGACGGGGGTGGCGACCTTGGGGTCGGAGTTCTGGCCGAGCCACTGCTCGCCGACCGTCATCTTCGGCAGCGTGACCTGCTGGCCCACCTTGGTGATCTGGTCGACCGCGGTCCAGGTCGCGGTCTCCTTGGACGAGAGGCGCGCACCGCCCGCCTGCTCGAGCAGGTACTTGGCGGTCTGGAGGTTGGAGCCGATCTGCCCTTGCAGCGCGGCATGCATCGTCTCGCACAGAAGGCGGGTGTCGTGGGCCACGCGGGCCGTCTCGGAGTCCGCGCGCTGGACGACGATCTCGCGGATCCTCTGCATCAGCGACTGCTGCTGCAGCTTGAGGATGCCGAGGATGCCGAGCGTGGTGAGAACCACCGAGAACAAGCTGAGCGCTGCGAAGCGAATCCCGATCGAGCGCAACTTCAGCATCTGCGCACTCCAGTCTCTGCCCCCGCTTTCAGTTCGGTGCCTTGCGCCCCTCCGAGTAGATGTCTCCCCTTTTCGGGTGGGCGCAAGCGGGCCATTTCAGTCATCGATAACAGGCGCCGCGATTCCGTGCTCGGCGGAATTTTTCCGCCAGCATGCTTTCTTGGACGGTGGGGCAGCCAGGAGGTTACAAGGACGACCTTTCCTGGCTAAGCGCCTGAAAACACTAGACCAAGGAAGTCCAAGTCCCTGATTTCACGGCGCCAGCCTCGCGGCCCGCATCATTGATCTGTCGCCGGGCTTCCGTGCGGCCTTCCGGTCGCTAGCCGGTCGGGAGGCGGCGATCCCTCAGCCTGGGCGAATCCAGAACAGGGCCTGGCCCGGTTTCACCTCTTGGGCATCGGTGGCGAGGATCTTCTCGACCGTCCCGTGCTTGAAGGCGTCGTGCGCGGCCTGCTCGCCGGCAGCGTGCTCGCCGGGGCCGCCGAGCGTGATCTGGTGGAAGCACTTCATGACCTCCACCAGCCCCAGCACCGCTCCGCGCTCGACCTTCTGGCCCTGTTCGACGTACTGCGGGCTGTCGGGGCTGGCGCGCCGGTAGAAGATGCCGAAGCTGGGAGCGCGCACGGCGAAGAGGCCGTCGGGGACCTGCGCCTCGCTCGCCTCGGCCGTTCCGGGCTTCTTGGCGAGCGCGGTCGGCTCCGGCTTGGCGAGCGCCTCGGCCACGACGCCGCGGGTGATGACCTCCAGGTCGTGCAGCGACCAGATACGCGGGTTCTTCACCCGCCGGTAGCCGGTGGCCTGGTAGCACATCTCCGCCATGGCCACGAGGTAGTCGCGCAGCTCGTGGAAGGCGACGATCTCGTCGGTGTCCATCTGCTTGGCGGAGCGGTACGGGTCCATGTCGCCGGAGATCCGCTCCTCGACGGCTTTCATCCCCGCCTCGATCTCGGCGCGCTCCTTCGGGTCCTTGCTGACGATCTGGAAGCTGTCGTCGAGCTTGGTGTTGAACGCGCCGATGGCGAGCGTGCGGCCCTCCATCACCGCCAGCCGTGTCAGCGGGGTCGAGAGCTGCAGCACCGGGTCGTAGGGCATGCCGGCCATGGCGTAGTAGCCGGCGCCGCTGGCCTTGCGCAGCAGCACCGTGACCATGGGCGTGGTGTTGGTGGAGTTGGTGTAGATGAGGTTGCTGCCGTAGCCCAGCAGGCCTTCCTTCTCGGCCTCCATCCCGATGTCGAAGCCGGAGATGTCCTGCAGCCAGATGAGGGGGATGCCGTCGTCGTTGCAGACGCGGGAGAACGCCGAGATCTTGGCGATGCCCTCCTGGTAGAGGATGCCGCCGGGGCGCAGCTGGCCGGGCTGCTTGGGGTGCGGCGTGAGCTGCTGGTTGTTGGCGATGATGCCGACGTATAGGCCGCCCAGCCGCGCGACACCGGTGACCATCTCCTGGCCGGTGTGGGCCATCACCTCGTGGAAGACCGAGTTGTCGGCGAGCCGCGCGATGACCTGCCGCACGTCGTAGACCATGCGGTAGTCGCGCGGGAACAGGGCGTCGAGCTCGGCCGGGTCGAAGCGGGTGGGCGCGGCGTCGGCGCCGAAGCGGTAGTAGGGCACCGCGGAGGAGGGCAGGTTCGCCACCTCGCGGCGGATCTTCAGGAGCAGCGTCTCGTCGTCGGGCGCCCGCTCGTCGGCGGTGTTGCTGACGTGGACGTGGACGTCGGGCCCGCCGATGTCGAGCGAGGTGATGTGCTGCGTCTTGGCACCCTTGATGAGCGCCGCGCCGGCGATGACCATGTACGCCTGCTCGGTCATCAGCACCTTGTCGCTGATGATGGGCATGTAGCCGCCGCCGGCGATGCAGTCGCCGAACACCCCGGCGATCTGCGGCACGTGCGCGTCGGAGAGCAGCGAGTTCATCTTGAAGATGCGGCCCGCGCCGGTCTTGCCCGGGAAGGTGCGCGCCTGCTCGGGGAGGAAGAGGCCGGAGCAGTCGACCAGGTAGACCACCGGCAGCTTGAGCCGCAGGGCGATCTCCTGGCCGCGCTCGATCTTCTCCGGGGTCAGCGGCCACCACGAGCCCGAGGCCACCGCGTTGTCGTTGGCGATGACCACGACGTAGCGGCCCTCGACCCGGACGAAGGCGGTGACGACGCCGGCAGCAGGGGACGTGCGCGCGTCCTCGCCGAAGGTGAGCCCGTAGTTCACGAAGGTGCCGAAGGGGAAGACCTTCGAGCCCGGGTCCTTGAGGGCCTCGATGCGCTGCCAGGTGGTCAGCTTGCCCTTGGCGGTGACCCGGGCGGCGTACTTGGGGCCCCAGCCGGCGGCGACCTCGGCGCGGCGCTCGTCGAGGGTCTGGTTGAGCGCGTCCATGCGCTCGCGGTTCTTGGACGCCTCGTCGGCCGGAAGGACCTTCTCCAGCGGGCTGCCGATGGGACGCAGTTCGACCTTGGCCATGGCGATTAGGCTCCCAGCTCCGCGATGAGGCCGGTGTGGTAGCGGCCGGACGCGAAGCGCTCGTCGGAGAGGACCTTCTGGTGGATGGGGAGGGTGGTCTTGACGCCTTCGATGCGGAAGGCGGAGAGGGCCTCGAGCATCGCGCGGCGGGCGCCGTCGCGGTCCGCGGCGTGGACGATGAGCTTGCAGACCATCGAGTCGTAGTAGACCGGGATCTGCGCGCCGGACTCGAGGTAGGTCTCGACCCGGACCGTGCCGCCGGCGATGGTCGTCGGCGGCTCGAACCTGGTCACGACGCCCGGGCTCGGCTTGAAGTTCTGCGCGGGGTCCTCGGCGTTCACCCGGCACTCGATGGCGTGGCCCGAGTGCTTCAGGTCCGACTGCTTCCAGGAGAGCCGGTGGCTGGCGGCGACGAGGATCTGCTCCTTCACGAGATCCAGCCCGGTGAGCATCTCGGTGACCGGGTGCTCGACCTGGAGGCGCGTGTTGACCTCCATGAAGAAGAGCTCGCCGGTGGCGGAGTCGAGCAGGAACTCCATGGTGCCGGCGCCCTGGTAGCCGATGGCGGCGACGGCCTTGGCCACGCGCTCGCCCATCTCGGCGCGCTTCTTCTCGTCGATGACCGGCGAGAGCGACTCCTCGATGAGCTTCTGGTGGTTGCGCTGCACCGAGCACTCGCGCTCGAAGAGGTGGACCGCGTTGCCGTAGGCGTCGCCGAAGAACTGGAACTCGATGTGGCGGCCCTTCTCGATGAAGCGCTCGAGGTAGAGGCCGGGGTTGCCGAAGGCCTTGCCCGCCTCCATCGCGGCTTCGGGGAAGCGCTGGCGGAGCTCGTCCTCATTGCGGCAGACGCGCATGCCCTTGCCGCCGCCGCCGGCGGTGGCCTTGAGGAGGACGGGGTAGCCGGAGGTCTTGGCGAAGGCGACCGCCTCGTCGACAGTGGCGAGCAGGCCTTCGGTCCCCGGAACGATGGGGATGCCGACGGCCTTCATCGTGCGGCGCGCGGTGGCCTTGTCGCCCATGAGGCGGATGACGCGCGCCGAGGGGCCGATGAAGGTGAACTTGCGCTGGGCGCAGAGGTCGGAGAAGAGCGCGTTCTCCGAGAGGAACCCGTAGCCCGGGTGGATGGCCTTGGCCTCGGTGCGCTCGGCGGCGTCGAGGATGGCCTGCATGTTGAGGTAGCTCTCGGCGCTCGGAGCCGGACCGATGCAGACGGCGTGGTCGGCCTGGCGGACGTGCAGGGACTTCTCGTCGGCCTCGGAGTAGACCGCGACGGTCTCGATGCCCATGGCCTTGCAGGTGCGGATGACGCGGCAGGCGATCTCACCGCGGTTGGCGATCAGGATTCGTTTGAACATGGCGCCCCACCGGCTGCTTCGAGAGAGCGGGAACTTATACCGGAGGCAAGCGGGGCGCAGGGTTGCGGTGAGGCCTCCCGTTCGATTGCGCCCACCACCGACACCGAGCCGCAAGCGTGAGCGCGCGGGGATGGTTGAGCGCAAGCCGTGACCGGGGAACGGGTCCAGCAGGCGGCAGGAAGGCCCGAGCCGCAAGATGGGATGAGAAGGCCGTCCTCCCCGACCGGCTAAGCTGCCGGTTGGATAGCGCACTCAAGGTGCAAGGAGAGGACGGCCATGGCGGAACCTACCATCGATACGATCGGATGCGATCTCGGCGACACGACCAGCGAGCTGTACGTGCTGAAGGGCGGGGAAAAGGACGGCCACCGGGTCCCGCCCGTCAAGACGACGCGGGAGGCGATGACGACGGTCTTCAAAGGCCTGAAGCCGGCGCACGTGGTTATCGAGGTGGGAACGCATTCGCGGTGGGTCAGTCAGTTGCTAAAGGACCTGGGACACCGGCCAACGGTTTCCAACCCGAGAGCGGTGAAGCTGATCTCGGAAAGCACGAAGAAGACGGACAAGCGGGATGCGGCACTGCTAGCGCGACTGGGGCGAGCGGACGTGGCGCTGCTCTCTCCCATCGAGCATCGGGGCAACCAGGCGCAGGCCGACCTGGCGGTCGCAAAGGCTCGGGACGGACTGGTTCGAGCTCGGACGCGGTTGGTCAGCCAGATACGCATGATGGTCAAGTCGTTCGGGGAGCGGCTGGGGAAGTGCGACGCTGCGCACTTCACACAGACCCTGCCGGCGCTTCCCCCGATATTGGAGCCGGCGCTGGCGCCGCTTTACGAGGTGTTGGAGACCCTCGACAAGAAGATCGCGGAGTACGACGCGAAGATCGACCAGCTGGCGAAGAAGTATCCAGAGGTGGAACTGGTCACGCAGCCGATGGGCGTGGGCAACCTGACGGGGCTGGTCTTCGTACTCACCATCGAGGACAAGACGCGGTTCAAGGAGAGTCGGCTGGTAGGCCCCTACCTCGGGCTGGTGCCCAAGAACGACAAGTCCGGGAAGATCGACAAGCAGCTGCCGATCACCAAGGCCGGCGACCCGTTCGTGAGGCGACTGCTGGTCAACAGCGCGGCGTACATCCTGCGGAAGAGCAGTCCGGCCTCCGACTTGAAGGACTGGGGTCTCCACTTGAAGGGCCGGGGAGGCACTGCGCCGATGAAGAAGGCGCAGGTCGCGGTGGCGCGAAAGCTGGGCGTGCTGATGCACCGGTTATGGGTGACCGGGGAGAAGTACCAACCGGTCGGCTACGCCGCGAAGAAGCAGTCCCCCAAGACCACACCAACGCCGAAGAAGAAGGCGCCGACAACCATGCAGGGCACCAAGAAGCAGAAGACCAAGGGCGGCAAGAAGACCGCTCAGTAGAGGGTCGTTCTCGTCGCCAACCGAAGGCACGAGGCCACGCCAACTTTTCGCAGTGCAAGAATTCAGGAACAGACCAACCGCCTTGTCTGGACGACTGCGGGCTCACGCTTGAGCTGTTGAGGACGACCGCAAGATGGCAGCGTCCAGCTTTATTGGATCCCCCCATGCACCGGGCTGCCAAGCAGCCCACTACGAGTGCGAATGGAAGCCTGACGGTACGGTCACCTGATGCAGCAGCACGACGAACAAGGAAGCAGGTCTCGAGCTGGCAGGAAGGTACGACGAACGCAGTAGGGCAAATAGGGGGCGACGTAACTCGGCGTTTCAAGACTGCCGAAGGCGGCGCCACCACTGGACAGCCACGAACCACCACCGCGGGCATCTATGGGCTCTGCCCATACCCGCTGGGGGCTGCGCGCCCCCAGACCCGCGAGTGCAATAGGACGGTTGTACTTGACTCCCGACGGCCTTCTCATGGAAGCGTGAGCGCGCGGGCCTCCTCCAGCCCTGGGCAGTGACCGGCCACAGGCTGAGCACAGAAAGGCATCGGGTCGGCGGCGGCGAGCACGCAAGCGTCGCGGGTACGGCTCGGGGACTCTCTCGGGACGCTGAAGGTATGTCAGCGTTCGCCGACAAGGTGGCGACGTGCTCGCGTTGTCGAGGTGCAAGAGGCAAAAGGGCCGTGCTCGAC
The DNA here is from genome assembly GCA_049841135.1 of Myxococcales bacterium. GTDB lineage: Bacteria > Myxococcota > Myxococcia > Myxococcales > UBA5297 > JACRCT01. The sequence continues at coordinate 523,967 of JASGHK010000006.1, forward strand.
CCGCGGCCTCGTCACTGCCCAGGGCACAACCATTCCCGCGCGCTCACGCTGGCGGCTCGGTTCGTGCGACCAGAGCCAAATCGCTGCCTGCTGGTGCTCGATTCGTGGCCGGTCACTGCCCAGGGCTGGAGGAGGCCCGCGCGCTCACGCTTGCGGCTCGGGGTTCTGGAGCTCGCCGTCCCGGATGAGCCAGGTGGCGACCCCGCACCGTTCCCCCAGCCCTTCGTCGTGCGTCACCAGCACCAGCGCTCCTGGATACTGCTCCAACGCGTCCTCCAGCCGCTCGACCGACGGCAGATCCAGGTGGTTGGTCGGCTCGTCTAGGAAGAGCACCCACGCCTGCCGCGCGAGCCCGAGGGCCAGCGCGAGCTTCCGCGCCTCCCCGGGTGAAGGATTCTCCGACTCCATCAGCCTTCCGGGGTCCGACCCGAGCGCGGCCACCAGCGCAAGCGCCGCATGGCGCTGCTCGGCGGTGCACTCGCGAACCTGCGCGACGAGCTCCGCCGCGTCCTCCTCCGACAGCTCCTGCGGAAGGTAGAGCAGCCGCTCCTTCGGGACGCGAGTCTCGGCGCGCAGCGCCTCCAGCAGCGTCGTCTTCCCGGAGCCGTTCACACCGGCGATGCGGATGCGGTCCTCGCGACGGAGCACGAGCTGCGTGGGCCCCAGCAGCGTGCGATCCCCGGCCTTGAGCTCCGGGAGGTCGAGCCTGGCGAGGATGGGCATCGGCGCGGGGACATAGTCCACGCCGATGCTGCGCCCGCGCTCCTTCTCCATGCGGACCTCGGCGACCTGCTCCTCGCGCTTGGCGACCTCGCGGCGCGCGAGCTGGACCTTGCGCGAGGCTCGCCCCTCGGCCCACGAGGCCTTGGTGCTGGCCATGATGGACCGCTGGTCGCTGTCGTTCTTGTTGCGCATGCGCGAGCCGGTGGATCGGCTGCGCTCGGCCGAGTCGCGCTCCCGGCGGGCGTCGGCCAGCTGCCGGCGCGCCCGGTCGCGCTCGCCGGCGAGCTTGCGGTGGCTCTCGACTTGCCCAGCGCGCTCCACCTCCCACTCCAGCCGCGCCTCGGAGTACCCGCCGCGGTGGAGCTTGACCGCGCCGCGGTGGAAGCGAAGGGTCCGAACCGTGAGCGCGTCCAGGAGCTCGCGGTCGTGCGAGACGACCAGCCCGACGCCCTCGAACTCGCAGAGCGCTCCGACCAGGAGCGCTCGCGCCTCACCGTCGAGGTGGTTCGAGGGCTCGTCGAGCATGAGCACGTCGGGGCGGGCCGCGAGCGCCGCGCCAATCTGCCAGCGCTTGCGCTGCCCGGGCGAGAGCGTCGGCCAGCGGGAGATCTCCTCGGGGACGAGATCCAGCCGGCCGTGGAGCATGCGCGCCTCGCCGTCGAGCGACTCCGCGAACTCGGCGACGTCGTCCGGCAGCCGCTCCACCAGCTGCGCGCAGAGGAGGATGCGAGCGTTCCTCGGCTCGAGCCGCAAGCGGCCGGAGTCGGGCTCGAGATCGCTACGGACGAGGCGCAACAGCGTGGTCTTGCCAGCGCCGTTCTCGCCGACGATGCCCGTCCAGCCCGGGCCCAGGTCGAGGGTCAGGTCGTCGAAGAGCGGGACGGCGTCGAGATAAGCGAAGGAAACGGAATCGAGGTGGACGGAAGGCATGCGCGAGAGCTCCGGGGTCGACGAGCGAGCGCAGCGCAGAGCGGCGCTCAGCAAGGCGGACGTGGTTTCGGAGCTACTTGCGCATCGGACTCCTCGGTTGCGGCACGTCAGGAACAGCGAACGCCGTCAATGTAGTTCCCGGCGCACCGCTTCGCCACTCACTGCCGGTCCTGGCAGCAGCGGAACCCGATTTCATAGAAGTGGAAGGTGTCGCCGTGGACGTAGATGTTGTCCTGGCAGGTGCGCGTGTCGGCCCAGTACCGGCCCTTCAGGTTGCCGTGGAAGCTCGGGTCGGTCGCGTTGCGCCGCCGGGCCCACTCCTCGACGTTGCCCACCAGGTCGGGGATGGCGGCGTCGCTGACGCAGCCCGGGTGCGAGCCACTGCCTTCGGCCTGGTAGAGCCACTCGACGTGGTCGGCGGCCGTCGTGGCCGTGGTGGTCCCGACCGCGCGCGCGGCCGCCAGCAGCTCCGCGAACGAGGCGACGTTGGGCGTGTTGACCGCAGTCGGCCAGCCGTTGAGCTTGGTCTGGTCGTACTGGCGCCACACCTGGTCGTCGTTGCAGGTGCCCGGCTTGCGCGTGTCGCCGTAGGGGTACTTGGTGCCGGCCGAGCCCTGGCAGGCGTCGAGCCACTCGTCCTCGAAGCACAGCCGCTTGCCGCGGGCCTGGCACCAGGCCTCTCCCTCGTTGAACGAGTACATGACGAGCGGCAGACCGCCCGCCACGTTGGGCGCCTCGTAGAGGTCCATGCAGGTCGCCGTGCCGACCGGCGCCATGCCGGCGGGACAGTCGCTGGAGGGCGCCGGGGTGAAGGCCAAGTCGAGCACGAAGGGCCCGGCGAGCGGCTGCGTTCCGTTGAACCACGAGTCGACGGCGATCCAGTACGTCCCCGCGTCGACGACCTGCGAGAGGGTGACGTTGTTTCGCGCGACGCAGGCGTTCGCGTCCGCTGCCGTGAGCAGGTGCACGTCGACGTCGATGGAGTCGCCGGACGCGTCGTCGACGGCCAGGGTCAGCGTGCCACGCTCGGTGACGGTGAGGACGTAGACGATCTCCGGTCCGGACTCGTTGGTGGTCGGGGCGCAGGGAGCGTAGTGGTCCGCGACGTCGACCGTGCTGGCGGCGGTGTCGCCGGAGATGCTCGCCGGCAGCATCGGGACGCAATACGGGTGCTGCCAGCTTCCGTTGCCGAGCGCGCAGGGTTCGAGGGCGGCATCGGCAGCTGTTCCCGCATCGACCGGGAAAGGCTCCGCATCGGTCGGCTCCGCTGATGCGGCATCGAGGCTCGCGGGTGTCGAGGCATCTGCCGGAACGGCGAGCGCGGCATCGATGGGGAGGGTCGTCGAGGCGTCGTGCGCTGCACTCGACCCTACGTCGAGGCCGGGAAAGGAGGCGTCGGGCTCCGCCTCGGCCGCGTCGCTCCCGCCTGCGGAGGGCAGCGGCCCGCACGCAGCGCTGGCGAGGGCGAGCGCCAGCACTGCCACACGGCGTCGGGTCATTGCGTCGCTCAACCGTTCGCGCTGGGTCTCGAGCGCGGCGATCAGGGTCCTCGGCGGTGCCATCGCTCCCTCCATCGCGCGGGAAGCCGGCATCTTGAGGGGTGGCGCCGGGGCGGATCAAGGAGGCGGACCGAGGCGGAAATCGCTGCGCCCCCGCGACATTTCTGAGCAGGCGGCCTTCTCGCTCACAGACGACCCGGGCCCCCTCTTCGAAGCTGGCGTGGGGATGTAGGGGCTGGTGTGTGAAGTGGCTGTCGTTGCTCGCGAAATGGCTGCACCTGCGGCAACAAATCTCGAGCGGTCGCGAGAATCGGTTCAGGGATGCGGTCGCAGTTGGCGGCCGTCGCAGTCCACGGGTCCCCCGGGCCCCCAAGACGAGGACGAATCCATGTCGTCGTACACGATCCGCTCTGGAGACACGCTGTCGGCCATCGCCGCGCGCTACCACACCACCGTCGCCAAGCTGGCCTCGGCCAACGGCATCCGGAACCCCAACGTCATCCAGGCGGGCAAGAAGCTGGTCATCCCCGGCAGCGCCGCGCCCAGCAAGCCCTCCGGCCAGTCCAGCTTCCAGGGCTCGTTCGCCATCCCCAAGGGCGACCTGAAGCGCGGCAACACCGGCGCCGCGGTCAAGCAGCTCCAGAGCGCGCTGGTGAAGCTCGGCTACCTGAGCCAGGCCAAGATGAACACCGGCCCCGGCGTCTTCGGCCCCGCGACCGAGGCGGCGGTGAAGAGCTTCCAGGCCAAGCACGGCGTCCCCTCGACCGGCTACTACGGCCCCAAGACCCGCGCCGCGATGGCCAAGGCCGGCGGCAAGGTCTCGTCGACCTCGGGCTCCTCCGGCACCAGCAACGCGGGCGGCAACGCCTCGGCCACCATGAAGCGCCTGGCCGCCAACGGCCGCTCGGTGGCGCTGAGCATGGGCGGCTACAGCGGCCAGGGCCTGTGCGCCACCGGCGTCAGCCGCGCCATCCAGCGGGCGATGGGCATCAAGGTCTGGGGCAACGGCAACCAGATCGACAACAACCTGCCCCGCAGCCGCTTCAAGCAGGTGAACATGTCGCTCGCCCAGGCGCTCAAGACCCCCGGGCTCATCCTCACCTGGGAGCACACCTCCAGCCGGCTCGGCCGCATCTACGGCCACACCGCCATCACCAGCGGCGACGGTCGCTCGTCCTACAGCGACTTCGTCGAGCGCGACACGCTGCACGCCGGCGGGCGCAGCGGCCTGAAGATCTTCATGCCCATCTACTGAGCCGGCGACTGAGTTGCGAAGCCCACCTGCGTGGGCTGGGTCTGCAAGAAAGCAGATCCGCGTGGGGCATGCGGCGGTCCAGAATTCGACCGCCCGCACGAACGCGGCTGGTGCAGAATGCGCGCATGCAACCGCGAATCGCCAACCGAACGAAGGGCTTCCCCGTCTCCGTCTTCGCCGAGTTCAGCGCGCTCGCCGTCCAGCACGGCGCCGTGAACCTGGGCCAGGGCTTCCCGGATTACGACGGTCCCGAGGAGGTCAAGGAAGCCGCCTGCCGCGCCGTCCGCGACGGCGTGAACCAGTACGCCATCAGCTCGGGCTCGGAGAAGCTGCGCCGCGCCATCGCCGACCACGAGGAGCGCTTCTACGGGACGAAGATCGACCCGGCCACGATGATCACCGTCACCAGCGGCGGCACCGAGGCCATCTTCGACACGATCATGGGGCTGACCGACCCGGGCGACGAGGTCATCCTCTTCGAGCCGTTCTACGACTGCTATGAGCCGGCCGCGGTCCTCGCCGGCGCCGTGCCGTGCTACGTGCTGCTGCGGCCGCCCGACGCCGGCCACCCCGAGTGGTGGTTCGAGGCCGACGAGCTCCGTGCCGCCTTCAATGACAAGACGCGGCTAATCATCGTCAACAGCCCGCACAACCCCACCGGCAAGATCTACACGCGCGCCGAGATGGAGCTCATCGCCGAGCTCTGCCAGCGGCACGACGTCATCGCCATCGCCGACGAGGTCTACGAGCACCTGGTCTACGCGCCGCACAAGCACACCCGGCTGGCCAGCGTCCCGGGGATGGCGGAGCGCACGGTCAGCGTGGCCAGCGCCGGCAAGAGCTTCGGGTTCACCGGCTGGAAGATCGGCTGGATCGTCGCGGCGCCGCCGGTGCGCCGCGCCATGCAGCAGGTCCACCAGTTCGTGACCTTCTGCACCGCCTCGCCGCTGCTCGAGGCCGTGGCGCTGGGCTTGGGGCTGCCCGACGCCTACTTCGCCAAGCTCGCCGGCGACCTCGAGACGAAGCGGAACCTGGCGCTCGAAGGCCTGCGCGCGGCGGGCCTGAAGCCCTGGGTCCCACACGGCACGTACTTCATCATGGCCGACGTCCGTGGCACCGGCTTCGAGGACGACTTCGAGTTCTGCCGCTTCCTCACCCGGGAGGTGGGCGTCGCGGCGGTCCCGCCGAGCGCCTTCTACGGCGAGGCGCACAAGGCGCACGGCCGCGGCATGGCGCGCTTCGCCTTCTGCAAGAAGGAGTCGACGCTCAAGGAGGCTGCGGCGCGGCTGGCCAAGCTGCCCGAGGCGATGAAGCGCGCTGCGGCAGGCTGAGCGTAGGCTCCAGCATCCCGAGGTTCGTCGAGGAAGGGCTACGGCAGATGCGGCCGCGGCAGGTGGTGCGGCCTGGGGACGTGCGGGTGGTGCGGGCGCGGGCACCCGCCGAGGGCGAGCATCGCGAGGACTCCAAGCAGGGCGGTCATGAGCTTCCGGGACATCGTTGGCTCCTGCGAATGGGGCAAGGGGACATGGGACACATAGGACGGATGGGACGCAGGCGACAAATGGGACGACTCGTCTCATACGTCTCATAGGTCCTATACGTCCCATAGGTCCCATGGCCATAGGCCGACGCTGGCGCCTCCCGAAAGAGAAGCCCGAGTCTTGGTGTATGAATGCGGGCCGTGACGCTCTTCCACGACCGCCGCGACCTGCTCGACGCCTTCCGCAAAGGCGAGCGGGCGGCCATGGCCGAGGTCTACACGGCCTACGTCACCGACGTCGGGCGGCTCGTGCAGCGCGGCTGTCGACTCGGGGGCGGCCACACGCTCCCCGGGGTCCGCGAGCCCCAGCGACACCGAGACCTGGTGCAGGAGGTCTTCGTCAAGGCCTTCGCCCCGTCCGCCCGCCTGGCCTACGACGGCCTGCGGGACTACCGGCCCTACCTCTTGCGCATCGCCCGGAACCTGCTGGTGGACGAAGCGCGCTCCGGTGGGCGGCTGGTGCCGGTCGAAGAGCCGATGGACGAGGTGGAGATCGTCGACGAGGCGCCCGAAGAGGACCTGGAGTGGCGTCGGCTGCGCGCGGCGACCCAGGAGTTCTGCCAGGCCACCAAGAGCCCGCTGCGCGAGTTCATCCAGCTGCGGTTCGTGGACGACCTGTCCCAGCGCGACGTGGCCGAGAAGATGGGCGTCACCCGCCGCCAGGTGCGCACCTGGGAGGACCAGGTCCGCGCCGACCTGCAGAAGTACCTGGCCGAGTGCGAGAAGCGCGGTTGGCCCAACTCGGCCACTGGCTCGTAAGAGGAGATGAGAGGACCCGAATCGCCATGAAGCCGCTGTCCGATCCCCAGTTGAATCGGCTCCTTGCGGGGCGTGACGAGCTCACGCAGGCCGACAAGGACGCGGCGCTCGAGCAGATCTTCGCCGAGCTTCCGGCCGAGCGGCCGGTCGGGCGACCGGGGCTCTTCGCGCCCTGGCTGCGCTGGGCGCTGGTGGGGGTGTGCCTGGTCCTCATGGTCCCGGCCGGGTATCGCCTGCTCTCCGAGCGCCAGCCCGACTCGTTCACCGCACGCGGCACTGCCGACGAGGCGCCTTCCTTCGCCGTCGTCTGCGCCCCGTCCATGGCCGAGTCCAGGTGCGCCGCGGGCGGCAAGCTGCTCTTCCGGGTCGAGCCGCGCGGCGCCACCCACTTCGCAGCGCTGTCGACGGGCGAGGGCGGCGCGGTGGTCTGGTACTTCGCCGACGTCGCCCTCGAAGGCCTCGGCGCCGACGGCCTGCTCTCCGTCGGCGTGCCGCTCGGCCCCGAGCACGCCGTCGGACGCCGCGACGTCGTGGGCGTGTTCTCGAACCGCGCGCTGACCAAGGACGAGATCCGCGCAATGGTCGAGGCGCCCGAGAAGGCCTCCGCGAGGGTCCAGGTTGTCCACCGCCCGCTCGAGGTAACACCGTGACGCGCGCGGCGCTGGCCCTGGCCGTCGCCTTTTCCGTCCTCCTGCTCGCGTTCCCCGCGCAGGCGGCCACCGTCGCCTATGGCATCGCCATCGGCAACGACGCGCCGCCCGCCGGCAGCGATGTGCCGCTGCCGACGCTGGCCTACGCCGACGACGACGCCGTCCGCTACTGGCAGCTCTTCTCGCGCCTGGGGGCGCGCACGGTGCTCTTGAGCGTCCTCGACGAGGCCACCGGCAAGCGCTACCCGGAGGCGCTCAAGGCGGCGCGGGTGCCCTCGCTCCTGGAGCTTCGGGCGGTGCTGGCCGAGTACGCGGTGCGGATGGAGGCCGACCGGGCGCGCGGCGACCAGCCGGTGCTCTACCTGGCCTTCTCCGGCCACGGCGCCCGCGGCAAGGACGGCGCGCTCTTCTTGGCCCTCACCGACGCCGAGCTGACCCGCGAGAAGCTCTACGGGGAGATCCTCAAGGGCGTCCCGGCGAGCTTCGTCCACCTCTTCATCGACGCCTGCCACGCCGAGGGGGTGGTCGGGGCGCGCGGCATCCTGGGCCCGGAGACCGACGCCCGCGTCGAGCCGGTGACCCACCAGGAGCGCCAGAAGTACCTGGAGGCCACCACCCTCGCGCAGTTCCCCCACGTCGGCGTGGTGCTGGCCACCGCCAGCGACCAGCAGGCGCACGAGTGGTCTCAGATCGAGTCGGGGGTCTTCACCCACGAGCTGCTCTCGGCGCTCACCGGCGCCGCCGACGTCAACGGCGACGGCAACGTCGAGTACTCCGAGGTGCAGGCCTTCCTCGCCGCCTCCAACCGCGACGTGCAGGACGAGCGCGCCGTGCCCCACGTCATCGCGGTGCCGCCGCGGGTCAACCCCCACCAGCCCATCGTCGCGCTCGGCTGGCAGGAGGGGGCCGCCCAGCTCGCCGGGGCCAGCCGCCTGGGCCATTTCTTCGTGGAGCTGGAGAGCGGGCAGCGCTACCTCGACGCCCACCTGAGCTTCCGACTACCAGGTGCGCATCGCGGTGCCGGCCTCGCGGCTGTTCGTGGTGGCGCAGGACCGCGAGGTGGAGTCGTGCCGCGGCCCGGGGAGATCGTCCGCATCGAGAAGCTCTCGTGGCGAAAGCGCAGCGTCGCCTCGCGCGGGGCCATCGAGGCCACCCTGCGCCGCGCGCTCTTCCAGTCGGCCTACGGCCCCACCTACTACCGCGGCTACGTCGACAGCGCCGGGGTCGCAGGCGTGGGCTGGGACCCGTCGCTGCGGCTGACGCTGGAGAGCGACACCTGGAAGAGGCCGGTCTCCATCGGCGCGTTCGTGGTGGGCGCGGCGGCGCTGGTGGCGGCAGGCGCCTCCACGGCGCTGGGCGCCCAGGCCATGCACGACTTCGAAGCGACGAGCCTCCAGAAGCCGGCGTCCCTGGCGCGCGAGCGGGTCATCACCAACACGGCGGTGGCGGCGGCGTCGGGCACGGTGGCGGTTGCGGCCCTCCTCACTGGGCTGCTGCTCTGGCAGGGGCAGGACGACTTCGTCCTCACGCCGTCTTTGGGGGCGGGGCAGGGCGGCGCGGCCGTCGCGGGCCGATGGTGAGGAGGCCGGTCATGACCCGGGCGAGCGGGATCCTGAAGAGGAACGTGGCGGCGCTGGCGCTGGTCGTCTGCGCCTGCAACCTGTCGATGTCCGGCAAGGACCAGTGCAGCGGTGCCGGGGACTGCCTGGTCGGCTACCGGTGCTTGAGGAGCCGGTGCGTGCTCGAGTCCGAGTGCCCGGTGGTCTGCGGCAACACCTGCTGCTCGGCCAGCGAGCACTGCGACCCGCTCGTCACCGCCTGCCGGCCCGACTGCGTGCCCCAGTGCAAGGGACGCCAGTGCGGCAACGACGGCTGCAACGGCAACTGCGGCGACTGCGGCAAGGGCTGGAGCTGCGACGAGCAGACGGCGCGGTGCGAGATCTGCCAGTCGGACTGCGCCGGCAAGCAGTGCGGCTCCGACGGCTGCGGACGGACGTGCGGCACCTGCAACAGCTGGGAGATGTGCAATTCGAGCTTCACCTGCGTCAATGCGCCACGCGACGCGGGGGTCATCTTCATGCCCGATGCGGGGTCGATGCCCGCAGATGCCGGCGCGATGGCCTCCGAGGACGCCGGTGAGCCGGACGCCGGCGAGCCTACGGACGGAGCGGTCGAGGATGCCGGAGCGGACCAAGGCGATTCGGGCGCGACCGAGCCGGCCGACGCGGAGCTCTCCGACGCGGCGGGGCCGGCTGAGGCCGACGGCGGTGAGGCGCCCGATGCTGGGACGGACTTCGACGCTGGCGACCCGGTCGACGCGGATGTCCCTGGCGACCTGGACGCTGGAGCCGAGGCGCCGGACGTGGCCGGCGGCTGAAGCCGCGCCTGACGATACAAAGCCCGCCTGCGCGGGCTGGCTGGTGAGCGGATCTGCAGGCGCCAGCTGGAATGCCCAGGCTCAAGTGTCCCGAGCGGTGATCACTCTCCTGCACGCCCAGTCTGCGAAGGACTCTATGGCCCGGCACCTCATAGCGCCGGGCTCGGGAACGCTCCTGCTTGATACGTCTCCGGTCACCGCACAGGGCCCAACCATCCCCGACGCGCTGACGCTTGCGGCTCAGGAGAACGCGGTGGACACGAAATCCTGCGGCTGGGTCCACTGCGACGCCTCGTCGATTGCGAAGGCTGCGAAGTGCCGCAGCGAGGCCTCGATGGTCGCCAGGTGCCGGCACAGCTCGCTCGTCGCCATCGGGTTGCAGCTGTGGGCCAAGAGGATCATCGCTCGCTTCTTCACTTCACGCGTCGCCACCGGGCTGGACAGCAGGGACGACTGCTGAAGGACTTCGGCGTCGCCCAGCCAGCCCTCTCCCTTGGGCAGCAGGTCGTGCGCGAGCAGATACTCGACGAGCGCTTTCTCTTCCTCGCTGCCCCCATCCATCGCGGCGTGCACGATGAACGGCCCGAATCCGCCGCGCATGGTCATCCCGTTGCGGTTGCCGTTCTTCTTCCCCATGGTCCCCTCCCTGGAATCGGCGGCATCGCTGCCGCCCTCGAGTTCGAACGCTTCGGTCACGACGGAGGCGTCGGCTGCAGCAAGCATGCCGCGCCTCTTCCGAGGGAGAGGAGGGCCGCGAGCGGCGCTCGGTCCGATCCGGCGTGCCGCGCGGGAACGTCTCGGCGCTGGACAGCGTGGAGCGGCCGAGCCGCCGAGGGGCCCAGGGGGCAGTGCTATCCTCCGGCAGACCCCGACGCGGCGAGGCGGCGATGAGCCACGGGATGCCGAAGTTCAGCTCTCTGGAAGAGGAGGTCGCGTTCCTGCGCGCCTGGGTGCGCGTGACCTCGATTGTCGACGCCATCCTGGAGGACTGCTCCGAGCAGCGGATGGGGCTACAGGCCGCTCTCGACGTCTTCCTCTCGCAGTGCGTGCGGCTCCTCGGGGCCCAGGCCGGCTTCGCCCGCATCGAGGGACGCTCGGGGCCGGTGCTGGCGCTGGTCGAGGGCACCCTCGATCTGCCCTTCGAAGACGCCTGCTCCCGGTGCGGCATCCGCGAGCTCGAAGGCCGCACGCTCTTCGTCAAGGAGGCTCGGGCTGGGACGCACGCGGCTGGGCGTCTTCGGGATGCTGGTGGAGCAGGCGGCGGCGCCGGATCAGCTGATGTGCCTGGTCGACGCCATGGGCGAGCAGCTCGACAGCGCCCTCCTCGGCTTCCTGGCGCTGGCCGAGGGCCGCTCGGCGCCGCAGAAGCTCGACGAGCTGGCGGTGACCGAGGGCTTCAGGCCGCGGGCGAGGGTCGGCAAGTACGAGCTCTTGCTGCCGCTGGGGGCCGGCGGGATGGGCCAGGTCTTCGTCGCCCGCCAGGAGGCGCCCGACGGCATCGGGCGGCTGGTGGCGCTCAAGCGCGTGCTGCCCCACCTGCGCGAGGACGAGGAGGCGAGCGCGCGGTTCTTGGACGAGGGGCGCATCGGGCTGCGCCTGCACCACCCGAACCTGGTCACCGTCTACGACTTCGGCCGCTCGCCCAGCGGCGACTACCTCGCCATGGAGGCTCGTCCGCGGGGTGACGCTGCGCGAGCTGCTCGCCCAGGGCGGACCGCTCTCGGCGAACGCCGTCGTGGCCGTCGTCGCGCAGGCGCTCGCCGGGCTCCACGCCGCGCACGAGCTCAAGGCCGAGGACGGCACGCCGATGAAGCTGGTCCACCGCGACCTGTCGCCGCGCAACCTGATGGTGGGCTTCGACGGCTATGTGAAGGTGCTCGACTTCGGCGTGGCCAAGGCCGCCGGCCAGACGACCTTCACCGCCGCCAACGAGGTGCGGGGCAAGCTGCGCTACCTCTCGCCCGAGCAGGCGGTGAAGGCCGAGCTCGACCGGCGCAGCGACTTGTTCGCGATGGCCACCGTCGCCTACGAGGCGCTCACCGGCACGCTGCCCTTCGACGGCGACAACTCGGTGGTGATGCTCCGCGCCATCCACGACTTCCCGCCGCGCCCCGACCCGCGCATCCCGCCGGCCCTGTGGAACGTGCTGCAGCTGTGCTTCTCCAAGCGGCGGGAGCAGCGCCCGGACACCGCGGTGCAGATGGCGGAGCTGCTCACCGGCGTGGTGCGGCCGCTCGAGGCCTCGGCGCTGGGCGCGCTGGTGCTGCGCACGGTGCCCAAGGCCGCGGAGGCCACGGGGCGCTGGGGCAAGCTCTCGGGCGAGCGGACGATCGGGGCCCAGTAGACGGCGGGGGAAGGCGACGAGGAGACGGGGATGGCGAGTTGTCCGCTGTGCGGGACGGAGATGACCCTCGACACCTGCCCGCGCTGCGTGGGCGCGGGGCGCGAGCGAGACGCCCGCTTGCCCCAGCCCGTTCCGGGCCTGGCTGGCGAGGCGCTCCGGCCGAACGAGGGACCCGATCCGGTGCCCGTGGAGACGGTGGAGCCGGACGAGCACGGCTATCTGCCCGCGGCGGGCATCTTCGTCGCGCAGGGCGTGGCCTCCCTGCTGGCGTTCGGCGCCGGGCACGCGCTGGAGATCGTCTCGGCGGTCTTCAGCGTGGCGACGGCGATCTTCCTGCTTCGGCAGGCGGGGTGGGCCCGGTGGCTGGTGCTGATCGGAGCGCTCCTGGGCGTGGCCCAGGGCGTCGTGCTGTTCGCGCTCTCCGGGCACTGGCTGGCGGTCGTGGTGAGCCTGCCGTCGGTGTGCATCCTGGGGGCCTTCCACCTCGAGACCCCGCGGCTGCGGTTGGCGGCGTGCGTGGTCGGCGTGCTGCTCGCCTTCTCCTGGTTCCCGTTGGCGGACTCGGCGACGGGCGCCGACGGAAGCGACCCGATGGATCCGTTCCTGCTCCCCGGCGGGACCTTCTCGGACCCGGTCGCGGGCCTATCGGTGGTCGCCCCTCCGCAGATCGCCCTCTACGACCTGCAGCGGATGCGCGACGAGCTGGGCGGCAGGAAGAGCGGGGTGCTGGGCTTGATGGCGAAGGAGGGCGTGTCGCTCGAAGGCGCGGGCCGGCGCGTGCTGGCGCGCGGGCCCAAGGACGATGTCATGGCCCTCGTCTCGGTCAGCTCGCTCCCGCCACAGATGCCCAGCGAGTCGCTGCTGCCGGGGCTGTTGGGCAGCCAGACCCGCACCGACCGCGTCGACGAGCTGGTGCCGCGCTCGCTGCGGACCTCGGGCCTTTCGACGCAGGCCTGGCGCGACCCGACGCGGCAGGTGTTGCTCTTGCGCGCTCCCGACGGGCGAATGGCGACCGTCGTCTGCCACGTCCAGCAGAAGGCCTCCGAGCGGCTGTGCAGCGAGATCTTCGCCGGCGTGAGCCTCGCCCTGGGCAAGCGCCCGCGCGGCGACGAGCCGGGGCCAGCGTCGCAACTGGCGCAGCCCCAGCAGCCGTAGCCCGTCAGCGTTTACAAACTCGAAACGGCACGGTCCCGGGGCTGCGGCTACCATCGCGCGCATGGCGAGGGCGAGCGGGGGCGGACGCAAGAGGCACTCGGCCAAGCAGCTCATCGGGCGGCTGTGGCTGCGCGTGTTCGGCTGGTCCCTGGACGAGCGGTTGCCGGACGTCGAGCGCGCCGTGCTGGTCGCTGCGCCGCACACGTCCAACTGGGACCTGCCGTTCTCCATCGCCGTGGCCTGGGCGCTGGGCGTGCGCATGCAGTGGGTGGGAAAGCACACCCTCTTCCGGCCGCCGTTCGGGTGGTTCATGCGGCGCCTCGGGGGGATCGGCGTCGACCGCAGCCAGTCGAGCGACACCGTGGAGGCGTTGGTGAAGATCTTCGCGGGCCGCCCGGAGCTGATGCTGCTCATCGCCCCGTCGGGGACCCGCAGGAAGGCGCCGCGCTGGAAGACGGGCTTCTACTACGTCGCGGTCGGCGCCCGGGTCCCCATCGTGCTGGCCTACCTCGACTACCGCCGCAAGCGCGGCGGGCTGGGCGAGGTGTTCGTCCCCAGCGGCGACATCGGCCGGGACTTCGAGGCCATCCGCAGCTTCTACGCGCCCATCCGCGGCAAGTTCCCCGAGCAGGAGACCGAGATCAGCCTGGGCGCGCCCGTCGGGGCGAGCGGACCTGCGCAGGAGAGGCCGTAGATTTGCCGGGGCGCGAGCGCGTCCCGCCCATGGACGAACGGTCGAGCGAACGGCAGGAGGCGGACCCGCGGCCGCGGCCCCGGCTGGCCGAGCGCCTGCGCCGGCTCTTCCTGGGGCCTCCGCGCGACCTGCACGACCCGCGCACCTACCGCGAGATCTCGCTGGTGGCCTTCCTCGCCTGGGTGGGGTTGGGCGCCGACGGGCTGTCGTCGTCGGCGTACGGCCCGGAGGAGTCCTTCAGGGCGCTGGGCGGAGCGCACTGGCTGGCCATCGGCCTGGCGGCGGCGACGGCGCTGACGGTCTTCGTCATCAGCTGGACCTACTCGAAGATCATCGAGCACTTCCCGCTCGGGGGCGGAGGGTACGCGGTGGCCTCGAGCCTTCTGGGCGCGCGCTTCGGCGTGCTCTCCGGCTCGGCGCTGCTGGTGGACTACGTGCTCACCATCACCACCTCGGTGGCGGCGGGCGCCGACGCCCTGTTCAGCTTCCTGCCGCAGTCCTGGTTGGGAGCCAAGCTCCTGGTCGAGTACGCCGCCATCGGCCTGCTCATGCTGCTCAACCTGCGCGGGGTGAAGGAGTCGGTCACCGCGCTGATGCCGATCTTCCTGCTCTTCCTGCTCACGCACGTGGTCCTCCTGGGCGGCGTCGTGATTCAGAAGGCGTGGGAGCTTCCGGCGGTCCTGCGCGAGTCGCACCAGGGCCTGCAGTCCGGGCTGTCGGTGATGGGCCTGGGCGGCGTCGCCGCGCTCTTCCTGCGCGCCTACTCCATGGGCGCGGGCACCTACACCGGCATCGAGGCCGTCTCCAACGGGCTGCAGCTGATGCGCGAGCCGAAGGTGGAGACCGGCAAGCGGACGATGGTCTACATGGCGCTCTCGCTGGCGCTGATGGCCGGCGGCGTGATGCTGGGCTACCTGCTGGTGAAGGCCGAGCCGGTGCTCGGCAAGACGATGAACGCGGTGCTGGCGGAGCGCTTCGCGGCGGGGTTCGGAGGCGTGGGCCGAGCCTTCGTGGTGGCGACGCTGGTGGCGGAGGCGGCGCTGTTGCTGGTGGCCGCGCAGACGGGCTTTCTGGGCGGGCCGCGGGTGATGGCCAATATGGCCAACGACGGCTGGCTGCCGCACCGCTTCGGCAACCTCTCGAGCCGGCTCGTGACCAAGGACGGCGTGGTGCTCATGTCCGGCGCCTCGGCGCTGACCTTGCTCTACACCGGCGGGCACGTCAGCACGCTGGTCTTGATGTACGCCATCAACGTCTTCCTGACCTTCTCCCTCTCGCAGCTGGCGATGGTCCGCTACTGGTGGCGCGGGCGGCGCGCGCAGGCGGGTTGGAAGCGGCACCTGGCGGTCCACGGGGTCGGCCTCGTGCTCTGTGCGTCGATCCTGGTGGTGAATATCGTCGAGAAGTTCACCGAGGGCGGCTGGCTGACGCTGGTGGTCACGGCGGCGCTGGTCGCCCTGTGCCTGGGCATCCGGCGCCACTACCGGAAGGTGCAGGCGAACCTCTCCAGGCTGGACGAAGTGATGGAGGCGCTGCCGCCCTCCAGCGAGGTCGGCACCGACAAGACCGTGGACCCCAAGCAGCCGGCGGCGGTCATCCTGGTCGGCGGCTACGGCGGGTTGGGGGTGCACGCGCTGCTCACGGTCCAGCGGCTCTTCCCCAACCACTTCAAGAGCTTCGTCTTCGTCTCGGTGGGCGTGGTGGACGCGGCGACGATGAAGGGTGTGGAGGAGGTCGACCGCGTGCGCGAGGTGACGCGGGCCGGGCTGCAGAAGTACGTCGACCTGGCGCACCGGCTCGGTCTGGCGGCGACGAGCCGGATGGCGGTGGGCACCGAGGCGGTGGCCGAGGGCGAGCGCCTGTGCCGCGAGGTGGCGCGCGAGTTCCCGAGGTCGGTCTTCTTCGCCGGCAAGCTCATCTTCCAGCGCGAGGGTTGGGTCCAGCGCATCCTGCACAACGAGACCGCGAACCAGCTCCAGCGGCGGCTGCAGTTCGCGGGCATCAACACCATG
Source organism: Myxococcales bacterium (assembly GCA_049841135.1). GTDB lineage: Bacteria > Myxococcota > Myxococcia > Myxococcales > UBA5297 > JACRCT01. The sequence goes on from JASGHK010000006.1 coordinate 539,905, forward strand.
GTGCTGCCGGTGCGGGTGCTCGGATCGGCAAGTTGAGGCAGTGAGGCGCCGCGGTGGGGAAGGGTGGGTTCAGCCCGCGCCCAAACCCGTCCAGGCTCTGATCGCGTAAACGCCTGAAAGCACTGGGGTGACAGCTTCCAACCCCGCGAAATGACTGCGTTTGGCGATCGGGCCCGCATCCTTGATCTGTCGCCGGGGCCAGGTTCCGAATCCGAATCCGCGAGCCAAGCGGTTCCAGGCTCCCGGCCATGTCCGCCAAGTCCAAACATTTGGACTTGGCCGATCAGCGGGGGGCCTCGCCTCGCTACCGAGCTGCGCGGATGAGCCCGAATCCGCGAGCAGTGCGGCGGTAGTTTCTAACGTTAGAAACAACGGCCTCACACCTGGCGACGGTGCCTCTTCGGATTCGGAACCTGGCCCCTCACGGGAGCTGCCAAACGAACTCCGAGAGCTGGAAGTCGGCTTGGACGTCGCACAGAGTTCCCCCTCTCCGCGAAGCCGGAGAGGGGGTCAGGGGGTGAGGCTCGGACGGGTCAGCGGTTGCGGCCCGATCACGGCGGCTTGTAGAAGCAGGTCACCTGCCTGGCCCGCGCCGCCTTCGCCTCGGCCTGCCCCAGGAGCCTGAAGGCCTCCATCCGGTCGAGGATGGCGTCGCGGTACATCTTGAGCTTCGCCGGGTTCTGGCAGCGCTGGAACATCTGGAAGTAGCCCTCGGCCGCGACCATCTCCGCGACCTGGCCCAGGTCCAGCTTGTCGAGGTCCTTCTTGAACAGCTTCTGCGCGGCCGCCTGCGGCCCGATGACGCCCTCGCCGTAGTAGACGGTCGAGATCCGGTAGACGAGCAGCTCCTCCACCGACAGCGCGTCCAGGACCTTGTGGTCGCCGATGGAGGCGCGCATCGAGTCGACGACCCCCAGGGAGAGCACGACCTGGTCGGCGTAGCGCAGCTGGCAAGCCTGCGGACCGAAGCCGGCGACCTCGCGCCGCAGCCAGCGCTTGGCGATGCGCCGCAGCTTGGGGTACGGCAGGTCCTTCTTCGAGGTCGTGTAGTCGGGGCAGGAGTCGACGGCGACGATGGCGTCGACGAAGTGCGCCGGCAGCTTGGCGAGCGGCATCAGCTCGAACTGGTAGGCCTCCAGCTTCTGGCCGGTCGGTCCCGTGGGCGCCACGACCTGGCGCTGGGACTCGACGGAGCGCTTGACGGCCTTGAAGACGGCCGACGGCGAATCCAGGTCGGGCAGATCCTTGGCGTAGAAGAAGTACAGGCCGGGCACGAGCAGCCCGCCGAGGATCAGCACCAGGACGATGAACGAGAGCAGGCGCTTCATCGCAGGCGCCTAGCGTCCGCCGCCGCCGCGGAAGCGGTTGGGCATGTCGCGCAGCTGGGTTTTTTCGCCGCTGTTGGGAGCGGCCTGCTCCTCGGCCTCCTCCTCGCTTTCCTCGTACTCTTCCTCGGAGGCCTCCTCCTCGACCTCTTCTTCTTCATCCGCCTGGACCGGCAACGGTCGCCTTCCCGGGGGCAACGGACGCTTGCCGGGTGGCAGACCGGAGCGTGCGGGAGCGGCGGGGCGCTGAGGCTCCTCCTCGACCTCGAACTCGCCCGAGACCTGGACCTTCGCCTCTTGCTTGGGCGGCAGGGCCCGTTGCGGGACGGCAGGCCGCGGCGGGGCAGCCTGTGGCGGCCGCTGGGGTGGGCGGGTGGCCTCGTTGAAGCCCTGTCGCGGGGCCTGGGTCGGTCGCGCCTCGATGTCCACGCCCGACTCGGTGCGGCTGGGGGCTGGGCTCGCGGCCGCCGAGGGCTTGGGCGCCTCGGCCCTGGGGGCAGGAGCCGCCGCGGCGGGCGCTGCGGGCTTGGCCGGCTCGGCGGGCTTGGCGGCGCCGCCGTGGCCCCCGTGCGTGCCGTCGCCGGAGGAGTAGTCGTACTTGCCCAGGTGCGTGTTCGCCTTGACCTTCTCCTTGTGCTCCTTCTCCTGCTTCTCGGAGAAGTCCCGGGCCGCCGCCATCATCCTCTTCATGTCGGCGGGGTCGGCCTCGCCGCGCTCGCGGTGCTTGAGCGAGGGCGCCCACTTGGTGTCCATCCGCTCCGCGAACATCTGCGGCGGCGGCGGCAGCCCGTAGGTCGCCGGGTCGAAGAACGCCTCGGTGATGTCCGCGAAGCCGTGGGCCTGCATGCGCGACAGGAAGGTGGGGATGATGCCGGTGGGCGAGTGGTAGCCGTGGATTCTTGCCGTTCTCGTCCTTGTGGGTCGGCACGTAGACGAACAGCGCCTGCGCCCGGTACTCGCCCTTCTCGTCGAGCGGCAGCACCTCGGCGACGGCGGTGGTGCGGCGCGAGCCGTCGTGGAAGCGCTCGCAGCAGATGATGCCGTTGATGGCGCTGGCGACCTGGGCGCGGATGGCCACCAGGGGCATCTCCACCGAGGCCATCAGGCAGAGCGACTCGAGGCGGCGCAGCGTGTCCACCGGGGTGTTGGCGTGGGTGGTGGCCATGGAGCCGCCGTGGCCGGTGTTCATGGCCTGCATCAGGTCGAAGGCCTCGCCGCCGCGGACCTCGCCGACGACGATCCGGTCGGGGCGCAGACGCAGGGCCGAGTGGAGCAGGTGGCCCATGTTGACCTCGCCCTTGCCGAACTTGTCGGCGGGGCGGGACTCGAAGGGCACGATGTGGTCCTGCTGCAGCATCAGCTCGGCGCTGTCCTCGATGGTGAGGATGCGCTCGTCGTTGGGGATCTGGGTGGAGACGATGTTGAGCAGCGTGGTCTTGCCGGAGCCGGTGCCGCCGGAGACGACGATGTTGAGCTTGGTGTGCACCATGGCGCGGATGAGCCACGCCATCTCGGGCGTCATCGAGCCCCACTCGATGAGCTTCTCGATGCCCGGGCGGCCCTGCATGAACTTGCGGATGGAGATGGTGGTGCCCTTGCGCGCGATGGGCGGGAGCACCACGTGGATGCGCGAGCCGTCGGGGAGGCGGGCGTCGAGGCGGGGGCGCTCGTCGTTCAAGATGCGGCCGACGAACTGGGCCATGTTGCGGGCGGCGCCGAGCAGGCCTTCCTCGCTGAACTTGGCGTCGGTCAGGGTGACCTTGCCCTTGGACTCGATCCGAATCTCGCTCGGCCCGTTGATCATGATTTCCGAGCACGAGTCGTCGTCGAGGTACTTGAGGATCGGCTTCAGGAAGGCCCGGAGGGACTCCTGGTACATGCTGGGCTGTGCCATGGGCAGGAGTCTAGACCGGAGAGGGCAGGGGGATGAAGGCTGCTCTCGTCGAGGTGCTACGGCGGGCCGGGCCGTTCTTCACCGCCAGGGCGCCAAGCCTAGGTCTCCCAAGCGCGGAGCGGGACGCCCTGGCGGAGAAGAGCCCAGCAGCCCCTGGACCTCGGCGACTTGCCTGCGCGCAGCCGACCTGGAGGCTAGGCGACCTTGTCCCGGCCGCGGTGCTTCTCCGCGAACGCCGCCAGGGTCCCCACGGTCCCGAAGATCTCCCGGCCGCGCTCGGCGACGTTGACCACCACGCCGTACTCCTTCTGAAGCATCGTGGAGATCTCGAGGACGTCGATGGAGTCGAGCTCGAGGCCGCCTTCGCCGAACAGGGGTGTCTCGGAGGTGACCGTGGACGGGTCGATGTGCGTCAGGTTGAGGGCACGACGCAGCTTCTCGAAAAAGGCGGAGTCGGATGGTGTCATGGCTGCGATCCCTTGCGTGGGCTACGCGACGGCCCTGCGAAGCTCGGCGTACATCGATTTCTCCCGCGCGGCGATGTCGCGCAGCATCTTGGGCAGCATCTCGACTGTCTCGCCCGGCTTTTCGCGGAACTTGCGCAGGCGTGCGGCCATCGAGGCGAAGTCGCGCCACTGATCCCCAAGCTCCAGCATGGGCTTGGAAAGCTCGACCAGCTTGGAGTTGCCAGTGCGCTCGCCCGCTTGCTTGAGGAACGCCGAGTACATGTAACGGTAGCCCCCACCGCCGGTGCCGATGAGGCTCCTGCATGACCACGATGTCGGCCAGCTTCAGGTTCACCGTCTCGCGGCCCTTCCGGTTCCACTTCTCGATCGTCTTGGCGAGGTGGTTGATGCCGTGCAGGCCGGCGATCGGGACCGGGGCGTTCATGCTCTTGCAGACGTCGATGACGGCGTCGCGCACCGGCTCCTTGAGGTCCTTTTCCTTCCAGCTGCCCGGCTCGACGTGGAAGGCCAGCCCCTTCGGCGCCAGGATGCCCTTGGCGAAGCGGGCGTTCTCCAGCGCCTCGGCCGGCAACAGCGCCGGCTCGAGCATGCAGGAGTCGCTGACGACATAGTCGTTGCCCTCCTTGCCGAAGACGATGATGTTGTGAGTGTTGAAGTGAATGCGCTGCGATTCCGGCATGTACGGCAGCCAGTAGACGCACACCTGCAGCCCCACCGGGATTCCGCGCTCGAGCAGCGCGTCCAGCTCGCGCTGCGCCCGCGGGCGGTCGCTGCCGTAGCGCGTGACGTGCAAGTCGATCCCCAGCCGCTTGACCAGGTGCTTGAAGATGTTGCCTGGGGTGATCCGGTAGGAGAGCAGCGGCCAGGGCCCGATCTGAACGAGAGGAAAGTAGACGAAGAACATGCCCGAGCCGATGCCGAAGACCATCGACTCGTCCAGGTTGATACCCGCGTGCTGCAGGACCCCCGTGATCGTGCCGGTCTCGCAGTGAGCGGCGAAGCGGTGCTTGTAGTCGATGCGCATGGGACTCACTTGTTCGAGGCGGCCTTCTTCTCGAGCGGCAGGGGAGCGTTCGGCGGCGGGAGCGTCATGAGCTCCGCGACGGTGATCTGGAAGAGCTTGGCGTACCTCTCGTAGATCTCGGGCGACAGCTTGGCCCACACCTTGGGCTTGAGGTGGCGCTTGACCTGGAAGGTCCACAGGCCCGCGTACGAGGCCAGCAGCCCCGGCTCGAAGCGGCGCACCGCCATGTGGTAGTGCAACGGGCTCATCTCGCCACGCTCTACCCGCTCGCGGGCCTGGCGGAACCCGTCGCGCTCGATTTGCAGGCGGTCGCCCCAGCCCTCGTTGGTGGCCTGCCAGCCCGAGCTGGGAACGATGTTGTAATTCCCCTTCTCGTCGACGGCGTAGTACCCGAGCTCGAAGAGGTCGAACGGGCACTTGTCTTGCGGGACCTCGTCCTTCTTCATACGTCCTCCACGGAAGCCCAGAAGCCTGCCGAATCTAATCGATCGGTTGGGCGCTGAACAACGCGCGGGGCGTGCAAAAACGCACTGCGTCGCCGAGGAGCGACCAGCAGGGCGATGGGCGGAGGCAGTTCACGAGGCTAGGCGAGCAACATCTTCGGCAGTGTCTGGACGGTCTCGCCGGACTTCTCCACGTGCTCAGCCGCGCCGCCGCCGAGGCGAACTCGCGCCACGGGTTGCCGCTCTCCAGCATCGGTTTGGAGAGCTCGGTCAGCCGAGGGTTGCCCGTGCGCTCGCCCGCCTCCTCGATGAACGCGGCGTACAGGTAGCAGAAGCCTCCGCCTCCGGTGCCACACGGCTTCGGGAACGCGCGTGCGCGTTCGCCCTGCCGCCGTCGGGTGCCCGCTCTCAGAACGGCGCGCCGAGCCAGGCCTCGAAGAGGGCTTTCTGCTCCGGGGCGGCGTCGGCGACCTTCTCCAGCCAGCACGCCGTCGCGGGCCGCGCTTCGAGCACGACGTCCACGTTGAGCAACTGGTCGCGGCGGAAGAGCGTCAGGTGGACCGTGTCGCCGGCGGCGCGCTCGTCCACGCGGTCGTTGAGCGCTGAGGGCGTCACGCGCAGGCCGTCGAGTGCGACGATTCTCGTCGTCGGCGTAGAGCCCCGCTTGGGACGCCGGCGAGCCCGACAGCGTGGAGGCGACGATAGCTCGATTGCCCGAGCGCAACTCCACTCCGAGCCAGGGCTTGGCCCCCTCGTCACCACCGTCGGACGGCGAGCCCCCCTTGTCCGAAGCGTTGCGCTTGGGGCGCCGCTGGAGGACGAGCCCCGCCGCCGCGAAGGACGAGTAGTCGAGCTCTTCGGCCGAGCGGATGGCGCGGTCGAAGAACGCCTTGAGGTCGGGTCCGGCGAGGTCCACCGCCGCCTGCTCGACGCCGTCTTCGGGGACGCCCTTGCCGTCCCCGAAGCGCTCGAAGAGCAGGCGCATCAGGTCGTCGAGGCTGTGCTCGCCGCTCGAGCGCTTGCGCAGCTCCAGGTCGAGCAGCGCCGCGACGATCTCCGCCCTTGGCGTAGTAGCTGATGCTGGTGTTGGGCGTGTTCTCGTCGGGCCGGTAGTGCTTGATCCACGCCAGCCGGCTCGCCTCCGCCAGCGAGACCGCGCGCCGTCCGGGCTGCGACTCCACCGTGGTGATGACCTCGCCCAGCTTGGCGAGGTAGCGGGCCGGGTCGATGATCCCCGCGCGCCGCAGGACGAGCGTGTCGTAGTAGCTGGTGACGCCCTCCATCGCCCACAGCAGGGTCGTGTAGTTCTCGCGCCGGTAGTCGAAGGGCACCAGCGCGCGCGGCTTGATGCGTTTGACGTTCCAGAGGTGGAAGTACTCGTGGGCGACGAGCGCGAGCAGCTCCTCGTAGCTCTTGCGCGGGCGGAAGGCGGTGCGCGGCGCGAGCAGCGTGCAGGAGGCGGCGTGCTCCAGGCCGCCGCGGCCCTTGTCGGTGAGGTGCAGGATGAAGAGGTAGCGCTCGAACGGCAGCCCGCCGAAGAGCCCCGCCTCGGTCTCGCAGATCTTGACCAAGTCCGCCGTGAGGGCCTCGCGGTCGATGGCGGTGCCGGCCTCGCCCCACAGCGCGATCTCGTGGGGCTTGCCCGCGGCGGTGAACGGCAGCACGGCGTGCCGGCCCATCTCCACCGGCGAATCGACGAGCTCGTCGTAGTCCTTGGCGGAGAAGGCGCCCGCCAGGGTCGGCAGGGCGCAGGACGCTCGCCAGCCCTCGGGCGGAGAGAGCTTCCAGCAGGCACGGCTCCCTGCGCAGGTCGTCGTTGGTCAGGAACATCGCCGCGCCGTTGAAGTAGCCGTGCGAGGCGTCGAGGTGGTTGGTGCGCACCGTCAGGTCGAACGAGTAGACCCGGTAGCCGGCCACCACTTCCGGGTTCGCGCCGGCGTGGATGCGCCAGGTGCACTTGTCCACGCGCTCCCACTGCAGCGGCGTGCCCTCGCCGTCGAAGGCCTCGAAGTCCTGGACGTGACGGGCGTACTCGCGCACCAGGTAGCTGCCCGGAGTCCAGACGGGCATCCAGAGGTCGACCGGGCCGGCCGAGGCGGGGAAGTGGCACTCCACCTCGAAGAGGTGCTCGTGGGGCACTGCGGGGCGGACGCGGTAGCGACAGGTCATGGTGTGAGAAGGGTTCGCAACGGGCGCCCCCGGCGTCAAGGAGAACGAACGACCGTCGTCCTCCCCGTCCAGATGGGCCGGTCGCCCGCCCTACGCCTTCTCCCGCTTGGGCCCCTGCTCGTCCACCAAGCTCAGGCCGGCGGAGCAAGCGGCGCTTGCTGGCGCAATGGAGAGCAGCCCATGCGAGACGTCTCCCAGCCTGGCCTGGATGCGACGGGTGGCGTCGCGCGCCACGTGCTCGATTCTGCCTCGGCCCCCGAGCAGCGGCGGCGAGCAGCGGCTCGACCGCGCGGATTGAGCCCGTCCTTCCCAGCGCCATGGCGGCGAGCGAACGAACCTCAGGGGCGGCGTGCCCGAGTGTGCGCAGGAGCAGCTCTTCGAGGTGCGGCGTCCCCGAGCACTCGCACGCCACGAGGACCTGTGCCGCTGCGCGGGCTCCCAGTTGGAGCGGGTCGAGCTGGAGTGCAGGCCCGTAGTCTCCGGCGGCCAGCATCGCTTCGAGGGCCACAACTTGGACGGACTCCTCGCGGTCCACGAGCGCCTTGGCGAAGACGGCCGAGACCTCTGGGTAGGGATGCCCGGAGGACAAGGCTCTGAGCGCGGAGGCGCGTAGTCCGGCATGGGCTTCAGGGTCCGTCGCAAGGCAGGTGAGGGTATCGCGCGCCTCGGGGGTTCCGAGCGACTGGGCGGCGAAGAGCCGAACCTGTCGGTCCCCATCTCGGAGCGCGGCGTCGAAGGACGGACGGAAGCCGGTTGGAAAGGTCTCCCGAAGGACCTGCAGGTTGCGGATGCGGACACAGGGATCCGAATCGCCGCGGGCGTTGGCCTCGAGTGCGGCGAGCAGCGAGCGGGAACCGGAACCGGAACCGGATTCGCGTGCCGCCTTGACCAGGCCGCGCACCACCCGCACCACGCGCTCCTCGCAGAGCGTCCCATTCGGCAGCGAGGCGACGATCTCCCCGCCATCGAAGAGGATCTCGCCGCAGGCCGCCGCGAAGGCTGTCAGCGCGGAGCGCACGGGCTCGCGCAGGACCGCTGCCGCGACGTCGCTTCGGCCCTGGGTGACCAGCTTCTCGTCGAAGTTCCGGTCCCCAGTGAGGACTCCGGTCGTCGCAGCGTCGTTGCGGGGCCGAAGGAGGAGACCGCCGGGAAGGTCGCTGACGGCCGCGTGGATGCGGGTCGTGCCTCGTGAGCGCTCGAGGAGGACGGCCACGCCATCGCACTGGCCAGCCATGCTCCAGAAGTGGGCCTTGCCCAGCGGGCGCAAGCCCAGCTGCTGTGCGACCCGACGCGCGTCCCGCCGAGCCGCGAGCGCACCCCAAAGGGCGACGGGGGGAACCAACACCGCGAGCAGGAACAGGAGCTCGAGCACGGCTCAAGTCTACGCCCGGCCTTGCCCCCACGTGCCGAACGGGGGCAGGCTTCCGCATCGCAGAAAGGGACAGAGGAGAGAGGCATGACCCGGCTCGCACCGCTTCTGGTCCTGGCATTGACCGCGTCGCTCTGCAGCTGCCAGCAGAAGGCCGGCAGCGAAGGTGGCGAGCAGCCGGGACCTTCGACCTTCAAGCCCCCGGTGGTCGACAAGCCGCCCGCGAGCCCCACCGTGGACCGCACGTGCACTTCGGCGGCGGACTGCGAAGCGGTGGCCTGCGAGTGCAGTTGCTCGGGCGGCGAGGGCCTCTCGCTGCGGGAGGACGCCGTGCTCAAGAGGGACGCCGAGCGCTGGTACCAGGAGCGCGGTTGCCAGAAGCCCACGACGTGCCCCAAGGTCACCTGCCCACCGTCGAGGGTCGATTGCGTCGGTGGCGCCTGCCACGTCGTCCATGGCTGAGGGGCCCGTGAATACCAGGGCTTGGCCGCTTGGCCGCCCAAGGTCTTGACAGGGCTGGCCCCCTTCCAATAAAAGGACGCGCTTTCGCGAGACCGCCGGAACAGGTGGTGGCGCAGTTTGTTTCCCTAAAGAGCCGCAACGAATCGGAGCAGAAGATGGGCACGTACAGCGCAAAGCCGGCGGACATCAAGCGCCGTTGGTTCGTCATCGACGTCGACGGCAAGGTCCTCGGCCGCGCCGCCAGCCAGATCGCCAGCATCCTCAAGGGCAAGACCAGCCCCCGCTACACCCCGTCGTTCGACGCGGGCGATCACGTCATCGTGATCAATGCGGCCAAGGTGAAGCTGACCGGCACCAAGGAGCAGAAGAAGCTGTACTACAAGCACACCCTGCACCCCGGCGGCCTGAAGATCACCACGGCCGAGAAGCTGCGCGAGAAGCACCCCGAGGACATGGTCATCAACGCCGTCAAGCGCATGCTCCCGCGCAACGCGCTCGGCCGCCAGCTGATGACCAAGCTGAAGGTCTACGCCGGCGCCGAGCACAACCACAAGGCGCAGCAGCCGGTCGAGTACAAGGTCAACGCCTAGGCAAGCTTTTCCGCTTTTGCCGGCACGACCGGCGATCCGAACGAGGAACACGATGGCAGAGCAGGCGCAGAAGGGTTACGGCACGGGCCGCCGCAAGGTCGCAGTCGCGCGCGTCCACATCAAGCCCGGCACGGGCATCATCACCATCAACGACCGCCCGATCGACAACTACTTCGGCCGCGAGACGGCGAAGATGGTCCTCCGGCAGCCGCTGGAGCTCGTCGAGCAGAAGGACAAGCTTGACGTGGCGGTGACGGTCGACGGCGGCGGGCTCTCCGGCCAGGCCGGCGCCATCCGCCACGGCATCAGCCGCGCGCTGTGCAAGTACAACCCGGAGTTCCGTCCCGTGCTGAAGAAGGCCGGGATGATGACCCGCGACGCCCGCGCGGTCGAGCGCAAGAAGTACGGCCAGCCCGGCGCCCGCAAGCGCTTCCAGTTCAGCAAGCGCTAAGTCCGTCTGGCAGGCTCCTTGGAGCCAGCCGCGAATATTGGCGAGGCGAGTCTCCACTGGGAGGCTCGCCTCGTCTCATTGCGGGAGCGGGCCGTCAGGTCTGAAAACATGTCAGGAAGAGCGGTCCAACCTTCAGCAGGTTGCGCTCGGATTGCCGTCGTGGTGAAGGTCCATGCGCCCAGCCCTGCTCTGCACCGTCCCACCCTTTGCCACCAACACCCCGCCCACCGGGCCGGCGGCGCTGCTCGGCTACCTGGCCGCGCACGGCTGCGACGACTTCGGGTTCGCCGACCTGCAGCTCGCCTTACCGGGGATGCCGCTGTCGTACTCGCTCGTCGGCGCCTTCGGTGAGTCCTTCGTCCGCGACATTCCGGATTCTGCCGCTGGTGCTGCGCCTTCTGCGCACGGCGCGCGAGGGGCGCTCGCTCGAGCCCGTTCGGGACGACGCGTTCGACGCGTTCTGTCTCGCGCGCTCGATCCACCCGGCGCGGTTGCACGCGGCGCTCGGCACGCTGGGGCGCGCTCTCGAGAGCTGGGCGGCGACGCGGCCGGCCGAGTCGTCGGGCTGACGACCTGGTCCTCGAACTACCTGACCTCGCTGCTCGCCGCGGCCCACCTCAAGCGCGCACGGCGGGAGACCTTCGTCGTCGCCGGCGGGCCGCAGGTCACCGAGAGCCATGCGTCGGCCGAGCTGGCGCTGCGCAGCGGGCTCGTCGACGTCGTGGTGGTGGGCGAGGGCGAGGCGACGCTGCTCGAGGTCTACCGCGCCTTCCGAGAGAAGCGCTCCGCTCGCGGCATCCCGGGAACGGCCTGGCTCGAGGACGACGGCCGCACGGTCTCGCGCCTGCCGCGGCCGCTGCTCAAGATGGCGGAGCTGGGCCCGCCCGCGTTCGAGAAGACGTTCGTCCCGGCGTACCGGCGGCGCGGGCTGCGCATCCTCTCTCATGCGCTCTCGCGCGGCTGCGTCGGCGAATGCGCCTTCTGCAGCGAGTGGAGCTTCTGGGAGCGCTTCCGGCCCGCGCTCGCCGAGCGTGCGGTGGAGCAGGTCGAGGTCCTGGTCCGCCATCACGGCGCGCAGCACCTGCAGATGACCGACTCGCTGCTCAACGGCCACTGGGGGCGCCTCAACGACTTCGCCGAGGGGCTCCTGCGGCGCGGGCTGGACGTGAGCTGGAGCGGGTTCTTGCGCGCCGACATGGACCTGCCGACCGCGCGGCTGCTGGCGCGCTCGGGGTTCAAGGGCGCCTTCGTCGGCGTCGAGTCGCTCGCGGACGGGACGCTGGCGCAGATGAACAAGGGCCTGAGCGCCCAGAAGAGCGCAGCCGCGCTCGAGGCGCTGCTGCAGGCCGGCATCGAGGTCCAGGTCGGGGTGATCCCCGGCTTCCCGGGCGATAGCCGCGAGGGCCTGATGGGGACGGTGAAGAAGCTCCTCGAGCTGCAGGGGCGCTTCCCGGGGCTGGTCACGCTCAACGTCGAGCCGTTCGTGGTCTCGCCTGGGCAGCCCATCTACGGCGAGCTCGAGAAGCGCGGGCTGAAGGCCACCGGCTGGGACGAGGCGACGCTGGAGATCGCCCCCGAGCTGCGCGACGTCGCCGAGCGGGTGCTCTGCCAGGTCGAGGGCGCCAACCAGGGCATCGACCGTCTCGGACAGCTGCGCACCCTGACCTCGGTCGCAGTCAATGCCCCGGTCTCCACCGGCGGCGCGGTCGTCGGTGCCTCCGGGCCCATCAGCTTCAAGCCGCTCGGTGCCGGCGTGAGCCTGCTCGCCGTCGACGAGGCGGCGCGCGCGAAGTATCTGCTCGTGACCGACGCCGAGCGAGCCGCTGTCGAGGGCGAGCTCGCCAACGCCCGCGCGCGCGGGGAGACCTGGACGCGCGAGGAGATTCACCGGGTCGAGGCGCACCACGTGCCCCCGGCGGCGGAGCCGGAGTGGGCCTTGGGCTTCGCGCCCGAGCCGGGGCCGGACGCGAAGTGGCTCCTCTCGCCGCTGGTGGTCGCGAGGACTTTGGGCGACACCCTGTGGCTGCTCGACGCAGTGGGGCTGGGCTTCGTGCGGCTGTCGGCGGCGCTCGTGCCGGTCGTCGAGCGGCTGCGCTCGCCTGCGACGCGCGCCGAGCTCGCGGCGGCGGCGCCCCACGGGGCCCGGGCTGCGCTGGACGACGCGCTCGAAGGCCTGCGCGAGGGCGGAATGCTGGCGAACGCGTAGCGGGCGGGTAGACTTCGGCTCGTGACCATCGCCGACGTCGATACCGCCGTCTTCAAGGCGATCAACGGCCTGGGCTTCGCGCCCCTGGACGCGGCGTGGATCATGTCCTCGACGCTGGAGTTCGGGCTGACCGCGGCCGGGCTCGTCGCGTTCTACTTCGCCTGGCGCAAGAAGTGGGACGCGGTCTGGATCATCCTGGCCGGCGTGATCGCGGTGGCGCTGTGCGACTCGGTCGGCGCGCGCCTCATCAAGCCGATGTTCGGGCGCGTGCGCCCCTGCTTCGAGCTGCCGCCCGGGACCGTCCGACTGCTGGTGCAGATAGGGCCGTCGAACTCGATGCCCAGCCTGCACGCCGCCAACAACCTGACCGTGGCCCTGGTGGCCTTCTTGGGCGAGCGGCGCACCGGGTGGGTGCTCTTTCCGGTGGCCCTCTTCGTGGCGATGAGCCGCATCGGCGTCGGCGTCCACTGGCCCACCGACCTGCTCGGCGGCTTCTTGTGGGGCGCGATCTGCGCGGTCATCGCGTGGGGCCTGAGCCGGCTGGCGCTGAGGGGCTGGCGCAGGATCCGCCCTGCTCCGGCGCAGTCCTCGGCGGCGCCGCCGACCCCGCCGCAGCCCAGCTAGATCTCCAGGACCAGGAAGCGCTTGCCCGTCCGCTCGGCGAGCAGCTCCATCGCCGCGTTGTAGACGGGCCGTCCCTGCGTGGTCTTGCCGGAGAGCTGGCCCCGGTGCGCGTGCCCGTGGATGGCGAGCGTCGCGCTGAATTTGTCGACGGGCTCGGAGAGCCGCGAGCACCCGAGGAACGGGACGATCTCCGGCTCCTCGCCGACGATGGTCTGGTGGATGGGGGCGTAGTGCATCAGCGCCACGCGCTTGTCGAACTGCCGCACGCGGGCCAGCGCCGTCTCCAGCTTGAGCGACTCGTTGACCGCCTCGAGGACGAACTGCTTGACGATCTGCTCGCCCCACGGCTCGAGCGTCGCCCCGTCGAAGCCCCCGCCGAAGCCCTTCACGCCGGCGATGCCCACCCGGCTGTCGAAGACATAGACGTCGCCGTCGAGCACGCGGATGCCGCCGCGGGTGAGCAGGTGCGCCAGCTCGCTCGCCTTGCCCTGCTCGTGGTCGTGGTTGCCGAGCACTGCCACCTTGGGCACCCGCACGACGGAGAGCTCGTCGACGAGCATCTCGGCTTCCTCGAGCAGCCCCTGGTCGGTCAGGTCGCCGGCGAGCAGCAAGAGCTCCGCCTCGTCGTTGACGTCCCGCAGCGCCCGGCGCAGCCGCCCCGGGCGGTCGAGGCGCGCGTGGAGGTCGCCCACCGCCGCCAGGCGCACCGTCCGCTGGCTGGTGGGCTGGAGATCCGCCGAGGAGACGTCAGTGTCCACGGTAGGTCCGCCAGGCGCTCACCTCGAGCGGCCGGGCGTCCTCCAGGCCCGCCCGCAGGTCTGGCTCGTACTGCACCGCCGAGAGGAGCGTCCCGCGGCACACGCGCTCGTAGGAGACCGGGGGCGGGAGCCGGACGGCGTCCGTCAGGGTGTCCAGGACCCACTCGGGCACCTTGGCCGCGTCGCCGGGGAAGCTGAAGCGGAACAGGAGCAGGTGCGCGAGCAGCACCTCGGGGTGGGCGCGCAGCCGCTCGAGCAGGTAGGCCCAGTCCAGGGTCGGGGCGCAGGCGCGCACGATGTGCTGCACGTCGGCGCCGTCGTAGCGCTCGCGCTCCATGACGTAGGCCTTGGACCAGATGATGTCCTCGGGTGGGGCGAGGGGCGCCCTCATGCCCAGCACCGTCCCTTGGCGGGCGCGGGCGAACCAGCCGTCATCCACCTCCGCCACGCCGTTGCCGCTGCTGAAGATGACGTCCACGAACTCGCCGTCGGCGGCGAACCCCTTGGCCAGCCACAGCGGGTCGGTGCGCTCCACACGGAACCCCACCCGGGCGAGGCTGGCGAGCACGCGGTCGCAGTCCGAGCGCTTGCAGAACAGGTCCAGGTCCTTGGTGTCGCGGTAGATGCCGGTGTACTCGCGCATCGCGTAGGCGCCGGCGACGACGTAGGGCACCCGGTCGGCGCTGAGCGCCTCGAGCGCCTGCCGGCGGGCCGCCATCTGCGCCTGGGAGTCGACCTCGGCGTCGGTCCCGGTCCCGGCTGGAGAGAGGCCCTCGGTGGATCCGTTCATCGCGCCGCCGTCCTTTCGTCCTCAGGCCTTCGCTCAGGGCCACTCGGGAGGCATATGGACGGCCGCCGCCGGCGACAACGCTGCCTTGCCTTTTGGCCTGTGCCCTGCGAAGAGGGGGGCGATGCGCCTGCTGAGCGTGAGCGTCCGCGATTTCCGCAACATCGAGGCAGCCGACCTGACTCCGGCCGAGCGGGCGACCGTCGTGGTGGGCCCCAACGGGCAGGGCAAGACCAACCTGCTCGAGGCGCTCTACCTGCTCTCGACGCTGCGGCCCTTGCGGACCAACAAGTTCGTGGACCTGGTGCGCTTCGGCGCCGAACGCGCGCGGGTCGAGGGCCGCTTCGCGCTGCAGGGGGCCGAGCGGACCATCGCCGTGGAGTGCAACCGCGACGGGCGCGAGGCCTACGTGGACGGCAAGGTCGTCCGCGCGCTGGCCGACTACTTCGGGGGCGTCTCGGTGGTCGCCTTCACGCCCGACGACCTGGCGGTGCTCAAGGGTGGGCCCGAGGGGCGCCGCAAGCTGCTCGACCGGGCGGTGTTCAACCGCTTCCCCAGCCACCTGGAGGCGGCGCGCGACTACCAGCGGGCGCTCAAGCAGCGCAACCGGCTGCTCAAGGAGGGCGCCCCGTTCGAGCTGGTCGACGCCCACAACGAGGCGCTGGCCAAGACCGGGGCGCGGGTCATCGTGCGCCGCCGGATGCTGGTGGACGAGCTGGCGCCGCGCGCCGATGCCAGCTTCCAGGCCATCGCCAAGGGCGACGGGGCGCTGGGCCTGCGCTACAAGCCCGACGTCATCCCCGAAGAGGTCCTGCGCGACGAGGCCCGGACCTTCGAGGCCCTGCTCGAGCTGGTGCGGCGGCGCACGGCGCTCGACCTGGAGCGCGGGTTCACCTCGGCCGGTCCGCACACCGACGACCTCGAGGTCGAGCTGGGCGACCGGCCGGCCAAGGGCTTCGCCTCGCAGGGGCAGCAGCGGGCGATCGTGCTGGCGCTGAAGATCGGCGAGATCGAGAACCTGCGCGAGAGCGCAGGTGTGCCGCCGATGCTGCTGCTCGACGACGTCTCCAGCGAGCTCGACCCGGCGCGCAACGCCTACCTGATGGAGTACCTGCGCGCGTGCGGACTGCAGGTCTTCCTGACGACCACCGACGAGCGGCTGGTGGCCGACGCCGCCGGGCCCGGTTCGGCGGCCTTCACCGTGGCGGTGGGGAAGTTCAGCCTCCGTCCGCCCGACAGCGCGCGCACGGATCCAGGATCTTGATGTCCTGCTGCAGGATGTTCCCCAGCGTGGCGTCGCCGAGCTTGGTGCGCACCAGGTCCAGCCGCTTCTCGACGTCCACGATCTCCTGGACCCGCCTGGCCCGGTCGTAGCCCAGGACGCTGGCGGCCCTCGCGTCTTCGCGCGCCTGCTCGAGCGCGGCCTTGAGCGGCGCGTCGAGCACGCCGCGACAGGCCTCGTCCTTGGGCTTGCAGGCGGAGGGTGGGGACGAGAAGCGCTTCGGGTCCTCGAGCTGGCGGCCGAGGGTCCGCACGCGCTCGCGAGCCTCGGCGAGCCGGTCTTCGATGGGCCGCGCGAGGAGGTCGTTGGCGAGGTCGTACTCCTGCAGCGCTTTGAGCTTGGCGGCGCGCTCGGCCTCCAGCGCCTGGCCCTGCTGCTGCAGGAACTCCAGCGCCTCCTTGCCGAAGGCGAACGAGGCTTCGAGTGCCGCGCCGCAGGTCGCCAGCGCGTCGCCGGGGGCGGCCGCGGTCGCCACGAGGTCGAGCACCGCGCTCGCCCCGCGGCGGGTCACCTGGAGGACCGAGCGCCCGGTGGCCGTGGGAGCGGTCTTGGCCATCAGCTTGCGGAACGAGTCGCTGCGCATCACCTCGCGGCGGGTCTCGACCGCGTCGCCCACGGCGCCGGTCGTCGCGTCGCGCAGGATGAGGATGGAGGCCACCGCGCAGCCGGCAGGTGCCGCGGCGGCCTTGGCGGCGGGGGCGGGCGGAGCGGGAGCGGGGCGTGGCTCGGGGCCGCCGAGCAGGGCGCAGGAAGTGGACGAAAGGACGGCGAGCAGCCAGGCGGCGCGACGCATCGGGACCTCCCGGGCGCGGGACGTTAGCACGCCGCGATGGGCTGGTTTTCGGGGCTTGATTCCGCGGGCTTCCACAGGCCTGTTGCGGCGGCCCGTCCGGGGCTGGGCGGGTGCGAAATCCAGGAATAAAAATGAGGAGTTGCGCAGTTTCAAGAGCCTTGAGGGCCACCCCTCGCCATGGTAGTGTTCGCCGCTTCTTTGCGGGCTGGCATCGAGCCCGCGCTGCAGCGCCCGGAAGGGCAGCGATGTCGTGATGGAAGCCGGCAGATCAGCCGGCGAATCAGAGCCCCGAGCGCTCGTCGAGGAGACTCCTTGGAGACGGCAAATCAGACCCCCGCGGCCCCGGCCGGCCAGCACGAGTACAACGCTTCGTCCATCACGGTCCTCGAGGGCCTCGAAGCGGTCCGCAAGCGCCCGGGCATGTACATCGGCCCGCCCGACGACACCGGGCTGCACCAGCTGGTGTGGGAGGTCGTCGACAACTCGGTCGACGAGGCGCTCGCCGGCCACTGCAAGAACATCGACGTCATCATCCACGTCGACAACTCCATCAGCGTCGTCGACGACGGGCGCGGCATCCCCACCGAGATGCACCCCACCGAGAAGCGCCCGACGCCGGAGGTGGTGCTCACCGTCCTGCACGCCGGCGGCAAGTTCGACAACAACAGCTACGCGGTCTCCGCCGGCCTCCACGGCGTGGGCGTCTCCTGCGTCAACGCGCTCTCCGAGACGCTGGACCTGGAGATCTTCCGCGGCGGCAAGGCCTACTCCCAGCACTACGAGAAGGGCGTCCCCAAGACCGAGCTCAAGGTCACCGGCGACACCGCCAAGCGCGGCACCACCGTGCGCTTCAAGCCCGACCCCACCATCTTCGGCGGCGAGCGCGTCTACAACTTCGACGTCCTCTCGCAGCGCCTGCGCCAGCTGGCGTTCCTCAACGCCGGCCTGAAGATCACCATCACCGACGAGCGCACCGGCAAGGGCCACGAGTTCAAGTACGAGGGCGGCATCCGCGAGTTCGTGGAGCACCTCAACAAGAACAAGCTCGTCTTCAACGAGAAGCCCATCTGCTTCATCGGCGAGCAGGACAAGATCCAGGTCGAAGTGGCCATCCAGTACAACGACAGCTACGACGACATGGTCTTCTGCTTCGGCAACAACGTGTACAACGACGAAGGCGGCATGCACCTGGCCGGCTTCAAGGCCGCGCTGACCCGCACCGTCAACGGCTACGCGCAGAAGAACGCGCTCTGGAAGGACCTGAAGGAGTCGCCCACCGGCGACGACGCGCGCGAGGGCCTGGTGGCGGTCATCAGCGTCAAGCTGCCCAACCCCGCCTTCGACAGCCAGCCCAAGCACAAGCTCATCAACCCCGAGGTCAAGGGCGTCGTCGAGACCATCGTCAGCGAGAAGCTGGGCTCCTTCCTCGAGGAGAGCCCGTCCATCGCCAAGAAGATCTGCGCCAAGGTCGGCGACGCGGCGCGGGCGCGCATCGCGGCGCGCAAGGCCAAGGAGACGGTCCGCCGCAAGGGGGCGCTGGAGGGCATCGGCCTGCCCGGCAAGCTCGCCGACTGCCAGGAGCGCGACCCGGCCAAGAGCGAGCTGTACATCGTCGAGGGCGACTCCGCAGGCGGGAGCGCGAAGCAGGGGCGCGACCGGAAGTTCCAGGCCATCCTGCCGCTGCGCGGCAAGATCCTGAACGTGGAGAAGGCCCGCTTCGACAAGATGCTCTCCAGCGAGGCCATCGCCACCCTCATCACCGCGCTGGGCACCGGCATCCGCTCGCTGCGCGGCAACAGCTCGCCCGAGGCCGGCGCCGCCGGCGAGGCCGACGACGGGTACAACCCCGACAAGGCGCGCTACCACCGCATCATCCTGATGACCGACGCCGACGTCGACGGCAGCCACATCCGCACCCTGCTCTTGACCTTCTTCTACCGGCAGATGCGCGAGCTGGTGGACCGCGGCTACGTCTACATCGCCCAGCCGCCGCTCTACAAAGTGACGCGCAACAAGAAGGACCGCTACCTCAAGGACGAGAACGCGCTGACCGAGTACCTGCTGGAGATCGGCACGAGGCCTCCGCAAGCTCGAGCAGGGCGAGGGCAAGCCGGCGCTGGAGGCCAAGAAGCTGCGCGAGATGCTCGACAAGATCGTCCGCTACCGCAGCCTGCTGGACCGCGTGGCGCGCCGGCGCGACCCGCGCATCGTCGACGCGCTGGTCCAGGCCAGCGACCTCGACGCCGACAAGCTCAACGACGCCCAGCTGCTCCTGGCGGAGCTGACCAAGGCCACCGCCTACCTCGACCGGCACACCCCGGAGGTGGCCAAGGCCTTCGAGAACATCTTCTACAAGGCCGACGCCGAGCACGGCGGCAAGATGTTCAGCCTGAAGACGGACGTGGCGGGCTCCACCCGCGAGACGACCATCGACCACACGTTCCTGAAGAGCCCCGAGTTCCAGGAGCTCGTCGCGCTGCGCAACTCCTTCCGCGAGGTGGGCGCGGCGCCCTACACCCTGTCCATCGGCAGCGAGAAGGTGCAGTGCGGCAACGTCCAGGACCTGCTGGAGGCGGTGAAGAAGGAGGCCTCCCGGGGCCAGACCGTGCAGCGCTACAAGGGTCTGGGCGAGATGAGCAAGGACCAGCTCTGGGAGACCACCATGGACCCCAAGGCGCGGACCCTGCTCAAGGTGAAGGTCGACGACGCGGTGGAGGCCGACGAGATCTTCACCGTGCTCATGGGCGACCAGGTCGAGCCGCGGCGCGTGTTCATCGAGAAGAACGCGCTCGAGGTGCAGAACCTGGACATTTGATTCGAAACCGGGGACCGCACGCAGACCGGGGACTGAAGTCCCCGGCTACTCCTTGGACGGCGCCAGCAAAGGGGAAGCCCCTTCGGGGCTGCTCGGCTACGGCTTCGTCGCCTGTGCCGCGTCCGGCGTCTCGGTGCCGGCATCGGGAGCGGCTTGAAGCGATGCTGCCGGTGGCGGCAACTCGTCGATGGCAGAGCGCAGGCAGTTGATGGCCACGAAGGTCGCCGTCCCGTTCAGGTTCGACAGGAACATGCCCGGTTGCTTGGGCATGTCCATGATGTCCGTCATCCAGTGCCCGTCGGCGGCCTGCTCGGCGACGATCTTGGCGATGGCGGCATCGAGTACCTCGGCCTTCACCTTGGCCCCCAGCTTGCGCGCGTAGAAGAGCGCGCGGGCGACCTCGCCGCGGAAGTAGACGTCGCGCTCCAGGCGGGTGCGGGGCCTCGCCAGCCGGGGCTCGAGCACGTCCACCACCACCTGCAGCGTCTTGGGCTTCTTCAGGGCGTACCGCTCGAGGAGCTCGGGCACCTTGATGAGCCCGGCGAAGCGGTCGAACTCGTCCTCGTCGTACCCGCGGCTGGCCATCCAGTCCTCAAACCACTTGAGGTTGGCCTTCACCACCGGGTCGGCGGCCGTCAACCCCATCTCCTGGAAGGCGATGAGGTTGATGAGCGTCATCTCCGCGGTCACCCGGTCGCGGGTGTAGAGGTTCTCCTTGATGAGCGAGACCGAGGGGTTGCCCCAGCTCTGGATGAGGTAGCCGGACTGGCCTTCGCAGAACCCGGGCTTGACGTTCATGGGGCCGTTGACGTCGAACGCCAGCGCCGCCTTCGCCAGCTCCGCCTGGCCGAACTCATGGAGCAGGGCCATGCCCTTGGCGTGCAGGCAGCCCTCCGAAGACCAGAGCGGCCAGGTGCCGGTCTTGGGGTCGAAGCGCTTGACCAGGAAGTCCATGGCGCGCTGGACGAGCGGGTCGTCCTTGCCGAAGCCTAGCCGCTCGTGGTTCGCCAGGAAGAGCGTGAGGTCGTAGAGCTGGTCCTCGCGGAAGACGTCGGGGCCGAGCTGGGCGATCTCCTTCTTCTTGTTGCGGTAGCTGACGTAGCCGCCCTTCTCGAACTCCGCGAGCGCGACCTTGACGTGCGACTCCACGAAGTAGCGCCTGCCGTCCTCGAACGCCTTGCGGATCTGCTCGGGGCTGGCGGCCTTCGGTGCCGCTGAAGCAGGGACGGGGGCAGACGCCGGGGCAGCGGCGAGCAGGACGGAGACGAGCGCTACGAGCACGGGCATCAGCAGCCCTCCATGAACGGGCGGGAGACGATCCAGGCCACCACCGCGGCGAGGACGACCGGAATCAGGACCGAGCGCCAGGGCACCTCGTTCGCCCGGGCCCGGCGCACGACCGAGAGGATCGAGTGCACGCCGCCCGAGACCGCCAGCGCGACGCCGGCGGCGCCGAGCGTGAGCGGCTCGAAGAGCGGCGGGGCGACCAGGCCCTCACGCGTTCGCCAGGTGGGGCTCTGGGCTTCGAACAGGGCGTCGAGGTGGTGCACGAGCCAGTTCGCGTGGTGGGAGAGCGAGAACAGCACCATGTAGCCGACCAGGCACAGCAGGAGCGGCGCCGTCGCCTCCCAGAGGTTCGCGGCGCGCCCGCCGCCGCCAGCCCACCCCAGGAGCACCAGCGCCACGGCGCCGGCCGAGAGGAGGACGAAGGTGGAGAGCGCCACGGACGGAACGACCTGCTCGACGTGGAAGGAGAGGTCGGTCCAGAAGATGCGCGAGTGCGTCAGCTCGAGCAGCACGCCGCTCCAGGCGGAGACGAACATGGCCGTCGCGAGCGTCGTGCTCATGGACGAGCGGGTGCGGTCGCCGGGAGAGGAGAGGGCAGGGCCGACCCGGTGGCACTTCAGGCAGAGGCTGCAGTCGTGGGTGGGGAAGCCGGGCCGCGCACGGCGACGGAAGGGAGCAGTCCGCCGGTGAGCGAGCAGGAGATGCCCGTGCCTTCCTTGGCGGGCAGGACGCGCGGCCCGACGAGGCTCGTCGTCTCGAAGGCGCGGACGAAGACGAGGGCCGGGCAGGCGGCGCGGCAGAAGGCATAGCCGGGCCCGAGCTGGTTGATGACGATGCCGCCGCCGATGAGGCCGCCGAGCAGCAGGAGCGTGCCCTCGGTGTCCATCTCGACCTGCAGCGTGGTGATGGCGATGCCCAGCGCGCCGTAGACCAGCGCCGCCGCTCCCGGGCCGAACGGGAAGCGCAGCTTCTTGCCCCAGTGCGGCAGCTCCGAGGAGATGAAGAAGATGGGGCAGACGGTGCACCACGACCGGCCCCCCAGCACGAGCGAGACCAGGAAGAGGTTCCACCAGACGCCCCAGGCCAGCACGAGCCCGGGGTGCACCACCCCACCTTCGAGCATCGGGATGGAGAGCGAGCCCAGGACACCCACGAACCCGATGAGGGTGACGATCTGCGCGGCGCGCGGGAAGAAGCGCTGGCGTACGAGCCAGGAGAACCAGCGCGTCTCGGTCAGCACGAGCGACCGAGTCGAGCGGTTCCGGCTCGGCGGCACGAGACGCCAGGCGAGCAGGAGGAGCGCGACGACGCCGATGAGGACCGGGAGGGTCCAGGAGACCTCCGGAACGTCCAGCTCCGGGAGGTCCATGACCTGGGCAGCGGCGTCGGCGGGCGTGCTCATAGCGAGGGACTAAGCTCTAACACGGTGCCGTCGGCGCGGCCCGCCCACGCGCTCGATACCCTTCGACACCCCGAGCCTGTCGAGCAACTGTCTTGGCAGTCAACGGGAACAGTAGACGCCAAGGCCGCTCACGGGAGTTGCCGTGAGCGGCCTCGGTACTCCTTCTCGTCGTGTGTGGCTTCTAGAACGGGATGTCGCGGTAGCGCTCGCGCAGTCGCTTGCGCTCGCTCCTGCCGAGGGCCTCGTGGTAGGCGGCCAAGGCGGCGCCGAGCCTTCGGCTGGCGACCAGGACCGAGTGAGCGCGCATGGCATCGGGACCGCGCTCGCACACTACCGCGGCGCCGTACGCGAGTTCGTCATGCGCGGCCAGGAGCGCTTCCTCGCAGGGCCCAAGTGCCGCTTCAAGGATGGCCAGTGCGGCCAGTTGAGGGGAACGGGAGAGGCGTTGAGCTGGTGGGAGAAGTTTCAAGGGACCTCCTTCGCTGGTGGGGATGACCGCCATGGCTGACCGGACTTGGCGATCTGGTTGAGGATCAGCAGCAGCTTGCGAATGCACGCCGTCAGGGCGACCTTCTTGGGCTTGCCCCTGGCAACGAGTTTCTCGTAGGTGGCTTTGAGTACTGGGTTGCTCCTGCTTCCGACGAGCGCGGCCATGTAGAGCGTCGTACGGACGTCGGCGCGGCCACCCCAGACAGTGCGGGCACCGAAGGCCCGGTGTGCGGTGTCTCGGTTGAAGGGAGCCACACCAACGAGTGCTGCGATCTGTTTGCGATTGATCCGTCCCAGTTCGGGAAGGCTCGCGATGAGCGTGGCTGCCGTGACGGGGCCCACCCCGGGCACCGAGCAGAGCAACTGGTATCGGGCCAGCTGCTCCTCGGATTGACGGGTCTGCGCGAGCAGGAGCGCATCCAGCTTGGTGCGCTCCTCGACGAGCCAGGCGAGGTGCCTCTCGGTCATGGCTCGCACGTCGACGGCCTCGGCGGGCATGGCCGACAGCCGGCCACGCTCTGCAGTGGCCAGCGCGATCAGCTGTCTTCGGCGCGTGAGGAACGTTTCGAGCAGCATGCGTTCCGGCGAGGGCGGGCAGTAGCGTATGGGGCTGGCGACCTCGGCGTAGTGGGCGATGACGCCGGCGTCGATCGCATCGGTCTTGGCGTCGTACCCGAGCGCCTTGGCGAACTCGCGCACGCGACGGGGGTTGACGATCGCGACCTCATGCGCCGCGTTCGCCAGAGCGGTGATGACCGGCAGCTCGAGGCCGCCGGTGGCCTCCGCTGCGACGAGCTTGGGGACGAGCTTTCGGACGCGCTCGGCCACACGCGTGATGCCCGCTGGGGAGTTGGCCTCGGTGAAGTTCTCCCCGGAGGGCCAGACCGCGCAGTCCAACCATTTCTTCGATACGTCGATACCGACACAGCATCCGTTCTTGACCATGATGAGTTCTCTCCGGTTCGCGCTGGGCGAGCTCTTCTGCGAAAGCGGGCAGCGCGGCGCAACCTTGCGAATGCGAGCTCCCGTCAAGAGGGCTCGAGCAACTGTGCGGGCTCGCGCTGGTACAGCGGCAAAACGAGCCACCGCGACCAAGCTCGACAACGATCTCGCCGAAGCGGAATCCGAGGGGCAGCGGACTGCGGTGGCTCATCTACTGCGCTCGGAGGGATAGCCCGAAGACGGGCCGGCAATCCATATGCGCTGCCCCATTACTGAGAACGCCAGACTGACGCGAGGCTCTATCCTTCCGGCGCTTCGCCAGGATCTCGTCGCGGTGCGCCTGGTAGTAGCGGGCCGCCGCCTCGCGGTTGAGGCTCTTGGCGCGAGCGGCGTGCTTGTGGCGCCAGCCCTTCATGTACTCGGCTTGCTTGGACCGACGCCGACGGGCCTCTCGCTCGCGCTGCGCCTGGCCCAACCCTGTCTGCCGATAGCTGTTCTTGTGCGCGCGATCGCGCAACTTCTTCGCTGCGCGCGCGCAAGCCCGGCAACGCTTATGCCGTCGGCGGACACGGCGATCCAGACGGAGCGGCCGCCCACAACCGATGCAATGGGCAGCGGCCAGCCGATAGACCCATCGCGGGCCCGCTGGAAGGGCGGCCTGCGGCTGTGGGCCTGGGGCGCCCTCTCAAGAGGTTGACCCTGCCGAAGTACGCCGCGGATAGTGCATAACCAGGAGTCGGAACGTCTCGGGGCCCGCGAAGCATCGAGGCGTACCGCTCTTGGCGGCTGTCGCTCGTCTTCTCGGGCGACAGCCGCATTTTCAGACACTCTCGTGCTTGCGGAGGCCGGACACCAATTCCCGGCCAAAGCGCCGCCCGCGCGTAGCTCCCCGTCGTCCCGGGTACAACGCGTCGATGAGGAACTGACGGGGGGAGGGGGCAAAAGGCGCCCCCTCCCCCCGTCCGCCCCTCTCCCCAAACCGACCAGCTACGCTCCCAGAAGGTCTCACCCTTGGATTGCGGCCTCGCCTCTGCGGCGGCATGCCCCAGCAACTGTTCGAGCTCTCCCGCGGAACGCAGGAACCAGATACAAGGGGCAGAGCACCCTCTGCGTGGACGCGACGCGGCCCCAGGCCCCGTCCAGCCACGGCGGGGTCCAGGCGCACCTCGGAGCGGAGGAGCCCGGCCTCGACGTGCTCGGCCATCTTGCGGCGGGGCTCCGCGCTCAGGGGCAGGGGTTGACCGGCGTCAGCGGGCTCTGGCCCGCGCCCCACCAGGCCACGTTCTTGGTCGACAAGAGCGTGCCCTTGCCGGTTTGCGGGTCGACCTCGATGAGCTGCCCGCCGCTGCTGAAGGCGATCACCCGCCCGTTGACGTAGGCCAGGCCCCAGACGTTGCCGTAGCCGATGGCCCCGACCGGCGTCGCGACGCCCGTCGTGGTGTCCACGCGCAGCAGGACGTTGTCGCTCGTGGCGTCGGAGCCGCCGGGGCCGGTCGACGAGATGCCGTACATCACTCCCTGGACCGCGACGAGATCGCCCGAGCTCGACAGGCCGTTGCCGAAGGTGCCCAGGTCGGTGACCGTGCCGTTGTTGGGGTTGATGCGCTTGACGCTGCCGGCGCTGTCGGAGGCGAGCAGGGTGCCGTCGGTGAGGAAGGTCAGGCCGTTGTTCGACGAGCCCGTCAGCGGCGCGACGTAGGTGGCGGTTCCGGTGGTCTTGTCGATCCGGTAGAGCGCGCTGAAGGAGACGCCGTAGAGGGTTCCGTCGGGGGTCACCGCGAGGTCGGTCATGTCGGTGATGCCGAAGCTGCCGACGGTGGTGGTGGCGAAGGTCGCCGGGTTGACCTGGTAGAGCGTCGAGGCGGAGTGCGCCCAGATGGTCATGTCCACCGTGCCGGTGTTCGGCGTGCAGCAGGCGAGCGCGGTGGCGCAGGCGACGTCGCTGCAGTCGGCCGCGCCGCTGCAGTCGTTGTCGGCGCCGTCGGCGCAGTTGCCGCCCTCCAGGCCCGGCAGGACGCTGCCGGTGCAGGGGCCCCAGCTCATGCCGTCGGCGGCGCAGGTCCGCGAGCCGTCCCGGCAGATGCCCTTGTTCCGCGTGCTGGCCGGTCCCGTGTAGCAGGCCTGGACCTCGTTGGCGTTGCACAGCGGGGTCAGGCACGCGCTGTCCGCGGAGCAGGCTGTCTCCTCGCAGTCGACGAGCCGGTCGCAGTCGTCGTCGGCGCCGTTGCGGCAGGTGCCCGCCGAGACGCCTTCGGTGCCCGGCAGGACCTGGCCCGTGCAGACGCCCCACTTCTCGTTGGCGCAGGTCTTCGTTCCCGGCTTGCAGACGCCGACGCCGGAGGTGCCCGCCGGGCCGGTGTAGCAGGGCGCGGTGGCGCCGTTCTGGCACTCGGGGACGCAGACCGCGGCGGTCTTGCAGTCCGGGTCGAGGCAGTCGGTGGTGCCGTCGCAGTCGTCGTCGAGCTTGCTGGTGCAGGACTCCGCGGAGGGGAGGACCCCGCCCTGGCAGGGAGACCAGGCCTGCAGCTCGCCGACCTGCACGCACATCTGCGAGCCGTCGACGCAGACGCCGACGTGGCGCGAGGCCGCCGGGCCCGCGAAGCAGGAGCGCGCCTGGCCCAGGGTCGCGCAGGCGCAGCCTTCGAGGTTCTTCGGGTCGCTGCACGGGCCGCCGGGGAGGCAGACCGTCTCTTTGTTGCAGGCCGGGTCGGCGCAGCCGGCGAGGCCGTTGCAGTTGTGGTCGAGCAGGTCCGCGCAGACCTCCGCCTCCGGACCCTTCTCGCCGACGCACGGGCCCCAGTAGGCCAGCTCGCCCTGCAGTGTGCAGACCTGGGTGCCGTCCTCGCACTGGCCCAGGTGGCGCGACGGCGGGTAGGCCGTGTAGCAGGGACGCTTCGCCAGGGCCGGGCTGCAAGGGCAACCCACCAGGTCGCTGAGGTTCTCGCACCGGCCCGCGTCGGGCCCGATGACGACCGGTACGCCGGAGTCCGCGGCGGGCACGAGGATGATCTCCTCGTCGGCGTCGGGGCGGAGGATCTTGCGACCCGAGTCGGGCGTGTCGTCGCCCACCCCTTCGCCGCAGTTGCAGCCGGCGAACGCAGCCATCGGCAGCAGGACCAGAGCAAGGCGCTTCATGGGGACCCCCTGGACAAACGAAGGAGGAATTGTACGCCTGGAGGGCGAGCGGCGCTTCACGACCTGCCTCCGGCAGCTGCTCGACTGAACGGGGTCCGACTCCGGGCTTGCTTCGCTGCGCCGGACGCTCAGCCTGCTCGGGGAGCGTTCCGAGCCGAGGATCGCTGGAAGGCAGCGAGGGGAGAGGAGAAATGGGCGAGTGGCGTGGGCTGTGGTTGAATCCGGCCCTCCATGAGGCCCACCTGCCGCCGCGCGACCGCACTCCGAGGGCCGATGGCCGCACGTGGTCGCGGTCCATCGGGCGTTGGTATGGGCACTTGGCGCTGGCATGAGGCGCGCAAGGCCCTCCCCCCTGCCCCCTCCCAAACTGCGGGAGGGGGTTCGCTGGTTGCCTTCGCTGACGCGGTAGGAGCTGCTCGCACCGACATGACTGAGCTCGAGGCGGTGACATGACTGGGCCGTCCAGCGAGACCTCCGGGGCTCCGGTTCCGACTGCTCCAACTGCTCCGGCTGCTCCGGCCGACGCTGCCAAGAGACCAGCCAGTGGAAGTGGCGGTCTGCGCTCGACGCTGCTCGTCAGCGCGCTGACCATGGCCTCGCGCCTGCTCGGCCTCGTCCGGGAGCAGCTCTTCGCGGCGCTCCTGGGCGCCGGCTTCTACGCCGACGCCTTCGTCGTCGCCTTCCGCATCCCCAACCTGCTGCGCGATCTCTTCGCCGAGGGCGCTCTCTCTGCGGCCTTCGTGCCGACCTTCACCCAGGTCGAGACCGAGAAGGGCAAGCAGGCGGCGCACGAACTGGCGAACAAGGTGGTCGGCACGCTGCTCGTCATCGTCGGCGCCCTCACCTTGCTGGGCATCGTCTTCGCCAAGCCGCTCGTCTGGGCGCTCGCCGCGGGCTTCGCCAAGGAGCCCGGGAAGATCGAGCTCACCGCCTACCTCGCGCAGCTGATGATGCCTTTCCTGCTGCTGCTCTCCCTGGCGGCGGTGATGATGGGCATGCTCAACGCCCGAGGCCGCTTCGGCGCGCCCGCCATCGCTCCCGCGCTCTTCAACGTCGCGGCGATCGTGGTCGGCGCCGGGCTCAAGCTCGCGGGCTGCTCGGCGGAGACTGCGGTCGTCGGCTGGTCGCTGGGCACGCTCCTGGGCGGCCTGCTCCAGTTCGGCGTGCAGGTCCCCCAGGTCTGGCGCGACGGCTACCGGCTCTGGCCGCGCTTCTCGGGAGTCTGGAGCGACCCGGCGATCCGGCGCATCGCGCGGCTGATGGCGCCGGCGACCATCGGCCTCGCCGCGGTGCAGGTGAACATCTTCATCAACACCCAGTTCGCCAGCGGCGAGCCCGGGGCCAACGCCTGGCTCAACTACGCCTTCCGGCTGATGTACCTGCCCATCGGCATCTTCGGCGTGGCCATCGCCACCGTCACCGCCAGCAGCCTGGCCAAGCACGCCGCCAACAAGGACGTGGCCCAGGTGCGCGCCGGGCTCGCCCAGGGCCTGCGCCACGTGGCGTTCCTCACCGTCCCTTCCACCGTCGGCCTCGTGGTGCTCGCCCAGCCGATCATCGCGCTCATCTACGAGCACGGCCGCTTCAAGGCCACCGACACCGCCGCCACCGCCGTCGCGCTGATGGGCTACTCGGTCGGTCTCTACGCCTACTCCGGCGTGAAGGTCGCGGCGCCCGCGTTCTACGCGCTCGACAAGTCGCGC
This sequence comes from Myxococcales bacterium, assembly GCA_049841135.1. GTDB lineage: Bacteria > Myxococcota > Myxococcia > Myxococcales > UBA5297 > JACRCT01. Next base: position 568,322 of record JASGHK010000006.1, read on the forward strand.
GTCCCGCTTATCGCCTCGGCGAGCGCGGTGCTGACCAACCTCGTCCTCAACGCGCTGGCGCACCGCTACCTGGGCTACGTCGGCCTCGCCCTCGGCACCTCGCTGGGCGCGATGGTCAACCTGATCATCCTCACCACCGCGTTCCGCTCGCTGACCAAGGGAGACCAGGGCGGCGATGGCCCACCGGCTCCGCCCATCGCCGGGCAATTCATGAAGGTCGCGGCCGCCTCGGCGCTGATGGGCGGAGCGGTGTGGGGCGCGGTCTGGGCGTTCGACCGGTTCGTCACCGCGGGCGGCGGGACGCTGATGCAGACGCTGCGCGTCGTCGTCGGCGTGGGTCTGGGCGTCGTCGTCTACGCCGCGGCGTGCAAGGCGCTCAAGGTCGGCGAGATGGACGAGATCCTCGCCGCCGTTCGCCGGCGCCGGGCTCGCCGCAAGTGAGCGTTGCTTGCCGCGCCAGCGAACCGGCGCGGACAATGGCCGCCATGAGCCAACAGGGTCCGCGACCTCTCGTCTGGGCGCTGCACGCGATCAACGCCACGGTCATCGGAGTCCTGGGCGCGCGCGCGGCGATGCTCTGGAGCAAGCTGCCCGACCGCGTCCCGATGCACTTCAACTTCGAAGGCCAGTGCGACCGCTGGGCGGACAAGGACGCCGGCTTTGCGGTGCTGTTCGCCATCCCGGTCTTCCTGGTCGCGCTGCTGTACGGCATGCGCGCCGCGATGGGCTACTTCGCCCAGCGTCCGGAAGCTCGCCAACCTGCCGCCGCGGCTGCGCGGGATGCCCGCGGAACAGCTGGCGCCCTTCTTCGAGTCGGTGCGCGACGCGCTGCTCCTGACCTGCACCGCGGTCAACCTCGCGGTAGGCAGCGCGCTGTGGGGGACGCTGCTGGTGGCGACGGGGCAGGAGAAGGCGATGCCGGCGTGGTCGACGCCGGGAACCTGGTTGCCGGTCATCGTCGTCGCGCTGGTGCTGGGGCTCGGGCGGATGATCGCCGTGAGTGCTCGCCTTGGACGCGGCAGTTGATGCCGGTCGGTCGTCGTCCTCCCCGCCCGGACAGACCGATCGCTCCGCCGCGCCACTTCAAAGAGTAAGATGCGCGCCTTCGCAGCCGGTGGGGCAAGGACGGTGCAGGTTTGAAGAAGCTCGAATACACGGTGGACGCCAAGGACCAGGGCGAGCGGCTGGACCGGTTCCTGGCCTCGCGCGGCAACCTGTCTCGCGGGGAGGCGCGGCGCATGCTCGACCGCGGCGCGGTCTGGGTCGACGACCTGCGGGTCAAGATCGCCTCGAAGCCGGTCAACCGCGGCCAGCGCGTGGTGGTGGTCATGGAGGAGGGCGGGCGGACCGAGCCCGCGGCGCAGAAGCTCGAGCCGGAGCGCGTGCTCTTCCAGGACGAGCACCTCATCGCCGTGGACAAGCCGGTGGGCGTACCGGCCCAGGCGACCCTCGCCACCGACCGCGGCAACCTGGTCGCGCTGGTCTCGGCGCTGGTGGGCCGCGAGGTGGGGCTCGTGCACCGGCTGGACCTGGAGACGAGCGGAGTGACGGTCTTCGCCAAGACCAAGCCAGCCACTGCGGCGCTGGCCGAGGCCTTCCGCATCGGAACGGCGCACAAGCGCTACCTGACCATCGCGGTCGGGACCTTGCCGGACGAGGGCCGCTGCGAGCTGGGCATCAGCCCCGACGGCCGGCGCTGGGGGAAGTTCCGCGCGATGGAGGCGGGCAGGGTGCCGGCGGCGACGCGCTACAAGGTGCTCGCCCGCAGCGGCAGCGCCTGCGCGGTCGAGTGCTACCCGGAGACCGGGCGCACGCACCAGATCCGCGTGCACCTCAAGGCCCTGGGCGCCCCCATCGCCGGCGACGACCTGTACGGCGGGCCGAAGGAGATCCAGATCGCGTCGGGGAAGCTTGCCGCAGAGCGCGTCATGCTCCACGCCCGCTCGCTGGAGATTCCGCATCCGGTGACGGGGCAGGTGGTGAAGTTCCAGGCGCCGGTGCCCAAGGATCTGGAGGCGCTGCTGCTGGGCGTCGGGGTCGACCCGGCAAAGCTGTAGGGCTGCGAGCGGACGGCTGCTACGCTCCCGCGCCGCTCGAGCTCGAACTCACGGAGGCAGGAACCATGGCAGGGCTGATCAAGGAAGATCTGGTCGTCGGGACTGGCGCAGAGGCGACGGCTGGCAAGCGCGTCTCGGTGCACTACACGGGCACGCTCACCGACGGGAAAAAGTTCGACTCGTCCGTCGGCCGCGGCCCGTTCGACTTCAAGCTCGGCGGAGGCCAGGTCATCCAGGGGTGGGACCAGGGCATCGCCGGGATGAAGGTCGGCGGCAAGCGCAAGCTGACCATTCCGCCCGAGCTGGCCTACGGCGACCGCGGCTTCCCCGGCGCCATTCCGCCCAAGGCGACGCTCATCTTCGAGGTCGAGCTGCTGGACGTGAAGTAGGCCGCGGAGCCCGACCCATATAGTGGATGCGGGCCGGATTCCGAAGACCCCAGGAAGATCAGTCGGTTGCGGAATCCGGCCCAAAGGCCTCCCGAAAAGTTCGGTCTTTTCGGGAGATTGCAGGGCAGGGCTCAGAGCCTCAAGCGCGGCTCTCTTGCTCGCGCAGCAGCCTGGAGTCGATGGCTGGACGGCCGGTCAGTGAGTTGGGGGCATCGGCGTTGGCGCCTTCGTCGACGCCGATGCCGAGTCGACCGACCAGCTCGCCGCCGAGCCATCCGGTGACCAGCGCCAGCGCGACTCCGAGGATCGAGAGCAGGAACGGCGTGCTGTCGGTGTGCTGCCGGTGGTTGAAGCGCAGCACCCAGCTCACGGCGAAGAGCGCGACGACCACCACGTTGCCGAGCCCGTGCCACGCGCCCACGGCTCGCGCCCGCGTGCCGGCCGGGATGGCGATCCAGTCGATGAGTCCGAAGACGGCGGCGATGAGGCCGCCGACGACTCCGCCGGCGATCATGTAGAAGGCCGCCACCGACCAATCGCCGTTGCGGCTGGCCAGCGAGATGACGTCGAAGATGAGCGAGCTGGCGAGCAGCCCGAGCGGGAAGACGATGAGCATCGGGTGGATAGGGTGGCCGAACAGCTTGGCGCGGCTGCGCATGGGACCTCCTTCGGCGAGTGGCCGTCGTTTCGAAGGGTGCGCACACCAGGGCGCGCCGGCATGCTGGCGCATGACGTCGAGCGATTGAGCGCCATGAAGGCGGTGGCGACACCGAGCGGTCGCTCAGCGCCTTTTCAAGTCCTTCAAGGCTCCAGCGACGAGCCTTCCGGCAGCACTCGTCGCAGGCTGCTTCTGCTGCGCCGCAGACAGCGCTGGCTCGGCGGCCGGACCGAGCGCGGCGAGGCGCCTGCGCATCGAGTCGAGCAGCGGGTCGAGATCGTCCTCGAGGGCGGGGTCCTTCTCGACGGCCTCGACCGCTCTACACGCAAGCTCGACCGCGGCCTCGAGCACCGCAGGCTCGGGGAGGAGCTTGGCCGCTTCGAGCCACTGCAGGTCGTCGCACTTGCCGCAGCAGCCAAGGAGGAGCCGCTGCCGCGAGGCGGGCGCGACGACGGCGATGAGCCTCCGAGACCGATGGCGGGCCGTGCGCGGCCAGCGCGAACTGGATGAGCGGCTCGAAGCGTACCGGGAGCGATCCTGCAGGACTGAGCCGGGACCAGGCGGCGAGCGCTGCCCTGCGCTGAACGCTGTCGTCGTAGTCGCTGGCGGACGCGGGCCGGGCGGTCAATTCGGCAAGGTGATCCTCGAGCCAGGTCCGGGTCTTGTCGGCGGCCTTCACGATGGCTTCGAGAGCACCGAAGGCCCGCTTCTCGAAGAGCTGCCGGAGAATCGGCGCTGAGGCCTGGCAGAGGAAGTCCTCGAGCCCGTCGACGCGGCCTTCGGAGTTGAGCGCGGCTCGGGCGGTGGCCTCCGCGAAATCGGAGCGAGGCCAGGGCAGCGGCTGGGCGAGGATGTCGCGGCGGACCGAGTCGTCACCGCGCGCCACCTTGTCCGCCATCTCGAGGAAGACGCGCTCGGGGATCTCCTTGGCCGGCAGCAGGCCATCGCGGGCGAGGGCAAACGCCAAGCCGCCGTAGAGCGGCTCACGTAGCCGCTTCAGTCCAGCGATCAGCAACTCTGGCTGCGCGCGGACGGCGGCGAGCAGCGCGTCCAGCTCCTTGCGCCAGCCTGCGGGGAGCACGCGACCCCGGCGCGAGAGGCCTGCACACTCCGGCTCCTCTCCGATCTTCACCAGGAGGTCGAGGAGGTCGGCGGCCGTGAACGCGCTGGCGTCCGCTGCCATCGGCTTCCAGTAGAGGTAGGTGGCCGCGGTGTTCAAGGCGCCGCGCCGCGTCCAGTCCCAGAGCTGCCGGGCGAGGCGTATCGGGTCGTCGAAGCCGGCGAGGACGAGGTCGGCGCCTGCCTCGGCGTCGGGAGCGTGGCGGGCTGTCGCGAGCAGCTCTTCGGGGCTCTGGAGAGTCATCGGAGTCGTGCGAGTCCTGGCCAGGGGAGGCGAGGACGGTATCACGGGGTCTACGCATGCCATCGTGGCGACGGAACCAGTGACCTCCCGCGGTGTCCTCATGCCCAGCGACAATTAGACCTCCCCGCTGACGACAACTATTTCTCCCCATTCCACAGCAGCGCGTCGGTCATCGGGGCATAGGCGCTCCGCGGCCGGATGCCGAGAGCCAGGAAGCGGTTCGTAGAGGAAAACCGCGACAGGCAAGGCCCCGGCGGCGTACCAGCCCCCGGCTTCTTCCGTGAGGAGATGCCGGTGACCGTGAGCGACGCGCAGGTGAGGCGACTGATGGAGGAGAAGACGAAGTCCGGCCAGGTGGGCATGGCAGCGATGAAGGCCGGGATGGACCGCAAGACGGCGAGCAAGTACCTCGAGGAGGGGAAGCTGCCGTCGAAGCTGAAGACGCCTCGAGACTGGCGGACGAGGCCGGACCCGTTCGCGGAGGACTGGCCGGCAGTGAAGGCGCTGCTGAAGGACACGCCAGAAGCTCGAGGCGAAGACGCTGTTCGAGCACCTCTGCTCGAACAGCACCCCGAGCGCTACCAGCCGGGCCAGCTACGAACGCTGCAGCGGCGCGTGCAGGAGTGGCGGGCCAAGGAGGGGCCGGAGAAGGAGGTCTTCTTCGCCCAGGAGCACCGGCCCGGCGAGGCCATGCAGACCGACTTCACGCACTGCGACGAGTTGGGGGTGACGATCGCTGGCGAGCCGTTCCCGCACATGCTCTGCCACGTGGTGCTCCCCTGCTCGAACTGGGAGTGGGCGACGGTCTGCCACTCGGAATCGTTGATGGCGCTGCGGCGCGGGGTGCAGTCGGCGGTCTTCAAGCTCGGCAAGGTTCCCGAGTTTCACCAGACGGACAACTCGACGGCAGCCACCCACAACGTGGCCGACGGCAAGCGCGGCTTCAACGCCGAGTACCAGCAGTTGATGGACCACCTCGGGATGAAGCCGCGGACGATCGAGGTCGGCAAGAGCAACCAGAACGGGGACGTCGAGGCGCTCAACGGCGCTGCGAAGCGGCGACTGGAGCAGCACCTCCTGATGCGCGGCAGCCGCGACTTCGAGAGCGCCGACGCGTACGAGCGCTGGGTGCAGCAGGTGCTGGAGAAGGCCAATGGACTGCGGCGGAAGAAGGTGGCCGAGGAGCTTGCCGCGATGACCGAGCTCAAGGTCTCGCGGCTACCAGAGTGCGTCGAGGAGACGGCGACGGTCACCTCGTGGAGCACGATCCGAGTGCGGCGCAACACCTACTCGGTGCCATCACGGCTCATCGGGCACGAAGTGCGAGTGAACGTCTTCGAGGATCGGCTTGAGGTCCTCTTCGGCGGCGGCGAGCCGCAGTTGGTGGTCGAGCGGCTGCGTGGCGAGGGAGGGCGCCGCATCAACTACCGTCACCTCATCTGGTCGCTCGTGCAGAAGCCACAGGCGTTCGCGCGCTACAGGTACCGGGAGGAGCTCTTCCCCTCGCTCGTCTTTCGGCGCGCCTACGACGCCCTCAGCGCAGGGGGCAGCCGCGCCGCAGACCGCGAGTACTTGCGCATCCTGCACTTGGCGGCGACCACGATGGAGAGCGAAGTCGAAGCCGCGCTCGAGCGGCTGCTGGCGGAACATCGGCTGACCAGCGCAGAGCCGGTCAAGGCACTCGTCGCCCCGAGCAAGCCGGAGGTGCCGGTGATGGAGGCGCCCCAGGTCGATCTGCGCGACTACGACGGGCTGCTCAGCGAGGAGGTGGCGTCGTGAGCGAAGCCACCCTGGGGATGTTGTTGCGGGCGCTCAAGCTGCCGGCCTTCGCCGCTCATCACGACGAGGTCGCGCGAGCGGCCGAGCGCGAAGGCTGGACGTTCCAGGCCTACCTGCTCCACCTCGTCGAGCTCGAGTTGAGCGAGCGCAAGCAGCGCAAGATCCAGCGACTGCGTAAGGACTCCGAGCTGCCCGCGGACAAGACGCTCGCCACTCTGGACCCCGAGCGTCTGCCAGCAAAGGTGCGGCGCCAGCTGCCAGCGCTGTGCGAGGGCGGCTTCGTCGACCGGGCCGAGAACGTGCTCGCCTTCGGGCTACCTGGCCGAGGCAAGACGCACTTGGTCTGCGCCATCGGCCACGAGCTCGTGCAGCACGGCCGGTCGGTGCTCTTCACGCCGACCTACAAGCTCGTGCAGCGCCTGCTCGCCGCGAAGAAGGCCCTCACGCTCGAGGACGAACTCAAGGTGCTCGACCGCTTCGACGCCGTCATCCTCGACGACATCGGCTACGTGCAACAGGACCGAGAGGAGATGGAGGTCCTCTTCACGTTCCTCGCAGAGCGCTACGAGCGGCGCAGTGTGGTCATCACCAGCAACCTCGTCTTCTCTCAGTGGGACCGGATCTTCAAAGACCCGATGACCACTGCGGCTGCGATCGACCGGGTGGTGCACCACGCGCTGATCCTGGAGTTGACCGGCAAGAGTAAGCGGGCCGACGACGCGGCCGCGCGCGACGGACTACAACTGGGGAGCCAGCCGTGAACCGCTTCCCACAAGCGTCCACAGGTTGCGAGTCTCCCCCCACGCCCCCCTCATCCACAGCCATCTCCACAGGAGGTGCAGAACTCGAAGCACCGAGGCTTCGAGTACCCGACCACTACGACTACTGACATAGAAGTATTAGGAGTAAGCGCGGTAAACCGGGATGGGGAGATCTAGTTGTCGCTGATGGGGAAAGGTAGTTGACGCTGGGGACCTCATCTCCTACCGGTGCCGGCATTATGGAGCGGGCGCTCCGATTCCAGGATTCCAGGAGGCGAAGGGGGAAATCATGACGGCTCTCATCGCAACGGCAGGGATCACGCTGCTCCTGGTGGCGTGGGTCTCGCTCTGGGCGCGCCGGCAAGTCGCGTGGCTGAAGCAGCAACCCGATCCCTACGAGTCCGGCGTGCTCGAGAAGGGGCCGGATGGCGTCGAGGAGCTCATCGACTGCCCGGACGGCACGAAGCTGCGCGCGGTGAGCAAGGGCAGCGGGCCGGCGGTGGTCTTCGTGCACGGCTTCACCTCCCAGCTGATCCAGTGGAGCCTCCTCTGGTCCCGGCTGAGCGGGCAGGGATTGCGGCTCATCGCCTTCGACATGCGGGGGCACGGCGAGTCCACCGTGGGCCGGGACGGCATGACGTCCAAGGCCATGGCGGGAGACATCGCCACGGTGCTCGAGCACTTCGACGTGCGCGACGGAGTCCTCGTCGGCCACTCGCTGGGCGGGTTCATCTCGATCGTCTTCCTGACCCAGCTCCAGGCGGTGGCGAAGGCCCGGCTGCGAGGCGCTGTGCTGGTGTCGGCCTTCGCGGGCGCCATCATGCGCGGGCCGGGGAGGTGGGGAGAGACTACGTCGGGCAGCACCGCCGTCCTGCCCGTCTCGGGGTGGAGAGAGTCCGTCGCCTTCGCCATCACCCGGCTCCTGGCGTGGTCGGGGATCCTGAGACGGCTTCCGCAGAGCAACCTCGCGTTCGCTCTGGAGCGGGGCCAGATGGGCGCGCGGCCTTCCTACTCCGCCATCAAGTTCGCGCTCTCGGTGGTGTCTCAGCACGACCTTCGATGCAGCTTGCCGATCGCCAAGGCGGCTTACGCCGAGAACCACTACCCGACCCTGAAGACGATCGAGCTGCCGTGCGTGGTCGTGTGCGGCGACGCGGACACCGCTGCACGGCCGTTCTGCTCGGAGCGACTGGCCGGCGAGATTCGCGGAGCGCGGGCAGTGTGGGTCAAGGGCGCCGGGCACTTCGTCGTCGTCGAGGAGCCGGAGCCGATCGCGGAGGCGATTCGGTCGCTGTGCGTGGTGGGCACGAGCGCGGCGGCGGATTCCAAGGCGTGACAGTTCCCACGCATTGGGGACCGCGTGTCTAAAGGGCACACGTCGCGGACTCCCAGGGGTGGCCGGCCACGCCCGAGTTCAAGAGAATGGAAACCATGGCGAACACGTCGCGGATCAAGCGCCTTGCGGTGGTGGCGGCTGCCCTGTTGGCCGTCTCCGGTCTAGCTTCCGGCTGCAGCATTTGCAGTGCGCCCGAAACGGCGCAGTACTCCAGATCACCGGCCAGCGCGGGCAGCGTGGTGCAGCTCCCTCGCCCTTGCGGAAGAGTATCCAAAGGCCGGCTTCGCTCCGGAGGAGAACCAGGTCTACCCGGAGGGAACGCAGGTGAGGCTGCCGTGGTGCCTCGAGGCCTATCCGGGCAGCGTCGCCACCTGCACCTGCCAGGAGTCGGGCGGCGTCCTCCAGTGGAATTGCCCGATTCTGAGAGGGGCGCTCGCTTTGTCGAGGATCCGCTGGCGGGCCCACTCCGCCCGCCCGGCCGGCTGCACCCTGGGGTATCGTCCCGCCAGATGCTACGAGCCTTCCTCGGCTGCGGGTGGGTGTCCTACCTGCTGCTTGCCGTCGCCTCGATCGCGATGCTCGCCGCGATCGGGCTGCCCATCGTGTCCTTTCTGGAACGGAACCCGAGGCGTGCATTCCTCTTCACGATGCTGCTGGTTCTGTTGGCCACTGCGGTAGCAGCAGTGGGCGCGTTTGGCCGATGGTGGGCGCCCTGGAGTTTTCTCCATAGCGGGGGGCATTTCGACGCCGCGGATTGGGACTGGGTGCTTCTAGCCACGAATGCCGAAGGCCGAGCGTGCCTGACTGCCGGGTTGGCTGCGGCTTTGGTGCCGCTGTCCGCAGCCTGCGTGACCCTAAGCCGGGCATTGGCGGAGCGGCCAGTGGCGCTCCTCACCGCCGGCGGCCTCGCGCTCGGCTTGGGGGTGTTCACCTTGGTGGGCGCAGCCGCGCTGCAGCAGTCCAGCGCCCTGGATGCGGAGCTGGCGTACCTCGATGCATTTCGGGTGAATCCTGCAGCCCTTGAGGTTGGGCGCGCTCGCGCCGCTAGGAAACTCGCTGTTGGTGGTGGCGTAGGCCTTCCGGTGGCGCTTGCGGGCGTCGGACTGCTTGTCGCGGGCGCGCGGGCCGCCGCTTCTGCTCGGGTTGAGGACTCGTAGGCACTATCCGTGGGTCTCTCCGCAGCGGCCAATATCCTTTGTCGCTCCAAGGTGCCCCTGACCACACGTACGGTCACATGGAGGTCGGGGACGTGCGCGAGGGCTTCGGAGCATGAAGACTGGGCCTGGATGCAAAGCGAGAAGGCCGCCAGCGGATCGCCCGCGGACGGACGGCTTCTCGGGGACTGAGGAATCGCCCGTGCAGCGGAACAGGCTCAGCGGCACGTGGTCGGCACCGCCGCGAGTGGCATGACGGTCATGGAGATGAGCGACCCGCATCGGGCCGGGTGAGTAAGTCGGGTACGCAGGCATTCTCCGGGGCGTGTGACGCATGGGCCGGACAACCGCGCCCTCGGCAATTGCAGAACATGCCGACCGGGCACTGCGAGTCCCAGGTACACGAGACCCATCCGCCATCCGCATCGGACGGGAATGAGTTGGAGAGGTCTCCGACAAGCCCGTGCGGCGCTGGCAGAGGTGCTGGCTGCACATCGCGGGGAATGATGCCTCCCCGCCGGCCTCCGCTCGGGGCAGTCGGGACGGCCGCACGGGCCGCCAAGCAGGTCTCGCATTCTCAAGAAGTCGATGACCAGGCAGCTCGCACTGCCGTCGGCGTAGTCCGCGCAGCCCCAGAACCGTTGGCCGTGAGGACTCTTGCCGTCGCAGTACTCGCGGCAGTCGAAGAAGACCGAGTGCTCCCTGAGCGCGGAGAAGCAATCGACCTGCTTGAGGGGCGGCAGGCACTCGTCCAAGGGCTTCGTGTGCAGGTCCGACGGCTTCGGGCAAATGGGCGGCGGAGGCGTGTGGTTGATCGCAGCAGAGGTCTTGCGCGGGCGCCTGCCCTCGCGAGATGCAGCGGCCGTGTTCGCAGGCCAAGCCGAAGAAAGCGCCACACCCGCGTGCCTCGGCGTCGGCGTCGCAGGGGGTGTTCTCTCGGATCTCCGAGGCCAGGAGTTGGGGGTCGGGGTCCGTGGCAGAACGATTGCGAGAGTAGGCGACATGGCATCCCACGTCGCAGACGTACCCGAGATTCCTCGCAGTCCGCGTCCGTCTCGCAGCGGTTGAGCGCTTTCAACCTCTCGATGATGGGGATGTTCTCGCGCCTGGGCCTGCGCGGGGTGTCTAGTTCCTCCCCCGGCGGCGAAGCCCGTTTGCACGACCCAAGGGCCGCGAGGCCGAGCACAAGGAGGACGACGGTGACAAGGCGGGGCATTCGAGTGACCGGACAGCTTTCCAGGACGGATGTTCCTGCTGAATCGCCCAGAGCGTCGCCCGCCGTCACTGCTCCCGTCGGCCTTTGCCCCCACCTACCTTGGGCCGCGGCCGGGGCGCGGGGATGCCTCTGTGCCTGTAGGGCTTGGCCGTGGTGGGGACTGCCTCGCCAGGCAAGTACATCTGCGTCGGCTTGAGCGAGGGATGTTCGACGCAGAGCGGGTTGATGACCTCGAAGAGCATGTCGCCCATCAGCTTGCCCACGGTCCTGCGGTACTTCTTGAACACCTCGTCGTCTTCGCTCTTCTGGACGACGGCGACCGAGCTGTCCAGCGCGGCCCCGATCTCGAACATCAGGTACAGGATCTTCTTGGCAGCGGGCTTCTTCATCTCGGGCTCCGCATTCTCGCTGTCTTGCGATGGGGCCGCGTGACCTTCGGCGTTGCCTTCTTCGACTCCTCTTCGAGCCGTTTGATTTGCTTGTCGAGCTCACGCCGCTGTCGCCGGTAAAGCGCCAGGTAGTGCCGCCTGCTCTTCTTCTTCATCGAGTCCAACTGCGCCTTGTTCGACCTGGGATACGACTCGACCGGCGGGTCGGCCTTGTCGGCGTCGAGGACGCGCACCTTGCTCGTGTCGCCGGGCTTGAGCTTTGCCGACGCCCACCGGACGTGCGTGCCTTGCACCCACTCAGGCCCGTTGGAGGAGGCGGAGGGGCAGTGTACGCGGTGACGCGCATGGACGCGTTCTTCGGCCTGGAGGCGGAGCGCAAACGAGAAGGCTGCCGACGGGAAGGCCCGCCGGCGGCTTCGCAGTTGCTCAGCTCGCTGCCTTCTCTACTAGAACTCGTGCACCACGAGCCCGGAGCGCAGCTTGGGCTCGAACCACGTGCTCTTGGGCGGCATGATCTGCCCGGCGTCCGCGATGGCGATCAGCTGCTCGATGCCAGTGGGGAACATCGAGAAGGCCACCTTCATCTCGCCCGAGCTCACCCGCTTCTCGAGCTCGCCCATGCCGCGCATGCCGCCGACGAAGTCGATCCGCTTGTCCTTGCGCGGGTCCTTGATGCCCAGGATCGGGTCGAGCAGGTTGCTCTGCAGGATGGCGACGTCGAGCGAGGCCACCGGGTCCTTCTCGTCGAACGTCCCCGGCTTCGCGGTCAGCTGGTGCCAGTGGCCGTCCAGGTACATGCCGAAGGTGTGCAGCTTGGCCGGCTTCTTCTGGTCGCTGTGCTCCCAGGCGAACTTCTCGCTGACCTTCTTCTTGAACTCGTCCGGCGTCAGGCCGTTCAGGTCTTTGACCAGGCGGTTGTAGTCCATGATGTACATCTGGTCGGCCGGGAAGATGACCGCGAGGAAGAAGTTGTACTCCTCGTTGCCCGTGTGCTTTCCGCCCTGGCGCTGCTTGTTCAGCTCGCGCACGCGCGAAGCCGCCGCCGACCGGTGGTGCCCGTCGGCCACGTACAGCGCGGGGATGGCCTTGAACTCCTTCTCCAGCTCGGCCACGTCCTTGGCGTCATCGACCACCCAGAACGTGTGGCTGATCTGGTCCTCGGTCGTGAAGTCGTAGGCCGGCTTCTTCGCCGTGTGCCGCGCGACGATGGCGTCGATGCTCTTGCGCGCCGGGTAGGTGAGGAACACCGGCTCGTCGTTGGCGTGCAGCAGATCGATGTGCTGGGTCCGGTCGTCCTCCTTGTCGGCCCGCGTCAGCTCGTGCTTCTTGATGAGCCCGCCCTGGTACTCGTCGACGCTGGCGCCGGCCACCAGGCCCACCTGGCTGTGGTCGCCCATCTTCTGCTTGTAGAGGTAGAAGCAGGGCTTGCCGTCGGCGACGAGCACCTTGTCGGCCTTGAACTTCTTGAGATTCTCGACGCCCTTCTGGTAGACGGCCTCGGCGTGCTCGTCGACGCCGGGCAGGTCGATCTCCGGACGCGAGACGTGGAAGAACGACAGCGGGTTGCCCTGGGCGTACGCCCCGGCTTCCTTGCTGTTGACGACGTCGTACGGCGGGCAGGCGACCTTCAGGACCTTGTCGGCGGGCGGGCGCAGGCCGGCGAACGGGCGAACGACGGACATGGTGATTCCTCCGGGGAAGAGGCAGGCCTTGTGAGGAGGCCTGCGGCGCATGGAGCGAGAGGCAGGCCTGGTCGCCTGCGCTCTGCTTCGTTACAGAAGCTTCAGGTCCTTCATGGCCTCGACGAGCTTGGCCTTGGGGCCCTCGGACATGGGGGTCAGCGGCAGGCGGACCTCCGGGCCGAACTTGCCCAGCAGGTGCAGCGCTGCCTTGACCGGGATGGGGTTCGCCTCGAGGAACAGCGCGCGGTGCAGCGCGTTGAGCTGGACCTGGAGCGCGCTCGCCTTCTTGAAGTCGCCTTTGAGCGCGGCGTGCACCAGGTCGCTGACCATCCGGGGCGCCACGTTGGCCGAGACGCTGATGACGCCCTTGCCGCCCAGCGAGATGAACGGCGCGATGGTGAAGTCGTCGCCGGAGAGCAGCACCAGCCGCTCGGCGCCGCACTTCTCCAGGATGTCCACCATCCGGGTCATCGACGCGGTGGCTTCCTTGATCCCCACGACCTCGGCGATGTCGCACAGCCTCTTGCAGGTCTCGGGCAGCAGGTCGACGCCGGTGCGGCCGGGGACGTTGTAGGCGACGAGCGGGAAGCCCGGGTGCGCCTTGGCCACCGCGCGGTAGTGCGCGACGAGCCCGTCCTGCGTCGGCTTGTTGTAGTAGGGCGTGACGATGAGCGCGGCGTCGGCGCCCGCCTCGCGTGCCCGCTGGACCGCCTCGATCGATCCGCTGGTGCTGTTGCTGCCGGCTCCGGCGATGACCGGGACGCGGCCCTTGGCGGCCTCGACCGCGGTCTTCACCGCCAGGGTCTGCTCCGCCGCGGACATCGTCGAGGCCTCGCCGGTCGTGCCGATGGGCACCAGGCCGTCGGTCCCCTGCTCGACGAGGTGCAGTGCGAGGGCGCGGTACGCCTCGGCGTCGAAGGCGCCGTCCTTGAACGGGGAGGCGAGGGCGACGAAGGAACCGATGAGCGGCTTCATGAGATCTCCGTGGGGCGGTTTCGAGGCGGCGGAGTCTAGCAAATCGGTCGTCGCCCGGTAGAATCCGTGGCGCTCCCATGCCACCGCGACTGACCCCCGAGACCGAGAAGGCCCTGCGCGACCTCTATGCGCGCACCGACGCCCTGTTCGAAGCCTGGACCTGTCCGGGCAACGCCCGCTGCTGCCAGTTCGGCCTGACGGGGCGCCAACCCGAACTGTGGTGGGTCGAGTGGGCCCTCCTCGAGCGCTCGCTCCGCCAGCGCCCGGCCCCCAAGAAGGCGGGCGCTCCCGGAGACTGCCCGGCCTTCGACCCGACCACCCGGAGATGCCGCGCCTACGACGACCGGCCCTTCGGCTGCCGCACCCACTTCTGCGACGACGCCCAGCCCTGCGGAAAGAATCCGCGAGGCGACATCCGGGCGCTGGCGCGCGATCTCGCCACGCTCGCCGAACGGACCGGCGGTAGCCTGCGCCTACTCCCCGTTCGGGCGTGGGCCCACGGAAGCGGTTGATTCAGATGCACAGATGGTGCACTTGGTTTCTTCCAGAATGTCCCGTTAAGTACCCTACAAACCGCATCACCCTAGGGTCGCCATGCTCCACCGACACCTGCTCCCCCTGCTGTTGGCGCTGACGCCCGCCGCGGCCGCCGCCGGCGAAGCCGACACGCCGCCCGCGGCAACACCCGAGCCCGCTGCGGCTCCAGCGCAGGCCACCGCAGCGCCTGGCGCCGACGCCACGGTCGAGAAGAGCGCCAGCCCGCAGTGGTCGGTCATGGCCACGGCCCGCGAGGAGTGGCGCGGCCGCTTCGCCAGCACCGCCACCGGGCTCAACGAGTCCGACCAGACCGCGCGGCTGTTCCTGGACGCCGACGGCCGCAGCCCGTCCGAGGCGGTGGCGCTGCGCGCCTCGCTCGGCCTGTGGTGGCGCTTCTCCGAGGACTACAAGGGCGAGGATGGCCGCCCCATCAGCTTGTCGAGCCCGCGCGACCCGTTCTTCCTCGACGTCTACTCGCTCAGCGCCGAGTGGCGTCCGGGCGGCGTGGTCGAGTCCATCGCCGGCGGGCGCCTCGAGGCCGAGCACGGCATGCCGGGCGCCTTCGACGGCCTGGCCCTGACGCTCAAGCCGACGCCTCCCTCCCAGGTCTTCGTCTTCGGCGGGCGCAGCGTCCACTTCTTCGAGGTCGACCCGTCGCTCTTCGAGAACTGGATGGCCAGCGTCGGCGCCGGCATGCGCGGCGACTGGTGGAAGCTGGAGGCCGATTACCGCTTCCTGACCGAGGCCGTGCCCACCACGCCTTCCGACATCCAGAGTGGCAGGGAGGGCGAGGGCGGCACGGTCAACAAGGTCAACGTCATCGACCACAGCTACGGCCTGTCCGGCTGGTTCCGCTACGGCGAGTACCTCAACACCCGCGTCCAGCTGCGCGGCATCAACGACCGGTTCGAGCTCATCGGGCTGACGGTCCACGGCGAATACGCGCCGCTCGAAGTGGGCATCGACGCCAAGCTCGACATCCAGCCCTCGACGCTGGCCGAGCTCAACCTGTTCGACGACCCCTACTTCCTCACCTTGGGCGAGAGCAAGCCCCACCTGAAGGCCCGGGTCGACCTCTACAAGAACTTCTCCACCCAGGCCGGCAACTATGGCGTGCACCTGGGCGGCGACGTCCGCCAGCTGCTGGACGCCGAGGAGTCGGCCTTCAACCGCAACCTGCTGCGCGGCTACGCCATCCTCTCGGCCCAGAAGGTCGCCGGGACCGGCCTCTACCTGTCCGCCATCGGCGAGTTCGACTCGTTCAGCTACCCGAACCAGGCCACCGGCGGCGCCGGCAGCAGCGAGGAGATGTTCTCCGTCGGCGGCGCCATCGGCTGGGACCAGAAGCCGGTCAAGGTGGAGCTGGGCACCAACTACTACGCCTTCCGTTACGTCTACTTCCAGTCGCCCGAGGAGCGGGCCAACGTGCGCGAGTTCTACCTGGACGCGAAGGTCAACGTCCTCAAGTGGCTCTCGCTGCGCGGCCGCTACTCCTACGAAGTCTTCGACCGCACCATCCACACCGCCACGATCTCAATCGCGGAGGCCCTCTAATGAACGCCCCCGTGCGCAACGTCCTCCGCCTGCTCCTGCTCGCCGCCGTGCCGGTCGCCCTGGCGGCCGCCGACGCTCCGGCCCAGGCGCCCGCTCCCGCTCCCGCCGCTCCGGCCAAGGCCAAGCCCTTCCCGCACAAGCTGCACGTCGAAGAGCAGGAGATGGCCTGCAAGAGCTGCCACGACACCACCAAGCCCGAGGGCCTGCCCACCCTCAAGACCAAGGGCTGCAACAAGTGCCACGACGATGGCCCGCCGCCCTACGAGGGCCCCACCGCGCGCAAGCTGGGCGTGAAGTTCCCCCACGCCGCCCACGCCGCGAAGATGGAGTGCGACGGGTGCCACAAGGACGTCGTCTCCGACGCCCACGCCGACACCGCGCCGCTGGTCCAGCCCAAGGCCTGCTTCAGCTGCCACGAGGAGAAGAAGGTCGCGCTGGCCACCACCGCCTGCGCGCGCTGCCACGGCGAGGACAAGAAGCGCGAGAGGCCCGCCGACCACGACGGCGCGTGGGCCAGCCGCCACGGCGACGTCTCCCGCACCCGCGTGTGGGCTGACCACGGCAAGTCCTGCAACGAGTGCCACAAGCCGACCACCTGCACCGCCTGCCACATGACGCAGGAGCCCAGGAGCCACAACGGGCTCTGGCGGGTGCGTACCCACGGCCTCTCCGCCGCCTGGGACCGCGACCGCTGCAAGACCTGCCACGAGGCCGGCACCTGCATCCGCTGCCACCAGGAGACCAAGCCTGTGAACCACACCACCGGCTGGGAGGCCCGCCACGGGCTGGTCGCCGGAGCGCGCAGCAACGAGAACTGCAACGTCTGCCACCAGTCGGGCTGGTGCGCGAAGTGCCATGCCGGGAGGTAGCTGCACCATGAGAAGGACCATCATCGCTGTCGCCGCTCTTGCCGCCTCGGCCGGCGCCCTGCCCGGATGCAGCCAGACCCCGCTGGGGACTGGCGAGAAGCCGGGCGCCGCCGCCGACTGCACCGCCTGCCACGGCTCGAAGTCCAACGGGCCCGGCGAGGCGCAGAACGCGCCGCCCAAGGGCCTCAACGGCGAGCTGGAGCGCACCGCCCCCGCGGTGGGCGCCCACCAGGTGCACCTCGCCGACTCGGCCATGCGCAAGGCCATCGCCTGCGCCGACTGCCACCCGGTGCCCGCCGCGCTCGAGTCGGCCGGACACCACGATGGCAGGATCGACTTCTCCTGGGGCGCGCTGGCGACCACGGGCGACCTCAAGCCCGCCTACGACGCCTCGACCGGCAAGTGCTCGTCGGTCTGGTGCCACGGCGGCGCGCTCAAGGGCGGCAAGAACACGACGCCGAGCTGGACCGGCGGGCTCAGCCAGGTCATCTGCGGCACCTGCCACGGGCTGCCCCCGCCCGCGCCGCACACGACCAGCACCAATTGCCACGCATGCCACCCGAACACCGTCGGCGCCGACGGCAAGATCCTCGCGACCGGCATGCACATCAACGGCCGCATCGACAGCAACAAGCAGCACGAGTCGGGCTTCTCCGATCCCAAGGTCCATGGGCCCGAGGCCTCGCGCGCCCTGGCCACCTGCCAGGCCTGCCACGGCGAGGATCTGGAGGGCGGCAAGAGCGGCGTCTCCTGCGGCGACTGCCACGCCGCGGGCTGGAAGACCAACTGCACGATGTGCCACGGCACCGCGGGCGTTCCCAACGGCGCGCCGCCGGCCGACACGCACGGCGGCACGGCGACGACCGCGACCACCGTCGGCGCTCACGCCTCGCACCTGAACAAGTCCACCTTCGGCAAGCCGGTAGCCTGCACCGAGTGCCACCTGTTGCCGGCCTCCGTCACCTCCGCCGGCCACCTGGACGGCGACACCGCCACCCTCACCTGGGGCCCGCTGGCGCGGTCCGGCGGCCTGACGCCCGCCTGGAACCGCACGACGGGCACCTGCTCCAGCACCTGGTGCCACGGCGGCTCGCTGCACGGCGGGACCATCCCCGAGCCGGTCTGGACCCAGGTCGACGGCACCCAGGCCAAGTGCGGGACCTGCCACGGCCTGCCCCCGCCGGCGCCGCACACCACCAGCACCAACTGCCACGACTGCCACCCGGACACCGTCAAGGCCGACGGCACGCTCGACCTGGCAAAGAGCAAGCACCTCGACGGGATCGTCGAGGGCAACCAGGCGCACCCGAACGGCTGGAGCGGAGGCTCGATGCACGGCCCGGCCGCCAAGGCCAACCTCGTCTCCTGCAAGACCTGCCACGGCGACGACCTGACCGGCGGCACCTCGGGCGTCTCCTGCAACAAGTGCCACAACGGCTGGCAGTCCAACTGCGTCTTCTGCCACGGCGGCCTGGACAACCAGACCGGCGCGCCGCCCGTGGACAGCACCGGCCGCTCCGAGACCACCCGCCTCGGCGTGGGCGCCCACAGCGCGCACGTCGCCGACTCGGACCTGCGCAAGGCCATGGCCTGCACCGAGTGCCACACCGTGCCCGCCGACGCCTTCAGCGCGGGACACCTGAACGGCACCGCGGCGGTGACGTTCGGTTCCCTGGCGAAGACCGGAAACCTGAGCCCCACCTGGGACTCCGCCAACGCCAAGTGCTCGAGCACCTGGTGCCACGGCGCTGGCCTCAAGGGCGGCACGATCACCGCCCCGCAGTGGACGAAGGTCGACGACACCCAGGCCGAATGCGGCACCTGCCACGGCAACCCGCCTGTCGCTCCGCACCCGGCCAATTCCAACTGCAACCAGTGCCACCCGCAGACGGTCCGCGCCGACGGCAAGATCGACGTCGCCGGCGGCAAGCACGTCGACGGCGAGCTGCAGCTCACCAACGCCCACCCGGCCGGCTACGCCAGCGGCTCGGCCCACGGCCCGGACGCCAAGGCGACCATCGCCAACTGCCAGGGCTGCCATGGTCAGGACCTGAATGGCGGCTCCTTCGCGCCCAGCTGCAACCAGTGCCACAACGGGTTCAAGACCAACTGCACGTTCTGCCACGGCGGCACCGACAACCAGACCGGCGCACCGCCCACGAGCGTCTCGGGGCTCACTGCGACCACCGCCCTGGCCGTCGGCGCCCACAGCGCCCACCTCGCCGCATCGAGCAACCTCTCCAAGCCGGTCGCCTGCAGCGAGTGCCACGCGGTCCCCGCCGACGCGCTCACCTCGGGACACATGAACGGCGCGGCGGCGCTGACCTTCGGGACCCTCGCCAAGACCAAGGGCGCGGTCCCGGCCTTCGACGCCGCCAGCGGCAAGTGCTCCAGCGTCTACTGCCACGGCACGAAGATGGTCTCGGGCCTGGGCACCAACACCACACCGACCTGGAACGTCGTCGACAACAGCCAGGACGCCTGCGGCACCTGCCACGGAGTGCCGCCCGCCGGGGACTTCACCAACTACCCGAAGAAGGGCGGCACCTTCCGCCACTCCGATGGCGATCACCCGACGCTGCGCTGCTCCGCCTGCCACCCAGACATGAACAGCAGCGGCGGCATCAGCAACCCCGCGTTGCACATCGACGGCAAGACGGACCTGCTGCCGATCGCGTCGGGCTGCGCCTGCCACTGATGGCCTAGGTCAGCCCGCGTCACTCTTCCGCGGCCGCCAATCCTCCTTCGGGTTGGCGGCCGTGGCCTATGCGCCGCTTCTGCTTCAGCGGTCACCGCATCGGGATGTCCGGACCTGGGGTCGGGTCCGGGTCAGGCCGCCCCGCCGCAGAGCCTGAAGATCGCCTGGGACAACACCTCGGTGCACTTCTCGAGGTCGGCGACGGGCACGTTCTCGCCGGTGGCGTGCGCAAGCTTGATGTCGCCCGGTCCGAAGACGGCGACCTGCGCTCCCAGCTCGGCCAGTTGCGGCGCCTCGGTGTGGTACGAGACCGTCGCCGGCGCGTTGCCGGTCGCGCCGGAGAGCAGGCGCACGAGGTCGGAGCCGGCCGGGGTCTCGATCCCCTTGTCCAGCCTCGTCCCCTTCACCGAGACGCCCACGCCGTGCGTCTGCGAGACCTGGTGCGCCATGGCGCGCACCGCGTCCAGGACCCGCGTCGGCGCCTCTCCGGGCAAGGGCCGCCACTCGAGCACGAAGCGGCAGGAGCCGGGGATGACGTTGGGCGCCTCGCCTCCCTGGATGAGGCCGACGTTGAGCGTGGTGTGCGGCGGGTCGAAGCCCTCGGCGGTAGAGAGCTCCGGCTGCGAGCCCTCGCGCGCGTCGCCGACAAGGCGCAGGCGCGGCGCCTTGTCCAGCGAGCGCGCGTAGTCGTCGATCTTCGAGAGCAGCGCGCCGGCGGCCAGGATGGCCGAGGCGCCCAGCGCGGGGTAGGCGCTGTGGCCCTGGCGGCCGATGACCTCCACCTGGGCGATGCAGTAGCCCTTGTGCGCGCGGATGGGAGTGAGGTTGGTCGGCTCGCCGACGATGGCGCACCGCGGGAAGAGCGCGCGCGCCTCGGCCAGCTTCTTCGCCCCCAGGCAGCCGACCTCCTCGTCCGCGGTGAAGACCAGCATCAGCGGCGCCTGCAGGCGGCGCAGATCGCTGCGCGAGGCCGCGGCCAGCGCACAGGCGATGAAGCCCTTGGTGTCGCAGGCGCCGCGGCCGTAGAGGCGCCCGTCCACCTCTTCCAGATGCAGCGCCTGCGCCCAGCTGGGGTCGTAGGGCACGGTGTCGGTGTGCCCCACCAGCGCCAGCGCCGGCGGCGCGTCGAAGCTGGTCGCCGCCAGCAGGTTCACCTTCTCGAGCCCGGCCTCGTCCGTGAACGGGAGCCGCCGCGTCTTGAACCCCAGCGCTTCGACGACCTGCTGGAGATGGTCGATGACGGGCGCGTTGGGCTTCGACGAGACCGAGTCGATGCCCACCAGCGCTGCCAGCTCGCGGCGGGGGTCGAGCATCGGGCGCTAGGCCATCCCCTTCTCGACGGCGGCGTCGATCTTCTTCATCAGCTCGCGGCCCTCCTCGAGCAGTTTCTGGACCTTGACCTTCTTCTCGGCAACGTAGGCCTCGTCCTTGAGGGAGGGCAGGTTGATGCGCACGTTGAGGGCGGCGCCCTCGAGCGCGGTCCGCAGGTGCATCGCGCCGACGCCGGCGTCGGTGATGGAGTTCTTGTTCCCCTTCTCGGCGACGACCAGCGCGTGGCGCAGGCCCTCGACGGCCAGGCTCATCACCTCCAGCGGGACCTCGCTGGCGAGCTTGGTCGCGTCCTGGATGGCTGCGGTGCGCTTGGCCTTGGCCTCGTCGGTGTCCTTGGCGAGCTTGAAGGCGGCCATCACCTTGTCGAAGGCCGCGGCGTCCTTGTCGATGAAGGCGTGGAACTTGCCGCGCATCGGGTCGAGCGCCGCCTTGCGCTCGGCCATCTCGGCGCTCACCGCCTCGTAGCCCTTCTTGCCGGCGGTCAGCCCGCACACCATCGAGAGCAGCGAGGCGCCCAGCGCGCCGGAGAGCGCCGAGGCCGAGCCGCCGCCGGGGGTGGGGGTCGGGGCCGCCAGCTCCTCGATCCAGTCGACCATCGGCTTGCCGGCGTGGGCGAGCTTGGTCTCCAGGATCTGGTGGTTGTTGAAGCTGTCGAGCTGCAGGTACCAGGCGGCGGCGTCGAGCAGCGCCTGCTGCGGGACGAGGCCGATGATCTCGCTCTCGAGCACGCCCACGCCGTACCGCTCGGCCTCGCGCTTGACGAACTCGAAGGCCCGGTGGAGCCCGGTGCCCGTGTAGTTGGTCATGTTGATCGAGACCTGGGCGCAGTTCTTCTCCTTGATCTCGAAGCCCATCGACTTGCAGTACTTGAAGCCGCCGTCCTTGAAGCGCAGCGCCTTGGCGATCTTCTTGGCGATGTCGACGTTGTTGGTCGTCAGGTTGACGTTGTAGGCGACCAGCGGGAAGCGCGCGCCGACGACGCTGGCGCCGGCGGTGGGGTGCAGCTCGCTGGGGCCGAAGTCCGGCTTGCGGTCGGGGTTCTTCTTGATGTCCTCGCGCAGGCCCTCGAACTCGCCCTTGCGGATGACGGCCAGGTCGGTGCGCTCGGGGCGCTGCGCGGCCAGCTCGTACAGGTAGGTGGGGATCTTCAGCTCCTCGGTGATGCGCGCGGCGACCTTCTTGGCCATCGCCACGCACTCGTCGTTGGTCACGCCGCTGATGGGGATGAACGGGCAGACGTCCATGGCGCCGATGCGCGGGTGCTCGCCCTGGTGCCGGGTCAGGTCGATGAGCTCCATCGCCTTCTTGCAGCCGCGGAAGGCGGCCTCGACACAGGAGTCGGGGTCGCCGACGAAGGTGACCACCGCGCGGTTGTGGTTGGCGTCCATCTCCTTGTCGAGGAGGGCGACGCCGCCGGCCGACTGGATGGCGGCGACGATCTGGTCCACGACCTCGGGACGACGGCCTTCGCTGAAGTTCGGGACGCACTCGACCAGGCGCTTCATGGGGCGGACTCCTTCAGGGGGTGAGAAGGGGCGGAAGATACAGGCTCCGGCCTTCAGGCTCCAGGCTCCAGGCAGCGGCCTGGGTCCCAGGGTCCCGAAGCCCGAAGCCCGAAGTCCGAAGAAGCCTACTTGCGCGCGGCGAGCAGCTGGTCGACGAACTTCGGGACCTTGTCGAAGAACGCCTCGTTGGCCTCGCTCTTGATGATCTCCGAGACCGTGGCCGCGCTCGCGCCCTTCTGGGCGTCGGAGAGCACGAGGTGGACCTTGAGGACCTTGCCGACCCGGCCGACGTCGCCGCGGATGATGAACTCCGCGCCGAGCGCGCCGCCGAGCTCGGCCATGCACTGGCCGTCGGTGCAGCCCAGCAGCTGCTTCTCGCGCTCGGCGCCGATGACGGCGGCGATGTCCGCGCGGTCGGCGACCTGCAGCCCGCTCCGCTTGCGCAGCTCGCCGACGAGCGCGTCGCAGAAGAGGTCGGCGGTGTCCTGATCGATGGCCTTGGCGGTCAGCCCCACGACGAGCACCTTGGTCTTCGCCCCAGGCTTGGCGGAGGCGCTGGGCTTGTCCTGGTCCTTCTTCTCCCAATCCGCCTGCTCCTGCTCGCGCTTCTCCCTCTTCTCCTGGTCGCGCCTCTCGCGCTCGGCCTTCTTGTCGCCCTCGGCGGCCTCCTTGCGCGCCTTGATGAGGGCGGTGGCGGCCTTGCGGTCCAGTCCGAACTGGCCGTTGACGAGCATCGAGTCGTCGCTGACCTCGATGACCACCTCGCCGTCGGCGGGGATGTCGGCGTACCCGCCCTGGGGGCGGCCCTTGCCGCGGACCTCCACCTCGAAGACCCCGGCGGGGAGCTTCTCGAACCGCCACTCCCTGTCGCTCACCTTCTCGCCGCGCCTATTGGCGATCTCGACCTTGCAGTCAGCCGCGCACTTGACGTGGACGACGGCATTGGCAAACACCGGCAGCGGCGCGAGGAGCGCAGCGGCCACGGCCAGAGCTGGGCAAGACTTCATCGAGCGAGCCTCCAACTCACTTCGGCGCCTTTGGAGCCCACACTCTAGCACCGGGTGAGTTGCCGGCCGATTCCCTGACCAGCAACTCCGGGGAAGGCAGGTTGCCTGCCAGGGGTTATCCTACGGGCCGGAACCCTCCTAGGAGCTGCCGCCGATGACCGACACGTCCACTCCCTTGCGCCTGCCCGCCCGGGTCGTCCTGGTGCTCCTGGTCCTCTCCACGTCCATCGGCTGCGACCGGGCGACGAAGGTGGTGGCGGAGAGCGCCTTGGAGGGCCGCGGCCGCCTCTCCTACTTGGGCGACGTCTTCCGGCTCGAGTACGTGCGGAACACCGGAGCGTTTTTGAGCCTGGGGGCCAAGCTTCAAGAGCCGTTGCGGACCGTCCTCCTGCAAGGCTTCGTGGGCGTGCTGGTCGCGGGCCTGGTGGCGTTCGCGCTGGTGCGCGGCCGTCGGCGCATCCAGGTGGCCGCACTCTCGCTGGTGGCGGGAGGCGGCCTGGGCAACCTGTGGGACCGACTGGCGAGCGGCTCGGTCACAGACTTCATGAACCTGGGCATCGGCCCGGTGCGCACCGGCGTCTTCAACGTCGCCGACATCGCCATCATGGTCGGCGTGGGGATGATGATGGTCTGGTCCAAGGACCCTTCGCCGCCCGCCGAGCCAGCGGTCGCGGCCGCCGGAGCCCCGCCCGTGGAACTCATGGCGAAGCCCGACGCAAGCCCGCCCAACGAGCCGCAAGCGTAAGCGCGTCGGGCCTCCTTCAGCCCTGAGCAGTGATGAGGTCCAAGTCGAGCACAGACCCCTTGCGTACGCTTTCCAGCAAGCGCCTGCCGTGGGGATCTGACCTGGGCGAGAAGGAGGAGGCTAGCGGCTAGAACCGCTCCCAGTGGAGCACTTCGGCGAGCGGCTTGCGGGCCGGGGCCTGGCCGCCGCTGCTGGGGTGCCCGAAGGCGAGCAGGCAGACGAGCCGCATCCCTTCCGGGGCGAACAGGAGGGTGCTCACGGCCTGGGCGTAGGGCTTCTTGTCGCCGGCGACCCAGCAGGAGCCGAGCCCGAGCGCGGTGGCGGCGACGAGCATGTTCTCGGCGGCGGTGCAGCCGTCCTCGAGGAAGTACTTGCCGTCCTTGCAGAACACCGCGATGCACACGGGGGCGTCGGCGATGAAGGCGCCGCCCTGCTCGGTCAGCTCGGCGATGCGCTTGCGCGTGGCGGCCTCGGCGACCACCACGAAGTGCCAGGGCTGCTCGCCGCGGGCCGTGGGCGCGTGGCGGCCGGCGTTGACGATGGCCTCCAGTTGCTCGCGGGAGACCGCGTCGTGCTTGAAGCTGCGCGTGCTGTGTCGGCTTGCGATCGCGGTCAGGGCGTCCATGAGGTCTCCCGAGGGTGAAGGCCTAGTCATAGAGGCAAGACCCGGGCATGCCAAGCAAAGCCTTTCAACCCCTCATGGCGACACGGGAAATTTGGCGCATCGCGAGGACGGACATCCCCCGTTCTCTGCGCCGCTGGCCTTTTTCTTGCCCGAGCGAACGGCCGCCCTACCATCGGCCGCATGAACAAGCGCCTCCTCGTCAAGCAACTGGTCGACAAGCTCAGCGCCGCCGCCAAGAGCGCCCGCATGGCCTCCCGCGACGCCGCGGAGGAAGCGCGCGAGGGCGCCACGCCACACGAGCGGCGCGAAGACTCCCGCGTGGCGCTCGAGAACCAGGGCATGGCGCGCGGCCAGGAGAAGCGCGCGATGCAGGCCGCGGCGGAATCTCGCGGCGCTCGAGAAGTTCATGCCCGGCGGCTTCCCGCCCAACGCCAGGGTCGGCCTGGGCGCGATCGTGGAGGTCGAAGACGAGGAGGGCGGCCGCACCCTGTTCCTGGCTCCAGTGGGCGCAGGCGAGGAGCTGACGGTGCCCGACGGAGACGGCTTCCTGTCGGTGGTGACGCCGTACTCGCCGGTGGGCAAGGCCGTGCTCGGCAAGCGCTGTGGCGAGACGGTCGAGGTGAAGGTCGCGGGCGAGATTCGCGACCTGACCATCACCTACGTGGCGTAGCGCCGGCGGCTACTTCCTCTTCTTGGCCGGCGCCGGCTTCTTCGCGGGAACCGGGGCGCCGGCATCGGGACCCGGCTCGGGCGGAGGCGCCGCCGTGGCCTCGGGCTGGGGGGCGGGTGCGGGAGTGGAGGCGTCGGCGAGGCCCAGGCGCTCCGCCGCGTTCTGGCGCATCTCCTTCACCTCGTTGGCCTCCATCGCGTTCATCTCGGCGATGAGGGACTTGGCCTTGGCCGCGGTCACGGTGTTCGGCGGGACCTGCAGCAGGTCCTGCCTGGCGCCGGTGTAGTCCTTCTCGTCCATCTTCTTGCGGGCCGAGAGGAAGGCCTCCTCGCCCTTGCCCTCGTTGCGTGCCCGCAGGAGCAGCTTGTCGGCGCCCTCGAGCCCGGCGGCGGAGGCCACCTTGAGCTGCTCCTCGGCGCCCTTGAAGTCGCCGTCGCGCAGCATGGCCTTGCCCAGGTTGAAGGCCTTCTGGCCCTCGTCCTTGGAAGGCGGCTCGACGCCGACCGCGGGGATGGCCGGCTCGTCTTCGGCGGCGGGCGGAGCGGGGTTGTCGGCGCGCGGCGGGCCCGAGGGGCGCGACTCCCGCGGCTTCTTGGCGTCCTCCTTCTTGAGCGGAGTGGCCCGTACGCCGTTGTCGGTGTTGGGCCGGCAGCCCGCGAGGGCCAGGGCGCACACGAAGAGGGCAGTGAGGAAGGCGCGGAGCATGGGCGACCTCGCGAGGACCGGCACGCCGAGGACTCTAGCGCACTCGTCGACACCCCGAGCTTGTCGCAGGGCCCGAGCGCGTTTGACCCGGCCTGGCTCAGTAGTGCGGCGGCTTCTCGTCCTCGAGCGAGCGGCGCGGCTCGGCCGGAGACTCCAGATCGCGCCCGCGGAGCTCTCGCGTGAGCGCGGCCACCTGCGCGAACAGGTCGCGCACGACCTCGCTCAGCTCGTCGTGGGCCTTCTCCAGGTAGGCGACCTTGACCTCCAGGTCCGTCAGGCGCTTGTCCATCAAGGCTCCTTCTTCTTCGGGGCGGGCGGTTCAGGGGAGGCCGGACCGTCGGGCGGCGGGCGCACGAAGCCCCAGATCGCCGCGACGATGCCCGTGAGGGCGAACAGGACCATGACGATGATGAGGATGCCCACGCGACGGTTCCTCCCAATCCAGGAAGCGTCTTATAGAACGCCCGAGCCAAAGCGCCAGCGTCCCGCGGGGTAGACTCCCCGGCGCATGGTCCTCGCCGCGCTCTTCGGGTTCGCCTTCGGCTTCTTCGGCTCGATGCCGCTCGCCGGCCCCATCGCCGTGCTGGTGCTCGCGCGCGGGCTCGCCCGGGCCTACCGCAGCGGCACCGCCATCGCGGCCGGCTCCGCCATCGCCGAGAGCGGCTACGCCTTCCTGGCCTACTGGGGCATGAGCGAGCTGGTTGCGCGCTTCCCCGTCGCCGTGCTCGTGGCCAAGGGCCTGGCGGTGGCCATCCTCTTCGGGCTCGGGGTGGTCTTCCTGCTCAAGAAGTCGGAGACCTGGGGGCGAGGAGACGAGGAGGACGAGCAGGTGCGCTCCAGCTTCGCGCTCGGCCTGGGGATCACCGCGCTCAACCCGACCTTCCTCGCCACCTGGTCCGCGGCCGTGGCGGTGCTGCACTCGACCCGGCTGGTGCCGGCGACGCTCACGGCCGCGGTGCCGTTCGCGGCGAGCGCCGGCGCGGGGATCTTCACCTGGTTCATCCTGATGCTCGCGCTCCTGCGGCGCACCGAAGGCAGGCTCCAGCCCTCCGTGATCGCCTGGGCGATGCGCGCGGTGGGCGTGGCGCTGCTCGGGATGGGGGCGTGGGCCGCCGTGGACTTCGCCAAGGCCGTCGGCTGAGCTCAGCCCGCGGTGCCTCGGGTCAGCGGCCCGTCGAGCGCAGTGCCGGCCACGTCGAAGTAGGCATGGTCGCCCACCAGCGTCAGCGACAGCTTCGCGCGCCGGCCTTCGATGGCCCCGAGCCTTTGGACGAGCTCGGGGTCCGCGGCCAGGAGGCTCCACGTCGCCCAGCCGCGTCAGCCCTGCGCCGCGCGCCTCTTCCAGGAACGACTCGAGCTTGGCCGGCGACTCGAACAGGACGGCGACCTTGGCGTCGGCGTTCTGGTCCGCCGCGCGCTGCACCTTGGCCGGGTCCGCCTTGCCGACGCGGATCCACCGCGTGAGCCGCCCGGTCAGGTCGTCGGCGAGCAGGTCGGGCGCTTCGGGCTCGCCCAGTCCGGGGCCGAAGACGAGCCGCTCCTCGTGGAAGAGGCAGAAGGCCAGCACGCGCAGCCAGACCCGCTCCATGGTCTCGGACGGGTGCCGCGCGGTGCGGACGGAGAGCTTGAGGTCGAGCCCTCGGTCGACGTGGCTCAGGGCGATCTCGAAGTCGTGCAGGGTGGGGGGCAGGGCCATGGGCGACAGTCTCGCAGTTTCCCAATCACTCGGGGTCACCTACAGTGCCTGCTCTCTGCCGGAGGAAGCCATGAAGCCTCTGCCGCTCGTCCTCGCTGCCGTCCTGGTCGCCCCCGCCTTCGCAATCGCCGCCGACGCGCTCGAGACCCTGGGCCTGGAGCGCCGGGACGTGGAGCACTCGCTGCTGACGCTGCTCGCCAAGGGCGACGTCTGGGCGCCTGCGCCGAAGAAGGCGGTGAGGTCGATGTCCGGGGTGCAGCGCGCCGAGGCCATCAAGGCGTTGGGCGCGCTCGCGAAGGCCTGGACCAAGACCGAAGACTTCAAGGCCCGCTACGCGCAGGAGCGCCAGGCGACGCTCCCTAAGCAGCCGGTGGCGGCGCGCGACGGGGCCAAGGTCGCTGCCGAGCAGAAGGCGCAGATGGAGAAGTCGCTCAAGGACGCCGAGCAGGCCATCGCCGCCCTGCCGCCAGACCAGCGCGGGCCAGCGATGCAGGCGCTCAAGGCCGCGCAGCAGCAGCTGGCGCAGTCCGCCCCGCCCGACGGCGTGAGGGAGCAGCAGGAGAAAGAGCGCTTCGCGCAAGAGCAGGCCGCGTACGACCAGGCCCTGGCGAAGGCGATGCCTCAGGACCCGAAGGAGGGCCTGCGGATGCGGCTCAAGACGCTGCTCGAGCGGACCGACAAGGTGGACTTCAAGGCCAAGCTCGTCGCCGACGGCGGGATGCAGCGCTTCGCGTCCAAGGACCTCGAGGCCAAGCCGGCGGAGTGGAAGCTCTGCTTCCGGCTGGGCAAGGAGGCGTGCGAGGCCGGGCGCGGCTTCCTGCAGGGTTGGATCGCCGAGCTGAAGTGACTGTTGCCACGTGGCAACAGTCGGGCGCGCTCTCGCCCAGATGATTCGATGCGGGACTCGGTGTGACCGCCGTCACCCGCGCCGCCCAACCTGCTGTCGTCGCCCAGGATTCCCGACCGACGCCCAAGGGACCCAGGCATCGGTCAACTGGACGGGTGTCCGCAACTTCCTGCAATTCCCCACGAAACTGGAGAAGGACCCTGCAAGAGAGGACCACACCATGCCGAAGACCACCGGGATTCAGCCTGCCGCCGGCGCCGTCGGGACCTCCCAGAGCTACTCGCCTTCGCTCGACGACGTCGCTGCCGGAAGGGCTTCCCTGCGCCGCGGGATGAGCGGCGAGTCGGTCCGCGCGCTCCAGCAGCTGCTCAAGGACTCCGGGCAGTCGCTCGCCGTCGACGGCGCCTTCGGCCCCCAGACCGACGCCGCGGTTCGGGCCTTCCAGCGCCAGAACGGGCTCACGGTCGATGGGGTGGTGGGGCCCAAGACGCTGGGCGCGCTGCGCGGCGAGACGCCTCCTGCGCAGAACCCCTTCGCCACCGACGAGATGGAAGAGACGCGGCCGCAGACGCCGTCCACGCAGACCTCGACGCCCATCACCGGCCTGCCCTCGCGGCCCGCCGACGCGATGACCGGCAGCGAGTTCATGGCGCGCACCGCCGGCATGAGCCGCACGCAGCGCGAGCAGGCCATCCTCGCCGAGCTGCAGAAGGGCAACATCCCGGACTTCCTGCGGCAATGGAAGGAGATCGAGGTCAAGACCACCGGCCCCGACGGCGTCGTGCACACCGGCAAGGTCCGGGTGATGCCCGACTACCTGGCCATCGGCTCCAACGACGACTTCGTGCGCATCCCCATGAGCCCGCTCACGGCGCAGCGCATCGCCGACCAGTACGGCTGCTCGCTGCCCACCACCAAGATCGTCGACGACATCTGGAAGCAGGCCGAGGTGCAGCTCACGCCCAACCCGATGAGGGCCGGGCCGCAGATGATGTCCAACGACTACTACCTCCGGCACCAGCAGGCGGTGGAGCGCCAGTTCGATGCCGCCGGGGGAGCGCCGGGCGCGCTGACGGCCGGGCACAAGAAGGACGTGGTCATCTCCAACCGGCTCGCCGCGCACCCCGACCGCGTCGCCATCTACGGGTGGCAGCAGGCCGGCGGCAAGAACATCCAGCCGCTGTCGACCGTGCACGAGAACACCTACGCCGACTACAGCCACGGCATCCGCATGGTCTCCTCGACGATGGTGGTCGACGGGGTCGAGCGGCCGCTCGAGGAGATCCTTCGCGACCCGGTACTGTGCAAGCTCGTCAGCAGCGAGGGCGTCATCCGTAACCCTCGCCAGCCGAGTTAGCGATCGGCCTGTCCGGCCGGGGGAGGACGTCAATCGATGGGCAAGGGGAGGGGACCTCTTCTCTGGACAGCGGCGCTCGTCCTCGGCGGCAGCGTGGTGGCTGGAGGCGTGGCGCTGCTGGGCGCGCGCGGGGGCACCGCTCCAACCGTCGACGTCCCCCGGCCGGACCTGCCGATCGCGATGCGGCTGCCGTTCGGGGAGCAGGCACCCGCCTTTGAGGACAGGAGCGCCGTGGGCTTGCTCAAGCGAGGCATCGGTCCGGACGACGTCTTCCGCGTCGAGGGCAGGCTCATCGAGGACTCCCCGCCGCCGCCGGGGGCGAGCCCGCTGATGGTGGTCGCGGTGTCCGGCTTCCCGGAGAAGGCCGTGGCCGGATGGCGGCTCGCGCAGCCGCACGGCGGCGGGAAGAGCAGCCACTACGGCGTGCTCGTCCCCTCCGGCGACTACGAGCTCCTGGTCTTTGACGACCGCGACGGCAACAAGGTCTTCGAGCGGAAGGAGCTCGTCGGCCGCAGCGGCGAGCCGGAGATCATCGTCGGCCTGTACAGCGCGACCGACGGCTTCACCGTGCGCGGGCCGGATCTCCACGTCGACCGATCCTCGCCGCGCGACGCCGGGCTGGACGTGAAGCTGCGGCTGGTGGAGCGCAACCCGCTCGTGCCGCTGGCGAGCGACTTCTATGCCGCCGGGCACTCGTGGGACGGGCTGTGGCGGCCGCTCAAGTTCGTCGAGCACACCCAGGGCTCGTTCCTGTACGGCGTCGAGGAGTTCGACCCGAAGCGTGCGCTGGTGCTGTTCGTCCACGGCTCGCAGGGGCGGCCGCCGGAGTTCGGCGTGCTCGCGGCCTCGCTCGACCCCAAGCGGTTCCAGAGCTGGTTCGTCTACTACCCGTCCGCCTTCCCCATCGACAAGCTGGGGGCGATGGTCGCGGACTACGTGGCGATGCTCGGCGCTCGCGCCCCGAAGATGGTGCTGGTGGGGCACAGCATGGGCGGGCTCGTGTGCCGCTCGGCGATCAAGCACCTCACGGGCGATCCGGGGCGCGCCCTGCCGCCCTCGCTCAAGGGCTACGTCAGCTTCGCGGCGCCGTACGGCGGCATGCCCAGCGCGGCGCCGACCGAGGACGTGCCGGTGGGCTGGCCACTGTCGTTCCTGGACGTCGTCCCGGGCAGCGAGTTCCTGCGCGAGCTGTACGCGAACCCGTACCCGCGAGGCCTGCCGTTCCACCTGTTCTACGGTGACGGCGACCACGGCAAGGGCGACGGGACGGTGGAGCTGTGGAGCCAGCTCGACCACCGGATGAAGGAGCACGCCACCAGGCTGCACGGCTATCACGCCGGCCACGTGGACATCCTGGCGAGGCCTGACTCCGCGATGGACTTCCGCGGCGTCGTCGAGTCGCTGGTGAAGGACTAGGTTCGCCCCGCCCCAGGGTTGGAGTTCGCGCCGAGCTTGGAGACTGACACCCCGAGCTCGTCGAGGGGCCAGCCCAGCGCTTCCCTTCGTGCCGAAATCTCGCCGACGACCCACGGAGGGCTTGAGCCTGCCCCGCCCGATCCGTATCCTTGGCGCGATGAATCCCGCGCTGCAGAGCACTCGATTTAGCAGCCCCCGGCCCCCTCAGGGCGACGGGCGGCGGCTCGACGTGTAGCGCGCAGGTCCACCTCCCGAAAGGCTGAACGCTTCGCCCGGAAACGGCCGGGGGTCCTCGTCCCCAGTTGACGCGCCGCGCGGGTTCGCGCGTCGCGACCGCCATTCATCCGCCGTTCATCCGCCGGACTCCCGGCCTCGCGCCGGTCCGACGACTCCGAGGTCTACGAAGCCATGTCTTCCAACAACTCCATGCTCAGCGCCGAAGCTCTCCGGCGCGCCCTGTCCATCCGCGATCTCACCGACCAGGCCGAAGGCCCGCACGCCATGCAGCGAGTCGTCGGGGAGGTCGTCGAAGCCCTGCGCGCCGAGTGGGGCTGCCCGGTCCGCGTCCATCGCACGAGCCCCGTCGTCTCGGTCGCCGACAACTATGACCGGCTCCACTACCCGGCCGACGCGGTGACCCGCGACGAGCGCTACAGCCGCTACGTCTGCGAGGGAGCCCTGCTGCGCTCGCAGACCTCGGCGATGATCCCGCCGCTCTTGCGAGCGCTGGCGCGCGACCCGCATCGACCCGCCGACGTGCTCCTCGCCTGCCCCGGGCTCGTCTACCGCCGCGATTGCATCGACCGGCTCCACTCCGGCGAACCCCACCAGATGGACCTGTGGCGCATCCGCCGGGGACCGCCTCTCGGGACGGCAGATCTCGAGCGGATGATCCACCGGGTGGTCCAGGCGGCGCTGCCCGGTCGAATCCACCGCGTCCAGCAGACCGCTCACCCGTACACGACCGGCGGTCTGCAGATTGACGTCGAGGCCGGTGGGGAGTGGGTGGAGATTGGCGAGTGCGGCCTGGCGCTGCCCGCGCTCCTCTCCGAGAGCGGCGTGCCGGTGCCGGGGACCTCGGGGCTGGCGATGGGACTCGGGCTCGACCGCGTGCTGATGCTGCGCAAGGGGCTCGACGACATCCGGCTCTTGCGCTCGCAGGACCCGCGCGTGGCCGGCCAGATGCTCGACCTCGAGCCCTGGCGGCCGGTGAGTGCGATGCCGCCGGTGCGGCGCGACTTGTCGCTCGCGCTTCCCGAGGATGAGACGGCCGAGGAGCTGGGCGACCGCGTCCGCGCGGCGCTGGGCGCGCGGGCGGACCTCGTCGAGGCGGTGCAAGTGCTCTCGGAGACGCCGTGGGCGGCGCTCCCCGAGGCGGCGCGCGCGCGGCTGGGGATGGCGCCCGGCCAGAAGAACGTGCTGGTGCGGGTGGTCTTGCGCTCGCTCGAGCGCACGCTCACCAGCGAGGAGTGCAACGCCCTGCGCGACGAGGTCTACGCGGCGCTGCACCGGGGCTCGGCGTGGGCGTGGGCCAGCGCGGAGCCCCGGAAAGCGGTGTGAAGGAGCATCGGTGGCTGGTAGAAATCAGGCCGGCCGGCTTCATGAGGAGACGATGGCAGCAGACGACGCACACCAGGGCGGGCAGGTCGCAGAGATCGAGCGTCTAAGGCAGCGAATCCAGGAGCTCGAGGCGCAGGTCGCGCGGCAGGAACATGGCCCCTTTGAGCACCTGCAGGCGATCATCGACCACGCTCCGCTGGCCATCTACCTCAAGGACGCCCAAGGCCTCTACCTGCTGGTCAACCGCGAGTACGAGCGGCTGTCGGCACGCCCCCGGGAGCAGACCCTGGGGCGTACCGACTTCGATGTCTTCCCGCCGCCCGTGGCCCAGCTCTTCCGCGAGCAGGACCGGTCGGTGATCGCCCAGGACGCGCCGCAGGAGTTCCGCGAGACCGTCCCGCTGCCGGACGGCGTGCACTCGTTCATCACCTCCAAGTTCCCGCTGCGCTCCGCCTCCGGGGCCCTGCTCGGGGTGGCCGGCCTGTGCACCGACGTGACCGAGCTGCAGGGCGCGCGCGACCGGCTGGAACAGACGCAGGCGGAGCTGGTCCGGCAGGCGCGGCTGGCGACGCTGGGCGAGCTGGCCGCGGTCGTGGCCCACGAGGTGCGCAACCCGCTGGGGGTGGTCTTCAACGCGGTGGCCACGCTCAAGCGCCACCCGGCGGCCGACCTCAAGAGCCGCGAGATGCTGGAGATCATCGGCGCCGAGGCCGACCGGCTCAACCGGATGGTCGGCGCGCTGCTCGAGCTGGCCCGACCTCCGCAGGCCAGCTTCGGGCCGGCCAACATCGAGAGGATGGCGGCCTCGGCCATCGACGCTGCGCGGGCCATCGCCGACCCGGCGGGCGAGGTGCAGCTCACGCTGGCGCAGCCGCTGCCCGAGTCCTGCCTGGACGAGCACCTGGTGAACCAGGCGCTCGCCAACCTGGTCTGCAACGCGCTCCAAGCGGCGGGGCGCCAGCGGCCGGTCGAGGTCCGGGTGGAGCTGGTCGGCCGCGAGACCGTGGAGTCGGCGCTGCGCTTCCACGTGGTCGACGATGGCGCCGGCGTCCCCGCGGACATCGCCGACCGCATCTTCGCGCCGTTCTTCACCACCCGTGCGACGGGGACCGGCCTGGGGCTGACGGTCGCGTTGCGGGTCGCCGAGGCGCATCGCGGCACCGTCAGGCACACGCCCACCCCGGGAGGCGGGGCGACCTTCACGCTGGAGATCCCGTTCGTCCCGCCGCTGCCGGAGGGCTGAAGGTGGGCCCGGCTACGGGGCTTCGAAGGCGCCCAGGTCGAGCGCGGCACCTTTCTGCGTGCGCGCGGTCATGCCGTTGGCCTTGAGCGAGGGCTCCATCGAGACCGGGACCTGGACGTAGGCCGACGGCGGCGCGATTCCGGCGGGCAGGCCCGTCGCCTGGTCGAGGGCCGCCGAGCCCGCGCCGGGGTGGAGATCGGTGGCGGACACGAACTTCGGGTCGAGGTTCTTCAGCGCCGCGCCCTTGGTCACCGTGTAGTTGACCGCCAACGCGGTGTCGCGGGCGTCGGCGACGTCGGCGCCGAAGAAGAGGTTGGTGCCGGCGAGGTTGAGCCTGCCGGCGCTCTGGACCCAGCTGAAGTTGGTGTCGCCGGTGAACGAGAAGACGTTGTTCCACGCGTCGACGGTGGTCGTCCGCAGCGACAGGTCGAAGACGAAGGCGCGCCAGGCATCTTGGGTCGTCGTGCGGTTCACCACGGTGTTGTTGAAGAAGTACAGGTGCGAGCGGTACGGCGTGTCCGGGACGAACTCGGTCGCCTCGTCCTCCTGCTCGCCCAGGTTGTCGCCGCCGTAGTGGATGGGCTGCGAGGCGCATTTGCCCAGGGCGCAGTCGTTGACGATGACGTTGCCGTAGGCGAAGTCGGTGCCGTAGTCCGCCTGGGTGGCGATGCCCGGCGTCTGGTCCTCGGAGTAGACCCAGTCGACGGCGCGGGCGCTGGCCTCGACGTAGTTGTAGCGGAAGATCTCGCCGCTGGACCGGCTCTTGTAGGTCGAGCCCTCGGAGAGCGGGCGGGTCGGGCCGAAGTAGTTGCCCTCGACGATGGGGTTGGTCGACTGCATGTACACGTTGTGCTCGTAGTAGCTGCCGTCCCGGCCGTTGCCCCAGATGCGGTTGTTGCGCAGGGTGATGCGCTCGCAGGCTTCGTCGAGCGAGCCGTTCTTGGCCATGGTGAAGACGCCGAAGGCGTGGTCGTAGATGACGCAGTTCTCGACGAGCACGTCGGCCGACGGCTGGATCCAGATGCCGGCCGGCGAGTCGACGTAGGGCGTGTTCTGGCCGAGCAGGTTGGTGAAGGAGTTGCCCGGCGCGGCGCCGGTCAGCTCCAGGTTCTTGATCTGGAGCCACTTCGGCTTGGTCCCCCAGTCGTCGGAGACGCCCGCGCGGATGACGATGCCGGCGTAGTCCTCCAAGCTCCACTCCGAGGCGGTGTTGAAGACGTCGTCGCCTCCGCCGGGGTTGCAGCCGCTGGCCGTCCTGGCGCCGTTGAAGTCGAACTTGGGGCGCTGGCCGGTGGCGTCGGTGACGCCGTTGACGACGATGGGCTTCTGCTGCGTGCCCTGCCCGCGTAGGCAGAGCTTCCAGCGGTAGGGTGCGGCCCGGAAGTAGATGTTGACCACGTCGCCTTCGGCGAGCGCACCCCACGGCACGGTGTCCGGCTCCTCGTAGGCCTTGCCCGGGCCGACCTCGTAGGTCTTGGAGCCGGCGGGCGCGCTGACCGCGGTGGTGACCGGGTCGCTGGTGGCCGGGAAGCTGGGCGAGGCGTCCGCGCCGCCGGAGTCTGCCGGCGTCCGGACCGGCCACGGCCGACGCGTCGGGCCCCGGGACCGCGCCCCCGTCGGACGCGACCGGCGTCGAAGCGTCGGGCGAGGGCGTGCCCGCATCGCCTCCCACGACGCCGTCCGAGAGGCAGGTCAGTCCTTCGGCATGGAAGCCGCGGTCGCAGGCGCACAGCGCGGCCCCGCGGGCGACGGCGCAGGTGCCGTGGCCGGAGCAGGTCTGGCCGGCGCAGGGATCGGCGGACTGGCTGCAGCCCGCGAGCAGGACAGTGGCGAACGAGAGGGCGAGGAGCTTGGGGGACGCCGTCATCGGGTTCGACCTCGATTCGAGGGCCGGGCAGCGGCATGGGGTTCGGCGGCGAGGCGATTGTCGCGCTCGGCGGGGCGGGACGAAAGCGGCCCCCTGGCGTGGCAGTCGCCCCCCGGCTGCGAGTCCTCCGGTCAGCGCCAGCCAAGCGGGCCGACAAGGCCCGCAAGCCCTAGATTCATCAGGGCGTGCGCTGGCG
Organism: Myxococcales bacterium; assembly: GCA_049841135.1. Classification (GTDB taxonomy): domain Bacteria; phylum Myxococcota; class Myxococcia; order Myxococcales; family UBA5297; genus JACRCT01. Next base: position 604,510 of record JASGHK010000006.1, read on the forward strand.
CGCCGGGGGTAACGTCATGACCCTGTTGGGAATCGTCATCCTGCTCGTCGTGGCCTTCGTCGTCGGTGCGCTGGGCGAGCTGATCGGCGGGGCGAAGGTGCCCGGAGGCTTCCTGGGGTCCATCGTCGTCGGCTTCATCGGCGCGTGGATCGGCGGGGCGCTCTTCCACTTCGGCCCGGTCGTCGGCGGCATCCAGCTCATCCCGGCCATCATCGGAGGGGCGATCTTCGCCTTCCTCTTGAGGCTGGTCTTCTCGGCGACGCGCCGGCGCAGGACGGTGCCGTGACCTGGCCGCCGCGCCGCCTCGCGTAGACCGCGGGAGGCGTGGCGGGCCGAGAGCCGGGGACCCTCTTCGGCGGTGACTTCAGCTGGGGTCGCGAGCAATATGCGGCCGCCTCCAGCCACGCCACCGAGGGGATCCCCCATGCACCACCTTCTGACCCGAGCGGCGGTCGCCGCCGCCGCGCTCGCCTTCGTCTCCGCCTGCACCAAGGAGAGCCGCTGCGCCTCGAGCGAGACCCTGTGCACGGACCTCTGCACCAACCTCCAGCAGGACTCGAGCAACTGCGGCACCTGCGGCACGGCCTGTGGTGGGGGGCAGCAGTGCGTGGCCGGGCAGTGCACCTGCCCGAGCGTCGCGCCCAACGCGTGCGGGAGCGGGGCGGCGGCCGCCTGCGTCAGCTTCCTGAGCGACGTCGCCAACTGCGGCAGCTGCGGCAACCTCTGCGGGGCGGGCCTGCTCTGCTCGAAAGGGAGCTGCACACGGACCTGCTCGCCCGGCCAGCTGGCGTGCCCGACGGGGGCGCCCACGTTCTGCGCCGAGGTGCTGCAGGACTCCAACCACTGTGGCGGCTGCGGCAAGGTCTGCCCGGCGGGCCAGCAGTGCGTGAAGGGCGCCTGCGCCTGTCCGCAGGCGACGCCGGACCTCTGCGGCACGGGCGCCGAGGCGTTCTGTACCGACCTCGACACCGACGCGCTTCACTGCGGCACCTGCGCGACCGCCTGCGCCGAGGGCGAGCGCTGCTCGGCTGGCCACTGCGTGCTGCAGTGCGCGAGCACCCAGACGGCCTGCCCGCCGGCCCCGGAGACCGCCACCTTCTGCGTGGACACCAACGTCGATGCCAACCACTGCGGCGGCTGTGACACGCTGTGCGCCGCCGGCCAGCAGTGCTTCGGCGGCAAGTGCCTCTGCCCGTCGGCCACCCCGGACCTCTGCAGCACGGGCGCCAAGGCCCGCTGCGTCGCCTTCGACAACGACCCGCTCCACTGCGGCGGCTGCAACAAGCCGTGCCCGGCGGGCCAGGGGTGCGTGGGCGCCACCTGCCGGTGCCCGGACGCGGCGCCGGACCTGTGCGGAAGTGGCGCCGGCACGTTCTGCACCGACCTCGACACCGACCCGCGCCACTGCGGGACGTGCGCCACCCCGTGCCCCGCAGGCCAGAAGTGCATCGCCGGAGACTGCGTGCTCGCGTGCGCGACGGGTTACCTCGCCTGCCCGCCCGCGCCGGCGGCCTCCACGTTCTGCGCGGACCCGAAGACCGACTCGAACCACTGCGGCGGCTGCGGCGACGCCTGCCCGGCCGGCCAGCGCTGTGAGGACAGCGTCTGCCACTGCCCGGCGGCCACCCCCGACGCCTGCGGCACCGGCGCCGACGCGTTCTGCACCGACCTCGACGTCGATCCCCGGAACTGCGGCGCCTGCGGCGAGCCTTGCTCCGCCGGGACCGTCTGCTCCGGGGGCACCTGCGCGCTGGGCTGCCTCGCGGACTGGACGGTCTGCCCGCCGGCGCCCGCGGCCCCTCTCTACTGCGCCGACACGGTGCGCGACTCCAACAACTGCGGCGGCTGCGGCGCTGTCTGCCCCGAGGGCCAGGCCTGCCGGTCGGCGTCGTGCGTCCCCTCGTGCTTGCCCACCGAGGTGCTGTGCGGCGGCAAGTGCGTCGACCCCTCGACCGATCCCGACTTCTGCGGCGCGACCCTGGGCGGCGCATGCACCAGCGCCTCGCCAGGCGCGGACTACGCCGGCGTCGACTGTCTCGCTGGGAGCGCCTGCCTCGGCGGCACGTGCACGCTCTCCTGCCAGCAGGGCCTGACTCCGTGCGGTGGCGTCTGCGTGGACCTGACGCGCGACGATTCCAACTGCGGTGGCTGCGGCGTGGTGTGCCCGGCCTTCGAGTCGTGCTCGGCCAACGCCTGCCGCACCGACGCCGCGGTGTCGCTGACCATCGGCGCCAGCACGGCCGGGTTCGACGTCGCCGCCGCGCTCGAGAGTCCCGTGACGCCGGTGCAGGTCACCCTCATCATCCAGGCGGGCGTGACCGTCCAGGCCACCGGCCCCTCCGGCTTCGCCGTGCGCTCCGGCGCGCTGCCGGCGGGCTCCATGCTCACCCTCGTCAACTACGGCACCCTCGCGGCCGGTGGCGGCAACGGCGGCAACGGGGTGACTTACTCGGGCTACTGTCCCAGCCCGGTCCGCTACGCCACCGACGGCAGCCCGGGCGGCAACGCCATCGAGACCAGCGTGCCGCTGGCGGTCCTGAACTACGGCTCGGTCTTCGCCGGCGGGGGCGGCGGAGCGGGTGGGGGAACCGACTGGCTGGCCTATCAGCCCAACGGCGGAGCCGGTGGCGGCGGCGGTGGCGGGGCTGGGATGCCTGGGGGCAATGGGGGCGCCCGAGGCTCTCTGACGTCGCCTTGTTGGTCGAGCCCGAGCGACGGCGCCAACGGCATCGCCGGCACGGCGACGGGCGGCGGAGCGGGCGGGGCCATGGCGAACGGAAGCGCCAGTGGCGGCAGCGGCGGAATCCTCGGCGCTCCGGGTACCACAGGCTGCGCCTGCAACGGGTCGGTCTACGCCTACCCCTCCGCGCAGCCTGGCGCCGCGGGGCTGCGCGTCAAGCACGGGGCTCAGCCCTACACCTTCAGCAACGTCGGGAGCGGGACGAGCGTCGGCAGCGACGGCTGATCCCACTGGGCGAAGGAAGCTCAGACGACGGAGGGTCGGTCGAGGCTCGAGGCGGGGACGTCGCCCTGCTGGGCGAGCCGCCGCCCGAGCCCGTCCGTCCCTTGGCGCCCTCCTGCATGAGGGGATCGCCGGGTCGCTCGAGCACGAGGCCTGCTCTTCCACGCGGACGCACGCACCGAACTCGCTAAAGATAGGCAGCTACTTTGTGACATGACCGCCGACTCTGGGGGGCGGTGATACAACGAGCCGCGATGACCCCGCTCTACCTCTCGCCCTATCTGCGGCCGTTCCGGCGAGAGGGGCGCGTCGTCTACGACAACGGCATCACGGGCGCCGTCGAGGAGATTGGCCGGGTGGAGCACGAGATCCTCCGGGCGCTTTGGGGCGTTCACTTAGCGGAGGCGGCGCTGGCCACCCTGGCGAAGGCGCACGGCGAGCGGGCGGTGGCGGAGGCGGTCGGCGAACTCAACCAGCGCCTGATGCTCTTCTCCGACCGCAGCCAGTGCGAGCTGACCTTCGACTCGCAGCTCGAGAGCAGCGCACCACCGGTTCCCTTCCTCGACCAGGTCGAGCTCACCAACCGCTGCCCCTTCCGCTGCGGCTTCTGCCCGCGGGGAATCCCCGGCAGGATGCAGCGGCCGGTGGGTTTCATGGACCTCTCGCTTTTCGAGCGCCTGCTCGGCGAGCTTCTCCCCGACGCAGGCCCGGTACCGGCCGCTGGAGCTGCACCACCTCGGCGAGAGCCTGTTGCATCCCGACCTCGACCGCTTCGTGGCTGCGGCCACCGCTCGTGGGCTGCCCTCGGAGCTGTCGGTCAACCCGTCGCTGCTCGAGCCCGAGCTGGGCCGAAGGCTGCTGGAGGCCGGGCTCCGGCGGCTGGTGTGCTCGCTCGACGGAATGGACGACGCGACCTCGACGGCCATCCGCGGGCCGGCGGCCAGCTACGAAAAGGCGGCGCGGAACCTCGATGCGCTGCTCGAGCGCGTGGCGCAGATGAAGGCTCCGCCCGTCGTCGTCATCCAGATGCTCGACCTCTCGCGCAACGCCCACCAGCGCACGGCGTTCCTCGCGCGTTGGGGAACGACGGGGCTGGCAAACGTGCACGCGGTGGTGAAAGACCTCGGCGGCGACGACCCCGACCTCGGACGGCCGACCTCCACGCCGACCGTCTTTCTCTGCACCTACCCGTGGCGCTCGTTAACGGTGCTTTGGGACGGGCGGGTGGTGCCCTGCTGCCACGACGACGACGGGCGGCTCGTCCTCGGGGATCTGAAGCAGCAGAGCCTCGTCGAGATTTGGCGCGGGCCGAAGGTGGCCGAGCTCAGGGTGCGGCACCGCAGCGGGCAGCTCCCGGCCGGTCACCTCTGCCGCGACTGCGGCTGGCGGCGGGAAAAGTTCGCCGGCGCCATGCGACAGCGCCACCCGGACCGGGCGCGGGAGCATCCGTACCAGTGGTAGTGGGAGGCCGGCCGCTAACCGCGCAGAGGCCTCGAGCCCGGAAGGCAGGACATCGGTCCGCGACCGCACGGCCGCGCCTCCGAGGCGCGCATCCGCTCCGAGCAGGCGATGGGCCCGTTCCAGAGGTCTGCGAGGCTCGCCTCGGCGAGGTTGCCGAGAATGGGGCCGAACAGGTCGCCCAGCCTCACGTCGCCGTTGGGCGAGACGCAGACGTGCTCCCAAGGCGTCCGGCACGGGTGGATCTCGCTGCGGTTGGCGAACTGGTCGTCCTCGAGGAAGCGCGCGGTCTCCGCGTCCAGCTGGCAGCGCCAGACCCTTCGGTCGAGCGTGTGGTCTATCCCGCGCAGGCCGAGAGATCGGGCCACCTCGAGCGCCCGGTTCACCGCGTGGGCCGAGGCCTCGGGTGGCACTGCCGGCTCGCGCTGCGGCGCGTACTCGTTCACCGGGGCCAGCTCCTCGAACTTGATCCAGTCGAGCCCTAGCTCGGAGCACAGCCGCGCGAGGGGCTCGAGCTCGCCGAGGTTCGCGCGTGTCACCACGCACGAGACGCCCAGCCGCAGGTCGATCTTCTGGGCCACGCGTGCGCGCGAGAGCGCCCGGAGGTTCCCGACGATCCGCTCGAAGGAGCCGCCGACGCGGATGGCGTCGTTGATGCCGGCGGTCGCGCCGTCGAGCGAGACCTGGATGGAGCGCACCCCCGCCGCGGCGAGCCGCAGTCCCATGGCTTCGTCGAGCAGCAGGCCGTTGGTCAGGAGGTGGATGACGGGAGTGCCGCGCAGGGCCTCGAGGACCAGGAAGGTCATGGGCGAGGTCAGCGCCTCGCCGAGGTCCCCGATGCAGGAGTAGGTCACCTGTCCCAGCGCCCCGCGGATCCGGTCGAGCAGCCAGGGGCTCATGACCCGCGCCGTGCCGCTCGAGGTGCGCTGGGGCGCGAAGGCCAGGCAGTGGCGGCAGCGCAGGTTGCAGCGCTCGGTGATCCCGAAGTCGATCCGGCTGGGCAGCGACCGCAGCTCGACGGCGCTGCGCTGGAACTCCTCGTCGCGCAGCCGCACGTTGGCCATCCGCGGCCCCAGGCTCGCAATTGGGCGGGAGCGCCGCACGAGAGCGCCGGACTGCGGGCCGAGCTTCAGGGCCAGTCCGTCCAGGTCGGCGTCGCCAACCCTGAACAGGATCTCTCGCTGGGCCGAGGGCCCGGGCAAGAGGACCGCGCGTGGCTCGTCGCCGCGGTTGAGCACGACGTCGAACTCGGCTCCGTCCGCGCTGCGGCGCACCGCGAAGACCGGCCCGTCGGCCACGAGCATCTCGGCCTCGCCTTCGCGCAGTGCCGCGTGCTCGGCGCGCAGGGCCAGGAGCTTGCGGAGCCGGTCTCTCCGGGCGGGGTCGCTGCCGCGGGCGCCTTCGGGGAACGGCGCCGGCATCCGGTCGGGCCAGACGTCCTCGAGCTCGCGGGCCTGGTCCGCGTAGAGCCCATGCTCCTCGCCGTAGAGCAGCATGGGGACGCCGGGGGCGGTGAGCAGCAGGAGCAGCCCCAGGTCGCCGCGCTGCCGCGCGCCGCCGAGCGTGGCGAGCGTCGCGAAGCGCGGGTGGTCGTGCGTGGAGAGGAACTGGACGTTGCGTGCGCCCACGGTGCCGCGGTCGGTCGCCGCGGAGGCGAGCTGCGTCGCCAGGAGCTGCGCGTCGCCCTGGGCCAGCGCCAGCCACTTCGTCCAGGCGGTGTGGGTGGCGAAGTCGGTCGCAGCGTCGAGCGCGCCCGAAGCGATCCACCGGTGCGCGTGCGAGGGCACCAGCTCGCCCAGGACCACGGCGTCGGGGTTGGCCTGGCGCAGGACCCGGCGGAGTCTTGGGCCAGCGACAGCGGAACCTCGGCCGCGCTGTCGAGCCGCAGCCCGTCGACGCCCAGGCTGGCGAGCTGCTGCGCGGCCTTCAGCGCCAGCTCCTGCACCTCGGGGTGGTCCTGGTTGAGCAGCGGGGCGTCGGTCCGCTTGCCGTAGTGGACGAGCGCGTCGCCTTGCCACTGGAACCAGTCCGCCCTCGGCGCGGCCCGGCCTTGCGTCAGCACCTCCTCGTACGCCGGAAAGCCGCGGCCGGCGTGCGAGAACGAGAAGTCGAGCAGCAGCCGCATCCCCTGCCGGTGCGCGTCCTCCACGAGGCGCTCGAACGCCGGCCGGCCGCCGAGCAAGGGGTCGATGGTGAGCGGGTCCACCAGGTCGTAGCGGTGGGCGCTGGCCGCCACCTGTACTGGGGTCAGGTAGAGCGCGGTGACGCCGAGGTCGCGCAGCTCGCCCAGCGAGCGCCGGATGCCTTCGAGGTGCCCTCCGGCGCGCTGGTCTGCGAGCGGCCGGACCCAGCCCGGGCGGTCGGCAGCTGGACGGAAGCGGTCCACGAAGACGGTGTAAAGCACCGCGTCGCGCCACCACTTCGGCACAGCTTCCGCGGTCAGTCTCGGCGTCGTCGGTCTCAGCGCGAAGTGCTCGGCGCCGGCCTGCGGCCCCACCGTGCGCCCGTCGGGGAGCGCAAAGCGGAGCAGCGACGGGACGACGGGCAGCCGAGCCTGGTAGACGCGATGCTCGGGCTCCTCGTACGCCAGCGTCATCTCCGTGCGGCGCTCGAAGCCCACGCGGTCGCCGGCGCTGCCTGGGGGATCCTCGTGCCAGCACACGGTCAGGGCGTCGCCGTGCGTCCCACGGCGCAGCGCGGCGGTGACCGTCACCCCGCCGCGGTCCTCGAGGCGCAGGAACGGCGGTGCCGGCGCGAACAGCAGCGGTTCGGGAGTGCCGTCGACGACCAGGACCGAGTTCTGGTGCCCTTCGATGCTGGTGCGGGTGCGCGGGTTGGCTTCGTCCAGCGTCCACTGGCCGTCGACCTGGAGCTTGTAGGCCCAGACGCCCGGGCCCAGCTCGAGCGGGACGCCGTCGGCGCCGACCGGGATGCCGTTGATCCAGTCCGCCAGCTCTCCGAAGAGCCGGACCTGGGCTTGTGGGTGGAGGCTCTGAGGACGGCGGAAGAAGACGACGCTCAAGGCTTCGGCGACACCGGGAACTCGTAGTTGGTGTTGGCGCCGTTCGGGTTGTCCCAGGCTTCCTTGAGCAGCACCTGCTGGCCGTCCGAGTACCACTTGGTCTTGATGTTCGCGTACTGGGAATAGTCCGCTATCAGGACGGCCTTCACGTGGGCATAGACGAGAAGCTTCGTCGTGTTCGCGCCCAGGGTGAGCTGAAGCTCGTAGTCCGTCCGCCCGGCGCCCAGGAGGCGAGAGGCCGTGTTGGGAGTCGCTGCCAGCTCCTGGAAGCTCTGGCCGTTGTCCTCCGAGTAGCCGAGCCAGACCTGGTAGATGAGCTGGCCGTAGATGGGGGCCTCGTAGTAGCCCATGCGCCCGGAGAACTGGGCGGTGCCGATCTGCAGGTTGAGGCTGGTCTTGTCGACGACCTGGTCTGCCCGCCAGTCGGAGAGCCCCAAGGTGAGCAGCGACTGCTGGAACAGCCCGTCCCGCTCGATGATCCGCTCGCGCTTGCCTGAAACGGTGTTGTCGAGCAGCACGTTGCGGATGGCTGGGTCGCCGCCGAAGACCGGGAAGTCTCGGACGCTGTCCAGTGGGATCGTGATGCTGGGGAAGCCCGCGTCGGAGCTGGGGAACACGCCCGCATCGAGACCGGCGGGGACGTCCATGATGAGCAGCTCGGCGTCGAGGTCGTGGGCGAACTCGCTCATCCGCACGCCGCCGATGTTCGCCATCAGCGAATACTGGGCGCCGCTGAAGCCGGTCTGGGGAACGGTGATGGTGTCGGAGCCTGCGGCGGCGCCGCGCAACTTGGCGGTGAGGGTCACGTGAAGCTGCTTGAGGCGGGCGTCGTCCGAGGGCATCGCGTCGTTCGGGTAGAGCATCTCCCAAAGCATCCAGACCGGGACCTGGAAATCGACGACGTCGGTGTAGCGGACGAACTCGTCATATGGCGAGAAGGCGAGGTAGGTCGTGAATTCGCCCGGATTCCCGCTCTGCAGCATGAGGGTCGCGTGGTTGATCACGGCCTCGGCGGTGTTCGCGTCGACATTCCCGGCCTCGTCTCTGGCTCGCGCGACGAAGTAGAGGGGCGTGTTCGGGGTCACCGGCACGGTGTCGTTGGTGAGGCTGATCTCCTCGCTTGAAGCTCCAGGCTGGGAGGTCCCGGCGACCACGAAGTCGGCCGCGCAGCCGCCCGAGGTGGCGCTGACGCAGACGTCGTAGCGCATCGCGCCGGGCAAGGTGACGTTGTCGCTGGCGGGGAGCCAGCTGACGAGCGCCTTGTCGCCGAACGAGAACCTGGCCGAGGTGATGCCAGCGAAGGTCGGCGGGAGGTTGTCGATCGCGAAGACCTTGCCGGGCTTGCGGGTCTCGACGTTGCCGACGAGGTCCTCGGCGCGCGACTCGATCACGTACTGGATGCCCGCGCTCCAGGTCGGCGCCGGGGTGGTCCAGGTCTCGAGGCCGGTGACCGCGAGCCAGGTCTCGGCCGCGACCCAGGCGCTGCCGGTCCAGTACTGCGAGTCGGAGTTGCGCCGGACCAGGACCGAGACCTCTGCGAGGCCGCTGACCGCGTCGATGGCCGTGCCCTGGATGGTCGTCGGGCCGGTCTTGGCCGGGCTCGCGGGCAGGGTGACGGTCGACGTGGGAGCGGTGGTGTCGAGCTGGAAGGTGTAGGCCGCCGGGGTGGCGTCCGGGCCGCCGGCGTTGACCGCGCGGACCTGGAACTCGTGCGAGCCGTCGGTGAGGCCGGCGTACGACTTGGGCGAGGTGCAGGCCGCGAACGCCTCCGCGTCCATCTTGCACTCGAAGGTGACCGGCGCCTGGGGCGAGCCGAAGGCGAAGGAGGGGGCGAGGTCGCTGGTCATCGCCGCTGGGGCCGAGGTGATCGTCGTCTCCGGCGGTGCGGGAGGGGCGCCGGCGTCGAGGCCCGGCTGGCCCGCATCGAGGGCCGGGTGGCTGGCGTCGAGACCCGCGGACCCAGCGTCGGCGATCGGCTGGCCGGCGTCGGGGGACGGCTGGCCGGCGTCTGCCGTCGGCTCGCTCGCATCGACGGCCGGCTGACCGGCGTCGGTGGCGGGCTCGCCTGCATCGACCGCCGGCTGGCCTGCGTCGGTGGTGGTTGGCTGGCTGGCGTCGACCGTGGGCTGGCTCGCATCGCGAGACGAGGCGGCGTCGGCCTTCGGTGAAGATCCGTCCGGGCTCTCGGGCGCGGTCGGGGTGTTGCAGCCGGCGAGGAAGAGGATGAACGCCGTCAGGGAGACGAGCAGCGCTGAGCCCTGGGTTCCGCAACCCGAGGCGACGACGAGAGCGCAAGCAGCAAGCACGAACCGGGCTCGGAGAGACATTCGGACCTCGCGGTTGGGAGGCGAAAGATCTACCAGACTTCGCCGCCGAAGCCTTCCCCGCCGGTCCGTTGGCGAAGGCCGGGTCCGCGACCTTTCGTGCTAAGGACCTTGGCCGTCGCTCTCGCCGGAAGGGTCTCTGGCGCGCCGAGCGCTGGGAGTTCGCCATGCGCATCCTCTTCGCCACCCCGGAGGCTCTCGCCCGTCCAGAAGGTCGGCGGCATCGGAGACGGGCTCGGCGCGCTGACGCGGACCCTCGCAAGCTTCGGCCACGGCATCACGGTGGCGCTCCCGTTCATCGAGGCCACCCCGCCCGCGGGGTTCGAGCCCGCCGCCCCCCTCGCGGTCCCCGGCGCTTCCCCGGTCGAGTGCTTCGTCGCCCGGCTCGACAACGGCGTGGACGTCGTCCTCATCGCGCTGCGAGGGTACGAAGGCCGCAGCACGGCCGGCGATCCTTGGGATTCCCTCGAGGGGCACCGGTTCGCCTCCTATGCGCGGGCCGTGGTCGCCCTGGTCGCAGAACGGGAGGCAGCCCATGAGCCCTTCGACGTCGTCCACGCGCACGAGTGGCACACGGCGCTGGTCCTCTACCTGCTGCGTGAAGCCGCGCGCCGACCACGGACCGTGCTGACCCTGCACAACGTCGCCTTCCAGGGCGTGTTCCCGCCGGAGGTCCTCGTGTCTGCCGGCCTGGGGCCGGAGCATCTGCAACCCGAGCGTCTCGGCCAGCGAGGGATGGCCAACTTCCTCAAGGCCGGCATCGTGGCCGCGGACGCGGTCACCACCGTCTCTCCGACCTACGCGAAGGAGAATCCTCGTGCCACCGATGGGCGAGTCGCTGGAGGAAGACCTGCGCCGGCGTGCGGCCGACCTGACGGGCATCGTCAATGGAGTGGACGTGGAGATGTGGAACCCGGCGCGAGACCCCGCGCTCCCGGCGCGCTTCGGCCCCGAAGACCTCAGCGGCAAGGTGCAGTGCAAGCAGCGGGTGTGCGCGGCGCTGGGCCTGGACGAAGCGCGGCCGCTGCTGGCCTTCATCGGCCGCCTCTGCGACCAGAAGGGCGTGGACCTGCTCGCCGCGGCGCTGCCGGGCATCGTCGCCGCCGGGGCGAACGTGGTGTTCGCGGGCGGGGGCGAGGCCGCGCTCAGGCACCAGGTTGAAGTGGCGGTCGCAAGGCATGCCGGCCGGGCGTGGTACGCCGGACGGGTCGAGGACGACGCGGCGCGGCGGCTCCTGGCGGCGGCCGACCTGGTGGCCATGCCTTCCCGGTACGAGCCCTGCGGCATCGTCCAGTTCGAGGCCCAGCGCTCGGGGGCCGTCGTCGTGGCCCGGCGCACCGGCGGGCTCATCGACACCGTCAAGGACCTCTCGCCGTCACTCGACCGAGGAAACGGCTTCCTGTTCGACGAGGCCACTTCGTCAGCGCTCGGCGCCGCGGTCGAGCGCGCCTTGCAGGCCATGAAGCTGCCGGGGTGGGACGGCCTGCGGCGCCGCGTCATGCGCGCCCCCATGAGCTGGAGCGGGCCCGCCCGGCACTACGAGGCGGTCTACCGTGGCGCGCGGACGGCGCGCTGACCGCATCGAGGCTCGAGTGCTGAAGCCATGTTGATGGGTACCGACATATCTTCAGCACACCGAGCTCGAGGGCCTCGGGTTGCCGACCGGCCTGGATGGAGTCGTCAGGGATTGAGCTCGCGCTCGAGCCGGACGAGCGCCGCGGCCGCGGCGTCCTGGCCGCACTCGTCGTCGGAGAAGGCCGTCTTCTTACGCGGCAGCTTCTTGAGCTTGCGCAGCGGCTCCAGGGCGGACTCGGCGCGCAGGTCGGCGAGCCGCCGGGCCGCGATGGCGCGGATGCCGCAGTCCCGGCTGTCGAGCGCGGCGATGTAGAGCGGGGCGAGCGCGAGCCCCTGGCCGGCGTGCTCCAGGTCCACGAAGCGCAGCGCGCCCCACTGCGCCCAGCTCTGCTCCTGGCGGGCGAGCTCCTGCAGGAGCGGCAGCACGCGCGCCTTCTGCCAGCCGGCGAGCACCTTGCGCGGCTTGACTCCGTCGGGGCGGTTCTCGGTGTGCCCGAAGTCGTCGGCCAGGGTCTCGACGGCCTCCGGGGCGATCTCGGTGTCGGCGGGGACGGCCTCGAAGAGCTTGCGCGCCTCGTCGCGGCGGCCGACCTGGTACAGCGCCGCCGCGCGCAGCATCTTGAGCGGCCAGGTCTGCGCCGCCTCGCCCGCATCGTCGATCACCTGCAGGGCCTCGCTCCCGCGCCGCTCCTGGACCAGGCGGCGCGCCCGGCGCTCGGGTTGGAACCAGGCTAAGAGCGCCACCGCCGCGAGGAGCGCGACGAGGCCGGCTGCCGCGCCCACCTTCAGCGCCAGGCTGCGGCGGCTGCGCGTCATCGCCGTCTGGGCGCGCTGGAGCGCAGTGAGCGTCTGCACCAGCGGCAGTGGCGCCGCGGGCGTCAGCCGCTCGAGGAACTGCTGGGCGGTCTGGGGACGGGCGTCGGGGGCCTTCTGCAGGCAGGCACCGACGAGCTCCAGCAGGTGCGGCGCGGCCTGCAGCCCGGGCGCTGCCTCCACCAGGCTCGGCGGCGCCTGGTGGATCTGCTGCGTGACGAACTCCATCGGCGACGGGCCGGGCAGCGGGTGGCGGCCGGAGAGCATGCGGTAGGCGAGGATGCCCAGGGCGTAGAGGTCGCTGCGCGCGTCGAGCGGCCGGCCCATCGCCTGCTCGGGCGACATGTACTCGGGCGTCCCCAGCACGAACCCCATCTGCGTGACGCCGTTGGCCGGCTCGGGCTCGGCGAGCCGCGCGATGCCGAAGTCGAGCAGACGCGCCTGCTCGCGGCCGTCCGGTCCGCGCGAGAGGGTCACGTTCTCCGGCTTCAGGTCGCGGTGGACGATGCCCTTGGCGTGGATGGCGGCCAGGCCCTGCGCCAGCTGGCCGAGCAGGCCCTCGGCGCGCTCGATGGAGAGCGGCGCCTCCTTGAGCAGCACCGCCTCCAGCGACTCGCCTTCGACGTACTCCATCACCAGGCAGGCCGAGCCCTCGTGGTGGCCGAAGTCGATGACCCGCACCACGCCGGGGTGCTCGACCGACGACAGCAGCTGCGCCTCCCGCCGGAAGCGCTCGGACATGCCGTCCTGGGAGAGGTCGCTGCGGAGGACCTTGAGCGCGACCTTGCGGCCCAGCGAGACCTGCTCCGCCAGGTAGACGAGCCCCATGCCCCCGCGGCCCAGGAGGCGCTCGACGCGGAAGCGCCCGTCGAGCACCAGGGTGCCGGGGGCGAGCACGGCCGGCTGGGGTTCCGTCGTCGTCATGACCAGCCGACGGTATACACGAAGCGCGGCTGCCGGTCGCCGCGCTCGGCGACAGCCCCGCTGCCGGCCCGAGGGGCGCCGCGGGACGTCCCGGGCGTGCCGCACCTTCGCCAGCCGCCCCACGTACGAAGAGATGGTCCGGACTCGTTGATGTCGCCCAGGCGTCTCGTCGAACTCGCGCCGCTTGGCGATGCACGGGGATCTCGAGCCCCTGGTGGAGGCGCGAGGAAAGAAGAAGGGAGACCCAGTCGTCTGGATCTCCCTTTGACTGCATCAAGCTCGAAGCTCGCCTCAACCGACCTGGAGCGTGTAGCGGCCTCCGTTGGCCCGAATGGCAGCCTCCATGTCGGCGCGGAACCGGCGTTGCGTGGCGCCATCGCCGACGATGCCGACGCAGCCCTGGGTGCCGGCGGAGCCGCCGTCGGGGTGGATGCGCAGGGCGGAGCGGGTGGCGCCGACCCGGGAGTCGTACTTGTCGTTGAGCGCGAAGCTGTAGCCGACGCCGTCGACGACCATGCCCTTGGTGTTGCGGCTGTGCATGTGCTCGGTGACGGTGTAGGTGCCTTTGGGAAGGCTGCCCTTGCCGTGGCCGCCGCTGCGGAAGTTGTAGGTGTGGCCGTTGACGGTGAGGGTGCCGGAGACCATCTGGTTGCGCGCGCCGACGTTGGAGGTCCGCGTGATCCGCGCGTGGCCGTTCACGCCGGAGGCGGGGCTGGTGCCGGTGTCGAAGCCGTCCTTGTAGTAGGCCTTGAGCGCCGCCTGGGTCTTGGCGCCGACGACGCCATCCGCCTTGAGGCCCTTGGCGCGCTGGAACTCGCTGACCGCAGCCTTGGTCCTGGCGCCGAACACGCCGTCGGCCTTGCCGGAGTCGAAGCCAGCGTTCTTGAGCGCATTCTGGAGACGAGAGACTTCAGAGCCGCGAGAGCCGATCGAAAGCATCCAAGACCTCCCAACATCGAGTTGTGTCTTGATTCTCAGACGCTCTGGCGACCGGTTTCCGAACGGAAGTGGGCCTGCACAAGTGGTGGTAATGACGCAGGAATGTTCCCTGTCAGAAGTGACGGCCGTCCCCGTGGACGACCGCCGAATGACGCGCAGGGCAGGCGAGCAGGAAGGAGTCAGAGCAGTCAGAAACCTTCGGTGGTCGGTGTCGCACCCGCCGGGTATCTTTCGCCGGTGAGCGAATCTCCGACCATCCCGCCCGAGCTCGCCAGCCACCCTTTGCTCTCGGGGCTCAACCCCCCGCAGCAGGCCGCGGTGGTGCACGGCGACGGCCCGCTCCTGGTGCTCGCCGGCGCGGGCAGTGGCAAGACGCGCGTCATCACCCACCGGGTCGCCTGGCTGGTGCAGGAGCGCAACGTCGCCCCCTGGCACATCCTGGCCGTCACCTTCACCAACAAGGCTGCCGGCGAGATGCGCGAGCGCCTGGTGAAGCTGCTCGGGCCGCAGGCCGCCGATCTGCACGTCTCCACCTTCCACGCGACCGGCGCGGCCCTCCTGCGCCGCGAGGCCGAGAAGGTGGGGCGCACGCGCTCGTTCGTCATCTACGACGACTCCGACCAGCTGCAGCTGCTGCGGCGTGCGCTCAAGGAGTGCGGCATCGGCGACCGGATCAAGGTGGCGACGGTGCGCCACCGCATCGACCAGGCCAAGAACCTGGCGCAGGGCCCGGACGAGATGTTCGTCGGCGCGGCCGACTTCGTGGGCCAGGGCATCCGCAAGGCCTACTACGCCTACGAGAAGCTCTTGCGCCAGGCCGACGCGCTGGACTTCGGCGACCTGTTGCTCAAGGTCGTGCAGCTGTTCCGCAAGGACCCGGAGACGCTCGCGCGCTACCGCCGCCGGTTCCAATACGTGATGGTGGACGAGTTCCAGGACACCAACCCGGTCCAGTACGAGTTCCTGCGCCTGATCACGCCGTCCGACCGCCCCAACCTGTGCGTGGTCGGCGACGACGACCAGTCGATCTACCGGTGGCGCGGCGCGGACGTGACCAACATCCTGTCGTTCGAGAAGGACTTCCCGGGCACCGCCACGGTGAAGCTCGAGCGCAACTACCGCTCGGACGCGGGCATCCTCGAGGCGGCCTACGCGGTCATCTCCAAGAACCTGCGGCGCAAGGAGAAGCGGCTGTGGACCGACCGGCCGCGCGGGCTGCCGCTCTCGCTCATCCTGGCGCCGGACGAGCGCGCCGAGGCGCAGCAGGTGGCCCGGCAGATCAAGGAGCTGCAGCGCGAAGGGGTGCCTCTCTCGGAAGTCGCCGTCTTCTACCGGGTGAACGCCCAGTCGCGCGTGGTCGAAGAGGGCATGCGCCTGGCCGGCGTGGCGTACCGGGTGGTGCGCGGGCGGGCGTTCTACGACCGCGCGGAGATCAAGGACGCGGCGAGCTACCTGCGCCTGGCGGTCAACCCCAAGTCGGACACGGACCTCGAGCGGGTCATCAACACGCCGGCGCGGGGCATCGGCGACACCACGGTCGAGCGGCTGCGGACGTACGCCCAGGGCGCCGGCAAGAGCTTCTACGAGGCGCTCGCGGACGTCTCGCAGATCGACGGGCTCAACTCGGCGGCGCAGCGGCGGCTGAGCGCCTTCCGGGAGCTCGTCGATGGGATGCACCAGGTGGTCGTCCACGCGCCCGACGCCTACGCGGCAGTGCAGAAGATGCTCGAGCTGTCCACGCTGCTCGACGCCCACGCCGCCGACGACTCCGAGGAGGGCCAGGAGCGGGCCGAGAACCTGCGCGAGTTCGCGGGTGCGGCGCTCCAGTTCGACGAGCTGCGCGCCGCCGAGCGGGAGCAGCAGCCGCCCGCGCTGGACGCACCTGCGCCTTCGCCTGCGGCGGCCGAGGAGGGTCCGCTCCGGGTCGAGCAGAGCGCGTTGGAGGCCTTCCTCGAGCAGATCAGCCTGCTGGGCGACGCCGACGCCGAGGACTCGGGCGGGCGGGTCTCGCTGATGACGCTCCATGCGGCCAAGGGGCTGGAGTTCGACGTGGTGTTCCTGACCGGGATGGAGGAGGGGATCTTCCCGCACTCGCGCGCGACCAATGCCAGCAACGAGCAGAGCCCGTGGAGCCAGGAGGACCCGGAGGAGCTCGCCGAGGAGCGGCGCCTCTGCTACGTGGGGATCACGCGCGCCCGCCGCCGGCTGACCTTCTCGCTCGCGCGGTCGCGGGCGCTGTTCGGGGACTTCAAGCAGAACGCGCCGTCCCGGTTCCTCAAGGACGTGCCCAAGGAGCTCTTCGCGTTCGAGGACGAAGGCGCGAGCCGGGTGCGCGAGGACGAGCCGGAGCTGGGCGAACCGGAGGAGCTGGAGGCGCGGGTCCCTGGTGACACGTACGTCGTGCGCGACGAACAGGCGCCGATGTTCGACCTGGACGACCTCGATGGCTTCGACGAGTTCGACCAGCGCCCGCCTCACGAGCGTCGGGCCCGGCCCACCAACGTGACGCCGCTGAGGCGCTACCCGATGAAGGCCGCGCCGCGCTCGGCCGGCCCGACCTTCCCGGTCGGCGCGCGGGTGCTCCACGACTCGCTGGGCGAAGGTCTGGTGGTGGAGACGAGCGGCGAGGGCCCGAACGCGCGGGTCACCGTGAAGTTCCCCGGCGACGGCGAGCGGCGGATCGTCGCCAAGTTCCTGCGCCTGGCCTGAGCCCCAGACGACTCGGCGCCGACTCCCTCGAAGGAGCCGGCGCCGAAGACCTGCAAGGTTCGAAGGTCGCCTATCGCTAGGGCACCGCTCCGGTGCAAATCGGCTGGGACGGCAGGAGCGAGTCCTGGGACCGGGTGACCTCGGAGAGCAGGTGCCACTGGTCCGCCCGCACTGTCGAGCTCGGGGCCGGCAGGGGTGCGCAGCGAGGGCGGCGCGAACTGGGCGAAGACGCAGGCCATCTTCCACAGGCCGTAGTCGCGCGAGACCGAGCCCTCCGGCGCCTCGCCGAAGGTCAAGGTGATGAAGTTGTAGCCGTGCTGGCCGCTGGCGCGGTCGGGGGTGAGCAGCCGGATGTTGGAGGTCAAGAAGTCGTAGCAGACGCTGCCGTCGGTCTGCGGCGTCGCCTTCACCTCGTAGCGGTAGCTGTCGCGCGCGTGCACCAGGCGGTCGTCCAGCAGCGGGTTGGTGTGCTGGAAGACCTCGAGCACGTCGGCCACCCCGTCGAGGTCGTGGTCGATGAGCAGGCCGTTGTTGGTGAGCGGGTCGAGGCCCAGCATCACCTCCACGCCGTCGGGGATGCCGTCGGTGTCGGAGTCCACCAGCGTCGGGTCGGTCCCCAGGAAGGACTCCATGGCCGTGGAGACCAGGTCGCCGTCGGTGTCGCCGGGCTGGAAGGGCGCCGTGAACTTGCCGGGCACGCTCTTGCTGCCTCGGGAGTCGGGGTCGATGGGGTCGAAGCCCTGCGACCGGTGGCTGGCCTCGAACGCGTCCGGGAAGCCGTCCTGGTCGGTGTCGATGGACAGGCGGCTGGTGCCCAGCACCTGCACCGCGTCGCGGTCGTCCTCGATGGCGTCGCCGTCGCTGTCCACGCGGGGGCCGGTGAGCAGGGGGAAGGCCGCGGTGTTCTGCACCAGCAGGGACTTCTGCACGAAGCGGCTGGCGAGGCTGGTGTAGTCCAGCGAGCCGAGCTCGATGTCCGCCTGGGTGGTGAACTCCTGGAAGGTGCCGTTGCCGTGCTTGACCGCCAGCTCGGTCAGCGTCCAGCGCGAGACCTCGCGGGCCTCCTCCGCCGTCGCGCCGGGCAGGTTGTAGAGGTCGGTCAGGCAGATGTTGCCGCACAGGTTCACCGCGTCGGTGTTGAACAGCATGATGGTGTGCAGCTTGATCTCGCCGATGTTGTACTTCTCGCGCAGCGCGGACAGCCGGTCGGCGGCGTCGAAGATCTGGTAGTTCTGGTTGCGGTCGGCGCCGGTGGTGAAGTTGAGCACCGTCTGGTTGTTCGGGTCGGTGGGGTCGCCGTCCGGGTCGAGGAGGTTCGGGTCGAGCGTGATGTTGCCGTCCTCGTCCAGGACCGGGTTGCAGAAGGTCGGCGGGTTGTCGCGCCAGATGCCCCAGGGGCGCGCCGGGGTCGCGTAGACGGTGGGGTCGGCGTCGGCGTCGTCCGAGGTGCAGCGCGGGTAGGGCGCGCCGTCGGTGAAGAGGATGACGACGTACTTGGTGCGCGGCAGCTCGCTGCGGTTGGCCTTGAGGATGTCGGTCTCGATGCGCGAGTAGGCCTCGGCCAGCGCACCCTGGTAGTCGGTGCCCTTTCCCAGCGCGTTCTGCAGACCGTCCACGCGGGTCACCAGCGAGCCGTCGCTCGCCGGGACGAAGCCGGTCTGGGGGTAGACGTTGGCGATCTTCGAGTCGAACGGAACCAGCGCCACCGAGATGTTGGGCATCGAGCCGTCCGCCAGCGGCGTCTGGAAGCGCTGCAGCACGCTCTTGAGGGCGCGCACGCGGCCGGGCTCGGAGATGCCCTGCGCGCGAAGCTTGTCCCCGACCTGCTCGCAGAAGCCGTTGGAGGCCTGCGAGCCCGGCCCGTCCGAGACGCACATCGAGCCGGAGCTGTCGATGAGGAAGATGACCTTGACCGGGAAGCCCTGGGTGTTCGGCTCCTCGGTGCAGACCTTCCCGCGGACCTGGAGGCGGTCGTCCAGGACGGAGTCCGTGGTCAGCTCAGGCTGGAGCAGGGCCTCGGTACACGACGAGAGCGCGACGAGGAGGGTGAACGTGCCGACGAGGAGCCTTCGCATGAGACGACCTCCAGATGCGCCAGAGCCTATGGCTGAACCCTTAGTGGCCGGCTGCTCGAAAAACGGCTGGAGCCGATGTGCGACAAGGGACGACCTTCGGCTGCTTTCCCGCCCGGGTGATCGGATGTCCGGCGGCGCTCGTCCCGATCACTCGGCCCTCAAGGCCTGTTCTCGTTCACGGCCTCTTCCAAAAAGATGACCGGATCCGCGGGGATACGCGTCGCCGGCGGCCTGAAGACCACCTGCTGCGCCTGCCAGCGGGCGATGGAGCCGCCGGAGGGGAGGGCGAACACCGTATAGAGGTAGATGTCGTTGGCGCCCTCTTCGTGGGCGAGCGTCGCGCGGGTCTCCACCAGGCCGATGTTCGAGAAGTTGATGTGGTAGCGGGCGCGGCCGGGGCAGACGTCGGCGTCGGCTTCAGGGCTGCCGGGCGGGGGGATGGGCGCCTGCTCCCAGTCATAGTCGTAGGAGTGCGAGCCCAGGAACTCGTGGTCGTTGCTGGTGGGGTCGGTGTGGCGGCGAAGCTCGTCGACGTTGCCGAAGCCATCGCGGTCGGCGTCCAGCGTGCCTTCGGCGCGGATGGGGTCGGTGGTGCCGAACAGCTCGACGAGGTCGGGCATGCCGTCGCCGTCGGTGTCGCCGATGCAGTCGTCGGTGCCCAGCAGGCGCTCCTCGCACTCGTTGAGGCCGTCGCGGTCGAGGTCGGTGCCGACGTCGCAGCCCTTGACCACGTTGGGCATCAGCGGGTCCATGCCGGCGATGACCTCCACGCCGTCCATCAGCCCGTCCTCGTCGGTGTCGGTGACCAGCGGGTCGGTGCCCAGCTTGTCCTCGTCGTCGTCCGGAAGGCCGTCGCCATCCGAGTCGGGCAAAAGCTTGCCGCCGCGGGCCCGGGCGTGCCGGTTGAACGCCAACGCCGTGCGCAGCTCCATGGGGGCGGGGACGCCGGCCAGGTCGAGCCCCGCCAGGTCGGTCATGAGCGTCGCCAGGCTGGAGTTCTTGACCTGCGTGCCGCCGAGGCTGGCGATGAGCTCGGCCTGCGCTCGCGCGGTGGGGTCGGCGTTGGTCCCGGCGACGTAGACGGGTTGCACCGAGACCTCGGCAGCGCCGTACTTCTCCATCAGCTCGCGAACCCGCCGGGTCTCTTCCTCGATGAGGCAGCGCCCGCAGTTGCTCTGGCAGGTGGCATCGGTCCGGCGGCAGAAGCAGAGGTCCTCGTCGGAGAGGTAGCGGCAGTAGTCGCCGGGCGTGCGGTCGACGCCGAACATGATGAGGACGACGGTGTAGCGGCCGCGGGCGCGCGCGCCGGGGCAGTCGTCGATGAGGATGCCCGAGATGAGCGACTCGCTCAGCGACAGCGCCCGCACCAGGGAGGAGGGGCCGCCCTGCGAGAAGGTCCGGTAGCGGGGCAGCGACGCGGTGAGGGTGGCCGAGTCCGAGAAGCCGACCGGGAGCAGGTTGAAGGCGAAGTCGTTGTAGGCCACGAGCCCGAAGCGCACGAACGGGCTCGAGTAGCGCTGGATGGCGTTGGCGATGGCGTCGGTCACCGCCGTGCGGGCGTTGATGTCCAGGTCGATGCCGCCCTGCACCGCGTAGAGGATGCGCGTCGGGAAGTGCCGCCCGGACGGGGTGGGCACGCAGAACGTGGCGTCGAAGGTCGCACGGTCGGGGAGGTTGGCGCCCTGGCCTCGAACCGAGTACACCGACGCATCGGTACACCCCGAGAACGCGAGGAGCACGCCGCAGAAGATCGCGAGGGGCTTGGGCATGAGGGTTCTCCTTATACCACGACCCGGAACCGCCCAATGCCCGGCCGCGATGGCCTCGACGAAGTCATCGGGTTTGACGCCCGGGCCGCCATTTGGCTTACTGGCGCCCTTTCAATCACCCGCGGTTGCGAGGTGTCCATGCGCGCCGGAGCCAAGCTCTCCCTGTCCACGGCCGTCGTCGCGGCCGCGCTCGCCGTGCCTTCGCTCGCGTTCGCCGGACCCGCAGCCGTGTTCTGGGGAGCCGTGCCGGGGGCGGCGGCCAAGGCCAAGAAGGCGACGCCCAAACCCGCAGCCAAGCCCAGCCCCGCTCCCGAGGAGAAGGCGGCTGCGCCCGCCCAGGCTCCCTCGGCGGGACCGGCGGGGGCGCCCACCGGCGACGTCGCGGTGGGGCCGCGCGGCCCGACCCGCATCGACTTCGACGACCGTCTCATCCAGGGCCAGACCAACAAGTCCGGAGCCGTCTACCTGTTCGACCGCAAGGAACTTTCGGTTCGTTCCATGGTCCGTCAGAGGACGAGCTTCCGGGATCAGATCGTCAAAGACATCCTCACGGAGTAGACGCACGTGGCAGACGCCTCCGTACTCCAGGTCGTCATCTTCCGTGAGGGGGCACTCCTCGGGTCGGAAGTCTTTCCGCCCGGCGACTATGTCGTCGGGAGCGACCCCGGTTGTGAGCTGATCCTCGCGGACGACATCGTGGGCAGCACCCAGGCCTACCTCTCGTTTCGCGACGGGAAGATCACGCTGCAGGACGTCGCCAACGGCGACGTCGGCGTGACCGTCAACGGCGAGCGGCAGGCCGTCGCCGAGGTCCGCACGCTCGACGACGTGGCCATCGGCCCGTTCCTGCTCAAGTTCCGCATCGTCGGGCAGAAGCGAGCGGGGCCCAGCCGTCCGGGGCCCGCGGCCAGTGCTCCCGCGGCTGGCCAGGGTCTGCGCCAGGCTCCCGTGGCGGCGATCATGGCGCCTGCGCCCGTGGTCGACGACGAGCCCGACGTCACCATCCGAGCGACGGTCCCGGAGATCGTCATCGCCCAGGCTCCGGTGGCCGCACCTCCGGCCCCCAAACCGGCGCCTCGGGTGCCGGGGTTTGCGCATCCTGGCCCGGCCCACGCCGCGCCGCCGGCCCCTGCACCGGCACCGGCACCGGCACCGGCACACAAGCCCGCGCCGGCCCCGCCGGCTCCCGCTCCGCTGCCACCGACGGCACCCGGGCGCAAGGCGGTCCCGCCCTCGTCGGCGACCTCGACCGTCCACTACGGCTCGCAGTCCGATGCCCCGGTGACGACGGAGACCCCGGCCGCCGCTGCGCCCGCGCCCGCGAGCACCGCCGCCGTCAAGGCTCCGGCTCCGATGGCGCCCGCGCCGGCTCCTGAACCGGCCGCGGTGGAGCGCGAGCCGCTGGCTCACACCGCGGGGCCGGTCGGCCGCAGCGTCCTCGACGCCCCCAAGAAGGGCCGCAAGCCGTTCCGGCTCTCGCCCTTCAAGTTCAGGGACCTGGGGTATCGCAAGGACGACATGTCCGAGGCCGCCGCCGCTCCCGAGGGCAGCGAGCCCAAGGGCCCGAACCTGCGGGTCCGCGTCTTCTGGGGAAAGTCGGCGGTCGGCGTCTACGGCTTCCCGTTCGGAATGCCCGTCAGCGCGGGCCCGGCCGAGGATCTCAATGTCCCGCTCTACCGGATAGACCTGCCCAAGGCCAACTACCAGCTCGCGCTGTGCGAGAAGGGGAGCTGGGTGGTGCGGGTGCCCAAGGCGCTGCGGGCCTTCAAGTTCGAGAGCTCGGGCTGGAAGCCCGCCGACGGCCCCAGCGACGGCGAGGCGCACAAGATCGCGCTCGAGCCGGGCAAGCTGCTGCGCATCGGCGACGCCGCCTACTCGGTCGAGATGCGCGTCGACCGCACCAAGCAGGCGCCGAAGACGAACCTCAAGGACCTTCGCAGGTCTGGCGTGCTGCTGCCAGCGGGGCTGGTGGTCGCGCTGGGCACCGGGGTGGCGCTGGCCGCCATCTTCATGCCCAACTTCAAGGACGACAAACAGGACTTCAACCCGCAGCAGATGCTGCGCGCCGCCAAGGCCGTCCTCAAGCCTCCGGAGAAGAAGAAGGAAGAGAAGAAGCCGGAGAAGAAGGAAGAGGCGCCCAAGGAGAAGCCCACCGCCAAGGAGAAGGTGGAGCTGCCTCCGGACGTGCCGCGCACCAAGAACGTCCAGCAGGTCAACCGCGCCCTCAAGAGCGTCGAGAAGGTCACCTCGGGCCTGGCGGTGGAGAGCCTGCTCAAGGCCACCAGCAAGCTCGCCGGAGGCCCGAAGGGCTACGGCGACAAGGGCATGGGCTACAAGCTCTCGCCGCTCATCGGCAAGCCGCCGGTGGCCATGGCGGGCATGGGCTTCGGGCCCGGAATGGGCGGCTTCGGCACCGAGACCAAGGGCATCGGCGCCATCCGCGGCATGGGGGGCGGCGGCGGCGGCGGCATCGGCAGCTTCAGCGCCGGCGGCACCGGCAAGGGCAAGGTCGGCGGCACGGTCGTCAGCGCCCCGTCGAGCGGCTTCAAGCAGCGCGGCGGTGGCGGCACGCTGGCCCGCGAGCTCATCGCCAAGGTCATCAACGAGCACATGGGCGAGATCCGCGGGTGCTACGAGCGGGCGCTGCTGCGCGAGGCGGGCCTCGCCGGCAAGCTCAACCTCGAGTGGACCATCGACACCAACGGGCGCGTGGAGGAGATCAAGGTCAAGCAGTCGACCATCAAGGGCGCCGAGGTTCCCAACTGCATCGTGAACAGCCTCAAGACGTGGATCTTCCCCAAGCCCACCGGTGGCAAGGTGATCGTCTCCTACCCGTTCCTGTTCAACAGCGTCGGGTTCTAGTTTGTCTTGACCGCCGCGAGCCTGTAGCTTTGCACCCCCTGGCGCCCATCAGACGGGGCGCTCCTGCTTCCTGCCTACGGGGCGAGGTGGAACGCGACGCCCCGCGAGAGTGACCCATGAGAGCCCACGCCACAGTCGCCATGGTCCTCGCCGCCGTGCTGGCCTTCCCGGCAGCCGTGAAGGCCGAGGAAGAGGAGCCTGGAAAGCTCGCTGCGGTCCAGCGGCGCAAGTTCCGCATGGATCACGAGATCTCCCTGGCCCTGGGCCTGCAGCCGCTCGATGCCTTCTACAAGGGGTTGGGGCCGGTGGGCGGGTACACCCTGCACTTCACCGACATCCTGGCGTGGGAGGTGCTGCGCGGCGGCTACTCGTTCCGCCTGGGCACCGGCCTTCGCGACCAGCTGGAGAAGGACTTCGGCGTCGCGCCGACCAAGTTCGAGGAGATGGAGTGGCACGTGGGGACGGCGGCGATGATCACCCCGTTCTACGGCAAGCTCTCGCTCATCAACCGCGCGGTGACGCACGCCGAGATGTTCGTCATCATCGGCGCGGTCGTGGGCAAGTTCACCGACGCCTACAAGCCCGGCCCGCAGGCCGGCCTGGGGCTGCGCTTCTTCCTGTCCGAGTGGATCAGCGTCCGCTTCGACTTCCGGTACGAGTACCTCATCGCCAAGAAGCCGACGCAGGTCATCGATCTCTCGCTGGGGCTGTGCTTCAACCTCGGCGGCACGGACTGAACCGTCATGACCTTCCTGACCGGCGCCCTGTGCGCCACCCTGCTCGCGGCGGCCGCCCCGGCGCCCGCTGCCAAGCCCGCGGACGCCAAGGCGGAGCCTGCCGCCGCCGACGCGTCCGCCAAGCCCGCTGCCGAACCGGCCAAGAAGGACGAGGCCAAGCCCGCCGAGCCCGGTGACAAGAAGGCCGAGGGCGACAAGAAGGCCGAGCCCGACAAGGACAAGAAGACCGCCGAGGGCGACAAGAAGCCCGCCGAGGGCGCCGACAAGGACAGGAAGGCCGCCGAGGGTGACAAGAAGCCCGAGGGCGGCGAGAAGAAGGCCGAGACCGACAAGAAGGAGGCCAAGGAGGACGAGCCTCCTCCGCCGGCCAGGCCCGAGCTGTTCGACGAGGCCCTCAAGCTCCACTACGACGGCGACTCGCGCGACGCCGCGCCCAAGTTCTACGCGTACCTCAACGGCTCGCCGCGCACCGCGGACAACTACGAGTGGGCGCAGTTCTTCCTGGCCGACGACCTGCAGCGGCTGGGCTTCGCCCACGCCGCCGTCGTCTACTGGTCGGAGGTCGCCAAGACCCGCTCGCGCGCGGAGATCCTCCCCGAGGCCCTGGCCGGGCTGGAGAAGATCAGCGCGGAGTTCCCCTACGACACCGAGCTGGTCGAGCGCGAGGTGCTCTACGGCACCGACTTCGGCACCGTGCCGCCCAACGTCTTCGACTACGTCCACTTCCACAAGGGCCTGGTCGCCCTGCGCGACGGCAACCTGCGCTGGGCCACGGCGCACTTCGGCAAGCTGCACCAGGGCACGAGCTACTACGCCCGCGCCAAGCTCGTCCGCGCCGTCCAGAAGATGACCCGCGAGAACGACGCCGAGGGGGCGCTCGCCGACTTCGAGTCGCTGGTCGCCGACAAGACCGCCGCCAAGGAAGTGCGCAACGAGGCGCGCATCAGCGCCGCGCGGCTCTACTTCGAGAAGGGCGAGTACGACAAGACGCACCAGCTCTACGACTCGGTCGAGCTGGGCGAAGCTCGACCCCGGCCGCGGCGAGATCTATCTCGAGAAGGCCTGGACCTACTACCGGCGCGGCGAGGCGTCGCTCGCCATGGGCGTGCTGCTCGCGCTCGACGCCCCCAGCTTCCGCGAGCTGTTCCTGCCGGAGAAGTACATCCTGGCTTCGCTCATCTACAAGGACCGCTGCCACTACCTGCCCGCCAAGCGCGCGGCCCGCGGCTTCACCCGCCGCTACAAGGCGGCGCTCACGCTCATCCACGAGCGCGGCAACTTCAAGGACGACCTGCGCCTCGTCCGCGCCGCCCTGGAGCAGGACTCCGCGGTGCGCCGGGCCGGCGACTTCGTGGAGCTCTTGGGCCGCGAGCGCGACCTGGTCGACCAGTACACCAGCCGCTTCGAGCAGAGCGGGCTCACCCGCAAGCTGCGCGGCATCTACGACCGCGCCCTGGCCGAGGCCACCCGCCAGCGCGAGTCGATGCTCAAGCGCGCGCTCACGAGCGCCGCCGACCGCCTGCTGCGCGACGAGGAGCAGGTCCGCCTGCTCGACTACGAGATCGGGCTGGACCTCTACAAGCGCGTGAAGAAGGGCGCGCTGGGCCAGCGCATGGGCGTCAACGATCCCACCATCGGCGACGAGGACGTCGTCTACGAGTTCGACGGCGAGTACTGGAACGACGAGCTCAAGGACTACCGCCTCTTCCTGCCCAGCCGCTGCGCGGCGGTGGAGGCCGACAAATGAATCCCTTCGACAAGCTCAGGACAGGAAGGCTCCTCCTCACCTCCCTGACGGCGCTCACCGCCGCGGCCTGCGCCACCACCGGGCCGGCGGTGCAGCAGTACAACCTCTCCAGCAAGGCCAACGAGCGCACCGAGCTCATCGCCAAGCTGCGCCGCGACCTCATCAAGGTCGACCGGTCGATCAACGTCACCGAGAAGCTGATCGCCGCGTCGCGCTCCGCGCCCTATCTGCCCGACCTGGTCTTCCGCCAGGCCGAGCTCTACGTCGAGAAGAGCCGCTACCGCTTCCACCTGGAGGCCGAGCTCAACATCGAGCAGAGCAAGCGCGGCTCGCTGGTCGTCCCCGACGTCACGCTGCTCAAGCAGAAGGCCATCAGCCTCTACCAGCGCATCCTCGACGAGTTCCCCGACTACAAGGAGAACGACAAGGTGCGCTTCTTCGAGGCGCACGAGTACCGGGAGCTGGGCCAGTTCGACAAGGCCATCGCCACCTACCAGCAGATCGTCGACAAGCACCCGCGCAGCCCGCTGGTGCCCGAGGCGCTGCTCATCATCGCCGACTACCACTTCGACAAGAGCAAGCTCGACGACGCCGAGACCTACTACCTCAAGATCCTCGACACGCCCCCCTCGCCCGCCCACGACCTGGCCCGCTACAAGATGGGCTGGGTGTGGATCAACCGCGGCAAGCACGCCGAGGCCGTCAAGTACTTCGAGGCCGCCGCCCGCTCGCCGGTGCTCGAGGGCGCCGGCGCCAAGGCGCTGCAGGTCAAGGGCCTGGCGCTCTCCGACCTCGTCTACAGCTACACCGAGTCCAAGCCCGCCAAGGGCGCCATCGAGTTCTTCGAGGCGCTCTGCGACAACTCCAACGCCTTCGAGAACGTCCTCGAGAAGCTGGGCAACCGCTACTTCATCAAGCAGGAGTTCGAGAACGCCGCGCCCGCCTACCGGCGCCTGCTGGTGATGAGCCGCGACTTCGAGCGCGACCCCGAGCGCGCCAGCCGCCTCTACGAGACCATCAAGGCCAGCAAGGGCAAGGTCGTCCCCCGCGCCGAGGACATCAAGGCCATCGTCCGCGTCGCCGCCCGCGCCCGCGTCGACCAGCGCATGACGCAGAAGGAGCGCGGCGAGCTGCTCGAGGACCTCGAGGTCTACTCGCGCGACCTGGCGACCACGCTCCAGGTGCAGGCCCAGAAGGCCGAGGACAAGGTCGACGCCAAGTCCGAGAAGGACTCCAAGGACAGCAAGGAGGCCAAGGCCGACCCGAAGAAGAAGGACGCCGCCAAGGACGCCAAGAAGGACGAGGGCAAGCCCAGCGCCGCCGCCGCTGCCGAGAAGGGCGACAAGAACAAGTACGGCGACGACGAGGAGAAGAAGGAGGAGTCCAAGGAGGAGCGGCAGGTCAAGCGCATGTACTCCGAGGCCTCCGACGGCTACGAGAGCTACCTCGACCTGTTCCGCAACGAGAAGCACCGCCTGAACATGATGAGGAACCGCGCCGACTCGCTCTTCAACGCCGCGCGCTTCGCCGAGGCCGGCCGGCAGTACGAGGAGGTGGCCAAGAAGGTCGACGGCGAGTCCCGCGAGGAGCCGCTCTACTCGGCCCTGGTCGCCTTCCAGTTCGCGCTGCGCACGCCCGAGAAGCTCAGCTACTTCGAGCGCGTCGACAGCCGCAGCGGCATCCGCCAGCTGGGCGCCTTCTACGTCAAGAGCTTTCCCAAGCACGAGCACGCCGCCAAGGTGAAGTTCAACATGGCGCGCAGCTTCTATGACGACGGCATGTTCAAGGAGGCCGGCGACCTCTTCGCCGCCTTCGCCATGGAGTTCCCCAACGACCCCGACACGGTCTTCGCGGTGGACCTGGCGCTCGACTCGTTCCACTCGATGAAGGACTTCAAGGGCATGGCCAGCGTCGGCGAGAAGCTGATGCAGAGCGGCCTGCCGCAGGCGAAGAAGGACGAGATCGCCAAGATCCTCGCCGCCGCCAAGACCGAGGAGCTTCTCCGAGGTCGTCATCGCCACCGACACCGGCACCGAGGACGCGGTCACCCGCCTGCTCAAGATCGCCGACGACCCGGCCCGCGCCAACACCGACGTCGCCGAGAAGGCGCTGGTCAACGCCTTCGTCAACGCCAGCGCCAAGCGCGACCTGAAGATGCTGCAGGAGATCTCCCAGAAGATCTTCCAGCGCTACCCGAAGACGCAGTCGGCCGCGTCCGCCGTCATGACGCTCGCCAGCTTCGCCTACGAGATGGCCGACTACGACCAGATGGCCACCCTCTACGAGGGGATGGTCGACCAGTTCCCGGGCGACCCCACCGCCATCGGCAACCTCGACCGCGCCGCCAGCCTGCGCCTGATGATGGGCGACCTGGCCAAGGCCGCCGCCGACTTCGAGAAGCTGGCCGCCGCCAGCAAGAAGGGCGACGCCTACGCCAAGCTGGCCGAGGTCAAGCTCTTGCAGAACGACTTCAAGGGCGCCGAGACCGCCGCCACCACCGCGCTCACCGCCGACCCCACCTCCGCCAAGGCCGCCGCGGTCCTGGGCCAGGCGCTGCTCGAGCAGAACAAGGCGGTGGAGGCCGAGGAGAAGATCGTCGCCGCCGGCCGCGCGCTGCAGGGCGCCGCCAGCGCCGACCCCGAGGCCCTGGCCAAGGTCTTCTTCCTGTGGGGCGAGGCCGTCTTCAAGCAGTTCAAGGAGGTCCAGGACGTCGAGAAGAAGGCCCCCTACGTCCAGCGCCTGCAGCAGGCCTACACCAGCGCCGCGCAGATGGGCTCGGAGTCCGCCATCGCCGGCATGTTCCGCCTGGGCCAGGCGATGAACATGCTCGCCGACTCGCTGATGACCATGCCCGACCCGCCGGGCCTGAAGGAGAACGAGCGGGCCGCCGTCCGCGCCGCCATCGCCAAGCAGGCCGACGAGGTGAGGAAGGGCGGCGACGACGCCTTCGACGCCTGCGTGAAGAAGGCCAAGGAGCTCGAGGTCTACTCGCCGTTCCTCCTGGGCTGCAAGACCCGCAAGGACGTCAACACCAAGCTGGCCGTCCCGCCGGGCGTCCCCGCGGTGCCGGCCGCGCAGCTCGCCAAGCTGCGCGCCGCGCTGGAGAAGAACAACGCCGAGGTGGGCGCGCTGGAAGGCATCGGCAAGGCCTACCTCGAGGCCGGCGACCTGCGCCGCGCCCGCTTGGTCTACACGCGCATCATCGAGCTCGACGAGAACCGCGGCTCCGCCCACGGCGCCCTGGGCTTCGTCATGAGCCGCCTGGGCGAGCCGCTGCTCGCGCACATGGCGCTCAAGAAGGCCGTGGACCTCGACGCCCGCGACGAGAAGGCGCACGCCAACCTCGCCGCGCTGATGTGCCGCTTCGGCGACGTCGAGGGCGCCAAGGAAGAGCTGTCGCGCGTGAAGTCCGCGCTGGCCGGGCCGGACGTGGACCCGGAGTTCCAGGCATGCCGCAAGTGAGACGCCACGCGGGCGGCGCGACCCGCCCGTTCCTCGCCCTGCTGGCGGCCGGCCTGGCCGCCGTGGCGCTGCCCGCCTGCGACCCGCCGCCCAACACGCTCGAGGGCAGCCTCACCGAGGTCATCGACCTAAACTTCACCGACGTCGAGGTCTCCATCACCGACGCGCAGATCATCGTCGGCTGGTGGAAGCCCCACAACGAGGGCCGGGACATCGTCTTCAAGCTGGTGGCCAACAAGCTCCCAGCGGAGGTCGTCCCCGGCGAGGTCATCGACCTCTCGCCCCGCGAGGACGGCACCGCGCGCGCCTCCTGCACGCGCTCGGTGGCCGGCGACCCCATCCGCACCTACGCCAACATCAAGAGCGGCACCCTGCGGCTCAACGCCATCCCCAAGCTCGACCTGAACGTCGGCGGGGAGATGCGCGTGACCTTCGACGAGGGCGGCGACGCCGGCAAGGGCCGCACCGCCTTCGGGCACTTCAACGTGCTGCAGGTCAAGCCCGGAAGCTGAAGCTGTAAGGAGGAGGCCTTGAAGAACGTGAGACACCTGCTCGTGCTCGCCCTGGCCCTCGGAGCCACCGGCTGCGGCCTGCTCCGGGTCGACGAAGCCGCCGTGGCGCGCCTGCCGCTGGAGGCCAAGCTCGACCTCATCGAGGCCGAGAACGACCTCTTCATCGCGGTGGACGCGGTCGACGAGGCGGCCAACAAGGTCCTGGAGACCAAGGAAGACTACAAGAACGCCGACAAGCGCATCTCCGAGGCCGAGGAGTCGCTCAAGACGGCCGAGCTGGGCAAGGACCCCAAGCTGGTCGAGGTGGGCAAGCTCAGCGTCCAGGAGAGCAAGGACAAGAAGGAGTTCCTGTCCTCCTGGGTGGACGTGATGTGGGCGATGCTCGACCTGGAGAAGGCCAAGCTGGACCTGGCCCGCGCCCGCTACGAGCGCACCCGGGCGCAGGCGGTGAAGAAGGCCAACGTCGCCGGCGCCGAGAAGGTCACCGTGGCCGACTTCGACAAGCAGGTCGCGAGCCTGGAGGCCGAGGTCAAGGCGCAGACCACCGCGGCCCAGAAGCAGAACGCGGCCGCCGAGAAGGTGCGCGGCACCTGGTACGCCACGCGCCGGGTCCTGGCCAGCAAGACGGGCGGCGCGCAGGGCAGCGCCTGGGTCGAGTGAGGGAGACGGCGATGCGCATCCTGTCGATCGTCGCGGCCCTGGCGATGCTGGCCGCCGCGGACCCCAAGCTGGAGCAGGCGGTCGGAGCCGCGCGGGAGGAGGTCAAGGCCGACCCCGAGGACGGCCACGCCCGCCTGGTGCTGGGCATGGCCCTGATGGCCGCCGGCAAGAACGAGGAGGCCGCGACCCACCTCGCCGAGGCGGTGCGGCTGTCTCCGGACAGCAGCGAGATCCGCCTGACCTGGCTGCACGCGCTCGCCGCGGCGGGCAAGCTCGACGAGGCGAAGGCCGGCTACTCCGCGCTGGGCAAGGAAGTGCCCGACTCGGCGGTCATCCGCGTCGACTGGGCGGTCTTCCTGCGCAAGATCCAGGACTTCGGGGGCGCGGTCGAGAAGCTGCGCGAGGCCAACAAGCTCAAGCCCAAGGACCCGGACATCCTCTACAACCTGGGCGAGGCGCTCGAGCGCGCCGGCAAGG
The DNA here is from genome assembly GCA_049841135.1 of Myxococcales bacterium. Taxonomy (GTDB): domain Bacteria; phylum Myxococcota; class Myxococcia; order Myxococcales; family UBA5297; genus JACRCT01. The sequence continues at coordinate 635,537 of JASGHK010000006.1, forward strand.
CCGTGGACGCGGTGGCGGTGTACCGCGAGGCGCTGGCGGTCGACGGCACGCTGATGCAGGCGCGCATCAACCTGGCCAAGGCGCTGGCCGACCTGGGCCAGCAGGAGGCGGCGCTCGAGGAGATCATGAAGGCCGCCGCTGGCGCGCCGGACGACGCCGAGGCGCAGTACAACCTCGGCCTCATCTACTACCGGGCGGCGCGGATGGACGCGGCCATCGCCACCTACAAGAAGGCGCTGGCCATCGACCCCAAGCACCCCGAGGCGCACAACAACCTCGGCGTCGCCCTGCTGGAGACGGGCGACGAGAACGGCGCGCTCGCGGAGTTCAAGGCCAGCATCAAGATCAAGCCGGACTACGCGGACGCCCACTTCAACCTGGGCCTGCTCTACTTCAAGCAGGGCAAGCAGTCGCTGGCGACCCGCGAGTTCGAGCAGGCCATCAAGCTGCGCCCCGAGTCGGTGCAGGCGCGCCTGTCGCTGGCCGACGCGTACCTGAAGCAGAAGGAGTACAAGCGCGCGATGGTCACCCTGCGCGAGGCGGCGGACCGCCGGCCGAAGGACCCCGAGGTCCACCGGATGCTGGCGCGGGCGTACGTCGAGACCGGTGACGTGAAGAACGGGGTGGCCTCCCTCAAGACCGCCGTGGCCCTGATGCCCGACGACCCCGCAGCCCAGCAGGCCCTGGGCGAGGCGCTGCTCTCGCTCAAGGACTACCAGGGCGCCATCGACGCCTACACCAAGCGGGTGGCGATGGAGGAGAAGCAGAACGCCACGGCGAGCGCGGCGGCCTACTTCGACCTCGCCGAGGCGTTCGCCGCCAAGCGGGTCGCGGCCAAGGCGCAGCCGGCGTACGAGAAGGCCATCGCGCTGGAGAAGGACAACCCGCGCTACCAGCTGCGGCTGGGCGACCTGCTCCTCGCCAAGGGTGAGCTGGACGCGGCCACCAAGACCTACGAGCAGATCCAGAAGGCCTTCCCGGGCGAAGGTGACGCCGCGGCCAAGCTGGGCGTCGTCGCCTCGCGACGGGGCGACCTGGACAAGGCCATCCCCGCACTCGAGGCGGCGGTGAAGGCGGCCCCGGGCGACGTGGAGAGCAAGGTCGAGCTGGGCAACTGCTACTTCCACAAGGACGACAACCCGAAGGCGCTGGAGACCCTCCAGGCGGCGCTCAAGAAGAACCCGCGCCACTCGCTGGGCAACCAGTACCTGGGCGCGGTGCTCTACCGCATGGGCCAGACCGACAAGGCGCTCAAGGCCTTCGCCGATGCCGCGGAGGCCGACCCCGCCTCGCCCGAGCCGCACTTCCTCATGGGCCAAATCCTCGAGGCCGATGGGAAGAAGGATCAGGCGATCGCCGAGTACCGCGCGGCGGTGCAGCTCGACCCGGCCCACAAGGACGCCAAGGGCGCTCTGGAGAAGCTGGGCGTGCCATTGGCGGCCGCGCCCGTGCCGGCGCCGCCGGGGACTGCTGGCAAGGGCAAGCCGTAGCACGTCGCTGACAAGCTCGAGACTCGCGAGGCCGAGACCAGGGGCGCTGGAGGCGCGGCGGCCGTCCCCGGCACTCGTGCGACCTTGCTCGCTCGGGGCCGCCCTGGAATAGTCCCGGCGTCGCCGGACCCCGAGCACTCGACCGGTGCCCGGGCCTGAGAGAGGGGACCATGACCGCCGCCATCGAGGTCGACCAGGTCACGCGGAGCTTCGGCAGTGTCCAGGCCGTCAGGGGCATCAGCTTCTCGGTGCCACGCGGGCAGATTCGTGGGTACTTGGGCCCCAACGGCGCCGGCAAGAGCACGACGCTCAAGATGCTCAGCGGCCTGCTCGCGCCCTCCTCCGGCGCCGTGCGCATCGCCGGGCTCGACCCGACCCGAGCGCCCTTGGAGGTCAAGCGCAAGCTGGGGTTCGTCCCCGAGAGCGGAGCGCTGTTCGGCCTGCTCACCGCGCGCGAGCACCTCGAGCTGGTCGCCGACCTGCACGAGCTGCCGGCGGCACAGGCCAAGGCCCGGAGCGGGGAGCTGCTCTCGATGTTCGCGCTCGAGAACCTCGCCGGCCGCCGCATCGACAAGCTCAGCAAGGGCCAGAAGCAGAAGGTGGCGCTGGCCACGGCGCTGCTGCACGAGCCCGAGGTCCTCCTCCTCGACGAGCCGCTCAACGGCCTCGACGTGGAATCCGCCCGCGCCTTCAAGGAGCTGATGCAGCAGACGGTCGCGCGCGGCGGAACGGTGCTGTTCTCGAGCCACATCCTCGACGTCGTCGAGCGCCTCTGCCACCGGGCGATCATCCTGCACCAGGGTGCGGTGGTCGCCGACGCGCCCACGGCGGAGCTCGTCGCCCGCTCCAAGGACAAGAGCCTCGAGTCCGTCTTCCACGAGCTGGTGACCTCCGAGAAGGCCGCCGGAGCCCAGGGCGCCGCGGGCGCGGAGACGAAGCCTTGCTGAGGCGCCTGGGCGTGCAGACCGGTCCGCTGCGGGCGCTGCTGGTGGCGTTCTTGCGGATGGACCTGCGCAACCAGGCCTACGGCGCGGCCACGGGGGTCAAGACCAGCGAGCTGCTGCCGCCGGTGTACTGGGTCGTCGGCCAGTTCCTGGCCACCTCGATGCTGCTGGGGCTGGCGCTCTTCGCGCGGGTCGACGCCGCGTTCTTCGCCTTCGCCCACCTCTCCTGCACGGCGCTGCTCTTGTTCTCGGCGATGGTGGTCGAGTTCCACGAAGTGGCCTTCGACCCGGCCGACGCCGAGGTGCTCGGTCACCGGCCGGTCTCGGCGGCGACCTACTCCCTGGCGCGGCTGGTCAACCTGCTCGCCTACGTCGGGTTGATGACCTGCGCGACCAGCCTCTTCCCCGCCATCCTCGGCTGCGCGCTGCGCGACGGCTCCGCGGCGTTCGCGCCCGCCTTCGTGCTCGCCTCGGCGCTGACCGCGCTCTGCACCGCGGCGCTGGTGGTACTGCTCTACACGGTGCTGGGCGCCGGGCGGTTCCTGGACGAGGCCCGGACGCTCCTCTCCTGGGTGCAGATAGGCGCCATCCTCGTCGTCTTCTACGCCGCACAGCTCATGCTCCGGGACGCGGACGGCGGAGTGGAGCACTACGCCGCCCGGCCTCCGGAGTGGCTCGCCAACCTGCCGACCATGCCTCTGGCGCGCGCCGTCGCTGCAGTCGTGGATGGGAGGTGGAGCGCGGCCGGCGGGACCTTCGCTCTGGCGGCGCTCGTGACGGTGGCGCTGTCGGCGGCCGCGGCGCATCGCCTGGCCGCGGCGTGGGCCGGCGTGCACGCCGGCACGGCGCCCGACGCCGAGAGCGAGGAGCGGCTCGCGACGGGCGGCGAGCTCGGCGCGCGAGGCCGCTGGACGCGCCTCACCCGGAGCCGCCAGGAGGCGGCGAGCCTGTGGCTGACGTGGACGATGCTCCGCAGGGACAGCGAGCTGAAGCTGCGCTCCTGGCCCGCGCTCTCCATGGCGCTCGCGGCCCTGGTGCTGGGCGCCCTCACCGGCCAGCTGGCGAACCCGATGATCGGCGGGGGCACGACGACGGTGCTCACCTTCGCGGTGCCGGTGCTGCTCGCGGGTGCGGTGCCCAGCCTCTTCCAGAACGCGATGTTCTCGCGCGACGCCGAGGCCGGCAGGCTGCTGGCCCTCGCGCCTCTTCCGAGCGGGGCCGACCTGGCCAGAGGGGTCCGCAAGGCGCTGCTGTGGGCGTTGATGGCCCCGGCGACGCTGGTCGCGTTCGCGGCCTTCGCTGTCGTGTGGCGGGACCCGCTCGACGCCTTGGTTCACTCGGTCGTCACCTGGCTGATGATTGAGCACGCCGCGCGGCTGGCGCAGGTGATGGTGCTCGAGGGGCTGCCCTTCTCGCGGACCATCACCCGTGGAGCGACGCTGGGGTCGGTCGCCGCCGTCTCGGCGCTGGCCTCGGCGGCGGCCTCCGGCATCGCGGCCCTGCAGTACCTCCTGGCCGGGAACCTGCTGGGCCCGGCAGTGCTCGCGCTGGCGCTCTCGCTGCTGCTCGTTCCGGCATCGCGCTGGGCCGACCGCGCCTCCGAGCGGATGCTGCGCCAAGGAGCCCGCCTTGGCTGACACGCCCCTCCACCGTTGGCTGCGGACTCCGCGGGGCCTCCTCGAGCTGCTGGCCATCACCTTTGCCGTGGCCGCGCTGCTCGCGGGGGTGGCGGCCTGGCAGCGCCCGTTCTTCGAGCGCTACGTGCGCGAGAAGTACCCGCCCCCGTCGGCGACGACCGAGGCCCTGGCCAAGAGGATCGAGGCCGGGCAGGTGAGCGAGTCCGAGGCGCGCGGGCTGCCGGCCACGACGTGGGCCGCGCTGTACCAGCTTTGGGTCCAGGCTGCCTCGCCCGAGCAGGCCTACCCGAGCCTCCCGCGGGTGATGGCCGAGCAGGCCCCGTCGGCGACGAGCACGCTGGCCGAGCGGACCCTGGTCGCCGGCACGCTCGCGCAGCAGGAACTCGCCGTCCGGTTCATCCGCGCTTCGCGCTCCGCGGCCCTGCTGCCCGCGGTCACGCTGGGGCTCGAGGTGGCGAAGAGGAGGGGCTCGGAGTCGCTCGTTCCGAAGCTCGAGGCGGCGAAGCTGGAACTTCAGCCGGTGCGGTCCGAGCCTCGGCCGGGTTTGCAGCCGAGCACGGGAGTGGATGGCGGCGCAGCGCCGCCTTGACCGGCTGCGGCCGGGTCGAGCATGCTCTCGACGTTGGCTCCATGCAGGAACGGAGGGGATTGACACCATGAAATGCAGCTCCTGTGGCGCCGAGAATCCGGACGGTTCGGAGTACTGCGCTCATTGCCTGGGGGATCCTCGCGGCGCAGCCGCGCCCCGGCCTCCGGGCTGGTCGACGCCGCCGGCTTCCGCCGAGCCTTCGTCGAGACACGACTTCGCCGAACCCTCCGCCAGCATTCCCCACTCGCCACGCCAGGAGCAGTCCATGGACGATCAGGACGAAGGACCGAGTGGTGGTGGCAGCGGCATTCCCGGTTGGGTCTGGTTCGTCCTCGTCTACGGGGTGGGGAACGTCATCCTGTACTCGACGACCGGCATCCTGCTGATCCCCATCCCGCGTAGGTGACCATGGGCTGGCTCGGACGGTTCGAGCCCCCAGACCGAGCGGTTCGGGGCGCCAGCAGCCTGGGAACGGTGTCCTCGGCACTCTTCGACGATGCCCGCTGGAGCGTGGCCGCGGTGGCCGCAGGCGTGTTGCCGCTGCTGGCCGCCGTCCCGTTCCACACCTGCGCCCACCAGCACGTCTCTTCGCTCCTGCTGTTCATGCTGATGATCGGAGCGATTCACGCCGGCAAGTTCGCGCGGGGCGTCGCCGCCATCGGAGTCGCCTTCCTGGCTCACAGCCTGGTGGCGATCGCGCTGGCCCGGCTGTCTCCGGCCTCGGTGTGCACGCTGTTCCCGGGCGGTCCGGAGTACTGGACGGAGACGCACACCTGGCTCGTGACCGGGAAGGATCCGGAGTACGAGCTCGCGGCCTGGCTGCCGGCCCACCTGCAGCTCACCGGCGCGGTCGTCCTGCTCGGTTACGTCTCGATGGGGCTCATCCCACTGATGCAGGGCTTCCACGAAGTGGACCTGATGAACTTCTACGTCGGGCGCCTGCTCTCGGTGAGCGCCGACGCCCCCACTTCGCTCGCCCTCGGCTGGCATCCCTGGTCGGTCGCCCGAGGGCTGGGCTTCTGCCTGCTGGTGTTCTGCGTCGCATGGGTGTCCCATCGGCGCTTCACCGGCCGCGACGTCGGGTCCTGGCGCTTCCTCGCCCTTCGCGGCGGCCTGGGCCTGGGGCTGCTCGTCGCCGACGCGCTGATGAAGTACGGGCTGCTCGAGGTCGTGCGCGTGGCGCTGGCCGCCGGGCTCGTCACGGAGAGTGCATGAAGAAGAGAGATGCCGTCCGCACGCTGGCGATGATGATCGGCACCAGCGTCTGTTACGTCGGCCTGCGTGCGGCGGGCTTCGAGTCGCACTGGGGGCGGTTGATCGTCGCCGTCCTCCTGGGCATCGGCATCGGCTGGGCGAGCGAGTCGCTGTACAGCGCGAACCGGAAGCCGCCCGCGCCGAGGTCGTGAAGGTGCGCGCGGCGCTCCTGCTCGTCGTAATGACCGTCGCGCTGGCCCGTCTCCCGCTGCTGGGCGCACGGCTCGCGGGCCACGACGAGGCGCTCTTCCAGGAGCCGCTGCAGCCCCCCGGGCTCGTGCGGCATGCCCCCACCTCCTGGCCACTGGTCGCGGTCGGCGCGGCCCTGTTGCTCCTGATGCTGCTGCCGGTGCTGCGCCGGCTCTTGCGTCCCAGCCCTCCCGCGACATTGCCACCAGGGCCGCGCGCGCCCTTTCCGGCCTACGGATGGGCGGGGCTGGCGCTGGCGCTGATCAGCTGGGCGGTGGCCTGGGGAGCCGTGCCGAGCCTCTTGGCAGGGCTGCGCCCGTACACCTTCGCGCCGCTATGGACCGGCTACGTGCTGGTGGTGCTGGCCTGGACGAAGCGGCGCGCCGGTCGCAACCTGCTGGACGAGCCGCGCCGGCTGTGGGGCCTGACCGCCGTCAGCGCCGTGTTCTGGTGGTTCTTCGAGTACCTCAACCGGTTCGTCGAGAGCTGGTCCTACTCTCAGATCGATCTCGACGGCCCGCTGGCCGTGCTGCTCTTCGGAGTCCTCCCGTTCGCCACGGTGCTGCCGGCGGTGGCCGCGACGAGCGACCTGCTGCGCACCGTGCCGAGGATTGATGCGGCGTTCGGGAAGCTCGCTCCCGTCCAGATGCGTCTGCCGCGGGTTTTGGGGGCGCTCGTCGCCGCCGGCGGCTTGCTGGGGCTGACAGGCTTGAGCCTGGCGCCCAACGTGCTCTTCCCCTTGGTCTGGCTGGCGCCGTTGCTGGTGCTCACCGGCGCGCAGGCGGCGCTGGGGATGCCCCACATCTTTTCCCGCCTGGGCCGCGGCGACGGCCGGCGCCTCGTGACCTGGGCCCTCGCGGCGCTGATCTGCGGTGTGTTCTGGGAGGGCTGGAACTGGCTGAGCCTCGCCAGGTGGACCTACGCGGTGCCCTTCGTCGACCAGCCGAGGCTCTTCGAGATGCCGCTGCTCGGCTACGCCGGCTATCTGCCGTTCGGCTGGGAGTGCGAGGCCGTCGCGGAGTTGATCGCGCCGGAACGGCGGACGTAGCGAGCTACCAGGGACGCCAGGTCTTGCGCCCGACCACCTGCCGGGCGAGCTCGATGTTCGGCAGCGGTCCTCCGGCGAGGTAGGTGTCGATGTGGCCGATGAGGCGGCGCACCTCGGCCTCGGTCATCCACGGGTTGGACAGGTTCTGGAAGACGTCCAGCTCAGTCATCCCCAGCCGGCGGCCCTCCTCGATGGCCACCGCGTAGCCTTCGACCTCGGTCGGGCGGTCCACGTATTCGAAGCGATCGTCCCAGAGGTCGAAGCCCTCGGCGAGCTGGCGCAGGTGAGTCACCTCGTGCAGCAGGTCGAGGTAGAGGTCGAGCGCCGCGCCCTTCTGGTAGTACGACTCGGAGAGCACGATGCACGGCGTCTCGACGTCCACGAAGGCGTAGCCGCGCTGCCCGCGGATCTGGACGACGGCCTGCTTGATGAGCTGCTGGCAGATCTTCGGATCCGACGAGATGCGCTTCAGCGCCGGGCTCTTGGCGACGTTGGGCAAGAGCTCCAGATAGCGGTGATTGCCCGCCGGGAGGCTGCGGTCGACCCGGGCGTAGCTCGGCAGCCGGCGGGTCGCTCGGACCGTGGGACGCGGAGGACTGCGGCGGAAGCGGCGAGGGGACTCCAGGCCTTGCGCGAGCGCGGATGCGCGGGCCACCGCCCACGGGATCCTGCCCTGGCCGTGCATCGCCCGCACGAGCTTGCCGACCACGGGAGGAGGGAAGCCGACCGAGGTGACGAAGAGCGGGTTCGGGCTGCGCCCGCGCGTGACCTCGAGGCCTTCCGGCTTGCCGTCTGGACACGGTTGCTTGGCGATGCCCATCACCGAGATCGACTCGCCCAGGGCCTTGAAGAGGTGCGCCCCCAGGCCCGGCTTCTGCGTCCCGTCGGTCCAGACGTAGCCACCGATGACGATGACCTGGATGTCCGACTCGGTCGCGTCGAGAGCGGCGCGCAGCAGCGCGAGCTCGCGCTCGAACGGCCGGCCGGGGGGCGATGGCAGGAGCGCGCGGACCCGAACTGCGCGCTCCTCCAGGCTGGCCGAGGAGTCGAAGGAACGAAGCACGACACAGGCGGCGGTGGCGCTGCCGGTCGGGGGGACGTGGAGGTCGAGGACGGCGATGGGCACGGACGAAGACTAACGCGGGAGATCGGCCGACGCCCACCGTTGCGAGGAGGCAGCTTCTGAGCTGCTGCAGCGCGCCTGCAGCTCAACGCCGCAGCCGTGCACCCGCGAAGCGGAAGGGCAAAGCCTCCTAGAATGCGGCCGATGCCCTGGCTCAACCGCCTGCTCCTCGACCGCTTCCTGCTCGCCATCGTCGGCGCGGCGGTGCTGGCCTCGCTGTGGCCGGCGACCGGCGTCTTCGTCGACGTCCTGCGCTGGGCCACCGTCGGCGCCATCGCGCTGCTGTTCTTCCTCTATGGGGCGCGCCTGAGCCCGAAGGAGACGCTGGCGGGGCTCAGGCACTGGCGGCTGCACCTGATCATCCTGGGCTTCACCTACGGGGTCTTCCCGCTGCTGGGCCTGGGGGTGGTCGCGCTCGCCGGCCGGGTCCTGGGGCCGGGGCTCTCCGCCGGCGTGCTCTTCCTGGCGCTGGTCCCCTCCACGGTGCAGTCCTCCATCGCCTTCACCTCCATCGCGAAGGGCAACGTCGCGGGCGCGGTGGTCAGCGCCTCGGCCTCGAACATCCTGGGGGTCTTCCTCACCCCGCTGTTGTGCTGGCTCCTGATGAGCGGCACCGGCCGCGTCGCCTTCACGGCCGGGACGGTGGTGGAGATCGTCCTCCAGCTCTTCGTGCCGTTCGTGCTCGGCCAGCTGTCGCGGCGCTGGACCGCCGGGTTCGTCGCCGCCCACCCGGAAGCTCAAGTTCGTCGACCGCGGGTCGATCGTCCTGGTGGTCTACGCCGCCTTCTCGGCGGGCATGCGCCAGAACATGTGGTCGCAGATCTCCTGGGACGCCTTGCTGGTGCTGGCCGTGGTCTGCCTCGCGATCCTGGCCTTCATGCTCGGCCTGACCTGGTTCGTGGCGCGGCGGCTGGGCTTCGACCGCCCCGACACCATCGCCATCCAGTTCTGTGGCACCAAGAAGTCGCTCGCCAGTGGGCTGCCGATGGCCGGGGTCCTGTTCGCGGGGCAGCCGCTCGGGCTGCTGATGCTGCCGCTGATGGTCTTCCACCAGGCGCAGCTGATGACCTGCGCGAGCCTGGCCTCCCGCTACGCGCGGCACGGCGAGCCGCCACCCTGAGACAGCGGGGTCACTCCGCCGCAGAGGGGCGAAAGGTCACTCGAGCCAGCTCACCTGCCACTCGCACCAAGGCGCACCGTCGAGCACGCACTGGGTATGGCGGGTCGTGACGCCCTTGGCCTTGGCGTGGTGGAGCAACCCTTCGAACGCCCCCTCGATCTCCGGACCGTGGTGCGGGGGGATGTCCTTGTAGTCGAGGAGCCTGACGACGACGCCCGCGGGACCCGTCCGCTCGGCGGTGAGCCGCCCGGTGTCGTGGTAGCGCCGCCAGAGCTTGGAGGCCTGCTGGAGGATGAAGGCAGGCGAGGCGAACGGCAGCAGCGCCTTGTAGACGCCGTTGAGGTTGGCGTCCTGGTTCTTGAAGGACGCCTCTCGCAGGAACGCCAGGTCTCCTTTGCCAAGGACCTTGTCGGCGGCGAGGAGCAGCTGCATGACGGCGCCGTAGTCCACGAAGCCGGCCGCAGGGATGGGCGCGCCATACAGCGTCGCCAGGCCACCGGGGGGCAGCTGGGCCTTGATCTGCTCCAGCTGCGCCGCCGTCGAGCGCTCGGCCACGAGCCGCAGATAGTTGTTCGCGGTGATGCCCTTGGTCATTCCCATGGGAGGCCGAGCATGGCAACTGCGCCCTGGCCTGTCGAGCTTGACTTGGCGCTGCGCTCTTGGCACCACTGGCTCGTGCCTCGCGTGAACGCCCCATGAAAGAGCCCCGTCGGTTGCAGCTCACCGTCCTGGCGGTCTCGGCCGGCATGCTGGCAGCGGGCGTCACCGTCCATCTCCTGGCCCGTCTCGAGGCTCGTGGCGAGCGCCGCGACGCTGCGCAAAGCCTGGCGGGCGCGCTGGTCCGACAGGCCGCGGCCGCCCGCGAGGCCGGAGCGGATCCGGCGGCCCTCGTCCAGGCCGCAGTCGATCCCGGCGGCGAGGTGGCCCGGGTCACGCTCCGCGACGCCGCGGGCGTCGTCCTGGGGGACGCGAAGTACCCGGGAACACCTCGGAGCGGTGGCGAGCACAGGCTCGTCGCAGCCACCACTGGCGGACTCACGCTCGAGCTCGAGCTCGCCGACCCGCCGGTGCGGTGGCTGGGCCCGCACGGCCTGTCGCTCGCGGTGCTCGGGCTCCTGCTCGCGGCGCTCGGATTCGCCACCTGGCGCTGGTTCCAGGCCCGCGCGCGCCGGGTCGAGGCCAGCGCCGCGGCCATCGTCGAGGGTGACCTCGCCCGTCCACTGGGGGAAGGGCGAGCGCTGCTCGCGGCGCGATTCGACCAACTGCGAGTCGTCCTCCAGACGGTGGTGGTGGACCGGCGGACCAGCGCCCGCACGCTCAGCGACCAGGCCGGCGTGCTGCGGAACGCGGCCTTGAAGCAGGCCGCGCTGGCGTCCGAGCAGTCCTCGGCGCTCGTCGAGGCCGCGCTCACCATCGGGGAGATTGCCGCGACGTCCAAGCAGGCCAGCGCGGAGGCCGACCGGGTCCTGGCGACGATGGGACGCTCGGAGGAGGTCGGCCAGGTGGGGAAGAAGGCCGTCGACGACACCTTGGCGGCGATGGTCAGCCTGGTGACGCAGGTCGAGCTCATCGGCCAGGCCGTGGGGCTCGTGGTCGAGCGGACCACGGAGATCGGGCACATCGCGGTCACGGTGCAGGACCTGGCGGACCAGTCGGGGATGCTGGCGCTCAACGCGGGCATCGAAGCCTCGCGCGCAGGCGTAGCCGGGGCCGGGTTTGCCGTGGTGGCGCAGGAGATGCGAACGCTGTCCACCCAGTCGAAGGCCGGAGCCACGCGCATCCGCGGGCTGCTCGCCGAGCTCCACACGGCCATCCGCCAGGCGGTGGTGGCCTCGGGGGAGGGGCTGCAGCGCGCCGCCGCGGTGCGGGCCGTGTCCCAGACCGCCAGGACCTCCATCGATTCCCTGGCGGCGGTCATCGCCGAGACGTCGTCGTCGGCCCAGAAGATCGCCTCGCAGAGCGGAGCACAGACGGCGACCGAGGAGCAGGTCGCGAGCGGCCTCAACGAGCTGTCGACGGCCATGAAGCAGCTCCTGGAGCTGTCCGCCACCATCGAGTCGGTCTCGTCCGGGCTCACCGCCCTCGCCGAAGGCGTCGCGGTGCGGACGGAGAAGTTCAGGGTGTAGCTGAAGGCCTGGGGCCCTGGCCCTCGCTTCGCCTGGCGGGCGGGGCCGGGAGTGGTGGGCCGGTCCAGCGTGTTCCGATGGGCGAAGGGCCAGCACTGGCGTGAGGGCGGCGCGGACCCGTGTCCCCGCGGCCGCGCGCCGCGCGTCTGCCTGGCCACACTCGCTCGAGTTGCCTGCAAGCGAGCAGCGGCTCACTCGATGCATCCGGCGGCTCTCGCTCGGTCACTTCGAGCGCACGCCGTTCCCTCCCAACGCCCTCTTTCCCCTTCGCCTTCGAGAGCTGCCATCCGCCATGTCCAAGACTGACGCCGCCGTCCTGTTCGCCTGCATCGCCCTGCCTGCCTTCGCCTTCGCCGCCGAGCCGGAGGATCGGCACGCCGCGCTCCAGAAGGAGCGGGCCGAGGTCACCGCGCAGTTCCGCCAGGCCATCGCCACGCAGGCGGCGGCCACCGAGACGGCCACCAAGGCGGCCGCTGCATTCCACACCTGCAAGAACGCCAGGCTCCAGATCCTCGCCGACCCGGTCATTCGCCGCGCCGACGGTGCCCGGCGGACCCTGGAGTCGGCGCGCAGGGGCACGGAGGCGCTGCGCAAGGTCCTGGAGAGCCGCCGCACCGGGCTGGAGTCCGAGCGCAAGTACCGCGGAAAGAGCCGGAACCCGGAGTACGTCGCCGGCGAGCAGGCGTACGCCGACGGCATGAGCGAGCGCTACCTCAAGCCGCTGGAGTCGACCGTCGTGCCGCAGATCAAGGACTACAGCGCGGGCATCGGCGAATACGCCAAGGTCCTAAAGCGGTATGCCGCGTTCTGTGCCGAGCCGGGGTACACGAACGCCTCCGCAGAGGCCTTCGTCAAGGAGCTCGAGGCTTCGGTGGACACCCTGACGGCACGGTCCCAGCAGATCGCCAAGGCGGTCTCCGACGCGAGGATGTCGCCGGAGAAGGCCCAAGCCGCCGTGAAGTAGCCCGCGCCCGATGGCCCCAAGGCCCGCCCTGCCTGCGCACCACGCGGCAGGGCGGTCCTCTCAGGGCCGGGCTACTAGGCATCGGGAACGAAGGAGTCGTCTTGCTGCAGCCGGCGCTCGAATTGGAGGAACTCGTAGTAGCCGCATCGAGGCCCGAGCGGATAGTCGCGGCAGGTCTGCGGACGAGCGTCATAGGCCGAGCACTGGCGCGTCTTCTGGTCGAACAGGATGCAGGTGGACCGGTAGATGTGGTCCTTGCGGTGCCGGAGGCCGAGCTCTCCGTCGAGGACCTTGGTGAAGCGGCGCTCGGCCTTGGCCAGCGTCAGGCCGAAGTGCTTGGCCAGCCGGGCCAGGTCGCGCGCCGTCAGCGAGACGAGCTCGTAGTTGCAGCAGAACCCCGGGCACTTGCTGCAGTCGAACCTCGGGCGCTTCGTGGGAGTCTCTCGGGCCGTCTTGTACCGTCGCATCGGTTTCACCAGTCCTTCAATACCAGCCTTGGGCCGGGAGGACACGCGACAGGCGTCCTTGTCGTTCGGTAAGGTATGGGCCGGTTTGACCCTGTGTGCCGCCGCCTCTCCGCCCACGAAAGGAAGCTCCCGATGGCCTGCCCAGCCGACACGAAGCCTCAGGTGCCGCCCCCACCGACCTCGCCGGCTCTCAAGGCGTACTGGGAGAATCGAGTGTACGAGCTCGCGACCGTTCCCGCGTGGCAGGTGGCTGAAGACCAGCGGCAGGGATTGGCGGAGAGGCACCGCCTCTATTCGCTGCTCGTCATGGCGCTCGTGCACCGCTATTGGAACGGCAATAAGTACGGACCGCGCGGCAGCTACCCTCGGCGGGAGAAGCAGCGGGTCGGCGAGAAGCTTTACCGCGGCGCGACCCGGTCCGATGCGAAGGCCGGCGAATACGACTTCGATTACCTGGGCCACAACATCGCGTGTATCGCCGTGGACGCGCGCGGCGAGGTGATGGATTTCGACTTCAACCACAACGAGGTACTCGACTCCTCGGTCGAGCACGCCGAGTCGAGGCTGGTACGTCGCGTCTTCAGCCTGGCTCGGCTCGAGGACGGCTGGAAGACCCGGGAGGGCGGCCTCAAGCGCGAGGAGTACGGCAACATCCTCAGCAGCGTCACCATCTACACTTCGCTCGAATCCTGCGCCCAGTGCTCAGGGATCATGGCGCTGGGCAAAGTCAAGGAAGTGGTCTACCTGCAGCAGGACCCGGGCATGTACGCCGTCGGCAACATCCTGTTCAACTTGACGCACGTCGGCGAGGACAAGCTTCCGGCGCCCTATCCGCTCGCCGCCACCGCCTTCGGGTTCAAATACTCTGCCCTGCTCGACACGGGCTTTCAGGCATACCTCCAGAGAGAGAAGACGACAGGAGAGGCGTTCTTCACCTCGCTCAATGGAGACACGCGAGGGATGAATTCCGTCACCTCCTATCTCTGCACCGACGAGGCGATGGCCATCTTCGAGCAGGCTGCGAGCGACTTCCTGGCCAAACCATTCGACCTCTCGCATGCCGACTTCATCCCAACGGAGAAGGGGAAGCGGGTCGACGGGGCCATGAGCAATGCAGCCGTGCTCAGCCACCTGCAACGCTTCTTCAAGTACGCGTCGGAGATTGGCGAGAGGGGCACGCCCCATAAGCTCTAGCCAGCAGAGTTGGGCGACGATTCCGGGCGGATCGTGGAAGTCCGCAATTCCCAGGGCTTGCATAAACCGTGATGCCTGAGTGTCGGGGCGCTCGACGAGAGTTGCTCAGGACAGGCTCGAACAGCTCGAACGCGCCGGATCGCTTGCTCGGCGAGCGGCAACCATCCGTGCGTCGTTCGCGGTCGGTCGCTGCACTCCAGGGAGAGCCCATGCTGAGCAAGCTGCGCTTCGTCGAGCCGGGGGATCACTCGCCGTACCAGGACTCCCTGCTCAACTTCGTGACCTACAACAAGCACATCAAGAACCCGTCGACCGGGCTCAACATCCTGGCCACCATCGCCAAGCGGCACGTAAACGACACCCTGATGTACAGCGAGTCGATCTCCGCCATCGACCTCGACGACGTGGGAAGCGCCGACGTCATCTTCTTCTCCATCAACACCTTCAACGCCACGCGCGGCTACCAGCTGGCCGACGAGCTTCGCCAGCGCTCCCGCGCGGTCCTGGTCTTCGGGGGCATGCACGCCTCGCTCAACTGGACCGAGGCCATCGCGCACTGCGACTTCGTGCTCACCGGCGACGGCGACGAGTCCATCGTCGATCTTCTCCGCGCTCTCGACCGCAACGAGGAGCCGGAGTTTCCGGGCCTGGTCAAGCGCCGCCAGGGGCGCGTGGTCTACACGGGGCCCCGGGCGCAGCCCGAGGAGATCGACACCATCCCGGACCGCAGCCTCATCGTCGGCTACGAGCGGCTCGCCCGCCGGTATGACACGCTCTGGCCGCAGGTCCACGCCTCCCGCGGCTGCCCGCACGCCTGCGACTACTGTGCGGTCATCGCCCACTTCGGCCGGAAGATCCGCAAGCGCAGCCCGGCCAACGTCGTGGAGGACATCCGCCAGGCCGTGGCCTTCCACCGGCGGCGCTTCATCCCCCGTCTGAACACGGTCGTCTGGATCACCGACGACAACTTCGCCCACGACCGCGACTGGGCGATCTCGGTGCTCAAGGCCATCATCGCGAGCGGCATCCGCGCCCGGTACTCGGTGCAGGCGCGCTACGAGATCGGCTTCGATGACGAGCTGCTCGAGCTGATGCGCGAAGCCGGCTTCGTCGAGGTCGCGCTGGGAATCGAGTTCCTGGACGACCGCGCGTTCGAGACCTATCGCAAGCACAGCAAGCGCGAGGAGATCGTGCGCGCCATCGCCAACATCCGCCGCCATGGCGTCGGCGTTCGCGGCCTGTTCATCGTCGGCGGCGAGTGGGACGCCCCGGGCGTCGGGCGGCGCATCGCCGACTTCGTGATCGAGAACGGCATCCACGGCGCCCTGGTGCAGTCCATGTTCTTCACGCCCGGGACCCCGGTCTACGAGCGGTCCAAGTCGGCCCTGCTCCACCAGAACTGGGAGAAGTACGACGGCACCGTGGTCCACTGGCCCCAACAGATGCACCCCGCGCAGCTGCAGCGGGAGATCATCGAGGCCAGCGCTCGCATCTACTCCGTCGGGCGGCTGGTCCGCGCCCTCTTGCGCGCGCCGGGCATCCTCAAGGTGCTCTTCATCGGCGAGTTCCTCTGGCAGCGCAGCTTGCGCAAGGAGCTCCGGCGGGAGCTGCCTTACCTCGAGTCGCTCGGCGAGCGCCCGGCCACGACGGGTGCGCTCCCGGCCGCTCCTGCCGGGCCCGGGCTCGCCGCCTAGCTTTCGGCCTCGACGAAGAGCTCGAGGCCGACCCCGGCCACCTTGCCGACGCAGTCGATCAGGTCGAGCAGCGCAGGACGCTCCTGCGAGGCCTCGTCGGTCCAGAAGGTCAGCTCCTGGACGCCGGCCCCGGAGCGCCAGCGGACGACGAGGGCCCACGCCACGCCGCCCGCGGGCTTCCGGTCGAGCGCGGCTTCGAGCAGCGGGCGGCCCTCGACGAGCGCAGTCACGAGCTCCTCGAACTCGCCGGGCTGGACGGGACGGACGCTGGGCTTGTCGACGACCAGCCGGCCGCCTTCGCCCTGCACCTCGAGCCCGCTGTAGCGGACCACCTCGGGCGTCACCTCCACCAGCTGCGGCAGGGTGAAGGACGGCGCCGAGTGCAGCGCCGCGACCATGACCCATTCGGCGTCGAAGAAGCCGCTCGGAATCTGCACGGCCATCGGTTCGGTCATCGCTGGTGATCCCCCGCGAAGTGTCGTGGCCAGAGGATACGCCAGCCGCCGCGCGCTGGCCGACAGCCTCGCCCGGCCCGTCGCGGACCCACGCCTGACGCCGCTACCGGACGGTCTCCGAAGGCGCGGCCCATGTTGATGAACGCTGACATACCTTACGCAAGTCTCCCGTCGGGCTCGGCCAGCGCCGGGGGGCTGAGTCGTGCGCTCCCTCGCCGACCTGCAGGCCGAGGCGGAGCGCTTCGACAGGGGCTCACCTCGTCCGTCGGCGCCGCGCGGCTCGCGGGAGCGGGATGCCCAGCAGCGACGCGGCTCGGTCGAGCAGCAGCCGATAGGGCTCGAAGGCCGCGCGCACCTCGGCCGCCACCTGGTCGCGCAGAGCATCGTCGCTGATCGACTCCGCGCCGGTGGCGTGAGGCGCACGCCGTGGCCGCTCCTGCCCCTTGGCCCCGGCGGTGTACTCGCGCGCATCGGCGGCCAGGTCGCCGGCGAGCCTCTCCGGCTGCGCGAGCTCCAGGCCGAACAGCTCGCCGAGCTCGGCCCCGTCGAGCACCTTGTCGGACGGCTGCGCGGACGCCCCGCCGAGCGACGAGCCCACCCCGGCGTGGGCGACCAGCTCCAGCTGGTCGACCTTGCGCAGCGTGAAGAGCAGCTCCGGCTTCTCGTCGAGCCGCGCCCCCACTCCGTAGAGCGCCGCCGCGACGTGCTTGCACATCGAGGCCCAGTCCGGACAGCTGCAGTCGAACTCGATGTCCTTGGGCGTCGGGAACAACCCGCGGCCCTCTTCGCACACCCGCTCCATGACGGCTTCGGAGAGCCGCCCCTGGAGCAGCTCGACCAGCGAGTCGATCCCGCCCGCGCAGTCCCGGCAGATCGCGTCCCAGTGATCCTTGGCGAGCGGCTTGACCTTGACGTGCACCTCGTAGAGGCGCGAGCCCGAGACCCGCGCGCGAACCTCGCCCGGCGAGACCTGCAGGTCGACCACCGCGCCGCTGCGCACGTAGGAGCGGCCCCGCGGGAGCCGGTTGGAGTAGTCGCTGTAGCGCTCCAGGTTCTTGCACCACGACTTGCCCCAGAACGTCCGGGCGATGGCGTTGCCCTGGATCCGCTTCACCGGGCAGATCTCCTGGCCCTTCTTGCGCAGCTTCTCCAGGTCGCGCTCGGCCCGCTCCTGCTTCTCGTAGGCCGACGCCTGCTCGTAGTAGCCGTACCTGTCGCCATAGCCCCAGCCCATCGCTTCACGCCTCCTCGGTCGCCGACCGCAGGTCGAGCGCGACCAGCCGCAAGAGCTTCCTCGTCCTTCAGCTCCGTGAGCAGCAGCTCCGCGCCGCCCTCCAGCAGGTCCTTCGCCAGCTTCTTCTTGGACTCGATCAGCGCGTCGACCCGCTCCTCGACCGTGCCGCGGCAGACCAGCTTGTGCACGAGCACGTTCCGGGTCTGGCCGATGCGGAAGGCGCGGTCGGTCGCCTGGTCCTCGACGGCCGGGTTCCACCAGCGGTCGAAGTGCACGACGTGCGAGGCGGCCGTCAGGTTGAGCCCGGTCCCGCCCGCCTTGAGCGAGAGCACGAAGAACGGCACCGCCTCGTCCTCCTGGAAGCGGCGCACCAGGTCCTTGCGCTTCTTGACCTCGGTCTCGCCGTGCAGGACCAGCCCCTCGCGCCCGAAGACGCGGCCCAGGAACGCCGAGAGCGGCCCGGTCGCTTCGCGGAACTGGGTGAAGACCAGCACCTTCTCCTGCTTGGCGGCGATGACCTCGGCCAGCTCGCGCAGCCGCAGCAGCTTGCCGCTGTCGGCCTCGGCCCAGGCCCCGTCGCCCAGCCACTGCGAAGGGTGGTTGCAGATCTGCTTGAGGCGCATGAGGGAGGCGAGCACCACGCCGCGCCGCTTCATGCCGTCCGTGGCCTCGAGCTGGCGGGCGAGGTCGTCCACGGCCTGCCCGTAGAGCGCCGCCTGCCTCCGGCTCAGCCCGCAGAAGGCCTTCAGCTCGGTCTTGTCCGGCAGGTCGGGCGCCACGGCGCGGTCGGTCTTGAGCCGCCGCAGGATGTAGGGGCGCACCAGGTCGCGCAGCGGCCCGTAGGGGTTGTGCTCGCGCTGGGCCAGGCGCTTGGCGAAGGCGGCGAACTGCGAGTGGGCTCCGAGCAGGCCCGGGTTGACGAAGTCGAAGAGGGACCACAGGTCCGAGAGCCGGTTCTCCACGGGCGTCCCGGTGAGCGCAATCCGCGCGTCGGCCGAGAGCGCCTTCGCCGCCCGGGTCTGCTTGGCCGCCGGGCTCTTGATGGCCTGGGCCTCGTCGAGCGCGACCAGCCGGAAGCGGGTCTTCGCCAGCCAGGGCAGCCGCAGCAGCGAGCCGTAGCTCGTCACCACCAGGTCCACGCCGTCGAGCCGCCGGGAGTCCACGGCCTTGAGCTCGGCGGGCTCCATCGCCGACGGGTGGGCGACCAGCAGCTTGAGCGAAGGGGCGAAGCGCGCCGCCTCGGCGGCCCAGTTCGCCAGGAGCGAGGCCGGCGCCACCAGCAGGCTCGGCCGGGCCTTGGCGCCCGGCGCGCGGCGGCCTTCCTCCTGCAAGAGGAGCAAGAGGGAGAGGACCTGCACCGTCTTGCCCAGCCCCATGTCGTCGGCGAGGCAGGCTCCCAGGCCGAGCCGGCCGAGCAGGTACAGCCAGCGCACGCCGGTCTCCTGGTAGGGCCGAAGGGTCCCGTTCAGACCCGACCCCGGGCGCACGGCCGACGCGCCCTCTGGGCTGCGCAACGCCTGGAGCGTCTGCGCGAGCCAGGGCCCGGCCGCGACCCGCGACCACTCGGCGTCGGGCGCGGCTTCGTCGCCGCCGTCGATCTGCGCGCCCGACAGGAGGCGCATCGCCTGCGCGAACGAGACCCCCTCGCCAGCCGCCGCCTCGATGGCCCGGAAGCGCTCCAGCGTGGCCTTCAGCCGGTCGCGGTCGACCTCCACCCAGCGGCCGCGCACCAGCGCCAGGCCTTCGGTCCCGGAGAGCAGCTCGCGCAGCTCCCGCTCGGTGAGCGGTTCCCCGTCGAGCGCGACGCCCACGCTGAAGTCGAGCAGCCCGTCCACGCCCAGCGCCGAGGGGGCCTTGGCGCCGACGGTGGCGCTCGCTTGCGCCCGCGCAGGGCGGCCGCCGCCCCAGCCGGCGGGCATGCGCACCACCACCCCGGCGGCCTGCAGCGCCGGGACGTCGCACAAGAGGCGGTAGGCCTCGCGCGGCGTCCAGCGCAGCGGGTGGAAGAGCTCGCCGGCGTCGACCATCGCCTTCAGCCAGGCGCAGCTCTTCGCGGCACGCTGCACGGGCACGAGCAGCGAGAGGAGCCGCTCCTTGTTCGCCGCTCCCGCGTACTGCTTGAGCGCCTCGCCGAGCGGGAGGTGCTGGGCCTTGGCCGCCTGCGTCAGGCGCGTGGTGTAGGTCGCCAGGAAGGCAAAGGGGTGCTGCTCGTCCTTGCGGTTCTCGGCCAGGTTGAAGTGGACGCGACCGACGAGGTTCCAGGCGGGGTTGCGCCGCTGCAGGAAGTCCTGGAGCGACCCGCGCGACTCGGCGAGCTCGATGCGCAGCGCCGCGTCCAGCTCCTCCCAGAGCGAGCGAAGGACCGCCGGGGTCAGGTATTCCGCGCCGATCATCGGCGGCGCGCCGGCCGCCAGGGCCTCCAGGTCGGGCGGCATCGCGACTGGGCCCAGGGCGCCGTCTTCCGCCTGCGCACACAAGAGCGAGACGTAGCGCAATCCCAGGTCCCGCCAATAGGCCAGCTCGGGCGGAAGGGCGTTGCCCACCTCGGCCGCTCCCAGCTGCAGGAGGCCGTGTCCGCTGCCGCGGTCGAATGCCTGCGCCAGCCGGCCGGCCAGTCCTGCCTCGAGCGGAAGGGCGTCCTCCTCCTCGGCGAGCAGGAGGTGGCCGTGCGGGGTCAGGCGGGGGCGGAAGCGGGGTTCGGCCACGGGCTGGAGGCTACGCCTTGGGCGGGCCGCCCCGGCGCCGGTCGACCTTGAACCGGACCTTCTCCAGCGCGAAGCCGTCCTTCGCGCCGACGAGGAAGCCGTCGAGGGTCACCATCGCCTCGGTGTGCGCCTCCAGCTCGCGAAGCAGGCGGCGGTAGTCCTGCGCCGAGAAGGTCACGCGCACGAGGACCTCGGAGTTCTCGAGCTGCAGCTGCCAATCGACCGTGTCGGTGTCCGACTGGGGAAGCTCGCGGGGGATCCGCTGGGAAGACATGACCCACTGCAGCTTCATGGACTTGGGGCGCAGCGTCGCGGTGCGAGTGACCAAGGTGACCTCCTGTCGGGTTGCGCACTCTAACCCATAGCGCGGGGCCGAGGGCCGCGCTGGTCGACGTGGCTGGTCGGTCGAAGGGTCACGAAGTTTGGGCTGGCCTTGCCGTTCTCCCGCCGAGCTTGGAGACGACACCCCGAGCACGGAGAACGACACCCCGAGCTCGTCGAGGGGCCAGCCCTCAATCCGTGCGTCCTACGGACAATCCCGTTCCATCCCGTCGCGGCCGGCGGGGTGCGGCTCTGCTCGAAAGGAACGCACGGGCGGCCGACCTGTCACCGGTGCTGACCCCCAGGGTGGACGGGCTGAAAGTCATGTCACCAATCACATGCCTATCTTCAGCAACCGAAAGTGACGCCCGCTTCGGGAATCCGCCGCACGCCGATTCCGTGGCGCGTGGCTCGGCGCCTGCGGTCGGTCCTCGGCGACCTCCTGTCGGCGATGCTCGCGGGCACTGCGACCCGTGAGCCACAGCCAGAGTCAATCGGGTCTTGCCGGGCGGCGGTGAAGCACGCGCTGAGGGCTCAAGCCGGCCTCGCCGAGAAGCGCGACGTAGCCGTTGCCAGGTTGAACCAGCATGTGAGACGGGCGTGGAAACCGACCGCGCCAGTCGCCGGGCGTACGCACTTCGATGACCAGGCCGTCGACCTCGGCCGCAACGATGGGAGCCCCGTAGACCTGCGCCAGCGTGCTGCCGAGTCCGTCAGCCGCGAGAATCCGCCGCGGCCACGACGAGCTCGTTGCCCCAGATGCGGCCGGGGCCGCGCGCGGCCACGTCGATGGTGGGGAAGAGCATTCCCTCACGCGCCAGCGCGGCGAAGCTGGCGCGCCGACGGACGAGCCAGAGCACGACCAGGCAGACGCCGAGCACCGTACCGGCGAGCAGCAGGAGGTCGGAGAGGTTTCCCAACCACGCGGGTCGTGGCTCGAGCAGCAGGCCCACCGGGAGCGCGACGACCAGCGCCAGGAGCGCACCCATCGCGGGCCCGAGGATCAATGCGAACGGCACTCCCACCAGGATCGCCTGCCAGGTTGGGAACAGCCGTGCGGCCGCATCACGGGCGAGCGAGTCCGGTCGCGGCGCTGGGTGGGCGAGAAGGTTCTTCACCAGCTCTTGGGTTCTCGGCATGGGCGGAGTCTACCGCCAGGCGCTCCGAGCACGCGCCGACGAGTTCGAGCGCGACCGGGCACAGCCGCTGGCCGTGGGAGCGCCCAGCGGCTACGAGCAGCGCTGAATGCCCTCAGCCCTCAGCGGGCGGCTGGCGACCCGCCGGGGAGGCTCCGTGCGCCACCAGCTGGAACGCCAGCTCCGGCGGGACGACCGCCTCGTCGGCCACGGTGCTCGCGGGCAGCCCGGCGCCGTCGTCGGACCTGCTGCCGAAGACCCGCTTCCAGATGCGCCGGAAGAGCGCCGCGAGGTCGTCGAAGTACGAGTAGAAGACCGGCACGGCCACCAGGGTGAGCAACAGCGAGAGCACCTGGCCGCCGACGACCACGCCCGCAGTCGCGCGGTTGTAGCCGGCGCCGACGCCCTTGGCGGTCACGAGAGGGATCATGCCGGCCACGAAGGCGAAGGTGGTCATCAAGATGGGCCGCAGGCGGTCCTTGTTGGCCTGGATGAGCGCCGCGAAGCGGTCCATGCCGCCCTCGCGCAGCTGGTTGGTGTGGTCGATCTGCAGGATGGCGTTCTTCTTCACCACGCCGAAGAGCACGAAGATGCCCAGGAAGCTGTAGATGTCGAGCGCCTGGCCGAACAGGATGACCGAGGCGATGGCGAAGGGCAGGGTGAGCGGCAGCGACAGGAGGATCGTGACCGGGATCTCGAACTGCGCCGCGAGGATCAGGTACATGAAGAGCATCGCGGCCAGCAGGCCGAGGATGAAGCTCTTGCCGGTCTCGGCCATCATCTTGGTCTGGCCCTGCGGCTTGACGCTGAAGCCCTTCGGCAGCTGCTCGGCCTTGAGCACCGCGGCCATCGCCTCGCCGATGGCGCCCTCGCTGAACCAGGCGGCCAGTGTGGAGAGCGCTTCGGGAAGCGTCGGCACGTTCGCGGTGCAGATCGCCCGGGCGTTCGGCGTCGAGGTGACCGGTGTGTGCAGCGAAGCGAGCTTCGGGCTCGTGCGCTCGCTGGGCGCGCGGCGTGTCTTCGAGCGGTCGCGTGAGGAGTTCGTCGCCGAGGGCTCGAGCTACGACGTCGTCTTCGACGCGGTCGGCGCGCTCGGGGCTGAGGCGCGGCGGGCGCTCGCGAGAGCTCCTGTCTTCCTCGACGTGCACACGGCGTCCGACGCAATCCGCGCGGCCGAGGCTCCGCGGCTGCTACGGGCCCTGAAGACATTGGTCGAGGAGGGGAAGGTGAAGGCTGTCCTCGACCGAACCTACGGATGGGAGCAGATGGCGCAGGCGCATCGCTACGTGGACCAGGGCCACAAGAAGGGGAGCGTGGCGGTCACCGTCGGCGCGTAGCCCTCCGCAGAGGGCAGTCCCAGCGCCCCACGGGTCACGGCCGAGAGGGGGTGCCGCCGCCTACCGCGCCAGCTCCACGCGCACGTCGGGCCCGACCTGCCTGGCGAAGTCCTCCGCGATCCCCTTGCCGAGCGCATAGTGCATCGGCACGGCGAGCTTGGGCTTGATCGCATTGACCAGCGCGGCCGCGGCGGCCGCGTCCATCGAGTCGCGCGGCTCGCCGCCAACCGCCACCAGCGCCAGATCGAGGCCCCGCAGCGTGTCGAGCTCGGGCACGTGGGCGGTGTCGCCGGAGTGGTAGATGCGCTTGCCCGCCACCATCAGGACGTACCCGACGTTCTGGTCCGACTTCGGATGGGCGACCAGCCACAGAAAGAGCGGCTCCAGGTTGTACGCAGGCACCGCCTCGACGACGAACGCGCCCAGCTCGAGCCTGTCCCCCGGCTTGACGACTCGCGGCGAGTAGGAGGCAAGTGCCTCCGCGGCGGTCTGCGGACAGACGACGATGGTGCGCTCCGTGGCGACCTTCGCGATGTCTGGCAGGGAGAGGTGATCCTCGTGGGCGTGCGTGATGAAGACGAAATCGGCCGGCTTGAGATCCTTCAACAGCAGAGGGTCGATGTAGGCGACCTTTCCCGCCGCTTCCAGACGGATGCTCGCGGAAAGGAAGGACCTCGCTGAGCCCAGGAAGACGGAGTCGACGGGTGCACCCGATGCGACCGTCGCTTCCTCCGTCAACTGAATCGCAATCCTCGGCGACTCGAGCTGGCTCGGCACCACCTTGAAGATGGCGCAGCCGCCGAGCGCCATGGCGCCGAGCGTCGCTGCGATGAGTCGAGCCCAGGTTCGGGGCTTTGGCACGGGGAGGCCCTCCGGTCGCGACGAGCGTGCGTCTCTCTTGTTTCTCGCGTGGCTGGAGCGTTCTACGAGCTTCGTCCGGCTCCATTGCGTCCGTCGCTCGGACCGAGGGCAGCTCGAGCCCCCCAGGCCGCGATCTTCCTGGCGGTGAAACCATTCGCCTTGGGCCTGGATATCCACGGTGCACTGTCCGACGTGGGCCGCAGAGGTAACGAGCGATGGACGGTACGAGCTGGTTCGAAACGGAGGTCACACGCGATGAAGGCCATGGTCCTGAGACGCTACGGTCGGCCCGACGACCTCACGCTCGAGGAGATCGACAAGCCGTCGATCAAGGACCACGAGGTCCTGGTGCGGGTACGGGCGGCCAGCATCAACCCGGGTGACTGGGCGGCGCTGCGAGGCGAGCCGTACCTCGCCCGGCTCGCGACGGGCTTGCTCGCGCCGCGCAGCCCCGTCGGGGGAATGGACGTCGCGGGGACGGTCGAGGCCGTCGGCAAGAACGTGACGCGGCTCCAACCTGGCGACAGGGTCTTCGGCCAGGGCAACGGCACCTATGCCGAGGCTCGCTCCTGCCCCGGAAAAGAACCTCGTGCACATGCCGCCGAACGTCACCTTCGAGCAGGCCGCGGCCGTCCCCGTCGCCGGAATGACGGCGCTGCAAGCCCTCCGCGACGTCGGAGCAGTGCAGGCGGGACAGCGGGTCCTTATCACCGGCGCGGGAGGCGGCATCGGGACCTTCGCCGTCCAGATCGCCAAGTCGCTGGGCGCCGAGGTGACCGGGGTCTGCAGCACGGCGAAGGTGGACCTGGTCCGCTCGCTCGGCGCCGACCACGTCATCGACTACACCCGTGAGGACTTCACCGGCGGCGAGCGCTGCTACGACGTCATCCTCGACAACGCCGGGACCCATTCCCTGGCAGCTGCCAGGAGGGCACTCGCCCAGCGTGGCACGTTGATTCCGAACGACGGCAAGTTCGAGAACCGCTGGCTGGCGTCCTTGCCGACCATCCTCTGGGCGAGCCTGCTGTCCCTGGTGGTGGCCCAAAGGCTCCGCCCGTTCATCTCGTTGCCGAACACCGCCAACCTGCTCGCGCTCCGCGCGCTCCTGGAGAGCGGCAAGGTCAAGCCAGTCGTGGGCAAGGCCTATCCGCTCGCCGAGGCTCGCGCGGCGTTTGCCGAGTTCGGCCGCGGGCATGTGACCGGGAAGATCGTCCTCACGGTTTGACGGCCCGCGACCTCGAGACAGCGCTCTCCCGTCGACCTGGCGCGGCCGGCGAGGCGAGTGCGATGGTGTGCCGTGCTCCGGCTGCTGGACGTGGCGCAGTTCGCGGAGGGGGCGCGACTCGGGTCCGCCGGCGTCAGCAGGTCTCCAGGTCTCGCGGGAAGAGAGGAGGGCGTCCAACCGCGATACGCTGCCAGCCGGGCCGGCAGAGGAGGGCACCATGGCGCGGCGCACGACGGATTTCGACCCCGACCTCGAGTTCGCTCCGGGCGAGCTGGAGCGCTACCTGCAAGTGCCGAAGCGGCCGCGCAGCCTGCGCGCGCTGGCGTCGATCACCGACCCGGTGGAGTTCGCCGGGAGCCTCATGGTGGCGATCGGCTGCGACGACGAGCGCAAGCTCACCAAGCTCCCCCAACTCTGCAGGCTCGCAGTGACGGTGAACGCCATCGAGCTCGAGCGGAGCAGCGGCGGCTTCTTCCAGGTCATCGCCAACTCGTCTCCCAGGGTGGCCCTCGACGCTGTGGGCTTCCTCCGCGAGATCGGAGCGGTGAAGACGAGCCGGCTGCTCGCGCGGGCCATCGCCCGGCTGCCCGATGGCGAGGTCCCGCGGTCGTCGCGAGCGAAGGCCGCGATCCTGCAAGCGATGGAGCAGGCCGCGGGTGCCGACCCCTTCCGCAAGGAAGACGCCGCCTTCTCGCGCAGCGGCGAGGACGTCCTGGCGCTGCTGAGAGCGTACGTGCTCTCCCGCCCAGCGGCGCTGAAGGCGAAGTCGGCCTGCGCTGAGCTCTTGCCGAAGAAGGCCTCGATGGGCAGGGGAGGGTCGCCTCACTCCAGCTTGTAGCCGCGGATCTTCGCCAGGAGCGTGACGCGCGAGATGCCCAGCAGGCGCGCAGCTCGGACAGGCGCGCCGCGAGAGCGGGGGCCGCAGGTTGGCGTGGAAGTGGGGATAGAGCAGCAGCCTCGACGAGAAGCGCTGGGTGAAGACGACGGCTTCGGTGAGCGCCTGCCGCACGCCCAGGGCGCGCGCCTTGGCCCTCTGCCACGCCTGGACGCTGCGCACGAAGATGGCCCGGAGCTTGGCGAGCAGGCCCTCGTCGCGGGCGAGCAGGAAGCGCAGCTCCGCCGGCAGGGCGAGCACCCAGTGGCGGTAGGGCGCCACCGGCAGGACGCGCTCGACGAGATCCAGCGCGACCGAGTGCATCCTGCGCGTCAGGCACGAAGGGCAGATTCGGGTCTTGCAGGAGAACGCGACCGGGTATTGCTGGCCGCACTTGTTGCATCTCCAAAGCGAAAAGCCCGCGGAGAGCACGCCGCAGACGAGGTAGTCGCGCAGCTCCTGCTCGACGTACCGGGGCAGCCTCGGCGAGGAAGGTCTCCAGGTTCTCCCGGACGACCTTGTGAAGAATCGTCGCCTCCGGCTCCCGCCTGGCGTACCCGCTCCGTATGCGCCTGGCCACCCCCATGCCAGCCCTCCCCTCCGCGGCCCCAACGAGGAGAGGCTACCGGGCGGGGCCGACACTCCCGGCCCGGGGAGGCCAGGGAGGCCAGGGAGGCCAGGGAGGCCAGGGAGGCCAGGGAGGCCAGGGAGGCCAGGGAGGCCAGGGAGGCCAGGGAGGCCAGGCCGCGGGCCGCGGGGAGGATCCCGGCCCAGGTGCGCCGGCGCACCTGCAGGACTCCGGCGCGGGTTGCCATCGCCGCCGGGCCTCTGCTGTAGTGCCCGCGTCTCACAGGGCGGGCCGGGTGGGGGCCAACGCAGACCCGATGACCAAGAGGCCGTCCGCGGGCTGCGTCCGCGGCGGCGAGCGGAGGGACCGTGGACACGTTCGAGCAGAAAGTCGCCGACTACCTGGCAGCCGACGCCCAAGCCGCCGGCATCCAGTACCGGGCCACCCAGGGCCTGCTGGAGCTGCGGGACGACCCGTCGCAGTGGAAGGAGAAGTTCCCGAATTCGCTGCGACCTTGATGTCGCCCGTGGCCGCGAGCAGGTTCTGGATACAGCGCTTGGCCTCTTTGGGGCGCAGCAGATGAGGCGCCAGTAGGCCCGCCAGCTCGGATTCTGCATTCGCTCCGGCCACACGGAGAGTGTCGATCATCGTCTTGTACTCGGTGCGGTGGTGCACCAGCCTTCCTTCAAGCCCGGCTTCTCCGACCTCGACGCGTTCGGGCTGGCGGCGATGGCGTGCCTCGACCCGGCTCAGCCGCTCCAGTAGCTGCGCGAGTTGCGCCTCGAGGCTCGCCCGCTCTTGGGCGCTGGTCTTGTCGTCCGCGAGGCGCGCAAGGCGGCGTCGGAGCGTGCCTTCCTGCTCACGGAGTTCGTTGGCCTCGCGCTCGAGCCGGCGCTTCTTCCTGTTGGGGATCACTATCTCCGGCGGGAACGCCTCGACTTTGCGGCCGTCGAGCTGGTTGATGCCCCAGCGCTCCACCCCATACTTGAACCCGTTCTCCTGGCACCAGCGGGCGAAGAGGGTTCGCACCAGCCAGGCCGCATCCTCCTGCGAGTTCGTCAGCAGGTTCACCTGGGAGCCTTGCGGCGTCAGCACGCGCAGCCGCCGCACCCGGCCTCGCTCCTTGCCGAGGTTGCACTGATCTTCGAGCACGAGGAGCGTCTCCGTCTCCTCGGGCCGCTTGCCGGCGATCTCGACCTTCTCGCCGTGCTTCTCGAAGCGGTGTTGCGGCACCTTGCGGTAGGGCGCGCGCTCGTAGGTGATGAATTCGACGCCGGGGGCGACGCGTAGCGCCGCCATCGCCTCGGGGAAGGCGCCGCCGCGGTCGAACCCGAGGATGAAGCGGGCGTCCGCGTCCAGCGCCACCTTCGCGATCGCCGCAGCCGCCGGGAGGAACTGCGCGAGCGAGCCCTGGCTGACGGTGAAACGGAACAGCGGGCGGCCGTCCCGGTCGTGGACGTAGTAGTCGCTCGCGCCAGGGCGAGCTCTCTTGTCCTGCATCCGCCAGTGCCAAAGGAGGTCGTGCTGCCCCGTATACGGGCGCGTGTGATTGTCGGCGAAGAGTGGCACGGGCCGGCCTTCCTCGCGCCGCCGCCAGGCCTCGCGGACCAGCTCACCGGCCTGCCACATATGCAGGTCGAGAGAGGCTCCGTCCCGGCTGTAGCCCCCGAGGACCCGGCGCGCCCAACTCGGGCTCGGAGCGCCCGTCGCGATGAGCAGCGCCGCGGCTCCACTTGTGGCCAACCGGCGCACTCCTTCGACGCACTTCTGGCGCACGGCCAGCGCGGTGAGGACCGCATCAAGGCAGATGCGCACGCTGCTCCAGGCCAGCTTCTCGGGGAGCAGCTCGTGTGCTCGATCGTGAAGGCCGCGATCGGCGACCAAAGACACCAGCAACCAGCTGCCGAGGTACTGCACGGCCCGCCGACTCAAGGGCGCGAACCCTTCGGGCTCGTCGTCGTCGGCGCGCAACTCGTGGGCGCTCTCGGCTCGCGGAGCACGCAGCGCACCGGCCTGCTCGGCGGGGGCCTCGGCCTGCGCGCGCTCGTTGGCGACCGGCGTGGGCTCGGGCTCCACGGGCTCCACGGGCTGCGCTGGCGTGGACTCGGGCTCGGGCTCCGCGGGTTGCGATGGCGTGGACTCGGGCTCCGCGGGCTTCGCTGCCTCCGCTTCACCGGCGGCGCTGGCCGTGGCCGCGAGGCCCAACTCCTGCTGCACCGGCGGCGCCGGAGTTATCGCGCGCGCGGCCCTCGCCTCTGCCCAGCGCTTGTGGACGTTGCCCACCGTCGCGCGAGAGATCTTCGCGCAGACGCGCTCGTGCACGTCATCGATGCTCACACCTTGCTCGAACCACTCCTCCAGTCTCCGCTGCAGAGCGCGCGTCACCTTCTTCTTGGGCCGGCCGCGCAGTCCGCCGCGCCTACGGCGGACGACCGCCTCGAGGCCCTCGGTTTCATTGAGCCGCCGGATCTGCCGCAGGGTCTCCGAGGTGATCCCGAACGCCTCCGCGAGCTTCTCGAAGACCACGGCCTTCTTCTTGGCCAACAGCACGAGCAACACGTTGCGTATGTCGGTCTCGCATTCCTCGTAGCTCGCCAGGTGCTCGCGATCTACGTACACCTCGACACGGCCGTCTCTTCTCACCACGCACCCGGTCGGCGAAAAACAGACCTGCCCTGGCTTGTCCATTCCAGCCATCGACGGCAACGTCGGCGCAGACCTTCGCGAGCGGGACTTCGGCGCTTTCTTCGGGGGCGTCATGATGGCCCTTGGAACAATCGGGCAAGGGACCCATTCCCAAGAAAGCGTATGGACCGTCAAGCGCGCCGGGCTCCTGAAAATTCGCGCACTTCCATACGGCCGTCAGGCGAGACGTACGAACTCTGGTGCTCGTCGTGGCACCTGGAGCGGTCCTGCCGCGGCGCCTCTTCACCGCCGGCGCGATCGCCCTGGCGCTCGCGCTCTGGGCGGTGGCGGGCGCGCCCGCCTCGGCGGTGCGAGAGCAAGTCAGCCCTCATCGCGTGGTCGGGCACGCCTCGGCCCGGACATGGCTGACGCTGCGTCGCTGGTGCTGGGACGCCCCACGATATGGGAGACCCCCGCCAATACAGATACCAGCAACTCAAACAATCCAATTCTACTCCCTAATTCCGGCGCACGATATCTGGTCTCCATGCAATCAAATGATTTCGGGATCTCGTGGACCGTGCCGACTCCAATGTCTGGGAGTACTCGGAGCCCAGCCGGCTGCGCGTATGACCGCTCACAAAATCGCTGGGTCGTCGTCTATACGGGCTACAATGACGAACAGATCTATGTGACGCAGAGGCAACCATCGGGAGGAGCTTGGTCGGCGCCCATGGTATTGCGGGGCCCCCCGAGAGCGGTGGACCCACCATCGATCGCCTTCGACCAGACTCCAACCGCGAACCCCATTGGATGGATCGCCTGGATAGACACCTTGAATGGCCCACGTCTGCGGCAGCTCACATGGGATAGCGCCGGCAATAGGTATCAGATTCCTTCTTCCTCGCCGACTATTAATCCGACTTCCACCGTAGACCGGGGCCACCTGCGTTCTCCTCTTGCTCTTCTAGTTTCCAGCGGCAAACCTCATGTGGCATATACGACACAATTGTATCCATGCTCTGGTGCCTGTACCACCCATCGCCAGTATCAAATGAAGTTTTTTTGGAATGGAAGTTCATGGGCGCGGGGCGGATACTACACTGAAGAGGACGAAATGAGCTTGATCTCCTACTACTCGGCCGGGGCCGTCGGTAGTCTAAGTCCCTACCCTGCTACTCTAATGCGAACAAGGCTGTGGTAGGCTGGTTGCAATTCGCGGATCGCATTGATGGGAATCCCTGTGATGAGACCTCTTGCAGCGCTCGGCGGGCTCTTGGCCGCCTCGTGTGTCTCGATCGATGCTTGTGGCCCGCCATGCAATGTCGTTGTCAAACCACAATACGACGGCACGGCCGACCCCCAGAACGTTCAGGTGGCATTCAGACACCAACGGCCGGATGGGGGCGAGGCACGACCGGTCCTGCTAAGCGCAAAGACGCTGCGCGATTACCATGATCCAAGCTCCCTAGCGTGGGCGGGCCATCCCTGCGGCGAGTCGGGACCATCAATGCCCCCGGTGGGTAAGCCAGGTTGGTATGTCGAGGCTTGGATAGACGTTCGACTAGACGACTACCGAGAATGTGATGCGACAGAGGACCCGCCTGATCACGACTGGACGAATCTGTGCCGGCCAGATCGTGAGGATCCGAAGGGGGCGACGGACCCGACGAAGGGGCTATCCGACGATTTCGTCGTAGATGTTGTAATCCGAGATCCGCAGTCTGGTCCTGACGCCGGTCCATAGGACTCGATCGGTAGCCGCTACACGAGAAGCGTCTGGCGAGGACGGGCCTGGGTGCAGCACGAGCCCGCGCTTTGATGCCCAGCGCCGTCCTCTGCCGACGGGGGCCGCCAGCCGCACGCCACCGTCCACGGGCCGAGCCGCAGTTCGATCTCGGTCACTGCGACTCATACTTCGCCGGAGCAGTGAGCTCCCGCAGGAAGCCATTCAACGTTGAGGTGAGCGGCCGGATGCCCTCGAACACCAGGAAGACTTGGTAGGCACTGGGCCGTCCGTGCTGTGCTTGCGCACCGCTCACCCAGCTCGCACACACCTGCCTAGTCGCCTTCGCCGTGACTGGCTTGGAGGCCTCGCAACCGGTCGAATTCTTTGAGGTCGCCCTAGACCAGTGGCTGAATCGCAGGAAATGTTCGGGGCCCTGTCGAATCTCGAGGGCGCCGTTCGCCGTAGGGGTGGACCCTTCCGGTCCTGAAAGGGAATTGCCCATGCGATTCATGCTGCTCATCACCCACAACGAGAAGCAGTCCGAAGAGGTCCACAAGCGCGTAGGAAGAATGCGCGTAGGAAGAATGAAAGCCCTCGTGCAAGACGTGGAGAGAAGCGAAACGTCCGCAGGGCCAGATTCCCGGAGGCTTGCGGCAAGGCCCAGCCCTTCCGCCCCCGGCAATCTGGTCGCCAGGACCAAGGCCCGCCGGCAGCCGCCACAGCGGTCGCGAGGATCGAAGTCAGGGGTGGGCGGGTAGGGGAAGCGGGGCTAAGAAGCGTAGTCGGGAGCGGGCGGATCGACGCCGTCGCAGGAGGAGTGGCGGTCGATGGCCCGGGCCTGCGGCGGTCTGCGGGCCTTGGCCACCTCCGGAGGGTCGCGCCATAGTCCGAGGCGCTCGAGCGTCTCTCGGATCTTCTCCGGGGAGCAGACCTCCTCAACGAACTTGCGCTTGCCGCCGCAGGGGCAGTCGAGGACCTCGACGCCCCAGGCCTTGCGCATCAGGTCGGCCCAGCGCAGGTAGCGTTCCTCCGGCCGGGCCGCTCCCTGCGCAAGCGCTTGGCCGTCGCCGGGCAGGACCGCGAGATCTTCATCGTGCACGCCGAGGCCGGGGGGGCCGCGGGCAGTGCTCGGCGTCGGCACGACGAGCGCGGACGAAGCGCCTGCGATAGGCCGGGCGGGGCCGACACTCCCGGGCCGGGCCCGGGGAGGCCAGGCCGCGGGGAGCGCTCCCGGCCCAGGTGCGCCGGCGCACCTGCAGGCCTCCGGCGCGGGTTGCCATCGCCGCCGGGCCTCTGCTGTAGTGCCCGCGTCTCACAGGGCGGGCCGGGTGGGGGCCAACGCAGACCCGATGACCAAGAGGCCGTCCGCGGGCTGCGTCCGCGGCGGCGAGCGGAGGGACCGTGGACACGTTCGAGCAGAGAGTCGCCGACTACCTGGCAGCCGACGCCCAAGCCGCCGGCATCCAGTACCGGGCCACCCAAGGCCTGCTGGAGCTGCGGGACGACCCGTCGCAGTGGAAGGAGAAGTTCCCGAACTTCAAGGCGGCGCTCGTCGCCAGCCTGCCCGGCAAGGAGAAGCTGACGCAGGCGTACCTGCGCCTGTCGGTGGTGGACGCCTTCCCCGTCGAGCCGGTGGAGCAGCACGGGTTCACCGTCCTCTACGAGCTGTGCAAGATGTCCAAGGAGATTCTGGCCCGACAAGCAGCCCAGGGAGCTGCTGGCCGGCGTGCACCGCTTCGTCGACGCCACCGGCGCCGAGCACGTGCTCGACTTCGCCCAGGACCACACCCGCGAGGCCCTCAAGGCGCTGCGCGCTGCGCACACCTCGGCCAAGATGCAGACCCGGGGCCTCAAGACCGCCGACGCCGCGCAGTTCGCCAAGGCGCTCAAGGCCGCGGCCGAGGGCGTCGAGGGGCTGACCTACCAGGTCCGGGAGAAGAAGGACGAACGGGTGGCGCTGGAGCTCGAGGCCACCGCCGCCGTCCTGCGCGCCGCGCTCGTCAAGGTGGGCGTCACCCTGCAGTAGCCTTGGCAGGCGCCGGGCGCGGCGGGGCTGCGCATCGCCCAGCCGCCCCGGCCGCGCAGCGAGGGGACCCATGTTCTGTGCGAAGTGTGGGGAGGACTACCCGGACGGCCTTTCGGCCTGCCCGCGCTGCTTTCCCGGCGCACCCAAGCCCGGGCCTGCGGCGGCCGCCCCGGCGCCGTTGCAGGTCGCGCAGGCGGCCGCCGTTGCCGGCGCCGGCTCGAGCGGGGCGGTGACGCTGGCGGTGGCGTTCCTGCTCTGGCACCCGTTGCGATTGCTCCTGCGCCTGTCGGGTTGGGGCGCGGACGCGCCGGGCAGCACCTGGGGGCTGGTCACGTTGCTGGCCACTGCCGGGCTGGCCCTCTGGGTCGGGCGCGTCGGGCAAGGTGCTCGTCGACAAGCCCTTCCCGTCGAAGTCGCATTCCGGGGACTTGCGGCCGGCCTGCTGCGAGGAGGCCGCGGTGCGCATGGTCCTCGACGGCACGCAGACGAGCTTCCCGGTCCCCTGATCCGACCGGCGCCTTTCGCTGGTGCCGTGGACGCCCTCCGTGGCTTTGTGCCGGGAGAGCAGTTCCGGATACTCGGGCCCCCTCGCCGGAAACACCGCTTGTTGCCCTTGGCGCTTAGAAATGGGCACTCGCCACGACCCTGAAGCTCGCGAAGACTCCACTGCCCGGGCGAAGGAAAGCCTCGGAGCGAGGGAACACAATGATCCGCGCCATCGCCGCCTTGCTGTTCGTCGCCGCAGGGGCCAGCAGCGCAGCCGCCCCGAGCGAGGAAGAGGTCCGGGCCTTCCTCAAGGAGCACAAGTCCTTCGAGCCGCTTTCGAACGCGCTGGTCCTCAACCGCGGGCTGCACCATCTCCGCTTGCGTGCGGACCAGACGTTCGTCGTCAGCAACGAACGCGGCGTGGTTTTGGGCGAGGACCGCTCCTCGGGCTGCAAGGGCAATTTCGAGGTGTCCGGGAACCGCGTCTCGGGTCGGTGCGACTACCTCGACTGGACGGATCCGACCTCGAAGCAGCGCTTCGCCTTCGTCCTCACCCTCAAGGCGATCGGCGAGGAGCTCCTGTACGACGTCACGGAGGTCTGCCTGCATGGCTGCACGCGCGAGGCGGATCTGTGCTGGAAGGACGGCGACTGCACGCTCCGCCCGGTCTACCGAGCGTTGGCGAAGCCCACCCGTGCCGCGTTCCTGCGCGAGGTGCGCGAGAGCGAGCCGGCCCTCGACCTGAACATGGGGATCACCGTCACGCTCAGCGAAACGCGGTTCGACCTCTTGAACATCGACAATTCGATGCGGCCCATGCCTCCGGGGCGGTGGACCTTGCAGGGTGCGGTCGTGAGCGGCGGCTCGGACGAAGAGTCGTTCACGGTCACGCTCGACGGGCTGGCCCCCGGGTTCATCCGCTACCGCGGCCAGTACTGCTCCCCCGAATGCAGAGACCAGGTCCGCCGGAACTGGTGTGTGCCTCACGGGCTGCGAGACCCGCGCTGCTTCGACACGAAGCTGCTCGAGATCGTCCCCGGTGCCGCCGAGCCGGCTCTCTTCGAGACCGTCAAGCGCAAGCTCCAGTCCACCTTCGAGGCCGAGTGGAAGCGCGTGGGCGTGGACGCTCCGCCTTCGCTCTTTGCCGGGCCTGCGGCCAAGAAGCCCCGCGTCGACTCGGAGGTCTTCTGGGCGAACGACGGCGAGGCGGCGGCGCGCGCGACGGCAAAGCTGCTCGAAGCGATCATCGGACCAGTCGAGGCGAAGCCGTGGCCCGGCGCGTGGGACTACGACATCGTCGTGGTCGTGGGCAGCCGCAAGGCAGGCGAGGAGCCGAAGGCGAAGTGAGTCAAGGGGGCTCTTACGGATGGGTCAAACTTGCTGAAGATAGGTACGGTTTACGCGTAGGAAAAATGAAGGCCCTCTTCCAAGCCGGTGGAGAGAAGCGAGACGTGCGCCGGGCGGTCCGCCGGGGCTTTGCGGCAGGGGCCCATCCCCGCTGCGCCCTGCAAAGTGGGCGGCCAGGATAGACGAGGTCCGGCTGCGGCCACCAGGGCGGTCGCGGGTCGATGTAGCGGGTCGAAGTCAGGCTGGGCGGGCGGCGCTACCAAGCGTCGTCGGGAGCGGGCGGATCGACACCGTCGCAGGAGGAGGAGTGGCGGTCGAAGGCCCGGGCCTGCGGCGGTCTGCGGGCCATGGTTACCTCCGGAGGCTCCCGCCACAGCCCGAGGCGCTCGAGCGTCTGTCGGATCTTCTCCGGGGAGCAGACCTCCTCCACGAACTTGCGCTTGCCGCCGCAGGGGCAGTCGAGGACGTCGACGCCCCAGGCCTTGCGCATCAGGTCGGCCCAGCGCAAGTAGTGCTCTTCGGGCTGTGCTGCTCCCTGCAAAAGCGCCGGGCCGTCGGCGGGCAGGACCGCGAGATCCTCGTCGTGCACGCCGAGGCCGGGGTGGCCCGGGCAGTGGTCGGCGTCGGCGCGGCGGGCGCGGACGAAGCGCCTGCGGTAGGCGCTGCGTGAGGAGAAGAACCCACCCTAAGGCTGCGTAGGCGGTGTCGTGGCTGCCCGGAGGAGGCACCAGGGAGGCCAGCCGGCGCAGGAAGGCGACCGGCTCGAGCTCGAGACCGACGGTGCCGTCGGCGAGCGGGCGCTTGAATTTGAGCAGGAGCTTTCCGCTGGGCAGCTCCGACAGGCGCCCCAGGCTGAGCGGGGGCCGCAGGTTGTAGCGGATGAGGAAGGCCAGCCCCTCGCGGTCGTGGGCGTGCAGGTGCCTGGCGGCCTGGAGCGAGAAGCCGCCGGCCCTGGCCAGCAGCCGGGCGGGGCGGGGCTCCTCGGCGCCGAGCTTGAGCGCCAGCTCGCCCTGGGCCGCCTGGGCCCGGAGCCGGTCCAGGGCGTCGGGGACCACCGCGTCGAGGTCGAGGCGCTCCAGCAGCTTGGCCGCCTTCCGCGCGATCGGGTCGACGATCCTCTCCAGGTCCTGCTGGCTGGGGCGCACGGAGTGGAAGACCATGCTGCCCGCCGCGTCCTCGGCGAAGACGCCGTCGGGGAACACCGCGTGGAAGTGGGGATAGACCAGCAGCCTCGACGAGAAGCGCTGGGTGAAGACGACGGCTCCGGTGAGCGCCTGCCGCACGCCCAGGGCGCGACTTGGCCCTCTGCCACGCCTGGACGCTGCGCACGAAGATGGCCCGGAGCTTGGCGAGCAGGCCCTCGTCGCGGGCGAGCAGGAAGCGCAGCTCCGCCGGCAGGGCGAGCACCCAGTGGCGGTAGGGCGCCACCGGCAGGACGCGCTCGACGAGATCCAGCGCGACCGAGTGCATCCTGCGCGTCAGGCACGAAGGCAGACTCGGGTCTTGCAGGAGAACGCGACCGGGGTTTGCTGGCCGCACTTGGTGCATCTCCAAAGCGAAAAGCCCGCGGAGAGCACGCCGCAGACGAGGTAGTCGCGCAGCTCCTGCTCGACGTACCGGGGCAGCCCGCGCCCGCCGGGATCGCCGGAGCGCGCCTCGGCGAGGAGGGTCTCCAGGTTCTCCCGGACGACCTTGTGAAGAATCGTCGCCTCCGGCTCCCGCCTGGCGTACCCGCTCCGTATGCGCCTGGCCACCCCATGCCAGCCTCCCCTCCGCGGCCCCAACGAGGAGAGGCTACCGGGCGGCGCCGACACTCCCGGGCCGGGCCCGGGGCCAGGCCGCGGGCCGCGGGGAGCGCTCCCGGCCCAGGTGCGCCGGCGCACCTGAAGGCCTCCGGCGCGGGTTGCCATCGCCGCCGGGCCTCTGCTGTAGTGCCCGCGTCTCACAGGGCGGGCCGGGTGGGGGCCAACGCAGACCCATGACCAAGAGGCCGTCCGCGGGCTGCGTCCGCGGCGGGGGCAAGGGCTACTTCGCGGACGCCGTGATCGCCGCCGGGCTCAGCGGCAAGGTGACGTTCCACTGCCTGCGGCACCTCTTCGCGGTGCGGCTACTCACCCGCGGGGTGCCCATCACGGTGGTCTCCGAGTTGGTCGGGCACTCGGATATCAACCTCACCGTGAAGCGCCACGGGCGGTTCTCGTCGGACGCGAAGGTGAAGTGGGAGGCGGTGAAGGTGCTGGACGTGGCGTGAGGGGGGAGCGCCGCAGCGTTCGTTTGGCCGGCCCGGTGCGCCGCTGATTACCTCGGTTCTGCAGCGCACGTGCAAAAATGCTCCGGCGGAGGTTCGCCAAAGAGCTTTTCACCATCCGGCGTCTCGGGTGGTTGAGGCTTCCGTGGCAATACATTCCGCACGAGCGCGTCACATCCCGGCTGCGCAAGCCAGCGACCTCGCCACACGACGTTTTCCGCCCCTGAATCGACAGGCGTCAGCTCGAGAATCGCCAGGGGAAAGCCGACGTACACGCGATTCTCCACGATGGTGGCGCTCGTAGGATGAAGTCTCGGTGGAAGCTCATAGATTCGTTCCAGCCTTTCGGACGCAAGGCGAAATACTCCGGCTCCACCTTCTGCAATCAGTATCAAGACCCCGTCACTCATCCAGGTCGTTTCCACGGGTGCGAATGGGAGCGCCCGAACCAGGAGGGCGCTCCAGACCGGCGGGTCCCCGCTACGCTTGAGCTCGAGAAGTCCGCCCACGTC
Source organism: Myxococcales bacterium (assembly GCA_049841135.1). Lineage (GTDB taxonomy): Bacteria > Myxococcota > Myxococcia > Myxococcales > UBA5297 > JACRCT01. The sequence goes on from JASGHK010000006.1 coordinate 673,065, forward strand.
CAGCGCTGGTCCCATGTAAATTCCGAAGATCGCGTATATTGCAGTCTGATCATTGATGAGCTGGACGATATTTTCCAAGGACAGCAAGCGCGCCTGTTGGTGCTCCGAATCAACCCACCACAGGGAGCCTCCAAACTCTCCGTTGTTGTATCCAACGAGAAAGCCATCACTCGTTCGAAGGATCGATATCGGGCGCCGTGCAAATGCCTGTTCGGCATACTGCTCCAGTGTGCCGCCATGAGATCTTCTTGCGTAGCTCTGGAGGCGCGTCGACATGAGAGGGGACCATTTTCAGCGCGGGGTGAGCGCGAGCGCGATCTTCGGCGAAGGTATACGCACGCGCACCGGCCGATGCCGTGCCGACAACCCATCCGTCGTAACTTGCGTTCCAGATACAAGCGGCCAGCTCATCGAGAGAGGGCCTCATCTCGGGCCACTCCGCAACACTTACACCGTTCGGGCTGGCAGCTGTATTGGGCTGGCCTTGGGAGCTTGCGACTTCACTTTGGAGGCCTGCCAAGGGCGGCGATGACGCGTCCTTATGAGCGCACCCGATACCTACTAGGAGCAGGCACAGGGAAGCGAGGATCGGGAGCAACGAGGTCTGCTCCTTGGCCAGAATGCGTGGAGCCGGCAGTGTCGCGTGTCGGAGTTCGGCCAGGATGAGCCACGGCGTGCGTGACGTGGGCGATAGCATCGTTTCCCCTCGATATGGCTCTGGCCGGCGTCAGAGTGTACCAGCGCGCCCGCTGCCTCGATTCACCTTCCACTGCTTGCGCCACCTCTTCGCGGTGCGGCTACTCACCTGCTCCTGCAGCTCCACCACGATGCTGCAGGACGTCCGAACCGATCAGGGCGAAGAGGTTTGTGTCACCGACGAAGTACGCGCAACGAGAGCGCCACCAACTCCAGCAAAGGAATGGCCTTGTCGACCTGTGTTCCTTGGACACGCAGCGCGTCGATGAGCACGCGGCGAAGCTCAGGCTCGTGAGTCGGCGTTTCCTCGAGGGCGCGAAGCCGGACGGGCGTGAGCTGAATCGAGAACAGTCCTCGCTTGGTCGGCCTCTCAACCTCCAATGCGAGGATCCTCCCGGCCGAGTCGTAGGCTGCGGGGTACTCACCGTCCTCGACATCCACCGACTCCACCCAGCCCTCCGCTCCTTCAACGGAGTCGAAGGCGTCCACGTCCCCGTTCAATTCCACGATGAACACGGGCGGAGAAGGCGGGGACGTGGCCATGTTGTCCTCCGACGGGCGTGGGCAGGTGCGCGTGGGACAGGGAAGAGATGAGCGTGGTCCTCGGCCCATGAGAGAACGTACCACCGAGCAGCAGCGGCCGTTGTTAGCCCTGCAGACCGAAGACCGCAGGTAACGATTGTCGCCCGCGCATCCGGCCGCCGACGCGCCGCGGGAAGGATCAGACCCAATCCTAGCTCAGGCCCTCCGCTGGAGTTCCGTCTTGCCAGAACTGCCGTACGGCGATCAACGCTTGCGGAAGCGGGTGCACCAATACCGCGGGGTTTCGCCGAACTGTCCCATCCAGATCGGTACCAGCTCCTCTGTTGAAGCGTCCGGCGTCACGACGACCCGCTCGCCCTCGAACTCGCTGTAAATGCGAGTCGTGAAGAGTTCCTCCGTGGCTCTGCCGATGGCCATGGTTCTCTCAAGCGCGAAGGAAGATTGAAGGCCCTCGTGCAAGACGTGGAGAGAAGCGAAACGTCCGCAGGGCCAGATTCCCGGAGGCCTGCTTCAAGGCCCAGCCCTTCCGCCCGCGGCAATCAGGCCGATCTGGCCCGACAAGCAGCCCAGGGAGCTGCTGGCCGGCGTGCACCGCTTCGTCGACGCCACCGGCGCCGAGCACGTGCTCGACTTCGCCCAGGACCACACCCGCGAGGCCCTCAAGGCGCTGCGGGCCGCGCACACCTCGGCCAAGATGCAGACCCGGGGCCTCAAGAGCGCGGACGCCGCGCAGTTCGCCAAGGCGCTCAAGGCCGCGGCCGAGGCCGTCGAGGGGCTGACCTACCAGGTCCGGGAGAAGAAGGACGAACGGGTGGCGCTGGAAGCTCGAGGCCACCGCCGCCGTCCTGCGCGCCGCGCTCGTCAAGGTGGGCGTCACCCTGCAGTAGCCTTGGCAGGCGCCGGGCGCGGCGGGGCTGCGCATCGCCCAGCCGCCCCGGCCGCGCAGCGGAGGGGACCCATGTTCTGTGCGAAGTGTGGGGAGGACTACCCGGACGGCCTTTCGGCCTGCCCGCGCTGCTTTCCCGGCGCACCCAAGCCCGGGCCTGCGGCGGCCGCCCCGGCGCCGTTGCAGGTCGCGCAGGCGGCCGCCGTTGCCGGCGCCGGCTCGAGCGGGGCGGTGACGCTGGCGGTGGCGTTCCTGCTCTGGCACCCGTTGCGATTGCTCCTGCGCCTGTCGGGTTGGGGCGCGGACGCGCCGGGCAGCACCTGGGGGCTGGTCACATTGGTGGCCACCGCCGGGCTGGCCCTCTGGGTCTTCCCCAGAGTAAGGGCCAGGCGACCGGTGGCCGTGGGCTACCTGGTCGCCCTCGCCGCAGGCGCGGCCGCCTTCGACCTCGTGCGCACGGTGCTCGTCCTCGTCGAGGGCGGAGGGGCGGGAGCCGTGCTGCTCGCGCTGACGGCGGTCGGGATCTCCCTCGCCTTCGCCGGCTGGGCGCTCTTCAGGCCAGCGCTTCGCAGCGCGCTGGGCGGGAGCGGGCCGGACCAGGCCCCTCCAGCCCCGAGCCGATGAGGCGCGAGCGCGTCGTCCGCGGAGGCGGCGCAGGCCTCGGGCAGGGCTGGGCTCGCCACGCCCGCTGCGCTTCCTCCGGCTCCTCGAGCAATCGCCGGGGGAAGGACTGACTCTCCTCCCTGCCGAGCTCAGCCGCGCGACTGCGGCGACGCGCTCGGCCCGTGGCCCGGGATGAGCTTGGCGGACGCCAGCTGCAGCGCCAGCTCCGGCGGGACGACCGCCTCGTCGGCCACGGTGCTCGCGGGCAGCCCGGCGTCGTCGTCCGACCGGCTGCCGAAGACGCGCTTCCAGACGCGCCGGAAGAGCGCGGCGAGGTCGTCGAAGTACGAGTAGAAGACGGGCACCGCGACCAGGGTGAGCAACAGCGAGAGCACCTGGCCGCCGACGACCACGCCCGCGGTCGCGCGGTTGTAGCCGGCGCCGACGCCCTTGGCGGTCACGAGCGGAATCATGCCGGCGACGAAGGCGAAGGTGGTCATCAGGATGGGCCGCAGGCGGTCCTTGTTGGCCTGGATGAGCGCCGCGAAGCGGTCCAGGCCGCCCTCGCGCAGCTGGTTGGTGTGGTCGATCTGCAGGATGGCGTTCTTCTTCACCACGCCGAAGAGCACGAAGATGCCCAGGAAGCTGTAGATGTCGAGCGCCTGGTCGAACAGGATGACCGAGGCGATGGCGAAGGGCAGGGTGAGCGGCAGCGACAGCAGGATCGTGACCGGGTGCAGCCAGCTCTCGAACTGGGCCGCGAGGATCAGGTACATGAAGAGCATCGCGGCCAGCAGGCCGAGGACGAAGCTCTTGCCGGTCTCCGCCATCATCTTGGTCTGGCCCTGCGGCTTGACGCTGAAGCCCTTCGGGAGCTGCTCGGCCTTGAGCACCGCGGCCATTGCCTCGCCGATGGCGCCTTCGCTGACGCCGGGCGCGGCGTTGGCCATGAAGGTGACCTGGCGCTCGCGCTGGTAGCGCATGATCGTCGAGGCGCTCTCGGCCTTGTGGAAGCTGACGACGTCGGAGAGCGGCACCAGGCCCAGCTTGCGCGAGGGGACGGTGATGAGCTGCAGCTTGTCCTCGTCGGTGCGGTACTCGTCGCTCGCGCGCAGGCGCACCTCGTATTGCTCGCCGCCCTCGGAGTAGGTCGAGACCTTCTGCCCGGCGACCATCAGCTGCAGCGCCGAGGCCACGTCGGCGACCTGCACGCCCAGGTCCGCGGCCTTCTCGCGGTCGACGTAGATGCCCAGCTCCGGCTTGCCGACGACGAGCGAGGTGTCGACGTCCACCGCGCCGGGGACCTGCTTGAGCTTCTCCAGCACGCGCGGGGTCATGTGCTCGAGCACGTCCAGGTCCGGTCCGGAGACGAGGTACTGGATGCGCGCGGTCGGCTGGCCGCCGCCGAACTCGTTGACGTCCGCCACGCTCACCCGCAGGTCCTTGGGCAGCTCCGGCAGGATGGTCTGGCGCACCTGGTCCTTGAGCTCCTCCTGGGTGCGCGCCCGCTTGTCCGGATCGAGCAGCTTGACGTAGATGCGCGCCTGGTTCGCCGTGCGGCTCTCGTCGTCGCCCACGGTCACCAGCGTCGCGGTCACCTCCGGCAGCCCGCGGACGATCCGCGCGATCCGCTCGCCGACGAGCTCGGTGGCGGCCACGCTGCGGCCCTCGGGCAGGCGGGCGATGACCTCGAACTGGGCGCGGTCGTCGATGGGCAAAAAGCCCTTCTTGGCCTTCATCGCCAGCGGCACGGTGCTCATGAACGCGGCGACGGAGGCGAGGGCGATGACCCACCGGTGGCGCAGGCAGAAGGCGAGGATGCGGCCGTAGCCGTGCTCCAGCGGGCGGTACACGACGTCGACGACGCGCTCGAGGATCGTCTTCTTCTTGCCGGCCTGCTTCGCCTTCAGCCAGCGCGAGGCGAGCATCGGCGTGAGCGTGAAGCTGACGAAGAGCGAGACCGCGATGGAGAAGGCCATCGTCATGCCGAAGCTCTTCAGGAACCGGCCGGGGATGCCGCCCAGGAACGCGATGGGCAGGAAGACGGCGATGAGCGAGAGGGTGGTGGCCATGACCGCCAGGCCGATCTCGCGGGTCGCCTCCACCGCCGCGCGCCGGGGCGTGTAGCCCTTCTCGTCGACCCACTTGAAGATGTTCTCCAGCACGACGATGGCGTCGTCGATGACGATGCCCACCGCCAGCGCCAGCGCCAGCAGGGTGATGGTGTTGAGCGTGAAGTCCTGCGACTTCATCAGCGCGAAGGTGCCGACGATGGAGGTGGGGATGGCCACCGCGGCGATGACCGTCGAGCGCACGTTGCCCAGGAAGAGCAGCACGATGAGCGCGGCGAAGAGCGCGCCCAGGATGAGGTGCTCGGTGACCGCGTGCGTGCCGGTGCGGATGGCCTGCGAGGCGTCGCGCTGCACGGCGAGGGCGTAGCCCTGCGGCAGCTCCGTCTCGATCTCCTTCATCCGCCCGAGCACCGCGTCGGCGACGGCCACGGTGTTCGAGCCCGACTGCTTGCGCACGGTCAAGAGCACCGTCCGCTCGCCGTTCCAGCGGGCGCTCGTCTCCAGCTCGGCGGCGCCGTCCTCGACCTGCGCCACCTCGTCCAGGCGGACGATGCGGCCGGCCTGCTCGCGCAGCGCGATGGCCTTGAGCTCGTCCACGGTCTTGACCCGGCCGTTGATGCGCACCGTCAGGTAGTCGCGGCTGACGTCGACGCGGCCGCCGGGCATGGTGACGTTCTGGGCGTCGATGGCCCGCGCGACCTCGGCGGCGCTCAGGCCCAGCGCGCGCAGCTTGGCGGGATCGACCAGCACGTTCACCTGGCGCTTCTGCCCGCCCAGGATGCGCACCTCGCCGACGCCGTTGATGGACTCCAGGCGCCGGCGGACGACGCGGTCCGCGATGTCGGTGATCTCCCGGGTGTCGTGGGCTTTGGCGTTGAGCGCGATGAAGAGGATGGGCGAGGCGTCCGGGTCGAACTTCTGCACCACCGGCGGGTCGATGCCGCGCGGCAGCTCCGGCAAGGCCATGTTGACCTTCTGCTGCACCTCCTGCGCGGCGACGTTGACGTCCTTCTCCAGGACGAACTGGACCATCACCGTCGAGACGCCCTCGGCGGAGAAGGAGCGCAGCTCGTCGATGCCGGCGATGGTGTTGACGCTGCGCTCGATCTTGTCGGAGATGTCGGTCTCGACGTCGATGGGCGAGGCGCCGGGCAGCCGGGTGATGACGGCGATCACCGGGAAGTCGATCTTCGGGAACTGGTCGACGCCGAGCTGCGAGTAGAAGACCCCGCCGATGACCATGATCACCAGGCTGAGGACGGCGGCGAAGACGGGTCGCTTGACGCAGATCTCTGCGAGCCACTGCATGGAAGGGCTCCTGGTCGGGTTCGACCTGGGCGGTGACGGCGCTTGGCCGGCTGGCTACTGGATGGCGACGCCGTCGGTGAGCCCGGGCGGCGGGCGGACGATCACCCGGTCCTGCGGCCCGAGGGGCTCGAGCACGGCGACGCGACCGTCGCGGGTCAGCCCGGTGCGCACGACCATCTCGTAGGCGAGCCCGTTGCGCGCCAGGAACAGCCGCTTCACCGTGCCTTCGATCTTGAGGGCCGCGAGCGGGACCGTCGGCTGCTCCTCCTCGCCCGTCAAGAGCTTCACCGTCGCGAACATGCCGGGGCGCAGCGCGCCATCGGAGTTGGCGGCCACCGCCTCGACGACCAGGTCGCGGGTCGTCGGCCGCAGCGCGGGGCTGACGTAGCGCACGGTGGCCGGGAAGCGGCGCTCGGGCCAGGCCGCCACCTCGATCTCCAGGGTCTGGCCTTCGCTCACCTTCGCGACGGCGACCTCGGGGACGCTGATGGAGACGCGGACCGGGTCGACCGAGGTGACGGTGGCGACGCGGGTCGGCGGCTGGACGTACTCGCCGACGTTGACGAACCGCTCGCCGACCGCGCCGTCGATGGGGGCGCGGATGATGGTGTCGCCCGCGAGCTTGCTGGCCAGGTTCGCGTTGGCCTGCGCGGCGTTGGCCTGGAAGAGCTGCGCCTGGCACTGCGCCTTCATGCGGGCGTGCTCGGCCTTGGGGATGGACCCCTTCTCGAAGAGCGTGTCGGCGCGCTGGCAGTCCTGCTCGGCGAGCGCGACCTGGGTCTGCGCGGCCTGGAGCTGGGCGGCGGCGGCCTGCGCGGAGAAGCCCGCGGCCTTGGAGTCGACGACGGCAATGGGCTCGCCGGCCTTCACTCGCTGGCCGCGCTCGGCGAAGGTCGCGGTGATCCGGCCGGAGACGTTGGCGGCGACCTCGGACTGGCGGTCGGCCAGCACGGATCCGGTCAGCGTCAGGAAGCGGGGCATCGAGTGCCGCTCCACCGGCGCGGTCTCGACGGTCACCGCGCCCGGTGAGGGAGCCGGCGCCTTCTGGGGACGGGTCTCCGGGACGGTGGCAGACGCCGACTGGCACGCGGCGGCGAAGGTGAGGGCGGCGAGGCCGAGCAGCTGTCTCATGGAGGCTCCGTTTGCCCCCGCCTCCGGTTCGGCGCTTCCCTTCGAACCGAATTGGGGACCAAAAGCTGCTCCATAGATGCAGAGCGTCAGGGTTGGTCGCCCCGAACTGCCCGCCCGGCCCGCGATGAGGCAAAAGGGGGCGGGCCCATCCGGGCGGTCGGACGCCGGCTCGGTCACCGGCGGACCCGGCAGGTCCGCGCGCTGCGAGTCCGCCTTAGCCGCGGTCCCGCAGGATGGCCGCGGGCAAGAAGCCGGGGGCCGCGGCCCAGGCGTCGGGCACCGCGCGCAGCGCCGATTCGGGCATGGAGGAGACGATGGAGGTCTCCGGGAGCTGGCAGAGCGCCCGGCCGCCGGCCCGCGCGATCTCGGCGAGCCCGCCGGCGCCGTCGGAGCCCATGCCGGAGAGGACGACGCCCACCGCCGACGGGCCGCGCTCCCGCGCGACCGACGTCAGGAGCCGGTCGCCGCTGGGGACGAACCGATGGGAGGCTGGAGGCGCGCGGACGAGCTCGCCGCCGAGGACGAGGTCGCGGCCTCCCGCGGCCAGGTACACCGTTGCTTCGAGGAGCTCGGCGCGCTCCTCGACCACGGTCAGCCGCCACCCGGAGGCTCTCGCGCAGCCAGTCGGCGAAGAAGGGGACGAACTCGGCGTCGAGGTGCTGGGCGACCAGGACCGCGTCTCCGCAGCCGGCGGAGGCGAGCCCGCGCAGCAGCTGGCTCAGCACCCAGGCGCCGCCGGTCGACGAGGCCACGGCCACCACCCACTGCGCGGGCGCCGACGCGCGCCGCGGCGCCGGCTCCGCGGCCAGCACCTTCGGGGGCGCATGGCCGGCCTTGCTGACGACGGGGATCTGCGCCATCAGCGCGACGCGCTCGGCGGGCCGGCGCTCGTCCGGGGGGATGAGGTCCACCACGCCGGGCCACCGCAGCTCCACCCGGGCGCCGGCGCGCGAAGGCAGCACGCCGATGATCGGCACGTGGGTGGAGGCGGCCGCCTGCTCCAGCCGGCGCACGAGGTCGTCCCAGGACTTGCCGCCCACCACCACCGCCCCGCGGCACTCCGGCACCCGTCCCAGCAGCCCGCCGTCGGGGACCGAGGCGAAGGAGCGCAGGACGCGGACGCCGCGCGCGGCCAGCTCGACATCCAGCCGCGGGAAGACCCGCAGCGCCTCGTCGTCCAGCGCCACCGCCAGCGGCCGGGTCACGCGGGTCTCCGGACGCCCAGCCGCAGCAGCGTCTGCTCGAGCACCTCGGCGTTGAAGCGCGACTTGACCAGGTAGGCGTCGGCGCCCGCCGCGGCGCCCGCGGCCCGGGTCGCGTCGTCGTCTTGCGAGGTCAGGAGCACGACCGGCAGGCGCGCCGTCTCCGGCCGCGCCCGCAGGGCCCGGGTCAGCGCCAGGCCGTCGGCGCGCGGCATGTTCAGGTCGGTGACGACGACGTCCGGTGTCCGCTCGGCGACCCGGCACAGCGCCTCTTCGCCGTCGGACGCCAGGCGCACGCGGTAGCCGCGCTCGGTCAGCAGCACCCGCAGCACCTCGCGCGTCGCCGGCGAGTCCTCGGCCAGGACGATCTCCAGGCTGGCGGCGTCCGCGGTCTGCGGTGAGGGCGCGGCCGTCGATGACGCCGCCGCGGCGGCCACCTGCACCGGCGCCAGGCGCCGCGGATTGAGGACGAGCAGGACGCGCCCGTCTCCCAACCGCGAGATCCCCAGGATCCGCTCGTCCTTCCCCGCGACGCCGGGCAGCGCGTGCGGCACCCCCCACTCCAGCGTCCCCACCTCCTCGACTCCGACCGCCAGCAGGCCCTCGGCGCCGCGCATCACGACCGCGAACGCGGCCGCCTCGCCCGACTCGCCCAAGAGAGCCGGCAGCGGCGAGAACGGAAGGATCGACTCGCCGACGGCGAGGGTGCGCGCGGCCGGCCCGGTCTTCCCCGGTTCGAGCAGGACGACGCGTTCGACGGCGGCGGCGGGCAGCCCGACCAGCCGGCCCTGGCAGGCGACCACCAGGACCTCGAGCGCGTAGACCTCGGGCGGCAGCGTGAACGCGACCGTGCTCCCGGCGCCGCGAGCGCTGCGCAGCTCCACGTCGCCGCCCGCGGCGCGCGCCAGGCTGGCCACCGCCGAGAGCCCCAGCCCGCGGCCGGAGACGAGCGTCGCCTCTTCCCGGGTCGAGCCGCCCGCGAGCGCGAAGCGCCGCAACAGCTCGGCGTCGGCCAGGGCCGTGAGCTCCTGCCGGCTCTCGCCCTGGCGCACCAGCCGCGCCCGAACCGCGTCGAGGTCGAAGCCCGCGCCGTCGTCTTCCACGGTCACCCGCACGGCCGTGTCCACCAGCTCGAAGGTGACGGTGAGCTGGCCGGCCACGGGCTTGCCGGCCGCGAAGCGAGCCGCCGGCGCCTCGAGCCCGTGGTCCAGGGCGTTGCGGATCAGGTGGCCCAGCAGCCGGCGCGCCGTCGCCAGCGTTCGGCGGTCGGCGCGGACGTCGGCGCCACGGACGGTCAGCCGCGCCTCCTTGCCCAGGCTCTGCACCAGCCGTGCGACTTCCTCCTCGATGCCCGCCAGGGCGTCCCGCGCGGGCATCAGCCACAGGCTGGCGATGGCGGCCTCGAGCCTGGACGCCTCGGTGCCGAGCGAGCGGAGGCTGGCCGCGGCAGGGGAGTCCAGAAGCTGCTCCTGGAGCGCCGCCAGGCCGCGCGAGAGCGCGGTGATCTGCCGGAGCGCCGCGTCGATCTCCTCGGCGGGCACGCTCAGGCGCTCCGCGAAGGCCTCGCCCGCGGCCGGAGGCGCCGCGGGAGGCGCCGGAGACGGACCGGGCGCGGTCGCGGGCGTTCCGGCGACGGGCGCCTCGCCGCGCAGCGTGAGGACCGCGCGCTCCAAGAGCTCCGGCGGGAAGGCGTCGCGACCGCTCCCGGCCATGGCGGCGACGCCGTCGCGCAGCAGCTCGATGGCGACACCCAGCCGCTCGCGCTGCTCCGAGCGCGCCGTTGGGCCGGCCGCGGGCGGCTGCAGCGCCACCCGCTCCAGCTCGTGCAGGCACCCGGCCAGCGGGGCCAGGCCGACCGCGGAGGCGGCGCCCTTGAGCCCGTGCGCGAGCCGGCCGAACTCCTGGAGCGCGGCCGGGTCCGCCTCGTCCGGCAGCGCTCGCGCCTGCCGGTCGAGCTGCGACAGCGTCTGGTCGGCCTCGGAGACGAAGAGCCCTAGCAGCTTGGCGCGGGTCGACGGGTCCATGGGCCCTCACGAGGCGCGCAGCGCGCGGGAGGCGCGCTCGCGCAGGACGTCGAGGTCGAGCAGCCCGGCGCCGCCTTCGAGCCGGCCGGCGAGGGGCAGGGCAGAAGCGCGCAGGGCCGGCGAGGAGGCCTTCTGGAGCAGCACCGCTTCGTCCAGGTCGAGCGGGCCCTCCACCGCCACCGCGAGAGGGCCCACCCCGTCGCGCAGGACCAGGGCCGGGGCGAGCGCGAGCGACCGCGGCTCGCGCGACGGGCCCACCGCGCCGCAGAGGTCGAACACCGGCACCGGCTCCTCGTCGACGAAGGCCACGGCGCGCGCCGGCCCCGAAGCCGACGGGATGGCGTGGACGGCGCCCACGGCCACCAGCGCGCGCTGCAGCCCGCCGACCGTCACCGCCCAGCGCTCGCCCGCCAGGTAGAAGCGGACGACGAGCAGCACCGGCCGAGGGTCGGCGGCGCAGGCCACGTCGGCGCAGAGCCGCCGCGCCCGCTCCTCGAGGACGGGGAGGTCCACCTCGGCCGGGACCAGGCGCTCGAGCGGGAGGCGCAGCGGGCTCATCGGTCCTCCTCGGCGTGAAGGAGCGCTCGGGCGGCGGCGGCGAGCTGCTCGGGGCTGAGCTCGGGGGCGCAGGCCGACCCGGCGCCGTCCGCCAGCGTGCCCGCACGGCCCAGGAGCTCCCGCAGCGCGGCGCGGCCCCGCGGGGCGTCGACGGTGGAGAGGACCCGCGCGAGGACCAGCCGCGCCGCGAAGTCGTCCGGGCTCAAGAAGCAGGCGGCGCGGGCCTCCTCGAGCGCGCGGGCGTCCTCCCCGCGCGCGGCGAAGGCCAGGGCGGCGCTCAGGTGCTGCTCGGCCGTCGGCGGCACCGCGGGGGACGGCGGCGGTGGGGCCGGGACGGGCGCAGGGGCGGGCGCAGGGGGCCGGGACGTCCGCCGCCGGGACGCCGGGGCCAGGGGCTCACGGCGTGCGAGCCGGGCCGCGCCCAGGTGGCCGAGCGGGACCAGGCCGGGGAGGCCCTGGAGCAGGTGGGCTTCGGGGGCGCCCAGGACGAGGACCGTGCCCGGGTCGAGCCAGGCGGCGAGCCCCTGCACCGCCTTCGCCGCGCCTTCGGGCTGGAAGTAGATGAGCGTGTGCCGGCACAGGACCAGGTCGAAGCCTGCCAGGCCGGGCCCGGCCGCCAGGTCCAACAGGTTGGCCACCTCGAACCGGCAGAGCGCCCGGACGGTGTCGTCGACCCGGTACTGGCCGCCCGGGAGCAGGTGCAGCCGGCGCCGCGACCAGCGCGGGCCGCAGCGCTCGACCGCCCACGGCCCCAGCTCGCCGCGGCGCGCCTCGGCGACGCGCCGCTGCGAGCAGTCCAGGCCGACGACCTCCACGCGCTCGGCGGCGCCGGTGGCCGGCACGCCCCAGGCCTCGAGGAGGTCCTGCAGCACCATGGCGAGCGAGAAGGGCTCGGGCCCGTTCGAGCAGCCGACCGAGGCCACCCGCAGCCGCGTCTGCCGCTCCCAGGAGGCCGCGAGCAGCTGCGGCGCCAGCTCGTCGCGCAGCCAGGACCAGAGGCCGTCGTCGCGGAAGAGCCAGCTCTCCTGGATGGGGAGGCAGTCCACCACCAGCGCCAGGGCCGCCGGGTCGAAGGGGGCGCCGCGGAGGTCGGCCTCCGCCTCGCGCGCCGCCGCGGCGATCTGCTCGGCACTGAGCGCCGACAGGGCGAGCCCGTAGCGCTCCTCGAGCGCCCCCCTCAGCTGGTCGACCGCACCGGTCATGAGGCCTTCCGCTCCGGCAGGGAGTAGGCCTGGCTCGACTGCTGCAGCGAGCCGGACAGCTCGTGCGCCTGGGTCGACAGGCTGCTCAAGAGGCGCGCCCCGTCGCGGATGGACTCCGAGACGCGCTGCATGTTGGTCAGCGCCTGGGAGATCTGCGCCACCCCGGTGTGGTGCTGCCGCGTCGCGCCCTCGACCTGGCGCATCAGCCCGACCGAGTCGTGCACCGTGACGCCCAGCTGGTGGACGATCTCCCCGAGGCGTCCGACGAGGCGGTTGCAGGACTCGACGGTCTTGGTGCCGGCCGACACCGAGGCGTCGACCTGGCGCGTGCGCTCGCGGATCTCCCCCAGCAGCTCGCGGATCTGCGCGGCGGCCTTGCGCGAGTCGCTGGCCAGCGTGCGGATCTCGTGGGCCACCACCCCGAAGCCCTTGCCGGCCTCCCCGGCGCGCGCCGCCTCGATGGCCGCGTTGATGGCCAGGGTGCTCGACTGGTCGGCCAGGAAGCCGACGGTCTCGGTGATGCCGTCGATGCGCTGCACCCGCTCGGCCAGCGCGGCGGACGAGGTGGCCACCCTCGCCAGCGTCTCGGAGGCGGCGGCGGTGGAGTCGGTGGCCGCCCGGGACGCCTCCCCGCCCTCCTCGACGACGCTGGCCGCCGAGTCGCCGCGCTTGATGAGCTCGGCGGCGCGGTCGGCCGAGGCCGCGGAGGTCTGCGCCATCTCGGCCACGGTGTTGGCGGTCTCGGTGATCGCCGCGGCCTGCTCGCTGGTCGCCGTCGATAGCTGGCTCGCCGCGGCCTGCAGGCTCACCACGATGGCCGCCACCTTGGTGGAGCCCTGCTGGCTGTGGTCGGCCATGGTTCGCAGGTTCTCGGTCATGCGCCGCAGGGACTCGCCCAGCGCCCCGGGGATCTGCACGTCGAGCCGCAGGTCTCCCTGGGCGATCTTCTGGGCGCCCTCGGCGATGGCCTGCAGCGAGGCCAGCAGGCGGCCGAAGGCGCTGCCCAGGTCTCCGCTGACGGCGGCGCGCGCCGCCAGCTCGCCGCGCGAGAGCTCGAGCATCATCTCCGACAGGCGCAGCAGCCCCTCGCGCGAGTCGCGGAAGGCGCGCAGCAGCCCGCTGTCGCCCTGGATCTCGGCGCGCAGGTCGCCCTCGGCCATCGCCCGGAGCTGGCTGAAGATGTGCCGCATCTCCAGCGCGACCTGGGCCGCGGCCAGCCCGAGGTCGCCGACCTCGTCGGTGGTGACCCAGGACGGCGGCTCGGGCGTGCCCGCCACCAGCGAGCGCAGCGAGCGCTCCACGGCCTCGGACGCCAGGCGCTGGCGCCGCGCGAGGGCGAAGCCGGCGATGACGAAGGAGGTCACCAGGTAGACCCCGATGAAGGCCACCGGCCAGAGCGCCTCCACGACCAGCGAGCCCAGCTGGGTCTTCACCACCGCGGCCAGCGCCGCGTCGCGCTCGCCGATGTGCTGCACCACCGTCTGCGCGACGTTGGCGAAGCGGGTGGAGAGCGCCAGCCCGGAGAAGACGATGACGCTCAAGAGCGCCACCACGAAGGCGTAGGGGAGGAACCAGCGCTGCCGGACCCAGTAGGGCCCCGAGCCGTCCGCCCGCGTCCCCGGGGCGCGCGACCACTCGTCGACCACCACCGGGCGCAGGAGGTCCTCGGCGACCATCACCAGCATCACCGAGGGGACCAGCGCGGTGAAGGTGCCCACCAGGGTGCTGCCCACGATGACCCTGAGGCCCCCGCCGTAGGCCAGGGCGAAGAGGCCCCCGAAGGCCAGCGCGCCGCCGCCCCAGCCGGAGAGCGTGGAGACGACGATGCGCGGAGGGGTCTCGAGCAGCCGCTTGAGCCGCGCTCCCGGCGGGTCCGAAGCGGGGCGGTCCAGGGCGGCGGCGAGGATGCGCTGGTTCACCAGGAACTGCAGCGCCATCCCCACGCCGAAGACCGGCGGGAGCACGGTGAGGATGGAGAAGTAGACCTGGGCGCCGTCCATGCCGAAGAGCAGGCAGAGCAGGTAGGCGGCGACGACGGCCGTCGGCAGGTTCAGCGCCACCATCCGCCAGAAGAGGCGTGAGCGCAGCGTGCGCAGGTCGGGGACCGGGGAGGAGGTCATGGGGCTTCGGCTCCGGAGGAGGGGTGTGCGAGGAGGCGTTCGATGGCCTCGAGCAGGCGCTTGGGCTCGACGGGCTTGGAGAGGACCTCCGCGGCGCCGGCCTGGCGGCAGGCGTCCTCGCTTTCGGGGGTCAGGCTGCTCGAGAGGATGATGACCGGGAGGTGGCGGGTCCGGGCCTGCGAGCGCAGGGCCCGGCACAGGCCGGCGCCGTCCAGGCGGGGCATGCGCAGGTCGGCGATGACGATGTCGGGCAGGCTCCCGCGCTGCAGCAGCGCGAGCGCTTCGACGCCGTCGCCGGCCTCGACCATCTCGACGTCGCGGCGGATGAGGTAGACCTTGAGCACCTCGCGCACCACGCGGCTGTCGTCGACGAGCAGGATCGACCGCATTGCGTCTCCTTGGGGCCTAGCCAGCGAGCTCTGCGAGGAGCTTCGGGACATCGAGGAGGGGGGCGCCTCCGGGCATCGGCGCCGCCGACTCCCCGGGCCCGGGCGCCGGGGCGGCCACGACGTCCTCGACGGCGCTCACCCACAGCAGGGCCGTCCGGCCGTCGCCGTCGCTCACCGCGACCATCTTGTGGCTGGCGCGCAGCGTGACCTCTCCCGCGCCGAGCAGGACCTCGGCGAAGACCACGGGGAGCGTCTCGCGGCCGACGGTCAGCACGGGCCTCGCGCCGGGGCCTCCCACCGGCAGCGCGCTGGGAAGGGCCGCGTCCAGGACCCGCACCACCGATCGCAGCGGGAGCAGCGCTCGCCAGACGCCGCAGCGGACCTGCAGCAGCATCTCGCCGGCGCCAACGCTGATGCCGCCCGGCGTCTCACCACCCGAAGACATGTCCCCTCCCACGGCGCTTCGCCTGCACGAACGCGCGGGATGGTGCCGCGAGGTGCCCTGGCGCAACCAGCCCCGCCGCCAGGCGCTATGCCCATCGGTTCAGCTCCCCACGACGTTGCGTACGAGTCCGTCGGCGGCCCCGGAAGGGGGCGCTGCCGCCCTCCCGTGAGAGCGCGAGCGGGCGTCGAGCCGAGACCCGTCCGCGAGGTCGGGGCTTTCGGCGAGGCCCAGGCGGGCGGAGGAAAAATGGGGGAGGCGGCGCCGGGGGCGTTCGGGGCAAGATGGCGCCCTCATCCGAGAACGGAGCTCACCGATGCGACCGCTGGTCATCCTCGACTTCGACGGCACCATGACCGACGCCGAGGCCGAAGGCCTTCCCTTCACCGCCGGCTACCTGGAGGACGTGGCGACCCTCACCGGGCGCGACCTCGCCGAGATCCACCGGATGGCCAAGCGCTTCGAGGAAGAGGTGCTGGCGGCCCCGCAGCGATACGGGTGGATCTACAAGGGGCGCATCGTCTGCCCGGCGACCGTGGACCCGTACCAGCGCTTCATGCCGGTGATGAAGAAGATCCTCGACGCCTGCGGCGCCTTCACGGTCGAGGCGGAGCGCGAGCGGCTGGAGCAGGTGCTCTTCCGCTACAACTACAAGAAGACGGTGCGCGCCTTCCGGCCCCACGCCGCCGAGGCGCTCCTCGCGCTCCAGGACTTCGACACCTATGTGGTGACCAACGCCCACGTCGACCCGGTGCGGGCCAAGATCTCCGAGCTCGATGCCCAGGCCGGCGGCAAGCTCCGCTGGCTGCTCGACCGCGTGGTCGGGCTCGCCAAGAAGCAGGTCGTCGAGGACACCGAGACCGACTTGCCGGCCGAGCTCCAGCTGCCGGGCCTGTCGCGGCCGGTGCTGGTGCGCAGGCCGCACTACCGCGCCGTCATCGACCGTCTGCGAGAGGGCCGGCCCTGGGAGCAGGTGGTGGCGGTGGGCGACATCTTCGAGCTCGACCTGTCGCTGCCGCTGACGCTGGGCGCGCGCATCGTGCTGACGGCGAACGACTTCACGCCGTTCTGGGAGCGCAGCTACGTGTCGGCGCACCCGCGCGGGCGAGTCGTCGAGGACCTGCGCGAGCTGGCCGCCATCGTCCGCGGCAAGTAGGGCTCGGGTGCACGGGGGGATGGTAGGCTCCTGCGTGGCCGACGTCCCGGAGGAGACTTCATGAAGACCATGGCGGTCCTCGCAGCGGCGCTGTCGCTGTCGCTCGTGAGCGTCGCGGCCCGGGCCCAGGTGCCGGGCGACACCGTCCGCATCGAGACCGCCAAGGGGCCCGTCGAGGGAACGCTGGTCGACCGCCTGCCGGCCGGCTACCTCGTCAACAAAGGCAAGACGAGCGTGGTGGTGCCGTACCTGAGCGTCACGGGCATCACCAAGCTCGCTCCGGCGCCGCTCGCGCCGATGAGCCTCCCGCCGGGGACCGCCACCCCGCCAGCCCAGGGCAAGAACGCGCCGAAGCCCCAACCTGCTGCCGCGGCGGCCGACGGCTTCCGCGGCTTCGCCGTCGACCCGGCTCCGGCGGAGGGCGGCGCGCCCGTGGGCGTCGAGCCCCCGCCGCCGCCTCCTGTCCCCGTGCCGGCCGCTCCGCCGCCACCGATCCTCTCTCCGGTCATGGTCCCGGTGCCTGCGCTGCCCGCGCCACCCCGGCCCGCCGTCCCGCCGGTCAAGTACGAGGTGCGCAGCAAGATCGTGATGGGCACGGGCATCGCCTTCGTGGCCCTGGGGGCCATCGCCGCCATCACCGGCATGGGGCTCGCCATCGAAGGGGGGAGCCAGCCGGACCAAGTGTGCGAGAAGTACGCGAGCGGCGAGCGCTGCTACACCAACCCCAACAAGCAGACGCACATCGACGCCGGGCGGGTGACCATGCTCGCCGGCTCGGTCGTGCACGTGCTCGGCTATCCCATCTGGAGCATCGGCGGCAAGAAGGTCCCGGTGAAGGGCCCGGCCCCGAGCGCGGAGCTCGACCGCGGGTCCGGGTCGGGCCGCGCTCACGCTGCGCTTCTAGGTCGCTGCTGGCCGGAGGCCAGGACGATCGGGTGCTCTACCGCTGGCCGCTGCCGACGCGGCTGTGGTCGCTGGCGCCGAGCGGAGGCGAGTGGCCGTCCTCGGGCTACAGCCGCATCAGCACTGCGCCCCAGTGGAACCCGGCGCCGAGGGCGGCGAAGCACACGAGGTCGCCGCTCTTGACCGCGCCGCTCTTGACCGCCTCGTGGTAGGCGAGCGGGATGCTGGCGGCGGTCGTGTTGCCGTACTTCTGGATGTTGTTGAAGACCTTGCCCTCCGGCAGATCGAGCGCCCGCGCCAGCGCCTCGTTGATCCGGAGGTTCGCCTGGTGGGGGACGATCATCGCCAGGTCCTGCACCGTCTTGCCCTGCCGCTGGCAGGCCTCGTGGATGACCTGAGGCAGCGACTTGAGCGCCAGGCGGTAGACCGAGCGGCCGTTCATCACCGGCATCGGTCGCGACTCCTTGAGGTGCTCCTCGCTCATGTACGGCCGGTAGGCCATGCCGCCGGTGTTCACGTACAGGTCGCGGAAGTGCTCGCCGTCGGAGTGGAGGCAGAACTCCAGCAGGCCGCGGTCGGTCTCGCCGGATGCGGGCTCGGCGCGCAGGACCACCGCGCCGGCCGCGTCGCCGAAGAGCACCGCGCGGTCGCGGAAGGAGGTGTTGAAGGCCTTGGACTCGGGGGTGGGGCCGGCCGGCGAACGGTGGAAGAGGAAGTCCCACTCCTTCCAGAGGATGAAGCCCGAGTGGACCTCGGCGCCGACGAGCAGCACGGTCTTGGCGTGGCCCGACTTGAGCATCGCGTCGGCCACCGAGAGCCCGTAGAGGAAGCCCGTGCATTGCTGGCGGATGTCGAGCGCGGGGACGTCGCGCAGGCCGAGCTTGTGCTGGAGCAGGCCACCGCACCCGGGGAAGTAGTAGTCCGGGGTCATGGTGGCGAAGACGACGTAGTCCACCTCCGCCTTGGCCACGCCGGCGTCCTTCAGGGCCTGCTCGGCGGCGCGGACACCCAGGTCGCTGGTGGTGGTGCCGTGCTCGACGTAGTAGCGGGTGACGATGCCGGTCCGCTCGCGGATCCACTCGTCGGTGGTGTCCATCATCCCGGCGAGGTCCTGGTTGGTGATGAGGTTCTCGCCCAGAGCGAACCCGCTGCCGATGATCCTGGTGCGCATGCTGACTCCGCGTCGGAAGGGCGGGTGTATCGGCCCGAGGCGCAGGGGTTGTCAAGCGCCGGGCGGCCCCTTCGTTGGCGGTCGTCGCCAGGGCCGCATCCTTGGAGGGGCCAGTGGGCTCGTGCTAACGTTCCTCGCCTAACTTCGCAGGGTTGCACGATCCGAATATGGCGAAGGAATCGCTCGATCGGTACCTGAAGCCGTGCCCCAAGGGCACCGTCCTGTTCCAGGAAGGCGAGCCGGGCGACCGGATGTTCGTCATCCAGACCGGGCGCGTCCAAATCATCAAGCGCGTCGGGGACGTACGCTTCCCCCTGGCGACGCTGGGGCCGGGCGACTGCATCGGCGAGATGGCCCTGCTCGACGGCCAGCCGCGCTCGGCGGAGGCCATCGTCACCGAGGACTCGACGCTGCTCGTGGTCGAGCAGGGGACCTTCGAGAACCTCATCCGCGAGAACGGCGAAGTGGCGGTGCGCATCATGCGCAAGCTGAGCGAGCGGCTGCGCGAGGCGAACCGGACGATCGAGGGATTCCTGGCCCAGAACGGGACCTTGAGCGCCATCAAGCTCCTGCGCGGCCTGGCGGCCCCCGGCACCGGGTTCCGCGCTCTTCCTCCCGACGTGTCGGCGCACGCCATCGCCGCCCAGGCCGGGATGCCGCTCTCCGAGGCCGAGGTCGTCTGGAAGGGCCTGAAGTCGGCCGGCGTGTTGGTGGAGACCGCCGGGAAGCTGCTGCTCGCCCCCGACGGCACGCTCGACGACTACCTCGCCTACCTGGATCTGAAGCAGAAGTACGACCCCATGACGGTGCGCGAGCTCGCCGAGGCCACGGGGCTGAGCGAGGACGAGGTGCATCGCGTGGTCCGCCGCGTGCTGACCAACCGGCTCCCGGGCGGAGGGGGCCTCGTCGATTCCTACCAGCAGTTTCTGGCCCTGAAGCGCCGTTTCGAGTACCCGGACGCCCCGAAGGCCTAGAGAAGGCGGAAGAGAGCCATGCGAGTCGCCTGTCCCAACTGCAACACCGCCTACAACATCGACGACGCGAAGATCCCCGCGACGGGCGCGAACCTGAAGTGCGCCAAGTGCAAGACGACCTTCCCGGTCAAGCCCCAGGCGGCTGCGGTTCCACTGCCGGGCGCCGCGGCGCCGGCATCGGCGGCCGTGCCTCTGCCCGGCGGCTCAGCGCCGGCGACCTCGGCGGTGCCACTGCCCGGCGGTGGCGCGCCCTCAGCCTCTGCGGTGCCACTGCCCGGCGGCGCACCGCCAGCCACCAGAGCCTCCGCCGCCGTGCCGTTGCCCGGCGGCGCACCGCCAGCCCCCAGGGCCTCCGCCGCCGTGCCGTTGCCCGGTGGCGCACCGCCACCCTCCGGGGCCTCCGCTGCCGTGCCGTTGCCCGGTGGCGTCCCTGCGGCGTCGCCCAGATCCGCCGCGGTGCCGTTGCCCGGTGGCGCCCCGGCGGCGCCGCCCAGGTCCGCCGCGGTGCCACTGCCCGGGGGCGCGCCGCCTCCTCCCAGGGCCTCCGCCGCAGTGCCGCTGCCTGGGGGCGCGGCGCCGCAGTGGGCTGACGACGCCGTCCCGCTCCCGGGAGACGCGCCTGAGCCCGCGATGAGCTCGGCCGTGCCCCTGCCGGGCGGAGCGCCGGCAGACGTCGGAACCGAGTTCGACCCGTTCTCGGAGCTGCCTCCGCCGGCACCCGCTCAGCCCGATCCGTACGGCGCGCCTCCGGAGGGTGACGCCTTTGCTGGCGGCGACGCCGCCCCAGGGACGGGCGATCCGTTCGGCGCCCCGCCTCCGGACGACGGTGGTGGAGGCTTCGATCCCTTCGCCGCCGCGCCGCCTCCTGCGGAACCGGCGGCACCCGAGGGCGACCCCTATGGCGCCGGCGCGCCGGCCGACCCCTTCGGAGCGGCGCCTCAGGCCGACCCCTTCGGCGCCGAGCAGGCCGACCCGTTCGGTGCGGCGCCGCAGGCTGATCCCTTCGGAGGGGCGCCGCAGGCCGATCCCTTCGGGGCGCCCCCGCCTTCGTCGGGAGACGTCGGCTTCGGTGAGGTCGACTTCGGAGGTGGGCCCCCCGCTCCGTCGCAGCCGCCCCCGCCCGAACCCGAGCCCGCGGCCGACCCCTTCGGCGCGCCTGCACCGAACAGCCCGGACTTCGGAGCCATCGACTTCGGGGACGCCCCGCCGCCGCCCCCCGCTCCCGCGCCTTCCTCGGGCTCGCCGGCTCCCGGGGCCGCCGGCACGGAGCTCGACTTCGGCTTCGACGAGCCTGCGCCGTCTCCGTCTGCCGCGGCTCCCGAGGCGGCCCCCTCCAAGGAGGACCTCGAGTTCGACCCGCTGGCGCCGGCCGCGCCCAAGGGCAGCGACGACCTCGAAGCCGACCTGTCGGCGCCGATGCCCAAGTCCGGCGGCGGGGGCAAGTCCGACGGCGCGGTCGGGGACCTCGAGTCTCCTCGACTTCATCGACGATGCCAGCGCCGGCGCCGGCAAGGATGCCGGCAAGAAGCTGCGCTCCAGCTCGCTGCGCTACCAGATCAAGCGCAAGAGCGGGAAGGTCTTCGGCCCGTTCGAGCAGCCGGCCGTGGTGAAGATGCTCGAGGAGGGCCAGCTGCTGGGCAACGAGGACGTCAGCAGCGACGGCGAGACCTGGGTGCCCATCGGCACCATCGCCGCCTTCGCCGCGGCCATCCAGAAGCTGATGGAGAGCCCGACCGGCATGCCGGGGCTCTCCGCCGGCGGCGCCGGTCCCGCCGCCGCAAGCGACGCCGCCACCTCGGCCGCCGAGAGCCAGCAGGCGGCCCTCGAGCGCATGAAGGCGCTCTACGGCGACCGGATGGCCGCCATCGCGGTCGTGGACAGCGCCGCCGCCGATCAGAACTTCAAGCGGCGCTTGCCGCTCATCATCCTGGCGGCGGTGGTGGCGGTGGTGGTCGGCGTGGGCCTGTACATGGGCACCACGCCCTACGGCATGTTCGGCACCAGCTACCTCTTCCCTTCGCATCTGCAGAAGGGGAGCCAGATGTACAACAAGTTCCAGGAGGCCCAGAAGGCGCTCAACGAGGACACCTTCGAGGGCTACAACCGGGCGCTCGCCGATGCCCGGGCGCTGCTCGACCAGAAGCGCTCGGCGGTCGAGTCGCGCGCGCTGTTCGCGCAGGCGGTCTTCTACCTCAAGCGCAAGTACTTCGCGGGCGACGAGCACATCAAGCAGGCCAAGGCCTACCTCGACGAGCTGGAGCTCTCGACCAAGGACGACCCCGAGGTGATCAAGGCGCGCGCCGGGCAGCACATCCTGCTGGGCGAGGAAGGGCAGATCCGTGCGGCGCTGGAGAGCGCCATCACCAAGGACAAGAGCAACGACGCCGAGCTGCTCCACCTGCTGGCCGAGACCTACCTGCGCGAGCGCAACACCGGGCCTGCGGCGGAGGCCCTCAAGCGCGCGCTGGCCATCGACGCCAAGAACCCCAAGGCGCTGCACATGCTGGGGCTCGTCAAGACGCTGGAGAAGAACCCCGACTTCCAGGCGGCGCTGGAGAACTACTCCAAGGCGCTGGACGTCGACCCGCGCCACCTGTCGTCGGCGGTGGAGGTCGCCGCCATCAAGCTGCAGAAGCAGGACGACGCCGAGGGCGCGGTGGACGCCCTGCGCAAGGCGCTCAGCGACGACGCCAAGAAGATCCTGGCTCCGTCCGACCTGGCGCGCGCGCACTACCTGCAGGGCATGCTGTACGCCGCCCGGCACCAGAAGGAGGAGGCGCTCAAGGAGTTCGAGGCGGCCCTCAAGATCTACCCGGACTCCGCGCCGGCCAAGGCCGCCTTCGGCCGATTCCTGCTGCGCCGGCACGACTTCGTCCGGGCAACCGACCTCTTCGAGGCGGCGGTGAAGACCGACAAGAAGGAGATCGACTACCTCGACGGCTACGTCCGGGCGCTGCTGGGCGCCGGCAAGCAGGTCCAGGCCAACAAGGCGGTCTCGGACGCGGTGGGGACCTTCCCGGGCAACCCGCGCATCAGCTTCCTGCAGGGGCGTGTGGCCGACGACCTGGAGAAGGGCCTGGAAGCGGAGAGCAACTACAAGCGCGCCCACGACGCGGACAAGACGCTCTGGGAGCCGGCCTACTACCTCGGCCGCTTCTACCTGGCGCGCAAGCGCACGGACGAGGCCAAGAAGTGGTTCGCCGAGGCGCTCGCCCGCGCGCCCAACAACCCCGAGACGCACGTGGGTGAAGGCAGCGCGCGGTTGGCGGGCGGTGAGCTGCAGGCGGCCAAGGCTCAGTTCCTGGCGGCCCTCAAGCTCGATCCGGAGACGGGCGGCGGCCACTTCGGCCTCGCCCAGGTGCTGGTGCAGGAGGGCTCGCTCGAGGACGCCCGCAAGGAGTTCGAGGCGGTGCTGGCCATCGACCCGCGGGTGCCCAGGCTCTACACCGAGTACGGCCGCCTGCTGTGGACCCTGAAGGAGCTCGACGGGGCGGCCAAGGCGCTCGAGAAGGCCAAGGAGGCGGACCCGCGCGACGCGCTGGCGACCTGGAGCCTGGGCGCGGTGCTCTATGACGCGGGCAAGCTGGCCGACTCGCTCAAGAACCTCGAGGCGGCGCTGACCGTCGAGCCCATCGGCGACGCGTACTACTACAAGGCGCGGATCCACTACGACAAGCGCGAGAACAACCAGGCCATCGACGCCATCAAGGCCGCGCTCGAGCGCTCGTCGCAGAACGCGATGTACCACGCCCTGCGCGGGCACATCATGTACCAGGCGGGCAAGTTCCAGGAGGCGGTCGACTCCTGGCAGACGGCGGTGAAGTTCAAGCCGGACTACGCCGACGCCATCGAGGCTTTGGGGCATGGCTACCAGGAGCAGGGCAACTGGACCCTGGCCATCGAGTCGTTCGAGAAGGCGCTCACCGTGGACCCCAAGCGCACCTCGCTCTTGGTCAACATCGGCGACTGCCTGCTCAACCAGAACAACGACTACGACCGCACCATCAAGAAGTACGAGGAGGCGCTGCGCGCGGACCCGAACCAGGTCGGCGTCTACTACAAGATTGGCCGCTGCTACGACTCCAAGGGCAAGACGGAGAAGGCCATCCAGTTCTACAAGCTGGCCATCGAGAAGGACCCCAAGGCCACCGACGCCTGGCGCTACCTGGGCTACGCCTACAAGGAGCAGAACCGCAAGGCGGACGCCTGCAAGGCCTTCCAGAAGTACGTGGAGGTCGCCCCCGACGCCGGCGACCGCAAGGAGATCGAGAACGAGGTCTTCGACCTGGGCTGCAAGGAAGCGGCAGCCAAGCCGGGCAAGGGCAAGGCGGGAAAGGGCGAGGAACAGCCCAGGGACGACAAGGCCGAGGAGGGCGCAGCCGAGTAGCGCGTCCGCTGCCGCTCGAAAGAGCAGGGGCCGAGGACCCGCGGGTCCCCGGCCCCTTCTTTCATGATCGACGGAATGACGCGCGGCGCTCCGAGCTGAAGGCGTGCGTCAGAGACCTTCGTCAGGAGTCGAAGTCGTCGAAGCTGTCGTCCTCGGCCACGGCGAAGAGGTCGAGCAGTGCTTCGTCGTCGAGCGTGTTGGCGGCCTCGGCACCGAACAGGTCGTCGTCGGGGTTGTCGGCTTGCGCGACCTGGGAGGGCTCGGGTGCCGGGGCTGAAGGCTCGACGAAGCCCACCGCCTCGCCAGGGCCCATGGGAGCAGGCCCGGTCGAGGGAAAGGCCACCTGCAGCACCAGCCCCACCGCCGCCGCGGCGCCCACCGCGGTCAGCCCGGCGAACAGGCCGGTGCGCAGCGGAGCCTGGCGCGCCTTCTGCTCGGTGGAGCGCAGGTGCGCCGCCCGCACCCGGGTGGCGAAGTGGCCGAGCGTCTCGGACGAGGGCGACTGCGCCGTGGCCTGCAGCGCCTTCACGGCGCGCGCGGCCGACCAGCAGCCTTCGCACGTGCCCAGGTGGGACTGGAGGCTCGGCGTCCTGGGCCGCGCCTGCGTCCGAGAGGCGGGCGACGAAGTCCTCGCAGGGACGGGGAGTGGTCGTGTTCATGGCAGCGCCTCCTTGCCTTCCTCCTCGGCGAACAGCACCTGGAGCTTCTTCATCGCGTGGTGGAACGTGACCTTGGCGTTGTTCTCGGTGATGCCCAGCGACTGGGCGACCTCGGCGAACGGCAGCTCGGCGTCGATGCGCAGCGAGACCACCTGGCGCTGGCGCAGCGAAAGCTTGGCGAGTGCAGTCCGCAGGCGCGAGCGCTTCTCCTTGTCCTCGAGGGTGTCGCCGCTCTGGGGCGCCGCCGCTTCGATGGGCACCCTGAAGACCAGCCGCGCGCGGTCGCGCAGGTGGTTCTTGCAGAGGTTCGCCGCGACCCGGAAGACGAAGGCTCGAAAGGGCTGGTCCGGCCGCAGCCGCCCTGCGTGGTCGAGGACCCGCAGGAAGGTCCGCTGCGCGAGATCCTCGGCCTCGTCCATGTCGTGGGCATAGCGCAGCGCCAGGCGGAAGACCGGCTTCTCGTAGCGCTTCACGAGCGTGGAGAAGGCGCGCGGATCGCCGGCCAGGTGCAGGGAGATCAGGTCCCAGTCGCCGGGGCCTTCGGTCTCGCCGTCGCGCACGACGTGCAGGAGCGGCTTGGCGCTGGCATCGGCGGCGCTGGTCACTGGGAGCTCCAAGAAGCGCTGGGTGGCCGGTAGCACAAGCGCAAAGACCCGGGCGAAGACGGCAGGTTAACTGCAACGGCCCGCGCTCGGAAGTGCTGCCCGGGGCGGGTGTCAGGTCGCCGGGGCGACGGCTGCCCAACCGGATGCCGGGTGTAAGTGCGCGGAATCGCTCGCTGGGCCGAGTCCGGTGTACTCTCTGGCTCGACTTCGTTTCGGCGCTTCGCTTCCTCCAATCTGAAGCAATCTGAAGTCCGCCAATGCCCATGGATGCTCGCCTGACGAGGCCCGACGGGACGGCCGCCAGACCCCGAAGGTGGGGGCTGGTCGCGCTCGCGGCTGCCAGCCTGCTCGCCGCGCCTGCCCGAGCCGAGAAGATTGTCTTCCTGCACACCCCAGCAACAGCCGCCGTGCCTGGCAGAGCCCTGGTCCTCTCCGGGAGCATGTTCGGCGCTTCCGGGCTGAAGAAGGCGCGCTGCCGCTACCGCGCCCCCGGTGAGGGCAAGTACCGCAACGCCGAGCTCTCCGCCGAAGCGGGAGACACCTGGCAGGCCACCATCCCGGCCGCGGAGGTCGTACCTCCCGCCCTGGAGTACTTCTGCATCGGCCTCGACCAGGACGGCGACGAGGTCGAGCTCTTCGCCAGCGCCTCGGAGCCCCACTCCATCCCGGTCAAGGACCCCGAGCCGCCGCCCAAGCCCAAGCCGCCGGAAGAGGTCGCCCCCCTCGCGCCGCTCGGCGACTCGTCCGCGGCGAAGCCGCCGCCATCGGCCGAGGCGCCCGATCCGGCGTCGGCCAGCGCGCCTGCCTCCTCGCCCACCCAGCAGATCGCCGTGATGGGCCCGGCCTTGCCGCGGCCGCTCGCGCGGTGCGTGGAGACGGTCGCCTCGCTCTTCGTCGTCCGCGGCTACGGAGTCGTCGACTCGGCCCAGGTCGCCGCCTCGCATCGCGCGCAGAAGAAGAAGGTGCCCTCCTGCAACGACGCCCCCAAGTGCCTGGCCGACGCCGCGCGCACCGTGGGAGCGGGCCTGGCCGCCAGCGTCTCTTTTCACGGGGTGGGCAAGGCCAGGACGGTCAAGCTGGTGGTGGTCGACGCCGCGGACGGCCGGGTCCTGGCCAGCACCTCCATGGCCGCGCCCAAGGCCACCGAGGTGGAGCTCGTCGACCTCGCCGGCAAGCTCGTGAGCAAGGTCGAGCCGGCGCTGGGCCACGGCAAGCCCGACAAGGCCGCGGCGCTCTCCCAGGGAACGACCTCGACCTCGACCTCCGCGGGCACCAAGGCCAGCTCGGGCAGCGGCTCGGGGGCCTCCTCGACGAGCGCCGGCGGCGGTGCCACTCCGGCGCGGCCGCCCTCGGTCTCCAGCGGCGCGGCGGGAGCGCTGCTCGGGCAGGCGCGCACGGCCTTCGACGCGATGGACTACGACACGGCGGCCGCGCTGGCCACCCGCGCGCTGGCGGAGCCGGGGCTCGACCCCGAGGCGCGCCTGGACGCCTACCTCATCCAGGCGAGCGGCCTGGCCATCACCGCCGACCCGGTCTCGGCCGAGGTCCCGTTCCGCCTGCTCCTGCGCGCGCGGCCCGACTTCCAGCTCCCCGAGTCAGCTCGCCCAAGATCCTGAGCGTCTTCCAGAAAGTCCAGGCCGAGGAGCGGGTCATCGTCGAGCAGACGCGCGCGGTGCAGCGCAAGCACCTGCTCGAGACGCTCAAGCTGCTCGACGAGCCGCCCAAGCAGGCCCAGGGCGGCAAACCGCTGCCGTTCGCCCTGCGGCTGCGCGACCCGAACGCGGTGGTCACCACCTTCGAGGTGCCGTTCCGCAAGCACGGCGAGGGCAGCTACTCGGTGCTGGCGCTCAAGCGCGACGTCGAGGGCCGGTGGCGCGGCGCCATCCCCGCCGACTGGACGGCCAGCGAGAACGAGTACGTCCTCGAGTACTACCTGCTCACCAAGGACGCCGGAGGGCCGCTCCTCACGCTCGGCGAGGCCGCCCGGCCGCTGAAGATCGACGTGGCCGCCGGCCTGGTCGAGCGCACCTGGGCCAAGCCGGTGCCGCGCCCGGTGCTCTGGACCGGTGTCGCCTTCACGGTGGCCGCCGCCGCCGCCGCGGGCGGCCTGGGCCTGGCGGCCCGCGGCGCCCAGCAGGACTACAACGCCTACCTCGACCGCGGCCACACCACCCCCATCAACGGCAACGTGCTCCAGGCCAAGGCGCAGAACGCCACCAACATGTCCTACGCGGCCATCGGCACGGCGGTCACCGCCGGCGTCATCGCCCTCGCCACCGCCATCCTCATCCCCTTCACCAAGAGCGCCGAGGCCGAGCCCGCTGCGGCGCCGCAGACGAGCGAGCCATGAGAGCGTTTCGACTGGCACGCCCGCTCGCAGCCGCGGCCCTCGCGGCGCTGGCGGGTCCGGCCTGCTTCCCGACCGAGCCCCCCGACGACCTGCAGATCGCCTGCAAGCAGGACGAGGACTGTCCCGCCAAGTACGTCTGCAGCAAGCTCGCCGGCCGCTGCTTCCCCAGCGACGTGGTGGACAAGGCGCCGGAGCTGGTGGGCACGCCGGTCATCGAGCCCAAGGTGGCGCGCGCCGGCGTGACGCTGACCGTCTCGCTCGCCGTCAACGAGCCCCTGCTCAACGACCCCGTCGTCACCGTCGGCACGCGCCGCATCGCCGTCGACGAGACCGGAACCGCGCGGACCAAGCTCTCGTACCGCTTCGCCTACAAGGTGGTGGGCAGGAACACCGAGCCCGAGGACCAGCCGCTGCCGGTCACCATCGAGCTGGTGGACACCAAGGGCAACGCCTCCGCCAAGCTCGACGGCGGCAAGGCCTTCTTCGACTTTAGCGCGCCGCCCGCCCCCGACGTCCTCGCCCCGGACAAGGTCGTCTACCACCGCGTGCCCTGGGGCGCGGAGGCCACCGGCGGCCAGAAGCGCTTCTGGATAGACACCAAGGCGGGCGCCACCGAGGCGGGCGCGCAGGTCGTGGCCTACGACTCGGCGGGTGCGGTCGACGACCCGGCCGCCAGCGAGCTGGGGCGCACGGTCGCCGCCGCCGACGGCTCGTTCCAGCTCGAGCTGATGCGCGCCGACCGGCCCGTGATCTGGCTGGTCGCCTTCGACGCCGCTGGCAACCCGAGCCCGGTGGTGGACGTCAAGGACGTCAGCTGGACCGCGACCCTCAAGGACAAGGTCCCGGGCAAGGAGTTCGAGAACCCGCACGACTACGAGCTGCGGCCGTGGTTCGAGCGGCGCTACCGCCAGCCGGACGCGCGCGAGCTGACCGACAGCGAGCCCATCTCCGCGCGGGGAGGCCGCACCCTGGTGGCGACCGGCGAGACCGCCGCCGGCGCGTGGCTGCGCAAGTCGGTGGGCGAGCTCTACACGCGCCGCCACTCCCACGCGGCGGCCTTCGACTCCGCCCGGCGCAAGACGGTGGTCTTCGGCGGCGAGGGGTGGGGCGACACCTGGACCTGGGACGGCGCGGCCTGGAGCAAGAGCTCGCCGCTCGACCTGGCCAAGGACGGCAACCCCTCCACCCGCGCTCGCCACGCCATGGCCTACGACGCCGAGCGAGACCGGGTGGTGCTCTTCGGCGGGACCGACCACAACGGCCAGCCCCTGGACGACACCTGGGAGTGGGACGGCGTCGAGTGGGTCGCGCGCGCCCCGCACGAGTCTCCGCCCGCCCGCTTCAGCCACGCCCTGGTCTACGACCCCGCGCGCAGAAAGGTGGTGCTCTTCGGCGGGCAGACGTTGGATGCCCAGGGCCGGACGACCTACCTGAGCGACCTGTGGGAGTGGAACGGCACCACCTGGGCGAAGGGCGCCAACGCCACCCCGCCCTCCGGCCGCGCGGGCCACGCGATGGCCATGGACACCGCGCGCGGGAGGCTGGTGCTCTTCGGCGGCAAGGGGCTGGACGCCTCGGGGACGGCGATGGTGACCAAGGACACCTGGGAGTACGACGGGGCGGCTTGGAAGCGCATCCCCGCCGACGCCCCGCCCAAGGCGCGCCAGTTCGCCGCCGCCGCGTTCATGCCCGAGCGGGGCGTGGTCCTGTTCGGCGGGGAGGACGGGCAGAGCGAGGACGCGCAGCGCTTCGACGACACCTGGGTGTGGAGCGGGCAGGCCTGGACGCAGCTGCAGCTCCCCGTCAGCCCCGACAAGCGCAGCCTCCACGTGCTGGTCTTCGACAGCGGCCGCAACCGGGCGGTGCTGGTCGGCGGCAAGGACGACAACGACCTCTTCGAGGACACCTGGGAGCTGGAGGGCGACCGGTGGCTCGCCCGCACCGGCCCGTCGTCCGAGGAGCGTGCGCCCGAGGCGCGCGCCGGGCACGCGATGGCCCAGGACGAGGCCCGCGGGGTGACGGTGCTCTTCGGCGGCGCCAACGCCGACGCCGACGGCAACCGCCTCTACCTCGACGACGTCTGGGAGTGGGACGGGACCAGCTGGACCGACCGCACTCCGGCGGCGAGCGAGCCCCGGCCGCTGGCGCGCATGTCGGCGGCGATGGCCTATGACCGGGTGCGCCAGCGCGTGGTGCTGCACGGAGGCGTCGACGACGTCGGCCCCTTCGACGACACCTGGGAGTGGGACGGGGCCCGCTGGAAGGAGCGGACCCCCACCGACCCCAACGCCAGCCCCGGCCTGCGCTACGGGCACGTCATGGTCTTCGACGACCACGAGGGCGAGATGGTGCTCTACGGCGGCACCGACGAACGGTACAAGGGCTGGGCCTCCTTCGCCGACACCTGGCTGTGGGACGGCTCGCTCTGGCGCCCCGCGCGCTACGCCGGCACCCCGCCCTCGGGCCGCAGCTACACCGCCATGGCCTACGACCAGGTCCGCAAGCGGGTGGTGCTCTACGGCGGGCAGGCCTTCTGGAGCGCCGAGGAGATGTGCCCGCCGTGCGGCTTCCCCTACGCGGCGCGCGACACCTTCGAGTGGGACGGCAGCCGGTGGAAGGAGGTCTTCCCCGAGGGGGAGGCCGCGCCGGCGACGCTGGTCTCGCACGCCATGGCCTACAGCCAGCGCGGCGCGGTGCTGATGTTCGGCGGCGGCACGTGGATCTCCGGCGGCTCTCCGCTCGACGAGACGTGGTCCTGGGACGGGACGAGCTGGACGCAGGCCGCCCACGGCGCGCACGACGACGGCAGCCCCGAGGCGCGCTCCGGACACACCCTGGTCTACGACGCCCGGCGCAGCCGCGCGGTGCTCTTCGGCGGGGCCAACAAGGAGAGCCGGCTCCTGGGCGACACCTGGGAGTGGGACGACGGCTCCTTTGCCCGGCCGGGCCAGGTCGCACGCTTCGCCTTCGCCGCGGCGCAGGCCGAGGAGGCGACCGCCATCGAATCCATCCACGCGACCTGGATCGCCGGAGGCGTCGGCGAGAACGACCGCAACGCCGTCAGCGGCGTCTCCACCTGGGTCTGGGACCGCGGCTCGTTCCTGTCCGTCTCCAGCGGCTCCTACCCGGTGGAGAGCCCCGGCATCGTGACCTGGTCGGTCGAGGACCCGGGCCTGGCCGCGCGTCTGCTCACCGGCCCTCGCCAGGAGATCACCCTGGCGGTGACGCCGCAGGGCGCCAACGGCACCAAGTCCGCCCAGGTCGCGGTGGACGACGTGGAGCTCGAGGTGCGCTACCGCCGGCCGATCGCCGGGCAGTAGTCGTCCCCGGTGAGGGCCTACGAGGCGCTGTCGAGCCCCGAGGGGGCTCGGGCGGGAGTGCCTTCCGGCCGGTCGACCTCGCGGCGCAGCTTCGCCGGTGGGAGGAGGAGTTCGCTTCGCGACCGTCCGCCGCGGCGGGCGGCGAGGCGGCGAAGGCCCTCGAGCGCTTCTTCGACGGCCCTGGTGACGGGTTTGGCAGCGCCGCAGGACGTGGGTAGCTTTCGTGGCTCAGATGACCATGATCTCGCCCCCGCCTGCCCCTCCAGCTGCGCAGCACACGCTCGTTCCTCTTGGGCACGAGTCGCTCGTGGCCATCATCGGTCCAGGGATGGCGAAGGTCGCCGTCCGGGCGGTGAACGAGTTTCGCCGCCGGCCCGGTTGGACACGCGAGCAGACGATTCATCCGCGCGACCTGCTCGGGTTCGAGGACGTCGGCGAGTTCCTCGAGGCCTTCAGCTATCTCTGCTACGCCCAAGGGGCCACGCCAGACCAGGCGAGGGACGAGGCAAACTGGCTGGGCCAGCACCTGTGCTACTACCTGAACTTCGAGCTGCACCACCGCAAGACCTTCTGGGTGGACGAGCCGTTGGCGTGGATGCTCGGGCAGACGCGCCTCGACATCGAGGGCCGGGCGCTGAAGCTCCCGTTTCCGAGCTTCGCAGTGGCGTTCACCGACCGAGCCACCTGCGCGCGTGCCGAGCACCTCATGGCGCGGGACCGCGAGCGGCGCCAGCCTGGACCGGTTCAGTCGCTCACGGCCTATCTCACGCGGCTCCCGGAGGAAGGAGAGGGGTTGGGCCTGAACGTCAGCCTCCTCGCCGACCAGCGAGACGGTCACTGGCCCTATTTCGTGAGCCGCGATCTGTTCGTGCGCCCCGACGACGATCTCGACACCCTGCTCGACAGCCACTTCCCCGAGGTCCAAGCCGAATCGCTCGATCCCTTCTTCCGGTCGGACGAGCTCAAGCGGCTGGTGCACCTGGTCGTCAACGCCGTCCTCTACGCGACGTCCTACTCCGACACCTGGCCCGTCCTGGCTTCACCCGTCAAGGAGCTGCGGAAGTCCGCGAACGGCAAGGGCGAGAAGCGCCGGCAGCGGGTCGAGCAGAAGGTGCTCGAGCTCGCCAAGACGAATTCGGCCGAGGACGTCTTCCACCTGCCGGGGAATATTCCGATTTCACAACTTCAGGCGCTCAGGGAGATGGAGAGGAGCGACTCCGGCCGCCAGCTGCTCGCGCGGTTCATGGTCCGCGGCCACTGGCGGCGGGCAGCCGAGTCCTGGACCGACCAGCGCCTGCGCTGGATCGAGCCCTACTGGAAGGGTCCGGAGATGGCGACGGTGATCGAGCGCGAGTACCAGCTCAAGCCTTGAGCAGGTCGTCTTGAGGGCGAAAGGGTCGCTGTACGGCTGCGCGGAGCATCGCCGTACGGGTATGCGTCCAGGCGCCAGGAGTCGCATTCCGGGAACGTGCGGCAGCAAGAGCTCGCGGCAGGCGTACGGCCGGACCGTGGTCGTTCGCGCGAGACCGCAGGGTCCCGAATTCTCATGGGTCGGCAGCCAGCATCGCGCCGTCACTTCAGCTTGAACTCGACCTTCGACAGCTCGCCGGGCTTGATCTCCACGACCCGCTGCTCGGTGATGCCGGCGGCCGGGTTGGCGAGCGAGACCGTGTGCTTGCCCGGAGGCAGCTTGATCTTGAAGACCGGGGTCACGCCGTACGGGGTCCCGGCGATCGTCACCTGGGTCCACGGCACGGTGGTCAGCGTCAGGTAGCCGTCCTCGTTGGAGACGGTCTGCGGCTTGTCGGGCCTGGGGTTCGGGGTGGGAGAGGTGGGCTGGGGGTTGCTCGGGCGCGGCGTAGCGACGGCGGCCACCTTCTTGGCCAGCGGGACCGACAGCTCCTTGGTGTCGCCCTTGTCCAGCTTGACTGCTACCACCGTCGGCTCGAAGCCCTGCTTGTCGAGCACCAGCTGGTACTCGGTGTCGGGGTCGAGGGTGCGGATGCGCACCGGCGTCAGCCCCAGGAGCCGGCCGCCCTCGAGCACCTTGGCGCCGGCGGGATCGGAGCTGAGCACCAGCACCGTCTGCGGCTCGGGATCCGGCGTCGCCGGCCGGTCGGGGGGCTTGGGCGTCGGGTCCGGGACCGGGTCGGTCGCAGGCGTCCTGGGCTTGATGGGCCTGGGGTTCTCCACCACCGGCTCGGTCTGCGTCTGGGCCTTCTGCTCCCACGGGCGCACGATGGCCAGACCGCCGCCCACGAGGCCCAGCAGCGCGACGCCGACCAGCGCGCCGATCAGCGCCCCGCTCATCGGGGTTGGTGCTGCCGTCGCGGCCCTGACCGCCGAAGAGCCGTGCGAGCCGGTGCCCGAGCCCTTCATGGAGACGAGGTAGTTCTGCGAGACGGGCGTCAGGTCCTGCACGCGCTCGTCGATGCCGCTCCCGGCGATCTGGGTGACGAAGGCCGAGACCTCGGTCTCCGACGACTGGCGCGAGACCGACTCGAGGTAGCTGCGCAGGTGCTCGGCCACCTCCTGCAGACGCCCGAAGCGCGCGCTCATCTTGCGCTGGAGCATCTTCATGACGATGGCGTCCAGCTCCGGCGAGACGTTCGGCGCCACCTTGGAGGGCGCGTGGATGGGGCCGTGGAGGATGTGCTGGATGGCGGCGACGTCGGTGTCGGCCTTGAACAGCCGCTGCCCGGTGAGCATCTCCCAGAGCACCACGCCCAGGGCCCACTGGTCGGTGCGTCCGTCGAGCTCGCCGTTGGAGAGCTGCTCCGGCGGCATGTAGGGCACCTTGCCCTTGATGGTGCCGGTGGTGGTGCGCGTGGAGCGGTTGCTGGCGCGCGCCACGCCGAAGTCCACCACCTTGGTCACCCCCGCGGTGGACACCATGATGTTGTGCGGGGTGACGTCGCGGTGGACGACGTTGAGCGGCCGTCCCTCGGGGTCCTTGGCGTGGTGGGCGTAGTCGAGCCCCTGCGCCGCGTCGTGGACGATGCGCACCGCGATGGGGATGGGGAGGGTCTTGCCCTGCTTGCGGGCCGCGGCCTTCAGGCGCGCGATGGACTCGCCGTTGATGTACTCCATCGCGATGTAGTGGATGCCCTCGGGCTGGTGCAGCCCCACCTCGTAGATGCAGACGATGTTGGGGTGGTTGAGGGTGGCCGCGACCCGGGCCTCGTCCAGGAACTGGTCGATGAACCCTTCCTGGTCGGCCAGGTCCGGCAGGAGCGTCTTGACGATGGCCAGGCGGTCGAAGCCGGCGAAGCCGCGCTGGCGGGCAAGGAAGATCTCCCCCATGCCGCCCACGGCCAGCCGCTTGACGATCTCGTACTTGTCGCCGATCAGCTGGGACATCGCTTCCCGCCACCGAAAAAGTGCCCCCACCATAAGCGAGGAGCCCCCCTCCCACAACTTCGCGGACGGCGGGGCGAGGCCGCGCAGAGGCGCTCGGGGCCAGGTCCGTCTACTATAGGAAGCCTTCGGCCGTTGCCCGTCGGGCGGGAGAGCAAGCGCATGTCACCGACGCCGTACACGGCGCGCCGGGCCGCCCTGGCCCCGCTCGCCGCCCTCGTTCTCGCCAGCTGCCCCAACCAGCCGGTCGAGGAGACCTGCCTGACCGTCCAGTGCGGCGCGGCGTGCTGCAGCACCGCCGACCAGGTCTGCGACGCGGTCTCCAACGCCTGCTGCAAGCCCACCTCCTGCGAGAACCGCCAGTGCGGCGACGACGGCTGCGGGCACCCCTGCGGCACGTGCGCCAAGGGGACGCAGTGCAAGGTGGAGACCTGGACCTGCGAGCCCTGCCCCCAGGAGACGAAGGACGAGTTCTGCGCGCGCCAGTCGAGCCTGGGCAAGACCTGCGGCGCCATCAGCGAGGTCAGCGCCTGCACCGGCGAGGCGCGCACCGAGACCTGCCCGGACTGCGCCAACGGCCGCCTCTGCGCCGCCGACAACACCTGCACCGGCCCGTGCAACGCCAAGAGCCCGGCCGACTTCTGCGCCTCCTACGGCAAGGACTGCGGCCCGTTCACCGGCGAGGAGTGCGGCGAGCCGCGCGCGGAGGACTGCGGGACCTGCACCGGCGGCACCTGCACCGACAACGTCTGCGTCAAGTGCAGCTACGAGGGCGACCAGTCCTTCTGCAGCCGCATGGCCAAGGACGAGGGCAAGGAGTGCGGCGCCATCGCCGCCAAGGACAACTGTGGAGCGCGGCGCACCGTCCACTGCGGCAACGGCGCGTGCCTGGGCTTCGAGTCCTGCGACGAGGCGACCAACCGGTGCAAGGCCTGCGTCCCGGAGACCAAGGACGAGTTCTGTTCGCGCCTTTCGCTGGCGGGCCTGCGCTGCGGCGCCATCGATGCCGCCGACAACTGCGGGCGCGCCCGCAGCGAGGACTGCGGCGACCCCTGCCCGGCATCGGGCAAGGTCTGCCGCGACCACGTGTGCCTGTCGGCCGGGCCGCCCGCCAACGAGCGCTGCGGCACGGCCGAGGTGCTCGCCTTCGGCGCCGACGAGGTGGCCACGGCCACCGGCGACACCTCGCTGGCCACGGGCGACCTGCAGGGCAGCTGCACCGAGAGCGCGGGGCCCGACGTGGTCTACAAGTTCACCGTCGGCGGCACCGAGGCGCGCAAGGTGACGGTGGAGGTGAGCGCCATCGGCTCGCGCCACCTGGCGCCGGTGGTGTACCTGCGCCAGGACTGCGGTGCCGGGCCCGACAAGGCCTGCGCGCGCGGCTTCTCGCAGGCCACCGCGCGGGTCAACCTGCTCCCCCCGGGGACGTACTTCGTGGTGGTGGACAGCGAGAGCCCGCTCTACGTCGGGCCGTTCGACTTGAAGGTGAGCCTGGGCACGCCCGACCCGGTACCGGCCAACGACCAGTGCTCCGCCGCCGTCGACCTGACCAACGCGGCTGGGCCGCAGGCGGGGACCACCGTCGCCGCCAACGACGACTCGCAGGGCAGCTGCACCTCCGACGTCTTCCCGCAGGACGGACCGGACGTGGTCTACAGCTTCATCGTCCCGCCCAGCAGCCGGCGCTCGGTCCACGTCCGGGTGGTGGCGGACCCGGCGGCGGTGGGCTTCCATCCGGCGGTGTCGGTGCGCAAGAACTGCGCGGACCCGGACAGCGAGCTCGAGAACGGCTGCGCCGACTACCAGGGCAGCGGCGAGACGTCCCTGTACTTCCTCGACCTGGGGCCGGGCCAGTACTTCGTCCTCGTCGACGGTGAGAACGGCTCGCAGGGCGCCTTCCAGATCTCCGTCGAGCTGGCAGCGGCGGTGACGCTGCCCGACACCTGCGAGACGGCGAAGGTGATCGATCGGTCCGCCCTGGACATCCCGGGGAACGGCACCCTGGTGGTCCATGGCGACACCAGCTGGGCAACGAACTCGGGGACCTCCAACAAGTGCGGCGGCTCGGGACCGGACCTGGTCTACCTGCTCATGCTCGATGCGGGCCCGGGGGCCAAGGACCTGCGCGTCACCGCCACCTTCGACGACCCCACCGCCTCGCCGGTGGTCTACCTGCGCAAGGGGTCGTGCTCGGCGCCGGTGGCGAGCGACGAGCTGGCCTGCGCGTCGGGGACGGGCTCGGCGAGCTTCCTCAAGCGCTCGCTCGACCCGGGAAGCTACTACGTCTGGGTCGACGGCAGCGGCGGCGGGTCGGCGGGGACCTTCACCCTGCAGCTCGACCTGTCGAGCCCCCTGCCCATCCCCGCCAACGACGTCTGCACGCTCGACGGGAGCAGCGCCGAGCCGATCGTCCTGGACGCGGCCGGCCACGAGACGGTGACCGGCAGCACGCTCCTGGCGGCCGGCGACGACGCCGCGGCGAGCTGCGGCAGCTCGCATGGCCTCGACCTCGTCTACAGCGTGGACACCACCGGCCTGGGCGAGCGCGACCTGACCGCCACGGTGAGCTTCCTGAGCCCCACCGCCGAGGCGGCGGTGATGATCTGGAACTCGTGCGACCCCGAGGCCACCGGGCGGGAGGTGGCCTGCGAGGTGCCGGTGGGCCGCACGGCGACCGCCACCGCACGCAAGGT
The DNA here is from genome assembly GCA_049841135.1 of Myxococcales bacterium. Taxonomy (GTDB): domain Bacteria; phylum Myxococcota; class Myxococcia; order Myxococcales; family UBA5297; genus JACRCT01. Next base: position 709,816 of record JASGHK010000006.1, read on the forward strand.
GCCCGAGGGCCGCTACTACGTCTGGGTCGACTCGGCCTCGAAGTCCGAGGGCCCCTTCACCCTCACCGTCGACGCCAGGCCGCCGCCGCCCTCGCCGTGCGTCGCCGCACCGCAGATCACGCTGGCCGGCGGGGTGGGCGCCGCCCTGGGCACGACGGCGAGCTCGGCCAACTTCACCCGCGGCAGCTGCGGCGGCGACAAGGCGGGGGACACCGTCTTCGCCCTCACGCTCACCGAGCCCCTCAAGGTGGTGGCCAGGGTGACGCCCAAGGGCTCGAGCATCGACTTCCGCCCGGTGGTCTACCTGCGCAAGGCGCCGTGCGAGAGCGAGTCGCGTGCCGAGCAGCTGGGCTGCGCCCTGGCGGTGCACCCGGGCGACGCCGCGGAGCTGACGGTGATGTACGTCGAGCCCGGCACCTACTGGCTCTGGGTCGACGGCGTCTCCTCGGTGGGCGAGTTCGACGTGGCCATCGCCACCAGCGCGCCGGTGCTGCCGCCGGCCAACGACACCTGCGCCCACCCGACGACGCTGGTGCTCAACGGCCCGGCCATCGCCGGGGACACCTCCAGCGCGCGCGCGGACTACGGCGCCGCCATGAACGAGGCCTGCTACGGGGAGGCCTTCGACTACAACGCCCCGGGGCACGACGTCGTCTACCAGTACCAGCCGACCACCGACGACCCGTTCCTGGTCACGGTCACGCCGCAAGGCGCCGGCGATCCCTACCTCTGGTACACCGAGGGCGCCTGCGGCGGCGACGGCACCGCATGCCTGGGGGCCTCGGACTCGGAGGTGAGCGCCGGCGCGGAGTCCATCTGGGTCGAGGGCCAGGCCGGAAAGACCTACTACTTCTACGTCGACCGCTACTCGGACTCGGAGCCGGTCGGCCCGTTCACCATCGAGCTCAAGCGGCTCTCCCGTCCCCCCAACGACGTCTGCGACCCCGACGGTACCGGGGCCATCGCGCTGGTCAAGGGCCAGTGGACCGCGGGCGACTCCACCCTGGCCGCCGCCGACTACGGCGACTTCGTCTCCGACCTCTGCTACTTCGAAGCCAACATGAACGACGCGCCGGGGCGCGACCTCGTCTACTCCTACGCCCCGACGCAGGACGGCAGCTTCACCATCGTGCTGCGCCCGCAGGGCTGGGACGGCTACCTCTGGTACACCGAGGACGTCTGCGGCGATGACGGCCTGGGCTGTGTGCACGCGCGCGACGGCGCCTTCAGCGGCGGCTCCGAGAAGCTGACCGTGGAGGGCGAGGCCGGCGTCACCTACTACATCTACGTGGACCGCTACCTGCCCTCCGGCGGCGGGCCGTTCACCATCGCCATCGACCCCGCCGGCGCCAACCTCCCCAACGACAAGTGCGGCCCGAACGGCGACAACGCCGTCGAGCTGACCCGGGGCGTCCCCACCGAGGGCGACCTGACCGGAGCGCTGCCCGACTACGGCACCTTCATCTCGCCCGCCTGCTACGCCGACACCGGCTACCCGGCCGCCGGCGACGACCTCGTCTACGTCTACGAGCCCGAGCGGAACGGAGACTTCGTGGTCGAGATCACTCCCGTCGGCTGGGACCCGGCCCTCTGGTACACCATGGACCTCTGTGGGGTGGACGACTTCCTGTGCGTCCACGCCGCCGACGCCCACGGCAGCGGCTGGGCCGAGAAGCTGGTCATCCACGGCATCGCCCGCGTGAAGTACTTCATCTACGTCGACCGGTACGCCGCGGACTCCGGCGGCGGCGCGTTCACGCTCCTGGTCCGCTGACCCGTCGACGGGCTCGGGTCGCGCAGATGGAAGGATTGAGCGCTGGCCCCTCGACAAGCTCGGGGTGTCGGGGCTGACCCCTCGACGGGCTCGGGATGTCGAGGCCCGCTGCCTCGATGAGGTCGCACGCCCTTCGACAGGCTCGGCGTGTCGAGGACGGAGCGTGATTGACCCGCCTGGCGGGCCGTGCCTATCCTACGCGCCTTCTATTGGTAGAAACGCAGTCATTTCAAGGACTTGAGGACCCTCATGCTCGACCTAAAGTACGTGGCCCAGAACTTCGACGAGGTGGTGCGGCGGCTCTCGCGGCGCGGCACGGTGGAGCTGGGGGAGTTCAAGCGGCTGTTCGGCGAGCGGCGCGAGCTGTTCGTGAAGGTCGAGGCGGTGCGCACCGAGTCCGCCGACGTGGGCGCGCTGCTCGCGCCGGGCAAGACGCCGGTGACCAAGACCGTGCGCGGCAAGACCTACACCCAGCCCCTGGCCGACGACGCCAAGAACGAGCTGAAGGGCTTCTCCAAGGAGCTCAAGGAGAAGGGCAAGGACATCGAGGGCAAGCTCAAGGAGATCGAGGAGGCCATCTCGAAGATCCTGATGATGGTGCCGAACATGCCGCACGACTCGGTGCCCGACGGGAAGTCGAGCGAGGAGAACCCGGTCGTGCGCAGCGTGGGCGAGAAGAAGGCCTACGACTTCACGCCCAAGGCCCACTGGGAGATCGGCGAGGCGCTCGGCATCCTCGACTTCGAGCGCGCCACCAAGATCAGCGGGCCCCGCTTCGCGGTCTACAAGGGCCTGGGCGCCAAGCTCGAGCGCGCGCTCATCCACTTCATGCTCGAGACGCACACCTCGCGCGGCTACACCGAGATCCTGCCGCCCTTCCTGGTCAACCGCGCCTCGATGACCGGCACCGGCCAGCTGCCCAAGTTCGAGGAGGACGCGTTCAAGACCTCCGGCGACCCGGAGCTGTTCCTGGTGCCGACCGCCGAGGTGCCGGTGACCAACCTGCACCGCGAGGAGATCCTCGAGGCGGACCAGCTGACGGTGAAGTACTGCGCCTACACGCCCTGCTTCCGCCGCGAGGCGGGCAGCTACGGCAAGGACACCCGCGGCCTCATCCGCCAGCACCAGTTCCAGAAGGTGGAGCTGGTCAAGTTCGCGCGGCCCGAGAAGAGCTACGAGGAGCACGAGGCGCTGACCAACGACGCCGAGGAGATCCTCAAGAAGCTGGGCCTGCACTACCGCGTGGTGGTGCTGTGCGCCGGCGACCTCGGGTTCAGCGCCGCCAAGTGCTACGACCTCGAGGTCTGGCTGCCCGGGCAGAGCGCCTACCGCGAGATCTCCAGCTGCTCCAACTTCGAGGACTTCCAGGCGCGGCGCGCCAACATCCGCTTCCGCCCCACGCCCAAGGACAAGCCGCAGTTCGTGCACACGCTCAACGGCTCGGGCCTGGCCGTGGGCCGCACGCTCGTCGCCATTCTCGAGAACTACCAGCAGGCCGACGGCTCGGTGGTGGTGCCCGAGGTGCTGCGCCCGTTCATGGGCACCGACGTCATCCGCAAGGCGTAGCCGCCCGCCCGTCCGTCGGCCCGGGCGGCGAGACATCGATCGATTCGGAACGGCCAGGCGGGCAACTGCCTGGCTGTTTCGTTGGCGGCGTCGCTCTTGCGCGCGTGGGACAGGGCTCGACCCCAATGGTCGACTCCCTGCAGCTGGAGAGCCGAGCCCAGGGCTGCGCCAGACGAGCCTGCTAAAGGTATGTCAGCGTTCATCAACATGGACCGCCGCGGATCCGTGCAACGGGGATCGAGGCTGCGGTCTTGACGCCAAGCGGCCAAGGGGCCAAGGCGACGGATACACAACCGCTTCTCCTCGGCGTGCTTGGCTCCCAGCGTCTACCGGTAGACCGCGACCTGCAGGAACACGCCGGCCGCCGACGTGCCGTACTCGCTGCGCAGCCCGAGCGTCGAGGTGGCGGCCTTGAAGGCCGCGGTCTGGGCCAGGACGTCGCCGGGCTCGAGCGCCTGGAGCGCACGCGGGTCGGGGCCCTTGCCGATGGGCACGAAGCCGCCCAGGCGCAAGAGCACGCTCTGCTCCACCGAGTACTCGATGACTGGCACGAGCATCGCGCTGGGGTCCTGCAGGTTGCCGAGCACGGTCAGGTTCGCGGTGAGCAGGTCGGTGGCCAGCCAGCTGGCGACGAGGCCCAGGTAGTGCCGGCCGGCGCCGAAGATCTCCCCGCGGGCGACGCGGTCGCTCTGCATCTTGGCCAGGTAGCCCGAGGCGTGCGTCGCGCCGAAGCCGTTGAAGTAGTACTCGGCCATCAGGATGAGCTTCTCGTGCGGCCGCCACTCGGCGCCGGCGACGCCGCGGAAGAAGTGCTCGTCGACCTTCAGGTCTCCGGTGCTCCAGCCGGTGATGCCCAGCGTGTAGGCGGCCTCGACGTGGACGCCGAGCGGGCCCGCGTCGCCGGAGACGTCGGCGCCGAAGACCACGTCGGAGACGTACTTGGCGGCGGAGAGCGAGACGTCGTAGCCGCCGAAGTTGAGCTGTCCGCGCAGCACGCCGCCGTGGTCCTCGGGTCGCTGCTGCGGCAGCCACATCAGGTCGAGCAGGCCCGTCGAGCCCAGCTGGAAGCTCAGGCGCACCGCGTCGACGCCCTTGCGGATCTCCTTGTCGATGTCGGTGGGCGCGAAGGGGCTCAGGAGGTCGGTCGGGTTCCACAGCCTGCCGCTGCCCCAGGAGAGGACCTGCCGTCCGACGACCAGATCCACGTGCGGCAGCGAGAGCTTCAGCGCGAGGCGATCGAGGTCGTGCTGCACGCGGAAGACGTCGTTCTGGCCGAGCACCGGGTCGAAGTCCACGAGCCGCCGCTGCGCTGCCGAGGCGCTGCCCACCGGCGAGCCGCCCAGCGAGCTGCCCTGGAGGAAGCCGGGGTGGGAGGCCATGGCGATGCCGACCTGCCAGGCCGCCTCGAAGTCGAGGTGGCTCGTCCAGAGCAGCCGGCCCTGGATCCGCGCGACGTGCGTGGACATCGCCGCCTCGCGCGGCAGCGGGTCGAAGCCGGGCACCAGGGCAGCCTGCTCCTCGGGGAGCTGCAGCTTGGCGGCGTCGAGCGTCCGCGAGAGCGCGGTCGTGCCGTCGACGAGCCCGCCCGGAAGCGCGAGCCCGGAGACGTAGGCCTTGTAGTGGCCGCCCAGGTCGAGCTCCCAGGCGCCGTCGGCGCTCTTCCACAGCTCCTTGGCGTGGGCCTCCCGCGCACCGATCAGTCCTAGCGCCGCCACGAGGAGGACGGCCGGCCTCAGCCGGGCCCGTGCGGAAGGCCGTGACGGCGCTGGCAGCCCCGCTCGCATCAGGCGGCCTTCTTCCTCTCGTCGGAGGCCACCTTGCCGTCCACCAGCCGCACCACGCGGTCGGCCTGCTCGAGCACCATCGGGTCGTGGGTGGAGAAGACGAAGGTGATGCCCCGCTCCCGGTTGAGCTCGCGCATCAGCTCCACCAGCGCGCGGCCGGTGGTCTGGTCGAGGTTGGCGGTCGGCTCGTCGGCGAGCACCAGCGCCGGCGCGCTGGCGATGGCCCGGGCCACGGCGACGCGCTGCTGCTGCCCGCCGCTCATCTTCAGCGGGCGCGTGTCGAGCAGCTCCTTCATCCCCATCCGCTCGAACAGCTCGGCGATGCGCTTGCGGCGCTCGCCGGCGGGCACGCCCTTGAGCTCCATCACGTACTCGGCGTTCTCCGCCGCGGTGAGCACCGGCACCAGGTTGTAGGCCTGGAAGACGAAGCCGATGCGGTCGCGGCGCAGATCCGAGAGCGCCTCCTGGCTCATCTTGCCGATCTTCCTGCCGTCGATCTTGATGGTCCCGGAGGTGGCGGTGTCCAGGGCGCCGATGAGGTTGAGCAGGGTGGTCTTGCCGGAGCCGGACGGCCCGGCGATGGCCATGAACTCGCCCTTCTCCACCGTCAGGTCCACCCCGCGCAGGGCCCGCGTGGTGATCTGGCCCTTCTCCACGTAGTCCTTGGTCACGGCGACGACTTCGATGACGGACATGGCGTGCTCCTTTCCTCGTCAGTTCGAATGCAGGGCCTGGGCAGGCGGCAGCCGGGCCACCTTCCAGGCGGGGTAGAGCGCGGTGACCAGCGCCATGACGTAGATCAGCCCGGCCGCCTGCAGCGCCTCCAGCGGCAGGAAGCGCGTCTTGACCGCGGTCTTCATCACCGTCCCGGCGTACTCCAGCCCGTCGCCGGCGGCGCCCCCGCCGATGTTCAGGAGCGCGTGGGTCGACCCGTACCAGGTCATCGCCAGGCCCGCGGCCAGGCCCAGGAGCGCGCTCATCGTGGCGATCCAGAACGACTCGCCCAGCACCTGCGCCACCACGCGGCCGGGCCGGGTGCCGATGGCGCGCAGCACGCCGAACTCGCGGGAGCGCTCCATCACCGACATCAGGATGGTGTTGAGGATGCCCAGGCCGACCAGCCCGTAGATGAAGAAGGCGGCGATGAGCATCATCTTGTCGCTCCACTTCTCGATGGTGCGCATGGCCGGCAACAGGTCGCCGTAGGAGAGGACCTCGTAGCCGGCCCCGAGCTTGGCCTTGAGCCGGGCGGCGATCGCGTCGGCCTCGCCGGCGCGGTCGAGCTGGAGGACGACCTGGTGGGCGACGCTGCCCACCCCCAGGAGCTTGCGCGCCGCGGCCTCGCCGACCATCACCCGCCGCTGCGAGATGCCGGGAGAGAGGGAGTGGAAGATGCCGCGCACGCGGAAGAGCTCCGCGCCGATCTCTCCGTCGGTGCGCTGGGCCATCAGGCGGATCTTCGAGCCCACCTTCACCTTGAGCCGGTCGGCCAGCTTCTCGCCGATGAGGATGCCGCGCTCGTCGTCGGCCGCGGGGCGCTCGCCCTGGCGCACGTCGCGCACGTGGGCGGAGAGGGTCGCCTCCCGCTCCCAGTCCACGCCCTGCAGCTCGACGCCCTCGCTGCCGCGGGCGCTGGAGACGAGCGCCCGGCTGACGATGCGCCAGCCCGCCTCGGTCGCGGGCGGCAGGTCGAGCCCGGCGAGCAGCTCCGCGGGCGAGGCCAGGTTCTGCGTGGCCTTGTGCTGCGTCCGCCAGCCAGGCGCGGTGATCTCCACGTGGCCCATGCCGGTGTTGTCGAGCTGCTCCTTGGCGTCGCCGAAGATGCTGGCCAGGATGCCGCCGTAGACGATGGTCAGGAACAGGCCGATGCCCACCGCGCACATGCTGATGTACGTGCGGCGCCGGTTCCGCCAGATGCTGCGCCAGGCGATCTTGAGGATGGTCCTCATCAGACGTACCTCGTGGCCTCGACCGGCTTGAGCCGGGAGGCGCGGATGGCCGGGATGAGCCCGCCGGCCAACATGGTGAGAATCGTGGTGAGCGCCGCGGAGGCGACGGCGGTGGGGGAGAGGCCCAGGACGAGCGCGTCGGGCATCTTGGTGCCCATGACGTCCACCGCGCCCAGGCTCGACAGGTCGGCGGTGCCGATGGCTGCCAGCAGGGCCCAGGAGCAGACGACGCCGATGGCGAAGCCGAGCAGGCCCTGCAGGAGCGCCTCGAGGACCACCATCCCCAGCACGCGGCGGCGGCGGGTGCCCAGGCAGGCCATGACCCCGAACTCGCGGGTGCGCTCGAAGGTGGACATGGTCATGGTGTTGAGCACGCCCAGCGAGACGATGAGGAAGACGATGAGGTCGACGATGCGCTGGTTCTTGCGCTTGGCGTCCATGGCGCCCTTGAGCTCGGGGAGGATCTCCGCCCAAGACAGGACCTCGACGCGGGTCAGGTCGAGGGCGCCGCGCAGCAGCGAGACCGGCTGGGAGAGGTCGTCCGGATCGGTGGGCAGGCGCACGACGATCTGGTGGACGCCCTCGCCCAGCGAGTAGAAGGCCTGGGCGTCGGCGAGGTGGATGAAGACGGCGGTGGCGTTGGCCTCGGTGCCGCCGACGTCGGCGATGCCCACCACGGTGAAGCGGTCGTTGGCGAGCGAGCCGTCGGCGGCCTGGCCGACGAGGACCAGCTCGCCGCCGGGCTCGAGGTGCAGCTCCTCGGCGATCCCGGTGCCGACGAGCGCCTCGTGCGCCGCCTCGGCTGCGAGCGTGCGGCCCTTCTTCAAGGTGAGCGAGGCGGTGGACGCGGGCTTCCGGGGCTCGACGCCCATCACCATCGCCGCGGTGGCCGACTCGCCGGAGCCGGCGAGCCCTGCGCCCATCACCCGGCGCTCGGTCTGGGTGCCGGGGATCGCCTTCTCCAGCCTGGCCTCGACGGCCACGGCGTCGGCGACGACGTTCCCCAGCTCGGGCGAGGACTGGTAGCCCAGGCCGTGGACCTGGGCGTGGCCCATCAGGCCGTGGGTGAGGCCCTTGGTCATCTCCGCGTAGGCCACCTCGCGGAAGCTGTGGAGCGAGACGATGGCGGTGACGCCCAACGCCAGTGCCGCCAACGTGATCGTGGTGCGGCGCACGTTGCGCCAGATGTTCCGCCAGGCGAGCTTCAAGAGGAGCATGGCGGCCTACCTCCCCTGCCGCAGCCGGTGGAGGGCGAAGGTGTCGTCGGGGATGTCCTGGTCGAACTCGATCTTCTCGTAGGAGATCGACGTCTGGCGGCCGGCTTCGGCGGGGACGATGGTCATCTTCGCCGGGAAGCTGCGCCAGCCGACCTGCCGGAAGTCGGCGAACTCCATGGTGCGCGCGGGCTTGCCGTCCTCGTCGAAGAAGACCTGGCGGACCGGCAGGCAGGTCTTGCGGTCCATGAGCAGCTCGACCTTGCCCCAGACCACCGGACGGTCGGGCTTGGGCTTGAGCTCAATCCTCCAGGCGTCGCCCTGGGCGTGCTTCTCGGTGCCCAGGACCTTGGAGGTGTAGTCCTCCTCGAGGGAGGAGCCCTTCACCAGGTCGTCGTTGGTGAAGTCCGAGCCCATCCAGCTGTCGCCCATCATGCCGCTGGGCAGCTTCATCACCCGGCCCGCCTGCGGCAGGTAGTTCCAGAGCTGCTTCTCGCGCTTGAGGGTCATCATCCCCGTCTCGCGCGCGCCGCCCTCGAGCACGCGGACGAGCGCGTAGTCCTTGCCGCGCGACCAGGACTGCAGCTTGAGCGAGCGCGTCCAGTCCTTGGTCTTGATGGTCATGGTGAAGGTCGACTCGGACGAGCGGCCGTTGAGCAGCTTCTCGTTGCGGGCGACCAGCGCCGCGACGTCCGGGGCGTCGCTGCCGGAGGGGCAGGCGGGGACGTCGGCCGGTGGGGCGTCGGCGGCGGGCTTGGCGGCCGGAGCCGCGGCCAGGGCGAGGCAGAGCAGGGTGGAGGTGAGCGCGGTCATGAGTGCTTCTCCTCTGCGGGGGCGCAGATACGGCGGACCATGTCCAGGTGGACTCGGGTGAAGTGGTCGAAGCTCTTCGCGGGTGTAGACGTGGTCCACGGGCAGGAGCGCGCGCATGAGCGCCTCCTTGGCGGCCTGGACGAGCGAGATGAGGACCGGGACCGGCAGGTCGGAGCGCACCGCCCCGATGTCCTGGCCCTTCTTCCACAGCGCGTTGAGCGAGGCCAGGGGGCCGGCGATGGATTGCATCATCCGCTGCGCGAGCTCCTTGTCGTTGAGGAAGGCGTGGCCCAGCCGCGAGAGGAGCTCGTTGGCGTGCGGGGTGCGGTCGAGCATGCGCATCGACTCGCGCGTGAACTCCGCCACCGCGTCCCAGAACTTCGCCGGGTCGTCGGGGACGGCGAGGCGGTCGTAGAAGGCGAACAGGTCCTTGTAGATCCAGAGCAGGACGGTGGCCGCGAGGTCGGCCTTGTCGTCGAAGTAGTAGTAGAAGCCGCCCTTCGACAGCCCGGCCGCCTCGAGGATGCGGTTCACCGAGGCGCCCTCGTAGCCGACGGTGGCGAACTCCTTCGCCGCCGCCTTCAGGATGGCTTGCTGCTTGGCGGGGTCGGCCTTCTGGAAACGCGGTCGCGCCATGAGTGCCTCGAGGGTGGAGACCAAAAAGACCGACCAACGGTACATCCCGGAGGTGCAGACTTCAAGTACAGACCAGATGGTCTGTGGCGGCGAGGGGCGAAAGCCCGGTTTGGCAACCGGACGATGGCCTGTCTAAGCGCTTGAAAACAGGGCATAAAAGTCGGCCGGATTCGGACCGGAAATCAGGTGGTTAGCGCTCTGATGCGGTGAGTCACCACATTGCCTGGGCGAACTGGCGCCTTCCCGGAGTGCGCCGGCGATCCTCGACTCCCCCGAACGCCCCCGCCCGAGCCATCCCATCAGGCGATGCGATGGCGACTCCAATGCCTAGCCTGACTTGGACCTCGAGAAAGGTGGGGACTCGATGAAGACGTTGGTCGCGTTGGCGATGCTGGCGGCGGCTTCCTTCGGAATCAACGCAGGCCTCTGGACGGCGACGTCCATGAGGACCAGCCGGCAGACGCGCGCCGACCTGGACGTCGCCATGCATGGGGAGGCCTTCGCCCACGCCAAGTACCTGCTCTTCGCCAAGCAGGCCCGCCAGAACGGCCGCGAAGACCTGGCGAAGCTCTTCGAGGACGCCGCTGCCACCGAGCACCTCGAGCACTTCGCGGAGCAGGCCGAGCTCGCCGGCCTGGTGGGCAGCGACACCGACAACCTGCGCGACGCCATCCAGGGAGAGAGCCACGAGGTCGACGCTCTCTACGCCGAGTTCGCGCGGAAGGCGGCCGCCGCGGGCGACCAGCAGGCCGCGGCGCGCTTCGAGGAGATCCGCAAGGACGAGATGAAGCACCGCGACGCCTTCAAGGCAGCGCTCGAGCGGATCGAGAAGGTCCGGATGGAGCGGTAGACCATGTCCCGTTCGCTCAAGGCAGCCTTCCTCGTCGCCGCCCTCGTCCTCGCGGCGCAGGCGATCCGCCCGGAGCGGACCAATCCTCCAGAGGACCGCAGCCTGACGCTGGTCGCGCAGCGGACCGTGGAGCCGGAGGTCGCCGCGCTCCTCGACCGTGCCTGCGCCGACTGCCACACCCACCGCACGCGCTGGCCCTGGTACAGCGAGGTCGCGCCGGCCTCGTGGCTGCTGGCGCACGACGTCGAAGAGGGCCGCGGGGAGCTGAACCTCTCCGAATGGGGCCGCTATCCGCCGGACCGCCAGCACAAGCTGTTGGGCGAGGTGTGCGAGGACGTCGAGAGCGGCGAGATGCCGCCCGCCGCCTACCGATTCCTCCACCCCGAGGCGCGCCTGGCGACCGAGGAGGCGCGCAGGCTTTGCGAGTGGGCCAGAGCAGCACCTCGAGCGCCGACTCCGTAGACCGGCGCCGGCGCTCGTGAGCATCGAGAAGACCTGACGGGAGGCCGCGGATAGAATCCGCGCATGCTCCGTCTCGCATTCGCCGCCGCCGGACTCTGGCTCGTACTCGGGCCGGGCCCGGCGTCGGCGTCAGGAGCGCCCGACTTCGCTGCCAGGCTCCCGGCGAAGGTGGGCGAGTGGAAGAAGCCTGCCGCGCCCCAGAAGTGGGACCGGAAGACGCTGTACGACTACATCGACGGCGGCGCCGAGCTCTACCTGGCCTACGACTTCGTCAGCGCCACGAGCTTCGAGTACACCGCGGGCAAGGACGACCTCATCAAGGTCGACGTCTTCGACATGGGCAGCCCGCGCGGCGCCTTCGGCGCGTTCGCGCACGGCCGCGAGAGCGTCTCGGCAGAGGTGGGGCAGGGCTCGGAGTACGCGGGTGGCCTGCTCACCTTCTGGAAGCACCGGTACTACGTGTCGGTGCTCGGCTATCCGGAGACCGAGGCCAAGCGGAAGGCCGTCTACGAGCTGGGCAATGCGATCGCCGGGCTCATCCCGGAGAACGGGGCGCTGCCGGAGATCCTGAAGGCGTTGCCGAAGGCGGGCCTGGTGGAGGCGAGCGCGCGGACGTTCCACCACCACCTGCTGCAGAACGACTACGTCAGCGTCTCGAGCGCCAACCCGCTCGGAATCAACCCCAAGACCGAAGCGGTGCAAGCGCGCTACGAGCGCAAGGGTGAGCGGCACGTCTTGATGGTGGTCGACTACCCGGCCGAGGACGAGGCGAAGCAGGGGCAAAAGGGATTCACAGAGTCGGTCCTGGGCGGCGCTGCCGTGTCGAAGAAGGGCGAGCGCTGGGCGGGCGTGAAGCGGAAGGCGAAGCGGCTGGTCATCGTGCTCGACGCGCCGACGAAGGCGGCCGTCGAGCAGGCGCTCTCGGAGGTGCCATGAGCACGAAGAAGGGGCTGACGCGCAGGCAGTTCAACCTCTCGATGGCGGCTGTCGGCGGCGCAGCGCTGTTGCCAGCCGGAGCGTTCGGTGGGGAGCCGGCCAAGGCCGAACCAGCGCCTCCCGTGGCGAGTGCGGCGAAGACCAAGGTCGTCCTCGTGCGTGACCAGGCGGTGCTCGACGAGAAGGGCCAGCCGAAAAAGGACGTCGTGCTCAAGATGCTGGACGACGCGGTGGCGGCGCTGACCGGAAAGAAGGGCCTCGACGGCTGGAAGACCTTCCTCAAGCCCGCGGACGTCGTCGGCATCAAGACCAACGTCTGGCAGTACATCGGCACCACCGAGGCGGTGGAGCAGGCGCTCAAGCAGCGCGTGCTGGAGGTCGGCGTCAAGGAGGCGGACGTCGCCATCGACGACCGGGGCGTGAAGAAGAACCCGGTCTTCCAGCGCGCGACCGCGCTGATCAACGCGCGCCCCATGCGCAGCCACCACTGGTCGGGCGTGGGCTCGCTCATCAAGAACTACATCATGTTCGCGGAGGATCCCTCGGACTGGCACGAGGACTCCTGCGCAGACCTGGCGGGCATCTGGAACCTGCCGATGGTGAAGGGCAAGACGCGCCTAAACGTGCTGGTGATGTTCACCCCGCAGTTCCACGGCGTCGGCCCCCACGGCTTCAACCCGAAGTACGTGTGGAGCTACCACGGGCTCGTCGTCGGCTTCGATCCCGTGGCCTGCGACTCGGTGGGCCTGCGGATCATCGAGGCCAAGCGCAAGGCGTTCTTCGGCGAGGAGCGACCGCTGGCGCCGCCGGCCAAGCACATCCAGCTGGCGGACACCAAGCACCACCTTGGGACGGCGGACCCCGCGAAGATCGAGCTCGTGCGGATCGGGTACGACAAGGACAGCCTTTTGTAGCGGCGGACCATCGCGGCCCACCCCCCTGCCCCCTCCCGCAGTTGAACGAAGCCGCTTCGCGGCAGCTGACGGAGGCCTGCCGACTCTGAGGAGAGAAGGTTTCTCGGTCGGCGAGGGAATCCCATCGACTCTTGTGGAACCGGGCGCCGGTAGCCGCCGGCGCCCGGTGACAACCAACCACAAGGAGCAACGTGATGGGCGAACTCTACCAGCGGATGGATGCAGATCTACGTCTGAGGAATCGGTCGGCGAGGACGCGGAAGGAGTACCTGGACGCCGCGTCAGGCTTCGCCCGGCACTTCATGCGTTCGCCTGCCAAGATGGGGGAGGCGGAGGTGCTGGAGTATCTGAGGGGCCTAGCACTGGAGGGGGCCGGTCCCGGCAAGCTGCGGATGTCCGTGGCGGCGATCAAGTTCCTCTACCGCGCGACGCTGCTGCGCCCGGAGGTCGTGGCCAACGTGCCCTGGCCCAAGGCCCGCAAGACCCTGCCCAAGCCTGTCAGTCTCACGGAGATCGTGGCCACGCTGACGGCGCTGCCTCATCTACGACACCGGATGCTGTTGGTCACCGCGTATGACGCGGGGTTGCGGATCCACGAAGCGGCACGTTTGCGCTCGGACGACATCTTGGCGGAGCGCGGGCTCATCCACGTCCTGGGCAAGGGCGGCAAGGAGCGGTACGTCAAGCTGAGCCAGCCGCTGCTTGGGGCACTGCGCTCCTACTGGAAGAACGTCCGGCCACCGGAGCCCGGGCCCTACCTCTTCCCGGGGGCCATCCCTGGCAAGCCCATCGACCCGTCGTCCGTGCGCGAGGCACTGCGAACCGCACTCAGGAAGGCCGGGCTCAAGAAGGTGACGCCGCACATGCTGCGGCACTCCTTCGCGACTCACATCCTGGAAGCCGGGACCGACGTCCGCATCATCCAGGAGCTTCTGGGCCATGCCTCCATCCGCACCACCATGCGCTACACGCACGTGAGCGCCACGCACATCGCAGCCCAGAAGACGCCTCTGGAGATTGCCGGAGAGAAGGCGGCGCCGCTGCTCCGGTAGACCGGCGTGCTTTGCCCGCCGTCCCTGCCTGCGCCTGCTGGGCAGGGGCGGCCTCGCCTCACGGTCAGCGACATCTTCCGGGCCTACGGCGAGGCCTATCGCAATAGCCACGCGCTGAGTGAGCCGCAGCGCAAGGCGATGAGAGCCATCGAGGTCTGCCGGACTCCGGTCCTGGGCGGACGGGTGGATGTGTGCGACCGCTGCGGCCACATGGAGGTCTTCTATGGCTCCTGCCGCAACCGGCACTGCCCGACTTGCCAAAGCCTGACGCAGGCCAAGTGGATCGAGAACCGCATGGAGCGGCTCTTGCCCACCGACTACTTCCACGTGGTCTTCACCGTCCCGGACGACCTGCTCAACGGCATCATCCTGCGCAACCGCGAGCGCTTCTTCGACCTGCTCTTCAAGGCGGGAAGCCAGACGCTGCTCGAGTTGGGCGCCGACCCCGAGCGGCTCGGCGCCCAACTCGGCCTCACCTGCGTGCTGCACACCTGGACGCGCGACCTGCGCTTCCACGCGCACCTGCACTGCATCGTCACCGGCGGCGGCCTGCACTCCGGCGGCGACCGGTGGGTCCGTCCCCGGAGCCAGGACTACCTGTTCCCGGCGGAGGTGCTGGGCAAGCTGTTCCGCGGCAAGCTGATGGACTGGCTCGTCGGTTGCCACAAGGCGGACGTCCTCGATCTGCCCGCGGAGCTGGAGGCCCCGAAGGCCTTCGCCCAACTCAAGGACCGGCTCTACAAGAAGAAGTGGGTTGCCTATTGCAAGAGGCCCTTCGCCGGCCCCGAGCAAGTCTTTGGCTATCTGGGCCGGTACACGCATCGTGTCGGATTGTCGAACCAGCGTCTGCTCGCACTCGCCGACGAGGGCGTCCACTTCCGCACCCGCGGCGAGGGCACCGCGACGCTCGCTCCCGACGACTTCATCCACCGCTTCCTGCAGCACGTCCTGCCCGACGGTTTCGTGAAGATCCGCCACTACGGCCTGATGGCGTCGGGCAACGCCAAGACCAAGCTCGAAGTCGCGCGGCGACTGCTCGAGGCGGAGCGGCCGGAGGTTCCGCGGGTCATCGCCGCGCTCGCCGCGGTGCTGCTGGCGACCCATCCGCAGGTGCCGGCTCCGCTCGAGGACTGGCGGGATCGGCTCAAGCGCCTGACAGGCATCGACCTGAGCCGATGCCCGGTGTGCGCCGTCGGCACGATGGTCTCCATTCCACTGATCCGCAAAGCCCCGGACGACACCTCGTAGCCATGGATCGCCTTGGCGTCATCCCCGCGGTCGACCATCGGCGTCGCCGAGCTGCGACGGGTCTGCCCATCGCCCGCCACGCTTGCCGCCGTGCCGCCGGCTGCGACCTCCGCCGCCTCTTCAGGAACGGCCGAAGCGCGTGCTCTCTCGCCTGCGCATGGCTGCCGAGGCGCACTAGCCACGACCGAGATGCCCATTAGCAGGGCCCGTGCCGGCGGCTTCGCTCAACTCGACGTTTAACGCAGCCGACTCCGGCCTCGGGGCGTATCCGGGTCCGGTCACGGCTGCGTCAAACGCCTATCAGTTTGGGAGGGGGCAGGGGGGAGGGCTTATCGGGTATCGTGAGCCGCCATGCTCGCGCTCCTCGCTGCTGCCGTCTTCGCCGCCGCGCCGGCCCCAGTCCCCACCGACGGCAAGCCGGTGCTGACCGTCCTCTACTTCGACAACCAGACCGGCCAGACCGACCTCGACGTCCTGCGCAAGGGCCTGGCCGACATGATCATCACCGACCTCGTCGCCTGGGACGGCGTGCGGGTCGTCGAGCGCGAGCGGCTCGAGTCGGTCATCGCCGAGCTCAAGCTTCAGCGCGGCGCCGCCTTCGATCAGGCCACCGTGGTCAAGCTGGGGCGCTTCCTGGGCGCCCAGTACACGCTCACCGGGACCCTGGTCACCGCCACGCCAGGCCTGAGCATCGTCGCCAACCTGCGCAAGGCCGAAACCGCGGAGATCGTCGCCAGCGCCTCGGTGCACGGGCCGCAGGACAAGGTCTTCGACCTGGAGCAGGAGCTGGTCGACAAGATCACTGCGGGGATCGACCTGAAGGTGAAGAACCTCGCCGCCCGCCGCAAGGCCAAGGTCCCCGATCTGGCGAGCCTCGTCGCCTACTCGGTCGCGCTCGACCTGACCGACCAGGGCCGCCTCGATGAAGCCAGCAAGGCCATCCAGGCGCTGGTCTCCAAGCAGCCGGCGTTCCTGATGGCCCGCGAGCGCAAGACGGAGATCCTCAAGAAGCTCGACGAGGTCGCCAAGCGCCGTTTGGACATGGCGACCGAGTCCGTCCTCGAGCTGGGCCGCCGCGCCGATGCCGCGCTCAAGGACCCCAAGCCGTTCGACACTCTCGACGAGAAGGGCCAGAAGGAGCGGCTCGGGATGCGCGTCATCAAGGGCCGGGTGATCGCCCGGGTGCTCAAGCAGTACCTCTCCTGGCGCAAGGAGCACCTGCGCATCCCGCTCAAGGGCAAGGAGGCGCAGGCGATGCTGGTGATGCGCGGCTGGGTCGACAACCAGCGCGCCCTGGTCGTCGAGTACGAGGCCTACCAGCGCCTCAACAAGTTCCCGTCCTCCAGCCTCGATCCCACTCCGGAGACCGTGAACCTGATGCGCGACGGCCACCTGGGCGACGTCGCCGTCCACGACCCGTTCGAGGACCTGGTGCGCTTCGTCACCGAGGGGCGCCTGAGCGACAGCGACTCCGCGTACCGGGTCGCGCCCACCTTCGGCGACCTGGACCCCAAGGAGCTCAAGGCGGTCATGGCCGAGCTCGACGAGCGCATCCAGCGCGCGCTCGCCGCCTACCTGAAGGTGGACGAGGCCGGCAAGCAGCGCGCTGAGCACGACGCCTGCGAGCTGCTCGAGCGCAAGGCCGAGTCGCTGCTCGCCTACGGCAAGACCGAAGAGGCCATCGCCGAGTACCAGCGCCTGCTGGACGCCTTCCCCAACGGCCACAGCGCCACGAACATCGAGAAGAAGATCAAGCAGCTCATCGGCGCCGAGTACGAGTACTCCCAGGCCAACCGCGAGCGCTGGGTCAAGGCCATGAAGGAAGGCTGCGCCGACGACATGGACCTCCGGGTGGGCACCGGCGTCGTGCTGTCCGACCGCCTCAAGCACCAGGGCCTCGCCGCCCTCGCTTCCCACGCCGCCGAGCTGGAGAAGGCCTGCAAGCGCACCCCGCGCAACCACGACGCCATGGCCGGCGTGTACCGCGACCTGGCGATGGAGGCCGCCTTCCACGAGGACTGCGCCGCCTACCAGCACTGGTTCACCCAGTACGCCGAGGCCGGCGGCTCGGTGGGCGACATGATGGGCTACGCCAAGAACCACACGCCTTGGTGCGAGCTGGGCGACGTGACGAAGAAGGTGATGTGGATGTACGGCAAGCTCGACAAGAACTGGAGCTTCGAGTTCGACCGCCACCTGGTCTCCATCCTCGCCTACGACGGCAAGCGGCTGACGCTCAACGCCGGCAAGGAGGCGGTGCCCGAGTCCTTCTCGCTCTACCTCGACGCCGACGCCAAGGGCGAGTTCACCGTCTGCCACCTCGCGCAGTGGCACCGCGCCGGCGAGCGCGACGCGCTGGAGGGCAAGTGCACCGTTCAGATCACCCGGCTCGCTTCGCAGAAGTTCGAGTACGACGAGGGCTCCTTCACGGCCACGTTCGAGATCAAGGAGCCCGGCTACGTCCGCAAGATGGAGATGACCGACGCCAAGTTCCGCTTGCGTCGCGAGTGACCGTCCACCCCGCAATCCTCGCCCGCCCTCTGAGCCCCTGACCGTATGGCCACCCTCTGCCCCAACTGCGGCGTCGAGTTCCCCCCCGGGGCCAACTTCTGCCCGCGCTGCACCACCGCCGACCCGAAGCCGGTCAAGGACGCGATGTGCGGGCGCGTCGTCGGCGAGCGCTACCGCATCCTGCGCAAGCTGGGCCAGGGCGGCATGGGGGTCGTCTACGAGGCCGAGCACGTCGGGGTCGGCCAGAAGGTGGCCATCAAGTTTCTCCACGCCACCTTCTCCGGTGACGCCGAGGTCGCGCGCCGGTTCCACAACGAGGCCAAGAGCTACGCGCAGATCGTCCACCCGCACGCGGTGCAGCTCCACGACTTCGGCCGCGACGCCGACGGCAACCTCTACATCTGCATGGAGTACCTGGAGGGCTGCGACCTGAAGCGCACGCTGGCCCGCGAGGGCCGGCTGCCGGTCAAGGACGCGCTCGACGTGGTGCAGCAGGTCGCGGACGTGCTGGGCACTGCGCACGCGCGGGGCATCGTGCACCGCGACCTCAAGCCCGAGAACCTCATGCTGTCGCGCGAGCTGCGCGGCTACCACGTGAAGGTCCTCGACTTCGGGCTGGCGCGGCTGGCGGACTCGGCCACCGGGATGACGGCGCCGGGCATGGTCTGCGGCACGCCGCGGTACATGGCCCCGGAGCAGAGCGAGGGGCTGCCCCTCGATCACCGCGTGGACATCTACGCGCTGGGGCTGGTGCTCTTCGAGACGCTGACCGGCACGCACCCGTTCGACGCGCCCTCCATCTCGGAGACGCTGCGGCTGCAGCGCACCGCGCCGGTGCCCCACCTGTGGGAGAGCGCACCGGAGCTCCGGCTCGAGCGCGTGGACGCGGCGATCCAGCGGGCCACGGCCAAGAGGCCGGACGCGCGCTTCGGCTCGATGCTCGACTTCGTGCGCGCCTTCTCCGACGACGTGGCGTCGGTCACCGGCAACCCGGCCATCGCCCCCACCGCCGAGGACGTCGCTGCGACCTCCGCGCGCCTGGCGGTCCGGACCGAGCCCGACGAGCCCGTGGGGGCGACCCTGCCGTCGGCGCCACGACGCGAAGCCGCCAAGCCGGCGCCACCGGTGGCGAGCAAGCCGATCGTCCTCTCGCAGGTCATCACGCCCATGGCCGCGCCCGTCGGGTCGGGGGTCCTCGAGGAGGCGACGGCCGAGGCTCCGAAGGATCCGAAGAAGGGACGAGGGGCGCTCGTGGCGGGCGCGGCTGCCCTGGTGATCATCCTCGCCGCGGTGGGCGTGGGATTCGGCCTGCGTTCCGGTGGAGTTGGGAGCGCGGGCTCCGGCGGTGCTGGCGGAGCCGGTGAGTCTGGAGGCGCGGCTCGACAGAAGCTCGAAGACTTCTACAAAGCTCAGCGCGAGCTGCCGCCGCCCGAGGCCTGCCGCGAGAGGGATCCGCAGCTGCTGGAGAAGCTCGCCGTCGCGCTGCCGAAGCTCGTCGACGATTCCTCGGACGAGGTGCGCTCACGGCACGCCGGGGAGGCGCTCGCGTCGCTGCCTCAGGGCGGCACGCTCTCGGCCGAAGCAGCGTTCCTCCGGGCGCGTGCGCTGGCGTTCGCGGGCAAGAGCGCGGACGACGTGCTGGCGAAGGCGACGGCGTGCCCGGGGTTCGCCTCCGCCGAGAGCCTGGCAGGCAAGCTCGCCTACAAGGCGGGCCGCAAGGACGAGGCGGTGCGCAGGCTGACCGCGGCGCTCGTCCCCGGCTACGCGCGTCCCAGGTTGATCCTGGCGGTGGTGCTGCTGGAGTCCGAGCCGAACGAGTCCTTCCGGCTGCTAGAGGAGGCGGTGGCCATCCAGCCGGACTTTGCGGAGGCGCACTTCGCGCT
The DNA here is from genome assembly GCA_049841135.1 of Myxococcales bacterium. Lineage (GTDB taxonomy): Bacteria > Myxococcota > Myxococcia > Myxococcales > UBA5297 > JACRCT01. Next base: position 729,408 of record JASGHK010000006.1, read on the forward strand.
CGGCCGCGCCCACGAAGCCAAGAGCAACGCCGCGCGCCGCGAGGGCAACGAGGCGCTGGCGGAGGGCGAGCGCGCGCAGTCGAAGGCGGCATACTGCAAGGCGGCAGAGCTCGGCTTCGAGCCCGCCCGGCGCGTGTGCCCGCGGTAGCGAAGTCGGATCAGAGCATCAGCGCGGAAAGCTCGTTGGCGGCCAGCTTGAAGTCGGGCTGCTCCTTCACCACCGCCTCCAGCTCCTTCTTGGCCGTCTCCTTGTCCTTGCGGTCGATGGCGTCGAGCGCCTTGGAGTACTTCACCGCCGTCTGCATCGCGAGCTTCTGGGGCGCGGCCTTGGGCCTGTCACCGGGGGTGGCCGGGGCGTTGGCGCCGGACTTCTCGGGCGCGGCAGGCGGGGGCGGCACCAGCTTGGCGATCTTCTCGATGAGGCCGGCGGCCACCTTCTGCTCGAGCTCCAGGAACTCGTCGGTCTTGCCGGTCACGTAGACGTCGCCCTTGTGCTCCGCGGTCTCGACGTCGGTGGTGGAGGCGTGGACCACGAACTTGCCCTGCGCCTCGTAGAAGTCGCCCAGCACCAGGTACTGCACGCCCAGCAGCTTGCCGATCTTCGCCGTGGTCGCCGGGTCGAACTTGCGGGACTGGGTGAGCTTGAGCTCGTCGAGGATCTCCTGCAGCCGCAGGCGCTCGATCACCCGGATCTGCCCGCTGTTGGCCAGGTCGGTCGCCAGCATCTGTGCGAGGCCCTTGCGCAGGACGAACAGGTCCTCGTTCTTGCCCGTGTACTCGAAGTAGAGGACCGCGATGCGGTTCTTGGCGGATTCCTCGGCCTTCGGCGCGGGCTTGGCCTCTGGGGAAGGCGCGGCGGCGCTCAAGAAGAGGAGGGCGGCGAGGACGGGCAGGCAGCGCATTCGAGGCTCCTGGGCGACGGGTCGGCGGAGCCATTCTATGTGCGAAGCGGGACCTGCGGGCGGTAGAGGCCTTGTGGGCTGGCGTGGCGGCAGGTCTCGAGTCCGACCTCGGGGCCGCCGCCGTTCGGCGGTCGCGTCACGGCGGTCGGTGTAGGCGTCGCCGGATGGTGTCGGGACATCGTCGTGGTCGTGGTCCTGGTCGCGCTCGCCGGTCGGACGGTCGCGGCGATCCTGCCCGGTCGGAATACCTCCATCTGGTGACGGCCGTTGCAGACCGGAGGCTGAAGGCCTCCGGCTACCTGGGTAAAAGCCCTCTGAAGGGGCTGGCCCCCGGGCTTCCTTCCTTGGCGCTCGAATACAGTTCGCGGTGACTCGCCAATATGGTGGCCTTGGGCGGATGAAGCGGGGTCGGCTTCGCCTTCGTGCTGCGTCTGGTTGCGGAGGTCCGGGACCACGAGGGCAGCATCCTCCTCGAACTTCGTGAAGGGCACGCTCTCGGCTCGATGGTCGTAGCACCGCACCCGGGTCCGACCTCGAGACACGGTGTGCACCGGGGGCCAGCCCCTTCAGAGGGCTTTCACCCAGGTAGCCGGAGGCCTTCAGCCTCCGGACGACGGACGACGGACGACGGTCGACGTTGGTTCATCGCGAGCCGCGCCAGTCATCGGCACGGTGTGGTTTGCGCATCGATCTGCCGGCGGGCGACCGCCACCGGCAGCCACGCTCGCGCCGGCGAGGCTACTTGACCTTCACCTCGGCGCGGCGGTTCTGGGCCCAACAGGCCTCGTTGTGCTCCTCGCACACCGGGCGGTCCTCGCCGTAGGTGATGGACGAGAGCTGCTCAGCCGGAGCGCCGGAGCGCGCGAGGTACTTGTGCACCGCTTGGGCGCGCCGGGCGCCGAGGTGGAGGTTGTACTCCTCGGTCCCGCACTCGTCGGCGTTGCCTTCGATGCTGAGCTTGAAGCCTGCCTGGGCGCCGACGCAGCGGGCGAGCCGGTCCAGCGAGGGCTGGTCGTCGGGACGGATCCTCCAGTCGTCGAAGGCGAAGTGGGCCTGGACGCCGCCCTGGCACTCGGCCAGGCCCGGGGTGATCGCCGTGCAGCGCCCCTTCAGGCACAGCTCCTTCGTGTTGCAGTCCGCGTCCAGGCTGCACGCGCGCCCTTCCGCAGCCGCGGCGGCGGGCGGCGCCTCCGGCGCCGGGGCGCTCTCCGTGAGGGCGCTCGCAGGGGTGGATCCGCTGCCGGCTGATGGCGACGTGGCGGTCGCCGCCGGGCGGTGGGCACAGGCCAGCAGGTTCACGCAGGCCAGGAGGAGCAGCACTTCGACAAGCCGTTTCATGGGATGCCTCCAGGTGAAAAGCCCCGGGGTGCCGAGGCTGTCGTCGGTGAGCGTTGGGTCGCGCCAGGGCCGAGTTCCTTGGCGAAGGCGCGGACGACGGGAGGCAAAGCCCCGGCCGCTCTGCCAGCGGGCCGGGGCTTTGCTTCAGCTGCTGTGGCTCTTCGCGCTCAGTTGGCTTCGAGGGCGTAGACCCGGACGTCGTAGCCGGGGACGCTCGCGTTGACCACGACCTTGCCGCTCTGGACCGAGCTCGAGACCGCGGTGTCGCCGGTCCACTCCTTCACCGAGTACGAGGACGCCGGGAGGTTGAAGGAGAGGGTCCCGCTCCAGGCCGCACCGGAGAGGCTGGTGTTGACCAGGGTCACGATGACCTTCCCGCCGTCGGTGCTGACCAGGTACTCGAGCTGCGGGCCCTGGACCTGGACCAGCGAGAGCTGGGTCTGGAGGTTGCTGAGCACCTTCTGCGCCACGTTGAGGATGGCGGAGTTGCCGGCGTCGGACATGAAGTCCGCGGTGATCGTCCAGACCGCGCCGCTGCCCAGCGTGTTCCGGGCGACGATCGGGTTGCCCGAGGTGGAGGCGACGATCGAGGCCGTCGTCGGCGACGCGATGGCGTAGTTGTAGGACTTCTCGGTGATGGACGAGCCGTCGGCGACCCAGGTCTCGGAGGCGGCGCTGGTGCGGCCGCCGGTGAACGACAGGCCGGTCAGCGTCTGCGCGGCCGCGGTCGAGGGGAGCTGCTTGGCGGTGAGGACCACCGTGCCGCCCTGCTGCACGTACTGGGTTAGCGTGCCGACCATGGCGTCGCTCATCGCCGCGCCGGTGGCCAGGACGACCACCTTGTAGCGCTGCAGCGCGGCGAGCGAGGCCTGGTTGGTGATCATGTCGATGGTCTCGCCGAAGCGGCTGTTGCCGAACGGCTCCCAGGGGCGCGGGTCCGTGCCGTTGGCGAGCGCCTGCTTGTACGCGGCGAAGGTCGAGGAGGTGTTGATCGAGCCGTCGGAGTTGAGCACCTTCGGCGCGCCGGAGGGGAGCGTGCCCCAGGTGTTGTAGCCGGGGAACGCGAAGCTCAGCAGGTTCGCGAAGAGGGTGTCGCCCGCGGTGTAGCCGTTCTTCCAGTACCACTTGGAATTGCCCTGCATCCACTCGCCGAACTTGGGCTCGAAGCCGGAGTTGTGCTCCTGCAGGAAGGCCATGGGGACGTAGGGCGTGCCGCGGTTCGGGTGGCGCTTGACGGCGAAGTCGTGGAACTGCTGCACCGTCTGCCCCAGCGGGTTGAGGCTCGCGCCCGAGGCGGCGCCGGAGGTGTAGTCCGCGGCCTCGTTGTGGATGACGTTGGACCCGCCCATGTAGGCGATGAACATGTTTCGCTTGAAGGTGCTCGTCGACCAGCCGGTGACGAGCCGGCCCGCGGAGTACGCCGTCGGCCCGTCGTTCCAGTAGCGCCAGGTCGAGAAGTCGATGCCCCAGTCGCGGTTGCCGTGCTGCCGCGCGGCGCCGCGGACCATGGCCAGGCCCGGCGTGATGCCGCTCATCTCGTCCTCGTTGCGCTCGACCAGCACCAGGTCCGAGCCCATGTCGAAGGCGTACTGGGCGCTGAAGGCGAACGAGCAGACGGTCATCCACTTGTAGCCGCGCTGCTGGGCCGACTGGCTCAGGTAGGGGCGCAGCTGCTTGGTGTCCAGGTAGAACCCGGTCCAGGCGGCGTAGGCCTGCGCGTCGTTGAGGCCGGAGAGGGTGGGACGCCCGTTGGCCCAGCACCCGCCGCCCTGGTCGAACTCGGGCATGCCCAGGCGCCAGACGTCGGGGCCGATCTGGTTCGTCCAGGAGGTCAGGAGCGACCCGGCGCCGGAGTCGGTGGCCGAGGGGTAGCAGGAGGCGACGTTGGACTCGGCGGGGATGGCGAAGTAGGCGAAGGGCGCGCTGGTGCTGCTCAGGAACGACTGCTCGCTGCCCGTCAGCGGCGGGTGGAAGGTGGCGCCGGTGGCGAGCCCCTGGCTCACCCGCTGCTGCGCGGTCGAGCCGGCGTCGCCGTAGAGCTCGGTCATCAGGGTGAAGGACGGGCTGCCGGTGGGGTTCGGCGTGGTCGTGGTGGTGCACGTCCCGGCGGCGCTGCAGGTCTGCCCGGAGGCGCAGGAGCCACAGGTGCCGCCGCAGCCGTCGGAGCCGCACTGCTTGCCGGAGCAGCTGGGGGTGCAGGTGGCGGCACAGGTCCCGGCGGCGCTGCAGGTCTGCCCGGAGGCGCAGGTGCCGCAGGTGCCGCCGCAGCCGTCGGAGCCGCACTGCTTGCCGGAGCAGCTGCGGGTGCAGGTGGCGGCGCAGGTCCCGGCGGCGCTGCAGACCTGCCCGGAGGCGCAGGAGCCGCAGGAGCCGCCGCAGCCGTCGGAGCCGCACTGCTTGCCGGAGCAGCTGGGCGTGCAGGTGGAGGTGCAGAGGCCGGCGGCGCTGCAGGTCTGCCCGGAAGCGCAGGAGCCGCAGGTGCCGCCGCAGCCGTCGGAGCCGCACTGCTTGCCGGAGCAGCTGCGGGTGCAGGAGGAGGCGCAAGTCCCGGCGGCGCTGCAGGTCTGCCCGGAGGCGCAGGAGCCGCAGGTGCCGCCGCAGCCGTCGGAGCCGCACTGCTTGCCGGAGCAGCTGGGCGTGCAGGAGGAGGTGCAGAGGCCGGCGGCGCCGCAGGACTGCCCGGAGGCGCAGGAGCCGCAGGTGCCGCCGCAGCCGTCGGAGCCGCACTGCTTGCCCGAGCAGTTGGGGGTGCAGGTGCCGGCGGACGAGGTGGGGAACAGGTAGGTGGAGGGGATGGTCTTGACGGTGTCGCCGGGGATGGCCCAGGAGAGGTTGATGTTCGCGTTGCCGTTGCGCTCGAAGTACTCGAGCTTCAAGTCGCAGCGCTGGCCCGCGCTCAGGGCGATCTGCCCGGAGTTGGTGGTGAGGCTGTGGACGGTCCAGTTGTCGATGAGCTTCTGGCCGTTGACCCAGAGCCGCACGCCGTCATCGGAGGTCGTGGTGAAGGTGTAGGTGCCGGCGATGGGGGCCTGCACCTGGCCGGTCCAGCGGGCGGAGAAGGTGTTGGAGGCGATGCCCGAGGCCGGGCTGCCGCCCATCCAGTCGAAGCTCACCTGGGGATCGACGCGGGTGACCTTGAGGTTCGTGAAGTCCTCGTTGTCGAAGTACTGCCCCGTCAGCCCCGTGCCCGTCTTCGGCACGAACACGACGTCGACCGAGTAGTTGTTCGACTCGTTGGTCGCCGTCGGGAAGCCGCCGGTCGCCGAGCGCAGGTAGAGCCCGTTGCCTCCGGACTCGCCGTCGCGCAGCGCGTAGAGCGGACCGGCCGTCCGGCCCGAGGAGGCGAAGTAGCCCGCCTCGCCGGCGTACCGGCCGTTGGGCGCGAAGTAGCTGACGACGTAGACCGTGCCCGGCTGGAGGGCGACCGGCGAAGCGAAGGTGGCGGTCTGCCAGCCGGTCGCCGTCTCGCTCGTGAAGGTGGCGCTCGCCAGCAGGCTGCCCGAGGTGGTCCACAGACGGCCGACGTGCGTTCCGGTGTTGCCGCTCGCCTTGTAGAAGCGCACGCCCGCGACGGAGCCGGCGACGGACGACTTGAACTTCAGGCCGAGCTCGATGGCCCCGGTGTCCAGGGACGCGAAAGCGGTGGGGACGGTGGCGTCACTCCACAGGCTCACGCTCCCGGCGACCGCAGCCTCCTTTCCTCCCAGGTCAGGGGTGAGCCCTTGCGGTCCACAGGCAGACAGCACGACGAGACAAGACAGGCCCAGCAGTTTGCGGACAGCCACTCAGGACTCCTCGGGACAAGGTGGTGGTGCGGCAGTGGTCGAAAGGGGCCTGGGGTCAGCAGGTCGCCTCTCCGACCGGTTCGGCGCGGCACCAGTGCAATGGCTCGGCCAATCCAGGAGAGCCCTGGCATGCCCTGGGAGAGCAGGCGTGGGCCCCGGGAGTTCGTCGCCTCCAGGCCACAGGCTGTAGACCCGGGGGACCTTCGGACGGGCCCGCGTCCGCTACCAGGAAGCGAGCAGCGCGTCCGAGACGGGACGCGGCTGGGCGAGGCCAGGCACCGGCGTCCGGAGGATGGTGGCGATCGCCGCTCGCGCCGCGGCCTGCTGCTCCGCCGAGAGAGGGCTTCCTCTCAGGCCGACCAGCAGCGGCGCGCTCCCGGCGAAGTCGAACGCTCGGTAGCAGCTCTCCTTGAGGAACGAGCGCGCGATGAGGCCGGCGGTCTCGCGCACGCCGACCACGTTGGGCCCGTAGCGGCGGAAGACCTTTCGGCTGGTCGCGCAGGTCCGGCGGTAGTTGGCGAGCGAGACGGCGCCGGCTTCCCGGTAGAAGTAGAGCGGCTGGGCGAGCTGCTCGAGGACCGAGCTGTGGCACGCACGCACCCAGAGCTCGAGGTCCTCGGCGCGCAGGTAGTCGGGGTCGTAGGGGAAGCGCCGGAACCAGGCGAGCCGGGCCATCAGCGTCGGGTCGATCAGCCCGCCGCGTCGCAGGATCTGCCGCGGGTCGTCGAGGCGCAGGGCGCTGCCGGCGCGAAGGCGCGAAGGGCGATCCTGCGCGTCGATGGCGACGGCGGCGGTGCCGAGGCCGTCGGCCTCCGGGTGCCGGTCGAGGTGCTCGATCTGCCGGGCCAGGCGGTCGGGGTGGGCGAGGTCGTCGCCGTCCATCCGGCACAGGTAGGGCGTGCGGGCCAGCGCGGTGATCTGGTTGAGCCGCGCGACGAGGCCGCGGTTCTCGCCGTCGGCGACGAGCCGCACCCGCGAGTCCCGGACCGCCGCCGCGATCTCCAGCGACCGGTCGGTGGAGCCGTCGTCCACGAGCAGGAGCTCCCACTCCGGGTAGGTCTGGGCGAAGACCGACTGGAGGGCGCGCGTCAGCGTCCGCTCGCAGTTGTAGAAGGGCAGTCCGATGGTCACGGCCATGACGCGCGGCTCCTCCCGTCCGTTGGTGCCCTAGGCCCGGTAGCGCGGGAAGAAGCCGGGCTCCGGCCCCCAGCTTCCTCCCTGCTGCGCCACGTTCCGGGCTCGCGCCGCCTCCAGCTCTTCACAGGAGGTGGCGTCGTGGGTCAGGCACGCGACGCGGAAGGGGACGAGGCCTTTGCGGCCGGTGAAGGCGCGCTTGTAGAGCAGCAGCCCGTCGTTGGGCTGGTGCCCTCCGCCGAGGACGAACGCCTGGAGGCCTTGTCTCACGGCCCAGCGCAGCGCCCGGTCCTTGAGCAGGTAGTTCGGGCCCAGCGGGTAGGCGTCCTCGTAGGTGCCCCCGAGGAAGAAGTAGGCGCGCGCCGGCGAGTAGAGGACGAGCTCGGAGGCCAGGACCCGCCCGGCCTGGACGGTGTGGAAGAACGCGAAGCTGCCGGCGAGCCGGTCCACGATGGCCTCGAAGAACGCGCGCGGGAAGAGGTACCAGGCGCTCGCCTGCTTGCGCTTCATGGTGTGCGCGTAGACGGCCAGGAACTCGTCGAGCCGCTCGCCCTGCTGGTCACACTCGACGATGAGCCCCGCCCCCTCGGCGACGCCGACCCACCTGCGCACCCGGGAGTCGAAGGCGCGAGCGACCGCTTCGAAGCCTCCCTCGAGCCGGGCGACCACGTTCCGCCCTCGCTCCTCGGAGCCCTCGGGGATGGACGCCAGCAGCTCGGGGAAGAGCGACAGCCGCGAGAACGTGGCGACCACGCGCTCGCGCTGGCACCAGTGGCGATAGCCCTCCCAGAAGCGCTCGTCGTTTCGGGCGCGAGAGCCCCAGGCGAAGGGCCCGCCGTAGCCATACGGCGAGACGGCGTCCCAGCGGGATTCGCCGGCTCCGGCCCAAGGCTCGGCCGACAAGGGCCGCAGGATGAGCGGGAAGAGGACCGCGCCCTGCTCCTCCTCGCTCAGCGCGGCGACGACGCGGTCGCAGGGGCGCGCGAAGAGCCGCGCGTAGTCGGGGTGGGCCATGACGTCGCGCTCCGGCCACGCCTGCCAGAGCTGCCGCCAGCGGTCGAGGTCGCCGGCGACCGAGGCGTCGAGCACCCGGAACCCCTTGCTCGCGCAGGCCAGGCCAGCGAGATCCTCGGCGACGGTGGCCATCGGGTCAGTCCCCCCGGCCCGCGGCGCCCGGGCCCTGCGCGTCGGCGCCCGGGGGGATGCGCGCGGGCCCTGGACGGGCGGGCACCTCGAGCGGGAAGCCGAGCGCGGCGATGTCCACCGAGTCCGCCACGTCCTGCCGGCGCACGACCTGCACGAGCGTGCGGACCAGGATCCGCAGGTCGAGCCACAGGCTCCAGTGGTCCACGTACCAGACGTCCAGCTTCAGCCGGTCCCTGAACTTCAGCGTGTGGCGCCCGTTCACCGCGGCCCACCCGGTGATCCCCGGGGGCAGGTCGTGCCGTCGCCGCTCCTCGGCGGTGTACCGGTCGAGGTACTCGACCAGGAGCGGGCGAGGTCCGACCAGGCTCATCTCGCCGCGCAGCACGTTCCACAGCTCCGGCAGCTCGTCGAGGCTCGTCGCGCGCAGGAAGCGGCCGAGCCGCGTCACGCGCTGGGCGTCGGTGAGGTACCAGATCTGCCCCGGCGCGGGGTGGGCCATGGTCCGGAACTTGAGGATGGCGAACGGCCGGCCTCCGAGCCCGGGCCGGAATCTGGCGGAAGAACACCGGGCGCCCCAGGGTCCAGCGCACGGCGAGCGCCGTCGCGGCCATCACCGGCGAGAGCAACACGCCGGCGATCACCGCCCCGGCGACGTCGAGGCCACGCTTCATCCGGAGCGAGAAGGCCCTGCGGTTCGTCATGACGTCGACCTCGTCAGCTCCGGCGAGTCCGGGGCGGCGGGGCCGGCGACCGTCGCCGACCGCGCCCGCAGCCGCAGGTACTCGTGGTGGAGCGCCTCCCAAATCCGCTGCTGCCCGAACTCCTGCACCACCCGCCGGCGGGCCGCGGCACCGTGCCGCCGGCGCAGCGCGGGATCTTCGAGATAGGCGCGCAGCGCGCGGGCGAGCTCCCGCTCGTCGCGCGGCGGCACCAGCGTCCCGGTGACGCCGTCGACGATGGCGTCCGTGCAGCCGGGGACGCGCGTGGAGACGACCGGCACGGCGGTCGCCGCCGCCTCGAGCGAGGCCATCCCCAACCCCTCGCGGTAGGTGGGCAGCGCGAGCACGTCGAAGGCCTGGTAGCACCGCGCCGCGTCCGCGCGCAGCCCGGCCATGGTGACGCGCGGGTCGGAGAGGAGCTGGGTGAGGACGGGCTGCGGAACGGGGTCGCCCTCCTCGTAGGGCCCCACCAGCACCAGGTGCGCGTCCGGCAGCTCCTCGCGCAGCCGCTGCCAGGCCTCGGCCAGCTCCACGATCCCCTTGTCGCGGGCCAGGCGGCCGACGAAGCCGACGACGCGGGCGTCTTCGGGGACCCCGAGCGCCCTGCGCGCGGCGCGGCGCTCCTCGCGTGAGCCCGGAGGCCGGAAGGCCCGGGTGTCGACCCCGTTGATGCTGCCCGCGAGCAGCACCCCCACCTTGCGGTCCGGGGCCAGGCGGTAGCGCGAGGTCAGCTCGGCGTAGGAGCGGCTCACGCAGAGCACCTGCGTGGCGAGCCCGCCGGCGACTCGCTCGGCGGCGACCAGCAGGTGCCGGCGCAGCCCGTGGACGGTGAGGAAGCGCAGCCCGTGGAGGTGGTACACCCGGACCGGCACCCCGGCGAGCCACGCCGCGAGGATGCCGAGCAGGCCGGCCTTGGGCGTGTGCGCGTCCACGATGTCCGGCTTCAGGCGCCGGAACAGCTTGAACAGCCGCGCCAGCGCGACGAGGTCCTCGAACGGCGAGATCCGGCGGGCCATGGGGACGGCGAAGCAGGTGACGCCTTCGGCCGCGCCGAAGCGCTCGAGCTCGTCGCCCGGGGAGGAGACCGCCAGCACCTCGAAGCCCCGCGGCCGCAGGAACGCGGCCTGGCCCGTGAGGAACGTCAAGGTGGACGGGACGGTCGTCACGTGGAGCAGGCGGCAGACGGAGGGGGCCGGTGCTCGTGGTCGGCGAAATCCCCCGCGGCTGATCCGCCAAGGTCGCCAAGGGACCAAGGTCGCCAAGAACGGCCTGTACTCCTCTCCTTGCTGCATCACGGCTCCTTTGACGTCCCCTCGGTCCGGCGCCCCCGCGACATCCCGAACTCGTCGAGCCCCCGACCCCGAGCCTGTCGAGGGCCCTCCGCCTTGGGCCCGGCGCCCCGGCACCCCGAGCTTGTCGAGGGGCCCTGCGCCTCCGGACCGGAGGCTTGGAAACGGTAGGTGCGGAGGAGCGGGCGCGGCATGTGAGCCATCCGGATGGGCACGCCACGCCCGCCTGCCCGCTGCCTGGATCGTGGCGTTGCCGCAGCGCGTGAGGCTCCCCACAAACCGGGTCGACGCAAAGGCACGGGCCGGTGCGTCATCGGGTCCTGAAGAGAGGGGGAGGCATGGCGCGAACCTTGGGGCAGCTCTGGCCGGGAGGGCACGTGTCGCGGCCCCTGACCATCCTGGTGCTCGACGGGCTGGCCACTGGGTTGGCCTGGGGGCTGGCGGTCGTCGTGCGGTTCGAAGGGCAGCTCACCGCCTACTGGCTCCGCGCCACCTTGGTCTCGCTGTGCATCCTGGTCGCCTGCCGCCTGGTCGCGCTCTGGGCGGCCAAGCTGCAGCGCTGGTCCTTCTCGATGGCCGGGCTCTCCGAAGGGCTGCGCCTGGTCACGGCGATGCTCGCCGGGTCGGTGGCGGCCATCGCCTTCGTGAGCCTGCTCGTGCCCGGGGTCCTGCCCCGATCGATCTGGGCGCTCGAGTTCTTCATCGCGACGACCCTGGTCGCGGCGATGCGCTTCGGGCCCCGGGCCGCCTTCACCTGGTGGGGAGAGCGGGTCCGACGCCAGGCCGGCGCCGCGCCCACGCTCATCGTCGGCGTCGGCGGCCCCGCGGAGATCCTGGCGCGCGACGTGTGCCGCAGCCCTGGCAGCCCGTACCACCTCGTCGGCTTCGTCGGCACGTGCCACTCGAGCGGCATGCGGCTGGCCGGCAAGCCGGTCCTCGGGGAGCTGCCGCAGCTCCCGGCGCTCATCGGCCGGTACGGCATCCGGATGGTGCTGCTCGCCGATCCCGATCTCTCGGCGAGCGCCATCCGCCACACGCTCGCGATGTGCGACCGGACGGGGACCCGCTTCAAGATCGTCCCGGCCTCCTTCTCTTCGCAGGTCGACCAGCGGATCTCGGCGGCGATGCTCCACGACCTGTCGCCGTCGGACCTGCTCCCGCGCCAGGAGGTGGACTTCGACGAGCGGGAGCTGGGGGGCCTGGTCCGCGGGTCCACGGCGCTGGTGACCGGCGCCGGCGGCTCCATCGGCGGCGAGGCCTGCCGGCAGCTCGCGCGCCATGGCGTGCGCCGCCTGGTGATGGTCGACCTCAACGAGAACGAGATGTACCTGCGCAGCCGCGAGCTCGCCGAGGAGCGGCCGGACCTGGAGGTGTTCGCCGAAGTGGCCGACATCCGCGAGCGGGCGCCGCTGATGCGCCTGGGCAAGCGGTACCGCCCGGACTTCGTCCTGCACGCCGCCGCGCACAAGCACGTCCCGCTGATGGAGGCGGCGCCGGGGGAGGCGGTGAAGAACAACGTCTTCGGCACGCTGAACGTGGCGCGGATGGCGGCGGTGTGCGGGGCCGAGCGCTTCGTGCTCGTCTCCACCGACAAGGCGGTGAACCCCACCTCGGTGATGGGGGCGACCAAGCGGGTGGCGGAGATGGTGGTGAGCGATCTGGGGCACAGCTCGGGGACGCGGATGACCTCCGTCCGCTTCGGCAACGTCCTGGGCTCGGCGGGGAGCGTCGTGCCCCTCTTCCGGCAGCAGATCGCCCGCGGAGGGCCGGTCACGGTCACCCACCCGGACTGCACCCGGTACTTCATGACCATCCCCGAGGCGGTGGGGCTGGTGCTGATGGCGGGGCTGAGCAACTACGGAGAGCTGTGCGTGCTGGAGATGGGCGAGCCCATCCGCATCGCCGACCTCGCCAAGAGCTTCATCACCCTGAGCGGCCACCTGCCCGACGAGGAGATCCAGATCGTCTATACGGGGCTGCGCGCGGGCGAGAAGCTGCACGAGGAGTTGCTGACCGAGCAGGAGGAGCACACCCTCAAGGTGCGCGACCGCATCTGGGCCGTGCGCAGCCCCGCCGCTCCCCAGGACTTCGCGGAGCAGCTCGCGGCGCTGCGGGGCGCCGCGGAGGAGGGTGACCGGGAAGGGGTCCTGCGAGCCCTTCGGCGCCTGGTGCCCAGCTACCGGGCGTCGAGCCGCGAGGCGGCGGAGAAGTCGGTCGGCGCGACCAAGGGCCTGGACCTGGCCTCGGCGCGGACGAGCTAGAGGCCCGAGGATGACGTTGCCGCGAGAGCCCAACGGGGCAGAGGTCAGGCTCGCAGCCCGACCTGTGCTCCCGCGCGTCGCGGAGCCCGTCCGGGCCGGGACAACGGGGGCGGTGGTGGCCGGCCAGCCGCCGGTCTCGCTCGAGGACGTCGTGCGCACCCTGCGTCGGCGTTGGGGGATGCTGGCGGCGTTCCTGCTCGCCTCGCTGGCGCTGGGCGCAGGCTTCCTGGCGCTGACCCCGCCCCGGTACCGGGCCGACACGCTCGTCCAGCTCCAGGGCCGGGTGAAGGGGAACGTCGCGCTGGGCGACCTGCTCGCGGGGGGCGGGGAGCGGGCGGCTCCGGAAGCTCGAGTCGGAGACGGAGCTCGTCCTCTCGCGGACGCTCCTGGCGGGCGTGGTCGACGAGCTGGGCCTGACGATCCAGGCCAAGGCGCGCACCTTCCCCGTGGTGGGGGCGGGCCTGGGTCGCCGGTGGACCGGGCCTGGAATCGCGCCGCCGCCGCTCGGGCTCTCGCAGCTGGGCGGGTGGGCGTGGGGCGGGGAGAAGATCGAGATCGCGCGCCTGGAGGTCCCCGACGACTTGCGGGGCGTCCCGCTGCGCCTGACCGCGTTGGGGAGCGGCCGGTATCGAGTGCAGACCGGCGGCACGGCGATCGAGGGGCAGGTGTCGGTGCCGGCGGTGGCCGAAGCTCCAGGCCGGGTCGAGGTGCTGGTCTCCGAGCTGGTGGCGCGGCCGGGCACCCAGTTCACCTTGGTGAGCGCGCGCCCGCTGCAGGTCGTCGAGGGGCTGCAGCGGGCGCTCAAGGTCGGAGAGAAGGCCAAGAAGTCGGGGGTCCTCGCCATCAGCCTCGAGAGCGACGACCCGGCGCGCGCGGCGGCGGTCCTCAACTCCGTGGCGCGCGCCTACCTGCGGCTGAGCCAGGAGCGCAGCGCGGCCGAGGCCAGGCAGTCGCTCGCGGTGCTGGAGGCGCAGCTGCCCGGGCGGCGGGCGGGGGTCGAGGCGGCGGAGGCGGCCCTGAGCGCGTTCCAGAAGCGCAAGCGATCGATGAACCTCCCGCTCGAAGGGCAGGCCGTCCTCAGCCAGCGCGTGGCGATCGAGAGGGAGCTCACCCAGCTGGCGCAGCAGAAGGCGAAGCTCGGCCGGCGCTACACCGCGCAGCACCCGCTGATGCAGGAGCTGGACGCGAAGGTGCGCGAGCTGCAGGCGCGGCAGTCCGGCGTCTCCGAGGCGCTGCGGCAGCTCCCGCTGGCGGAGCTCGACTCGGCGCGGCTGACCCGCGATCTCCAGGTGGCGAACGAGCAGTACCTGCAGCTCGTGCGCGAAGCCGAGCAGCTGCGGGTGGCCCAGGTGGGCGCCGGTCCGAGGGCGGCGATCCTCGACCCGGCCTCGGTGCCGGACCAGCCGAGCAGCCCGCGACCGCTCTCGACGCTGGCGCTGGCGGCGCTGCTCGGGCTCGTCGGCGGAGGCGCGGCGGCGTTCCTCAAGAAGGGGCCGGCCGACGCGGAGCGGGTGGTCGAGCAGCTCGAGGCGAGCTCGGGCGTGCCGGTCCTCGCTCGACTTGCCTTCAGCCGGGCCGAGGCCGCGCTCGCCCGCTCCGCGCGGCGCCATCCCGGGGCGGCGCTACCCGTCCTGGTCGAGTCGGCGCCGTGCGACGCGTCGAGCGAGCAGCTCTGGGGGCTGCGCGCCCAGCTCGTCGAGGCGCTGGCTGGGGCCTCCGGCAATCTCGTCGCCGTCCTGGGACCGACCGCGGGGGGCGGGCGGACGTTCGTGAGCGTGAACCTGGCGAGCGTCCTCGCCGCCGCGGGGCCCAAGGTGCTGCTGGCCGACGCGGACCTGCGCAGCCCCGGGTTGCACCGGGTCTTCGGCGGGGCGGGCCAGGCCGGGCTCGCGGAGGTCGTCGAGGGAGCCGCGGACCTGGACGCCGTCCTCATGCGCGCCGGCGCTCTCGACGTGCTGGTCGCCGGAGCGCCCAAGGAGCACCCGGCCCAGCTCGTGGCTCGAGAGGGCTTCGAGCGGCTCCTGCGGGAGCTGTCGGAGCGCTACGACGTGGTGGTCCTCGACACGTCCGCCGCGCTCTCGGCCGCGGAGGCCCTGGCGGTGGCGAGGCTCTGCTCGGTGAACCTGCTGGTCGTCGGCGCCACCGACACGGCCGCCCGCGAAGCGCTCTCCGTCCTCAGGCAGCTGCGCCAGCGCGGGGCCGGCGTTCGTGGCCTCGTCGTGAACGAGCCGCGACGGTAGGGCCCGAGCCGGCCTCGAGGCGCGACCTGGGATGCGCTGTGGCGGGTCGGGAGGTCGCTAACGATCGCTTTTCCCGACAAATCCCGCGAGACCGCGACTTGGGAGCTGGGCGCTTCAGGGAAATGCGCGATGGCCGCGCAAGCTCGCGAATGGCTTCGACGATTCGGCTCTGGTCGGCGAGCGTGAGGTGTCGTGGGTGACGGAGGCCTGAAGTGCGCGCGGGTACACCTTGCTCACGGCGCGACCTCCACCGAGTACTGCCCTATCTGGCCGGAGGTCGCCGGACGGACTGTGAGGTACCAGGGACCTGTGTAGGGCAGGCTCAACGACGCGGTTCCGGGTCCCGTTCCGCTGCCGATCGTGATGCTGGTCGTGCCGACCTGCCACGAGGTGGCCAACGGCCCCTGGATCGTCAAGCGAAGCGTGCGCGTTCCCGGCGCAGCCTGGAAGGAATAGACGTCGACGTCTCCTGAGTACTGAATGGCGCCCGCCTGGGGCCCGCCTCCGATGGTCAGCGCGGCGGCGAGGGCCTGCGTGTTCCCTGCATCGTCGATTCCCGCATCCTCCGCGACCACCGTGTAGATCCCCAGCCCGCCTGAGAACAGGCTGGCAAGCGAGACGTAGGCGACGCCCGTTTCCGGGGCCAGGAAGCCCACCACCATCGGCGTGTAGGAGTACGCGCTGGCCAACCCGGTCGCCCCATTGCTTCCCAGCACCTGGACCTCGGCGGCAAACCCCACCGGCGAAACGGTCACCCGGTAGATGCGGCCCACCTCGGTGGCCAGGCTCATCCAATCCACGTCCCGCGAGAACTGGATGCTCCCGGAGAGACTCGTTGCCAAGGTGAGCGGCGTCGCTCCTGCCGTCCCTTCCCCATGGTCGTCGGGCCCGAGGTCCGTCAAGACCAGGGAATAGGCGCCCGTCGATGAGCCCCGCACCCTGACCGCCACGTGGTACGTCCCACCAACCGCGGCCTTGAACAACGTCGGGCTGGAGCTGGGGCTGGCCACGGGCGTCGCACCATTGAGCACTTGTACCGTCGCCAGGTCCCCGGCGAACTCCAGGCGGTAGATGTGCTGCGCTTCGAGGCCGGCCGCGAACCAGTCCTGGTCGGCGGCGTACTCGAGGATGCCGTAGCTGGGGGCGCCCAACACCAGCGGCGTCGCCATCGCCGCGGAGTTGCCGTGGTCATCGGTTCCCGCCTCGGAGACGGTCAGCGTATAGGGCACGCCCAAGTCCGCGCGAACCACCACAAAGTAGGGCCCGGCATCCCCGGCCCCGAAGAGCGTGCTCTTGCCCTGGAGGCCTTGCTCCAGGCGCGTGGCGCCGTTGGGAGCGTAAACATCGACCGTGGCGCCGTTGCCGGAGGCCACGCTCGCCTCGGCCTTGTAGAGACGGCCGGGGACGGTGACGACCGAGAACCAGTCCGTGTCCCCGGGGTACTGAGTCTTGCCGGTGATCGCCTGACCGACGTTCAGCGGCTTGGCTTTCGAGGCCGAGCTTCCGAAGTCGTCGAGGCCGTAGTCGGTGACCTTGAAATCGTAGGTGATGGGGCTCGTCGACGAAGACGCCCAAGCCACGCTCACGTAGTAGGGGCCGGTGCTCGTCAGCTCTTGCACGATGGATGAGATCGAAAACGACTTGGAGCCCAGGGAGATCGAAGGACTCCGGTAGAGCGTCATGGTGACCGGGGCGCTGGCCGCTACGCTCACCTCGTAGATGTGGCCCGGCGTGGCGCCGAAGGTGAACCAGTCCTTGTCCCCCGCGTAGCCGAGGACGCCCTTCGCGGTGCTCCCAACCGTGACCGGGGCAGCCACGGTGGAGTCGTCGCCGTAGTCATCGGGCCCAAGATCTTCCACCAGGACGCTGTAGGTGGGAGCAGGAGTGCTGGCGTAGCTTGTCCGCTGTATCCGCAGGTAGTGGGTGCCTTGCGCTGCGGTCCAGGCCAGGGCGGAATCCGCGGGACCGTAGCCGTAGCTGGTCAAGCTTGCCAGCGGGTTCTGGCTCGAGGGTACGTCCAACACGTCGCAGTCGACCCACCCTGTGGAGCTCAGGGTGATCTGGTAGAGGTGACCCGCGCTCGCGGCGAAGGAGAACCAGTCCTGGTCCGCGGCATATTCGAGCTTCTCCGCTGGTCGCAGCGCCAAGAGTCATCGCCGCCGCCGCGCTGGCGACGTTGGCGTAGTCGTCCGTCACCTCGTCGATCGAGAGCACGTAGGGCCCGGTCGCAAGGCCGGCGTGGGCCCGAACGCGAACCAAGGTCCGGGCGCCACCCGGGTTGAACGCCACCGCGACGGGCTCCGAGTAATCGGAGAAGTTGCTGGTCAGCAGCGTCGTACCGGTCGAGTCGAACACCGCGACCTCGAGCCCTCGCGTCGAGCCAGCGGTGCTGGCCGTGACGAGGAACGTCTTGCCCACCTGAACCTCGACAGCCAGCCAATCCTCGTCGCCAGCCCGGTCGAGAGTGTGGCCCTCGGCCACGAGAGGCAACCAGACCCGCCGCGCGAGCTCAGGGCACTCGTCCGGTTCGAAGGCGTCACCCGTGTTGTGGGCGCTGAGACAGCTCCCGGGTACCTCGAGCCGGCAGGCCCCGTCGGGGCCGGCCGTGTATCCGGGATCGCAGGCGCAGCGGTAGCCCCCGGGCGCCGGCTCGCAGATGGTCTGGTGGGGCGCCGCGCAGGAGTTGGGATGACATGCCTCCACGCACCCGCCCGTGCCGTCATCGCGAAAGCCAGGTTCGCAGCTGCAGACCGCGGTCGGGCCCGAGGCCGTGCACACGCCACGGTTCGCTTCGGCGCAGGGGTTGGGCGCGCACGGGTCGGCCAGGACGCAGCGGCCGGTCCCGTCGTCGCGGAAGCCGGCGTTGCAGGAGCACACGGCGACAGAGCCCACGGCGCGGCAGACCGTCTGGTTGGGATCGACGCAGGGGTTGGGCGCGCACGGGTCGGCGGCGATGCAGCCGCCGTCCCCGTCGTCGCGGTAGCCCGGGCTGCAGGAGCACAACGCGGTTGAGCCCGCGGCCCGGCAGACCGTCCGGTTCGGCTCCGCGCAAGGATTCGGATCGCAAGGATCGTCGAGGCGGCAACCCCCGGCGCCGTCGTCGACGTAGTCCGGATCGCAGGCACAGCGCACGCTCTGACCGTCGATGGAGCAGACGGTCTTGTGCGCGCCGGTGCAGGGATTGGGCGTGCAGGAGAGGGCGGGGACGCACGCGCTCTGGTCGTCCCAGAAGCCCTCTTCGCAGTTGCAGACCGCGGCGCCGCCCGAGGCGCGGCAAACGGTGCGATGCGGCTCGGTGCAGGGGGTCGGCCGGCACGGATCGAACGGAACGCAGCCGCCGGTCCCGTCAACGTCGTCGACGTAGCCCGGGTCGCAGGAGCAGCGGGCCTCGGTCCCCTCGAGCCGGCAGAGGGTGCGGTGCTCGCCGGTGCAGGGGTTGGGCTCGCAGGAGACCGCCGGGACGCAGGTGCCCAGGTCCCAGTAGCCTTCGTCGCAGGAACAGAATCGCGACCGCGCCCGAGGCGCGGCAGACGGAGCGATGCGGTTCGGCGCAAGGAGTGGGCTCGCAGGGATTGAGGGCGACGCAACCGCCCGCGCCGTCGTCGACATGGCCCGGGTCGCAGGAGCAGCGGACCTCGGTCCCCTCGAGCCGGCAGAGGGTGCGGTGCTCGCCGGTGCAGGGATTGGGCTCGCAGGAGACCGCCGGGGCACAGGTGCCCAGGTCCCAGTAGCCTTCGTCGCAGGAACAGATCGCGGCGGCGCCCGAGGCGCGGCAGACGGAGCGATGCGGTTCGGAGCAAGGCGTGGGCTCGCAGGGATTGAAGGCGACGCAGCCCCCCTCGCCGTCGTCGACATAGCCCGGATCGCAGGAGCACCTCGCCTCGGCCCCCACGAGCATGCAGGTCGTGCGGTGCACTCCGGTGCAGGGGCTGGGGTCGCAGGAGACGGCCGGGACGCACTCGCCGAGGTCCCAGTAGCCCTCATCGCAGGTGCACACCGCCGCTCCGTTGGCCGCGCGGCAGCGGGTGCGATGCGGCTCAGCGCAGGGGTTGGGCTCGCAGGGATTGCCGGGGACGCAGTCGAGGGCCGCCGGTACGTAGCCGGAGGCGCAGACGCACTGCGCGTACCCCGAGGAGTCCAGCGCGCAGACGCCATGGTCGGAGCAGGAGACGCCGTCGCACGGATTGGCTGGGGGCTCCCCGATGCCGGTCTTGGCACAACCGGAGAGGGCCGACACGAAGAGTGCAAGTCCAGCGGCGGATCTTCTCATGGCACCCTCCGGCGACGCTGAGACGGTCAGTGAAGTGGGTCTTGTCTCAGGCAGGCCGAGGGTATGCCGCGGATCTCCGGCTGGCAAAGGGGCGATGGCCCGGAGGCTGCGCGCCGCGGGAGGCCAAGGGTCTTCCGCGGCCCGCTCCGCCGCACCCTTCACACGCGCCGCTCGAACTTGCCCACGAGGCTCGCGGTCGCGCCGAGGCCTGAGCCGGTGAAGAGCGAGTCGCGCTCCCCGAGGTAGGGGGCGAGAGCCTCGCGCCTGGTCGTCGACGCCACCGACACGGCCGCCCGCGAAGCGCTTTCCGTCATGAGGCAGCTTCGCCAGCGCCGGCGTCGGGGCCGACGTCCGCGGCATCGTCGTGAATCAGCGGCGAAGAGGGCGGTAGCTTTGGCGCGAACGCGATCCGTCAGCGCCGCTGCGGACGCGCTCAGGGGTGCAGCTCGGGCGGCGAACGACGGCTGCGCCGCGCCAGTTCGCGGATCGCTTCGACGACCCGGCCCTGATCGCCGAGCGTGAGGTTGCTGGAGCTGGGCAGGCACAGGCCCCGCGCGAAGAGGTCCTCGGAGACGGCGCCGCCGTAGCAGCGGCAGTCGCGGAAGAGCGGCTGGAGGTGCATCGGCTTCCAGACGGGGCGCGCCTCGATGTCCAGGTACTCCAGGCCGCGGAGGATCTCGTCTCGCGAGACGCCCAGCGCCTGCGCGTCGACCAGGAAGCACGAGAGCCAGTGGGTGCTCAGCCCGTATGGCGCCTCGGGCATCGCTTCGAGGCCGGGGAGGTCGAGGAACGCGTCGCGGTAGCGGAGGGCCACGGCCCGGCGCTGGCGGACCCGGTCATCGAGGACCTCGAGCTGACCTCGCCCGATGCCCGCCAGCACGTTGGAGAGCCGGTAGTTGTAGCCCTGCTCGAGGTGGTGGTACGCGGGCCCCGGCTCGCGCGCCTGCGTCGACCAGAACCGCGCCTTCTCGACCCACTCCGGGTCCCGCGCGACGAGCATGCCCCCGCCCGAGGTGGTGATGATCTTGTTGCCGTTGAAGGAGAAGGCGCCCACGGCGCCGAAGCTGCCGGACGGCCGGCCCTTGTAGAGCGTTCCCAGCGCCTCGGCTGCGTCCTCCAGCACCGGCACGTCGAAGCGCCGGCAGGCCTCGAGGATGGGGTCCATGTCCGCGCTCTGGCCGTAGAGGTGGACCACGACGACCGCCTTCGGGCGCTGGCCGCGGCGGTGCAGCTCCTCGAGCGCCTCGGCGACGAGCCGCGGGTCCATCATCCAGGTCGCGGGATCGCTGTCGACGAAGACGGGCGTCGCGCCCAAGTAGCGGATGGGGTTGACGCTGGCGACGAAGGTCAGGTCGGAGACGAGCACCCGGTCGCCTGGCCCCACTCCCAGCAAGCGCAGCCCGAGGTGGATGGCCGCGGTGCCGCTGGCGAGCGCGACGGCGGGACGCCCCAGGCGCTGGGTGAACTCGGCCTCGAAGGAGGTGAGGTGCGGGCCGACGGTGGAGACCCAGTTGGTGGCGAAGGCCTCGTTCACGTAGCGCTGCTCGCTGCCGCCCATGTGAGGCACCGACAAGTGGATGCGCGCCATGTCTCCCCCCGGCCGGCTTCAACGATGGCGGGGGCGTCGCGCCGCGGGATGAGCCCGGACAGGTCCAGCGCCCAAGAGAGGCGGCCGGTCCCGGCGAACCGGAGCGGCCTGCGCTCGTCCTCGTTGCCGGCGACTGGGGAGCGCGACGGTGGAGGGCCAGCGCAGCGGGCGAGGGGACGTCCTGGTCGGCGCGCGGCAGTCGCTGGGGGCGCTCGCTGCCTTGCTGGGTTCCGTGGCTGCTTTCCTGGGTCGGCGCGGGCGCCGGTCCCGAGCCTGCGCGTGTGGAAGCGGGCGTGTCCGTCGCCGCGTCGCACCTCCGAAAGCCCTCAGAGGGTGTCCGAGGACTCGCCCGTCATGTCACAAAGTAGCTGCCTATCTTCAGCAACCGCGGTTTCCGCGTGGCTCCCGACCCGGTTGCAGCGCGGAGGGGTCTGCCTGGTGCGCGGCACTGCTCGGGCGTGGCTCGCAACTGCACGACGCGGTAGCGGACCATCGCGCGGATGCCAGCGGCCCGCTGGACCTCGACCCGCGCCTTCTGGATACTCCGCACCGCAGCTCCCCGGGGGCCGGCGCTCAGAAATCTTGGGAACGACGCCCACTCGGAATCGGAGCCCGGTCCCGATTCTTTCGCGAGGAATGACCCATGGACGTACCTGCCAACGAGCAGCGGGGCAGCGTGGGCTCGCGGCTGGAGACCGGCGTGGCCGGGATCCTGCTCGCGGCGCTGCTGTTGCTGCCGCTGTACGCGGCCTTCGAGCGGCCCTGGCACTTCCCCGCGCTCATCGACGCCCGGCTCTGGGCCGCGGAGAACCCGCGCACCATCGACGCCGGCGGCTTCCTCGTGGCCGATGCCGTCGAGCTGCTGCTCTTCCTGCTCTGGTACGCGGTCGGCTGGCGCAGGATCGATCGGCAGACCTGGGACGCGCTGAAGCGAGAATCCCTGGCTGCAGCTCGCGACGGTTTGGGCCGCGCTCGTCTACGCCAGGCTCGCGGTCGTGTGCGCGCCCTGCCACGGCCCGCCCCTCATCCTTCCCTTCGCCCTGGCGGCGCCGGCGCTCGCCTGCTACCTCGCGCGGCAAATCCGTGAGCCCATGCGCCTGCGGACACGGATGGCGGCCTACGCCGGCGCCGCGGCGATGCTGGGCATGCACGCCCTGGTCTTCGTGCCCACGCTCGCGCTGCGCAGCCTGGTCACCACGCTCGACGGCGAGTCCTGCAACTCGCACGACGCCTTCATCGGGCTCCTCGGGCAGGGCGGGGACGAGCGCATCGTCGCCAAGGCAATCCGTGCCGTTGCGCCGCTGCATCCGCTCGTCTGCCCGGAGGGCGGCTTCGACTTCCACGGATACGAGGCGCTCGAGGAAGCTCACCGGACATCCGTTCGGGACGGGCGACGACGCGTGCCAGCAGTGGTTCGCCTGGTACGAGCAGAACCGCGGCAGGACCCAGGCGGAGTGGCTTGCCGACCGCTTCCGTGGCCTGGCCACTCTCCCCACGGGGCCGATCGACGGCGCCGGCGTGCGCGTCCTGCTCTCGGTCCTGGGGCAGCCGGAGTTCGAGAGCAACGGTTCCCGCGGCCGAGAGCCACCCCTCGAGCCGGTCTATGCCAAGCGCGTGCTGCAGAGCCTCGACAAGGCCATGGTGGGCCAGGAGGCGAGCGAGGCGGCTGCCTCGGGCACCGCGCAGCTCAAGCGCGGCGCCGCCCGGATTGCCCGAGACCTGCCCGACGGCCGAGCCGAGCTCGTGCGCCTCGCGCGCGACGACGATCGCTCGGTGCGGCTCGTCGCCTCCGAGCAGTTGCTGGAGATCGCCAGGCGCGAGCGCGCCCAGCCGGAAGCGCCGCTCACCCGCGTCGCCGGCGAGTTCGACTACGACCCGCGGCGCAGCGGGGACGTCCTCTTCTTTCCCGTCCACGGCCAGAGCGTCGCGTTCTCGTTGTCGGAGACGCGGTCGCTGGGCGTGCAGGCGCCCCCGCCCGCCGAGCCCGTGCCGGACCTGCCGCTGCCGACCGAGCGGCGCCCGGACGGCTTTGCGCGACAGGGCGATCTCTTCGCCGTGCTGACCTGCCCGATCTCCGGCAACACCTATCCCGGCCCGGGCAAGGCGGTGCTCGAGGTCTGGTCGCTGGCGACGAAGGAGAAGCTGTACGCGAAGGTCCTGCACGAAGGGCTGATCTCCGGCTGCCGGCTGTACTCGTCCGCCGGGGTGTTCGTCGTGACCACCGGCAGCCTCACAGCCGTCCTGGAAGCGCAGGACGGTGCGCTGCGCTGGGAGCTGCCCGTCTCGGCCTGGTCCAGCGCGATCGGCGAAGGGCTGCTCGCCGTCAGCCGCTACGGCCAGATCGACCTGCTCGATCTCGCCGACGGCGCGCTCGTGGCGAACTACGCCCCCAAGCAGCCGGCGCATGGCGGGGTGATCGAGCACCTGGAGGTCTTCAACGGGAGGCTGTTCGCCTTCCGCGAGTCGGAGGTGTTGGTGTTCGCGTTGCCCAAGCGTTAGCCCGGCTGGCCTTCGCAGCATCGCGCCCCAGACACGCGATTCGGCCGCGCCCGGCCGAGACCTGCCACACGCCGAGGACCTGTCCCACGTGGGGCAGGTCTCTCCCTCTGGAAATCCGCCCCGCCGCGGCCGGCGGAGACCTGTCACACGCCGAGGACCTGTCCCACGTGTGGCAGGTCTCTCCCTCTGGAAAGGCGCCCCGCCGCGGCCGGCGGAGACCTGTCACACGCCGAGGGACCTGTCCCACGTGGGACAGGTCTCTCCCTCTGGAAAACCGCCCGCCGCGCCCGGCGGAGACCTGTCACACGCCGAGGACCTGTCCCACGTGGGACAGGTCTCTCCCTCTGGAAAGCCGCCCCGCCGCGGCCGGCGGAGACCTGTCACACGCCGAGGACCTGTCCCACGTGGGACAGGTCTCTCCCTCTGGAAAACCGCCCGCCGCGGCCGGCGGAGACCTGTCACACGCCGAGGACCTGTCCCACGTGGGACAGGTCTCTCCCTCTGGAAAGCCGCCCCGCCGCGGCCGGCGGAGACCTGTCACACGCCGAGGACCTGTCCCACGTGGGACAGGTCTCTCCCTCTGGAAAACCGCCCGCCGCGGCCGGCGGAGACCTGTCACACGCCGAGGACCTGTCCCACGTGGGACAGGTCTCTCACTCTGGAGATCCCGCCCCGCAGCGCTCGGCGGAGACCTGGTACACGCCGAGGAACTGCCCAAGAGAGGCTCGGGGCCTCGGCGAGCCGGCGCGGCCTGCGCACGTCATCGTTGCGGGCGATGAGGGGCGCGACCAGGCAGAGCCAGAGCGGCGGGCGAGGGGACGCCCTGTTCGGCGCGCTGCCGGCCCTGGGGGCGCTCGCCGCCCTGCTGGCCTACGGCGCCTTGGCCGCCTTCCCCGGGCTGGGGCGGGCGCCGGTCCGGTGGTCTGCGCCCGCTTCGGCCGCCGCCTTCGGGCTCGCACAGCTCCTCTTCCCGGCCAGCCAGCCGCGCAGAGCGCAGCTGCTTTGTCCGCTCAACTGGGCGCTGGCGGCCTTCTTCATGCAGCTCGTGGTGCTGCCGCTGCTCGTCTGCGTTTGGGGTCCGGACTACGGCGCGCTCACCGCCCTTCCGGGCCCCGGCGCCATCGACGCGAGCCTCGTGGTCTCAATCGTTTCGTTCGCGGCCTTCAGCGCAGGGTGCTCGGTGGCCGCGCCGTCGACGATCGCCGCGAACGAAGCTCGTCCGCCTCCCGGTCCGCCTTCGGCCTTCCTGGTCCTCGCGTACGCGGCCGTCGGCTCGCTGGGACTGGTCGTCGGGTTCGGATCCTTCCTGCAGCTGCCGGCGCTGCTCGCGGACCCCGCCAAGATGGCTCAGGCGGGCGCGGAGATGGAGGGGACTCTGCAGGGGGCCGCGAGCACCTTCCTGCGCCCGTTCCTCCTCAACGCGGTGGTGATGGCCTGGTGTCTCTGGATCGATCGGCGCGGGGCCCTGAGCGGGCGACCGGCGCGCTGGGCGCTCAGCGCCGCCGCCGTCCTCGCGGTGCTCCTCATCGGCGCCTCGTACAGCTTCAACCGCGCCGCGTTCGTCGTGCCGCTGGTGGCGATGGCCGCCGTCTACTCGGCGCGCGTGCGGAGGATCTCGGTGCCGGCCCTGCTCGCGGGCGGGGCCGTGCTCGGTGCGCTCGCGCTCGCCTCCGGGACCTTCCGCGCCGGGTCGGCGACCGCCGAGGACCTGGCCAAGACCTCCTCGGCGCGCGAAGCGGTGCTGGACCTGAGCGACCTCTCGACCCAGCTGCAGGTCTACGGCAACGCGCCCCAGTTCACGGCGTTCCTGCTCGAGCAGGCCGAGCGCAGCCCGGGGCTCTTCAACCCGCGGGTGCTGGCCGGCTCGGTGCTCTCGCCCGTCCCCATCCTCGGCAAGGGCTTCCGCGACGAGAGCGGATTCGTCGTCTACAACCGGCTCATCTACGGGCGCACCACCGAGTTCATCGACCAGGTCATCCCCTTCGAGGCCGAGGTCTACCTGTGCCTCGGGCCGCTGGGGCTGCTCGGGGCCTTCGGGCTCCTGGGCTTCGCGGTGGGCCGTCTGCAGCGCAGGTTCGAGCGCGCGGGGCCCTCCTACGAGCGCTTCGCCGTCCAGTTCGTCGCGATCTGGCTGGCCTTCCTCGTCCAGGGTGCGCTCAGCTCGCTCGCCCAGGTCGTCGTGTTCTTCCTGTGGCCCGTCTACGGCTACGCGCTGCTGCGGCTCATCGCGAGCCCCTGGGCCGGTTGCGGCGCGGCGACGGGCGGCTTCGTCCAGCCGGTGAACAGGTAGAGCGCGAGCGAAGCGCTGGAGAAGGCGCTGACGGATGCCACCGCGAGGCCGGTCGCGCCCCAGCGCGGGATGACCTCACGAGACTGGCCTTCACCACCACCCAGCCTTCCTTGCTCGCGACTTCCCGCTTCATTCTTCCTAGTAGCCCCCTCCTAGCCCCCACCCCTCTCGCCCTTGACAGCCGGGTAGTTGCAAGATTGCGACTTTGCAAGCTTGCAACTACTGTCCCAGCCATGTTCCGAACGAACCAGCCCGTGACGGCGGCGTCCTTCGTGGACCGAGAGGAGGAGCTGGGCCGCCTGCTCACTCTGGTGTCCCACCTCGAGGCGGGTCACCCCTCGTGGCTCGCGATTCTGGGGCCGCGGAAGATCGGCAAGACCAGCCTCATCCTCGAGTGCGCGAGGCGAACGCAGAGCGCTCGGGTGCGAATTGCGGCCATCGACGCGCTCGAGGAGACGCCCATCTCGCTGGAGTTCTTCAGGCGATACGCGTTACGCGCGCTCGACGTCCTCTTCGCGGAGGAGATCGGGCAGTCCCCCGAAGCCCTGGCGCGCACCCCCGGAGCCTATCGTGCCGCCATGGCCGGGGCCCCCGGCTTCAGGCGGCTCGATGAGGCGTCGCGCAGCCTCATCCTCGAGCTGCCGGACGCCCGGATCTCCAGCGCGCTCGTGCGGGCCTGCCTGGATCTTCCCGAGCGCCTCGCCACGGCGCTGAAGCTGCCCCTGGTCGTCGCCATCGACGAGTTCCAGGAGCTCGCGGCGTTGGCCTCCAAGAAGGGCGGAATCGAGCCCTATCCCATGATGCGCAGCGCCTGGCAGCGGCATCAGCGGTCGGCCTACGTCATCTCGGGTTCGGCTCGCACCATGATCGAGCGGCTGGTGACGTCGCGAAGCTCTCCCTTCTTCCAGCACTTCGCGCTCATGCGCCTCGGGCCTCTGCCCGAATCGGCCGCCCTGCGCCTGCTCATGGAGAACGCGCCTCGCGGCCGGCCGATCACGCAGGGCCTTGCGGCGGAGATCGTGCGGCTGTTGGGGACACGGCCCTTCTACCTTCAAATCGTCGGAGAGGCCCTCGCCCGACAGGAGCCGCCCATCGATCGCAGCACTCTCAAGAGCGTCGTGCAGGACCTGCTCTTCTCCAAGACGGGGCGCGTGTCGCTCTACTTCGAGAACGAGTTCGAGCGCCTGGTCGGAAGGTCGACCTTCCTGGCGAGCACGCTCGAGGCGCTCGCCGAGGGTCCCAAGCGAAACGCGGATTTGGCGCGTGCCATCGGTGCGACACCCGGCCAGACGAGCGGCTACCTCGAGCGGCTCGGCGACGCAGTGCTCCGCCGGGAAGACGGCCTCTTCGAGCTGGACGACCAGACGTTCGCGCTCTGGCTGCGCTGGCGCCGCCCAGGGGGCTCGGTGGTGCCGATGCAGGTGCTGGGCGAGGAAGGAGAGCGCGCGATCGCCGAGCACCTGGCGCGCTGCGGGTTCGAGCTCGTCTACCAGTCGAGGGCCTCGCGCGGCGCCTTCGATCTCCTCGCGATTCGTGGAGGCGAGCAACTCGGGGTCCAGGTCAAGCGCTGCCCCATGCCCCTGCGCTTCTCGCGCGCTGAGTGGAGCCGGATGCAGGGCGACGCGACCCGATTCGGCTGGCGCTGGGTCGTCGCTGCGGTCTCGCCGTCGGGCACGGTCGTCCTCCTCGACCCCGTCCGGGCGCGCGTGGGGAAGGCGGTCGTGCTGCATGAGCAGGCCGCCGTCGAGAACATCGTGACCTGGATGGACCGCGGCTAGGTCGGCCCGATGTCGCAGGTGACCGCCTGCAGCGCGGTAAGTCGAGGATCTCGGCGCGCGAAACCCTCCTACGAGCGCTTCGCCGTCCAGTTCGTCGCGATCTGGCTGGCCTTCCTCGTACAGGGTGCGCACACCTCGCTCGGCCAGGTCGCCGTCTTCTTCCTGTGGCCCCCGGCGGCTACGCGCTGCTGCGGCTCACCGCGAGCCGCTGGTCGGGAGGTGGCGCCGCGGCCACGAGCGGCTTCGTCCAGCGGGTGGACAGGTAGAGCGCGAGCGAGGCGCTGGAGAAGGCGTTGACGACGTAGTCTCGTCCCGGCCGCTCGCGACCGCAGATCCAAGCCCGAACAAGGACATCCCAACGCGTCCGCGCCCTCGAGGCGCAGGCGCACGACCTGCAGTCGGCCGGTCGCTACGCCGAGGCCGAGAAGCCGCAAGTCGCCAGCCCGGGACCGGTGAGCCCGTCTGGATCAGCTTGGGTCGCTGCTCACTTCACGGGACTGCCCGCCGTCTTCAGCCGCCGCAGCCGCAGCCGCTGCCGCCGCAGCCGCCATGGCCCTGGTCTTCCCCGCCACCGGAGCAGCCGCAGCCGCCCTCGGCTTCGCCGCCGGAGCAACCACAGCCCCCCGAGGGCTCGTTGGGGTTCTTGACGCGGAAGGCGCCCTTCTCTTCGATGAAGTCCACCTCTGCGCCCTCCATCAACCCCATGCTGTCGGGGTCGACGACCACGCGCAGCCCGTGCGACTCGAACTCCGTGTCGGTCGTCTCCGCGGGCTTCGGGTCGATACCCATGCCGTAGCGAAAGCCCGAGCAGCTCATCCCCTCGACCCACACGCGAATCCTGGCGTCCGGCATTCCGGCATCGGTGAGGCCCTGCTTGAGTCGGGCGGCAGCGGTCTCGGTCATGGTGATGGGCATCGCTTCTCCTGTTGGCGATTCGAGGCCGACCAAGGTGCCAGATTCACCGGTCGCCGGATAGCGCCGAACTCGCCAGGCGGTCGCCTCCCAACTCCTGATGCCGCCAGGCGCAAGCGACCGGCGCGCTGGGCGCTCACCGCCGCGATCCCTGACGGGCGCCGACTGGGCCCCGGTGGGGGCTGCGCCTGGGCGCGTTCCCAGAGCAGCAGCGTCAGGTACTGGAAGCGTGGGCGCGGGAGAAAGGAAGGAGTCGACTTCTCGAACGACGGGCAGGTCGTCGTTCGAGAAGCGAGGCGCATCGAGGTCAGCGGACGAGCTTGACGGTGAACAACCAGTCCTGGCTTCCAGCGTAGAGGATGGTCTGCTCGGTCTTCTCGGCGACGACGTTGTGGACCGAGTTGGCGGCGTCCCAGGCCTGAAGGTGGACCGTCCACGTCCCTTGCCACTTGCCGGTCGACAGGTTGTAGGTCTCGAAGGCCGGCAGGTAGGACCAGAAGAAGCCGTTCTTCAGGAGGGTGTCGCAGTTGGCGTCCCAGAACGGCGTGGTGCTGTTGGGCGGGTCGTTGTAGTCGGTCGCCTCGATGAAGAAGGCCTTCACGTTCGCCTCGGCGCAGGTCGCGTAGGGGACGCCGTTGACGTCCACCAGCTGCGGCTTGAAGCGCGCGCCGGAGGCCACCGGGAGCAGGTCGAAGGTCACGTTGCTGGTTTGGTTGGAGATGACGTTGACGGTCTGCGTGGCGCTGTACCACAGCTCTTCGTAGGGCTTCCCGTCGCTGCCGGTGCGAACGACGATCCCGTCCATGACCACCTGGTGGGACCCGGGGCTCATGTTCCAGCTCCAGCCCTGCACCGGCTTGCCGTTCTGGTCGTTCTGGGTGCACTGCACGTCCTGCGGCGCGTCGTTGTTGAAGGAGACCCGGACCTTGCTGACGGCAGTGCCGTCGGCGATGCCGGTGCTGGCGCAGGGGACGATGGCGTTGTTCTTGTCGCGGAACTGCCAGAACAGCTGCGCGGTGCCGTCGCTGGAGGCGGGCGAGAGGTCCACGCTGACCGCCGGGTCGTCGTGACCGGTGACGCGCAGGGTCCCGGTGGCGGTGTAGACGGTGACGTTGGCGAGGTCGAGCGCGTCGATGCGGAAGGTATACGAGCCGAGGAGGAAGTGGGTGAGCTTGATGCCGTCCACATTGGCGGGGCTGCACGTGTAGTAGCCGTCGGATTCGAGGGTCTCCGCCCCCCTGGGCCCGGTCAGCGTGATGTGGATCTTCTCGACCTCCGGGGTCTGGTTGCAGGGATGGCCAGCGAAGGTCCAGTAGAAGGAGATGTCCCCTTCGCCGGCATCGGAGGCAAGACCACCATCGCCCGCTCCGGCATCACCTGGGCCAGCATCCGTTCTCGAGCCAGCGTCCTCCACCCCGCTGTCAGGGGGGCTCACGCCCGCGTCCGGTGCAGTCACGCACATGGCGAAGATCGAACAGTCCTGGTCGGCGCAGTCCGTAAAGCCGTCGCCATCGTTGTCCGCGCCGTCCTTGCAGCTCGCGAGCGAGTCCTCCCGCGCCGGTGCGCCTGACGAGCAGTTGGCAAGGACGAAAGCCAGCATCAACAGACCTACCGTCGAAGCGATACGCACTCTTTCCTCCGCGATGATGCTGCCGGTGCAGGGGCCGCATGGTAGCAGCCCTGCCAAGGCTCGGCGCAGAGCAGTGTGTCCGTGGTAGCTCCGCCGCGGAGAGCCTCAGCATCCAAGACGGTTGAGGGCTAGCCGCTCCTCCTCTTCGAGCCGCTTCCTCCTGAACTCCATCTCCGGGTCCAGGTCGGCGGGGGCCGCGTAGCGGTCACCCAGATCGGGCGTCGCCGTGGCGGGGCGCTCTTGGCGCCGAGGGTGGTAGGCGTTCCGGTAGCGCTCGCTGTCGCCGTCCACGACCGCTTCCGCCCACGTCAGTCCGACGCTGTAGCCCCGGTACTCGCGTCCGACCTGCGCCAGAACCTTCAGCGCCCAGTACCGCGCCTCGCCTCCGGTCGCCAGGTGGGGAAGCGCGAGCTTGCGAAGTGCCTCCAGCGCCAGGTGGCAGCCCGCAGCCTCGTCGTCGTATGCAGCGCGGTCGTCGTCGTCCACCCGGCCGCCGCACAGGTGCTTCAGCCCACGCTTGGCGGCGCAGGTCATGACCAGGAACTCCTCGACACCGGCGACCCACGCCTCACGGGCGATCTCGCCGGGAGCGCGCAGGCTCCGGCACCGCACGGCGAAGGCAAACTCCGGCTCGGTCGCTGGCAGGTCGGCCCACGTGGGCTCGAGGTTGTCGCGGTCCCCGGGTGGAGGACAGCCGATGGCCGCAGCGCGAACCCGGCCTTCCCTGGAGAAACGCCAGCGCTGTGCCTCCCAGGCCTCGCGCAACTGCTGCTGTTCGGTCAACGCCTGGAAGACCGCCCAGCGACCAGCGCCCACGAGCGCGTTCCGGCCGCGGGCGCCGAACGGGCCGTCCTCGCAGAAGACGCGCAGGAAGCAGTCCCAGGCGGGCTCCGTGTCCACCATGTGGCTTGGGAGCTTCCCGGCGGAGAGGTGCGCGAGGAACGGGAAGGCGAGCTGCTCGGGCTCCCAGCGCACCCAGCGGTCCCACGTCTCGTCTCCGTGCTTCGGCCGCAACGAGAGCTGCATCGGCACCCTCCGGGTCTCGGATGTCGCCTCCCTGCCAAGGCCGTGCCCGCATCCGCCGCTCTGCGCGGGCTTCACCAAGCCCGGCCGGGATGCACAGGAAGGGTGCAGCGTGTGCAACCGCCGCCTCCGCGGCTGGCCTTCTTCGGCGGGCGCGTCCTCGTCCAGGGCGCGCTCAGCTCGCTCGCCCAGGTCGCCGTGTTCTTCCCGGGGGTCGATCTGCGGCTACGCGCTGCTGCGGCTCACCGCGAGCCGCTGGTCGGGAGGCGGCGCCGCGGCCGCGAGCGGCTTCGTCCAGCGGGTGAACAGGTAGAGCGCGAGCGAGGCGCTGGAGAAGGCGCTGACGTAGGCCACCGCGAGCCCGGTCGCGCCCCAGCGCGGGATCAGCAGGGCGCCGACCGTGGCCATGACCAGCGCGAGCAGGACGTCGAAGGAGAAGCGGGTCCACATCCGGCGCGCGATGATCAGCGGGTAGCCGAGGATGGTGTTGAGGGCCTCGGGGAGCGTGCCCAGCGCGAGGACGGCGAGGATGGGCCAGCCTGCCTTAAAGCCCGGCCCGTAGCCCGACATGATGGTCTTGGAGAGCAGGCTGAGCGCCACGGCGGGGAGCGCGACCAGGCCCAGGTTGAGCAGCAGGTTCGCGCGGTTCACCCGGCGGAAGCCGGCGGCGTCGGAGCGGCCCTCGAGGTTGGAGAGCATCGGCAGCACGAAGCGGAAGACCGTCGCCGGCACGAAGAGCAGCGCCACGCGCCAGCGGTCGGCGGCGGTGTACAGGCCGAGCTGCGGGTAGCCCTGCGGCCGGCTGGCGAGGAGCGCGTTGCAGGCCCACAGCGCCGGGGCGACGGTGAAGGACGCGAGGAAGGCGGGGAGGCTGAAGCTCCAGAACACCGGCGCCTCCCTGCGCCAGCCGGAGTCCTGGCCGTCGAGGCCCGCCTGGGTTCGCTGCTCGCGCAGCAGCCGGTGGTTGAGCAGGACGTTGACGAGGAGCGAGGCCGCGTTGCCGGCGACCGCGCCGTGGACGCCGCCCTTCCAGGCCCCGAGCAGCGTCAGCGGGAAGGCGAGCAGGCCGCTCACGCCGCCGGCGCGGGCCAGCGCGCGGAAGGCCTCGAACCCGGACAGCGCGCCGGTCTGGAAGGAGAGGACCGCGTTGAAGAGGACCATGGTGGCGCCGAGCGCGAGCGGCGCCGACAGGGAGGGCGCGGAGAGGATGCGCGCGCTGAGCCAGGGCGCCAGCGCGACCAGCGCCAAGGACATCACCCCGCCGGAGACGAGCGAGGCCACCGAGGACATCTTCAGGATGCGCGCCACCCGGGCGGGGTCGCTCTCGCGGTACTCGGCGACGAAGCGGGTGGCGGTGAGCCCGAGCCCGAGCACGGAGAAGGCGCCCAGGGTGTTGACCGTGCTCAGGACCATGCCGAGCTCGCCGAAGCCGGCCTGCCCCATCAGGCGGGCGCAGCCGATGGACGCGGCCAGGTTGAAGCTGCGGGACAGGACGGCGGCGAAGAGCGACCAGAAGAGCCCGGAGGCGAAGCGGCCGCGCAGCGAGCCGGCCGGGAAGAGCCGCTCGCGGTGGCGCTTCCAGAAGGCGCGCAAGGAAGGGATCACGGCGCGCGCGACGCCGCCTGCGCGCCGAACGGCCAGGTCGCGGGGCCCGAGGCCTCGGGCGCGCGGCGCTTCGGGCGCGCCAGGTCGTCGAAGCGCTCGCAGATGCGGGCCCAGCCGAAGCGCGCGGCGTTCGTGATCGCCCGCGCGGCCAGGGCCTCGCGCAGCTCGGGCCGGGTGACGACGGACTCCATCGCCTGCGCCAGCGCCTCGGCGTCTCCGGTCTGGAAGCGCAGCCCGCAGCCGTCGGGGACGGTCTCCTTGAGCCCGCCGTGGTCGCTGGCGATCACCGGGACCCCGCAGGCCTGGGCCTCCACGGCCGCCATGCCGAACATTCTCGTAGGCCACCGTCGGCATCACCAGCGCGCTGGCCATGTTGTAGACCGCCGCGAGGCGCTCCTCCTCCACCGGGCCGAGATAGGCCCCTCCCGCCTGCGCGATCCGCTCGGGCCAGGGACCTTGCTCGGCGCGGCCGAACTGGCCGACGGGCCCGGCGAGGACGAGGTGCGCGCGGACTCCGCGGGCGCGCAGGCGGCGGTAGGCCTCGAGCAGCACGTCGGAGCCCTTCTGCTCGCAGACGCGGCCCACGTAGAGCAGGACGGGATCTTCGAGCCCCAACTCGCGCCGCTCCCGCTCGCCGGCCGGGCGATCGGGCGAGAACTGGTCGAGGTTCACGCCGTTGAAGAGGACGTCCATCCGCTCCGGCGGGAGGTTCCAGTAGGTGGAGGACTCCGCGAGGCAGTACTGCGAGCACGGCAGCAACAGGTCGAACGAGCTGAGCGCGCGGCGGTAGAGCGGGGCCCAGGGCATGCGCCGCCCTCGTCTGAAGACGAAGTAGTCGAAGGAGAGCGCGGTGAGGTCGGCCACGGGTTGCGCCAGGAGGCCGCCCTCGGGGACCCCGTGGAAGTGGGCCACGTCCACGTGGCGGTCGCGCCGGGCGAGGTCGGCCAGCGCGCGTCCCAGGAACTCGAGCTGGCGAGGCGGATGGGGCGTGACGCAGTGGACGAAGCGCAGCTCCACGCCGTCCACGAGCCGCGTCTCGGTCCGGTCGCCGAACGAGTAGACGACGACGCGGTCACCCCGCCGGGCCTGGACGCGCGCCATCTCCCAGATTCGGCGCTGGACGGCTCCGCCGAAGCGGTGCAGCACCGGGACGTCGCTCGCCGGACCCATGTGGACGATCTGCATGGGGCGAAGGTAGGGGCGGCAGGCGCAGCGCGTCAGGCGGTCCTTGGTCTGGCCCATCGGGGCGCCGCGGGTTGTCGGGGCCGAACGGAACGTCGCAGCTTTGGGCGACGTGGAGCCAGGGGAGGGTGGATGCGCATTGGCCTCGTGGGTGGGATCTTCGGTCGCTCGGCGGAGCACCGGGCGATTCACCGGCATACGCCGGAGACGACGCTCGCTCGGGGCCTGGCCGCGCTCGGCCACCGGGTGGACACGTTGGGGCACGAGGAGCCCATCCGGAGCGAGCAGTACGACGTGATCCACGTGCACCACGTCGGCCGGGCGGCCTACTGGATGGCGACCAGCCCGCGGGTCGTTCCCTTCGTCTTCACCGGCCACGACGCGATGATGCTCTCGGGGTTCGAGGAGAACCCGCTGCGCCGTGCCGCCTTCCGCGAGGTCGTGCACCGCTGCGACGCGGCGGTCGCGCTCAGCCACGCGGAGGCAGGGTTCCTCCAGGGCTTCGCCCGGCCACCGCGCGTGGAGGTCATCCCCAACGGCATCCCCGCCGAGGCCTACCAGGCGACGAGCCTCGATGGCGCGCCGGAGCGCCGCGGCCTGGTCTTCGCGGGACAGCTCATCCCGATGAAGGGCGTGGAGACGCTGCTGCGGGCGATGGCGCTGCTCCAGGGGCGGCGCGGGCTGAAGCTCACGCTCGCGTACCACAACCCGGAGCTGGAGCAGCCGCTCCAGAAGCTCGCCGCCGAGCTCGGGCTCGCGGAGGTCGTTCGCTTCGCCGGACCGCAGACCCCCGCGCAGCTGGCGCAGCTCTACCGGGGGGCGGAGGCGTTCGTGCTCCCGAGCTACGCCGAGTCGCTGCCGAGCGTGATCACCGAGGCGCTCCTGGCCGGTACGCCGGTGGTCTCGACCACGGTCGGCGGCATCCGGGAGCAGGTCGGCGAGTTCGGCGCCCTGGTCCCGCCCGGGGACCCGTCGGCGCTGGCCCAGGCCCTCGAGCACGTGCTCGACCACCCGCCGGCGCTCGAGCGGCGGCAGGCGATGCGCGAGCACGCGCTGGCTCGCTCCAGCCCGAGCGCGATGGTGGAGGCTCACCTGCGGCTCTACGAATCGCTGGTCTCGAAGAGCCGCTCGGTGCCGCGTCGCGGCCAGAGGCTGGATCCCGCGCTGCGCGCCGCCATCTGGGCGTACTGGGGCTTCGGAAAGGCCGCGCTCGGGCGGACGACCCCGGCCTGACGGGGGTCAGCCTCCGATGTCCGAGATGGGCACCGGGACCCGCCTCTTCCAGTCGGGGACGTACTCGCGTCGCTCGGGCGCAGGCGGGCTGACGGCAGGCTGAGCGGGGTGGGGTGCGTCCTCTGCGCCCCTCCGCACGGGCTCACCGCAGCGGGTGCAGCGCTCGACGGTCTCGGCGCCCTTCTCGGCCATGGGTCGGACTCCTTGCGGAGAAGATCGGGCGCACGCGCACGCGCGGCAACGAGGCTCGGCTCGACGCGT
The DNA here is from genome assembly GCA_049841135.1 of Myxococcales bacterium. GTDB lineage: Bacteria > Myxococcota > Myxococcia > Myxococcales > UBA5297 > JACRCT01. Next base: position 764,493 of record JASGHK010000006.1, read on the forward strand.
CGGGATGCAGGGAAGTCGCACCCGGTTCCCGGCGGCGCAACCCGATCTCGAGCCTTGGGGCAAGCACGAACTGGCTCCTGGGCGGAGAGGCCTCGGCGCTCTTCGGGGTGGGTCCCGAAGGCCATTCCGCGGGTATGATGCCGTCCGCACATGCCTCCCCCCCGACGTGCACTCCAGCGAATCGCCGTCCTTCTAGGCCTCTTCGTCGGCCTCGGATTGCCTTCTCCGTCGACGGTGGAGGCGCAGCCACGGTTTCGCTGGGGCGATCCCCAGACGCTCCCCGGGCAGCCCGGGTTCGACGAGGCCGCGTTCGTCGAGAGCCTCGCGCCCTGTGCGTTCATGGCCGAGCTTCCCGGGCGGGACGAGAACGACCTCTTGTGGATGACCATCCCGATTCCCGCGCCGGAGGTCCCGGTGCGCGATACGGCGGTCATGCTGGCGCAGGTCTCGGGCGGCGCGCTCGAGGTCTGGTTCGGGGGCAAGTGCCTGTACACCTCGGGCAAGGTGGTGCCCGGCGGCTGGGTCGAGCCCGCGCACCAGGAAGGGCACCTGTTCCGGATACCGCCAGAGGCGGTGGGCAAGAACCTCCTGCTGCGGCTGCAGTCGAGCCAGACCATCGGCGTGGAGGCCCCGCGGCTGGGCGAGTACGGCGACCTGCTGCTGGACATCACCAAGAAGGGGCTGGAGTCGGTGGCGATCGCCGCCATCGCGATCCTCCTCGGGCTGGTCACGCTGCTCTATGGCGCCATCCGGCAGCAGCGCCTCTTCGTGTACTTCGCCACCACCGCACTGGCGATCGGGTTCATGGTGTTGTTCGACTCCAACCTGGCCGCGGTGGTCTTCGGGTCGATGCGGGTGTCCTACTTCGCGGTCTTCCTCTCCGCATTCGCGCTGCCGCCCTCGCTGGTGGGCTTCGTCGCCGCCGCGGTCGACACCGCCGAGCGCCGCTGGCTGGACTGGGTCCTGAAGGTGGAGGTCCTGGGCACGGCGCTCATCTGGTTCGGGCTGCTGGTGGGGGTGCCCTGGGTCAAGCTGCTCGTCTTCTTCGGCTTCTTCGCCCTCTGCGCGGTCGGCACCGTCTTCGTCGTCAGCGGCAAGGAAGCCCTCCGGGGCAACCGCGAGGCCTGGGTCTTCCTGGCGGGCATCGCGGCGTTCGTCCTCTCTCTGCTCCTGCAAGGTGTTGGCGCCATCATGGGCGGGATCAGCATCGGCTGGGACCTCCAGGAGTCGGCGATGATCGCGGTGCTCGCGAACGTGACCATCGTCGCGCGGCGCTACCTGAAGCTGGTCAAGGTCACCGAGGACCAGGCCAAGGAGCTCAAGGCCCGCGAGGGCGAGGTGCGCAAGTTCGCCGATGACCTGGCGGACTGGGCGCAGCGGCTGGGCCAGGCGGTGACGGACCTGAGCGGCGCGGCGCAGGCGCAGGCCGAGGCGCTGCGGAACCAGGGGCAGGCGCTGGCGGAGGCCCAGTCGACCACCAGCGAGATTGGCCAGGCCTCGAGCGTGGCCAAGTCCCGGGCCGGGGCGGTGCTGGGGGGCGCCGCGCGGGCCGAGGCGGCCGGCAAGGTCAGCGACGAGGCCATCGGGCAGACCTACTCCGGGCTCGACTCGGTCAAGGCCGCCGTCGGCGCGACCGCGCACCAGGCGGCCACGCTCGGCGAGCACTCGCAGGAGCTGGTCGGTGTCGCCCAGGCCGTCAAGGACCTCGCCGCGCAGTCGCGCCTGATGGCGCTCAACGCCGGGCTGGAGGCCGCCCGCGCCGGTGAGCAGGGGCGCGGGTTCGCGGTGGTGGCGGGCGAGATGCGCCGGCTGGCCGAGGCCTCGGCGTCCTCCGCCGACAAGGTCGCCAAGGCGCTACGCGAGATCCACGGCGCGGTCACCGAGATGGTCCGGCTGGCCGATGGCGGCGCGCGCGAGGTCGAAGAGGTGGTGGGGCGCATCCGGCGCAGCGGCGAGCAGCTGCGCGAGGTCGCGCTCATCGCGGCCGAGGCCGGCGCCGACGCGCGAGAGATCGCCGCCGCGGTCAGCCAGCAGGACACGGGCGTGCAGCTGGTGCTGAGCGCGCTGGGCATCCTCAACGACCAGACCCGCGGGACCGCGCAGGCGCAAGAGCTGGCCGACCAGGCCGCGACGCGGGTGCAAGAGGTCGTCGCCGGGCTGCTCGCCGCCGCGGAAGCCGCCCGGAAGCGACTGTAGGTTCGAACTCGGAAGCTCAACTCGCGGTGAGCGCGCCCAGCGCTCGGGAGTCCTGGTCATGGTTTGGGGCGTTGCGGATCTGCACGCGCATCCGGCGTCGCACCTCGGATTCGGAAACGGGCCCGAGGGCGCAGGGCTGTTCTGGGGGCACCCGGGCGGCGCGCTCGACCAGGCTCCGGCCACGATCGCGACCGACCTGCAGCGCTGCGACGCGTGCACCCACTCCAGCCACACCTACGACGTCGTCCGCATCGAGACGCGAAAGCAGATCCTGGCGCAGCTCGACCAGCTCGGGCACCAGGCGCACGGGCCGGGCGGCTGGCCCGGCTTCGAGCACTGGCCGAACGCCGCCGACGTCTTCCACCAGGAGATGCACGTCACCTGGATCCGCCGCGCCTACGACGGCGGCCTGCGCCTGATGGTCGCCAGCGCCACCGACAACCAGAATCCTCTCGATGCTGTGGAACCGGAAGATGAACGCGCCGGCGCCGCGCCCGGACAAGAGGATCGAGCTCGACTCGGTGCGCGCCCAGCTCGCCTTCCTCAAGGACCTGGCGCAGCGCAACGCGTCGTGGATGGCCATCGCCTACAACCCGGCCGACGCGCGCGCTGCCATCGGCCAGAACAAGCTGGCGCTGGTCTTGAGCGTCGAGATGGACTCGCTCGACGTCAACGACATCCTCGACCTGGTGCAGAACCACGGCGTGCGCCAGGTGGTCCCCATCCACCTGGCGAACAACAGCTTCGGCGGGGTCGCGCTCTACAGCGACGTCTTCAACAGCGCCAACCAGTACCTCAACGGCGCGTTCTACGAGGCGCAGAGGGACCCGAGCATCGAGTTCCGGCTCCAGTGGCCGCAGAAGCTCGTCAGCCACCCGCTCGGAGTGGTGGAGGTCAAGGCGGTCACGGAGCCCGAGTACAAACAGACGGGCTACCAGCCCACGGGCGCCGAGCCCGAGCCGGGGCACCGCAATCCGAGAGGCCTGGCCAACGCCGGCGACGACCTCGTCACGTTGATGCGCAAGGGCCTGCTGCTCGACCTCGCCCACATGTCCCAGGCGAGCCAGGAGGCGGCGCTGGCGCTGGCGACGAGCGCGGGCTTCCCGCTGATGAACTCGCACACCGGCCTGCGCGGCGCCCAGGGCGACAGCGAGCGCTCGATGCGCAACGCCGAGGCGCAGCAGATGGGGCAGCAGGGCGGCGTCTTGGGGCTGGGCACCGACCCCGGCGAGTACGGCAAGCTCCTGGTCAGCGCCGACGGCGAGCCGCTGGCGCGCCTGACCACGGCCAGGAGCTCGTACTCGCTCTCGCTCGAACGCCGGCCGGCCCTCACCTCCGACCTTTTGGCCACGAACCTGGTCATCGTCGTCGAGACGGGCGACCAGGACCTGCACGGCGGGGCGAACGGCGCCTGGGGCGAAGCTCCAGCTGCGCAATGGCAACCGCTACCGGATTGAGCTCAACGGCGGGCAGCCCTGGGCGAAGCGGAGCGTCCACGAGGTGGAGTGGGCGCTGCCCGCGGGCCTGGTGGTCGGCGACTTCGCCCGCTTCTCCGTCCGCACCACGCACCCGGGCGGCTTGAAGGAGGACCGGTGGGACGTCCGCAGCCTCACGGTGGACGTGGAGAGCGCTCCGACCGCGCTGCGCAAGCGGCTGCTCGACCTGCGCGGCAGCCCCTGGCACTGCTTCACCAACAAGCTCCCGGACTGGACGACCCGGCTCTGCGTCCCGGACGCGTTCGGCGACACCGATCCCGTCGGCTACCTGCGGCTGCTGATCACGGTGGGGAAGGACGGGCTGCACACCCGCGGCTGGGCCAAGGTCCAGCTGCTCGGGAAGCCGCCGGTGGTCGTGCCGGACCTGAACGGCGGCCTGAAGTGGGTTCCGGGCGCGACCTACCAGTGCATCGTCGCGCTGCCTGCAGGCACCACGCGCGGCGATCTGGTGGCGCTGGAGGTGGGCGCGGACCTGGGCAGCGGACCGTTCGCCGACAGCTGGGACCTCGCCGGGGTGCGCGTGGACGTGGTCGAGGATCCGGTCGCGCGCTGGCTCGCGATGTATCGCGACGCGCTCGCGGTGCTGGGGCCGCAGGGGGCGGTTGGGCTGGGCACGGACATGAACGGCTTCGCGTTCCAGATTCCGTTCTGCGCCAAGCCGATCGTCTACCCGTTCAAGATGCCGCCGGAGCTGTCGGCCGACCCGGCGCATCCGACCGAGCTGGGGCGGCACCGCGTGGGCGACCGGGAGTTCGACTTCCACCACGACGGGCTGGCGACCTACGGACAGCTCCCCGACTTTCTGTTCGCGGCCAGCGAGCTGGCGAAGCAGGACCCGCAGGCCGAGGTGGAATTCGCCAGGCTCTTCGAGTCCGCCGAGGCGACCCTCAAGATGTGGGAGAAGGCGCGGGCGGCCGCGGAGGTCATGGGCGGTACGCCGGCTTAGCGAGCGGGCCGTGGCGGTCAGTAGCCCGGATGACGCGCCTCGGCATCCAGGGACACGGTGCCTGCGCTCTCCTCGAGTCGTATGAGGGCGAGGCTCTCAGGCACTGCTGAGCGCAGCTCGTCTTGGGTGCGGCCTGGGGCGAGCTTCCCGGACACCCGCAAGCCGGACGTCCGCTTGAACTCGAGCTGTCCAGATCGGAGCAGAGGGCGCGCGCCTCCAAAGAAGCTCTCGAGCGACCCGGGCGCAGAGCCCAGATTCGCGGACTTCAATGCGTCGAGCACCTTGAGCGTCTCCTCGAGGGACTTGATCTCCTTCTCGGTGTTCCGCACCTCGGCGACGATAAGGCCGAGGTCGGCAGTCTCTCTCTCGCACCGCGCGATTTCTTCGCGCAGTCGCTTGCCCTGGCTGCCCGAGAGAATGCTCGGGTTGGGCAAGGCTCGAGGTAGGGGAGGGGTCGCTGGTGCGCTCTGATGGGCGGGCGCCGGTGGCAGGCGCGCCAGCGCCACGAAGCTCGCCTTCCAGTTCCCTCTCTCGTCGATCTTGAACGAGTCGAGAGGCCCAGCGAGATCGCTTCGAGCGCGGATGGATGCAAGCGCGTCTGCTGCAGTGCCCTTCCCGCCGAGCTCCTGGACCGTTCCTCCGACGAGGCTCTGCAGACGTCGCTCGAGGAGATCCCTGTCGCGCCGGTACTGGTTGAGGTTGTCGGCGACCACTCGGTCTCGGACGAGTTTGTCCAAGCACGAGCGGGCGACACGACGGAGCTCGAAGATTTCGGTCGTGTTGCAGGCGGCCAGGGAGAGAGCGAGTGCGGCGAGGAGCTTGTAGGGCGTCATGCGCGCAACTACACCACGGACGATGCCGCCGACTCACGCGACGCGTTCCCAAGATCGCGAACACTGGGCTAAGGTGGCGCCCGCGGTTTGGAGGAGTGGCCGAGTTGGTCTAAGGCAGCGGTCTTGAAAACCGCCGTGGGTTCACGCCCACCAGGGGTTCGAATCCCTTCTCCTCCGCACCTAAGAAGGCCCCGGTCCTCCGGGGCCTTCGTCTTTCGACGAGGGCGCGAAGGTGGACCTGCTCGAACGTCTCCGGACCGAGGAGTTCTTCAAGGACTGCTCGTTCGACGACCTGGACCTCACCGGCTTCCGCTTCGCCGGCAAGGAGCTCCTCCGCTGCACCTTCCGGCGCTCGAAGCTCAATGAGACCCACTGGTCCCAGGCGCGTCTGGAAGACTGCACCTTCGAGGACTGCGACCTGTCGCAGGCGAGCCCGGGCGACCTGAGCGCCACCGACGTGCGCTTCCTGCGCTGCAAGCTGATGGGCGTCGCGTTCGAGAAGCTCTCGCCCTCGACAGCGCTGGCCTTCGAGGAGTGCAACTTGCGCTACGCCACCTTCGCCGCGGCGTTCCTGCGCAGGGCCACGTTCCTGCGCTGCCGTGCGCAGGAGACGAGCTTTCTCGAGTGCGACCTGCAGGACGCGGACTTCTCCGGAACCGACCTGACCGCCGCGACCATCCAGGGCTGCGACCTGCGGAGCGCGAACCTCTCGACTGCCGAAGGCGCCTTCGTGGACCCAGCGAAGAACCGCGTCAAAGGCCTGCGGATCTCCGCCGACGCCGCAGCCGCGTTGGCCAGCTCTTTCGGGATGCGCGTCGACTGCTAAAGGTATGTCAGCGTTCATCAACATGGTCAGGCGCTGCTGCTGCGCCGGTCACCAGACCTTCGACCACTTCCTCTTGCCCTCGCCGGCGTCCTGCTTCGCTTTCTCGACGGCCCGGTCGCCAGAGAAGGTGGCAGCGGCCGCGGAAGCTGGCTCTTTCGGGATGCGTGTCGGCTACTGAAGATAGGCATGCAATTCGTGACATGAGTTGACCGCGAGAGCGCAGTCGGAAGCTCTGGCCCCTCGACAGGCTCGGGGGGTCGGTGGCGCAAGCTCGGGGGTGTCGACGGCGCGTCGCCCTCTACGCGGTTGGACCCAGTCGAGGGCGTCGCGAGTGTCCAAGACGCGTGTGTGTCCGCCGAGTGAACGGAAAGAACGGGGGAACCGGCGCGCGATTCCCTCCCCCAACAGGACTGAGGCGAGTAGGCAACGGTGCGTTTGCCACCTGCATCGAAGCCGGCACATCACGATTCTCAGCAGCACACGCAGTTGGAGTTCGACGCCGTTGGCAGCGACTTCCAGCCGGTGCGCCTCGTGAGGTCCTGGCGCCTCCCTAGTCTGTCTTCGCAGTCGCCGATCGCGCAGCCCCCAATCTCCAAGTCGTCCAGCAGTCAGAACGGTCGCGGGCTCTCTCGCAGAGCCACAGGGACGGTGCGCTCAGGGCTGCGCCGCTCCCCGTCTCGAACCGCCGCAGCGTTGCGGCCATGGCCCTGGCCCAGGAGGAGCAGATGAGGCTCATTGCGACAAGCGCGCTGCTCGCGACGTTGGTCATGCTCGCAGGTGCTCGGGCGAGCGCCCAGTCATTCAGAGTCCAGTGCCCCGCCACGACCGCGCTCCATCCGGGCAAGTGCGCCGGCGGCACCAACTCCGGACAGGCGTGTCAGAAGGCGACGGACTGCCCGGACGCCACCGGCTCCTGCCTGCCGATGGGCGGCGCCGTCGACGCCGCGCACCCGGGACAGATCAAGTGCCAGCACGTCGGCGGCGGCGACGGCTACGCCACCATGGGCGACGGCCACCAGATTTACCTGTTCGCCTTCAGCCCGCTCTCGGGCCTGGCCAGCATCGAGGCTGGCCTGCCCGGCACCACCACCGCCGACGTCTTCAACGCCGGCTACCTGGGACCGAACTACGCCACCATCGGCGGAGGCACGTGCTCCGGCGGCGCCAACGCCGGGGAGACCTGCCGCTCGCTCTCCGAGTGCCCGGACTCGAGCTCCGCCGGAGTCGCCTGCGCCTTGCCCTCGGGCATCAACGTCGCGCCCACGCCCAACGACGGCGCCATCACCGAGCCGGCGGGCATCATGGACATGGGCATCCTGGCCGGAAACTCCCCGGCGCCGATGATGGCCATCGACGAGGACGACGAGTTCTTCCTGACCCTGTCCAACCCCGGCATGATCATGCGGCCGGACCTCTTCGAGCAGCACACCGTCCACTTCCACGGCTACCCGAACGCCTCGTCGTACTTCGACGGCGTGCCCGACGCGTCCATCGCCATCAACATCGCCGGCAGCTTCACCTACTACTACACGGCCCCCGACGCCGGGACCTACTTCTGGCACTGCCACATCACGCCGCCCGAGCATCTCCAGATGGGGATGGTCGGGCAGCTCTACGTCCGGCCGCGGCAGAACCGGCTGACGGCGGGCCAGTCGCTTCGAGACGCGCTCATCGCGGGCAACAGGCTGGCGGCGGTGGACCCGCTGGCGACCGGGCTGGGCTGCTCGGACCTCCTGTGCACCGGCCAGACCCCGGTCCCGCCGCCCAACGCGGCCACCGGCGGCGGCAAGTACGCCTACAACGACGGCGACGGCTCGACCCGCTACGACGTCGAGTACCCGATCCAGATGATGGGGTTCGACCCGAACTTCCACTACGTGAGCATGACCTTCAACCCCGAGGCCTTCGCGGACATGAAGGACAAGTACTTCATGCTCAGCGGCCGCAGCTACCCGGACACCGTCACGCCGGGCACCATCAAGACCATCGCCGCCGACGGCGTCTCGCGGCCGGCCCAGCCGGTGCCCACGCTCATCCAGATCAACAAGAGCGCCGGCCAGACCCGGGCGCTGCTGCGCATCTCGGATCTCTCGGTGACCGAGTTCACCACGCTCGCCACCATCGGCATCCCCATGACGGTCATCGGGCAGAACGCGCGGCTCTTGCGCGACCTGGCGGGCCACAACCTCTACTACGACACCAACTCCATCACCCTCGGCGGCGGCGAGTCGGCGGACGTCATCCTCGACGCGACCAACGTGCCGCCGGGCACCTACTTCCTCTACTCGACCAACCTCGACCACCTGTCCAACGACGCCGAGAACTTCGGCGGAATGATGACCGAGATCCAGGTCCTCTAAGGGAGCCGACCCAATGACCACGACCCTGCGCGGTTCCTCCCTGGTCCTCTGCGCCGTGCTGCTCGCTCCTGCCGCGCACGCGGCGGTACCCGGCATCACCGGCCCCTCGTTCAGCCTGGTGGCCACGGCGGACTTCATCAGCCAGCCCGACGGCGCATCGATCTACGCCTGGGGCTACGGCTGCGACCCGTCGGCGACGCCTGCCTTCGCGCCGTTCCCCGGCAGCTGCCCGACGATGCAGATGCCTGGCCCGACCTTGATCGTCACCGAGGGCCAGACGGTCACCGTGACGCTCAAGAACAACCTGCCGCCCGCGGCTGGAAACACCTCCATCGTCTTCCCCGGCTTCGAGGTGGCGTCGAGCGGCGGGGTCGCCGGCCTGGTGGCGCAGGAGGCCGCGAGCGGTGGCGGTGCGGTGACCTATTCCTTCCTCGCCGCCCATCCCGGCACGTTCACCTACTACAGCGGGACGCAGCCCGAGCTGCAGATTGAGATGGGCCTGTTCGGCGTCGTCGTGGTGCTGCCGGCCACGCCGCCCGCAGGTTGCGCCAAGGGCCCGTTCTCGCTCTCAGCCGCGGCGTACGACCACCCGGACACCTGCTACGACCGCGAATACCTGTTCCAGATCAGCGAGATCGACTCGCGCATCCACGAGAAGGCGCTGGCCCAGGTGCAGGCCTGCGCCGTGGCGCCCTGCCCGAAGATCCGCGCGGTGGTCGAGCCTTACCGGCCCAACTACTACCTCCTCAACGGCCGCTCGATGCCCGACGACATGGACGTCTCGTACGCGGTCGGCCTGCCGCGGCAGCCCTACAACGCCAACCCCCACATGCACCCGGGCGAGAAGGTGCTGATGCGCATGGTCGGCCAGGGCCGCTGGCAGCACCCGTTCCACTTCCACGGCAACCACGCCCGCGTGCTGGCGCGCGACGGCAACCTCATCCTGAGCGCGGCGGATGGCGTCTCGCTCGCCGGGCCGCTGCTCTTCACGACGCCGACGGTGTCCGGCCAGACGCAGGACCAGATCTTCACCTGGACGGGCAAGGGGCTGAACTGGGACGTCTACAACCACCGCGCCGGCGACGGCAGCAAGTGCACGCCGGACGCCTCGGGCTTCCACTCGGTCAAGACCGACCCGAACTACGGCGAGTGGTGCGCGGACCACCGCAAGCCCATCCCGGTGACGCCACCCGACCCGACCATCGTCGCCATCGGCCAGTGGTACGCGGGAACGCCGTACCTCGGCCTGCAGACCACCGGTTCCTTCACCGCCACCAACGAGCCGCCCGGCACGCTCAACCAGAACCCGCAGGCCGGCTACGCGTACATGTGGCACTCGCACAACGAGCGGGAGATCACCACGAACGACGTCTTCCCGGGCGGGATCCTGTCGATGCTCCTGATCGATCCTCCGAGCTGGACGATCGACGAAACCCTCTGAAGCACCGCTGACATTTCCAGGACGTTTTCTGACGAGTGTGGGGAGGTCTCCATGCGGTCGTACTGCTCGAAGTCTGTACGCGTGACGACGTCGGCGGTGTGGGCTCTGGTGGCGCTGGGGGCGGCCTCCTGCGACCACGCCGGCGCACCCGCGGCCCCGCAGCTGCAGAGCCGCGCCGCGGCCGGGTTGGTCCAGGTCGCCAGCACGCCCGGGACGCCCATCCAGCTCACCGCGCGGCGGATGACCACCACGCTGCGCGACGGCACGACGGTGCCGATGTGGGGCTTCTGCACGACGGGGAGCTGCACGGGGACCTGGGCGCCGGGCCCGACCATCGTGGCGCCGACGGGCACGAGCCTGCAGATCGCCTTGACCAACGAGCTGCCGGTGCCGACCTCGCTGGTCGTCCTCGGCCAGCTCGGCGGCGGCCTGGGCGCGCCGGCGAAGATGGACAGCCCGCCGCACGCCGGCCAGAACTTCACGACTTTCCCGGCCAACGCCCCGGTCAACGATCCGGGCGCTCCGCCGGCGTTCCAGCCTCCGGCGCAGGGGCAGCGCGTCCGCTCGTTCGGCGCCGAGCTCGCCGCGGCCGCCACCACCACGCTGACCTGGGACAACCTGAAGCCGGGCACCTACCTCTACGAGACCGGCACGCTGCCGTCGCTCCAGGTGCCGATGGGCCTGTACGGCGTGCTGATCGTCACGACCGCGCCGGTGGCGGGCGCGACCTTCACGCCGGGCACCGCCTACCCGGGCGTCGCCTACGACGCCGACCTCGCCCTGCTCTTCAGCGAGATCGACCCCGTCCAGAACGCCGCCGTGGACGCCGCCGCCGTGGCCGGCGCCGACGTGAACAAGCGCTTCAACGACCCGACCTGCAGCGCCGCCTCGCCGTGCTACCCGGCCGCGGTCAACTACACGCCGACCGTCTTCCTCATCAACGGCGCCGCCTTCGACAAGACCGCGCCGCAGCGCTCGCTGTTCGACGTCGCTCCCGCCGGGTTCTCGAGCGGCAAGGTCCTCCTGCGCCTGGCCAACGCCGGCTCGCGCAGCCACGTCCCGGTCACGGTCGGGCTGCCGCTGGGCCTGGTCGGCGAGGACGGCAACAAGCTCCCCGGCGTGCCGCGGCTGCAGAGCGAGCTGCTCCTGACGGCGGGCAAGACGCACGACGTGCTGGTCGCGCCGCCGGCCGCGAGCGGAGCCTTCGCCTCGGCCACCTTCCCGGTCTTCGATCGCTCCCTGAGCCTCACCACCGCCGGCAAGCCCGAGGGCGGCATGCTGGGGTTCATCACCCTCAATCACGCCGCCGCCGTGGCCGCCGGCGCCGCGCCCGGCGCTCCGGGCATGCTCCCCGCGGCCATCGTCCCCGCGGCGGTCGCCGACGCCTTCAACGTGCCGTTCGACACGGCCATCGGCGGCGACGTGACCGCCAACGACGTGGCCGTCTACACGGTCGCGCTCGGCACCGGGCCCGCCCACGGCACCCTGGCGCTCAACCAGGACGGCAGCTTCCGCTACACCCCGAACGCCGGCTTCAGCGGCACCGACAGCTTCACCTACGTCGGCAACGACGGCAGCGCCGGGACCGCGACCGTGAGCCTGGTGGTGGCGGCACGGCTGACCGGCGCCGCCAACATGCCGGTCGCGGGCAACGACAGCTTCACCAGCGCCGTCGCCGGCAAGTACGCCGCGGCGCGTCCGGGAGTCCTCGCCAACGACAGCGACCCCAACAAGTTCCCGCTCGCCGCCGGCAGCGTCGCCGGCAGCACCTGCTCGTCCGTCGCGCTCGCCGCCGACGGCTCCTTCAGCGCGACCGCCGCCGGCCCCAGCTGCCAGTTCACCTACCGGGCCACCAACTCGCAGGGCACGGCCAGCGCGCCGGCGACGGTGACGATCACCTTCGGCGCGGCCTCGAACCTGAGCGTGGCCGTCGTCGACGGCGCCGATCCGACGCTCGCCGTCACCGACTACCGCTGGACCCTGCAGGAGGACCTGACCTTCAAGCACGACACCGCGGCCACGCCGGCGGTGAGCACGCGCACCCTGGGCACCAGCTTCCACCGCAGCCACATGCCGGTGGTGGCCACCGGCTGCGTGGGCCCCATCAGCTGCGGCAGCGGCCAGACGCTGCTCGACCCGGCGACCGGCGTGCGCGTCACGCTCAGCGACGCCGACGCGCTCGCCCGGCAGACCTTGCCGTCGCAGGCCTCGCTCGACCCGTCCAAGCGCTACTACCTCTCCATCCTCCCCGGCGACGCGATGAGCCCTCCCGGCCACGCCATGGGCGGCGCCGAGGTGAAGCGGCTGGCCAACGGCAGCTGGGCGCCGCTCTCCATCCGGCTGCCGCTGACCCCGCTCGAGCCCGGGCAGATGAGCATCTACCTCTACGAGGACGACCAGCCGACCAACGGCCAGAACGAGCCGGTCGAGCGGCCGCTGGGCGGCTTCAACATCATCCTCTCCGACCCGGCGGGCCGCACCGGCGACATCGCCGGCCAGCAGACCTTCGACGCCTTCAACATGCCGCTCTCGAACTATCTGCTCGGCCGGCCCGGCTGCCCGGACGAGCTGAACGCCGCGACCAACGGCACCGGCACGACGCCGGAGGGCAACTCCGTCGGCGCCATCTACACCTGCCCGAACGACCCGAACGAGGGGACGCCGGCCGCGGACCCCGCGAAGTACGCGCTGGCGGGCCACGCGCTGGTCAAGAACATCACTCCCGCGCGCTATGACGTCGTGGCCCGTCCCGGCCAGGCCCGCGAGGCCGCCGGCGAGGTGTGGTGGCAGACGGAGACGCTGGAGGGCACGCAGGCGCAGGACGCGTTCGTCGGCGTCCACGAGCCGGTCTACTTCCAGGAGTTCGGGCCTCCCGGACCGCACGTGACCATCGGCTTCGTCAATCCGGCGCACGTGGCGGGCTTCGCCGCGGCGAACCGGCTGACCGGGACGCACACCATCAAGGGCAAGGTGACCAACCAGCACATGTCGCACCCCAGCGACGTGACGCTGTGGGACTCCGACTCGTTCGACCTGCTCTCGTCGACCACCTGCCAGGTCGTCCTCAACTCGCAGGGCGGCACCGGCCCGGCCATCGCCAGCGCCCAGTGCGACCCGGACGGCAACTTCACGCTGACCGCCGTGCCCGCGGGCACCTTCGAGCTCGCGGTCTTCGACCAGTGGCTCGACCAGATCATCCAGAGCGTGGCGGTCACGGTCCCCGCGGCCACCGCCACCGTGGACCTGGGCAACATCGCGGTGCTGAGCTGGTTCACTCAGTACGACCAGAACATCTTCCAGGACCTGAACCAGAACGGCGTCTACGACCCCGGCGAGCCGGGCATCTCCAACGTGCCGCTCACGGTCCGCTACCGCAACGGCGCCCCTTCGAACGCCACGCTCACCGACTCCAACGGCAACGGCCTGTTGCCCGAGCTGTTCCCGCTCTTCAACTGGTACGTCGCCGAGGCGGACACCACCCGCTACAAGCAGACCGGCGTCACCATCGTGGTCGACGGCGGCGGCAAGCCGGACACCGCCGGCGACGGCGCGGGCCTGTGGACCTCGACCTACCCCACCGGCGGCTCGAGCGTGCGCACCGAGATCCCCGGCGCCCTGAGCTACGGCGTGCAGAGCTTCATCAGCCAGCGCAACCAGGTGAACTGGGGCCGCACGCCCTACGTGCCCGGCGAGAACGGCGGCATCGTCGGCTACATCGTCAACTCGACGACCCGGCCGTTCGACGACATGCGCTACAACGTGCAGACCCTGTGGGAGCCGCTGGTCCCGCGCGTCACCGTCAACCTGTACAAGAAGGAGACGCTGCCCGACGGCACCGAGGCGCTGACGCTGGTCGACAGCACCAAGACCTCGAGCTTCGACGACTTCGTCAACCTGGTCTTCGGCGCCGACGGAGCGCAGTACCTCCTGGGCAGCGACAACCAGCTGCGCGTGCCCGACACCGGCGCGCTGGCCCCGGCCGCCGCCTACCCGCCGGGCAAGCAGGTGAACATCCAGTGCCCGGGCCAGAAGCCGAGCGATCCGTTCGTCAGCTACACGCTCGGCGCCAGCGACGTGCAGCGCTGCTACGACGGCTTCCACAACTGGAACCAGGTGCAGGCCGCGCCCTACGACGGCCGCTATGTCTTCCCGTCCGCGGCCTACCTCGCCGCGCACCCGCTCACCGAGGCGCAGAAGGCCGCCGGCCAGACGCTGGTGAGCCTGCCGCCGGGCACCTACGTGGTCGAGGCGGTGACGCCCCAGGGCTTCGCGGTGGTCAAGGAGGAGGACAAGAACATCTTCATGGGCGACGCGTTCAACGCGCCGGCCACGCAGCAGTTCGGAGCGCTCGGCTCCATCTTCATCCTCCCGGACCAGGCGACCTTGGGGAACGCCAACCCCAACAACCCGGAGACGGGCGACCCCGGCTTCCAGAGCGACCCGACGAGTGACCTGGGCATCACCGCGTCCTCGGTCATGTTCCCGGAGTGCGTGGGCGCGATGCACCGCGTGCCGGACTTCCTGGCCCTGTTCCCGCAGGCGCAGCAGGTCTCGCCGTTCGCGGGCATGGACCGGCCGCTGTGCGACCGCAAGAAGGTGGTCCTGGGCGACCAGGCGCAGGCCAGCGCGACGTTCTTCGTGTTCACCGAGACGCCGGCGGCGGCCAACTCGACCGGCATGATCCTCGACGACGCCACCGCCGAGTTCAACGCGGCGGCCCCGGACTTCGGCGAGAAGGCCTCGGTGCCGTTCGTCCCCGTCTCCATCAAGGACTCCACCGGCCAGGAGATCAGCCGCACCTACAGCGACCAGTGGGGCACCTACAACACGCTCGCCCCGTCGAGCTGGACGGTGAATCCCCCGACGCCCTCCGGCTACGGCCCCAACATGCTCGTCACCTGCATGAACGATCCGGGCCCGATCCCGGATCCGGCGGGCAGCATCGACCCGGCGACCGGGAAGATCCGGCTGGTGACCGACCCGGCCTACAACCCGGCCTACTCCAACTTCTGCTACACGATGCCGTTCATGCCGGGGCAGACGACGTACCTGGACACCCCGGTCCTGCCCATCGCCGCGTTCGCCGCGGGCTACAACCCCGCCGACTGCGCGCTGCCCGCGGGCTCGCCGGCCATCAAGCGGGTCGACTCGAGCGCGGGCTTCGGCCCCTACCTGCCCGCCAGCGGCGGCACGCTCACCATCACCGCCGAGGGCGACCAGCAGGTGCTCAACCCGGCCTACGCCGGCCCGTTCGCCACGGGCGGGCTCGCCAGCCAGCGCACCGTCACCCGCCACTACGGCTTCGGCACCACCAAGGGCACGCTGCGCATCGGCAGCACGAACCTGACCGCGGCGACGACCTGGAGCGACGGCGTGCTCACGGTCAACGTCCCGGCCAACACGCCGTCGGGCGAGCTCTCCATCACCAACGCCGCCGGCGTCGCCACCGTGGACACCGTCACCGTCACCGTCGGCGGCAAGGCCCCGACGCGGGTCGCCAGCGGCGGCAGCATCCAGGCCGCCATCGACGCCGCGAAGCCGGGCGACCTCATCCTGGTCGACGCCGGCACCTACAACGAGCTCGCTGATCCTGTGGAAGCCGGTGCGGCTGCAGGGCGTGGGCGCGTCCTCGGTCCTCATCAACGCCGCCAAGTTCCCCACCTCGAAGCTCGAGGGCTGGCGCCCGCGCATCAACGACCTGTTCGCGGTCGACGCGACCACCGGCAACTCGACGGGCGTCGCGCAGGTCGACCCGCTGCCGACGCAGGAGATCACCGGCGGCGTCGTCCTGCTCGAGCCGACGGTGCTCGGCTCCGAGGAGGGGGCGGGCATCACCGTGCTCGCCAAGAACCTGCCGCAGGGCCGCTGCAGCGGCGGCGCGGTCAGCACCTGGGGCTCGCCGGTCACCGACTCGAACTTCCGCTGCGCTCCCTCACGCATCGACGGCCTGAGCGTCACGGGCGGCGACGCCGGCGGCGGCATCTACATCAACGGCTGGGCGCACGGCCTGGAGATCGCCAACAACCGCGTCTACGGGAACGCCGGGGCGTGGAACGGCGGCGTGCGAATCGGCGTGCCGTACCTCGAGCTCACCGCGCTGCCCCCCAGCTTCCCCGGCAGCCGCATCCGCGGGCTGGGCTACGACGTCGGCGTGAAGATCCACCACAACGCGATCACCCGGAACGGCACGGTCGAGGGCCCGGGCACGGGCGGCGGCGCGGGCGGCGGCATCTCCCTCTGCGCCGGCAGCGACAACTACAGCGTCGACCGCAACTTCGTCTGCGGGAACTACTCCAGCTCCGACGGCGGCGGCATCGGCCACCTGGGCTTCAGCCAGAACGGGTCCATCACCAACAACCAGGTCCTGTTCAACCAGAGCTTCCAGCAGACCACCTCCACCCACGGCGGCGGCATCTTCGTCGGCGGCGAGCCGGCCGTCGCCGGGGCGCTCAGCCTGGGCACGGGCGACGTGACCATCGACGCCAACGTCATCCGCGGCAACTTCGCCGAGGGCGGGCAGGGCGGCGGCATCCGCCTGCAGCAGGTCAACGGCGCCGACGTGACGCTGTCGAACCAGGCCTCGCGCTGGCACCAGGTCACCGTCACCAACAACATGATCGTCAACAACGTGGCGGGCTGGGCCGGCGGCGGCATCTCGATGGCCGACACGCTGCGCGCGGCCATCGCCGACAACACCATCGCCTCCAATGACAGCACCGGCATCGCCGGCGTGGTGCTGGCCGGCGGCGTCGCGCTCCCCGCGGCCACCCCGGGCGCGGCCGGCCGCGGCTACCCCAGCCCGGCGGGCCTCGTCTCCGAGCCCACCAGCGTGCAGCTCCTGGCGGCCATCCCCGGGCTCCTGAACAAGGCGCTCAACCTCATCTCGCAGCCCACCTCGTTCGTGGACAACGTCCTCTGGCAGAACCGCAGCTTCTACTACTCGGGTGACGGGCGGCTGTGCGTGGGCAACAGCGTCGCCGGGGCCTCCGGCGCCTGCACCACGCTGGCCGACCAGACCGCCACCGGCCAGTGCCCCTCGGGCGCCCGGTACTGGGACCTCGGCGTCCTGGGCGACCAGAGCGCGACCCCTGGCCTGCTGCGGCTCACGCCGAACTTCTCGGTGATGACCAGCACCACGGGCTACTTCGGCCTGGGACTGCGCACCGGCAACCCGCGGCTCGTCAGCCAGTACTGCAATGGCGCCCGCGCCGTGCCCGAGCTGGGGCCGGTCATCAACCCGCCGACGGTGATGAACCTGCAGGTCGCCGCGACGGTCGACGAGGGCAACAACTACGTCAACCTGCGCTACGGCCCGCTCTACCAGCAGAACCCGATCTCGGGCGCCTCGTTCGGCAACTACCACCTCGCAGCCAACAGCTCGTCGGCCTACAACACCGGTATCGCCCTGGGCGCGGCCGGCCGGGACATCGACGGCCAGACGCGACCGCAGGCGGGCCAGTTCGACATCGGCGCGGACGAGTTCACCCCGTGAGGCGCTCGATGACCCGCCTCTTGCGAACCGCCACCCTGACGTTGCTGGCCGGCCTGTCCCTGGCGGCCGGCGACGCCCGGGCCACCGAGCCCGGGTCCTCCAAGGAGCCCAAGGCCGTTCGCGCGGAGGTGCGCGCGAGCGTCCCGCCCGCGGGTCCCAACGGCTGGCGCGTGCGGCGCGGGCAGTACTTCCAGCGCAACTGGGGAATCGACGTGGTGGGCGTCCGCCGCGTCTCGTCGGGGATGATGCTGCGCTTCGACTACCGGGTGGTGGACCCGGACAAGGCCAAGGTCCTGACCGAGCGCAAGGCGAGGCCGTACCTCGTCGACGAGGCCTCGAGGACGGCGCTGGCGGTGCCGGCGATGGAGAACATCGGCGAGCTGCGCCAGGTGGCGCCGCTCGAGGCCGGCAGGACCTACTTCATGATCTTCGGCAACCCCGGCGGCCTGGTGAAGGCGGGGGGCAAGGTCTCACTCGTGGTCGGCGGCTTCCGCGCCGACGGGCTGGAGGTGCGCTGATGCGCCGGGCATGGCTGGCTCTGAGGCTGGTGATGGTGGCGATGGTCTTCGCGTTCGCGGGCTGCGGCTCGGGGAACGGCGCCGCGGACGAGATCCTGGAGAAGAACGCCGAGGCGCGGGGCGGGCTGGCGGCGTGGCGCGACGTGAAGTCCATGACGATGACGGGCAAGCTCGAGGCCGGCATCGCGCGCGACCCGGTGAAGCTGGCGAGGAACTTCGAGCCGCGTGCCGCACCGCGTTCGGCCGCGGAGCGGCGCGCGCGGCTCAAGCACCCGCCGGCGGCGGAGGCGCCGGTGCAGCTGCCGTTCGTCCTGGAGCTGGCGCGGCCGCGCAAGAGCCGCCTGGAGATCACCTTCAAGGGCGAGAACGCGGTGCAGGTCTACGACGGGAAGAGCGGCTGGAAGGTGCGGCCGTTCCTCGGCCGTCATGACGTAGAGCCGTTCACGGCCGACGAGCTCTCGCTCGCCTCGGCGCAAGCGGACCTCGACGGCCCGCTCCTCGACGCCAGCGACAAGGGCAGCCGCGTGCAGCTGCTCGGCACCGAGAAGGTCGGAGGGCGCGACGCCTACAAGCTCGAGGTCACGCCCAGGTCCGGGGCGGTGCGGCACGTCTGGGTGGACACGCAGACCCACCTGGAGGTGCAGGTGGACGGGACGCGCAAGCTCGACGGCAAGGCGCGCACCGTGCTGACCGCGCTGCGCGACTACCGGAAGGTCGACGGGCTGCTCGTTCCGCACGTCCTGGAGACCACCGTCGAGGGCGTGCCGGGCTCCGAGAAGATCCTGGTCGAGCAGGTGCAGCTGAACGCTCCGCTCGACGGCGCGCGCTTCTCCAAGCCGGAATGAGCCCCGGCCGCTAAGTCGGATCAAACGTCGAAGCAGGGGAGGTCGTCATGAGGGTCGCGAGGGTGGCGGTGGCGGGGCTGGCGGCAATCGCGGTGACGGCGACGCCGACGACGCGGTCGGTGGCAGAGGAGGCGGCACCGGCGGATCCGCACGCGCACTGCCGCGAGATGGCGGCCAAGGCGGCGCTCAAGCGGGCCACCGAGGCGGGCGTCGACTACAAGGTCCCCGAGGTCCGGCTCACGAGGGAGGACGGCAAGTCGGTGACGCTCGGGGAGGGCCTCGCCGACGGGCGGCCGGTGGTCCTCAACTTCATCTACACGACCTGCAACACCATCTGCCCGGTGATGACCCAGACCTTCGCGCAGCTGCAGAAGAAGCTCGGCGACGAGAGCGGCAAGGTCCACATGGTCTCCATCTCCATCGACCCGGAGTTCGACACGCCGGCGCGCCTGGCCGAGTACGCCAAGCGCTTCTCGGCCGGGCCGCAGTGGCACTTCTACACGGGCACGGCGCAGGACAGCGTGGCCGCGCAGCGGGCCTTCGACGCCTTCCGCGGCGACAAGATGAGCCACACGCCGGTGACCTTCCTGCGTCCCGCCTCCGGCAGCCGATGGGTGCGGCTGGACGGCTTCGCCACCTCCGACGAGCTGGCAGCGAAGGTCCGCGAGCTCCTGGTGGCCTCTCGGTGAAGCGCCGCGGCGCACTCGCGTTGGGCCTGGCGCTCGCGCTGGGCTTGCCGGTGGCCGGCTCGTGGGCGCAATCGGGATCGTCGACCGGCGCGGCCGAGCGGCTCTTCCGCCAAGGAATCCTTCCGACGGGCAAGCCGCTCCGGGGCGAGCGCGAGGGTGGGGTCGCGGTCGAAGGGATCACCGCCGCGTGCGCCTCCTGCCACCGGCGCAGCGGCCTGGGAAGCTGGGAAGGGCAGACGGTCATCCCGCCGATCATCGGGCGCTATCTCTTCCGCCCCGGCGCGCGCAACGTCGAGGATTCGGAGCTGCCGCACGTGCAGGGCTACGTCCCTCACCGCGAGGCCTACACCGACGCCACGCTGGCGCGCGCCATCCGCGAGGGTGTGGACCAGACGGGGCGCAAGCTCAACTTCCTGATGCCGCGCTACAAGCTGGACGACGCCGCGATGGCGTCGCTCATCGCCTACCTGAAGGGCCTCACCACGGGGCCGGTGCCCGGCGTGGACGGCGAGACGCTGCACTTCGCGACCATCGTGACCCCGGATGCGGACCCGGTGGCGAAGAAGGGCATGCTCGACGTGCTCAGGCAGTTCTTCGCCGACAAGAACGCGGGCTACCGTGGCGAGACCCGGCCGCTGCAGTCGACGCGCGGGGTGATGTACCGGGTGCAGCGCAAGTGGCAGCTGCACGTCTGGGAGCTGAGCGGGCCTCCGGAGACCTGGGAGAAGCAGCTCGATCAGAAGCTGGCGGCGACGCCGGTGTTCGCCGTCATCTCCGGACTCGCGGGCAAGACCTGGGCGCCCGTCCACCGCTTCTGTGAGCGCGAGCGCGTCCCGTGCCTCTTGCCGAACGTGGAGCTCCCGGTCGTCGCCGAGAACGACTTCTACCCGGTCTATTACTCGCGCGGAGTCCTGCTGGAAGCGGACCTCGTGGCGCGCAGGCTGAAGGCCGACAAGGACCGGCTGGGGCTCAAGCGGCTCGTCCAGGTCCGCCGCGACGGCGATGTCGGCGCGGACGCGGCGAAGGCCCTCGAGGCGGCGTTGGCAGGAACTGGGATGGCCGCGGCCGACCGGAAAGCACCGAAGGCCGAGCTGGCCGTGGCGCTCAAGGACGTCGGGGCCGGGGACGCGCTGGTCCTGTGGCTGCGGCCCGACGAGCTGGAGTCGCTGCCCGCTTCTCCGCCGACGGCGGGCGCCATCTTCGTCTCGGGGTTGATGGGGAAGCTCGAGGAGGCTCCGCTTCCCGCCGCCTGGCGCGCCGCGGTGCAGCTGACCTATCCCTTCGATTTGCCGGACCAGCGCAGGGTGCGCCTGACCATCGCCCAGGGCTGGTTCAAGGTGCGCAACGTCCCGGTCGTCGACGAGCGCGTGCAGGCGGACACCTACCTCGCCTGCGTCATCCTGGCCGAGACGCTGGGCCACATGCTCGACAGCTTCGTCCGCGACTACCTCGTCGAGCGGATCGAGGTCCTGCTCAGCCACCGGCTGGTGAACGGCTACTACCCGCGGCTGGGGCTCGCGCCGGGCCAGCGATTCGCGTCGAAGGGCGGGTATCTGGCGCGCTTCGACGGCAAGCAGGGCAACAGGCTCGCCGCGAGCACGGAGTGGGTGGTGCCGTAGCCGACGGGCCCCCCAATCAGAGCGCTCGCCGTCGAGAACGCCGGGACGAGGCGGGTCATCGAAGGAGCATCGCCTTCGCGGGAGGTGCCTCATGGTCGCCAGGCTCGTCTTGGCTCTGCTCCTCTGCGCCGTCGTCGTCCTGGCGAGCGCGCGCGCGGACGCCTGCTCCATCTGCTCCAGCGGCGACCCACTGCTGTCGGCGCGCGATGCGGCGGGCGATGCGGGCGGCCTGCGGCTCGACCTGGGCAGCGGAATCGCCTCGGCGTGGGCGCAGAGCGAGGAGGATGCCGGCGAGACCGAGTCGGTCACGCAGGTCACCATCGCCGCGACGGCGGCGTTCAGCCCGATGGAGCGGCTGGGGTTCGTCGTCCACCTGCCGGTGGTGCTCAAGTTCCTGGGCGAGCGCGACGCCGCCGGGCTGGGCGACCTCGACGTCGCGGCGAGGGTGCTGGCGCTGCGGCACGTCGACTTCCAGAGCCGCAGCCGGCACACGGTCTCGGCGTCGGTCGGGCTGTCGCTTCCCACTGGTGCGAACGACAAGGACGCGGGCGGCGTGCGCCTCGACGAGCACGCCCAGCCCGGCACGGGCGCCTTCGGTGGCTGGCTCGGCGCGCAGTACCGCTACGAGCGCGACCCGTTCAGCGCGTACGTCGGGGTGGCGGGGCGCGGCTGGACGACCAACGCCTTCGGATACCGGCATGGGCCGGCGCTGCAGTGGACGGCCCTGGCGCAGGTCCGGCCAATCGAGCGGTTGGCGCTGGAGGCGGGAGTCGACGGGAGGTACGCGGCGCGGGACGTCTCGCAGGACGAGCTGCAGGCGAACACGGGTGGCCTCGTCCTGGCGCTGTCGCCGGGGATGTTGCTCCGGCTGGTCGGGGAGCTGTGGGTGACGGCACGGGTGCAGGTGCCGGTCTTCGCCCACCTCTTCGGCGTCCAGGGCGTCGGTCCCACCGTGCAGTTCGGGCTGCAGTGGAGGGCGCTGTAGCCGGGCGGGGGACGGGAAGGCAAAAAAGGTCTGGAGAAGGTCTTGACCTGGGCCGCCGAGCGAAGCTATAAGCTCCCGCTCGCATTTCGGGAGTACCAGAAGCAAGTCGGAGCAGTGGGAGTTGGCGAAGGGCGCCGGTTGGAGAGATGGCCGAGAGGCCGAAGGCGCTGGTTTGCTAAACCAGTATACGGGGACAACCTGTATCGTGGGTTCGAATCCCACTCTCTCCGCAGGACAGAAGTTGAAGTTGCAGTGGCTGCACCCATAGCTCAGCTGGATAGAGTATCGGACTACGAATCCGAGGGCCGAAGGTTCGAATCCTTCTGGGTGCGCTGACGAGAACGGGTATCTGGGCAAATCCCAGGTACCCGTTCTTGCGTTTGGGGCTGGCTTTCACGTCTCCTCGCCACCCGAGCGCTCGACCTCGGTGCGGTATGCTCTCGCGCCATGGCTTCCAAGGGCACCGAGGTCGTCACGCTCGCGCCCGGAGACGAGCGTCTCCTGGTGCGCTCCGCGAAGATCGAAGTGATCGCCGGCCCGGACCGCGGCCTCTCGGCAGCCCTGCGCGCCGGCGCCCTCGTGGTCGGCTCCGGCGCGGGCAGCGACCTCCTTCTCTCGGACCGCTCGGTCTCTTCTCGCCACCTGGAAATCCAGGCGGCGGGCGACGGCTACCTGCTGCGCGACCTCGGCAGCACCAACGGGACGGCGATCGGCGACCTGAAGGTGCAGGCGGCGACGGTCGCCGGCCCGGTGGAGATCGCCCTTGGCCGCACGCGACTGCGCTTCACGCCTGGCTCCGAGCAAGAGTCCTTCCCGCTCAGCCCCCGCGAAAGCTTCGGCTCGCTGCTCGGCAAGAGCCCGTCGATGCGCCGTTGCTTCGCTCTGCTCGAGCGCGCAGCCCAGACTGACAGCTCGGTGCTCCTCGAGGGCGAGTCGGGCACCGGCAAGGAGGTCGCGGCGGAGTCGGTGCACCAGGCCTCGCCCCGTGCCGGCGGTCCCTTCGTCGTGGTCGACTGCGGCGCCATCGCCCCCAACCTCGTCGAGAGCGAGCTCTTCGGGCATGAGAAGGGCGCGTTCACCGGCGCGGTCGGCACCCGGGTCGGCGCCTTCGAGCAGGCCGACGGCGGCACGCTCTTCCTCGACGAGATCGGCGAGCTACCGCTGGAGATGCAGCCCAAGCTGCTGCGCTTCCTGGAGAAGCGCGAGGTCCGCCGCGTCGGCGGCAGCTCCGCCCGCTCCGTGAACGTGCGTGTCGTGGCGGCCACCTTGCGTCGACTCGAGGAGCGCGTGTCCGAGGGCGCGTTCCGCCAGGATCTCTTCTTCCGCCTCGCCGTCCTGCGGGTCGAGCTGCCGCCGCTGCGCCGCCGCCGCGAGGACGTGCCGCTGCTGGCGCTCGCCCTGGCCCGCAAGCTCCGCAAGGACGTCGACCCCGCGGCCTGGCTCCCCGAGAAGACGCTCCAGGTGCTGCAGAGCTACGACTGGCCCGGCAACGTCCGCGAGCTACGCAACGTCATCGAGAGGCTGGCCGCGGTGCCCGAGCTCGGTCCCCAGGCGCTGCTCGGCGCCGGCGGCGCGCCATCGGGAGGCGACTCGGAAGCTCGACGCGCTGCTGCACCTGCCCTACCACGACGCGAAGGAGCGCCTTCTGGAGAGCTTCGAGCGGCGCTACCTCGAGGGAATGCTCGCGCGTGAGGGTGGCGTGGTGGCGCGTGCGGCCGAGCGCGCCGGGATCCCGCGGCAGAGCTTCTCGCGACTGCTGCACAAGCACGGCAAGCCGGAATGACCCCGGAGATGCTCGCCGGCTACGAGCTGCTGGAGCGGATCGCCGTCGGCGGCATGGGCGAGGTGTTCCGCGCCCGCAAGGTCGGTCCCGGCGGCTTCGAGAAGCTCTTCGCTATCAAGCGTTTGCTGCCCGAAGTCGCACGCGACCCGCAGCTGGTGGAGATGTTCTTCCAGGAGGCGCGGCTCTCGGCCAGCCTGAGCGCGCCCGGGCTGGTTCAGGTCTTCGACTTCGGCGAGGCGGGCTCGCTGCCCTACCTCGTCATGGAGCTGGTCGAGGGCAGCGACCTCGCCGCGCTCGTCACCCGGGGCCCGCTCTCGCCGGCGCTCGCCGTCCACGTCGCCTCCTCGCTCGCGCAGACGCTCGAGGTCCTGCACCGGGCGGGCGTCGTTCACCGCGACGTGACGCCCAGCAACGTCCTCGTCGCCCGGGACGGCGCCATCAAGCTCGCCGACCTGGGCATCGCCAAGGCACGTGCCGGAGGGCGGCGGACGGAGCCCGGCGCGGTGAAGGGCAAGCTCCAGTACCTCGCCCCCGAGCAGCTTCGCGGCGAGGAGGCAGACGCCCGGACCGACCTCTACATGCTGGGGCTGGTGCTCTTCGAGGCGCTCACCGGCGAGCCCTACCTGCAGGCGCCGAACGATGCGGCGCTTATCCGCGCGGCCGAGCGCCCGGTCTTCCGTGCGCCTTCGTCGCTCGTCGCGGGCATTCCTGCTGCGGTCGACGAGATTGTTCGGCGCGCGCTGGACCCGGAGCGCGAGCAGCGCTTCCCGAGCGCGGAGGCTCCTGCGACGGACGCTGGCCGACAGCGGCGCATTGCTGGATCCCGTCGAGGCAGCCCGGCTGCTGGGGGCGCTGGTTCAAGGGCAAGTCGTCGCGGCAGCCAAGCCTTCGGTGCCTTCTCCGGTTGCGCTTTCCTCGCGCGCCGAAGTCGAGCGGCCGAGGACCGAAGTCCTCGAGCCCGAGATTTCGCCGGAGCCACCGCAGATGTTGCTGCCCCCGGTGAGGCGCCCGCTTCTCCCCATTGCTCTGGGGGCAGTAGCGCTGGGCTTTGCCGCGGCTATCGCTCTGGTCCTACGCGCTCCTCCGGCCGTCGACTCGCCGCACTCCGAGCCGAAGCCTGCAGTTCAGGTGCCCGCGCCCGTCACTGCCGAACCGGCTGTGGTGTCGGAACCCGCGAAACCCAGTACGCCGCTTGCGATGCCAATGCCGGCGTCAGCTCCGGTTCCAGCAAAGCGGCGACTCCCACCGCCGTCAGTTGCGCCAGCCACGGCGCCAACCTCGACGGTGCCGACCAGTCCAGAAGCGCCGCCCAGCGAGCCTGCAATTCCAACGGTGGCCCAGCCTGACGTCGCAGGGGCACGTGCAAGGCTATCGGCGCTCCGTCAGGCGTTCGCGGCCAAAGGGCTCGTTGGCGAGGACGCGCCGGCGCTATTCGAGTCCTTGCGAAAGCTCGGCGACGCGGTCGAGCGTGGTGAAGCTCCGATGGACTCGCTCGACGCGCTCGCCGGCCAGGTCGACCGGTTCACGGTGGACCGCGCCTTCGTCAACGCCAAGATCGAGCGGCTGAGCCGCAAGGTGGCGGCGCTCTCCGCCGACGAGCAGGCCCGGCTCAAGGCTCCGAGCCAGGCCGCGCTCGCGGCGAGCCTGGCGGGCCGCTTCGAAGAGGCCAATCGCCAGCTCAACGTGGTCGCGGCGGCCCTCGAGCCCTCGCGCTGACCGCTCCTCTCGTCAGAGCGATCCGATGACGATGGCGCCGCCGTTGCCGTCGCGCAGCGCCGCCCAGGTCGCGACGCCGCCCGCCGCGGCAGCCACCACCGCGACTCCGGTCCACGCCCACCACTGCCGGTACCACGGCTTGCGCCCCGAATCGGGGAAGAGGCGCCGGGTGAGGTCCGGCGCGTAGCGGTCGATGCCCAGCACGCCGCCCTCCGCCGTCTCCTGCACTTCCTGGAGCGCGATCGCGTCTTGGCTGCGGATGAGGCGGCCCTTGACGAGCCAGGTGCTGCCGATGCCCGCCAGGGTCAGCGAGAGGACCGCGTCGCTCGGAGTGTCTCGGCCGGCCTTGGCCAGGCAGGCGTCGGACTCGCGGCAGGCGGTGCCTTCGGGCTGGGTGGCGAGCACGTCGGCGACGCGAGCCTCAGGCGCAGGGCTGGCGGCGCCGGTCCGCTCCGCCTCCTTGGCCAGCGCGTTCTGGAGCATCGCGCCCTGCTCGCCGGGCACGCCGACGGTCTCCACCGGGAGGAACGCGACCACGGGCGCCTTCGCCGTCGCACAGGAGGTCGCGAAGAGGGCCAGAAGAAGGCCGAGCGGTCGCATCCTCATCGGCACAGTCCCGTCGCCGTGTCACAGGCTCCTGCGCAAAGCGCCAGGACACGGCAGTCCTCGACGCAGGCGTGCTGGGCGAGGTCGCAGGTGTAGCCGGAGACGCAGGTCGTTGGGCACGTCATGGCGGGCCGGCATCCATGCAGCGGCTCGTAGCACTCGTAGCCGGGGTCGCAGGTGCAGCCGTTGCTGGCGAAGGTGGGCAAGGTCTGGAAGCTGCTGCGGAAGGCGTCCTCCTCCGCGGTCGCCGGGTTCTGGTCGAAGCGCCGGCCTGCGACGCTCACCAGCCCAGGCCCGATCTCGATGGTGTGCGGCCCTTCGGCCAAGGGTGGCGAGAGCTGGAAGGTGAGGCTGGTGCGCCGCGCGGTCTCGCCGCCGAGCGTGAAGGCGACCTCGTCGACGATCACCGACAGCGAGGCGGTCTTGCCGTCCGGGCCGATGACGCGGGCGTGAGCGCGCGCCGAGTCGCCGTCCACCAGCGTCGAGAGCACCGCGCTCACCGCGACAATCCGGTCGTTCACCTTGTTCTCGCCGCTGGGGTCGTCGGGTGGGCTGACCAGGATGACGCGCGGCGCCGCGAGCGACGGCTTGAGGTTGAACGGCACACCGACCTGGCAGGTTCGGCCGGCCTCGCAGGAGCCGGTCGCCGCGCCAATCGCCACTGCTTCGTCGAGCGAAGCACGTGCGTCGGGCAGCCCATAGAGCCGGAGCGACAGTGGCCGGCCGGCGTTGGCCTCGAGGTTGAGCTGCAGCACCGGGAGCTCACCTTCGAATCGGGGGCGAGCGGAAGAGGACGTCGAGCTTGCCGTCGCCGTCGAGGTCGCGGGCCTCGCCTCCACCGGCGGTCGGGCCCTCGGCCGTCACTCCGGTGAGGCCTTGCGGCGAGCCGACGACCACCGCGATGCGGTCGACGCGCCCGACGATGTCCGAGGCGGGCGCTATCTCGGGCGTCGGGGTGAGCACCAGCTGCAGCTCCGAGGGCCCGGCACAAGCGGAACCGCACGCCACTGTGAGCAGGGTCCAGGTCGGCAGCAAGGCTCGGGTGCGTCTCATGAGAAGCCTCAGGGCCGGCCGCCTTCAGCGCGGCCGGCCGGGACGAGGTGAATCCTACCGCGGCTCACTTGCAGGACTGGTGCTTGGCGAGGCAGGTCTCGCGGCTGGTCTCGAGCTTGTCGCAGTCGGCGCCGACGCAGGCGCAGTCGCCCAGGCCCACGCAGTCGCTGCCGTTCCAGGCGTAGCCGAGCATGCAGTTGCAGTGCGCACCGGAGCCGTCGCCGGCGGCCTGCGCATCCATGGCGCCGCAGACGTCGTGGCTCTGGGCGTTGAGGGCCGACGAGCCGCACTGGATGGAGGGCTTGGCGCAGCTCGTGTGCTTGGCGAGGCAGGCCTCGCGGGTGGTCTCGAGCTTGTCGCAGTCGGTGCCCACGCAGGCGCAGTCGCCGAGGCCCACGCAGTCCTTGCCGTCCCAGGCGTAGCCGAGCAGGCAGTAGCAGTGCGTGCCGGCGGCATCGCCGGAGGCCTGCGCGTCCATGGCGCCGCAGGCGTCGTGGCTCTGGGCGTTGAGGGCCGACGAGCCGCACTGGAAGGTCGGCTTGCAGGTCGTGTGCTTGGCGAGGCAGGCCTCACGGGTGGTCTCGAGCTTGTCGCAGTCGGCGCCGACGCAGGCGCAGTCGCCCAGGCCCACGCAGTCCTGGCCGTTCCAGGCGTAGCCGAGCATGCAGTTGCAGTGCGCGCCGGTGGTGTCGGCGGAGGCCTGGGCGTCCATCGCGCCGCAGGCCTGGTGGACGTTGGCGTGCAGCGCGGAGGAGCCGCAGACGAGGCGGGTGTCCTGGCTGCAGCCGGAGTGCTTGGCCTGGCACTCCTCCAGGGTCTGCGTCAGCTTGTCGCAGTCGGCACCGACGCAGGCGCAGTCGCCCAGCCCCACGCACGCCTTGCCGTCCCAGGCGAAGCCGAGCGCGCAGAAGCAGTGGCCGCCGCTCTCGTCGGCCGCGGCGGTCGCGTCCATCGCGGAGCAGCTCGTCGAGACCTTGGAGTGGAGCTCCTGCGAGCCGCACTGGAGGCGGTTGGGAGTGGGATCGGTGGCGGGGGGCGTACAGCCGGCGAGCAGGAAGATCGAGGCGGCGGTCAGGGCGAGGGGCGTCTTCATCGTGGGCTCCGGTTGAATCGGGTTGCCTCCTCCACTGGCAACCTAGGTGCCATCGGACGTCGGCTGCCAAGGGCCGGAAGTCGTTGAGGAATGTGAAAGCCGGCTCGCCGCGCCCGCGAAACCATCTTGAGACGGCCGGCCCGAAAGCGAAACCTGCGTGTGACGGTCGGGCTGGCCCGAAAACGTGGTAATCGCTCGTCCCCAGTCCATGGATCCCTCGAGCGACATCCCCGACGACGAACCGACCAGCGTCCCGCAGCTCGAGCCGGCCGAGGCCATCCGGCGCATCCGCGAGGCACTGGCGCGCCGGGCAGCATTGGCCAGCGTCGGCTTCCCCGTCCGGCTGTTCGACCGCGGCGCCGACGGCATTCCGCGCCTCGTCATCGAGCGTTTCGGTGCCGCGGTGCGCGTCAGCGGCGGCCCGGAGAAGGCAGCGCTCCTGCCGGCGATTCGCGAGGCGCTCGGCGACCCGCCGGAAGCTCTTCTACCGGTTCGGCTTCCAGGCGATGGGCGGTCCCGACGACGGCCGCCGCGTGGTGGAGGAGCACGGCCTGCGCTTCGAGGTCGCGCTCCTGCCGCACCGGAACACGGGCCTCTTCCTCGATGCGCGGGAGGCGCGCCGATGGGTGCGCGCTCACGCCGAAGGTCGGCGCATCCTCAACCTCTTCGCCTATACCTGCGCCTTCGGGGTCGCGGCGGCGGCGGGCGGGGCGCGCGCCACCACCAACGTCGACGCCGTGCCCAGCACCCTGGAGAAGGGCCGGCGCAACTACGAGCTCAACGGCCTGCGCGCCGACGGTCGGACGTTCCTGAAGAGCGACGTGCTCGAGGCGCTCAAGCGCGCGCGCAAGTCGAACGCCGGCTTCGACGGCATCGTCCTCCACCCGCCACCGGTGGCGACCGGCGGCGACCGGGGCCGACGCACCGACGGCGCCAAGGACTTCGAGAAGCTCGTCGCGGCCTGTCGCGCGGTGCTCGCGCCGGGCGGCTGGCTTCTGGTGGCGTGGACCGCGACGGCGTTCCCGCTGGAGGCCCTGGATGCGGCCGTCCAGCTCGGGCCGCCCCGGGAGGTCATCCGCAGCGGGGAGGACTTCACGCAGACCGAGGAGCAGCCTGCGCTACGCGCGCTGGCTTACTTCGCGCCCTGACATGCTCGACCACGAGCCCTATCCGAAGATCGCCACGCGCCTCTCTCCCGACTCGCCAGCGGTCGGCGGGACCTGGGTCGCCACCGAGAAGATCCACGGGGCGCAGCTGCAGATCGCCACCGACGGCGTCGAGGTGCGCATCGGCAAGCGCAAGGCCTGGCTCGAGAGCGACGAGCCGTTCTTCGGCTGGCAGCTCTTGCGCGCCGAGCTGGAGGCACAGGTCCGCCGGATGCACGCCGAGCTCGGAGGAAGGGGCGTCGTCCGCCTCTTCGGGGAGATCTTCGGCGGAGCCTATCCGCACCCGGACGTCGCGCCGTGCCCCGGCGCGAGCCCGGTGCAGACCGGCATCTGGTACGCGCCCGACGTCCGCTTCGCCGCGTTCGACCTTCTCTTCCAGCCCGGGACCGAGGCGCCGGAGGCTGAATTCCTCTCGCACCGCGAGCTGGAGGACCTCTGCGGCGACGCGCTCCTGACCGTTCCGGTCCTCGGTCGCGGCAAGCGCGGCGACCTCGAGCGGCTGCCGACCCGCTACCCGAGCCGCATGGCGAGAGCGCTCGGCCTGCCGGAAGCTCGGCGGCAACGTCGCCGAGGGGCTGGTGCTCAAGCCGGATCAGCGCCTGGCGCCGGGCCGCCGGCCCATCGCCAAGCACAAGATCCCCGAGTTCGACGAGGGCCGGTTCGACGAGGCGACGCCCTTCGACGCCGAAGCACCCCTCTCCCTCGACGAGCTGCGAGTGCTCGCGAACAAGCTGGTCAACCCGGTCCGGTTGGCGAGCGCGCGCTCCAAGGTCGGCACGGCCGACGAGCAGGCGCTGTGCGACGAGGTGGCGCTGGATGCGCTCATCGACCTGCAGGCCGCCTTCCCGCGCGCGATGCGCGAGCTGTCGCCGGAGGACGAGGACGCGCTGCGCCAGCTCGTTGCCAAGCTGTCGAAAGAGCGCAGCTGAGCGGCTGAGCAACGCGACCGAAAACGCGGTGCTCCAACCCAAATCCGGGTCCCCGTGCACCCAGGGTTGGGTGACCGACGCCTGGCTCGCAGGGAAGGCGGAAGCGGCGAGCTCCTTGCAGTGTCGGGGCTGCGTTCACGGACGCTGCACGGCAGCCGAGGAGGAAGCACCATGCGCATCGCCATTCCATTCACCCGCCAAGAGATCGCGCAGCACGCAGGCCACTGCGAGGCCTTCCTGGTGGCGGACATCGACGAAGGAAAGGTCGTGGGGGAGCGGGAGCTGGCGAACCCCGGCCACGGTCCCGGTGGCCCGCCGCCGCTCTTCCTGGCGAGCCAGGGAGTCACCGACCTGCTCGCGTGGGGCCTGCCGCTGCCGGCCCGCGAGAAGTTCGCGGCACTGGGCATCCACGTCCGGCTGGGCGCGACGGGCGAGCCGCGCCAGGCGCTCCGCGAGTATCTCGCGGGAACCTTGCGTTGGGTCGACCAGGGCCTGGACGGCGGCGGAGGCTGCGAGGGGCACGATCACGCGCCGAGGGAGGCCGAGGTCGACGTGCGGCCGCTCGCGCCGCGGGACCGGCACCGGACGATCTTCGAGGCGTTCAACGGCCTGGAGGCGGGACAGGCGTTCGTGCTCGTCAACGATCACGACCCGAAGCCGCTCTACTACCAGTTCGCGGCGGAGCACGCCGGGCGCTTCTCCTGGGACTATCTCGCGCAGGGCCCGGAGGAGTGGCGCGTCCGCATCGGGCGGCGCTGAGGCCTGGGGTGGCAGCCTTGCGGGCGCCAAGCGTCGCGCCAACGGGCCGGCCGGGCTCAAGCCTTGGGACCATGGCACGCCGCGGCATCGCGACCTACTTCCTGGTGGAGGCAATCGAGGAGGGGGTACGCATGAGGAAGCTCTTTAGCGCGTTGGCCGCGGCAGCGATGCTCGTCTCGGCTGGCGCTGCGTTCGCGCAGTCGGACAACAGCCAAGACCAGAACCAAGACCCGAGCCAAAGCAACAAGGACTCCAGCAGAGCTCCAGCTCGGCGCAGGGCGGCTCGGGCAGCACGAGCGGATCGCAGTCCCAGGCCGGCTCTTCCACCGCCAAGGGCGGCGGCGGCGCTGGCGGCGGCGGCGGCTGAGCATCCGTCAGGGAGTGAGCGGGCGGCCTCCCGTGGCTTCGGCCGCGACAGGCCGCTCGCCGACCCCATGAGGACCGCATCCCTCGCGGCGGGGCTGGTGGCGCTGGGGCTTGGCGGCAATGCCGCCTGGCAGGCTTCGCTGGCGCGCGAGGTCGACGCCGCGCTCGCCTCCTTTCCGGGCGAGCTGTCGCTGTACGTGCGCGATGTCGCCAGCGGCGAGGCCTACGCGCACGACGCCGCGACGCCCACCTACCTGTCGTCGGCGATCAAGGTGGTGGTGATGTTGGAGGTGCTGCGCCAGGTGGACGAAGGGCGGTTGCGCCTGACGGACCGCGTGGTGTTCGGCCCGGACGACGTGCGTGACGGCGTGGGCCCGGTCAAGCGCGGTCCGCCGGGGCGGGTCTTCACGGTGCGCCAGCTGCTGGCGCTGATGATGGACTACAGCGAGAACGCCGCCGCCGACCTCCTGATGGGCAAGGTCGGGCTCGCCCGGCTCAACCAGCTGCCGCGAAGCCGGGGCGTCGCCTTCTCCGAGATCGACACACTGCTGGGCGAGCGCCGGCGCATCTGGGCGCAGCTCAATCCCAAGGGCGCCGCGCTCACGCCGCAACGAATCCTCGAGCTTGGCGAACAGCCGGGGCCCGAGGAGCGCGCGCGCCTGTTCTCGCGGATGGTAGGGCATGCCCCGGCGTTCACCGGTGCCGACGTCCTGCGCGCCTTCCGGTCCTTCTACGCGCAGCGGGTGAACTCCGCCTCGATGCGCGAGATGGGCCGGCTGCTGGAGCAGGTGGCCCGGTGCGACGGGCTGAGCGCCTCCAGCTGCCGCCTGGCGCGCGAGCTGATGGGGGGCTGCCAGACCGGCACCGGCCGCATCCGCGCCGGGCTCCCCACGGACGTCGAGTGGGACCACAAGACCGGCACGCAGGAAGCCCGGGCGTGCGACGTGGGCATCCTCTACCCGCGCCCAGGGCGTCCGGTGGTGGTGGCGGCCTGCACCCGCGACTTCGCGGACGTCGCGGACGCGGAGCGCCTGCTGCGCCGGGTCGGCGTGGCGGTGTGGCGGAGTCTGGGGACCGGCATTCGCCGGCAGGCCGAGGCCCAAACGGCGACGCGCCCCCCACCCGCAGGCGAGAGGCGCGTCAGGGTCATGGGGCCCCCCAGCCCCTGAGACCCGCTGATGAAGGTCAGCCGTGGATGGCGATGGGCTTGCCGCGGGCGCCTTCGCGCTTGGGGACATGGACGTAGAGGACGCCGTTGCGCATCTCGGCGCGGATCTTCTCGTGGTCCACCGTGGTGGGCAGCACGAAGCCGCGGTGGAAGACGCCGTAGGCGCACTCGATGCGGTGGTAGTACTCGCGCTTGTCCTCGCGCTCGAGCTTGCGCTCGCCGCGGATGGTCATGGTGTTC
Organism: Myxococcales bacterium; assembly: GCA_049841135.1. Taxonomy (GTDB): domain Bacteria; phylum Myxococcota; class Myxococcia; order Myxococcales; family UBA5297; genus JACRCT01. The sequence continues at coordinate 797,618 of JASGHK010000006.1, forward strand.
TCGTCCATCACCACCTCGACGTCCTTGCGCTCCAGGCCGGGCATCTCGGCGCGGAAGAGGATCTCCTCCTTGTCCTCGTAGATGTCCACGCGCGGGAAGACCTCGCTGCGGATGTCGTTCATCGGCCGGGCCTCCTCGCCGTGCACGAACGGGTCGAGCATGTGCTCCATCGTGCGGGTGAGGTTCGCCATCTCGGCCATCGGGTTCCAACGCGTCATCGCCATCGTTTGCCCCTCCAGGTTCGGGTGTCGGAAACGGGGCGCAAGCTAAGACCGAGACGCGCTGCGGCATCCTCCTGGTTGGGGGAACACGTCCAGCGCCTGCGCCCGGCGAGCCGGGCGCACCAGGGCCTGGTGGCGAGAAGGTTTCGCGCCAGCTACTCGATGATGAGCGCCGACGGCTGGAAGTAGGAGACGAGCGAGAGGATCGCGATCTTGCCCTCGTCGCCCTCGACGATGCCCGAATCGCGCACGCCCTCGAAGCGCGCGAGGACCACGAACTCTCGCCCAGGGGCGAGGAACGGGTCGGTCTTCTGCACGCGCAGCAACAGGTTGCGCCCGGTCTCCGAGATCTCGTTGTCGTTCCGCGTGTGGTAGTACTCGACCACTTCGCGACGGTTGCCGTAATTGTCGCTGTAATACAGAGACGTGCGCCCCGGCACATGGCTCTGAACGTTCGCGATGCAGGTCTCGCTCGCGGTCAGCATCAACGGGCCGTTCTTCTCGTCAGAGCCCTCGACCTTGACCCGGGCGATCACCAGTCGTCCCATGTAAGTCTTCGGCTGCTCGGTCGCGACCGCGAGGCTGAAGATCGAGATTCGCTTCTGGTTCAGGAGGGTGAGGTCGTTCAGGGTGTCGCCGCCGCGGCTGGCGATGATCTTGGTCAAGAGCACCGCAGCGTCCTTGCGGGTGAGCAGGTCGTCGACCCAGAAGCCGTCGGTGATGCGCTTGATGCTGGTGAAGCCCCGGTTGACGCACTCGCGCAGGACGGCCCACCCCATGTCGCGGCCCCGGGTCTTGGCTATCGTGCGCGCGTCCGCCTCGCAGTTGGCGATGGTCCCGGCGGCTATGGCGGCCGTCTTGGGGTCGAAGGGCTTCTCGACCACGGCGGCGGGTTGCTCGGGGTTCGGGGGCGGCTTGGCCTGCTCGCCGGTGGGCGAGGAGTCGTCGCTGACCCTGCGGTCCCGAACCTGGGGGGCGGACGCGCAAGCCGCAGCCGCCATCACCAGCAGGGAGGAGAGAATCGTTCGCGGACCCATGAGGAACACTGCTGACCTCGAAGGCTGAGGGAGACGGACGCAGCTAGGGGTTTCCGTCGGGTGGGAAAGCTGGATTGGGATACGAGGGTCGATACGGGTCCGGCCGGAAAGGAGGGTAAGGAGGGTAGGGAGGGTAGGGAGGGTACGGCTGGGGATCGTTGGGCGGGCTGTTCTGAGGGGGAGTGCTGCCGGAGCCCGGCTTGCTCCCTTGGCGTGCCGCAGGATCCTTGGGTTTCTTGGTCGGCGCGGCCCTGGGCAGCATGTGGGAGCACGCTTCGTAGCACTCGGCAGGGGCGCAGGTCGGGAGCACCGGCGGGTCCTCCGCCGCGAGCCGCATGCAGGTGCGAAGCGAGTCGATGCAGCCAGAGGCCGCCGCGCACCGGCAGCACTGCTCGGCCGTCGAGGCGATCCGCGAGGTGTTGCGCACCACCTCGCCGAGAGCGAAGTAGCAGGGCTTCGACTCGCGCGTGAAGCGCCCCTTGGCGTCGAGGAGCGCCGCGGCTCCGTCGAGCTCGCACACCTGGGTGGCGTTCTTGAAGTCGCTCTTGCACAGCGCAACGAGGTCCTTGCTCGGCTCGGCCTTGGGCGATGGCCGGGCAGCCTCGGTGCACACCGGGCCCGCGAGAGCCTCGACGGCGGCGGCGTTGAGCTTGCGCTGGCGCTCGGCGGCGGCGGGCTTGGCGCTGCCCTCCAGCACGCACTGCTCGCTGGTGGCCAGCGAGCGCCGGTTGCAGCTCCACCCCGAAGGCGCCGTGCTGGGGGAGACCACCGTCCCCAGGCCGGGGTCGTTGACCTCGTTGGTGGGAAGGTCCTGGGCGTGCGAACGGACAGGCGCCAGGCCCAGGCTCGCGCTCGCGAAGACGAGCAACAGACGTAGGATTCTAAGTCGCATCGTCAGGAACGGAGAGTGACACTACCGCTCGCTGCTGGTCCGGGCAAGGCGCTCCAAAAGGAACGCGGCGCAGCGCCGAAGCGCTGCGCCGCGTGAAAGCGCGGGGGCGTCCGCCCTAGTTCACGTTCAGGCCCATGTACAGCTTGGCGAAGTCGTCGAGCTTCATCTTGAAGATGCCGTCGTTCTTGCCGTCGCTGCCCGGCTCGCTGCTGCCCCAGGGGTTGCGCAGCTGGACGTACTTGACGCCGTTCTCGACGCTGGCGCCGAGGACCGAATAGTTGTGCCAGGCGTAGACGCCGGTGCCGTTGTACATGTCCTTCATGTCCTCGCCGTAGGTCAGCGCGGTCATCGGCGTCTTCATCTCGGAGCCGAGCTGGATGAGCTCGAAGAGCTGGTCCTTGGTGTTGCTCTTGGTGGCGTAGTAGGACGACGAGTTGCCGGTGATGGCGGTCATGACCTCGGTCGGGTAGCCGCCGTTGCCAATCTTCTCGTAGCCGCCCTTCCACGACGCGTAGGCCTTCTCGAGCAGCGTGACCCACAGCTCCTTGGAGTCGCGGCTCTTGGCGTAGGTCGAGTTGCCGCTCCAGCCGGCGGGGATGTCGCCGTCGACGCGGACGTAGTTCGGCTTCATCTTGCCGTCGACGCCCTTGGAGAAGAACCGCACGGTGTAGCTGCCGTCGCCGTTGTCCTTGATGGCGTTCTCGATGGCCTTCGGGTCCTCGTGGGCGACCGAGGAGATGGCGCCCACGAAGTAGCAGTCGCCGATCTGGCCCTGCATCACGTCGTCGTAGCTGACGCCGTCCTTGAAGAGCTGGCCGCCGTCGACCTTGGTCCACTTCACCGAGGAGGAGTGCTTGTCGAGCACCGCCGGGTCGTTGGCGAGGGGGATGGGGTTGGTGGTGCTGGTCGTCGGGGTGGTGGGCGTCGTGGTCGGAACGCTCACGCCCAAAAACGAGGCCAGCGCGGACTTGGCGTCGGCGTCGAACTTGTCACCCGCGCTCTTCAGGAAGCTCGTCAGCTCCTTCTTCTCGTTCGCGCTGACGGTGCCGTTGGCCTTGGCCTCCTTGATGAGCGAGTCGACCTCGGTCTTGGTGATCTTGCTGTCGAGAAGCGCCTTGTTGATCTGCTGGCCGATGCGGGTGGTCATGAGGTCCTCGACTGCCACGGTTTGAGGAGAAGCGGAGCGCCAGTGGATGGCGAAAAGTGCCTACATTGTCCGACGTGTGGCTTCGGAAGTTGCGTCGGACGTGAAAGGCCAATGAAGACGGGTGGTTAGTAGACCCAGTGGCGGAAGCCGGGGGTCGCCTCGCCCTGCGGCGCACCATCCTGCTTGAACGGCTTGTCCGAGATTCGGAGCACCGTGCGCTTGCCCTGGCGCGGAGGCTTGCCGGGGCCCTCGGGAGGAAGGCGGTAGACGTCCTCGAAGACCACCGCGTGGAACTTCTTGCCCGCCTGCAGTCGGTACTCGGCCACGTAGATGGGCTTCTTGGCTTTCTCAATCTGCTCCTGCACCACCTCGGGCGCGGTCTTGTCGCCCGCCTTGAACTCCTTCTCGAAGGCCGGTGCGGCGTAGACGCGTACGCGGTTGAAGGGGAGCGCGGTGCGCTTGCCGTCGGCGAGCAGCAGGAGCGGAGCGTCGGAGTGGAAGGCGATGGTGTAGCTGTCGAGCCGGCCGCCCTCCTTCACGCCGTAGATCCACTCCCAATAGGCGCACTGGACCTTGCCCAGGAACGACTGCTGGTCGCCGTCGACCTCCACCTCGAAAGGCGCGCCGATGGGGTGCGCCTTGAGGAAGTCGTCTTCGCTGACGATGGTGAAGCTCGGGGCAGGGGACATGGTCGGCTCTCGGGTGAGGAGGTTCGGAAAGGTCGACGCAGGAGTATCGGCCGACCGCTAGCGGCTTGTCGACTTGGAGTGCAGCCGGTACAGGCATGCGGGCGACTCTCCCCGGACGTCGCCGGTGGCCGAGAGCGTCCTGCCGGGGCAGCCGCCCAGGCAGGTCTCCACCGCGGGGCAGCGCCGGCAGCGGCCCTTGGGCAGCTCGGCCAGCAACTCGCGCTGCACCTTGAACATCGCCGGGGCGCGCAACAGGTCGGCGATGGGCCGGTCGCGGACGTTGCCCACCCGGTACTCGGGGACCATCAGCGCGGTGCAGGGATAGACGTCGCCGTTGGCGCACACGTAGAGCACCTTGCGGCCGGCGCCGCAGCTCGTGGTCGGCCGCCCGGGCCGCGGGCCGATGGGGCAGTCGAGGATGACGTCCACCTCGCCGGCGGGCGCGTCGGCGCGGGCTTCGGCGACCTCCAGGAAGCGGCGGACGCTGGCCTGCTTCCAGGGACGCTCGTCGTAGCGAGCGCCCTTGGCGCGGCCGAACGGCGACCAGGGCGTATAGCGCAGCGTTCTCGTGCCCAGCTTCTTCGCCAACGCGAGCATCTCCTCGATCTCCGGCGCCGTCTCCGGCGAGAAGAGCGTGCAGACCGTGACCTGCAGCCCCTGGCGCGCGCCTTCCTCGATGGCGGCCACAGCGCGCTCGAAGGCGTCCTTGGGACCTAAGCGGTAGCGTTCTGCGCGGGCGCGGTCGGGGCCGTCCAGGCTGACCTGGAGCGTCGAGAGGCCGCTTCTCGCGAGGCTCTCCAGGCGCTGCCTGCTGGCGAAGTAGCCGTTGGTGGGCAGCCCGACCTGGGCGCCGAGCTTCGTCGCAAAGGCCGTCAGCTCGTCGAGGTCCTTGCGCAGCAGCGGCTCGCCGCCGGACCAGCCGATGGCGTCTGCGCCGGCCTCGATCAGCTCGCGGATGAGCGTCTTGACCTCGGCCCCGGTCAGCTCGCCGGCCGGCCGTCGCCCTGCGTCCACGAAGCAGTGGACGCAGCGGAAGTTGCACGCGCGTGTGGCTTCGATGCCGGCGGAAAACCCCATGGGACCTCACCCCTGAGCCTGTCGATGCAAGGGGCCACAGGCCCTTCAAACGAGAACGGCCCGCCGAAGCGGGCCGCTCTCTCAAGATGCATCGGACCGCGCTACTTCTTCACCTTGATGTTCGGCGGAAGGATGTAGATGGGCTTGTCGTCCTTCTTGGGCGGAAGGATGTAGATGGGGTGGTCGTCGTTCTTCCCCGGGGGCTTCGGGAGGGCGCCCGGGCTGCCCTGGCCGAACAGGACGTCCTTGGCCTTGTCGCTCATCTTCACCGAGCCAAGCGCGGCCTTGAGGAACTTGGCCACGTCCGAGCGGATGTTGCGGCCTTCCTTGTCGGCGTGAGCGATGTCGCGGTTGAACAGCTTGGCCATCGCGGTCGCCTCGGACAGCGAGACGACGCCGTTCTTGGTGGCCTTGTTGATCACGGCCTGGTGCGCGTCGACGCCCGCCCACGGCGGAACGACCATGTACTTCGCCACGATCGGGCTGGGGACGACCATGTACTTGGCGGCGACGGGCGGCTTGCCACCGTTGTCCGCCGGCGGGCGCACCACCATGTACTTGGCGGCGACCGGCGGCTTCTCGGGGCTGGGCTTGGGCGGGGGGACCATGTACTTGATGGTCATCGCCGGCTTCTTGCTGGCCCGCTTCTCCTCGTTGACCAGCTTGAGGATGGAGTCCTGCTCGGCGCGGCTCAGCTCCCCGGACGCCTTGCCAGCAGAGCTCGGCAGCTTGGTTCCACTGATCTTCATGGGCATCTTCGTCCTCCCCTGCGGCGACCCCTCTGAGGATCGCGAAAGAGTGTCTGCGCGAGCGCTGATGTAGAAGCTTGTCCTACATTATCCCCTGGCCCCCCGCTTGAGTTGCTTCACGGTGGCTTTCCCCTGTTGCTTCGAGGGCTTGGCTGCGCGGTCTTCAACGGCCTTCAAGCAGTAGGGGGCCTGTCCGGCGTGACCGTGGACCGAGATGGAGCTGGCGCTGCAGCCGCCGCGGCAGACCTCGGCGACGGAGCAGGAGCGGCAGCCGCCGCGCAGCCTGGACTTCTTGAACTGTCGCGTGAAGGCGAAGGCCCCGGGGCGGCTCCAGATGCGCTCCAGACCCTCTTCGAGGACGTTCCCCTCGATGAAGGCGTCGTCAATGATCGACAGGCAGGCCTTGACGTTGCCGTTGCTCTGGATGCCGGCGAGCCGCAGCCCGGCCTGGCAGCCCTGCCACTCATCCTCGCCGCGCATGCCGTGCTCGATGGAGGAGAGGTAGCCGAGGCAGTCGCCGGGGTAGACCTGCATCTGGGTGCCCTTCACCTTGCGGCGGAAGCGGCTGACGAAGGTCGCGACCTGGGCGTACTCGACGGGCGAGAGGTTGAGGTCGCCGTGCTCCTTGGCGCGGCCGAAGGGGGTCGTGATCTGCACCTGCCAGCAGTACGGCTCGAGCTCGCGCAGCAAGGTGTTCCCCAGATCCTCGAGGGTGTGGAGGTTGGCGTGGCTGACGGTGGTGATGACGGCCGCCGGAATGCCGGCCGCCTTCACGGCCTTCGCGCCCCCGAGCGCGCGATCGAAAGAACCCTTCAGGCAGCGGATGTCGTCATGGACCTCGCGGGTGCCGTCGATGCTCACTGCGAGGTGAAAGCCGCCGTCGGCGATCTTCGCCAGCTGCTTGACCACGCGGGCATTGAGGCCCCAGCCGTTGGTGAGCAGCCCCACCTGGATGCCCGAGCCGATGAGGGCCTGGAGGATCTCCTGCCAGTCAGGGCGGAGCAGCGTCTCGCCGCCGGTGAGGACGATGCGCGGAATGCCCATATCCGCGAATTGCCGGCACAGGTCGAGCGCCTCGCGGGTCGAGAGCTCCTGCTTGCGAGCAGCGCCGGCGGTGGAGCCGCAGTGGCGGCAGCGCATGTTGCAGCGCAGGGTCGTCTCCCAGCCGACGACCTCGGGCGCAGGAAGATGGGTGACGGTGTTTCGGGCGGTAGGCATGAGGGCGGCAAGTCTGGCATGGGGGCCGAGTGGCGAACAACTCGGGGGACAGCCTCGAGGTGTTCCAGCCCGCACGCGCAGTCGGGCAGGGTGCGGCGGCCGGCACCCCTCGCCCGAAGTGGTGGCGGCGGTTGAAAGCCGGGAGCCGGCTGCACAGCTTCTCCGGGTCGTTTGACCGCAGCAGGGGTGGCGTGGAGGGCGGGATGGGAAAGGTTCTGCTCTGGCTGACGATGGTCCTCCTCGCCGTCGGCGTGCTGGCCCGCTGGCAGAGCGCGCGGCAGGTGGAGCGGGCTTCGGAGTTGGTGGATCGCAGCCGCGACGCGAGCCATGCCTTCGCGGCCTCCCTGGACGGGCATCACAGCCAAGCCGAGGTCCTGCTCCTGGACGCCCGCCGTGTTGAGCTCCTTGGCGCAGCGCGCTGGCGCGCGGCCGGCTGGCTGTCGTGGGCGGTAGCGCTCGCCGCACTGCTGGGCGCCTGGGTGGGGCAGAGCTTCGTGGCGCGCGGGAGGCAGCCGGTCGGTGCCTAGCGTGCAGCCCTCTACAGCCCAAGGCCTACAGGCTACAGCCTGCTGTTGACCCTCCCGGGCGGCCCCCGTAAGGTTCGCCCAAATCGCCCCCCTCCGCTCCTCATCCAAGGCGAAGAGGAGCAGGTCGCGGGCGCGGAGGCCACACCCATGGCGGCAAAGTTCATCACGGAGCTGAAGCGGACCCACACCTGCTGCGAGCTGACCGGCAAGGACGTGGGCAAGACGGTGGTCCTGTTCGGCTGGGTGCACACCCGGCGCGACCACGGCGGCGCGGTGTTCATCGACCTGCGCGACCGCAACGGCCTGACCCAGGTCGTGTTCGAGCCGCGCTTCGGCCCGGAGGCCCACCAGCTGGCCGGCGACCTGCGGCGCGAGTACGTCATCGGCATCCGCGGCAAGGTCGAGAGCCGCGGCGCCAACGTCAACCCGAAGATGAAGACCGGCGAGATCGAGGTGCACGTCACCGATCTGGAGATCTTCAACAAGTCGGAAGACCCGCCCTTCATGATCAAGGACGACGTCGACACCGACGAGCAGAAGCGCCTGGCCTTCCGCTACCTGGACCTGCGGCGGCCGCACCTGCAGCAGACGCTCATCACCCGCTCGAAGATCAACCAGTTCACCCGCAGCTACTTCGGCGAGAACGGCTTCCTGGAAGCTCGAGACGCCGTTCCTGGTCAAGTACACCCCGGGCGGCGCCCGCAACTTCCTCGTCCCCAGCCGCCTGTCGCCGGGCAAGTTCTACGCGCTGGCCGAGAGCCCCCAGCTGTTCAAGCAGCTGTTCATGGTGGCGGGCTTCGACCGCTACTTCCAGATCGTCCGCTGCTTCCGCGACGAGGACCTGCGCCTCGACCGCCAGCCCGAGTTCACCCAGATCGACGTGGAGATGAGCTTCGTCGAGCAGGACGACATCTTCTCGATGCTGGAGGGCCTCATCGCCAAGCTGTGGAAGGAGCTCTTGGGCATCGAGGTGAAGCTGCCGCTGCCGCGCATGGAGTTCGACGAGTCGATGCGCCGCTTCGGCAACGACAAGCCCGACCTGCGCTTCGGCCTCGAGCACGTCGAGCTGACCGAGGTCGTCCGCAAGCACGACGGCGGCGGCGTCGCCATGCTCAAGGACGCGCTCGCCCCCGGGCAGATCATCAAGGCCCTGCGCATCCCCAAGGAGCACCAGCTCTCGCGCAAGGACACCGACGAGCTGGAGACCGAGGCCAAGGGGATGGGCGCCAAGGGTCTGGCCCGCGCGAAGATCGGCGAGGGCGGCGAGTGGACGCAGTCGCCCATGGCCAAGACCATCACCCCCGAGCTGCGCCTGGCCATCAACGAGGCCACCGGCGCGCAGCCGGGCGACCTGCTCATCTTCCAGTTCGGCCGCGAGGCGCTGGTCCACGCGGTGCTCGCCAACCTGCGCCTGTCCCTGGGCAAGCGCTTCGGGCTCATCCCGTCCTACGGCTCGGGCGGCCAGTGGAACTTCCTCTGGGTCGTCAACCCGCCGCTGTTCGAGTACGACGAGGAGGCGCAGAAGTGGGTCGCCGCCCACCACGCCTTCACCCGCCCGCACGACGAGGACGTGCAGTACCTCGGGACCGACCCCAAGCGCGTCAAGTGCTACCGCTACGACCTGGTGCTCAACGGCTTCGAGATCGGCGGCGGCTCCATCCGCCTGCACCGGCCCGACGTGCAGGAGAAGGTCTTCGCGGCGCTGGGCATCGGCCCGGAGGAGGCCCAGACCAAGTTCGGCTTCCTGCTCGACGCGCTCAAGTTCGGCGCCCCGCCGCACGGCGGCATCGCGCTGGGCATGGACCGCTTGGCGATGCTGCTCACCGGCGCGCCTTCGCTGCGAGACGTGGTGGCTTTCCCCAAGACGCAGAAGGGCACCGACCTGATGACCAACGCTCCGGGCGACGTCGACGCCAAGCAGCTCGCCGACCTGTTCGTGAAGTCCACGGTGCCCTGATGCGCAAGCGGCTCAAGGTCGACGTCCGGCCGCAGAAGGGCGGCCCGCTCATCGGCTGGCTCGGCCAGCGGATCAGCGGCGCCCGCGAGGTCGCCAGCCGGCGCTTCGCGGTGGACCGGTACTACGACCTGGCCATCGACCCCGAGGCCGCGGCCGATCCCGCCGGGGCCTTCCGGGCGCACGTCAACCGCCCGGGCCGCGGCCTCGACCTGCACGCCCCCGAGGCGCAGGACCGCCTCAAGCTCCTCTTGGGCCACTACCACCCGGCCCAGTCGCTCAGCTCGCCCGACGCCCTGGTCTTCAACGTCTTCAGCCCCTTCGGCCGCCCGCGGGTCAGCCGCCGCTGGCTCAACGAGGTGCTCGCCGCCGCGTTCGGCCCGCTCGACTACCCCGCCGACTGGATCGTGCGGATGTGGTACCGCGAGGAGGTCGAGGTCCAGGGGCTGGCGGCGACCATCGAGGTCGAGGAGGCCTGCTCGCTGGTGGCCTCCGGCGGCTGGAAGTTCCTGGTGGTCGCGGCCTGGCAGGACGACCTGCCCGACGGGGTCGCCGACGCGGTCACGCTCTCGGCGGAGCCCTTGCGCAAGAGCCCGCAGGAGAAGAGCGGCCTGCTCGTCATCGTGCCCTCGCCGGGCCACTATCCCCCCGCGCACGACCCCTCCTCGGTCTTCCGGCGCTACTTCATGCCCCAGCACGACGGCTACCTGCTCACCCCAGCGGCCACCGACCTGCCCTGCCGGGTGCGCGTGGTGACCTGGGAGTCGTTGGGCGAGCGGGCCGACGTGCACCCCCATGGCGTGGAGCTGCGCGCCTACGTCGGCTGGCGCGTGGCGCTCGTCGAAGGGGCGCAGGCCGAGCCGGCTCCCTGAATTGCCCTGCGGTAGGATGGCCAGACCGATGGTCACCCTGCTCTCGCACGTCCGCTCGCTGTCGCTCTTGACCCTCCTCGCCGTGGCCTCCTGCACGGTCCCCGAGCCCGTCCTGGAAGGCCGAGCCTGCGATGGGGCGCACCCGTGCGCGAGGGGCTACGACTGCCAGTCGGGTCAGTGCGTCGCGCAGGCCCAGGGCGACGGCGGGCTCCCCGCTGGCGACGCCGGCGAGACCTGCACCGGGACGCAGACCCGCCCCTGTGGCTCCGACGAGGGCGAGTGCGTCCCGGGCACCCAGAGCTGCCAGAACGGCACCTGGGGGTCGTGCCAGGGAGCGACGGGCCCCAGCACCGAGGTCTGCGACGACCTGGACAACGACTGCGACGGCAAGACCGATTCGGACGACCCCGACCTCGTCACCGCGGCCTGCCCGCTCCAGAAGGGCGTCTGCGCGAACAGCAGGAAGGGCTGCTCGATGGGCGAGGAGGACGACTGCGACGTCTTCAGCTACGGCGACGACTACGAGGAGGGCGCCGAGCAGAGCTGCGATGGCCTCGACAACGACTGCGACGGCACGACGGACGAGGACCTGGACAACGACGGCGACGGCTGGGGCGTCGACGTGGTCTGCAAGCAGGGCAACGGCGACTGCGACGACTGGGATGCCGAGGTCTACCCAGGGGCGACGGAGCTGTGCAACGGCCGCGACGACAGCTGCGACGGCGCGGCCGACGAGGGCGCCGGGATGACCTGCGTCGCCGGCGCCGTCGATGGCCCCTGTGCGCTGCCGGGAGCGGACGCGGGGGCTCAAGGTGGCGTGCTCACCTGCAATTCGCTCTGCTCCGCCGAGGTGTGCACGCCTCCCCGAGAGATCTGCAACGGCCTCGACGACGACGGCGACGGCGCACCGGACCAGGGACTGGCGGGCGACTGGGCGCACTTCGAGCTGGCGGGCACGCAGCCATCGTCGCCCGCAGTCGCCGGCGTGCCTGGCACGGGCTTCACCGCGGCCTGGCGGGTGGAGGGCGGGAGCGAGGTCCGCATGAGCCGGATGCAGGCCAAGGCCGCCTTCAACGACGAGGCCCCGGTCGTGGCGGGCACTGGGGCCACCGGGGCCGTGGCGGTCACCGCGACTCACGTGGTGTGGCTGGAATCGAAGGGGGTCGCCGTGCGCCGCCTGCAGCGCGGCCTGCCCGCGGGCGAGACGCTGCGGCAGTCCCTGAGCGCCGCGCCGACGCTCATGGCCGTCAGGGACGCCGACCTCGGGACCGGAACCTCGGCGCTGGCGGTCGCCTCCGGCTCGACGCTGAAGGTGTACTCGCTCAAGAACAACCTCTCGCCGGTGACCTTCACCTCCTCCGTCCCCGACCTGGCCGGGGCGTCGGGCCTGGCGCTGGCGAAGGAGAGCGGCACCTCGGCCAACCTGGTGGTCTACGCCCCGGCCGGCCCGCCCGACGGCGGCAAGCTGAAGGCCATCGCCGGAACCAACGCGCCTCACGTCTGGTCGCCCTCCAGCCTCACCGACTGCAGCAGCCCCGTGGGAGCGGGGAGCGCGGTGGCCTTCCGCGCGGCCGAGAACGGCAAGGGCGGCATCTACATCGGCCGCGCGCTCGACCGGGAGCTGGCGGCCGGCGAGTGGGTCGCCATGACCTCGGGCACGGAAGCGACGGACCAACCCGCCCTCGCGGCGCTGAGCGACACCGAGTACCTGGTCTCGTGGCTCGAGACGCCGGCCGCGGGCGGCACGCTCGTCAACACCAAGCGCATCCGCTGGATGGGCAGCGCCTGGTCGACGCCTTCCTCGCCCACCGGCTGGAGGAACCCGGAGGACCAGGGCGCGGCGGTGGTGGCGGCGGCGGCCGGGAGCGAGGGGACGCGCTACCTGGTGCTCTTCGAGACGCGGGGCGCCACCTTCGACATGGTGGCCCGCACCACTTGCCCAGCGGGGCTTTGACCGCAGGTCCGGCTGGAGCGGCGTCCGGCGCGAAGAGGCGGATGGCCGGGCGGTCTAGCCCCGGCCATCGCGTCGCCGAGCCTCAGCGGCCTGCGCTCACACCTCTTCGGGCTTCTGCTGCCGCGGCTTCTTGGGCATGCCCAGCGGCTGCGGCGCGGTCTCCTCGCGGGTGCCGCCCGCCATCCGGCGCAGGATGCGTAGCCCCTGGGGCGCGCCGGGGAAGGCCCACGAGGCCAGGCGCGCGGCCTGCTTGGCGGCGGTCAAGCCGACCTCGAAGGTGGCCTGCAGCGGGTTGGTGCTCGCCTCGGGCTGGTCGTGCTTGGGCGGCTTGGGCCGCTTGGCGTGGCGGGCGTGGACCTCGAAGACGAAGTTCTCCAGCGCTTCGGGCGCCATCGGGTCGCCGTTGAGCGACAGCGTCAGGGAGAGCAGCCCCTCCTTCTCGGCGATGTGGGAGAACTGGTTCTCGCTGATCTTGTTGGGCAGGCACTCCAGCGGGCCGACGGAGATGACGCCGTCGATGAGCCCCTCGCGCCACTCGTGCACCGGGCCTCCGACGGTGAGCACCGACTCGCCCTGGAACTCCTCGCGCACGTACGGGTTGGAGGCGGCCAGCGACTGCTGCACGGTGGTGCGGTGCGGCCAGCCCAGCCGCTGGGCCATGACCGAGTAGCACAGCGACTGGATGACGGCGCGGGTGAAGCTGGAGATGTGCGGGGACAGGCCGGTGCGGTCGCCGTTCTTGAAGTTGATGTAGTCCGAGTACTCGATCCACTCGTTGAACGGCGCGAAGCGCACGCGGATGCCGCGGTCGGAGAGCTTGTCGGCGACGAAGTCGTTGGCGAAGGCGTCGTTGCGCACGTAGATCTCGCCGACCATCATCACCGCCGGCACGTCGCGGTCCTGCTTGGCGGCGGCGAACTCGTCCGCGGCGCGCGAGAGCAGGTCGATGACCCCGTAGAGCCGGCCGCTGGCCACCTGCACCAGCGCCTCGGCGGCCGACAGGTCGCCGCGCGCGCCCTCCTCGACCATCTCCATCAGCTCGGCGTGGTAGCGCTCGAAGATCTCGCGGGCGAGGCCCGGCCGCTTCTCCACCACGCGCGCGTCGTACTGCGCCTCGAGCAGCAGGTCGCTGCCCATGAACCCGACCATGATCAGCGCGGGGAAGCCGTCGGGCAGGCCGGCGAAGTAGTTCTCGAACTTGGGCGACCAGACGCGGACGCGGTCGTCCAGCTCGAGGCGCTGCAGGACGATCTTGTGCAGCATGTTGTAGACGCCGAACCGGCACGGCCCGTACGACTTGGGCATGGCGAAGGCGAACTTCTTCGTCTTGTCGGGCTCGTTCTGCACGCGCTGGAGCAGGCTGCCCAGCGTCACCGTCATCGGCACGCACTCCTTGCCGGAGGTGTGGCGCCGGCCGATGCGCATCGCGTCGCGGTCGGGCATGGGCAGCGACTCGGCGGGGATGCCCAGGCCGCGCATCGCCGCGGCCACCGCCTCGGCGCCGGGGCCCATGCGCGGGATGAGGATGGTCTCGCCGCGCTGCTTGATCTCCTCGGTGAGCGCGGTCATCTCGTCGATGGCCTTCAGGTCGCTCGCCGGCTTGGTCCTGGCCGCGGTCCGGTCCTCGGCCACGCAGTGCAGGAAGGCCTCCACGCGGGTCTTGGTGCCGGCGTCGCCCGAGTGCCCGTCGGTCTCGATGACGGCGAAGGGCTTGCCCTCCATCAGGTAGGCATAGAAGTGCAGGGCGAAGCTGTCGGGGCCGCAGCTGTAGTTGCTGCAGTACAGCGTGTAGATGCCCGGGGTGCGCCGGGCGTGGTGGGCGGCGCGCAGGTTCTTCTGCGCGAAGCTCCAGAACACGCCGTCGAAGATGGGCACCTCGTCCGGAACGGGGAAGCAGTCCACGGGGATGGCGATGGCGCCCTGCTCGCGCAGGATGGCGGGGACGTTCGAGTTGAGCACCGTGTTGTAGATGGTGTAGGCGCGGCCGAGAACGACCACCGGGACGATCTGCTGCTGCTGGCAGAAGTCCAGCGCCCGGCGCCCCAGCGCCTCGATGCCCTCGTCGAACTGGCGCTGCGCCTCCACGGCGGCGAAGTAGGCCTGCCGCCACAGCGCCTGCCCCGAGCCTGCCGCGGACTCGAGGACGCCGAACTCCTTGGCGATGCGGCGGCAGGACTCGAGGAACTGCGGCGACTCGAGGTTGCCGGTGCCCATGTCCACCAGCGGGGTGACGAGCTTGCTGGGCAGGGTCTGGCCCAGGTCCCAGCGCAGCATGTCCGGGCCGGCCTGGACGAGCGGGCAGACCACCGCGTGCGCCTCGTCCTTGACGCGCAGGTACTCGCGCAGCATCGGCAGGAACAGGTAGTCGGGCTTCTCCTCGGCCATCTGCGCGACCAGGCCGTGGAACTGCTGCACCGGCGCGCAGAAGGGGACGTTGGCCTCCTCGATGCCGCGCTTGAGGGCGTGGTGGTCGGCGCCGGTCTTCACCTTGAGGTCGAAGCCCAGCTCGAAGAGGAAGGTCGCGAAGAAGGGGAACATGCCCTTGAGCGCGAACTCGTCGGTGATGCCCACGGTGGGCCTGCCGCGGGACTCGCTCACCTTGGCGATGACGGCCTGCAGCATCTCCTCGCGCTCGCGGAACGGGTCGGGCGAGAGGTCGGGCAGCTTCTTCTTGCGCGTGCCCTTGTCGTAGAGCGAGCAGCCGCCGCCCCAGGTGAACTTGTTGCGGTCGCCGCCGACCAGCGTGGTGATGCGGTCGATGCGGCACTTGTTGCCGGCGCCGCCGCAGCCCTTGGTGGACTGGCAGATGAAGGTGTCCTTCTTCTCGACCTTGGCGGAGAGGAACCGCGCGGGGTCGAGCGCTGGGTGGCGACCGGCCTCCGTGCCGGTCATGGTGTTCTTGAGCGTCAGCAGGGCGATGCCCATGGCACCGACGGTGCCCGGGTTGGGCGGGACGATGACCTCGGCGCCCGTCTGGCGCACGACCGCCGCGGCGAGGGCGTCGGCGGCGAAGGGCATGCCCTGGCAGAAGATGACCTGGCCGACCGAGCGGCTGCCCTTCACCCGGTTCAGGTAGTTCTGGATGATGGAGTCGTAGATGCCGGCGATGATCGACCGCTGGTCGGTGCCGGCGGCCACGGCGTCGTCGATGATCTCCGCCATGAAGACCGAGCAGTGCTGGCCGAGCGAGACTCCGCAGCTGGCCTTGAGCGCCTCGCCGCCGAGCTGGACGACGGAGCTGATGCCGCTGAACTTCTTGCCCTGCTCTTCGATGAAGCTCCCGGTGCCGGCGGAGCAGGCTTCGTTCATGGCGGCGTCGACGACGCGGCCGTCGGCCAGGCGGATGTACTTGGCGTCCTGCCCGCCGATCTCGAAGATGGTGTCCACGCGCCGGTCGAAGTGGAGCGCGCCCTCGGCGTGCGCGGCGATCTCGTTGAGCACGTAGACCGACTCGCCGCCGTAGCAGTTGGCCATCAGCGAGCCGACGATCTCGCGGCCCGAGCCGGTGGCGCCCACCGCCTTGATCTTGCAGAACCAGGCCGGGCCCTCGGTCCACTGCTTCATCAGCTCCTGCGCGGCGCCGACCGGGTTGCCGTTGGTCTTGAGGTAGCCCTCCCAGACGACGTCCTTGGTCGCGGCGTCGATGGCCACCGCCTTGGAGCCGGTGGAGCCGATGTCGAAGCCCAGGATGACGTCGCGGGCGGAGTCGACCGCGGTGATGGGCACGGGCGGCATCCGCCTGACCTTGGTCAGCGAGTCGGCGAGGGCCGGCACACGCTCCAGGCTGGCGTCGGGGGCGGAGACCACCAGCCGGTCCAGGGTCGGGACGCGGCCGGGGCGGTCGGCGGCCAGCACGGCGGTGCCCAGGGCCTCGAAATAGAGGGCGTCGTCGCTCGCGGTCTCGACGAGCTGCATCTGGTGCTTGGCGGCGAAGCGGCGGAAGTTCTCGCGGATGCGCCGCGAGCGGCTGACGCCGCCGACCAGGAGCAGCTTCTCCGGCGACAGGCGCGGCTTGATGAGCACCTGGACGTTCTCGCAGACGGCGTCGAACAGGCCGGCCAGGATGCGCGCCTTGCTCTCGCCCTTGTTGGCGAGGTGGGTCATGTCGGTCTTGAGGATGACCGGGCAGCGGCCGGAGAGCGGAGCCGGGTCGGCGACGTCGGCGCAAAGCTCGCTCGCCTGCTCGATGTCCAGGTCGAAGCGCTCGACCAGCTGGCGCAGGAAGTTGCCGGTGCCCTGCGAGCAGCGGCTGTTCTCGCGCATGATCTCCTGGCCGTTCGGCCTGACCTCGAGCACCGAGAAGCCGTGGCTGCCGATGGAGACGACGGTGGCGGGCGAGTCGCCGAAGAGCTGCTTGTAGCCGAAGGACTGGGCCTGCTTGGTCGGCACGTGCGTGACGTCGACCAGGCGGGCGAGGCGGCCGGTGGCGGCGGCGCCGGAGAGGAAGTCCCAACCCCAGTCGGCGAGGAGCTTGGTCAGGGTCGCGGCGGGCTCCTTGTGGTGCTCGACGAGCGCCCGGCGGGTCCAGGTGAGGCGTCCGCCGCCCTCACGCTTGAGCTCGACCGCTTTGATGGTCTCAGCGCCGATATCCAGGCCCACGAACCGGTTCGACATGGTCTTTCTGACCTCCCGCATCGCTTCGGCGGCATCTGTTGGCTAACTGAAAAATCCGCCGCCCCAACTCCAAGGGCGGCGGAGGTTAGCGAGATCCTTCGAAGGAAAAAAGAGCGTACGGGTCTACGCAGACCCGCACAGGGTGCGTCGGTCGATTCGCACTCTTTGACGGGTGTCGCAAGGTGGGACGAGGCCGTTCTGTGCGAGGTCGCACGTCGGCGGAAGCAGGGGTGGCGAGCTCTCGTGAAAGCCTTGTGATTGCGAACGGTTGCCGATTCCCGGTTGCCTGGCTCGGTCTTCGAATCTGTCCGAGGGAAACCCCGACCCACGAGGCAGCAGATGACCAGCGTGACCCAGAAGACGAGTTACGACCCTGGAGCGCAGTTGGAAGACGGCATGAGCATCCCGGCAGAGGCGCCCAAAACGGCTCAGCCCGCAGCTCCGGCTCCCACTCCCGAGGCCAAGAAGGACGAGGACAGCTTCGGTTTCGTGGACTCGGTGAAGTCGTTCTTCGGCGTCGAGAAGCCTGCGGCCAAGAAGACTGAGACGAAGTATGGGCCCAACAACCTGCCGAAGCCGCCGGCGGAGCCTCGCGAGAAGACGATCCCCACCAAGGGGCTGACCGGCAAGGAGCTCGAGAAGGCACAGGACGCCAATTCGAAGCTCTGGGGGGAGTACGAGGTGGCCTACAAGCAGTACCTGAGTGACTTCCGCGAGGCCTACAAGAACTGCGGCTCGCTGGAGCAACTGCGTCAGCTTCAGCCAGAGCCGCCAGCCACTACCCTGCGCGACGTTAACTACTCCGCAAGCTACGAGTCGGCGCTTTCCCGCTACAACGAGATGTTCAAGGAGAAGGTCGATCGCGGCTACGAGCTCATCGGCAAGACCCCTCCCGGCACCTTGACGGCAATCTTCGGCGCTTCGCTGAAGGGGAAGGTGGGGGCCATCGGCGGCAGCATCGATGGCAAGTTCCAGGTGGACACCCGAGGGAAGACGAAGCGCGAGGTCTCGAACGAGGCGTCGGTCGAAGTCGAGTCCAACAAGTTCGCCATGTCGTCCAAGGGAGTGAAGTCCGAGACCATGGACGTCGGCGTGGCCAAGATCAAGACGAACACCAAGGGCGACGGCGAGGTCTCGGTGAGCATGGGCGCCGGCAGCGGGACTGCTTTCTACAACCCCAGCGAGGGCACCTTCGGTGGAGGCGTGAAGGTAGGCAAGTCGGTCGACCTGGGCGTGATCGAGGTGGGCGTCGAGGCATCCGTGAAGGCGCAGATTCAGGGCATGTCAAAGGAGGACGTGAAGCGGGTCCTGAGCGGCTGGTTGGTGCCTGTGCCCCAAGAAGCCAACGCGAAGCTTCTGCAGGAGCAGCAGCTCAAGGCGACCACCTCTCGCTAGGCCTCGACCGCGCTAGTCCAAGGAAAGGACCATCATGACCACCATTACCCCGAAGTCCGCCGCCGACCCGATGGCCGGCCTCGAAGACGGCATGAGCATCCCGCGCGAACCCAAGTGCACCACGGCCAGCTCGGCCTCCAAACCTGCCGAGCCCGCGGCTCCGAAGTCCGAGGTCGACACCTACGAGACCCAGGCGAGGCTGGAGGAAGTCCAGGCCAAGCGCGCCAACCTCAAGCCCCAGCTCGAGGAGAAGCGCACCGAGGCGATGCGGCAGCTCCCCAAGGCACTCCCGTACGCGGGCACCCTCTCGCAGGTCGGGTTCGCGTTCTGGGACCTGCTCACCGGCAACAACGCCAAGAAGCAGGTGCTCGAGGCCGGCAAGTCGATGGCCGAGACCAAGGTCATCAACGAGGTGGGCAACGCAGCCGTCGACAAGTTTGGCGAGGGCGCCGGGCACGCCATCGAGGCCGTGGCCAAGTTCAAGGACGGCTACGACATCTACGCGGCGATGCGCGAGTACGGGAAGCTGGTCAAGCAGGACGAGGCGCTGCGCTACGAGGCTGAAGACCTGATGATGAAGCTCGACCCGACCAAGCAGTTCGAGCTGGTCAAGGTCAACGGCAAGGTCCTCTTCCGCCAGGACGGCAAGCTCATCGTCCCCCAGGAGAAGGCATCGGCCTCGGACCATGACGTCGTCGCCGGCATCCGCTGCCGCAACAACGACCGTCGCTAGCCCTCTTCCTTCAGCCCGTACTTCCGGTACATGTGCCGGAACTGGTCGTAGGTGAGCCCGAGCTGGGTGGCGGCTTCCTTCTGCGAGTAGTGCTGGTCCTGCAGCGCCTTGACCAGCATCGCTTTCTCGAAGGACGCCACCCGCTCCTCGAAGGTCCCGCTCGCCGCCGCTTGCTCCTCGGCCGGCACAGGGGGTGCCGCCGGCAACGCCGCCTCCACGGCCTCGCGGGTCAGCTCGCGGGAGTCGCAGCGGAACGCGGCGCGCTCGACGATGTGCTTGAGCTCGCGGACGTTGCCGGGGAAGTCGTAGACCGAAAGTACGGCGACCGCGCCCGCGGATAGCTCGCGCGGCTTGGTGTGCGCCTCCTCCGCGAAGCGCGCCAGGAAGTGCCGAGCCAGCCCCGGGATGTCCTGCTTTCGCGAGCGTAGTGGTGGCAGCTCGATGGTCTCGAACGAGAGCCGGTCGAGCAGGTCTGCGCGGAATTTGCCCTCGGCGACCCGCTTGCGCATGTCGGCGTTGGTCGCCGAGACCACCCGCACGTCCACTTCGAGCGTCTGGGTCCCGGCCACGCGCTCGAAGCGCTGGTACTCCACGGCGCGCAGCACCTTGGCCTGGAAGGCGTCGGACATGTCCGCCACCTCGTCCAGGAACAGCGTCCCGCCGTCGGCCAGCTCGAAGCGTCCGGCCTTGCGCGTCGACGCGCCAGTGAACGCGCCCTTCTCGTGCCCGAACAGCTCGCTCTCCAGCAGGCTCTCGGCCACGGCGGCGCAGTTGAAGACCACGAACGGGCCGTCGGCGCGCGGCGAGCGCTTGTGGATCTCGTAGGCGACCAGCTCCTTGCCGGTCCCGCGCTCGCCCAGGACGAGCACCGGGCGGGGCACCTTGGCCACCCGGTCGATCCGCTCCAGGGCCGGCCCCAGGCCTTCGCCGGCGACCATGGCGTTGACCCGCTCGCGCTCGGCCCGCAGGTACTTGTTCTCGCGCTTGAGCCGCCGGTTGTCCTTCAGCGCGGCGAGCATCCGCTCGATCTTCTCGATGGAGATGGTCACCCGGTCCGACAGGTGGATGTCCTTCTCCAGGAAGTCCGCCGCCCCGCCTTTGATGGCCGCCACCGCGCCGTCGATGGTCGCGTTGCCGGTGAGGATGATGACCGGCAGCTCGGGCCGGTCGCGCCGCAACAGCTGCAGCGCCGTACCGCCGTCCATGTGGCCGGCCCCGAGGTCGAGGTCGAGGATCACCAGGTCGAAGGGCTCGCCGCGATCGAGCAGCGCGAACGCCTCCTCGGCATTGGCGACCGCGCGCACCTCCTTGCCCCGCTCGGTCAACAGCTGCGACAGGTGCGTGCGCAGCTCGCCCTGGTCGTCCACCACGAGGATGCGTTCGGACATGGCCAGCTTCTACCACGGCACAGCGGGCAGGCGTGGTCGGCCCCGAGGTCCTACAATCGCTGCGCGGGCGGGGCAAGACCTCGTTCGGAGGGAAGCGGAGCGCCGAACGAAGTCGTGTCAAAGACTCTGGGAGCCGAGAGCACATGAGCCTGGTCGTCGAGGTGGTGGGGGAAGTCGGTCCCTTCATGGAGAACACCTACGTCGTGGGTGACACGGCCTCCAAGCTCGCGTGGATCGTCGACCCGGGTGGAGACCTGCCGCGGGTGTCGGCTGCTCTGCGCTCGAAGCAGCTCTCGCCGGTCGCGGTGGTGCTCACGCACGGCCACATCGATCATGTCGCGGGGGCCGACGAGGCCCATCGCCACTTCGGCATCCCTGTCTGGGCCCACGCGGCCGAGCGCGAGCTCATCGAAGGGCTGGAGATGCAGGCGATGATGTTCGGCCTGCCTGCGCCGCAAAGCCCTCCGGTCGCCCGAAACCTGGAGCATGACGAGGAGCTGAGGCTGGGCGAGCTCGCCGCGCGCGTCATCCACACGCCAGGCCACTCGCCGGGCGGCATCTGCCTCTACTTTCCCGAGGCGAAGGTGCTCCTGACGGGCGACACGCTCTTCCGCCTGTCCATCGGCCGGACGGACCTGCCGGGAGGGGACGCTCGGGCGCTACTCGCCTCGATTCGCGAGCGGCTCTTCGCGCTGGAGGACGAGGTGGTCTTCTATCCGGGTCATGGACCCGGTGGTACGCTCGGCGCCGAGCGTCGGATGAACCCCTACGTCGGCGATCGCTGAGAACGGCAGCCGGGAACTCTGTGGCCGCAGGCAACGACCAGAAGCCCAAGAAGGACGCGCCGATCCACCCGTGGGACCTGCCCCCCGAGCCTGTGGATGGGGAGGAGTTCGAGGACGCGGGGCCGCGCACCATCATCGCGCGGGAGCCTGGTCCGCCTCCGGTCGGGAAGGGCGAAGTCCTCGAGTCGATGATGCCGGACCCCGACCCGATGGGGGGTCCAGCCACGCTTCCACAACACGCGCCCAACGCGCCCGTGGGGCCCGAGGTCGTCGCCCCACCGCCGCTGACCGCGTTCGACTCCGAGCCGGCCTTCGACCCGCCTACTCCCGCCGACCGGCCGTCCGCGAAGGCCTCTCTGGGCGCGCCCCAGGCCACTGAGCCGAATCCGCTCCCTCCCGCGGCGATGCGGGAAGGCACGCAGCCGCACCTCGCGCCGAAGCAGGTCGGGACGCAGAAGGCGCAGACCGTCGCGTCGCCCATTCGCAAGACCACGGGCGACCTCGCGAAGTCGGCGGAGGCCGTGCGCAAGCAGACGACCTCGTCACCCTCGGCGCCGCGACGGCCGACGGGCGAGATCAAGTCCGCGGCGGCGGTGCGCAAGTCGACCGGAGAGATCGCCAAGCCCGCGGTCGGGGTCCGCAGGACGACCGGTGAGTTGGCCCAGGCCTCCGAGGGCGTGCGCAGGGCGACGGGGGAGATCAAGTCCGCGCAGGCGGTCCGCAAGACGACGGGAGATCTCGCCAAGCCGGCAGAGGCGATGCGCAAGGCCACGTCCAAGCCCTCGGCCCGTGCCGCCACTCCGGATGATGACGACGAGGAGACCACCGCGGCGGGAAAGCTCGGCAACCAGGAGACGATGATCTTCATGGATGCCAAGCCTCCGCCTCCCGGCCTGGGCCTGGAGGAGAGCGACGAAGATCCTGGCGACCTCGAGCACGAGGCCACCGCCGTCCGGTCGCTCGTCCCGCAAGACTCCAGCCGAAGGCCGCAGGACGAGAAGGACCCGACCGCACCGGACGCGCAGCTGGGCGACCCGGACCTCTATGAGCGGACCAAGACGGGCGTGAAGGTCGAAGAATCCCAGGGCCAAGAAGCGCCTGTTGCTGCTGGTGGCGCTGGTGGTCGTGCTCCTGTGCGGCGGCATCGCGCTCGTCGGCCGCATCCAGGGCACGCGCGAGCGCCCGTTGCCGGAGGATCTCCTCGCCGGCTACCCGTACGGATTGAGCGGCCTGCGCGGGCCCCACGGCGAGGACGCCCCCGGCGCGGAGTACATGAAGTACGACCTGGTCGGCGAAGTGCCCTGCACCGCCCACCCCATCTGCCTGCGCTACCGCTACACCGGACAGAACCGCTTCACCGGGACGATGGTGCTCGGCAAGACCGGGACCGGGAACTGGGAGCGGGTCGGCGACGAAGGCTGCCCGTTCCCGCCACCGCGGCCACGCGAGTGAGCGTCCCGGAGGGCTCGTGGAATTCGGAGCGCCGCGGGTGGTAGAAACAGCCAGTCCTCATTCTGCTTGGAGCGAGCGATGGTCTCAGGATCGGACCCGGTCGAGCTGACCCGCCGGGTCGAGAAACTCAGCGCCATCCTCGACGTCGCCAAGGCGATGACCGTCCAGCGCGACCTGGACCGTCTCCTGGAGCTGATCCTCGAGGCCGCCACCCGCGTGGTCGACGCCGACCGCTCCTCCATCTTCATCATCGACCGCGAGAAGAAGCAGCTGTGGACCAAGGTCGCCCAGGGCACCGGGGAGATCCGCATTCCGCTCGACACCGGCATCGCCGGCGCCGTTGCCACCAGCGGCAAGACGGTGGTCATCGAGGACGCCTACGCCGACCCGCGGTTCAACCGCTCGGTCGACCAGGCCACTGGCTACAAGACGCGCAACATCCTGTGCGTGCCCACCCGCGGCGTGACCGGCGACGTCACCGGGGTGCTCCAGACGCTCAACAAGCGGCAGGGCGACTTCACCTCCGAGGACGAGGAGCTGCTCATCGCGCTGGGCGGGCAGGCGGCGGCGTCCATCGAGAACGCCATCCTCCACGAGGAGATCAGCCGGCTCTTCGAGGGCTTCGTCGGCGCCTCGGTGCTGGCCATCGAATCCCGCGACCCGACCACCGCCGGCCACTCCAGCCGGGTCGCCACGCTCACCGTTGGGCTGGCCTCCTCGCTCGAGCACGTCCACGACGGCGAGTACGCCCGAGTGCGCTTCACCCGCGAGGAGATCAACGAGATCCGCTATGCATCGCTCCTGCACGACTTCGGCAAGGTCGGCGTGCGCGAGCCGGTGCTGGTGAAGGCCGAGAAGCTCTACCCCTACGAGATCGAGACGCTGCGCTACCGCTTCGACCTGGTGCGGACCCGCATGGAGGCCGACAGCTACAAGCGGCGAGTCGACCTGCTCTCACAGCGCGGTGCCCAGGACGCGGCGGCCGCGCTGCAATCCGAGGTGGACGCGTTCGCCAAGGGCGCCAAGGAGCTGGACGAGCTGTTCGACTTCGTCATGGCTTGCAACAAGCCGACGGTGCTCCCGCGCGGCGGCTTCGAGCGCCTGGAGGAGCTGCGCGGCAAGACCTGGTCCGACGGCCGAGGCGGGAGCCAGCCGCTGTTGACCGACCGCGAGCTCAAGGCGCTGGCCATCCCCAAGGGGAGCCTCTCGGACTCGGAGCGCACCGAGATCGAAAGCCACGTCACCTGGACCTACCGGTTCCTCTCGCAAATCCCCTGGACGCGCACGCTCAAGTCCGTGCCGGACATCGCCTATGCCCACCACGAGAAGCTCGACGGCAAGGGCTACCCGCGAAGACTCCCCGCCCAGTCCATCCCCGTGCAGAGCCGCATGATGGCCATCAGCGACATCTTCGATGCGCTCACCGCCTCGGACCGGCCGTACAAGAAGGCGCTCCCGGCGGAGACGGCGCTCGACATCCTGAGGAAGGAGGCGGAGCTGGGCCAGCTCGACAAGGCCCTCTTCGAGATCTTCCTGGGCCGGCGCATCTGGGAGACGGTCCTGCCCAAGCGCTGATGTCGGCCGGGCGCGCTATCGTGCCTTCACCATGAGCCGACTCGCCGAGCACCTGGCCCGCTACCAGCGCATCGTCTTCTTCACCGGGGCCGGGGCCTCCACCGAACCGCCCACTTCGCTGCCGGATTTCCGTTCGTCCACCGGGCTGTGGAAGAACCGGACGCTGATGCAGACCCTGACCCGCGGGACCTTCTTCGAGGACCCCGAAGGCTTCTGGCTCGCCTTCCGCGACGTGTTCCTGCCCTGGAAAGACGTGCAGCCCAACCCGGTGCACAAGGCCCCTGCGCGCCTGGCCGCGCTCGGAAAGCAGGTCGGGGTGGTCACCCAGAACATCGACGGGCTCGACGCCCGCTGCTCCAGCGGCTATCCGGTGCACGAGCTGCACGGGCACCTGCGTTCGGCGGCGTGCCCCGAGTGCGGCAAGCGGGTCTCGACCGACCGGTGCGAGACGGGCATCCCCACCTGCGACTGCGGCGCGGTGCTCAAGCCGGACGTGGTCCTGTTCGACGACCCCCTCGACTTCGAGTCCGTCTTCCTGCCGGCACGCGACCTCATCGGCCAGGCCGAGTTCCTGGTGGTGGTGGGGACGAGCCTCGCGGTAGCGCCGGCCAACATGCTGGTGCTAGAACGCCGCGGCCTGCCGATGGCCATGCTCAACCGCGACCCGACGCCCTATGACGACCTGGCGGTGGTGGTCGAGCGTCGGCCGGCCGGAGTGGTGCTCGACGAGGCTCTGGCGATCCTCGAGAGAGCCAGGAGCTGACGCGCACTGGCCTCTGAGCCTTCTGCCATGACGTGACGTGACAATACGTTGCTACTCGGACGTAAAACCCCTATCCTTCTCGCCTCTTCGCGAAGGAGGGGTTTCCTCTGGAACGCCCCGACGCATTACTCAAAAGCGCGCTGGAGAAGGTCATCTTCTTCGAGTGCCGCTTCGATCAGCTCACGGCCGACCTTGGTCGCGCCAACGCGGAGATCGAGCGCCTCAAGGCTGACCTCGCCCAGTCTTCCCAGCGAGAAGTCGCGCTCAAGCAGGAGCTGGCCGCAGCCGAGTCGAGAGCGGGCCAGGCGCGGCGGGAGCGAGACGAGGCCAACCAGAAGGTGGAAGTCGCCCATCGCGAACGCGAGCGCGTCCTCGACAAGCTGATCGAAGCGGAGCGAATCCGGATTGCCGGCGAGCAGGTCGAGGGGCTCGACTTGGCGGCGTTCATCGCCGAGCTGCGCAACGAAGTCCTCTCGCTGCGTGGGGAGGCTCCGTTGCCGAAGGCGGCGTCGGCTGGGTTCACCTCCTCGGAACAGGCCGCCGACACCTTCGTTGCCGCGGGCCGGCTGGGGATCACCGAGGCCGACCGCGTGGCGCTGCAGGCCGCTGCCCGCTTCGAGACCCGCTCCGAGGAGACGCTCTTCTCCCTGAGCTTGCGCGAGCTTTCGGCGAGCGAGCCGATGGCGCGCATCCGTGCAGCTCAGCGCCTGCAGGCCATGGGCGCCCGCGCCGCGCTGCCAGCGGTCGCCGCGGCGCTCAACGCCGAGCAGGAGCCTGAGGTCCTCTGCGCGCTCCTCCTGGCAGTGGCCGCCGCCAACGAGCCGACCGTCCTGCCCATCGTGCAGGCCCGGCTGGTCCACGACTCGGCCGAGGTCCGCCTGGCCGCGCTCGAGGCCGCCGTCCACTTGAAGGATCCGACCTGCCTGGCCAAGGCAGTCGACGATTCCAGCAGCCGGCTACGCCGTCGCGCCGCGGTGCTCGCCTCCGGCGACCCGGACGCGGGCTTCGTGCTCGAGCGCGCCGCGCACGACTCCAATCCGTCGGTGCGCCGCGTGGCGGTGCTCGGCCTGGCTTCGCACGGCGGTCCGCGGGCACACCCGGCGCTGCTCTCGGCGTTGGACGATGAGGACGCCAGTGTCCGCCGCTCGGCAGCCAAGGGGCTGTCGGGTGCGTTCGGACCCGAGGTCTTCGCCATCGCCGACGCCTCCGACGTCGGCCGGCGTCGCCGCGAGATCCGCCGGCTGACCGTGCAGCCGCGGCCTGTCCAGTCCCTCCAGGCCACGCCGACGGTCCCCACTTCGCCGAGCGCGGCGCCCGTGGCCGAGCGCGCCCCGGTTGCGCCACCCGTCACAGTGCCGTCGCCCCAACCCAGGCCGCACGTGCCGCCGGCCGCCGCCGAACCCGAGGAGCCCAGCCGCGATCTGAAGGCCGAGGTGCTCGCCAAGGTCTACGCCGCGCTGCGCGGCCAGTCCGACGAAGAGCTCGTCCGTGGCACGCGCGAGCGCCCGGAGCGCGTGGCGGCGGCCGCCCAGGCGTTGGTCGGGGCCGGCAAGCTCGTGCGTCGCGGGACGCGCTACTTCGTGCCGTAGGAACTGAATGGACCCCA
Organism: Myxococcales bacterium; assembly: GCA_049841135.1. Taxonomy (GTDB): domain Bacteria; phylum Myxococcota; class Myxococcia; order Myxococcales; family UBA5297; genus JACRCT01. Next base: position 824,266 of record JASGHK010000006.1, read on the forward strand.
TCTCCTACAGCCCCCGCAGGGCCGCGCAAATCCTCGACGTCGAGCCCAAGGTGCTCGCCGCGGCGCTCAAGAAGGACGCGTACTCCGCGCTCGACCTCCTGGCTTTGCGCCAGAAGCTCAAGCGCCTGCCCACGCCTCTGGGGCCGCGCCGCCAGCTCTTCCTCAACTTCAAGGGCGGCACCGGCAAGACCTCGCTCTCCACCAGCTATGCGTTCCGCATGGCGGAGATGGGCTACCGGGTCCTCCTCATCGACCTCGACTCCCAGGGCCACGCCACCAAGTGTCTGGGCCTGGAGGGCGAGAGCTTCGAGAAGACGCTGCTGGACGTGCTGGTCAAGCGCACCCCCATCAGCGAGGCGGTCGTCCAGTCCGGCCAGCCGCAGCTGGACCTCGTCCCCTCGAACCTGTCGATGTCCACGGTGGACCTGGCGCTCATGCCGCTCGCCGGCCGCGAGTACAAGCTCAAGAACGCGCTCAAGGAGGTCGAGGGGCAGTACGACCTGACCATCCTCGACGCGCCCCCGTCCTTCGGCCTGCTCAACCTCAACGCGCTCATCGCCGCCGACGACCTGATCGTCCCGGTGCTGGCCGACTTCCTGTCCTTCCACGGCCTCAAGCTGCTCTTCGAGACGGTCGAGGGACTCGAGCAGGACCTCAACCACCACCTCGACCACGTCTTCATCGCCATCAACGCCTTCAACGCGACCTTCAAGCTCGCCAAGGAGGCGCAGGAGGCGCTGCAGCAGCACTACGGCGACTACCTGTGCAAGACGGTCGTGCGCCAATGCACCAAGTTCGCCCAGGCCTCCAGCGAGGGCCTCCCCGTGTTCGCGGTGGACCCCGAGTCCAAGGGCGCGACCGACATCCAGGCGCTCATCGACGAAATCGTCCATGAGCTGACCCAGGGCAAGCCGAAGAAGCAGCCGTAGGCCCGGCGGGTCCCTGGGACGAATCGAGCCAAAGCTTCAAGGAGCATCACGATGCGCAAAGCCTTCGACGCCAACGTCTCCCGCTCCAAGCCGCGCCTGCGGCTGGGGGCGATGACCTCCACCGGCGTCATCGACCCCGCCCAGGATGCGCTGAGCCCAGAGGCTGAGCAGGCCCTGGCCATGGTCGAGCACGCCACGGCGCAGGCCAATAGCCTGGACCACGCCGCGCTGCCGGCACCCACGCCAACGGCGACGACCGCGACGGTGGCCCCGGCGACGGTGCAGGAGAAGATCACCGCCCACCTCGCCCAGACGGTCGAAGCTCCGCAGGCGCCGGTCGCCGCGCCCGTAGAGCCCCGCGCCGCCGTCGAGCCGCCACCGGCAGTCGTCACCGAGACGGTCGAGGCTCCTAAACCCCAGCAACGGATCATGGAGGCCAAGGTCGCCGAGCCGCCGCCGGCACTCGACTCCAAGGAGCGCCGCGAGAAGCTCAAGGAGCGCCTGAAGGCCGCGACCGCCAAGGTCGAGCCGTCGCAGCCGACGCCGCAGAGCCCCGCGGAGGCGCGCACCTCCGCGCTCTCGCTCATCGCCCAGCTGCGCCAGCAGCTCGAGGACTCGCAGAAGATGGCCACGGCGCTGGGCAAGGACCTGGACCAGACCCGCGCCGAGCTGGCCCGCGCCGCCGAAGAGGCCCGCGCCCGCACCTCCGAGGCCACGCGGATGGCCGAGGAGGTCGCCCAGCGCGCCAAGCTGATCGAGGAGCTGGGCAAGGAGATGTCGAGCCTGGAGACCGAGCGCGACGACACGCTGGTGCAGCTCCAGGGCGCGCGCGCCCAGCTCGAGCAGCAGGTGGGGGCCAAGAAGGACCTGGAGGAGAAGCTGGCCGCCCGCGAGGCCGAGCTGGCCGAGACGCTCACCGAGGAGGAGCGGCTGGCGGCGGAGCTGGAGAGCCGCAACGCCGAGCTGCGCCAGGCCCAGCAGACCATCGCCGGCCTCTCGGAGGAGCGTGAGAAGCTCAGCAAGCAGGTCACCGACCTGACCCGCGAGCGCACCGACCTGCTCGACTCGCAGAAGGCGCTCGACGAGATCCACCGCGCGCTGGCCGAGGCGCGGGTTCGGGTCAGCGGCAAGTAGGCTTCAGGGAGTCTTCTGCAATTGGCGAGGGCCGGGCGGCGCAGAGCCTCCCGGCCTTCGTCGCGTCAGGGAGGAGGGGAGCATGAAGCGGGACATCCTGGCGATGGCGATGTCGCTGACGGGGGCGGCGCTGCTGGCAATCGCGGCGCTGGACTGGGTCGGCTACTCGGGCTTCCTGACCTCGCTCATCCACTTCTAGCCATGCTCCATTCCTGGTTCCAGGGCGTTCAGGCCGCCAGCGCCGCCTTGCTGCTTGGCGGTGGGCTCGTCGCATTGGCGACCGCCGCGGTCGCGGGCCGGCGGCTCGCGAAAGGGCAAACGTTCGAGCGGGTTCCGGAGTGCCTCTCCGCCACAGCACTGCTTTTGGCGACCGGATTCGCCATCGCGGCATTGCGGGCGCAGAGCTTGCGAGAAGCTCTTCGTGGCCAACGTTCAGGGCCTGCGGCAGGTCGAGCAAGGGCTTCGAGGTCTTCCGCTCCAGGAAGAAAACCAGCTCGTTGTCGGGGTGGCGGCGCTGGGAGCGGTGGCCTTCTCGGTCGCGGGGCTTGCCACGGCACTGGGGCTGCTCGCGCAGGTCCGCCCCGTCGGGCGAAGGAGCGTCGCACGGGTTCTGGCGGGGACCTCGGTGGCGGTGATTGGCGCGTGGACGATGCTGGCGGTCCGCAGCTACTCGGACTGGTTCGGACACATCAATCCGTACGATCTGGGAACCGTCATCGCCGCCAACTTCGACGAGTCGCTCGCCAGTGCTCAGCGGGAGGTCGTGTCGCTCGCGGTGGTCGCCGGCCTGGCGGCCATCGCGCTCAGGCTGACGGACCGGTCGACGGAAGCGGCGAGGCCTCGATGGCTTGCAGGCCCCGCGCTTCTATTGGCGAGCGGCATCGTCGCCTTCGCTGCAACCCGAGGGGTCGCTCACGACGCACGCCACGTCTTCAATCTGCGCCCTGACCACCGCCCGCTCGAAAACTTGGTTCCGCTGGCGCTCACCCGCTGCGATTCGGCCTTCAAAGGCGGTGCGGCCGTGGTGGTCGACGCTGAGGGCATCAGGCTCGAAGGCGAGCACCTCGACCCGCCGGACCAGTTACGCGAGCGGCTCGACGACCTCCAGAAGCGTTACGAAGTCATCCACCAGGCGGACCCTGCTGGGGCGGGGCTTGAGGTCGCGATCAACCCGGCGAACGCGCTCCCCATCGACAGGCTGGCGGCGGTCCTCGCCCAGTCGAGCCGGCCGGGTCGAAAGGTCCATCTCGCTGCACCGAAGGAGGAGAGTCTCGAAACGAGGACGCTGGGCGCGCTCAGGTCCAGCCGCCTTGCGTGCCTCGTCGACTTGGAGTTCTCACCGGACGGGAGGCCGCTCACGGACTTCAAGACCGCCGGCGAGTTCGCGGCGGCGCTTTCCGAGAAGAGCTTCGAGGTCCGCTGGTAGACCGGCCCCTGCTGTTTGAAACCGCCCACTATCCAACGTCCCGGCCACCTCCGTTGTCGGATCCGTGGTCTAGGCTCTCGCCGCACGCTTAGGTTGCGCGCCAAACCCGAAGGCCAAAGGAGAGACCCATGAACCTTTCGATCCTCGTCGCCGCCGTCCTTCTCGCCGCCCCTGCCGACAAGCCCGCCGGCGCTCCCGCTGGCATGGACATGTCCAAGGTCGGCCCCGCCTCCCGCAAGCCCAAGGACGAGAAGGCGGTGAAGAAGGAGATCGACGCGTTCCTGAAGGGCCAGGAGGAGGCCGCCAAGAAGCACGACCAGGAGGGGATGCTCGCGGCCATCGACTTCCCCGTCTTCATGGCCACCGACGATGCCAAGGGCACGGTCGAGTCGAAGATGTACACGAAGGACGAGTACGTCGCGGTGATGAAGCCCTTCTACGAGAACGCACCCAAGGACATGCAGGTGACGCACAAGTACACGGTGACCATCCTCAGCGACGCGATCGCCCAGGTCCTCGACGACGCCACCATGACCGTCGGCAAGCAGAAGAGCGGCGGCAAGTCCTCGAGCCTCCTCATCAAGAAGGACGGCAAGTGGATGTGGAAGACGATGGTCGAGGCGGGCTGGGGCGGCATGGAGCAGCAGGCCGCACCGGCCGCCGCTCCCGCGAAGTAGGCCGGGTCCGAAGACAGTCTTGGAAGGCCCGAAGCCCTGCTCTCGCGGGGCTTCGCCTTTTCTCAGACGAGGAAGCGGTCGCGCCGGAAGGTCTTCATCCCGATCCAGAGCAGCAATCCGGCAAGCAACCAGAGGCCCAGCCCCACGAGCAGGACCGCGCCGATGCTGAAGCGCATCGCGCCGATGACCTGGCCGACGATGGGCGCGGTCAGGGGCAGCACCAGCATCGAGGCCAGCTGGTGCGCCTCCTGGAAGCCGCGGACGCGCGAGCTGATGAGCACCGTCGCGCCCAGCGCCAGGGCGGCGACGGCCGGTCCGGCCCAGAAGGCGAGCACGAACCAGAGCGTGTTCGGCAGGATCAGCCGGTGCGCGACCGGCCAGGCGGAGGCGTCGGCGACGAGCGTGTAGACCACGAAGGAGACCAGGTTCACGGTCAGCGACATCACCCAGGCCGGAAGCAGCTTGGCCAGGAAGAGGTCGGTGTTGCCCACCGGGGTGTGCAGCAGGGCCTCGAGCGTGCGCCGCTCCTTGTCGCCGGCAAAGCTGTCGGCGGCGACGGCGTTGGCGACGACGATGGGCACCAGCAGGAAGAGCGGCGCATAGAGGTGGGCGAGGACCCATTCCACGAAGAGCAGCCCGGGCCTGCGCGGATCGACACCGCCGCGCAGGGCCTCGGGGACCCGCTCGACGAGCTGCTGGAAGCCGGGATCCTTGGCGTTGAGCGCGATCCCCTTGGACTCCAGCAGCCACCCGACGAAGCCGATGGCGATGGGCAGCGCGACGAGCAGGAACGCGGGCAGGAAGACCACCGGAGCGAGCACGGCCTTGCTGCGCATCACCATGCGCAGGTCCTTGCGGACGATGGCGCGGATGGCGCGGGAGTTCACGGCGTTAGCCCCCGGCCGTAAAGGGAGAGGTAGACGTCCTCGAGGGTGGCGTCGCTCGGGTTCACTCGGTAGACGCGCACTCCGGCTGAAGAGAGGGCGTGGATGGCGGCGGGTACTGACTCCCGGTCGAGGGTCACCCGCAGCAGGGCGCCCTGAACGTCGGCGGCTGAAGTGAGCGGGACGAGGGCGGCGCGCGCCGCTTCCACCTGAGCAGGATCCACCTCGAACTGGACCGAGCCGCCGGCGCCGGACCTCTTCGCCAAATCCGCTGGCGTCCCTGAAGCCAGGATTCGGCCGTGGTCGATGACTGCGATGTGGTCGCACAGCCGCTGCGCCTCGACCAGATTGTGGGTGCACAGGAACACGGTGCGCCCGGCCTGGCGCAGGCCTTTGACCAATTCGTGCACCTCGTGCGCTGAGACCGGATCGAGACCGGAGGTCGGCTCGTCGAGGAAGACGAGCTCCGGTTCGTGCAGGAGCGCGCGGCAGAGCGCCAGTCGCTGGCGCATGCCCTTGCTGTACTTGGCGATGCGCAGGTCGCCCTGGTCCTGCAGCCCGAAGGTCGCGAGCACCGACTCGACGCGGGCCGCCACCGATTCGCGGGGCACCGCGTACAGCTCGGCGAAGTCGGCCAGCGTCTCGCGGGCCGTGAGCCGGTCGTCCAGCGAGGGCAGCTCGGTCAAGACCCCTGTCCGCGCGCGGACGCGGTCGCCATCGGTAGAAGGCGACAGGCCCAGCACCTTCAGCTCGCCGCTCACGGGCGGCAGCAGCCCGTTGAGCAGCCGAACGGTCGTCGTCTTGCCCGCGCCGTTGTGTCCGAGGAAGCCGAAGACCTCTCCGCGCGAGATCTGCAGGTCGAGCCCGGCGATGGCGAAGTCGGAGCCGAAGCGGAAGCTCACGCCGCGGGCGTCGATGGCGAGGTCGCTGCCCATGGACTCAGCCGACGGCATCGAGCTCGAGCTCCGGGTGGCTCGCAGACGGGTCGGGCTCCGCGGTGGCGAAGTATTCCTCGATCGCTCCCCGCACCTCTTCGGGACTCTCGAGGTGCATCGCCGCAACGCGGAAGTGCGAGGCGCCGCGCAGGCCGTGGGCGTAGTAGAGCAGCGGCTTGCGGAAGCTGCGGACGCCGGCGCCATCGTCGTCGAAGAGCGCCAGGTGCTCGTCGAAGTGCCGGCGCACCAGCGCGCGGCGCTCCTCGCTCGTCGGAGCCGGTCCGCCGTTGAGCTCGCGGAAGATCCACGGGTTGTTCAGCGCCGCCCGCCCGACCATCACCGCGTCGCAGCCGGTCTCGCGCATCATCCGCTCGCCGTCGGCGCGGCACTTCACGTCGCCGTTGCCCACCACCGGCACCTTCACCGCCCGCTTCACCGCAGCGATCACCGACCAGTCGGCCTTGCCCGCGTAGGCCTGGGCCCGGGTGCGCCCGTGCACCGCGATGGCGCAGACGCCGGAGCGCTCGAGGGCCTGGGCGAAGGGGACGGCGTTGAGGCTCTGGGCGTCCCAGCCAGAGCGGATCTTCGCGGTGACCGGCAGCCCGGTCGCCTCGCGCACCTTGGTGACGATGGCGCAGGCCCGCTCCTGGTCGGCCATCAGCGCGGCGCCGGAGCCGTTCTTGGTGACCTTGGGGACGGGGCAGCCCATGTTCACGTCGATAATCCCGGCGCCCCGGTCCTGCACCACGCGCGCGGCGGCGGCCATGCGGTCCGGGTCACCGCCGAAGAGCTGCACGTAGAACGGGCGCTCGACGGCCGGGTCGTGGACGAGGTAGCGCAGGCTCTTGGCCTGCATCCGCGCGAGCCCCTCGGAGCTGACGAGCTCGGTCGGCGCCGCGCCGGCCCCCAGCTCGAGGCAGATGCGCCGGAAGGGCATCTCGCTCGCCGGAGCCATGGGCGCGAGCAGGGACGGGGAGGGGAGTCGGTACGGGCCAATCTGCATGGGGGCCATATGACAGGCGAGGCTCGCCGGCGGCAAGCAGATCGGCTCAGAGGCAGGAACGAAAGAGGCCAGCAGGCCTTGGCGACCTTGGTCCCTTGGCGACCTTGGCGCTCAGCCAGGCGACGCTCTACCCCGGCCGGCTGATCCGCTGCGACATGACGACGCGCTTGACCACGTAGGGCACCACGGCGTGGTCGATGCCTTTGAGGATGACCGGCTCGCCAGCCTCGGTGGTGATGCCGGAGCCGGCCTGCCGCAGCGTGTCCTCGGTGATGATGACCTGGCCCGGGTCGGCCAGCCCGCACAGGCGCGCCGCCAGGTTCACGGTGCTGCCGATGGCGGTGTAGTCCAGCCGCCGCTTCGAGCCGATGGCGCCGACGACCGCGGGACCGGTGTTGATGCCCACCCCGACCTCCAGCGGCCGGCCGTCGACCTTGATGGCGTGGGCGCGCAGCACCATCTCCAGCGCGCAGGCGACCGCTCGCCGCGCGGCGTCCTGCCGCTGGTCGATGGCGCCGAACAGGGCCATGACGCAGTCGCCGATGAACTTGTCGACGATGCCGCCGTGCCGCTCGACGCAGTCGACCATCTCCGCGAAGAAGGCGTTGAGGAAGCGCACCACCTCCTCGGGCTGCATCTGCGAGGACATGGTGGTGAAGCCGCGGATGTCGATGAACAGGACCGTCACGTCCGCCCGCTGGCCTTCCATGCGCAGCTTGAGCCGGCCTCCCAGCACCTCCTCCGCCGCGCCGGGCGAGAGGAAGCGCTGCAGGCTCATCCGGTTCTCCACCTCGCGGCGCATCTGCACCAGCAGCGCCGCGTTGTCGAGCAGGATGGCCGCCTGGGCGCCGATGGACTCGAGCAGCGGCAGGTCGGACTGGCCGAAGGCAGACTCGATCGAATGCGACTCGGCGTAGAGGATGCCCACCGTCCCGCTGCGCGGGGTGCGCAGCGGCACGGCCATGACGCTCTGGATGCCGCGCACCATCACCGAGGCCGAGCGGTCGAACCGCTCGTCGGTCAGCGCGTTGTTGATGACCACGCCGGTGGCCGACTTGAGCACCTGGTCGATGATCGCCCGGGGCACCTCGACCTTCTTGCTCCCCTCGCGCGAGCGGCCCGCGGTCTGGCCGGTGTGCAGCCAGATGGCGCAGCCCTCGGCGGGCATCAGGTCGAAGACCACCGCGAGGATGCGCTCCACCATCGCCGAGAGGTTGCTCTCCAGCGCCACGCGGCGGTGGAACTCCTCGGCGATCCGGTACCGGGCGATCTCCTTGCGCAGCGCGACGATGGTCGCGTCCTGGGGCGCGGGCGGCGCCGGGCGAGGCGCGGTGCGGCTGTGGTCGAGCTCGTCCGGGGCGGCGGTGAGCACCGTGGGCTCGCGGTGGCCCTCCTCCGCCTCCTCCAGGGCTTCCTTGTCGCTGGGGAACGGGGAGCCGGCGCCGTTGGGGGTCAGCTCCTTGAAGGCGTCGCGGTCGCCGTAGTAGCCGGCGCGGATGAGCGCGTGCACCGCGCCCGGGGTCGCCAGGATGCAGACCACCGAGTTGGCGTGCGCCAGGTCCCGCATCTCGATCTCGAGGGTCGCGCTCATCGGCGGCGCGGCGACGACCAGCAGCTCCTGCGAGGCGGGGTCCCAGCGGATGGGGCAGATGCGCAGCCGCTCGGCCGCGCGCACGTTGACCCGGTTGATGAGCTCCTCGTCGAGGCGGAAGGTCACCACCTTCTCGCTCTTCACGTAGCGGGTCGAGTAGAGCTCGGCGAAGGTGCGCAGGAAGTGGATCTCGCTGACGATGTTCAAGCGCAGCAGCGCATCGACGAGCGAGCCCCCCCTCGTCTTCTGGAGGAGCTGAGCGCGTTCGATGCCCGCAGCATCGACGATGCCGCTGGCCCGGAGGTGGTTGATGACCGAGCCTTCGCTGTCAGACGTGTCCATGCGATACGGGCCTTCCTAGATCTCCCAGCCGGCTTGCGGCCGATCCTACCCAACCTTCACTGGGACTGTCGCTCACCGCACAACCAAGGAGAGGGATGACATCCTTGGGGAAGTCACGGCTCGCGGCAAGCCCGGCCTCCACCCGGGACGCCCTTACAGGGATCCGTCATACAATGCCGGCCGGCCGCGAGGAGGCATTCATGAGCGCGAAGAAGACCCGAAGGTCGTTCCTCACCGACGTGCTGCTGCGAGCGGCCGGCGGAGCGCTCCTCGTGTCGGGCCTGGGATCCTCCGGCTGCGGCACCCCGACCACCAAGTACGGCGGTCCGGTCGCGAAGTACGGCGGGCCGCCCGGGGAGGTCGAAGACGCCGCCGGCGCGGTCGTCAAGTACGGGGGCCCGGTCGAAGACGGCGGCTTGCCGGATGACGCCGGCCCGGTGGCGAAGTACGGCGGTCCGCCCGAGGACGCGGGCGTCTAGGGGAACGGCGAAGGTCGAGGCCGGGATGCTCTTCCGCAGAAGCGCGGGCCACGTGGGGCTGCTGGACTTTCCCCGCCTGCTCGCCGTCCGTCGCGACGCCGCCCGCCGCGCGCGGCTCTTCAACGAGCCCTCGCTGACCTACCTCTTCTGGGAGAGCACGCTGCGCTGCAACCTGCGCTGCGCGCACTGCGGCTCCTCGTGCGAGGCCCGCACTCCGCTCGAGGAGCTGAAGACCGCCGAGGTGCTGCGCATCGTCGACTCGATCGCCGAGGACTTCGACGCCAAGCGGATCTTCGTGTCCATCACCGGCGGCGAGCCGCTGCTCCGGGACGACCTCTATGAGGTCGTCGAGCGCATGACCAAGCACGGCATGCGCTCCTGCGTCGTCACCAATGGCACGCTCCTGGGGCCGGAGCAGGCGAAGCGGCTCTACGACGCCGGCATGCGCACGGTCTCGGTCTCCGTCGACGGGCTCGAGGAGTCGCACGAGGCGGTGCGCGGCAAGAACACCTGGCGCAGGGCGCTGGCGGGGATCGGCGCGGCCCGCGCCGCGGGGATGCGCACCGTCGAGGCCATCACCTGCGTGCGGCCGGCCAACCTGAAGGAGCTCTCGCGCATCGAGGCGGTGGTCCGCGAGGCCGGCGCCCATCTCTACCGGGTCATCACCATCGACCGCATGGGACGCCTGGGCAGCGGCGTGGGCGAGCTGTGGCTCGAGCCGCCGCAGGTGCGCGAGCTGCTCGACTGGGTCGAGGAGCGGCGAAGGGCCACGGCGGCGGTCCGCTTCTCGTGCGGCGGATTCCTGGGTGTGCGGCGCGAGCTGGCGGTTCGTCCTGGAGACGGGCAGTGCTTCGCGGGGCTGTGCGTCGCCTCCATCCTCGCGGACGGTCAGGTCGGCGCCTGCCCTTCACTGCCGCGGGACTGGGCGCAGGGCTCGGCGCGCGAGGAGCGCTTCTCCACGATCTGGCGGACGAAGTTCCAGAAGTACCGGGACACGTCCTGGCGTCGCGAGGGGCCCTGCGCTGACTGCTCGTTGTTCCCCATCTGCCTGGGCGGCGGGCTCCACGAGCGACTGGCACAGCCGGACGCGTTCTGCTGGATCGACCGGCAAGACGGCTGAGCGAGCTGCGACATGTCACAAAGTAGCTGCCTATCTTCTGCAGCGTGGTCAGGTCAGGGGACCGCGGTCACGTTGAAGGTCACCGGAACGCTCGGCAGCGAAGTCTCGTCGGTCACGATGAGCTGAACGACGAACAAGCCTTCGCGATCGACCACCAGCTCGGTCGAGGCTGCGGTCACGGTGCTGAGCGCGGCGGTGGACGTCGCCGGCTGGCGCACGAGCAACCAGTCGTAGGCGGCGATGGCCTTCGAAGACCTGGCGGCGCAGGCGCCGGTCGCGTCGGCGATGAGGTCGTAGCTCGTCTCCCCGGAGAGTCGGACCGTACCTTCCGTGAGGTGCACCTCGATCGAAGGGGTCTTCGGGCAGTTGGAGCCGACGCAGGCGAACACCTCGGCGACGGGAGCGCGATTGCAGTTGGTGGAGGCCGCCAGCGAAAGCAGGTAGCCGTCCGGCTCGGGGAAGAGCGGGTCGTTGGTGCGCACGAGGAGGTTGGCGACGAACGAGCCACCGCTCGCGGGTGCCGCGAACTTCACGCAGGCCTTCGTCGACGCTCCTGCGGCGAGCGTGGTGCCAGGCGCGGGCGGCGCGGGGCAGGCGACGGAGTCGGTAGGGTCGGCCGCGAGCGAGAAGGCCGAGGAGTTCGAGGGAAAGCGCGCGTCGACCTCGACGGCGGTGAGCGAGAGCGCAACCTGGGCGTTCCAGGTGGGCAGGTTGGTCAGCTCCACCGGCAGGTAGTAGTCCTGACCTGAGGTCTTGCGGTCTCCGAAGTCGAGCAGCGGGTTGGGGGTCACGCCCAGGACCGGCGGCGAACCACCGGAGAGCGAGGCGGTGCTCTTGCCTCCGGACCAGTTGACGACCAGTGCGTCGCGGGTGGTGGGCGCGGCGGCGACGTAGGTGACTTGGACCGTGGCCTTGTCGCCCGGCTGCAGCCGCGTGCCCGACGGCGGCGCCTGGGCGATCTGGAATATGGACTCGCTCTTCTCCAGGGCGATGGTGCCCAGGTCCAGCGGCTGGCTGGAGGTGTTGGAGAGGGTGAACTTGCCGTCGCACGGGGCGGCGAGCGGGGCGAAGTCGCAGAAGAGCGGCTCGAGCGACAGCGCGGGCTGGACGCCGATGCCCTGCAGCGACAACGAGAAGGTCTTGGCCGCCGGGTCGTTGGTCTCGAAGGTGAGGGTCCCGGAGACCGGCGCGTCGCGGACCAGCGGGTTGAACTTCAGCACGACCGGCGCGGTGGCGCCGCCAAGCACGTTGAGCGCCGACTGGTCCTCGGAGAGGGAGAAGGTGCCGACCGTCGGGTCGTCGTTGGCGATGCGCAGGTTCTTGACCTCGAGCGGCGGGCACCCGCCGTTGCCGATGAGCAGCGTGTGCGTGCCGGTGCCCTTCACCAGCGCGTCCGGGAAGAACAGGCTGGGGTTGGCGCCGGCGCAGGAGTCGTTGCTCCACTTGCCGTTGGGGCAGCTCAGGGTGACGACGGGGTGCGCAGGGCCCGGCAGGCCCGACCCGAGGAGCGACACCTTCATCGGAGGCACCTCCGAGTCGTCGCCCTCCACGGTCAGCGTGGCCTCGACCGCACCGCTCGCCGACGCCGTGAAGGTGATCGGGACCTCGAAGCCCTCACCCGGTTCGAGCGACTCGGGGATGAGCTTTCCGTCGAAGGCGAACTGCACCTGGTCGTCGATCTCGAACTTGTTGAGGTAGAGCAGCGCGTTGCCGATGTTCGAGACGTGCACCGAGCGCGTCGCGGTCAGCGTCATCACGCCCTCGGCGTCCGGCTTGGGGCAGACGGCGCCGAACTCGAGCTTCTCCTCCTCGACGCCGAGAACGCCGCCACCCGCGTGCGTCTTGCTGCCGCCGCAGTCGCAAGCGGGCAAGGTGAGGACAAGGCAGGCGAGGACGAGACGCGGGCGCATGGGGCCTCCCAGGAGAAGGCGAGGAGGCTACCACGAGACGCTGGGTCGACTTGGCGGCTCAGCCGCCGAGTGCGTAGTTCTGAAGCAACTCCAGGTTGCTCCGGACCGCTGGACGCGCATTGACCACGTAGATCTCGGTCTTGAGCGCCCACGCCACGCGCAGGGGCTCGTAGAGAAGAGCGTGCAGGAAGCTCTGCGTCAGGATGGGGATGCTCCGGAAGTCGAGGACGACAGGCTTCTTGGAAGTCAGCCGCGGCAGGAGGTGCTTGCCAGCGAAGTCCAGCGCTGCCTGTGTGTTGGCGATGGCCATCACCAGGGACTTCTCTGCGTCGACCCCCGGCGGGGGTTCGTCGAAGCGAAGCGCCGCGAAGGGAGTTGGTTGCTCCATGACGAGGCGACCCTACTCCGAAGCCGGGAGAGCCGCCCAGGTACAACGGCACCTCGCCGCTACAGGCGGGCTGCATCGGCTGCGGCGCCGAGGACGACGAGTTCCAGGCCACGCTCACGCTGCCGGCGGCGGGGACGTACCGCTACGCCTACCGCTTCAGCCTCGACGGCGGCAGCACCTGGACCTACTGCGACAAGGACCAGGCGCCAGCACCACGGCCATCGCGTTCGACCTCGAGGACGTCGCGCTGCTGGTCTTGCAGCGAGCAGGGAGACATCTCAGGACCTACACGGAGTCTGGTGCCCGCAAACACCACCATCGCCGCCGGGGTCGTCGGGAAAGGCTATTCTGCTGCCTGGTCACGCTTCCGGGCGTCAGGGGGAATCACCATGGTCTCGAGACTTCGACTCGCCGCCATCTCTGTGTGTGCGCTGCTTGCCGTCTCTTCCTGCTCCAAGCCGACGTGCGCGGACTACCGGGGCCATGGCATCCGGCAGGAGGCGCTCCAGGGGTGTCGCGCGCCCGATGAGCCGGTATGCGGTACCTGCTGCCGGCATTCCTCGAGCCCCTGCATGGAATTCAGCTCGCGGACGACTGTTCCCGCCGTCGGTCCCTGGTACGAAGTCGAGTCGTGGGAGGGGTGCGGCGCCGGCTGTGCCGCGTGCGCAAGCTGTCTCAAACAGGAAGAGGCGACGCTGCGCGCCCTGTGCGAGTCCCCGCCCGACTGCGACTGCGGCAGCACTGTGATCGGAGTCGATGACTGCTTCTTTCCGAACGGGCGTAGTTCCCAGGTTACCGAGCGCCCGCCCCTCGGGAAGCGCGGGAGTTAGTCGTGGAAGGAGGCCTCTCTCGTTCGGATAATCGCTTTTGCGAGAAGAGAAACCCGAACAAGAGAGGCTCCGGTGCGGAGTATTCAGGAGGCGCGGGTCGAGGTCCAGCAGGCCGCTGACATCGTGACCCAGTTGGCGGAGGGCCGATCAGAGCGGCTGGCGGACTTCGAGTCGCAGTTGTGGAGCGCGTTGCTGGCGCTCGGTCGTGCCGCGGTTGGCCTCTACCTGGTGGTCCGCGCCGCTCGGCCGCGCGCTTCGGAATACGAGCACGATGGGCGCCACTGGTTGTTGGGGCCCTGCCGAGATTCTGAGCTGGGGACCCGGTTCGGCAAGGTTCGGTTCGAGCGCCCGACGGGGGTCGATGCGTCTAACCGGCGTGCCGCACGTGACTTGCCGGTCGACCGCGAGTTGGGGCTGTGCGGCGGCTTCAGCCTAGGGACGGTGACGGCGATGACTCGCCTCTGCGCGCAGCTGGCGTTCGCCAACGCACGCCAGAACTTTCGCGAGACGTACGAGTGGGCTCCCAGCCCCCGAGCGGTCCTTCGAATGGTGGACGCGATCGGATCCGAGGCTCGCAACTTCCTCGAGCAGGCGCCCGCGCCGGATGGCGAGGGCGAGATCCTCGTCATCCAGGTCGACGCCAAAGGCGCGCCGATGCTCTCGCCCGAGACGTGCCGGCGACGGTCGCGGCCCCACGAGCGTGAGGAGGTCTCGGGCCGGACGGCTCGAAGGGCCAGCAAGCGAAGATGGCCCAAGCCGAAGCGGCGCTCGGTGGGCAAGAAGGCCAAGAACGCAAAGATGGCTGTGCTCGGTGTCATCTACACCTTGCGCCGAACGAAGAACGGCTACGAGGGGCCGATCAACAAGCGAGTGATCGGCACCTTCGATAGCCATGAGGCGCTGTTCGCCTGGCTCAGGCACGAGGCCGACAAACGGGGCTATGGCCAGAAGCGGACGCTGTTCTTGGCGGACGGCTCGGAGCACATCTGGCGCGGCCAGCTCAAGCACCTCGCGCAAGCGGAGGTGTGCATCGACTGGCACCACATCGTCGAGAGACTCTGGGACGTGGGCACCTGCTTCCACCCCGAGTACAGCGCCGAGTTGGAGGCATGGGCGGCGCGACAGACCACGAGGCTGCGACGCGGGGCGATCGGGGCGATCCTCGGCGAACTCAAGCAGCGGCTCGAAGGCACGCCCAAGACGGGGCCGGGCAACAAGTTCAAGCGCCGGCGACTGTGCCGAGCGATCGACCACTTCGAGGAACACCGAGACCGAATGCGCTACGCCGAACTGCGCAAGGACGACCTGGACATAGCCACCGGAGCGGTGGAAGGGGCAGCGCGCAACGTCGTGGGCCTACGCCTCGATGGCCCGGGGATGCACTGGGGCCGCGAACGGGCAGAGCGGGTGCTGCACCTACGCTGCATCCTGGTCAACGGGATGTGGCAGGACTTCGTGCGCCATCTCGGACAGCTTCCAGAGATCGCTTTGGCAGCCCAACCAGCGCCCGCCACGCCACATCTGGCAAAAGCCGCATAATCCTAATTTAACTAATGAATCTCAGGATCTACACCCTTTCCGAACAGCTGCGGCTGCTTCTGCTCGCGGTTCCTGCCGCTTTCCGCCGCCTGCCCTTTGTAGCTGGGCGGCCCGGGCGGACCACCGCGGTATTCTCGGCGCATGCTCCTGCCCGCCCTGATGCTGACCGCCCTCCTCGCCGCCGCCCCGGCGGACCCGAAGGCGGCGCTCGCCGCACTGCAGGCCTATGGCGACGTCCCCACCTGCGAAGCCAAGGAGGTCATCGTCAAGCTCCCGCCCCGGCC
Organism: Myxococcales bacterium; assembly: GCA_049841135.1. Classification (GTDB taxonomy): domain Bacteria; phylum Myxococcota; class Myxococcia; order Myxococcales; family UBA5297; genus JACRCT01. Next base: position 839,737 of record JASGHK010000006.1, read on the forward strand.
GCCCATGGAGCGCGACGGCGTGCGCATCTCCTACCCGAGCCACAGTCACGAGCGCCGGCCGGTGGAGAAGCAGCCGCGGCTGGCGGGCAAGTCCGGCGCACTCCTCCCGTACCTGGAGAATCCCGACCGGCGCGTGGCGCGGCGCGCCCTCGACCTGCTCTGCGCGTGCCCCGACCCTGCCGCCACGCAGGCCGTCCTCGCCTTCGCCACGCGGAATGCCTGCCACCCGTTCGCCCGAGTGGCGCCTGGTGGGGTCGAAGCCTTCGAGAGCGGCGCCCGACTCTGGGAGGCGCCGGATCGTCGCTCCTGCGAGGGCGTGCGCGAAGAGCCCGGCTTCGGCGAGCGCATCGTCGGCAGCCCGGAAGCGTGGAAGCGCTGGGCGAGCCCGGAGTCGCAGGCCCTGGCCGCCAAGCTCGACGCCGGGGACCGGGCGGCAATGGCCGCCGCGCTCGCCGCGCTCGACCTGCTGGACCTCGAGAGAGTCCGCACCGCCATGGCGGGCATCGCGGCCGTCCGCACGCCGTTGGGCTGGGCCACGGTGGCGCGGGCCTTCCCATGTGGGTCGGCCAGCAGACCAACGGAGACTATCTGGACTTCTGCACCAACCTTGCGCCGTCGCTCCTCGCGAACGTGGCGGACGCCATGAAGGCGCAGAAGGTCGACGCGCTGATCGCCATCCTGAAGGTGGCGCCGGACGTGAGCGATGCCCTCAACTTCGTCTCCGTGATGGAGCGGCTGGAGGGCGAGCTGGCCGCGCGGCGCGCCGCGGAGACCGCCGACGCGAAGACCCCGCTGGAGGTGCGTCGCTTCTTCGACCGGGCCGAGGAGGACGCGGCCATGTCGGACCCGGTCGGGCACTCGAAGGTGTCCAATCGGGTCGGCGTCCTGTTCCGCAAGAAGGACCTTGCCGGTCTCGAGGCGTTCCAGAGGGACCCGGCCAACTCGCGCATGCACCGCCTGCTGGCCGGCTCGTATCTGGCCCAGTTGGGCAACGAAAGCGGGCTCGACCTCTTCGAGGACCCGGAGACGATCCGGTCGGGACACTCCTTCGCCATCAAGAGCGAGTTGCACAACCTGCTCGCGTCCACGAAGGGCCCCGTCCACGCGCGGATCGAGAAGATCCTGCCGCTCTACGGCGAGGCGAAGCATCCCTACGAGCGGTTCAAGAACTCGCTCGACGCCACGCAGCCGCCAAAGCAGGCGAAGCCGGCGCCGCGCAACGCGCCCTAGCCGCCTCCGGACGAGCGCACCGACCAGACGCGCGTAGGCCAGAGACCGACTCTACTCCGGCCTCCCGAGGCATTGGAGGCACGCGGCCCAGCCAGGACGTCACCAAGGTCCACGGCGACGGCTTCCGCCTCCACGATCGACTCCGCTGCCGCCAGACCTGGAAGCGGGAATCAACGCACGGTGGAGGGCGGCGGGCCCGGCTCGTCGGCGAAGGCCGGCGGCCACCACGCGTCGGTCAGCGGGAGCTTGGGTTGCACCAGGTAGTGCTTGGGCAGCCAGCGGCAGCGCGCGCACGGATGGCCCGCCTCGCCGGCCTCCCGTTGCTCGCGGAAGCGGCGAAACGAAGCGCGGACATAGCGTGCTGCCCCCTCCCGAGAGATCGAGCAGGCGAAGGAGGCGTGGCTGCGGCTGCGCTCGTCGAACAAGGCTACCCAGGAACTGGCAAACCTCTGGGGTCGCCCCGTCAGCCCCAAGCAGCTGCGGCAGGACATGGCGCAGGCCGGCGTCACTGCTCGGTCTCTCGGGGTCATCGAGGACCGCAGGGCCTTCCCAGCGGAATCGCGGAAGCCACAGCAGGCTTCGAGTCCGTCGCCCCGGCGCCCCAGCAGCCTGTTCCGAAAGCCCCGGCAGCCAGGCGACCTCGACGTCCTGCGCGCCGAGAATCGGGAGATGCTCGGGGAGGTGACCCGACTGCGCGGGCAGGCGCTCACCGAGGAGCGCGTGAGGCGGGAGCTGCTCCGCCTCGCTTCGGCGCCCTCAAGCCCCCCCCCGACTGGCTCGTGCGCTGCACCACCGAGCGCGGCTGCGACGGCGACCCCAACGTCACCGTGACCCGTGGCGACCACAAGAAACGGGCGCGCAACGCCCAGATCGGGCAGTCCTACGACACGATGCTCATCGGGCACTTCCACCAACTGCGGATGGACTCGTGCGTGGTGATGAACGGCTCGCTCAAGGGCGATGACGAGTTCGCGAGCGACGGGAACTTCAGCTTTGAGCCCCCGAGGCAGGCCCTCTTCGTCACCCACCCCGACTACGGGATCACCTTCTCGTTCCCGGTCATGCCCGAGGAGCCGAAGGCGACTGGGACGGAGCTCTGGGTGTCGTGGAAGGCAGCGTAGGCGGCGGGCTCAAGGCGGAGAGCTGCGGCATTTGGGGCGAATCGCTCATGCGCGGCCGAGGCGATAGGCGGCACCTTCCCGACAGCAACAGCACTGAGTTGGGGAAGGTCGCGCCGGGAGGCCCGATTCAACAACGCTCAGCGCCTCCTGCGTCGAACCTCCTCGGTGCGCTCGTCGGTGCGAACGATATTGATCAAGGCTGGGCGCCCTCGTGGGTACACGGAGGTGCACCATGCATTCGCGAGTCCATCCAGCGGGACCGCACGATGGTCTGGGTCGCGTAGTTCGCGGATCAGGCTCTCATGGCCAGACCGTCCCAGTCCCCAGACGGCGGCGACATCAAGGGACTTGGCCCATTTAAGGCAGGCGGATGTCAGGGAACTGGACCTGACCTGAGCGACGTACGTGCCGCCCTGGTACTCCATCAGAAACGTATAGAGCGACATCCTGGCCTCCGCCCGAGGGTCAGCGCGAAAGGATAGATCGTACCGAGCGGCCTCAGAGAACGAACTTGGGGACCGACGTCGTGACCCCCGACGACGCGTTCGCGCCGCTATGGGGGCGCGGCGGCGCGGCGCGACACCAAGGTTAGTCGACTTGAGTCGACTTACCCTGGCGGACGGAGGCGGCCTGAGGTGACAAGCGCGTTCCGAGCGCTCCGGTGGGTGCCGCCGTCCCAAGCAAGGCGGCTGGTCAAGCAGCTCGCCGAGGCCGCCGGCCAGAAGCACGCCGCCGCCCCCAGTGCCGACGCCCACGCCCTCGCCGAGCTCGCCCGCTGGAGCGACGAGTCCTCTCGGCGCCCGAGTCGAGTAGCTCAAGCAGCGTCTCGCCTAGGCCAAGCCCTCCCAGAAGCACTCGGGCCCAGCCGGAGGCCTGCTACGCGGTAGCAGGCTGCGGGCGGCTCTTCGTGCCCGGAGCTGCTGCGTCGGCGCAGCAGATGTCCCACCTTGTCGCCGGCCCACCCGGCGCCTCGTCGGGCCCAGCCGAAAGGCCTGCTACGCGGTCGCAGGCCCCGAGCGGCTCGCCGCTAGCCTCCAAGCGCGTAGTTCTGGAGCAGCCCGAGGTTGCTGCGCGCGCGAGCGCCTACATGTTCCTCCGATACTGCCCGCCGACCTCGTAGAGCGCGTTCGTGATCTGCCCCAGCGAGCAGTGCCGCACCGCGTCCATCAGCACCTCGAACACGTTGCCGCCGTCGATCACCGTGGAGCGGATCCTCGCCAGGTGCCGCGGGGCCTCCTCGCGGTGCTCGGCGTGGAAGCGCTGCAGGCGCTCGAGCTGCGAGGCCTTCTCCGCGTCGGTGGAGCGCGCCAGCTCGAGCTTGCCGCCTGCGGTGCCGCTCGCCGGGTTGCGGAAGGTGTTCACGCCGATGAGCGGCAGGCTGCCATCGTGCTTCTTCTGCTCGTACAGCAGCGACTCCTCCTGGATCTTCCCGCGCTGGTAGCCGGTCTCCATGGCCCCCAGCACGCCGCCGCGCGAGGAGAGCGCCTCGAACTCCGCGAGCACCGCCTCCTCCACCAGGTCGGTCAGCTCCTCGAGGATGAAGGCGCCCTGGTTCGGGTTCTCGTTCTTCGAGAGGCCCCACTCGCGGTTAATGATGAGCTGGATGGCCATTGCCCGCCGCACGCTCTCCTCAGTGGGCGTGGTGATGGCCTCGTCGTAGGCGTTGGTGTGCAGCGAGTTGCAGTTGTCGTAGACGGCGATGAGCGCTTGCAGCGTGGTGCGGATGTCGTTGAAGGCGATCTCCTGGGCGTGCAGCGACCGGCCGCTCGTCTGCACGTGATACTTGAGCTTCTGGCTGCGCTCGTTGCCGCCGTACTTGTCGCGCATCGCCACCGCCCAGATGCGCCGCGCCACCCGCCCGATGACCGAGTACTCCGGGTCCATCCCGTTGGAGAAGAAGAAGGAGAGGTTGGGCGCGAAGTCGTCGATCTTCATCCCGCGCGCGAGGTAGCTCTCGACGTAGGTGAAGCCGTTGGCGAGCGTGAAGGCGAGCTGGGTGACGGGGTTCGCCCCGGCCTCGGCGATGTGGTACCCGCTGATCGACACCGAGTAGAAGTTCCGCACCGCCTGGTCGACAAAGTACTGCTGGATGTCGCCCATCATCTTCAGCGCGAACTCGGTGGAGAAGATGCAGGTGTTCTGGCCCTGGTCCTCCTTGAGGATGTCCGCCTGCACCGTGCCGCGCACCGTCGACAGCGTCTGGGCGCGGATTCGCTCGCGCTCCTCTGCGCTCGGGGCGCGGCCGTTCGCATTGGTGAAGACGTCCACCTGCTGGTCGATGGCGGCGTTGAAGTAGAAGGCCAGGATGATCGGCGCCGGGCCGTTGATGGTCATCGACACCGAGGTCGTCGGCGCGCACAGGTCGAAGCCCGAGTAGAGGACCTTCATGTCCTCCAGGGTGGCGATGGAGACGCCGGAGTTGCCGACCTTGCCGTGGATGTCGGGGCGCAAGTCGGGGTCGCAGCCGTAGAGGGTGACCGAGTCGAAGGCGGTCGAGAGCCGGTGCGCCGGCATCCCCTCGCTGACCTTCTTGAAGCGCCGGTTGGTGCGGAAGGCGTCGCCCTCGCCGGCGAACATGCGCGTCGGGTCCTCGCCCTCGCGCTTGAAGGGGAAGACGCCCGCGGTGAACGGGAAGGAGCCGGGGAGGCTCTCGCGGTAGAGGAAGCGCAGGACCTCGCCCTCGTCCTCGTACCGGGGCAGCGCGACCTTGGGGATCTTCGTGCCGGAGAGCGAGGTCGTCTTGAGCGCGGGGCGGACCTCCTTCTCGCGCACCTTCACCACCAGCTCGTCGGCGGAGTAGCGCTCCTTGAGCGTGGGCCAGCAGCCGAGCAGCGCCTTCGCCTCGGCGGTCAGCTCGCCCTCCTTGGCGGCGGCGACGGAGTCGAGCGAGGCGACCGCCGGATCCTGGTTGGCGAGCAGTCCCTTGGCGATGCGCAGCGCCTGCCGCTCGCGGGCGACGCGCGCCTGGGCGTCGGCACGCTTCAGGTACCCGCGCACCGTCTCGGAGATCTCGGCGAGGTAGCGCATCCGGTCCGGCGGGACGATGGCCCGGCCGTGCGAGCTGGCCTTCACGCTCACCTTGGGCAGCGTGCCGTCGCCGCTCCTCAGGCCCTTCTCCTTCAGCTTCGTGCGCAGCGCCTGGTAAAGCGCGGTGACGCCGTCGTCGTTGAAGCGCGAGGCCATCGTCCCGAAGACGGGCAGCTGCTCGAGCGGGGTCGAGAAGGCTTCGCGGTTGCGCTGCACCTGCTTGCGCACGTCGCGCAGCGCGTCCTCGGCGCCCTTGCGGTCGAACTTGTTGATGGCGACGAAGTCGGCGAAGTCGAGCATGTCGATCTTCTCGAGCTGCGAGGCCGCGCCGAACTCGGGCGTCATCACGTAGAGCGAGACGTCGACCAGGGGGACGATGGCCGCGTCGCCCTGGCCGATGCCCGAGGTCTCCACCAGCACCAGGTCGAACCCCGACAGCCGGCAGGCGGCGATGGCCTCGGGCAGCGCCGCCGCCAGCTCGGTGCCGGTGTCGCGGGTCGCCAGCGAGCGCATGTAGATGTTCGGGTGCTCGATGGCGTTCATGCGGATCCGGTCGCCCAAGAGCGCCCCGCCGGTCCGCTTGCGCGACGGGTCCACCGAGAGCACGGCGATGCGCAGCGAGTCCTGCAGGTCGAGGCGGAAGCGGCGGACGAGCTCGTCGGCGAGCGAGCTCTTGCCCGCCCCGCCGGTCCCGGTCACGCCCAGCGCCGGGACGTGCGTGGCCTTGGAGGCCTCGAGCAGCTCCGCGCGCAGCTCCGGGGAGTAGGCGCCGTTCTCCAGCGCGGTGAGCGCGCGGGCCAGGAGGCGCCGGTCGCCCGAGCGCAGCGACTCGAGCAGCTTGGCGGGCTGCGGCGCGCCCTCGCTGGGGTCGAAGTCGCTCTTCTCGAGGACGTCGTTGATCATCCCCTGCAGGCCCAGCGCCGCCCCGTCCTCCGGCGAGTAGATGCGGGTGACGCCCGCCTCCTGCAGCGCGCGGATCTTCCTCGGGCACGATGACCCCGCCGCCGCCGCCGAAGACCCGGATGCGGCTGCCGCCGCCCTTTCGCAGCAGGTCGAGCATGTAGCGGAAGAACTCGAGGTGCCCGCCCTGGTAGCTGGTCACCGCGATGGCCTGCACGTCCTCCTGCAGCGCCGCGTTGACGATCTCGCCCACCGACCGGTTGTGCCCCAGGTGCACGACCTCGGCGCCCGAGGCCTGCAGGATGCGCCGCATGATGTTGATGGAGGCGTCGTGGCCGTCGAACAGCGAGGTGGCGGTGACGAGCCGAACGCGGTGCCGGGCGCGGTACGGCGCGAGCTTCCGGGCGAGGCCCTGGCCGGCCTGTCCGGCCGGGAGAGGACGACCATCGGACATGGAACGGACCCCCGATTCGAGAGGTGCAGCGAAGGGTCTGTTCTAACCACGCGGAGTCACGGGCAGCTTGCGAGAACGAGGTGGCGTTCACACGCTTGCCCGCAACCCGACGCCGCGCGCGCGCATCTTTCCTCCCGATGGGGGATGCGCGCTCCCCAGTCGGGCGGTTACCGAAGAGCTATCAACAACCCATTTCGGGGAGGAAACCATGGCGAAGACCGTTTCGGACCTGCTGAACGCGAAGAAGAAGCAGCTCACCACCATCACCCCGGACAAGAGCGTCCAGGACGCGGTGAACACGATGGTCGAGCTTCGGATCGGCTCGTTGGTCGTCGTAGGCAAGGAGCACGAGCTGGTCGGCATCATGACCGAGCGCGACGTGCTGCGTCAGTGCGCCAAGGCGCCCAACCGCCTGAGCGACACCAAGGTCGGCGACGTCATGACCACCCAGGTCATCGTCGGCAAGCTCGACGACAGCGTGAAGTTCGTCGAGGAGACCATGACCGCGCGCCGCATCCGCCACCTGCCCATCGTCGAGGGCAACAAGGTCACCGGGATGATCTCCATCGGCGACGTGGTCCGCTCGATGATGGACGACTCGACCTCCGAGGCGAACGACCTGCGCGACCGCCTGGCCGCGCACTACGTCGTCGCGTAGCGGGGATCGCGCGCTGAGGGACGACGGACGATGTTGATGGATACCGACATATCTTCAGCGCATCGCTGAGCCGACTCTGGGGCTGGCCTTCGGGCCAGCCCTACTTCTTGGGTGCCTCGGCGACGAGCTTGGCCTGCTTCTCCAGCAGCGCCGCGTCCGCGTCGAAGCCGTTGTCGCGCGCGAACTTCGCCAGGGCCTTGAAGCGCTTCTCGGGGTCCACGCCGCTGAACCAGGCCACCTTCTGCAGGCACTGCGGGCACAGGTCGAGCGGCGCCTTGTCGGACTCCTCCAGGCTGTTGCTGCCGTTCATCTGGCATTCCCAGGCGACGCAGTGATCGATGCCGAAGAGGTGGCCGATCTCGTGCGTCGCCGTCTCGGTCGTTCGGCGCAGGCAGCGCGCGAAGCCGGCGGGCGTCGAGGGGTCGCCGAAGCGGGCGATGGACCAGATGCCCAGGCCGTTGTCGGGCAGGGCCTCTCCGAAGACGAAGTTCCACGAGGGCTCGGGGAAGAGGTCCACGGTGGTCAGCCCGATGAGCGCGATGGCGTCCTTGGGCACGATGGGCATCAGCTTGTGCTCCATCACCCAGATCGTGTTGAGCTGCAGCTGCTCGGTGACGGGGTGGATGCGGCGCGCCTCGGCGGGGATCTCGCTCACCGCCATGGGCTCCATCACCTTCACCGGGAGCCCGAAGAACTGGCTCGTGAAGTCGGCGGTGGCCCGGAGGATCTTCTCGCGCGGGCCGACGAAGGTGCCGATGGGCTTGAGGTAGATTGTCCGCCGCTCGGGAGTGGGCTTGAGCGGCTTGCGCGCGAGGTACTCCTCGAACGACTGACCTGGCTCGGGGAACTGCGCGAGCCACTCGCCCGGCTGCGGTGCGGTCTTGGGCGTGTGGACCGCCTTGAGCCGCTCGAAGCGCGGCTCGAGCTTCTCGGCGCGCAGCTCGGCTGCGCCCTGGATGCCGGCCGGACGGGGCGCCTTGCGCGAGGCAGCGACCGCCAGCGAGGTCACGGTGATGGCCATCGCCGCCGCGCCCACCGTCCGAAGAAGGACCCGCTTTCGCATGGGGACCAGAGTACCGCTGGACCAAGGGCCGATGGCACCGCCCCACGGCTGGCTCTAGACTGTCGCCCGTCGTTTCGTCCGTGCTTTCGCGGACTTGTCTGGCGCTGTCACAAGAAATGACCCCGCCGCGTTGGTCGAGTGAGCAGGCCCGATGGCCTGCCTCCACTTCAGCCCGGAGGTACCTCGATGACGACGGCAATGGCGCGGACGATGGACGTGACGGAAGGCAACGAGAGCTGCGGCGGCCGCCTGGTGGCCAGCGACGGCCGGGCGCTTCCGCTCAAGGAGACGCGGCTGAAGGTGGACGCCAAGGGCGGCGTCGCCCGGGTCGTGCTCGAGCAGCGCTTCGCCAACCCCCACGACGAGCCGCTCTGCGTCACCTACCTGTTGCCGTTGCCGGCCGACGGTGCCGTGAGCGGCTTCTCGTTCGTCATCGGCCAGCGGCGCATCCGCGGCGAGGTGGATCGGAAGGAGCGCGCTCGCCAGCGCTACGAGCAGGCGCTGGTCGAGGGTCGCAGCGCCGCCATCGTCGAGCAGGACCGCTCCAGCCTCTTCAGCCAGGAGATCGGCAACATCCCGCCGCGCACCGAGGTCGTCGCAGAGATCGTCGTCGATCAGCGCCTGGCGTGGCTGACCGAAGGCGCCTGGGAGCTGCGCTTCCCCACCGCCGTCGCCCCGCGCTACCAGGGCCAGGCCGGCCGCGTGGACGACGCGCCCAAGCTCAACGTGCCGATCGCCGAGGGCTCCACCGGCGCCCGGATGTTCGTGGACCTGTGTCTGCGCGACGCCGCGCTCGACGCCGGCCGCCCCGAGTCTCCCTCGCACGCCATGCGCTTCGTGCCGCTGGGTAGCGGCGGGCCTCCGTGCCCGTCGGTCCTGCTCGGGAGCCTGGAAGCAGAGAAGGGCGTGCCGCTCGACCGCGACGTGGTCGTGCGCTGGCCGGCTGCGCAGCCCGAGGTGGGGCTGTCGCTGACGACGAGCCGGCCAGCGCAGGGCAAGCCCAACAGCGAAGCTGCCTTCGGCCTGCTCACCGTCGTCCCGCCGCGTCCCGAGCGGCAGGTCGAGTTCGTGCCGCGCGACCTCATCGTGCTGCTCGACACCTCCGGGTCGATGGGCGGCGAGCCCCTCTCGCAGGCCAAGCGGATCGTCGCCGCGCTCATCGACTCGCTCGACGCCCGTGACCGGCTGGAGCTGATCGAGTTCTCGACCTCCGCCCATCGCTTCAAGTGGCGGGCTGCCGAGGCCTCTCCCAAGCTCAAGAAGAAGGCGCTCGAATGGCTGGATGGCCTCGAGGCCAGCGGCGGCACCGAGATGCGCGAGGGCATCTTCGAGGCCCTCGTGCCGCTGCGCGCCGACGCTCAGCGCCAGGTCGTGCTGGTCACCGACGGGCTCATCGGCTTCGAGAGCGAGGTCGTGGCCGCCATCCTGGCGAAGCTGCCTGCCGGCTCGCGCCTGCACACCGTAGGCGTCGGCTCGGCGGTCAACCGCTCCCTGACCGGCCCCGCCGCGCGCGCCGGCCACGGCCTGGAGATCGTCGTCGGCCTCGGCGAGGACCCGGAGCGCGCCGCGCGCCGCTTGCTGGCGCGCACCGAGCGGCCGCTGGTCACCAACCTGCTCCTCGCCGGGTCGGCCTTGCTCGAGCACGCGCCGCAGCGGCTGCCGGACCTGTTCGCCGGCGCCCCGGTGCTCATCGGCGTGAAGCTGAAGGCCGAGGGCGGCACGCTCGAGGTGCTGGGGCGCGGCCCGCGCGACGCCTTCTCTCAGCGCCTCGACGTGGCGCCGGTCGACTTCGCTTCCGGCAACGCTGCCGCTGCGACGCTCTTCGGGCGCGAGCAGGTCGAGGATCTGGAGCTGCGGGTGGCGGCGGGTGAGCCGAAGCACGGGATCGATCCGCAGATCGAGAAGATCGGCCTCGACTTCCAGATCGCCACGCGGCGCACGTCCTGGGTGGCCATCAGCGACCTCGTCGAGGTCGACCCGCGCTCGCCCACCCGCCGCGAGGAGATGCCCCACGAGCTCGCCTTTGGCTTGAGCGCGGAAGGGCTCGGGCTGCGCGCGGCTGGCGCGGCGGTCACCGCCACCGGGTCGGTCGTGGCCCAGCGAGTCCTGGAGACGACCGCCGAGGTGGATGACCTCGCGGACCGGGCCATGGCTTCGGTCGCCGCTCCGGCGCCGGCGCCAGCCAAGCGCTCCATGCTGGGCGGGCTCTTCGAGTCCAAGGACAAGAAGAGGGAAGTGGCCAGCGAGCGTGCGAAAGCCGGGGAAGCACCGCCGGCAAGGATGGGCGTGGCCGGTCCTCCGCGCTTCGAGGCCGACGAAGACGTGAGCATGCCGGAGGAGAAGGAAGAGGCCGAGTCCGAGGCGCGGTTCGCAGACGCCGAGCGGCTCGCCATACCCCAAGAGCCCGAACCCGAGCCCGAGGCGTCTCCCGCGCCGCCCAGTGCGAGGAAGGCAGAGCCCGAGAAGCCCGCCGAGACTGCGAAGACGGTCGCCGCGCCGCCCCGTTCCGTTGCTCGTCGTCCGTCCGCACCGAAGCCTCCGGCCCCGCCTGCTGCCGCCGCGCCACGTGGCCGGGCTGCGGCTGGGAAGCCGGCCGGCGCCCTGGCGCTCACCGCGCGCGTCGCGCTCCTCCGCGGCCGGGAGCTCGTCCTCGAGCTCACGGTCGACGCCCGAGGCCTGGCGTGGGCCCCCGCGCGCCCGGTGGTGGTCACCTTCGACGACGGCACGGTGCTGCAAGGCACGATTGAGCTGGAGCGCACCACCGCGCCCATGTCGCTGACCTCCGGCCAGGTGGTCCGGGTGGTCATCCGCCTCGACGCGGAGGCGCCCCAGAGCCGGCCGCTGCGCGCGGCCCTGACCTCGATGGGAAGCGCGATCATCGCCGAGCTGAGCTGAGGGTTGAGGACCCAAGGCCTACAGCCTGGATAGAGTAGGAGCCGCATGGCGGACCTGGACCACCACCTGCCGGCCATCGTCGCCGGCGACGCCGACGCCTTCGGGCGCTGGGTCGCCGGCGTCGAGCTGCAGGTGCGCGACTCGCTTCGGCCGTTCGCGGCCTCGGTCGACGCCGAGGCGGTGCTGCAGGAGTCGCTGCTCCGGGTTTGGCAGACGGCGCCTGGGTTCAAGCCCGACGGGCGGCCCAACGCGCTCTTGCGGCTGGCGGTGCGCATCGCCCGGAACCTGGCCGTCAGCGAGATCCGCAAGCTGCGCACCGACCAGGTCGACCCTGAAGATCTCGAGCGCGCGCTGGCGAAGCTCGAGGCGTATCAGGCCGCCGAGGGACCGGACCCGTACCTGCGGCGGCTGGTGGAGGAGTGCCGCAAGAAGCTGCCGGGAAAGCCCTCCGAGGCGCTCGCGCAGCGGCTCGCCAGCGGTGGCTTCGAGCCCGACGCCACGCTCGCCGAGCGCGTGAGCATGAAGCTCAATACGTTCCTGCAGAACGTGACGCGCGCGCGCAAGTTGATGGCCGAGTGCCTGAAGAAGAAGGGCGTGGACCTGGAGGCGGAGCTGTCATGAGCCGGCGTGGCGAGCGAGAGAGCCTCATCGAGGCCGCCGCCAGCGCCTGGCGGCCGCGCGACTCCGACGGCGCGGTGCGCTCGCATCCGGCCTGGCACGACCTGGACGAAGAGGGAAGGCGCGAGGCGTTCGAGGCCGCGCGGCAGATGCGCCGGCTCGAAGCCGCCGCCGATCCCCAGGGGCTGTCGGGCACGACCAAGGCGATTCTTGCGAGGATTCGCACCCGGAAGTAGTCGTTTGGCCGGGATGGGACCGCGTGTCGGCGGGAAGCCTTCGTCACCGGCCCGGAGCTTCAAAAACGGATTTTTCGCTTCGTAATCCCGCGTAATCGGGCGGTTTTTCGGAAGCGGGGGCGAATCCTCGAAAACCGAGGGCCCGTAACTCGGCGAAAGTCGGCCTCTTTTCGGCAGAGGAAGCTTCAGATCCGTTTTTGAAGCTTCCCAGCCGATTTTGAAGCCCAGGTGCGGGACGGAATCTCCTGAAATCCCTGAGGCTTGTGCCTCTCGCTGCGACCTGGGGCCGTTGGGGCCTGTCCTGGGGACGAACCTCGAAGGAGAGCCCATGCCCGTCACCAACCGCCTCGCCGCCACTACCTCCACCCACACTTCCCATAAGGCCACGAGCGCCGACTACGTCGCCGCCCAGCTCAAGCCGCTCAACGACGTCGTCACGCTCAGCATGCTGGGCGAGGACGACAGCGGCAGTGCCAAGGTCGGGATGCGCCACGGCCCGCTCGCCTCGCTGACGAAGGAGTCCCTGACCAAGGCGCTCGGCTACAAGATCGCCGACGCGGGCGAGCTGAACGAGCGGCTCTTCGAGTTCAAGTCCGTCAAGAAGGACGCCGAGTTCTGGTCGGGCTTCGTGGACGGGCAGGAGGATCCCGCCGCCGGAGCGAAGGTCAAGGCGCTCTTCACCGGCAAGAACGTCGCCGAGGTCGTCGTGATGGTCATCGACGAGAAGAACAACCGCCGCCCGTTCGGCGCCGAGGCCTTCCTCGCCGCGCGGATGAACGACGGCAGCCTCGTCTACTTGAAGGGCACGGTCGGCGGCATGAGCTTCTGAGTCGCCTCGCGCACCGCCCGCCGCACCTCGACGGAGTCGGCCGCCTTCGGCCAGGGCTGCTCTGCTTCTTCGATCAGCCAGCGCGCTGCGCCCGGGGGAGACCACCGCGGCCGCTCGAGGATTCGCGCCAACCGGGCCGCGCAGTCCTCGGGCGACTCCTGGAAGGCCTTGAGCTTTGAGAGGAGCCAGCCGAAGGCGCCGGGGCGGGCGCCGAGGTCGGTGCGGACGACGCCGGGGTGGAGGACCACCACGTCCAGCTCCGGATGCGCCTCGGAGACGTCGCGCATGGCTACCGCGAAGGCGAGCTTGGTGTTGCAGTAGGTCCGCCATCTCGAGAAGTCGGCGCCGGCCGGGGTCTTCTGCGCGTCGAAGCGGCCCAAGCCGATGAGGCCGGCGCTGACGACCATGATCCGCCGCAGCTTGCCGGAGGCGAGCAGCGGCTCCTGCATCGCGAGCGGGCCCAGGTGATTGACGACGAACGAGGCTTCCAGGCCGTCGGAGCCGACCTCGCGCTGTGCCGGCCACAGCCCTGCGTTGTGGACGAGGGTCGCGCCAGGTTCGATCAGGTTCGCGATTCGGCCACCCAGCTCCCGCGCCCCGGCGACTGAACCGAGGTCTCCCGGAACGGCCTCAGCGCGCCCGCCCTTCGCCGTCACCTCGTCAGCCAGGTTCGTCAGGCGCGACGCGTTGCGAGCGACCAGCAGGAGGCGCTCGCTGCGTGGGGCGAGAACCAAGGCAAGCGCGCGGCCGATGCCGCGCGAGGCGCCGGTGAGGACGAGATCGGACATGGCGTCATCCTAGCGGGAGGCCGCCGCCGACCGGAGCGCGCCGACCGCCTTGACGCGCGCGAGCAGCGCCGGCGCGGCCTCGATGGTGAGGCTGCACTGATCCGCCGGCGTGCCGGGGACGCGGCGATGCGTCACCTTGAGCAGCTTGTTCTCCCAGACGGTCACACCGTCCACCGTCGGCCCGCGCGACAGCACGTTATCGACCGTCTTGAAGTCGAAGCGCGCGTTCTCGCACTCGGTGGATCGGTACTCGACCGATATGAGCGCGTCCTTGCGCAGTTGGTCGCTCTTCTCGAGCGCCTCGTCGGCGACCTGCATGCGCACCGGGCCGCGGCCCTGCAGGACGACCTCGCAGACGCGGTTGGTGGCGGAGAGCGGCACCTGGCAGGGGACGCGCTCCATCTCCTGCTCGAAGAGCCCCAGCTCGCCGAAGCGGCCGAGCGAGCGGGTCTCGATGAGCGCGCGGTGCAGGTCGACCTGGAGCGCGCGCGCCTCCTCTTCCGGATCGGGACCCGGCTTGGTGCACGCAGGCGCGGCGAAGAGCAGCGCGGCGATGAGGACGGCCCGGGTCAGGACTTGAGCATCCGGTAGGGATGGTCCTCGGCGTAGCCGTAGGCCGTGCCCGCCGCGACGATGTGGCAGATCCAGCCCAGGATGCCGCCGGTGCCGAGCCACAGGCCCGGCGTGACGATGAGCCAGAAGACGCCGCGCAGGATGCAGCCGTTGTAGATCTGCCCCACGCCGGGGAGGACGAAGCTGAGCACTGCGGCCATGCCAGGCTTTCGGATCACTGCGGCGGCCTCCTTCTTCCTTGCCTGGACCTACGCCAGGCGCCGGTGGCGATTGCACCGGCGCCTGAAGCCAGCCGCCTACTTGTGGACCTTGGAGTAGAGCTCATCCATCAGCTTGCCGGTCTGGCTGAAGGTCTCGGCCTCGGCTTTGCGCTTGCTGAAGAGGTCGTCCTCGGCGATGCCGGTCTTGCCGCCGATCTTCTTGCGAATCTCACGCTGCTTCTCGGAGAACTGCCGGTAGAGCGCCGCGAGGGCCTGGTCCTTGCTGAGCAGGGTGGGGTCGGCGTCGAGGGCCTTCTCGACGGCATTACGCTTGGCGGCCCAGCGCTGGTACGGAGTCTGGTCGCCGGTCTCGGCTGGTGCGGCGTTGCTGCCCTCGGCATCGGGGCCCGGGGTGGGCGTCGCCGCGACCTTCTTCGGCTCGGGTTCGGGTTCGGCCGCCGGCTCCTTCTTCGAGGCCTCCTTGGGCTGCTTCTCCGCCTTGACCGCTTCCTTGATCTTCTCGCCGGCCTTCTCCGCGGCTTCCTTGGCGTCCTTGGCACCGTCCTCGACGGCATCCTTGCCCGCCTCGGCCGCTTCCTTGCCGGCCTTCTGTGCGTCGGCCAGGGCCTTGGCGCCGGCCTTCTTGGCGTCCTCGATCTGCTTCTTGATTTTCGGGTCGAGCGGCTGGGCGTCGGTCGAGTCCTCGTCGCCAGCGGCGGCCGCCGCTGCTGCCGCTGCGTCCTTGACGTCGGCAGCGGAGACCGCGGAGCCTCCTCCGCGAATGGAGCTGATGGCTGCGCCGATGGCGCCCAGCGACTGGAAGACCGTGCCGAGCGCGGCGAGCGCCGCCAGCACCAGGATGATCTTCGGGATGATCGGGTGGACCTTGAAGTACTTGAACCAGACGTAGGTCGCGCCCAGCGAGATGAGCGAGGCAGCCAGCTGGAGCACGATCGGGACCAGCATCAGCAGCGGCCCGACGAACGGGATGAAGGTCAGGGCGCCAAAGAGGATGCCGGCCGCGGTCGGCACGATCGTCAGGATCGCGATTCCCTGGAAGAAGATGAGGTAGTTGGTCCGGGACTTGAGGTCCGACTCACCCTTGAGCAGCTTGATGATCCACGCCATCACGCGGTGGTAGAGGAACGCGACGATCAGACCGCCCACCACGCCGGAGATGACGGGCGCGACGACCATCATGATCAACGACATCAGGATGGCGCCGAAGCTGAAGCCCGTGCGCACGGTGGTGATGAGCAGGGCGATGAACGAGCAGACCATCTGCACCGCGACGGCGCCGGCCATGCCGGGAAGCGCCCAGGCGATGAGCGGCAGGCCGTCGATGCCCGGGAACTTCTGGTCGTCGACGCTCTTGAGGATGGTGCCCTTCGGGTTGAACAGCAGCTTGGGCACCGCGGCCATGTAGTAGGCGATGGCCTTGGGCAGGTCCTTCATGACCTTGCCGGCGGCGGCCTTGGGGTCCTTCAGGTCGTCGGGGTTGGCGGCGGCCCCCGCCTCTTCGGCGGCGGGCTCGACGCCCTTCTGCTGGCTGGTGGACGCCGCGGAGTCCTCGGGCTCACCCTCGGGCGTGGGGGATTCGCCGCTGTTGGCGGGCTCCTCCTGCTCCTCGCCTTCAGACTTCTCGGCCGCGTCGGCGGGTGGGTCGTCGTCCTCGAACGCCGACTGCTCCATGGTGGGCTTCGGCGCGGGCTTGGCGGGCTTGCCCGCGGTGGTCTTGCCCTGGTCGGGCGCGGCGGCGCGGGGCGGCGGACGGCCACCGGGACCGAGGCGGGGCGCCGGGCGCTTGGGCTCCGGCGGCGGCTCGGGCGAGGTGCCGGTGAAGGTGCGGCCCGAGGCGTCCTCGTCCTCGCCGGCCTCCTCCTGGTCCTCGACGATGCTCGCCACCTCGAAGCGGTAGCCGGCGAGGTCGAACACGGTCTTGACCTGGAGCTGATGGGGCTCGGCGATCTTCTCGTTGTCGATGAAGGTGCCGTTGGCCGAGCGCATGTCTTCCAGGAACCAGGCGCCGTCCTCGAAGAAGACGCGCGCGTGTTTCTTGGACACCGACGCGGTGCGCACCGTGATGTCGGCGTCGCCACCTTCTCGGCCGATGATGCTGCCGGCGGGGGAGACGGCGTGGGACTTGTTGGACTGGAGGTCGCGTAGGGTAAGCATAGGTGCGACAGTCTAGACCGACCCGGGGTTCGGGCTCCAGACTCCCGATTTCACAAAAAGTGCGGCCCCGAAGGACCGGCGGAACGCCGGTTGCGGGGTGATCCCGATCACCGAATCTTTGCCAAATTGGCCCTAGGGCCGGCGATCCGAGGGGCTCGCCCGAAAAAGAAAGTGAAACTGCACCTTCGGAAATTGGCGCGAGCTGGAGAAGGCGGGTTCAGCGAGCCTTGGTCAGCACCTCGATGACCGCGTTGGCAGCGCGGCTGAGGTAGCGGCCCTTGCGCAGGACGATGCCGATAGGCCGGGTGAAGGTGCCATCGGCCAGAGGCTTGGCGCTGAGGGTTCCGTTGAGCTCTTCGGCCTGCATGGTCGCCTTGGGCAGGATGGAGACGCCCAGGCCCAGCTCCACCGCGCGCTTGATGGTCTCGACGTTGTCCATCTCCATCGCGACCTGGACGTGGACGCCCGCCGTCTTGAGCATGTTCTCGACGGCCTTGCCGGTGGGGATGTCGCGCTCGAAGGCGATGAAGCGCTGCCCCTCGAGGTCGGTGAGCTTGATGGCCCGCTTGCACATCAGCGGGTGCTCGCGGCCGCAGACCAGCACCAGCTCGTCGGAGCGGAACGGCAGGACGCGGATGCCGGGGCGGACGACCGGGTAGGCGATGATGCCCAGGTCCGCCTGGTCGGCGAGCACGTCCTCGACCACCAGGTCGGAGCGGCGGTAGGCGATGCGGCAGTTCACCTTCGGGTAGCGCCGCAGGATGGCCTTCAGGTAGGGCGAGAGCTCGTGCAGGCCCACCGAGTAGATGGTGGCGACGACCACGTCCCCGGCGATCTGGTTGGACTCCTCGCGCATCGCCGACTCGAGGGAGACGAAGGAGGCGATGATCTCCTTGCTGGCGCGGTAGAGCCGCTGGCCGCCGGGGGTGGGCACGGCCGCTCGCGCGGAGCGGGAGAGGAGCTTCTGCGTGTAGCGAGTCTCGAGGGCGCGGATTCTGCTGGCTGACCGCCGACTGCGTGACGCGGTTGAGCCGTGCCGCCGCCGAGAAGCTGCCAGTCTCGACGACGTCACAGAACATCTTCAGCGACTCGATTTGCATAAGGAGCACTTATCTCAGAGGCTACGGGCCCAAAGCAACGACTTTGTCGGGGCGCGGTCACTCGGCGTGAGGGGAGAGGGACGCCGCGTGCCGATGCACAGCTGTGCGCCGCGGCCCTGGTTCCGGATGGCCTTCCGACTACCCCAGCTGACTCTCTAGAACGGCAGCGCGACGTTCGACTTGGCGCGGACCTCGTACTTGACGAGCAACTCCTTGGTCTCGCGCGGCGCCACGGCGATGGTCGCCTTCAGGAAGCCGTCCTTCACGTCGTGCTCGAAGCCCTTGGCCTCGAGGAGCTGGATCTCCACGTCGCCGATCTCGCTGACCGGGATCCGCTCCGTCAGCTCGACCCGCTTCTCGGCGTCGGAGAGGTTCGACAGGAAGAGCTTCACCTTGCGCTCGATCTTCTGCGTGCCGGTGAGCATCGTGGTGTCGCGCTTGGACTCCAGCGTCCGGCGCACGCGCAGCGCGTCGTCGGGCCCGAAGCCCAGGGTGAACGGCTCGCCCGGGGCCACGAAGTTCATGCGCGCCCGGCCCACCAGCCCGGCGCCGCGGGCGACCCGCAGCGGGCCCGCCAGCAGCGGCACCTTGTCCGAGAGCGTCGCCGTCGCCTGGTAGTGCGCGACCACCGAGCGCTCGGGGTAGAGGACGCGGGCCACGGCGGCGTCGAGCGTCGTCCGGTTGATCTCCACGCGGAACGGCGTGCCGTCCGAGGGCAGCGTCACCGGGGCGTTGGGCGAGAAGGCGAGCGGCAGCCCGCCGTCGTCCACGCCGGGCATCTCCTCGACGGCGCGCTTACCGCGGGCGTCGCCAGCGCGGGTGACCGCCTGATCGCGCATCTCGACGTGGATGGTCTTCTTCTCCTCCTCGGTCTTGCGCCGCGTGGAGAGGAGGTCCGGACTGAGCATCGGCGGCACGGCGGCGCGGGCGGGACGCGCGGTGGAGAAGACGGCCTCCACGCCCTCCCAGCGCTCGCCGGTCAGCTGCCAGACCGTGGCCCAGCTGAGCAGCTCGACCTTGCCTTGCTTGGCCTCGTCGCTCTCCGTGACGAGCCGCACCAGATGCTCCGGCCGCCACAACGCGCACGGGGTCCGGTAGGTCACGAGCAGCTCGACGTCCTTGGCTCCAGCCTGCGCCTCGAGCTGGATCTCGACGGCGGCCTCGCACAGCGGCTTGGTGCTCTTGCCTTGGGCGAGCAGCGCCTGGGCGCGGACGAGGGCCTCGCGGGCGTCGGCCTCGTCGAACTGCGCTGACACGCGCTCGAGCGCCGAGGCGACGAGCTTCTCGGCCAACGCGCCATATGAGGACTTCCAGGCCGAGATGGCGGCTTCTCGGGCCCCGAGCGGGACCTGCGAGAGCGCCTTGCGCCAGTCGCGGAAGAGGGCGGCGAGCCGTCGGGCACTGGCCTCGCTGCGCTCCTGCGATTGCTCCGCCGCGGCGACCTTCAAGCGCGCGGAGCGCTCGGCGCTCTCCAGCCAGTCGATCTCCTCGCGGCCGACTTCGGCCTCGAGCGTTACGCGCCGGCGCACCCGGGCGGCGAGCACGCGCACGCCCTGCGCCGTCACCTTGGCCTGGACGCTGCGGTCGTCGACGAAAGGCGTGACGCCGCCCACGGCGACCCACTGCGCGCCCGGCTGCACGGACACGCTGGCCTTGCGCACCACCTCGGCGCGGTCTTCGTAGAGGGTGACCTTCACCGCCTTGCCGGCCACCGGCCCGTCCGGCCGGGAGAGGACATCGGTCATTTCGCTATTCACGGCGGTTCCCTCCCACGATCTCCATCTTGGACGGCAGCTCCACGAGGTAGCCGTACGTCAGCGTGGACTTGCCGCCGGCGGGCACCGTGAGCCGGTAGCGCACGCCGCCGCGGATGGGCGCGCCGCGGTCGGACTGGTCATAGGCCTCGCCCGCGGGCTTGGCCTCCAGCGCGGTGACCTTCACGTCCTTGTCGTCGGTGACCGGCAGCCGCTCGAGCACCTCGAGCTCGACGTCGAGCCCCAGGGCGGAGGAGACCTCCACGTCCACGTGGTGCTCGATGGCCGAGGTCCCGGAGAAGACGCCCTTGGTGTCCTCGGCGGCCCGGGCGTTGCGGGCGACGCGCAGCCGCTCCTCGACGCCCAGGCCCAGCGTGAGCACGCCTCCGCGGCCGACCGGCGCGATCGGAGTGGTGGAGATGAGCGCGCCGTCCATGAAGACGTCCACCGGGCCGCCCAGGAGCGGCGCGGGGAACGGGTTGGTCAGCACGGCCTCGCGGTAGACCTCGGCGCCCTCGCGGGGCACGGTGCGGAAGCGCGGCTTCACCGGGGCGCCGGCGCCGGCCAGCATGACGCGGTGGGGCAGTCCGTTGGAGGGGACGTCGACCGGCCCCTGGGCGTCGAAGCGGTGGTCGAACTCGCCGCGCGAGCGCAGCGGGTCGAGCGGGCCTCCTGGCGGCGCAGCCGACTCGACCCGTCCCTGGGCCTCGGCGAGCAGCGAGCGGCGCTCGCCGGAGGAGGCGCGGGTCAGCCGCCCGCGCCGGCTGCTCTCGTTGGGCGAGAGGGCCAGGGCGTCGTAGTCGAGCCAGGTGTCGGCGTCGATCTCCTCGGGCTCCGGCTCGGGTGGCATCCCGCCGAACGCGCCCCCGCCCCCTTCGGCCTGCTCCTGGCGCATGAGCCGGCCACCGCGCAGTGCGGCGCTCTTGGCCATTGGCATCGCCCCGGGAGCCATCGGGGCCGGCATCGCCGTCGCCGCGGCGATGGACTGCATCGGCGGCGCGGGCGGTGCGCCGACCTTGGCGGCGCGGTGGGGCGCGAAGTCCCGCTTCTTCGACAGCTCGCGCTCCTCGGCCATCTCCATCGGAGCCGCGTCGACGGCAGCGAGCTCGTCGACGCCCTCGTCGTACACCGGTTCGGGCATGGGCTTCGCGTCCGGCACAGGCAGCGGCACGCCTTGCGGCATCACCGGCGCCTCGTTCTGGAAGCCCGCTCCCAACGCGACGGCGCTTGCGGGCGGCAGCTCGCGCATGGCCCGGTCGTAGCCGGCGAAGAGGGTGTCCAGGCCCTCGGGCGGCGGGCGGAAGCCGGACTTCTTCGCTGGCTGTGCGCGGCCCAACCGCAGCGACTCCAGCTCGGGCAGGCGCGTGTCCGCGGCCAGGTCCGCCGTGCACAGCCCGATGCGCACTCCCGTCCAGTCCTCGAAGGAGGCGTGGGCGACGAAGGCCTCGAGCGACAGCTCCGCGCTCTGGGCGCCCGCGGCGATGCGCGCGGAGTAGACCGGCCACCAGCGGGCGGCGGCGACGGGGTAGGAGAGCTCGAGCTCGGTGAGCGGGCTGCCGGCGGCCAGGTGCACCGTGACCTCCCAAGATGGATGTCCGGGAGCAGCCTTGGCGCGGCTGGCGGCCTGCGCGGCTTCGGCGCGCGCCGCGGCCAGGCCGCGGTCCGAAGCCTCGATCTCGACGGCGAGCTCCTGCAGTTCGGCGTCGAGGCCGGCGGTCAGGTCTCGAGAGAGCGTGTCGACCGCCAGCGCGTCGCCGAAGCGCGACGCGGGATCCGCCTTGCGCGAGCGGCCGTTGAGCGCCGGGTGCGGGTCGAGCGCGAGCAGCCCTTCGCGGCGGGCGGTCAGCTCGGCCTGGCGGGCCTGGAGCTTCTGGGCCTCGCGCTCCAGGTCCTTGATCTTCTCGCGCAGCTCGCCGCCGCCCGAGGCGCGCTCGGGGATGACCAGGCGGGGGCGCAGCCCCAGGACCAGCCGGCCGCCAAGGGTGTCGGCGCGGAAGGATCCGGGCTCGGCGAGCGGGCTGATGCCCGGGACGATCAGGTCGACGGCGTCTTGCGGGGCCGCGGCGGGCAGCGTCACGCGCCGGGTGATCATCGCGCCGCGGGCATAGACCACCACCTGCGCGATGCGGCTGGTGCAGAGGACCTTCTCGGGCATCGAACCCTCCCAGCGAGTGCCCGGGAAGTCTTGCGGTTTGCCCAGGGGAAGGCAACCAGAGCTGCCTCGGTGGACGACGAGGGCCCCGGCCTTGGCTAGAATGCCGCCGCCATGCACTCGCGCTTCTTCCTGATCCCCGCCGTCATCTCCGTCGCCATCATCGCCTGCGCCGCGGCCAAGGGGCCCGGCGTCCTCTACGAGGCGGACTCGCCCTACAACCACCTC
Organism: Myxococcales bacterium; assembly: GCA_049841135.1. Lineage (GTDB taxonomy): Bacteria > Myxococcota > Myxococcia > Myxococcales > UBA5297 > JACRCT01. Next base: position 861,738 of record JASGHK010000006.1, read on the forward strand.
ATCGTGGAGCAGGACCTGCGCGGGATGCGCTCGCTCTACTTCGAGAAGGCCGGCGCCACCCAGACCCAGGTCAAGCCGGGGGCGCCGCTCGACCTCGTCCTGCCCTACAGCCGCACCGCGATGCTCTCGCTGCAGGTGGTCGAGGCGCCCAAGAAGGTCCTCATCCTCGGCCTGGGCGGCGGCGCGATGCCGATGTTCCTGCGCAAGCTCTTCCCCGACGCGGAGATCGAGGTCGCCGAGCTCGACCCCGACGTGGTCAAGGTGGCCGCGAAGTTCTTCGGCTACGTCGAGGACAAGAAGCTCAAGAGCTCCGTCGGCGACGGCCGCAAGACCATCGCGGAGGCCAAGGGCGGCTGGGACCTCGTCTTCCTGGACGCCTACGGCAAGGGCGAGATCCCCAAGCACCTGGCCACCATCGAGTTCCTCAAGATGCTCAAGGGCAAGCTCGCCCCGAACGCCCTGGTGGTGGGCAACGTCTGGGAGCCGGCCTCCAACCCGCTCTACGCCGAGATGGTCCGCACCTATTCCGAGGTCTTCCCCAAGCTGTGCGTCAAGACCGTTCCCCACAGCGGCAACCGCATCTTCTTCGCCAACCGCGAGCTGCCCGAGGATCTCGTGGCGCGCGCCAAGAAGTTCGCCGAGAAGGTGAAGCTGCCCTACGACGTCGAGCCGTACGCCTCCGTCGAGTGCCTGCCGGCGCAGGAACCCGGTACGGCCTCGCTCCTGGTCGACGAGAAGTAGCGTCCGGCAGGGTGGTACCCTGCCGGTCATGCGAACCCTCGGCTCTGCCCTCTCCGGCGTCGCGATCGCGGGCGCTCTGGCCCTTGGCTTCGGCTGCAGCACCCCCAACTCCGGCCCGTCGGACGCTGGGGGCAGCACGGGCGGCGACAGCGGTGGCGCGGCGCTCGACGGCGGCGCGGTGCTCGACGACGGCGGCAAGCCCGTCACCGGGGATGGAAGCGTCATCGCGGGTGACGGCAGCGTCCTGAGCGGCGACGGCAGCGTCCTGAGCGGCGACGGCAGCGTCCTGAGCGGCGACGGGAGCGTGGTCATCGTCACCGGGGATGGCGGAGCGCTCGCTGGAGACGGCGGCACCGAGACCGCGCTCGACGCTGGGCCGATCGTCTGCGACCCGCACGCCGTCACCGGCGCGGCGACGCTCGCCGACAAGACCGCGGACTGGAGCCTCGCGGGCGTGGTGGGCAACCGCCTGATGGCCGCCGACCTCGACGGCGACGGCTACCCGGACCTCATCGTCCACGCCATCTACACCAACGCCCGCGAGACCATCGGCGCCGCGCCCAAGCGGGTCTGGGTGCTGATGAACCGGCCGAAGGCGGGCGGCGGGCGCCAGTTCGTGGACGCCACCGTCGACAGCGGCGTCTTCGCCATCCCCGGCAACACCACGCAGCTGCGCTCGGCCCAGCTGGCGGTGGCGGGCGACGTCGACAACGACGGCGACCTCGACCTCTTCAGCGGCACCTACGTGGACACGACGCACCTCGAGACCGACCCCGGCGACCGCAGCACGGTGCTCCTCAACGACGGGACCGGCCACTTCACGGCCGCCACCGCCTCGGCGCCGGCGCAGGTCGCGCAGACCACCAGCGGGGCGAGCTTCCTCGACTACGACCACAACGGCACCCTCGATGTGTTCGTGGGCTTCTGGTACACGGAGTACGGCTTCTCGTTCGTGGGCTTCTCGCCGGAGCTCTACCGCGGCGCGGGCGACGGCACCTTCGAGGCGGTGACCGAGGGAGCGGGCCTGACGTTCGACACCAGCGGCGCCCTCAGCACCGTCCTCGCCGGCACCAACCCGCGGCCAGCCTACGGCGTGACCACCTGCGACGTGGACGACGACGCCTGGACCGACCTTCTGGTCAGCGCCTACGGCCGGCAGTGGAACCAGCTGTTCCACAGCGACCGGCGCGGCCACTTCCTGGAGAAGGGCAAGGCCTCGGGCTTCGCGGGCGACGACCTCGTCGACTTCAAGGACAACCAGTTCTTCCTCTGCTGGTGCACCTTCAACACCACCGCGGCCGAGTGCCAGGGCGTCGCCCAGCCGTCGATCGGCGGCTGCAGCGAGAGCTACTGGAACCCGGGGCTCGACGACCAGCTCGCGCGCCTGAACGGCAACACCTTCACCACGGTCTGCGCGGACCTCAACGGCGACGGCAAGCTCGACCTCTACAACGCCGAGATCAAGCACTGGCACATCGGGCAGAGCAGCGACCCCTCGCAGCTGCTCGTCTCCAAGAGCCAGCCCGGCGACGTCGGCTTCGACCGCCCCGGCAACGCCGCGACCGGCCTGGCCTTCCCGCACCCCACCCCGGACTGGAACGAGGGCGGCATGCACGCCGCTCCCGGCGACCTGAACAACGACGGCCGCACCGACCTGGTGGTGGGCGCCAGCGACTACCCGGACCAGTTCGGGCTCGTCTTCCTGCAGCAGACCGAGGGCCAATTCGCCGAGAAGGGCGCGCAGATGGGGATGCACCACGCCTGCCTCAGCGGCATGGCGGTCGCCGACTTCGACCGCGACGGCGACCTCGACGTGGTCGTCGGCTCGGGAACGGCCCGCGACTGCTCGGCCACCTGGAAGACCAACGAGGTCCACCTCTACCAGTCCGACGCCTCGACCAAGGGCAGCTGGCTGGAGGTCCGCCTGGTGGGCGATCCCGCCATGAAGGTGAACAAGGCGGCCATCGGCGCCAAGGTCACGGTGACGGTCAACGGCGTCTCGCAGGTGCAGGAGCTCGGCGGCGGCTACGGCCACATGGCCATGCAGAACGACCTGGTGCTCTTCTTCGGCACCGGCGCGTGCGGCCAGGTCGACTCGATCAGCGTGCGCTGGCCGGACGGCAAGATGACGACCGAGACCTGGAGATGGGTGGGCACTCGGCGCTTCGTCGAGCTCCGCCAGGGCGACCCGGCGGTGCACGAAGTCGTGCTTCCCTGACTCGTAGGCGCCTCGACCCGTAAACGTTTGGACTTGGTGGTGAGCCTGGGCGCCGGTCGCGAAGGAGCGCTACCGAGCGACGATCACGGAGGGGGCAGCACGGTGCCGCCGCGGCGGGTGGCGGCCAAGGTCCCGCACGCCGCGGCGATCTCGGCGCCGCCGCTGTATCGCCGCGCGATGGGCACCTTGAGCACCTGCAGCTCGTCGCGGAAGCGCTTGAGCTCCTCCACGTCCGGCGGCCGGTAGGTGCCCGAGGGGTCGGCGACGTCGATGAGGTCCAGCTTGATGGGCACGTCCGCGAAGGTGCGCTGCAGCGCCTCGACGTCCTCGCGGCCGGTGTTGACGCCGGCCATCATCACGTAGGCGATCATCGGGCGCTCGCGGCGCGACTCGCCGTACTCGCGGATGGCGCTCACCAGCTCCGGCAGCGGGTAGGTCTTCTCCACCGGCATGAGCCGAGCCCGTTTCTCCGGGTCGGCCGAGGAGATCGAGAAGGTCAGCCGGAACCAGTGGCCTTCGGCGGTGTAGCGGCGGATGGCCGGGACGATGCCCGCGGTGGAGATGGTGATGTTGCGGCCCTTGACCTGCAGGCCGCCCGGCTCGCAGAGCAGGTGGGCCGCGCGGACCACGCGCTCGAGGTTCAGGAGCGGCTCGCCCATGCCCATGAACACCACGTGGCGCACCGGCAGCTGGGCCTCGTCGCGGATGAGCCGCACCTGCTCGACCATCTCCCAGGTCTCGAGGTTGCGGGTGAACCCCAGCCGCCCGGTGTGGCAGAAGGCGCACCCGAGCGCACAGCCGATCTGCGAGCTGACGCAGACCACGTGCTTGGTGTCGAAGATCGGGATGCGCACCGCCTCGAACTCTCCTCCCAGGGGCGAAGAGAAGAGGTACTTCACGAACCCGTCGCTGGCTTTTCGGCGCTCGACGACCGACAGGCGCTCGACCGTGCCCTGCCGCGCGACGTCGAGGACCTGGCGCCGCACCCCCAGCGCCACGGTCAAGGCGCGGAAGTCTCCGGGACGGTAGAGCGCGGCGAGCACCCGGCGCGCCTCATTCTCGGACGCGACCGGACCCAGCCGCTCGCGCAGCTCGGCGAAGGAGAGATCGTTGAGAGGACGACCCGTCACGCGGTCAGCCGCTGCGGCACTTGTCGCGCAGGAACGCGGCGAGACGGTCGCCCATGTCCTTGGGGACGTCCTGAGTGAACGCCTTCTGGCACACCCCCGGCGTCGCCTTGTACTTCTTCACGAAGTCGATGCAGGGCGGGCAGGCGCGGAAGTGCCGGTCCAGCTTGGCCTTTTCCTCGGGCGCCAGCGTCCCGTCGAGATACTCCTGCAGCTGCGCGAGGGAGTGCTGGCAGGTGACCACTCCGGGACTCTTTCTTTCGGCTCTCCCACGGCTTTGTCCTCGGTGTCTGGTCTGTTCCTAGGATGCCTCAAATTCCAGCGCGTTGCTCGAGTGTCCGAGACCGGTCAATGGCTGGCGCGGGCGTGGCCTGGCTGCTTGTAGAAAGCGTCGATGGCTTCGCGCAGCGCCAGCCGCGCCCGGTGCAGGCGGCTCTTGACCGCCGGCACGGTGGTTCCCAGCGTCTCGGCGATCTCCTCGTAGGAGAGGCCTTCGATGTCCTTGAGCAGGAAGACGGTGCGGTGATCGTCGGGCAGGCCGTCGGTGGCCCTCTCGATGGCGATGCGCAGCTCGTTGTCCAGCGCCTTCTCTTCCGTCCCGCGCGTCCAGTCGTAGGACGGGTGGTTGAGCAGGCTGCCTTCGGAGTCGAAGCGCGGCTCGCCGCCCGGCTCGCGGGTGGCCTCGGCCTCGGTGGTCTCCACCTTCTTGCGGCGCAGCCGCATCAGGCAGAAGTTGGCGCAGATGCGGTAGACCCAGCTGCCGAAGGCCGACTCGCCGCGGAAGTTGGGCAGGTTCTGCCAGGCCGACAGGAAGGTCTCCTGTAGGACCTCCTCGGCGTCGCTCGAGTCCTGCATCATGCGCACGGCCAGGCCGTAGACCTTGGAGCGGTAACGCGTGACCAGCTCCTCGAAGGCGGTCACGTCGCGCTTGCGGGCGCGCTCGACCAGATCGCGCTCTTCCTGGTTGATGACGGGGGCGGCAGGGGCGTCGTTCACGGCGCCCTCATACCACGCGGCTTCGCCCGCGTGCCAGCGCCGCGGCGGGCTCCCAGCGCCGGCGAGACATGCTGGCTGCCCACCTCCCAGAAGCGCAGGAGCCGCTTCGACCAGGCCGGGCCGGCGTAGTCCACGCCCACCCTTGGGCCCTTGGCGATGGACCCGACCGGCCGCCCTGCCGGCGGCAGGACGAGGAGCGGCGCGCGGCTGCCGGCATCGGTCAGGTCCACGCCGTTGAGGTCGCGGTCGATGGAGAGGGCCTTGCAGACCAGGCCGGGGCCCGATCCGGCGCCCAGGCAGGCCTCGAGCGGCTCGAGGGCGCGGATGAGCACAGCCTCGGCTTCTCCTTCGGCACGCGTCACGGCGTTCAGGCAGTGGTGCATCCCGTAAACGATGTAGACGTACGCGAAGCCCGGCGGGCCGAACATCACCTCGGTGCGCGCGGTGCGGCCCTTCGAGCTGTGGCACGCCCGGTCGAGCACCCCCAGGTAGGCCTCGGTCTCGACGATGCGGCCCAGGCGAAGGACGGAGCCGTCCAGGCGTGCGATGCGGCAGCCGAGCAGGTCGCGGGCGACCTCGACGGTCGGCCGGTCGTAGAAGGAGCGTGGGAGCGGCGAACCGATGGGGTCGCTCGGCGGCGGGGTGTCCGTCTCGGTCGGTCTACGGTCGGGCATGGGCGCCAGAGACAAGCGCGCGGGAGCAGTCGGGGTCAAGTCACAGCCGAGAACAGCTGGCGCGGATTCAGATTCTGATTCTGGAACCCGAAGCCCGAAGCCCTATTGAAGCCCGAGCCGTCCCGGGGCTAGCCTGCCGCGCCATGGGGTCGATCGTCATTCCATTCGAGCTGAAGGCGACCTTCCTGCGCGAGCTGGACGAGGGGCTGAAGAAGGCGCGGGCGGCCTTCGAGAAGCTCCACTCGCAGCCCGACGACCTGGCGGCGCTCGACGAGGTCAGCCACTTCTTCCACCGCATCGCCGGGACGGCGCACTCGGTGGAATTCCCCACGCTGGGCCGGGTGGGGATGCTCTGCGAGAACCTGGCCGACTACATCAAGGAGTGCGACCTCGCCCACCGCGCCAAGGGGCTCGAGCTGTTCGCCGACGGCCTGGCCGCGGTCGAGGAGCTGCTCGACGAGCACCGCGCCAGCTCCGCGGAGCGGCGCGCGCCCGCCCCGCTGACCCCGAACGCCCAGGGCATCGTGCGCGAGCCCACGCTCTCCCGGGTGCTGGTCATCGACGACGACCCGTTCAGCGCCAAGCTCATCGATACCTGCCTGCGCGCCGCCGGCTTCGTCAGCGCCAGCTGCTCGGAGCCCGAGCAGGCGCTGGAGATCGTCGAGTCCGAGCTGCCCGACCTGGTGATCCTCGACGTGGTGATGCCCGGCGTGGACGGCTTCGAGCTGTGCCGGCGCATCCGCCGCAACCCGGCGCTGGCCTTCACGCCCATCATCTTCGTGACCCGCAAGGGCGACGTGGAGGGCCGGGTGCGCGGCCTGGAGGTGGGCGGCAACGACTACATCGCCAAGCCCTTCGACCCCCAGGAGCTGGTGGCGCGGGTGCGCTCGCACCTGCAGCGGCTGGCAGCGCTGCAGGACATGGCCATCCGCGACGGCCTGACCCGCTGCTTCAACCACAAGTACTTCAAGCTTCGGCTCGACCAGGAGCTGGCGCGGGCCCGCCGCTACCACACACCCTTCTGCGTGGCGCTGGCGGACGCGGACCACTTCAAGTTCGTCAACGACACCTACGGCCACCCGGCAGGCGACGCGGCGCTCGGCAGGCTGGCGAACATGGTGATGGCCGGCGTACGCGGCTCCGACGTCGTGGCCCGCTACTTCGGCGAGCAGTTCGGCCTGTTGCTAATCGAGGCGGGGCTCAAGGAAGCCGAGCTCGTGACCGACCGCCTGCGTGCCCGGGTGGCAGCCGAGCCCTTCGCGCTCCCCGAGCCGACGGACGGCAGCACGGCCCCGCGCGTGCCGATGACGGTGAGCGTCGGCGTCACCGAGGTCCAGGCGACCGATACCGTCGAGAGCCTGCTGCAGCGGGCGGGCAAGGCGCTGGAGGAGGCGAAGGCCGCCGGGCGCAACGTGGTGAGGACGGCGACCGGGTAGTCGCCGAAGGTCTCGGTCGCCTCCTCGCATGAGGGGGGCTCAAGACGCGCACGCCAAGCCTTAAGACCAGACCGTGAAGCTCTGGCCCAGGCCGCCACGGCCCGCCGTCCGGTGGTCCTCCGAGCTGGGGGTGGTCAGCGCCGCCACCGTGCTCTGGGGTGGGGGCGAGTACGTGCGGCTGAGGCGCTCCCCGAAGCCGGGGCTCGAGCGCCAAGCGCAGCGAATGCTCAACGGCCTGGACGGCCTGGCCCGCCAGCGCCTCCTGCGGCCCCACGCCCGGCTTGCCGCCGACCGGGCGTCCGACGCGCTGGCCTTCGCCGCCGTGCCGCTCGCCTGCGGGCTGGCGCTGATGTGTGTCGACGGCCTCGCCCCGCGCCTGTTGCGGGACGGCCTCCGGGTCGTCCGGGCGGTGACGCTCACCGGCGCGGTGAACCAGGCGGTGAAGTTCCTGGCGCCGCGCGAGCGACCCTTCACCCGCACGGGGCCCACGGGCGACGGGCGCGATCCGTTCGGGTCGTTCTTCTCCAACCACACGAGCGCGGTGACGGCGATGGCCTCGGCCTCGGCGAGGCTGGTGCACGCGCGCGGGGCGCGGACGTGGTTCGGGTTGCCGCTCTTCGGGCTGGCCGTGTTCGTGGGCTACCTGCGCATCGCGGCCGACCAGCACTACTTGACCGACGTCCTGGCGGGACTGGGCATCGGCGCGGCGCTGGGCTTTGCGGCCGCGCGCTGATGCGCCTGGGGTGCGGGTCTCCTGCCCGATGCCTGGCAGTTGCAGACGGCAAGGTCGGGAGATGCAGGCCCCAGGGTCGGTATCTGGAATGGGCAGGCCTCCAAAGTTGGTGGCGTCGGGCCTCCGGGCCCGCCCAGTGCCTGCTGTCCTGGCTAGTCCTGTTGGCTCTGGGCTTTCGGGCGCGCCCAATCCCTCTCTCATCACCCAAGGTTAGAATCGGCCCGTCGTTCGCCGCATCGGCCGAGGCAGGTGCGGCCCGTTCGCGGGGAAGCTGGCCGCGCGCCACTGAACACCTGGCCTGGGGACGAGCACGCGCCGATTCCGTCCGGCGCACCTTCACGGGAGGCTCGCCAGCCGGGGGGGATGCGAGGAGCGAGACGATGGCTCTGCGACGAGCGACCCGACGCGAAGTGCTGCAGGGAGGCCTCGCCATCGTGGCCAGCGGCCTGGGCGTCGAGGCCTGTGGGAGCACGCCCGGCGGCGGGGCGCTCGATGCGGCCATCGGCGGCGCCGACGCCGGGCTCGATGCGTCCACTGCGCTCGACGCCGCCGCGCGAGCCGACGCCTCGTCCGCCCTGGAGGATGCCGCCGTTGCCCAAGCCGATGCCGCCGGCGAGCCCGCGGATGCCGCCGCCCAGGCCGGATCCGACGCTGCCGCGCCCGATGCCGGGAACGCGGCGCCTCGGCCCACGACGAGCGCGCGCACGCGCATCGAGGGCGTGCTCTCCAGCGAGAAGCACGACGCCAGCCTCAAGTCGCTCTGGGGCGTGACCAAGACGGTCGCGGGCGAGGCGCACCAGCGGCGCGACGACCTGGGCGCCGATGCCACCGCCGACGTTGCGACCGCCGCCGAGGCCTCGCTCTTGTACCTGGCCCACCTGACCGACATCCACGTCATCGACGAGGAGTCGCCCGCCCGGACCATCAACCTCGACCGCGTGGCCGGCGCGGCCTGGCACTACCAGGAGGCGCACGCGTCGCAGGTGCTCGACGCGATGGTGCGCAAGCTGCGCGCGCTCGACGCTGCCCGCCCGCTCGACCTGGCGCTCTTCACCGGCGACCTCATCGACAACAACCAGAAGAACGAGCTGGGCTGGTTCCTGAAGGTCCTGGAGGGCGGCCCGCTCCAGCCCAACTCCGGCGACCTCGAGAATCCGCTCCCGGGGACCGACGACGACCCGCACGATTCGTTCACGGCCATGGGGTTGGGCCCCATCCCCTGGGCCATCGCGCCGGGCAACCACGACCTGCTCATCCAGGGCAACCTGCCGATGACCCCGCCGCTCTACGACTACTCGCCGGTCACCGGCGACCCGCGGCGCGGCACCATCGGCAGGTACGACCTCGGGCGGGTCAACCCACCGGCCTGCAACGCCATCCCGGGCAACGAGTCGCCGACGCCGCCGCGCTGCATCCCGACGCCGCCCAGCTCGTTGACCGCTGGGACCCTGCCCGCCGATCCCAACCGGGCGAACCTGACCCGGGACGACTTCCTGGCCGCCGTCCGCGCCGCGCCCGGGCTCCCGGCGGGCCACGGCTATGGCCAGGCCCTCGCGTCGTCCGGCGATGGCGACTACGTGCTCGAGCCGGTGCCCGGCCTGCCGCTGCGGGTGGTGGTCCTCAACACCACCGCGGCGGGCAGCGCCGCGGGCTTCTACCCGAAGTCGAAGATCAATGGCTTCCTCGCCGACACGCTCGCGCAGGCCGAGCAGGACCAGGCGCTGGTGATCGTCGCCTCGCACCATCCCTCCGACACCATCGTGGGCAACGGCGACGAGCTGCGCGCCAAGCTCAACGCCTGCCCCAACGTCGTGCTCCACCTGGTCGGCCACACGCACGACAGCCTGGTCACGCCGCGGCCGGGCGCGACGCCGCAGCACGGCTACTGGGAGGTCACCACCGCTGGGCTCGTCGCCTGGCCGCAGCAGGCGCGCCTCGTCGAGCTCGTCGACAAGCGCGACGGGACCGCCGAGCTCTGGCTGACGATGGTCGACTTCGACACCGACCACGGGTCGCTGGGGGCCTTGGCCGAGGCCTCGCGCTTCCTGGCGCTATACGAGGTGCACGCGGGGCTGGCGCCGAGGGGCGAGGGGAGCGTCGGCGACCGCAACCTGGTGCTGCCGGTGGCGCTGACGCCCGAGCTGCGCGCGAAGCTCGCGGCGCTGCCCGGCCAGCCGGTGGAGTCGAAGCTCTTCGCCTGACGGACAGGAGGCGGATCGCGCCGGTCAGCCCGAACCTGGGCGACGCAGCGTCACCGCGCTCAGGTTTGCGAGCAGGTGCAGGAGCTCGCGGCAGGACGAGCAGCATCGAGCCGACCAGCACGCCGCCGTGCCCAAGCTTCCCCGGGTCTCCCGGGTCTCCCGAGTCTCAGCCGAAAACACGCAATGTCCGACCCCGGTGCTAAGGTGCGTTCCGGTTGACGAGGCACTTGGCGAGGGGCTGCACATGAGGGGAGTGCCGACTGGGTTCTGGGGCAAGCTGCGAGAGGACCCCGAGGGCCGTGTCGTCGAGTGGCACCCGCTTCTGGCCCACTGCGCTGATGTCGCCGCCGTGGCCGAGTCACTGCTCGAGCTTCCGGTCTGGCATCAGCGCGCTGCTCGGCTGGCGGGGATTGCCGCGCTCACCGCGCAGGACCGCGCACGGCTCTGTGTCATGGCCGCGCTGCACGACTTCGGCAAGCTCACCATTCCGTTCCAGGCCAAGGGCCGAAAAGACCTCCCGTGCAGCCGAGGCGGACATGTGGAGCCGGCCATCGGCGCGGTGTGCGCGAACGACTTTGCGGAGCTCTTCGAGCCGCTGGGCTGCTTTGGAGTTGGCGCCTTCGGACTGCTCATCTCGGCACTCGCTCACCACGGGAAGCCGCTGGCCGCCGCACGGGCCGGCCACAGCTCCTCTCCATGGTCGTCCCAGGGAGGGCTCGAATCCGGCCAGCGGGCTACGTGAGCTGATTGCCGCCTGCAAGGTCTGGTTCCCGGAGGCGTTCGGCCCTGGGCGCGACCTGCCGGAGTCTGCGCAGCTTCAGCACGCCTTCGCAGGTCTGGTGATGCTGGCGGACTGGATCGCGTCCGACGCAGAGCTCTTCCCATTTGCCAGCAGCCTGTCCGACCGGATGACCTTCGCACGGCAACAGGCTCGTCATGTCGTGGTGCGCTTGGGGCTCGACGTCCCAGTCCCCCAGCGACTGGATCCGGTAGGACGCGACGCCTTCGCTAGGATCTCGTCCTTTCCTCCCCGGGCGGCCCAGCGTGCTGTGACGGCGCTCCCCGAAGCGGTCGCGGGCTCCATCGTGGTTCTCGAGGCGGAGACCGGCAGTGGCAAGACCGAGGCCGCGCTCGCGCACTTCGTCCGCTTGTTCTGCTCGGGGCAGGTCGATGGGCTCTACTTCGCGCTCCCGACCCGAACCGCGGCAACACGAGATCTTCGCGCGCGTCCAGGCTGCCACCCGGCAGGCGTTTGCAGACCCGCCTCCGGTCGTACTTGCCGTCCCCGGCTACCTTCAGGTCGATGACGTCCAAGGCCAGCGTTTGCCAGGGTTCGATGTCCTCTGGCCCGACCAGGACCGCTTCCGGTACCGCGGCTGGGCGGCAGAAGGCCCCAAGCGCTACCTCGCTGGCGCCATCGTCGTCGGCACCATCGACCAGGTTCTCTTGTCCTCGCTGATGGTCGGGCATGCGCACCTTCGCGCCACCGCGCTGCTGCGGCACCTCCTGGTGGTCGATGAGGTTCATGCGTCGGACGTCTACATGACCCGGATCCTCGAGTCCGTGCTCGCGCGTCACGTTCGCGCAGGCGGCCACGCGCTCCTGCTTTCCGCGACTCTGGCTGCCGAAGCCCGGCAGCGGTTGCTCCTGGCAGCAACTTCCCAACCACGAAGCCTCACTCTCGAAGAGTCGGTCTCCGCTCCCTACCCGATGGTCTCCTCCCGCAACGCCACCTCCACGGCGATCGATGTGTTCGCGGTGACCCACGATGGACGTGCCCGGAGCGCGACGGTCGAGCTCTCCGCCACGATGGAAGACCCGCCGAGCGTCGCCGCGAGGGCGGCTGCTGCGGCTCGCGCCGGCGCCAAGGTTCTCGTCCTGCGCAACACGGTGGCCGATTGCGTCGCGACCCAGCTCGAGGTCGAAGCACAGCTGAGCGAGCCCGCGCTGCTCTTCGCCTGCGGGGGCCGACCCGCGCCGCACCATGGGCGCTTCGCCCGGGACGATCGACAGGCGCTGGACGTCGCGCTGGAGCAGCGGCTCGGCAAGGAGCGCCCGGACGGTGGCTGTGTCGTCGTGGCGACCCAGACGGTCCAGCAGTCTCTCGACATCGACGCCGACCTGCTCATCACGGACCTCTGCCCAATCGATGTGCTGCTCCAAAGGATCGGGCGTCTCCATCGGCACCTGCGGCGTCGCCCCGCTGGCATCGAAGTCCCTCTTGTCATCGTCCTCGTCCCGGAGAGCCGCGACCTGACGGCCCTCGTGGGCAAGGGCGGCAGGCCCAGGAATCACCATGGGCTGGGCAGCGTGTATCAGGACCTCCGGGTGCTAGAGGCCACTTGGTCCACGTTGGAGCAGGAGCGGACGTGGCGAATTCCCGCCATGAGCCGCGAGCTGGTCGAGCGCTGTCTCCACTCCGCTTCACTCGCGGCGACCGTCGAGCGGCTCGGGCCGGCGTTCCGGGAGCACGAGCAGTACCTGCTGGGCGAGCCTTCGGCCACCGTCGCCTCGCGGAGCTCAACCTCGTGGACTGGGACAAGCCCTACGCCGACATGGAGTTCCCGGGCTCCGTCGACGAGAGGATCCAGACCAGGCTCGGAGAGGGCGACCGGCGGGTGAAGTTCACGCCGCCGTTCCGCGGGCCCTTCGGCCTCGAGGTCCGCGAGGTCTCGCTCCGAGCGTCGTGGATCTTCGGTGCTGCCGCGGACGCCGAGGCAGAGGACGTCGTCAGCGACCCAGCCTCCGGTGCGGCCCGTTTCAGATTTGGTGCGAAGCAGTTCGTGTACGACCGGCTCGGCCTGCGAATCGACCGGCAGGACGACGCCAAGGAGACAAGCGATGCCGATGGCCCATGACCTGCTGATGGAGCCGCTGCTGTCGTGGCGGGACACGAAGCGCCGGCGTGGCGTGACGACGCTTCCCGGCCTGCTGGCGAGATTGGCGACCGGGGAGCTGGGAGACTTCCCGCGCGTTCGCACCCACCAGTTCCACCCCTGGTCGATGTTCCTGACGCAGCTGGCGGCGATCGCCTTGCACCGCGCCGGCCAGATGGAGCCGCCCGCGACGGAGAGCGAGTGGCGGGCGCTGCTGCTCGCGCTGACCGGGGGAGCGCACGAGCCCTGGTGCCTGGTGGTGGACGACCTCTCCAAGCCCGCGTTCTTCCAGCCGCCAGTGCCGGAGGGGGAGTGCATGCAGTGGAAGGCACTCCGGTGCCCCGATGATTTGGACATCCTCGTCACCTCGAAGGCTCATGACGTCAAGGAGTCGCGAGTGGCGCCCATCGCGGAGAGTTGGGTCTACGCACTCACGACGCTGCAGACGATGCAGGGCTATCCCGGGCGCGGCTACAACCCCATCTCCAGGATGAAGGGCGGCTACGGGAACCGGCCGCGCGTGGGTTTGGCCCCCGACCTCGCTCCCAGCACGAGGTTCCGGCGCGACGTCTCCGTGCTGCTCAGCCAGCGGCCGGCACTCCTCGCCCGCGGCTTCAATGACCATGGCGCTGACTTGGTCTGGGTCGTGCCGTGGGATGGCAGGTCCTCCCTGGCACAGGGCGAGCTCGCCCCGCACTTCATCGAGATCTGTTGGCGCATCCGGTGTCGCGGCACGACGCAGGTCGAGTGCGCCTACACCACGACCGAGGCTCGGCGCTGCCTCGCCACGATCGTCAACGGCGACGTCGGCGACTCCTGGATACCGATCGAGCGCGATGGAGGAGCGCTGACCGTGGGCCCCAGCGGATTCCACTACGAGCTCCTCGCCAAGCTGCTCTTCGGCGACGACTTCGAGCCTGCGGCAGCCCAGGTCGTCAGGGTTGGAGACGACGGGGCCTTGTACTTGCTCTGCTCGGCCCTAGCGAGAGGCCAGGGCAAGACGGAAGGGCTTCACGAGCGGCTCTTGCCAGTGCCTGCCCCAGTCAAACGCCGACTGGGACAGGTAGACCAGCGCGCCGCGCTGGGCCGGAGAGCCGTTCAGTGCATCGAGCAGGCGAAGAAGATGCGCAGCAAGGTCCTCTTCCCAGCGCTCAAGGCGATTTCGCTCGGCGGCAAGACCCTCGAGGACCGCTTCGACGCGGAGGTGGACGACGTCTTCTTCCAGAGCCTGTTCGGCAGCCTCGAGCAGCCTGACGAGGCCGCCCGACTCGCCTGGGAACGCAGGCTTGCTGCCCTGGCAAAGGAGGAGCTCGCCCGAGCGATCGACCGCTGTCCGCTGGCGGATGCGCAGCGCTTTCGAGCCATCTCCAACGCCCAGGCCTTCTTCCGCAACGGCCTCGGCAAGCACTTTCCCGACACCCTCTCACCGACGTCCCCGCAGTCCGAGGAAGGAGCGCAGCCATGAGCGAAGCTGATGCAGCGGCTGGCGAGAGTCCGAGCCTCTCGTCCGTCGTCAACCAGTTGGCGGGCCTGATGGCCCACGGTGGCGGCGTGCTGACCGCCGGCGAGGTCGCCGGGCTGCGCCGCATGGACCCGAGGCGCATCGACGCCCCCGGCTTCTACAAGCTGGTGGGCGCGGTGCTGGACCCCAGGTTGGCGCGAGGTGCGGCGGCGAGGCAGGCGCAGGAGGAAGCGTGGGCCGCGGTGATTGTCGGCCTGGCGCACCTCGGGTCGCGGCACAAGCCTGGCGTCCGCCTCGGGACCGCGCTGGTCCAGGCGGGCTTCTCCGAGCTGCGCTTCGTGCGGCTTCTGCGCGCCGACGGCGATCGCCTGATCGACGACATCCCCGCGCTCGCACGCTTCCTCGCGGCCAAGAACACGCCGGCCGACTTCGCCGAAGGGGCGCGTCTCATCCTCTCGGCCGACCGTAGCGACGAAGAGACGACCCGCCGGCGCATCGCCGGTGACTTCTATTCCGCCCTGAGCCAGTCCAAGCACAACGCCTGACCGAACGGAGCCCGTCCAATGACCGCAAAGTTCATCCAGATCCACACGCTGACCAGCTACCCCGCCTCCCTGCTCAACCGCGACGATGCTGGTTTCGCCAAGCGGATGCCGTTTGGATGCGCCGTCCGCACCCGTGTCTCCTCGCAGTGCCTGAAGCGCCACTGGCGCATGTTCGACGGCGAGAGCAGCCTCAAGACGCTCGACGCCCCGGAGTCTGTGCGCTCGCGAATCTCCTTTGAGAAGTTCGTCGTCGAGCCCCTGGTGAAGGAGGGGGTGCCGCAGGCCGTCGCGCGCGCGGCCGCGGAGAAGCTCGTCGGCAAGGTCTTCGGCGGCGAGGCGAAGCAGGAGAAGGCCGACAAGCAGGCGAAGAAGGTCAAGAAGAAGGACGGAGAAGGCGCGGAGGTCTCGGCGGTCGCCGCTGCGGCGGCGCCTGGCACGGACATCGTCAAGACCGACCAGGTCACGGTGCTCGGCCGCCCTGAGCTCGACTACCTCTGCGGGCTTGCGCGCGAGGCGTGCAAGGAGGCCGGCAGCGACGTCGCCAAGGCGACCAAGCTGCTCGATGAGAAGTTCAAGGACAAGGACCTGAAGAAGAACATCGCGGCCCTCAAGCCTGGATCGCTGGAGGCGGGGTTGGGTGCGGCGCTCTTCGGGCGCATGGTGACCGGGGACATCCTCGCCCGCACCGATGCGGCCATCCACGTCGCCCACGCCATGACGGTGCACGGGCAGATGACCGAGAGCGACTACTTCTCGGCCATCGACGACCTGACGAAGGAGGACGGCGAGAGCGCCTCGGGCCACATCAACGCGGCCGAGCTGACGAGCGGCTTGTTCTACGGCTACGTGGTCGTGGACGTCGAGCTCCTGGTCGCGAACCTCGGCGGCGACCGCAAGCTGGCCGCCGACGTCGTTCAGAAGCTCGTCCACATCCTCGCCACCGTCAGCCCCGGCGCGAAGAAGGGCTCCACCGCGCCGTACGCGAACAGCCATTTCGTGTTCGTGGAGGCCGGCAAGGCGCAGCCCCGGACGCTCGCGAACGCCTTCCTCGAGCCTGTCGACGCGCGCGGAAACCTCGTCGAGAGGAGCTACCAGGCCATGGCCGGCTTCCTGACGGAGTCCGACCGCATGTACGGCCGGCCGCAGAGCGAGCAGCGCGTCCACGCCGGCCTGCACACCGGGACGACCTTCGGTGAGACGTCGCGCACCCTCGCGGAGGTTGCGCAGTGGGCGCAGCAGCGGGTGCTCGAATGAGAGTCCTGCTCCTGCGCTTCGACGCTCCGCTCGTGAGCTTCGGAGCGCCCATGGTGGACCAGAACGGCGTCGTGCAGCCCTTCCCGGCTCTGTCGATGCTCACCGGGCTGGTCGCCAACGCGCTCGGCTGGGACCACCGCGACGCAGCCAGGCTCGAGGCCCTGCAAGAGCGGATTCGGTACGCCGCAAGAACCGACCGGCGTGGCGAGGCGCTGCTCGACTACCAGACCGTCGATTCTCGGACTGCCCTGGATGGACCCCGAGCGAGCTGGCTGGACGACCCGCGGGGCGATCGCCACCCGCGGCGGCGCCAGCAGCGAGAAGACGCACATCCGCTACCGGCACTACCGCGCCGACAGCATCCACACCGTTGCGGTCGGTCTGGAAGGCGAGGGCTCGCCTTCACTCGACGAGGTCGCCGCCGCGCTGCGTGAGCCGGCGAGGCCGCTCTTCCTGGGGCGGAAGGCCTGCCTTCCCTCCGGCCCAGTGCTGTACGCATGCGTCGAGGCCGCGTCGCTGGTCGACGCTCTGCAGGTCCTGGCCCGCGTCGGCGGGCGGGGCGACCCGGGGCCGCTTCCCGTCTGGTGGTGGGACGGCGACGTGGCCCCCGAGGCGGTGACGGCGAATTCGCACGTCGTGCCGGTGACCGACGAGCGCGACTGGGCGAACCAGGTCCACGTAGGCCGTCGGCTGATGCGTGAGGGGATGCTCAACCCACCGGAGGCGACCCATGGCTGACACGCTCCACCTGATCAAGGTGCCGCTGCGGGCAGACAAGCTGGCGGAGGTCGCTCGCCGGCGGCAGATTCCCCTGCGCGACCTGGACGACGGCTACCTTGCCCACTGCATCCTCAAGGAGCTGTGGCAAGACAAGGCGCCTGGACCGTTCGTGCTGAGGGGCAGCGGGCGGCATGTCGATGTCTGGGGCTATTCGCATGCGGATGCAGCAGCGCTGGCCGCGCATGCGCGCAGCTTCGGCGATCCCAGCCTCCTGGGCGTCATCGACGATCTCGGGGCCATCGCCAGCAAGGCGATGCCGGTCTTCGAGAGCGGGCAGCGCATCGGCTTCCACCTTCGCTCCTGCCCGGTCGTGCGGCTGGCGAAGGGCGCCGGGGGGCACCGCGCCGGCGCCGAGGTGGACGCCTTCTTGGCCCGGTGCTTCAAGGTCGGCAAGGAGGTGGCCGTCTCGAGGGAGGAGGTCTACCGCGAGTGGCTCCTGGCGCGCCTGGGGGGGCCCGAGGAGTCTGGCGTTCAAGTCGAGCGGGTGGGGGTCGCCGCCTTCGCTCGGGAATGTCTGACGCGCCGGACGCACGCCGAGGAGCGAGAGGCCAAGCGGCTCGAACGGCCCGACGTGCGCTTCGATGGCGACTTGGTGGTCGCGGACGGCGCCCGGCTCGCCAAGCTGATCGAGCGCGGAGTTGGGCGGCACCGGGCGTTCGGGTTCGGGGCGCTCGTGGTCGTCGCTCCGGGGACGCCGTACCCCCGAGCCTGAGCCCCAGCCATGCTCGACGGCCGCCTAGGGCTCGAGACTGCCCGCGTCCCACACGCAGACCGGCACGGGTGCATCTGGCTCGGGCGAGGCAACCTCGTCGTCGAGAGCGGGACCCTGCGGTTCTTGGCCGCAGGGTCCGACAGGCTCGAGGCGGGGGCCTACGGAATCCCCTTCCAGACCGTGAGCACCATCTTCCTGGAGCCCGGGGCCACGGTGAGCCACGACGCCCTCCGCCTGTTGGCCCGCCACGGAACGGGGCTCGTCGTGGTGGGCGAGCAGGGCGTTCGCTTCTACGCGTCGATGCCCTTCGGTCAGGACGAGAGCGCGCTGGCGCGCGCCCAGGTGCGTGCGTGGTCGGACGAGCAGGAGCGGACCGCCGTCGCGCGGCGGATGTATGCCTGGCGCCTGGGCGAGGTGCTGCCCTCGACAGACATCCAGGTGCTTCGAGGCATCGAGGGCGCGCGGGTGAAGAGTCTGTACCGCACGCTGGCGCAGCAGTTCGGCATCAACTGGGCTGGGCGCCGCTACGACCGCGAGGACCCGGAGAGCACCGACCGGGTCAACCAGGCGCTCAACCACTGCTCCACGGCGATCCGGTCCGCGGCGCTCATCGCGGTCGCAGCCACTTCGACCATCCCGCAGCTCGGCTTCATTCACGAGGACTCCTCGGCCGCATTTGCCCTCGACATCGCCGACCTGTTCCGGGAATCGGTCTGTCTTCCGGCCGCGTTCCGCGCAGTCAAGGAGCAGGAGCGGCGGCCAAGCGAAGACCTCGAGCGGTTGGCCCGCCGCAGCGCGGGGCGCGCACTCCAGCAAGAGGCTGTGATCCCTTCGATGATCGACCGCATCAAGCAACTGTTCGGTCGCACACCGGAGCAACCATGAGCATGACCATCGTGGTCCCGCGGAACGTGCCGGACAGGTTTCGCGGATTCCTTGCCAGCGTCATGCTCGAAGTGGCTTCCGGCGTGTACGTGAATCCCCACATGACCAAGGGCGTACGCGATCGCGTCATAAGCGTCCTCAACGGTTGGTCCTGCCTGCTGCCGCCGGACAGCAACCTCAGCCTCTTCTGGCGAGAGAGCACGGCACCCGGCGGACTTGGAATGGCGAACATCGGCACGGTGAGGTTCGATCTCCAGGATCTCGACGGGCTTTGGGTGGACCGTCGCGAGTTGACGAAGGAAGAGCTGAAGTCGCTCGCCGGACCCTCAGACACGCCAACCTCGCTCCCTGACAAGTGAATCGCAGTTTGATACGGACTTGGCCGGCTTGAAGTGTCCGGCTTTAGGACAGAGGCTCCCCCGCGACCGCGGGGATGGACCCTCTCACACGTCCCCCGACCGGATGACCCCTCGAGTCCGGCGCAACGCAGGGCGCCCAGAGGGCTCCCCCGCGACCGCGGGGATGGACCTCAAGTACTCGAGCGTCTTGCGCTCCTGGCGCAGGCTCCCCCGCGACCGCGGGGATGGACCCGCCTGGAACTGGGCTTGGTCATCCCGGCCGGCTCCCCCGCGACCGCGGGGATGGACCCCGGGTGGCGGTCTCCGCCATCGGGCACTCGCTGGCTCCCCCGCGACCGCGGGGATGGACCCTGCCCGAACCTCTCGACGATGGCCTTGTTGTAGGCTCCCCCGCGACCGCGGGGATGGACCCGAGCAGAAGAAGACTTGGGCCTTCCCATCTGGGGCTCCCCCGCGACCGCGGGGATGGACCCATGGAGGTTCGCGCCGAGGATGGTCTGCTCACGGCTCCCCCGCGACCGCGGGGATGGACCCGCCAGGAGAGATGGGCGCTCGCGGAAATAGAAGGCTCCCCCGCGACCGCGGGGATGGACCCTCAAATACAAGACTTGGCCGCGCCTTCTCACTGGCTCCCCCGCGACCGCGGGGATGGACCCCCGCCTCGCGGCGGGTGTGTGCGTCGGCAGCCGGCTCCCCCGCGACCGCGGGGATGGACCCGAGGCGCCAGCCCTCCTCGGTGCTAGCAGGTGGCTCCCCCGCGACCGCGGGGATGGACCCACCTCGAAGAGCAGATCAAGCAGCTGCCGCCCGGCTCCCCCGCGACCGCGGGGATGGACCCCCCGCCATCCGATGGGGCGCGGAGTCGGGACGGCTCCCCCGCGACCGCGGGGATGGACCCATCAAGAAGCACATCAGGCCCACGCTCGGCCGGGCTCCCCCGCGACCGCGGGGATGACCGTACTACGGCTCCTCGGCTGGCCAGACGCAGGAGGCTCCCCCGCGACCGCGGGGATGGACCCGTGTCCAGCGAGGGTCAGTCGGACGGCTTCTCGGCTCCCCCGCGACCGCGGGGATGGACCCAAGGCGGCGCTCGAGCACGCGAAGATTGTCCAGGCTCCCCCGCGACCGCGGGGATGGACCCCCGGAAGACATCAAGGCGTGCACGTGCGGCCCGGCTCCCCCGCGACCGCGGGGATGGACCCGAATATGGGACGCCGAAAGAAGATTCGAGAACGGGCTCCCCCGCGACCGCGGGGATGGACCCCCTGCGCCACCAATGCCGGACCTCTCCTCGCCGGCTCCCCCGCGACCGCGGGGATGGACCCTCCAGGCCGCGCTCGACAAGGTGGCTGCCACCGGCTCCCCCGCGACCGCGGGGATGGACCTTGACCGCGAAGGTGCTGGGGGTGCGGGCGCCGGGCTCCCCCGCGACCGCGGGGATGGACCCGTCTACCAAATCTCGTGGACCGGGGCGGGGGCGGCTCCCCCGCGACCGCGGGGATGGACCTTGGAGGCCGCCCGTGGCCACTGACCCCCGCACGGCTCCCCCGCGACCGCGGGGATGGACCCTGCGCCAACACCGAGTGTGGGTCGACCATCTCGGCTCCCCCGCGACCGCGGGGATGGACCCTATGCGGAAATGCTGCGCCCCCGCCCCGAATCGGCTCCCCCGCGACCGCGGGGATGGACCCTGCCCGTGCGACGGCGATTGCGCTTGCCGGCGGGCTCCCCCGCGACCGCGGGGATGGACCCCACCACCGGACCCGCCACCGTTCGAGTACGCAGGCTCCCCCGCGACCGCGGGGATGGACCCTTCCCGAGGTCGCCGAAGATGCCGCCTGCGCCGGCTCCCCCGCGACCGCGGGGATGGACCCGAAGGCGCCCGCCACCGGGACCAGGACCTTGCGGCTCCCCCGCGACCGCGGGGATGGACCCCATCTGAAAAACGACCAGCGCCGTGCACTCTGGGCTCCCCCGCGACCGCGGGGATGGACCCTCTCGCTTGATGGCGTCGGCCATCCACCTCTGGGCTCCCCCGCGACCGCGGGGATGGACCCACCGCTTCACCACGGTGGAGGCCATCAGACGGGGCTCCCCCGCGACCGCGGGGATGGACCCTCCATCTGGTGCAGGCCGCCGTGCCCGTGCGCGGCTCCCCCGCGACCGCGGGGATGGACCCAGCGCAGCGGCGATGTACGACAGCGACAATAAGGCTCCCCCGCGACCGCGGGGATGGACCCCGCACCTACAGCACCGCCGGCGCCCAGCCGCCGGCTCCCCCGCGACCGCGGGGATGGACCGATGTCGGTGGCCGGCGCGTACTGGCGCGGCGACGGCTCCCCCGCGACCGCGGGGATGGACCCGTCAGCGTCCGCAGCCGCTTTTGCGATGGCTGGGCTCCCCCGCGACCGCGGGGATGGACCCCTACTTGACTGGCACGCTGAGCGACGCAATCGGGCTCCCCCGCGACCGCGGGGATGGACCAGGCTGCTGCGCCAGTCCTGCGGAGGGTTCTGGGGCTCCCCCGCGACCGCGGGGATGGACCCGACACCAAGCGAGCCCAGTTCACCGAGGAGCTGGCTCCCCCGCGACCGCGGGGATGGACCCTGCTTCTGTGGCCGCGTTACCTGCCGGCCCGAGGCTCCCCCGCGACCGCGGGGATGGACCCACGCCCGCGCCGCGGGACAGGAGAGCCTCATGGGCTCCCCCGCGACCGCGGGGATGGACCCCCGGACGGCCACCCGGGCGACCCGGACGCCACGGCTCCCCCGCGACCGCGGGGATGGACCCCAAGGTAGCGGGAGTAGCCCGGCGAGGTGCGCGGCTCCCCCGCGACCGCGGGGATGGACCCCGCGACGCTGTCGGTACAGCCCGTCCAGTCCGGGCTCCCCCGCGACCGCGGGGATGGACCCCGCGACGCTGTCGGTACAGCCCGTCCAGTCCGGGCTCCCCCGCGACCGCGGGGATGGACCCGACCAGCGCCGTGCACTCTGAAAGCAGGATGCGGCTCCCCCGCGACCGCGGGGATGGACCCAGCACATCGGTGCTCGCTGGCGTGGTGGCGCCGGCTCCCCCGCGACCGCGGGGATGGACCCCTCGACTGGCTTCGGATCGGGCTCGGGCGTCAGGCTCCCCCGCGACCGCGGGGATGGACCCTGCTGCAGAAGCTACGCACCCGACTGGACCCGGGCTCCCCCGCGACCGCGGGGATGGACCCCCTCCGCCCGAGGCCGTGTCTGACCGCAGCGCGGCTCCCCCGCGACCGCGGGGATGGACCCCATGACGACGACGAGTGACGGGGGGATGGGGGGGCTCCCCCGCGACCGCGGGGATGGACCCGTCGACGTGTCCCTGGGCATCGCCTGCGTCGGGGCTCCCCCGCGACCGCGGGGATGGACCCGAAGCTCGGCGTTGTTGTCCCGGCCGTTGGCTGGCTCCCCCGCGACCGCGGGGATGGACCCTGTTCTCGCTGGCACTAGCGCCAGCCTGACGGGGCTCCCCCGCGACTGCGGGGATGGACCCGGCACCGCGACCGTCTCAGGCCTTTCTGTGTCGGCTCCCCCGCGACCGCGGGGATGGACCCGTGACACTCGGGGCCAAGCCGGTACGTGGTGCGGCTCCCCCGCGACCGCGGGGATGGACCCCCGGTGCAGAGTACGGAGGCACGCCGTATTCAGGCTCCCCCGCGACCGCGGGGATGGACCCGTGTTGGCAGGTTGACAGGCAGTTGCAGCGAGGGCTCCCCCGCGACCGCGGGGATGGACCCAGGAGGGAGAAATTGACGGAGCGGCTGCGCTCGGCTCCCCCGCGACCGCGGGGATGGACCCGCCAGCGGGGTGGCCACGAGGAGGTCGGCCTCGGCTCCCCCGCGACCGCGGGGATGGACCCGAAGATGAGCTAGCCAAGGCCATACTGCTCACGGCTCCCCCGCGACCGCGGGGATGGACCCCGAGGATCGTCCAGCCCAACGCCTGGTTCGTAGGCTCCCCCGCGACCGCGGGGATGGACCCCAGACCGGCGCGAACGCCCTAGCGACCTACGTGGCTCCCCCGCGACCGCGGGGATGGACCCGACCCGAAGAGCCCCTCCCCGGCCGCCCGGCCGGCTCCCCCGCGACCGCGGGGATGGACCCAACCCGCACGCACCCTGGCAGAACTGGACCGCGGCTCCCCCGCGACCGCGGGGATGGACCCCGATTGGGAATTGCTCGAGAACACCCTGGCCGGGCTCCCCCGCGACCGCGGGGATGGACCCCTACCCGGGCCGGTCGCTGTCGGGCCACGGTGGGCTCCCCCGCGACCGCGGGGATGGACCCTGGGCGGATGGAACAATTGGCGACGACGGCACGGCTCCCCCGCGACCGCGGGGATGGACCCCTACCCCTCGTTGTCCTGCGCGCTCTCGCCCAGGCTCCCCCGCGACCGCGGGGATGGACCCCCGCCCGCGGGCCAGTGCGTGATCTTCTCCTCGGCTCCCCCGCGACCGCGGGGATGGACCCGTAGAGCAGGCGGCCGAGTACCTGGCCATGACGGCTCC
Organism: Myxococcales bacterium; assembly: GCA_049841135.1. Taxonomy (GTDB): domain Bacteria; phylum Myxococcota; class Myxococcia; order Myxococcales; family UBA5297; genus JACRCT01. The sequence continues at coordinate 885,273 of JASGHK010000006.1, forward strand.
CCCGAGAGCGCGGGGATGGACCCTTCCTTTTTGGCCAGCCGACCACGGACGGGTGGGCTCCCCCGCGACCGCGGGGATGGACCCTTGGGCCGAGCCAGGAAGCTGTGGCACAGGTCGGCTCCCCCGCGACCGCGGGGATGGACCCCGGCGGCGCCGAGCAAGAAGGAGGTCGGCGCAGGCTCCCCCGCGACCGCGGGGATGGACCCTGGTGACGCTGCCTGTAACGTGGCGTTCAAGAGGCTCCCCCGCGACCGCGGGGATGGACCCAAGGAGTCGAAGAAGCGGCGACGACTCGCGTTGGCTCCCCCGCGACCGCGGGGATGGACCCTCGTCGTGCATCAGGTCGAGCACGAAGTAGGAGGCTCCCCCGCGACCGCGGGGATGGACCCGCCGTCGTCTGCTACACCCTCGAGCGCACGGTGGCTCCCCCGCGACCGCGGGGATGGACCCGAGGACTACACCGAGGAATACCACCTCGGCCCGGCTCCCCCGCGACCGCGGGGATGGACCCCGCTTCGTCGGTCGCGCCCGCCGGGCCGTCGGGGCTCCCCCGCGACCGCGGGGATGGACCCAAGATGGGCCGCAACACCTCGTTGAGCACCGGGGCTCCCCCGCGACCGCGGGGATGGACCCTTGGGCGACGCCGCAGAGACCGCGAAGCCCGCGGCTCCCCCGCGACCGCGGGGATGGACCCGGCGTCGTGCGTGCTCAAGCCGTGTTCGTGCTGGCTCCCCCGCGACCGCGGGGATGGACCCTTCAGCGAGAGTCTCGAGGCCGGCGTCGTGGGCTCCCCCGCGACCGCGGGGATGGACCCTCATGCACGAAATGGGGGCGCATGAGATTAGCGGCTCCCCCGCGACCGCGGGGATGGACCCTCGGCGAAGGCGGCTCGGCCGGCGTCGGAGAGGGCTCCCCCGCGACCGCGGGGATGGACCCAGGCCGCGGGACGAGTCCTACAGCGAGACCGCGGCTCCCCCGCGACCGCGGGGATGGACCCGAGGGGATCACCAGGTACTGGACCGCGCCGGGGGCTCCCCCGCGACCGCGGGGATGGACCCGTCTACCAGGGGCCCACCTCCGGCGTCGTGCTGGCTCCCCCGCGACCGCGGGGATGGACCCTGCGCGTCGCTCGGGTTGGTGGCCGCGCTGTCGGCTCCCCCGCGACCGCGGGGATGGACCCCGTTCGGGCACTCCTTCGCAGCGCGCTTCAGGGGCTCCCCCGCGACCGCGGGGATGGACCCGACGGCGACGAGGTTGAGTGCGTTGAAGTGAAGGCTCCCCCGCGACCGCGGGGATGGACCCCCATTCGTCACTACAGACAGGAATGGATATAAGGCTCCCCCGCGACCGCGGGGATGGACCCCTTGCTGCACCGAGCCGCCCGTCCTAGGGCGGGGCTCCCCCGCGACCGCGGGGATGGACCCGATTCGGCCATTTCTTCCGGTGTTCGCATGGTGGCTCCCCCGCGACCGCGGGGATGGACCCCTGCACCTCGCCAGTCCGCAGCGTCTCTGGCAGGCTCCCCCGCGACCGCGGATGGACCCGTGCCTGTCCTGTGGCGGGCTGCCCCGCGCGAGGCTCCCCCGCGACCGCGGGGATGGACCCGACCCGCCGCCCGACGCCCTGAGCCGCGTCCGGGCTCCCCCGCGACCGCGGGGATGGACCCGCAGGTCAGGACGATGCCCGTGTTCGGGTGACGGCTCCCCCGCGACCGCGGGGATGGACCCTCGGTTCAGCGTGCCCCTGTCGATGCCCGCAAGGCTCCCCCGCGACCGCGGGGATGGACCCATCCTCGCGGAGGGTTCCGGTGCTCGAAGTGTGGCTCCCCCGCGACCGCGGGGATGGATTCATGATCCGCACCGAGTCGATGGCGGTATCGGTGGCTCCCCCGCGACTGCAGGGATGGACCCAGCGAGAACCTGGCGCCCGCGGCCAAGCCGATGGCTCCCCCGCGACGCGGGGATGGACCCGTGTAGACGTGCGCGTTGGTCGTCACGAGGAGGGCTCCCCCGCGACCGCGGGGATGGATCCACGAACGACCCCGGATCGTCCTGTTCATCAGGGGCTCCTCCGCGACCGCGGGGATGGACCCGGCACCCGCCACGTAACGCTCGAAGACATCGAGGCTCCCCGCGACCGCGAATCTCGGCCACTCGAGTCAGCCAGGGCGTCAGTTGCAACGATGCTGCCGCCCATGCTTCACTGTGCGCGCTTTACACACTCACAGGCGCTTTTCGCTTGGCCGAGACCAAAGGGGGACCCAATGGCGATGCCGTACATCATCGACTTCGAAGTGGGCGCCACGGCCGCACTCGAGCACACCAACATCTTCCGCGCCCGCAAGGCCGCGTCGGGCTCCGAGTGGGAGACCGGCGCCCGCCTGGCGCGGAGCGCCGAGAAGGAGGAGTGGCGTCAGCTCACCGACCCGGCCTACTCCGACTGGTCCACCTATCTGCGCGAGGGCCTCTCCATCTCGCTCAACACGGCCTACAAGTGGATGCGCGCAGCACGCTGGGAGCGCCGGCTCTCCCTGGCGCACGGCATCGAGAAGATGTCGCTGCTCTCCCAGATCGTCGAACTCACCGCCGTCGAGGAGACGGCCGAGCAGGCGCTCCGCCTCGAGCTGCCGCTCACGGGCGGCGGGAATAAGCCCTTCGCGGACATGACGGTCGCCGAAGTCGAGGAAGCCTACCGGCTGATGCGCGAAGGCGAGGCGAAGGCCAAGCACGCGACCCCGACCAAGCCCAAGAACCCCGAGGCCGTGTCGCTCGAGGAGCTCGCCGAAGAGGCCGTCGATGGGCTGCTCACCCCCGAGCAGATCCTTTGCCGCTTCCGGGACGGCGAGCCCGAGCTCGGACGTGTGCCGGGTGAAGCGATCCGTCGCCAAGCAGGTCTTCGAGGCGCTGGCCAAGGCGCTTCCGTAGTTCGATTCACGATCGTGAAACTGGCTCCAGCGGCGGCGGGCCGGGCAGACCCGGATTCACGATCGTGAATCGGGCTCCGGCGGCGGGCGGTCAGCAGACCCGGATTCACGATCGTGAAACCGGCTCCAGCGGCGGTCGGCCGGCAGACCCGGATTCATGATCATGAATCGGGCTCCGGCGGCGGGTCAGCAGACCCGGATTCACGATCGTGAAACCGGCTCCGGCGGCGGACGGTCAGCAGACCCGGATTCACGATGGTGGAACCAACTCCAGCGGCGGTCGGCCAGCAGACCCGGATTCACGATCGTGAATCCGTCCAACCGTGCGAATTCACCGGCCTTGCTGCATGGCGACCCTATCGCACACCAGTGGGGCTCGCCCACATGCCCGCACCGCGCCACACTTCGCGGCACCCGACGCCACTCAGCCTTCGCCTGGGCGACGCAGCGTCACCGCGCTCAGGTTGGCGAGCAGGTGCAAGAGCTCGCGGCTGGGCGAGTACGCGCACGGCGGCAGGACGAGCAGCATCGAGCCGACCAGCGCGCCGCCGTGCTTGAGCGCCAGCCCGTGCACCTCGCCGATGCCCACCAGGTTCCCGAGCGTCCCGATGATCTGCTCGGAGAGCGCGCCGAAGCAGAGCTCGGCCAGGTCGTGCGTGTCGGAGACGACCTCCGAGAGCATCCGGCGCTCCATGGGCTCGTTGACGTGGACGCGCACGCCGATGAAGCTCCTCCCCAGGATCCGCTGGACCGCCGCCAGCACGCCCCCGGCGAGGGTCACGTGGCGCACGGTCAGCTCGCGGGTCGCACGGTCGTAGCTGGAGATGACCAGGGCGCGGGCGTCGAGCTTGGTCCGGACCCCCTCGGCGACCATTCCTCGAACAGGTCGGCGGTGGCCGGCGCCGCGGCGAAGTCGATGGCGAGGTCGTTGACCAGCCGCAGCGACTCGGTGGTCCGCTTGCGCTCGGCGACGTCGTTGGCGACGGCCACCAGACCGAGCAGGCGGCCCTGGGGCGAGCGGTGCGCGCTCACCGCCAGGTCGAGCACTCGCACCGGGGCGTCGCCGATCTTCACCACGCACTCGAACTTCCGCGCCTGGCCGTCGCTCATCACCGCGGCGAGCTGGCTGCCGACCTCGGCGTGGTTGACCGTCAGGGCGCTGGCGCGCTGGCCGACCAGCTCCGACTTCATCATCAGCCCCAGCGTCCGCCAGCAGGTCGCGTTGCAGTCGACGATCCGTCCGTCGAGGTCCAGCACCAGGATGGCGCTGAGCGCTGAGTCGAAGGCGCTGCGGAGCAGATCCTGTACGTCGACGGGGGCGCTCACGGGGTCGGTCCTGGAAGGCACGGCGCGGATCGTCCTCCGGCACTCCCAGCTTGTCGAGGACCGTCTTGGACGGAGCATGGCCCGGCCGGGGGGTGCGCGGGGTGCGGTGCGCCTCCTTGCCTCTCCGGTCCCCGCTCTGGAAGGATGTCCGGCGTGAGCCTGCTGCATCCCGCCCTCCTCGCCCTGGTCCTCGCCGCCGAGCCCGTGCCTCCGCGCGGTCTGCCGCCCGAGGACGTGCTCGACACCTGGGACGAGCACGCCGAGGACGTCGAGGTCTTCCTCAAGAAGCGCTGGTGCGGGGCCATCAAGGCCGACGCGCGCAAGACCGAGAAGCTCCTCGACGCGAACCTCGTCGCCCCGGACCTCGCCGCCGCCAAGGAGGAGCCCTACGCCGCCGGCGCCTGGACCTCGCAGCGGATGACCTTTGGCGAGCCGGCCGCGAAGAAGCCCGCCGACTTCGCCGCTGCGCTCGAGCGCTACTTCGCGCCCGTGGCCGTGCGCCCGCGCTGCTCCGTCGGCTTCCATTACTTCGTCCTCAGCAAGGGCGAGCCCCGCGTCGCCGAGGCGCGCTTCCTGATGCTCGTCGCCGGCCTCGGCCCCGACGGCGCGCACGTCCAGGACTCGGGCGAGATCCGCGCCGAGCTCGAGCGCGACCCCAAGGGCAAGGGCCCGGACGCGTGGCGGTTCGTGCGCATCGGCTTCGAGGAGCGCATCCGCGTCCGCAGCGACTGGTCGCACTTCCGGGACGTGACGCTCGCCGCGCGCATCCCCGCCGACATCCCCGAGCCGAATGCTGCCGCCAACTCGCTCTTCTACGGCGACAACCTCGACCGCGGCGGCCTGGCGGTGGGCGACGTCGACGGCGACGGGCTCGACGACGTCTTCGTCAGCGGCGAGAAGGCCAACCTGCTACTCTTCGCCAGGCCCGACGGCACCTACGAGGACCGGGCCAAGAAGTGGGGCGTCGCCAGCACCGGCGACGCGCGCGGCGCGCTCCTGCTCGACCTCGACAACGACGGCGACCTGGATTTGGTCGTCGCCACCCGCGGGGCGCAGACCCGCGGCGAGATTGGCTTCTACAAGAACGACAAGGGCAAGCTCACCAAGGTGCAGAGCCTGTCCGGCCCGCAGCCCTCGGCCTACCTCCACCTGACCGCCGGGGACGTCAACAACGACGGCCTGGTGGACGTCTTCGCCGGCGCCTACGGCGTCTTCGCCGGGTCGATGCCCAAGTCGCTGCTCGACTCGCAGGAGGGCGCGCAGGACGTGCTGGCCATCAACAAGGGCAAGCTCAAGTTCGTCGACGAGGCGGCGAAGTGGGGCCTGAAGGAGAAGGGCTGGACCCAGTCGGCCGTCCTCGTCGACCTCGACCGCGACGGCAAGGTGGACCTCGTCGCCGCGGATGACTTCGGGCGCAAGCGGATCCACCACAACGTGGGCGGCAAGTTCGAGGATGTCAGCGTCGCCGCCGGCCCGGGCGCCGAGCGCGCCAACGGCATGTCCATCGAGGTCGCCGACGTCGACGGGGACGGCAACCTCGACCTGTACTTCGGCAACATGCACTCCAACGCCGGGCAGCGGATCAGCCATGGCTTCGTGGGCGGGCCGGTCGAGCTGCGCGAGCGCCTGAACGCCGCGACGATTGGCAACACGCTGTGGCTGGGCGAGGCCGGAGGCCTGAAGTTCCACCAGGGCGGTGTGGACCTGGGGGTCAACGACGGCGGCTGGTCCTACGGCATCGAAGCCTTCGACGCGGACAACGACGGCTGGCTCGAGGTCCACTCTCCCTGCGGCTTCCAGAGCTCGGAGAGAGAAGACGAGCTTTGAAGCACCTACTGGCGCAACGTGCTTGCGTCCCAGAAGGAAGCCCCGGAGAACACGAAGGTCCAGGACGACATCCGTCTGTGGAAGCGGCTCGGTCCTGGCCGCTCCTTCTCTGGCCACGAGCGCGACCGGCTCTTCACGCGGCTGGTCCCCGGCAAGGCGCTGGTCGACACCGCCGGCATCTCGGGGATCGACCTGGTCGGTGACGGCCGCAGCGCGGTCTACGCCGACTTCGACGGCGACGGCGATCTCGACCTGCTGGTCCGCCAGATCCAGCTCCCCAAGCTCTCGCTCTTCCGCAACGACGGCCCCACCGGCGGCAGCATCGAGGTGCGCGCCTCGGGCAAGGCGATGGGCTTGAACGCGACGGTCACTGCGAAGATCGGCGAGCGGACCTTCGTGCGTCAGGTGTTGGCTGGCACCGGCTTCCTCTCGCAGAAGCCGCTCCCGATCCACGTCGGGCTCGGCGGCGCGGCCAAGGTGGACAGCGTCGAGGTGAAGTTCCTCTCCGGCAAGGTCGTGAAGGCTGTCGACGTTCCCGCAGGCACCCTCGTCATCGCCAAGGAGGACGCGGAGGTGGCTGAGGTGAAGCCGCGATCTGCGCCACGGGCGTTCGGAATTGATCCGCCGAACGACGACATGCGGCAGGCCATCGGCACCGCTTCGGCGATGAGCGGCGCGCTGAGCGAGGCGGCGACCAAGGCGCTGGGCGAGAAGCTGGCGCGTTCGGCCCAAGCGAAGCCGCTGCTCGTCAACCTCTGGGCCCCGTGGTGCAAGCCGTGCGCGAAGGAGATGCCGTCGCTCGACGCGTGGGCCAAGGCGCACCCCGAGGTCGAGGTGGTCGGGCTCTCGGTGGACGGGACTGACGAGGAGGTGGCGAAGGCCGCGCAGAAGCTGGGCGCGAGCTTCCCGGTCGGCGCCTTCGCTCCGGGCGCCGCGGCGAAGCTCAACCTCGACGCCGCGCTGCCTGCGAGCTTCTGGTTCGGTCCGGATGGCAAGCTCGTCCGCGGCTGGATGGGCGCGGTGGATTTCGCCAGCTTCAGGGCGCCGTGAACTCCCTGGTGAATGCTCTCAGGGGGAACACAAGGAGCGCGTAAGGTATGTCGGTGGGTACCGACATACCTTCTGCACGCGGCCACGGACTCTACCGAGTGTGACCGGGAAGAAATCTGCGAGCGACCACGAAGCCGATCCACCCCTCCGGGACATGCAGCGGGCCGGTGAACTCGAGCGCCCACCTTCTGCCGCGAAGCTCGCGGGACAACTCGAGCGCCGTCTTGCGCGCCGGCGAATGCGAAAGAACGCGTGCACGCTCAACCCGGTATCCAGAGTGTCTGACCCGGTCCAGTACGACCCATTCGTCGGGAAATGCCTCCTGAATCTCGTCCCAGGTGTTCAGGTCGGTCGAGCGCTTCATCCGCATGCCTCGTGCAAAGCCTGCACGAGCATACGTCGAGAGGACGCCTGCCGCGGCTACCGTGCGTTCGAAGGGCTTTCCTCCGCCAATTCCTCCTCCAGCTCCTGCTCCGCCGCCCCCAGCGCCGCGCCCACGTCGACGCGCGCACCCAGGCCCCGCAGCGCGCGGCCGATCGCGCCGACGGTCGCCAAGACGTCGTTGGTGCTGACCGAGCCCATGTGCCCCACGCGGAAGTAGCGCGCCTTGATCTCCGGTAGGAGCCCGCCGGCCACGACGATCCCCTCGTCGCGGATGCGCGCGATGAGCGAGGCGTCCGCGCCGGCCGGGTAGTAGAGCGCGCTCATGGTGTGCGCCGTCAGCTCCTCGGTGCGCGGCATGAGCTCCGAGCTGCAGCGACCTCCACGCGGCGCGCAGCGCGAGCGCCATCCGCCGGTGCCGGTAGATCCGCGGCTCGAGGCCCTCCTCGAGGATGAGCTGCAGGCTGCGCTCCAGCGCGTTGATGGTGTTGACCGGCGGGGTCGCGAAGTACGCCGCGTCGCCGCGCTCGTAGGCCTGGAGGACCGGCAGCCACTGGCCCCAGTCGCAGGTGAAGCTCCGCACCGGGTGCCGGCGGGCGCGGTAGGCCGCGAGGGCGCGGGCCCCGACGCTGGCGATGGCCAGGCCCGGCGGCACGCCCAGCGCCTTCTGGCTCGCGGTGACCGCCACGTCGACGCCCCAATCCTCCTGGCGCAGCTCCTCGCCGCCCGCCGAGCAGACCGCGTCCACCAGCGACAGCGTGCCGTGCTCGCAGGCCATCCGCGCGATGGGCTCGACCGGCGCCAGCACCCCGGTCGAGGTGTCGACGTGCGTGACGGTCACGAGCTTGTAGTGTCGTGAGTCGAGGGCGCGGGCGATCTCGCCGAGGGAGGGCGCGCCGCCAGCGGGCGAGCGCAGCGGCTCCACCGTGGCTCCGTGTCGCTCGAGGATCGCGACCATCCGGTCCCCGAAGTAGCCGGTGCTGATCGCGAGGACCGCATCCCCCGGCTCGACCAGGTTCGCGACGGCCAGCTCCATCGCCAGCGTGCCGCTGCCGGCGAGGACGAACGGCTGGGCGGTGGGCGCCAGGAAGAGCTGCCGGAGGGCTTTGAGCGCGCGGCCGAACGTCGCGATGAACTGCGCCCCCACGTGGCTACCGGTCCTCGCGCCGAAGGCGCCCATGACCTCGGGCTCGTACTCGACCGGTCCTGGAATCATCAGCAGGTCCCGCGATCCCATTTGGTCCCTCCCCCGAAGCTGCCGCCAAGCCTGGAGGCACGGTAGGCACGCGCGAGAACGGGCGATCCGACCCGAACAGGGGAGGAATCGCCGCGCGCACCGCCCAGAGAGGGATCCGCATCCAAGCCAACTCCTGAATGGAGGCCGAGGATGCGCCGGGACCTGGGGATTCTTGCCACGCTCGCAGCCAGTTGCCTGGTGGTCGCCGCATGCGGCAGTCCCGTCTCCAGCTCCGGAGCGGACTCCGCGTCGAATGGGGCCGCGGACGCATCGGCGCTCATCCTCGACGGCTCCGACGGCAGCGCCGGCGCCGACGCTGCTTCAGTCGGCGGACCGGACGCCGCGAGCTTCCGGCGAAGACGCGTCCGCCGAGGCCGGGCCGGATTCTTCGGCGCCAGCCGGTCGCGACGCAGACCAAGACCCAGGTCCGGACGCGAGCGGAGCGCCCGATTCCACGGTGGCGGGCCCCGGACTCGACGCCGGCGAGAGCGTCGACGCGGCGCAGCTCCCGGGTTCGGATGCGCAGGCCGTCGCCGGCCCCGACGCCGAGGTCGACGCGGCGATGCCTCCGGACGCCGCACAGCCCGATGCCGGCCCCCGCTGCGAGCCGCCGTGCAGCTCGGGCGAAGCGTGCCTGGAGACGACCTGCGTGACGGTCGCCTTCAACTCCCTTTGCGGCCTGGCGGGCGCAGTGGTCCTGCTCGACGGCAAGGTCGTCGACGACGAGGTCGCGGCCGGAATCGGCCAGTCGGTGGCGGACGCTTGCGGTGGGGCGCTCCCGTTCGCGACGGCGAGCCTGGGCGATCCCACGGTCTTCGATCCGGCCAGCGGCCGGCTCGTGACTCCGTTCCGGGAAGCTCGGCATCACCGCGGGCGGCTTCTACTTCAACCCGCTCGTCGGCGCGCTCGAGCGTGACCGGCGAAGCCCGCTGTACTTCACCTCCGACCCCGTCGCGGGCATCGGCTGGGCCGAGAGCGCCACCGGGGCGCCGGTGCTTCTGTTCGCCGACACGGACGTGACCGACACGCACGACTACTTCGTCGTGCAGCTCTTCGACGATCTCTCCGGACACCTGGTGCTGGTTGACTACGGCATCGGAGTCGCGGGGACGCGCGCTGCGGGCAGGCAAGCGGCGGCGATCCTCGCCTCGCCCGGCACCTTCACCGACGCCTGGTACGTGTACGAGTGGTCGCTCGATGCCGACGCGGGAGCGGAGACGGTGCAGCTGGTCTCCTCCGGGAAGTGAGCGAGGCGGAGCGCCACGCCCGATTGGCCGGGAATACGGAAGGCAACAGCCAGGGACGCCGGCGCATCCATTGGGCGCTCCAAACCCATTCAGGGATCGAATACCGGGGGACGACCGTGCTCGATGTCCACGTGTTCCACTCGCTCGGCGCGCTCGCGCCGTGGCGCGACCGACTTCATGAGCTGCACTCCCACTCAGCGCTGCGGAGCCCGTTCAGCACGCTCGACTTCTTCGAGGCCTACCTCGCCCACGACGAGTTCCTGACCGAGGGTGTCGACCTCCAGGTCTGGTTCTTGGTCGCCTTCGAGAACGGCGTGCCGGTGGGCTACCTCGCGCTGCGCCGGACCTTCGACGGCTTCGGGCCGCTTCGGGCCGCCAAGCTCGAGTGCCTGGCGACCCACGACGTCGTCCAGCCGCACGTCGTCAGCCGTCCCGAAGACGAGGCGCGCTGCGTCGAGGCGTTCTATCGCGCGCTGCTCGAGCGCAAGTCGGAGTGGTCGATGCTGGAGCTCAAGCAGCAGGCTCCCGGCGCGGCGCTCTTCCCGCCGGCGAGCGTGCCGATGCAGGGCCACTACTTCCGCACCTTCGAGGCGATGACGGTCAGCGTCATCCCCAACCGCTATGCCTCGTTCGAGGGCTACCTCGGGGCGCTGGACAAGAAGTTCCGCGCCAACGTCCGGCGCCAGCTGCGACATCTGCTCGCCGCCGGCGACGTGCGCGTCCTGTACTCCACCGACCCCGGCGCCACGCCGGCGATGCTCGACCTCTACCTCGACGTCGAGCGCCGCAGCTGGAAGGCCCGCGTCGCCGGGACCATCGGGCGCGACGCGCGGCGGGTCGCGTTCTTCCGGGCCATGCTCGAGGGGCGCATGCCCTTCCGCATGGGCGTCGGCCTCGTGCTGCTCGACGGCCTGCCGATCGGCGGGTGCATCACCAACCTCGCCGGCGAAACGCTCTACGTCCCGCAGGTGGTCTTCGACGACCACTTCGCGAAGCTCACGCCCGGCTACCTCATCTTCCCGCTGCTGATGCGCGAGGTGATCGAGCGGCGCTGCACCAGCCTGAACCTGATGTCCGGGTTCGCCTACTACAAGGTGAAGTGGGGCGCCGAGGTCGTGGACTGCCAGAGCGTCCAGCTCTTCCACTTGGGAAGCCTGCTGTTCTTCAAGGCGCTCGCCGGGGAGCTCAAGCGCGAGCTGGCGCTGCGGCTGCATGGCCCGGCGGAGGTCGCCACGGGGAACGTGGTCAAGCACGAGACCGAGGACCAGGGCGCCGAGCCCGACGAGGACGACGAGGGGCAGCAGCAGCCGGGCACCGACCGCCGCTTCGTCGACGCGCTGCTGGCGAACCTCTCTGCCAAAGAGGTCCGCGTCACGACCGCTTCCGAGATCGACTCCCTGTTCGGCCTGGGGCTGACCGCCAAGGCCGCGGCCACGAGGGCATCATGAGCGTCGTCACCAGGCTGCTGCAGTCCCGCGCCGCGGACCTCCTTCGCTTCGAAGCCAACCGCCACCTGCGCGCTCACGACGAGAGCCGGCGCGTGCTGGTGGTGGGTGGCGGCACCAAGGCGATGCGCGGCTACATCCTGGAGGGCATCCACCGGCGCGGCTTCCCGGTCACGCTCCTCTGCGACGCGCGGCCGACCTGGGAGAGCGCGCTCATCGACCGCTACGTGCTGGCGGACCTGGGCTCGCCCGAGGCGGTCCTGCGCGCCTTGCGCGACGAGCTCCACGAGCACCCGGTGCGCGGCGTCCTCACCTACGTCGAGACCGCGGTCCCGCTCGCGGCGCGCATCTCCCGGGAGCTGGGCCTGCGGCTCTACGGGCCCGAGGTGGCGGAGCGGGTGCGGGACAAGGCGCTGATGCGGCGCTGCCTGGCGGAGGCGGGGCTGGTGGTGCCCAAGGTCGCGGTGGTCGAAGGCGGCGACGTCCGCGGGGCGGTCTCGAAGGTGGGGTTGCCGGCGGTGTTCAAGCCGGTGCGCGGCGAAGGGAGCATCCACGTCCTCAAGCTCGAGGACGAGCGGGGCATCGCCGAGGCGGAGCGCCTGGTGGCGCAGTCCCAGGCGGACCAGGGCTGGAAGTACGGCGGCTACCTCGTCGAGCAGTACGTGGCCGGCGAGGAGTTCAGCGTCGAATCGGTCGTCGCGGACGGGCGGATCCTGCACGCGGCGATGACCGACAAGTACAAGGGCGAGGAGCCGTACTTCGAGGAGCTCAGCCACACCGTGCCGACGCGGCTCGGGTCCTCCGAGGTCGACGAGACGCTCGAGGTGGTGACCCGGGCCATCCGGGCGGTGGGGCTGGACAACTGCGCGGTGCACACCGAGCTCAAGCGCGGTCCGATGGGCGTCGTCATCATCGAGGCGGGTGGCCGGCTCGCCGGCGACCGGATCCCACGGCTGGTCGGGCTGGCGCGCGGCGTCGATCTCCCGGAGGCGGTGGCGCGCGTCGCGGTGGGGCAGCCGGTCGATCTCTCACCGCGGACCGGCCGCCATGCGAGCGTCGGGTTCTTCGTCCCCGCGTTCGAGCAGACCCAGCGCGGCGAGCTGACAGTTCGGCCGGTGGTGCCGGGCCTCGTCGAGTTCGACTTCTGGGGTCAGCCGGGCCAGGTGCACGGCGTGCCTCCCAGCGTCTTCCTTCTGCGGCTGGGCTACGCGGTGACGGTCGCCGACAGCTACGAGGAGAGCCGGGTCCTGCTGGAGCGGACGCGCTCGCTGGTCACGTCACAGACCGGGCTGGAATTCCTGCCCTTCGAGGTGAACCGCGCGACCGCCCAGGCGCGGGATCGAGCGGCATGATGGAGGTGGGAGGCCCTGTGGTCGCGTGCGTCCCGCCCGTCTCAATCTGTCCTCTCCCGTCTTCATTTGATGGAGGTGGAACGCCCGGTGGTTGCGGGCGTCCCGCCCGCCTCAATATCTTCATTTGAGCGTCGGCCCGTTGCTGCCGGCGTGGAAAAGTGCCGTGTAGTCCGAGCCGAGCTTCCCGAGCATCCAAACAAGCGCTTCCAGCGGTTCGACCCGAGCGTCGTCACCGGCGCGGAGCGCGAATGCTCTTCAACTCGTACGCCTTCATCTTCGCCTTCCTGCCTGTGGCGCTGGCCGGCTTCTTCGCCGCGGCGCGCTGGGCCGGCGCCAAAGCGGCGCTCGGCTTCCTGGTGGCGGCGTCGGGGTTCTTCTACGGCTGGTGGAACCCGCGCTACCTGCTGCTCATCGCGCTCTCCATCGCCGTCAACTTCGTGCTGGGGACCTCCCTCGCGAAGACGGCGGCCCTGGGCCCGGTGGTCGCGCGGCGAGCGCGTCTCTGGCTCGGCGTGGCCTTCAACCTCGGGCTGCTCGGCTACTACAAGTACGCCAACTTCGTGGTCGACACGGTCAACTGGACCGGCGGCTGGCGAATCACCGTCGACCGGATCGTGCTGCCCCTGGCGATCTCCTTCTTCACCTTCCAGCAGATCGCCTTCCTCGTGGACGCCTGGCGCGGCAAGGCACGGCCCTACCGGCTGCACGAGTACACCTTCCTGGTCACCTTCTTCCCGCACCTCATCGCCGGGCCCATCGTCCAGCACGGCGACCTCCTCTCGCAGCTCACCGAGAAGGTCTTCCGGCCGGACCGGCGCAACCTGGCGATCGGCGCCAGCTACTTCGTCATCGGCCTCTTCAAGAAGGTCGTCGTCGCCGACTCGATCGCTCCATGGGTCGGACCGGTCTACGACGCCCACGGTGGCGGCGCCGGCGCGCTGCTGGCCTGGCAGGCGACGGTCGCCTACTCGCTTCAGCTCTACTTCGACTTCTCCGGCTACTCGGACATGGCCATCGGCCTGGCGCGGCTTTTCAACTTCCGCTTCCCGGTCAACTTCAACTCGCCCTACAAGGCCACCAGCGTCATCGACTTCTGGCGCCGCTGGCACATGAGCCTCTCGCGCTTCCTGCGCGAGTACCTCTACTTCAGCCTCGGCGGAGGTCGGCGAGGCCCGGTGCGCCGCTACACCAACTTGATGCTCACCATGCTCCTGGGCGGGCTGTGGCACGGGGCCGGCTGGGGCTTCGTCCTCTGGGGCGGGCTCAACGGGCTCTTCCTGATGGTGAACCACGGCTTCCGCTGGCTGCGCGGGGCGGGCGAGAGCGAAGACGACGCGCCACGCGGGCACTGGCTCGCGACCGAGGCATCGGTCCTGCTCACCTTCGTGGCGATCATGTTCAGCCGCGTCTTCTTCCGGGCTCCCGACCTCGACAGCGCGCTCGCCGTCCTCAAGAGCCTGCTCGGGTTCGGTCCCGAGGCGGCCGCGGTCGCGTCCTTGGCGCCGTGGCTCGTCCTCGTCGGCCTGTGGATCGCCTGCCGCGTCCTGCCCAACAGCCAGGAGCTGCTCGCGGGGCTGGAGCCGCAGGCGACGGCGACGACGACCCGCCTCTCCGCCGCGCCCGCATGGCTGCGCTGGTCGCTGACGCCGCGCTGGGCGGCCGTGACCGCGCTGCTGGCCGGGGTGGCGCTCCTCAACCTCGACCGCGTCAGCGCCTTCCTCTACTTCCAGTTCTGAAGGCCGGAGTCCTCATGGCGGAGCGAACGAGCGTCCAGGAGTCTTCCGAAGAACCCGCAGCCGCGGGCGTCCCGCCGAGCCCCGAGGCTCGCTACCTGAAGCGGGTGCTGTGGGGCACGGCGCTGCTCGTGGCGACGGTGGCTCTGGTCAACCTCATCGCCGATCCGTTCGACGTCTATCGTCTCGTCGCCGTCCCCAGCCTCAACCAGGCCAAGCCCTTCGCGCGCTTCCACGACCGGCTCCAGAAGGCCTGGGCCGTGACCCATCTGCGTCCGGACACGGTGGTGCTGGGCACGTCGCGGGCGCAGATCGGCATCCCGGCGTCTCTGCTGGAAGAGGCGGGCGTCGCCTCGCGGCCGCTCAACCTGGGGCTTCCCGGCGGGACCGTGTACGAGGCCTGCCGGTACCTGCAGCACGCCGAAGCGGCCGGAGAGGTGCGCCGCGCCGCGGTGGGGCTCGACCTGCTCATGTTCAATGGCGCCTCGCCGCGCGCCAACCCGGAGTTCGAGGAGCGCCGCCTGCTGGTCGACGCCAAGGGGGCCCCCAACCACACCGCCTGGGCGGTGGACCTGGCCCCGACGCTGCTCTCGCTCGATGCGCTGGCCGACAGCCTGCGCACGGTGCGCCGCCAGGACCTGGGCAGCTACCTGCTGGACGACGGCACGCGCAACCCGGCGACGCAGGTGCGCAGCGTGGCTGCTGCCGGCGGGGCGCGCGAGCTGTTCCGCGCGGCGGAGCGGACCTACTTCGAGTGGATGCGCTGCTTCCGCCTGCCGCACGCTCCGCAGGACCCGCCGCACCTCGACGACCTGGGGAGGCTGCTGGACGTCGCGCTGGAGCGGGGCATCGCGGTCGACCTGTTCATCTCGCCCTCGCACGCCCGCCACGGGCAGCTCGTGCGCCTGAGCGGGCAGTGGGAGGCGCAGCGCCAGTGGAAGCGCGAGCTGGTGCGCCGCGTGGAGGAGGCCGCGCGCCGGCACCCGGGCTCGCCGGCGCTGCGGCTGTGGGACTTCTCCAAGGCCGAGGGAGCGACCGTCGAGGCGGTTCCGGCGCTCTCCGCGAAGGGCGGGACCATGCGGTGGTACTGGGACAGCGCGCACTTCACCCCGGCGCTGGGCGAGCGGGTGCTGGCGCGGCTGCTGAACGAGGCGGACGCCGACCCTCGCTTCGGCATGGTGCTCGACTCCGCCCACCTCGACGCGCAGCTCGCCGAGCTGGACGCGGCCCAGGACCGGTGGGCGAACGAGCACCCAGCCGAGGTCGAAGAGCTGGCGATGCTCTGGCGCGAGGTCCAGGCCAAGGCGGCGGGCTCCGCGTGCCGGCGAGCGAGCGAGCCGGGAACGACCGTGGCGGCGGCACCCTGAGCGAGGGAAGCCGAGCGGAGGTCCGCGGCGCGCTCGGCAGGGTCGACGTCACTGGGGCATCAACGGCAGCACGACGATGAAGGCGGCTCCCTGCTCGGGCGTGCTCTCGGCGCGGATGGTCCCTTCGTGGGCGCGCACGATCTGGGCCGCGATGTGGAGGCCGAGGCCCAAGCCAAGGGTGGGGCCGGGATGGGCGCTCTCAAACGCGTCGAAGATCCGCGTGAGCGCCTCGGTGGGGATCCCTCTGCCGGAGTCGCGCACGACGAGCTCCGCGTTGCCATCCACCCTCCGGGCCGTCAGGGAATACGGGGCCGCC
The DNA here is from genome assembly GCA_049841135.1 of Myxococcales bacterium. Taxonomy (GTDB): domain Bacteria; phylum Myxococcota; class Myxococcia; order Myxococcales; family UBA5297; genus JACRCT01. The sequence goes on from JASGHK010000006.1 coordinate 901,477, forward strand.
CCGTAGCGCAGGGCGTTGGAGACGAGGTTGACCAGAACCTGCTGCAGCCGGCCCGGGTCCCAGTTCCCGACGAGCCCGTCCGCCAGCTCGACCCCGAAGCGGTCGGCGGCGCCGGCCGCCGCGATTCGGGGAGCCATCTCCTCCAGCGTCCCCAGGACCAGGCCCTTCAGCTCGACCGAGACCTTCTGGTAGCGCATGCGGTCGGTGGACAGGCGGCTGAAGTCCATCAGGTCTTCGACCAGCCGCTGCATGCGCCTGACCTGCCGCGACAGGAGCTCGAAGCGCCCCGAGAGGTTGGCGGCAGGGTTCTGGCTCAGCAGGCCGGAGGTCAGGTCCAGGTTGAGGATCATCGTGCTCAGCGGGGTGCGCAGCTCGTGCGATACGACCGAGACGAAGCGGTCGCGTTCCGAGACCGTGCGCTCCAGCTCCTTGGTACGAGTCGCGATGCGCTCCTCGAGCTGCCGGTTGAGGAGCGCGAGGTCGTGCCTCACCGCGGACAGATCCTCGACGAGCAAGGTATTCCGGAAACGCAGGCGGATCGCCTCGTCCTGCGCGCGGCTGCCGGCCCAGGCCACCGCCGTCATGCCGAAGCCGAAGATGGTGAACAGGCCCGCCATCGTGAAGTGCATCGCGGTGTCGGCGAGACACAGCCGGACGACGGGGACGCCGACCGCCGGAAAGGCGAAGGCCACGAACGCGGGCAAGAAGCTCGAGGTCGTGGCGGAGACGCCGGCGACCATGCCTCCGATGACGAACAGGACGAGGTACAGGCTGCCCAGCGAGTGCTCCGGGTAGAGCGCCACGCTCGCCGAGCCCCAGAGCAGGCCCGACGCGGCCAGCCCCACGAGCCACTCGAGCTCCCATCGCCGCGGGCGGTAGCCCTCGCTCTCCTTGGCGCGTCGGTGCTGCCTCCAGCGGACGAGCCTGACCGCGGCCAGGGCGTAGGTCAGTCCCGCCCAGAGGAGCATCGGAGGGTGGGGGAGCGTCTGCCACAGCGCGGCGAGCAGGATGGTCGAGTTGACGAGGTTGGTCACCAGGGCGAACAGGCCCTTGCCGTAGAGCGCGCGGATCTTCTCGGCGTGGACCCGAACCTCCAGGGCCGCATCGCCTCCTCGCAGCCCGCCGCTCTGCCCCCTGGCGTCGACGCCCGCCAACGATGCTCCGGCACCGGCGTGCCCAAGGCCGATGGCTTCGGCTCGAGTGGAGTCCGCTCTGTCGGCCGGGCGCAACCTGCGGCAGTCCAAACCAAAACGTAAGTCTTGCCTCGGCGGTTCACCACGGCCCCGCGCCGGCGGAAGGACCGCTCGCCGAGGACTTCAAGGAGCGAGCACCCAGGCCCTGGTGGCAGCCCCGCGCTAGGGAAGCCGAGCAGAGACCTGCGCCGTGGTCGCTGTGACCGTGGGCGTGGCGGGCTCGGGGTCCGCGGGCTTCCCGCGCCCCATCAGCCGCTCCTTCCACTCGAGGATCCGCTTCTCGAACAAGTAGTAGGAGGCCGACGCCATGCCGACCACGAGCACCGAGGCTCCGAGGAAGCGCACCAGTCCGCCCGCGCCGGGGATAGCCCGGGAGACCACGTTCATCGCCAGCATGTGCATCAGGTACATGCCGTAGCTGACGGTGCCGATGTGGCGCATCGGCGCATTGGCGAGCGGCGGCATGAGCCAGTGGTCGGCGCGGACGCAGACGGCGACGACCAACCAAGTCATCGAGACCGCGATGAGGAGGTCCGGGACGCCGTCCAAGGAGAGCGCCGCGACCATGACCGCGAACGCCAGCGGAGCGCTGGCGCGGTGGCCGGCGATCCGCCAGGCGACCGCGAAGCCGCGCTGGCGGTGAGTCAAATAGGCCGCCAGGCAGCCGAGGCAGATGGGCGTCGCCACGCTCGAGAGGATGCGCATCGGCAGCGAGGCCCCGGAGACGACCCCGGCCGACACGGCCCAGACGCCGGCGAGGTGCGCGGTCAGCAGGACGGCCATCACGGCCGCGGGCGCCCACCAGCGCCGCGCGAAGCGCACGACGCTCGGCCACACCAGGTAGAACTGCTCCTCCGTCGCCAGCGACCAGGCGAAGTAGAAGATGACCCGCGCGCCCGCGTCCCGCTCGACGAACCAGTTGGAGGTGTAGGTCAGGAAGTAGGGCAGGTTCGAGAAGAAGCCCGCTCCCGCGGCGCTGTGGCGGTCGACGAGCAGCACCAGCGCCACGTAGAGCCCCAAGACCACGTAGTAGAGCGGGAAGATGCGCAGCGTCCGCCGCAGGTAGAACTTCGACAGCGAGATCTGCCCGTGGGCGTCTTGCTCGCGCAGCAGCAGGGTCGTGATCAAGAAGCCGCTGATGGCGAAGAACAGCGAGACGCCGTGGAAGCCGCGCGAGAGCGCCCCGGGCGCCCCTTCGCCGCCGGCGTGGTGCCAGATGACGGCCAGGATGCTCAACGCCCGCAGCCCGTCGAGCGCCGGGAAGAAGCGGGCCTTGCGGAACGCCTGGTGAGCTGCGCGGACGCTCTCGGTCACGGTTCGCCCCTCTCACGCATCGAGGATCATCGAGCGCACGAACGCACGCGGATGGCGCGCATAGCCGGCCAGGTGCTGGGCCACGTCCACCAGCGCAGGAAGGCCGTCGTCGGGGTCGGCCACGGCGTCCGTCGTCCAGGCGCCATGGTCCTGCAGCCACCGGCGCCAGGTGCGCACCTCGTCGCGGGTGAGCCGCCCGGAGGCGCCCTGGCCGCGCAGCAGGACCTCGAAGATGAAGTGATGGGTGTAGGCGCGGGCAGGCTGGCTGCGCGCCTCGCGCAGCTGGGCGTGCTCCACCTCGGCCTTCAGCGCCTCGCGGTCGCCGGTCGCTGCCAGGTACGCGAAGAGCGGCAGGGGCATGCCGCGGTCGATGTCGAACGCCATCTGGCTGTAGAGGCGCGGGTTGAAGTCGATGAGCAGCTTGCGGTCGCCGGTGGCGATGAACTCGGCCTCGAAGACGCCGTGGTAGCCCAGCGCCAGGCACATGCGGCGCAGCCTCTCGGCGAGCGGGGCGTCCACCGGCGCCTCCTCGAAGCACAGGCCGATTCCCAGCTTGCGCGGCCGCTGCAGCACCTTGGTCGACGCACGGCAGACGAACAGCTCGCCGGTCTCGTCCACGAAGCCCGAGAGGCTGTAGATGCCCTGCTCGGCCTCGGCGTGCAGCTCCTGGAGGATCGGGGTTCCGGCGTCGGGGTCCTGCTCGAGGAGCGCCGGGGCGCAGCGGTTGCTCGCCGCGAAGGCGCGCCACTTCGAGGCGAGCTCGCCGGCGCTCTCGGCCCGTGCGCCCTTGGAGTGCGACTCGAAGAGCACCTGCGTGCGCGGCTTGACCAGGAGCGGGAAGCGCGCCTGGGCCGCGATGGCGGCGAGGTCATCCGTGGAGCGCGGGAACCAGCTGCGCGGCGTGTCGATGCCGGCCTGCGCGGCAGCGGCGTGCAGGCGCTTCTTGTCCAACAGCGCGTACACCGCCTCCAGGCTGGGGCTGACCAACGCGAAGTGCCGGCCCAGCTCGGCGCGGTGCCGCGCGAAGAGCCAGGCGAGGTCGTCGGTGGTCGGGTAGAGCACGTGGCCGGGGTTGGCCTCGCCGAAGCGAACGGCCCAGCGCAGGAACTCGTGCGCGTCGCCGAGGTCCGGGCAGCGGACCTGCCGGGTGACGAACCGCGACCAGCGCGCCGGGGCGAGCAGCTTGCTCTCGGCCATGGTCACGGGGACGCCGCGCCGGCCGAGACACCGGACCGCGGCCAGGGTGCCGTAGTAGTTGCCGGCGGTCAGCAGCACCGGCGCGACGGGCCGGGTCATGGCGTCCTCCGCGCGTGCTGCCAGAGGTCGGTGCCGAGGATGAGCAGGAACTTCGGGTCGTTGACGAGGTAGCGCCGCCACAGCCGGCGCGGCTCGCGCGAGAGGCGGTAGGCCCACTCCAGGCCGTGCTCCGAGAACCAGGCCGGCGCGCGGTGCGCGGTGCCGGCGGCGAAGTCGATGGCGGCCCCGCAGGCCACCGCGACCGCCGGCGAGAGCTGGGCGCGGTTCCGGTGGATCCACAGCTCCTGCTTGGGCGAGCCGAAGCCGACCAGCACCAGGTCGGGCCGGGCCTCGCGGATCTTCGCCAGGGCGTCCTCCCCGGCGCCGCCGTCAGCGGCGATGCGCGGACTCTCGGCGCCGACGACGGTCAAGCCCGGATGCCGCGCGACCAGGCGCTCTGCGGCCTGCGCGGCGACACCGGGGGCGCCCCCGACCAGGAAGACGCGCCAGCCGCGCTGGGCGGCCCGGGCGACGAGCGGCTCGAAGAGGTCGGAGCCGGAGACCTTCTCGGGCAGCGGGTCGCCCAGCAGATGCGACGCCCACAGCAGCGGCATCCCGTCGACCAGCGAGAGATCGGCCTGGGCGTACGCCGCACGGAAGTCGCCCTGGGCGGACGCATTGACCACGTGGTCGACGTTGGGCGTGAAGACCGCGCCGCCCCGGCTCGCGCCCACCAGGTGCTCGATGGCGTCCAGGGCTTGCGCGAAGGTCACGCGGTCCATCTCGAGGGAGCCCAGCTTGACGCGATCGCGCGGGCGCTCGGTCGCCGCCGGCTGCGGCAGCAGCGCTCGGTGCTGCTCCAGGTAGAGGCGGGCAGAGCCGTCGTGGGAGAGCTCGCGCTCGACGAAGCGTCGCGGCTCGAACCGCTCGAGGCCGGCGAGGAAGCTGCTGGCGGCTGGCGCGAAGTCGTCGGCGTCGCGGAAGGTGCGCCCACACTCTTTCGAGAAGTAGGGGACCGAGCTCGCCGGGACCGGCTCAGAAGTCCACTCGGCCCGGTGCGGGTCGAGCCAGAAGCCGTTGTCCCAGGCCAGCACGGGGACGTTCGAGGCGAGCGCCTCCTGGTAGGCCATGCCCTGCGTCTCGTGCTCGCAGAGGAAGAGCATGGAGCGCGAGCGACGCAGCAGCGCGCGGTAGTCGTCCTGGCGGTGCTGGCCGTAGCGCAGCACCTGGTACGACAGGCCGCGCGACTCGAGCCACCGGAGCGCGGGCTGGAGCAGCTCGGGCTCGAGGCGTTCGCGGTCCCAGCGGATCTTGTCGTAGACGAGGACGTCCACGTCCTTGGCCAGGCCGCGGGTGTCGGGCCACTGGGCGGTGTCGATGGCGCCGTACCAACGGGTGACGGACGCGCCGTAGAAGGGCCGGAAGAGCCGCTCCATCCAGTCGCAGGTGACCAGGTAGCGGCGAAAGCGCGGGTCCTTCATCAGGTCTGGACGCAGGCTGGGATGGTCGAGCATGCCCGGGCCGAGGATCGCGGGGTTGGGCAGGTCCCAGCCGTCGAGGATCTCCGGCGAGCCGACGAGGCCGACCGGGTGCTCGGGGTGACGGGCGGCGAGCCGCCGGTCGTTGACCACCACGTTCACGCCGGCGCGACGCAGCGACTCGGCGAGCGAGGCGAACCAGACGCCGAAGCCGGACACGGACTGGTTCTTGCGCAGCCGGCGCAGCAGCGGACGGACCGCGCGGCGGACGTGCCGGTCACCGGGGACGAACCGGTCGCGCTCCGGCTCGCGGTAGAAGAGCAGCACCGTATCGGCGGAGAGGGACATGGAGGTGGCCTCGCCTTCAGCGGACCCCGGCCAGGGGCCGGGCCAGCTCGAGCTCGTAGACGTTCAGGGAGTAGGGCGCCAACGGGAGCGGCTGGGCGGTCGACGGCGCCCTGGCCGCTTCGAGCTTCCGGCTTCTCGGCGCCCATCGAGAAGGCCCGCGTCACCCGGGCCTCGCCGCAGCCCTGCAGCTCCAGCGCCGCGTCGGCGGGCTTGTCCGGGTCGAAGTTGAGCACGACCAGGACCAGCTTCTTGCCGGAGGCGTCGCGGGAGGCGAAGACCGAGGTGCCCTCCGAGGCGCGGGTGGGCATCGCGTAGTCGAGGAACCGGGCGCCCTTGCCGTCGTAGTTGCGGTAGGCGCGGAAGGCCTGGAAGCCGAAGGAGCTCTTGGCCGGGTAGGTCCAGTAGTAGGCGGAGTCGACGCCCTGCTGGCCGAAGCGGCCCAGCGCCTCGGCGAGCGCGAGTCCGCCGCTCGGGTGCTGCTCCGCGCCGAAGCTCCACTCGCCGATGGAGATCTTCCGGCCCGGGTACTCCTGATCGATCCACTCCCGAAGCCGGGGGATGAGCTTCACCGGCTCGCCGATCCACGATTCGTCGACGTAGGTCGGGTCCCACAGCGCGCGAGTGGCGCGGATGCGCCGGGCGTTGGTGTCGGGATCGATGCGCCCGCCGGTGCCGTGCTGCAGGCCGTCGCCCTGCGGGTAGAAGTGGACGTCGACGACGTCGAGGATCCGCTCGCCCGTCTGGCGCTCGTGCTCCGCCAGCTTGCGCAGGTACCACTGCAAGAGCGGTACGTCGCCGTGAGCCCGCCGGTCCGGCTTGAGGCGGAAGCCCGCCACCGCGTCGGCGGCGGAGAAGAAGTAGGCCGGCCAGCCCCACTCGGCCGGCCCGGCGATGACGCCCTCGGGATCCGCACGGCGCACGGCCGAGCCGTAGCTGAGCGTCTTCTCCAGCAGCTCGTCATAGGTCAGCGGGTCCGGGTGGACGTCGCGGTGGGTCGAGTTCCAGAGCGCCGGCTCGTTGTCGAGGATGTAGTGCTCCACGCTGCGGACGCCGCCCCGCGCCCGGTCCTTCTCGCGGATGGCGGCGACCCAGCGCGCCACGTCCCCGGGCGCCATCGCCACGCTCGTCCGCGAGGGCGGGCCGGGGGAGATCGGAGCGCCGCTGGGCGTGAAGCCGTCGCCGGCTTCGGAGTGGTAGGGGTCCGTGCGCCGCTGCTTGCCGTGGAGCGAGACCGGGAAGGCGGGGGAGTCGCGGTCCTTGGCGACCCAGCCGAGCGTCGGCACGGTGAGCGCCGTGGCGAAGCCCTTCTCGAGGTTGTCGGCGAGGAAGTGCTCCCAGGTGAAGCCGGGCTTTCCGAAGGCGACGTTGCGGAAGAACCAGTCGTTGCCGGTGTTCCAGGCGTTGCCCAACTCCCAGTTGTAGCGGGAGGTGATGTTGCCGCCCCAGCGCCGGGCGGTCGCGCCGAGCTGGAACTGGTGGCTCTCCTTGGGATCGAGCCGCGCGTCGAAGGCGATTCCATAGATGAGCGGGCTGATGGGCCGGGCCGGTGCGCGGCAGTCGACGGCGAGGCGCGCCGAGGACGGCGTCCGGCCGGTGACGACGGCGCCGGGTCCCGCAGGCGCACTGCCATCCAGGACCGTGAGCGCGATCTGGTCGAGCTCGACCTGGTTGCTCTCGATGGCGCGGTAGGCCCGGACGACGACGCGGTCGAACGCGGCGGCGCGCGGGTTGAGCTCGGCCATCGAGATGAAGACCTCGGACCAGCCGTCGGCGAGGTCGGCGCGGTGCGAGGCCGCGGGCTTGACGCGTGGGAACACCGACGGACCCGGCGTGTCGAGGCGGACCTCGAGGAAGTCGCCGACCGCCGCCGGGGCGCGGTAGCGGAAGACGAGCCCGCCGAACCGGCCCGCGAGGCCGGGCTTGGCGATGATCCACCCGCCGTAGCGCGACAGGTCCAGCCGCGCCGGCCCGCGGCCCAGGTCGCGTGGCGCCCAGCCGTAGTCCTTCCAGTCGTCGCCGAGCCCACCGGCGTAGAGCACCTCGCGGGGGAGCGAAGACTCCAGCGGCTTGCGTAGCCCGGCGAGGGCCGGGACTTCGGCACCGGCGCGGGCGCACGAGAGCAGCGACGTGACCGCCGCAAGGAAGAGGACGCGGTGAGGGAGCGGGCCGGCCATCACGCCCTCCCCGCGGCCTGCTTCAGCTCCGCGGCGGCGAGCGGAGCGGCCTCGGCGCGCTTGCGGATCTCGGGTTCGGGAGCGGCGACGACCGAGCCGGCCGGGACCGAGCGCGTCAAGGTGACGCCGGCCATCACCTTCGAGCCTGCGCCGACGGTGATGGGCCCGATGAGCGTGGCGCCCGGCCCGACGTGAACGTTCGCCTGCAGCGTCGGCGCTCCGGTCTGGCGGGTCTCGGGGTCGGTCCCCATGCCCAGCGTGACGTTGTGGAAGAGGATGCAGGCCGGCCCGACCTTCGCCGCGTGGCTGATGGCCAGCCCGAAGCCGTGCACCAGCATCACGCCCGGCGCGAGCTCGGCGTCCCAGTGGAGGTCCGAGCCGTACAGGTGCCGCATGGAGCGGGACACGGCCTTGGCGGCGGTGGTGAGGCCGGCATCCCGCAGCGCTCGCATCAGCCGGTAGGCCGCCAGCTCCTGCAGGCCGATCTTCTGGACGAGATCGGCCGTCAGGTGCCCGCTCGACGGAGCGGCGTGGCCGTACTTCTGCTCGTAGCGGCGCATCGCGGCCTGGTCCGCCCGGACCTCGTCGAGCGCGCGCAGCAGCAGCTGCCCCTTGCCGCGGGCCAGGAGCCGCTGTGCCGAGTAGGCGGCGAGCTCCAGCAGCGAAGCGGGCAGGCTCCCCGCGTCTTCGCGGAGCCCGCGGAAGTAGTCCAGGCCGAAGGTGAAGTTGGCGCCCGCGAGCGCCGCCCGCTCGAGGCCGAGCCGGCCCAGCGCGTCCGCGGCGCCATAGGCGAGCAGCCCCAGCGGCCGGCTGAGCGCGGGCGCGGCGACGGTTGCAGCCATCAGCGGCCGTGAGGCCGCGCTCAGCTCGAAGAGGAAGCGCCAGGGGTTCGAGCCCAGGAGGTCGGGATGCTTGCGCGCGATCCGCCGGTCGTAGGCGCCGTACTTCACCGCGCGGCGGCGCCAGGCCGCGAGCGAGGTGTGGTCGGAGGCGTGCAGCGTGACCGCCTCGGCTGAGAACTCGAACGCGATCCCGGCCTTCTGCAGCCGCAGCCCCAGCTCCACGTCTTCGCTGTGCCCGAAGGCGGGGTCGAAGCCACCAGCCTCCAGGTAGTCGCGCCGGCGAAGCGAGACGTTGCCGGTGTAGAGCGCGCCGCCCGCGGGCACCTCCTCGCCCGCCGCGAAGCGGGCGTTGCGCTCGGCGATCTTCGCGGCGTGCCAGCGCTCGAAGAGCGGCATCTGCAGGCCCGGATCCGGCTCGATGGCGCCCAGCACCACCTTGCGGGCGCCGTCCGCGTGCCGCCGCAGGTGCGCCTCGAGGAAGTCCTCGTCGACCTGCATGTCGTCGTCGACGATCACCAGCGTCTCGCCTCGCGCGGCGACGATGCCGCGGTGGCGGGCGGCGGCGGCGCCGCGGTTGGCCTGCTCCTCCACGCGCAGCTCGTAGCGGACCGGCAGGTCGGCGAGCCGCGCCCTGACCGGCGGCGTCGACCCATCGTCCACCACCACGACCTCGTACTCGCTCGGCGCCAGGCTCTGGCGGTCGAGCTGCTGCAGCAGGCGGACGAGCAGGTCGGGCCGGTTGAAGGTCGCGAGGACGACCGAGACGCGCGGCGAGGCGCTCATGGCCGCCCCCCGTCGATGACCACCGAGCCGATGACCTTGTCCGCGCCCACCATCTCCAGGGTCTTCCGGGTCGCGGCGAAGCTCGCATTGCCGAGCTCGATCACCAGCAGGACCTTGTCGGCGGCGCGCGCCACCGGGACTCCCGAGAGGTTGGTGAGCAGGCTGTCGAGCGCGACGAGGGAACGCTCGTCGGCCTTGGTCTCCTTGGCCAGCTCGTCGAGGAGGTTCGTCACCTGGCGCAGCTCGAGCGCGAGGCCGTCGAAGACGATCAGCGGGCTGCGGCGGTGGATGCCGCCGACCTCGCTGAGGGCGTTGGCCACCTCGAGCCCCGCACGACCGGGGGCCACCGGAACGACGGCCAGCGAGCGCCACTCGTGGCGGATGACCGAGAACCAGAGCTGCTGCACGACGTGCGGGGACTGACCCCAGGGCATCCCGCCGGCGGAGTCGCGCCTGGGAGGCTCCTTGGCCGGCTTGTCGTCGAGCCGTTGGATGAAGCTGCTCACGGCGTCTCTCCTTCACGGGCGGTCCGGACCCACGCCTGCGAGCCGCGGCCCGAGCGGCGCAGCGCGAGCTTCCAGGCGAGGTAGAGCGGCGCGAACGCCAACGCCCTGAGCGAGCCGGGGCCCGACAGCTGCACGCCGCGAGCGAGGTAGGTCGCCAGGAAGAAGAGGCTCGCCGCCCAGGGCACGACGACGAACGGCGTCGCGCCTGCGACCAGCACGAGGGCGCCGGCGAGTAGGTCGCCCACCACGGCCATCGTCACCAGGCGCGAGAGCGGCGGCACGAGCACGTCGAGCGCGAGATCGAAGAGGACCCGGTCGCGACTTCTCAGCGCGCGGCGCAGGAGCGACGACGCACGCTGGCGCAGGGCGGCGCGGCCCTCCTCCCAGCGGCGGCGCTGCGAGGCCGAGGCGCCGGACGAGGAGACCATCTCGCCGAAGACCCGGGCGTCGTCGGCGTACCAGACGCGGTGGCCCGCCTCGCCCAGGCGCAACCCGTACTCGACGTCCTCGACCAGCGAGAAGGCGGTGTAGGGCACCTCGCGCAGGAGCGGTGTGGCGAAGCACATCCCGTTGCCGCGAAGGCCGGCCGACAGCCCGAGACGCTCGCGGCCGAGCGAGCGGACGCGGTGGAAGAGGGTGAACGCGAAGGACATCAGGCGGGGGCGCCAGCCGTCTTCGGGGTTGCGCACCGCGTAGTCGGCCTGGACGGCCTGCGCTCCGCGCTCGAGGCGGGCGGCGAAGGCGCGCAGGAGGTGCCGGTCGACGACGGTGTCCGCGTCGACCACGACCACCGCGTCGGCGAAGCGGTCAGCCAGGCTCTGCCCGAACGCCAGGGCCAGCGCGTAGCCCTTGCCACGCAGCTCGTCGTCGGTCCGGACGAGGGCGCGGTGCGCGCCGGCGCGCTCGGCAACCCGCGCGGTCCGGTCGGAGCAGTTGTCGGCGACGACGATCACCCGGCGCTGCTCGGCGGGCCAGTCGAGCGCGAGCAGGCTGCGGACGGTGCCGGCGATGCCGCCCTCCTCGTCGTGCGCCGGGACGACGAGATCGAAGCGCAGGCGCGCAGCGGCGTCGCCGAGGGGAGCGTCGCCTCCCGTCTCCCGCCGCGACAGGACGGCGAGCACGAAGAGGTAACCAGCAGCGGCGAGGACCGGCACGGCCGCGAGGGTCAGGGCGACGGCGAGGGCGGAAGAGATCACGACCGGTTGGATGCCGGCCGGAAGTCACTGTTGCGATGGCCACGCTCCGACGCGCGCGGCGAGCAGACCTGGCGCGGCGAGCGTGGCCGCGAGGAGAAATGCCCCACCCCAGCTCTGCAGCCCCATGTCGCCGTAGGCCTGCAGCAGGTAGGTGATGGCCATCAGCACGGGAGAGAGCGCCAGCGTCCGCGAGAGCGGGTCCGCCGCGAGGCGGTAGGCGCGGACGGCGAGGAAGACCGCCACGACGACCGGCAGGAAGGCGAGCCAGTAGCCGAGGATGCCGGCGAAGGCCCACAGGCCCAGGAGGCTGTTGTGCGGGATCAGCCGGTACTGCGGGAACAGGTGCGAGATGTCGTCGGCGCGGGAGACCTCGGAGTACTCGTGGCCGAAGCCGGTCCCCAGCAGCGGGTTGGTCTTGAGCGTCATCACCAGGTTGTAGTTCTCGATGTCCCGGGTCTGCGTCGAGCGGTCGGCGCTGGAGACGAGGATCGACTTGGCCGTCTGCGCCGGCCGGAACACGCCACCGGTCTGGTTCCAGCCGACCGCGAGGTAGAGCAGGCCGATGGGGACGCTGGCGAGGGCGGCGCGAGCGGCGGCGCGCTTGAGGCGGGTCCAGGGCGCGAGGAGGAAGACCGCGAGCCCCGCGGCGCCGAGCGTGACGTAGGCCAGGCGCCGGCCGTTGAGGTAGATGCCGAGCAGGATCCACAGGCCTCCGCCGACCATCGCCCAGAAGCTCCGCTTGGTCCGCGACTCGTGCCAGAAGACCACCAGCAGCAGGATGGCCAACGCGAAGAGCATCGTGTCGGAGTGGGTGGTGACGTACGGCGGCTTGAAGTTGCGCGGCCGGCAGATGACCTCGTGGAAGTAGGCGCCCTCCAGCGTGCGGAACAGCGCGGCCCCGATGACAATCTTCCCCAGCGTCACGAAGTCCTTGGGCTCGCGGAAGGCGGACAGGAACAGCAGCCCCAGGATGGGCAGGGCCACCAGCTGCCGGACCTGCCAGAGCGAGGCCTTGGGGTCGCCGCCGCGCAGGGTGCCCCAGAACATGGCGAAGCCCAGGCCCAGGAGCGCGAGCACCAGCGAGAGCGTCAGGACCTTCGGCGGCCGCTCGGCGGTGGCGCTCTCGCCGCGGCCGCGCAGCAGCGCCAGCGCGACCAGGCCGACGAGGAACAGGTCGATGAGCGCGAAGCGCAGGGCCTCGACGCCGGTGTGCTTGCTCAGGTTCTCGAAGATGAGGCTGCCGAGGGGATAGAGCGGCGACTTCCACTCGCCGGCGGCGGGCCGCTCCTGTGGGTTGTCGATGGCGAGGACCACCAGCAGCAGCGCCGAGAGGCTGTGCCGCAGCGGCAGCCGGGCGACGGCCCAGACCGCGCTCGCCGCGAGCACCGGGGCGGCGGCGACCAGGGGATTGCCGGAGCCGGTCGCGAGCGCGCCGACCGTGGCGAGCCCCATCGCGGCGAGGAGCGCCGCGAACGCCCAGCGCGGCAAGGCCTCGGTCACGTCCGGTGCACCTCGGCCAGGACCGGAATCCCCAGCAGCTTCTCCACCTGCCAGGCTTCGACGATGCGGCCGGCGCGCAGGTCGGCCGCGATGCAGGCGAACAGCGCGAAGAGGAGCGCCGCGAAGGCCCCGCCGCCGAGCACGACCGAGGGCTTGGGCTTCTCGACCTCCTTGGGGACCTGCGCCGGGCGCACCACGCTGTAGCGGTACTTGAAGGCGGCGCGCGCCGTGTCGAGCTCGATGCGCGCGGCGTCGATGCGGCCCAAGAGGTCCTGGTGCTTGTCGATGGCCACCTTGAGCTGCGCGCGCAGGTACTCGACCGACGGGTCAATCTCGGGCTTGTCGCTGGCGACCTCGCGGCGCGCCTCCGCGAAGACGGCGTCGGTCCGGGCGGCTCCGGAGCCCGCCGCGGAGACCAGCGCGGCCGCGGCGGCTCCCCCGTCCTCGGTGGCCGCGGGTTGGCGAGCGGCGACCTCGCGCTCGAGCTCCTTCACCTCGCGGCGGAGCGCCTCGAATCTGGGGAGAGTCCTTGCCCATCGCCGCGATGCTCTCCTGCGTGGCGACGACGAGGGGATGGGCGGGGGCGTAGGTCGCTGTCTGCTCCACCAGCTGCCCCTGGAGCTCGGCGAGCCGCTTGCGCCGGTAGTCCTCCAGGTCGGCCAGGGCGCGCTGACGCGCCGCGAGGATGGCCTTGGCCTGCGCCAGCTCCTGGTCCTGCGACTGGGAGCGGGGACGGACGACGCCGGGGGCGACGCGGCGTGGACCGGCGGTGGTCTTGTCACCCGCCTTAGCCGGCGCCGCCGCCTCGCGGGCCTTGCGCAGCTCGTCGAGGACCGACTGCACGTTCTCGCCCTGCGAGGCGGCGTGCCACTCGAGGATGGAGATGGCCTCGGTGATGGTCGAGACCTCGACCGCGTGGCGCGTCTCGATGAAGTTCTGCTGCGCGGCCTGGACGAGCTGGTAGGCCATCTGGGCGTCGGGCCACTCGATCTCGATGCTCACCGTGCCGTCGTCACCGGTGGTGACCCGCAGGCGCTTCTCGAGCACGCCGACGAGCGCGTTGAGCCGGTCCTCTTCGGAGGGCGGGCCCCTGAAGACGCCGAGCAGCCAGTCCTTGGCGGCGACGGCCGGTGCGCGGCTCGCGTCCCACTGGTCGAGGAGGTTGGTCTGCTTGACCATCGCCACCAGGTTGTCGTGCCGGAGGATCAGCTCCGAGGCGGCCTGGGTGGGCGCATCGGCCTCGCGAGGGACCGCGCGGCCCGGGTTGGCCAAGCCGGTCATCACCTGGTTGCGCGCGGTGAGGATCTTGACCGTGGTCTTGTAGGTCTTGGGCAGCACCGCCAGCGCCAGCGCGGCCATGCCGAGCACGCCGGCGAACGCGCCAAGCCCCAGCGCCCAGTGGCGGCGCACGGCGCGAAGCCCGAAGCCGACGAACGCGCGCCCCAGCGCCCAGTCGAAGAGGTCGCCGCTGTCGTCGGGACGGGCGCTGGGCGGGGTGGGCGCGGGGGCGGTCATTGCAACGCTCCGGCCGAGACGAGGAGCCGGCGGACCTCGCCCAGGAACTCGTCGATCTTGAAGGGCTTGGTGATGTACCCCGTCGCGCCCGCCTCCTCGGCATAGGCGCGGTCGACCGGGTGCGTCCGGGTGCTCATCACCAGCACCGGGACCTTCGAGAGCCGCGGCGTGCGGCGCATGTGGTCGCAGACGTCGAAGCCGGAGATCTCCGGGAGCATCAGGTCCAGGCAGACCAGCGCCGGCGTCTTCGTCTCCAGGTGCCGGATCGCGTTCTTGCCCGAGGAGACCTCGTCGACCTGCAGCCCCATCGACTCCAGCGTGACGCGGGCGAGCCGGCGCAGGGGTGGGTCATCCTCGACGACGAGGATTCGGGGGGCGGACTTGGCTTCCATAGGGTGCCTCGGGGCGAAAGACGCGACGTGGGGTCCTTAGATGCGCGGGTAGACGAAGAGGACTGCCAGCGCGTAGACGACGTCGAAGATCAGCGTTTGCCAGAGCGCCTTGCGCAGGCCGCGCCTGGGGTTCGGGTCGCGCGCAGCGTGGATGGGGATGGCGACTGAGGCAAAAAGCACCGACGCGAGGATGAGCTTGCCCACGGCTACAGCCTGCCTTTCGCCTGCGCCGTGAAGCTGAGGAAGGCGCCGAAGTCGCTGAAGGACGTCGGCTGGGCCTGATGGGCGGCGCGAAGGCCGAGGCTGAGTGACCAGTCGGTGCCGGAGGCGTACGTCGCCGCGGCCTGGACGAGCGCCAGCAGGCCGCCCTGCTGGGAGCCGGTGGCCACCAGGCCCGCTCCGGCCTGCGCCGAGAGGAGCAGATCGCGGCGTGCGGCCCAGCCCGCGTTGAGCCGCGCGTCGACTCGCTCGTAGGCCTCGCCGGTGATGCGGTCCACCACCGGCGCCGCGCGCACGGTCAGGCCCGCCTGCAGCGCGGTGTTTAGGCTCGAGGGCGCATACGACAACCCCGCCTCGCCGAGGGGAAGCCACTGCGGAGAAGGGGTGACGGCCGCGGAGGAGCCCTCGCTCGCGGCGAGCCCGACGCCGGCGCCCAGGCGCAGCGACCAGGAGCGGGTGAGCCCGCGCTGCCAGCTCTCCTCGAGCGAAGCGACTGTGCTTCGGGAACCGGTCGTGAAGAGCGACGAGGAGGCGGAGAGGCGCGTCTGGAGGACGTCGAGCCGGCTGGCGGCCATCGACAGGCCGAGCTTCGCCCACGGGCCCGCGCTGGAGTGGCAGGGACTGTTGGGCGGTCCGGTCGATGCCGCCGCTGACGAGCCAGCCCGCGGAGAGCGTCAGGCGGACGCGCCGGCTGAGAGCGGCGTCGAGTCCCGCGCGGGCGTCGGCCGAGAGGTAGTGGATGGTGATCGTCGTAGGCACGGGCTGGACCGGCAACGACGGGTCGAGGCTGAGCCTGTGCGACGGGCGAGAGGTCCGCGTCGCCGTAGCTGGCGCGCGCCGCGAGCAGCAACCGGACCTCGCGCGCAGCGAGCCCCTCGAATCGAAAGGTCCGCCCGATGGAGCAGCCGGAGCAGGCTGCTCCCCGTGGTGGGGACGATGAGTTGCGGCGAATAGGACAGCGACAGGCCTGCGGTTGGCCAGGCGAGGCGCGCCGCGACGCTGGGGTCGACCTCGAAGTCGAAGGAGGAGGTGAACGCGGTGGCGCTGGACTGCCCGGCGCGAGCCCGGGCCTCGCTGCGGATGGCCGCCTCGACCTCGGCCGAGGGAGCCGAGGCGTAGAGCAGCGCGGCGAGCAGCGAGACGGCGGCCATGGGGATAGGTCACTCCACGACGACCTGGTCGCCCGTGCGGAGCTGGAAGGAGGCCGCGCCGCCCTCGGCCCGCTGCAGCGCCTCGAGCCGGAAGCGGATGCGCTGCGAAGGCGTTCCCGGGCGGATGACGAAGATGCGCTCGCGGCCGGCCCACTCGGTCAGCCCGCCGGCGGCGGCGAGCACGGGCAAGAGCCCGGAGCCGGGCTCGACCGGGTAGACGCCCGGCTTGGCGACCTCGCCCATCACCGAGACCGTGAGCGCCTTGGTCTCCTCGACGGTGATGGTGACCACCGGGTTGTTGATGAAGTCCTTCAGGCGCGTCTGGAGCTGGGACGCCAGGACCGTTGGAGCGTACCCGGCGGCGGCGACGTCGTTGAGGAACGGCACGGTGATCTGGCCGTCGGCGCGGACGCGGACCCGGGCGGACATCGCGTCCTGGTTCCAGACGCGCACGTTGAGCAGGTCGCCCGGAGCGACGAGGTAGCTGGCGGCCTCCGCGCCCTTGGCTGCGGGCAGGTCGTCGACCCAGGTGAATTGCCCGACGGAGGCGCACCCCGCGAAGAGGAGCGAAGCGAGACCTAGCAGTCGCCGGCGAATCGGCGCCGAGGGCCGCGGCACCAGAGCTTCCGGAGGGGAGGAGCCGAGCAGGAGCGAACCCCCTCCCGCAGTTTGGGAGGGGGCAGGGGGGAGGACCAGGGCGGACTCAGGCTTCTTCATGGCGATGCCTCAGCGCAGCACGGCTGAACTGCAGCAGCTCCCGCACCGGCAGCGCGCCGGTGCCCACGGCGACGAGGAGGTAGGCCGCGCCGTCGACGACCAGGCGTGCGGGGCCCAGGCCCGCGGCAAGCCGGTCGGCGGCGATCGCGGCCACGCAGGCGGCGAGCGAGCCGGCGAGCGCTGCCAGGCTGCGGCGGTCGAAGGATCGCCCGTGCACGCACCAGAGCAGGCGGCCGGCGGTGAGCGCCTCGGTGAGCACCATCGCCGCGGCGCAACCCAGCGCGGCGCCCGCCGGGCCCCAGAGCGCCGCACCCGCCGGAGCGAGCACGACGTTGAGGCCCAGGTTGGCGGTCATCCCCAGCAGCGAGGTGCGCGTCACCTCCCAGCCGCGGCCGAGGACGATCAGCGCGATGGCGGTGAGGGTGTTGACGTAGGTGAGCACGAAGGTCGGCGCGAGCAGCCGCAGCGGCGCCGCCGCCGGGTCGTACCGGGCGCCGAACATCAGCCGGATCCAGACGTCGGCGCCGAGGGCCAGCACCAGCGAGGTGGGGACGGCGATGGCGAGCACCACCTGCACCGAGCGGCGCAGCGCCTCGTCGAAGGCGGCCGGCGAGCGCTCGAGCTCGCGCGACAGGTAGGGAGTGAGCACCCAGCCGATGAGCGGGGTGACGAGGAGCGCGAGCCCGGCCAGGCTCGAGGCGGCGCCGTACCACCCCACGACTGCCGCGTCGTCGACGGTGAAGGAGAGGACGTTGACGTCGAGCTTGGAGTAGGCGGTCTGCGCCAGCTGGTTCACGTAGAAGGGCAGGCTCGCCGCCAGCGCCGCCAGCGTCGCCTTCACGTCCAGCCGCAGCTCGAGCGAGAGCGCGCGGGCGACCAGCCGGCCCAGCGCGGCCGCCTTGATCGCCTCGGAGACGAGGAACGCGAGCGCGACGCCGGCGAGTCCCAGCCCGGCCCAGAGCAGCAGCGGGATGCACGCCGCCCAGACGAGCTTGGCGACGACCGAGACCACCGACAGGCCGTCGACGCGGCCGCGCGCGTGGAGG
Source organism: Myxococcales bacterium (assembly GCA_049841135.1). Classification (GTDB taxonomy): domain Bacteria; phylum Myxococcota; class Myxococcia; order Myxococcales; family UBA5297; genus JACRCT01. The sequence goes on from JASGHK010000006.1 coordinate 919,087, forward strand.
AGCGCGGCGAGCGTCATGTTCAGGTAGTTGAAGAACTGGCCCGCGCCGAAGAGGTAAACCACCGCGCGCACCGCCGGCGGGCGGCCGGTCAGCTCGAGCACCAGGGCCATCACGCCGAAGAGCAGCGCGCTCGCTACCACGCGCAGCAGCAGCACCCCGCCCAAGAAGTCGCTCGCGTGCTCCGGCCGCCGCGCGACCTCCTTGCGGACGTAGAGCTCCACCCCCATCGACAGCGGCACGAAGCACAGGGTGGCGAAGGCGTCGGCGAAGGTGAGCGGGCCGAAGAGCTCGGGGCCGAGGTGCCGCGGAAGGAGGATGCGCACCGCCAGCGCCACGCCCCAGGTGGCGACGAGCGACCCGCCGAGCTTGAAGGCGTTCTTGGCCGCCAGCAGTGCCTCGTTCGAAGCGGCGACGCGTGGGCTGGGGGCAGCGGTCGGGGCGAGGGCCTCGGGCATAAGGAGTCCCGCTAGGCGGCCCCGCGCCCGTTGACGACGATGGGCACGGTCTTGAGGACGAGCTTGACGTCCTCGCCCAGGTTCCAGTGGTCGATGTAGCGCATGTCCAGGTACATCCACTCGTCGAAGGAGATCTCGGCTGCGGCCGCTGACCTGCCAGATGCACGTCAGCCCCGGGCGCACCGAGAGCCGCCGCCGCTGCCAGGCCTGGTACTTGGCCACCTCGGAGGGGATGGGCGGGCGGGGGCCGACCACGCTCATGTCGCCGCGCAGCACGTTGATGATCTGCGGCAGCTCGTCGATGGAGTGCTTGCGCAAGAAGCGCCCCAGCGGGGTCACGCGCGGGTCCTTGGCGATCTTGAAGACCGGGCCCTTCTGCTCGTTGAGCGCCTCGAGCCTCTCCCGCAGCTGCTCGGCGTCCACGACCATCGAGCGAAACTTCAGCATGTGGAAGGGGCGCCCGAAGCGACCGACCCGGACCTGCTTGAAGAAGACGGGGCCGCGCGAGGTGAGCTTGACCAGGACGGCCACCGAGACCAGCAGCGGGAGGAGGAGCCAGAGCGCCGTCCCGGAGACGACGATGTCGAAGAGCCGCTTGAGCGCCAGCTGCGCCGGCTTGGGCTGCATGGAGATGAAGTGGGTGTAGCCGTCGGGCGAGACCGACGAGTCCAGGGGCACCGCGCGGTCGAAGCGGAAGCTGTACTCGGGCAGGGCGAAGGGGACGCCCAGGGTCTCGCAGACCTTGACCGCCGCCTGCATCGCGTCGCCGTGCCGCGCCGGGTTGCCGGCCAGGTAGACCTCGTCGACCGGCACCTCCGAGAGCACGCGGTACAGCTCGGAGGACGGGCCGAGCACCTTGCCCTGGAAGCCCGGAGGCGCCGACTCCCCTGGCAGCTCGAGCTGGCCCACCACGCGCTGGCGCCGCTTGAAGCGCTCGATGTCCGCGGCGGTCGTCCGGCCCAGCGGCCCGACGCCCACCACCAGCACGTCGTCGACCGGGCCCTCGCGGGCCAGCAGCGGGCGCAGCGTGACGCGGCCGAGGATGGCCATCGGCAGCTCGAAGGCTACGAACCAGCCCACCGCCACGAGGCTGATCTCCGGGGTGAGCGCGAAGACGGCGAGGATGGTCACCTGCGAGAGGACCAGGACCCCCACCATCGCCAGGTCGTCGAAGAGCACGCGGACCGCCAGCGGGTCGTAATGCCGCAGCGCGGTGGCCGCGAGGACCCACGCCAAGAGGCCGGTGCCGGCGATGATCGGCGGGAGGTGGACGGGGACGTCGCCAGTGGCCGAGAGCGCGGTCCACAGGGAGAGCGTCAGGACCGCCAGGTCGATGAACAGGTTCACCTTCGAGAACGCACCGGGCGCAATGCGTCCGAGCCCGCTCGCCATAACGACCTCCGAGACTTCGTCCGAATGCCGATATGGATGCCCAGCGCACACCGGTGTTGCCGCCAGGCTCACCCTTGGGGGGGCGCAGTGTTCGGGATTGAAAAGCTGCGGCAGTGCTTGTCAGTGCACGCCGGCGTGGGTAGCCTCACGCCGTCTTTGGGGCATCGTCTAATGGCAGGACCGAGGACTTTGAATCCTCTTATCTAGGTTCGAATCCTAGTGCCCCAGTCCTGGTTCCCCGCTGACCAGAGTCCCGTGAGCAAGCAGCAGCCTTGTCGCGGATCGCCGGCCATCCGGCCGGCCCAGCACCTGCCGAGCGCGGTGCAGCCCGGGCACACCCACCGAGAGCGAGGCGCAGAGGCGGTGCTCAAGGCGCCGCGATCGACGTCGAGAAGCCCTCGAGCTCCAGCCCGGCCGCACGCCGGGTCTGCTCCAGCAGCGCCGCGGGATCCGACACGGTGAAGGGCAAATCCAGGTCGTAGATCGCCACGTCGAAGTGGTCGGCGACAGCCAGCTTGCGGCTGTCCGGCGAGAAGCGCGAGCGCTGCGTCTCGCGCGCGGTGCGCAGGCGCAGCAGCGGTGAGCGCGTGGCCACGTCCCAGACGACGACCCGCGAATCCTCGCCCGAGCTCGCGAGCAGCTTCCCGTCGGGCGAGAAGGTGGCGTCGTCCACCCATTTGTCGTGCCCCTCGAGCCGCGAGAGCAGCCGCCCGGTCTCCGGCTCCCAGAGGAGGACCTGCGCGTCCTTGCCCGTCGTGGCCAGGAGCTTGCCGTCCGGCGACCAGGCGAGCCCCGAGGACCAGTCGGAGTGGCCCTCCAACCGGCGCACCTCGGTCCAGGTAGCCGTGTCCCACAGCCGCACCCGCTTCTCCTGCCCCGAGGTGGCCAGGCGCCTGCCGTCCGGCGAGAAGGCCACCCCGAAGACGGCCATCCCAGGGGTGTGCTCCAGGGTCGCCTTCAGCTCGCCGGTCTGCGCGTCGAAGATCAGCGCCGCCGAGTCATTGGCCGCCGCGGCCACGAGCCTGCCGTCCGGCGAGAAGTCCGCGAAGCGCACGAGGCCACGTCCGCTGGCGAGCGTGCGCACGGTGTCGCCCGACGGCACCGCCCAGAGCCGCACGGTCGCGTCGAAGGAGGAAGACGCCAGCAGCCGTCCGTCCGGGCTCAGCGCCAGGTGCATCAACCCGGCCTCGTGGCCGGTCAGGGTCCTCAGCAGCTGGTGGGTGCCTGCGTCCCACAGGCGGACCTTGCGGTCCCAGCTGCCGGTGGCCAGCACCTTGCCGTCGTTCGACCAGGCCAGGCCATAGACCCAGTCCTCGTGCGCCAGCCGCGGGACGCCGCCCTCGGTCGCGAGCGCCCAGAGGCGCACCGACTTGTCCGTGCCCGAGCTGGCCAACAGCCTCCCGCCGGGGTGGAACGAGAGCGAGACCGCGCCGGTGCTCCCGTGTGCGCGCACCGCGGCCTCCGGCATCCGGGTCCAGGCGTCGAACAGCCGCAGCACGCCGGCGGAGTCGGCCGAGGCCAGCACGTGGCCGGTGGGCGAGAAGGCCACTGCGAACGCCTCGTTGCGGGTGTCGAGGCTCGCCAGGGCCGCGCCCGTCGCTGCGCTCCACAGCCGAACGGTGCGGTCATAGGCGGCCGTGGCGAGCTGCGTGCCGTCGGGCGAGAACGCCAGCCCGTAGAGCCCGTCGGTGTGGCCGGTCAGCCCGAAGCGCCGGGAGCGGGCGGCGACGTCCCAGACGAACGCGGACTTGTCCCAGCTGGCGCTGCCGAGCAGCGTCCCGTCCGGCGAGAAGGCGAGGTCGCGGACCATCTCGGCGTGGGCCGGGGCCAGGCGGGTGGGCTTGCCCGATACGAGATCCCAGAGGCTCAGCTGCCCGGAGTGCTCGCCCACCGCGACGAGCTGGCCCGAGGGCGAGACGGCGAGCGCTGCGATCGCGCTCGAGGCGGCGTCGGTGAGGATGCGCACCGGAGTGCGCGAGGCCGGGTCCCAGAACTTGACCGACTGGTCGGCGCCGCCGGTGAGGACGAGCCTGGAGTCGGGGGTGAAGGCCAGCGCGCGCAGCGACGAGCCGGCCTGCACCGACATCACCGGCTCGAACCCGTCGGTCCTCCAGACGTTGAGCTGGCCCCCGAAGTCGCAGGCCGCGAGCAGCCTCCCGTCGGGCGAGAAGGCCGCGCGGTAGACCGCCTCGGTCATGGGCAGCGCCTTCAGCAGCTTCTCGACGCGGTGGCTGCGGGTCTGGAAGAGGAGCGACAGCGCGTCGACCCGGAGCCAGGCCGCGGCCGGTTCCTGCGCGGCGAAGGCCGGGTCGGGGTCCAGGCTCGCCGGGTGCGCCGGGTTCTGCTGCAGCGAGGCGGCGGCGAACAGCCGCGCCGCCAGCCCCTGACGCTCGTCGGCGAGCCGCTCGGCCTCGCGCGCGTAGCCCTGCGCCAGGTGGTAGCGCGCGACCCGCCGCTGGGCGGCTTCCGAGACGCGGGCCTCCTGCTCCCGGGCGCGCGCGGCCGACTCCTTGGTGAGCGCCGCCTGGGTGGAGATGAGGGCGAGCACGGTGGCGACGAACACCGCCGAGAGGGCTCCCAGCAGCGCCTTGTAGCGCGAGGCGAAGCGCCGCAACAGCTCCCACGACGAGTAGGCATAGGCCGCCACGCGCAGCCCGGCCATGTAGGCGGTGACGTCCGCGGCGACCTCGGCGGCGCTCTGGTAGCGCTGGTCGCGGCGCTTGCTCAGCGCCTTCTCGGCGATGGCCGCCAGCTCCGGCGGGGCGGCGCTCTCGCGGGTGCGCACCGGCACCAGCGGTTCGCGCGAGACCAGGGTCAGCGTCGCGAGGGCGGTCGTGCCCAGGAATGGCGGGTGGCCGGTGAGCAGCTCGTAGAGCAGCCCGCCCAGGCCCCAGACGTCGGAGCGCTCGTCGACGTCCTCGACCCGGCCCTCGGCCTGCTCGGGGCTCATGTACGAGGGCGTGCCCAGCGCGTCTCCGGCCAGGGTCTGCCCGGAGGTGTCCTGGGACAGCGACTTCATCCGCTGCTCGAGCTCCTGGCTGCGCACGTCGTCCTTGCCGCGGATCTTGGCGATGCCCCAGTCGAGCACGACGGTCTCGCCGAAGGCGCCGACCATGACGTTGGCCGGCTTGACGTCGCGGTGGATGATGCCGCGGCTGTGCGCGAAGGCGAGGGCGTGGCAGACGTCGCGGAAGTGGCCCAGCAGGCGCAGCCGCTCCGAGAGGTCCTTCGCCCCCTTGACCGCCGCGGAGAGCGTCCGGCCCTGGACGAGCCGCATCGTGTAGTAGAAGGCGCCGTCCGGCCTGCGGCCCAGCTCGTAGACCGGGACGATGCTCGGGTGCTCGAGCTGGCCGGTGACCCGCGCCTCGCGCAGGAAGCGGTCCAGGTTGGTGGCCGCCTGGCTGCTCGAGTCACGCGGCTCGCGGCTGGCCTCGCGCGAGAGCTCCTTCCAGGCGACCTCGCGGCCCAGGTGGCGGTCGAGCGTGACGTACACCTTGGCCTGGCCGCCCTTGCCGTGCTCGCCCTTGAACTCGTAGCGGTCCGGGCACTCCGGGGTGACCAGCGTCATCCGCGCGCTGGGCGACTCGGCGCTGCTGGGAATGCCGCGAGAGGAGGAGACCAAGGTCTGGTCGTCGCCGCCGAGCGAGTGCTGCATCGCCTCGGACTCGAGCTGCTCTCGGGTCTCGGCGTTGATGGCGCCGATGCGCTCCAGGCACTGGGGCAGCGTCTGGCTGGGGTCGGTGACCCAGAGGGAGACCGCGCCGAGCACCTGCTCCGCGGTCACCAGCTTCTTCTCCACCGACAGCACGGCCAGCTTGAGCTGCCGCTCGGGCATCAGCGCCACGGGAAGGCTCTCCAGACTTCGGGCTTCGGGCTCGACGGCGCGCAGCGTAGAGGTGCGTGACCAGCGGCGCAAGGCGCGGCACAGGGGCTGCAGAACGACTCCGGCGCGGCCATCCACGCTGGGGAAAGGGCGTCGAAGGCCGCGACACGATGACGAAACCTCGACGGATGCAGCAGGAGGCCTCGATGCCGCTGGTCGGCCGCAGGACGGTGCTGGTGGGTGCAGGTGCCTTGGTGACGATCTGGGTCGGGAGGGCCATCGCCGCCCGGCAGGACTTCCACGTCGTGGAGCAGGAGCTGGTGGTCAAGGGGTTGGACCCCCGGCACGACGGGCTGGTGGTGGCGCAGGTCAGCGACGTGCACCTGGGGCTGTCGACGCCGCAGGGTCGCATCGAGCGCGCGGTGGCGACCGTCAACGCGCTGCGGCCGGACGTGGTGGTGCTCACCGGCGACTACGTGACCTGGTCCAAGCGGCCGGTGACCCAGGTGGGCCCGGCGCTCGCGGGGCTGAAGGCTCCGACCTTCGCGGTGCTGGGCAACCACGATCACTGGGTCGATCCCGAGCGGGTGAAGGCGGAGCTGGAGGAGGACGGCTACGCGGTGCTGCAGAACGAGTCGAGGAGCCTGGTGCTCAAGGACGCGCCGCTGACCATCGTCGGCATCGACGACGAGCAGGTGGGGCGCGCCGACGTGGCGCGCGCCTTCGCGAACGCTCCGTCCCAGGGCTCGCGGCTGGTGCTCGCCCACCAGCCCAAGACTGCGGACCAGCTTCCCGAAGAGGCCGGACTCGTCTGCTTCTCGGGCCACACGCACGGCGGGCAGATCGTGCTGCCCAAGGTCACCGAGGCCATCGCACGCAAGGTCGGGCAGCACTACCTCAAGGGTCTCTACCGAGTGCGTGGCAACTGGCTGGTGGTGAGCGCCGGGCTCGGCTACGGCCGCGGCGGTCCCGCCGTTCGCGTGCGCGTGCCGCCGGAGATCTCGCTGGTCACGCTCCGGGCGGGATAGTCCAGGGCACCTTCGGTCCCGAGAACTCTGATTCCGGTGCGACTGCGGGCGGTTGGCCGATTCTGGTGACGCAGCTCACACTGCGGCGACGGTCCGATTCCCGAGGTGGGGTCCAGGCTTGGCCGACATTGGTGATCCAGGTCACGGGGCGGCCCGCAACGATCATAATGGGTGGAAAGGGCAGCGTCCGGCGGGAGGTGGGTGTCGCGACCACGAGCCCTGCGATGTGGGACCTGCTCTTTCGCCAAGGTCGCCAAGGGACCAAGGTCGCCAAGGACTGCTTCTCACCGCTGCTTCCCGTGCATGGTCTGCCGGCTTCCGCAGACGAGCCGGGGCCGACATCGCCGACGCGACTCGGGTGATAATGCGGCGCGATGACTTCGGGGCGCGCTACGAGCAGGGCACTCAGGGCGAAGCTCCTCCGGCGCGATCGAGGGTTTGCGCCGAAGGAGACCGTCTTCTTCGTCATCGCGCTGGCGCTGCCGATCATCGCGTTGGTGATGCTCTTCAACAGCGCGCGCGGCACCTACGGCAACATGCTCGGTGGCGGGCCCAACCTCGCCGACCAGCGCCTGATCGAGCAGCGCCGCCTGCAGCTCACCGGCTCCATCTCCGACAAGCCGCTGCCGCTGCTCGACTTGAGCTACGTCTCCACGGGGTTGTGGGTGGGCCAGGCCGCGCCCGCCGCCGAATCGGAGGTGCCGCCCGAGGTCCGCGTCTCCGCTCCGCGGGCCGGCAAGTCGCCGGCATCGTCCGACGGTGCACCGAAGCAGAAGGCGGCGGTCCAGGAGAAGACGGAGACCCCGTCGAAGAAGGCGCTCTTCGAGCTCGAAGCCGGCAGCACGCTCGCTCCCGTGGGACCGGTCGTGGCCGCCAAGCTCGACCTCGCGGCCGTGCCGGTTCAGCCGTGCACCGGGGCCCAGGGACCCTGCGAGTGCTCGGGTCGCGCAGGCAGTGCGGCGAGCTTGGCCGTCCTGGGCAGCGTTCCCGAGACGGGCGCCGGGGGACGGGCTCCCAGCTGCACCTGCGGTCCCGGCGCGGCCACGAGGGGGCAGGACGACCCGGCGTACCTTGCACTCGGGCTCGGCGACCGCTTCTTCGAGCCCGAGACCGACCGTGAGGCGCTCAAGCCACCGCGCCGGAAGCTGCTGGAGATCCTGGCCCGCTCGCCGCTGAAGATGTGGACGCGCATCGACGCGGTGCCCAAGGGCGTCAAGAGGTGGGAGTACCTGCGCGCGGGCGACTACCTCGTCGTCCGACAGACCTCGCGCATCTCCACCGACTACGACGGGAGCGCGTTGCCACCCAAGGGGCTGTGGGACAACCGGTACAAGCCGGAGACCGCCCTGACGCTCGTGAACAAGGACGCGGCGCGCACCGCCGTCTTCGCCAAGGACCCGGCGAACAAGAGGCGGCTGGAGAAGGCGCTGGCCAGCCCGGACTCGCAGGCGTGCGACTTCAACCAGCGCAACCTCTACGTGGAGCGCAAGGTCGAGGTCGGCGCGGCGGTGTCCCCGTCGTCACGCGAGCGCTACGTGGTCGTCAGCGAGGCGCTCGACGAGCTCCTCGCCAAGGAGCTCGGCGTGAAGTGGGGCGCGCAGCCGGGGCAGCAGCGACCGGCCCTGGGCGCCACGGCGATCGTCAGCGATCCGCGGTCGGGCCTCTCGCACGTCGCGGTGGTGGCGGACGTGGTGGCGCGCGACGCCAGCGGTCAGGTCTCGGCCGGCCTGCGCGAGGCCTTCGCCGACTCGCTGAAGATTGGAGGGGCGCTCGAGGACCGCAAGGACGCCATCGACACCGTCTACCTCGTCCACGATCCGGGCAAGGGCGGCTCGCCCATCTCCGACACGGCGCAACTAACGGACCTCGAGGAGATCGTCGACCGGCAGGCCACCGACCTCCTGCCCACGCTCCTCGCGCAGATCGCCGAGTGGAGCCAGGGCGGGAAGTAGGCGGTGGGCTGGGCCGCTACTCGAATTCCGCCTTGTCAGCGACGTCCCTCGTGACCATCGCGAAGAAGCGCGCGCCGGCGGCCCATAGCTCCGGGCTCTCCTCGCGCGACGGGCCCAGCAGCGTGACCGCGTACACCGCGCGGGGGCTCTCGTAGGTCGCCGCGCGCATCAGCACCTGGTGACCACCGACCGTGCCCCGCCACAGGCCCACCGTTCCATTGGACGAGCTCTTCGACGAGCCAGGCATCCGGCCGTTGCCCAGGAAGTCGACGTCGTGCACGCCCGCGACCAGGAACTCCCTCCAGGTCGCCTCCGACAGCCCGTCGGCCACCTCGGGCTTGGCCTTGAGCTTGTCTGCCCAGCGCAGACGAACGATGGCGCGGACCGCCTGGTCCTCCTTGAGGGTGACGTCCACGCCGCCGCAGCCCTCGGGCGCGCCAGTGACCGGCGCGGCGAGCCAGGAGTCGGGCTTGCGGATCTTCAGGCCCGAGCCGGGGCCGAGGTCGTAGGGGCGGACCTTCTCGGCGAGCTCCTCCTTCGGCTCGGCGAGGTGCGCGAAGGAGACGAGCGAGGCCCCGATGGCGCTGGCGTGCCGCGGGTACTCGGCTTGCGCCGCGCTGCCCGCCACCAGGAAGACGAGGGGCCCGGCCTTGCGGAACGCCAGGCGGACCCGGCGCCCGCCCTCGGTGGCGACGACGTCCACCACCGGCTCGTCGTTGAAGCGCGCCGGCGTGGACGAGAGCACCTGCACGTCCTGCTCGCGCAGGTAGACGTCGACGAAATCGCCGAGGTCCACCTCGCGGTACAGGCGCAGGTACGAGACCTCCAGGAAGGCCGGCGCCGCGGTCTTCTCCCCCGAGGCCGAGGGGGCGGCGAAGCGGGCCAGGGGGACGAAATGGGCGTCGTCGAAGATCAGGGTCGCTGCGTCGAGCTGCAGCGGCTGCTCCTTCCACTCGCGGGGCACCAGCACCTTGAACTCCAGCGGCTTCCGGCCGAGAGGGGTCGCGGTGTAGGCCACGAACCCTGGCGCGATCTCGTCAGGCGTGGGCAGGGCGTCAGGCGGACGCGGCGGCTTGCAGCCGGCCAGAGCCAGCGGCAACGAGGCGACGAAGGCGAAGATCCCCAGGGCCAGACGCACGGGCCGACCGTACCAAGGCGCTGCGCCGCGGGGCAACGCTGGCAGGCCCCCGCGCGGTTTCGGTACGATTTGCGCGGGCTGGGACTCCGATGACCTTCAAGAAGCCGGACGACAGCGGCACGCCGGGCCAGGGGCCGAGAGCCCGGCCATCGGCCAACGACGAGTCGACCACCGTGGGCGAGGTGCAGGGCGCTGACCTCGCCACGACCATGCCCATCAAGCAGCTCGACGAGTCGGACCTCGACGACTCCCGGCCCACCGCTCGCGACCTCTCCCGCGCGCCGGCGAAGCCCGGGTGGTCGGTCTCCACGCTCGTGGAGAAGTCGCAGGCCGACAAGGACACCGCGCCGCGGGCTCCGGCCCCGGCGGCCGATCTTCCGTTCGAGCCGGACACCTCGGTGATGGCGCAGCCCGCGCCCGCGAGGCGCCCGAGCCAGCCTGGCGCCGACCCCAGGGACACGAGCGTCTCTCCTCCGCCGGCGCCTGCTCCACGCCGCGCCAGCCAGACTGCGGTCCCGGCCGCCGACGCGAAGAGCGCCGACACCTCGGTCTCGCCGCCGCCGGCTGCGCCAGCACGACGGGCGAGCCAGCTCGCCGTCCCCATCGCCGAGCCAGACACCTCGGTCTCCCTGGCGCCGGCACCGCCAGCGCGACGCGCGAGCCAGCTTGCGGTGCCTGTGGCCGAGCCGAAGGTGTCGGACACCTCGGTCTCGCCGGCCCCGGTACCGCCACCCCGCCGCGCAAGCCAGCTCGCCGTTCCAGCAGCGGCGACGACCGAGCCTCCTCCTCCGGCGCGGCGCGCAAGCCAGTTCTCGGTCCCCGCGACGGATCCTTCGGTGGAGCGGCCCACGCCCGTGGACCTCGAAGCGGACGACACTCGCGAAGTTCACGCGGCCCCGCCCTCGGTAGGTCCGCGCCGCTCCAGCCAGTCGGCCGTGCCGGCCGCGCACGCTTCCCTCGAGCACCCCGAGACCCGCGAACTCCAGACCCAGGCGTTGCCCCAGTCGCTGGAGAACCAGGAGACCAAAGAGACGCAGCTCGCCCGATCCGCTCCGTCGGCGCTCGAGAGTCAGGAGACGCGGGAGACGGCGCTCGCCAAGCCCGCCCCAGCCCCGGCGCAGCGCCGATCGAGCAAGGCCGAGCTGCCCGCGACCGGCCCCGTCCTCCTCTCGCCGCCGGCCGCGAGCCAGGACGCCCCGGCGAGACCGGGCACCGAGGTCGTGCCCTGGAAGCCGTCGGTCCCGGCGCCCCGTGCACAGGCTCCGGCCTCGGTCATCGTCCACAACAGCGCGGTCGAGCTGCAGCGCGTCGATCCGCCGGCGCGACCCGTCTCGCCTTCCGTGGTGCTGGAGGTCGTCTCCGGCCACGACATCGGCCGCAAGGTCTCGATGAAGGGCAACCGGTTGACGGTGGGCCGCGAGGCGCCCTGCGACCTCAAGCTCGCGGACGCGGCCGTTGCGCTCATCCACCTGGAGCTGGTCGACGGGCCCGACGGCCTGGTCCTGCGCGACCTGAGCAGGGGAGCCGGGACGCGGGTCAACGGCAAGGAGGTCGCCAAGACCCTGCTGCGTCCGGGCGACCGGATCGGGCTGGGCCGCTCGATGCTGGTCGTGCGCCGCGGAGCTGAAAGAGCCTCGCCGGCTCGCCGGGCGCTGGAGGCCACCAAGCCCATCTTCAACGCGCTGCGGCCCAAGCGCCTTCCGGCCATCACCCGGAGCTTCCTGAACCAGTTCCCCGCGGGGCCCTGGCGGAAGGTGGCGGTCGGCTCGATGGCGCTGGCGCTGGTCCTGGCGGCGGCGGCCGTCGTGGTCTCGCGGCGAGGCGCGCAGGAGGAAGGCGGGCCGGTGGCGCCGCGCGTCGGCGACTCGGTGCTCGTCCTGGCCGAAGCCGAGAAGCTCTTCGATGCCAAGCAGTACGACGCCGCGCTGCGCAAGGGGCATGACGCCCAGACGCTGGCCGATGGGCCCGACGTCCGCCGGTTCGTGGAGAGGTGCCGCGAGGCGCTCCAGGTCAAGCGGCAGATCGACAGCGCCGAGGCTGCGGCGGCGCGGGGGCAGTACGACCTCGCGCTCGCCAAGGGCAAGGCGACCAAGGCCAGCGGAACGCAGGGGGCGCGCCTGGAGGGCCTGATGAAGACCTGGGCCACGGCGCGCGACGAGACGATCGTCCAGAACGTTCGGCTCGGCGCCCAGGACGGCGACTTCGCCACCGCACGGGCCCTCATCGTCCACTGCCCGGCCGCGATGCAGGGCACGCTGCTGCACGAGGTGGACGAGCTGGAGTCCGCCGCGCTCGGCGAGAAGCCCAGGCGCTGAGCACTCGGGTCTGCCCAAGGATCGGAACCCCAAAAGAGCACGCCCGATCTCCAGGGGGCGGGAGACCGGGCGTGCCTTGCCGCACCTTGCTCGGCTCAGCGCCGGCGCGGGGGCATGTCGCTGGGCAGGCAGGCCGCGCTCTGGCCCTCGGGGCCGGTGCGGCAGGAACCCGTCACGCTGCGTCCGTCGAGGGAGAACGAGCAGGAGTCGCCGTCGCGCAGGCTCTTGCAGGCGTCCAGGGCTGCCGCCGGTGGGCCGTGGTGACCGCCGTGCGGCGGCAGGTCGTTCGGGGCGCACGCGGCGGGCTTGTCGGCGGGGCCGCGGCAGGTCCCGTTCATGGTGCGGCCATCGAAGGCAAAGGAGCAGCTGTCGCCGACCTTGAGGCTCGCGCAGGCGGCGAGCGCCTCCAGCGGCGGCTGCATCGCGCCGCGGTGACCGCCGTGCCGCGGCAGGTCCGCTGGAGCGCAGCCCATCGCGCCGCCGTCGGGGCCGGTGCGGCAGGAGCCCTTCACCTCGCGGCCGTCGTGGTCGAAGGAGCAGGTGTCGCCGTCACGCAGGTTCTTGCACGCGTCCAGGGCCTGCTGGGGCGGGCCGCGGTGTCCGTCGTCAGGCGGCGGCAGGTCGTTGGGCGCGCAGGCGGCGGGCTTGTCGGCCGGGCCGCGGCAGGTGCCCTGGACGGTGCGCCCGTCGATGGAGAAGGTGCAGGCCTCGCCCGCCTTGAGGCTCTTGCACGCGTCGATCGCCTCCTGCGGGGGGCGATGTCCGGGGCCGCCGGGACCGCCGCGCGGCTGCGCCGAGGCAACGGCTGCAGTGAGGAGAACGGCGGCACCGACCAACGAGAGCGTCCATCCCATCTTCATGGCTTCCTCCGGGTTCGAGCTTCGAACCAGAGGACCGCGTGCCGTGCCGAAGTGTTAGTCCCAACGTCGCGGAGAGCGTCCCGAAGCCCAAAGCCCGAAGCCCGAAGCCCGAATCAGGGTGGGCTCCACGGCTTGCCCGTCTCGCAGTCGACGTGGGCGAGCCGCACGTTCCTGGCGGTCAGCTCGACGGTGCCGAAGACGATGGGCAGGTGGAATCGCCGCGGGCCGCACGAGCCGGGATTGAAGACGGTGACTCCGCGCTCCTGGGCGAGGAAGGGCACGTGCGAGTGGCCGCAGACGACCAGGGTGGCTCCTGCCTCTCGGGCCAGCTTCGCGGCGTCCGCGCGCAGCCGCGGGCCGGCGACCCCGACGTGCAGGAGCAGGATGCGCACCTTGAGCTGGTCGCCGCTGACGAGGTCGAGCGTGAGGACGTCGGGGAGCGAAGGCCCGTGCTCGTCGATGTTGCCGCGCACCGCATGGACCGGGGCGATGGCCGCCAGCTCCTTCAGCACCGCTTCGTCGCCGACGTCGCCGGCGTGGAGGATGCCGTCGGGCCTCAGGGCCGCCAGCTGCGCGGCGAGCGAGGGATGCGGGCGGGAGTGGGTGTCGGCCACGACCGCCAGGCGGAACGTGTCGTCGGGTCGGATGGAGAGCTTCTCGGACTTCTGCAGCAGCTTGGACGCCATGCCGCGAGCCTAGGACCTCCGGGCCGCCGGCGAGAAGCATCAATCCCTGGGAGGAGGCTCCGTCGGCCCGGGGCCGCCCGGTGGGGGCAGCGGAGGAGGAGGAAGCATCCCCGGACCCGGTCCCGGTCCTGCGCCGGGGCCTGGACCGTGTCCGTGACGGCCGGGAGGCGGGAGGCTGCGCTTGAGCTCCTCGAGGCGAAGCTTCTGCTCCGCGGTCAGGATCTCGGCCGAGCTCGCGGTCGATGACCTCCTGCACGGCGCGCACGCGCGGCATCGTCTCCTGGACGATGGCATCGAGCTTCCGGGCGGTGCTTCTCGAAGACGGCCTTGGTCTTCGCTTCCTGCTCCGGGGTGAGCCCGAGGCGGTGGAAGAGCTCCATCCCCGGCGGGCGGGGCGGCATCGGGGAGTTCGGTGCGCCGAGATAGCGGACCAGCCCTGCGCCGGCGAAGGCGCCGACCAGGAACATCCCGGCGAGCACGACGAAGGCCCTCAGGCGCATGCGGCCAAGCTCGGTCATGGCGTCCTCCCGAAGGTCGTGAGCACGTCCGCGGCCGAGGTCGGCCCTTCGCCAGACGCCCACGACAGGAGCGTCGTGCCCGGATCGGCGGTGGTCTCCCCGTCGCTCGAAACGGTCGAGGACGAACTAGTCAGCAGCGAAGGGGCCCAGGCGAGCAGCGCGAGGGAGGCCGCCAAGGCCAGCGCCGGTCGCCAGAAGCGGACCGCGAGGCCCAGCGAGTCGGGCGGGCGCTGCGCGACGGCCTTGGCCGCCAGCGATCGCACCATCCGCTCGAAGCGCAGCTCGTCCCGCGTCGGGTCCAGCGCGGACAAATCCAGCTTGTCGTCATCGGTCGTCATGACGCTCCTCCTTCTGCTGCAGCTGCGGCTGCTGCTGAGCGGCCTCGGCCAGCAGGGCCCGCAGCGTCTTTCGCGCCTGGAAGAGGTGCTGCCGCGACATCACTTCCGAGATGCCAAGCAAGGCGGCGATTCTCCGGGTGCGTCCAGCCTTCCAGGTCGTGCAACAACACCACCTCGCGCTGGGCGGCGCTCACCTGCGAGAGGGCCGCCACCAGGCGCTCCTTCTCCCCAGCGACCTCGAGCGCCTGCGCGCTCTGCGGCCGGTTCTCGTTCGCCCGCTCTGCCGTGCGCGAGCGCAGCTTGTTGGACTCCAAGGCGTTGAGCGCCCGGTTGCGCACGATCTGAACCAGCCAGCCCGCGAAGCGCTCCGGCTCGCGGCAGGTGTCCAGGCGCTGGAACGCCACCAGGAGCGACTCCTGGGCGACGTCCTCCGCCTCGGCCGCGCTCTGCAGGACGGCCAGCGCCACGGAGTACGCCGCGCGGAAATGCCGGCGCACCAGCGCCTCGAAGGCGGCCGCTTCGCCTCGTTGCGCTCGGCCCACCAGGGCCGCTGTGTCGTCCAGGGTCACGCCGAACGGGAGACAGGTGAGGTGGTGCGTCCGTTATCCAGCCAGCAAGTTCGCGTCTGAAGTCGCTAGGTTACGCCGAGTGAGGCGCATGCCGAACATCGAGAGCGTCGAAGGGCGGTCGACCAGGCGGGGGACGGTCTGCTCCCAGCCTAGATTCCCAAGCGTCCCTGCGGTAGCTTGCCGCCGCTTTCAACCAGCCCGCATCTCGCGGGCACATCTACGAACCCCAAGGAGGTTGTCGATGAGCCGCATCGTCCGCGTGACTGGCCGAGAGATCCTGGATTCCCGTGGCAACCCGACCGTCGAGGCCGAGGTCGAGCTGGAGAGCGGCGCGCTGGGCATGGGCGCGGTCCCCTCCGGCGCCTCCACCGGCGAGAACGAGGCCCTCGAGCTGCGCGACGGCGACAAGGCCCGCTACCTGGGCAAGGGCACGCTCAAGGCCGTCGCCAACATCAACGAGAAGCTCTCCAAGGTCGTGCTCGGCATGGAGTGCCTCGACCTGGCCGCCGTCGACAAGGCGATGATCGACGCCGACGGGACCCCCACCAAGTCGAAGATGGGCGCCAACGCCATCCTCGCCATCTCCATGGCCGCCGCGCGCGCGGGTGCCGTCGAGACCGGCCAGCCGCTGTACCGCTACCTGGGCGGCGCCGGCGCCGTGACCCTGCCCGTGCCGATGATGAACGTCATCAACGGCGGCGCCCACGCCGACAACGTCCTCGACTTCCAGGAGTTCATGGTGATGCCGGTCGGCGCGCCCAACTTCCGCGAGGCGCTGCGCTGGGGCACGGAGACCTTCCACGCCCTCAAGAGCCTGCTCAAGAAGGCCGGCCACACCACCGCGGTGGGCGACGAGGGCGGCTTCGCCCCAAACCTCAAGAGCCACGAGGAGGCCATCGAGTACCTCATCAAGGCGATGGAGCAGGCCGGCTACAAGCCCGGCAAGGACATCGCCATCGCGCTCGACCCGGCGGCCAGCGAGTTCTTCGCGGACGGCTTCTACGTCAACAAGAAGGGCGACAAGTCCAAGAAGAGCAGCGACGAGATGGTCGAGTACTGGGCGAAGTGGGTGAAGGACTACCCCATCGTCTCCATCGAGGACGGCATGTCCGAGCAGGACTGGGCCGGCTGGAAGAAGCTCACCGACAAGATCGGCGACAAGTGCCAGCTCGTCGGCGACGACCTCTTCGTGACCAACGTCAAGTTCCTGAAGAAGGGCATCGACGAGGCCACCGCCAACGCCATCCTCATCAAGCTCAACCAGATCGGCTCGGTCTCCGAGACGCTGGCCGCCATCAACCTGGCCCGCGACGCCGGCTACCGCTCCATCTCCTCGCACCGCTCCGGCGAGACCGAGGACAGCTTCATCGCCGACCTGGCCGTGGCCACCAACTGCGGCGAGATCAAGACCGGCTCCGCTTCCCGCTCCGACCGCATCGCCAAGTACAACCGGCTGCTGCGCATCGAGGAGGAGCTGGGCGCCTGCGCCAAGTTCGGCACCGTGGGCCGCATCGCCGCCAAGAAGTAGCCACGCATCGACTGCCATGAAGGTTCGAACGGCCGCCCCACAGACGGGGTGGCCGTTCTTCGTTTCGGGGCGGGTCCCTTGCGACTTGGGGCGGGGTCGCAAGGCCCTCGGCGTGCCGAAAGCAGACACGCCTGGGCGTCGAAGTCGCGGATGGGTAACCACAGTGCCCACCCGTCCCACCGAGCGCTCGAACGCTCGCTCGGCTTGCAGCCGTGGAAAAGCCGAAGAAGGCGCGAGAGTTCGGAGCAGCCAGCGGCCAGGGCTGCGGCGGCGAATGGCTCCCGAGCTTCGGTTGGCCTCCGCGATGCATCGTCGGGAGCAGCGAACGAAAGCCGAGCCGAATCGGAAGGGAAAGGGAGGACGTCATGGTCGGCCTGATCACGAGCCGCGATGTGCTCCTGAACTTCCGCACCATCTGGCGCGAGTTCGGTCCGATGGTGGCGCTCTCGTGCATCGCTGCCTTGCTGCGCCGAAAGCGGACGACCTTCCTGGACGTGGCGTGCAAGGGGTGATGTGAGGCGAGGCGGCGAGAGACCACACTTCCAGCTCCCCGCCAGAAATCGTTCCTCCAGCGCGGACGGAGCATCCCGCGTCCAGCGCAGCCGTCTTGCCCGCCCGCCTCCGTGAGGGCGAAACTGCCGCCCATGGAAGTGCTCCCGGGCATCATCGCTACCACCGTGGCCGTCGCCGCCTTGGGCCTGGTGTTCGTCCTGCTGGCCCCGAGCGTCCTTCTGGCCCTCAAGCCGGCCTGGCTCACCCAGCGCTTCCGCGGCGCCAGCGAGCCGAGCGCGGTGGATCTCTGGAAGAAGCTCGAGCCGACGGTGCAGGAGGTCGAGAAGCTGGGCCTGCAGCGCCTGGGCGTGCGCAGCGAGTGGGCGGGGCCGCTCAAGTCGGGGCTGCGCGAGAGCTGCGAGCTGGGCTCGAGCACGCTGCGGGTCTTCGCGACCGTCGGCATGCTCTCCAAGCGCAAGAAGGTGCCGTTCCTCTACCTGCTCACGCCGTTCAAGGACGGCGCGGTCGTCTTCACCGCGACCAGCACCTCGCACCTGGCGACCCTCGCCGACGACTTCGCCTACGGATTGCTCCAGGGCACGGCGGCGGAGCTGCTCCAGGTCCACCACGCCCGGGTGCAGCTGCTGGTCCAGGCGGGCCGCGTGGTCGCCCCCGACTTCGACGAGCAGGGCCGCCTCGAGGCCTGCCGCGCCTTCTACGCGCACCCGCGCATCCGGGCGCGGATGAAGAAGACCGCCTGGCTCATCGCGCTGCAGCTCGCCGCGGTGTCGGCCTGCATCTCGCTCGTCATGTTCAAGCTGTTTGGGGCGTGACGGGTCGCGCCGCGGCCTGGCGCTGCCTGCGCATGTGGTAGGCGGCGAGCAGCGCGGACCCGGAGCCGGCGGCCACCAGGCAGCCGAGCCAGACCGACGAGAGCCCGAAGGTCTCGATGAGCGAGCCAGCGAGGAGCGGGCCCAGGATGAAGCCCGCGCCGACGACCAGCGACATCAACCCCTGCAGCCGCGCGCGGTGGGAGCTGGGCGATTGGTCGGAGACGTAGATGCGCCAGTGGTTGGCGACCAGCACCTCGCCGAAGGACCAGACGATCGTGGTGGCGATGAGCCCGGGGACGCCCTGGACGAGCCCGACGGCGCCGAAGCCAACGGCGTAGAGCGCGCCGCCGAAGGCGATCTGCAGGAGCGAAGGGTAGGTCAGCCGCGCGGTGAGGAAGGTCGCCAGCACCACCGCGAGGCCGTTGACGCCCATCGCCACGCCATAGGCTCGCGGCCCGGCCTCGTCGCCCAGCAGCAGCCTGGCCTCGAGCGGCAGCGAGAAGCTGGACTGGACGTAGGTGACCGAGAGCAGGACCAGCGCCACCCCGAGCGGCAGCAGCTGGGGCCGGGCGCGGGCGACCGACCAGAGCGAGCCCTCGATCGGCCTCTCCGCGTCGGGCTCCTTGCCGCGGTCGTGGCCCAGGGTCTCGGGGACGAAGAAGAGCACGACCAGCGCGGAGCCGAAGGTGGCGAGCGCGTTGCCCAGGAAGATCCACGGCAGGTGGTCGCGGTAGAGCAGCCCGGCCAGGAGCGGCCCGACGGCGAAGCCCAGGTTCAGCCCCAGGTACAGCAGCGAGATGGCCTTCGCCCGGCGCTCGCCCGAGGCGAGGTCGGCGGCCATCGCCGACAGCGCCGGGTCCGCGGCGGCGGTGAGGGTGCGGCTGGCGATGATGAGCCACACGAGCGTCAGCGACGGCTCGAAGAGCGCGCAGGGGACGAGCAGCAGGGCGCTGGCCGCGCGCGAGAGGACGAAGACACGCTTGCGGCCGTAGCGGTCCGCCAGGCGGCCGCCCAGCGCGGTCCCGGGCATGTAGGCGAAGACGGCGAGGGAGACGTAGACGCCGGCGACCGCGGCCGACAGCCCCAGCCGGTCGGTGAGCAGCAGCGTCAGCAGCGGCCAGACGAAGTTGCCGGCGTAGTTGACGACGTTGCCGACGAACAGCGCCCAGATCGGCCTCGGCAGGTCGGCGAACGGCGAGCGCAGGCGCTGGAGGATGGTGGACTGCATCGGGGCCGCAGAGAGTACCGTCTCGCGCTGGCCCGGAGGAAAGGAAGAAGGCCCCAGGCCCGCGCCGGCGGTCCTGGAGCCTTCGGTCTCGAGAGGATGCCTGGACGCTAGGTCGTCGGCTTGGCCGTCTTCTGCCCGGCCTCCTTCCAGCCCTTGATGCCCGACGGCAGGACCGAGACGTTGGTGTACCCCGCCTTCGCGGCGCGTTCGGCGGCGACGTGCGAGGCCTTGCACTTCTCGTTGGCGCAGTAGAAGACGAGCGGAGCGTCCTTGACCGGCGTCAGCTCCTTCTCGACGTCGTACTGCGAGGCCGAGGTGAGCATCGCCGCGCCGGGGATGACGCCCTGCTCGGTGCGCGTCTTCTCCGAGTTCGCGTCGTAGACGTAGACCGACATCTTCTTCTGCAGGTCGGCCAGCGCCACGACATCCACCTTCTTGATCTCGACCGAGGCCGTCCCTTCGTGCCCGTCGCACGCCAGGGCCTGCACGGGGACCGAGATCGCCACCACCGCTACCGCCGCCAGCATCGCCTTCATGTGCTGCCTCCGAGTCGCTCGAGGTCCATGCCTCCGGAAGTCCCGCAGGAGGTGCGTCAGAGATGTCGTCGACGGATGAAGCGTTGCGCGTGGCTCCCGGGTGGGGGGCCGCGCGCAACGCCAAGGGGTTCTCAGTCCCATCCCATCGAGGCGGGTGGAGTCGTCCGAGCGTCCGGTGAGATCAGCCGGGAGGCGGCCGCGAGGTCGCGGTCAGCTTCTGCTGGATGCGCTGCCAGGCCTGGTATGAGGCCTGGTAGTTGGTCTGCTTGGTCGTGACCTCCCGGCGGGCGGTCGTGACGGCGTCCTCGGCCTTGGCGGTGGCGTCTTGGAACTCGGCCGGCTTGTACTTGCCTGCGGCCGGGTCGTTGGCGTTCTTGAGCGCCTCGTACTTGGAGTTCTCCAGCTGAGCCCGGGCGAGCGTGAGCTCGTCCTGCTGCAGGGTGCGCTGGGCATTCGCGAGCTCGACCTGTGCCTTGGCTGACTGCACGCGCGCCTGCTCCACCTGGTGTCGGGACTCGGCCGCGCTCAGGTCAGCCTTCGCCTGGCTCTCGGTCTGCTGGTTGCGCGCCTCGCGTGCCGCCTTGAGGCGGGCATTGATGGCGTTGATCTGCTGGTCGATGACCTTGGACTGGGCCTGGGCGGCGTTCAGCTCGTTCTGAGCGTCGCGCACGGCCACCTCGGCCCTCGCCACCTGCTGGTCGGCCTGGGCGACCTGCGACCGCATCTGGTTGACCTTCCCGAGCTGATCGGGCGAGAGCCGCGCCACCTGCAAGTCGTCGACGGTCGGGCCGCCGCTGCCGCCGATGCCCATGTCTTTGCGCACCGAGGCGCACCCGGCGACCAAGAGCGCGGCCGCACCCACGGCCAAGAGCTTCCTGTCCATGTGTCCTCCCGGCGCTCGCGCGCCCCTGCTGGGAACGCTAGGGATCACGCCCGCGACCGCAAACCCCTGCGGGCGCTCCAGTGCGTGGTAGCGTCGCCCCGGACGACGCCATGCTGACTGCCTTCGCCGCCGTGCTCTCGCTGGGCCTGCTCGTGCTGCTGCACGAGGCCGGGCACTTCCTCGTCGCCCGGGCCTGCCGGATGCGCGTCGACGTCTTCTCGGTAGGCTTCGGCCCGGCGCTCGTGAGCTTCCGCGGCAAGCAGACCGAGTACCGCCTCTCGCTCGTCCCGCTCGGCGGCTACGTCAAGGTCGCGGGGATGGCGCCGGAGGACTTCCCGCCCGACGACCCGGCAGGCTTCTACCGCCGGCCCGCCTGGCAGCGCGCGCTGTTTCTCGTCTCCGGCCCGTTCACCAACTGGCTCTTCGCGTTCCTCCTGCTGGCTACGCTCTATGCGGCCGGCTTCCGGGTGGCGACGAACGAGCCGGTGGTCGAGGAGGTGCCCGGACGCAGGGCGGCGGCTTCGGGCCTGCTCCCCGGGGACCGCATCCTGGCCGTCGACGGCGTGGACATCTCGACCTGGGGCGAGGTGGTGCGGGCCCTGGCCGCCAAGCCGAAGCAAGCGGTGGAGCTGAAGATCGTCCGCAACGAAGTGGAGCTGGTGCTCACCGCGCACCCCGGCGCCGACGGCCGGCTCAACGTCAGGCCCGAGAGCCGGGTGGTGCGCTTCCCGCTGACCGAGGCCGTCCCGCTCGCCTTCATGAAGACCGGGGAGATCGGGCTGGGGATGCTCACCGACCTGCGCGACTGGCTCGTCGGCAGGGGCGAAGCGCAGCTGATGGGCCCGGTGGGCATCGTCGGCGAGACGGTCGAGGCCATCCGCAAGGACCTGCTCTCGCTCTTCTTCATCCTGGTGCAGATCTCGCTGGCGCTGGCGCTGATGAACCTCCTGCCGATGCCGGCGCTCGACGGCGGCCGCCTGCTGTTCGTGGTTCTGGGGGCGGTGCGGCGCCGGGCGATCGACGTGCGGTTCGAGGCCTACTTCCACGCCGCCGGAGTGCTGGCGCTGCTGGTTCTGGTGGGCTGGTTGACGTGGGGCGAGGTCGGCAAGGCGCTGCCGTGGAGCACTCCGGACGCCGCCACGGCTCCGCCGGTCCATTCAGCCGCCGACGCCGGCCAGCCGTAACCGAGCCGTCTTTCAACGCCAAGAAGGCGAATCGCCGCCGCCCGCAAAGCCCGACGCCGGTCGGGAGCCCTCTGCGGGTCCCGACCGGCGTCGGTCATCTCATCGGCGACGGCTTCGGGCTTTGGCCTCGGGACCTGCAGTGACGGCTTGACCCGAAGCCCGCAGCCCGAAGCCCGCAGCCCAGTTACGGGCTCGTCGGCGGCGGCATGCAGGCCCTGACGTAGGGCACGCAGGCGTGCGTCCAGATGCAGTGCAGCCAGGGCCGGTTGCTCGGGTAGGCATCGTCCGAGCAGCGGGCGTGGGGTCCGCCGGAGACGTTCGGGTCGAGCTCCATGGGGCACTCGGCCTGGGACCCGGCGGTGGTGCAGCGGCACCAGTAGATGGGGTTGCCCTGGCCGTCCTTCTGGCCAGTGTCCTGGCAGGCGTTGGCGTCACCGCAGTCCTGGGCAGCGGTGTCCGGGGTGCAGTAGACCTCGACGTCCTTGCAGAAGAAGCCCTTGGGGCACTCGGTGTCCTTGGCGCAGGCGAACGCACAGGCGTTGCCGCGGTCGACCCCGTCGGAGCCTGGGCCGAAGGGGAAGCAGACGTTCGGGTCCTTGGTGGAGGTCGGGTAGCCGGGCTTGCCGGTGCAGCTCTTGACGTCATTCGGGTCGCACTCGGCGCACCAGGGCGGGTTGGGCATGCGGTAGCACTTGCCGGGCTCGCCGATGACGTTGCCGGTCGCGTCGGTGCACGGCTCGGGGTCGGTCGTGGTGTCGCCGTCGCGGTCCTCGCCGCAGCACATCTCGTTCCAGCGGCAGAACTGCTGCGCGCCGCCCTGCTCGACGCAGGTCTGCTCGACGCAGGTGCCCGGGGCGGAGGGCGAGGGCTTCTGGCACTTGTAGCCGCCCTTGCAGTCGGCGTAGTCCACCGAGGTCACCGGGTCCTTGCCGGTGCGGCAGTCGGTCATGCAGGCGCCGGTGGTGCGCTCGCAGTAGCCGGTCGAGGGGCTCTCTGGCGGCTGCTCCGGGCACTCGATGTCGCCCAGGCAGCCCGGCGGGCGGCAGCGCTTGTCGCTGCCCGTCTCGGCCCGGCAGACGAAGTCGTCGCGCAGGTAGGCGCAGTCGGTGTCCGCGGCGCAGGGGGGCCCGCAGCGGCCGGCGCCGAAGTTGGGCGAGGTGGGCGTGAGGAACTTCGGGTTGACGTGGCAGACCTTGTCGGCGCGGCAGCCGATGGTCTCCTTCTTGTCGAAGTCGTACCAGCAGACGTCCTGGCAGCGGCCGGTGGCGGTCTCGCACAGCGGGTGCTCGGGCGGGCAGTTGCCGTCCTTCTGGCAGCACAGGAAGGCGCCGTCCTCGCCGCAGCTGGCGCCCTGCGGCGTGCAGTAGTAGCCGCCCTCGAGGTTCGCCGACTCGCCGCAGGCGCACTTGGCGCTCACGAACGGCTCGAGGCAGACCTTGACGCCGTCGAGGGCCACGCACTTGCCCGGCTCGTGCAGCGGGGTGCGGAAGAAGAGCGGGTCGGTGCCGCACTGCTCGTCGGACTGGCAGGGGGCGCACGGGGGCAGGCGGCGCTTGCAGTAGCCGGTCGCGGTGCCGCCGTCGGCGGCGGGCGACGTCACGCACCGGCAGCCCAGGCCGACGGTGGCGTTCTCGCAGTAGGCGCGAGCCTGGTCGTTGTCGTCCGAGGGCGTGCAGTTCGCCGGCGTATTGCAGGGAATGGCGGGGACGCAGGTGAGGGTCTCGCTGCAGCGCTCGCTGGGGCCGCAGTCGTCGTCGTAGGTGCAGGGGGTGGCCTGCTGGCAGCCGGACGTGTCGAGCTGGCAGGTCGATCCGCACGCGAGGGTGCCGCCGACGAAGCCCTCGGTGGTGCAGGTCTTGGAGTTCAGGTTCGCGCCGTCGCAGCCCTCGCCGGAGTCGAGGGCGCCATTGCCGCAGGAGCTGGCGTTGGCGCAGACGCTGGTGTTGAACGAGCAGTTGGCATTGCAGGTCAGCGTCCCGGAAGCGAAGCCCAGGCTCTGGCAGGTCTTGGAGTTCAGGTTGACGCCGTCACACTGCTCGGCCCCGTCGACGGCGCCGTTGGAGCAGGTGGCGGGGGCGGTGCAGCCCGAGAGATCGAGCGAGCAGTTGTCGTTGCAGGCGAGGGCGCCCCCCGAGAACCCCTCGGTGGTGCAGGACTTGTTGTTGAGCTTGGTGCCGTCGCAGGCTTCACCCGGGTCGATGGCGCCGTTGCCGCAGGGCTTGGCAGGGAAGCAGGTGCTGGGGTTGAGCGAGCAGTTGGCGTTGCAGGTCAGCGTCCCGGTGGCGAAGCCCAGCGACTGGCAGGACTTGCCGTTCAGGTTGGTGCCGTCGCACTGCTCGGCATTGTCGATCGCCCCGTTGGCGCAAGTGGCGGGGGCGGTGCAGCCCGAGAGGTCGAGCGAGCAGTTGGCGTAGCAGCCCAGGGTCCCGCCCGAGAACCCCTCGGTCGTGCAGGACTTGCCGTTCGAGTTGGTCCCATCGCACTTCTCGTCGCCCTCGATGGTGTTGTTTCCGCAGACCCGGGGCGAGGAGGCATCGGGCGGGGGGGCGCCGCCGTCCGGCGGGGTGCTGGATTTGCTGCAACCTGGGGCCCAGGCGGCGAGCGCCAGGGCGGCCGCGAAGGCCGCACCATTTGGGACGTGCTTGGACATGGAAGTTCCTCTGTTCGGGCGCGACGCCCCGAACCGGCCGTGATGACTCGCGGATTATGCCCGAGGGCCCGTCCGGGATCGAGCGCTGCCGCCAACCGGCCGCCGGCCAGGACCGAAGCAACAATCGGACAGGCCTGGCCGACAATCAGTCGGACGAGCTGCAACCCGATCTGGAGGACATGTGCCCATCGACAAAGTTGGACGGCCCAGCAGCAACCCGACGACTCCTCACTCAGCCCCGGTCACGCCCCCCACCCTGCGCCTCGGCTCCCAGGGCCAGAGCGTCGCCGAGCTGCAGCGCCTGCTCATGGCCCGCGGCCACGCGCTCAACCCCGACGGCAAGTTCGGCCCGCGGACCCAGCAGGCGGTTGCGGACTTCCAGCGCGCCAACGGCCTGACCGCTGACGGCGTGGTCGGACCCAAGACCTGGACGGCGCTGCGCGGCAGCACCTCCGTGGCCGGCACCGACAACTTCGAGCAGCCGCGGACGACCGAGACTCGTCCCCAGACGCCCCGGACGAACACCACGCCGACCACCACCACGCCGACCACGACCCCGGCGACCACCACCACCACCACCGCCGCGGCCGACGACGCAGCCTTCCAGCGCGCCCGTGCCCTGGTGCGCCCCGGTGGGAGCGCGACCTCCGAGGACGCGGACGTCGTCGCCCGCTCGATGCAGAGCTTGCCCCCCGCGGTGCTCGAGGGCATCCAGCGCTCTGGCGTGCAGATCGTCGCGGCCCGCGGCTCGGTGACCGACGTGCTCACCGACCTGAAGGGCGTGCGTCCCCGTGGCTGGCCTCCTGGCGCCACCTGGGATCAGGTCCCCGGCGTGTACGATCCGTCGCGCCACACCGTGGTGGTCGCCACGGACGAGCTCAACGGCCGCCGCGTCCTCTCGCGCCGCCATGGCTCGTTCAGCCTGACCCTCCACGAGGTCGGCCACGGCGTCGCCGACCGCAACGCCCTGGGCCGGGACACCGGCGACACGAGCGCGGCGTTCCGCGAGGCTTACACCGCCGACGTCCCCAACCTGGAGCGGCAGAACCAGACCTACCTGCTGCAGCCGGGTGACGCAGGGCCGAGCGAGGCCTATGCCGAGTCGTTCGCCCGCTACTTCGGAGGCGACCCGACGCTGCAGCGCGACCTGCCGGCGATGTACGCCTACTGGCAGAAGATGGCGGGCCGGAGCCAATAGCCCAAAGCGACCAGGAGATCACCATGATCGGCACTGCCAAGATGCTCGAGGACGGCACCATCGTGATGTGGCTGCGGGCGACGGGCCCCGGCGGGATGGTGGGCGACGCAGAGGTGAAGTACCCGAAGACGCACCCCAACTACTTCGAGGTGTTGCGTCACGTCGGGGGCCTGAAGGTGGGCGAGCAGAAGCCCGTCCCTGCCTGGCCGGACTGAAGCCCGACGACGCATGAGCAGAACTCGAGGCGCCCGGCCCCAAACGGCCGGGCGCCTCGCTCGTTGCGGGACGGGACCCTTGCCGGGGCTAGCCGAGGTTGCGGCGGACGCCGGTCTGCCGATAGCGCCGGTAGTCTTCGAGGATCTGCGCGTGGTCGAAGACGATGGGTGAGGGGAGCGCGTCGAGGCGGAAGGCCCGGGCCTCGGCGGCGTCGTCGGCGCCTTGGGGCTCGCCGGTCGCGCGGGCGAGGTAAACGGTGGAGATGGTGTGCCGCCGCTGGTCGCGGCTCGGGTCGGAGTAGGTGAAGAACTGCTCGAGCAGCTCGACCTGCAGGCCTGTCTCCTCCAGGGCCTCTCGGGCGCATGCCTTCTCGAGCGGCTCCCCCATGTCGACGAACCCACCGGGGAGCGCCCAGCCGTTGGGCTCGTAGCGGCGCCGCACGAGGAC
This sequence comes from Myxococcales bacterium, assembly GCA_049841135.1. GTDB lineage: Bacteria > Myxococcota > Myxococcia > Myxococcales > UBA5297 > JACRCT01. The sequence continues at coordinate 945,356 of JASGHK010000006.1, forward strand.
GATCCTGTCATCGGGGAGCTCGATGATGGCGTCGACGGTGGGCGAGGGGCCGGGCTGCGGCAACGGCATGGCAGACCTCCTTGTGGGGGCCGGCAATCTACACCGGGCGGCAGGTGCGGCGGGGGATGCTCCCCCGAGATGAGCACCCGCCCCGTCTGTCACCTGGCCCTCGTCGTCTTGGTGTTCGCGGCATCCGCGTGCGGGCACCCTCTCGACGAGGGCACCTGGCGCGTGAGCCAGGACCGCCAGGCGAGTGAGGCCATCGACCCCTGCATGCTCCTGGCGCAAGACGGAAGCGTCGGCGACGGCAAGCTGGTGGTGACGGGGGTCGAGCTGCGGCTGAACACTGTGGTGCCAGGCGTTCCGACACCGGTGCTGATGATCGGCCGGCTGAAGAACCCTGCTGCCAACCAGCCCGACGAGTTTGTGCTCCAAGGCTCCGCGAGCGCGGTGGTGGTCCAGGTGAAGGGGGCGGCCTGCCAGCTGCAGTTTGGGCAGATCGAAATCGCCGCCCAGGTCCGGGACGCACGACGGTTCGACGGGACGATGACCGCGCACTACGAGCTGGGTCTGAGCCCCGATTCGGGCTGTCCGTCCGTCTGCGACTTCCAGGTGGGCGTGAGCGGAACCTGGATGTCGCCTTGAGCGCAGCGGAGGCGGCTCGAGAAAGACGAAGGCCGCGCACCCTGTGGAAAGGGCCGCGGCCTCCGCTTTCTTCCGCCCCGGAAGAAACCTTTTGAAGGCGGGCGCGAGGGCCCGCCGCTGACCAGCTGCTAACGGGCCGAGACGCGCTCCTCGACCTTCTTCCAATTCACGTTGGCGAACCAGGCGTCGAGGTACTTGGCGCGCTCGGTCGGCTTGTAATCGACCGTGAAGGCGTGCTCCCAGACGTCGAGGACGAGGACGGGCCGGTAGCCGGCGATGTTGCCCTGCTCGTGCTGGGTGACCCAGCGGTTGCACAGCCAGCCGGTGGTCGGGTCCTGCAGCGTCATGACCCAGCCGATGCCGCGCATCTTGGCCATCGACATCAGCTCCTTCTTGTAGTTGTCGATGGACCCGAAGCTCTCGTCGATGGCCTTGTTGAGCGCGCCGCCCTTGGGCAGGTCGCCGCCGTTGGGGATCATGTTGTCGAAGTAGTACTCGTGGAGGACCATGCCGTTCTGCTCGAAGGGCAGGCGGCGGACGAGCTCGGCGAAGATGGGCTGGTCGGACTGGCCCTTGGCCACCATGTCGGTGATCTGCTCGCGGAGCAGGTTGGTCTGCTTGACGTACCCCTCGTACAGCTTCAGGTGCTGCTCGATCTGCACGTCGGACAGGCCCTTGAGACCCTTGAGGTGCGGAAACTCGCGAACCTTGTAGCTGCGCTCCATTTGGTCAGCCTCCCAGAGTTTGGTTTGGACTCCTCGGCACGGCGGCGCGTAGGAGTACGTTCTCTCGGTCTGCAGCGCAACCGCCCGTCGGCTCGAAGTACCACCGGCCGTCGGCTGGTCGGCTTCGCGGCTTTTCGAGCATTCAGATGCACAGTCCCTTCCGGGGTTGCTGACGAAGTGACCCGCCTTACTTCGTGGGTATTGAGCGGCCGGGAGGACGTGAATCGATGCCGGAGAAGAAGACGCTGCAGAGGGCGAAGAAGGACCGCGACCAGGGGAAGGCCCCGACCACGCAGGCCGGGGAGTTCGTCCGAGAGGAGATGGAGCACGTCAAGGAGGGCAAGCACGGGGTGAAGAACCCGAAGCAGGCCGTCGCCATCGGCTTGTCCAAGGCCCGCCGCGCAGGCGTGGACCTGCCGCCTCCTCCCAAGTCCGGCCGCGTGACGGCGAAGACTCAGAGCGCCCACCGTGTTGGAGAGCGCGCCAAGACGGGCGGCAAGGCCAAGACGAGAAAGAGGAAGAAGTAGCCGGGAGGCCAGAGACAGCGGCGCCGGCCCCATCGCTGGAGCCGGCGCCGGATTCTTCAGGAAGTCGCGGGTCTAGTACCCGTTCTTGCCGATGCCGATGTAGTCGTTGGTCGCGGTGCGCAGGTTGTGCACGCAGCCGTACGCGCAGCCCTTGCACTCGTAGGCCCACATCGAGCCCCAGCCGTCGCCGGACTCGAAGATGAAGATGTGGCCCGAGCCGTTGGTGTTGTAGACCATCGCGTCGGCCTTCTGCATCGAGCCGCGCGAGACCGAGTGCCAGTAGGTGCGCTCGTTGTCGAAGTTGTAGGTGCTGTAGGGGTGCTTGTCGACCGTCAGGTCGGTGTTGCTGCTGCCCACCTGCCACACCTTGGCGGCCAGGCCGGAGCAGTCGCCGCCGTAGCTTCCGCTGTGGCTGCAGCTGGGGCAGTCGCCAGAGCAGGAGCCGGCGGTGGAGCTGGAGGAGCCCTGGGGGAGGAAGCGGGCGTGGCCCCACCAGTAGCTGAAGCCCATCGCGGACTTGGCGCGGTTGATGGCGGCGTCCCGAGCGGTGGAGGCCGGGGGCGGGGTCGTGGGCGAGGAGACCAGCGTGTAGTACTGGCCGTGGCTGTAGCCGACGGTGCCGTTGTACTTCACCTTGTAGAAGCCGTTCTCCGGGGAGGTCTTCTCCACCGTCGTCACCTTGCCGCCAGCGGGAACGACCAGCAGGACCTTGTAGCCCGTGGAGGGACCGCTGCGCATGTTCACGCCGGTGGTCGCCTTCAGCACGCTGCCCACCGGGACGCTCGTCGAGAAGCTCGTTGCCCAGCGTGACCGTGTCATCGGCGCCGTCGATGCCCACGCTCTCCACCACCGCGGAACCACCGCAGCCGGCCAGCGCGAGCACAGAAGCGAGAACCAAGGAGCGAGCCGTCATTGCCGACCTCCGGGAGATGGTCGGCTGTTAAGCGATAACTGTGCCACCTTGTTGCGCCTAGCAAAATCAGAATCTTGCCTCGCGTGGTGTAAATAGTTTTTCCTGTGTAGCTGTCTCCGAATCGGACGACTAGCGGGAGCGCTTGGCTCGGTTTCGGACAGGGGCCGATCCCACGGCGTCCCTTCCTGCCGCGGGGCCTCCGCGAATCCAGCACGACTCGACGGTACTCGACGGGGCGCAGGGCTTTGGGGCATGGTTGGGCTTCCCCATGCGTCCCGCGGCCCTTCGCTGTCTTCCCGTTGCGCTGATACTCCTGGCTGCGCCGGCGTGCGGAAGCATTGAGGGCGTTCAAGTTCTCTCGGAGGGCTGGCAGTACCGTCTGGACGAGCCGCCCGAAGAGCCCGTGGCCCGCTTGACTTGGCTCGAAGGCGAGGAGGGCTGGCTCCCGTCGGAGGCGCCTCCGCGCCCGCCCTGCAAGGACCGCACTGTGGTCTGGCAGCGGGTCAAGCTGCCCCAGAGCCTCGAAGGGCCCAAGGCGCTCTTCATCAACTTCGTCGATCAGAACTTCGAGGTCTTCCTCGGCGGCCAATCCATCCACCGGTTCATGCCCGCCCCCGGAGAGCCGCTCCTCGTCGGCCGTCCCTGGCACCTGATTCCCTTGGGGAGCGGGGTCGGGGGGCGCAAGGTCGCTTTTCGTGTGGTCTCGGAGCACTCGGTCATCGGCCTGGCCGGCAACGTCCGGGTGGGCGCCGCGGTCGACGTCCTGCACGACCGGATGCGCGACGGGCTCCTGGCCTTCGTGCTGGGCGTGCTCTTCATCGCGGTGGGCTTCGTCGCGTTGCCGTTCGCCCTCATGCGTGGGCAGGGGTCGGGAACGCTGGCGCGAAAGCTGGGTGTGCTGGCGCTGCTCACCGGTACCTACGTCGTCTGCAATGCCTACTCGCCCATCAAGCAGCTCATCGGATACGGACCCGTCGTCTACTGGTACCTGGAGCTGACCTCGCTCTACCTCTTGCCGTCCATCTACCTCGGCTACTACGTCGAGGCGTTCCCGAAGGTGCGCTTCGCCCGGGTCCTCAAGGCCTTCACCAAGGCGTTCTATGTCTGGACGGCGGCCTCGGTGGGCTTGTCGCTGCTCGGCGTCGTCCCGCTCATCAAGGGGCTGCAGGTCTTCGAGCTCCTGCTCTCGATCGCCCTGCTCATCGGCGTCTTCTCGGCGCTCATCAACGTCATCGACAAAGCCCCGGGAGCCCTCGCGCTCTTCATCGGCTTCTCGGCGGTGGGGATCACCGGGCTGCGCGACAGCCAGGTGGACATGAGGGGCCTCTTCGTCGGCGAGACCTACGTCTCGCCCTGGGGCTTCCTCGCGCTGCTGGCCTCCTTGGGCTACGTCCTGCTCGGCCGCTACTTCACGACCGTCCGCAAGCTGGGCGTCTACTCGAAGGAGCTCGAGTCCAGGAACGCCGAGATGGCCGCCGCCAAGAGCCGCACTGCGGCCGCGGTGGCGAGCCTGGAGCGCGACGTGGCCTCGCTGCGCGAAGCGTCGGCCAGGCAGGTCGAGCTCTCCAACCGCCAGGCCGAGTCGCTGCACGCGACCAGCAGCGCCGCGCACGAGATTGCCCAGACCTCTGGCGAGGCGGCGGGCCAGGCGAACCGGGTCGTCGAGGACGCCAAGCGCTCCGAGGCGCTCTCGCAGGAGGGCCAGGTGCAGGTGAAGGCCACCGTGGCCGCCATGGAGCAGGTGTCGCAGCAGGTCGAGGGGATCGCCCGGCGCCTCGAGGAGCTGGGCGTCCAGACCGCGCGCATCGACGAGCTCGCCGCCACCCTCAACGACCTCGCCGAGCGCTCCAACGTCCTCTCGCTCAACGCCTCGCTCGAGGCGGTGCGCTCCGGCGAGCGCGGCGCGGGCTTCGCCGTGGTCGCGCGCGAGATGGGCGCCCTCGCCGACCAGTCCCGCGAGGACGTCAAGACGGTGCGCGCGCTGCTCTCCGAGATCGCCCGGAGCACCCAGGCGGCGGCCGACGCGAGCGGCGAAGGCACCCGCAGGGCCCAGGGGGCGGTGGGCCAGGCCCACGGCGCGGGCGCGGCCATCGCCGGCCTCGCCCAGGTCATCAGCGAGTCCTCCTCCGCTGCCGTCCAGATCGCCACCCGCGCGCGCGAGCAGACCGAAGGGGTGGCCGGCATCGTCACCTCGCTCCAGGATGCCTCGGCGGCCATGAGCGAGGTGCTCGACGGCACCCGCAGCATCGACGCCGTCGCCGAGAGCCTGACCCGCATCTCCCGCGACCTGGCCGCGCTCGCCGGCGACCACGGCGCCTCTCCGACCTCGACCTCATGAGCGACACCTCCCGGACGCGTCGTCCTCTGCTCTCCGTCGCCCTGCTCGCGCTGGTCGTTCTCTGCATCGTCGCCGTCCTGGCGTTGCTGCGCACGGGAGAGGCTGAAGGGCCGGAAGCCTCCAAGACCTCCAAGCCATCCGAGTCGCCGAGACGGAGCGGCGGAGTCGACCTGGCGGGGCCCAAGGCGCTCGCGCCGGCGCGCGCGGTCGAGGCCGGCGATGCCGGCGACGCTCGGGGAGCCGGAGCGGTGCCGGGGAAGAAGCCCGACGTCATCCTGGCAGGCTGGGGCACGGGACCGGGCGAGGTGGCCCGCAACATTCCCAAGGAGGGAAACCCCGAGGCGCCGATGAGCCTCACCATCGGCCCCGACGGCACCTCCTACGTGCTCGACCAGGTCAACGGGCGCATCGTGCGCTTCGGGCCCGACGGCAAGCCGCTCGAGCCCATCCCGGTCACGCAGCAGGCCCCGCAGGACCTCGCGGTCGCCAAGGACGGGAGCACGGTCGTGCTCGACCGTCTCCGGGACAAGACCGTGGCGGTGCTCAAGGACGGCAAGCTCGTGGGGGACCTGCCGGTCGAGGGCAAGGGCATCGAGGAGGGCGGAGGGGTCACCGGTGTCTTCGTTGACGGCGAGGACGTCTATGTCGAGCGCGAGCACGGATCCCTCGTGAAGGTCGGCGACACCAGCGGCAAGGCCGACCCCGAGCGCACCGAGGTCCCCGGCCGCCCGTCGCGCGACGGGAAGAGCTACGTGATGGCGGGCCTGATCGACGCCGCCGCCGGCCGCGAATTCGTCAACTCGGTGGACCGAGCCACGATGGAGCGCCGGTTCACCCGCGAGCTGCGGCTGGGCATGCCCGTCCTGGCCATCGTCCTGCTCGACACCGACGCCTCGGGCACCATCTACCTGGGCTCGCTCGTCGCCGGCGACCCCGCCACCGGCGGCGGCGCGTTCGTGCGCGTCGCCTGCCTCTCCGGCGCCGATGGCGTCCCCATCGGCTCGGTCGACCTCCCCGCCAACTCGGGGCCCGAGGAGACCTTCCGCGAGCTGGTCGTCCTCGACGAGGGCGGGGTCGTGTACGCCCAGCGAAGCGAGAGTGGCGTCGCCTACGTGCGCTACGACTGCCGCTGATCGGCGGGGCTCACTGGAGCCGCACCACCCCGGCATAGTGCGGGGTGTTGGGCTCGCCGAAGGTGCCGAGCAGCTTCAGGTTCTGGTCGTAGCGGTACAGGTTCGAACCGCCGTTGATGATGCCAGGGGTCGCGACGTACTCATCGCCGACGCGGATGACCTGGGCGGGGATCTCCGAGGGGAGCCAGTTTTCGCTGGGAGTCTCGCGCACGAAGGCGAAGCTCGAGTCGAGCTGGACGAGCAGGCCGCCGGACTTGGGCTGGAAGCGGTTGAGCGAGATCACCAGCCCGCCGTCGGGGAGGGCGCAGATGGCCTGGATCTGCGAGTAGCCTCCCAGGTTCTCGAGCACGCCCGTCTCGGTGTAGCTCGAGCCATCGGCGCTGTAGCGGCCGAGCTTGAGGGTGCCCATGCTCACCACGATCTCCTTGGACTTGAGCTGGGCGATCCCCACCGTGTTCGCCGAGGGCTTGGCGGCGGCGGTCGGCCGGCCCAGGTACTTGCCGCTCGCGCTGTAGAGGATGGGCTCGGGTCCGCCGGTGACCCACACCGTGCCGTTCTCCGCCTGGATCAGCGCGCGCGGGCTGATCTGCTTGTCGGAGTTGAAGAGCAGCTCGCCGCTCGCCTGCGACTCGAAGTCGAGCTTGCGCAGCATGTCGTTGCGGCCGATGACGATGACGGGCGGCACGGGCGTCGAGAGGCTCGACTGGGCCACCAGGACGTCGCCGTTGGAGAGCAGCGCCAGGGCGCGCGGGGTCGTGGTGAAGGCTGCCGAGCCCACCACGCTGATGTTCTCGCCGCCCCACTTGGTGTACTCGGGCGAGGTGGTGAAAGCGATGACCGCCGGGGTGGTCCTTCCCACCCAGAGGTTGCCCAAGAGCGAGACCGGCGCGAGCGCGACCCCGTCCCCTCCAGCGCCGTGCCAGGTGGCCCGCACCGTCAGCGTGGTGTCCGCGAAGTTCTTGGGCACCGAGAGCATCGTGAAGGTGGTGCTCTCCGGGCTCGAGCCGCCGGCGAAGAGGTATCCGCCGTCGGCGCCGTCCACGGTCCAGGACGGCCCGCCCATCGACGGCTGGGATGGGCAGGTGATGGTCACCGGCTGGTTCACGCGGGCGGGCGAGGGCGTGACGATGCAGGAACCCGCGTCGTAGGCGGCGGCGTCGGGGGGGCCGGGGTGGCTGGCGTCGCGCCCGGGGGGCTGCCCGGCGTCCAGGCGGGGCTTGGCCGCATCTGGCCCGCCAGGCTCCACGTCGGCGTCCGGGCCGCTGACCACCTCGTCGGCGTCCGGCGGGTCCTCCAGCCCCCGGATCTCCTGGTAGCAGGACGCGAGCAGGAGGGGGAGGGCGAGGAGGAAAGCGAGGCGGGCCATGGGCTGCATCCTACCCTGGCGCGCCCCGTTCCTTGGGGGCCGGAAGCAGCCCCGCCGCCACCAGCCCGCGGAAGAGCAGGGTGGAGCTGATGACCGCCGCCGGGACGAAGAAGCAGTTGAGGATCGGGACGTAGAGCATCAGGGCCACCGCCGCGCCGAAGCCGATGCACAGGAGCGGCCTGCGCAGCACCGAGAGCTCCTGCTCGAAGGAGTAGAGGTGCCGCGCCATGGGGACGTCGAGGTGCGCGGCGCTGACCCAGAGCGCGGTCCAGACCCAGCTGAGCACCGACCACAATGGCCCGCCGACGCCGGGCACGAGCAGCACCAGCAGCAGCAGGAGCTGCCCGAACGCCAGCACGGCCAGGCGAACGAGCCCGTTGGCCAGGGCGCGAAAGACCTCGGTCACCATGCGCCCCACGCCCTCCTCGGCGTGGACCTCGACGCCCAGCTGGCGCTCGGTGGCGACGGAGATGGGGTCCATCAGCGGCGCGGCGAGCATCATCGGCAGGGTGTTGGCGCCGGCGACCAGGGCGAGCAGGAAGGCCAGGACCTCCGCCACGGTGAAGAGGGTCGCGCCCCACCACGTGTCCGGCGGCGTCCAGGCCCAGGCCATGAGGGCTGGGACCGCGTGCCAGAGGCCGGCGAACAGTCCGACCAGGGTCACTACGGTCACGAAGGCCACGCCCAGCGCCAGCCGCGAGAGGGCCGGGGTGGAGAAGATGAGGCCCAGGCCGCGGAGCGCGATGCCGAAGCCGCGGAAGAGGTCGAGTGGGCTGGACCGGGTCAGGTCGGGGATGGTCGCGGGCATGGCGAGGGGGATGCTAGCAGACCGGGGCCGGTTCAAAGACGGCCCCGGACGTTCTCGCAGGTGCCTACGCTCGAGCCTCGGGCCCGATTGCACTCCTACTCGGGCGACAGCCGGACGCCCTCATGCCGGTCGGGCGGCGGCAGCCCCGGCGGCGCCGAGAGCGGCACGTTGGCCGACCGGTCCGGCCGCGGGCGCTTCATGAGCGGCGTGACCGACTCGCGCAGCGCCTCCAGCTCGCGGTGGAAGTCGGCGACGAAGGTCTCCGGGTCAGGCATCACCCGCGCGTCCGAGGCGACGCCCACGCGCACCTCGCCGGCGTAGCTGAAGATGGACACCCCCAGCCCCAGCCCCGCCGGCTGCGGCACCCAGAAGACGAGGTCGCGGATGCGCCGCCCCGCGAGGTAGCGCACCTCCTGCGGTCCGGGCACGTTGGTGAGCACCAGCGACGCCTTGCGCGCGAAGACCGAGAGCACCACCCGCTCGAGCGCCATCCCGCCGGCGCCCATGGCGTAGAGGATGCCCATGGCCACGCCCGCGTCCGGCGCCTTCTTCATCCGCGTCATGCGGTGCTTGAGCTTCCCACAGCCGGTGCGCCGGGTCGCCGATGGAGATGGGCAGCGGCAGGAAGAGCAGCCCGAACCGGTTGCCGAGCGGCGAGGGGTCGTCCGGGCGGCGCAGGTCCACCGGCACGACCGCGCGGATCTCGGAGGTCGCCACCGCCTCGTCCTGCCTCCGCGCCAGCTGCGCGCGCAGCGCGCCGGCCACCGCCGAGACCAGCACGTCGTTGACCGTGCCGCCGATGGCGTGGCCCACCGCCTTGATCTCGCGCAGCGGGATGGGGTTGGACCAGGCGGCGTACTTGGAGACGCCGACCCGGCCCTTGAGCGCCGAGCGGGGGTCGGCCGGCAAGAGCGCCAGGCGCGCCAGCGCCCCGGCCGCCGAGGAGGCGCGGCGCGCCCACTGCCCGGGCTCGCGCAGCACCGCTCGCCCGGCGCGGGTGAGGATCCGGGTCGCGACCTGGGCCGCCTGCGCCGCGGTCGCCAGGCTCGAGCGCGGCGCGGGCTCGGGCGCGCCGATGGGCAGGGTGGTGATGGTGGCCGCGGTGGCCTCCTCGTCGGTCAGGGACAGCAGCACCTTGCCCAGCGCCTTGCCGTCGGCGATGCAGTGGTGCAGCCGGCAGATGAGCGCGCACCCGCCCTCGACGTTCTCGACGAAGTGCATCTGCCAGAGCGGCCGCGTGGGGTCGAGCGGCACGCCCATCAGGTCGCCGAGCAGCCGCTGCAGCTCGTACACGTCCCCGCGCCGCAGCCGGGTGCGGATGAGGTGCGCGTCGAGGTTGAAGAACGGGTCCTGCACCCAGCGGGGGACCCGCAGCCGCCCCTTGCCCTCCACCAGCTTCTGCCGGAAGCGGGCGAAGCGCAGCAGCCGGTGCTCGATGGTCGAGCGCAGGCGCTCGAAGTCGAGCGGCTCGTCGAAGCGCAGGAGCGCGGTGATGGTGATGAGGTTGGTCGGGCGCTCCATGCGCAGCCACGCGCAATCGACGCTCGACATGGGCTCCGTGCGGCTCCGGCTCTCGTTCATCGGTGGCAACCCTCGCGCTGGCCTGCGGGCGCCAGCGGTCCCGCGCCGGCGAGGCGCCGGCGTCGAGGTCATCTTGGGGTTGCCCGCGGCGCGCGGCGGACCGCGCAATTCGTCCGATCGGCCCGGTTTTCGGGTGGGCGACAGGCGGGACGTCCGCTTTGCGACCAACGGCGCGCCCATTCGTCCGCTGCCGCGCGGATGGACTAAGCTGCCGCCCCGATGCGCTCCAGGACCCCCGAAGGATTCGAAGGCCACTGCCTGCGCTGCCTCCTGCGCCAGGAGGTGTGCCTGTGCGACCGCATCCCGGCCATCGAGACCAAGGTCCGGGTGGTCATCGTGCGCCACATCGTCGAACGGCTGCGCACCTCCAACACCGGGCGGCTGGCGTCGCTGGCGCTGAAGAACTCGGAGATCCTCGACTACGGCGACTTCGATCCGCTGGACGAGTCGAAGCTCGCGGGCGAGGGCACCTGGCTGCTCTACCCCTCGCCGCAGCCGCCCTCGCCGGAGGCCCCGCCCTGCCGCCGGCTCATCGTCCTGGACGGCACCTGGAAGCAGTCGCGCAAGATGTACGCGCGCGTCGACTACCTGCGCTCGCTGCCGCGCCTGTCGCTGGCCGGCCCCGAGCCGGGCGTGCAGCGCCTGAGGCAGCCGCCTCGCGAGGACGGCATGTCCACCATCGAGGCCATCGCCGGCGCCCTGCGCGTGCTCGAGGGCGAGGAGCCGGAGCGAGGGCTGCGCGCGCTGCACGACGCCCACGTGCAGGCGGTGGTCAAGCTGCGGGGCTACTGACGGCGGGCCCGCCGACTCGGAATCCCCTGGCCGCCCGGGCGCATCCAAACCGGCTGGAGGGACCGCGATGCGCGTGCTGGTCACCGGAGGCACCGGGTTCGTCGGCAGGCCGCTCGTGCGACGGCTGCTCGCGGCGGGGCATGAGCCGGCGGTGCTGGTCCGGTCGGTCGACCGGGCGCGCCAGGCGCTGGGGCCGTTCGTGCGCCTGGTCGAGCCGGCGGCGCTCGGCGAGGCGGTCGAGCGCGCGCAGGCGGTGGTCAACCTCGCGGGGGAGCCGGTGCTGCCCAAGCGGTGGACGCCGTCGCGCAAGCAGGCGCTCGTCGACAGCCGGGTGGGGACGACGCGCCGGCTGGTGGAGGCGATTGCCGTGGCGCAGCAGAAGCCCTCGGTCCTCGTCTCGGCGAGCGCGGTCGGCTTCTACGGCGACCGCGGCGCAGAGCCGCTCGACGAGTCGTCCCCTCCGGGTCAGGGCTTCCTCGCAGGCCTGTGCCGGGACTGGGAGGCCGCGGCGAGGGATGCGGGCCCGCTCGGCGTGCGCGTCGCGACCTTGCGCATCGGGATCGTGCTGGGCCGCGACGGGGGTGCGCTCTCGCCGATGCTGCCGCTCTTCCGGCTCGGGCTGGGCGGGCCCATGGGCTCGGGGCGCCAGTTCGTCTCGTGGATCCACCTGGAGGACCTGGAGTCGCTGCTCACCACCGCGCTCGAGGACGAGCGCTACACCGGCCCCATCAACGCCGTCTCTCCGGTGCCGGTCCCGCAGCGCCAATTCGCCCAGGCGCTGGGCCACGGCCTGTCCCGGCCGGCGCTCGTGCCGGCCCCCTCGATTGCGCTCAAGCTCGCGCTGGGCGAGGCGGCCAGCGCGCTGCTCGAGAGCCAGCGCGTGGAGCCGCGCCGCCTGAAGGAGCTGGGCTTCGCCTTCCGCTTCCCGCATCTCGCCGGCGCGCTCGACGACGTGCTGGGCCGCGCAGGGCGGCAGGACGAGCCGCAGCCGCCGGCCAGTGGATGAGGTGGATGAAGTGGATGAGGGCCCCGGAACGGAGCGAGCCGGCGCGGGGGCGCCGGCTCGCGAGCTTTCGAGTGCTGCGGTCGCAGGCGGCTACTGGCCGGTGCTGGCGTTGTTCACGTCGGCCTTGAGCAGGTACTCGGCGGTCGAGTCGCAGGTGACCTCGATGAGGTGGTCCCCGGCGCGGTAGACGTTGTGGGTGCGGCGCAGCGAGCCCTCCGCCTCCATCTCCTTGAAGAAGGCCTTGCCGTCGACCTCCTCGACCGTCTTGTTCCCGCAGGCGGCGTCGTTCCACTCGATGCGCAGGTTCTCGCCCGCCGCTCCCTGCGACTTGAGGTACAGGGAGATGGTGATGGAGGCCTGGCCGTCGGTGCGTACGATGAACCGGCGCGTGCCGGGGAACTGCCCCTCCAGGTAGTACGAGTTGCCCACGAAGCAGCCGGCGGTGGTGGTGCAGACCGGCCAGCTCGAGTTGCACGGGTCCAGGAGCCGGCCAGCGGTGAACTGGTCGGCGGAGTCGGGACAGCCCGAGAGCGACAGCAGGGCTGCCCCGGCCAAGAGCGCGAGGAGGGGCGTTCGCATGGGGCGCGCTAGTGCTTCTCCATCTCGATGGTCACGCCGGCGGCGGCGGTCGACCAGGTGCCGGTGGCCGGAGCGTAGGCGTTGGTGGAGTCCTCGGCGACCAGTTCCCGGCAGGGCCAGACGCCGGTGTTGCTGAAGGTGCCGTCGCCGCCGGTGGTGGTGGTCCAGCCCTTCCACGAGAGCGGGGCGGACGGCGGCGCCATGCAGCTGATCTTGATGTTGGCCAGCCCGGTGGAGGTGCCCTTCTCGACGACCTTGCCGGTGACCTTGTAGGCGGCGTCGAGCTTCACGCTGATCTCCGTCTTGGGGGTGAAGGGGCCGACGTTGGAGGCGTAGGTCGGCGTGGCAGCCGGATCCTGGACCAGGATCTCGCCGCAGTCCCAGCTGTGGTCGGCGCTGAACTTGCCGTCGGCGCCGGTGGTCTTCTCCCAGCCCGTCCAGTTCTTCGGCTGGCAGGTCTGCTCGACGCAGGTGAGGCCCTGGGCCACGCAGTCGCTCTCGCTCGAGCAGGACGTGCCCTTGGGCTTGACGCAGGTGACCTTCATGCCCGAGAGCGCCTTGGCCGGAGTCGCCGTGTCGGTCACCGTGCCCTTGGTGGTGTAGCGCCACACCGCGACCGCGGCGATCTCCATCTTCGTCGTCGGGCCGACCTGCAGCGGCGGCAGCTTCTGCATCGGGTCGAACGGGTTCTCGGTGTTCTCGCGCTTGAGCTCGTACGACGAGGTGTTCGAGTGGATCACCAAGAAAGCGTTGTGCCGGCCGGCGGAGGTCGGGGTGTAGGTGACCACGACATAGACGGCCTTGCCACTGGTGGCGGTCTGTCCGCTCGGGACGGCGGTGAACATCGCCGCGTCCGGGCCCTCAATGGACACGTTGTCGACGATGAGGTCCTTCTTGCCGCCATCCCTGAGTTGGAGCGTCTGCTGTGGCGAGCTGTCGACGAAAACCGCAGTGCCGAAGGTACCACCGAAGGTCAGCATGCCGAGGTCCGGGGCGAGCAGCGGTTCCTCCGGCGTGGGCACGGCAGGCCCGCCACAGGCGGCGAGCGCGATGGCGGCCAGCGCGCAGAACAGGGTCCTCATGGTGTCTCCTTGGTCGGCTTCGTCAGCGTGTGAGGGAAAACCTAGTAGAACGACCCGACCCAGCCACAGGGCGCGGGGCACTGGAAGCTGGTTCCGGTGTCGTTGACGGCGGTGAAGGGGTAGGACGACAAGCCGAACTGCAGGTGGATGTTCGAGTCGTCGTAGGTGGTGCGGTTGATGGCCTCGACCGCGACCATGAACTTGCCCGCGGCCAGATGCGCCGCGTCGAGGCAGGTGCACATCGCGGAGCGCGTCTCGAAGGTGCCGGTGCCCTGGTCGAACTTGTAGGCCCCCTGCATGCCCGCCAGGCCGGCGTCGGTCTTGCCCACGTACCAGGGGTTGGTCTCGCCGCTGACGTAGCCCAGGTAGCCGTCTTCCGGCATCGGGTCGAGGGCGGAGCACGCGGCGTCCTTGCAGAAGCCCAGCTGGAGCGCGATGTCGTAGGCGCGGCCGGCGCTCTTGCCCGCGGGCGGGTCGATCTTCCACTTGAGCGCGAAGGCCTGGTCGGCGGCGCTGGGAGCGAAGCGGAACTCCAGGTACTCGACCTGGTGGTCCTTGTCGTAGTCCAGCGGGCTGCGCGGCAGCTCGGGCAGGGCGTTGGGCACACCGGAGCCGTGGGCCCCCCAGCCCCAGTTGATGGTGGTGATGCCCTCGCCAGGGAGGTTCACGACCTTCGGGGTCGCCTGGGTCGTGGGGGCCACCGCGGGCTTGATGGTAACGGTCAGCTTGTAGGGGATGTCGTCGCCGCCCTCGGCGCCCGTGTACGAGAACTGGATGTAGTAGGGCCCGGTGCCGGCCTTCATCAGCAGCTGGCCTTCGTAGTTGGCGTAGTCGGCGATCTTCGAGTCGTCCATGCGCTCCTGGTGCAGGCACTGCTTCTTGTTGCACCACGGCACCGTGTACGACATGTCGCCGCCGCAGTTGGAGGCGCACGCGGCTGAGCTGTCGACGGTGAAGACCGTGAGCTGCTTGGGCACCAACGTGGGCACCGCCGCGAACTGGCCGGGGTTGGTCGTGTACTCGAGCTTGTAATAGAGCCGCGCGTCGCCGGCGACGTCGACCTTGTAGGTGTCGTAGTCGCCCGTGTAGGAGAGCCGGCCGTCGAGGACCTTGGTGCTCCCCACCGCCAGGCCGACGTTGGTGGCGGTCTCGGGGGTGTCGTTGCCGGTCAGGCCCTCGTTGGCGTCCTGGTCCGGGAAGAGCCCGACCTTCACCTTGTAGACGAAGGTCGTGTCGCCCGGTGGCGGGACGACGTCGCGGGGGCCCATGTAGGCGTTGACCGCCAGCTCGTAGTGGCCAGCGGCCGACAGGCGCGCGGTCGCCACCAGCTGGTCCTTCATCGGGGTCTTCGAGTAGTCGTTGGCCACGGGTCCGGCAGGTCCATTGAGGACGTAGTTGAGGCGGATCTGCGGGCCGGGGGAGGCCGGGGCCTCGATGGAGACGTAGAGGATGGTCCGGCCGCTGCCGCACGGGGTGACGTCGAACTTGAAGCGGTCCAGGTCGCCCGACACCGACAACGCGCCGGTGGCCTGGGCGAAGCTGCCGCAGGCAGCCAAGGTGATGTTGGTGGCCTGGGCGCTCTCGTCGTTGGGCTCGTTCAGGTCGGGGTCGGAGTCGACCTTGGCGAGGATGTTGTAGAAGTTCTTCTTGTCCAGCGCCGGGTCGTCGGCCGAGGTGTCGTGGCGGACGGTCACGTAGTACTTGCCGGGCTTGGTGATCTTGCCCACCGCCTGCGCCGGCCCGGGGCCGCCGGCCGTGGTGGAGCTGGAGCGGCGCGGGTCGGTGCCGATGCCGACGGACTTGACTCCGTCCTCCTCGAGCACGTTGACGGTGAGGACCACTGGCGTCGAGGGCACCTTGTACTGGGCGACGACGGTGATCAGCGCGCGGTCCGGGAGGGTGGGGACGTCGAGGACCCACCAGTCGACCTTCTCCAGCTGGTCGATCTTGCTCTGGGCCTCCGAGCCGAGCGTCAGCACGCACTCCGGGTTCTGGGCGGCGGCCTCCTTGGAGCCGCAACTGTGCTCGAAGCTGGCGTCGGGGCCCGGCAGGTGTTCACCCGGGCAGGCGGCGAGCAACGACGCAGCGATGGCGAGGGCGAAGCTCGAAGCGAACTTGGTCATGGGCTCGGACCTCGTCTGTGTCACGGGGCGATGAAGTCGGAAGGCGCCAGCGGGATGATCCCGTCGGGCGGGTCCTTGATGCCAGCGAACGGGTAGGTGGCGGTGAAGCGCGCGATGCGGAAGAGCGGCGGGCCGCCCAGGTCGTCGCCGCCCACCTCCACGACCGTCATCATCAGGTGGTTGACGCCCTTGCCCTGGCCCGTGTTGAGGGTGGGGACGAGCAGGACGTTGTCGACCGAGAAGTCGTAGCAGATGCGCCCGGTCGCCTCGGTGATGGGCAGCTGGTGCATCTGGTAGCGGTAGGTGCGGTCGGTCAGGTGCGAGTCCTCGGCGATGAGCGGATCGGTGTGGCCGCGGACCTCGATGGCGTTGACCAGCCCGTCGCGGTCGGGGTCGGACTCGTCGTCCGTGGCGCCGCTCTGCGTGTGCCCCAGCCACTCCATCACGTCCGGGACGCCGTCGCCGTCGGTGTCGAAGCGCGTGTTCGAGGTGCCGATGAGCAGCTCGTCGCAGTCGAGCAGCCCGTCGTGGTCGTCGTCCTTGCCCTTGATCTCGGTGGGGCAGCCCTTGTCCAGCGAGGAGCCGTCGGCCCTCCAGACCGGGTCGAAGGGGCCGCCGCGGTCGGCGAAGTACTTCTCCACGCCGTCCGAGAAGCCGTCGCCGTCGGAGTCGCGCTTGGTGGGGTCGGTGTCGAGGAGCAGCTCGTCGGCGTCGGGCAGGCCGTCGGAGTCGGAGTCGGCCTCCTCGAGCAGCGAGTTGGGCCGCGCGTCGAGGTTGTAGACCTGGATGTCCTTGACCAGGAAGGCGCGCTTGACGCCGCCCAGGTGGAAGGAGAGGAAGTTGATGGGCTCGCCGTCGCGGAAGTCGCGGAACTCGCCGCCGCCCTTGTCGGCCATGCGCTTCAGGCGCGCCGCGTCCCGCTCGATGATCTCCGCCTGGCACTGGCCGGCGTCGGCCGCGCAGAAGGTGGGGATGGGCTGGACCGGGTTGAAGACGTGGACGGTGTTGAGCACCACGTCGGCGGCGTCGGCTTTGAGCGCCCGGATGGCGGCGCAGCGCGCCATGAGCTCGTCGTTGGTGGCGTCGGCCTCCCGCGGGTGTCCGTCGGAGAGGAAGATGACGCTGTAACGGGCCAGCTCCGGGTCGCCGCTGGAGGAGGCCGCCTGGTGGCCCTTGGAGATGTCGGCGCTGATGGTGGCGAAGATCTCCGAGAGCGGCTTGATGAAGTTGGTGGTGTCGCGGTTGGCGCCGCCCAGCTGCCCGGCATAGGCGTAGGAGAGGATGGTCGCCGCCATCTTGTCCTTGTCCGCCTGGGTCATCGACTGCAGCTTCACGAAGCCGCTGGTGCCGCCGTTGGTGATCCACGCGACGTCGCCGGCGAAGAGCATCACGCCGATCTCGATCTCCGGGGTGTCGGGGAGGCTGTCGAGCAGGTCGAGCAGCGCCCGGGCGCGGGTGCCGTCCGGGTCGGTGGCGGACATCGACTCGGAGGTGTCCATCGCGAACAGGAGCTTGATGGGGCGCGACAGGTCGTCGGTGGCCTCGGTGCAGAACCGGCCGTTGACCCGGATGGCGCGGTCCTCCATGCCGTGGCGGCCGGCCGAGGGGTCGTAGACGTAGATTTCGGTGCAACCACCGACGCAAGCCAGCACCGCGATGAGCGCCGCTCCGAGTCGTCGTTTCATGAGTTGCCTCTCATGGCCCAGTGACGGTCGGACATTATCGCCTTGCTCGAGGGTCCATGGCGAGGCCTCGGCCGCCTCGACCTACACCGGCGCCAGGCGCCGGCACCGCGGTTTGCCTCTTGGTGTACCCCAGCCCGGAAAACGGACGGCACGTGGCCGAAAAAAGTGCGTCGGGACCTGGGGTTGGGCCCCGGGCCTACTTCTTCACTCCACCCTTGAGCTGCGCCTCCAGCCTGGCCACCTTCATCTTCAGGGCGGCGGCGGCCTCGATGGCGGTCTCGGCGGCGGCCATCTTCTTCTTGAGCGCCGCGACGTCGTTCTTGAGCTTGTCGCGCTCGGCGACGACCTCGTCCGAGGCTCCGCCCGCCCCACCGGAGGGAGCCGCCGCGGCCTTGGCCTTGGCGGTCTGCAGCGCGGCCTGGGTGACCGAGAGCTCGCGCAGCAGGTCCGCCTCGGTCTTCTCGGCGGTTCCGAGCCGGCTCTCCAGGTCGGCCGCCTTGGCCTCGGCCTCGCGCAGCTTGCTCTCGAGCTTGGGGTCGACGCTGGCCGGGGCCTTCTCGCGCAGCTTGGCCTCCAGCTCCTTCACCCGCGGCTCGGCGAAGCGCAGCTTGGTCTCGGCCTCCTGGGCCTTGCTCTGGCTGTCGCGCAGCTTGGCTTCCAGCTCCTTGGCGCGGGCCTCCAGCTCCTTGACCTTGGGCTCGAGCACCTTGAGCTTGCTCTCCGCCTCCTGGCCGCGGCCGAGCTTGCTCTCGGACTCCTTGAGCTTGGACTGGGCGTCCTTGGCCTGGGGCTCGAGCACCTTGAGCTTCGACTCCAGCTCGCCGGCCTTGGTCGTCGCTTCGCGCGCCTTGGCCTCGGCCTTGGCGGCCCGGGCGTCGGCGTCCTTGGCCTTGGCGTCCGCGGCCTCGCGCTCCGCCTTCTCGCGCTGCATCGCGGTGTTGGCGTCCATGGCCTTGCGGTGGGCGTCGGCCAGCTCCGCGCGCAGGCTCTTGGACTCGGTGGTCGCGGCGGCGCCCCGCTTCTCGAGCTCGGCCTTGAGGCTCTTGGCCTCCTCCTCGAACGGGCGCAGCTCGGTCTCCAGCCGGTCGGCCTCGTCGCGCAGGCGGTTGCACTCGTCCTCGAGCGCGCTCTCGCTGCCCTTGGACTCGGCGAGCTGGGCCTCCAGGGTCTCGCGCTGGTCCTTCTCCTGGGCGAGCGCGGCCTCGGCGGCCTCGAGCTTGGCGTTGAGCTCGGCGAGCGCCTGCCCGTGACCGGCGTTGGCTTCGTCCGCGGCAGCGGCGGCGGCGGCGTCCAGCTCGGCCTTCTGGTCAGCGATCGCCTTCTCGCCGGCGCCCTTCTGGGCGGCGAGGGCCTCGGCGTGGCGCGCGGCGAGGTCCGCCAGCTCCTGCTCGTGGGCGGCCTTGAGGCTGGCGACCGCCTGAGCCTGCTGGTTCTTGGCCTCGGAGAGCTCGGCGCCCTTGCGGCGCTCCAGCTCCTGCAGGTCCTTGCGGGCCTGGTCGGCGTCGGCCGCCGCGCCCTTCCTGGTCTCTTCGAGCTCGCCGGCGAGCTTGTCGAACCTCTCCTGCAGAGCGTCGCGCTCGCGGGCCAGCTCGGCGGCGCGGGCCTCGGCGGCGGCCTTGTCGGCCTCGAGCTCGGCGCACTGGGTCTGGGCGGCCTTGAGGTCGGTCTCGGCGGCGTCGCGCTGCCCCGCGGTCCGGTCGCGGTCCTCGGTGAGCCTGGCGACCTCCGCCTTCTGGGCCTCCAGCTCGCGGCCGACGCCCTCGTTGACCTCGTTGACGATCTCGAGCTTGGCCTCGGTGGATCGGATCTTCTCGTCGCGGTCGGCGATCTGCCGGGTGAGCGCCTCGACCATCGCCGCGGCCTGCTGGTGCGCAGCGGTCTTCTCGGCGAGCTCGGCCTCCCGGGTGGTCAGCGACGCCTTGTCCGTCGACTGGTTCTTGCGCAGCTCGAGGATCTGCGTCTCCAGCTCGGCCAGCGCGGCGGCGAGGTCCTTGCGGTCGGCCTCGTTGGCGCCCAGCTCCTCCTGCGCCTCCTTGAGGCGCGTCTCGGCGGCCATCGCGCGGATGCGGTAGTCGGTCAGCTCGTCGCGCAGCTTGTCGAGCTCGCCGCTGCGCTCGGCCCACATCAAGCGGGCGCGGTTGAGGGTCTCGGTCTTCTGCTTCACCACCGCCCGGAAGTAATCCATCTTCTCGTCGGGCGAACCCTTGGGGAGACGGGGCTCGGGCCCTTCGTTGAACGGGTCGGCGGCCTTGTTGTCGGGCTTGGGCAGCGACGGCGAGGCGGGCGCAGGCGCGGCCCCGGCCGGGGGAGCCGCGGGCTTCTTCGGAGGCAGCGGAGGCGGGACCTTGGGGGCGTCTGCCATGCGCGGCTCAGTCTATCCGTGAGAGGTCGGGCTTCAGAAGAAGGCTTCGTGAACGGACCGCGAAGAGGCGCAAGCCTACCGCCACAACGGTGCGGGATTACAACCTTTTCGTCAGGATCACGAGGTCGTCGCCGGGGTGGTAGAAGTCCTTGATGATGCTGGCCGGGAGGTACTTCATCCGGTCGTAGAAGGTGCGGGTGGCGGCGTATTCGGTGACCGAGCTGGTCTCCACCCGGATGAGCCGCGCCTGGCGCTTCTTGAGCTCGGCTTCGAGCGCCTTGATGAGCGCGCTGCCTGCCCCCTTGCCCCGCGCCCAGGCGGCCGAGGCGATCCAGTAGAGGTCCCAGGTGCCGGGCGCCAGCGGGGTCGGCCCGTAGGTGAGGAAGCCGGCGAGCCTGCCGTTTTGCTCGGCTCCGATGCCGAGATAGCCCGAGCCCTGCGGGTCGCGCACCGAGAAGCTCGGCCAGCTCCATGGCGCAGGTCACCTCGTCGGGCCGGAACTCGACGATCCCCTCGAGCATCGTTCGCAGCGGCGCGAGGTCAGACTCCTGCAGCGGGCGGACGTGCATGGCGGCTCCGGGCGATCTCCACGAGGCGCCAGACCAGGGCCTCGTAGTCCATCCCCGCGTTCTTGGCGGCCTTGGCGTAGCCGGCGTCGGCGGACAGATCGCAGTTGGGGTTGACCTCGATGACGTAGGGGACGCCGTCGGTCGAGAGGCGGATGTCGACGCGGCCGTAGTCGCGCAGCTCGAGCGCCCGGTAGGCCGCGCGGGCCACCTGGGAGACCGTCTCCAGCGTCGCCGCCGGCAGCTGGCTGCGGACCGGAGGGGTGCCCTTGAACTCGGGCGCCGCCTCGTCCCACTTGGCGGCGTAGGTGACGATGCGCGGGTGGTCGGCGGCGAGACCGCTGAAGTCGATCTCGTTGATGGGCAGCACTTGCAGTTCGGCGCCGCCGTCGGGGCCCAAGACCGCCACGTTCAGCTCCCGGCCGTCGATGAACTCCTCCACCAGCGCGGGCTGGCGCCGCTCGGTCAAGACGCGCAGGCAGGCGAAGCGCAGCTGCTCGGCGTCGCGGGCGAGCGAGAGCCGGTCGATGCCGATGGAGGCGTCCTCGTGGGCGGGCTTGACGATGACCGGGAAGCGCAGCCGCACGCCCTCGATGTCCTCGGGCCGCCGCACGAGGTGCCACGGCGGAGTGGGGACGCCGTTGGACCGCAGGACCTCCTTGGCCTTGTGCTTGTGCAGGGCCAAGAGGAGCGGCAGCGCGCTGGAGCCGGTGTAGGGCACGCCCAACAGGTCGAGCAGCGTGGGGACGATGATCTCGCCGCGGGAGTCGCCGGCGAACGACTCGCACAGGTTGATGACCAGGTCGGGCTTGCCCGCGAGGAACTCCTTGGGGAAGGCGAAGGGGTCCTGGCCGACGGGGAAGGTGGAGACCGAGGCCCCGCGCGCGCAGAGCGCGGTCTCCATGGTGCGCACCACGCCGACGACGGCGTCCTGGCTGTTGCGGCTGACGCCTTCGGGCAGGTGCTCGAAGTCGTGGTTGTAGAGGATGGCGATGTGCATGGGCTACTTCGGGGTCGCGAAGGCGTCGGCGGCGTCGGCGCTGCGCGGGTCGAGCTTCTCGCGGGCGCAGAAGCCCAGGTAGTTGAGGACGATGTCTACGACCGGGGCGAAGGCCTTGCGGGTCTCGGGGCCGTCGGCCTCGAAGAGCACCGCCACCTGTCCGGCGGCCCGGACGTCGCCCAGCATCGACAGGCCGCTCTTGATGAGCTTGATCCGCTCCTTGTTGATGCCCAGCAGGCCGCGCTCCTTCTCCTGGGCCGCGACGTAGAGCAGCGTGATGGCGGCCAGCGCCCGCGCCTGGCGGACCTGCGGGTGGCGCGACACCAGGTCGTGGGCAAAGCGCATCAGGTGGGCGCGGTCCGAGGAGCGGGCGGTGGCGAACGACTGCGCGCCCACCAGCGACTGGTTCGGGTCCGGCACGCGGCCCAGCGCCTTCTCGGCGTAGCTCCAGAACTGGCGAACCTCGGCGTCCGGCTCCCAGTCCTCCTCCGCGTCTTCGGGGGGCGGCGGCCGCGGTGGGGTCGAGCCAGCGCGCGGGGCGACCTCCGACTCCGGAGGAGGTGGGGGCGGCGGGCGGCTGGACGGCTCCGCCTCGTCCTCGATGATCTCCTGGATCTCGGCGATCAGCTCGGTCGGGGTCGCCAGGCGCTGCATGGCGTGGCGCGGCTCCTGGTCGGCGGTGGCCGGTTCGGGCTCCTCCTCCACGTGGTCGGCCGAGACCTCCTCGACCGGCTCTTCCTCGGCCGGCGCAGCGTCGCCGCGCAGCGCCACGAAGTCGGCCACGACCGGGCGGATGCGCTGCCAGCGCTGGTCGAGGCTCGGGGCTGCCGGCCACCAGCACGTTGGCCAGGCGCGGGTCGCGGTAGGCCTCGAGCAGCACGGCCACGTAGTTGGGCAGCGCTTCGCGCGCCTCCGGGTCCTTGAGCAGCGCCAGCTCGAGCGTCAGCACGCAGGTGGCGAACACCGCGCGGTCGCCTCCGATGACCGACAGGTCCAGCAGGCAGCGCCGCGCCAGCTCCGGGGACTCGGGCAGGGCCTCGAGCCCCGCGGCCACCAGGTGGTCGACGATCCGTTCGGTCTTGACGCGCTGCTTTGGGCCCGACGTCGGCATCCGCATCCTGGCTCCCAGAAGGCGGACATCTTAGCCTCAAAAACCGTCCGGGAGCCTCATGCGATCACGCGGAGAGGGCTTCGTCGGCCGCGGACAGCGTCGCGGCGATCTCGGCCTCGCCGTGCGCGAGCGAGACGAAGGCCGCCTCGAACTGGGAGGGTGGCAGGTAGACGCCGCGGTCGAGCATGGCGTGGAAGAAGCGGGCGAACCGCGCGGCGTCGGCCTTCTTGGCCGAGGCGTAGTCGTAGGGCGCCTCGGCGGCGAAGAAGAGCGTGAACATGCTGCCCACGCGGTTGACCACCGCCTGCAGCCGGTGCGAGGCGATCCGCTCCTTGAGGCCCAGGGCGATGCGGCCCGCGGTCCCCTCCAGCTTCTCGTAGGTGCCGGGCTTGCCCAGCTCGGTGAGCATGGCGATTCCGGCCGCGGTGGCCAGCGGGTTCCCGGAGAGCGTGCCCGCCTGGTAGATCGGGCCCTCGGGGGCGACCTTGGCCATCACGTCCTTGCGCCCGCCGTAGGCGCCCACCGGCAGGCCGCCGCCGATGACCTTGCCGAAGCAGGAGAGGTCGGGTTCGAGGCCGAAGAGCGACTGCGCGCCGCCGTAGGCCACGCGGAAGCCGGTCATCACCTCGTCGCAGATGAAGAGCGCGCCGTGCTTGCGGCAGAGCTCCTGCAGTCCCTTCAGGTACCCCTCGCGCGGGACGAGCACGCCCATGTTGCCGACCACCGGCTCGATGATGACGCCGGCGATCTGGCCGCCCATCTTGGCGAAGAGGTCCTTGGCGCGCTCGAGGTCGTTGTAGGGCAGGGTCAGCGTGTGGCGGGCGAGGTCGGCGGGCACGCCGGGGGAGTCGGGCAGGCCCAGGGTCTCGACGCCGCTGCCGGCCTTCACGAGCAGGCTGTCGACCGCGCCGTGGTAGCAGCCCTCGAACTTGACGATGACGTCGCGGCCGGTGAATCCACGCGCGACGCGGATGGCGGCGGTCGTCGCCTCGCTGCCGGAGGAGACCAGGCGCACCTTCTGCACCGACGGGACGATTCTGCAGATCATCTCGGCGATGGTGACCTCCCGCTCGTGGGGAGCGCCGAAGCTGGTGCCACCCTGCGCGGCCTCGACGATGGCCGCGGTGACCTGCGGCGGCACGTGGCCCAGCATCAGCGGCCCCCAGGAGCCCACGTAGTCGACGTAGCGGTTGCCGTCCACGTCGGTGAGCCAGGCGCCCTGGCCGCTCTTGAAGAAGACCGGGTCGCCGCCCACGCCGCGGAACGCGCGGACCGGGGAGTTGACGCCACCGGGCATCAGGGCGCGGGCCTTCTCGAACAGGGCGTGGCTCTTCGAACGGTTCATGGCGTGGACCTCGAGGGAGTCTGGTTTCGGAAGCGCGAAACCATAACAACGTTGGGGGGATGGACGCGACCCGGAGCTACTGGACCTCGTGTGGCTGCGGCTCCAGGCCGTGGAACTCCGGCCAGGCGGCGGCATGCTCGAACTTCGCGGGGGCGCGGCGCGCCGCCAGCTTCTTGCGCAGCCGGGCGATCTCGACCTGGACCGCCTTCGGGTTCGGGTGGTCCTTGAGCGCCGCGACCAGCACGTCGACGGCGCGCTCGGTCTTGCCGTCCTCGTAGAGCACCTTCGCCTGCTCGACGCGCGCCTGGGGAGCCAGCGGGTCGTTCGGCCAGCGAGTGAGCAGCACGTCGTACGCCTGGATGGACTTGGCGCGCTGGCCCTGGAGCGCGAGCGACTCGGCGACCATCAGCTGCGCCTGCACGGCGTAGGAGCTGTCGGGGAAGCGCTCCTGCAGCGCCCGGGCTTCGATCATCACCTGGTCGTAGTCCGCCAGCTCGAAGTAGTCCTGCACGGCCATGTAGCGGTAGCGGTCGACGTCGGCGCCGGAGGGGAACGACTGGACGAGCGCGGTCAGCTCAGCCACGGCGGCGCGCCGGTCGCCGTGCATCCGGTAGAGGTCGGCGAGCGCGGCCCGGGCGTCCAGCGTCTCGGCGGCGTCGGGGAAGTGGTTGGCGAGCTGCCGGTAGTACTCGATGGCCCGCGGGTACATCCGCAGCTCGAGATAGCAGAGGTCGCCGGCGCCCTTGAGCGCGGGGACGAGCAGGTCGCGGACGCGGTGCGGGTCCTTCTTGGCCACCAGCGAGAGGACCTCTTCGTACTGCAGCAGAGCGTCGGCGGGCTGGCGCTGGAAGGCGTACTGGCGCGCGCGGTCCAAGTGGGCAGACGGGTCCCCGACGCAGCCTGCGCCCAGGAAGAGCAACCCGAGGATGAATGCTGTCTTGCGGCCCACGGCCCGATCCATTGGCGCGATGGCGTCCGAAAATCAACCCCGGGAGTGGGGGAGGGGGCCTGCCCCGGGTCTATTCCAGGTCGTGGACGTGGTGGTGCGAGTGCTCGACCGAGCCGTGGTGGTGGGAGTGCCGGTGGGCGAGCCCGCTGCGGACGAGCAGCGCTTCGTCGCCCAACAGCGCCTTGGTGGGACCGTCGAAGAGCAGCCCCGAGGCCCCGGCGCCCATCAGCAGCGCCCGCGAGCCGAGCTCGTCGGCCACCGTGAGGTTGTGGGTCGAGGCGATGACCGTCAGGTCGTGCTGGTGCTCCAGGAAGTCGACCAGGCGCGCTGCCGAGGCCGGGTCCAGGTTCGCGGTCGGCTCGTCGAGGAGCAGGACCTTGGGGTCGATGGCGAGCAGCGCGGCCAGCGCCACCCGCTTCTTCTCCCCACCCGAGAAGCTCGAACGGCGGCCGCGGCAGGAACTCCGAGACCTGGAAGACCTCGGCCCACTTCTGGACCCGCGCGCCCACGTCGGTGAGCCCCAGCTGTCGGGGCCCGAAGGCGATCTCGTCGGCGACGGTGGGGTTGAAGAGCATGGCGTCGACGTTCTGGAAGAGCAGGGCGACCTGGCTGCGGAAGGCGAGCCGCGTCTGGGTCCGGTCGAGCGCGGCGCGGTCCAGGAGCTGACCCGACCAGCGCAGGGTCCCCGAAGTCGGGAAGACGAGCCCGTCCAGGAGCTTGAGCAGTGTGGACTTGCCGCAGCCGTTGACGCCCAGGAGCACCACGCGCTCGCCCGGCGCGACGCTGAAGCGCACGTCCTTGAGGACCGGCCGGCCGGAGAGGTCGGCGCAGACGCCGTCGAGCTCGAAGATCACGAGAACCCCCGCGAGCGCATCGCCTCGGTGATCTCCCGGGCGTTGCGCGTCGAGATGGAGAGCATGGACCCGGTCAGCCCGCCGCTGTTGGCGATGACGGTCGCGACCGTGGGCTTGCGGGGCAGCCGGCTCTTGAGCGCGAGCGCCGACTCGGACAGCAAGAGGCGCAGCGCGTGGATCTGGGCGAGGCAGATGGTGAGCAGGCGCGCCAGCGTGGGCCACGGGGCGAGCGCCGACAGCAGCTGGACCCGGCCGAGCACGGCGAAGGTGAGGAAGGCGATGAGGCACGTGCGGGCGAGCAGCGCCGCGTAGGGCAGCAGCTCGGGCGTCCGGCGCTCCCAGAGCCAGACCCAGCCCCAGCTGGCGGCGGCGAGGAAGAGGGTCAGCGGAAACGCCGAGAGGGCGACCCGGCGCAGCGCCTTCAAAGCTCCGCGCCACAGCACGGCGACGCTGACCAGGGCGACGACGCCGAGGACGCGCAGGTCCGAGACGGCGGAGACGCCGAAGACCGCGACGAGCCACGCCGCGAGGATCGCCTGGCTGCGGCGGGGTTCAGGAGAGGCCACGGAGGTTCGCCCTCTTCAGGATGGACAGCGCCACGACGGTGTACGCCCCTTCGATGAGGCCGGCGACGACGCTCGGGACCACCATCGAGGCGACCATCACCGCTGGCGGCACGGGGAAGAAGTCGGGCGAGAGGTGGTGCTGCAGCGCCAGCGTCCCGGCGATTGCGAGCGTCGAGACCTGCAGCGCGACCCAGGCGGCGAGGAAGGCGGCGGCACGCTCGTGGATGCGGCGAAGGAGGCGGTAGACGAGCCAGGCCACGAGCGGACCGAGGAGGCCCATGGCCAGCGCATTGACGCCCAGCACGGTGACGCCGCCAGCGCCGAGGAGCGTGGCCTGCAGGAGCAGCACGAGCGACTCGCAGACGAAGGCCACGCGCGGGTCGAAGAGGATGGCGAGGAGCGTGATGCCCAGGAGGTGGGTCGAGGTGCCGCCCGGGACCGGAATCATGATCGTCTGGATGACGAAGGCGACCGCGGTGAGCGAGCCGACGACCGGAAGCGACTCGACGGAGGCGGGGCCGAATCGGGTGCGCGCAGACCAGACCCAGACCGGCGCCGCGGCGACGAAGGCCGGGACGGTCAGGAGCGGGGAGAGGAAGCCGTCGGGGACGTGCATCAGAGTCCTAGGGAGTAGCTCAGGGTGAGCGAGGCGCGGAGAGTCTCCAGGCCTTCGGAGCCTTGCTGGTCCGCCTGCTCGTTCAGGCTCTTGGCGACGGCATAGCGCGCGCCCAGGGCGGCCGAGAAGCCGGCGTACGAGGCGCGGAAGCCCAGGCCGGCGTAGAGGATGGCGCCGCCGGAGGCCTCCAGGTCGTGCGTTCGCTCCTGGTCGCGCTGCAGGTGCAGGAAGCACAGCTCGCCCGAGAGGTCGGCGCGGAACCGTCCGGACGCGTAGGCGCGCCAGGCCACCGCGGTGTTCACGCGGGTCTCGCCGCCGAAGCGGTAGACGGTGGCCGGATAGCGGTGGGTGAAGAAGAGCTGGTAGTTGGCCTCGCCCAGCCAGGTGAAGTCCTCCGAGAGCTGCTTGAGCAGCGACAGTCCGAAGGCCGGGCTGGGCTCGCCGAAGCCGGTCTGCATGTCCGGCGCGAAGGGCTCGCCACGCGAGTCGAGCTGAGTCGTGGGGCCGACGGGGAGGGTCAGCGAAATCCACAGGCCGAAGTGCAGGTCGGCCAGCTCGTCCAGACTCTCCTTCTCCGGGACCAGGCGCGGGCCTTCGTCCCACTTGGCGCCCAGCGAGAGCATGAGGTTGGTGTCGCCCAAGCCGGCGTTGGCGCCGACGCCGTCCTGCGCTTTGAGGTTGTAGGGCTGGAAGACGTAGGCCGACAGCCAGGGCAGCACTCCGAAGCCGACCGCGGCCAAGTTGAACGAGGAGACCGACTTGTTCTCGGGCTCGGCATGCGCCAGACGTTGGAACGGAACGACCTCGCTCTTGACCATCCCGAAGACCGTCCGCCACGGCAGGGGCAAGGCCGAGGTCGTCTCCTGTGCCGCGCCGGGACCCTCGGGCCCGGCGATCCCCAACGACGCGACGCCGTGGTGGGCCCGCGCAGTCCCACAAAGCGCCAGGACCACGAGAATGGCGGCCCAAGCCGTGATTCCTGAGTCGTAACGTAGGTTTGTTCGGCGCTGGTGACGCGGATCACGGGATCGCCCGCATCCATATATATGGGTCAGCGGACTCATGGCCTCGCCGCCCGCCTTCGGTAACCCCAAAACAGGGCCGCGAAGACCACCGCGATGACCGCGAAGCCAATCAAAGGCCTGAGTGCCAAGTTCGCGTCCGGGTTTGGGGAGGCGGTGGCTGCCGAGGCCGCGGCACCCACGTCGATCGTCGTGTCCAGCCCGTGCCCACTGTCGTCGACGACCTTCACGCGCCAGGCGCCCGGGACGTCCGGGACGAACGCCACATAGCCGCTGCGATCGGTGCGGCCCTTGAGGTAGGGGATCTTCGGGTCGGCCGGCGAGTAGACCTCGAAGGGGACGTAGGCGAGGGGCTCGCCATCGGCGTACCGGAGCTTCACCGCCCAGGCCTTGCCTGGCTCCACGGTGTGCAGGACCTCGTGGGCTTGCGCCGAGCTCGGCGCGAGGCTCGCCAGGAGCGCGGAGACCACCGCGAGAGCCGGGATGGTGGGACGGCTCACTTCGCCACCTCGAAGGCCAGGCTGGCTTCCAGCACGAGCTGGTCGGCGTCGGCGGACTTCAGCGGGCGGCGCAGCGTGGCGCTGACGCACTCGAGCTCGGCCGCGCGCAGCTTCACGCGGACCTCGCCGGCGCTGTCGGTCTCGCCCAGCGCCTTGTGATCGATGGCCAGCACCGCGCCCGCGACCGGCTTGCCGTCGAGCAGGACCCGGAAGGTCGCCTTGTCGTCCTTCTTGGCTTTCGACAGGTCGCTCACGGGGACGATCTCGAGCTCGTCTCCCAGCGGCCTGGCTGCCACGGGCGAGCGAGGATCGACCCACTTGGCGTACTGCCGCGACTGCCAGGCCTTCACCGCGTCTGGCACCTGGCTCTTCGGGAGGTTCTTCTCGCCGTCGGGGGTGAGCGAGTAGAAGCCGCCATCCACGAACGCAGAGATGGCGCCGCAGGTGGCGGCGACCGCCAGCCGGGTGGGCTCTGCCACCGCAGCGGCGAGCAGGTCCTTGGGGAGCTCCTTGCCGGACGCGCAGCGCAGCGCCTTCACCTTCGCTCGGTCGAGCGGCAGAGGCTTCTCGCCCTGGTGCCCGCCCTGGAGCACGAATTGGCCGGACTGCCGCTCGATCCACAGTTCGTGCGCGAGGACGCGAGAGGGAAAGGCCAGGACGACAGCGGCGAGCAGCAGGCACCTCGGCACGGCGGCGACCTCCCCGGTAGCACGAATCCTGAGGGCGTATACATACCGGCCCGGCAGGCGGTCAACGCCTCTTTCGAGACTTCGTCGGAGGGGATGCGGAGCGGCCGGGGACGGCGCGTGGCGAAAGACCGTCTCTCGCCGCTTGCCCTGGGCGGCCGGGGCGTGGTTGAAGAACGCCGTGCCCAAGCCCTACGACCCGAAGGACTTCTACTACCGCAAGGCCAAGAAGGAAGGCCTGCGCGCCCGGTCGGCCTACAAGATCGACGAGATCGCCGAGCGCTTCCGGCTCCTCCGGCCGGGGATGGCCATCCTCGACCTCGGCGCCGCGCCCGGCGGCTGGCTGCAGGTGATGGCCGAGCAGGTCGGCGAGAAGGGCCTCGTCATCGGCGTGGACCTGGTCGCCATCGCGCCCATCGCCAAGCGGCACGTGAAGACCGCGGTGCTCGACATCCGCGCCCCCGACTTCGAGGCCAGGCTCGCCGAGCTCCACTCCGGCAAGTTCGACCTCGTCACCAGCGACATGGCGCCCAAGACCATGGGCATCAAGGACGTGGACGAGACGCGCTCGCTGGAGCTGTCGGAGCTGGCGCTGGCGACGGCCAAGAAGACCCTCAAGCCCGGCGGCAGCTTCGTCTGCAAGGTCTTCATGGGCACCGGCTTCGAGGGCTACCTGAAGCAGGTCAAGGCGACCTTCGCCCGCACCAAGGTCATGCGCCCCGAGGCGACCCGCGACCGCTCCTACGAGCACTACGTGGTGGGGATGGAGCTACGCCCGCCGAAGGCGCCCGGCTCGAGCGATCACAAGTAGTGCAGCTTGATCGAGGTGGTGGTCGGCCCGGCCGGCAGCTCGAACTTGGCGTCGTCGAACCTCGGCGGCCCCATGAAGCCCTTGGCGTTGCGGGACATGCCGACGCCCTCCTTGGGCATCCCCAGCCAGTTGGTCTTGATCTTCCCGTCGCCGTCCTCGTCGTGGAAGACGCGGACCATCGCCGTGCCCGGCTCGAGGCCCTCCAGGACCAGCGTGGCCTTGCCGTTCTGGATGCGCCCCTCGCCTGAGGCAGAGGCCTTCTTCTCCTTGTAGTCGGCCTCGGTCCGGTAGACCGAGGCGCGGACGACCCCGGAGTCGTTGCGCAGCTCCGTGACTTCGACCGTGAGCGTGGCCTTGGCCGGCGGCGGGCGCTGGGAGTCTTCGCCCAGAGCGGTGGACGAGAGGAGTTGGATGACCAGCGAGGCTGCGAGCAGTCGTCTCATGTCCATCGTGATGCGCGGCAGGTAGGTACGTCTCGGCAGAAGGGGCTTACGGCGTGGTGACGCCGGGGCCTACTGCTGGAAGATCATGCTTGGCGCCTGCGCGCTCGGGACTTGGGTCGTCGACGAGGCGCGGGGCCGCCAACCCCACAGCCAGCAGCCAGCCCCACTGCAACAGGATGTGGGCGCGCTTGAGCGTGTCCGAGCCCGCGAAGAGACCGCGGTGCCCGACGATGGCGAAGAGCCCCACCAGGAGCAGGGCGAAGGCCCACCAGGAGCGGGCGCCCACCGCGTCGCGGCCGGCCCCACGCGCGAAGAGGAGCAGCAGGAGCGGAAAGGTCACCAGCAGGTTGTAGTCATAGCTGGTGGACGCCCAGTACGTCGCGATGGCCAGGCCGCCCGCAAAGACGAAGGTCGGGTCTCGCTGCAGGAACCTGGCGGCGGCGACGGTCCAGACCCCGGCGAGCAGTGCGAAGAGCCCGTAGGCGAGCTCCTTCTGGGCGAAGACGTGCTGCAGGGAGTGCGAGTAGACGAACAGCGGGGTGACGTCCCGCGCATAGCGGGGCAGCTCGTCGTCGAGGTAGGAGCGGGTCTGCGGCAAGAAGGCCAGCACCAGGAGCACCACCGCGGCGACTCCACCCGCGAAGTAGCGCAGGAGGCGGGGCAACTCCTTCCTGTCGCCCACCCCCCGGGCCACCAGGCCCACGCCGGTCACCAGGCAGCCGAACACGGGGTAGAGCTTGGTGGCGGCTGCAGCCCCCGCCGCGAGGCCCGAGGTGAAGGGGCGGTTCGCGCGCATCAGGACCATCGCCAGCGTCCACTGCGCCAGGACGATCACGTCGCTGTTCCCTCGCTCGGCTGCGAAGACCACCGGGAACTGTGCGGCGAGCATCAAGCAAAAGGTGGCGGCTTCCGGCCAGCCCACCCGCCGCCAGCCAGCTCTCGGGAGCCAGGCACCGAGACAGGCGAGCGTCCCCAGGACGATGACGGCCGCCCAGATGCGGATGGCCGTGGGGAGCGAGCAGAGCCGGGTCCAGGTGAACGAGAAATAGAGCGCCGGCGGGTAATACATGTCCCGCCAGCCGTCGTCGGCGCACTGCTGGCCGGTGGCCAGGTAGGGGTTGTCCCGTGCGGCGCAGGTGTGGAACGCCTGCAGGTTGTGCAGGTCGAGGCCCCAGAACTTGTGGAAGGGGATCAGGCTGTACGACGGGATGGAGACGCCCAGCAGCAGCGCGATGGCTGCCAGGCGAAGGTACCGGCTGCGGCTCATGGTCGAGTGGCCTTCCGAAAAAGGCGCTCAGACTAGCTCCTCGGCCTGCGCAAGTCGTGTTACCCGAGGCGGCGCAGCGTCTGTGCCGTGGGGGTGGTCTCGAAGATGCGGTCGGCGTTGGCCGCGAGCTAGCCCGACGCGGCGACCTTTCCGGCGAGGCGCTGGAGCTTGTGGGCGGAGCGCTTCTTGAGCTCCTCGAGCGACGCCTGGATGCCCTGGAGCTTCTCGGCGGCGGACGCGAGGGCGACCTCGAACTCCTTGGCTTGCGCGGAGTCGATGCCCGCCTGGACGAGGATCTCGGTCAGTGGCGAGGCTGGCGCGAGTTCGGCCATCAGCTTGCGGACCCGGCCCAGCACACGGTCGGGAGACACCGTGGCCGTGGCGGTTGCCGAGCGGGCGGCTTTGCGGGGAGGGCACAGCTTGCCGGCCTCCTGCGCGAGGCGGACGACGGACCAGGTCTCGCTCTCGGCCTGATCGAGGAGGGCGCGCTGCTGCTCGAGGGCGAGGTTGAAGACCTCCTCGTAGTGGCTCACGCGCAGCGTCGGCCAGGGTCGGAGGTTGTCGAGCACCTTGGCCAGCAGCACCAACTCGATGGCGTTGCGCAGACGTGTGCGGCCCCAGCCGGCTTCTGCCATCCCCTTCTGGGCTGCCAGCGCGGCGAGCGAGTCGGTCTTGTTTCCAGCCATGGAGCGGAAGGCTTCCGCGGACGAGTGGAAGAGCTCCATGAAGAGATTGCGGCCGATGGTCAAGGTGGAGCGGACGCCGCCCGCCGCGCTCTCGCGAAGAACGCCCTTGGCGAGCTTGCGCAGAAGCTCGGGAGTGACCTTCACCGGCGGCGGCATCTTGGCGGCGGTCTTCTTCTCAGGCATGGCGTCCCCCTTCGTTGCGACGGCGGGCCTCGGTGGGCTGCTCGCCGGTCGCGGTCTTGGTGCGGGACCTACTCATACGTGGAGTGCCGGGAGTCCGGCAAGTGGAGGAGCCGGCCCAGACGGATTCCAGAGGGAGGGACCTGGCCCACGTGGGCCAGGTCCTCGGCGTGTGTCAGGTCTCCGCCGCGCACGGAAAGGTGGATTTCCAGAGGGAGGGACCTGCCCCACGTGGGCCAGGTCCTCGGCGTGTGTCAGGTCTCGGCGGGCGCGGCGGGGCGGATTTCCAGAGGAGGGACCTGCCCCACGTGGGCCAGGTCCTCGGTGTGTGTCAGGTCTCGGCGGGCGCGGCGGGGCGGATTTCCAGAGGGAGGGACCTGCCCCACGTGGGCCAGGTCCTCGGCGTGTGTCAGGTCTCGGCGGGCGCGGCGGGGCGGATTTCCAGAGGAGGGACCTGCCCCACGTGGGCCAGGTCCTCGGCGTGTGTCAGGTCACCGCCGGGCACGGCAAGGCGGATTTCCAAGTTGCGCTTGCTCCTCGCTCGCGACGAGCAGTTCCTCTCCTGCTTCCAGGCCTCATCCCGCGGCCCCGGCGCCCGCCCGCGGCCACGCGTCGGCACGCAGCGCTACCGCGCGTGCCCCGACAGACTCCTACAGCTGCGCTTTGCCAAGCGCCGCGGACAGCGTGTCGAGATTCGGCTCGAAATCCTCAGGCCCGAGCTTGCCGAGCATCGCTGCGTCGGCGGCGAGCTGCTTCTTGTACGCCGCAGCGTCCTTCTGCAGATCGCCGGGCTCGTCGCGCAGGCCCTTCGCCTTCACCTTCACGCTGCCGACCACGTACGTCTTCCCATCGGCCGAGACGCCCTGAAACAGCGCGGTCAGGCCCTGGTTGCTCGGAAGCACGTCTTCGATGAAGTGCTCGGTGACGAAGAGAAAGCCCTCGACCTTGCCGGCCTTCACGCGGCGCGCCTGCACCGTGAACGGAGCGACGGCATCGGGGCAGCCGAGCAACGGGCTGTCTTTCGGCACGCCCTCGCCTTTGAGCGCATTCTTGAGATCGCCCGCCGGCTTGGTGACGCACTGGCCGGCGACCTTCGGCTCTGCGGCGAAGTGTCTCTCCCATGCGGCGAGGTCGACGACGTCGAGCTTGCCGAAGCCTTCGACGCTCACCCGCCGATGCTCGGGCATGAGCCCCTCTGGCTTGTCGCCCTTCTCGAACGCGCGACCAGGAACGGTCTCCATGGCCGACGCCTGGGCGAGCAGCATCACTGCGAGCAGTGCGATCATGGCTTGGGACGATACCCCGCCGCGTAGACCGAGAGGCAGCGTGGGCCAGGTCCTCGGCGTGTGTCAGGTCTCCGCCGGGCGCGGCGGGGCGGATTTCCAGAGGGAGGGACCTGTCCCACGTGGGCCAGGTCCTCGGCGTGTGTCAGGTCTCGGCGGGTGCGGCGGGGCGGATTCCCAGAGGGAGAAATCCTCGGCCTGCTCAGTTCACGATGCGCTCAATGATCTGCTGGCCGGTCCTGGGGTCTTGCCCGTGGATGTCGAGGTACGCCACATCCCGGGGCTTTCGCAGCGACAGGTAGACGCTCTGCAGGACGGCGTCAGGCACCCGGGCTACCGTCGTGCGCGCCACGGCCCGGCACTGTCCCCGGGCGTCCCTGAAGGTGGTGAGCAGGATGTCGCGGGACAGCGCATTGATCCTGCCCCGCATCTGCGCCCCGGCTCGGCAACCCCGTAGGCATGCTCGCGCTCGGGAAGGTTGAGCCCGTGAGTCGTCACCGGCGAGTTCTCGAGCTCCCGCCAGTCGGTGGGGCCGAACTCCGGGTCGGCCGCACGGCTGCTCGCGCTGGGCAGGCTCGTAAACAACAAGGCCAGCAGCGCGAGGCCATGCCTGGAGGTCCTTCAGGGGCGGGCGTCCTCGAGGCTGGCGCGAGCGATCGGAGGCATGAGGAGGCCCTACGAGCCGAGGCGGCGCTGCGTCTGCGCCGTGTAGGTGCTCTCGAAGATGCGGTCGGCGTTGGCCGCCTCGAAGCCCTCGCGGCGGTGCTCGCGGCGGATCTGCTCGGGCGACAGGTGCGCGAACTGGTCGAGGACCTTGCGCTCGGCGAACTCGACGTACGACCCGCCGATGCGCCGGGCCAGCGTTCCGCCCTGGCCGTCGTCGAAGTCGGCGTCGACGAGCGCGGCCACGGTGGAGCTCTGCAGCAGCTTGCCCGCGGGATCGGACTTGATCTTCCCTCCCGAGTCGTTGAGGTGGAACCCGTGCCGCTCGAGGAAGGCGTTGAACTCCGGAAGCGTGCCCAGGCCCTTGGGCAGGTTGTGCACGGCGATGGTGTAGTGGTTCAGGTAGTAGCGGTTGTAGATGGTCCAGGCGGCGTACTCGCTCTCCTTCGCCAGCGTCGCGTAGTCGTCCCAGGTCGGCGTGCGCCACAGCGGCCGGTGAAGGAACGTGACGATCGCCTTGGGGTCGGAGAGGTCCACCGAGTCCACCGGGTCCGCGCGGACGGTGTCGGTGTACGCGTGGACGGCCTTCTGCCCCGCGGCCGACAGCTCGCCGACCCGCAGCTCGCTGATGAAGACGCGCGGGTGGCGCTCGGTGGGCGGCTGGTACCAGTGCGCGTCGAGCTTCTTCTCGGCGAAGTGGAAGCGGTCGCGGCGCACGTAGCCCAGGTGCAGGAAGACCTTCTCCAGCGAGGCGATGCCCAGGTGCGGCACGCCCAGGGTCCGGAAGGCGATGTGGTCGTTCTCGATGTCCGCCGCGGAGCCGACGGCGCCTTCTTTGATCAGCGCCTTGACGATGGCGTCCACGTCCGGGACGTGGGCGCGGTAGCGGGTCATCAGGCCATCGAGGACGAGGTCGAGCGGTGTGTTCATGGGGCAAGAATAGTAGGGGGGAGCGGGTTCCGCCGCCGCGCTGAATGCAGGCTACTGGCGCGGCGAGAGGCTCAGGCAGGCGCGCGCAGCCGCATCGGAGGCCTCGCGAGCCCGCAGCGTTCGGAAGCAGCGCACGGGGACGCCGGCGACCCGTCGCAGCGAGTCGAGGCCGAACTCGGACGCCGACCCCTGCCACTGCAGCAGCCAGCCGCCGTCTTCATTCTTCTCTTCGCGGAGGATCTTCCCGGTCCCGACCGAGGCCCGCGCCGCGTCGAGAGTTGCCGGCTCCTCGGGGCGGGCGACTCGCACCATCAGGCTGAAGACGCCCGTGGAGTCGTAGAGGGAGAAGGAGGGCGGCCGGCCCTCGCTCGTGGTGTCGTCGACGCTGCAGCCCGCGGGCAACTCGATCCTCGCGTCGAGCGGCTCCAGGAGCTTCCATTCATGGCCGGGCGCCGAGGGCTCCAGCAGCTCGCCCGCGGGGGCCTTCGGGGGCGCCGGCACCACCGACGTCTCCGTCGGACCCGACACGCCCGCATCGAGGTTCGTCGCCGAGCGTTGGGCGCAGCTGCCGAGCAGCGCCACGCTCGCCAGCAGACCGACTGCCGTCGTCGGGTGCAGGTTCATGGGGGCTCCTGAAGCGCGAGGCAACCACGGGCCATTCCTAGCAGATCTGCCGGCGGGCAGGCGGGGAGCCGAACCGTCGCCCGGCTGGGGCCTGCCCGACGGGACCGGCGGGCCGGACCTTCTCCTCGGCGTCCGTTCGCTGAGCGGGAGCCGGAGCCGTGCGCAAGGTGGACGCAGAAAGTGGAGGTCGCGAACCGTGGCCGAGCCAACCGCGCAGGGGAGCAGCCGGGCCGAGGCGAAGCAGGAGGCGCTGCCCCCCATCCCAGACGCCTTGCCGGTGCTGCCCCTGCGCGAGACCGTCGTCTTCCCGGTGGCCATCACGCCGCTGGCGGTGGGCCAGGAGCGCAGCGTGCGCCTGGTCGAGGAGGCGATGCGCGGCAGCCACCTCATCTGCACCGTCGCCCAGCGCAGCGGGGACGCGCCCGCCACGAGCTTCGACGAGCTGCACTCGGTGGGCACCGTCGCGCTCATCCACCAGATCTTCCATGCGCCGGACGGCTCGCTGCGCATCCTGGCGCAGGGGCTCGTCCGTGTTCGCGTCCGCGAGCCCGTGCAGACCGAGCCCTACTTCGTGGCCCGAATCGAGGTGGTCCCCGAGACGGAGGTCAGCGGCCTGGAGGTCGAGGCGCTCTCGCGCGCGGCGCGCGACCTGTTCACCCGGCTGGTGGCGCTCGTCCCCGACCTGCCCAACGAGATCGCCGCGGCCATCGACGGCCTGTCCGAGGCCCGGGAGGTCGCCTACCAGATCGCCGCCACCGCGCCGCTGTCGACCCGGCAGCGCCAGCAGCTCCTCGAGACCGCCTCGGTGCAGGAGCGGCTGCGCACGCTGGTGGACCTGTTGCAGCACGAGCTGACCGTGCGGGAGATGGGCCAGCAGCTGGCCCAGGAGACGCACCAGGAGATGAGCAAGGCGCAGCGCGAGTACTTCCTGCGCGAGCAGCTCAAGACCATCCAGCGCGAGCTGGGCGAGGAGGGGGGCGGGGCGGCGGCCGAGTTCCAGGAGAATCGAGGAGCGGCTGCGCGGCCTGACGGGGATGCCGGAGGAGGCGCGCAAGGAGGCCGAGCGCGAGCTGTCGCGGCTGCGGCACCTGCCCGAGGCCTCGCCGGAGCACGGCCTGCTGCGCACCTGGCTGGAGTGGATGGTGGCCCTGCCCTGGGCCAAGACGTCCGGCGGCGCCATCGACGTCACCCGGGCGCGGCAGGTCCTCGACGAGGACCACTACGACCTGGACCAGGTCAAGGACCGCATCGTCGAGTACCTCGCGGTCAAGAAGCTGCGCGACGAGCGGTCGGCGAAGGTGTCGCTCACCGGCGCGGGCGAGGCCGGGCGCGCCGCGGTCGCCGGACCTCTTCCGCAGACGCCCCGCGACGAGTCGCGCCGCGAGCCGCTGCTGTGCTTCGTCGGCGCCCCCGGCGTCGGCAAGACGTCGCTGGGCGTGTCCATCGCCCGCGCCATGGGCCGCAAGTTCGTGCGCATCAGCCTGGGCGGCATCCACGACGAGGCCGAGGTCCGCGGGCACCGGCGCACGTACATCGGGGCGATGCCCGGGCGGATCATGCAGGCCATCCGGCGGACCGAGGTGGCCGACCCGGTCTTCATGCTCGACGAGGTGGACAAGCTGGGGGTGGGCTTCCAGGGCGACCCGTCGGCGGCGCTCCTGGAGGTGCTGGACCCGGCGCAGAACTGGGCCTTCGCCGACACCTACCTCGGCGTGCCCTTCGACCTGTCGCGGGTGCTCTTCATCTGCACCGCCAACTCGGTGGAGACCATCCCGCCGCCGCTGCTCGACCGCGTGGAGGTCATCGCCCTGCCCGGGTACATCGAGGAGGAGAAGCTGCAGATCGCCCGGCGCTACCTCGTGCCCCGCTCGCTCAAGGCGCACGGGCTCGAGCCCCGGGAGCTGGAGATCGAGGACGCGGCCCTGCGCCGCATCGTGCGCGAGTACACGCGCGAGGCCGGGGTGCGCAACCTGGAGCGCAGCATCGCCTCCATCGCCCGCAAGGCCGCCCGGCGCATCGCCGAGGGCGCCCCGCCGCCCATCGTCGCCCGCGCGCCGGAGCTGAAGGCCTACCTGGGCGCCCCTCGCTTCTTCAACGAGCTGGCCGAGCGCATCGACCGCCCGGGCGTGGCCACCGGGCTCGCCTGGACCCCGGCCGGCGGGCAGATCCTCTTCGTCGAGGCGACGATGATGCCCAGCCAGGAGGAGCGGCTCATCCTCACCGGGATGCTGGGCGACGTGATGCGCGAGTCGGCGCAGGCGGCGCTCAGCTACCTGCGCGCCAACGCCATGCGCCTCCTGGTCGACCCCACCGTCTTCGAGGGCCGGGCGGTGCACGTCCACGTCCCGGCCGGGGCCATCCCCAAGGACGGGCCGTCGGCGGGGGTGGCGATGATCGCCGCGCTGGCCTCGGTGGCGTCGGGCCGGCCGGTGCGCAACGACGTGGCCATGACCGGGGAGATCAGCCTGCGCGGCAAGGTGCTCCCCGTCGGCGGCATCAAGGAGAAGGTGCTGGCCGCGCACATCGCCGGGGTGCGCAAGGTCCTCCTGCCGCGGCGGAACGAGGCGGACGTCGAGGACATCCCCGCCGAGGTGAAGCGGGAAGCTCGAGTTCCACTTCGTCGACTCCGTCGAGGAGGCGCTCGACGCGGCGCTCGCCGCTCCCCCCGAGCGGGGACGCGGGGCGCAGCCGGAAACGGGCAGCGGAGTGCAAGTGCACTGACGGCCGGCGGGCTCGCTGCAGGCCTCGGTGAGGTTGCTGAAGATAGGCACCTACTTTGTGACATGACCCGACGCTGCGAGCGATGCCCGGGCCTTGGGATCCGTGCGGTATAAAGGGGAGCGAATGGATCCCCTGAGCGCCGCGCCGGCCAAGCAGCGTTTCCTCGAACGCCGCAAAGAGATCTGGGCCGACCTGCTGCGACTCTTCGCCTGCGTGGCGTGGCTGCCCTGGGTGCTGGTCAAGCGCCCGGAGGCGGTGTCGCTGTGGGCGCCGATGCTGGCGATCCCGCTCATCTCGCTCTTCGCGATCGTCGCGGCGCGCTTCGATTTCTTGCCGAGGCAGCGGCGCATCGCCATCGCGCTGACCGACGTGTTCCTGCTGGTGCTCATCACCTGGAACCTGGGCAGCCAGACCTCGCCGGTGCTGCTCTTCTTCGTCATCGCGGTGGTGGCCACGACCATGGTCTCCGAGCCGTACGTCGGCCTGGTGGTGACGCTGGCGCTGGCCGTCTGCTACGGCGCGGTGCTGCTGCTCGAGGCCGAGGGGATCATCGCC
Organism: Myxococcales bacterium; assembly: GCA_049841135.1. GTDB lineage: Bacteria > Myxococcota > Myxococcia > Myxococcales > UBA5297 > JACRCT01. The sequence continues at coordinate 984,399 of JASGHK010000006.1, forward strand.
ACCGCGCCGATGGCCCGTCCGGGCCTGGGGCCCAACGAGACCTCGGGCGGCCGGGCCTTCGCCTTCATCAGCGTGACCATGGCGGTCTTCACCGCCTACGCCTTCCTCTCCTGGGCGCGGCGCCGGCTGGAGCGCAGCGCGGAGCGCGAGCGCGAGCTGCGCTTGGCCGAGCAGGCGGCCCAGCGGCGCGCCCTGGAGCTGCAGCGCCAGCTGGAGATGGCCCAGCGCATGGAGAGCCTGGGCCGGCTCGCCGGCGGCGTGGCGCACGACTTCAACAACCTGCTCACCGTCATCCACGGCGCCTTCGCCTTCGGCCTGCAGGAGGCGGGCGGGAACACCGACCTGAAGGAGGCGCTCGACGACGGGCGCTCGGCCTCGCGCCGCGCCGCCAACCTCGTCCAGCAGCTCCTGGCCTTCAGCCGCCGGCAGCCGACCCGGCCCCAGGTGATCGACCCGACGGAGCACCTGACCTCGACGCGGAGGATGCTGCAGCGCGTGCTGAGCGAGACCATCCGCCTGGAGGTCGACCTCGAGCAGGGGCTGTGGCCCGTCAAGATCGACCCGACCCAGCTCGAGCAGGTGCTCATCAACCTGGCGGTCAACGCGCGCGACGCCATGCCCAAGGGTGGGTCGCTGTTCTTGACGGGCCGCAACGTCGAGCTCAGCCGGGCCGACTGCGAGAGCCGGCCGGGCCTGGCCCCGGGGCCCTACGCGCAGCTCGCCGTCCGCGACACGGGCCACGGCATGGACGAGGAGACCCTGCGCCGGGCGTTCGAGCCTTTCTTCACCACCAAGCCCCAGGGCCGCGGCACCGGCCTGGGCCTGTCGACCGCGTTCGGCATCGCCCAGCAGAACGGCGGCTGGCTGGACCTCACCTCGAGGACCAAGGAAGGGACGACCGCGCGCCTGCTGCTCCCGCGCGCCACGGGCGAGGTGGTGCGGCTGGAGCCTGAGCCCGACGCCAAGAGCCAGGGCCGGGAGACGCTGCTCCTGGTGGAGGACGAGGAGACCCTGCGCAAGATGGCGCGCCGCGCGCTCGAGCAGCGAGGCTACACGGTGCTCGAGGCCGGCTCGGGCGAGCAGGCGCTGGAGGTGGCGGGGGCCTTCGACCGCGACATCGACGGCCTGGTCACGGACCTGGTGATGCCGGGGATCACCGGGCGCGTGCTCGCCGAGCGGCTGCGCCAGAAGCGCCCCACCCTCAAGGTCCTGTACGTCTCGGGACACAGCCCCGACGCCTTGGCACCGGGTAGCCTGGTCGCCGAAGGGGCGGAGTTCCTCCCCAAGCCCTTCGAGCCCGACCAGCTGGCGGCGACGGTGCGCAGGCTGCTCGACCAGCCTATGCCGGGCTCCGTGCCGGTCGCCGCTGCGCTCACGGCAGAAGGACGCTCCTAGCCGCCGTTCGCTTGGGTCCCCTAGGTCTCAAAGGTCTCGTAGGTCCCATGGGTCCCATCGACTGGGACACATGGGACGCATAGGACACAGGGGACACAGGGGACTGGGGCGTCAGCCAGCTACGACGGCGGGCCCTCGTCCGAGGTCTCCGCTGCGGGGTCCTGTGTCGCCGCGTCGTCCTCGGTCACCGCGGGGCTGGCGGGGCGCGCGGCAGGCCTGGCGAAGGTTGCCGGCGCAGCGCCCTTGTTGTGCATCAGGGTCTTCACCGTGCTCGGAAACGCCACGTCGATTCTTGTCGAGCCCGCGGACGGCGGCGACCACGCCCAGGCCGAAGGTGGGGTGCTGGAGGAGGTCGCCCACGGCGAACTTCTCCTTGATGTTGAAGGCGCGGGCCGAGCCGCGGTCCTTGTTCGCGATGAGCTCGTCGTAGCTCGAGGAGAGCGCGGACGCGGCGGAGGCGGCCTTGGGCTTGTCGGCGGCGGCGGCGCGCGGCCGGCTGGGGCGGGGGGCCGCGCTGCTCGAAGCGCTGGCGGCGCCGGGCTCGGCCTTGCGGAAGGCGTGCTGGCCGCCGCAGGTGTTGCACTGGACCTTCTTGATCGACCCGGCCCAGACGGCCAGCACGGTGTGCGCCAGGACCATCTTGCAGCGGGTGCAGTACGAGTCGACTTCCCCACCCACCTTGAACTCAGCCATCGCCATCCTCCGTCCCGCGCCGAAAAGAGCGCGCAGGCTAGTACAGCCCCGCTCGTCTGCAAAGAAATCGCGCCTTCGCGGGCGGGCCGCGCCGGGCCTGTCCTCCGCCATGCGTCGTGAGGTGCTGGGCACTGCCGCAGACCGCCGGTAAGGAACCGGCGACTCGCCCTCCCCGGGGCCGCCAGAATCCGCGCCCGAGATGGCCGAAGAGACCACGACGCCTGCCGAGGAGCCGGTGCGCCCGCCGCACCCGGCGCGGATCTTCCTGGAGAAGCTGGGCCAGGGCTTCCTGGACTTCGTCCACGACGTGGGTGGGCTGGCCTCGCTGCTGGTGCTGCTCGCTCGCTCGGCGCTGGTCCCGCCGTGGCGGGTGGGGCTGGCCTTCTCGCAGATGGACTTCCTGGGCGTGGGCTCGACCTTCGTGGTCGTGCTCACCGGAGTCTTCACCGGCATGGTGATGACCAAGCAGTCGCTGGTGGCCTTCGCCATGTTCAACGCCGAGAGCCTGGTCGGCCCCACGGTGACCATCTCCATCACCCGCGAGCTGGCGCCGGTCTTCGCCGCGCTGATGATCACCATGCGCGCGGGCTCGGCCATGGCCACCGAGCTGGGCACGATGCGCGTCACCGAGCAGATCGACGCGCTGGTCACCATCGCCGTGGACCCGGTCAAGTACCTCATCTTCCCGCGGGTGGTGGCGGGCATGCTGATGGCGCCGGCGCTGTGCATGGTGTTCAACGCCGCCGGCTTCGCGGGGACGTACTTCGTCGCCATCGTGGTCGAGCAGCTCTCGCCGGGGACGTTCCTGAGCAAGACGGCGGAGTGGGTCGACCCGGAGGACGTCTACCTGGGGCTCATCAAGAGCATCTTCTTCGGCCTGCTCATCACCCTCGTGGCTTGCTACAAAGGGTTCAACGCCACGGGCGGCGCCAAGGGCGTCGGGCAGGCGACCACCGAGGCGATGGTCATGACCGCGGTCGGCACGTTCGTCTTCGACTACATCCTCAACCTCCTCTTCCTGCCGATGCTCTTCCCGTACCTGTATCGATGAGCTCGACCTCGACCTCCGAAGACCGGCTCGCGGGCGTCCTCCTGGGGACGGCGGTCGGCGACGCGCTGGGACTGCCGCTCGAGAACCTCACCGCGCGGCGCATCGAGCGTCTCTTCGGACGGGTCACGCGCTTCCGCTTCCTGGGCAGGATTGGCTTCGTCTCCGACGACACCGAGCAGACGGCCTTCGTCGCCGACTCGCTCCTGCGCGCCGGCGACGACCCGGACCTGGGCGCTCGTACCTTCGCCTGGCGGCTGCGGGGTTGGGTGCTGCGCGCTCCGTTCGGCGTGGGGCTGGCGACGCTGCGCGCCTGCGCGAAGCTGCTCCTGTTCGTTCCGCCATCGCGGAGCGGCGTGCGCTCGGCCGGCAACGGCGCGGCGATGCGCGCGGCAGTCCTCGGCGCCTTCTTCGCCGACGACCCGGCGAGGCGCGCGGCGTGGTCGGAGGCTCTGGCGCGGGTGACGCACACGGACCCGCGGGCGGTCCAGGGCGCGGGCTACGTGGCCTCGCTCGCCGCCCAGGCCACCAGGGCTTCGAGCGATCGGCCGCCGGACCTCTTGGCGGCGGCCCAGGGCGTCGTCGAGGACGCTTCGCTGCTCAAGGGCCTCCAGGCCGCCCAGCACTTCGCCGAGGCCGGTACGGCCACCGAGGAGGCGGCCACGGCGCTCGGCGTGACCGGCTTCGTGCTGCACACCGTCCCGTTCGCGGCCTTCGTCTACGCCCGCTGGGGCGCCGACGCTCGCAAGGCGATCGAAGAGGCGGTCAACGCCGGCGGCGACACCGACACCATCGGGGCCATCGTCGGCGCGCTCGTCGGCGCGCGCCATGGCCTCTCCGGCCTGCCGCGGGACCTGGTCGAGAACCTCGAGGACGGTCCGCTCGGGCGGCGCCACTTGCTGGCGCTGTCGCACGCGCTCGCCGCGGGCACCCCCGCGCGGCCGCCGGACTTCTCGGCGCTCGGGCTGCTCGCGCGCAACCTCCTGCTCATCCCGGTGATCCTGGCGCACGTCGGCCTGCGCTTCGTCGGAGCGCTGGTCCGGCGCTAGCGAGCTGTGCTGAAGATATGTCGGTACCCATCAACATCCCCTCAGCGGTCCTTCTCAGCTCGCCTTCTGCACCGCCTTCTTGCGAGCCGCCTCGGTGATCTCCGGGACGCACAGCTCGCCCGCCCGCTGCCGGCGCTCGACCTCGGCGAGCGCCGACTCGGCGAGCTTCAGGTCCGGCTTGACGGCCTGGGCCTGCAGCACGGTCTGCGTCGGGAAGGCGAACGACGCCCCGGCGCGCTCGACGATGCGGCCGAACTCGAAGAGCAGCTCCTCGCGGATGCCGGTGAAGGCGTCGAAGCTCGGTGCCAGCACGTAGCAGAAGATCTCCACGTCCATCGAGTGGTCGTTGTAGCCCACGAAGCGCACCGAGAACGCGTCCTGCAGGACCTTCGGGTGGCCGAGCAGGAGCTTCTTCACGTCGTCGACCACGAGCTTGATCTGGTCGACCTTGATCCCGTACTCGAGCCCCAAGGTCACCAGCAGCTTGAACCGGTCGCGCCGGGCGAAGTTCTCCACCTTGGCGTCCGCCATCTGCCCGTTGGGGATGGAGACCAGGGTGCGGTCCAGCGTGCGGATGCGTGTGGAGCGCAGGCCCACCTCCTCGATGGTGCCGGCGAAGTCCCCCACCTTGACGTATTCGCCGATCTTGAACGGCCGGTCGAAGGCGATGGCGAGCGAGCCGATGAGGTTCTCCAGCGTGGTCTTGCCTGCCAAGGCGATGGCGATGCCGCCGATGCCCAGGCCGGCGATGAGGCCGGCGACGTTGAGCCCCATGTTCTGCAGCGCCACCACCAGCACCAGCGCCACGGCGATGGGCTTGAGCACCTTGCGGAAGACGGGGACCATCGCCGTGGCCAGGTCGTCGTTGCGGCCCTTGAAGAAGGCCGTCAGCGCGGCGCCGGAGACGTCGATGAGCCGCAGGAGCAGCCAGCCGCCGGCGAGGATGGCGACGATCTTCGCGACCGCGAGCAGGGCCTGCTGCGGCCCCTCGGCCAGCGCCAGCGGCACGCACAGGGCCAGGAAGGTGACGATGAGGAACCCCGCCGCGAGCGGGCCCTTCATCGCCTCCACCAGCTCGTCGTCCCAGCTCCAGCTCGTCCGCGTCGCCAGCCTGGCCAGCACCTTCTGCGCCAACGCGCCGAAGAACGAGCCGGCCAGCAGCGACAACAGCAGCGCCAGGATGAGCCCCAGCCACTGCCAGAGCTGCACGCCCCAGGCCTCCCACTCGAAGAAGAAGGCGGGCAGGTGGTTGCCGGCAAAGCCATAGCCGAGCTTGGCGTACACCTCGTCGATGGCGGAGACGGTGTCGGCGCTGACCATCCAGACCGGCGAGCCGGAGGCACGCGGGTGTCGCGAGAGCTTGAGCGGCACCTCGTGGTCCTCCAGGGCGGCGCGGACGACGACCTCCTCGTCGACGCCCACGTCGCGCTCGGGGGCGCCGGCGGGGTCGTTGCTGACGGTGCCGAAGCCGGACGGCTTGAGCCGCTTGAGGACCAGGCCCAGGCGCCGCGCCAACAGCGGGCCCTCTTCGGCCTGCCGCTCCTTGGCGACCGCGGTGAGGTCCAGCAGGAACGCCGCCTGGCCGTACTCGCCGTCGCTGCACAGCGCCGCGAGCTTGGCCACCAGCGCCCGCGGGTTGTCGACCGCCAGGTCCGCCGGACGTGGCCCGAGCCCAGGATCCAGGCTCTCGAGCGTGGGACGGGCCGCGAGCTCGCGCGTCACCAGCGCCCGGTACCAGGTGGGGATGGCGGAGACAGTCTGCTTGGTGAGCAGCCACAGGTGCTGGTTGGTCACCTCGTCGTGGATGCGCCGCAGCCAGAGGTCCTCGGGGCCGGACGGCAGCTCGAGCGTCTCCACGACCACGTAGTTCGCCGGCCGGTCGTCGACGAGCGGGCCCAGCGCCGAGTCGTCCAGCCCGTGGACGTCCAGCTTGCCGGTCGCGCGCAGCACGTCGCACAGCTGCTGGGTCAGCACCGGGCCCAGCTGCCGCCGGTCGGCCAGCGGCACGTCGCCCAGGTTGAGCACGTGGATGCCGAGCTGCGGCCGCGACTCCTTGCAGGCGCGCGACAGCACGGACCAGGACTTGGCCGCCGTCGAGCGGTCGAGGTCGGCGGCCGGCGGGTCGATGCCCTCGTTGACCTTCTCGCTCTTGTCGGCGATGGAGCGCGGCCGCTCGGCTCCGATGGCCGCCACCGGGGCGGCGAGCAGCGCGGCGAGGAACGTCAGGGCGAGAAGTCGGGACATCGGGCTCCTCCTTCGGGAAACCGGAAGGGCGCGCAAGATACACCGGGGCGCGCCCCGGTTTCACCGAGAGCCCGAGGCACCCGTCGAGTGAGTGGACTACGAGGCCTCGCAGCCCACCCCGGAGAGCCGCTGTCGGGCGAGGCTGGCGAAGCGCGTCTCCACGCCGGCGCGGACCGCCTCCCGGAGCGAGCGCTCGCTGGACTCGGGGTCGCCGCGCGCCGAGGCGCACTCGGCGAGCAGCACGTGCACCTCGGGCAGGACGATGCGCGGTGGGTCGGAGGCCAGCACGGCGCCCAGGACCCGCTCGGCGTCCGGGTGTGCTCCGGCCAGCACGTAGCCTCGGGCGAGGAGCATCTCGCTCGCCAGGCGGCTGGTGCGGTCCTCCCCGCACTCGGCCAGCCGGGCGTCGGCGGCCTTCAGGGCGGCCAGGGCCGAGGCCGGGTGCTCGAGCGCGCCCACCACGGCGCGGGCAACGTCCAGCCGCAGCGCCAGCAGCGGGACCTTGGCGAGCGCGCCCGAGGCCTCCTCGAGCAGCCGCTTCGCCGCCGCGGGCCGGCTCTCCTCGATCTCCAGCAGCGCCCCCAGGAACCGGAGCAGACCTTGCGACTCGAGCTCCCGCCCGGGGTCGGGGAGCGCGAGCGTGGTCTGCGCGCCCTTGAGCTCCATGCGCGCCCGGTCGAAGTCGCCTTCGTTGATGAGCAGCTCCACCAGGCCCACGCAGGCGTCGCGGCGGGTCGAGGGGTCTTCGCGACCCCGCAGCAGGAGCTCGCGCGCCTCCTTCAGGCGGCCGTCCCGATGCGCCAGCCCCGCGAGCAGCACGGCGCTGCGGGCCTGGACGCCGGGCGACGGGCTCTCCAGGGCGGCGCGAAAGCAGCGCTCGGCCTCGGAGACGGCGCCCAGGGCGCTGTGGGCGAGCCCGCAGACCTGGAAGGCGATGGGCCGAAGAGGTGGCAGGGGCCGCAGGGCGAGGCAGCGGCGCGAGCGCTTGAGCGCGTCGCCGGGCCGGTGATGCTGGTAGGCCTCCAGCGCGCCCTTCAGGAGCCTGATTCTGAAGGACGAACCAGCCCAACGCGAGGATCGCCAACGCGCCGGCGACGAGCAGGACCAGGAGCATGCCGCCATTCTCGCCGATCCCGTCTTCGGGACGCTCTAGCGAGCCCGGGCGAGCACCAGGTCTCTGGCCTCCATCAGCCGTTCGAGGTCGGCGAAGCGCACCAGGTAGACGGAGTCGCCCATGGCCTCGGCGATCGGCGGCGGCAGCTCTCCGTAGGAAGTAACCCTGGCGGTCCAGCGCAAGGCCCCCGTGCCACCCCGACGAGGCCTTCATCTTCACAGGCCTGTGGGTCGGGCGAAGCTCGCCGCCGGCGACCGCGAGGCCGCCCGCGAGGCGCTCCAGACCGCGCTGCGCATCCGCCAGAGCCTGGTCACCAACCCGCTGGAGCGGGCCCGGACGTAGCTGGCGCTCTCGCCGCACCCGCCGACGTCCGCTCGCTCGCCGAGGCCGCGCTCCGCGAGATCGAGGGCGCTCCGCCCAGCCCGGCCCGCGAGGAGATGGCGACGAAGGGCGGCGGGCTGGTCGGAGGCGAGCTCGCCCGGCGGGTGCTGCCCGCGGTGACGCTGGGGGAGGGCGGCGAGTTCTGACTGGCTATCTTGGGCCTCCTCCGGTTCGCCTTTCGCCGAGCCTACTGGCGGCCGTGACCGCCGAAGGTCTACGCTCAGGCGCGGTTTGGAGGCACGGGCCCTCGGCGACTTCTCCGCTGGGAACCGACAATCCCGCGGCGCGCTCCTCGGCCACTTCCATGAAAACCGCGTTCGTTCTTCTCAGGCGCTCCTTTGGCGCGAGCTCCCCGGACGGAGGTTCTGTGACGACAAGCGGTGGCATTGCGGGAATGACTGGGTACGACGTCCAGTCGACGGTCATTCTCGAACTCATTCTTCTTGGATTTGAGGCGCTCCCGGGCCCGGTCGAGTTGCGCCCAGAGGGCCAGGACGACCTTGAACTCCGCTGGGTCGATCCGGCGACGAGCCTGCCTCGCCGCCGCTATCACCAGATTAAGAAGGCCACGGACAACGATCCGGATGCGCAATGGTCCCTGGCCAGCGTGGCGCGGGTTCTTCTGGGCAACGCACTCGCGAAGCTCCAAGGCAATCAGGACGAGCAGGTCTGGGTGCTCGGCGACCGGCTGGCCGATGAGGTCCAGACGCTACTCGCTGCCGGTCGGAACGCACCCGAACAGCGACGGGATACCTACCTGGTCGCGCTACATCGGCTGGCGAAGGCCGAAGCGCAGGTCACGGACGGCCTAGACGACACGAGCTTGAAGCATCGACTGGACCGCTGGAATCCCACGTCTCAGGCCAGCCCCATCAACCAGGATGTCGAGCAGACCGTGAGTACGTTCGTCTCCCTTGCGGCGGGCGTCCCGCAGGTCCGAATCGACGGGTATCGAAACCGCATGGCGGCGCTGCATACAGTCTTGCCTGATGTTCTCGCACGCATCACCGCGCGCTCCTACCACGGCACGGAGCGGCAGATTGCAGACCACGTTCGGAAGCTCCTCGTCGACCGGTACGAGCTCGATCCGATCGCCGTCCACGACGTCATCTTTCGCAACCTGCGCGGCTTCATTAATGACGTCTCGAAGGAGCCGAACCGTACCCTCACCCTCGGGGAATTCGAAGAGGAGTTGGTCCAGGTCTGGCCATGGTTGCTTGTGCCGACGCAGCCGCGACTCCTCGACGAAGACCATCTGCCCCGGCCTGAGCTGGTCCAAGCCCTTGTGGCGCCCACCGTGGCCCGCGAGGCCGTGGGCCCTTCGGGCTCGGGCAAGACTTCCCTCGCATCCGAGACGTACCTCGCTCTAACAGCACTTCGCCCGGACGCCGCGGTCCTCTTCGTCGAGGTCCGGACGAGAACGTCGCTGCGTGATGTGCTCGTGGGCGTCGCGCACTCGCTCCGTCGACGCGGCATAGGAAGCATTACCGGACCCGCGCTAGACCTCCGGGCCTCCGACACCGCGACGATCGAGCGCGTTGCCGCTCGGCTTGGCGCGTTGACACGCGAGATCTTCCTACTAATTGATTGTGCTGACGGCGAGGTCTCTGGCGAGTTCCGGCGCGATCTCGCGGTCTTCATACGTGCGCTGCGCGGAGCCACGTTCCACCTGCTCGCGTTCGCTCAGGCGAGCGTCTTCCGGAATCTCACGCCGCTCGAGCGAACCGCGCTCGGAATCTCCCAGGAGGCGATGCCAGGGCTGCACTTCGGTCAATTCCTGTCTCTAATTCGCCGACGACACCCGGACGTAGATGTCTCCGCCATCCATGAAGTCTACGAGTTGCTCACGTCGGGACTTCCGACGGGGATGCTGCCAAACCTCGCGCAGCAGATCGCCCGCGCCCGGTCGCTCGCGGAGATGCAGGAAATCGTGCGCCAGCCGCCGGACCAGCGACTCTCCGCTGCGCATCGGGATCGCTTCTTCAGTCTTCCGCCTGGACTCCAACAGGCGGCGTCCCGCATCGTGTGTCTCTCGCTGCCTCTGGCTGCTCGCGAGCTGATCGCGCTCTTCCCCCAAGATCTCATCAAGGCTGCGCTCCTGGCGCTCGTGGAGGAAGGCCTGTTGCCGCCATTCGCCGACCGGGTCGAGATGCACGAGACCGTGCGGGCGGGGCTGGAGAGCCTCGTGCCGCCTGTTCTGGCGAAGGAAACTCACGAGATACTCGCGAGCTATTTCGCGCGGCGCGAACTGCTGCCGGCGCAGATTCACCACCTCGAGAAAGCTGGACGGGGCGAAGACGCGCGTCGACTCGCGCGAGAGCGCTTCCTCGCCGGACGCGACTGGTACGATCTCGTCGAGTACGTCGGCGCTCGGAAATGCGTCAGCGCCGACGAGGTGCTCTCGCTCCTGTTCAACGCGAAGGGGCACGAGCGATACCTGCTCCGCGACCTGCTTCCGCGCATTCAGACCGCCGGGACCGCCTCCCAGTTGCTCGAGAGCCTTCGGTCGGATCCACAACGATATAGTCAGGACTTTCAACGGACGTGGCTGCTGCAGGAAACACTGCTGCAGTGCGAGCCAACCCTTCTGACCCCCCTCGCTGCCTTCGCGCTCGAACAGCCCGAGAGGGAGGGATGCGACATCATCAATTGGCTACGCACGAACGCCTGTCGTGCAGGAGTCGCGCCCGATGCATCGTTCGTGCAGTGGTTCCGCTCCCTTCGAGTCGAGGCGCAGAAGAAGGTGGTCGGGTTCCTGCTGTTGAAGCCGCAGCAGCCGCGCTTGCAGGAGGCGTTGGCCTTCATGCACCGGCACGGGCTCCCTTGCGGAGCCCGTGGTCACACCTTCCATGAGCCGATTCTAGAGCTGACGACGGACGAGGAGATTGCAGATTTCCTCAAGGCTCTGCCACCAGCCGACCCCTCGAAGATGCTCTTGGTCCGGTCGGCGCTGCTCGGGCCGTTCGAGTCGTATGTGTGGCACGAGCGCGTCGACCTCCGGCGCGTCAGTCGAGGGTTGGTGGAGCAGGGAACAGCCGAGGCGCCAGTGCTCGCCAACGCCATCCGCGTCCTCATCTTCCTGAACGAGCGCGAGGTGGTGCCGCTCACGCGACATCTTCGAAACGCTGACGGAGCGCTTGCTACCCTCGCATGGATGACGCCGGTGATTCTGGACTCCACAGAGGAGTTACCGGAGCTAGAAGCCATCGCGCTGGCGCCGGAGACGGAGCTTGAGTCGCGGGCGATGGCGATTGCGATGGTCGCGCATCTCGGCGGCGAGCCGGGGAAGCTGCTCAAACGGGCGGCCGCAGTGCGGCCTGAGCAGCAGCGCGCGCTGGAGACCCTCCTAATGCTGCAGGCGGAGCTCGCGCCATTCCCGGAGGCTGTTCCCCTGGTGTCGGCGGCGCTGGACGAAGATCTGGCCCATCACCGCATCTTCGGAGGGATCCTCCAGCAGCTCGCGGAGGCCTCTTTCCCAGGCACCGAAGCGTTGCTCATCAAGGCGCTGCGTAGCCCCAGCGCTGAGCTTGTGATGCATGCGCTAGTCGCATTGGGGCGTAGTCGATTCCACCGGGGCTTGATACCGATCCTGGAGGTTGTTCATAGCTCGAAGAATGCTGAGTTCCGCGCGTTCGCTATTCCAGCCGCGCTGGCAAGCGGCCCCAACTCGGCCGACCTGTTTGGTGACGTCTGGGAGCACACTCCGGAGGCAGCACACTGGCGCTGGGTGCTCGCCGGGCGTCTGCGTGATACGCGCGAAGCCTCGGCACTCGTCGCAGTTGCCACGGATGCGACCCAGGACTGGAAGTCCCGACGCCTGGCCATTCTGGCGGCCGGTCGGCTGCCGTTCGCTGCAGCGATGGAGGCGATCGCGCCCGTAATTTTGAAAGCCCCTTTGGTCCTGGCCGAGGAGTCGCCCCGCTTTCGAGCCCACGCACTCCTCACGCTGCTGCTCGATGTTGCGGGCGCTCGCGACCTGGCGCCACGGTTCCGCCGCGGACGCGACGGCTTCCTTCATGCTTTGGCCCCCCTCTATGAAGACTGGTCCGAGGAGTTGATCGACGCACGCGGCTTGCTGCCGGCAGTTGACGCAGTCGGGTGGCTATGGGATCGGCTCGAGAGCCACGGGTTCGGAAGCGCTCCGCGGGCGGTCGACAAGGTGGCGAACGAACTGCACGTCGCGATGCTGCAGGCAGCCGTGTTGCTGGGGCTCCGCCGTCAGGGTCGACGGGACGACCTGTTCATCGCTTTTGAGCAGGCCTCCACGAACTGGCTTCGAATCCGCGCGTTCAATGAGCTGTGCCACGGCGAGCCGCTCTCCGTCGAGGACGAACGGCGGTCGCAGGCGCTGATAAGCAGTGCATCGCCCCTGATCCAATCTGTGCTTCGTGACTTCTTCGGACGTAGGCCCCGCAGGGAGCGACCTCCAGCGGTACGCCGGTCGGAAAGTAAGCCGGCGCCTCTGGCTCAGGTTCGCCTGGGCTTTGTGCAGGCTCAGGCCTTCCTGAAGTCGTTAGGCTCCGTCGACTCGAAGGCGATCGTGCTGGACGTGGACGAGCGGGACTTGCGCACGCTCGTCGTCGAACTCGACCCGGCGCGCGACACCGAGTGGCGTCCAGCGCCTGATGCGAAGCCCGCCCGAGTGTCCTTGTCGGGGACTAGTTGGCGGCTTCGAGGCGGCTTTGCGCTCGAGCAGGCCAGTCCGCACTACGAGCAGCGCTCCGCCCTGCGGCCGGCCGTAGCAGCGGCCAACCGCTTCGGGATCGAAATCCCGTGGCATCGCGCGGCGCTGACGGGGGAGTTGCGCGAGCTGTACGCCGACCGCTTCTTCGCCTGCCTGGGCGCGCACAACGACCGGGATGCGCTCGTCCGAATGCTCACGGACGAGTCAGAAGCTCCTCGTCCCGCTGCTGGAGAGCCCTGGCCGCGTCAATCAAGTGCTCCATCTCGTCGACGACCGGGTGTTGCCAGTTCTGGACCGCTTCGTCCAAGCCGGACACGGCGTCTTCTTCGAGCAGTTGTGCACGCTAATCTGCCAGGTCTGCACGGAGGCGGTCCGTCCATCTCTCGCGAAGGCCTTTCGTCGTTGGCTGGTGCTGCTGGATCAACTCCAGGCCAGCCCAGCTCACGCGAACTCCGACACGCCCGAGTGGCGCGTCGTCTGGCAGACCCTCTCTCGCCTACGGAAACACCCGCATTTCGATTCCATCCCTCAGCTAAGAAACCGGCTACTGGAAATCCTGATCCGGCACCAGCAGTTGTGGCATGGGCACCGGGTACAGATCCTGGAACTGCTGAGGGAGTGGCCTCCGGCCTACCTTCAGTTCGAAACCGAGGTGTTCCGCCAAGCCGTCTTCGAACATTTCATCGAGGACAAGGTCGAAAAATACGACGAGGTTGCCGACGCGCTCTTTCATCGAACTCGGTAGAGCACTAGATGTCGCACGAAATAGCGAAGGAAGTTCGAAGTGCCAATCCTCACAAGGCAGAGTAGCGGCTCACAACGCAGAGCTCGAGCGCCCCCACCACGGCGCGGGCGACGTCCAGCCGCAGCGCCAGCAACGGGACCTTGGCGAGCGCGCCCGAGGCCTCCTCGAGCAGCCGCTTCGCCGCCGCGGGCCGGCTCTCCTCAATCTCCAGCAGCGCCCCCAGGAACCGGAGCAGACCTTGCGACTCGAGCTCCCGCCCGGGGTCGGGGAGCGCGAGCGTGGTCTGCGCGCCCTAGCCTCCATGCGCGCCCGGTCGAAGTCGCCTTCGTTGATGAGCAGCTCCACCAGGCCCACGCAGGCGTCGCGGCGGGTCGAGGGGTCTTCGCGACCCGCAGGCGGAGCTCGCGCGCCTCCTTCAGGCGGCCGTCCCGATGCGCCAGCCCCGCGAGCAGCACGGCGCTGCGGGCCTGGACGCCGGGCGACGGGCTCTCCAGGGCGGCGCGAAAGCAGCGCTCGGCCTCGGAGACGGCGCCCAGGGCGCTGTGGGCGAGCCCGCAGACCTGGAAGGCGATGGGCCGAAGAGGTGGCAGGGGCCGCAGGGCGAGGCAGCGGCGCGAGCGCTTGAGCGCGTCGCCGGGCCGGTGATGCTGGTAGGCCTCCAGCACGCCCTTCAGGAGCCTGATCTGAAGGACGAACCAGCCCAACGCGAGGATCGCCAGCGCGCCGGCGACGAGCAGGACCAGGAGCATGCCGCCATTCTCGCCGATCCCGTCTTCGGGACGCTCTAGCGAGCCCGGGCGAGCACCAGGTCTCTGGCCTCCATCAGCCGTTCGAGGTCGGCGAAGCGCACCAGGTAGACGGAGTCGCCCATGGCCTCGGCAATCGGCGGCGGCAGCTCCCGGTAGGCGAGCAGGCCCGGGCCCAGCGCGCGCAGCAGGTCGTCGTGGGAGGCGCGGTAGGGGCGCCCCTTCCTGCGGCCGAGGTGCGCGCAGTGGTAGCGGCGTTCCAGGCCGGTGCCTGCCGTCTGCTCACCGCACACTACGGCCGCCCAGAGCCGGTAGACGTCGCCGTCGCACGACCAGTTCATCATGTCGGTGGTGAAGCCTCCGGGCGGGCGGAGGTTGACCTCCAGCGCCCGGAAGGTGCCGTCCGCCAGCTCGAAGAACTCGATGTGGAAGAAGCGCTCGCGCAGCCCGAAGGCGGCCACGGTCCGGCGTCCCAGCTCCGCCAACGCGGGCGGGATCGCGCGGCGCGTCCAGTAGGCGACCTCGCGCGCCTCGGAGAGCGACTCCATAATCCCCGTGCCGTAGACCAGCGAGGAGTCGAAGACGACCTCGCCGCGCCCGTCGGTGAGCCCGTCGTAGGTGGTGATGGTCCCCGGCGAGAACTGCTGCACGACGTAGCCCTCGCGCCTGTGGGCGAGCGCCTCCTGGAGCTGGGCCTCGCTGGCAACCTTGAACGCCCCCACCGCCCCCGCGCTGGTGTCGGGCTTGAAGACCACCGGCAGGCCGACCCGGGCCACGAAGACCCGACCTGCTCCGGGGTCTCGACGGGCTCGAGCTCGGGGGCGGGGATCCCGGCGTTCCGGAAGATCTCGGCCATGCAGGACTTCCGGCGCAGGCGCTCGGTCACGCCAGGGCGCATCCCGGGCACGTTGAAGTCCTCGCGCAGGAGGGCCTCGACGGGCAACCAGTGCTCGTTGAGCGAGTCCAGCCGGTCGACCTTGCCATGCCTCCAGGTGAGGTAGCCCGCGCGCAGCATGTCGGGGTAGCGCCCAGGTCGGGGACTTGGACGTACTCGGACAGCACCAGGGCGCGCTCGGCGTCGAGCTCGTGAAGGGGCGCGTCGCCGATGCCCAGCACGGTCGCACCGCGCTCGCGGAGCGCGCAGCAGAACAGGCGGTACTGCGGCGGAAAGTTCGGGGAGATGAATCTCCACCCAACAGCGGCCCCAAGCCGTCATCGATCCACATAGAAAATTTAAAAAAGGAATCAATCCAATGAACCGAAGCAAAATGATTTGGATTCGCCGCCCTGCTCGTCGCCAGCGCTCCCGTTTTCGCCCAAGACATCAGCGCGCAGATGGAAGCTCGCTTCAAAGGCGCGAACCTTCCCGCGAAAGCCGCTCTTCAGCTAGGATCGACCTGGAAGTGCGCCACCGTTTCGAGCGACGCCAGCACCGAGATGAAGGCCACGTTCCGGTTTCTGCCCTTGAGCGACGGCATTTACTCCAACTCCCAGAGCTGGGCGGACACTTTTTTGGAAAGCGGGCACGGGCTCGTCGCCACCCAAATCTGTGACGCCGATGGTCCGGACGAGTTCCAAAAGCGAGCTGAAGTGCGCATCGACGGTAGCGGCAGCTTGATCGGCAAGCAGACCAACGAGTGCGACTGGCGCAAGACGGTCGTCAACTACCTGATCTGTCCCCTTTCGTTCGTCGGGTCCGCTGAATAAGGCGAAAGGAAATTCAAATTATGAAAACCATTGCCGCAATCGTTGTCCTGGTCAGCTCGTCGCTCTGCGGAGCCGACGAACACCTGCATCGCGGAGAAGTCGCCTGAAGGACATCCCGCTTAAAAGCTGCGAGATCCTCACCGCGCCGGACCCAGCCGAGATCGTGATCCAACAGGCGGGCGACAGCTGTAGCGCCACCTCAGCCCACCGTTCCGCGAACAGACTTCACATTTACTGATCGCCTACGCGGCGGCGGACTGCGCACCAGCGGGTGACCACCGAGCAGGTCAAGACACTCGTGATCGAAGGAAAGTCCTCTTTTGACTGCGTTCCCGGGGAGTTCCCCCAGCAGCGCGACGCCGTGCTTGCGGAAATCCTCGAGCGTGCCAACGCGAGCTTAGAGCAGTTGAAGCCGCTCGCCTGCCCCCAACAGTAACTTCCTGAAAATCGGAGATGCCCATGAAAACCGCTTACGCTTTGGTCCTCTGCGCGCTCGTCTTCTCGGGCGGCCGAGATCGCCAATCGGCCGAGATCCCGAATCACGTCTTCACGGTCAAAGGGATCACCTTCGACGACACGAAGTCGTCGGAATCCGAAGTCCAGATGTCGAGCCAGGCGAAGGGATCACGGCCAGCTTGGAATGGAAGCAGGAAAGCGAGACGCTCAATGTCTACGCGGAGTTCACCGTCAACCGCCGCACTTTCCAGGCCACCTACGCGATCGATCCGCTGACGTGCCCCGACTTCGGAAGCCTTCCACTGGAGCCAAGCTCCCGGCGCAGGCTTGCAGGTCGAGGTGGATCCCCTCTCGCTGCAGATCGTAAGCGCCAAGCGCCTGGGCGCGAAAGAAGACATGTGCTGGCATAAGCCGATCGTCCTCGAAACCACCGCGAACCACTTGAACGTCGATACGGCCGACTTCTTCAACCTGGAAGCGGAAGGACCGTCCCTCGGCGTCGTCCAGAAGTACTTCATGTATGAAGACCAGTGCGTGAGGCAAGAAGTCCTCACCTTCGACGGAATCCATTACGGCCAGGAAGACAACGAAACTAACAACTTCGACTCCCGCTACTGCGCCCGTGTCTGGACCGAATCGGAGGAAGCGGAGGAAGGTTGCCGCGAAAAATGGGACAGCTCTTCCTTTGTCTCTCCCTCGGAAGTCCGGATCATCGACAACACCGACCTTCCGAATGGCTACGAGGAAGGCTGCCCCGCGCACAGCAAGGCCAACTGGGTCAAGCGCCGCACTTACGAACGCAAACGGAGCGAGAGCCGGGACATATCTGACCATCAAGTACAAGATCATGGGCGAGGATTCGCGAATTCATCGGCAAGATCGGCGACGACGGCCGGGCGATCGCGATCGACAACTCCAGCGGAGAGGGGGAGATCCTGACCCGAGCGGAGCAACTCGATCAAGACGACCTTCACAAGATTCGCTATCGGTACGAGAACTCGAAAAAACTCCCTCGCTATCGGATCGAAGTGAGCCCGGCGAGCTTCAAGATCACCCGGATCCAGAAGCTCTGAGAGGCGTGTCAGGAAAGTGACGGCGTTTTCCGCCGTCACTTCCCGGCAAAATGCTAGTCCGCTCTTTCAAGCTGTGGCAATCTTTAAAGAATGCGACGAATCCGGCTCTCTCGAAAAGCCACCGGCATTCTTGCGCTCGCGGCGCTTGGCGCGCCCGCGGCCGCTTACGCCGACTTCTTCGTCCATCATTGGGATCTGCGCCGTGAGCGCTATCAAGACGCGCGCTTCGGTCTCTCCGTTCCGATCTTCCTCAGCTCGCAAAACTATGGGACCGACGGCACGCAGTTTCAACCTCCGGGCTTCGACTCGCTGACCCGCTCGGGCCTCGACGCCGATCTCGATTACGGTTTGGGCGATCGCTTCACGATCTACGGACGCCTCACCTGGGCGTGGGAGCGCGTGAAAGCGGACCAACGCGGCGGCACGGCTTACGGTTTCGCCGATCAGACGGCGGGCGCGTCGTTCCGCCTTTTCGATTCCGAGTCGTTCGCGCTCGACTTCCAATCGCAAGTCGATTTCGCGGTCTACGACAACCACGCCGCGGACAACGACCGCACGCCCTATCTCGGCGACGGAACGCTCGACATCACTTTCGGCGGCTCGGGACGATCGCCCTCTCCCACAGCGACTCAGGCGCGCTCGATCTCGTTCCGGGCATGGGCTTCACTTTCCGAAACGACGGCTTCTCCTCCGCGCTTCCTTGGACGGTCACGGCGAACTGGATCCACGCTGGCGACTCGGGCCTCACCGCACGTTTCGGCTTCACCGGGCTTCAGTCGCTGAAAAGCGATGAGGACACCGCCGTGCAAGACTCGAATCCCCCGACCTACGTGGGGCGGAGCCTCGGCGCGGGCGGAAGCTTCTGGGCGAACGCGATCAATCCCTCGCTCGTGAGCGTGCGCGGCGGGATCGGGTCGAGCAAGCTCGCGCTGGGGCTTTAGCGCGACGGTGGACCGCTCGATCTGGGGGCGCAACGCGCCGGTGGGCACAGCGATCGTGCTGGCGGTCGAGCTTCGAAGCGATCGCGGCGACCATTCGCGCCCGCAAGAAGAAGAACGCCCCCGCGCCCGAGCAAGCCGCGACTCCGTATGACTTGGATGCGCGCGTTCTTTCGACGAACGACCGCATGAACCTCGTCAAGCTCAACAAGGGCTCGAAAGACGGCGTCGCGGCCGAGCAGGAATTCGATCTTTTCTCGATGGCGCCCGACGGCTCGCCGCTCGCCCCGGTCGCGCGCGCCAAAGTGATCAGCGTGACGGAAGACGAAGCAGCCCTTCAGATCACGCAGTATTTCAAGCAAGTCTGGATTGACGAAGGATTCCCGGCGCGCAGGGTGAAAGCGGAAAAATAGGAGAAGCAGGACCATGAATCGGAAACTCAGGATGATCGGAACGCTCGCGGCATTGTTCGTTTTGGCGCCCCAGGCCCACGCCTCCCGGTTCGCCAACCAGTTCATCGAGTTCGAGCTGCCTCCGCAGTGGAGCTGCAACCTGGAAGGCGCCGAGTGGGTCTGCCAGAACGGCAACGAGGCCAAAAAGCGCGAGGCGATCATCGTGCTGGCCGCCAAGCTCCAAGGGCCGCAGGATACCCTCGAGCAGTACCAGGCTTACCTCGACAAGCCCAAGAGCTACCAGAGCGTCCAGGGCAAACCGGTCACCTCGGACAAGCGCTACGCCAAGAAAACGAGCATCAACGACCAAGCCTGGGTGGACGCGCTTCACCTGGATTCCGAGATTCCCGGTTTCTACACCCGTTATTTAGCCACGGTGAAGGACGGACTGGGCGTGCTGGTCACCTACTCGATCCAGAAGGACAAGTACACGACCTACCTCTCGGACTTCGAGAACATGGTCAAGACGCTCAAGGTTTTCCGCAAGGGCATGGGCATCAACGCGATGCCGGCCGGCAACGCCCCGCTGATTCCGACGGGACCGGCGTCGGACACGATCTTCGCGCCTCCGATGGCCGCACAGCCCGCCGGCGGCTCCGACAAGCCGACCAAGCTCAAGAAGAAGGACGACGACGACGACATGGCGATGATCGGCCTGGTCGCCGTGGCCATCATCGGCTTCATCATCTGGAAGCGGCGGCGCGGCCGGTAAGCTTCTATTTCCAAGTTCGCGTTTGATTGATCGCCTCTTTGTCCCGGAACGCCTTTTCGAGGTCGATTCCGAGGCGGTTGGCGATCGCGCAAAGATAAATGAACACGTCGGCGAGCTCGTCGGCGGCGGCACCCACTTTGGATTTGTCGTCCATGCTCAGGCCTTCGATCTTGCGAATGGACTTGAAAAGCTCGCCCATTTCCTCGCCCAGCAGCAGACACTTTTGCAGCAGGGTCTGATGCGAAAACCCGCGCTCGCGCTCCAGTTGAACAACGTACTCCTGGAAGTCGGACAAGATCGGACGGTCGCGAAGCTGTGGCATGGAGTGGGTCGTAACGCATCGCCTGCCCCCTGCGCAAGCTTCCCGGTCCTTGTGCAAATTTACGGTTTTACGGTTTCGATTAAGTTTTCCAGTGATTACCGCAATCTAGCTTCCAGACCTCATCAGGACCGCGCCAAGCCCTATATAAGGAGCCGCGACGAAACCGTAAAACCGTAAAATTGGACAAGAGGGGAAAAGACCCTCGCCCTACCTCTTGAGAATCTTGGGCCCGAGCTTCCGTCGCACCGCCCGCGTAGGCCGCGGCCCGAGCGCAAGTAAACTTGCGCGGTCCACGCGCAGATACTTGCGTGCCACACGGCGGATATCCGCGGGCGTGACCTCGTCGAGGCGTGCGCAGGCCTCCTCCGACGAAAGGTGCTCGTCCATGAAGATCTCGTTACGCGCCAGGCTCAGCATCCGCGACTCGGCGCTATCGGCGTTCAAAAGCAGCGAACCCTTCAGGCTGTCCTTCACGATTTGCAGCTGCTCGTCGGTCAAGAGGTCGCGCTGCACCCGCGTGACGCAATCCTCGATCAACCTGAGGCAGTTGGCGACCTGACCCAAACTCGTAGCCGCGTAGATCGGAGCACGCCGAATCCACGAACTCCGAGTGGCTCGCGTAGACCGTGTAGGCCAGGCCATTCTTCTCGCGAATCTGTTGAAAGAGCTCCGAGCTCATCCCGCGGCCAGATGCGTGTTCAACAAATAAGCCGCGTACCGATCGCGCGACGAATAGGTCGGCCCCGGCACGCCCCAGACCAAGTGCACCTGTTCCGTCGGGCGCACCATCCACCACTTTCCCTGCTTGAGCGTCGGAGCGGGTTCGAAGCCCGACTCCTTGCGCGCCTCGCGATGATCCGGGCGCCCCGGCCAGCGCTGCCGGCCCTTGCCGTGCACCAGCGGCTTGAGCTTGCGCTTGAGCTGTTCGTGGGTCACGTTGCCCGCAGCCGAGATCACGATCTGATCGGGACGATAATGCCGGCGGAAGAAACGCAGAAGGTCCGCCCGCCGCATGCGACGGATGCTCGAATCGCTTCCCAAGATCGGGCGCCCCAACCCGTGACGGCCGTAGATCAGCTCGAAGTAAACATCGTGCACGAGCTCCTCGGGGTTTTCTTCAACCATCGAGATCTCTTGCTGGATCACCTTGCGCTCGCGCTCGAACTCCTCGGACTCGAAGTTCGAGTTCAAAACCACGTCCGCCAAGATGTCGGCTGCGAGGCCCGCGTCGCGCCCGAGCGACAGTATATGAAAACAGGTCGTCTCGCGCGCCGTGAAGGCGTTGAAGTCTCCGCCCACGCGGTCCACTTCGAGCGCGATGTCGAGCGCCGAACGTCGCTCAGTACCCTTGAAGAGCATGTGCTCCAAGAAGTGGGAGACGCCCGCCTCGCGCCGCCGCTCGTGGCGCGTGCCCACCTTGACCCAAACCCCGATGGAGAGACTCTGGAACTCAGGATGATGCTCGGTGACTAACGTCAGACCGTTCTCGAACACCGTCTTCCTGAAGCGGGGACGCCGGGCCATATACATAATTGTAATTTAAAACGGACGACTGGTCAGCGACGGTCTTTTGACGCCCGATCAGGCCCGCCGGAACTCGAACAGCCAAACCGCGTCCTTCTCGCCCTTGCCGGACTGCACCGTCTCGGCCCGCGACTCAAATCCCTGCTCCCGCATCCGATCCACGAAAGCCTGAAGGTAGGGCCGCCCTGGGTCGGCGACGATCGCCCGGCCGCCCGGCGCCAAAGCGGCGGCGATCGCCGCGGGAACCCGCTCGGCGTGCGCTTTTTCATAAAGAACGTCACTACCCAAAACCAGATCGTACGCGCCCGCGGCCGGCGGCTCGTTCCAATCCGCGTGCGCGTAGCGCAGGCTCGGCAGACCGCCGTTCAGCGCCCGATTTCGCTCTAAAAAACGCGGCACCTCCGGGTGCGAGTCCGTCGCGAGCACCCGCGCATCCCGCAACGCCGCCACCATCGATGGCAGCGCCAAGCCGCAGCCGATCTCCAAGACGCTCCGGCCCGCGAGCGCGTTCGCGGGGAGCTTCGCCACCGCCCGTGCCAGCGCCGCGCCAGCAGGCCAAATGACGCCAAAGTAAGGGCACAGCGTCTCAAGCAGCTCCGGCTTGCCTTCGCGCTCCAGGAACTCGAAGAACGAGTCGATCGTCTCGTCCAGGCTCGCCAGGCTTTCGACTTCGAGCGTGAGCCCGCCTTCGATCCAAAGGCGCTCCCGCTTGAGCCTGAACTCGTAAGGCGACATCCTAAAAGACAGCTCCCACGCCCAGCCCGTAATAAGGAAGCATCTGGGAGCTTTGGCTGAAGCGATCGCCGAGCTTCACGAGCGCGATCTCCGTGTCCAGGTCGAGCGTCCCATAGATCGGGAAGCGCGCACCCAAGTTCAACACGATATCCGTCGCGATATCCGAAACCGGCGCGCCGTCGGCCGTGCCGCGCACCCAAGACTTGATCAGCGCGACGCCGCTGTAGGCGGTCAGGGCGCCGAAGCGCGCGCTGATCGGCAAGCCCACGTCGATTTGTTTCGCCGAGAGATCGAAATCCACGTCCTTGGTCGCGCCCGAGGAATTCAGAAGCGTGATATTGCCGTCGCCGGAGTAAGTTCCGACCTTGAAAGTCGCCGCGAGCGAGAAACGACCCATTTCCGAATCGGCGTCTTCACGCCCAATCGCCAGCCCGCCCCGCCCCCCATGAAGTAGCTCGAGAACTGGCCTTCGATCTGGGGCGTGATGCCCACGGCCGCGCTCGCGCCCAGATGCGTTCCTTGGAAGACGGAAGTGTCTTGAGGCACGTTCTCATAAACGGAGCCTGTCGCGGGGACCGGATGCAGGACGGCCTTTTCGACCGAGCCTTCCACGCGTACGTGCTTGACCGGCACAAGCTCGCCCGTCTCGTGACGAAGCGCGGGAGTCGTCATCGGCGAGCACGCGGCGAGCGCTAATCCGGCAAACGCGCTGAAGAACTCGTTTTTCGCCCTATGGTTGGCGCGGATTCTCGCGCTCGCCCGAAGAAGGCGAAGCCATCGAAAACTCCGTCACGCGACGTCGCTTCGGCGGCCGCGGCGCGGAAGCTCGATCACGAACTCGGTATTCGGAGCCTGATCGTTGATCCAAAGCCTGCCGCAATGCCGATCCAGGATCGAGCGCGAGATGCTCAGCCCGAGCCCGTCCCTTTTCCGGGAGCCTTGGTGGTGAAAAACGGATCGAGCATCCGGTCGCGAACCTCGAGCGGAATCCCCCTGCCGCTGTCGGCGACGCGGATCACGAGCAGCGACTCCGTCGTCTCGAAGGTCAGGCGGATCCGTTTTTCCGGCAGCGCCTCGATCGCGTCGCGCGCGTTCGAGATCAAGTTCGAGCAACACCTGCGAGATCTGGACGGAGGCGCCGAAAAGCTCGATCGAAGGGACCTCCCCATCCTCAGCTCGATGGCCGCGGCCTTGAGGCGCTCGCGCGCGATGTCCAGCGTCTCGTCGATCATCGATGTAGAGCGCGTAAGGCTGCCAGGCGTCGTGGCTGTCGTCGCGCGAAAGCATCTTGAGCCCCTTCACGATGCGCGTGATCCGCATCACCATCTGCTCGATCTTCCCGACGGCCTCGGGGCCCTTCTTCCAGAACGGTTCCGCGCTCCATCATCAAGCGCAGGCGGCTCGCGTAGCCCTGGATCACGGTGAGCGGGTTGTTGATCTCGTGCGCGATCCCGCCGGACATCTCCCCGATGAGCACCGTATTCGCGGCTGTGCTCGAGCTTGCGGTTGGCGTCTCGGAGGGCTTGCACGTTCGTCGCCACGACCACGGCGCCCGGCGGATTCCAGACCCGGCTCATGGTGACGAAATAGCCTTGTCCTCGATCGAAACCTACTGCGTGCCCACCGGATCCGCGCCATCCAGAAAAGCCCGCACCCCCTCGAAAAATCCCGGATTGCGGGTAGCCACCCGCTGGTCATCTCGTTCCGCGGCCGCCGAAATACTCGCGGTACTCGGTATTGGCGAACTGCAGGCTGAAGTCGTGGTTCACGCGGCAAACGAAACCGGGAATCGCGTTCAACATCGTCTGGAGATGATCGCGCTGGTCCGCAAGCTCCGCGGAAGAGCGGATGCGCCCCACGAGCTCGCGCCGGCTCGCTGGCGCAG
>JASGHK010000007.1:0-518347 GCA_049841135.1 Myxococcales bacterium
TGTATGTATGTACTGGTTCAGTTACGTATTGCTAAGGTTAATAGGGAAACACGATAGAATCCGAACAGCACCTGATTCCGATGAGCGTCCCCCAGGACGTTACAACTCCGCAGACCGGGAAGGAAGTCCAGCCGCGGCAGCCCGCTGCACCGGCTGGAGCACGGCCTCACGCCGTGGGTGGCCTTCGGGATCATGCCGCCATTTGCCCTGTTCTACGCGGGCATCCAGAGTAACGCCGAGATCGGGCGTTCTCCGCCGATCAACGTGGGCATCTTCCTGGGGCTGCTGCTGGGAAAGCCCCAGTCGGCATCGTGGGGGCCTCGTGGCTGGCGGAGCGGGCCGGACTTATTACTCTGCCGAGAAACGTCACCTGGCCCGCGATGATCGGCGTGGGCCTGTTTGGCGGGATCGGGTTCACCATGTCGCTGTTCATCGCGATGCTGGCCTTTACCGACCCAGCCATGCTGGACCTGGCGAGGCTGGGGGGTGCTCGGAACATCGGTGGTGGCAGCGGTGGCGGGACTGGTCGTACTGGGGAGGACGGCCAGGACTGAGTGCTGAGGATTGAGAAACGGCAACAGTCGGGTCTCGGGATACGGGTAACAGCAAAGAATGGGGGTCAGGTAGTCGGGTGTCCGGTGTTCGGACTGTGCGGAAACAGAAATACGGGTTTTGAGACCGGCGCCGCCGAAAGCCGCTTTTTGATAGGGCCAGAGGGCTTTTCTGGCGGTGCTGGGGGCAGAAGCAGGGGTGACGCTGCTGCGCAGTCCTGGGGGAAGATGACAAAGCGACAACGTGGCCATGTGACAAAGTGAAACGGCCACGACAACAACCACGGCCGTGACCAGAGAAATCACATAAGCACAGAACGCATAGACAACGACAGATACAACGACCATTGACCACAAGAAACGCAAGATACGCAAGAACAACAGCCACAACCCCGGCGACGCCTGGGGCTTCGTGACAACAACGACGACAACGGCAAGATGGTGTCCGGAGCACCCCTACCAAGACTACAAAGACACGGTGCAGGTTGAAGCCTGGACTCCGAGCGCTGGGCCGAAGCAGTACCCCACCTGCGGGGATGGCTCGCTTTGGATAGGGGTCTGGCACGCATGCCAGGATGGGCAGGTTGCGGCGGCAGGAACTGAGGGGTAGCCAAGGAGGGGGAGAACCTGGCGGGGCACAGCCGGGACGGCTGAGGGGTTCTGCAAGAGCATGGGGTTCATGGGGTCCCCTTGCGGCATCCAACCAAAGCGGCTCGTCAAGAAAGCTCCTGGCTGTGGCAAAGCTCGCCTCCCATAAGTAACAGGCGGATTTGTTCTCTCTGGGAAGAGGGGATTACAAAAAGGAGCCGAAAAGATTGATCCACCAAGAGATGGTACGGCCGGTGGTTATAAAAAGTGTATCTTTTGGGAAGATTTTTCTTACCTCCGATGAGGCTGGAGTTGTAGAGCCGGAAATCGTTTTGAGGGGACATCCGGGCGGCAAGTGACGGCTACGCCGGGAATTGCGCTGTGGCGGGGTGGCAGTGTAACAGTGAGTCGCCTTAATAGGTGACTGTCCCTAATAAAAGGATACTAATGGATACTACAAACCAACGAAAAGGCCGCCGAATCGGGCGGCCTGTTTGGGTCTGCGCTCTGGAACTGGTCCGAACTCTCACGGCTTCACGCGGGGACCGCCATGGATCAAATACACTTCGCCAACCTTAGGTGCCAGCACGTTGCCAGATGAGTCAAGGACGTTGTAGTTCGGGTTCCCGATCAGGAAATCTGCATAGCCATCGTCATCCACATCGCCGGCCGGAGCAACGGTGAAGAGGCCAGGCAATTGCGGAACCTCCGTACGCGATTGGGGACCTACATAGACCATCCCTGGGATACTCTTGCCCACATTCGCCAGACTCAACGTGCCTGAATACGAAGCATCACCGTAGATCAGGTATGCTACGCCACACTTGGTCCGCGTGATACCGCTATCTGCCGGAGGACATTAAGTTGGAGGCAATGATGACTATATCGTCACAACCATCACCCATCCACATCACCTACACCAGCAACGCTCATGCCAGCTTTACCCGTAGCGGCCTCTCCTGTGGAGACAACGCCGCGCAGTTTGGCTGTGCCGATGTCGGACCAATTGAAAACGCCCTGCAGGAATGGCTGGCCGTAGAGATCGATCGCAACAGCACCGCGAGCATCGGTAGGTTGATCCGTGGTGAGCCTGTAGCCAGGCGCAGAGACAATCCAGTCGGGGAAACGATCGCCATCGAAATCACCGGCGGCGGCTTGGCAGGTTCCCACGAGGTCGCCTGCGGCACCGCCTCGGATTTTGATGCCGGCTAGAGCGGTGGCGTCGAGCTGACCGATGTCGTAGAGCGAATGCGTACCGTAGTCGGGCCTACCATAGATGAGGTATGCGCATCCAACATTGGTATTGCCCGCAGGCGCGGCGTTGGGGGCGCCTACCGTGATGTCCTCGCGACCGTCTTCATTGAAATCACCCACGGTCGCCAGACCCGTCAGGTTACCCGCCGGAGCGTCCCCGGTGAAGGTCATGGTGTTCGAGTCAAGAAGGCATCACCACCGAGCAGATCCACCATCATCGGGTACGCGAAGCCTCTGCTGCGATCATCATCGTTCAGGGTGTAGATGATGGTATCATTTTCCTATTCTCGTTCCTCGTCAAGTCTACCGTGGCGCTGCCGGGCTCAGCACCTGTAGCCACCGCATATGGCCACGAGTAGACCCGGGCCGCCATGGGTGGTGTTCCCGAGTTCGAGAGCGGTGAGACAGTGGGAGCCGGTGGCGGATTGCCAGTCGGCTGCACGATATCGGTACCCTTGACCGTTAATGAAGCATTCTTCCAGACCAGATTGTCGGCGGACTGCACATCGTTCCACAGGGTCGCCACTTGGCTCCAGAAGATCTGGAGATCGCCGGGGGCATTGGCTCCCCCCACGGTCTTCTGCTGTACAACGATCCACTCAGGAAGACCATCGCCGTCCAAGTCAGCCTCCGTCAGGGAGGAGCCGAAACGACTGGCGTCGGAGCCATTCCAACCATCCCGGAAACCCATTGGGAACCCGCGGTAGTCGGCCAGCCAGAGCCGATGCCGCTGTAAGGCCAGTAGAATGGGTACACGCGAATACCTTGCGCCCCGCCCCGACCCGTGTTATCAGTCGGGAATGGAGCCGTCGGGAAGTCGACCACTCGCGGATGCGGGTCACGGAAGGGAGATCATGCCGACATCATCGAGAGGCACAATCGTCTGCTGTGGGGCTGGCTGACTGGTAAAGCCTTGAGCGGAGGATTATCGCCCGAGACAACGATGATAGCACCACTATCGATCGTGTACCAACCAGAGAACTCCGTATTCAGCGGGTACTGCACATCCGGGTTATCTTCATTGGCAAACTGAGGCCAGCGGTAGACAGGATCGCCGTAACTGAAGAAGAAATGCTGAGCGTCACTCTCCGGATCGGCGTCCTTGGTCTGCAGAGTCCAGAGGAAATCATCCCAAGGATCGTAATCCTGCTCCTCCTTGAACCAGTTCTTGGCATGCGGGATACCGAACACGATGGCCGGGCTGTTTGTGCCGGAAGCGGGTCTCGGGTCGCGAGATAGTGCTACGGCACCAATACCCTCGCTGGTGCCGGGTACGCTTACACCCTCTACCTCAGTAGCCTGATCAATGGCTGTCAAATGGGCTGTCGCTGGTCCAGGGAACATCGTACCCGGAAGAACATCAGTACCAGTGGCATTCACGGAGACCGGCCTGAACTTGCCAACGGCCGGGGGCGTGAACAACTTTTTTTTGTCAGAGAGGATGAGGTAAGCCTCGCCAGCGCCCTTCCTGTCAAGATAGAAAGGATCGCCGTTTGGCGCGACGACCAGGAAATCATCATTGGTATCACCATTGGTGCTGATGCCGGGCTGCGCATCAGGCCAAAACCGGTGGAATCCTTCGGATCTGGTTTCGTACGAACCCACGGAACACTGGCTGCCACGCCGCCGAGCTCGCCGTTGGGGCTGAAGCCGCGGAGGGTACGCCCCAAAGCATTGGCATAGAGTTGATCCGCAGTTCCTTCCACAAGCGCTAGATCTCTTGCGAAGTAGTCGCGGGTAATGATCGTAAAGCCCGCTACCGCTATGTCCGGAGCGTAGGTCGGCGGGCTGACGTTGTTATCGATGTCCGTAACCACAGCCCTGACATGCCAGTTGGTACCGGTGGCAGCGAGCGGAACCGTGTAGGGGTAAGGCTTGGGCAGCAGCGCAGTGGGAGCGACATTCGTAACGATCGGGTAGGACCGGTTGGCCAGCGGCACGGCCGTATCGGTGGTTTCGAACGTCATGGTGATTGTCTTCGTGCCGGGCATGATACTCGCCCAGTCGATCGAGACTGGCAGGGAGCTGGCCCGGCAGGACGTTGGCGCCGGCAACAGGGGCCGTAAGGATCAGTCGCGGCGGAAGTACGGTGATCGTCGTGCCGCCCGTCGGCACGTAGGTGATGATCTGCGTGGTGCCGTTGTCAAAGACGCCGGCGATGTAGTAGTTGCCCAGTGAGAGCGTCGGCAGGGTCAGGCTCGCGGTATCTGCCGTGCCGGTGGACGTGACGGTCTGGCTATTGAGTGCAGCCGTGATGTAACCAGCCGTGTTGGGGTCGTTATCAACATAGAACTTCACGCTGGCCGAGCCGTAACCCAACTGGTAGATGAAACGTCGACCGGCACCACATCGCCGGAGTGGACGTTGAAGGGTCGCCGAACGGCGAGGTGATCGTGAAGGTCGGGCCGCTTCGGTAAGCGTGACCGCCGCATAGACCGCCGCGGGCGAGGATTCACGTTATCGTAC
Organism: Myxococcales bacterium; assembly: GCA_049841135.1. Classification (GTDB taxonomy): domain Bacteria; phylum Myxococcota; class Myxococcia; order Myxococcales; family UBA5297; genus JACRCT01. The sequence continues at coordinate 4,860 of JASGHK010000007.1, forward strand.
CGGTGCCGATCTGGTAGGTGCCGAGGGTCAGTGGCTGTGGGACCAGGTGTAGCTGGCTAGGCCGCTGCCGGTAATCGGAACCGTCGCGATGGTCGTCTTCACACTGGTGCTGGTGTTCTCATAGAAGAACGTGAAGTCATGCCGGTCTTGCCGCCGACGACCTGGTAGTCGAGTGGGAGAGTGCCGCCGCCGTGCCACACAACGGGGCTGGCCGGGGTCATGATCTGCGCGGTCGGGCCGACATCGGTGAGCGAGCCGGGGAGCGTAGGCAGTTACTTCCTCGAAGCCTGGCGTCGGGACCTCAACAGGATACTTGACTGTACCACCGATGCGGTAAGCGCCGCTGGGCAGCGGAGCGTTGGTCCAGTTGTAGCTGGTGATCGTCTCGCTGGTAATGTCCAAGGTCTCGATGGTGGTCTTCACGCCGAGCGTGTTCTTCATAAAACAGTGTAATCCGGGGAGGCGGGGCGCTATTCAATCTTGGCGCCGGTGACCTGGTAGGTATCGCCATCTGGCCGCCGCCGTGCCAGGTAACGGCGCGGCTGGGTTGAAGACCTGGACAGCCGGGCCGCTGATGCCCACGGGGGCGGGGCTGTAGTCTGTAGAGGGTGTCGGTGCCATAGTCGAGTCTGGCGAGGATGTAGTACTGACCTGCCGGGATCGCCGGCACGTTCCAGACGTAGGTGCCGCCGGTGCTGGAGGGGCGGCCTGCGGCAGGGTCGCGATCTTGGTGATATAGCCGTTGTCGTGGTCCTTGTCATTATCGTAGTAGAGCGTGACAGTGGAGGCCGCCAGCGGGGCATACTGGGTCCACTTGAGCACGACGTTCTCAGCCGGGCTGACGCTCACCGGGCTGAACGGCTCGGAAACACTGAGCGTGGGGGTTGAATCGACGATCGTCACCGTATAGTTGCAGTAAACCGTCACAGCGGGGTTGACGCCGTCGTTGGCCACCAACAGCAGATGATACGTGGCCGGCGTGAAGCCGGTGGTGTCCCATGTGTAGGTCCCGGCGGAGTAGTCGCCAGCCACCTTGGAGCTCTGGGTCAGCAGGACCTCGTCGCCGCTGTTCTTCAGGCCGTCCTCGTCATAGAACAAGTGCGAGACGACGGTCTTCTGGCTGCTGGTGGCGAACCAGGCGACCTGAATCAACTGACCAGCCGGGGCCGTGATGCTGCTGATCGGCCGGGTGAACACAGGGGCCGGGGCCGGGACGGTCTGGTTGTTGCCGGGGTTGTTCGTGTCGGGATTGTCGGTGCCGCTGTTGGGGAATATGGTGGACAGATCGCATCCACCGATACCCAGCACCACAAGCAAGGCGAAAACGCCGGGGACGCCGTTCGCACGACCGCCGACAAATGACTACGCGGTTTCATGAGGACTGACCCCTTGTTCAAGGACATTAATACGCTAACACCGCCCTCCCAACCCCTGGTTGAGGCGGCGTGTGAACTTGCCTTTGGTAACCAACACCAGCCTGCCCTTCGCCGAGGAAGGGCAGGCCGCACAGGAAACTCTGTAAATCTGTCGAACAGACTTGCCGCGAGGTCCCCTGGAGTACCTCGACGGTTCAGGCAGTCCCCGAAGACCGCGGCCGGGAACGACTCGCGGAAGACCTTCGGGGGCCGCCTTGGATTCCGTTATCACTGCGCGTCGCGGCGACCGCCGTAAACCAGCCATACGCGACCGGCCTCGGCCATGCCTCCCAGCGTCGCCGTGGGCTGGCCGATGAGGATGTCGTCGTAGTAGTCGAAGTCGGTATCGCCTGCCGTGGACACCGGGCCGATGGGCACATCGGCATCCGGGCCGATGTACACCTTGCCGGGCACGCGGGCGTACCGATGTCGACGATGTCGAATTCGCCCTGCAGGTGCGGGCCGCCGTAGATCAGGTACACCGCGCCGCAGTGGGTCCGGCCCAAAACGATATCGCTATAGCCCGGCGAGGAGACCAGGAAGTCCTGGAAGCCGTCGCGATCGACGTCGCCGGCGGGCGCCAGGTACGTGCCGAGCCGATCACCGGCGTTGGCGCCATAGATGATCGCGCCGGGTTCCGGCAGCAGCGGGATATCTTCAAAGTTCTTCGAGCCGACGATGCGAGGCTGACCGGCACCGATCGCCACCGCGCCGCAGTCCGCGCAAACCTTCCCTGTACGATCCGTCCAGTCGCGCCCTGGAGCCGTCAGGATCCAGTCGGAGCGGACGTTCAGGTCGGCGGGTGGGTTGAGTACATTGTGAATCACGTTGCCGGGACCGGCCATCTTGTAACCGAGCATGCTCACCGTCCGCGGTGCCGCGGATCTGGAAGCCGGAAACAGCATAGGTGGCAAACTGGCTGACATCCACGCCGTGCCAGGTGCGGTTGCCGTAGATCATGTAGACGATGCCGGCCTGGTTGCGAGCGTCCGGAGCCGCCACGGCGGCATCTTCGGTCTTGTCGCCGTCCCAGTCCTTCAGGCCAGTCGGGTTGGTCATATGGCCACCAGCCGCGTCGGCAAGGTTGTGGTTGACGATGTCAAACCGCAGTTCGCTGGGCGGCGAGCCCGCCGGCCACCGGGGTTGAAGAAGGGGCTGGGGTTCTCGCTGGTAAGGACCGGGTCCATGGGATCCATGAAAATGCTCCAGGGGAACGGCCAGACGGGCATCCGATCCTCCTCATCCTGGGTGCCGAAATTCCAGGCGATGCCGCTGTCAGCATAGGGGAAGGTAAAGCACTTCGCAGGAGTATTGAAAGCATTGGGGGTGGTGAGGGCATCGGCCCCCTGGGTCAGAAATTGACCACGTTCTGCATGTTGTTGTGAGGCATGACCTTGATCGAGCCGGCGCCGCCGTCATGATCCGGGCGGGCAATCATGACCGTCGGCGTCTGGTCGCCCAGAAGTTTGCTGGTGCCCAGCTCTTGGCCGCCGGCCGCCGTCATCACCACCGGCCATCGGGAAGATCTTCATGCCAAAGGCCTTGACGATCCCCTCGAAGGCATAGATTGTCCGGCCACCAACTTCATCGATCAACACGGTGCCATTGTCGATATTGCTCTGGCTGGAGACCCAGGCGACCAGGCCCGAGGGCGAGGAAGCTGCTGGCGGCGGGTGCCAAGATGAGCCAGTCCCATGGCGTGCCGTCCCCCTGCGACGAGTATAACCGCCAGCCGGGGGCCCAATAGTAGTACTCGCCCTTGGGCCAGGTAGGCGGCGGATCATTGTCGTGCATGTCGGGGGTATCGAGCGGATCGTAGTCCTGCTGGTCTTCCACAACGTAATGGATGTCGGACATGCCGAAAACGATCTCGGCGCGATTGTCATTATCCACGTCGTCGAGGAACATCATATCGGTGATGCCCTTGGTCGATACGGTGTACTCCGGCCTCACGAACTTCACGCCTTTGAGGGCGGCCGTGGTGATGTTGCCGATGGAAAACGAACTGCCCAGCCCCCTGCGGCCAGCGCGTGCCCTTACCGAGCGAGTAGACCAGATACGCCTCGCCGCCATTCGGGTATACCGGAGAGACTGCGGAGGCCCTGGTAGGGAGACTCAGGACCGGGGCCCCACCATGAAAATCGCTGCAGTTGTCGTTGCTGAGGTCCCTGCCGCCAGTCATGATGGCGCCAAGGTGGCCACCGGGGATGTAACCGTTGAACGTCGCGCCGGCGAATTTCGATCCGATGGTCTTGAGATCGCGGCGATAACTGGCCTCATTGATCATGCCGATCTGCACGGTACCGGGGGCATAAGGCATAGACGTCTTTGTCGACGTTGTTGTGCAATCGGCCCAGGACGTGGACCGCCCCGTCGACGCCGTTGGGGATGGTCCAGCCGTAGTCGGTGCTGCCGATCTCGTTGGTGCCGGCACCAATCGCGGCGATGAGCGTCTTGTTATTGTTAGTGGGGTCGAAGTCAAAGTCGTAGTAGAGGTAGAGGGTGGGACTGGTGCGAGGGATCCACGGCCTTCCAGCTGATGAGCACGCCTTCGCCGGTCTGAGGGGAGAGCGACGTATTGGGCGCGAGCATTTGAAGGCTTCTCGTCTCGGTCGGCGTAGTGCTGCCGGTGTCTGCACGGATCACGATCTCGTAGGGGAGGTACGGGTTACTGGCTGATTGACATAATCGTCAATTCGTGGCCGACAAGCGGTAGACACCGCGCGTGACCCCGGTCGTGGGCCAAGCATGAGTACCCGCTGTCGTGGCCGCGCTTTCCAACTACATGATCGGCGACAGGCCGCTCGTCGTTGGTATTGGCCACACCGTCACGGTCATAGAGGAAACTAATCATGGCCGCCTGCCGGGTGACTGTCGGCCCACTGCAAGTTGATGGTAGCACCAGCAATCACATCGACGCGAGCGGTTGGCAGGACAAACTGGAAGGTCGGGGCCGCGGGCTTGCCGGTCGAGGGCTGGCCGATGTCCGGGATGATGTCGTCCAAGGGGCAGGCGCCGATCAGGAGGGTGGTCGCACCTGCGAGCACCACCAGTCCCATGACCTTCGTCCGTACGGAGTTCATCATAACATCTACCTCCACGGCAGCGACCGGACACGCGGTTCGCCGCAATTCATGCGTTTGAGGACTGTTTCAAAACTCTCTTTCGTGGCATGGGCATCTTGCCCATGCTGAGGCCTCTAAGCCATCCACAGACGGGCTGCAAGCCCGTACCACCGGTCTTCTGAAACAGCCTCCCCTAGTACTTGCTGCCAAAAATCAGGAACACATCGCCCGCCTCCGAACGGCCCAGCGGGGCCGCCAGCGGATCGGCGATCAGGATGTCCTCGTAGCCGTCATTGTCGATGTCACCATGCCCGCCACCGGCCCGATCTTGTGGTTGGCCACGCCGCCGTAGTACGCGCGAACCTTGACCGGCCCGTTGGCCATCAGGTCGGAGATGTCATAGGTGCCGCTGAGCTGCTGATAGCTCCAGACGATGGCCCCCGCCGACGGCGGCCCGTAGATGACGTAGACCACACCAGCGTCCTGCGCCGGTGAGCGGGTTTTCCGCACCCGGGGCAGATACCAGCAGATCGTCCGAGCCATCGCCGTTGATATCGCCGGCCTCGACGATATAGGTACCGAAGCCATCACCCTGGAAAGTGCCGGTAATGATAAAGCCGGGGACATCGGGCGTGCCGATCTGGTCCCAGGTGAACTGGCCATCGAGTCGGCTGTTGCCCCAGACCACCGCGATAGCGCCGGCACCGGCCCGCTCCTCGATGGGGTCGCCGTTAACGTCCTTGATCTGGCGAGGCGCGGCCGGGGGCGGAGATCACCCAGTCCGGTATGCCGTCGCCGTTGAAGTCCCGCAGCCGCGGATGGCCCACCATGCCGTAGTTGGGCCGGCCCAGCGCGGTCATCTTCTCGCCCACGCGGTCGCCCGCGGCGGTGCCATAGATGGCGATCCCGGGCAGGGCGTTGAGCACGACCGGGTCCTTGATCTCGCCGACGCTGTGGTCCCCGAAGGGAGCACGGCCGAAGACCAGGTAGGCCGCGCCGGCATTGGGCCGCAGGCCGCTGTTGGACGAGGCGGGCGTGGAAGCCGCGATGTCGCCGATCCGGTCGCCGTTGAAATCGCCCACGCCGGTGGGGTTGCCCAGGTGGCCGCTCGGGGCCTTGAGCTTGTCACCGCGGAGATTGTCGATCAGGCCGAAGGGCCAGAGGGGATATCGATCGATATTGTTGGGCGCAATCATGTAGGGCCAGCTATACGAGGTAGCCGTTGCAGGCAAGGCTTGCGTCCACAACCATGCCAGAGACGAATAGCCAATATCAATCTGGCCCGCATCATTGGCGTTCTGCGGGGCTGCAATCAGCCAGTCCGGCGTCCCGTCGCCATCCAAATCCTCGATTCCCAGATCCTGGCCGAAACGGTAGTCGTTATTGAGAAAATCATCAAAATTGGTTTCCGGACGAGCGTGAGGATACACGCGGACACCCGATTGCAGGTACCGGATCGACCGGGGATGAGGATCCCGGCGGAACGGATCGCCAGGGGCCGCGCCAATCTCATCAATGTGCATCACGCCGCCGAGCGAAGAGGCGGAGTTATAGAGACCTGGCGTCGAGCTGGCCAGGACCGCGATGTACCCGCTGGACCACACGCGGCCGCCGTACCAGTCGTGGTAGTCCGGCTGCGGAATGGCAGGGGCCGGCGGATAAGCATGGGGTGCATTGAGGAACATGCCGTTGGCGCCAAGAACACCGGACGGCTCGGGATCATAATCCTGCGCCTCGTACACACCGTTGAGCAGCAGCGGCATGCCAAACATAAGTTCGGAGCCTAGGTCGGTATCGAGGTCCGCCAGGGGCTGAATCGCCGTAATGCCCAGGCTCTTGGTGATGTACGAGGGACCGACGGCGATGAAGCCGGGCACGTCCGGATCGCTGCCGACCTGGTTGACGTTGATGCGCCCGCCATTGTACCAGGCGCTGCTGCGCATCACGAATCGGCTGTCCCAGCCGAAGATCACGTACACTTCGCCGACCTCCGGGTCCTCGCTGTAGTGCGAGTCAGCCATCGGGGCGACCAGGGCGAAATCGCTGACATTGTCCGGCGTACCGGAAGCACTGAGCATGTCGAACCGGCCGGTCATCACCTGGCCGAGATGTCCCATGAAGCTCATACCCTCGAACGTGCAACCCTTGACGGAGTTGCCGAGGTCGCCGAGGTTGAGTTCCTTGATCATGCTCGAGGAGGTGACGGTTACCTGGCCGATCGCGTACGAGGTGACGGGCGGGTTGGTACCGTCGTCAACCTGGACGCCGACGTAGTAGATGCCGTTGGGCAAGCCCGTGGTATCCCAGTTGTAGAAATTCGGCGGCCGAGGGCACTGTTGGTCAAGACGGTCAGGTTGGTAAAGCCGTTTCCGGCATTCCGGTTGACGTCGTAGAAGACCGTGACCTGCGCGGCGTTGGACGGATCGAACAGGTGCCAGGAGATCTGGACCCAGGTGCCTGCGGCGATCGTCATGTTCGCGGTGGGCGAATAGACGGTGACCGACGGCGGAGTGGTCTTCTGGTTGTTGTTCGAAGTGCCGCCGTTCTGGGTGAGATTGTCCAGGCAGGTTGCGCCGGTGAGCACGAAGAGGCTCAGCAGCAGGCCCAGTACAGTCACCTTCCCTTGCCAACGGAATACGCATTGGGACATTATGGTCCTCTCCTTACAACAACTTCGGAATGCGAATATACTGCGGCTTCGGTGGTTACGAACGAGGCAGCGCGGACATCTCCCGTCTGTTTCGTGGTACCGCGGCTGTGCATAAAACTCCTCGCAGCAGCCAGGGCCTCTCGCGCCGTAACGTACAATATTCAGGTCACTTAGTAACGTCTCACCCTGGATCCGCATTTTGCCAGCGCACGAGCCACCTGTCAACCGGAATCGCCAGTGCGCACTGGCCTATGAATAATGCTGTCCATGAAGGGTGATTCCTGGACTGCCGGGCGGACCTTTCAAGGGCGTCTCGAAGGGTTGTGAGTTTCGCGAACTGATAACGACCGGGCAGGAAGGAAATCCGGGAATTCACAGGGATGGACAGGATAGACAGGATGAATAAAGGACTGTTTCAAAAATGAGTCCACGGCTGGACAAGCCAGCCGTGCCACTCGGAAAACAACGGTTTTTGAAATAGCCCTTAAGACCCGTCTTTGATCCTGTTCATCCTGTATATCCCTGTGAATTCTGATCTGGCCTGGGATTCTTGCCACGCCCTAACGATCAAGGCCCCGCGAAGAGCGGGGCCTTGTAGCATCTGTATGAGCGGGTCACAGACGGTTATTCGCCACCGTCGGCTTTGGCCTTGGCCTTGGGTTTGGCCTTGGAGCCGGACGCCTTTCCGTCAGCACCGCCATTGGCACTGGCGGCCTTGGAAGCCGTTTCTTTGCCACCGGCAGCGGGTTTGGCATCGTCCTTGACCTCATCCTCGCCGAGCAGCCAGGCGAAGCCCATCTTGTGCAAGACGGCCTTTTTAATCTGCTCCACGACGTCCGGATTGTCCCGCAGGAAGTAGCGGGCCCCCTCACGACCCTGGCCCAGGCGCATCTCGCCGAAGTTGAACCAGGAGCCGGACTTCTCGATGATGTTGTTGTTGACCGCCAGGTCGATCAGGTCGCCTTCGGAGGAGATACCCGAATCGAAGAGGATGTCAAACTCGCCCTCGCGGAACGGCGGAGCCACCTTGTTCTTGACGACCTTGGCGCGGACGTGGTTGCCGATGACCTGCTCGCGCTCCTTGATACTGGTAATGCGGCGGACGTCAATTCGGACAGAGGCGTAGAACTTCAGTGCCCGGCCACCGGGGGTGGTCTCGGGGCTGCCGAACATCACGCCGATCTTCTCACGAATCTGGTTGATGAAGATCACGATGACCCTGCCCTTGTTGACAGCCCCGGCGAGTTTACGGAGGGCCTGGCTCATCAATCGGGCCTGCAGGCCGACGTGCGAGTCGCCCATCTCGCCTTCGATCTCCGCCCGGGGAATCAGGGCGGCCACGGAGTCGATGACGATCACCTCGACCGCGTTGGAGCGGACGAGCATCTCGCAGATCTCCAGGGCCTGCTCGCCGGTATCGGGCTGGCTGACCAGCAGGGCTTCGAGATTGACACCCAGCCGCTTGGCCCAGGAGGGGTCGAGGGCGTGTTCGGCGTCGATGAAGGCTGCGGTGCCGCCGAGCTTCTGGGCCTCGGCGATGACGTGCAGGGCCAGGGTCGTCTTACCGGAGGATTCCGGGCCGAAGAGTTCGACCACACGGCCCCGCGGCAGGCCCTTGCCGCCCAAGGCCAGATCCAGCGAGAACGAGCCGGTCGGCAGGCCGTCGACTGCGGCGGATTGCTCGCCGTCGAGGTGCATGATCGAGCCCTTGCCGAAGGCCTTTTCGATCTGCTGCAGGGCGCGGGAAAGGGCTTGATCCTTATTGGCATCCATGTGTTCGGGCATGATTCGTCTCCAGGTACGTATATTGTTAACCGTTTATTCTATAGCAAGTTAAGTGTTACACTCTCGTAAGCAGGCTCTAATCGCGGGGGCACGAAAACACGAAGAAGCCATCTTCATAAACACGCAAAAGACGGGCCGCGCCGCCGTCCGCCGATTTCCGACATGATAACAACCATTTCCGTCCGCAACATTCCATGGCCAGAAACAACCCAGCCATGGCACCCAGGCATCTGCCCATGAGTTCGGTCTTTGTTAGTATATCCGCCATTTGGCGGCATGCAAGTGGATTCACCCAGAAAAAACAGGTTTCTTACTCCTTGCTCAGCAAGACCTTGTGAACGGGCACATACTGAGATCCCTGCGGCCGGAGGATGCTCTCGAACAGGATGACCTCGCTAACCCGTTGCGTCAGGGGGTCACCAACTTGCGCTTGAGCTGGTCCACAGCGGCAGCGACAGTCTGCCCCGCCCGGAAGTCCTTGACCCGTCCCAAGGTAAGGTGCGGAGAGTAGGCCCGATCTTCCGGCGGGTAGCCCAGTGGCGAGATGGCTGTCTCACTGGCCTTCTGTAGGGCAGTCAGCGCCGGGTTGGGCATGCGAACACCTGCCCAGATGACGCGCGGGGAGCGCGGCGATCCGAAGTAGCCTACGGATTCCATTACGAACTCGAAGGCGGGCTGCGTAGCGAGCGAGTCGACAGCCTGGGCCAATTCGGGAATCTGCCGGTCGGGCACCTCGCCGAGGAACTTGAGGGTCAGGTGGATCTGCTCCGGGTTGACCCAGCGGACAGCCCGGTCGAGCGACTGCAGGCGGTGCTGGTAGTCCGCCAGCCGCTTCCTGGCAAGGTCATCTAGTTCGAGTGCGACGAAGAGTCTCATGGGAACCTCGATCGGCCTATGTCAGCCGTCAACAGCCATCTGTCAGCAGTTACGGCAACGACGAGACCGATACATCCACTGTCCGCAGTATTCATCACATATATCAATAGTAATATCACCAATGGGCGGAGCTTGTCGCAGACGTTCCGCCGTTTGAAGTCGAATCAGGCTGCACGGCAAGCAGCCCTCCCGGCCATCCCTGCCGCTGCCGTGCAGCATACGGGAATGATCGTGCATGGGTATGACAGCCGTGGTCGCAGGGGGCAAAGGTTTTCTGGAAAGCTGCAATTTCTGCTGGCAGCAAGGAAAATGAGGATATCCGGTAAAGCAAATACCAGACAGAGAAAGGGAGCCGACGAGGGCAGGTGACACGGAAAAGAACGCGAGGAAGGTATTTGACGCGGGCTGAAATAGGTGACTGTCCCGCATATCCCCCGCATATCCCGTCCCGCATATCCCTAATAACGTACGTGATGTAAAGGATGTAAAGGAAAAGGGGCCCGCCGGATCTTTTGGCGGGCCCCTTTCTTTGCGTACTTCTGCCTGACGAGCCTTGCGACTGTCGGGGCCTACGGCAGATGTCTGCCGTAGTTGGCAACCAGGATTTGCAGATCGCCGATGTTCACGCGGGTGTCGACGTTGAGGTCGGCGGCCAACGAGGCCCCCTGGGTGTTCCACGCCCCGACCAGTGCTACCAGATCGTTGACGTTGATGTTCCAGTCGTGGTTGATGTCGCCCACCATGTACACCTGCACGTTGACGCTGCTCGAAGCCGTGACGAAGGTATCATTCACGTCGAGCTGGAAAGTGAACAGGCCGTTAGCAGGCACCGTCTGGATTACGGGGGCCACGAACGACGGTGTGAGCGTCGCGGGACCGCTCAGTGTGACTGGCTGGCCGGCTGTCTGGGTCCACAGATAGGCTCAGCGGGTTGTTGTCCTGGTCGGTAGCCGTGCCGCTCAGGTGCACCGTGACCCCTTCATACACCGTCACGTTCGCACCGGCATTGACGACCGGGGCGTGGTTGCCAGCAACCGTGATAACGACGCGGCTATTGGCGATACACTCGGGGTTGAGCGTGGCTCCGCTATCCGGCTGGACCTTGTATTCGAAGTTCAGGACATAGTCACCCTGGGCCGTCAGACCGGTAACGGTAGTGGTCCGGGCGTTCGGAGTGGTGATAATCGGGGCGACCGGGCCGCTCACGAAGGTCCAGGTATAAGTAGGAGTGGTGTAATCGGTGGGCATGATCGCGTCGTCGCATGTGGTAGCAGTAAGGCTCGTCGAGGTAGCCGGCAAAGCTGATTGTCTGGTTGGCGCCGGCATAGGCGGTCGGATAAGGGAACGCGCCGACGGCCTGGGCGGCGTCATTGAACAGCGAGCGGGGCAGACTGCCCAGGGTCGGGTTGTTGAGCGGCCAGTTGTTCAGGATCGTCGTCGGCTTGAGGGGATACGTCATCGTGGCAGTACTGATGGTCGCTTCCGACGGGCCGTAGGCATCGGGGACAAGACCGGTGCCCGGAGTGGTGGCCGGGAAATATCCGGGTTCCATGCACTCCTTGTAGCACTTGGCGGTCATCGAGTAGTCCAGTGTGTACAGGGCCGCATTGGGATTGGTCACGCCGTTACCTTTCCACTTATCGCCCGGGTTGGCGATGGGCAGGATGTGCGACTCATCCGCCCGCGCGGGAGCGTTGTAGCCGTTGATGTTCGTATACGTAAAGGTGAACCAGTTGTCGAGCATGGTCATGATTTCGCCGCTTGACAGGCCGGAAAAGGCATTGTTAGCGATGTAGAATTTCATGTTTGTGTTCGTGGCATAGCCGAAGCACCGAGTAGTCCCCGGATTGTTGTGCACGCTGAATGTGTTATAGAGACCGTATAGCCGGTTGTAATAAGTGGCCGGCGGGTAGGTCGTATCGCCTTCGGTCTTGACGACCCTGTCCTGGACCGGGGTATAGCATCGGGTGATCAGGTTCCCGATCACGTAGTTCAAGCCGCCATTGCGAATGAAAACACAGGGCGTGCTGTTGCTGTTGGCGCCGTTGTTCCAGAGCACGGGGTCCAGGGAGGTGAGCTCCATTGCCGAGACGGTTGCACAGGATCTTGCTGGTCAGCGCACCGGTGTTGACCATGGCTAAGGTCTTGCCGTTGTAGATCCAGCTGTACTGGACGGTCAGCGAGCGCACGTTCTTGCTGGCGTTCACGGAGGGGTTGGGGTTTGCGCCGATGGCGCAATTGTAAACCCGGCAACTATCGACCAGGCCGTCGACGGCCGGTACGCCGGGCGTACTGTCGTCGGCGATTCCAATCGTGATACCACCACCGCAATCATGTACGATGCAGTTCTTGACCTGGATGTCGCCGGTACCCTGCGAGCTGATGCCCCAGTTGGTGCCGTTTCGGATCTCCAGGTTCTGAAGGGTGATGTTGCTGGCCGCCAGGTCGATCCTGATCACGCCATCGCCCGCCGGCGAGGCTGTACCCTGGTCGATCACGGCGATGCCGCCGTCGCCTCTGACCGTGATATTGGCCAGACCGTTATCACCGTTCTTATTGATCAACACCGTCGTGTTGCTGTAGATGCCGGGAGCCACCAGCACCGTGTCGCCATTGATGCAATGATCGATAGCGTCCTGGATCGTTGTATAAACGGTCCCTGTTCGCTGAATCGTTACGCCAGCCAGTGCTGAAGACGCAAACGCGACCGCTAATACAACACACGCAACCTTGCCCAAGACTTTCATGCAATCCTCCCGTCCCTCAATGAAGACCACCCTGAGACATCTGACATCTGACTTGATGGGATCGGACTACACAGCCCGCCCTCGCCCCAATATACATGTGGCTCAATGCAAAGCAATATCAAAAATGTGTAAACCTCTGGTATGAACCAACTGGCTGCGTACATATGGCGCGATGCGAGGCAATATCACAAACTATAATTCGTTGGTAGTCAGCGGGTTGACTGCTTGTGCATAGCTCCATGCAAAGCAATGGCGACAAACATAATTCCCTGGTATGAACCAGACTGACTGGACAATACTGGCCGAGCGTTTGAAACCCTAGCAGGCGCGGCGTTGACAATGCGGCAACAATGCCTGACGGTGGGGCGGCTGAAGAAGACGCCCTGCGCTGCCACTGGGATCGCACAGGAACGCGGGACCAGTAAACATCCCCATACAACTAGTACAACTAGGGACTACAACTAGGGACGACTACAACTAGGGACAGTCACCACAACTAGCACAACTAGGGACAGTCACCTATATTGACACCTCCGCGTCCATCGAATAGCTCTTATGCCAAGAGTCGCTCGAATTGTCATTCCGGGACTGGCGCATCATGTCACGCAGCGAGGCAACAACTGCGAAAAAATCTTCTTTCGTGATGAGGACCGGCGGTTGTATCTGACGCTGCTGGCGGAGCAGGCGGAACTCTACCGCGTGCGGCTGCTGGGCTACTGCCTGATGGACAATCACGTGCACGTCATCGCGGTGCCGGCGGATGAACCGGGGCTGGCCAAGGCGCTGGGGCGGACGCATTTTCACTATTGCCAGTACGTCAACCGCACGCAGGGCGCAGCGGGCATCTCTGGCAAAACCGGTTCTACTCGTGTGCGCTGGGGCGGGAGCATCTGTGGCAGGCATTGGCGTATGTGGAACTCAACCCGGTACGGGCGGGGCTGGTCCGGCAGGCGTGGGGCTATGAGTGGTCCAGCGCGGCGGCGCATGCAGGCAAGGGGGAATGGCCGGAGTGGCTCGATCGTAAGTTCTGGTCCGGCAAATGGGCGGCGGCGAACTGGGGGAAGATCCTGGCCAAGGAGCAGGACAAGGCGCTGATCGAGAAGGTGCGGCTGTATACGCACCGAGGCCGGCCCTTGGCAGGCGAGCGGATGCTGGCGAAACTGGAGGGGGAACTGAACCGCCGACTGCGGCAGGTGCCGGTGGGGCGGCCACGAAAGAAATTCGAGGACGCGTCGGCGGCGTCAGACGCTGACAACAGCCAAGCGCCGACAACCAGTCGGGGCGCCCATCGAAAGACATGAAGTAGCGGAGGAGAGAGGGACAGGAGAACAATAATAGGTGACTGTCCCCTATTCCCCGTCCCCTATTCCCCGTCCCCTATTCCCTATTATGGTCCCCTATTATGTCGGTGACTGTCCCCTATTATGTCTATTTACTGTCCCCTATTTACTATAGTGTGAGTTCGTTGGGGTTGCCGCATCGAAAGACCATGCCACCTGGCATCTGGCCTCTACAGATTTACCTGCTCCCACCTGGCAGACGATAGGAGCCACCATGGACATGCGGGGCGGGCTCAGTCCGGCCGGCAGCAGGCGCGGATGAGATCGACCAGGTCATCCGGGGCGGAGGTTTTTACAAGGTAGTGGGATGCGCCGGCGGCTTTCATCTCCGCGGCCATGTCCTCCTCGCGGTGCATGGACAAGCCGATCACGTGGGTGTGCGGCAAGGAGGCCTTGATCTGGCGTGTGGCCTGCAGGCCGTTGAGCCGGGGCATCGAGATGTCCATGACCACAACGTCGGGTCTCAGGTCAAGGGCAAGATCGACGGCCTGCTGACCATCGCCGGCGGTGCCGATCACCTGCAGGTCGTCGTGGGTCTGCAGCAGCCGGGCGAGACTATCGCGAACGATGGTGTGATCATCGGCCAGGAGGATGCGGATGACGGATGCTGGGGTCGGCTTATGAATGGGTTGGACATCGGCCTGTACGGTCCGGGATGGCTTGCCGGCGCGGCCAAGGCAACCCATCGGTCGGCGGGACTGTGGGAGGAACCGATCTCCACGGCCGGGTCGCGGACGAGAAAGCGGCTGTACTGACATTTCAGAAAGCGCGGCAGCCATACGGTACTCACCTTTCCGATTCCAACGGCCCAGACCTGGAGAGTTGACCGGCCGGGACGCTGGCCGAATGTGTATATTGTAAGGTGCAACAGGGCAGGACCACAAGGGGAATAACGGCACAGGGCAATCGCATGTTCGTGCCGCCGGGGGCGGACCCGGCATCCCTTGCAGGGTGCCAGGCATGGTCCCATCAGCCAGGACAGTAATGTTGTGGACGTTTAGGATAACGGGTCCGACCCCGGCGGACGAAGACGTGAGGACACGGAAGAGCGCCAACGGCAACCGCCGGCAGCCCTGATGGCAGGAACCGGGTTCGCCGGAGCCGGCTGTCAAGCGACGGCAAGCATGCGGCAGTACTGTTTGAGCCGAGCGTCAAATGCTTCAGGCGTGGCGCGACGCAGGCCGTCGAGGCTGAAGGCCTCGATGGCGAAGGTGGCAGCCACGGTGCCGCGAGCGATGGCAGCCCGGATCGTTTCGGCGTCGTACTTGCCGACCTTGGCGAGATAGCCCATGGTGCCGCCGGCGAAACTGTCGCCCGCGCGGTCGGGTCGACCAGCTCGGCGGTCGGGAAGGCGGGCATGGCCCACACTTCACTTCCATAGAACATCAGGCAGCCGTGCTCGCCCTTCTTGATCAGGACGAGCTTGGGGCCCATCTGCTGGATCTGCCGGCCGGCGCGGACCAGGAGACTCTCCGTGGTCAACAGGCGGGCCTCGCCATCATTGAGCACGACGCCATCGACCACGCCGAGGGTCTTGCAGAGTTCGTCCCGGGTCGTCTTGATCCAGAGGTTCATCGTATCGCAGACGACGAACTCGGGCTTCTCGACCTGGGCGAGCAACTCGCGCTGCAACGCCGGGTGCGTGTTAGCCAGGAAGACCACCTTGCTGTCGCGAAAGGCAGCCGGCACCTTGGGAGCGTTTTCCGCCAGGACGTTGAGGTCCGTGCGGAGCGTTTCGGCCTCGTTCATGTCGCCGACATAGCGGCCCTGCCAGCGGAAGGTCTTGCTGCCTTTGCGGATCTCCAGACCGGCGGGGTCGATCGGCCTGCCCTTGAACAGGTCGAGATAATGGCGGGGGAAATCCTCGCCGACCACGCCGACCAGGCGAACGGGAGCGAGCAAGGAGGCGGCGAAAGAGAAGTAGATAGCCGACCCGCCAAGCACGTCGGCGGCCTGGCCCGCGGGGGTCTGGATCGAGTCAATGCCGATACTGCCGGTGACCAAGAGCGACATCTGCATGAGTCCTTTCGTTAACCACGTTATCTATCGTAGGCTGCCGTGCATGGGGCGACATGATAGCGAAAGGAAGGGTCGGGAACAACGCCCGCGGGATCGGCGGGCGGCGCCAAAAGGGCCTCTTGAAATCGCGTCTTACCCTGTCTGCTCCAGGGTGCCCTCGCCGAACACGCGCTGGGCCACGCTCACCAGCCGTTGGTGCGCCCCCGGCCAGGCGGAGCCCACCTGCGACTGCGTCAGCCACAGTTCGGCCTGCTGGGCAAATAGCGCCGGGCTCAGCAGCAGCACCGCCGGCTGTTTGATCCGCCGGCACCCGGCCAGCACGCACAGCATCAGCCGATCCCGCCGTCCCACGCCATGATGCTTAAGGAGCCGCCGAAACACCCGGTATGGCCGGTAGGATCGGACGGGCGCGTTCATCCGCCCCTGGATCCGGGCAAGGAGCCAGAGCATCAGGATCAAGGACGTGGCAAAGAAGACCAACGAGAGGATCTGCCGCGGCGAATCGGCACCGCTGGCTACGCCCTCCGCGTTGTCACGCGGGATGCCCAGCCAGTCGATCGATGTCAGTGCCAGCATGCGCCAATCCATGAATTACTTCTCCACTCGAGCAGCTCTTTTCCCGCGCAGCCTTTCGCAACTCCGCGTCCGGCTGGAAAGAGGGCGCCGCCTTGCCGGGCCGCAACGTCTCCGGCGCAGGCACGGTGTCCGCGGGCGGCTCAGCCGCCAGCGACGACAGGTCCACCGGTTGCTTCGTCGACAGCGGCTGCCCGACGGCCTGCTCGGCGCCGCCCGGCAGAGCACCCGCCTGCGAGGCCGCCCGGCACACCGCCTGCGCGAGTCGCCGGACCGCCGAGGACGGATCGCTCGCAGCCAGACTCCTTAAGCCGGCCCAGCCACGGCCCGGTACCGATCATCTTGATCGTCCAGATGGCCGTCATGCGATACTCCATCCGCCCATCCTGCAGCATCGCCGAAAGCACCTCGCCGGCTTTTTCATTCCCTGCCCGCGCCAGGGCCCGCGCGGCGGTCGCCTGCACGCGGTTATTCTCACTGTGGAGTTTCGGTACGATCAGGTCCATCCGGTCCACCCAACCCGCCTCGTCGATGGCCTCGATCGCATTGGCCTGCACCCGCGCGTCCGGATCGTCCAGGGCCGCTCGCAACTGCCGGATCATCTCCGGCTGCTTCGACTGGCCCAACAGCCGCACCGCCGCCGCACGGCACCGCGAGTTCGGATCCTGCGCCACGGCCAGCACATCCCGCCAGAGCTCATCCACCAGCCCCAGCATCCCGACCATCCGCACCGACCGCACCCGCACGCTGCTGGATATCGACGCCAGGTGTACCCGCAACCGGGGCCGCAGCCGCCGCGCAAAACCCTTGAGCACGCCCATCGCCGCGGCTCGTCGGTCTTCCTGGATCTGATCGAATCGCGTCCATAGCCGCCAGAAGATCTCTTCGGCTGCCAGCCCCGTCAGTTCCGCCGCCACCGGATCGTTCGGCAGGCTCAGCCGTCTGGCCAGGTCCCCCGCCAATCCCTCGTAGTCCATCTGTCGCAGCTGGTACGCTGCCATTCGCGCCTCGTGCGCATCGGGCGATTCGCTCAACGCCACCCGCAGCAGCGACATGCCCCAGTCCAGGTCCTGCCCCGCTTCCACCAGCACCTGCCGCCGGCAGTCCGGTGTGCCCATCCGCCACAGGTTCGCCAGCACCTCGCCCTTGCGTTCCTGCGGCAGATTGGTTGCACGGATCAGGATAGGCAAGGCGGGCGTGCTCGCGAGTTCCGGCCATGCCTTCTCACTCACCCCGTCCAGACAGTGAATCGCCTTGATGAACCCCCACGCCTTGCGAACCTTTGGAAATGCCTGCCAGATCTCCACGCCCCGCAGCACCGCGGCCAGCCAGTCTAGTGTCCCGCCGCTCGGTAATCGCCTTGACCGCCACCGGCCGCAGCTCCTGCGACGCCATCGCCTGCACCAGGAAATACGCCGATTGCGGCTCCTGCGACGAACTCAGCAGGTCCCCCACCAGCCGCGTCAGCCGCGACCGGGGCTGCCGCAGGATCTCCCAGAACCGCTCGGCCAGGTACGGCTCGAACCACAGGCACGCCTCGACGACCTCCGGCCGCAGGTGCGACTCGTATCGCAGCACGCCTGACAGCAGCGCCTCGCCCATCTGCTGCCGGCGCAGGGCCAGCCGCTGAGCTGGATCACTGCCGCTCTCTGCCGCTACGTACCGCGCCGGCATCTGCGCCTGCCCGGGGCTGCGCAGCAGCGGATGGTCCTGCAGGAGCTTGCGGGCCATCTGCCGCATCATGACCGCCGCGGCCTCGCGCACCTTCACCTGCGTGTCCATCAGCCCCAGGTCAAAGAGGTACGCCAGGCTCTCCGAGCCCATCTGATCCGCCACCGTCAGGCAGTTCACCCGCGTCTGCAACTCGATGTCCCGGATGGCTGTCCGCATCACGGGCGCCAGGGCTGCCTCGCCAGCCAGCACCTGCCGCTGGGACTCCCCCGCCAGCCGGTGAAAGTTCTCAATCAGCGCCAGCAGCCCGGCAGGCTGGGCCCGGTGCAGGAGGACCTCCACGGCGTAGCGCAGGTACGGCCCGTCCAGACTGGCGCGGCGATCGCCAGGGCCTCGTCCACCGAGGCATCCGGGCACTGTGCCAGGAACTGGTATGTCTTGGGCCAGCCGGCCATGCACGCCTCCAGATCGTTTATCGGCCCAAGGCAGTACGGAAGTTGATTTATGATCTACGCAGGACAGAAAGGGGAAGCCGCAAAGGTGATAGACCCGATCGCCATCTCGGCAGACGCGGAAGGACAGCCAAAACAACCTATTGGCCCGGTGACTCGAGCGGCACAACGATGTCATCCCCCCGGCCATCGTTCCACACCCCATCCTCGCCGGCACTACCCAGCGCCGCGAGTTTCCCCTCGCGCAGGATCAGATGAATCGGCTGGTCCCAATAGTCGTAGATCATCCTCTTCCGCAGATCGATCCCAAGCACCCCAGGTGTGCCCACATCGCTGGCTGCAATCCAATCCACAAGCTCCGGCAGCGTCGTGGCAGGACAACTCGCCACCTTCGATTCCGACTCAACGTTCCGAATCGTCGTGCAGACCGCAGCAAGTTGGTCGCGCGTCCACGCCGGAAAATGGCTCCTATCTCTGACCTTCGCCATGAACGGCATGAGCCATGCCACTAACAGCACAACAAGCATCACCAGCGCAAAGGGCGTGAAACTCACTTCCACCCGCGGCCAGAACAGCCGCGTCAGCCAACCCACCCGCCGCGGCCCACGAGCATAGTCCACGGGTTGCTCCGGCTTATCTGCCTGCTCCCGCGTCGGATCAGATGTCATGGCCTACCCCCACTCGAATCAGCATTACCTAACCATTGCCACGTAGAGCAAATAGTCAGTTCGTGTCTGGCATCGCCCATGCACCCGCTTCGCCGTGACCTGACGTTCTCTAGCGTTCTACGGCGTCAGCCCGGGTCGGTTCCGTGGGAAGCATCTCTCGATATCCGGTCCCAGCATCCCAGGCACAACGCGGCATACTTCAGTCGACATGGAACCTACTTGCCTGATTTTTGCTCCGGCAGTGTGGTCCCGTTGGCAAAAGTATAGATCATGCGACGGGGGTCCCAGCGAATCTCACACCTGCTTACCGCGTCCAGAGTCTGAGGCAAGTTCTCATCCACGGCAATCCAATACGGGTTCGTCGGCTCCTTGGCAGAAGGTGGCACATATATCGTATCAAGCATCCTGAGTGCCTGAACCATGAGGCTCATCCGACCGTTCTCTGGAACGATGTCACGCTCGTAAAGCCACTGGACAGACATATTAAGCTTTCCCGCGGCATCAAAGACCCGTGTCGTTGGCACCAGTGGCTTGCTGCGCATGATGCCGTGCTTGTGTAGATAGGGAATAAGCCGGTCCGATGGCGACTCCGGCGAGCCGTCAATCGCCGCCCACTGTCCGACCGCAAACGGGATATCGTCTTGTATCGCGATCGGCAGTCGCGGCACACGTCGCCGCCTCTCTAGCATTTCCGGAACCAGTATTCCAATGGCTGGTGGCTCGAAATACCCAGGCGGTTCGGGTACATCGAACAGCGTATGCAACACCGCGAACATGTTGGACTCATCCCATGTCACGCCGATGCGCAAGTACTCCTCAACTGCCGCCAACGCTCGCGCCTTTCCAAGAGGTATCAGTGTGTTCACAGCCTGAATCGTAGTGAGCGGATTGTACTCAGTACCGCTATAGCAACCTGTCACGCGATGCAGCAACCGAAGAAGCCCTCGCAGTTCCGATTCACTGAACAGGGAGGAGTCCGGTGGCGTCCCATGCCCGCCGATGCACAGGTCAGTCTGACCGGCCTTCGTGAAACGCACCTGCCCCAAAGTCGGCAACGCCAGATGCCCGTCTGTTCCATAGGCCCAGATCTCTTTTATACTGCCCGCAGATCCAACCATAGAACCAGGACCATCGGGATCACCTGCCGTCCGAATGTCATCAGGTGGGCCAAGGATAGCCCTAACCTGGTCTGCGGTCATGCCATCTCCGACCCTTGCCATGGCGGCAGCGAAGGTTTGTCGGCTGCGAACCTGCTGAGTTGTCGGTTGACTCCCAGCAGGTCGCGACTGCCCGTATCCCGATGATGTAAGCAACAGGCAGAAGACCGTGACTTCCAGAAATGTTCTGCTTTGCATCTTCGGGGCCCTCCACGTTGGCAGCTCTCGATACGTGCTAGTTTCAGGAATTCGCCTTGAAAGCAGCGGCAGCATTACGGACCTCATGCCCGCTGATGTTCCGCAATGCGTCGCCGGCCAGTTCGCCGTTCGCTACTCCTCCACGGCGTGATCTTCAGTTAACGTCTCCCCCAATACTTCCTGCGCCACTTCCGTGTCATGCGCCGCCTGCGCCCGCAGCCAGTAGCCGCTAGACAAACCGAAGAACCGGCACAGCCGCAAGTCCGTGTCCGCCGTAATCGCCCGCTTGCCCGCCACGATCTCACTGATCCGCTGGGCAGGCACACCGATCTCCTTGGCCAGCAGGTACTGCGAAATCTCCATGGGCACGAGGAACTCTTCGCGCAGCAGCCTACCAGGAGTAGTCGCTTCGACTTTGCGCATGATTCCTCTTTTCGGGGGACAGTCCTCACCCGGCCAGGGACTGCCGCATCAAAGCGCGATACCCGGCCTGTTGGAAATGCTCGTCGGAAGTGAGCGCTTCCATTATACCGCGTTCCTGCATCACAACAAAAGATATGCAGTCTGTCAGACCCCATTCCTTGTCGGGTCGCTGGCGATATAATTGCCATCCTCGCTGATAAAGCTGCTCAGACACCGGAACAATCTCAATCGCGGGATCATCTTCCAATCCTTCCAGAAGCCTTATGGCCGCTCCACGGTATCGTTGCCTGGACAGAGCATTACCTATTTCTAAGACGATCGCCCGACTCGTAACGAGCCGAACTCCCGCAGTCCTGATGTCGCCAGCCAGGCGCATCGCCTGCACGTGAAACTTATCATGCCGGGAAGATAGGGCAACTGCGTAAGCGGTATCCAGAAATACCTCAGGCGCCATGCTCACCCTCTCCGCCATACAGGTACGTATCGATGTTTTCCGCCCAGTCAGGCGGACCATCCAGGTTCAAAGAGCTCGCGATATCCAGGAAGGACGCCGGCTTCGTCTTTTCAGAATCAAGAGTCTCGATCGTGATACGCACACGAGTATTCGGCTCAAGCGCCAGTGGGTCTTCGGGACGCAGGACCTTCCCATCAAATACAGACTTCAATTATCCGAACCATGGCATCCTCCGAAATCCTCGACTACCAATTGTAGGCACCCGCCGCCTTCGCGACAGGTGCCTGCGTTTTGCTGTCGTGCGTTTTCTGCCTACGTCTTCTCTGCGGCCTCCGCGTCTCTGCGGTGAGTCCTGCCGTTACTCAGCACTCATCACTGGCTGTTCTACTTCGCCGGCACGACCGTCCGGATACTGAGTTCTTTGAGCTGCGCGTCGTCTACCGGACTCGGGCAGGCGGTCATCAGGTCCATCGCCTTTTGCGTCTTCGGGAACGCAATGACATCGCGGATGGACTGCCGGCCCAGCAGCAGCATCACCATGCGGTCGACACCGAGGGCGATGCCGCCGTGCGGCGGCGTGCCGTAGCTCAGCGCATCGAGCAGGAAGCCGAACCGCATCCTGGCATCTTCATCGCTGATGCCCAGCAGGCGGAACACCTGCGACTGCACCTCGCTGCTGTGGATACGAATGCTGCCGCCGCCGAGTTCGATGCCGTTGAGAACGATATCGTACGCCTTAGCCCTCGCTGCCAGCGGTTCGCATGTAAGACTTTCGACGTCCTCATCGCGGCAGCTCGTAAACGGGTGATGCACCGCCACGCACCGCTTCTCCTGCTCGTCGTAGTCGAACATCGGGAAATCGACCACCCAGCAGAACTTGTACACGTCCTTGGGGATCAGGCCGCGCCGCTCGGCCAGCGTCGTCCGCAGCCAGCCCAGGTACTTCGCAGCCTTGTCCTTCTTGTCCGCGCCTGAATAGCAGCATGTCGCCAGCCTTGGCGCCCACGCGCTCGATGATCTGCGCAGCGATCGCCGCCGGCACGAACTTCGCCATGCCCGTCGCCAGGGTCAATTGGCCGTTCTCACCCGCCTGCACCTTGCAGTTCGGCAGACCGCCCGCACCCTGGTTTTGAACGTCCGCGGTCAGCACGTCGATATCCTTGCGGCTCATGTCGCCGCCGCCCGGCAGGCAGATCACCTTGACCGTCCCGCCGCTCTCGCACGCCTGCGTGAAAACCTTGAACTCGGTCTGCTTGGCCAGGTCGCAGATATCGTAGAGCTTCATGCCGAACCGCAGGTCCGGCCGGTCGATACCATAATCGCGCATCGCCTCGTCGTAGGAGATCCACGGGATCGGGCGTTCGATCTGCACGCCGACGATCTCCTTCATGATGATCTCCATCAGGTCCTCGATGAGCTTCATCACGTTCTCGCGTTGCACGAAGGACATCTCAACGTCGAGCTGCGTGAATTCCGGCTGGCGGTCCGCCCGCAGGTCCTCATCGCGGAAACATTTTACAATTTGATAATACCGGTCGAAGCCCGAGATCATCAGGATCTGCTTGAACAGCTGCGGGCTCTGCGGCAGGGCAAAGAAGTTGCCCGGCATCACGCGCGCCGGCACGAGGTAGTCGCGAGCGCCTTCCGGCGTGCTCTTGGTCAGCACCGGCGTTTCCACGTCGACGAACCCCAGCTTGTCGAAGTACTCCCGCATGAGGCGGATCATCCGGTGCCGCGTCATCAGACAGTGCTGCATGACCGGCCGGCGCAGGTCCAGGTACCGGTACTTCAGCCGCGTGTCCTCGCCGACTCCGACATCGTCGGCCACCTCAAACGGCGGGGTCTCGGCCTTGCTCAAGAGCGTCACCTCTCGGACGAGCACTTCCACCTCGCCGGTAGCGATCTTCGGATTCACCATGTCCGAAGGACGGGCCGCCACATCGCCCCGCACCGCCACCACGTACTCGCTGCGCAGCGAGCGGGCGACCTTGTGGGCTTCCGGGGCCGTCTGCGGGTCGAATTTCAACTGCACCAGTCCCATTCGGTCGCGCAGGTCGATGAACACCATCCCGCCGTGATCGCGCCAGGAGTGCACCCAGCCGTCCAGGATCACGATCTGCCCGACATGCTCCTTGCGTAACTGGCCGCAGTAATACGTACGTTCGTTGTAGGGAACGGCCACGACACAATCCTCCTAGTTATGCTCATCATCCGTCGTCGTTATGAGCCCGGAGCGTGAGCAACGGGTATCGGTCGAGAATGTGAGCATTATGCTGATAGATCGGATAAAGGCAAATGAGCGCTGGCCTTGGCGACACGCCAAGGTCAGCAGGCGGGCAGGCGGTTCGCCCGGCAGCCGGCATACACGCCCCGGCTGCCTACGACCCTCGACGGAATATCTTTTGGCCATTCAGACATAACATAGGTATTATTGCTTGCTGGTAGCGTGGTCGTCAATGCCAAATACCGGAACAGGAATGGGCATTCGGAGTCGTGCAGGGTATGCTGCCGCACACCATCTTGTTGTTGTAGTTCGTATTGCTGTTGTTCACCCAGTCCGTCTCTGCGTCCTCTGTGCCTCTGCGGTGAACGCCGTTGTTTCCTATTGTCGTTACTGGCCACTAACCACTAGCCACTAGCCACTAGAAGTGGTTTCAGAACCTCGAAACTGCCCGCAAAACAGGGCCTGAAACTGGGTTTTGAAACAGCCACTAGCCACTAGTCACTGTCATCACAGGAGCCGTCCCATGAAGAACGCCTTCAGCACCCTCGCTGACCCTGCCTGGTCTCTCGCCCAGCACCTCAACGCCGCCGTCAAGTACGGCTACGACGGCATCGACCTGCGCGGCATCGGTCCCGAACTCGACATCACGCGCCACCCCGACTTCACCGACCGCCTCGATGAGACCCTCAGCACCATCGCCCACCACAGCCTCCAGATCGCGGGTCTATCCACCAGCGCCGCCTGCTCCGTTGCCCCCGACAAGCAGCAGGACCACCTCGACGAGGTCAAACGCTACTGCACCCTCTCAGCCGAGATCTTGCTGTCCGCCAACGTAGGCCGCCCCTGGATCCGCGTCTTCGGTGGCAAGATCCCCGAAGGCGTGCCGTTTGAAAGGGCCCTGACGGACGCTGCCGACCAACTCCGCCGCTACGGCGACATCGCCGCCAAACGCGGAGATATCGTCGTAGTCGAGACCCACGACGACTGGTGTGCCAGCGAAAGAGTCCGCACCCTGGTCGAAAAGGCCGACCACCCCGCCGTCGGCATCGTCTGGGACGTCCATCACCCCTGGCACACCACCGGCGAGTCGCCCGCCCAGACCTGGAATACGATCGGCCGCTACACCCGCTACGTCCACCTCAAGGATGCCAAAGGCGGCCCCAAGGCCCCGCAGCAGACCTCTGCCCGACCGGCCAGGGCAGCGTCCCCATCAAGGAAGCCCTCGAAGTCCTTAAGCAAAACAACTACGAAGGCTGGCTGACCTTCGAATGGGAAAAACGCTGGCACGCCGATTTGCCCAACGCCGACCAGGCCCTGCCCAGCCACATCGAATACGTGAAGAAGTGTCTGCAGACTTGATGAGCTGGCTGCGAAACGTCCTCTTTCCCGCATTTGCCGTCCAGCCTGCAAGGCTGGGATACTATCCAGCCCGGGGCAGAGCCGGTCGCGTCGTTGCTGTTGCGACCGGTGCCGCCCCGGGTTACACCGCCCCCAAACCCCCTTTTCTGTCACTGTTATCCTTATATCAATAGCCGTTATCCTGCCCCAGGACCGGTAATCTGTGGTCGTCCGGTCCTCTGCGAAGCAGATTTCGTCCTTACTACCCCGCCAATTGCTCCTGCCGCGAAAATCACTACACTGACCTCTCGCAAAACCGCCGTGACCTGGAGTGTGTGAATATGACGTCCATCCCGTTTCTTACAAGCGAGACTCGCCCATACGATCCGCCGCAACTTCGGCACGCCCGTCTTCGTCTACGATCAGACCGCCCTGGAACGCCAGGCCCGCCTCGTGCTCGACTTCCCAAACGCCTTCGGCCTGACCGCCCGCTATGCCATGAAGGCCTGCTCCAGCAGCGCCGTGCTCAAGGTGCTCACCGCCGCCGGCCTCCACATCGACGCCAGCAGCGGCCACGAGGTCGAGCGGGCGATCCGCCTGGGCATCCCAGCCGGCCATATCCAGCTCACCGCCCAGCAGGTGCCTGACAATCTCCAGGCACTGGTCGAAAAGGGGGTCCTTTTCAACGCCTGCTCGATCTCGCAGGTCCACAGCTTCGGCAAGCCTGTTCCCCGGCCGCGAGATCTCCATCCGCGTGAACCCCGGCCTCGGCTCCGGCCACAGCAACCGCACCAACGTCGGCGGCCCCGGTGCCAGCTTCGGCATCTGGCATGAACACCTGGACGAGGCCCTGGCCGCCGGCCGCCAGTACAACCTCACCTTCTCGCGCCTCCACACACATATCGGTTCGGGCAGCGACCCGGAGGTCTGGCAGCGCGTCGCCCTCATGTCGCTGGATACCTGTTCGCGCCTGCCGGATGTGAAGGTCCTGAGCCTCGGCGGTGGCTACAAGATCGCCCGCGTCGAGGGCGAACAGACCGCCGACTTGCAGAAGATCGGCCAGCCCATCGCCGACGCCTTCCGCGCGTTTTCCGCGAAGTACGGCCGCAAACTCCACCTCGAAGTCGAGCCCGGTACTTACCTGGCAGCCAACGTCTGCGCCCTGCTCACGGCCGCCATCGACGTGGTCGATACGGGCCGCGACGGCTACCGCTTCATCAAGGTCGACGCCGGCATGACCGAGATCCTCCGGCCCAGCCTCTACGGTGCCCAGCACCCCATTGAAGTCGCCCCGGCCACTCCCGAGCCGCGAGCCAAGGTGGAATACGTCGTGGTAGGCCACTGCTGCGAAAGCGGCGACATCCTCACGCCCGCGCCCGGCAACCCGGAAGTCCTCCAGACGCGGCTCCTGCCCGAGACCCGCATCGGCGATCTCGTGGTCATCGGCGGCGCCGGCGCCTATTGCTCCAGCATGGCTGCCAAGAACTACAACTCCTTCCCCGAAGCCGCCGAGGTGATGATCTCCCGCGACGGCTCGGCAGAGGCTGATCCGTACAGCGCCAGACCCTCGACCAGATCGTGCAGAACGAGCAGATCCCGTCATTCCTGCGTGACGCAGCCTCGGGAACAGCGGGGTAAGGGGTAAGGGGTAAAGGGTAAGGGGCGAGGGATGAGGGGGCGAGGGCTGGGAGTCCAGGCTTCAGCCTGCGCCGGGTCTTTGTTCGTAGTACCGCCTTCAGGCGGGCCGTTATTGTTGTCTTCGTAGGGTGTGCTCCGCACACCATCTTGCCGTTGCCGCTGTAGCACGGGCATCCTGCCCGTGTGTTGTTGTTGATTGTCATCCCGACGGTAGGAGGGATGTGGTTGTGGCTGTTGTTGTTACCAGCCCGGAGCGTCAGCCCGGGTTCTTGTTGTTGTCGTAGTTGTTGTTGCCGTTACCTGCCCACTACGTCAGCGGCGGGTGTCGTGGTTGTGGTCGTTATCGTAACGAGCCGCGACCGTAAGGGAGCGGTCTTTGTTGTTGTCTTTGCTGACCACTGACCACTCCGTTCCGTTATCTCCCCTTTCGCATCTTCTCCCGAAGGTCTTGTCGATTATAATGGAGATGATCCGTTGCCCGCCGCGGCAACGGGGACAACTTGAATTGACGCGCGTAGCGTCAAGACGCTGCTTCCAACGAAACCGCCAGTTTCAAACACAGAAGCAGTGCCTTGAGCCGTGCGCCCTGCAAAGGGCGTCGGCTAAGGTACGTTCTGTGTGGGCTCTGGCGGGCCTCGTTGGAGCGTCCTTGGTTCGACGCTCTTTTTTTGTCTCGGAGGACCGCCCATGGCCGGGTCCACCCTTGCGATCAAAACGCCCGTCAAGCCCTGGTTCACCGCAGCGAGTGGAACCTCGTCGTGGAACAGACTGCACCTCTCGCCGCGACAGGCCGACGTGGTCCAGCTGATGCTGCGCGGCCTTCGAGACAAGCAGATCGCCCACTGCCTGGGTATTCAGGTCTCGACGATCCGGATGCACCTGCGACAGGTATTCACCCGCCTGGGCGTGCAGGACCGCATGGAGCTGGCCCTGCGGGTGTTCATCATTCTCCGCCAGAACGAGACTCGCCGTTCCCATCCTCCAGAGTGACGTATCAGAAATGATAGGTTGTTTCACCCAAGTGATGCCGTATCATGAGGCCCCAGGCAAGCCCCGGGATGTCTTCGGAACACAAGAAGCAAACGAGGAAGACGTTACAGCTTGCTGAAGAATCATAACAATCCCAACAATCCCCATTCCCGGGTTGTGGATTAGGCCGCGAGGATCAGTCCGGAGTACCTGCGAAGCAAGTTGACCTTCTGGAGGTTAGACCACGTGACTGAGCAATGTGCCAAGTGTAAGAAAACCCTCGCGGGAGCCGACCTCTTCACCGCTTTCCATTGCCAGAAGTGCGACAGCATGTTCTGCAGTTCGTGTGCTGGACAGGGCGGAACGATGATGATGCGTTTTTCCTGTCCGCACTGCTCGCCTGACTCCGGTCGCCCTTTGTGGGACAAACAGCAAGAACCCTTAAGAACGCCCGCGCCCCAGTCCGTCTTGCAGACCCCGTGTAGCAGTACCCAAGTCGCGCCCCGCACGGTGCGCAGGTCCTTGAGACATCTATGGTTTCTTTTTCCTGCCCACACTGTGGCAACCCTATCCGTCTGCCTGCAGCAGCGACTGGGCGCAAGGCTAAGTGTAATCGCTGCCTGCAAGTCCTGGTTGTCCCGAAGGAACCGCCATCCCCGGCCCCGCCCTCACCGCCGCGGCATGAGCGCCACGCAGGCACAGCCCTGAGTATCCCAGACTTGCCGGATATCGAGGTCTGTAAAGAAGCCTCCATCCTGCCCCTCGTCCTCGGCTTTTCGCTTTCCGTCGTGGCCATGTGGATCGCGTTTGCAGGCTTACTTTACGCGACAGTCACGAACCATCTATTCTCTGGCTTCTACTTGATGCGTCTGCTCTTTGCCGGCAGACTTCATATCGGCCAGTAACTCCGAGCTGTGGGCATTGTTCGTTTTCCACCGTATGTGGGCTTGTCTCCCGCCCGGCGCTGCCAGCATTCGCCCTGGTAAGGCCGTCGGCCGCATGTTCATACCATTCTATAACGTCTACTGGATGTTCCGTGCCTATGTAGGCTGGGCTGACGATTACAACCACTTCGTGGAGGGCCGCAACCTACCCGTACGCTACATGCCACGAGGCCTGCCCGTGGCGATGTGCATCTCCTTGATCTTCTCGGTTATTCCCTGGGTCAACCTGCTCGCGTTCCCGGTGCTGGCGGTTCTCAGAGTCGTCTATTACGCCGGGGCCCTTGCGCAGAATTCAGACACTTCAGGACTTGGCTGGCCGGAACGGCACCCAACCTGCCACATCGAGTGTGACCGCCGTTCCACTGATATTGGGAATCCTGTGCCCCTTCACTGCGGGCATATCCGGAATCGCAGGCCTTGCTCTGGCCCCGCTGGTCGCACGCAGCCGCGTCGAGAACAGGCGACGTGAAACCCGCAGGTTTGCCTGGGCAGCAGCACTGATATGCACGTGGGCCCTTCTGTTTAGCTTCGCCGCATACCCTAATGCCCTGCGCTGACTCCCTGCGAGATGACCGCGCCCATCCAAATTGAAATTGGAAATTGGGGGGGGGGACTTGGGACAGTCACCGACTATTGGAGTTCCACCTTCGGGTGGGCTTAAGAAACGCTGCAAATACCGGATCTACTGTCAGGAACCACTGGTCGCAGACTCCTGATCGGTGAACAACAGTCCACGATCCGCCCCACGGCCGTCTACGACGACCCCTTCGCCGCAGGTCCCACCCACACATTCAACTTGCCACCGGAGGTCATCCTCATCTCCACGGGCTTACCGCCCGAACCAGCCTGCTGCTTGAACTCCGATGTCTCGTTGACAGTCCCATCCGGCTGGTGAATCACGACCCCAGCCGCGCCGCTGAGACGCAGATCGCCGCTGGTATCCGGCCCAAGGACAACATTGGCCGCACCGGTCCTACCGACCTCCATGTCCATGCCAGCCGGCACCGCCTTGCGCAGATCCAGGTATACCGCTGCCCGCAGGTTGGACCGGTCGATCGGAGCAGCGATGTTGAGCAGGCCCACCAACCCACTGGACTGGTCCAGGCGGATCGGCTGCGGCCCCGGCACATTCGCCAGCAGGGTCCCGCCCCCGGTCTTGTCGATCCACACTTTGCCCCTCAAATCAGTGGCGATGAGGCCGCCCCCACCAATGTACCTGAACTCGCCGGCAAGACCCGTCACGTAGCATCGGCCGTTGCGCATCCGGACATCCGCCCCAAACCGCCGCGGCACCTTCACCGTGTACAGCACCCCGGCCTCTTCGATCTCCTTGGGCTTGAGCTTCAGCACGTGCTCGCCCAGGCGAACGTAGTCGTCGCTCGGCGCCAGCTCCACCTCGATCTTCTGGGCATACGCCTTCGCCGCCTCCGCACTGGTGCTGGACCGGACGAAGACCGTCGCATCGACGATCACAGCCTCCTTGTCGTGTACCGATATGTTGATGTACGCCATCGGCGAATCGAACAGCAGCTTCTTCTGCGCCGCCGTCGTCGCAGCCTCCTCGTGAAGCGCGATCCGCGCCTCTCGATCCGGCGCGGGATTGCGCAGCGTCAGCGAAGCGAATTCACCATCCTGCGAGTGCCACTTGTCGCTCAGCTGATCCGCGATCATCTCTGCCACAAGCGCATCCGGCGACAGAGTCGGATACGCCTCCAGCCCCAGAACCGTATCGAAAAACACGGACGACGCCTGCGAGGCCGGCCCACTGGCCGCACCGGCAGGCGCTCCACCCTGCACCGCGCAGCCGGCACGAACGTCCACGGAGCCACGACCATCGCCAGTACCGCCGCGCTGCCCACGACCACCCACGAGGCCCTACGATAGAACCGCCTGTCAGGACTCATCATCGTCTGGATCCTTTCCTCGATGTTGCGAACCGGACCTGCCACCGCCAGGCTCGAAATGGGCCTGGCTGACTCGTACTCTCGAATCAGACTATTCACAATCGCTTCGCCGTACCGGCCAGGGGGAACGTCCAGACAAGCGATCGCGACCTCATCGCAGCACTTTTCCCGCTCCTGGCGGATCTGCTGGTTCGCCCACCAGACCAGCGGGTGGAAGAAGAAGATCGCCTGTGCGAAAACCTGGAGCAAATTGACCGCCGCATCGTACCGGACCACGTGCGCAAGCTCGTGCATCAGGATGCTCCGGCGATCCTCAGCCGTGCCGCTGCGGCCGAAATCGCCGGGCAAATAGATACTCCCGGCAATACCCCCCAGACGAAGGGTTGAGCAATGCCGTCGACAAGCCACACAGCCGGCACACGGGCCATGCCTACCTGCCGCGAAAGCCTTGCCGCCTCCCCTGCAAGTGGTCCCGAAGCAGCTCGCCGATGCCGCCGGATCTGCCGTTGAATACGTCCGGCGCGGATACCCGCCAGCGACAACAGCAGCAAGGCCCCTGTCGCCCATGCGATAGCCACCCAGTTCCAGGGATCAATCAGCGTGGGCAGATCCACCTGTGTGAGGGGCAAACCACGATCCGGCGCGCCAGCCGGCACTGCCGGCCAGGTCGCACTTGGTATGGCAAGGCTCTTCTCATTCGTCCCTGCCCTGGCCGCATCGACTTCGGCGACTCCCCCCGCATGGCCGCCATGACTGACTCCGAACCACAGATCGCTGCCGCCGCCTGCGACGCGCTCGTTTGGGAGCAATCCTACCGGCACGGTCACCAAGGACGGGACAAAGCACTTGACCAGCACGACCAGCCAAAGGGCATATCGCCAGTGGGCACTGGCCCTGCCCAGCAGCCGGCAGGCAACCACAACCACCAGGAACACCAAGACGATCTGCCAGGACTGCAGCAGTACATATTCCGCCATCCGCATGTAGACCGACGCCATCTCATGCCCTCCTGCCGCGTCACCCCTCGTCCTTACTGATAAGCCCCTTGAGTCGCTTGATGTCAGCGGCGCCGAGCTTGGCGTGGTCCGCCAGGTGCAGCATCAGCGGAATCGGATCGCCGCCAAACAGACGGTCCACGAAATCACTGACCGACGCCTGAATGACATCCTGGCGCTTGGCCAGAGGCTTGAAGATGTGGGCCTTGCCCTCGATGTCGTGCCCAATGTAGCCCTTCTTCTCCAGCCTTCGCAGAAGCGTCTGCACGGTGGCGTAACGGATGTCCCGAGACAACGGCAACCGATCGCAGACCTCCTGCACGCTTCCGCGGCCGAGGTCCCATAGCAGGGCGAGCACTTCGGTCTCCGCGCGACTCAAGGATGGGCGTGTATTCCTGGCCATGACTCCTCCTCGTACAAGTGTACAAGTTATGATATCGTACATTTGTACAACTTGTCAACAGGGAAATCCCGTTTCCTGGTGACTGGGAAATACGGCATGCGGTTAGGCGCTGGGGGCGTGCGGCCTGGGTTGACACTCAGCTACAGAGAAACGTGCCTGGCGTAGTTACCGTGAACTGCTGACTGCTAACTGTTAACTGATAACTATCCCCAAAGGAAAAGCCCGCCTGCTGCCGGAGACCGGCAGCAGGCGGACCGGTGCGGGTCGGGTGCTTCTTTCCCTTATCAGGAAAGCACAACGGGCAAGAAAGATCGCTTCCCCTCCGGAAGCGTCCGGGAACAACCAAGTCTGGTACAGCAACTCCTCTGCCCGACACCGCCAAGTTTTCAGAGATCCTCGTGACCAGCCTCGCCGGTGGCGTTGCTCATCACACCAGAAACCTAAGATACGCCCCGGCGTTGGGCAAACGTTTTCTGTTCTCTCCCTAAAATCGTGCAGCCGCTTCGACGGACAAGGCCCCTCACCGGTCCTGCGTATGCTCATCGACCTTCTTATCGGCCGTGTCCACCGCACGGTCTGCCTTGTCCAAGGCCTTGTCGACGGCCCGGCCAGCCTTGTCCAGCGCCTTGTCCGTCTCCCGTCCGGCCTTGTCCAACCCCCTATCCACCTTGTCGCCATCGGTCTCGATGGTGACCTTCTTCTCATTACCATTGGTAGTTGTCGTGGTCGTCGTGCGGCTGGTATCCGATTCCGCCTTGTCCCGGCAACCCGCCACCAGCGCGACCCCAGGCCATGCAGCCGCGACAACCAACAGTACTCTCCACAGCTTACTCATATAGACCTCCTGCAAGACCACACGAAAACTCGACAGCTGCCTCAGAGGCTGTTTCAACAATCGTCGCTTTCCGAGTAGCCCGGCTGGCCGTGGGCCGCTTGAGGGCCATCTCAAGAATTGTCCTTTTCCGAGTGGCACGGCTGGCTTGTCCAGCCGTGGGCTCATCTTTTGAAACAGTCCTTCAGTTTTGTTGTCTCAGGTCTCAGGACTCAGAACTCAGGACTCAGCACTAGTCGTTACTCCGCCTTGTCCTGCATCCACTCGCCGGCCTTATTCATTCCTTCGCCGGCCTTCTCGATCCCTTTGCCCGTGCCGCGCACAGCCGCCTTGGCACCTTCTTTGGTCGCATGACCTGCCGTTTCCAGCGCGTCCTCGGTCGCCTCGCCCGCGCGATCCAGGCCGCGCTCCATGGACCCACCGCTGCCGCTTGGCTGGGTAGCCACGCTGCCGCCAGATGATGGGCCGGTTGTCGTCGCGTGCTTGTCCGAACAACCTGCCGCTACAGCCGCCGCGACCAGCACAGCCACGCCCGCCAGTCCACTGATCCACGCCATTGCCATTCTCCTTCGACTGAAGTGACTTCCACTGCTCACTGCCGCACACCTGCCCCGAAAAAGGAAGTACTCGTATCCAATATTAGATGCGCAAGCCTGTCCCCACCGCCCCAGTCCCTGTCACCCACCAAGCCAGCGCCCCACGTAACCACCAGCCAGCATCGCTATTCAAGCCAGAGACAATAACCATCAGGATCATAAATCCTTATGGCAAAATACTGTACATTCGAATCCTCTGTCCGCATCCCACAGTTTGCTTCTCTCTGTCGTTGCAGTTGCCCAGCCGCTCGCCGCTCCCCGCTGTCTTTTCCGCGACCCGTTACCCGCATCCCGTTACCCGTATCCCGTTACCCGTTACCCGTATCCCGGCCGTCCACCCCTGCCCGATAATCCTTGGAGGCGGGATTTGTATTCAGCCAGCCCCCGCTGGTAGACTATAGGAATTGTATCTGTCGCTCCCGACGGGTAGGCGGTCGCAAGCCGGACGTGTCCGGCTGCCAACCCAGCGGGGCCGGCGGAATGGTATTACACCCGATGAACGGCTGTTTGGACGGGATCTTCCTGGACTTTTACGGCACGGTGGTTGGCGGCGATCGCGAGGCGGTCGAAGCAGTCTGCCGCCAGATCATTTCCACGCACGATCTGGCCTGCAGCCCCTGCGATCTGGCGATCGATTGGGGGAAACGCTTTTTCGCCGAAATCGAACAGGCCAACGATCACGCCTTCCGCACGCTTTTTGAATGCGAATGCCGCAGTCTCCGCCGCACCCTCGCGGACCATGACGTCCTGGCGGACCCGCAACCCCATGTTCTCCGCCTCCAGCAGTACTGGCGAAAGCCAACCCTGTTCCCGGATGTGAGCGACGCCCTGGCCTCCTGGTCGGTGCCCGTCTGCCTCGTCAGCAACGTCGATCGCGAGGACCTCGAAATCGCCCTCGACCACCTGGGCCTGACCTTCGACTACGTCGTGACCAGCGAAGATGCAAAGTCCTATAAGCCCCACCCGGGCATCTTCCAGTATGCCCTTGAGCAGACCGGCTGGCGCCCCGACCGGGTCGTCCACGTCGGCGATAGCCTCCATAGCGATGTCCACGGTGCCCAGCGGTGCGGCCTCCGCGCTGCCTGGATCGACCGGCCCGGCCGGATCAGTGATGTGGGCACCTGCCAGTCCCAGTACCGCATAGAAGTCCTGAATCCAGCTTGCCTTTGTGATTGGCGGCAACGGATAGCACACCCCTAAGTCTCTCCTAATACCAGAGTTATACAAATGATTGATTAATGTGTATTAAGTTTGCGACAGGGTAAATTAGTCTTTAGTGAACGAACGAAAGATGTGGTATGATTTAGAACGATACCACAACGAGAGCGCCGGAAGTCTGTCAAGGTGCTTAGAGGATGACTCAGATGATGACGGTAACGGTTAGCCAGTGGATTCGCAGCGTCCTTGTGTTCGGGTGCGTCGCGTCTTCAGGCTTGTTCCTGGCCCCTGCCGCACGGGCAGACCGCGGCGATAGTGGTCGCGGCAGTGCCTCCGATAGCGGCGATCAGGGCTCTACGCGAGTCGTCGCCCCGCGCGACCGCTCCAGCGGGGCCGCCGGCATCCTCGCGCGGCAACGCCGGCTACGTTGGCGGCAACTCCCGCGCCGGCGATCAGCTCTTCCGGCTCCTCCAACCGGGGCTATATCATCGACCGGAACAAGTTCCCGTCGCTCAAGGACGGGCAGGACACCTCGATCCCCAAGTCCCTGATGCCGCGCACGCGCGACCCCGACTCCCAGGTTTGTTGCCCCCAGCGGCTCTTCCTCGCCGCAGACCTCCCACCCGCAGATCAGCGACCAGCAGTTCCGCGCTCCGCCGCGAAGTAATGAATTCAACCAGCAGATCGCCCGGCCCAGCGACTCCACGTTCCAGCGGTCCGGACAGATCGGCTCCGACAATAGCAGCAAGTCCTTCCAGCCGCTCTCGGACGACAACGCTGCCGACCATCAGCCCCGCCGCGTAACCCGTAGCGGCAATAGCCCCTTCGTCAATAACAGTCGGCGGGCAACACCGGCGGCAGTAACAGTAATAGTGGAAATAGCGGGAATAGCGGGACTCCGCCGGCCAGACCTTCAACCGCTCCAATAACGCACCCGTCTTCCGCAGCAGTGACTCCTCCCCCAAGGTCTCCGCCGGCGACAATCAGCCCGTGTTCCGCAATCGCGAGGACGTCTCCAAGTCCATCGCCCGGCCGACCAACGTGACCGACTCTGCCCGTAATCGCAACCTCGATATCTCCCGCACCGGCGCCAATAAC
Source organism: Myxococcales bacterium (assembly GCA_049841135.1). Lineage (GTDB taxonomy): Bacteria > Myxococcota > Myxococcia > Myxococcales > UBA5297 > JACRCT01. The sequence goes on from JASGHK010000007.1 coordinate 40,452, forward strand.
GCCGGCTCCAATAATGCTGGCTCAACTGGCACGGCGGGCACCTTCAGCCGCTCCGGCTCCACCGCCGGCGACATCAGCCGCACCACGGGCACTGGCCGCAATCTCTCCAACTTCCAGACAAACGATACCGTCGCTCGCTCCATCGCCCGGCCGCAAGTCGGCGCCAGCCGCATCACTCAGCCAAACAACGTCGCCTCCAGGATCAACACGGGCGCCGGCCAGAGCAATCCCACCGTTATGTCCAAGACCACGACCTCCGGCAACTCTGCGACGGTGAACCGCTCGTTGCCGATCAGCCGCACCCGCGACAACCTGACCCAAGGCTCCGCCAAGCCGACCTTCGGCACCATGGGCAGCCCAACCGTTGGCAGCACCAATCGCCCGACCATCGGCACCGGCGATCGCGCGACGACTCGCAGCCTCACCCGCACGGCCCCCGACATCGCCCGCAACCCGCAAACCTTCGCTACCAAGGCCACCGGCTCGAACCCGCTGGTCGCCCGCGACCTGAGCAATCGCACCTTTACCCGCAGCGCCAGCCCCGCCGGCAACGACTCCTTCCGCGCCGCTAATGCCGTCCGCCGCGATGGCACCGTTCGCACCGCCGCGTTCCACGACAGCCACACCGTCGCCTACGGCAAGATCGGCAACCGCGAGTTCACCGTCCGCGAGGCGCATGGCCCGCATGGCAAGGACGTTTACGTCATCAACGCCGGCCACTTCCACCCTGACCACTGGCCGCACGGCGACTATCGCCCCTATCACGGCGACTGGCACCATGGCGACTGGCACCACGGCGGCTGGGGTCATGGCCCCTGGTATCACGGTCCCTGGGGTCCCGCTCCGTTCGTCAGTGTGGGCGTGAGTTTCACCTTCGTGCATTCGTACTGCGCCCAGCCGGCGTAGACTTCTATGACGTCATGCCGGTGGTCCCGGTGGTCTACACCCCGCCGGTCTACAGCCTGAGCTTCGCCTACGTGGGCCGTCACCACGGCGTGGTCGTCAGCAGCGTTCGCTACGTCGAGCCGGTCGTATTCGCGCCTCCGGCGATGGTCGTCTACCCGACGGTCTACGCCGCGCCGGTCGTGACCCCGGTGGTCTACTCGCCGATCGTCGCCGCTCCGGTCGTAGCCCCTGTGGCTGTGCCGGTAGTGACGCCCGTCTACGCCCCGTTGTACTACTACTATCCAGCCTATGCGTATTACCCGACGTACGCGGCAGTCGCCGCCCCGGCCTACGTGGTCGAGCCCGCGCCAGTTCCGGTGGTCGCCGCCCCGGCGGTCGTCGAGGCCCCCTCGAGCGGCTGGTCCATCGGCACGGCCTTCTCCTTCGCCGGCCATCACGGCCACAACTTCGGCTTTGGCTTTAACTTCACAAAAGTAAAATCTGAACCGGCAGTCGTCGCCGCCCCGGCGGTTGTAGCTCCGGCGGCGGTCGCCCCGGCTGTCGCGGTGGAACCGGCCCCCGCTGTCGCCGGTGAAGTCACCACCGCCGGCGAGGCCCCGGCCCCGGCCAGCCTCGAAGGCGGCCTGGCCGCCATCCGCGCCGACGAAATGGAAAAGGCCCGCAACATCCTCTCGCAGGTCGTCCTGAGCGACCCGGACAACGGCATGGCCCGCATGCTCTACGCCGCCGCGCTCGTCGCTGACGGCCAGTACAAGGAAGCCGCCGAGGCCCTGCGTCGTTCGCTCGAAACCTGGCCGGACTTCCAGCTCAAGGACTTCTACCTGCCAGCCGTCTACGACAACCCCAAGACCTTCACCAAGACCATGCGGGACGTCCGCGAGTTCCTCAGCGATCACCCCGAGCGCACCGACGCCTGGCTGCTGGTCGCCTGGAGCTACGCGGTCTCCGGCCAGTCCAACGAAGCCAACATGCTGCTGACCGAAGCGAAGAAGTCCTGGCCCGAAGACGGCGTCTTCGCCACACTCGATAAGGCCGTCCAGGCCAGCGACGCCGCCGACCAGGCCACCGCCAGCACGAAGTAATACGTAAGGCTTCCAACCCATGGATCCCCAAAAGGGCCAGCCGCGTTCTTGCACGGCTGGCCCTTCTTCATTGCATGTCATAAGGGCATGTCATAAGGTGTACGAATATCGCGCACCATCTGGCCCGGTCGTAGGCATTGGGTTGTCATCCTGAGGCCCCAGCCGGCACGTTCCATGGGGCCACAGGTGGCCCGGGATACCGGGGTCGGACCTCTTACCAAGACTCCCACAACCTTTTGTGCCCACCTCATCGACCGCGCCTGGAAACCTGCATGAGCCGGCGGGGTCCGACCCCTTCGCTCGTAGGGCACACCATCATAGCATGACTCTGGTTTCCCTCTTACGTTTCGGATTCTTTGATTGCCTATGACTTCCGCCGCCGCTAGAATCCTTAGCGGTTCCGGCAGGGAAGTCCCTTCGCGGGCCGGAGCAACCTATCTGTATGGTACACGGTGCCCGAAAACGGCGTCCCTGGTGGTTGAACACGTAGAAGGACCTGCCATGGCCGCACGAAAGAAGAAGGACCCGGCGGGCAAAGTGACTCCGCCGGCTGATGCTCAACTCAGTGACGGACAACAGCACTCCGCCGATGCGGAGGCGTCTGCCATCCAGGCGCCGCTCTCCCCCGTCGTGCCGATCGTCGCCATTGGTGCATCCGCCGGCGGCTTGGAGGCCCTCCAGGAGTTCTTCTCCAAGATGCCCCCGGACTGCGGCATGGGTTTCGTCGTTGTCACCCATGTCCGCCCGGGCCGCGAAAGCCTCATGCCCGAACTCCTGGCCAACGTCACCAAGATGCCCGTCATCGCCACCGAGGACAGTGTTCGCGTCGAGCCCAACAGGATCATCGTGGCCAAGGACTCGCTGCTGGACATGTCCGACGGCATGCTTCACATCGCCACCGATGCCCCGGCTCCGCCCGAAACACTGTACCACCCTATAGACCACTTCTTCCGCGCCCTGGCCGATGACCAGAAGGAACACGCCATCTGCATCATCCTCTCCGGCTCGGGCAACGATGGCACCTTGGGCCTCAAGGCCATCAAGGCGGCCGGCGGCATGACCATGGTCCAGGACAGCGTCTCAGCCAAGTACACCAGCATGCCCGATAGCGCCATCGCTACCGGCCTGGCTGACTATGTCCTGTCCCCCGGCCAGATGCCCGCCGCCCTTGTTGAGTACTGTCGCGGGCCTTATCTCAAGCTCGCCCGCCGTGCGGAAACGATCATCCTGCCCGAAGATGCCATCCAGGCCATCCTCGTCCGCCTCCGCGCTCACACCGGCCACGACTTCACCTGTTACAAGCGCAGCACGATGTCCCGCCGCATCCAGCGACGCATGAACGTCCACCACATCGATCAGCCCCTGGAGTACCTCCGCTACCTCCGCGAAAACCCCCGCGAACTCGATATCCTGCTCCAGGAACTTCTCATCAGCGTCACCAGCTTCTTCCGGGACCCCGAAGCCTTTGAAGCCCTCGCCGAAAAGGGCATCAACCGCCTGCTGTCCGAGCGGGAAGACAGGCATACGCTCCGCGTCTGGGTCCCCGGCTGCGCCACCGGCGAGGAGGCTTACTCCGTCGCCATCCTCCTGCAGGAGCAGATCCGAAAGGCCGATCGCCTCTGCGAGGTCCAGATCTTCGCCACCGACCTCGACGAGCAGGCGATCGAGGTCGCCCGCACCGGCCTGTATCCCGAAGGCGTGGCGGTCGATATCCCTCCCCAGCGCCTTGCCCAGTTTTTCACCCACGAGGACGGCGTCTTCCGCATCCACAAAAACATCCGCGACAATATCGTCTTCGCCACCCAGAACGTCATCTCCGACCCGCCGTTCACCCGCATCGACATGATCGTCTGCCGCAACCTGCTGATCTACCTCGACGGCCCCGCCCAGCAGCGAGTGCTCCAGGCCTTCCACTATGCCTTACGGCCGGGCGGCATCCTCTTCCTGGGGACCTCCGAGACCCCCGGCGAGGCCGCCAATCTCTTCGACGTCGTCGATGGCAAGAGCAAGATCCTCCGGCGCCGGGATGTCACGGCCCACATTCACCCGCCCCTGGCCATCGCCAGCCGCCATCGCAACGTCGAACCCGCGCCCGATCAGCCCCACACGGGCTTGCCGGGCGTCCAGCTCTCCCGCATCATCGAGCGGCTGCTGCTGGAACGCTTCGCCCTCTGTGCCGTCGTCGTCGATGAGCATGGCACGATCCTGTACATCCATGGCCGCTCCGGTCTCTACCTCGAACCCGAGCAGGGCCAGCCCCGCAACGATATCGTCGAAATGGCCCGCGAGGGCCTCGCCCCCGCCCTGGCTACCGTCATGCGCCAGGCCCGCCAGGATAATCACGAGGTAACCCGCCGCGACATCCGCGTCAGGACCAATGGCGACTTCATGCAGGTGGACATCTCCGCCAAACCGCTGACCACCCCAGAGGCCCTGCGCCGGCCTGCTGCTGGTGACCCTCCAGCCTTCCGGCATCCAGGGCGAGCATGGCCACCCGCCCGTCCGGGATGCCGCAACCGCTTCCGGCAGCGGCGCCGTCGAGGATCTCCAGCGCGAACTCCAGTACACCCGGGAGAACCTCCAGACCACCATCGAGGAACTCCAGACCGCTAACGAGGAACTCAAGAGCAGTAACGAAGAACTCCAGTCCACCAACGAAGAGCTCCAGAGCGCCAACGAGGAACTCGAGACCTCTCGCGAGGAAATGCAGTCGCTCAACGAGGAACTCAACACCGTCAACGCCGAACTCACCAGCAAGGTCAACGCCCTCGCGCGCACCAATGACGACATGAACAACCTGCTCAATAGCATGCAGATCGCCACCATCTTCCTCGACAGCGACCTGCGCGTGAAACGCTACACCGAAATGGCCCGCCACATCGTCCGCCTGATCGAGTCCGACGTGGGCCGGCCCCTCTCCGACCTCACCAGCAGCCTCAACTACAACGGCCTCGTGGACGACTGCCGCCGCGTCCTGGCGACCCTGATCCCCCAGGAAAAGGAGGTCCAGGACACCAAGGGCAAGTGGCACCTCGTCCGCCTCATGCCCTACCGCACCGCCGAAAACGTCATCGACGGCGTGGTCATGACCATCATCGACATCGATCGCACCAAGCGGGCCATCGCCCGCATGGACTACTTCCAGAGTATCGTCCAGACCGTCCACGAACCCCTTGTCGTGCTCGACGACCAGTTGCGTGTGGTCTCTGCCAACAGTGCCTTTGATCAGCTCCTGAACGTTGACCCTGCCCAGATCGAAGGTAAGTCATTCTGCGAGATCGGCAACCGCCAGTGGGACCTCCCCGACTTGTGCCGCCGGCTCCAGGATGTCGTTTCCACCGGCAGCGTTATCTCGGGCTTCCGCATTGAAGGCGAGTTCCCGCGTGTCGGCCGGCGAACGTATCAGCTGAACGCTCGCCAGCTGGTCAGGGAAGACCAGCAGCCCGTACAGATCCTTTTGACGTTGGATACCTTGGAGTAGTTCCATGAGCCAGCCTCAGCATGATGCACAGGACCAGAAGCGCCAGGAATTGCGCCAAGAGGCCCAGGAGAGGCTGCGCCGGCATCGCCCCGAAATGCTTTCAGACCTGCCCGCCCAGGACCTCCAGAGACTCATCCACGAACTGGAGGTCCACCACGCCGAACTCGAAGTCCAGAATGAGGAACTCCGCTGGGCCCAGGTATCCCTCGCCGAAGCCCGTAACAAGTATGAGGACCTCTACGAGTACGCCCCCGTAGGCTACTTGACGCTCGACAGCCAGAGTGTCATCCGTCGGATCAATGTGGCCGCAACGCATCTGTACGGAGCGAACCGCCATAGACTTCTCGGCCGGCGGATCGAATCGCTGCTCGTCAAGCACGATCGAGACACGTGTTATGTGTGGCTGCGAAACACCGCCGCTTCGGACGGCATGCGGACCTGCGAACTGCGCCTCATGTGCCCGGACGGGCGGATGCGGTGGGTCAGCGCGACGGCCTCGTTGCTCACTACCGTCCACGAACAGGAACGCGGGTTTCGCGTGGCCTTCACGGACATCACCGAACGCAAACAGACCGAGCAGAAACTCAAGGAACTCACCGAGACCCTCGAACAGCGAGTCGCCGACCGCACCGCGCAGCTCCAGTCTCTCGCCGCCCAGCCTAGTCAGGCCGAGCAGAACGAGCGCCACCGCCTCGCCAAGATCCTCCACGACCACCTCCAGCAACTGCTCGTCGGCGCCAAGTTCAGCCTGGGCATCGTCCGCAACCAGGCCAAGGACGATAACCTCCTCGAACCCATCCGGCAGGTCAACGACCTGCTCGATGAGTCGCTCACCGCCTCACGATCGCTGACCGCCGAGATGAGTCCGCCGATCCTCTACGAAGGCACCATGCCCCAGGTACTCGAGTGGTTGGCCCGCTGGATGCAAGACAAGCATGGCCTGTCGGTCCACCTGCAGGTCGATCCCGAGACCAATCCCCGCCGCGAGGAGATCCGCGTCCTGATCTTTGAGATCGTCCGCGAACTGCTGCTCAATGTCGTCAAGCACTCCGGCGCCAAGGCCGCCGCCGTCCGCATGACTCGCGTCAGCGATGCCCACGTGCAGCTCGTCGTCACCGACGAGGGCCGCGGCTTCGATCCCATGAACGTCCGGCCCAAGGACGACAGCGGCTTCGGCCTGCTCAGCATCCGCCAGCGCCTCGGAGCCCTCAATGGCCGCATCGATATCAGCTCCGCCCCCGGCAAAGGCACCCGCGTCGCCTTCGTCGTGCCGACGGACCTCCAGGCCGTCGTCACTCGAACCACGCCACCCACCACGCAGGACGCGAATGGCCGGTCTCACGTCGGGGGCCCGGACCAGGATGGCCAGGAGCAGATCATCCGCGTGCTGCTGGCCGATGACCATGCCGTCGTCCGCGACGGCCTGGCACGGCTGCTGCTGGTCCAGCCCGGGATTAAGGTGATCGCCCAGGCGGCGGACGGCCAGCAGGCGGTGGACATGGCCCTGCAGCTGCACCCCGATGTGGTGGTCATGGACATCACCATGCCCAAGCTCAATGGCATGGAAGCCACGCGCCGCATCGTGGCCGAATCGCCCGAAACCCGTGTCATCGGCCTGTCGATGCACACCGATCCCGACATCGCCACGTCGATGCAGGACGCCGGCGCCAGTGCCTACCTGGCTAAGAGCACCCAGCCCGAACTGCTCGTAGCCACGATCCGCCACTACGCCGGCAAGACCGCCGTATAGTTCCCCTTTCCTGTGCCCCCCTGTTTTCCGGGTGGCATGGTCCTGCAAAGCAGGGCCATGGTCATTGGGATGTTGAACATGGGTGCCACGCCCGAGTTGTTCGCGGGCGTGTCCGTTGAAATTGGATAGCCTCACTGTTGCTGACACCTGCCGGAAAGCGCTTGGAGTACAGGTTCCAGCCTGCGCCGTGTCTTTGTCGTCGTAGTTGCTAGGAAGCCCAAGGCGTCAGCCGCCGTAGTTGTTGTGGCTGTTGTTTATGTGCCCTTTGCGCCTTATGTGGTTTCTCTTTCTGTTACCGTTGTTGTTCTCGCTGTCGCTCAAGTCGTTCTCCGCGTCCTCAGCGTCTCTGCGGTGAACAAGGAGTCCGCAAAATGGCCACTCGCAATCTCATCGTAATGGGCGCCTCTGCCGGAGGCGTCGAAGCGTTGACATCCCTCGCCAGTGAGCTCCCCTTGGACTTCCCCGCCGCCGTCCTCGTCGTCCTTCACCTCGCCCCCTTCCATGGCACCGAGGTCCACGAGGTGATCGGCCGCAACAGCCTCCTGAAGACCTGCCTGGCCCACCAGGGCCAGCCCATCAAGCCCGGCTCGATCTATCTCGCCCCTCCGGACCATCACATGATGATCCAGGACCACCACATCACCCTGACTCGCGGGCCTCACGAGAACCGCTCCCGCCCCTCGATCGACCCGCTCTTTCGCTCCGCCGCCGTCTCCGCCGGCCCGCGAGCAATCGGCGTGATCCTCACCGGCACTCTCGATGACGGCAGCGCCGGCCTGGCTGCCATCAAACGCTGCGGCGGTGCAGCTGCGGTGCAAGATCCGAATGATGCCGCCCACCCCGACATGCCCCGTAGCCCTGGCGGCTATCCAGCCCGACTACACCGTGCCCCTCAGCCACATGGTCCACACGCTCGCGCACCTGACCAGCGAACCCGTCAGTGCCGACTTCACGCCACCGGCCGACCTGGTCCAGGAAGTGCGCATAAGCACCCACCCGGATGCCAGCCACTCCCCCGACGCCCCCGACGTCGAGGCCTGGGGCGAGCCGGCCCCCATAAGCTGCCCCGAGTGCGGCGGCCCCCTGCGCGAGCGTCAGGAGGGCAATCTTCGCCGCTTCCGCTGCCACGTAGGCCACTCCTACGCCTCCAAGTCGCTGCTCTCGGATCAGTCCTACAAGATCGAATCAGCCCTCTGGACAGCCATCCGCACTCTGGAAGAGGCGCGCCTGCATGCTCGCGTTGATCGCCCACGACGAGGAACAGCAGGGCCGCAAGCACATCGCCAAAACCTACACCGACCGCGCCGCCGAAGCCCGCGAACAGGCCCACAGCATCCGCGCCCTCCTGGCCGACTACCGCGAACCGGCGGAGTGATCGCCGCCGATCAATCGCCGCGGACACGCTCTTGAGGGCCGCACACACGAGCCTGAACCACAAATATGGCTGTAGGAGCCGGAACCCTGCGCTTGGAGCACAGGCTTGAGCCTGCGCCGTGTCTTTGTGGTCTTCGTCAGGCTTCAGCCTGCGCCGCGTCTTAGTTCGTAGTACCGCCTTCAGGCGGGCCTTTGTTGTTTTGTAGGGTGTGCTCCGCACACCATCTTGTCGTTGCCGTTGTCGTGGTTGTTGTCAGAAAGCCCCAGGCGTCAGCCGGGGTTGTTGCTGTTGTTGTACCTTTCGCCCTATGCGCCTTTTGTGGTTACTCCCGCTGTTGTTGGTACTGGCCGCTGGCCACTGCCGTTGGTTGTCATCCTGAGGTCCCAGTCGGAACACCCCAGGTTACCACTCGTTCCTGGGGCCGAAGGATCTCTACGCCGACAACTTCCGGTACGAAGAGGAATGAGTAAGGTTCTTCCCAAGGCGTCAGCCGCCGTTGCCGTTGTCTCCCTTGCGTATCTTGCGTTTCTTGTGGTCCATAGTCGTTGTTGCCGTGGTGTCTGTTGTTGTCTATGCGCCTTATGTGGTTGCCCTCGTCGTTCAGCTCGCGCAGGTGAAGTCGCTGCGCTCGGACAGGCTCATCTCAGTGCCGAGGACCGAGAAGGAGAGCGGTTGACGCTGGCGCTGGTGGCGTAGGCTTCTGGTTGAGTCACGGCCGAGACCACCTGTGGTGTGGCGGCATCGAGGCTGGAATTCGTCTCCGACGATGGGGCCGGCGATGTTGCCCGCGGCGTCGCGGACCTTCACGTTGAGCAGCTTCGCCCCGTCGGGCGAGGAGAGCGCCCAGGGGAAGAAGGTGGAGTAGCTCTGCCAGGTCGTCGGCTCGGGGTGGGGTCGACTTCCAGACCCGCATCGAGGCGATGTCCGCGTCGGGGAAGCCGGTGAGCGAGACCGAGACCACCGAGTTGCGGGTGAGCGTCGCCGAGGCGCCGTTCTTGTCCTGGCCGTTGAGCCGGGTCTGCGCCGAGGCGACCGCCGGGGCGGTGATGTCGACCAGGAAGCTCTGCGGCGGGGCGTCGGCGCCGCGGTTGCCGGCGGCGGTCCGCGCGGCCACCGTCCCGGAGACGTGGGTGGTCTCGGCCAAGGTCGAGGCCGGCGGGTAGTTGGTCGTCGGCGCGGTCACGGTGGTGGCGATGCCGTCGAGCGTGACGACGTAGTCCGCCGCGCCGGTCACCGTCGACCAGGAGAGCGTCGGCCGCGCGTTGTTGGTGGGCGAGGGAACCACGGTGAGCACCGGGCTGCCCGGGACCGAGGAGTCGACGCTCAGCTTGCGGATGGGCGCCGAGGCCACGGTCGACAGCGTCCGCGGGAGGTTCTTGTAGAGCACCCGCCAGTACCAGTCGCCGTCGACGGTGAGGTGATGGTCCGCGAGGTGAGGGTCGTCTCCGAGCGCTCGTAGGTGGTCATCGACGAGGACTGCGAGAGGTCGACGAGGTAGCTGCCGATGCCGGCCACCGCGCTCCAGGTCAGCGTCACGGTGCGGGTCGCCGAGAGGGCGTTGGCGGCGGGGGAGACCAGCGCCGGGCTCGCCGGCGGCGCGGTGTCGCGGTCGAGCGAACTCGTCGCCGACCAGGCCGAGGCGTTGCCGACCGAGTCGGCCGAGCGCACGCGCCAGTACCAGGTGCCGTCGGTCGCCAGCGGCAGCGGGTAGGAGGTGCTGCTGGTCGTGGCCGATCCGAGGTTGGTGCCGTTGAAGGTCGCCACCTTGTCCCACTGGACGGTGTAGCTGGCGGCCTCGGCCACTCCGGACCAGGAGACGGTGGGGCTGGCGACGTTGGTCGGGTTGGGCGTGTAGGCGATGACGGTGGGCACTGCCGGCGGCGTGGAGTCGACGAGGAAGCTCTGCGCGGGCGCGTCGGCGCTGCGGTTGCCGGCGGCGTCGAGCGCGGCCACGGTCCAGGTGTGGTTGCCGTCGGCGAGCGCGCTCGGCGGCGTGTAGGAGGTGGTCACGACGCTCGCCGAGGCGCCGTCGAGGGTCACCGAGTAGCCGGTCGCGCCGCTCGAGGCGGCCCAGGCCAACAGCGGGCTGGGGTTGTTGGTGGGCGAGAGCACCGTGGTCAGCACCGGGGTCGCCGGCGCCACGGTGTCGATCGTCACCTTGCGGATGACCGCGCTCGCCACCGCCGAGACGTTGCCCGCCGCGTCCTTGGCCAGCACGCGCCAGTACCAGTCGCCGTCGGCGGAGAGCGTCACGCCGCGGCTGGTGAAGCTCGTCTCCTGGCGGTCGTAGGTGGCCAGCGTCGCCGACTGCGAGGTGTCGACGAGGTAGAAGGCCGCGTCCGAGACCGTGGCCCAGGTGAGCACCGCCGTGCGCGAGGCGACGAGGGCGTTGGCTGCGGGGGTCGCGAGCGCGGGGTTGGCCGGCGCCGAGGTGTCGCGCGTGAAGGAGCCAGTGGTGGACCAGGCCGAGAGGTTGTTCACGGCGTCCTTGGCCTGGACGCGCCAGTACCAGGTGCCGTCGGTGGTCAACGGCAGCGTCCAGGTCGTCGAGGAGGTGAGCGCGCTGGTGAAGTCCGGGCCGGCGAAGGTCGCCACCTTGTCCCATTGGACCGTGTAACTGGCCGCGTCGGTCACGCCGGACCAGACGACCGCCGGGCTGGCGACGCTGGTCGGGTTGGGGGCGTAGGCGACGATGGTCGGGGTCGCCGGCGGCGTGGTCTTGATGACGAAGCTCTGCGGCGGCGCGTCCTCGCTGCGGTTGGTCGCGGCGTCCACCGCGGCCACCGTCCAGGTGTGCGTCCCGTCGGCGAGGTTGGTCGCCGGAGTGTAGCTGGTCGTGGCCTGGCTGATCGTCGTCCCGTCCAGGGTCAGCTGGTAGCTCGTGGCGCCGGCGACCGAGGTCCAGGAGAGCGTCGGCTTGGGGTTGTTGCTGGGGGTCGGCACCGCGGTCAGCGTCGGCACCGCCGGGTGGACGGTGTCGATGCGCACCTTGCGCACCGGCGCGCCGCCCGAGTCGGAGACGTTGTCGGCGGCGTCGCGCGCGAGGACCCGCCAGTACCAGGTGCCGTCGGCGAGCGTGAGGCTGCGCGAGGTGAAGGTGGCGCTGGTGCGCTCGAAGGTGGTGAAGGTCTGGCTCGCGGAGACGTCGAGGAAGTAGCCGACGGCGCCGCGGCGCGGACCAGGAGAAGGCGACGGCGGCCTCGGAGAGGAGCACGTCGTCGGCCGGGGAGAGCAGCGCCGGGCTGGACGGAGGCGTGGTCATCACCTGGAAGGAGGCGGCGACGGCGAAGGGCGAGGTGTTGCCGGCGGCGTCGATGGCCTGGACGCGCCAGGACCAGGGGCCGTCGGCGAGGATGTCGGGGGTGAGCGCCACGCCGGGGGTCGTCGCGCTGCGCAGCGGCGTCCCGCCGGGGCCGGAGTTGAAGCCGGCCGCGGTGTCCAGGTCGACCCGGTAGAGCGCGGCGTCGGTGATGCTCGTCCAGGAGAGCGTCGGGCGGCTCAGCTTGGTCGGCGAGGCCACCGGGTAGGGCGTCGGCGCCAAGGGCGCGATCGTGTCCACGGTGAAGGAGTCGGCCTGGGCGAAGGCGCTCTCGAGCCCGGCCGCGTTCTTGGACTTCACGCGCCAGTACCAGGTGCCCTCGTGCAGCGGCGTGGTGGGGACGTACGAGAGCGCGGTCAGGTTGGAGACCTCGACGAGGCCCGCGCCGGTGAAGGTCGCCGAGATCGCACAACTGCAGCCGGTAGGCGCTGGCGCCGGTGACCGGGGCGAAGGAGAGCGTCGGCTTGGCGGAGCGGGTGTAGTCGCCCACCGGCGAGAGCAGCGGGACCTCGGGGACGACGGTGACGAGCTGGACGCTGGCCTCGAAGCGGGCCGAGGTGTTGCCGGCGGCGTCGCGCACCTTGGCGTAGACCGTCTTCGCACCGTCGCCCGGCGAGAGGACCCAGCTGAGCACCGTCTTGGGTGCGGCCAGCGGCTGGGAGACGGCGGCCACGAAGGTCGAGTCGTTGCTGAGCGTGATCTCCACCGCCTGGTCCTCGGCCTTGCCGGTCAGGGTCGAGTCGAGCCCGAGACGCACCACCGGCGAGGTCGCGTAGGCCGAGCCCTGGGTGAAGTCGTCGGGGAGCGGCGGGTTGATGGCGAAGGCCATCGAGGGCGGTGGCGTCGTGTCGAGGAAGACGCTGTCGCACGAGGCCGGGAGCGTCGAGCCGCGCGGGTCGGGGCAGAAGACGGTCGCGAGGTCGGCGACCGAGGAGTTGCCGGCGCGGTCGGTGACCTTGAGGTAGAGGCTGCGCGCTCCGTCGGCGCCGCTCGTCAGGTTGATGCCGTCGACCATCGACTCGCCCTCGCTCACGACGAGCGAGACCGGCGCCGCGTCGGTGGGCGAGCGGTAGAGCCAGGCGCCGGAGAGGCCGGACACCGCGCCGCCGGGGGCGACGCCGCTGCGGTCTTCGTCGGTGCTCACCAGCACGCGCACCGAGGCCGTCCGGGTGTAGGCCGCGCCGCCGTTGGCGATCTGCCCGGCGAGCAGGGTCGCCGAGTCGGGCTCGATGACCACCATGCCCTTGGGCGGCTTGCGGTCGAGGACGACCGGCAGCTCGAACCAGTCGGACTCGGCGCTGTCGGCGTCGCGGACGCGCACGTAGACGGTCTTGGCGCCGTCGCAGACGGCGAGCGGGCTGCCGGCGAGCGGGCAGGGCGAGGGTCGGAAGGAGAGCGCGATTGCATCCCAGGGGGCTCCCGCGCCGCCGGAGTAGGTCAGCGCCGTCCAGGCGCAGTCGGCGAGCGTGAACGTCGAGGGGTCGCCGCCCGCCGCAGGTTGGACCGAGGGCGATTCGCAGAAGCGGGCCTCGAAGGCGTTCGGGTAGCTGCCGCGGACGCGGACCTGCGCGAGCGAGGTCGCGTCGCCGAGGGTCTGGCCGGCCCCGTCCTCGAGCCACACGTCGCCGGCCTGCTCGGTGAGCGTCATCGGCGCGACCGAGGTGGCCTTCTGGGCCTCGACGACGACCGGGCTCTCCGTCTGGCGCCGGTAGCCGCCCTTGGTGGCCACGACGCTGTAGGTCCCGACCGGGACCGTCGTGAAGTGGTAGGCGCCGTTGGCGTTGGTGAACGTCGCCTGCTGCTCGAGGCCAGCCTGCTGCACGGCCACGCGGATGCCCTCGTGGTTGGTGGCGTTCGCGAGCTTGGCGTTGCCCTCGACGGAGCCGGTCGCCGGTGAGAGCGTGACCGAGCCGAGGTCGACGTCCTCGGCCGGGCCGACCACGACCTCGGGGAGCGTCTGCGACTCGAAGCCGGCGGCCGTCAGCGTCACGCGCCAGGTGCCGGCGGTCAGCCCGGCGAGGGTGAAGGCGCCGGTGTCGTCGGTGGTGGTGGCGGCGGTCTGCTTGCTGCCCGCCACGGAGAGGCCGCTCGCGGCGACGTTGACGCCCGAGTGGATCGCGCGGCCGGAGAGCTTCACCACTCCGTGCAACCCGCCGGGGATCGGGTGCAGCAGCAGATCCGGAGCGGTCGTCACCTGGCCCTCGGTCACCTCGGTCGGCGTCGTGGCGACGGCCTGCTGGAACGCGGTGCCCTTCTGCGCGGTGGGGGTGTAGTCGCCGACCTTCAGCCCGCTGAAGAGGAAGGCGCCGGAGGAGTTGGTGTAGGTCACGATGCCCGGGGCGGCCTCGACGCGGATGCCGTCGTGGTTGCTCTCGCCCTCGAGCGTGGCCTTGCCGGCGAGGTCGCCGCGCGCCGCGGCCAGCGTGAGCCTCCTGCGCCAGGAGATCGGCGCCCTCGGCGAGGGTGAGCCCGGCGAGCGAGCGCGAGGCGTAGCCCGGGTGCGAGAAGTCGAGCCGGTAGGTGCCCGCGGTCAGGCCCGAGACGCTGTAGCCGCCGTCGCTGCCGGCGACCGCGGTCAGGCCGGTGTCGACGTACGAGCCGGAGGAGCTGTCCTGCTTCCAGAGAGAGACCACCGTCCCGGCCGGGGTGGCGGCGTCCTCGAGCCGCACCGAGCCGCGCAGGTGCGCCGTCCGGTCGAGGGTGAGCGTCTGCGAATACTCCTGCGTGACGTTGCCGCACGCGTCCTTGAAGCGGGCGAAGACGGTGCGCACCCCGTCGCTGCCGCCGGCGAGCCTCCAGCCGAGCTTCCCGTTCGCAGGCAGGTCGAGGAAGCCGGTCCCGTCGAGCCCGGCGGCGTTGCCCACCTCCACCTCGGTGGCGGCGCTGACCTGGAAGGAGAGGGTGACGTCGAGCGAGCGCGCGAGGGTCGCACCGCCGTCGACGGCGATGGCGGGCGTGCCGACCTGCGGGCCGGCGGTGTTCACCTTGATCGTCGCCTCGCCGGGGGCGGCCGAGGTGTTCCCCGCGGCGTCGCGAAGGGCGACCTGGACCTTCTTCGTCCCGTCCGAGCCGAGGTCGACCTGGTACTGAGTGTCGAAGTCCACCCATGGCTCGTCATCGAAGGCGCCGTCGACCGAGACCTGCATCTGGTAGAGCCCGGAGCACTGCCCGGAGACCGCACACGAGTCTTCGCCGTCGATGCGCAGCGAGACGAGCGAGAGGTTGGTGCAGGAGCTGCCGGAGACCAGCGACGGCGGGCGGACCGCCGGCGGCAGGGTGTCCACGAGCACCGTGGCCTCGAAGGTCGGCGAGGTGGAGCAGAGCACCGAGCGGAACTGGACGAAGAGCGTGCGCGGCCCGTCTCCCGGCGGCAGCGACCAGGCGCGGGACTCCTGGGCGGGGACGAAGTCGACGTCGCCGCGCGCGGGGTCCGCGAAGGCCGGGTCCTCGGAGAAGCGCATGCCGTTGTAGAGCGGCGGCACCGCCACCTCGACCGACACGTCCAGGCTGTTGGTCGCGGTCGCAGACGGCGAAGCCTTCGGGTTGGTCGGCCGGCGGATCCGGCGATCTGGTCCGAGGCGAGCAAGACCAGCGTGCCCACCTCGGCCTGCTCGCCCGCCCTGACCTCGACGCTGGTGGAGGAGGCTGCGGGCACGAAGCCGTCGCGCTCGGCGGTGGCGAGGTAGGGACCGGCGGCCAGGCCCAGGGCGACGAAGGTGCCGTCCGCCTTGAGCGTCGCGGTCACGGCCTCCTCGGCGCCGGGCGTGGTGCAGTCGGCCCCGGAGGTCGAGGTCGCGGTGAACGGCTGGACGAGGCGGATGAGCGTCACCCGGGTGTCGAGCGGCGCGGCGGAGTCGGTGGACCCGGTCCGCGCGACAACACGGCCCTGCAGCATGCCGCGCCCCGCCTTGAGCTCGAAGGTGCCCGCATCGGTGGTCTGCTCGGGAGTCACCGAGATGCCGAAGCGATCGACCGGCTCGAACCCCGGCGCCGAGACCTTGACCCGATAGGTGCCGCGCGGAACGTCCGCCGTGAACTGGGCGCGCTGGCCGTCGACCGTGACCGTCACGGCGATGTCGGCGACGGCCTCGCCCTTGGGCGTCGTCCCGTCGACCTGGACTTTGAGCGCGTCGGTGGCGAAGGCGGCCTCCGCCACCACGACGCCGGAGATCTTGCCCTTCACCTGGACGGTGATCGGCGACTCGGGGTCGTACGGGTTGGTGTGGAGGACCGTGTCGTTGCAGGCTGCGAGGGTGCTCAGCAGGCCCGCGACGCGTAGGAGGCGACCAGCACACATAGTGCGTTTCTCCGGAGGGGCGTGGAGTTGAACAAGTAGCGGCGTGGGGAGGGCCAGTCCACGTCCTTTGCCGTCGGCACGCGTGGCGAAAACCGATAGGAATCCAAGGCATTGGCCCAGGTGGCCTGGGTGCGGAATGCACCACCCTGCGATTGGCCCGGAAGTCCGACGGGTTAGCCGAGACTTCACAGACGGTGAGGTGTCGAGGAGGCATCCGGACACGCCCCAACGGGGGACCGCCTGCCGTCGGAGCGTGGGCTCTCTCGGTGGTCTGCGTCCGCGAACGGGCGAGCTCGCTCGGTTGTCAGAGAGCCGAGCGGAGGCACTCCATGGGATTCCCGTCGCGCCGCAAAGCAGCGCCAGCGACCACCGAGGACGTGGGCGAGCTCAACATCGTCCCGTACCTCGACATCATGATGAACCTCATCATGTTCATGCTGCTCTCGATGACCGGGCTGTCGGCCTTCGGGGTCGTCAACGCCGCGGTGCCCAGGTTCCTGCCCGTCGACTCCCGGCCTGCCGCGGCGCCCGCGCCCGAGCCTTCGGCGTTGAAGCTGAGCGTCCTGGTGACGGCGCGCGGCTTCTACGTCGCCGGCGAAGGCGGATCCTGCCCGGAGAGCGAAGAGGTGAGCCGACCATCCCCGCCAAAGCCGGCGGAGTTCTCGACTACGAGGTGCTGACGGCGCGGCTGGTGGAGGTGAAGCGGGCGTTCCCGAGCGAGACCAAGGTGACGCTCGTCGCGGATCCCGCTGTGCCGTACGAGGTGCTCGTCAGGACCATGGACGCCTGCCGGGAGAATCCGGCCAGGCGTGGCGAAGGCCGGTTCGAGCCGCTCTTCTACGATGTGTCGCTCGCGGCTGGAGTGGAGTAGTCGACCGGAGGGACATGGGCGCAGCCCGGGTCCTTCACCGAAGGTGTGTCCGTGCTAGCCTCCGCGTCGGGCCGAGACCAGCGGGGCATCGTGAGCATGCGCGCCGTTTCCTTCATCTGTCTCGTCGTGCTCGTGGCGTGCCGCCACGAAGAGCATCCCTCCATCGTCAAGGCGCAGTACCCGGACGGCAGTCCGTTGAAGGGCGCCAAGGTGTCTATCAACGGCAAGGCGTTTGGCGAGACCGACGACGCGGGGAGGATCGACGCAAGCGCCGCGTTCGACGCCGTCGATCGCCGGGAGGGGCTTCGCTTTCACGGCGTCACAATCGACAAGTCCGAAGACACCTGCTCGTTCTCGCACGTCGCGAAGCTGCTCGACCTCTCCATCGACAACACGGTGATCGTGCCGAGGCCGGTGACCGGGCTGAGAGCGTTGGAGACGCACCCCAAGAGCGTGCGCCTGTCGTGGGGCCAGGCCGACGAGGTCGGCTTCGGCGAGTACCGGATCTACTCGAGTGTCTCGGACGGCTTCGACGACAACACCGGACTGCTCGAGGCCACCGAAGGCGACCGCACGACGACCGAGGCCATCCTGAGCAACGCGCTCTCCAACGGCACCGTCGCGCACGGGTCCGATCGCGTCGTGGTCTTCAGGGTCTTCGTGCACGACGCGGACGGAACCAAGACGGGAAGCTGCGGCCTCGAGGTGAGGCCGCCAGTCTGGGAGGGGGCCGGGGCGACGGTGGTGCACCACCTCGTCGCGGAGCGGAGCTTCGAGGTCCCTGTGGACATCCATGGTCTCGCCCACGACGGGACCACGCTGTGGGTGGTCTACGCGAAAGTCATCGGCAACTCCGTCGAAGGCAAGCCCAACGAGTTGGCGATTGCGCAACTCGACCTCGACACCGCCCAACTCCTCGAGAAAGTCTCCTTCCAGCACTCGGCCTTCCCCAGTGGACTCGCGTGGGACGGGCAGGTGTTCTGGTTCACCGGGGACCTTGCGGCAGCCGGTCACCTTGGGCGCTACGACCCGCAGACCAACACCGCGGCCTTCCTGTTCGAGATCGAGTACGGGACGATGTCCGTGGCCTGGAACGGCGAGCACCTGCTGCTCAACAAGTACTGGGCCGAGATCGAGAAGGTGGACCGAGCGACGGGCAGCGTGGTCGGCGAGATCACCAACCCGTTCGACGTCGTCTTCGGGAATGCGAACGAGGGGCTCGCCTACCGGCCGGGAGAGCTCTGGCTCGCGCACGGGCAGACGAGCGACATCGCGATCGTGAACGACGCGGGTGAGCACATCGGCCTCGCAGCCGGTGGCCCAGGGACGCTCAGCCAGCATCCCCAGCTGGTCTTTGTGGGCGACAAGCTCGTGAGCGCCGCTGACAAGACGGTGACGGTCTACCGGATCGATCCCTGAAGCGCGGCGCCGGGCCTGCGAACGACTAGGCCATCGCCTTTCCCAGCCGGCGAAGCATCCACAGGAATGCGGGTCCGCCGATGAGCGCGGTGAGTACGCCCACTGGGGTCGCGGTCCCCAGCGGTCGGAACAGGACCCGCGCGAGGAGGTCGGCGAGCACCAGGAAGAAGGCTCCGCCGACGGCCGAGGCGGGCAGCAGCAGCCGCTGATCCGGCCCGAGCCACAGGCGAAGCAGGTGCGGCACGATGAGCCCGACGAAGCCGACGAGCCCGGTCACCGCCACCGCCGCCGCGACGCACAGCGAGGTCCCGAGGAAGAGCAGCCGGCGAACGCGCTCGACCTCGACGCCGAGCGAGGCCGCGCCCTCGTCTCCGAGCGAGAGCAGGTTCAGGTCCGCCGCGAAATAGAGCACCAGCCCGACGCCGAGGGCTTCGAACAAGGCGATGCCGGCGACCGACGACCACTCGGGGTAGTCGAGCGCGCCGGCGAGCCAGTAGACGAGGTCGCTCAGGCGCTCCGGCGGGAGCATGGCCTTGAGGAAGGTGATGGCCGCCGAGGCGAGCGCGTTGAAGACCACCCCCGCCAAGAGCGCGCCGTAGGTCGAGAGCCGGTCGCCGAAGCGGCCCGCGGTGTAGACGACCACCGACGCCGCGAGCGCGCCCAGGAGCGCAGCGATGGTCGTCGGCGAGTGCGCCAGCAGCCCGCCGACCACCGGCGCGAGGGGGCCCGGCAACGTGGCGTGCGCCCAGCTCGAGAACGCCGTCGCCAGCGCCGCCCCGCCCACGGCCAGCGAGAGCGTCCCACCCAGGGCCGCGCCCCCCGAGACGCCGAGCACGAAGGGATCGGCGAGCGGGTTTCGCAACAGCGCCTGCAGCGCGCAGCCCGCCACCGCCAGCGAGCCGCCGATGATCGCCGCGAGCAGCACCCGCGGCAGCCGCAGCTCCGCCAACACGAGCCGCTCGCGTCCGGCGGGATCGGAGAGCGCCGCGCCCAGATCCAGCGAGGACTCGCCGAAGGCGAGCGCCAGCAGCGCCGCGACGAACAGGCACACCGACAGCCCGCCGAGGACGGCCACCGCGCGCGAAGGCGTCAGGCGGGCGGCGGCGGCGACGGTCACGGCTTCTTCTCAACCGAGGCGCCGGGGTGGAGCAGGCCGAACAGCTCCTCCACTGCCTGGCCGTAGCGCGGGCCGGGACGGAAGAGGCTGGGCGAGGCGACCGCCACCCGCGCCTGTGCGAGGCCGGGCAGCTGCAGGAGCCGGTCGCGGGGCGCTTCGCGGACGTCGGCGGCGTCGACGATGACTTGAGGCGCGGCGCGCACCGCGAGCCTCGGCGCTGAAGACGGGGTAGGGCGTCTTGGCGGCGTCGGCAGCATTGGTCGCGCCGGCGGAGAAGAGCATCCCGTCGCCGAAGCTCCCCGGGCCGGACACGACCAGCGGGTCCCAGTCGTAGACGACCAGCGCGCGCACCGGCGCGACGGTCTTGGCTTTGGCGCGCACGGCCTCGACGCGTGCGCGCGTCTCCTTGGCCAGCGCTGCCCCCTTCTCGGCGAGCCCCAGCGCCGCGCCGACTTCGCGCAGCGCCGCGTAGATCTCCTCGTCGTTGCCCAGCGGGACGGCCAGCACCGGCGTTCCCAGCGCCGCCATCCGCTCGACGGCGCCGCGGTTGCCCGGGGAGGGCTCGCACAGAACGAGATCCGGGCGCAGCGCGAGGACGGCCTCGACCGAGGGATCGCTGTACCCGCCGATCTTCGGGAGCGCCTTGACCTGCGGGGCATCGTCGAAGCGCGAGACGCCGACCACCCGCTCGCCTGCGCCCAGCGCCAGCACCGTCTCGGTTAGAGATGGCGCCAGCGTGACGACGCGCTGGGGCGAGGCGATCGCCTTGGGCCCCAGGTGGATGGCTGCGCGCGGAGCGGCGGCGCCCAGGCAGGCCAGGGCCGCCGCCGCGAGCAGGGCTTGGGGACGCAGCCGCCTCACCGCACGGCCGCGACGTCGCCGACGAACTGGAAGCAGGAGGCCGACGGGTCGGCGCTGGGGCACTTGAGCGGGCAGAGCTCGACACCGCTCTCGAAGCCGGAGGCGATGTTGCCCTCGAGGTCGGTGACCAGCAGCCGGCCGGCGTTGTTGTCGGCGATGAGCAGCTTGGTGCCGTGCAGCGCCATGCGCCCCGGCACCGCGGTCTTGCAGGCGGCCGGGCCCTTCTCGTCGGGGTTGGCGCAGCGGGCGAACTGGGTGGTCTTGAGGACCGTGTTGGTCGCCGGATCGATCACCACCAGCGCCTCTTGAGGCGTCGCCTCGCCGTAGCTGCCCAGGCAGCTCACGTAGACGCGCGAAGCGGAGGCGAGGACGAAGCCCGGGTTGCGGCAGGTGTCCGGGAGCTTGAGGGCGCTGTAGGTCATCGGGTTGGCGGCGGTGTCGACCACGGCCAGGTAACCGGGGCCGGCGGTTCCTACGCAGTTGGTGTTCAGGTTGCCGATGGCGACGTAGAGCGTGGTGCCGACCGCGGCGAGGCTGGCGGGGCGCGGCGAGTTGGCGGTGGCGCCGGAGTCCTTCTCGAAGTCGGCGGCCTTGAAGGCGAGCTCGCGGGTGACCTTGCCCGGCACCGCCGAGACGTCCAACTCGAGCAGCTTGTTGCCGGCGGTGTCGCCTGCCGCGTCGCAGGTGCCGAGCAGCGTGACGTAGAGCTTGCCCCCGGCGAAGGCGGCGAAGCTGGGGTTGGTGTTCTGCGGCGCCGGCGGGTTGGCGATGGAGGTGGGGATCTCGTCGATGGTGCGCGAGGCGTCGACGCCGGAAGCGGGCACGGGCTTGGACAGGTCGAGCACCTGCACCACGTTGTCGCCGGAGCAGACCGCGTAGCCCTTGGTGCCCTGGACGACGAAGTGGTTGACCATCTTGCTCAGGCGGTCGGCGCCGGCGGCGCGGGAGATGGGGGTGGCCTTGGGGTCGACCGAGTAGAGGGCGTTGTCGATGGTGTCGGCGACCACGAAGCGCTTGCCGTCGTAGGCGATGGACTGCGGCCCGGCGCCGATGGTGGCCTTGGCGCTCTGGGGCTTGAGGTCGTCGCCCAGGGCGACCAGTTCACCACTGTTGAAGCAGGCGGCGACCACCGTGGCCTGGCAGACGCCATGGACCAGGCTCTGGCCGGTGGGGCAGATGCAGCCGCCGGCGGGACAGCCGCAGACACCGTTGAGGCACATCTGGTCGCCGCAGTCGGTGCCGCAGCTGCCGCAGTTCCGGGGGTCGCTCCGGTGGGAGACGCACACGCCGTCGCAGGAGATTGAGCCGGTCGGGCAGGCGCACACGCCGCTCAGGCAGCTCTGGCCCACGGCGCAGGCGTTGCCGCAGGTGCCGCAGTGCTGCGGGTCCTCGTCGAGGTTGGCGCAGACGGTCGGCGAGCAGCGGGTGAAGGGGTCCCTGCACTGGCCGGTGCCGGACGAGCAGCCGGCGACAAGCAACGCGGAGAGAACTGCGGGAACTGCGAGGAGACGGGTCATGGGTTGCTCCGTTGCAGGGAATCGAATCGGAGCGCCAGGTAGAAGGCGCGTCCGGGAAGGGGGTAGCCGTACAGGTCCTGGTCGGTCGAGGCGTCGAAGAGGTTCTTGATCTCGGCGTGCAGCGACAGGCCGACGTCCTTGTCGAGGACCACCGAGACCCCGAGGTCGAAGCGGGTGTGCCCAGGCAGGGAGTCCTGGTTGGTGAGGGTGAGGAACTGATTGCTCTGCATGTCCGCCTCGGCGTGGGCCTCGAGCCGCCACCACTCGACGCCGACGCGGGCGTGCAGCCGGTGGCGCGGGTGATACGGCAGCTCGCTGCCGTCATAGAGCTTGTACTCAGGACGGGACGGGTCGTCGATGCGGATGGCGGAGAAGCCCAGGGTGTAAGCCGCCGAGGCGGAGACGGGACCCTTCTGGAAGGACGCCTCGACCTCGCTTCCCCACACCTGGGAGCGGCCGAACCACAGGTTGACGGGGTGGGCCAGGTGGGCGCCGCGCTCGTAGACGATGAGGTTCTCGTACTGGCCCCAGAAGGCGGCGAGCGAGGCCGTCACCGGGCCCCAATGCAGCTCGGGCCCGAGATCGACGCTAAGCCCCGTTTCGGACTTGAGGTTGGGGTCGGAGAGCATGGTGCCTTGCCGGAGGTAGAGCTCCCCGAACGATGGAGCCCGGAAGCTGCGCCCAGCATTGGCCTTGATGGAGACGTGCTCTCCGACCGGGACGCTCAGGCCCAGCTTGGGGGAGTAGCCATCTTCGCGGCCGACTCGCTCGTAACGGAAGGCGGGAATGACCGAGAGGAAGGAGAAGGAGATCTCGTCGACGACGTAGGCGCCGAACGAGCCGCGGTCCGGGTTGCCATGCGCGGTGCTCGACAAGGACTCGCGCCCGCCGGTCACGCCGATCTCGATGGCGTTGCGCCCCCACAGTTTGGAGACGCCGACCTCGCCGAAGACGTGGACCTCGTCCTGGGCTGAGCCGTCACTGAAAGGGGTCCAGACCCGCAGGCGGCCAAGCCGACCGATCAGCCGGGCTTCGACGCGCAGGCCCCAAGGGGCGAAGAAGGCGAGCCGCCCCACGCCCAGCCCGCGCACGTCCTCTTGGTGATCGACCGAGCTCGGTTGGCCAGCAGTGCCCGGCAGGCCGCGCAACCCGCCGTCGGCCTCGATCATCACGCTGGCTTCGACGTCGCCCTCGTAGGTGAAGCGGGCCAGTGCGCCTCCACGCCGCGCCTGGTTGTTCTGACGCGGGTACCAGGTGAGCTCGTTCGGGGCGGTGTACTTGCGCAGGGCGGTGCCGTAACCGAAGTCGCCCTCGCTCGAGGCGCCGAACGCGGTGACGAGCGCCGAGGTCCGCTCGCTGGGCGCGAAGGAGAGGCCCGTCGATCCTGAGAAGGTCGAGAAGGAGCCGTAGGAGAAGCTCGCCGAACCACTCGCGCTCGCCAGCCTTGGCTGGGGCCTTGGTCGACAGCGACAGGGCCCCGCCCACTGCGCCGCCGCCGTAGCGCGCGCCGACGGCACCGCGGATCACCGACACGCGGTCCACGAAAGCGACCGGGACGAGGGAGAGATCGGCGCCGCCGCCCGCCGAGGGGTTGAGCGGAACGCCGTCCAGGAGCACCGCCACCTGGTTGCTCGTCGAGCCGCGTAGCGAGACCGTGGCCGGCTGGTTGAGGCCCATATCGCGAATCACCGCGCCCGGGGCGGACTGCACGAGGTCTGCGACGCGCGCCTGCTCGGCGGGGCGGCGGGGCACGGACGTCGCGAACGAGGTCGGGTCCTTGGTCTCGACGGGCGCCTCGGCGGCGGCTGGCTCGGCCTCACCTTGGGAGTCGACCGTGTCGAGTTGCCGGTCGGGTTCAGGCACGGGAGCGCCCGCGACCTGGGCCTGGGCCGACGCACACCACAGCACCAGTGCCGCCCAGGCGGCGCCAGATGCCAGTGGGGCTCGAAGGCCGAGAGTCATTGATTCCCGGAACCCCCCTTCGCCGGAGGGGCAGGGCTAACGGCTCCTATCGGAACCGGCCGCCGGGCAGGTTTCCTGGCTCCCGGGTCCCGCGTCAGGCGCCATCGCCTGCGGCGGGAATCGCCCCCTTGCCTTCCCCGCGCTCTTTGCGCGAGTGGACTCTCCATCGAGGACGACTTGGGTACCCGGCTACAGTGGCGGGACCGCGACGGACTCTGACCGTCTTCCCTATTACCCCACGATTGGGCACCCGGCGGCGGCGAGGAAAATGAAGGAGGGCGCGGCAGGTGTCAAGGGCCAGCCCGGGTTATCGTGACAGCCGGAACGGGAGCGCGGATGGCCTTGGAACCCGACGGCGAAGTCGTCAGCCTGGCGCGGCGCGCCGGGGCGGGCGCCATCGACGCCGCCGCGGTCGTGGCGCTGGCCGTCCTGTTCTTCGTCCTTCCCTGGAAGCTGGGCGGGTTCTCGATGCCCATGATCGGCGCGCTCGCGGCGGTCTTCGGCTGGCACGTCGGGCCGCTCGCCGCGTTCGGGGCCACGCCGGGGATGCGCGCGCTGCGCCTGAAGATGGTCGGGCTCGACTCGAAGCGGCCGGACGCCATCGAGGTGGCGTTCCGCGAGCTGCTGGGCCGAGGGCTGTTGCCCGGCTGCTATCTCGTCGTGGTCACGGCGGGGCTCCTCTCGACGCTGGTCGGCACCGGCGACTTCCACGCTCCGGGACGGCTGGGACTGGTGCTGGTGCTGGCCAGCCTGGTCTTCGGGCTCGTGGCTCTGGCGGGCCACTTCGTGCCGCTCCTGCGCGAGGACCGGCGCAGCCTCGCCGACCTCTTCGGGCGCACGCGGATCTCCTGGCGCCGCGAGGACGAGGGGGCGTTGCCGTCAGACGAGGAGGCCCGGCGGGAGGAGCTCGCGGAGCGCGGTCGCGCCCGGAAGATCTTCTGGGGGTTCGAGGCGGGGCTGCTCGTCCTCGCGTTGGCGGTCCCGCTGGCGCTCGGGCGGCCCGTGAAGGCCCACGCCTCGCAGCTCTTGGCCGAGCGGCTCATCCGCGAGAGGGCGGAGCAGCTCTTCGAGGTCAATCCGGGCGACTCGGAGATCGCCTCCGAGGTCATCGACCGGCTCGAGAAGGCCGGCGACCTGGCGGGGGCCGAGCGCGCACGGCGCAAGCACCGCACGGCGGCGGAGGGCGTGGAGCGGAGCCGGGAGCTGAAGCTTCGCGAGGGCGTCGCCAAGAACCCGGGGCATCAGGCCCCGGTCTTCGCGCTGGTGGAGCTGCTGCTCGAGCAGCAGCGCGACGCCGAGGCGCGGCTCGAGGTGCTCGCCTACGTCGACGCGGTGCACGCGCCGAGCGAGCGGGCACGCTGCGGCGGCTGGATGCAGGAGCACGGCTACTTCGAGGACGCCGTGTCACTGCTCGGCCGCGCCATCGAGGAAGGCGAGGACGAGCCCGAGGACTGGGCCTGGCTGGGGCTGTCGCTCAAAGCGCTCGACCGCAAGGCCGAGGCGCGCACGGCGCTCTCCCGCGCCGTGGCCGCCGGCGCCGACTGGGTCGACGTCCACAAGGCGCTGGATGAGCTGGGCGGGCCTGAAGAGCCAGCCAAACGGAAAGCGGACTGAAGCGGCTCGCTCAGTACTCGTCTGGCGGAGGCATGTCGTGGTCGCCGGGAGGGGGCGGCTCGTCGCCAAAGTCGGATCCGCCGCCGCCGCCACCGCCACCCTGTCGCGCCATCTCGGCCTCGATGGCCGCCAGGAGCGCGCGCTCCTTGTCGTGGAAGCGGGCCTTCGACGGGTCGCTCAGCGAGCGCCGGGCCCCGTTGGCGTAGTACTCGAGGTCGCCGCGGCTCGCTCCGGCGATGGGCATGCCCTTGCTGCGCCCGTACGGCGGGAAGATGGTGGGCATCGGGCCGGAGGGCGCCGCGGTGGTGCGAGCCGGAGCCGCGCTCGAACGCGGGGCCGACGCGCGCGCAGGCGCCGCACCCTCGCCGCCGATGACCAGCTGCAGGTTCAGCACGTAGCCGTCGCCGCTCTTGACCGCGGTGCCGACTCGCACGGCTTCGACGCTGCCGTCGGGGCGGCGGACTTGGACGCTGACAGGAAGCTCGTTGTCGTTCATGGCTGCCCCGCATCGCACTCTGGGCCGCCCGCTGTCAATCGCCGGAACGCCGCTGTGCCCAATTGATGCAAGGTGCTCGAGGCCCCGTCGCCTCCTACACATTGCGCGCCCTGAGGCTGGGCTCGGTCCGAACCTGTCA
The DNA here is from genome assembly GCA_049841135.1 of Myxococcales bacterium. Lineage (GTDB taxonomy): Bacteria > Myxococcota > Myxococcia > Myxococcales > UBA5297 > JACRCT01. The sequence continues at coordinate 66,658 of JASGHK010000007.1, forward strand.
ATGACGGCTGGCAATCGTCACGATTGACAGGGCGCGGCCGGCTCGAAGCTCGGGCTTTCCCTCTACGGCCCAAATGGTATGCCGGCTGCATCGCCCGGGGCAGAATGGGGTCGGACACAGGGAACGAACCAATCGGCGTGAGTGAGTCCAGCGGACGTCCATCTGCCGGATGGCCCGGTGGGCGAGACCTCGGCGAAGCTGTGGAGCGGGAGGCTGCGATGGGCCGACGAGAACATGGCCAAGCCGCAGTCGAGACGGCGCTGACCCTGCCGATGTTCCTGTTCACCTTCCTGGGCATCCTGCAGATCAGCCTTGCCTACCACGCGCGGATCCTCACCGAGTACGCGGCCTTCAAGGCGGCGAGAGCGGGGAGCGTCTACCGCGGCGACTGCGAGCGGATGAAGAAGGCGGCCCTGATGGCGCTGGTGCCGAGCATGTCCACCGGTGGCAAGCTCGACAGCCCCAACCTCAAGGCCCTGCTCCAGTCCACGGTGGAAGAGGTCAAAGACAACAAGTCGCCAAAAGACGCGCCCATCGTCTGGATCGACAGGGAGCTCGAGAATACGGGCGAGGACTTCGACAAGCAGCTCGAGCCAGGCGACGACAAGGTCCAGCGCATCCGCGTTCGAGTGGCCTACTTCTTCGAATACCGCATCCCCTTCGCCAACCAGATCATCGTCCGTTCCTGGCTCGCCACGCAGACCAGCGCGATCAAGTGGGCGCAGTCGGGGCGGGACACGACCATGCTGGTGGTGAAGGCCAACGACACGCGGGTCGTCGGTGGCGTGGACGACGAGTTGGTCGACCAAGCCAAGAACAACTACCTCAGCCACCAGTCCTACACCGCTCCCATCGTCGCCAGTTGGTCCATGCGCATGATGAGCGACCCGTTGCCTAACCTGGACTACCCCGGCAAGTGGGACTGCAAGTAGGTTTTCGAAGGAGGGCGCCCTTGCGCCTGCGCTCGCGAAGACGGCTGCTGAGGCGGCTGAAGGACGAGAAGGGACAGTCGCTCGCGCTTGCGGCGCTGCTCCTCCTGTTCACCTTCATGGCGGTGATGCTGACCTTCGCCATCGGCGACCGCACCCGCCAGAAGATCAAGCTGCAGTCGCTGGCGGACTCCGCTGCCTATTCCGCGGCCGTCGCCGAGGCCCGCACCTTCAATTACTTCGCCTGGTCCAACCGCGCCCGCGTGGCCCACGACGTGGCCATCCTCTCGGTCCTCTCGCACATCAGCTACATCACCAACTTCGAATACATCATGGCCCAGACCGGGGCGGCCTTTAAGCGCGACGGCCAGACCTACCTCGGCTACGCCCCCATCTGCATCGCCACCGAGGGCGAGGCTCTGCTGCAACGTGTCCGAGGACAACTCGAAGCTGCGCGACGCAGGCGACGTCTACGACGGCGACGAGTACCCCGGCGCCGGCTACATGAAGAACCAGCGCGAGAGCTGGGACCGGGCGGTGGGCCAGGCCGCCCAGACCCACTACGAGGGGATCGGGCAGATCAAGAAGACGCAGCAGAGCATCTACAACCAGCTCAAGGGCGAGTTCCAGGGCCAGGCCATGGCCAAGCGCATGGCCACCACGGTCGACGGTCAGATCCAGGCTCCGTCGGGCGGCGCCGACAAGCAGAACATCCAGCACCTCGAGGACGCGGTGCTGAACATGGGGCCCAAGTCCGACGACAAGGCCAGCGACGACTGGAACGAGATCGAGTCGGCGACTCGCCTGAACGAGTTCGTCACCAACCGCTCATCGATCGCCGTCGAGCCCAACTGGTCCGCCGCCTTCGGCAAGGCGCAGAGCAAGGCCGCCAGCCAGTGCCAGTTCATGCAACCGACCGTCAGCAACTGGCAAGGCAACGCCAAGACGGTCACCAAGGCCCCGGGCAGCGTGGGGGCCGTCAAGAGCGCCATCCACTCGGACCAGTCCGACAAGGAGAGCGGCTGGGCGGGCTCGAAGGGCTACGCCGCCGAGGACCATGCCAGCGTCACCGTGTTCGTCTCCACCTGCATGGGCGACCCCTGCCCCTTCCCCGCCACCGACACCGAGAGCGCCGAGGCCGGCGTCTTCGGCGACGCCGAGGGCCAGTCCAAGCACTTCTGGCGCGACGGGGCCAAGAGCGAGAACGACACCGGCAAGCACAAGCTCACGCCCAAGGACTCGAAGGGCATCTATCAGAAGCACCCGCGCTACATCTGGGGCGACAACGGCGAGGACAAGGTCTGGTACCACCCGCACACGGTCGCGGTCCTCACCAAGCCGATGAGCGCCGGCGCCACCCAGCCGTACGAGTTCGATCTCCACATGACGATCCCGCTGCCGATGACGTACCAGACGCGCAACGGGAAGGGCGACAGCGACGCCGCGAACAAGATGGCGGCCATCGGCGGCGGGCTCGTCTACTACCACAAGCCCAAGGACAGCGACGCCTGGAAGGAGACCCCGAGCTTCTGGAACCCGTACTGGCGCGCGAAGCTCCACCCGCTGACCGAGGAGGACTGGGGCGGCGCCACGAAGTCCGACCACCCGCCCTCGAACGAGGCCGGCGACTGGTCGGTGATGATCAACTACTAGCGGAGCCTTCGATGCGGCACCTGATGAGGCTGACCGAGAGCGGCGAGCGCGGCGGGGCGGCGGTGGAGTTCGCCCTGGTGACCATGCTCTGCGTGCCCATGGCCATGTACTCCATCTACGCCGGCGAGGCCTTCGTGGCCTCCATCAAGGCGCAGGAGGCGGAGATCTCCGCGGGCTGGGAGACCACCGCGTTCCTGCTCCACGACTACGAGGGCGGCGGCTCCGGCAAGCTCGCCGACGTGGCGAAGGCCGCCGCCGACCGCGTCAGCAACGACTTGAGGGACTTCGACTCGTTCGCCGCCGGCAGCAGGAACGGGCTCAACGGGACGTTCGGCTACGACCGGTTCGAGGGTCTCACGTGCGAGCCGAGCGGCCTCCAGGGCTTCGCGGCGCCGCTCGCCGGCAACTTCCTGCACGCCGACGGCTGGGTGAATTGCCGGGCCGAGGTCTCCTTCGAGAACCGCCGTGCCACCAAGAACGCCCATTCGGAGTTCTTCAAGGGGCCGAAGATCATCGCCGACACGGTCGCGCACCTGAACATGTGCGGCAGCGGGGACACGCTCAAGGGCTGCACGCCCGAGGGGACCCGCGGCTTCGTGGTCTTCACCGACGACTGGGGCCTGGAAGATCCCGCCGCCGAGAAGGTGGGCGACTACGGCGGCGGCAACCAGAAGTATTGGAACGTGGGCAACACCATGTACCAGGCGACCGGCACCGGCAAAGCCCAGGGCGAGCTCACGGACGGCCTGAAGGCCATCGCCTCGGGCTTCGGCGACCAGGGCGACACGCCCAAGTTCAAGATGGGCTACTACGACACCGTCTGTACCACCCGCACCTTTGCCTCGCACGGCGGCAGCATGACGGCCCACCTGTCCATCTGCCACGAGGCCGCCTCGACGGCGAACGGCAACACCGAAGATCTCTCGAAGAAGACCTACGGTACGCGCGACCAGCGGAACTACATGGCGATGCCGAAGGCGGACTGGAACGGACAATGAGCCGCCCGGGGATGCTCGCGCTGGCCCTGTTCGGCACCCTGCTCGCCTGCAACGGCGGCGAGCGTGCACGGCCGCAGCCTGCTCCGAGCGCCCCGGCCGCCGCCGCGGCGGCGACAGCTCCGGCTGCGGCACCTGCGCCGGCCCCCGCTCCGGCGCCCACCTCCGTGGCAGAGGCGGCGAGCCCTGCCGTCGCGGCCACTCCCGAGCCGCCGCAGTCGAAGATCCCCGTGATGGGCCAGGACGAGCTGCGCCGCCGCTTCCCGGTGTTTCCCCAGGCGCTCACCCCCATCGAGCCCATCGGCGAGCAGATGGTGGCGCACGGACTGCCGATGACGGTCGCCTTCTTCGAGACGCGCGCACGGCCCATCGACGTCCTCGAGTACTACGCGCGCATCTTCTCGGAGCGCAGCTACTTCATCGCCGACCCTGAGGCGACCCGGGAGCTGATGGGCCGTCCCGCGCTCTCGGCGACCGACCCGCGCGACAAGACGCAGCTCTCCGTGCTCATCAACCCCAACGACCCGGGCCAGCCCACCACCGTGATCCTGGCCATCGCCGACACCCGCCTGGAGGCGCTGGTGCCGCCCGACGGCGAGCTGCCGCTCTACCCGGGCGCCTCGGCGCCGCTCAACGTCAAGAACCTGGAGGCCGGCGGCACTGCCACCACGGTCTTCTTCTCCACGACCGACACGGCCGGCCAGGTCGCGGCCTTCTACGGCAAGAAGATGCCCGAGCTGGGGTACAAGGCAGCCGCGGCCAACGACGCGACGATGCTGGTCTTCACCAAGGCGGACCGCCGCTGGCAGCTGCGGCTCGACCCCCAACCCGGGACGACGGCGGTCTCCGCCATCGGGATGTCGAGGCAGCGGGCGAAGGAGGAGGAGTGACCATGCGGGACAAGCTTGCGGCGCTGCGCGCGCACCTCCTCGACGAGTCCGGTCAGGCGATGACCGAGTACGCGAGCATCACCATGCTCTTCATCCTGGCCTCCATCGCCTCGCCCATGACGTGGGTCATCACCAAGAAGCTCTTCCTCGCGCTGCAGATCTACATCGACTTCTACTACTACTGCCTCAACCTCGCCGTCGGCTGAGCCGGAGGGACCTTGCGAACGCTCGTCGCCGCCGTCGCCATCTTCGCCGTCACCTGCGCAGCCTCGTCGTCGGCGGCGTGGGCCGGGACCTGCGACATCGGCTGCGGCAAGAAGACGCGCGACACCTGCCTGGCCAACTGCGCCGGCAAGAAGGAGAAGGAGACGGTGGCCGTCTGCAACGCAGCCTGCGAGGAGATGATGACCACCTGCAAGCCCGTCTGCGAGGCCGCCCTCAAACATCGGGGCAAGCGCGAAGAGATGGCCGCCGCGGCCAAGGCAGCCCTCGCCGCTGCGAAGAAGAAGCACTGAGGCGCGAGGCGCTCACTTCGCGATGAGGAACGGCGCGCCTTCGTCCGAGGCGCGGACCCAGCCGTCGCTGGTCTTGCGCAAGAGCATCCGGCCCGAGAACGCACCCTTCTGGTACTCGTAGAGCATGCAGTCCGGCTCGGCGGTCTGCGGGCAGGGCGCCATCATCAGGAAGGAGTACTTCAGCTCGGCCGCGCCGGGGGCCTGCTCGCCGCGCGGGCCGCGCGCGCCTCCGTAGCCGAAGGGGTAGGCGCGGCGGAGCTCGTCCTCGCGCGGCTTGTCGCCACCGCGCAGGATGCCGACGGCGATCACCACCACCACGATGAGCGCAAACGCGCCTCCGACGATGAGCAGCCCCTTCGGGTTGCCCTCGGACATCGTCTTGAGGTGCGAGAGCGTCTGGAAGACCTTGCTGCCGCGCTGGTCGGCCCGCTTGGCGCCGCGCAGACCTCGGGACTGGTCGCCGTCCTGGGCCGAGGCCTCCAAGAGGTCTGCAGACGAGCCGTGCCGAGGGCGCTTGTCCACGAAGGGGAGCGGCTTGGGCTTGCGCGGTGGCTCTTCCGGTTCGGGTTCTGACTCTGGCTCCGGGTCCGTCTGGACGCCGTGGGCCGGAGTGGGGTCGGGCTGCTCGATGGGCGCGGGCTTGCGCGCCGCGTCGCGGCTGCCCGAGCGGCGCGACGGCTTCTCGACGCCGAGATCCTTCTGCACGTCCTCGGGGATGGGCTTGAGGAGGGTCGAGGCGTTGGCGACGTTGCTGCCCCGCCGCGGCGCCGCCGCCTCCGGGAAGTCCCCGCGCACGGCTTGCTGGCCGGCGGTGCGGCGGCGCTCCGGCTCCTCGGGAGCGGCGCGGATGTTGGTGTCCTGGTTGGCGACGCTCCGGTTGCTGCGCTCATCGGCGGTGGGCGCCGCCTTGATGCGCGTCTCCTGGCCCGCGACGTCGCGCGAGGTGGGGGCAGCCCGGACGTTGGTCTCCTGGTTGGCGACGGTGATCGGCACCGCGTCCCGGGTCGGCTTGGGCGACTTCTTGAGCGCGTCCTTGAGCGCCTCCTCGGCCACGTCGCCGGAGCCCGGGCTGGACGCTCTTCTCATCCCCTCGTGGGCCGCGCTCCGCTTGGGCGGCTCGGTCAGCACCGGCTCGTCTGGCCACTCTTCCGAGGGGACCGACGGCGAGGTGTCCCAATCCTCTTCCGACGAAGGCTTGGCTGGCTGGGCCTCCCGGGCGGGCTTCGATTCGATCTTCGGCCTTGGTGGGGACGGGGCGCCGGAAGGGCTTTCGCCGGACTCCCAGGGAAGCATCTCCGAGGTCTGGACGGCGGGAGGCTCCGGCTTCGCCGCGGGATCCGTCCGCTCGAAGAAGCCCTTGGACTTCGAATCCTTCGGCTCCTTGGCTTCCTTGGGCTCGGACCGGGTTGCCGGCGCGGGCTCGACGTGCGTGTCGCTGGAGAAGCCCTTCGGCTCGGGGCGGGAGGCCGGCGCTGGCTCGACACGCGTGTCGCTCGAGAAGCCCTTCGGCTCCTTGGCCTCCTTCGGCTCGGGCCGGGAGGAAGGGGGTGGCTCGACACGCGTGTCGCTCGAGAAGCCGCCCTTGGGCTCCTTGGTCTCGCGCGGCGGGGCCTTGCGCTCCTTCGACTCGCGCGGGGGCGGAGAGGACTCGACCCGGGTGTCGCTGGTGAAGCCACCGCGGTCCTTGGCCTCCTTCGACTCCTTGGAGTCTCGCGGCTGGGCCTTGGGCTCGGGACGCGAGGGGGCCGGGTCGATCAGGGTCGAGTCTTTGAAGGCCTGGTCTTCGCGAGCTGCGGCTGTCGGCTTGGGCTCGCTGGGAGCAGGGGAGCGCGTAGGCTCGACGCGGGTGTTGCCATCGAAGCCCGGGCGATCGTCGGGCGGGTCGTCGCCCGACACCTTGGCAAGCTCGGTCTCGGGTCCGGTACGGTCGGCCGGGTCCAGGGTGGCGACGGGCTTCTTGGGCAGAAGCTCGTCCGGCACCTGGGCCATGTCGGTCGCGTCTTCGACCCCGTCCTCCCCGAACTCGGGGTGGATCGCCATCTGGTGGGTCGGCCCCTCGTCGCGCCGCGCGACGTTCTTCTTGCCGGATTCGCCGGGCGGCGGCTTGGCCAAGTCCCTTGCTCCTCGAGGTGCGCGTTGGCCCAGAAGGGTATCAGCATCGCCTTCGGCCTAGAACAAAACGGCCGTCTCTCGGGAGGCTGGGAGCCAGTTGGCGCGTCAGGTCCAAGAGGCGCCGGTCTACCCCGCGGCGGCAGCAGGCTGCGAACTCTGGAGGGGCTCGGCAAGCTCGCGCGCGAGTTCGAGCATCTTCTCCGGGTACTCCAGCGGCAGGAAATGAGACCCGGACAGCTCGACGAGCTTCGCGTGCGGGATGCGTCGGGCGAGCTCCCGGACGTCCTCGAAGGCGGTGAGCGAGTCCCAGCGGCCGGCGACCACGGTGGTCGGGCACTTCAGGAACGAGACGTCCATCGGCGGGTGCTCGCCGGCGGCCAGCGCCAGCTCGAAGTACCAGCGGAAGTCGTTGCGGAAGAACTCGGTCAGCGCCGGCAGGGTCGTCGCCGGGCGGGCCGCGGGGAGCATGAAGCCGGTGTGGGCGATGACGCGCGCCAGCAGCTCGACCTTGGGCACCCCGCGCGCCAGGGCCGACAGTCCGGGGCCGAGGGCACGCGCCAGGTTGCAGACCGCCACCGCCGCGGTCTTCCGCAGGGGCTTGGGGACCCCGACGGGCGCGAAGAAGCTCTCGAGCGAGCCGCCGGGGACGCCGGCCACCGAGAGCAGCGCCGCGACGCGCTCCGGCTGGCGCTGGGCGAGCTCGAAGGCGAGGTTGACGCCGATGGACCAGCCGGCGACGAGCGCGCGGTCGATGCCCTCATGGTCGAGCAGCGCGATCAGGTCGCCGACGTGGTCCTCGACGCGGATGCGCGAGAGGTCCGCGGGGCGCTCCGAGCCGCCGGTGCCGCGGTAGTAGAAGGTCGTGACCGAGAAGCCGCTGTCGGGCCGGATGAGCAGCGGCCAGGCTTCGGGCGGCGTGCCCAGCCCCGGCGAGAGCACCAACGGCACTCCAGCGGTGCCGCTGCGCCAGCCCATGAGCCTCGTGCCGTCGGTGCTGCGGAACTCGAACGCGCCACGCCCCTTGCTGCTCTTCATAGGCACCCCGTCTCGGAACGAAGTGCAAATCAATAGCGGGCTTTTCGTCCGGGTGCACTCCGACGAAGGCGCCTCCAAGGACCGCGGTCATGTCACAAAACAGCTGCCTATCTTCAGCAGCCGGGTCTCGAAGGCCGAGGCGGGCTGAGCCCGGGTATCATGGCGGCGGAGCGAGCCCATGACCGACCCCAACGATCCCGAGCTGAACGAACTCGAGCAGGAGGAGGCCGAGGCCGAGCGCGAAGGGCGCAAGAAGATGGCCTGGGCCTTCGGCATCGTGACCGTGGTGGCGGTCATCGCGCTGGCGATCGCCGCGAAGAGCTGCACCGGCACCCGCCGCGACGCCAAGAAGCTCACCGTCGAGAACGCGGTCGCCAAGTTCGAGAAGAACCCGGTCGACGCCGAGCTGGCCAAGGCCGCGGCGGCGGAGCTGGAGGCGGCGGGGAAGAAGAAGGACGCCGAGGCGCTGCTCGCCAAGCACGAGGCGGCGGTCGCGGGCGGCGACAAGAACAAGGAAGGCCAGCTGCGGGCGGCGCTCGAGGCGAACCCGGCCGACGACGCCGCGCTGGGGCAGCTGGTCGAGGTCTACGTCAAGCGCAAGGACGTCCCGGGCGCGAAGAAGGTCTACGAGGAGTTCCTGGCCAAGGCGCCGAGCGCGAAGCGGCACGGCAACTTCGGCTCGTGGCTGTACCGCAACAGCCAGTTCGAGCCGGCGGCCAAGGAGGCTCTCGCTCGCGGTCAAGGGCGGGGTGGACGACGCGTACACCCGCGGCTACCTGGGGATGGCGCTCTCGGAGATCGGCAAGAAGAAGGAAGCCCAGAAGTGGCTGGACGAGGCGCTGGAGATGGGCGCCGACATGGACACCTTCCGCATGCGCAGCTACGAGCTCGACCAGGAGCTGGGCGAGCGCGGCGCCGCGCCGGCGAAGAAGGGGAAGAAGAAGTAACGAAGCGTCGACACCCCGAGCTTGTCGAGGGGCCAGCGCTCACTCCTTCCGTCGCGAGGGCGAGTGGGCGCGCCAGCGGGTGGACGGCGCGGACGAGGTGGACGTCGTCGACGGTGTGGACTACTTCGCCGGGGCGGCCTTCACCGCCACGTCGACGCCGACGGTGCAGCCGTCCTCGATCTTGATGAAGAGCAGCGAGGGGCGCTCGACCTCGTAGGCGTCGAGGCTGACGCTGAACGACGCCTTGACCCGGGCCTCCGTCGCGGACGCCCACTCGACCTTCACGGGGACGTTCTCGGCGCGCTTGCGCCCGTGGAACTCGAGCTGGCCCTGGAGCGTGACCTCGGTGACCGCGGGGAAGCTCGCCGGCGCGGTCAGCTGGCCGACGCCCTTGAAGGTCACGTGCGAGTGCTTGCTCGTCTCCAGCACCTCTTCCATGTGCGAGTCGCGGTTGGCGTCGCCGGACTTGAACGAGCGGATCGGGGCGCGCACCTGGACCTGCACCTTGCCGTCGGAGGTGAGCGCGGCCTTGCCCTCCACCTCCCGGCTCTCGGCCGCCACTTTGTGCAGCTTGTGGACGATGGCGTAGGTCAGCGTGCTCGCGGCCGTATCGACCGAGAAGACGGTCGCCGTGGGCGCCTGTCCGAAGGCGAGGGACGCGACGGCGGCGGTGAGGAGCGAGGCGGCGGGCATCGGAAAGCTCCAAGGCAGGACGGCCACTTGCACCAGTTGGATGCGCCAGCCCGTCAACGGTCGCCTGTGCTCCTGGCTCTCATCCTCCGAGCCCCATTCATGGGGGCCCGACGGCTCAGCTCTTGCCGACGATGCTCTCCGCGAAGAGCGGCGCGACCGACTCGACCTGCAGGAAGCGGCTCTTGGCGGCGAGCTCGCGGGCCCGAGGGTGGCTGTCGGTGCAGAGGATGGCCTCGAACAGGCCGCTCTGCTCGAGGCGGTCGAGCGCGTCGCCACAGAAGAGGCCGTGCGTGGTGATGACCGAGATGCCCGCGGCGCCGGCCGCCTGGTAGGCCTTGGCGGCGCCCAGCAGCGATCCGCCGGTGCGGATCATGTCGTCGTAGATGACGACGTGCGCGCCTTGGACCTGCGCGCTGACCGCGGTGACCTCGGTGGTCGAGCCGCTCGTGCGCCGCTTGTAGACGAAGGACGCGCGCACGCCCGCCATGTTGGCCAGCGACTCGACCCACTTGGCGCGGCCGGCGTCGGTGCAGGCGATGACCATGTCCCGCGTGCCGGCCAGGCGCCGCGCGGCGGCGAGGATGATGGGCGTGGCCCGCAGGTGGAAGGGCTGGAGCGCGCCTTCGAAGTAGTAGGTGACGCCGTCGGAGTGCAGGTCGAGCAGCAGCACCCGGCTGCCGGAGCCGGGCACCGGGATGGACGAGAGCAGCCGCGCCCGGGTCTTGGCGGTGATGACCTCGCCCGGCTTCGACATGCGCTCCATCGTCTGGTAGCCGAAGAAGGGGATGGCCAGGGTCAGCCGGTGCGCGCCTTCCTGCACCAGGCCGCAGGCCAGGTCGTAGAGCTCGAGCGTGTCGACCTCGGTGATGGTGCCGCCGACGAGCACCGCGTCGTGCTCGGTCACCGTGGAGACGATCCGGTGGTAGCGCTCGCCGTCCGGGAACTCCTTGCGCTCGATCTCGCCCAGCGGGAGCTTCGCGGCCTCGGCGATGGCCTTCTGTAGCGGGGCGTAGGCTCGCGTTCCGAAGACCAGGGTCTCGCGCTTCATGTGGAGCCTCCCGCGGCAGGGACGAAGGGCGCACTTGTACCGCGCCTGTCGCCTACTTCGGAAGCGGCAGTGTCAGCAGGTACCCGCGGTAGCTCAGGTAGACGAGTCCGGTCCGCTCGTCGATCCACGTTTCCGAGCTGGAGAACTGGATGATGGGAAAGGTGGCGACGGGGGTGAACGTGAAGCGGCGGGAGTCGAAGCGGCCGAGGACCGTGCCCTTGTCCACGTCGAACCACGTCGTCACCGGCATCGCGGCCCAGAACTCGTCCGGCCGTCCGGTGGGCTGCAGGGGACGCTCCGCTTGGGTGAGGAGTGGCCGGACCTCGCCGGAGAGTCGCTCGCTCATCCTCGTCACGGGATCGAAGAGGTAGAGCTCTGGAGCGTCGGCGCTCTCCGCGGTGCCAACGGCCCACTGTGTCGGATGCGCCTTACCGCGATAGACCAGGAACTTGCCGTGAGTGGGGATGAAGGCGATGGGGGCGAAGTCGTCCGCTTTGGGGATGTCCGGCGTGAACACCTCGCGGGTCGAGAGGTCGACCAGGACGACCTCGTTGGGGACGGCCCAGTTCGTCTCGGTCCGTGGCGCCATCGCCCACCGGCCATCGGAGCTGACGATGGGGGCGCCGAACCAGCCCTCCGCCAGCCGGGCCGGCTCCGTGCCGGTCCGGCAGAGCCAGAGCCCTTCCCGGTCGCCAGCCACGCGGGCTTCACGAGTGCCAGACATCCAGGAGGGCGGACTGGAGGGGTCGTCATGGTGGCAAGGCGGGAGCGGAGGCGGATACGCCTCTGGACGTTCAGCAGCGGCGCGGGCCTCGCCTCCGGAAAAGGCGTGCCAGGAGCGGACCGGCCGGCGCGAGCCTTCGAACCTCTCCTGCACCGCGACGCGCACGTCCCGGCCGTTGGCCCAGACCGCCTCAATCTCGGGTTCCCGGAGGGACTTGGGCTCGGCGAGCAGGCGCACACCGGGGACTGTTCGAGACACGCCGAAGACCATCTCCAGCGGCGCGTCGCCGGCGAGGCGGAAGAACATCCGCGACAGGCGCGCGTAGACCGAAGAATTCCCCTCTGCGATCCCGGGGTTGTTCATGAAGACCCGATAGCCGCCGGTGCGGTCGAGCCAGAAGAACTCCACCTGCAGGCCGTCGTCGACCTCGGTCGTCAGCGGCGCGAGGTCCTCGACGTGCTCCTCCGCGATGAACCTGCGCAGCCTGGCCAGCTCGGCGGCGGTCAGCGCACGCCTGCCGAACACGGCCGGGTCCTTGCGATAGACGAGCTCGCCTCGGTCCCCACGAAGTCGGACTGTGATCTCACCTTGGCTCGCCCAGCAGCCGCCGAAGCTGAGCCCGAAGGCTGCGTCCGGCCCCCCGGGCTGTCGCAGTTCGTGGGCGAGGGGCGCCTGCGTCGCGTCCATTTGCTCGAACGAGAAGTGGCCCGGATCCCACGTGCCGCGCGCGCCCAGGACGAGGAACTGGTCGGGGTGCGCCTCGCGGAGAATGCGGCGAGCCTCTCGAGAGTCCTCGGCCTCGAGGTAACGCCTGGCCGCCTTCCCGACGTTGGCGTCCGCGGGCTGGAGAAGGGTCGCGACGAGGCGGAGGTCGAGCGGAGCTCTGGCAAGCCTGGCTGCGGCGAGCGCAGCCCGAATCGCTTGGACGTCCGTGCCGCTGAGCACCGCGCTCAGCCTCGGTACGGATTGAGAGAGAACTGCTGCGACGCCGGCAGCGACACCTCCCGAAAGGACGGCCCGCTGCAGCGCCTCGGGCGAGACGCTGGCGGGCTCGCGGACGACGAGTGCGCGCGCTTCCTCCAGGGACAGGTTGCCGGCCGCGAGCCCGTCGAGCAGCTCTCCTCCGACCAGAGCAGCTGACCAGCCGGCGGCTGTTTCGCGCAGCCTCTTCGATACCTCCGGCTTGGTCGCTTCCAGCTCGCGAGCGCGAGCCAGGACGCGGTCTACGATGGCTTCGGGAAGGTCGCGTCGCTGGCCGAACCACCGGCTGGCGTCCGCCTCGAACGCGCTCAGGTCTCCTTGCGGAGGGGGCTCTTCCATCATGCGCACGACCCACTCGGGCTCGAGACCGCCCAGGGTCTCGAGCGCCTCTAGGACGTAGTGTCCGTCCCAGGTGCCAGCGCGCGGATAAGCGGCGCGGAGCAGCGGTACTGCCTTGGGCTCGCGGTACCGTGCGACGGCGCTCGCAGCGAGACCGAGATCCTGGCCGCTGGCGGTCTCGAGGACCTTCAAGAGCCCGGGAACGCTCTCTGGGAGGTCCGACCCGCCAAGGCGATGCAGGAGCGATGTCCGGCGGGAATGAAGCGACGAGGACCAACGGCTCGTGACCCGGGAGACGTCGCCGCGCTTCTCCAGGAGCTTGTCGGCAGACGACCAGCCCGGGTCGGAAAGCCACGGGAGCAGCGGACGGATTGCGTCGGCTCTTCCAATATCGGAGAGCAGGAAGACCGCGTTGTCGCGGGTAGCCGGGTCGGTGCTGGCGACGAGCGGAGCGAGGATCGGAACCCAGTGGTCCGGATCGGACTCCAATGCGTCGAGAAGCGGCAGCCGCACGCTGTTCGCTTCGCCCAGCATGAGCGTTCCAGGGTCCGAAGTCAGCGCGAGGAAGAGGGCATCGCGGTCCTGGCTCGGCGTAGACAGGAGCGCTTCGAACGCCAGCGCGCGAGCGGTGGGCGCCGCCTTCGAGTCGCGCGCCAAGGCCAGCAGCTCGGCGCGAAGCCTCGAACCCGCCGCGGACTTCTTCGACGCTGCCTGGAAACGCGCCACCTTGGCGAGCGCGATGAGCTGCGGGCTGGAGCCCGCTTCGAGCTTGCGAAGGATGGGCTCGGCCGCGGTTGGGTCCAGGCTGGCCAGCACCTCGAGCTGCCGACGGTTCTCGAAGTAGGCGAATTTCGGGTCGAACGAGACTGCTCCCGCGGCCTTCACGAGCTCTTTCGGAACCAAGGCCCACGGAACATCAGCCAGGTCTTGGCCTCTTCGCAGCCTCCGCGCTTCTCGACGAGGTCGAGGACCGCCTTCACCCGCTTCTGGTCCTTCGGGCCTTCGGGAAGCACCGCGACGAGGTCGCATAGGAGGTCGGGATCGTCCTCGACGGCGACGAGCAGGCGCTCGCGGACCTTGGCGGTGGGCAGCGAAGAATCGTGATGGCGGTCAGACCAGTACGCGACGAGCGCTGCGGCCGGCGCGTCGTCCGCGGGCGGTCCACAAGTCTCGGTGCGGCTGGACGGCACGAAGGTGCGCCAGTCTCGAGGCGGAGCGGGCAGGTCGAGGAGAACATCGACCAGGTCCGCTCCGGCATCAGGCGCACCGAACGCCAGGCGGGGCACGGCCAGCGACAGCACAAGGGCCGGCAGAAAGCGATGGCGGATCATGCACCCCTCCGTGGATCCCGGGAGATTCTCGGACCGGTGGAGCGTGGGAGAAGGACGGTCAGGCGAGCGGTCCGACGCACTCAACGACTGGTGCGCTCATTTGTTCCCGAGCGCTTTGACGAACGTCCCGAGCTTTCCCCCGTCCAGCTTCCCGTTCGTCCTCACGCCCGAGCACACGTCGACGCCGAACGGCTGGGCGACGCTCACGGCCTCCGCGACGTTCTCCGCCCGCAGTCCGCCGGCGAGGAACACCGGGACCTTCGACTGCTCGCAGATGGCGCGGCTGACGCTCCAGTCGTGCGTCCTGCCCGTGCCGCCCAGTTCCTTGACCTTCAGGGCCGGGTTGCCCGAGTCGAGCAGCAGCGCGTCGACGTGCAGGCTCGCCGCCAGCGCCTCGGTAACCGATGACCTCCCCACGACGTGGATCACCTGCACGAGCTTGAGGGCCGGCATCGCCTCTCGCAGCGCTGCGTAGGTCTCCGCCGCCACCGAGTCGCACAGCTGCAGCGTCGAGCACCGGCAGCGTCGCGCCTGGGCGATGAGCGTCTCGGCATCGACCTCGCTCGTCAGCAGGAAGGTCGCCACCGGCGGCGGAACGCTCGCCGCGATCTCCGCGATGAGCGGCTCCTCGATGACGCCCGGGCCGCTCGGCATCGACGAGACGAGCCCGAGCGCATCCGCGCCCAGCGAGATGGCCAGGCGCGCTTCGTCGATCGAGGAGATGCAGCAGACCTTCAGGCGCATGGTGCGCTCAGGGCTACTTGGCCAGTGGGTCGCACGGAGTGCCGAGCTTCTCGCCCGCGTAGACGCCCAGCGCCGTGTAGATGAGCTGCGCCTGGCCGTCGAGGGCGAGCCAGCTCACGGGGGTCTTCTGCTTGCCGACGATCCACTCGGGGGTCTTGCCATCGCCGGTGCTCGTGGGGGCCGTGGGGCGCTTCAGGCGGCCGGCGGTGGTCATGAAGATCTCGTCGGAGGAGTCGAGCGAGTAGTCCTTCATCTCGTACGGGACCATCTTGCCCTTGGTCCCCATGTAGAAGTGGAACTCGCGGTCGCCTTCCTGGCCGTAGTCGTCCCGGCGCTTCTCGTCGATGAAGAAGTAGTTGCCCTCGTCGTCGCGGGCGATGGCGTAGGCCTGGCGGCGGAAGCGCGGCTTGAGGAACTTGGCGCCCTTCGTCACCTTCTTGGCCTCGGCCTCGGGCAGCCTCTTGTACTCGGTCTCCACCTTCTTCTTGTTGCCGCAGACGACCTTGTAGGCGCCCTCGAAGAACTCGATGTCGCCGTCCGGCCCGAAGCTGTCGCGGAACCGGGGGTCCCAGACGGAGTACGAGTATTGCCCGGCGCCGTTGCTGCCGCCGCCGGTCTTGCGGACCTGGTGGAAGACCTTTCCGTCGCCGAAGAACACGCGGTCGCTGGACTCGTACTTGGGCGGCATCGCCAGGTAGTGGCCCTTGCCGTCGGTGAGCACGATCAGGTCGTCGGTCTTGATGGACGGATCGATCGGCTCGTCGAGGCCGTTGGGCGGGAGCTTGGCGGGCGTCGCGGTGGCGGCGGGCGCGACCGGCGCCGGCTCGGCCTTGGCGGGCTCCGCGGGCTTGGCTGGGTCGGCCTTCGGGGCATCGACGGTGCGCATCGGGCCCTTGGTCGGGGCCGCGCCGAACAGCTCGCTGACCATGGTGGGGATGAGCTCGATCATGTCGTCGATGGACGCCTTGCGGCCGTGGCGGTCCACCTGGGCCACCACCTGGGCCTTCTTCGGGTCCATCGCCTTCAGGTTGAACATCCAGGTCTCGCCCAGCTTGGAGAGCCGGCCGGTGACGAGGCGGTCGACGCCGAGCGCGCCGCCGACCTCGGCCATGCACTTGTCGTCGCCGCAGCCCAGCAGGCTCTTCTGCCGCTCCAGGCCCAGGAGCGCACTGATCTCGTCCTGGGTGATGAGCTGCACGCCGGGGACTCGGCGGATCTCGCCGGTGATGGCCTCGGTGAGGGCGGCCGCGGCCTTGTCGGAGACGCCTTCGCCGGCGGGCAGGGGCATCAGCGCGACCTTGGTGGCGCCGGACGCGGTGCACAGCAGCGCAGCGGCCAGGGAGAGTGCGGGAGCGATCATGGGGGCCCCGAAAGAAAACGAGGGACGTCAGTCCAGCAGGAAGGTGAAGGTGTACGTGATCTCGGTGGCGATGGCTTCGTCACCCTCGGTGCCGGGCTTGAAGCGGCACTTCGTGATGGCCGCTACCGCGCTCTCGTCGAAGCCGTAGCCCAGCGCCTTGACGACCGCCGCCTTGACCACGTTGCCCGTCGAGTCGACCCGGATGCGGAGGACCACCTGGCCTTCGATCCCGAGCTTGCGCGCCTCCTCGGGGTAGACGCCCTTGCACTCGCCGACCGGCTCGGGGACCTTGGTGACCTTGTACGGCGGCACGTAGCGCCCGCCGGGCGGCGGAGCCGTGACCGGCGCGGCGTAGGGCTTCACCTCTTCAGGCTTGGGCGCGACCTTGGGCGCCGAGCCGTAGAGCGTATTGCCCACCGGGGCCGCGAACCCTCCGGCCGAGGTGGTCGAGCTCATCGTGACGCCGATCATCACCGGGGCCTGGGGCTTGGCTTCCGGCGGAGGCGGCTCGTTGGGCGGCGGAGGCGGCATTCCCTTGGGGGGCGGAGGCGCTTCCTTCGGAGGAGGCGGTGGCGTGAAGACCTTGGCCACCTTCGGAGGATCGGGCTTCTTCTCCTCCTTGGGCGGCTCGGGTGGGGGAGGCGGTGGAGGCGGTGGCGGCTTGGTCACGACCTCGAACTCGACGGGAGTCTGCTGCTCGATCTTCTTGGGGTGCAGCGCCGCGTCGATGATCAGCAGGACGATGACGAAGTGGACGAGCCCCGAGCCGATCATCCCCAGGATGGCGATGAGCGGCAGCGGAGTCGGCCGCGGCGCCTCGATGTGCACCGGCGGCAGCGCGCTCCAGTTCTGGGGCTGCTTGGCCCGGCGTGTCCCGGGTGGAGGGGGCATGGAGCGCACGGGCTCCGCTGGCAACGAGGTCTGCACCGGATGCGTTCCTGGTCCTACCGGCCCTTCTGACACCGACTTCGGTTCCGCGCTTCGCTTCCGGAGTCTACTGCGCCTTCAGCTCAGTTCGCCGCCGGGGCAGGGCTCGGCGCGGCCATCTCGTCCTTCTCGATGTTGATGGCGAACTTGCCGATTCCCTGTCCCTTGATCACGTCGATGATGTGAACGACCGAGCCGTGCAGGGAGTTCTTGTCGGCGCTGATGATCGCCCGGGCGTCCTTGTCTTTCACCAGGGCGTCCGCGACCTTGCGCTTGAGCTCGTCCTCGGTGCTCTCCACGCCGTCCACGTAGATCTTGGGGTCCTTGGTCAGCACGATGTTGAGCATCACGCCCACGCTCTCGCCGCCGTGGGCGGCGCGGGGCAGCTTCGACCTCGATCGACTCGCGGACGATGTAGGTCGCCGTCACCATGAAGATGATGAGCAGGACCAGGGTGATGTCGACGAGCGGAGTGACGTTGATCCCGCTGATCATCTCCTCGTCGTTGTCTTGCGGTGCGCCTGCCATGGTCGGCTCCCTTACGCGGCCTTCTTGGAGTCGTCGCGCACGGCCTTCAGGTGGCTCTGCCAGGCGTGGCTGAGCGCGGTGGCGCTGCCGTTGAGCTTCTTGAGCCAGCGCTGGAAGAAGTTGTAGGCGACGACCGCGGGGATGGCGACGGCGAGGCCGACGGCGGTGGCGACGAGCGCGCCGGAGATGCCGCTCATGACCGCGCTCGCCCCGCCGGCCTTGGCCGAGGGAGGCGCGTTGGCCAGGTCGTGGAAGGCGCGGATGATGCCGAGCACGGTGCCGAACAGGCCGATGAACGGCGCGTTGTTGCCCAGGGTGCCCAGGATGGACAGCCAGGCGTCGTAGCGCAGCTTCTCGGTGGCCATCGTCGCGGCGATGACCTCGTCCACCGACTCCGGGCCCTTGTCCGTCGCGTTGATGGCCTCGCGGACGACCGCGGCCTCGATGCCCTTCTTGCCCTCGACGGCCTTGCGCGCGAAGTCCACGTCGCCGGCAGCGAGCTTCTTGGTCAGCTGGTCCACGCCCTTGAGGCTGTTGCTGGTGAAGAAGATGGTGCGCTCGATCATCACGGCGACCGACGCGACCGACAGGGCGATCAGGATCCAGAGGACCCATTCCTCGCCGAGGAGGGTGAAACCTTGCAGGAGGCTGAGGAGCATTCCCGATTCGGGCGCGGACGGTGTGGGCGCCGCCGCTGCGGCGAAGGCTTGGATCAGGTCGAGGGGCATCTTGGTTCCGATGGGCGCGCCGGCCCGGCACGCGCCTCTTCCGCCGATCCCGGCGGAGGCTGGCTGAGTGGTGCGCCAATTGAATCCGGGGGAGGCCTCAAGTCAAGCCGTGATGGTTTCCACCCTGGACGGGAGTGGCTCCGCACGACTCCTCTCCGGACAGCCAGGAGCCGCGCAGGTTGGCTGGAGCCAAGGGCGGGTTACCAGCCTTCCTTCGCCACCTTGCTCCAGCGCTCGAGGATCTCGTTGGGCGTCAGCGCGCGCGGCGGCTCGGCCGATCCGCTGGAGGGCAGAGCCGCGGTGCCGCCCCCGCCGCCGCCTCGCCGGGGCGGATTGAACGGAGGCTTGTCCCAGCCGTTGCCGTCGCCGTCGACGAAGATGGGGCTGGTCACGGCGAAGGGCCGGACGGCGGCGCCGTTCTTGCCCCAGACCAGCGGGAAGAGCGGCTTGGTCCCGTACACCATCGCCACGATCCAGTTGTCGCCGGCCGGAGCGGGCAGGTCGAAGCTCACCTGCTTGTGCCAGCGCCAGTAGACGGTCTCGCCGACCTTGAAGGCCTGCTCCTTGTCCGCCTCGCCCAGCGTGACGGCCTGGCTGGCGGTGATGCTGGTCAGCGGCCAGTTGGTGTTCGTCTCGCCGTTGCAGCCGACGCGGGTGGTCTTGAACTCGGGGCTCGTGGGGTCCACCGGGCAGGTCGCGTCGTCCGAGGGCAGGTGCATGTAGAGCTCGACCTTGCTCACGTCGATGTTCGGCGGCGCCTGGATGTCCACCACCACCTTCATGGCGTCGGTCGAATGGGCCAGCACGTCGCCGATGCCCGCCCGCTCGCCCTTCTCGGTCCCGTCCTGGCCCACGCGCACGGCCCAGGCCTGGACGTAGAAGCCGTCGCCCACCACCGTGTGCAGCCCGTTGACCGCGGCGCTGACGGCGGCCGGGGTGATCTTCGCCGGCGCGTCGTCGGGGACCTTGACCCAGGCGCGCCAGTACCCGGCCGGTGCGGCGAAGCGGGTGTGGGCGTCGGAGCCGCCGATCGCCGCGATGCGCATGCCGCGGGAGATCATCGTGAACCAGTCGTTGAACGGCCCGTGGGCGAGGTACGGGTCGAAGCCGTCGGTGCCGCCGTTGAGCAGCTCGTAGCCGTTGAAGTCGCCGGAGATGAGCTTGGTGTCGCCCGTGGTGGCGTCGGAGGGAAGCGCCATCCCGAAGGTCTTCGGGTCGGCGTGCGTGGAGAAGGTGTCCAGGTCCACCTTCAGGTCGGAGAGCACGCCCAGCGGCCAGCCGCGCGGGTGGTTGATCTGGATGGTGGTGGCGCCCTTCTTTCGGGCCTCGGCGAAGATCTGCGCGGCCGACGGCGTCGGCCCGCGCCCGCCGCCCCAGTCGATGGCCCCGCCGCTGATGGGGTCGCTCGGGTCGCGCGCGATTGGGTAGGCGTTGGTGTGCCCGAAGTCGACCGGCGAGACCTCCTCGCCGGAGACGGTGGCCAGCAGCTTCTCGGCGCCGATGGCCACGATGTCCGGGCGGAAGTCGCTGACGTAGTCGTGGTCGGTGGCGACCAGCACGTCGACGCCCTCGGCGGCGAAGGAGAGCGCGCGCACCGGGCCGGTCACGTAGCTGTCGGGGCTGAAGACGCTGTGCACGTGGAAGTCGCCGGAGGCCCAGCCCGCGCTGTCGACCACGTGGGCGAGCCGGGCCTGGACCGAGCCGTCGGAAGTGCGCAGGTCGACGTAGGCCGGCGGGGCGGTGGGGTAGTCGGCGGGGTAGAGCGTCCACTCCGGGCCGCGGGAGACGACGACCGAGTACTCGCCCGGCGGGACCTCGAAGGTGGCGCTGCCGGTGACCGGGACGAAGTCCACCCGCTGCACGTCGTCGGGGATGGGGTCGCGCACGGTGTCGGTGAAGCGCACCAGCGAGGCCCAGGTCGCCGGGCAGTCGCTGGTGGCGCAGGCGACGACCACCTTGGCGGGCAGCGGGGACCCGTCGGCGGCGTCGGAGACCTCGACCGTCAGCCGGCGGGGCGGCACGAGCTCGAAGTCGGCCTTGGCCTCGCCCTCCGCCGCGACCTGGAGGATGACCGTCGGCGGCGGGGTCGACCCTGGCGCCCAGGCCGAGGCGAGGTAGCTGCCGGTGGCGAGCGAGCCGGCGTAGCGGCCCTGGGCGTCGGTGACGAAGACCGCGGAGATGTCGCCGTCGCGCTGCAGGCTCACCCGCGCCCCGGCCAGCGGCACGCCGCCGCGGGTGACGGTGCCCGAGAAGCGGCCGACCTTGAAGTTGGAGAGCGCCCCGCGCCAGGTCTCGATGAGCGAGGCCACCTCGCCGAGGTCCTTGCCCACCACGAAGTCGCGGGCGATGGCGCGCGCGCCGCCCGCGGGAATCTTCAGCTCGCCCGGCCGGTTGGTCGCGTTGGGGTCGAGCCAGGAGGAGACGCCGGAGAGGCCGTTGGCGCCGATGAGGATGCCGGTGACGCCGGCGATGGTCATCACCGCGTTGGTGGCCTCGGGGAAGTAGGGCGAGTCGGCGCGGTAGGGCGCGTAGCCGTAGGCCACCCCGTCGCCCTGGTAGCCGAACCAGCTCATGCGGTCGATGCCGAAGCACATGCCGCCGTAGCCGAAGCCGCCGGTGCACGACTGGCCGTTGAAGAGCTTCACCGACCAGCCGGGGTCGGCCAGGTCGCCGGCGACGGTGACGATGTCCTCCGTCCCCTCGTTGCAGAAGGCGGTGACGTAGCGCACCCGCTGCTCGCCGGGGTTGAGGATGAAGTAGCTCGTCAGCTTGAGCGGCAGCGCCCGGTCGGTGTCGAGGGTGGGGACGCTGAAGATGTTCTTGATGCGCAGGTAGTTCTGCGCGGTGTCGCGGCCGCTGATGGCGACGATGGCCGGCTCGCCCTCGCCGCCTTGGGAGAGGACCTCGGTGAAGTCGGGGTCGATGGTGCGCGAGAGGTTGTAGAAGAGCCCCACCTCGCCGAACTGGTCCTGCCCGGGACCTTGGCGCACGAGGTCGGCGTCGATGATGCTGCCGCCGAAGGGGTTGGGCGAGATGTGCCGGTCGGGGCCCTGCACCGCGACCTTGATCTGGTCGTTGGCGAGCAGGAAGTCGCCCACCTTGGCCCAGGCGTTGGGGCCGCCCACGAAGTCCGCCGCGGACTCCATCTGCTTGGCCCGCGTGGTGCCCGAGCCGGGGACGAGGAAGCGCTCGAGCGGGAAGTCGCAGCGCTGGGCAGGCGGGCCGCCGTCCACTGGCTCGGGTGCGTCGGCGTCGGGGTGGCCGGCATCCTCGCCGACGATGCGCGAGTCGGGGCAGCCGGTGAAGGCCAGGACCAAGGCGGTCAGGGCGGCGGACGCGATGGAGCGGACGAACTGGGCACGCATGGTTGGAGATCGTCCCCGGGCTCTGGCGCTGCGGCAAGCGGGGACCCACCACGGGCCCCCGGCGAGAGTTGTAATGCCGACGTCAGGCGGACTTCACGTCTGCCGTGCTCGCGGGCTCGCCGGTGATCTTGCGGAAGGTCTCGAACGGGGCCTGCAGCACGGCCAGGTCTCCCGCCTGGAGCTTCTCGGTGCTCTTGGGGTCGAAGGCCGGCGCTCCGCCACGGCGCAGGCGCAGGACGCGCACGCCCACCTCGTCCTGGGCCTGGGCGACGGTGAGGCCGCAGAGCGGCGGGGCCACCGGGATCTCGCCGACCACCACCATCTGGTCGTCGAGGTCGAAGGAGGTCTTGATGCACGCGTCGAGCGCGGCGGCGGCGAAGGCGGGGGCCGAGAGCGAGGAGGTGGAGAAGGCCTCGACCTGGAACGCGTCCTCCACCTTGCGCACCAGGTCGTCGTCGAACAGCCGCATCACCACGCGGATCTTCGGGTTCAGCCGGCGGGCGTCGAGGGCGATGTTGAGGTTGGCCAGGTCGTCGTCGGTGGCGCAGATGATGGCGCGGGCGGCCTTGATGTTGGTCGCCTCCAGCGCGTTGCTGGCGCGCACGTCGTCGATGAGGATGGGCACGCCGTCGTTGCGCAGGGCCTGCACGAAGGGCGCCGCCTCGTTGCGCTCGACGACCACCACGTCGAGGCCGAGCTTGTGGAGGCGGTCGAGGACGCGGTAGCCGATGCGCCCGGCGCCGCAGAGCACCACGTGGTTCTTGAGCGTATGGGCCTGCACGGCGATCCACTCCTTGTCGTTGCGGTGCTTGGCGAAGAAGAGGAAGCCGAAGCGCACCAGACCGTCGGCCAGCACCGCGATGCCCAGCACCGGGATGAGGGCCTCCACGAACATCAGCCACCAGCTGTCGGGCATCTCCAGCGTGGGCTGGCCCATCATCAGGAAGTAGGTGGCCCCCATGGCCTGGGCGAGGTTGATGCCCGAGCCGTGGTGCTTGTAGCCCAGCCACAGGAGCAGGCTGCCGCCCAGCTGCACGACCGCCAGGAGGATGAAGGTCACCTTGAACCGGCGCACCAGCACCTGCAGGTAGCGCAGCTGGACGCGCGCGCGGTGCATCAGCGATCGCTCGGGGCGGGCCATGGCAAGAGCGTTGGTAGCACGCCGCGGGCGTTCGTGGGAGCCCCGCGCTGTGCGGGGCCCTTGCCGCCTTCCATGGGTCCCATAGGTCGCAAAAGCCCCATACGTCTCAGGGGACCTATAGGACGTATGGGACGCATACGACCGCTGGGATTGGCGCTCCGCCTCGGCGGCCAAGGCTTGCTAAAGGTATGTCAGCGTTCATCAACATGGACCGGCCTCTGGGGCCACGCAGTGAGGGTGGCCCGGTTTGGCAGCCACGCCAGCCGCGTGGTACGGCTTTGGCCCATGGACACCTCACTGCTCAAGAAGGTCCCGCTCTTCGAGGGCCTCAACTCCCCGCAGCTCGAGAAGATCGCCAGCATCACCACCGAGCGCGTCATCGAAGCCGGCGAGAAGATCTTCAAAGAGGGCGATTCCGGCGACGAGTTCTTCATCATCATCGAAGGCCGCGTGCGCATCTCCAAGCACGTGCCGGGCATCGGCGAGGAGGCGCTGGCCATCCTCGAGGTGGGCTCCTACTTCGGCGAGATGGCGCTGGTCGACGACACCCCACGCTCCGCGGACGCCGTCGCCCACACCCGCACCAAGCTGCGCGTCATCCGCCGCGACGAGCTCGACGGGCTGATGTTCACCGACAAGGACATCGCCTACACGCTCTTGTGGACCTTCACCCGGACGCTGGCCATCCGCCTTCGCGAGACCAACGAGAAGATCAAGGCGTTCTTCGCCATGTCCGCGCGGTTCTAGAAAGCGCGCTCCCCGCCGTTCTTCGTTCTCCGAGGCCGACGCTCGGGCTCCTCAGCCCTGGCGCCGGCCTCGTCGCGTCAGGAGCGGCAACGCGCCGAGCAGCATGAGCGCCAGCCCGCTGCCCCCGCCGCCCGCCGAGCACCCGCAGCCGCCGAGATCGAAGACCGGCAAGCCGGGCGCGGCCGCGTCCGGAGGCGGGGCGATCTGCGCATCGAACGGCACCGAAGCGTCCGGCTCCACCGCAGCCGCATCGCCAGGCTCCGAGGCGTCCACGTCCGATGGTCCGGCATCGGGACCGACGTCGGGACCGACGTCGGGACCGGCATCGGGACCGGCATCGGCCGCTGCGATCGCTCCGTCGGGCTCTGACGCGTCGGGCTCGACCAGGGTCGCGTCCGGTCCGGGCGCTGCGGCGTCGGCTCCTGGTTCGGCGGCGTCGAGGCCGGGCTGCTCGGCATCGAGACCGGGCGGCGCGGCATCGAGGCCTGGCGCCTCCGCGTCCAGCCCCGGCTGTGCTGCGTCGAGGCCTGGCGCGGCGGCGTCGGGGCCGGGTGGCGTCGCCGCGTCGGGGGGCATGCCGGCGTCGGGGCCGACCTGCGGGAACTCGTAGCAGCCGATGTCGTACGCCGCGCCCTGCGGGCGCTGGGCCTTGAGGAAGTCCATGCTGTCGGCGTAGCGGCCGCAGCCCTGGTCGACGCCTGCGGAGCTGGCGCTCTTGAGCCAGAACTTGTCGTTCTTGTCGTCGAAGAAGATGCCCGGCCCGGCGGTGTCGGAGTTGACGTCGAGGCCGGGGTGGCTGCTCCTCCACGACGCCAGGTCCTGCGCAGTGCCGGACGCGCCCTCCAGCAGGCGGTTGGTGTAGAGGTTGAAGTCGGCCTCGGCCAGCGTGCTCGTGTCGACGAAGAGGCTGCCCGAGTCGGGCCCGGCGTGGACGAAGATGCTGTCCACGATGCGGATGCCCGTGGAGTTGACAAGCCGCAGGCAGAAGTCGCCCTGGTCGTGCTGGAAGACCGTGTTGCCCGCAAGTGTCACGTCCGTCGAGCCGTTCGCATCGGTGTCGTCCTGGATGCTGATGCCGAAGCGCACGTTGCGGTAGACGAGGTTGTTGCGCACGGTCGACGCCGTCACTGCGGAGAGGGTGATGCCCGCCTGGATCTCGCCGGCGGTGCTGTTGCCGAAGACCTTGTTGCGCTCGATGGACAGGCCGGTCGAAGCCACCGCCCACAGCCCCATGACCGGGTTGTTGGAGAAGGTGCTGTCCTTCACCGTGCCGCCGTTGACGTCGATCAGGTACGCGCCGCTGCGGCCGGCGTGGCTGGAGACGACCTGGCTGATGACGAGGTCGTTGGTGAGGTGGACGATGATGTTCGACGCGGTGCCGGCGCCGTTGGAGTCCAGCTCGAGGTTGACCAACTTGAGGTGCTCGTTCTGAGCGGCGCCGGTGACGCGGATTCCGGCGTTGGGGAGGTTGCGGATCGTCAGGCCCTTGAGGGTGACGGTGCTCACGCCCTCCAGCTCGATCCCCGCGCCGCCGTTGCCCGCGGGCGCGGAGTCGATGGTGGTCGCCCCCAGGCCGAAGACCTCGATGCCAGTCTTGTTGGCGATCCTGAAGCCGGCGAAGGAGCCGTCGCCCACCTCGACCCGGTCATTGCCGCTGGAGCACTTGTCCACCGCGGCCTGGATGGTCTTGAGCGGGCTCGCGGCGGTGCCGGGATTCGAGTCGTTGCCGGAGGCCCGCACGACGAAGAGGTCCGCGCGCGCCGCGGCGGGGACGAGCAGGACGAGGAGCACAGAAGCGAGGACGACCGGTCTCGGGGAGCGACGCATGGCCTCTCAACCGTAACGCAAAGGCCAGCGGTGAGCACCCCGCCGAGACGTCCGCCCCGCTCCCCGGTGCCGGCCGGGGAGCGGTGCGGTGGGCCCCCGCCTATCGGGAGCCCAGGAACCCTGGGTCAGAAGCAGGCGCCCGCGGGCGGGCTGGAAAGCGGCGCCAGCCGGTACACCACGTTGGCGTCGCGGTCGGCGATGAGCAGGTGGCCCGAGCCGTCGAGCGCGAGGCCGCGCACGCCGGCGAAGCCCCGCGCCACCTGGATGACCGACGTCGGCGCGCCGCTGCCCGAGACGTTGGCCGCGTAGATGGCGCCGCGGTTGATGCCCGTGCCGCCGTCGTCCTCCTCCGAGATGAGCAGGCAGCCGGAGGAGGTCAGCACCACGTCGCGCAGGGCGTTGAAGTTGGTGCCGGCGCTCGCCTGGGTGATGGCGTAGAGGTTGGTCGTGGCCGCGAGGTTCGCGGTGGTCGAGTTGAAGCCGGAGGCGCGGCGCACGTTGATCTGCTGCTGGCCCTGGTCCACGAAGAACAGGCCGTAGTCGTAGCTGTTGTCGCCGCCGGCGGCCCACTGGTCGCGCACCGCCAGGCCGAGCAGCGGCTGGTTCGGGTTGAACGAGCCGTGCGTCGCGGAGAGGAAGGTCGTCGCCGCAGGCTGGTAGCGCAGGACGGTGTTGCTCGAGCGCGAGCCCACCCAGAGGTCGGCGTCATGCCCGTCGGCGAGCGTGCCGGTGTTGCCCGACAGGCCCGATAGCCCGAGGTTCGCGGTGCTCCGCTGCAGGGCGATGGCCGGCGAGGCGGTGCCCGGCTCGCCGGTGGCCAGCGCCTCGAGGCTGACGCGCGCCGAGCCGTTGCTGGAGATCGCCCTGGCGCGCAGGCCGGCGGCGCCGTTGATGGCGCTCGCCAGGGCCGCGGCGGCGTTGGCTCCCGCTCCGGTCCAGGTGACGCAGGTCTTGCCGGCGGCGGCGGCGCAGGCGCCGTTGTTGTCGAGCTCGAAGGTGCGCGCGGTCGCCTGGCCGGCGTCGAGGACGAGCTGGTCGCCGTCCTGGGCGTTCGTCAGGTCCACCCAGCCGCGCTGCGGGGAGGCGGCGCTCATTGCCAGGCCGGCCGGCCCGTATGCCAGGGCCGGGCTCTGGTCCACGGTGAGGCCGTCGGCGCTGACGCGGTAGACGCGCTGGCCGGTGTCGGAGACGAAGAGGCGGCCGGTGGCGTCGGCGGCGGCGAAGGCGGGGCGGCTCGTCAACGTGGTGAGCAGGCTGGTGGTGCCGGAGGCGACCTTGAGCAGGTCGTAGCCGCCGCTGCCGTTCTGGCCTTCGTTGACGACGACCACGTCGCCGGTCGAGGCCCGCCAGGCGACGTCCACCGGAGCGGTCACCAGCCCGCCGGCGCTGACGGTCGTCAGGGCCCGGCCGCCCGTGCCGGCCGCGGTCATCCGCGCATTGAGCAGCAGCGCAGCGCTGTTCTTCTGGTTTCCGGCGCCGTCGATGGCCTGCGCGACGAGCGGGGTCTCCTCGGGCAGCACGTTGTTGGGCACCCGGAAGGTGAAGTGGATGGTCACCGGCAGCGCCTGGTCGGAGCTGATGAGCACCGAGCGGTTGCGCAGGGTCTGGGTGGTGGAGAAGAAGACCGAGTAGGAGACCTGCGCCAGCGAGAGGTTGTCGCTGGCCACGGCGTCGAAGTCGACGGTGTCGTTGGGCCAGACCGCGCAGGAGCCGGCGGTGGCGCCCGCGGCGCAGGGCGAGCCGTTGACCAGCACGTTCTGGATGGCGATGGACGGCGGCGCGTTGTCGAAGCCGACCACGTTGACGTAGGCCATGCCCGAGATCGGCCCGGCCCGGTAGGTGCCCTCGATGGCGTAGGCGTTCTCGACGCCGAAGGTGAAGGTGGCGCTGAAGGCGCCGGCCAGGCAGGTCACGGCCGAGGCGGTGGCGGCCGCGGGAGTGGCCGCGAAGGCGAAGACCGAGGGATCGACGGTCGCGCCGGGCGGGCAGTCCACGAGATTGCCGAAGCCGTCACGGACGACGGCGATGGCCTTCACCGCGGTGTTGTGCGGCACCAGCGTCGAGGAGAGCGAGACGGAGACGGTGGCCGCCGGACCGACGCCCACCGAAAGCGAGCGCTTGAGCCCGCCGCCGACGCCGGTGATGTAGCCGGTCACGTCGAAGGCGGCGGCGCGGGAGACGGTGAGCGAGCTGATTCGGCCGGCGCCCGAGGCTCCGTCGTCCAGGACCAGCGCGCCGGGGGCGTTGGTCACCACCTTGGTCGGGCCGACGCGGTCGTTCCCGTAGAGATCGACCACCTGGTACTCGTAGCCGACGTCCTCGCCGGCCAGGACGCTCGCCGAGGCGCAGCGCGCGGCGCCGCCCGCGCAGCCGGTGGTGAACAGGAAGTCCTGGATCTGCGTGCCGGGGTTGGCCGGATCGTCCACCAGCTTGAAGCCGGCCGCCGCGGCGGGCTCGACGGTGAGCCAGGCGTGGGCGGTGAGCGCGGAGGCGCCGGTGCCGTAGGTCGCGGTCAGGTCGAACAGGTAGCCGTCGGCCTTGACCGCGGACAGGTCGAACGCCACGAAGGTCGCGTCGCCCAGGAAGCCCTGGGTCAGCGGCTGCGCGCCGCCCGGCGGGGTGAAGCTCGTCGCCAGCGCCGGCGCCGAGGCGTAGGCCGGGGCCGTGGACGAGCCGGCCAGCACGTCGTTGCCGTACGCATCGGTGACGGTGCTGGACAGCTGCACCCTCTCGCCGGCCTTCACGCTCGAGGACGAGAGCGACAGGGCGATCTTCTGGGCGGTGCCCGGGACGACGATGAAGTGGGCGGTGTCGCTGACCGGCTTGCCGGAGGCGCCGTTGGCGCCCTGCACGACGGCGACGACGGTGTAGCCGGGATCGGCGCGGGCGGCGGTGACGTTGGCGATCAGGTCGCCGGCGACGAGCGCGCCGGGAGCATCGGTGTACAGCGCGACCGGCGCGTCGATGACGTTCTCCGCCACGTCGGTCAGCGTCAAGGCGGCCTTGATGCTGGCGCCGGCGGGCACGGTGATGGACTTGCCGGAGGTCGGCTGGCCCGCCGGGTCGGTGGACTCGAGCGTGAGCGTCAGGTGCGCCGGGGCGCCGGCCTTCACGGTGAACCGGGCCTGATCGCTGACCTTCACCGCGTCGGAGGAGGTGGCGGTGATGGTCCAAATCCCGGCGCGGGTCAGCCCGGTCAGCGTCGCGCGCACGCGGCCCTGGGCGTCGGCCTTGGCCGAGAGGGTAACCGGCGGCAGCGTCGCCTCCTCGTGCTGCGCCGAGAAGTCGACCTGCAGGTTCTCCAGGTCGACCGCCTCGTCCACGCCCAGCTCCGCTAGGGCGTCGACCTGGGCCTCGTCGGCCGAGGAGGCGGACGCGGAGAGCGTCAGCTTCAGGCGCGTGGGCGCCACGGCGATGCGGGTGATGGTCAGCGTCCCCGCCTCGCTGACGTTCTTGGCGGCGTCGGTGGCGGTGGCGGTGAAGACGTTGTCGCCCAGCTCCAGCGGGACGTCGGTGCCGAACGCCGCGGTGAACGGGTCGGCGGTGAGCGCGGGCGCGTCAGCCCAGGTCGGGTTGCGGCTCAGCGCGATGGACGAGCCGTACTCCGCGGTGCCGGTGAGCACCGCGGTGGCCCTCGCGGTCTTCAGCTTCGAGGCGGACAGGCGCGGCGCGGGCGGGGCCTCCTTGTCCTCCTTGGCACAGCCGGCCAGGGCGAGCGCGGCCAGCGCGGCGACGACGACGGTGGAGCGGAGCTTCGACATGGAGACCTCCATCGGGTGACGGCGAAGACGGGCGGGTTCGGGCAAAGCAGAAGTGCGGTGAGCTCAGAGGACGTCGACGGCGTAGCCCAGGCAGAAGGAGAAGCCGCTGAAGGTGGCGATGCCGACGCTGTCGAAGGCGCCCAGGTCGCCGCGCATCTCCGAGTAGCGGACGTCGACCAGCAGCGCGCCGGGGCCCAGCGACCGCGTGGCGCGCAGCGCTCCCACGAAGGCGTGGGCGAGCGAAGGCTCGGTGTCCCGGCCGCCCAGCGTCGAGATCTCCGACTGCGTCCAGTACAGGCCGTACCCGACGCCGACAATGAGGCCCCAGCCGTCCCAACGCTCGGCGGGCAGCAGATCGGCGCTGACGATGAGCTCGATGGGGACGAGGGTGGTGTTCTGGATGAAGGCCGGGTCGAGGCCGCGGCCCGGCACGACGCGCGAGCCCTTGAAGGACGTGAAGGAGTAGCCGGCCCCGAGTGAGAGGCGAAGCCGGTCGTCCAGGAAGGGCAGCCGATAGCCGATCTCCGCTCCGGCGAGGATCCCCGGCGACAGCTCGGTCCGCGGCACGGCGAGGCCGACGCGGGGCAGGATGCGCAGGCGCTTGATCCGCGGAGTCGCCGCCTCGGCGGTGGTGGTCGCCTCCGCAGTAGCCTTCGGGTCCGCCGGTGCGAAGGCCTCGACCTGGCGGTAGCCGTCGGGAGCTGTTGCCGGGGGCGGTGGCGGCGGCGGCGGAACGGCGATGACCGGAGACGCCGAGGCAGTCGAGGCAGGCGCCGCAGTCTGCGGAGCGGCCTTGGTTGGGGCGGACGACGGCGCAGCGGACGCAGAGGACGTCGAGGCAGGCGGTGCGACCGGGCCCGTTGGCGCGGCCGCGGGCGCGGCCTTCTTCTGGGCCTTCCCTGCACCCTTGGTCTTCGCCTTCGCCTTGCCCTTGGAGTCGGGGGCAGGGGCAGGGGCGCCGGCGGCCAGCGCAGGGGCCGTCACCAGAAGCGCGATGCAGAGAAACGGCAGGCGTAGAGACAGAGGCATCCTCATCTCCTCGAAGAAGGAGTGCGCGACGACCAAGGCTGTCGGGGGGACGGCTTCGGGCTCTTGACCTCGGGCACATCCGGCTGGACCCGAAGCCCGAAGCCCGCAGTCCGAAGCCCCAAGCGCCCCTCGTTGGTTCCGGCTCCGCCGGGTTAGGTCAGGGCTTCCTCCACGACGATGGGCTCGGAGACGGTGTAGCCGTCGGCCTCCAGCAGCTGGGCGACGACGCCGGCGAAGGCGCGCATGGCCGCGGGCTCGAGCGCGGTCGGCGAGCGGACGGCGCCGTAGAAGACCTGCTCGGCGCGGATCGCGACCGGCTCCGCGCTGGTGCCCGGCAGCAGGCGGCTGGCGCGCTCCAGGCTCTCGGAGAGCGAGTGGCGCAGCGCGGGGTCGGGGGTGGAGACCATGACGCGGCGGTGGTCGCGCATCCCTCGGACGTAGAGGCGGGCATTGGCGATCATGCGGTTCACCTCGCTCCCCCTCGTGTAGCGGCTACTGGCACTTCCCGTTCGTGCATCCCCCGGCGTTGCAGGAGCTGCCCAGGCAGCAAGGCTCTCCGGGTCCGCCGCAGCCCTGGCACGTCGACTGGTCGCAGACGGCGCCCGCGCCGCAGTAGCCGCCGCCCTCGGCGGGGCAGCAGCGCTGGCCTTGGCCACCGCAGGGCTCGCAGCTTCCGCCCGTCGGCGAGGCGCTGGTGAAGGGCGCGGTGCAGCGCTCCTGGGCGCACTCGGGCTCGCCCACCCCGCCGCAGTCGCCGCCCGGCCCGCCATGGCAGCTCCCCTGCTGGCACTGCCCGCCGCTCGCGCAGGGCATCCCGCTGGCCTGGCACTGGTCCTCCTCGCAGCAGCCGCCGTTCTGACACCAGTTGCCGGGGCAGCACGGCCCGCCGGCCGCTCCACACAGGACGCAGTGGTCCTGCACGCACCCCAGCCCGGAGGCGACACAGAAGTCGCTGGCCTCGTTGCCGCCCGCGCAGCAGGCCTCGTTGAGTCCGCCGCAGCCGCTGCCCACCGGACCACACGATCCGCCGGCCGAGCAGGTGCCCAGCCCGCCGGTGCACGCGGCGCCCACCGAGACGCAGCGGGAGCCCGAGCAGCACGCGCCCGAGGCGCAGCTCGAGCGCGCACAGCAGGGCTGGCCCGGGCCGCCGCAGGAGACGAAGACCGCGCCGAGGCAGACCTTCGACGCATCCTTGCCCGACTCGCCCGCGGGGATGCAGGTGCTGAGGTCGGCGCACGCCCCAGCCTCGCAGCCAGCGGAAGCGCACGGCGGCTGGTAGGGGCCACCGCAGGCGCTGCAGCCGGTCGTCGTGCACGCTCCCGAGCGGCAGCAGCCCGAACGGCAGGTGCTCTGCGCGCAGCAGGGATCTCCGCTGCCGCCGCAGTGGACGCACTGGCGGGTGCTGGAGCAGGTCAGGTCGGTCCCCTGGCAGGTGTCGCCCGCGCAGCAGGCTTCGCCCTGCCCGCCGCAGCTGGCCTGGCAGGTGCCGCCGATGCACCGGCCGGCCTGGCAGGTGGAGTTGGGGCAGCAGGTGCGGCCGAGCTCGCCGCACTCTCCGCCATCGCGGCCGCCCTGGCCGCCGTCGCGCTCGGACGCGTCGTGGCCGGAGACCGAGGCGTCCGCAGGTTGGGAGGCGTCGATCGTTGGGGAGGATGCGTCGAGCCCAGCGACGGAGACGTCGGCGAAGCCCCCTGCGCCCGTGTCCGGGCCGCCCGCCACGGTCACCACGTAGTCGCAGCCGACCAGGACGAGAAGCGCGGCGATGAGGAAGCGGTGGGACATCCGTCTCCATCCACGAGCGGCCGACGCAGAGGTCATTGCCGGCGGGCTCCGGAATCCGTCACGGAATCGACTTGAGGGCTTCCTGGACGACGGGAAGCAGCATGCTCGCGGGGTACCGCTCGGCGAACTGCTTGCCTCTGGTTCGGGCCTCGCCGTACCGGCCGGCGGTGACCAGGGCATGCACCAGCAGCACCTCGCGCTCCTCCACGAGCTGGCCCTTGGGGAAGGCCCGCGCGTGCTTCTCGAGCTCGGCGATGGCCCCGTCTGCCTGGCCGCGCACCAGCGCCATCCGCGCGACCTCGAGGACGCTGCGCTCGGCGGCGAGCGCCGTGTCCGAGGTGTGCGCCGCGGCAGGGCGTGGCTCGGGCAGTGCCCTGCGCGGGGGCGCGACCGCGGCCGCCGGCGCCGGGGGGAGGGCGGCGACCGGGCTTGCCGGGACGGCTTCGGCCGGAGCCGGCGTGGGGGCAGGAGGCGGGGCCGGCACCTGGACGATCTGCACGATGGGCGCCGGCGGCGGCACGAAGTGACTCTGGTACAGCGCGTGGCCGCCCGCACCAGCGACCGAGCCGACGGCGAAGAGGACGGCCCCCGAGACCAGCTTGGCGGCGAGCGAGGTCTGCACGGCGCCCGACGCGGCCGAGCCGGC
Source organism: Myxococcales bacterium (assembly GCA_049841135.1). Taxonomy (GTDB): domain Bacteria; phylum Myxococcota; class Myxococcia; order Myxococcales; family UBA5297; genus JACRCT01. The sequence continues at coordinate 99,435 of JASGHK010000007.1, forward strand.
CGCGGACCCTGCGGCGCTCGACGAGGTGGAGCCAGCCGACGCTGCTGCAGCCGTGGCGGCCCCGGCGGCTCCGGTTCCCACGGTGGCCATCACCGAGGCGAGCACCGCCTCCTCGGCTCCGAACGGCGGGACGACCATGGCCTGGCGCTCGTCGTCGAGCAGGTCCTCGATCTCCGGGGGCAGCGGATCGAGCTTGGTGTCGACAGGACCGTTCATGGCCGAACCTCTTCCCGCCTGGCCTGCTGCCGCTTCACGGCCTCGACGAAGTCGCGCCGGGCCAGCCGCAGGCGCGAGTACGCCGTGTTCAGCGGGATGGAGAAGCTCCCGGGCGATCTCCGGGACGGGGCACCCGTCCAGCTCGTGCAGCACGAAGACCGCGCGCTTGTCGAAGTCGAGCGCGTCCAGCGCCGCCGCCACCAACTCCCGGTCGCGGCTCACCTGCGCCTGCTCCTCCGGGCCGGGCTCGTTGGAGAAGAGCTCGTCGACCGAGACGGACTCGGTCGGCGCCGGCTTGGTCTTCTCGTCGCGCCGCAGGTGCGCCACCACCCGGAAGGCGATGCCGAACAGCCACGGCCGCACCGGGCGGGTCGCGTCGTACTCCTCGAAGCGGCGGTAGGCGATGACGAACACGTCGTGCGCGACGTCCTGCAAGTCCGCGGAGCGCACCCCGAGGCGCCGCAGCGTGTTCCACACGTAGGTGAATTCCGCCTGGTAGACAGCCTGGAAGGTCGGTCGCATCGCGTCTGCCATGGGTATTCCCGGCGAGCGGGCGGATCCGTCACAGGAAGCAGAAGAGGGCGGAGAGGCCCAGGGCCCCGGTCACGGCCGGCGTCGTCCAGACCGGCTGGTCGCCGACGAGCACGGTGGTCCGGGCGAAGGTGCCCTTCACCTCGGCGTCGGCGCGGACCGAGAAACGCCCCGTCAGGGGTATCTCGAACAGCAGTCGAGGGCCCGCGGCGAAGTAGGGCGAGGTGACGGCGCGAGCGGCGGGGAGGTTCTCTCCATTGGCGCGCTGGACGCCACCGGTCAGGGCGACGCAGAGCCCGAAGTAGCTCAGGCGCCCACAGGGCACCACCGACGCGGTCAGGAGCGAGGTGCTGACGGCGCCGCCGGCGACCGCGGCCTTGCTCGGGAAGTCGGCGCGGCCCTCCACGCCGAGCAGGAACAGGCCCTTGCGCACCTCGAGCCCCAGGCTCACCCCGAACGCCCCGAGATCGGGCGAGGCGCCGACGGCGGCGACAGGGCCGACGTGGGCCTGCAGCTGCCAGGGCTCGGACGGCTCGACGGGCGCAGGGGCGGGCGAGGGCGGTCGCGGAGCTGGAGCGGCCTCGGGGCAGGCCGGGCAGGGCTGGGGAGAAGGGCAGAGCTGAGCGGGGGCGGGCTCGGGAGGCTTGGGGGCGGGCGGCGGTGTCACGGGCGGCTGCCGGACCATCGCCAGGGGATCGATGGCGATGCTGATGGCGAGGTCCATGGCCGAGGCGAGCCTCGACGCAGTCGCTGGCGCGGGAGGTCAGCTCGCGGCTGCCGCGCGGTTCGCCGGAGGCAGTCTGTACCTCGAGGCGGGCGCGAAGCAGGCCCGCGTCCGAGGTGAGGGAGGCGTGGACGACGAGCTCGGCGGGCTCGCGGAACGGGTCGGAGCCGAGCCGGGCGGCCACCGAGGCGCGGACCGTTGACTCGGTGGGACAGGACTCGGCGCCGGCGGCCCGGGCGTAGACCAGCCGCACGGCAGGCGGGGCCTTGGGGGCTCCCAGTGCAGCGACCGGGAGCGCGAGGAGCAGGGCCGCGCCTGCGCAAGAGAGCGTCTTCGCGAGCATCGTTGGTGGCCCAACTCTATCCGCGGTCCTGGCCGCCTATCTAAGGATGCCGGCCGCCGAGGCCTCCAGGAGCCTGATTCCCGTGTGAAAACGAGCTGTTGGCGCGACTCGGGCTGACGAGCCCTTTCGGGAAGCCGGGTGAATTCAGGCACTTGGACGACAGGCTCGCGGTGAGCCTTTGACGAGAAAGCCGAACAGTCGTCACCACCGACGACCCCTTGCCCGGTCCACCCACATGATTTCGGGGCCTTCCAGAGTCCGATCCGCCGGTCCGTGGCCTGCAGATAGGGCCGAACTGGGAGGTCGTCCATGAACGCCCGAGCGCCCGTGCTCGCCATCGCAACCATCGGCTGCCTCTGCGGCACCGGCTGCTACAAGAAGAGCCTGCTCCGCGCCGAGGAGCTCCAGGCGCTGCGTCAGCCGGGGCACGGCGAGCTCGTGCTCGATGGCACGGAAGGGCGCACGCGGATAGGGCCCAACACCAAGGTCCGCTTCCATCGGGCCGACGACCAGTGGTCGGCGTGGATCGACGGTCGCGAGCTGTGCGTGACCTCCGAGGCGGTGTTCCGCTGCTCGAGCCTGCCCTCCGGCGCGGGCATTCCCTGGAGCGAGGTCGCCGGGCTCGAAACCAAGAACCTCAACGGCGCGGCGACCTACTTCACCATCTTCGGCGCGATCGTCGGCACTGCAGCGGTGGTGGCCTTGACGGTGGCCGTCGTCGGCGGGCTGGCCAAGGGCGGAGGAGGCTTCCCGAGGATCGACTCCATCAGTCTCCCCTCGGGCGGTGGCGTTCAGGGCAGCGGGGCCGCCAGCAGCGTCGCGGCCGGACCGGTCACGCCGGTCGACTTCGGCCTCCAATACGCGCTCGCGCAGGGATGGGAGTGGTACGGCCCTCCGCTCGCCGCCGTGGCTCACGCTCCGGTCGAGAGGCGGGACTCCCTGCTGCCCGTGCCGCTGCCGGGGCCGAGGCTGGCGCTCGTCGAGCCCCAGCCGTTGTTCACGCCGGCGACCAGCCGCCGCGGCTACGTCCGCTTCGTCGGCACGTTGGAGGGCGGCACCGACTTCACCGCGAGCCCGAACGGCGTCGGGGCGGCGAGCGTGGCGCTGCGGCTCTTCGACGTAGCGGAGCTGGGCGGCGGCGTGCGCACGGCGGTCGCACCCGAGCGCCCCGACGACCCGAGCGCGCGGCTGAGGCAGACCTGGCTCGGCTTCGGACGGCTGCTGCTGCACTTCGACTTCGACCAGGAGCGCCGCGTCGCCGCGGTGCTCGGCGCCGAGTGCGGCGCGGGCGACCCGCAGGTCTACGGGCGCGCGATCTACGGCCTGCGTGTGCGCCTCGTCGACGGGCTCTCCGTCGGCCTCTACCCGTACAACGCCAGCCTCTCGGTCCATGCCCAAGCCGGCCGCCAGCGCAGGGAGCTCGCGGGCTTCTCGTTCCCATCCACTCTCGAGCTCAGCTACGCGTTCTGAAGCGGACCGATCGGAACTAATCGCTGACCAGTTGGCACCGGAAGTAATCGCTGACCCGCTACACGAGCCCGTCCCTGCAGTTCCACCCGGGCAGGATGCTGGTACGCTCTGGCCAAACCACGGACCAGAGGTCCTACGACCGTGCCCAAGCCACCGCTCGGCCATCCTCCGAAGAAGCTGGCGCCCGTCCAGGACGTGGGGGAGACGACCCGGCTGCCTCCGCTGATCGAGCCCAACGACACCGGGGGCGAGCCGGAAGCGACCGACGAGACGGTGGAGGTCACCAACCCGCTCGCGCGCATCCCGCTCCGGCCGGAGTCGCCACGGGCCATCTCCAACGAGACGCGCGTCGACCGGCACTCAGGACCGCTCCCCCTGCCGAGCGATCCCTCGGTGGACATGACGATCCCGCTGCCGCGGATCCTCGAGGTGGAGCCCGCGCCGGCGCCGCTCCCTCCCGCAGCATCGACGAGGGTCGAGGGCCTGCCCGCACAACCCACAGTCCTCGACGAGCCACCGGCCGCCAGACCCGACCCGAAGGCCGAGCGGGACTCGGGCAAGCCGGTGGACGTCGCTCGCCGGGCCACCGTCCTCAAGATCAACCCCGAGACCATCCAGTCGTGGCTGACCGAGGGGCCGAGCGGTGAGCACAAGGCTCAGACGCCCGGCGGCTTCCGCCCGCTGATCGAGGACCTCAAGGACGAGCTCGAGGCCGAGAGCAAGAACCCGTCGGCGGCGGAGGGTCAGAGGAGAGCGGAGGATCCAGGCAAGCCCGCGCCGCTGCCGATGCGCCCCAGCTCCGACCGCAATCCCAGGCACCCGAGCCACGCGGAGGTCAGCACCGCGCCCAAGGTCGTGCTGCGCGAGCCGATCCGCTCCAAGGCGAAGAAGCTCTCGAGCACCTTGTCGATGCTGCTCAAGCAGGAGGCGTCGCGCCGCCGTCGCGGGTTCGTGGTCGGACTGCTCTCGGTGCTGTTCCTCGCCGGGCTCGGGTTCTTCGCCTACGTCTACCTGGTGCCCCTGCTGCTTCCGCTGCTCAAGCGCTGAACGCAGGCCTGGGGCCCCGGCCCCGAAGCCCAGCCCGAAGCCCGGCTAGGGCGACTGCGAGGTGATGCGGAACTCGACGCGGCGGTTCATCCGGCGCCCCGCCTCGTCCTTGTTCGGCGCGATCGGGCGTGCGGGGCCGAACCCGTCCGCCATCAGCCGGCCAGGCGCGATGCCGCCCTTCTTGATCAGCCAGTCGCGGACCGCCTCGGCGCGCAGGCGGGAGAGGGCGGTGTTCCACTCGGCGCGGCCGCTGTCGTCGGTGTGCCCCTCGACGGCGATCGCGGCGAGCTCCGGATGCGACGCCAAGACCTGCGCGACCGCGCCCAGGATCTTCTCGCTCTCGGGCTTGAGGATCGCCTTGTCGAGCTCGAACTGCACCTGCTGGTTGATGACGATGGAGTCCTTCTTCAGGGTGGCGACTGGCGCCGCGGGCGGTGGCTCGGGCTGAGCCATGGCCAGCTTCACCCGGGCTGCCTCTTCCGCGGCGGCTGCCGCTTCGCGCTCGGCGGCCTCGCGCTGCGCCTTCTCGGCCGCTTCCTTCTGCGCCGCCTGCTGCTCGGCGAGCGCCGCGGCAGCTTGCCTCTCGGCCTCGGCCTTCTTCACGGCCTCTTCGGCGGCGAACTTCTCGGCGAGCGCCACGGCCTCCTTCTCCTGCTGGGCGCGAGCGAGCTCTTCCTTCTCGGCGGCGGTGGGCTCGGTGACCAGGGGTTGCGGCGCGTCGAGGCGCTGTCCGGAGTCGCGGCAGTCGCGGCCCGGCTCCCAGCCGGCGCTGACCAGCACCCGCGCGGCGGCGGTGCCCGGCGCGGTCCCGAAGCCCACGCCCACACCTGCGCCGAGGGTCACACTGGCGAGGCAGACCTTGGCGCCCAGCATCCCCTCTACCGGCGAGGTGCCGCCGTTGAAGAGCGTCGAGCCGAAGAACTCGGGGCCGACCTGCACCCGCTTGTCCCACAGGAGCACGCCGGCCGCCGCGGAGTAGGTCAGCGCCGAACCGATCGTCGTCAGGCCCACGTCACGCTGTCCGCGCAGCATCGCGCCCAGCGCCGCCGAGTAGAGCCAGCGATCGTAGAGCAGGCCGCTGACCACCAGCCGGGGGTGGCCGCGCACGTCGCCGTCGCCGGCGAAGTCCTCCTTGGAGCCGGTGGGCAGCCACAGGTCCGCCTGCAGGCCGACGGCCAGCGGGGAGCGGGCCTTGCCTAGCAGCCCCACGCGGGCGCCGATGCGCATGTCGGCGAAGCGGGTGCTCTGGATGGAGTGGCCGACGAACGAGGCGTCCCCGGTCTGCACCGCCGCGAAGGGGAGGCCGATGCCGACCTTCACGCGGTCGAAGAGCGCCAGCGAGGCGTCCAGGTCGAGGTACAGCTGGTCGCGCATGACCTCGCCGCCGGTGACGGTCTGGCCGGTGGCCTGGTCGACGATGCGAAGCGGCCGGTTGGCGTAGCTGAAGGTCAGCTTCACGGCCGGCGCGATCCGCCCGGCGACGGGCGCGTCGGGGCTGGCGAAGAAGGCGTCGCCGGCATAGGCCGGGTCGTACGACTGGACGGCGAAGCCCGACACGGTCTGGGCATGCGCCGCGGCGGGCGACAGCAGGAGCGCCAGCGCCAGCGCGGAGACGAACGACGGGAGATGGGTGCGGACCATGGTCTCTCCTCGGAAGGGTTCGAGGGGAAAAGCGGTGGAGGGCAGGAGGAGGAAGGAGGAGCGACGGGAACGCGCCGCCAAGAAGGCCGGCGCGCACCCGTCGAATCGTCACATCAGGCCGCGGGACGGCGCCGGCTCAGGGCCAGGCCGAGCAGCGAGACCAGGCCGAGGAGCGAGAGGGCGTCGCCTCCCTGGCCGCAGCCGCAGCCGCCGGCCATGGTTAGCGCCACGCACTTACCTTCGAGGCAGTGGCCGCTGCCGCACTGCGCGTCGGCGGTGCAGTCGGTGTCCACCGGGAACTGCGGCCGGCAGACGTGGGCGGAGCACCAGGTGCCGCTGGGGCAGGCGGTGTCGGTGGCGCAGGCGCCGGCGCAGGCGTCGCTCGAGACCAGGCTGTAGCTCGTCTGGCTCGTCTCGCCCTGGCAGGTGAAGCAGGCGTCCTTCGGGTCGGCCGCGCCCTCGGCGACGCAGGCCTCGGCGATGATGCAGCCGCTGGCGATGGCGTGGGTGCAGGCGCCCTGGCCGTCGCAGACGTCCGGGGTGCAGGTCAGGCCGTCGCTCGCGCAGGGGAACTGCACCGCGCGGTTCGACCAGGCGGTGGCGCTCGTCACCGAGTCGCACGACTGGCAGGGGTTCTGCGGGTTGGCGGTGCCCGAGTCGTAGGCCTTGCCGTCGATGACGCAGGTGCCCTTGAGCGGGTGGGTGCACGCTGCCGCGCCGTCGCAGACGTCGAGCGTGTTGGCGACGCCGTCGTCGGTGCAGGCCAGGCCCGAGGCCTTGGCGCTGTAGCCGCTGGTCGAGAGGGCCGGGTTGCAGTCGCGGCACTCGTTGGCCGGGTCGGCGCTGCCGGCGGAGACGCAGGCGCCCTCGATGAAGCAGCCGGTGTAGAGCCCGTGGCCGCAGGCCCCGGCGCCGTCGCAGGTGTCGGCGGTGCAGGAGAGCGCGTCGCTCGTGCAGGGGAAGCCGGCGACGCGGTCGCTCCAGGCGGAGACGGAGCGGGTCGGCTCGCACGACTGGCAGGGGTTCTCGGGGTTGGCCGCGCCGCCGTCGAAGACCTGGCCGGCGATGGTGCACTGGCCCTTCACCGGGTGCGTGCAGTGCGCCTGGCCGTCGCAGACGTCGGCGGTGGTCGGCTCGCCGTCGTCGGAGCAGGGCACGCCCAGGACGAGCGAGGTGTAGTCGGTGGTCGACGAGGCCGGGGCGCAGGCGCGGCAGTCGTTCGCCGGGTCGAGGCTGGTCTCGCCCACGCAGGCGCCGTCCACGAGGCAGCCGGTGAACAGGGAGTGCAGGCAGGTCCCGCCGCCGTCGCAGACGTCGCGCGTGCAGGAGAGCCCGTCGGTGGTGCAGGGGAAGCCCGAGACGCGGTTGGACCAGTCGGTGACCGAGACGGCCGGCTCGCAGGCCTGGCACGGGTTCGCGGGGTTGGCGGTGTCGGCGTCGTAGACCTTGCCGCCGATGGTGCACTGGCCCTTGAGCGGGTGGGTGCAGGTGGCGGCGCCGTCGCAGACGTCGATGGTGTTCGCGTTGCCGTCGTCGGAGCAGTCCACGCCCCGCGCCTTGGCGGTGTAGGCGGCCGTGGAGAGCGCCGGGTCACAGGCCTGGCACTCGCTCTGCGGGTCGGTCGCGCCGGCGCCGATGCAGGCCCCGTCGACGAGGCAGCCGGTGAAGAGCAGGTGCTCGCAGGTCCCGGCGCCGTCGCAGACGTCCTCGGTGCAGGCCAGCTCGTCGGCCGGGCACGGGAAGCCCTGGACGCGGTCCGTCCAGGTGGACACGGAGACCGCCGGGTCGCAGGCCTGGCAGGGCGCGTCGGGGTTGGCGCTGCCGGCGTCGTAGACCGTGCCGGCGATGGTGCACTGGCCCTTGAGCGGGTGGGCGCAGCCGCCGGCGCCGTCGCAGACGTCGGAGGTGTTGGGCTGGTCGTCGTCGGCGCAGGAGACGCCCTTGGCCTTGACGCTGTAGGCGGCGGTGGCCAGAGCGGGGTTGCACTCCTGGCAGTCGTTGGCGGGGTCGGTGGTGCCGGCCGCGACGCAGGCCCCGTCGATCAGGCAGCCGGCGTAGAGATCGTGGCGGCACTGCCCGGCGCCGTCGCAGCTGTCCCAGGTGCAGGCGAGCGCGTCGCCGGTGCAGGGGAAGCCCATGACGCGGTCGGTCCAGCCCTCGTTGTCGGCGAGCGGGTCGCACGCCTGGCAGGAGTTCGTGGGGTTGGCCGCGCCGCCGGCGTAGACCTGACCGCCGATGCTGCACTCGTTCTTGAGCGGGTGCGTGCAGCGGCCGACGCCGTCGCAGTAGTCGTCGGTGATGGGCGAGAGGTCGTCGGCGCAGGAGACGCGCTTGGCGAGCGCGGTGTAGCGCGCGGCGTCGAGGGCAGGCTGGCAGGCCTTGCAGTCGTTCTCGGGGTCGAGCGCGCCCTCGGCGATGCAGGCGCCGGAGACGAGGCAGCCCACCGCCAGCGGGTGCGTGCAGGCGCCGGCGCCGTCGCACACGTCGAGCGTGCAGGAGAGGGCGTCGGCCGGGCACGCGTAACCCGAGGCGCGGTGGGTCCAGTCGGTGCCGTTGGCGTCCGGGTCGCAGACCTGGCAGGGGTTCTCCGGGTTGGCGACGGCCTCGGCCCAGATGCCCTCGCCGACGACGCAGGACTTCTGGATCTCCTGCGAGAGGTCGTCCGAGGTGCTGGAGAGGAAGCTGCCGTCGCCCGCGAAGGTGGCATGCAGGGCGTGCGTGCCCACGGCCAGGTTGGTGGCCTCGAGGACAGCGACGCCGTCCACCAGCGCGCCGGTGCCGAGCTCGGTCGCGCCTTCGAAGAAGGTGACCTGGCCGGTGGGCGTCCCGGCGCCGGGGGCCGTCGCGGTGACGGTGGCCGTCAGGGTCACGGTCTTGCCGTAGAGCGTCGGGGTCAGATCGCTCGCGAGCGCGACCGTGGTGGCCGCCTTGGCGACGACCTGGTCGGCCGCGTCGCTGCTCGCGTCGTCGTGGTTCGCGTCGCCGGAGTAGGCCGCGACGATCGAGGCCGCGCCGACGGGGAGGGTGGAGACGGGCGCGGTGGCGACGCCGGAGGCGTCGAGCGAGGCGCTGGTGAGGACGGCGCCGTCGGCGAGGAAGGCGACGCTGCCGGTGGGCACCTGGCCGCTGGGGCTGGTGACGGTGGCGGTCAGGTCGACCGGCTGGCCGAAGACGGCGGGGTTGGGCGAGAGGGCCAGCGCCGCAGCGGTGGTGGCCTTCTGGATCTGCTGGGACAGCGTGCCGGTGGAGGCCAGGTAGCTGCCGTCACCCGAGTACTGGGCGAAGACGCTGTGCGTGCCGGCCGCGAGCAGCGGGACCTCGAGGCTCGTGGCCGCGCCGCCGACGAGGGCGACGGGCGCGCCGAGGTCGGCGCCGTCGAGCTTGAACTGCACCTGGCCGGTCGCGGTCGAGGGCGAGACGGCCACTGCGAAGGTGACGGAGGTGCCGTAGGTGGCCGGGGTCTGCGAGGAGTCGAGCGCGACCGCGCTGGCGGCCTTGTTGACCAGCTGGCCGCCGGAGAGGGTGCCGGTCGCGGCCTCGTAGCTGGCGTCGCCTGAGTAGACCGCGGTGATGATCCGGGTCCCGACCGCGAGCGACGAGGTGGCGTAGGTCGCCACGCCGCCGGCGAGGGCGAGGGGGCTGCCGAGGTTCGAGCCGTCGGCCTGGAACTGCACCGTGCCCGTGGCACCGGCCGGGGTCATCGTCGCCGTGAAGGTCACCGACTGCCCGAAGAGCGAGGGATTGAGCGAGGAGGCCAGCGCCATCGTCGGCGTCGTCTTGTTGACCAGCTGGCCGCCGGAGAGGGTGCCAGACGCGGTGAGGTAGCTGCCGTCGCCCGAGTAGATCGCGGTGATGGTCCGGGTCCCGACCGTCAGCGACGAGGTGGAGTAGGTCGCCACGCCGCCCGAGAGGGCGACCGGGCTGCCGAGGTTCGAGCCGTCGGCCTGGAACTGGACCGTGCCCGTCGCGCCGGTCGGGGTCATCGTCGCGGTGAAGGTCACCGTCTGCCCGAAGAGCGAGGGATTGAGCGAGGAGGCCAGCGCCATCGTCGGCGCCGCCTTGTTGACCACCTGGCCGCCGGAGAGGGTGCCGGTCGCGGTGAGGTAGCTGGCGTCGCCCGAGTAGATCGCGGTGATGGTCCGGGTCCCGACCGCGAGCGACGAGGTGGCGTAGGTCGCCACGCCGCCGGCGAGGGCGACGGGGCTGCCGAGGTTCGAGCCGTCGGCCTGGAACTGGACCGTGCCCGTCGCGCCGGTCGGGGTCATCGTCGCCGTGAAGGTCACCGTCTGCCCGAAGAGCGAGGGATTGAGCGAGGAGACCAGCGCCACCGTGGGCGTCGCTTTGTTGACCAGCTGGCCGCCGGAGAGGGTGCCGGTCGCGGTGAGGTAGTTGCCGTCACCCGAGTAGATCGCGGTGATCGCCCGGGTCCCGACCGCGAGCGAGGAGAGGGCATAGGTCGCCACGCCGCCGGAGAGGGCCACGGGGCTGCCGAGGTTCGAGCCGTCGGCCTGGAACTGCACCGTGCCCGTCGCGCTGGCCGGAGCCATCGTCGCGGTGAAGGTCACCGACTGCCCGAACAGCGAAGGATTGAGCGAGGAGACCAGCGCCATCGTGGGCGTCGCCTTGTTGACCACCTGGCCGCCGGAGAGGGAGCCGGTCGCGGGGAGGTAGCTGGCGTCGCCCGAGTAGAGCGCGGTGATCGCCCGGGTCCCGACCGCGAGCGAGGAGAGGGCGTAGGTCGCCACGCCGCCGGAGAGGGCGACGGGGCTGCCGAGGTTCGAGCCGTCGGCCTGGAACTGGACCGTGCCCGTCGCATCGGCCGGGGTCATCGTCGCGTGGAAGGTCACCGCCTGCCCGAACAGCGAAGGATTGAGGGAGGAGACCAGCGCCACCGTGGGGGCCGCCTTGTTGACCCCCTGGCCGCCGGGGAGGGTTCCGGTCGCGGTGAGGTAGTTGCCGTCGCCCGAGTAGAGCGCGGTGATCGCCCGGGTCCCGACCGCGAGCGAGGAGAGGGCGTAGGTCGCCACGCCGCCGGAGAGGGCCACGGGGCCGCCGAGGTTCGAGCCATCGGCCCGGAACTGGACCGTGCCCGTCGCGCCGGCCGGAGTCATCGTCGCCGTGAAGGTCACGGTCTGCCCGAACAGCGAGGGATTGAGCGAGGAGGCCAGCGCCATCGTGGGCGTCGCCTTGTTGACCACCTGGCCGCCGGAGAGGGAGCCGGTCGCGGTGAGGTAGCTGGCGTCGCCCGAGTAGAGCGCGGTGATCGCCCGGGTCCCGACCGCGAGCGACGAGGTGGCGTAGGTCGCCACGCCGCCGGAGAGGGCGACGGGGCTGCCGAGGTTCGAGCCGTCGGCCTGGAACTGGACCGTGCCCGTCGCATCGGCCGGGTTCATCGTCGCGTGGAAGGTCACCGCCTGCCCGAACAGCGAAGGATTGAGGGAGGAGACCAGCGCCATCGTGGGCGCCGCCTTGTTGACCCCCTGGCCGCCGGAGAGGGTGCCGGTCGCGGTGAAGTAGTTGGCGTCGCCCGAGTAGATCGCGGTGATCGCCCGGGTCCCGACCGCGAGCGACGAGGTGGCGTAGGTCGCCACGCCGCCCGAGAGGACGACGGGGCCGCCGAGGTTCGAGCCATCGGCCCGGAACTGGACCGTGCCCGTCGCGCCGGCCGGAGTCATCGTCGCCGTGAAGGTCACGGTCTGCCCGAACAGCGAGGGATTGAGCGAGGAGGCCAGCGCCATCGTGGGCGTCGCCTTGTTGACCACCTGGCCGCCGGAGAGGGAGCCGGTCGCGGTGAGGTAGTTGCCGTCGCCCGAGTAGATCGCGGTGATCGCCCGGGTCCCGACCGCGAGCGACGAGGTGGCGTAGGTCGCCACGCCGCCCGAGAGGGCGACGGGGCTGCCGAGGTTCGAGCCGTCGGCCCGGAACTGCACCGTGCCTGTCGCTCCGGCCGGAGTCATCGTCGCCGTGAAGGTCACTGTCTGCCCGAACAGTGAGGGGTTGAGGCTGGAGGCGAGCGCGGTCGTCGTCGAGGCCGCGGTGACCGTCTGGGTCATGCTGCTGCTGGAGGCGAGGTAGCTGCCGGTGGGCGCGTAGGTCGCCGTCACCGAGTGCGTCCCGACCGAGAGGCTGGTGGTGGCGATGCTCGTCGCCGTCCCGCCGCTCACCGCCACGGCCGTGCCGAGGTTGGCGCCATCGACGGCGAACTGCACCGTGCCGGTCGCCGTCCCGGGCAGGAGCGTCGCGGTGAAGGTCACCGACTGGCCGTAGGCCGAGGTGGAGCTCGAGGAGGTTACGGTCGTGGTCGTGCTCGTGCTCGCGCTGATGCAATCACCGCCGACGAGCAAGTAGCCCGAGTCGCAGGCGGTGCACACCATGCCGCTGCTGCAGGTCGAGCAGTTGGCCTCACAGGCCGTGACGACCACGTTCTTGGAGGCCGACAGCTGCAGGGTCGGGTCGCCGGGCATGCCGCCGTACTCGACCACGTAGCCGGCGATGCCGGCGAGCGAGAGCGGGTAATCGTTCCAGGTCCCGTCTTCGACGAAGTGCGCGTAGTCCTCGCCGCCGGCGGGCTGGTAGTCGTTGGGCTCGCAGGAGGTCCAGTTGGCGAAGGTGACGACGTTGCCGCGCATGCCACTGGAGCAGCCCACCGAGTCGTTGGACGTCTGGTTGAAGAAGAGGCGCCCGGCTCCGGAGTTCTCCAGCCCCTCGGGGCCGGTCACCCAGCGCCAGGTCCACTCGACCGCCGAGTCGTTCGCGCCCATCCAGCCCTCGCCCGCGAGCTTGCCGGCGACGAAGGTGTTCTCCGCCGCGCTGGTCACCGTCACCAGGTAGCCCTTCAGGCCGTAGTAGCGGCGCAGGGCGGCGGCATCGCGCGCCGCGGTCCAGGAGATGCCGGACGAGGCCAGGAACTCGTAGTAGTGGCCGTTGTCGGCGAAGTAGAGGCTGCTCGCCCCCACCGAGAAGGAGATCTGCCGGGTGCCCGCGGTGGGGTTGTTGGCCTGGATGTTCTGGTAGCGCACCGTGCGCAGGACGGTCTGGTATGCCGCCGCCGTCGCGCTGCCCGACAAGGTGAGGATGCCGGTCGCGTTGTCATAGGTGCCGGTGATCCCTCCCGAGGGCGTGTAGGTCAGCAGGTCCTCGGCGGAGACGAAGCCCGAGCTGATGGACACGCGCACGCCGGAGAGGTTCGGGCCGTCGGGGTCGACCAGCTCCAGCGCCCCGTCGACGACGACCGCCGCGCCGTCCTCGAGGAAGGCCGTCGAGCCGCTCGAGGTGGTCATCTGCGGGGGGATGTCGCCGGTGAAGGCGACGACGGTGAAGTTGGCGTCGCTGAAGTCGCTCTGGTTGCCCGCCGGGTTGAGGACCTTGACCTTGTAGTCGGTGCCGGCGGCCAGCGACGGCGGGAGGGTCCAGGCGACCGAGCCCGGGGTCGCCGCGATATTGGTGGCGATGTCCGCCACCCACACGCCGTTCTTCCACAGCTCGAGGGAGACGGTGGGCGTGCCGGTGGCCGTCCAGGTCACCGTCTGCACCGTCCCCGCGGTCCAGCTCTGCCCGCCGTTCGGCGTGACCACGGCGACGGTGGAGCTGTCGGTCACCCGATAGGCCGAGTAGGCGATGCCGCTCTGGCCGGACGGGTTGGTGACGACGACGTTGTAGTTGCCGGCGACCATGCCCGGGAAGGTGCAGGTGATGCTGCCGGCGTTGACCCAGGCGCAGCCGGTGGCCGACACGCCGCCGACGGTCACGGTGGCGCCGTTGGCGAAGTTGGCGCCGCTGATGGACACGCTCTTGGCGGTGTTGAACTCAGCGGTGCCGGGGCTGACCCCTGTGACGGAGGGAGAGGCCGCGTTCGAATAGGTGAAGGCGTTGGCGAGCGTGAAGGACTGGCCGTCGGGGTTGGCGACCTTGACGGCATAGGTGCCGGCGCTCATCGAGGGCACCTTGAAGACCAGGTAGTTGGTGCCGAACTGGGTGATGTTCGCCGCGGGGATCTCCAGCGTGCCGATGGTGAAGACCGCGCCCTGCTGGAAGTTGGTGCCGGCGATGGAGACGACATCGTCGAGGGTGCCGATGGCGGGCGTGACCGAGGTGAGCGTGGGCCCGGGCAGGCTCGTCCCGCCGGCGATGCTGACGTTGTCGATGGTCCAGCCGCGGAACGCGTTGTAGTTCGTGTCGACGGAGCTGAATTCGAACCGGAGGACCACGCTGCCGCCGACGTAGGCGCTGATGTCGTAGGAGTAGTGGCGCCAGACCGGCCTCGCCGACGATCCGCCGGCGGTGTAGCCCGAGTCCGAGGGGGCGTTGGTGGCGAAGGTCGGGTTGAGCATGCCCAGCTGGGCGAAGCTCGTCCCGCCGTCGGTGGAGATGAAGGTCTTCATCAGGTCGAAGTTCGTGCCCTCGACGCCCTCGATCTCCCACCAGGAGTCGAACTCGAGCTGCGCCTTGGTCACGCCCGACAGCGAGATGGAAGGCGAGGTCAGCGTGCCGGTCTGGGTAGCCGCGGACGAGCCGCCGTTCTTGGAGGTTTGCGCCGGGTAGTTGCTTCCGACGAAGGTGCCGGTCGACTCCTCGCCGAACCAGACCACCCGAGTCCCGCCCGCGGCCGCCAGGTGCGCGCCCGTGTCGGGCAGCGTCACGCAGAACGGGTTGAGCGCCGACGAGGTCGCGACGTTCTCCGGGTGGTTGAGCACCCGCCAGCTGCAGACGCCGGACGAGGTCGCCGACGTCCAGCCGTTGAGCCCGCTCTCGAAGCCTTCGCTGTAGAGCGTGGAGACGGCGGCCGAGGCCGCGCCGCTCATGGCCAAGACCGAGACGGTCAATGCGGCGCCCAGGGCGCCGAAACGCAGCTTCGAAGTCATGGTGGTCCCTTCCCCTTCGATGGTCCGATGCTGTCGCCCCATCGGCCCGTGCGACGGGCGCTGATAAGCGCGTCAAAGCGCCGACGGGGGGACAGCCTTTCGCGCGGGCACGAGAGCAAGCGACGAGCCAGCCCCACGCCGCGCAGACCCACGCGAGGTGAACCTCCCCAGCCCCTGGGGCGATACGGACACCTGACTCAGGAAGGCCTCAGGCAGCGTCAAGCGACTGACGAAAGGGGCCTCGCGACGCACTCGCAGAGCGGACCTACCAGACCGACCGTCTTGACGGCATGACCTTCGGGATTGCCGAAGCGGTCGAGCTCGGGACGCGAATCGAGGCGCTGGGCGCCGATCTGCAGGAGCCGGTCTCGAGCGGCGGCGCCCGAGGCTGAAGCTACTTGCCGCCCTGCAGCTCTTCCAGCTTGGCCTGCGCGGCCTCCCACCTCGGGTACAGCTCCTCGAGGCTGGCCTTGTTGGCCTGGTAGACCTGGGTCAGCGGCTTGGCGCGGGCGAAGTCCTGGTAGACGGCGGGGTCGGCCAGCTGCGGCTCGATCTCCGCCTGCTGCGCCTCGAGCTCGGCGATCTGCTTCTCGAGCGTCTCCACCTCGGCGCGGACGGGTCGCAGCTTGACCAGCAGCGCCTCGCGCTCGACCGCCTCGCGCCGACGCCGGTCGCGCTCGTTCTCGCGCTTGGGCGCCGCCGACTCGACGGGCGCCGAGCCGTCCATCGTCTGGCCGGTCTGCGCCAGGTGGTACAGGTAGTCGTCGAGGTTGCCGGGCCAGTCGACGACGGCGCCGTCGCGCACGTCCCAGACCCGGGTGGCCAGCTGGTTGACGAAGCTGCGGTTGTGGCTGACGAAGACCAGCGTGCCGCCGTAGTCCTTGAGCGCGTTGACCAGCTTCTCCGACGAGTCGAGGTCCAGGTGGTTGGTCGGCTCGTCCATCAGGAGCACGTTGGAGGGCAGGACCAGCAGCCGCGCCAGCGCCACGCGCGCCCGCTCGCCGCCGGAGAGCACGCCGATCTTCTTGTCGACGTCGTCGCCGGAGAAGAGGAACGCGCCCAGCACCGAGCGGACCCAGGCCTGTGGCTGTTGCGGCACCAGCGACCAGACCTCTTCCAGCACGGTGCGCGAGCGGTCGAGCAGGTCGGTGTGGTGCTGGGCGAAGTAGGCGATCTTGACCTGGTGCCCGGGCGTGATCGTCCCGGCGTCCAGCGGAAGCTCGTTGGCCGTCAGGCGGAGCAGCGTCGTCTTGCCTGTGCCGTTGGCGCCGATGATGGCCACGCGGTCGCCGCGCAGCACGGTCTGGGTCAACCCGCGGTAGATGGTGTTGGCGCCGAAGGCCTTGCAGACGCCTTCGTAGCGCAGCACCTCGCGGCCGGGGCGCTCGGAGTCGGGGAAGCGGAAGCGGATGGTCTGGCGCTTCTCGAGCGCCTGGACGATCTCCTGCTTCTCCAGGAGCTTGATGCGGCTCTGCACCTGGCGGGCCTTGGTGGCCTTGGCGCGGAAGCGCTGGATGAACGACTCGATCTCCGCGCGCTCCTCGGCCTGGCGCCGGGCGCGGCCCTCGAGCTTCTCCTCCTCGGCGGCGCGCTGCCTCTTGTAGTCCTCGTAGTTGCCCGAGTAGCCGCGCAGGCCCTCGACCTCGAAGCTGAGCACGCGGTCGATCTGCCGGTTGAGGAAGTCGCGGTCGTGGCTGACCAACATCACCGCCTTGGCGCTGCGCTTGAGGAAGTCGTCGAACCAGAGCAGCGACGGCACGTCGAGGTGGTTGGTCGGCTCGTCGAGCAGCAGCAGGTCGGGGTTGGTCAGCAGCAGGCCCGCGAGCGCGGCGCGCATCTTCCAGCCGCCGGAGAGCTCGCCCACGCTGCGCGCGAAGTCCTTCTCCTTGAAGCCCAGGCCCTGGAGGATCCGCTCGGCGCGGTGCCGGCCGTAGCGGTCCTCGAAGTCCGCCAGCTCGGTGTGCGCGTCGGCCAGCTGCGCGGCGAGGTCGAGGCGCTCCTCCTCGTCGTCGGCGGACGTCGGGCCTGCCGGCTGGACGACCGCCGCCTCGAGCTCGGCGACTTTGGTCTCCAGCCGCGTGCGGTCGGGGACCGAGGCGAGGACCGTGTCGATGAGCGTGCCCGGCGGCAGCTCGAGGATGTCCTGGGGCAGGTAGCCCGCCCGCACGCCCTTGCGGAAGGTGATGGAGCCCGAGTCGGCCTTCATCACGCCCGAGAGGATCTTGAGCAGCGTGGACTTGCCCGTGCCGTTGGGCCCCACCAGCCCGATGCGGTCGTGCGCGCCGACGGCGAAGCACGCCTCGTCGAGGAGCACGCGGGCGCCGAAGGAGAGGGACAGGTTGCTGATGGTCGCGAGGCTCATGGCGTCACTGGCGCAAACAAACCGGCGAAGACTGCACTGCGGGGCGGCGGGTGGCAAGTGACCCGGAGGTCGGTCCAGGTCCGGTCGGGTCGGTCAGGTCAGGTCAGGGAGGTGGCTGGCAGGCAGAGGCTCGTGACGGCCGTGCCCGCGCCGGTCCGAAGTCCCTAACGTGACCGAAACGACGGATTGGTCGCAGCCGGGACATCGATGGGGGCCAACCATGTTCGAAGCGGTCGTGGGGCAATTCTTGGGGTCGTCGCAGGGCAAGGACGCGATGTCGCAGCTGAACGCCCAAGGGCTCTCGCAGCAGCAAGCGCAGGCGGCGGTGCAGGCCACCGCCGAGGGCGCCGCGCAGCACGCTCCAGCCGCAGGCTTGGACCTCGGCAGCGTGCTCGGTGGAGGCGGAGGAGGCGGCGGCGGGCTGGGCAGTGCGATTGGCGGCATCCTCGGCGGCGGCAAGGCTGCCTCTCCCGGAGGTGCCGAGGCCGGCGGCATGGTCTCCAAGCTCTCCGGGCCGGTCACCCAGTTCGTGGCCTCGAAGGTAGGCCTGTCGCAGGCGACGGCGCAGTCGGTGGTCGGCGTGGTGCTGCCCAAGCTGATGCAGATGGTCCAGCCCGGGTCCCGGTCTTAGTGCGGCGGCGCACGTTGGCTCTCGTGGCCCCCGATCGGAGGTCTCGCGCCTGGGTGCCGGTCGCTACCATTCCCGACCCTCGCGGGACCTTTGGGAGGTAGACCATGAAGTACAAGCAGCTGGGCGGTACGGGCCTGTTCGTCTCCGAGCTGTGCCTGGGCACGATGACCTACGGCGGCAAGGGCTTTTGGGCGGTCATCGGCAAGCTGGGGAGCGAAGCGGTCGCCTCGCAGCTGCGCCGGGCGGTGGACGCCGGCGTGAACTTCCTCGACACCGCCGACGTGTACCACGAGGGCGAGTCCGAGAAGCTGGTGGGCGAGGCCATCCAGAAGCTCGGCCTGCGCCGCAGCGACCTGGTCATCGCCACCAAGGTGCGCGGCCGGACGGGGCCGGGGCCCAACGACGTGGGCCTGTCGCGCAAGCACATCTTCGACTCCATCGACGGCAGCCTGCGGCGGCTGAAGGTCGACCACGTGGACCTCTACCAGATCCACGGGTTCGACCGCGTCGCGCCGCTGGAGGAGACGCTCGACGCGCTCGACGACGTGGTGCGCGCGGGAAAGGTCCGCTACGTGGGCTTCTGCAACCTGCCGGCGTGGGCGGCGATGAAGGCGCTCGCGCTCTGCGACCGGCACGGCTGGGCGCGCTTCGTCTCGGCGCAGGTCTTCTACGCCATCGCCGCGCGCGACATCGAGCGGGAGATCGTCCCCTTGGCCCAGGAGGAGAAGCTGGCCATCCTGCCCTGGTCGCCGCTCGCGGGCGGGCTGCTCACCGGCAAGTTCACGGCGGGGGAGAAGGGCCCGGCCGACGCGCGGCGGGCGCAGTTCGACTTCCCCATCGTGGACAAACCGCGCGCCTTCGCCTGCGTCGACGCGATGCGGCCCATCGCGCAGGCCCACAACACCTCGGTGGCGCGGGTCGCGCTCGCGTACCTGCTGCACAAGAGCTTCGTCACCAGCGTCATCCTCGGCGCCAAGTCCGACGAGCAGCTCGCCGACAACCTCGCGGCGGCGGACCTGGTCCTCGCCAAGGACGAGCTGGAGAAGCTCGACGCCGTCAGCGCGCTGCCGCCGGAGTACCCGGGCTGGATGGTCGACTGGCAGGGCCGCGACCGGATGCCGGGAGCCACCCGTCGGGACTGAGGCAGGCGCGGGTCAGCCGCCCGGCGGGTAGGCGGGCGGCGATCCGCGCGCTGGTGGGGTGCGGGCCCGGCTTCCACGCCGGGGACAACCTTGCGGAAGCGAAGATCCGAGGCGCGCTGGTGCTTGTCCCGGGCGAGGAAGCGCGTGGAAGCCGGGCTCGCACCCTTGCGGAATTGGGCATCTGAGGTGCGCTGACGATGTGCCAAATCGCCGGAAGCGTGGCCGGCACCACTCGGAGCGCGCCACGGATTCCACGGGAGTGAGGATGCCCCCGGCGTGGAAGCGCGTGGAAGCCGGGCCCGCACCAAGTGCGCCGCGATTCCACGGGCAATTCGAGTGCCGTAACGATCACCAAGTCCAGATCAGGATGTCGCTCGGCGGCGGGGATGGCAGCATGCGCGCGCCGGGTGGTAGAGCAGCGGCATGGCCGCTCGCCCGTGGAAGAACGCACCGATGACCGCCGCAAATGCCGGGGCCAGCGCCCCGTCGACGCCCGACCTCAATGCGCTCGCGGCGCAGTACGGCCGGCTGGTCTCCTCGCTGTGCTGGCGCATGACCCGCGACGAGGAGAAGGCGCGCGAGGCGGCCCAGGAGGCCTGGCTGGAGATCGCCCGCGGTCTGCCGACCTTCGAGGGACGCTCCAGCCTCTCCACCTGGATCTTCCAGGTGGCCTGGCGGGCCGTGCGCCGGCACACGCTCGACGAGCGGCGCTACTCGGTTCGCTTCCTGCGCGAGTACTTCGCCGGCCCGGAGGTCGAGGCAGGCCCGATGAGCGACCCGGAGCGCCGCGCCTGGGTCAAGTCGATGTGCGACAAGTGCCTCGCCGGGACCCTGCAGTGCCTGGAGCCCGAGGCGCGCATGGCCTACCTGCTGCGCGACGTCGCCGACCTCGAGTACGAAGAGGTGGCCCAGGTCCTGGGCAAGGAGCCGGCGACCGCTCGCCAGCTCGCCTCGCGAGCCCGCCGCAAGCTGCAGGCGTTCCTGACGGACCAGTGCGCGCTGGCCAACCCGGACGGCCCTTGCCGGTGCCGCATGCGCCGGCACGTCGCCGCGGTGGACCTGCCGGCGGAGTACGCGCGGCTGCGGGCCTCGATGCGCCTCGTCCGGCTCTACCGCGAGTCGAACCAGGTGCTGCCCCAGCGCGCCTTCTGGCCCCCGCAGGACCGCTAGCGCACGGGCTGTTGTCACAAGAAACGGCGAGCGCACACCCATGGAGCGAAGGACGGGATGGACCCGGCCTCGCACGCCGAAGGAGATCTCCATGGACACCGAACGCAAGCTCGCCGTCGTACGCATGACCTACGCCGCGGTCCTCGCCGAGAACGCCAAGGCCCTCGCCGCCGCCGGCGCGCTGGAGGCCACCGAGAAGGCGCGGCGGGCCGAGCAGCTCTCGACCGGGAAGGCCAAGGCGGAGCGGATGGGGGTAGTGACGCCCGAGCAGGCCTTCACGACCACCGCCGAGATCTTCGACTGCGCGAGCTGGCGCCTCGAGCCCGAGGCGAACGGCTTCAGCGCGAAGGCGTCGCGCTGCACGCTCTGCGCGATGGCCAAGCGGCTGGGGGCGCCCAGCCCCTGCCGCCTCTCCTGCCTCGATCCGCTCGAGGGGATGGTCCGCGGTCTCGACCCGGAGGCGACCTTCGAGGTCCGCCAGACGCTCTTCGAAGGGACCGAGTGCGAGGTGCGGGTGCGCCGGAGCCGGTAGCGACGAGTCCCGCCTTCGGGGCGGCGATGCGCTTCCCACCGCCCCGAAGGCACGCCCGTCAGCGGCCCAGTCGCGCCTGCAGCCACGCGGCCGCCCGGTTGGCCAAAGACGGCCGCTCGCCGGTCTGGACGAAGAAGGCGTCGCGCAGCGGTTTGGTGAGCGTGCGCGCGGCTTCGAAGAAGAAGGTGGGGTCCTTGAACGCGAAGTGCTCGGCGTCCATGTTCGCCATCACCGCGTAGAACAGGTTGCCCATCGCGAAGTCCTTGTCGAGGACCTCGTTGGTGAACCAGACCAGCGCCGGCGGCACGTTGAGCCAGGGCCGGTAGCAGCTCGCGTCCCCGACGAAGTCGATCTCCGGCTTGCCGAAGCGCTCCACCGCCAACTGCATGTAGCGGCTGAGCATGGGGTCGATGCCCATCTTGGTCGCGCCGACCCAGTCGACGGCCACCGGGTCCCTGCCGGCGAGCACGGTATGCGTTGGGTTGGGCAGCGGGTCGGCGAAGACGCCGAAGGGACCGTCGGCGCTCAGGTAGGCGTCGACCAGCGCGAAGTGGACCGGGAAGGCGGCCAGGTACTCCATCGTCGTCGCGTAGATGCCGCGCTTGCAGTGGTACTCGCGGAACTTGGCGCCCAGCGGCAGCGCCCCGTACACGTTCTTGAGGGCGAGCGTGTAGTAGGCGTAGGCGTGTGTCTTGTTCTTGGCGAAGGAGACGCGGAAGTCGGCCAGCCGCCAGGTGCGGGGCACCGGGTGCCGCCCCAGGTGCGGGCCCAGGTCCTGCTCGTCGGAGGCGTCGAGCGTCAGGTCCACCACCTCGTAGAGCGGCGAGGTGTAGCCCAGGTAGTCGGCCATTTCCTTCACCGAGCGCCGGGTGAAGTACTCCCCGTAGGCGCTCTGGGCCTCCACCAGCTTGAGCCGGGTGAAGCCCTTGCCCGCCAGCCGCTTCGCGAGGTGCTCCACGAGCTCGGGATCGGTGAAGGTCGACGGGTCGTGCCTCGAGTAGGCGAACATGAAGTTCGGCTTGAGGGCCACCGCGAAGTCGGCCCGAGCCTTGCCGCTCGCGGCCCAGGCAGCCTCCAGGGTGGCGTCGAACCCGGACCGGTCGAGGGCGGCGTCCAGCGCGCGCAGCTTGTCGTCGTCGCGGATGGCGGCGACGGTGCACTTGGGCTTGGCCGGGCCCGCGGGCTCGAGGCGCAGCGTGCGCATCTCCTCCTCGAGCGCCAGGTGCACCTTCCCCTCGCGGTCGGCGACGCGGACCACGTTGCGCTCGAACACGGCGGTGGGGAACTGGTCATTGTCGACCTCGAGGAGCGTCTCCAGCTTCACCAGGCGCTCGGCGACCTCCGAGCTGTCGGGGACGCTGCCGCGCAGCGGTCGCACCTGGCGGCCGCCGGCGCTGGCCTCGACCTCGGCGCTCGCCATGCGGCCGACGAGCGAGCCCACCACGCGGTCGAGCTGGTCCTCGGCGTAGTGGACGCGCTCGTCGCGCAGGGTGCGCGCGTCGATCTGCACCCGGCTCCGGCCCGCCTCCGGGTCGAGCGCGCACAGGTAGTGGTAGAGCAGCGTCGGCTCGCGCACGTTGCGGAAGGTCGAGCGCTCCGCCTCGCCCCAGGTCTTCTCCGGCACCACCTGCCAGGCCTCGCCGGCCACGGTGATCGTTCCCGAGACGCCGGTGACCACGTGCGGAGTGATCCAGATGCCCAGCGGGTGCGCCGAGGGCAGCACGTCGTGCACCGCGTCCGCCAGCCGCGTGGTCCAGGAGGGCAGGTGCGCCGAGACGTCGCGGAAGGGGAAGCCGACGGCGGTCAGCTCCTGGGCGGCGAACTCGAGCCGCAGGTCGGCCTCGCGCGGGCTCAGGTGGCCGGCGCCGGCGCGCATCTGCGAGAAGGAGGCGGCCCCCGCTCCCGGGGCGAGCTCGAACAGCCGCCCGGCGTACCGGCTCAGGCCACGCCGGACGTCGACCTCCATGCCCGGGAGGATGCGGTCGGTGATCGCCAGGCGCCGCCAGCCGCCGGAGCCGTCGCCCAAGAGCAGCAGCACGTCCCAGAAGAGCTCCCCCGTCGCCCCAGGGGAAGCCGCGGTCGTGCACGCCGGTGACCAGGAAGAACGGCCGCTCGACGCCTTCACGGCTGGCCACGCCTTGCAGCACGACGTTCTCGTATTGCGTGTCGTAGGTGGGCAGCGCGCGCAGGTACTCGCCCCGCAGGGTGCCGTAGGCAAAGGAGAGGAAGGCCGCCCGCGCCGCGACCTCGGCCCACAGCGAGCGGGCGCCGCGCACCTTCATGGAGGCGACGAGCTTGGGC
The DNA here is from genome assembly GCA_049841135.1 of Myxococcales bacterium. Taxonomy (GTDB): domain Bacteria; phylum Myxococcota; class Myxococcia; order Myxococcales; family UBA5297; genus JACRCT01. The sequence continues at coordinate 122,406 of JASGHK010000007.1, forward strand.
AGGTCGGCCAGGTCGAAGCGCATCTCGCCGCTGGCGACCACGGTGCCGGTCTCGGGGGTTCCCCGGAAGAGGCGCACCCGCATGCGCGTCATGTCCTGGAGCAGGTCGAAGCCGGGGTCGTCGCGCAGCGTCTTCTCGCCCTGCAGCGTGTAGCGCCCGCTGCCGTCCGCGGCGTCGATGCCGAGGCGGTAGACGAGCTGGTGGTTGGCGGTGGCGGGGTCGGGGCGGAACAGGAAGAACGCCCCGTCGCGGATGGGCAGCGCCGCGGCGCCCAGCGGCGCAAACCTCAGCTCGCCGTCGGCCGTCGCCCGGTGCTCGCCCAGGTGCATGAAGTGCTGCAGGTCGTCGATGCCGATGCGCACCGTGAAGCGGACGGGCTCCTCGCCGGGCGGCCAGGACGGTGCGCACAGCGTGAGCTTCCCGGACATCGACTCGTCGAACTGCAGGCCAACGCCATCCAGGATTGACTTTTCGGACACGGGCTCCCTCCCAGTGAGTGCGCGCGAGGATACACCGGCGGTCCAGGTGGCCGCGCGGCGTGCGCCCGTATGCGCTAGAACCGTCGGGCGGTGAGGCGGGGTCGCAAAGAGGAGTCGACGATGTCGTTCTTGCAGCGAGTGGCAGCGCAGTTCCGCAAGCCGGAGGGTCTGGCGGGCCGGCTCGTCGCCCGACTGATGGAGCGCGGCAACCGGGCGGCGAACGAGTGGACGCTGGACCTGCTGGGCCTGCGCACGGCCGACGACGTGCTGGAGATCGGCTTCGGCCATGGGGCGGCGCTGGGGCGCGCGCTGGAGCTGGCGCCGCAGGGGCGGGTGGTCGGCGCCGACTTCTCCCAGACCATGGTCGAGCAGGCGGGTCGCCGGCATGCCGCGGCCATCGCCGCCGGCCGCGTCCGGCTGTTCCTGGGCGGCCTGGGCGAGCTCCCCCGCTGGCCAGACGTTCGACCGGATCTTCGCCGTCAACCTCCTCTACTTCGTGCCCGACGTGCCGGCTTTCGCGGCGGGACTGCGCGAGCGGACCAAGGAGGGAGGACGGGTGGCCCTCTTCATCCGACCCGAGGCGGAGCTGCGCCGGATGCGGTTTCCAGCCTCCGGCGGCGTCTTCCGGTTCTTCGCACCTGCCGAGGTGGAAGCCTTCCTGCGTGAGGCGGGCTTCGCTCGCGCTTGGACGGAGACCCGGCTCGTCGGCGGGGCCGCGGGGCACTGCATCCTGGCCGAGCGCTGACGAGTCTCAGCGAGGACGTCCGTTGGAAGTCAGGGGGTGGACCAGACCCCCGGCATCATCTCGCAGACCTTCTGCGACTTGTCGATCCGCTCCTCGTCGTAGATGTGCATGACCCAGGTCGTCATGCGGCAGGAGCCGAAGTAGCCGGAGGGACAGCTGGCTTCCTTCCACTTCCCGTTGTCGCTGACGCACGCCTCCTTGAACTCGGCGGCGTTCGTGTCGAGCAGCGGCTTGAGGTATTCGACGCACTCGTTGTTGAGCGGGTAGAAGCAGGCGGCCTGGATGGTCCCGTCGTGTGTCCAGGCCGGTTCGCCGGAGCTGCAGCTGCAGAGAACGGCGAACGCGCACAGGCCGAAGAGCGAAACGCAGCGGGTCATGGGGGCCTTTCGAGGGTCGGAGTTCGAGAGAGGCCGGATAGTCTACGCGCAGCGGGCCAAACTGCTGGGGGGCCAGCCTCATCGGTCAGGTGGCCGAGGAAAGCCAACCATTGGTTTTCAGGGAGCTTTCGTAGAAGCTCCCTGAAGCAACTCGGAAGCAAACCCTGCGAGAATCCATCCAGACGGTCCACTTGGAGGGCGACATGAAGATCGGAAACCGGCCGCTGCCGCAGCTTCCCCAGACGCCGAAGGCTGCCAGCCTCGCCGCCAAGCTGGCCCTCGCGGCGAAGGCCGCCGAAGTGGCCGGGCGCAAGGACGTCTCCTCCTTCGAAGGCGCGGCGAAGAAGGTCGCGCAGAGCGCCGTCGGCGCCTCCACCTTCGAGAAGGCGAGCGCGGCCAAGACCGTCGCCAAGCCGCAGGTCGAGCCTCAAGCCGCCCCGGCCCCGGCGCCCAAGGCCAAGAAGAAGGGCTTCTTCTCCAAGATCGGCTCCTTCTTCTCCAAGGCCGCCAAGCAGGTGGGCTCGGCCGTCTCCAACTTCGCCAAAGGCGTCGGCGACGCGGCGGTCGGCGTCTTCAAGAACTTGGGCGAGAGCGCCACCACCTTCGGCCGCGGCATCGGCAAGCTCTTCAAGGGCGACTTCAAGGGCGGCTTCAAGGACCTCGGCAGCAGCCTGGTGAAGGTGGTCCAGACCCCCGTCGACGCGATCATCATGGTCGGCGGCAAGCTCGTCAGCGCCATCCAGACCGCCATCGGCATCGAGCCTCCGGGCCGCAAGCTCAAGGAGGACGAGATCGCCGCGCTCAAGAAGGTCTACGGCGACGCCATCGACTACTCGAAGGTCGAGGTGAAGGAAGGCGACGCCGGCCTGTACAGCAAGAGCGGCCGCGCCTTCGTGCTGGGCAACACCATCTACATGCCGCCGGGCAGCGTGGGCGACATGGAGACGCTGGTCCACGAGTCCGGCCACATCTGGCAGCACCAGAACGGCGGCACCGACTACGTCTCCGAGGCGCTCTGGGGCCAGTACGTGGGCGACGGCTACGACTTCGCCAAGGGCATCGACGAGGGCAAGGCGTTCAGCGAGCTCAACCCCGAACAGCAGGCGGAGCTCATCTCCACCGCGTGGGGCCAGGGCTTCTTCGACCAGCCGGGCCGCCGGTTCGTCTACCAGGGCAAGGACTACACCGATTTCCTCAACAACGCGCTCAGCCAGGTCCACGCCGGCAAGGGCGCGCCCTGAGCCAAGGGACAGGCTCTTGAGGGATTGATTTCGGGCTTCGGGTCCGGCGAGGCGACAGTGGCCTCGCCGGACTCGTTTTCTCGGCCGGTCGAAGGAGATGACGATCGTGCGGTGGCCGCGTCTTTTCGGGCTGTTGTTGTCGCTGCTGGGCCTCGCCGGCTGCGAGGAGGAGATCACCATCGAGGTGAAGGTCACGGTACCGGTCGAGGCGCAGGCTTCGTACTCCAAGGCGAAGCCGGGGCGGCTGATGGTGGGGATGGACATCCCCAAGTCGGCGATCGGTTGGTACTCGCTCGGCGTGCTGTGCGAGCCGTCGAGCCAGCCGCTGGTCGCAAGCCTGCACTACCGCGGTCGCGGCTGCGCGAAGGCGGGGACGGTGCGGGCGTGGATCGTTCCGGCGGAGCCGCCTGCGGAGTGTGGCCTGGCGACCGAGCGCTTCGATTCGGCCAGCGCGGCGACGTCCTCCACTCCCCAAGGCTCGGCGGTGGTCTTCCCCGAGGCGGAGGGCGGCGCAGGCTGCTCGAGCGGGACCGCCCAGGTGGAGATCGTCGTCACGCCGCCGATGCCATAGGCCTTCGCCGGAGGGGAAGCGGAGCGGCCGACGTCGCCAACCCAGGGGCGAACTGCGCTGGCTTTGGCTACGATGAGCGACATGACGAAGGGCACCAGGGACAGCAACAAGAACGACGCAGCGGCGAAGCCGAGCAAGACCGAGCCCTTCGGGGCCAAGCCTGGCAAGACCGAGTCAGCGCCCAAGCCCGGCAAGACCGAGCCCGGGCCCAAGCCTGCCAAGCCAGCGCCGCCCGTCTTCGACCCGCCGCCGGTACAGGCCACCAAGACCGACCCCTTCGGCGTGCAGCTTCCGCCCAAGCCCAAGCTCGGGCTGGGGCTCGGGGATGAAGAGGAGGTCGGGCCAGGCAAGGGCTGGAGCGACTCGACGATGATGGTGCAGATGCCGCCGGACGTCGGCATCGCCAAGCTGCAGGCCGAGCTTCCGCAGGACAACCTCGCCGCCATGCAGAAGGTGCTCTCGCGCTGCGAGGTGACGCACATCAGCCCGGCGCTCGCCGGCTTCAACTTCAAGAACTTCGTCCAGAACCTCAAAGGCATCAGCAAGGTCGAGCTGGGCGAGGTGAAGCTCTACGCGCTGCTGACCCGCCACAACGCCTTCATCCTCGCCAACCTCATCGCCGAGCAGCTGCACGACCTGGTCAAGGGCCTGATGGACCTGCACCTGGGCGACCGGATCACGCTCAAGGACGCCGACAAGGTCCGCTACCTGTACAAGGTGCCGTCGGCGCAGATGGAGCGGCTGCGGACCATCGCCAACCAGAACCGCCTGGTCATCGCCACCGGCTTCGCGTTCAAGGACCTCGCGCAGCTGCGCCAGAAGCTGGCGGCCTGCCCGTCGCCGGGCGGCTTCGAGGACCTCAAGAAGTTCGCCGGGCGCATCGCCGCCGTCAGCAGCCTCTACACCGACAAGGACGGCAACGGGTACCACCTGCTGATGATGAGCGACGGCATGGCCTTCCAGCTCTTCGTCAGCCCCAAGACGCCCATCCCCAACGCCGCGAACCTGGTCAGCGGGACGGTGAGGCTCTCGCTCGTCAGCGCTTAGAGGGGCAAGGACCGCGGAGATTGGAGGGACAGCCGGTCAGGCCCTGCCGGCTGCCGCCAGTCGAGTAGCGGTCCATGAGGCATACTGCCGCTCCGATGATCGAGCTCCGCCTGACGACCTGGAACGTCCTCCACCGGGTTCACGCCGTGAACTGGGGCGAGGACGCCGTCGAGGCATTCCCCGACGAGCGCGAGCGGATCAAGCGCGTCAGCCAGACCGTCCGGCGCTGGCTTGGCTCCGGGACGTCCGTGGTCTGCCTCCAGGAGGTCAGCGGCGACCAGCTGGCCAGCCTGCGCGGGCACGTCGGCTCGAGCGCCGTCGTGTTCGATCACCTGTACCCGCGCATGCCCCGGCGCCGGCAGCCGGGGCCTCCGCTCCTCGACGACGCCAGCGAGCACCTCGTCGTGCTCAGCGCCTTGCCCGACGCGAGGTTCGTGGAGTCGCAGACCTTCTCGACGGATCCGGGCAAGGGCTTCCTGGCGGTGGACCTCGGCGGCGCCCGGGTGATCGCGACCCACGTGACGTACGGCGACCGGCGGGCGGGGCAGCTCGCCGCGCTGGTCCGTGCGGCGCGGACCGCCGGGGGCCCGGCCGTGCTCCTGGGCGACTTCAACGCCGAGGCGGAGGTCGTCCGCGCTGCGCTGGGCGAGGGCTTCGTGCTCTCGGACCTCACGGGGCAGCCTGGCACTCGCGTCGCGACCTCGTCGTCGAAGGCGCACACCATCGACCACCTCGCGGCGCTCCGTGCAGAGGTCCAGTCGGCGCGGGTCCTCGACGGCGAAGGCCTCTCGGATCACAACCCGGTCGAGGCCGTGCTGCGCCTGGGCTGACGTGAAGCGGCGTTGCAGCAGGCAAAGCCGTTTGACACGCGTACGACGCTGACCGTGGCCGGTCCGCTGGGCGGAGCGGCTGGCGAGCTCCATGCAATGGACGAAGGCGCATGCTCCCCGCGCTCGTCGCCCTCCTGGTCACCCTGGACCCCGGCCACTCCCCCATCGCCAAGGGCGCGGTGAGCGCGCGCGGCCGCGACGAGGTCGAGTTCAACCTGGAGATGGTGGCCCGGGTCTCGAAGGAGACTCGCCGCGGCGCCGAAGGTGAAGCTCCGGCGGACCCGGAGGGACTTCGAGCACGCCACGCTGCGCCGCCGGGCCGAGAGCGCCGCCGGTAGCGCGCTGCTGCTCTCGATCCACCATGACTCGCCGCACCCCGACGACTTCGACCTGTGGTGGGACGGCGACGTGGCCCGGCTCCACAGCCAGGCGGGCCGCGGCTTCTCGCTGCACGTGCGCGGCGACCGCCCGGACTCGGTGCGGGTCGCGCGGGCCATCGCCCAGTCGCTGGTGGAAGAGGGCTTCGCGCCGTCGCGCTACCACGTCCCCTTCCTGCCGGCGGTCGACGAGTCCCTGGGGATCTACGACCGCCGTCACCTGGGGCTGCTCAACTGGGCGCGCGTGCCGGCGGTCATCCTCGAGTGCGGCTTCGTCAGCCACCTGGAGGAGGAGGCCGAGCCTCGCAGCCGGAGCGCCAGGAACGGATGGCCCGCGCCATCGCCGCGGGCGTGCTCGAAGGACTCGGGAGGAAGACGCCATGATCCACGCCACCGTCCTGCTGCTCGCCGCCGTCACGCTCTCCGCCGCTCCGCCCCCGTGGCAGGCCCTGGCGCTGGGCGACCCGGACACCGTCCCCGAAGCGGTCGCTTTCGAGTGGACGGAGCGGCTGCCGGGCTTCGAGACCGCGGTGCTTCCGGCCCGGCTGTCGGGGCAGACCGTCGACCGCATCCACCTCGTCCGCGTCGACCCCGCGCGCTACTCCTTCGAGGCGCGGCACGACGAGCAGCGCCCGGCGAACATCGACGCCTGGCAGGAGCGGCTGGGAGCGCTGGCGGTGGTCAACGCGAGCTTCTACCAGATGGACTACTCCCCCGAGACGCCGATGAAGACCGGCGGCGCGCTGCTGGGACCTCGGTGGAAGAAGACGCGGCACGGGGCCTTCGTGGCGCGGGAGGGAGCGGCGGACGTCGTCGATCTTCTCGGCGCGAACGTCCAGGAGGCGATCGCGCCGTTCTCGGAGGCGGTGGTCAGCTACCCGCTGCTGCTCGACGCGTCCGGGAAGGTGCGTGCGGTGCGCAATCCGAACTGGATCGCAAGCCGCACCATCGTCGCGGTGGACGGGCGCGGACGGATCCTCCTGGGCACCACCGAGACCGGCTTCTTCTCGCTGCGCCGGCTGGGCCTGTTCCTCAAGGCCGCGCCGCTCGGGCTCAAGGTCGCGCTGAACATGGACGGCGGACCGCCGGCGTGCATGGCGGTGAAGGCCGGCGGCTTCGAGGAGACGATTCGGGGCAGGTGGGAGGGCAACGACTCCACCGGCGAGTTCCAGATGTTCTGGGGTGCCGAAGAGGTCGACTGGCCGTTGCCGAACGTCATCGCCGCGGTGCCCCGGAAGAAGGGCTAGCGGCGACGAGCGCGGGACGGGGCGTGTCGGACTCGTGCGCCACCGTACGTCGCGCCTCGTCCTCGGCCTTCGCAGCCTGGTCGGCGTTGGCGATCGCCTGCTCTGCGGTCTTGGCGTAGGTGCGCGTCGACTCGAGCGCCGCCTGCAGCAGGAAGAGCCGGGCCTTGGCGCGCAGCGTGCGCTCGCGGACGTCGTCGATGCGGGTCTTGGCGGCCTCGGTCGCCATCGCCGCCTCCTGGTCGGCGGTGGCCGGGGTCGCCCAGGCTGGCGTGGAGAGAGCGAGTGAAGAAGCGACGGCGAGGACGGCGGCGATCGACGGGGCGGGCTTTCGGGTCATGGCGCACCTCTCTGCTGCGGAAGACAGCGGGGCCGCTCCACCGATTGCGGGGGCCGCTACAATGAATGCCCGGCTCGGTTCGCGGCACCTTGGGGGATGCATGGGCAGGTCGATTCGAGGGCTGTTGGCAGGCGCGGCGCTCTCGGCTTGCTCGCTGGTGGCGTCGAGCGCCCAGGCCTCCGTCTCCTGCATCCGCGAGCCCGAGCGGAAGCTCGAGAACGCGCCCCGCAACGTCGTCCTGCGCATCGAGCCGATCGAGGGCTGGGACTACACCCTGCGGCTGAAGAAGGCGGTCGTGCCGGTGGCTCGCAAGGTCCTTCGCCAGGATTTCGGCGAGGTCCACGAGCTGCGGCCGAAGGTGGCGCTGGCTCCGAACACCACCTATCAGCTGGTGCGGTCGAAGATGGGCGAGCCCGACGTGGTCGAGCGCGAGCTCACGACCGGCGCGGGCAGCGACACCAAGGCGCCCACCTTCGAGGGCATCGAGAACGTCCGGCTGATGCCGCAGAAGGACAAGCCGGACCGCGCCACGCCCCGCTCGCCGTACATCGAGCTGGACCTCAAGCCCGCAAGCGACGACCAGCTCGAGGAGGAGGACCTCCGGTTCGCGGTCTGGGAGGGCAAGCCCAGTGGGGAGCCGGTCGTCATCGCCAAGACGCAGGGCCGCCGGCTGCTGCGCCTGGGCGGAAAGCTCGTCTGCAGCCCGTACTGGGTGCCGATGCCCGACCTGGCGCGAATCCACCTATGGGTGGCGGCGGTGGACCTGGCAGGGAACATGAGCCCGAGGCGAGAGGTGGAGTTCGGCGTCGCGCCCGAGACCGGGGAGAAGCGCTAGTCGTGGCAGCCGCCGGAGCGGTCGGGGTTCACGGCCGGCCTTGCGGGCGGCTGAAGCCGCACCTGCCGTTTCAAAGCCTGCCCGCGCAGGCTGGGTGGTGAGCGGATCGAACGTCGCCGGCTGGGATGACCAGTCACCAGCGCCCACCATCGCTCGGCTCCTACGTGCGCCACGGGCCGGCTCTTCGCGGCCTCACTCCGGCAGGCGGAAGAAGGCGCGGGCCGTGGCGGTGGTGGCCTGGGCGACGACCGCCTCGGGCTCCTGGCGCGCCCGCGCGACCGTCGCGAGCACGTGCGGAAGGAACGCGGGCTCGTTGCGCCGGCCGCCCTCGGCCTGGGCCCGCGCCGCCGGGGGCAAGAGGAAGGGCGCGTCGGTCTCCAGCATCAGGCGCTCGAGCGGGACGCGGCGGATCAGCTGGCGCAGGTCGCGGCCACGCCGCTCGTCGCAGATCCACCCGGTGACGCCGATGTGCAGGTCCATCGCCAGGTAGCGCTCGAGAGCCCGAGCGTCGGAGGTGAAGCAGTGCACGACGCCGCCGGCCAGGCGCGCGCGATGCTCCGCGAGGATGGCCGCGAAGCGCTCGGACGCCGCGCGCTCGTGGAGGAAGACCGGCTTGCCGAGCTCGGCGGCGAGATCGAGCTGCGCGTGCAGGCACGACTCCTGCGCGGCGGGCGGCGAGAAGTTCCGGTCGAAGTCCAGGCCGCATTCGCCAACGGCCACGACCTCCCGCGACCGGGCGATCTCGCGCAGCGCCGCGCGGGACTCCGCGTCCCAGGACTTCGCCTGGTGCGGGTGGACGCCGGCGGTGGTGAACAGGCGGCCGGGTGCGCCGCGCGCGAGAAAGCAGGCCTCGCGGCTGGCGCGCAGGTCGGTACCGGTGATGACCAGGAGCCCGACACCGGCCGCCGCCGCCCGCGCGAGGATGGCGTCGCGGTCTTTGCCGAATGAGCGGTGCGCGAGGTTGCAGCCGATGTCGACGAGCATGGCTCTGGTCTCCCTGAACGCGGCTCCTGGCGGCGGTCGGCGGCAGCGGGCGGCCCTCGACCGCCGTGGCGACTCCGAGGACGCTCTGCGGGGAGACCCAGCCGTTGACGCCGCGGTTGCACTAATCGCGTCCGCCTCAGCGGTCGAGCGCCTCGCGGACCTTGCCGACCAGCTCCTCGTCCGAGAACGGCTTCTGGAGGAAGACCACGCCCGGCTCGAGCACCCCCTGCGGCGCGACGATGTCCGCGGTGTAGCCGGAGACGAAGAGGCTGCGCAGCCTGGGGAAGAGCGGGAGCAGCTCGCGCAGCAGCTCGCGGCCGTTCATCTCCGGCATGATCACGTCGGTCACCAGCAGGTCGATCTCGCCGGCGTGCTCCTTCGCCTGGCGCAGCGCGTCCCGCGGCGTCTGCGCGGAGAGCACCCGGTAGCCGTGGCGCTCCAGCATGGAGACGGCCAGCGCGAGCACCGCCTCCTCGTCCTCGACCACGAGCACGGTCTCGTGCCCGCGTCCGGCCGCGAGCGGGGCCTTGGCGGCCTGCGCGGGCTCCGCCGCCAGCAGGTGGCGGGGCAGGTGGATGCGGAAGGTCGCGCCCTGGCCCGGGGCGCTCTCGACGTCGATGAAGCCGCCGTTCTGCCGCACCGCGCCGTAGACGGTGGCGAGGCCCAGCCCCGTGCCCTTGCCCACCTCCTTGGTGGTGAAGAAGGGCTCGAACAGCCGCGCCATGATCGCCCGGTCCATCCCGTGCCCGTCGTCGCGCACGCTCAGCTGCACGTAGTCGCCGGGCGAGGCGCCGGGGTGCTTCTGGCAGGTGTCCGCGTCGACGCTGCAGTTGCGGGTGCGCAGCTCGATGTGCCCCACGCCGACGATGGCGTCGCGGGAGTTGAGGCACAGGTTGGCGAGGATCTGGTCGATCTGCGAGGGGTCGACCTTCACCGGCCACAGCCCCTCACCCGCCTCGAAGCGCAGGTCGATGTCCTCGCCGATGAGCCGGCGCAGCATCTTGAGCGTCGCGCTCACCGTGTCGTTGAGCGAGAGCACCTGCGGGGCGACGGTCTGCTTGCGCGCGAAGGCCAGCAGCTGCCGGGTCAGGTCGGCGGAGTGGGTGGCCGCCGCGCGGATCTGCTCCAGGCTCGCGTACAGCGGGTGCTCGGGGGCGAGCTGCGACAGCGACATGCCGGCGTGCCCGAGGATGACACAGAGCATGTTGTTGAAGTCGTGGGCCACGCCTCCCGCGAGCCGTCCCACCGACTCCAGCTTCTGCGCCTGGCGCAGCTGCGCCTCCAGCCGCCCCTTCTCGGCCTCGGCGCGCTGGTGGCGCTTGAGGCTCAAGAGGTTCTGCGCGAACACCGTGAGCAGCTGCTGCTCCTGCAGGGTGTAGGTGCGCGGGGCGCGGACCGAGTCGAAGCCCACGAAGCCCAGGCACTCGTCCGCCGAGAGGATGGGCACCACCAGGAGGCTCTTGATGTCCTGGAGCTGGAGGACGTCGCGCTTGGTGCCGGGCGGCAGCGCCGCGACGTCGGAGACGTTGAGCGCCTCGCCGCGGCGGTGCGCCTCGACCCAGTCGGGGATGACCGTGAGCGGCACGCTCTGAAGCTCGGCGATCATCGGCTCGACGCCGTCGGCGCACCACTCGTGGGTGTTGGTGGTGGTCTGCCGGACGAAGTCGTAGTCGAAGACGTAGGCCCGGTCGGCGCCCACGAAGCGCGCGAGCTTGCCCAACGACTCCTGGATGGCGGCGTCGATGCGCTCGACGGGCAGGCCCAGGTACGAGGAGGTGATCTCCATCAGCAGCAGCTGCAGCCGGCTCTTCTCCTGGAGCTTCGCCTCGGAGCGCTTGCGGCGGGTGATGTCCAGCTCGATGCCGTCCCACAGGAAGTGGCCGCTGGGCAGCGGGCGCGGCGCCGAGGAGAACAGGCTCCAGCGCTCGCCGCCGGAGGGCAGCCGGATGCGGACCTCCGCGGTGAACGGGGCCAGGGCCGCGATGGCCTGCCGCTCCAGCTCGGCCACCACCGGCGCGTCGTCGGGGTGGACCTGGCCGTAGATGGCGCGGGCGTCGGCGAGGGCCTGGGCGGCGGTGACTTCGTGCAGGGCCTCGACGCCGGCGCTGAGGTAGGTGAAGCGGCGCTGCTCGCCGGCGAGGCCGGTGTCGACCTGGTACACGAGCCCCCGCGGCAGGTTGTCGCTGAGCGCCTGGATCCGGGACTCGCTCTCGCGCAGCGCGTCCTCGGCCCGCTTGCGGGAGGTGACGTCGATGAAGACCCCCGCGACCCGCTCGGCGCCGCCCAGCGTGAGCTTCACCAGGCTGACGTCGGCGAAGACGACCTGGCCGTCCTGGTGCTGGCAGGGGATGTCGGTCATCTGCGCTTTTTCGCCGCGTGCCACCGCCGCGAACTCGGTCTGCACCCGGCTCATTTCGGCGCTGGGGTGGATGTCCTCGACTCGTCGCCCCAGCAGGTCGTGCTCGGCGTAGCCGAGGAAGCGGCAGATGGCGGGGTTGGCGTAGACGAACCTGCGCGTGCCCATGTCCGCGACCAGCAGCCCGGCGCCCAGGCCACGCATGAGCGCCTCGTACTCGCGGACGGATTCGAACAGGACGTTGCTCATCGGGCGACAGCCTGATCCGGCGGGCTGGGGATGTCCAGCGCCGCCGCGCTCCCTTGGATGGGGTGGGGCCCGACGGGCTTCGGGCTTCGGGCTTCGGGCTTCGGACCTCGGGCACCTGCAGGCCGGTGGCTTGACCCGAAGTCCGAGGCCCAGGCCCGCGCGCCGAAGCCCGCCGTCCGCGAGTCCCGGTCCAGCGGCGCAGGCCGCGGCCTGCGTAAGGTATGTCAGTCCTCATCAACATGGACCGCGGCCCTTTTCGCGGTGCGGCGAGCGCCCCAGGCTCCTCGCGGGCACGCCGCCCCCTGTTCCGTTATCGTCTTCCGGCCAGGCGGGGTGGCGAGACACGCGCCCTCCGCCCCTTTTCCGGAGGACGCATGGACCTGCAGCCGCTGGAGTCGTTCGCGCTCGCCGAGGACCGCGCCAAGGCGCTCGAGCAGCTCATCCCCGGCACCGAGGACTACTACTTCCACGCCTGCCTGCTGCACGAGCAGAGGGGCGAGCTGGGCGAGGTGCAGGCGCTGCTGGACCCGTGGAACAAGCGCCACGGGGAGACCTCGCTCTTCTGCGAGATCCGCAACCGGCTGAAGCTGTTGCGCTACGGCCAGGCGCCGAAGGAGACGCTGAGGTACCTGCGAGACCAGCTGGGCCTGTCGTTCGACCACCAGCCAATCGAGGACGGCGCCAAGACCCGCTACCCGACCCGGCTCGAGGAGAAGGAGCTTCTCCCGCGCCGCGATCCGCAGCGAGGGCCTGGCGCGAAGCAACTCCTCCGACCTCTCGGGCTTCAAGGACGCGGCCCTGGACTGGCTGCTCGACGACGAGAAGCTCGAGGGGAACCGGCTGCGCGCGCTGCTCTCCCGCCTGCGCCGGCCCGACCACCCGCGTCTGGTGGAGCTCGTGGCCGCCGAGCTCAAGAGCAAGCACACGAGCGGCTTCGGCGCCCTCTCCATCCACAACCTCTTGCTCCAGGACCAGCTCGTCGCATTGGCGAAGAAGGTCCCCGACCTGGACAAGGACGAGCGCTATGTGCGCGCCCGTCTGGTGAAGCTGCGCCCGGGTCCGGACGACGACTGGCAGCTCGACCCCGCGGTGCGGAAGGGCTACCTCGACCGGCTCTGGGACTTCGCCAGGGACCTGGCGCCGCGCTTCGGCTCGCTCAAGGCGCACGTGCTCTTCCACCGGCTGGAGCACGACCGGCGGCAGGGCGTCTACGACCGTGAGCGCTTCATGGCCTACGTGAAGCTGCCGCGGCAGGTCGGCTACGCGAGCCCCAAGTACCTCGACCAGTTCCGCAGCTCCGACGATCCCGTGTTCTCGCTGGGGCAGGACTGGGGGACCCTGCTCAGCGCCGTCGGCAACGACGAGCCGCTGGTCCGCGACTACCTCGCCCACTTCTTCCTGGACGCCCAGGACACCAGGCCCTTCGCCACCTACATGGAAGACGGCTTCCTCAAGGAGGTCTTCGCCACCACCATGGTGCTGGGCGGCGTGGGCGACATGGAGAAGTGGTACTCGCTGCTCGACAACCCCAGCTTCTACCAGCAGCTGAAGGACCGGGTGGAGCTGGAGTTCGCGCCGACCAACAAGAGCCGCTTCCGCGCGAACGAGCCGGTCTCGCTGACCCTCGACGTCAAGAACGTCCCGACGCTGGTGGTGAAGGTCTTCGAGATCAACGCGCTCAACTACTTCCTGGCCCACGGCCGCGAGGTGGACACCAGCGTCGACCTCGACGGCCTGGTGGCGAGCGACGAGCAGACCTACCAGTACGGCGAGCCGCCGCTGCGCCGGGTGCGCCGCACCTTCGACTTCCCGTCGCTCTCCCGGCCGGGCGTGTTCGTGGTCGAGTTCATCGGCGGCGGCATCAGCTCGCGCGCGCTCGTCCACAAGGGCCGGCTGCGCTGCCTGGAGCGCGTCGGCTCCGCCGGGCACGTCTTCACCGTCCTCGACGAGGACCGCAAGCCGCTGCCCGCGGCCACCCTCTGGCTGGGCGGCCGCGAGTACCGGCCCGATACGGACGGCGCCATCCGCGTGCCGTTCAGCACCAGCCCGGGCCGCGTGCAGGTCCTGCTGCGCGACGGCAACGTCACGACCCTGGAGGCCTTCCAGCACCAGGCGGAGGGCCCCCTGCTGGTGGCCGGCATCTACTGCGACCGCGAGAGCCTGCTCAAGAAGCGCGAGGCGCAGGTGGTCGTCCGCCCGACGCTCACGGTGACCGGCGTGCCGGCGAGCCTGGAGCTGCTCGAGGAGGTGACGCTGGTCATCGCCTCCACCGACCGCGACGGCGTGGGCGCGACGATGGAGGTGAAGGGCTTCAAGCTCTTCGAGGACCAAGAGTCGGTCCACACCTTCCAGGTGCCCGAGAACCTCTCGTCGATCGCCTTCACGCTGCGCGCCAAGGTCAAGAACCTCTCGCAGGGCCGCACCGTCGACCTCGCCGACACCCGCGGCTTCCAGCTCAACGGCATCGACGGCACGGCCTCCATCGACGACGTCCACCTCTCGCGCACCGCCGCGGGCTTCGTGGCCTACCTGCTCGGCAAGAGCGGCGAGCCCAAGCCGAACGTGGCGGTCAACGTCCAGCTGCAGCACCGCGAGCTCGTGCCGGCGCTGCACCGCACGCTGCAGACCGACGAGGCGGGCCGCATCGAGCTCGGCCACCTGCGCGGCGTGGAGCGCGTGACCCTCTCGACGCCCTCGGGCATCACCGAGAGCTGGCCGGTCGCCCAGGACCGCTGCCGGCGCGAGGGCGTGCTCCACGTGCGGGCGGGCGAGCCGGTGCGGGTGCCGTTCGCCGACGTCGAGCCGCTGGGGGCCGCGGGCTACCCGGACGCGGAGGGCAAGACCAGCAAGAGGAAGCGGAAGCTGGAGCGCGCCGACGCGGCGCTGCTCGAACGCCGGGCGAACACCTACCTCGCCGATCGGTTCGACTCGCTCTCGCTGGGCGACGGCTTCCTGGAGATCGCCGGGCTGCCCGCCGGCGACTACGAGCTGTGGCTCAAGAACGAGGGAGCTGTCCTGACCCTGCGCGCGGTGCCCGGCGTGGACGTGGGCAGCGTGGTGGCCGGCGAGAAGCGCCACGCGGAGCGCAACGCGGCCAAGCCGGTGCAGCTCGCCGCCGTCGAGGCGACGGACGCCGAGCTCCGCCTGCGGCTGGCGAACGCCGGACCGCGCACCCGCGTGCACGTCTTCGCGAGCCGGTTCGTGCCCGCGCACGATGCCTTCGACGAGCTCGGACGGGTGCCGCTGCGTGCGCCCCGGGCGGTGGAACTCTCGGCGGCGCCCTCGCACTATGTCTCCGGGCGCGACCTGGGCGACGAGGTCCGCTACGTGCTGGAGCGCCGGTTCGCGACCAAGCTGCCGGGCAACATGCTCGCGCGGCCGGGGCTGCTCCTGAACCCGTGGGCGGTGCGCAGCACCTCGACCGCGATCCAGGAGGCCGCGGCGGGCGGCGCCTACGCGCCCTCGCCCCAGCCGGCGATGGCCGCGGCCTGCGCGCCGCCGCCCCCGCCCGCGCCGATCGCCGGGCAGGGCCGGGCGTTCGCCAACCTGGACTTCCTGGGCAAGCCCGCCGCGATCTTCGCGAACCTCGTCCCCGACAAGGACGGCGTCGTGAAGGTGCCGCGGCAGGCGCTGGCCCACGCCAGCGCGCTGCGCGTGGTGGTGGTCGCGCCCCAGGTCACCGCGGTGCGCGACGTGCTGCTGCCCGAGCCGGCGACGGAGCCCGAGGACTTGCGCCTGCGCCTGGCGTTGCCCGCCGGCGAGCACTACAGCGAGAAGAAGGAGATCAGCGTCCTCGCCGAGAAGGAGGCGCTGACCGTCGCGGACATCACCACCTCCAAGGTCGAGGTCTACGACTCCCTGGCCAAGGTCTGGCGGCTCTTTGCGACGGTCTCCGGCAACGCCGAGATGGCCAAGTTCGCGTTCGTGCTGGGCTGGCCCGGGCTGTCCGAGGAGGAGAAGCGCGCCAAGTACAGCGAGTTCGCCTGCCACGAGCTGAGCTTCTTCCTCTCCCGCAAGGCGCCGGAGTTCTTCGAGGCGGTGGTCAAGCCGTACCTGAGGAACAAGCGGGACAAGACGTTCATGGACCACTACCTGCTGGGCGACGACCTGTCCGGCTACCGCAAGAGCTGGGCGTTCGGCCGGCTGAACATCGTCGAGCGGATCCTGCTCGCCCGAAGGATCGACGACGAGGGCGGGCCCATCGCGCGCCATGCCCAGGAGCTCGACGAGCTGCTGCCGCGCGACCTGGAGCACGCCGACCAGCTGTTCCGCATGGCCATCGAGTCGAGCGCGTTGGAGGGCGGCGACGACCTGGGCATCGCCAAGCAGGGTGCGGCGGTCGAGCAGGAGCGGCTGGCGAACCTGGGCCCGGCGATGGCCGACCTGCGCAGCGTCATGACGGGCGGGTTCGGCGGCAAGGGCGGGGGCGGGGCGCCGGGAGGGCCTCCTCCTCCGCCCAAGGCCCGGCCCGCAGAGGCTCGGCGAGCGGCGGCGCCCATGAAGAAGCTGGCCAGGGAGAAGGCGGCCGCCTTCGACGACGAGGCCGACGGGTTCATGGCCCGCGAGGCGGAAGAGATGGCGGCGCCGTGCGCGGAGGTCTGCGACGAGCCGGACTTCGGCCGCGCCGACAAGGACGCCCGCGCCCGGGTGCAGCAGTTCTTCCAGCAGGTCGACAAGACCCAGGAGTGGGCCGAGAACGACTACTGGCACCTCACCCGCGACCAGATGGGGCCGGAGCTCATCACCATCAACCCCTTCTGGCGCGACTTCGCCGCGCACCGCGGGACCGGACCGTTCCTCTCCAAGAACCTGGCCTACGCCTGCCGCAGCTTCACCGAGCTGATGCTGGCGCTCGCCGTGCTCGACCTGCCGTTCGAGTCCGCGCGGCCGGAGGTCGCCTTCCAGGGCGCGAGGATGACGCTCACCGGCAAGGGCCGCAGCGTCGCCTTCCACAAGGAGATTAAGCCGGCCGAGCCCGCGGCGGAGCGGGTGCCGGTGCTGGTGAGCCAGAACTACTTCCGCGACGACGACCGGCGCCGCTACGTCGACGGCGAGGAGGTGGACAAGTACGTCGCCGGCGAGTTCCTGGTGAACGTCGTCTACTCCTGCCAGGTGGTCCTCACCAACCCCACCTCCACCCACCAGAAGCTCGACCTGCTCCTGCAGATCCCGCGCGGGGCGGTGCCGGTGCGCTCGGGCTTCTACACCCAGGGCAAGCACCTCGAGCTGTCCGGCTACGCCACCGAGTCGCTGGAGTACGCCTTCTACTTCCCGGCGCCCGGCAAGTTCCCGCACTTCCCGGTGCACGTGGCCAAGAACGAGAAGCTGGTCGCCTTCGCCGAGCCCCAGGAGCTCGACGTCGTCACCGAGCCGAGCGTCGTCGACAAGGAGTCCTGGGCGTACGTCTCGCAGCACGGGACGACTGGGGACGTGCTCGCCTGGATGGAGAAGAACAACGTCGAGCGGATCGCCCGCGCCGACGAGCGGGGCGTCGTCGGTCTGGACCTCGTCGCCTGGCGCATGCGCAGCGACCGCGGCTTCTACGACGCGTGCCTGTCGCTCTTGGAGAAGCGGCACGTGTTCAGCCCGACGCTGTGGGCCTACGCGGTGCACCACGACGACGTGCCGCGCATCCGCGAGCTGCTCCTGCACCAGGACGCGTTCCTCGATCAGACGGGGATGATTCTTTCCAGCCCGCTGGTCGACATCGATCCGGTCGTCCGCGGCCGGTACGAGCACCTCGAGTACTCGCCGCTCGTCAACGCGCGCACGCAGAAGCTGGGCGCGACCCGCAAGATCCTCAACGACCGGCTCTCGCAGCAGTGGACCCGGCTCCTGGGGATGCTGCGCTACCGGGCGAAGCTCACCAAGGGCGACCGGCTGGGCGTCGCCTACTACCTGTTCCTGCAGGACCGCACCGCCGAGGCGCTGGCGATGCTCGACTCGGCCGGCCCGGTCGGCGGCGAGACGGCGCTGCAGCACGAGTACCTGAAGGTCTACGCCGCGTTCTTCCGCGAGCAGGCCGCCGAGGCGCGCGCCATCGCCGAGCGGTACAAGGACCACCCGGTCGACAAGTGGCGCAGCCTGTTCCGCAACGCGCTCTCGCAGCTCGACGAGCTGACCGGCGCGGCGCCCCAGGTGGCCGACGACAAGGACCGCGATCAGCGGCAGGCGCGGGCGGTCTCCGCCGAGCCGGACTTCGACTTCACCATCGAGAAGAAGGCGGTCGCGGTCGGCTACCAGAACCTGGCGGCGGTCCGGGTCAACTACTACCGGATGGACGTCGAGCTGCTCTTCTCGCGCCAGCCGTTCCTGCAGCAGCAGAGCGACCAGTTCTCGTTCATCAAGCCCAACCGGACCGACGAGGTCGCGCTGCCGGCGGGCGGCCGCACGCATTCCTTCGACCTGCCCAAGGAGTTCGCGGGCGCGAATGTGGTGGTGGAGCTGGTCGCCGAAGGCAGGCGCAAGTCGCAGGCGTACTACTCCAACGAGCTGCGCGTGTCGGTCGTGGAGACCTTCGGGCAGGTCCGGGTGCTGCACGGCCCGACCGGCCAGCCGCTCAGCAAGACCTACGTGAAGGTCTATGCGCGGATGCAGGGCGGGGCGGTGAAGTTCTTCAAGGACGGCTACACCGACCTGCGCGGCGCGTTCGACTACGCGAGCCTCTCCACCGACGAGCTCGACCGCGTCGAGCGCTTCTCGCTGCTGGTGCTCAGCGAGAGCCACGGCTCGGTCATCCGCGAGGCGGCGCCGCCGAAGCGGTAGGGGCGGTGCGGGGTGCTGAAGATAGGCAGCTACTTTGTGACATGAGTTGGCGCTCGGCTCGCGTCGGGGCTTAGGTCCATCGCGTCCATTGCGTTCATCAAGTCCATTCATCCATTGACGCAATGGACTTGATGGACCCCGATGGACGCCATGGACGCGGTTTGACTGGCGAACCGTGCCAGAGGATCGCCAGGCGGGCTCGCGGCAACTCATGCGTCATGAAAAGGGGCAACGACATGAAGGCCGTCCGTCTCGCGCTGCTCGCGGTCCTCCTCGCCTCTTGCGGCGCCCTCGGCGAGCCACAGTGGCCTGGCACCTACTCCACCACCGGCACCTGGGACCTGGGCGGGCCGCTCGCCAACGACCGCACTGTCGGCGACGCCGTCGCGGACCTGCTCACCGAGCAGCTCGTCGAAACCCTGGGCATTCCGTCGCTCGTCCAGGACGAGGCCGAGGCGCTGGTCGACAAGGCGGTGCGGCCTGCGGTGAAAGCGGTGGTCGACCCGAACGCGCCGAAGGAGCTCGAGCCCGGCGGCGTGGTCTACCAGGCGCTCGGCGCGACGCTCGCGCAGATCAAGGTGGAGAGCGAGCTGACGCTGGAGAAGGGCCTGCTGCCGGGGAGCCTGAAGGGAAAGGAGACCTTCGCGGCCTTCTCCTTCGAGCGCGAGGGCAAGACCTACGTGCTCGAGGCCAAGGAGCTGAACGAGGTGGGCGTCGCCATCACCGCGGAGTGGAAGGGCCAGGAGACGAAGACCAACGCCCTCGAGATCGACGCGCACGAGGTGGAGATCGAGTTCGGCGAGCTGGTGCAGAAGATCGCGGACCTCGTGGTCGACGTCGCCGGCCAGGGTGAGCTCAAGGGCAAGGTCCAGGCCGCGGTCTCGTGCGAGCAGATCGCTTCCAGGATCTCCCCGAACGGAACGGGGCTCATGGTCAAGGTCGGCGACTGGAGCGGTGGCTTGAGCGACCAGCAGATCAAGGATGCGTGTGGCAAGGCGGTCCCGAAGATCGAGGAGCAGGTGCTCGGGCTCTTCTCCAAGGGGACGACCATCGAGCTGGGCGGCTCGGCCACCTACGACGCTGCGGCGCGCCAGCTCAAGAGCGGCGACGACTTCGGCGGGCTCATCGGAATCGCGCCGCGGCCGGTGGCGCCGCGGCTGAAGGCTTCGGTCGTGGCCACCCGGAAGTAGCTCACCAGGTCCGGTAGCGCCACACGTCCACGTGGAAGCGGGTGCCGGAGTAGAGGCCAAGCCCCCACTGGGTCTCCTTGCCCTTGGCCTTCCACAGCCGGGTGAGCTTCGCGTGCAGGTCCTTGCGCGCGACTGCGTTCTTCGGCTGCAGGTCGAGCGCGCCGAAGGTGCAGTGGCGGCTCCGGCGGGCTCCTCCGGCAGGTTCGTTGTACGCCTCGGTCCGGTAGGCGCTCATCACCTCGAGCTCGCCCAGCTCCGGCACCAGCTCCTTCTGCACGAAGCGCAGCACCGGCACGATGTTGGGCCACAGCTCCTTGGGCGGAACACGAACGGCGCGGCCTTCAATTCCTCCCAGTCGGTGCCTTGGCGCAGGAGCTGGGAAGGCTCGATGACCCGGTCGACGTGCTGGCTCTTCAGGTAGGCGACGAACTCGTCGAACGCGGCCTGGTTCGCCGGCTTGGAGATGAAGGCCTCCCACTCCTCCTGCCCGGGCGGCTCGGAACGCGCGCAGGCGGTCGACATGAAGAAGGCGACCGCGAAGGAGAGGAGGGCAGCGCGAGGCATCTGGACCTCCGAAAGCAAGACCATCTTCCGCGGTAGAGCAAGCAGCGCGCCAGGGGACGGGCGCGTCGCTTCGCCAGCGGATTCGCGACGTCCTCGCAGCAGGCGCGGCTGGCCAGGCACACCCAGGTGTGGCTGCCCGTCGCCGCGGTCGGCCCGGGTACGGTATGGAACTGGCTTCGCCCGGAGGTCCCCATGCGTCGCAGGCTCGTCGACAAGCCCGCTCGGCCAGCGGCGGGGTGAAGCTGCACCTGATCACCGCGGAAGGGGAGCGCACGCGCTGGATGCGCCGGGGCCGGCTCATCCGGTTTCCGCAGCTGACCATGCCGCTCGTGGCCGCGCTGACCCCGGCCGGGGTCTTCGACGAGATCCACCACACCGACGAGATCGTCGACGAGGTGCGCTTCGACTGCGGCGACGATCTGGTGGGGATCACCGCCACGACCTGCGCCGCGCCGCACGCCTACGACCTCGCGGACGAGTTCCGGGCGCGCGGCGTGCGCGTGGTGCTGGGCGGTCCGCACCCGACGCTGATGCCCCAGGAGGCGAAGCAGCACGCGGACGCGGTCGTCGTTGGCGAGGCAGAGGAGGCCTGGCCGCGCCTGGTGCACGACTTCGCGAACGGCCGGCTCGCGCCCTTCTACCGCTCGAAGCAGGCGCCGAGCCTCGCCGGGCTGCCCTGGGCGCGGCGTGACCTCATCGCCGGCCGCAGCTACGGCCGCGGGGTCGTCATCGCCACCCGCGGCTGCCCCCACCGCTGCGGCTACTGCATGCTGCGGCGCCTCTACCATCCGGGACAGCGCCGGCGGCCGGTGGAAGAAGTCGTGGCCGAAGTCGAGAGCATCCGCGAGAGGGCGGTCATCTTCTGGGACGACAACCTCACGGCCGACAGGGACTATGCGCGCCGCCTGTTCCGGGCCCTGGCTCCGCTCAAGAAGTGGTGGACGAGCCAGGCGACGCTGGACCTCGCCGACGACCCGGGGCTCCTGGCGCTGGCCGCCGAGAGCGGCTGCGAGGCGCTCTTCGCAGGCCTCGAGTCGGTCAACGCGGCGAGCCTGGCGGAGACGCACAAGGGCTTCAACCAGCCGCGCCGCTACCGCGAGGCCATCCGACGCTTCCACGAAGCCGGCATCGCGGTGCAGGCCGGGGTGGTCTTCGGCTTCGACCACGACGACCCGAGCGTCTTCGCGCGGACCGTCGAGGCGCTGGAGGCGGCCGCGGTGGACGTGGCCTCCATCGGCAGCCTCACGCCGTTCCCGGGTACCGAGCTCTTCCGCCGGCTCGAGCGGGAAGGGCGGATCCTGACCCGCGACTGGTCGCTCTACGACGCCCGCAGCGCGGTGGTCTTCCGGCCCCGGCGGATGAGCCCCGACGAGCTGCAGGCCGGGCTGGAGTGGGCGACGCGCCAGTTCTATTCGCTCGGCTCGATCGCCCGCCGGCTCGGCCATTCGCGGCAGGGCCTGTGGTGGAACCTGCCGCGCAACCTTGGCTACAAGCTAGCCTTCGAGAAGCTGGGCCTGCGGGGCTTCAACCCGGCCGCGGGCTGACCGGGGCGCCCGCTGCCGGAGACGAAGGTGGACGAAGCCGACGTGGTCGGAATAGCCTCCGCGCCTTCTTTGGAGGTGCCGCACCCATGGCTGAGTCCGCGATCGAGCTGACGCTGGAAGGAACCCTCGGAGCCTTCTTCTTCGCCGGAGTGACCGAGCCCGGCCTGCTCAGCAATTGGGACACCGTCATCGACGTCGACGGGGAGCGCCACGTCCTCCACGGCGGCACCCACCACCGTGTCGCCGTCAGCCCCGGACCGCACAAGGTGCAGGTCTACTTCTACGGCCGCAAGTTCCAGAAGGCGTTCGGGCTGCTGAAGATCAAGGTGGGTTGCCAGACGATGAACATCGACGTCGTCCCCGGCGGCACGATGCGCATGTGCTACCGCGCCAGCTACGGCTGGCAGCTGTTCGGCTCCGGCGCGAGCCTCACCGAGCACGCCTGACGACCGGCCGGCTTCTTGACTCTGCAGGCAGCCCGGCAAACCATCGATCCGTGACCATTTACCGCCTGCCCGGTGGGGCGCTGCTCGGTGCGGCGCTTCTCCTGGCTTGCCGCCCCGACGCCATGCCGCGCGCGCCGCTGACGCACGAGGCGTACGTGTGGCAACGGCTGTGGACTCCGGAGGTCTCGGCCGCGGTCCGCGAGGCGCCGCCCGAGCTCGCCGCGCTCCATGTCCTGGCCCGTGAGCGCTCGGGCGCTGGCCGCTCGCCGACCGACGTGCCGGTGGACCTCGAGGCGCTGAAGGCGGCGAATCGCGAGCTGGTGGCGGTGATGCGCGTCGGGGGCACGGCGCCGCTCGAGGACGTCGGCCTGGGCGAGCTCGCCGCGATCGCGCGGGGCTGGCGGGCCGCGGGCCTTCGAGTCCGAGCCCTCGAGGTCGACCACGACTGCGCTACCGAGAAGCTCCCCGGCTATGCCGACTGGCTCGCGCGCGAAAAGGCCCGGGTGCCGGACTTCCGGGTAGGCATCACCGCGCTGCCAACCTGGGCCGCTGCGAATGACGACGTCTCGCGCCTCGCCTCGGTCGCCGACGAGGTCGTCCTGCAAGTCCACGCCGTGAAGGCGCCCTCGCTCTTCGAGGTGGAGTCCGCGCTGCGCTGGGCCGAGGCGTGGTCCAAGGCGACCGGCCAGCCGTTCCGCCTCGCGCTGCCGACCTACCGGGTGAAGCTGCGCGACGGGAAGACGCTGGAGTCGGATCCGGTGAAGGTGGCCTCGCTGCTCGCTTCGCTCTCGAGCCGGCCCGCGGCGAACGTGGCTGGTGTCGCCTGGTTCCGGCTCGGCAACCCGGGCGATGCGACCTCGTGGAGCGCCAAGACGCTCACCGCCGTCCTGCGCGGCGAGGCGCTGACGCCGCGGGTCGAGACCCGGCTGCTCGAGTCGGCGCCGGGCGCGGTCGATCTGGAGATCGTCAACGTCGGGACCGTGGACGCGCGCGGGCCGCAGCGCATCGCGCTCGAAGGTTCCGTGGACCTGGTGGAAGGCGTCCGCGGCTGCCGCGGGCGCGAGAACGCCCTCGAATGCACCGTGCCGGAGTTGCTGCGCGCCGGCGAGGCCGTGGTGGTCGGCTTCGCCCGCGGGAAGGAGATCCGTCTTGCTGATGCGCATTAGCCTGGCTCTCGCAGTGGTCGTCCCCGCCGTCCTCGCCATGCCGCGGCCGGCGCGGGCATGCGGGCCAGACTTCCCGGTGGAGGCGCTCTCCGCCCGCGAGGCGACCTTGGCCGAGCTGCCCGACGGCGTCTTCAGCCAGGAGGCCAAGACCCTGGTGCCCAGGCCCGAGGAGCCCTTCAAGGCGGTCGACGCGACCGCGGAGCCCGTCGACGCGCGCGACGGCGGCGGCGAGAAGGAGCGCTCGCTCTACCGGGAAGGCGTGCGGCTCATCAAGGTCTCGGCCAAGCCCAAGGAGATCGAGAAGGCGTTCCAGGAGGTCCTCGACCTGCCGGAGGCCGAGCGCAAGCACTTCGGGCCGATGGCGGCCTACACGCTCGCGCGCATCGGCAACAAGAAGAAGTCCGCCGAGCGGCTGGCGATGGTGCGCGAGCTGGTGAAGAAGGGCGCCGACGACCCGCTGGGCCTGGCGGTCGCCAGCTACGGCGAGGAGGCCAAGGTGCTGCTGGTCGCGGGCAAGGACGCAGCGGCGGTCAAGCTCTACGCCACGCAGGCCGCGTTCGGCAGCAAGAGCGGCATCACGTCGCTCCTTCAGGTGGCGCGCGCCCTGGCCAACGACGAGGCGCGGCTCAAGAAGGCGGTCGGCGATCCGCTCGTGCAGAGCCTGCTCACCACTTGGATGTGGACGCGCTCGACCGAGGTGCCCGAAGGGCTGTACACGACGCTCGCGGCGCTGCCCTCGGTCGCGGGAGCCGACCGGCTGGCGGCGGGGGCCTGGCGCGCCGGGAAGTTCGACCTGGCCGGGCAGTTCGCCGCCAAGGAGAAGACGCCGCTCGCGCTCTGGGTGCAGGCGAAGGTCGCGCTGCGCAAGGGCGACCAGGCCGCCGCCGAGGCGCTGCTCTCGGACGCTGCCCGCGGCTATCCGGCCGGCGAGGACTGGCAAGGCGCCAAGTGGATGCCGCGCGAGCGGATCGAGTCCGAGCTGACCATCCTGGCGCTCGCCAGGGGCGACTTCGCCGCGGCCATGAAGAACGCCTTCGACAGCTGCTCCTGGCCGGACATCGCCTACCTCGCCGAGCGGGTGCTCAGCCTGGAGGAGCTGCGCGAGATGGTGGAGAAGCGCCGCGGCCTGCCCGGGCAGATGTGCCGCACCGCGCCGATCAAGGAGAGCGAGGAAGGCTTCCCGGGCTCGGAGTTCGTCCCCAGGAACATGGATGCCTCGCTGCGCGCGCTGCTGGCGCGGCGGATGATGCGCGCCGGCCGCGACGACGCCCGCGCGCTGTTCGAGAACCCGAAGGCGATGAAGGCGGCGACCGACTACCTCAAGGCGATGGACCGCGCGAGCGGCGGCCAGGGAGTGGACAAGGCCGAGGCCCTCTTCGACGCCGCGAAGATCGTCCGCGTCTCCGGTCTGGAGCTGTTCGGCACCGAGGTCGCTCCCGACTGGGCCTTGGTGGAAGCGGCCTATGACGTCGACAAGCTGCAGGACCGGCCGGCGAACTCGCCGCCCCAGAAGATCCCCGAGGCCGAGGCCAAGCGCGTCGCCGAGAACGCCCCGAAGAAGCCGATGCGCTACCACTACCGCTCGCTTGCCGCGGACCTGGCCGAGCAGGCGGCGAGCCTCCTGCCTCCGCGCAGTCAGGCCTACGCGGCGACCATGTGCCACGCGGCGCGCTTCGTGCGCTCCTCCGACCCCGCGAAGTTCAAGGCGCTCTTCCGCACCTACCAGCAGAACGGCCCGTTCCTGAAGAAGACCTTCGCCAAGAGCTTCGGCTACACCTGCCCCGACCCGAAGTTCATCGACGTGCGCCACCCGAAGAAGCCGGTGGAGAAGCCGTTCCTCAAGCGCTACCGCAAGCGGACCCTGGCGGCGGCCGGAGGCGGCATCCTCGTGGTGGTGGTCGGCCTGGCCGCGGTCGTCGTCAGCCGCCTGCCCAAGCGCGAAGACGACGGCAAGAAGGGCGGCAAAGGCAAGGGCAAGGACGACGATCGGCCGAAGTCCAAGCCGCCGCCGCCCGGGCGCGTGAGCGCGCCGTACCAGCGACCGGGGAAGTGAGTCCCTCGACAGGCTCGGGGTGTCGGATGGGCGGGTCGGAAAGACCGAGCTCTGGCCCCTCGACAAGCTCGGGGTGACGCGTCGGTGCCCTTCCGGGAGTCGCCCCGGGCTTGTTGCGGCGTTGTATCCTCCTCACGCCGCGAGCCGGCCCGGCCTTCCCACGGGCGCCCGGCTCAGGCGTAAGGAGCACTGGCCTTGTTGAGCTTCATCCTGAACCAACGCGTCGTCCGGACCGAAGAGCGCCCGGGCATGGTGCTGTTGGAGTTCATCCGCGACGTCTCCTGCCTGTCCGGCACCAAGGAAGCCTGCCGCGAAGGCGAGTGCGGCGCCTGCACCGTGCTCGTGGGCAAGCGCGCCTCCGACGGCTCGGTCGCCTACAAGGCCGTGGCCTCGTGCCTGCTCCCGCTGGGCGACGTCGACGGCTGCCACGTGGTCACCGTCGAAGGCCTCGCCGGCAAGGACCTGACGCTGGTGCAGCAGCTCATCGTCGAGAAGAGCGCCTCGCAGTGCGGCTTCTGCACGCCGGGCATCGTGCTCTCGCTGACCGGCTTCTGCCTGGCGAGCCCCCAGCTCAGCTACGACGAGGCGCTCGACGCCCTCGACGGAAACATCTGCCGCTGCACCGGCTACGTCGCCATCCGCAACGCGGCCAAGGCGCTGGCGGAGAAGGTCGCGAGCGCGCCCTCAGGCAAGAAGCGGCTGCAGGCGATGGTCGACCTGGGCGTCGTACCCGCCTGGTTCGGCGAGATCCCGGCCCAGCTGGGCAAGCTGCGCAAGGCCTCGGCCAAGGCGGGCAAGGACGCGGTCCTCGTCGCCGGCGGCACCGACCTCTTCGTGCAGAAGCCGGACAAGCTCCTGGAGAGCGAGCTGTGCTTCCTCTCGCGGCGCAAGGACCTGCAGTACACGCGCGTCGACGGCGAGGTGCTGCGCATCGGCGGCGCGACGACCCTCGAGGACTTCCGCCGCAGCGAGGCGGTGAAGCAGCACTTCCCGCAGCTGGAGAAGGACTTCCTGCTCCACTCCTCGACCATCCTGCGCAACAAGGCGACGCTCGCCGGCAACGTGGTCAACGCCTCGCCCATCGGCGACGCGACGATCATCCTCCTGGCGCTCGACGCGCGGCTGGTCCTCGAGGCCGAGGAGGGCAAGACCCGCGAGGTGCCGCTCTCGAAGTTCTTCCTGGGCTACAAGAAGGTCGACCTCGCCTGCGGCGAGCTGGTCAAGGAGATCGTGGTGCCGCTCCTGCCCAAGAACGCGCGCTACCACTTCGAGAAGGTCTCCAACCGCACCATCCTGGACATCGCCGCGGTCAACACCGCGGTGCGCGTCACCTGCGCGGAGGACGGCACCATCGCCGAGCTGAAGGTCTCCGCCGGCGGCGTCGGCCCGACGCCGATGCTGGTCCCCGGCACCGAGGCCTTCCACGGCAGGAAGCCCGATGCGGCGACGGCCGACGCCATCGCCAAGGCGGCGATGGAGGCGGCGAGGCCCATCGACGACATCCGCGGCTCTGCCGCCTACAAGAAGGCGCTCCTGGGGCAGCTCGTGCGGGCCCACTTCCTTGCTCCCGCTGCGGCGACGACGGCCGAGGTGTCGCGATGAGAAACGACGACATGAAGATGCACGTGCGCGGGACCTCGCAGTTCGTCGACGACATCCCCGCGCCTCCGGGCTGCCTGCACGCCGCGCTCTTCACCTCGCCGGTGTCCAAGGGGCGTATCAAGTCCATCGATGTCGCGAAGGCCAAGGCGGCGCCGGGCGTGGTCGCGGTGCTCACGCACCAGGACGTGCCGGGCCTCAACCAGGTCGGCCACATCTTCAAGGACCAGCCGCTCTTCGCCTTCGACGCCGTCGAGTACATCGGCCAGCCGATCGCGCTGGTGGTGGCCGAGTCGCCGCGGCTCGCACGGCGCGCGGTGAAGCTGTGCGAAGCGGAGATCGAGAAGCTCGTGCCCGTGCTCGATCCGCGCGAGGCGGCGGCGAAGGGGATGCTGCACGGCTCCAAGCGCGTCCTCGTCAATGGCGACCCGGACGGCGCGTTCGGCCGGTGCAAGCACGTCGTCCAGGGCAGGCTCGCGAGCGGCCCGCAGGAGCACTTCTACTTCGAGACGCAGCGCGCGCTGGCCCTGCCCGGCGAGCACGACACCATCAAGGTCTGCGCCAGCGCCCAAGCGCCGGGGGCGTTCCACCACCACATCGCCGAGGTGCTCGGCATCCCGATGCACAAGGTCGAGCTGGACATCCGGCGGCTCGGCGGCGGCTTCGGCGGCAAGGAGTCGACCGCGGTCTGGGTGGTCGCGCCGGCGGTGGCGGCGTTCCTGCTCAAGAAGCCGGTCAAGCTCGTCCTCGAGCGCAACGAGGACATCGCCACCACCGGCAAGCGGCACGCCTACGAGTACGACTACAAGATCGGCCTGGACGAGGAGGGCCGGATCCAGGCCTACGAGGTGACGCTCTACCAGCACGCCGGGGCCTGCGCGGACATCTCCACTGCGGTGCTCGGGCGCAGCTTCCTGCACGCCTCCGGTAGCTACCGCATCCCCAACATCCGCATCACCGGGATGAGCTGCCGCACCAACCTCCCGCCCAACAACGCCTTCCGTGGCTTCGGCGTGCCCCAGGGCACCTTCGCCATCGAGTCGGCGCTCGCCCGCGCGGCGGAGGTGGTGGGCCTCTCCGCGGTCGAGCTCAAGAAGCGCAACCTGCTTTCGGACGGCGACAGCCTGCCGTACGGGATGAAGCTCGAGAAGGTGAACGCCCACCGCTGCTGGGACGCGCTCGACCGGAACGTCGACCTCGCGAAGCGGCAGGCGGAGGTGGCCGAGTACAACCGGACTCACGCCGAGACCAAGAAGGGCCTCGGGCTCGTGCCGGTCTGCTTCGGCATCAGCTTCGCGCAGACCGCACTCAATCAGGCGAGCTCACTCGTCAACCTGTACGTCGACGGCACCGTCTCGGTGAGCACCGGCGCGGTGGAGATGGGGCAGGGCGTCAACACCAAGATCCAGCTCATCGCCGCCAAGACGCTGGGCATCAAGCCGGACAAGGTGCGCGTCGATACCACCAACACCTCGCGCATCCCCAACGCCTCGCCGACGTCGGCCTCCACGGGCGCGGACCTGAACGGCATGGCGACGCAGACCGCCTGCCAGAAGCTCTACGCGCGGCTACAGTCCTTCATGGCCCAGCGCGCCGTGATCCTGAAGGAGTTGAAGAATGCGGATCCGAACGAGATAGCAATCCGCGACGAGGTGATCTACGTCGGCGGCGAGAAGGTGGACCTCTCCTGGGAGGCGCTGGTCAAGGCGGCGCAGTGGGCCCGCGTCGACCTGGGCGAGCACGCGTTCTACGCGACGCCCGACCTGCACTATGACCTGGCCACCGAGCGCGGCCGCCCATTCGCCTACTACGCCTACGGCACCTCGCTGACCGAAGTGCTCCTCGACGTCGTACGCGGCACGTACACGATCGAGGCGGTGGACGTGGTGCACGACGTCGGCATGCCGATCAGCGAAGAGGTGGATCGCGGGCAGGTCGAGGGCGCGGTGGTGCAGGGCATCGGCTGGGCCACGCTCGAGCAGATCCGCTACGGCGCGGACGGCAAGGTCCTCACCGGCGTGAACGCCTACAAGGTCCCGGACCTCAAGTTCGTGCCCAAGCGCTTCGGGGTGACGCTGCTGCCGGACTCGAACAACCCGTTCGCCGTCTTCAACTCCAAGGCGGTGGGCGAGCCTCCGTTCGTGCACGGGCTCGGGGCGTACTTCGCGGTGCTGGAGGCGCTGCGCAGCGTCCGCAAGGACCGCCCGCTGCCGTCGCTGCCGGTGACGCCGGAGAAGGCGTTCATGTACCTGCACGGCGAGGGGTAGCCTTCGCCCAGAGTCAACGGCGGCGTCGTCTCTTGGGACGGTGGCCGGGTGCAGGCTCATCATCAACGTCGAGGCGGCGTGCGGCCTGGGAGGAAGCAACAGCGATGGCGTCTGTCTCGAGGCGCTCCTCGGCGCTCTGGCAGCGGTAGTAGGCCTCCACCTCGTCCGCGAGCGCTCTCTCGGCAACTGGGCATTTCGCACGTTTTCGCATCAGCCACATCCTGCTCACCGCTCGACCTCCGGACAACCGGTGCAAGCAGTGCCTGCCGCCCGGGCTCTCCTTCATGACGCTCCGCCAGCATGCGAGTTGGTGGCATTCTCCCGAAGCGGAACGACCGCCCCTGGAGGATCGCCATGCGCTTCCTGCTGCGCCTGCTCGGCACTCGCCTGCCGAAGACCGAAGGTGAGCTGCCTGCTCCGCTCCACTCGGAGGTGACGATCCGCCGCGATCGCCACGGCATCGTCTACGTCGAGGCCCAGAACGACGACGACGCGTTCTTCGGCCTGGGCTTCGCGGAGGCGCAGGACCGAGCCTTCCAGCTCGAGCTCTTCGTCCGCGCGGCACGCGGGACCCTGGCCGAGGTCGTCGGGGCGGAGATGCTCGACGCCGATCGCCTCGCCAGGCGCCTGGGCTTCCGCCGCAACGCCCAGGCGCAGCTCGAGGTGCAGACGCCCGCCGTGCGCGCCCAGTTGGAGGCGTTCATCCGCGGGGCCAACTTCGCGCTGCGCCAGGGACCGCGCACGCACGAGGCCGCGCTCCTGGGTGCGCCTCCCTTCGTGCTCGAGCCCGCCGATTCGCTCGCGGTCGTCCAGTTCATCAGCTTCGCCCTGTGCTCCAACTGGGACGCGGAGCTCGCGCGCCTGCGCATCCTCCTCGCCGACGGCCCGGAGGCGCTCTTCGCGCTGGAGGCCGCCGATCCCTCGCTCATCGCCGGCGAGCGGGGCTCCCGCCTCGAGCGCGATGCCCGGCTGCTCCAGGCCGCGGAGAAGCTGGCCGCCGACGCGGACCGCTTGCTCGGCGCCGCCCCAGCCGGAGGCGCCTCGAACAACTGGGTCCTCGCCCCGTCGCGAACCACCACCGGCCGCCCGCTGCTCGCCTGCGATCCCCACCTGTCGCCGATGCTGCCCGCCTACTGGTACCTCGCCCACGTGCGCACTCCGGACTGGGCGGTCAGCGGCGCCTGCTTCCCGTGCCAGCCCATCGCCAGCTTCGGCCACAACGAGAAGGTGGCCTGGGGCTTCACCGCCGGGCACCACGACAACACCGACCTCTTCGTCGAGCGGCTCTCCGACGACGGGACCCGGGCGCTGCGCGAGGGCGGCTGGGAGGCGTGCGAGGTCCGCGACGAGGTCATCCGCGTTCGCGGGCGCGCGGACGTGCACGAGCGGGTGGTCGTCACGCCGCGCGGCCCGGTCGTCTCGCCTTGCCTGCCTGCGGGCGCGCCGGTCCTCTCGATGCGGGCCACCTGGATGGCGGCGCGCCCCATCGCCTCCTTCCAGATCTTCCGGGCGCAGACGGTCGCCGAGGCCCGCGAGCTGTTCCGGGTCTATCCGGCCGACTCCGAGAACCGCCTCTTTGCCGACGTGCACGGGACCATCGCCTGGCAGCTGGTGGGCGACGCACCGGCCCGCCGCGGCGGCCACGGCCTCGTCCCGATGCCGGCCTGGCACGCGGACACCGGATGGGAGCGTGAGCCGCTGCCCTTCGACTCGCTGCCCGGCATCACCAACCCACCGGAGGGCTTTCTCGCGACCGCCAACCAGCCGCCGCGGTCGACGACGCAGACCTTCCTCGGCGCCGACTGGCTCGACGGCGGCCGCTACGCGCGCATCGTGGAGCTGCTCGCGGCGCGCGAGAAGTGGGACCTCGAGGCGACGATGAGGATGCAGCTCGATCGCACGACGGTGTACTGGCGGGCGCTGCGCGAGACGGTGCTCGCCGCCATGCGCGGCTCGCCGGCGCGCGAGGCGGTGGGGCTGCTCGAGGACTGGGACGGCGTGGTGGGCCCCGACTCCGCCGCGGCCGCCGTCTTCGAGCCTCTGGTTCGCGGAGCTGATGGCGCGGGTCTGCCGCGCCAAGGCTCCGAAGGCCTGGGAGGCCGCGCTCGGGGAAGGCATCAACGCGCTGCTGCCGCACGGGATGATGGCGCTGCGGCGCTCGGGGCAGCTGGTGCGGCTGGTCCTCTCGAAGCCCGACGGGTGGTTCGCAGGCGGCTGGGACGCCGAGGTGCGCTCCAGCCTCGAGGCCGCGGCGAGGCAGCTCGAGGAGGTCGCCGGCCGCGACGTCCGGCAATGGGCGTGGGGCAAGGTCAGGCCGCTGGTGCTCACGCACCCGGTGGGCTCCAAGCCCGTCCTGCGCGGCCTGTTCAACCTGGGCCCCATCGCCTTCGGCGGCGACGGCAGCACCCTCCCGCAGGCCTCGGTGCCGTTCGGCGAGCCGCTCGCGAACCCCATCGGCATCCCGAACCTGCGGATGGTGCTCGACGTGGGGAACTGGGAGGCGGGCCGCTGGATCCTCGCGGGCGGCCAGTCGGGCAACCCGCTCTCGCCGCACTACGGGGACATGGTCCCGCTCTGGGAGCGGGGTGAGGGAGTCCCCATGGCGTGGTCGAAGGAGTCGGTGGCTTCGGCTTCGGTGGCGAAGCTGGTTTTGAAGCCCCAGGCCGCCTGAGCCGACTCAGGCGGCGCGCACCTCGACGAGCACCGCGCACAGCTCGTCGATCGACGAAGCCAGCTGCTGGGCGGTGGCGGCGGCGCCGGAGTGGGCGCCGGCGTCGTAGCGCAAGAGCGTCAGCCGGGTGGCCAGCTCGCCGGCCCGTGCCAGGGCGCGGTCGAGCTCGGCCTGGGTCTGCTGCCTCAAGGCCTGCAGCTTGCGGACGTGTTCGATGCGCTGCGCCAGGATCTCCGCGACCGCCGACCCGTCGTGGGAGGCGACCAGCCGGTCGTGCTCGGCGACGAGCCGGGCGAGGTCGTGCTCGGGCATCGCGAGCAGGCCGTCGAAGCTCGACCTTGCGCGCCGCCGCCGAGCGCAACGCCTTGCCCAGCGCCTCGACGCGGCGCATCTCCAGCGTCAGCCCGTCGCCGAGCAGGTCCCCGAGCGCGCGCAGCGCGTCGGCCAGAGACGCCTCCGCCGCTCGGATGCGCCCCTCGTCGCCTGGCGCCGGCGGGGCGGGCGGCTCCGGGGCGAAGAGCGGGAGGAAGACCGGCCAGAGCAGGGCGCGCAGCGCGAAGGTCGGTGCGGCGGCCGGCACCCGGCGCGCCAGGGCGAGGGCCACCAGCAGTCCGGCAGCCAGGTAGATCACGAGGGTCGCGAGAGCCACGGCGTCTGCCTCCGTCGGTCTGGGGACTTGGGGTTTCAGCGAAGCGCGGTCTCGACCGCTTTGACGGCGGTGCGCTGCAGGGCGTCGAAGGCCGTGCGCTCCAGCGGCCGGGTGAGCACCAACTGCTTCGTGTCGCTGGGGGCGCCGATGAAGGGCCGGATGAGCCAGGCGCACTGCAGGCCGACCAGCCCGAAGATGGCCGTCCAGGCGAAGAGGTGGAACGCCGGGCGGCGGCCGCGGCGCATCGCCTGGTAGAGCACGAGGATCCCCCGCAGGCAGGCGAAGGCGAGCAGGGCCGCGGCGCCGAGGATGGTGTACAGGTACACGCCGAGCGTCGGCGCGATGACCCGCGTGAAGACGAGCAGCACCGGGCAGAGCGCGAGCAGCGTCATGCCCGCGGTGGCGATGGCGGTCAGGGCCTCGCCGATGGCCTCGTCGAGCCGCGCCTTGCTCCCCAAGAGCCGCCCGTAGACGTGCAGCGCCGGCAAGCAGATGACCAGCGAGCCGAGCGCGACGAAGACGAGCTTGGGGGCGGCGAGCAGGCCCTGCAGCGGCGAGTGCGCCAGGCCGACGATGAAGCCGTAAGCGCCGAAGCCGATGGCCGAGAGCAGGATGAGGCGGGCGGGGAGGTCGCGGGTGGCGGCCCCGCCCTGGTGCACCTTGTCGAGCAGTTGATCGGGGCTGCGCAGCAGCAGCTCGGCGGTCTGGAGCAGCCCGGGGGACTTCGCGGTCGGTGCGGGGGCGGTGTGGGTCGATGCGTTCATGGCGGCTCCTTTAGAACCAGCGGATGCCGGTGAGGTAGGCGAACTGCACGAAGCTGACGGCGACGAGCGCGGCGAAGGCCCACTGGGCGAGGAAGTGGAGGCGCCCGCCCAGGGCTCGCAGCCGGGTGCCGAAGACGGCGCCTCCGGCCACCAGCGCCAGCCCGGCGAACACCAACGCGAGCGGCGCGAGGATCCGCGAGTGCGGAGCGGTCACCGAGAAGAACCAGAGGATGGGGGCGGTGGAGGCGAGCGCCGCGCCCGAGGAGCCGAAGGCGTCGAGCGCCGCGCCCAGGCACTCGCGGGCGCCCAGCTTCTCCTGCCGGCTGGCCCAGAAGACGTAGAGGGCGGGCAGGCAGATGGCCCAGGCCAGCAGCAGCGCGCCGGCATACGACGCGGCCCAGGTGAGGTGGCCGAGGCCGGGGAGGGCGTGCTCCGCGGCGGTGCGCAGCGCGAAGCCGAAGAGCGCGGTGCCGCCGATGGCCTGCGCCCAAGAGACGAGCCCGCCGCGAAGGTCGACAGGAGCGGGAACGGCAACCGGGATCGAGGCCGGCGAGGGACTGACCGCCGGAGCCTCGGGTGGGGGCTCGCGAGTCAGGGGGAAGGGACTCGGCAGGATCTGGGCGGGGGCATCCATCGTGGACCTCCTTGCGGCGAAGGCTCGCCGCGGTGGCGAGGCGTTCGTGGAGGTCGGGAATGCAAGACGTGCCAGCGCGCCGCGTTGCGCGGGAGGGCCGGCCGGACCCGATCGCAGCCGGCCCCCGAGATTTCTCGAGGCGGGACGTGGGGCTTAGCCGCGCTCGTGATTCGCGTCACGCGCTTGCCCGCGACCTCGCTATCGGTCTCGTCGGGCGGGCGCGCGGCGGCACGAGGGGCCGGGCCAGGCGCCGCGTCGTCAAGTTGTCACCGCGGTGTCGGGACTTCACCGCCGCCGAGCACGATCAGCGCTTCTTCAGCAGGTGCCGCCCTAGCTCCACGTCGTTGGCGACGATGTGGAAGCGGTACCACTCCAGCAGGCGTCCCACCGCCCAGCGCCGGAAGTTCGGCGTCAGGCCCTTGGTCTCCAGCTCCTTCGAGAACTTGCGCGCGTCGGCCACGAAGCTGTCGTGGGCCTCCTTGTGCCGGGAGGCGTTGGGGAACGCCGTCTCCACCATCAGCTGCTCCTCGACCGCGAAGTGCGAGGTGATGTCCTCCACGACCGAATCGAGGCGCGCGCTCACCGCCTCCACCTTCCCCGCGTTCACCGCGGCTACCAGCTCCAGCAGCTGGGTCCGCAAGCGGCGGTGGTGCTGGTCGAGCACGGGGTCGCCGATGTCGGGGCATTCGAGGTCTGCCATGCGCTTCTCCAAGTCTCCCGGCCGATCGTAGCGTCCTGAACGCGCGCGCGCGCGTTCACATGCCTTCCGGGAGGGGACCTGGCGAAGGAGGGAGCGCTGATCCGCGCGAACGAAACTGGGCTGGGCGAGCTCCCGCCCGGGCCCCTGGCGGGGGCGTTGGCCAAGGCGATCGCGGCGCCGGAAATGAGATGCGGGGCCAAGGTCGCCCCTGGCCCCGCATCGTTCGCATGTCCGAATGGTGAGGTCTACTTCACGCGGCGCAGCACGCTGACGCAGTTGGTGACGCCGGAGCCACCGACGTTGAAGGTGACGCCGATGGACGGCTTCTTCTTGGTCGGGGCCAGGCCGATGGGCTCCTCGATGAGCTGCTTGTAGACCAGGGCGTGCATCGAGGCGCCGGTGGCGCCGACCGGGTGGCCCTTGGCCTTCAGGCCGCCCGAGAGGTTGATGCAGACCTGGTCGTCATCGGCGGTGAAGCGGCCGTTCATGTAGTCCAGGCCGGCCTTGCCGTCGGCGGAGAAGCCCAGCGCCTCGGTGGTGAGCAGCTGGTTGATGGTGAAGCAGTCGTGGACCTCGGCGAGGTCGATGTCCTTGGAGGTGACGCCGGCCTCCTTGAAGGCCTTGGCCACGGCGTCCTTGCCCGCCTCGAGCACGTGCTTGTTCGGGCGCTTGGACAGCGGCATGTACTCCTCGGAGTGGCCGATGCCGGCGATCTCCACGACCTTCTTCTTGGAGGCCTTGGCGTTCTCGGTGGTGGTCAGCACCACCGCAGCGGCGCCGTCGGTCACCAGCGAGCAGTCGTGCAGGCGCAGGGGCGCGGCGATCAGCATGTTCGAGCCCTTGCCGCTGTCGGGCAGCGCGAGGATCTCGGCGGCGGTCTGCGGGCCGTTCTGCTGGTGGGCCAGCGGGTTCTTGGTGGCGTTCTTGTACATGAGCGCCGCGACGTGGGCCGACTGGGCGCGCCACTCGGACTCGCTGAGCTTGTAGTGCTCGATGTAGGCCTTGGCGAGCTCGGCGAACAGGCCGGGGAAGGTGGCGCCCTTGCCGCCCTCCTCGGGCCAGTAGGAGCAGGTGGCCAGCGCCTGGGTCATCGCCGGGGTGTCGAGCAGGTTCATCTTCTCGACGCCGATGACCAGCACGTTCTTGAAGCGGCCGGCCTCGATGGCGTAGAGCGCGTCGTAGATGGCGACGGAGGAGGACGCGCAGGCGCACTCGGTGCGGGTCATCGGCTTGAAGCGCAGCGCGGGGTCGA
Source organism: Myxococcales bacterium (assembly GCA_049841135.1). Taxonomy (GTDB): domain Bacteria; phylum Myxococcota; class Myxococcia; order Myxococcales; family UBA5297; genus JACRCT01. Next base: position 158,345 of record JASGHK010000007.1, read on the forward strand.
TGGCGGTGGCCAGCGGCGCGACGTGCTCCTGGTTGACGAAGCGGCCCGGCGAGCAGCTGCCGATCCACACGGCGTCGATGTCCTTCGCGGACAGGCCGGAGTCGGCGATGGCCCCGCGGCCGGCCTCGACGAGGAGGTCGTAGAAGGAGGCTTTGTCGATCTTCTTCTTGAAGCTGATCATGTCCTTCACGTCGATCAGCGACCCGAACTTCGTGTTGTAGGCACCGACGATGCTGACGCGGCTCATGGCAATCCTCTTTGGTAAGGGGGGCGCCGGCGGGGGGCCGGCGAAGAAAGGGTCCGGAGTTACTTGGCCAGGCCGTTGCTGATGAGGCCGCCGGTGATCTCCAGGCAGGTGGCGTCGACCGCCTCGTTCTGCGCCGCGAACATGATGATGTCGGCGATCTCGCTGGGCTCGATGAGGCGGTTGATGTGCACGCCCTTGAGGATGCCGGCCAGCGCGTCCTGGTTCATGCCCTTGACCATCGGGGTGCCCACGTAGCCGGGGGCGATGGCGACGCAGCGGATGTTCTGGATGCCCTTCATCTGGAACTCGCCCACGAGGATCTTCGGCCACAGCGCGACGGCGGCCTTGGTGGACGAGTAGTTGATCTGCCCGGTCTGGCCCACCTTGTTCACCGAGCTGATGGGGACGAGCAGGCCCTTGTAGCCGTTGTTGACCATGCGGATGGCCGCCTCGCGCATGGTGATGAACGAGCCGACCAGGTTGACGTCGATGACCGCCTTGAACTGGTCGGTGGTCATCGCCTTCTTGACCTTCCCGGTCTCCTTGTCGGTGTTGATCATCAGGCCGTCCTTGATGATGCCGGCGCAGGAGACGGCGATGTTGAGCGCGCCGAACTTCTCGATGGCGAGGTCCATCAGCGCGGCGACGTCCTCGTCGCTGGTCACGTTGCACTTGGCGGAGGCGACCTGGCCGCCGGCAGCGACGATCTCGCCGGAGACGCGGTCGAGGTTCTTCTGGTCCATGTCGCCGATCACGACCTTGACGCCCTTGGCCGCCATCGACTTGGCGACGGACTCGCCAATGCCGCTGGCGCCACCGGTGACGACTGCCACTGCACCCTTGAGTTCCATGGGAATCCTCGTGTGAGTTCGGGTCGGCGCATGGTGCGCCGCAACAAGCGGGCCTATAGATACAACATTTCCCATCAGCGTCAAGCCGGGTTGTGCGTTGCAGCAACGCCCGTCCGGGCGAGCCGGCGCCAGGCCCCCGGGATTCCAGGCGAAAGCAGCCCGGCCGCTTTCGAGGGGTCCAGGCGAGGCTGGGCTACAATCGGCGGCGACGAACCGAGTCGGGAGGCGCCGATGCGAACCTGGAAAGCCGTCGTCCTGCTGGCAGCGGTCATGGCCGCTTGCGACGACCCCGTGGGGCTGGTCCTACACGACGACGCGGGCAGCTCGTCGGCCGATACCGGGCCCGCGCCGTCAGAGGACGTCGGCGTGCCTGACACCGGCCCAGGGCTGGACGCGGGCGAGCGGCCGGATGCGGGCACGAGCGCCGCGGATTCCGGCCCCCTCGATGCGGCCGAGTCTGTGGATGCGGCAGCGTTGCTGGACGGCAGCTTCGAGCCGGACGTCGGCGCCAAGCTGGACGCTGGGGCGGCCTGGGACGGCGGAGGGCAGCCCGACTCGGGCCTGCGACCCGACGCCGCGGCGGGCCTGGACGCCAGCGAGTCGCCGGACTCCGGCGGGGCCAATGGGGCCATCGGCCAGCCCTGCGCCCAAGCGTCGGACTGCGCCTCCGACACCTGCCTGGGGACCGCCGACGGCTGGCCGAGCGCGGGCTACTGCGCGCAGTCGGGGTGCAACGTCTTCGACCCGGTCAACACGTGCCCGGCGGGCTCCCGGTGCCGCAACATCGCGCCCAACGGCCAGCCGACGCGCGCGATGTGCCTGGACCTGTGCCAGACCGACGGGACCGATCCTTGCGCCGACGGGCTCAGCTGCGCCCGGCATGGAGGCGGGAGCCCGTACTACGTCTGCGAGCCACCTTGAGGCCGGGACGGCTGGGCACGGACGGATAGGGCACGACCATCGATAGGGCGGAGTCGCCGAATGGCAGCCTCCTCTGAATCCGTCGCTCGGAAGCGCGAACGAGCATCCCGGCCTCAGTGCCACGCAGCCACCAGCCTCGCTCACCGTCCTTCATAAGAGCCGCTGGGCTGGGCGAAGCACCCGATGTCTGCGAAGCCATCCGTCGCGTGGCAGGTCAGCCGCCGGCTCGAGGCTCTGAGAAGGTAGCGGGGCGTCGCGTGCCTGCGTCGCCACGGCTGCCCTACGCTCCAACCGGCTCGCAGTGTCGCACCGCTGCGCAGTTGGCGGACCTTGCCGCGGCTACTTCTTGGGATCGGTGCACTCGCCCTTGACGCAGATCCGGTCGCCCTTGCACTCGATGTCGCGCATGCACCCGCGCGGCGCCTCGATGGCGGGCGAGGAAAGCGAGGCCGGCGCCCCCTGCGCGGCGTTGCGCTCGTAGAGCGCCGTGCCCAGGCGGTACCGGGAGTCGGGGATGGGCTCGAGCTTGACGGCCACCTCGCGCGGGTTGCCCTCGCGCCGGATGCGCACCCGCAGGTCGTCGCCCTGCGACCTTAGGGCGGTCACGAAGTCGCGGGTGGTGACGTAGTCGAGCAGCACGTCGCCGGGGCGCAGCTCGTCCTCGGCCGGCACGCCCACCGAGTAGACCCACTGCACCAGCACGCCGACCTGCGGCACGTCGCGGGCGCTGACGCTGGTCAGCGGCGCGGTCTGCACCTCGACCGTCAAGTTCCGGCCCTCGCGCAAGACGTCGATCTTCTGGCGCGGCGGCCCGCTGCGAATGGCGCGCACGGCCTGATCGATGTCCGCCACCGGGGTGCCGTTGACCTGGAGGACGATGTCCCCGACCTGCAGCCCCGCCGCGGCGGCCGGGCTGCCGGAGAGGATGCGGTCGACGCGCAGCTGGTCGGACTCGTTGGGGTTGATGTCCGCGCCCATGATGCGCGGGTGCGGCACGCGCACCAGCAGCTCCCGGACGGCCGGGTCGGGCCTCCAGAGCGTGAAGGCGAGGGTCTTGCCGGGACCGGCGGCCTGCAGCGCCTCGTTGAGGCCGGCGCAGTCCGCCGAGAGGATCTCCTCGGAGCCCTCGACGTGCCAGGCGAGGACGAAGTCGCCGCGCGTCACGCCCGCGGCCGCGGCCGGGTTGGCGGCGGCGGTGACGTAGGGCACGAGCAGGCCGGTCGCCGCGTCGGCCTCGCGCGCACCTGTCGGCAGGTACCCCGCGCAGCCGATGCCCAGGAACGCCTCGCTGCCGGGGACGGCGCGGCGCAGGGCGGTCCCGGCGACGCCGTGGCTGGCCTCGACGAGCTCGCTCGACGGCCTCTCGAAGTCGGCTCCGTAGCGGCCGAAGGACTCGGGCGAGCGCGCGGTTCGCTGTGAGCCGGCGCCCGAGGCCAGTTGCAGCAGACCGTGGGCGCCGAAGCGCGCCGCGAGGTCCTTGAGCGTCGAGAGCGCGCCGGCGGCGGTGGTGCTCTCCACCTTCAGGTCGCCCAGCGGCCGCCAGGCTCCGGAAGGGGAGGTGTCCAGCACCTGCACCAGCGAGGGGGCGACCGGCCCGAACTGGTCCTCGAGCGGCAAGTCCGGGCGGCGGCCCTGATCCGGATTCCAATAGAGGCCGGGCGCGGCTTGCGGGTCGCCCAGGAAGTAGCGCCCGGGCCCAGCACAGCCCGCCAAGAGGGCCAGCGCGAGGCCGGCGGCAGCGAGGTTGGAGGGTGGGGTGACGAACGGACGGCGCCTCTCGAGGATGCCCAGTCGCGTCATGGGCGAAGCTTGCCGCGCGCTTCGACGGGGCGTCAAGCAGACCTCCCGCCGGCTGGCGGCTCGCGTGAAGGGCCGGCGGCCCGGTCGGCCGGGGCTCGCCACGCCCCTGTTCGGGGGCGAGTAAAAGCGCACGGTGTCCGCCGGCAAATCTCTTGGCACTGGCAGGACAGTAGGGTAGTCAAATGCGCCGACCCGAGGGGAGTGTTGGGCTGGCCTCGGAAGGTTTTCCCGAGGATTGATGCGCCCTTGAAGTACGACGCGACCACAGCGACCCAGTTGCTCGCAGCGACGAGTCGGGTGCGCGCTTCGAGTCGTCGTCCAAGGCGAGGTTCCGTGGTGTACCGAGAGATCCGCTGCCAGGACCTGCGCGTCGGCGACGTCTCGGTCAGCAGTTCGTCCGCACCCTGCAGGAGCTGCCGGTGATGCGGCCCAAGCCCTTCGACTTCCTCTGGAGCAGTCACGGCGCGCTCCAGCAGGCCAACGCCAAGACGCAGCACGAATCCCAGGAGACGCGACCATGAAGGTCCTCGGCTACAACGGCGGCCTGGACGGCTACCCGTCCCACTTCGACTCCAGCCACGACTCCGCCGCAGCCATCGTCGTCGACGGCGAGGTCGTCGCGGCCTGCGAGGAGGAGCGCTTCTCGCGCGAGAAGCACAGCGGCAAGTTCCCCAAGCTGGCGATGGAGTTCTGCCTGAAGCAGGCGGGGCTCAAGAGCGCCGCCGAGCTGGACCTGGTCACCTACTACGAGGTGTACCCGCTCTGGTTCGACCCGCAGATGATCACCCACAACTTCGACCGCTTCGGCCTGGCGGGGAAGGTGGGCCTGACCGCCGCGGTGCACGCGATGCGGCAGTTCAACAAGTTCGCCGGCTACGACAACGACCGCCCGAAGAAGATCTTCGAGAAGTTCATGGGCGTCACCCTCAAGCCCGGCCAGTTCGCCCCGGTCAAGCACCACCTGGCCCACGTCGCCAGCTGCTTCTACGACTCGCCGTTCGACCGCGCGCTCTGCCTGACCGTCGACGCGCAGGGCGAGGCGAGCTCGGCGATGGGCGTGGTGGCCAAGGGCACCGGCCTCGACGTCATCTACGAGACCTTCGCCCCCAACAGCCTGGGCTACCTGTACGCCTTCATCACCAAGTACCTGGGGTTCGCGCACCACGACGAGTACAAGGTCATGGGCCTGGCGCCCTACGGCCGCCCCGGCGACTACATGCCGTTCTTCCGCTCCATCATCGAGAAGCGCGCCGACGGCTCGACCATGGTCGACCCCGCCTTCCTCTCGCACATGGCCTTCCGCGACGCGGCGCTCCCGCCTGGCAAGGGCTACCCGCGCAAGCTCATCAAGGAGCTGGGCCCCGCGCGCCTGAACAGCGAGCCGGTGCTCCAGCGCCACATGGACATCGCCGCCGCGCTGCAGCTGGCGCTCGAGGAGGCGGTGCTGCACACCCTCGAGCACCTCAAGAAGAAGACCGGCGAGAAGAACCTGGTGATGGCCGGCGGCGTGGCGCTCAACAGCACCATGAACGGCAAGATCGCCCGCAGCGGCCTGTTCGAGCGCGTCTGGATCCAGCCGGCGGCCCACGACTCGGGCACCGCGCTCGGCGCGGCGCTCTACGGCTACCACAACGTCCTCAACCAGCCGCGCACCCAGGTGACGACGAAGGTGTCGCGCTACCTGGGCCCGGGCTACACCAACGACGACGTCGAGGCGGCGGTCAAGCAGTTCGAGAGCGACATCAAGGTGCACCGCCCCGAGGACGTGGTGGGCTTCGCCGCCCAGCAGATCGCCGACGGCAAGGTCATCGGCTGGTACCAGGGCGAGATGGAGTGGGGCCCCCGCGCGCTGGGCAACCGCAGCATCGTCGCCGACCCGCGCCGCGACGACATGAAGGACATCGTCAACCACGCGGTGAAGATGCGCGAGGGCTTCCGCCCGTTCGCCCCCAGCGTGCTCGCCGAGAAGGCCGCCGACTGGTTCGACATGACCGGCCTGCCCGACAGCCCGTACATGCTCTTCACCATGATGGTGCACATGGACAAGCGCGAGAAGATCCCCGCGGTCACCCACGTCGACGGCAGCGCGCGCATCCAGACGGTGAGCAAGAGCGACAACGCGAAGTACCACGCGCTCATCGCCGCCTTCGAGAAGATCACCGGGGTGCCGGTGGTGCTCAACACCAGCTTCAACGTCAAGGGCGAGCCCATCGTCAACACGCCGGCCGACGCCGTGCGCTGCTTCCTGGGCACCGGCATCGACATGCTCGTGCTGCACGACGTGGTCATCGAGAAGAAGCCCGAGGTGGTGGCGCAGCTGGCCGCCAAGCGCGCGCGCAAGGCCGACAGCGGCCGCGTCGTCGACGGGCGCATCAGCGCGGCCTGACGCGGCGGCGCACTGGCTTTCAGCTTCGAGGCGGCAGTGGAGCATGGGCTCCCTGCCGCCTCGGGCTTTGCGGGTGCGCTTGAGTCCCATGGGACAGATGGGTTCCACGGGCCTCCAACCGGCGGCGCCCACCTCCCGACCTCGTGCCATGATTCCGGCCTTCACTTCGGGGGCCCCATGAACGACGGACGCAATCCGCAGGACTCCTCTGACCTGCAGGCCAACCCCGGCTACGCCGTGGGCCAGCTCGCCAAGGCGCTCTCCACCGCACGGCAGCACCCGGACGCCCAGACTCGCGAGCGGGCCAGCGCCAAGGCGCGCAGCTGGGCGGAGCTCTTCACCAAGATGGTCGCGGGTGCGCTGGACATCGGCGGCCGCAGGCCGGTGAAGGACGCTCCTGCGTGGGCGACACTGCGGGTGCTGCAGGGCGGGTTCGCCACCGGCGAGCTGTTGGCCGGCGGGGCGCTGCAGCCGCACGAGCAGGCCTTGCTCGCGCGTATCGGGTGGAGGGGCGCGCCGGGCGGAGAGCGGGCGGCGCTCAACGCCTACTTCGTGAGCGACCCCGGGCTGGCCGAGCTCACCGCGCTGCTTCAGAGCGGCCGCTATCGCGTCAACGTGCCCGAAGAGGCCGCGCTGCTCGTCGTCGCCTGGCTCGCCGAGCACGGGAGGCAGGACGAGGCGCGGGCGGTGCTCGACGAGATCGGCCCCTACTTCCCGCGGCTGCGCTTCTACCCGGCGCCCAGCGAGCGGCCGATGCCGGACGCCGAGACGGTGCGGGTCCGGGACGTCGGGGAGCTCGTCGCGGAGCTGGACCAGGTACGCGACCGCCCCGAGTTCGAGGTGCTGCGCGAGAACGTGCGCGTCTGGCTGCCGCTGTACGACCGGATGGTGGCGCTCCTGCTGGAGACCCTCGGCGACGGCGAGCCGCCGCACATGGTGGACCGGGAGGACGGCCGGCGCACGGTGCAGGGCGCCTGGCCCTGCCGGCGCTACCCGGAGGGCTGGAAGGAGCGGGCGAAGGCGCTGCTCGCCGAGTGGGGGCGTTCCCGGAAGGCCGCCACGCAGAGCCCGTCGCCGGCCAACCGCAGGCGCAGCCTCTGCGAGCTGCACGAGCTGCTCGAGCTCTGCGTCGAGAAGCCCAAGAAGCTGGCCGGCCGGGACGTGGGCCGCATCCGCCTGATCCTCGCCGGCTACATCAGCCGGCGGGGAGCGCCCGACACCGAGAGCTGCCGGGAGCTGCGAGCACGGCAGGAGAAGCAGGTCGCGGGCCCCACCCGCTCGCAATACGCAGCGCTGCTCGCGGGGCGGCTGCGCGCGTATCCGCCGGACGGCGGGCTCGCGTCGGTGGAGGAGGTCGCCGGGCCCGTCAGCGGCGAAGAGGCGGCGCGCCAAAAGATCCCCGAAGGCCGGAGGCTGCCGGCCGCGATGGTGGGGCGGCTGGGACGCTGCCTCGACGCGCCGCTGCAGGTGCTGGTGGAGCGGCGCATCCTCAAGTCGGGCGAGGCGATCGCCCGGGTGGTGCCGTTGCTCGCCGGCGCCGGGCGCGCCGCTGGCCTTTCGGACGGGGCCCTGCGCCGGCTCGACCGCGCGCTGTACGTGGCCTTCCGCCGTCGCCGCTCGCTCCTGCTGGTGGATTTGACGAGCCAGGTGCACATCGACGAGCTTCCTTGGGTCGCGGCGCTCAAGCCGCTGCGCTCCGACGGGCCCAAGCACCGCGAGGCGGCGCGGCAGCTGCTCGAGCTGGTCGCGGGGACCGCGCTGGGCGCGTTTCCCCAGACCCTCGTGCCCAACAAGCTGCTGCAGGAGATCCGCGCGCTCGCGAAGAACGCGGGCCTCGACTTCCCGGTGGTCGACGAGATCGCGGCGGACCTCTTCACCGGCCAGCTCACCGAGAAGTACCTGAACGGCGCGAAGTTCGCGGCCCGGCTGCTCGAGGGCTCACTGTACGAGCGCTACTACGCCATCGACTGGGTGCGCGTGCGCTCGCTGGAGGTCGTCGCCAGGCCCGAGCGGGCCAGGACGGTGCCGGGGCTGGTCGAGCTTTGCCGTGAACGGGCGAAGGAAGCCGGGACGGCGACGGGCTGGTCGGTGGCGGCCAACGGCGCGCTGCTCGAGCAGTGCCAGATCCTGACGACGCACAACCTCGCAGCGCTCTTCTCGGAGGTGAAGCTGGCCGACAAGATGACGGCGAAGCCAGCCGAGCTGGCGCAGCAGTGCCTGAGGTGGATCTGCTGGAAGCTGCAGCAGCGGCCGATGAAGCTGCGAAACCTGAAGAACGCGGCCTACGCCTGGCGGCAGATGGTGTTCTTCCTCGCCCTGCTGCCGCAAGGCGAGCAGCAGGCGTTCCTGGGCACGGCCCACCAGACGTTGGCGGCGGCACCCGCGGAGATCGCGCGCAAGCTCAAGCCGGCGCTCTCGGGTCTGGAGCTGGCGATGGGCGGCAGGGTGCTGGAGCAGAGCCGGCCCGAGGCGCGCCGGTTCCTCGGCTGGACCGTGGGCAAGCACTGGTACCTCGAGGCCTGAGCGCGCTACGCCACCCGCAGGTGCCGGCGCCAGAAGAGGCCGGCGCCGAGGGCGAAGTAGCCCGCGGTGAGCACCAGGATCGCCCCGAAGCTCGAACGCGACGTCCGGAAGCCCCGCGCCCTGGTTGAGGATGGCGCCGAATGCCCGCGCGCACAGCGCGGTGGGCAGGACGTCGTTGGCGTGCACCGCGTGGCCGAGGAGCGTGCCGACGCGGACCTTGGGCAGCGGGAACATGCACTCCGAGAAGAACATCAGCACGAAGAACGGGAAGCAGCCCACGGTCAGCAGCTCGAAGATGGTCCGCAGGAACGCGGCGGTCAGCACGGCGATGGCCACCACCGCCAGGGTCGTCACCGCCCCCAGGACCAGCAGCGCCCCGAGCGAGCCGCTGCTCCGGTAGCCGCACGCCAGCGCCGCGCCGTAGGCCAACGCCAGCGCGACGACGCCGATGAGCACCTGGTTGACGGAGATGGCCGCCAGCAGCTCCACGGTGGAGAGCCGCGACAGCTGCAGCCGAGTCATGGTCCGCTGGTCCACCTCCTTGATGAGCGAGGCGGCGGCGGTGAAGAGCACCATGATGAGCGAGAGGACCAGCAGCGCCGGGACGTAGAGGTCGAACTCGCTGCGCGCGGCGCTCGCCTGGCCCACGCGCTCCACCCTCGGCTCGAGCGGCATCGGCGCTTCGGTCAGCTCCCCGGCGTAGGCGAAGGCCACGTAGTCGGAGAGCGCCATCGCCATGGAGCCGCGCAGGTTGCTCTCGTCGGCGTGGTTGACGAGGGAGGCCGCCTCGCCGCCGCGCTGCGCCTTGAAGGTGGCGAGCCTCTGGCCGAAGCCCGCGGGGATCTCGACCAGCAGGTCGGCATCGCGCTTCTCGAGGCGCGCGCGGGCTGCCTGGCGATCGGTGACCTCCGTGACATCGAAGTACGGCTTGCCGTCCGGGTGTCTCGCGCTCCGAAAGGCCTCGACGAGGCCGCGGGCCTCCGCCGACGAATCCTGCGCGAGCACGAGCAGACCGTAGGCGGGCGCCGAGGCCTGGAAGTAGCCGGCCATCATGAAGACGAAGCCCGGCGCGAGTACGAGCGCGAACGCGAGGATCCTCCACTCGCGCAGGTTCTCCAGGAACGTCTTGCGCAGGTAGGCGAGCACCCTCATTCGCGCAGCCTCCGGCCGGTGAGGTGGATGAAGACGTCCTCGAGGGTGACCTTGCGCGAGCGCACGCCGGCGACCGCCGCGCCCTGGCGGGCGAGCGCCTGCAGCACCTCGGCGAGCCGCGCGGTGCCGGACTTCGAGTCGACGAGGAGCACGCGGCCCTGCACCGTGAGCTTCCGCGGGCGCGAGCCTGGCGACCTCGGCCAGGGTGCCTTCCGCGCCGGGCGCGATCTCCACCTCGACGACGTCTCCACCGGCGACCTGCGCCTCCAGCGCCGCGACCGTATCCAGCACCAGGCGCTTGCCGTGGTCGACGATGCAGACCCGGTCGCAGAGCTTCTCGGCCTCCTCCATGTCGTGCGTGGTGATGACCACGGTCATCTTCCCGCGCAGCGAGCGGAGGTAGTCGCGCACCAGCACCCGGCTCTGCGGGTCGAGCCCGGCCTGCGGCTCGTCGAGGAAGAGCAGCCGCGGCTCGTGCACCAGCCCGAGCGCGATGTTCAGCCGGCGCTGCATCCCGCCGGAGAGCGTCCGGCCGAGCCGCTCGGCCTTGTCGGTGAGCCCGAAGACCTCGAGCAGGTGGAGTGCGCGCTGGCGGGCCGCGGCGCGGGGCAGGTCATACATGCAGCCGATGAACTCGAGCTGCTCCAGGCAGGTCAGGGTGTCCCAGACGACGATCTCCTGTGGCGCGACGCCAAGCTCCCGAAGCCCACGCGCCGCGCCCGCCTTCAGCGCTCGTCCATCGAGCTCGACCGTTCCCGAGTCTGGCGCCATCAGGCCGCACATCATCTGCAGCGAGGTGGTCTTGCCCGCACCGTTGGGACCCAGAAACCCGAGGATCTCGCCGGCGCGGACCTCGAGCTCGAGCCCATCGACGGCCAGAAGATCGCCGTAGCGCTTCGTGAGCGCGGCGACTCTCAGGGTGGAGGGCCCAAGGGTTGGGAGCGTGGTCACGGGTGGAGTTCTATTGCGCCCGACGGCGGGCGGGAAAGGGTGGGGCAGAGGCGGCGCGCTCAAGCCAGTCGTCATCGCATCCTCCGCAAAAGCGTGTGTGAACCGTTGGTTCATAGTCAATGCTGGCGGAGTTCATGTCAACGTACCGCCACGGAATCCCTCCCAAACGCGCCCGTGCAACGTTCCGGAATCACGGATGAATTCTACGGCCGCTCGGTCGCTCGCAACCAAGTGTCCGTAACGACTGAGAATTCGGCGAACGGCCCGCATCCTTTATATGGGTCGAGCGCAGAGACAGGCTCTCTGGGCGCGACAAGGTCGTGGGACGTGCCTTCCCGGGATCTCCTCCAGACGCCGAGGCAGTCATGACTTCCCGCTCCGCCGTCCAACTCGCTGGCCTGCTGGCTCTCCTTCCCGTCACGGCCTACGCCGGCGGCTCCGAAGAGCCCGCGCCGGCGTCGCGCGCGGGCCTGAGCGCCGTGGCGTGGTCGCCGGAGGGCTCGCGCATCGCGATGAGCGAGGACGGCTTGGGGCTGCACGTCTTCGATCGCGCGACCGGCGAGATGGTCTCGCTCAGCGAGGACCGCGGCGCGGGCTACCGGGTGCGCTGGTCACCGGACGGCTCGAAGATCGCCTTCAAGCTCTTTGCACCGGTCGACGGCGCGGAGTACCCGCTACAGGTGCCCGTCCTCTACGACTTCACGACCGGCAGCTACCGCCGGCTGTCGGCGCCGGTCGAGCGCGCCGGGGTCCCCGCGTTCGCCGGCGACGGGAGCGTCGCGTTCACCGTCGGCGAGGCCGCGGTCGTGCTCGACGCCAACCTGTCGCCCGTCCGCCGTCTGCCGCTGGGCGAGTACATCAACCTGGTCTCGCTCTCGCCGGACGGGAGCTCCCCTGGCCTGGGCCGGCGATCGCGGGCTGTGGATTGCCGAGGTGGCGACGGGGAAGAAGGTGCGCGTCTCAGACCGCGGCTCGCTCTACGACCCGCAGTGGAACGGCGACGGGACGCGCCTGCTCCTCAGCGAAGCGTCGGGCGAGCTCCACGTGTTCGATCTCGCCGCCGGCCGTGCGCACGCGCTGCCTCGAGCGGCGAGCGCGCGCTGGATGCCCGACGGAGAGACCGTGCTCTTCGAATCGAGCCCCGTCCCCGACGGTGACGGCACCCAGGCCGAGGCCGACGTCTTCACGGTGCGCTTCGACGGCACGGGCGCGAAGGCGCTCAGCGCGAGGCCGGGCGTGCGGGAGACCGACCCCGTCGTCTCGCCCGATGGCGCTCTGATGGCGTGGCGCGCGGGGCAGGGCGATTCGGGGACGCTCCTGTTCGCGCCGCTCTCGCCGGCGAAGGTGCTCGGCGCGGCCAAGGCGCTGGAGGTGAGCGCCTGGCGCACGCTCGACGACTCCGGGGCCAAGGCGGGCGCGCAGGCGCCGAAGTCCACGCGGGCGCTGTCGACGGTGGAGGTCAGCGGGGTGCCCTACATCCACCAAGTCTACGACACGCCCGACAACTTCAACGGCCACTGGGCCTGCGGTCCGACCTCCGCGATGATGACCGTCGCCTTCCGCGGCATCCTGGCCAACTGGGACACGACCTGCTCGTCGCCCTCGAGCCACACCAGCCACTGGGGCAACTACATCTCGAAGGTCTACACGAAGGGCCGCAAGTTCGACATCGCGGCCGACACCGCCACTGGCGTCGGCTACGGAGCGTACGGCTACATCCGCCAGCCGACGGGCTACGACACCAAGGGCCACATGGCCGAGTTCCTGCGCTACCACGACCTCGACTCGAGCGTGGACTGGTCGCCGACGTGGGGTGAGCTGCAGGCCGAGGTCGACAAGAAGCAGCCGTTCGTCATCCTCACCAGCATCACCTCGTCGGGGCACTACAAGGTCATCATCGGCTACGCCACCGCGCAGCACACGATGGTCCTCAACGACCCGTACGGCGACAAGAACCGCGGGTACATGAACTACTACGGCAAGCGCGTCTTCTACGACTGGCCGGGCTACTCCAACGGCTTCGCCAACGTGAAGGCCGTCGCCTGCTTCGTCTACAGCCGCGCCACGAGCACGCCCACGCCCACGACCGGCACGCTCAAGGGCACTGTCTACAAGGCGCCCACGACCACCGCCTACATCTCCGGCGCCACGGTCACCGCCGGCGGCAAGAGCGCCACCACCAACGCCAGCGGCGCGTTCAGCCTCACGCTCCCCGCCGGGACCTACGACCTGGTGGTCAAGGCCACGGGCTACCAGGACGGGAAGGTCAGCAAGTCGGTGACGGCGGGCGGCACGACCACCGCGGCGGTCGGGCTCTACCCCGCGGTCGCCACCGGCGACTTCAAGGGCGTCGTCTATGAGGTCAACCCGGCCGACCCGGCGGACAAGACCAAGCGGCTGACGGGCGCCGAGGTGTCGCTCGATAACGGGGCCTTCAAGGCGGTGCGCGCCAGCGACGCCTACTTCGTCTTCAACACCGCGCCCGGACCGCACACGGTCAAGGCGCGCCTGGCCGGCTACGTCGACAACACCTCCAGCGCCACGGTCGTCGCCAACGCGGAGATCTGGGCCTCGGTCGGGTTGTCCAAGACCGCGACCGCCGCCGCGCCCAAGCTGCACCTTTCCTCGCCCGAGGAGGGTGAGTTCCTGGACGACACCACCTTCGACGTGACCGGCACGGTGGAGAACGCCGGCGGCGTCAGCGAGGTCCAGGTCACCGCGGCCGGCACCATCTTCAAGGGACCGCTAACCGGCGGCGGCTTCGCGGTGAAGGTCACCGTCCCGGTCGGCAAGACGATGCTGCAGGTCAAGGCCGCGAACTCCGCGGGCAGCGACACCCAGACGCGCACCGTGAACTTCAAGACCGGCCTGTGCGGCATCGTCTCCGACGAGGCGGGGCCGCTCGCCGGTGCCTCCGCAGCGCTCTTGCCGGTCGACGACGCCTGCGGCCTGCCGCTCGCCACCGCCACCACCGGACCCGACGGCCGCTACTGCCTGGACGCCGCCGAAGGCAGCTACGTCCTCAAGGTCGTCGCGGGCGGCCACCTCACCGCGCTGGAGAGCATCGAGGTCGGCACCAGCGCGCGCGAGACCGTGGAGACGGCGATGCTCACTGGCAGCGACCCGGCGCCGTCCCTCGAGCTGGTCAGCCCGGCGGTGGGCGAGGACGGCAAGGCGCACGTCGCCGAACCGACCGTCACGCTGAGCTACCGCACCGCAGGCATCACGCCGGTGACGACCCGGGTCAACGGCCAGGAGGTCACCCCGACCGAGGGCGACCAGGAGGGCGACACGGTCCAGGTCATCGGCGGCTTGCCGCTGCAGCCGGGCGAGAACGTCTTCGAGGTCCAGGTAAGCGGACAGTGCGGGGCCAGCGCCTCGGCGACGATCACGGTCGTGCGCGAGGACGAGCCGGCGGGCGGGACGGATGCCGGGCAACCCGTCTCCGGCGCCGATGCTGGCTCGAGCTTCCGGCTCGGACGCAGGCACGGTCCCGGGAGGCGAGGTGCGCGGCGGCGGCTGTGGTTGCGCGAGCGGGGCCGGGATGGTGGCGCCGTTGGCCGCGGCCCTGCTGGTGCTCGTCGCGCTGGGACGCAGGCGAGCGGTTGGCTCATAGGCAACCCGCTCCTGATCGTCCGGTAGGGGCGATTCTGCGCGGCGGCTCCGCCAGCCGTCCGCCCGCAGAACGTCCGTGGCGAAGGCTGCGCCGGTCTACAATCCCGCCGTCCTTTCCCTGAAGTCTTCGGCGCTCATGCCCATGTCCTGCCCGGACCCCAACCTGCTCAGCGACTTCGCGCAGGGCGTGCTCGACGAGCCCCGGCTCCTGGAGATTGAAGAGCACCTGGACGGCTGCGCCGAGTGTCGGCACCGCCTGGCGATGGCCGCGCTCGCTGCCGAGGACCGGGATCAGGCGCAGCCGGAGCCCACGGGCCTGCAGCGCGGCGCGCGCCTGGGGCGCTACATCCTGCTCGACAAGCTGGGCCGGGGCGGCATGGGCCTCGTCCTGCGCGCGTACGACCCGGAGCTCGACCGCCGCGTGGCCATCAAGGTCCTGGACGGCAAGGACGCCACCGAGGAGGAGCTCGCCGCGCTGCTGGCCGAGGCGCGCGCCGCGGCGAAGCTCGAGCACCCCAATGTGGTGGTGATCTACGACGTCGGCCGCCAGGGCAGCTGCGCGTTCGTGGCCATGGAGCACGTCGAGGGCGGCTCGTTCGGCCACTGGCTCAAGGCGGAGCGGCGCACGCCCCGGCAGATCCTCTCGGTGCTGCGCGACGCCGGCGAGGGGCTGGCCGCGGCGCACCGCGCGGGGATGGTCCACCGCGACTTCAAGCCGCACAACGTGCTCATGGGCCTGGACGGGCGGCCGCGCGTCGCCGACTTCGGC
The DNA here is from genome assembly GCA_049841135.1 of Myxococcales bacterium. GTDB lineage: Bacteria > Myxococcota > Myxococcia > Myxococcales > UBA5297 > JACRCT01. Next base: position 173,560 of record JASGHK010000007.1, read on the forward strand.
CTGGCGCGCTTCAGCAGCACCCGCGTGGCGCCGGGCGCGGGCGAGCCAGGCGCGGAGAGTCCCGGCCCGGCCGATTCCCTGACCTCGACGCGCGCCTGCGGCACGCCCGGCTACATGCCGCCCGAGCAGTACGAAGGGCAGGTCGACGCCCGGGCCGACCTCTTCGCGTTCTGCGTCTCGGCCTGGGAGGCGCTCAGTGGGGTGCGGCCCTTCCCTGCGGCGCCCGGCGGCGTGGAGGCCATCCGGCAGGGCAGGCTCGCCGGCTCGCTGCCGCGCGGCGTGCCCATCCGCGCGCGTCGGGCTCTGCTCAAGGGGCTCGCTGCCAGGCCGGACCAGCGCTTCGCCTCGATGGAGGAGCCTCCTGGCCGAGCTGGCCCCGCTGCGGGCCCAGAGGTGGGCCTGGCCCTTGGCGATGGCGGCGGTGGTGGCGGCGGCCACGGGTCTCGCCTCGCTGCTGAACGCCGACCCCTGCGCCAACCCGCCGTCGCGCCTGGCCTGGGACGACGCGGCGCGCTCCGACGCCCATGCCGCCTTCCTCGCCAGCGGCCGCAGCTACGCCGAACCGGCCTTCGCCGACTTCGACCGCGTGCTCTCGCTCTGGAGCGCCCGCAGCGCCCAGGCCTTCCGCGACGCCTGCCTCGAGGGCCAGACGCGGCCGTCCAAGTCGCCCTCGCCCGCGCGCGGGTCGTGCCTGAGGCGCACGGTGCTCGACGCCGGCGCGCTCGCCGCGCTGGCTCGCCGCGCCGACGCCACGTTCGTCGACCACGCCGCGCAGGCCGTCCGCTCGCTCGTGCCGCCCGAGTCCTGCGCCGACCCGCTGCAGGCTGGCGCCCCGCCGCCGCGGCTTTCGGACGAGGCGGCCCGGGGCGTCGCCGAGCGAATCCTCGAAGGGCTCTCGCAGACCCGCGCCCTGCTCGAGACCGGCGCCTGGAGCAAGGGGCGGGCGCTGGCGACCGAGCTGGCGGTGGCCGCCGAGGCGACGGGCATCCGGCCCCTCTTGGCCGAGGCGCTCCTCTTGCGCGGCAGCGCCGAGCACCTCACCGGTGCGCTCGAGGCGGCCGAGGCGTCGCTGGAGAAGGCGGCCGCCGAGGCCGACGCCGCCGGGGTCGACCGCGTCCGCGTCCAGGCGCTGGTCCTTCACGGGCGGGTAGTCGGGGAGGCGCTGCGCCATCCCGCCGAGGGCGAGGACTCGCTCACGGCGGCCGGCGGTGCGCTCGCGCGCATCGGCTCGCCGCCGGAGATGGCCGCCGAGCTCGACTTCGCACGCTCCCAGGTGGCCTTCATCCGCGGCGACTACGAGGCCGCGTCCCGGTCGCTGCGCGAGGCCGAGGCGCGGTGGGAGAGGCTGGGCGTGCAGGGAACCGTAGGTCGGGCCCGGGCGCTGGCGGCCCTCTCGGCGGTGGAGGTCTCGCGGGGCAACCTGGAGCTGGGCGAGGCGGTGGCGCGCCAGGCGCTGAAGGTGGGCGGCGACGCCTTCCCCCAGGGGCACCCTGCGCGCAGCGAGGTGCTCAGCGCGCTGGCCGGGGTGCGGTTCAAGCAGGGCGACGCGGCGGAGGCCGCCAGGCTATTGGATGGGCTGGGGGGGGACCTCGAGGCCACGCTCGGCAAGGACCACCCGGACGCGCTCTGGTCGAGGGTGCTGCAGGGGATGGCGGAGCTGGGGATGGACCGGCCCGATCGCGCCGCGGTGACGCTGGGGCGGGCGCTGGGCAACGCACCGGAGGGTTACCCGCGCCGCTATGCGATCCTCCGGCAGCTCGGCACGGCAGAGGTCAGCCTGGGCGATGCCTCGGCCGGGGCCGCGCACCTCGAGGAGGCTTACCGGCTGCAGGCCGGCGCTGGGGTCAACCCCGTGGACGAGGCGGTGGGGCGCGCCCACCTGGCCCGCGCGCTGCTCGCCGTGGGGCGCGCAAAGGAGGCGCTCGTACACGCCGACGCTGCGGTGGGCGCGCTCGCCGGGAAGGCCCCCGAGGACTCGGAGCGCATGGGCATGGCGCGGCTCGCGTTGGGCTGCGCTCTGCTCGCCGCGGGTCGGGGCGCGGAGGCGGCGGCGCACCTGGAGAAGGCGGCCGCCGCCCACGAGAAGGACGGCAGCTTCGCCGCCCGCCGCGCCGAGGCGCGCTGGGCGCTCTCGCGGGCCCTCGCCGACCGGGTGCGGGCGGCGGCGGTGGCGCGGAAGGCGCTGGAGGAGGTCGACCGGTTCGCCTACCCGGTGCCCTGGCGGGACGAGCTGGCCGCCGCGGTGGCCAAAGACCGATAGCTCAGCTCACCTCGAGTGAATGCACTCGAGGCGCCCGTTGACGGAACCGGGTCGTTCCCTGTCTGCTACGAGGGCATGGCGCGCGCGCCCACCGCCCCCGATCTCGACCTCTCAGCCATCGCCCACCGCGTGCGCGACGCCTGGCCGAGGGTCCCGATGGGCGAGACCTGGCTCGCGCAGGTCCTGGGAAGGCTCGACCCCTCGCTGCTCGCCGGGTCCGGCGACGTCGAAGGCTTCGTGCTCGCGCAGGCCTGCCTCGGCGGTGAGCGGACGGCGCTGGCGGCCTTCGAGCGTGCGGTGCTGCCCGAGGCGGCGGTGGCGCTGGGCCGGCTGGGCGCCACCCGCGACGAGGTGAGCGAGGTCGAGCAGCGCCTGCGCATCGAGCTGTTCGCCCCGGGCGAGGGCCGGCGCTCGCGGCTGGTCCACTTCTCGGGTCGCGGCAGCTTGAAGGGCTGGTTGCGGGCGGTCGCCGCCCAGGAGTACGGGCACCTCAAGCGCCGCGAGCACCCTCGCGCCCCGCTCGACGAGCTGGCGGACGCCGTGCTGGCCGACGGGACCGCGCCCGACCTGAAGCGCGCCCGCGCCGAGTGCCGTGCCGCCTTCCGCGCCGCGCTCGAGGAGGCGGTGGCCGCGCTGCCGGTGCGCGAGCGCACGGCCCTGCGCCTCAACGCCCTGGAGGGGATGAGCATCGACCAGCTGGCGCGCATCTACCGCACCCATCGGTCCACGGCGGCGCGCTGGGTCGCCCGCGCCCGGGAGGCCATCGAGGCGCACGTGCGGGAGAGCCTGGCCGCGCGGCTGAGGCTGCAGGACCTCGAGGTCGACAGCCTGGTGCGCCTGGTGCGCGACGAGCTGCCCGAGAGCCTGGGGCGGATGCTGAAGAAGGAGTAGGCGCGATCCGTCCTCCGGGAGGTGGACGAGGTCTTCGACGGAAAGGCGGCGACCTCCGCGCTGCGGCCGTGGTCTTCCCACGGCATGTGAAAGAGCGCGACCAACTCTCGCTTGTCTGAAGTCCCCTGAACTGGTGATAATCGCCCATCCTTTCGGTACGCAGGGCCCCGCCGATGCCCATGTTTCGCAGAGACAGCCCTGCCGCCGCGCTCCCGAGAAGGCTGAGGAGTCGTCAAGGACTTGCGGCAGTCCAGGCGCTGCTCGTGGCGGGGTTCCTCTCGGCTTCACCCAAGGTGTGGGCGGCCGACGTGGCGGTGGTCCGCAGCTCGGACATCGCGCCCTACAAAGCGGTCGAGCAAGCGTTCACGAGCGAGATTCCGGCGACCAAGCAGCTCTCGATGGCCGTCGCCGGCGTCGACGTCAAGGCGGGGATCGCCGGGGCCAACCTCGTCCTGGCCATCGGCCCCGACGCCGCCAAGGCGGTCCTCGCCGCCGCCCCTGGGGTGCCGGTCCTGGTGACCCTGGCCGCGGAGAGCGAGCTGGGCGCGGTCAAGCCGGCGGCCACCATCCCCATGCTGGTGCCACCCGCGCGGCAGGTGAAGCTGATCAAGGCCTTCCTCCCCGCCGTCACCCGCATCGGCTTCATCTTCGACCCCGCCCGCACCAAGACGCTGGCGGCCGAGTGCGAGGCCGCCGCCAAGGCCGCCGGGCTGACCTTCACCAAGGTGGAGGTCACCAGCCGCAGCCAGGTCATCGACGCCGCGCGCTCGCTGGTCACGAAGATCGACGCGCTCTGGCTGGTGCCCGATTCCACCGTGGTCGGCGTCGACACCTTCAAGGTGCTGGTCCCCACCACCATGGCCTCGGGCGTCAGCCTCATCGGCTTCACCGAGGGGATGGCCAAGACGGGCGCGGTGCTCGCCATCGAGGCGGGCTACGCCGAGAGCGGCAAGCGCGCCGCCGAGGCCGGCAGGCGAATCCTGGCGGGACAGCCGCCGAACCCCGAAGCCCCCGACGGCGTGGTCTACGTCAACGCCAAGAGCGCCGACCTGCTCAAGGCGAAGGTCTCCCGCGACGGTGCCGCCAAGGTGTTCGAGTAGGGCCCGGCGCCACGCCGGTCGATCCTCTTCCGCTCCTCGGCGCTCAGGTCCGCTCTGCGGCGTTGTCACCCAGTGAAAAAGGTCGTACGAACCTGTCCATGATCTTGCGCCGCTTTGCCGCGATGTTGCTGGGGGCCCTGGCTGCCGCTGGATGCACTTCACCGGTGGTGGAGGGCATCCCCATCGGGCTCTTGCTGCCGCGGACCGGTCACCTGGCGGACTCGGGAGGCCACGCCGAGGCGGCGGCGCTGCTCGCCGCGGAGCGGGTGAACCTGGCCGGTGGAGTCGGCGGCAAGCCGGTCACCTTGGTGGTCAAGGACACGCGCTCCGACGCCGCGGCGGGCCGCGAGGCCGCGAGGAAGCTCATCGACGAGTACCAGGTCAAGGGCATCGTCGGGCCCGAGGAAGAGGACGTCGCCGAATCGCTGATCGAGCTGGCCCGGCCCAAGAAGCTCGTGCAGATCTCCGGGGGCATCACCTCGGTGCGCTTCACCACCATCGACGACGGCGGCTACTTCTTCCGGACCTGCCCGACGACGGCGGTGACCGCCACCGGGCTCGCCCAGCGCATGGCCGAGGACGGCATGCGCACGTGCACCATGCTCTACGTGCCCGACGAGCTGGGCTCGTTCTTCGCCAACTATGCCTCGGTGGCGTACTGCGGCGCCGGTGGCGCGATGGTCTCGGTCGGCGTGCCCGGGCCGGTCTCGGTGCAGGAGGGAGAGCGCGAGTACCGCGACACCCTCAAGGGCCTCATCGCCCTCAAGCCCGAGTCGCTGATGCTGGCGACCGACCCCATCACCGGGGTGCGGCTCGTCAGCGACTGGAAGCTCTTGGGCGGGACCGGGCGCATCTACCTGGCGCCGACGCTGATGACCGACGTCTTCGTCCACGGCGTGCCGGCCGGGGCGCTCGAGGGCGCCGTCGGCGTCACCGGGATCTCCGGGGATTTCGACGGCCGGTTCGCCGGCATGTACCGGCGCTCCATCGGCAACGCCCCGGCGCAGTCGGCCTTCTACTACTACGACGCCATGGCGGTGATGGCGCTGGCCCTCGAGCGCGCGTGGAAGGTGGCCGGGGCCGAGCCCGACGGCGACCAGATTCGCGCGGCGCTCCTCGAAGTCGCCTCGCCGCCCGGGACCAAGGTCGGCTGGGACGAGCTGGCCACGGGCCTGGAGAAGATCCGCGCCGGCGAGGAGATCGACTACGAGGGCGCTTCGGGCTCCATCGACTTCGACGGCTACGGCGACGTGGGCCTGAAGAAGGTCGGCTTCTGGTCGGTGAGAGCCAGCGAGAATCGTCCAATAGCGTCGCCGTGCTACGCGCCCCATCCGGGGCGCTTGGATTTCGCCCGTGCTGGAATTTTGTCCTAGAGTGAGTCGGTCAAACGCTGAAACCGCGAGTCCGCCTGGTTGGGGGGACATGGATGTGGGGGCCGTGTTGAAGGTTCTGACCCAACTTCGTTTCGGCGCCTGGCTCGCCGTGCTCTGCGCCTGCTGCCTCGAGGGAGGCCTCGCAGTGGCGGCAGAGCCCGTTCCGGCACCTCCCGATGCACCCGCGTCCACGCCCTCGGCTCCGACCGGGGCCGAGCCGCCCGCGGCGACCGAGACAGTCCAGCCCGCCGCGCCGTCTGAGGCTGCTCCCGCCGGCGCCTCGCCCGCGGCCCCGGCCGCGACGGAGCCTGCCGCCCCGGAGCCCTCGACGCTGGCCGAGTCCATCTTCGAGTTCGAGACGCAGCTCGACCAGCTCGTGGTGTCCGGCACGAAGATCGCCCAGCGGGTCACGCAGGTGCCGGCGGTCGTCACGGTCATCAAGGGCGAGGAGCTGCTCGCGCGGGGCTACACCAGCCTGGCCGATGCGCTGCGCACGGTGCCCGGCTTCTACGACGTCTACGACCTGTCCACGCACAACGTCGGCATCCGCGGCATCAACGGCGGGGCGCGCGCCAGCGGGTCCATCCTCAAGCTGATGATCGACGGGCAGGCCATCCACTTCCGTCCCTCGACCGGAAACTTCTTCGGCGAGGGCTCATCCCGCTGCAGGCCGTCGAGCGGATCGAGGTCATCCGCGGCCCCGGCTCGGCGCTGTACGGCGCCAACGCCTTCCTGGGCGTCGTCAACATCATCACCAAGGCGGGCGCGTCGGCCGAGGGCGTGCGGCTGTCGGGGAGCATCGGCAACGTCAACGACCGCCTGGCGGGCGGAGGCGGCCTGCTCCTGTCGGCGGCGACCGAGAGGGCCGAGGTCGTCGTCGCCGCGAACGTGCTGGTGCTCGACCGCTCGAACCTGTCGCTGCCGCAGTCGAGCCCGCTGCTCGCGCGCGGCCTGGAGAACCCCGACACCAGCCGCGGCGACGTCTCGCGGCCCAAGAGCGTCTTCGCCAAGGCCGCCTACGGCAAGGCCTCCGAGGGGTTCGGGCGGGTCTCGGCGCTGGCCTCCCTGCAGAACCTGGAGACCGGCGGCGAGTTCCAGGACTACGCGCCGCTCACGCACGGCACCCGCATCGCCCTGCTCAACCAGACCTACCGGCTCGCCTGGGACCGCGAGTGGGAGAAGGTGAAGCTCCGGGTGTCGGGCGCCTACCTCGACTCCGAGCCGTCGGCGCGCGAGCGGATCGACCTGGGCCAGCCGGGCAGCGTGCTGCTGCGCAGGGTGCGCACCGAGGGGGCCGAGGTCTCGCTGGAGCTGCAGTGGCAGGTGGTGGAGACGCTCTCGCTCTCGGTGGGGGCGGACACCCAGCACGAGCTGCACTGGCTGCAGGCGTACGACACGCTCTTGACCGAGGACGTGCTGGCCTACGACGGCTCGGTGCTGCGCTCGGCGGGGACGATCATCCCCAGCGAGCAGTCGGGGCAGACCCGGAAGTTCTTCAACGCCGGCGCCTTCCTGCAGGCGCTCTGGCAGATCACCCCGAGCCTGGGGCTGACCGGCGGCGCGCGGCTGGACTTCCACAACGTGTACGGCTCGCACGTCAGCCCGCGCCTGGCCGGCGTGTTCGCGCCCGAGGACGCCGCCTACAGCCTCAAGCTGCTCTACGGCTCGAGCTTCAAGGCGCCCAGCGCCGAGCAGCTCTACACCGAGCCCATGCAGCCCTTCGACATCCGCGGCAACGAGAAGCTGGGCGTGCAGACCGCCCACACCGTGGAGCTGGCCGGCAGCTACCGGCTGGGCAAGAGCGGCGAGGTCACCGCGGACCTCTTCGCCACCTACGTCTCCGGCCGCGTGGCCTACGTGCAGCGCGGCCTGTACCTGTCGGCCCAGAACCTGCTCGACGAGTGGTACGGCGGCGCCGAGGTCGAGGCGCGCTACCAGTTCACCGGCTGGCTGGGCGGCCGGCTGGGCGTGGGGGTCGCCGCGCTCCTGTCGCAGGAGCAGAACGCCACCGTCCTCGTCACCGGCAGCCCGCAGAGCAAGCAGCCGCTCTTCCCGCAGCTGCAGGCGCACCTCGTCGTCGACGCCACCCTGCCGTGGTGGGGCCTCAAGATCTCGCCGGAGCTGTCCTTCGTCGGCGAGCGCGAGGCCTCGCAGTCGAACGTGATGCTGCTCGACCAGAGCTATTCGCTGCCGCCCTACCTCTACACGGCGCTGTCGGTGTCGCTGCCGGACCTGAAGCTCATCGGCGAGCGGCCCACCAGCCTGAGCGCCCGCATCGTCAACCCCATCAACTGGCGCTGGAGCGAGCCCGGCTTCAACGGGGTCGACGTGCCCAGCCAGGCGCCGACCTTCCTCCTCACCCTCACCCAGGGCCTCTAGCGCCCATGCCCAACGCTCTCCGCCGCCTGGTCGCTCTCTGGCTGCTCGCGCTGCTCGCGGGCTGCCCGCGGGCGGCGCAGGAGGGCCAGGCCATCGGCGTGCTCCTGCCGCGGACCGGGACCCTGGCGGACTCGGGCGGGCACGCCGAGTCGGCGGTGCTGCTGGCCGCGGAGAAGGTGAACCTCGCGGGCGGGGTGGGGGGCAAGCCCATCACCCTGGTGATCAAGGACACGCGCTCGCAGGGCGTGGCCGGCAGCGAGGCCGCGAGGAAGCTGCTCACCGACTCCGACGATCTGCTGGCCGTCCTCGGCCCCGAAGAGGACGACGTGGCCGACACGCTGGTGGCGCTGGCGAAGGAGAAGAAGCGGGTCCAGGTCTCCGGCGGCGTCACCGCCGTGCGCTTCGCCACCGTCGACGACGGCGGCTACTTCTTCCGCACCTGCCCCTCGAGCCGGGTGACCGCCAACGCCATCGTCACCCGCATGCTCGAGGACGGGATGGACACCGCGAGCTTCCTCTTCGTGCGCAACGACTTCGGGGTGGCCTTCATCAGCTCCGCCGCCCAGGCCTACGGCCTCCACGGCGGCACGCTCCTGTCTCCGGGGACCTTCGACGTCCCGATCGCGGTGGAGCCCGGCCTCAAGGACTACCGCGAGGTCCTCAACGAGGTCCTCTCCTTCAAGCCCAAGGCCCTGCTCATCGCCGCCGACCCGCTCACGGGGGCGCGGCTGGTGAGCGACTGGAAGCTGCTGGGCGGCAACGCCCGCCTCTACCTGGCCCCTCCGCTGATGACCGACGCCTTCGTCCAGGACGTGCCCGCGGGCGCGCTCGAAGGGGCGGTGGGCGTGAGCGCGCTCTCCGGCGACGCGGACGGCTCCTTCGCCAAGGCCTACTCCGAGGCGGTGGGCGAGCAGCCGGCGCAGTCGGCCTACTTCTATTACGACGCCATGGCGCTGGTGGCCCTGGCCATCGAGCGGGCCACGACTCTGGCGGGTGGTGCGCCGGACGGGGACCAGGTCCGCGCCGCCCTCGTGGACGTCGCCTCGCCCCCGGGCACCAAGGTCCACTGGAACGAGCTGGGCCAGGCGCTGGAGCGGATCCGGGCCGGCGAGGACATCGACTACGATGGGGCCTCTGGCGAGATCGACTTCGACCCGGCGGGAGACGTCACCTCGAAGGCGGTCGGGCTCTGGCGGGTCTCGGCGAGCACCATCGTCCGGTAGGTGGGAAGCATCGACGAAGTCGAAAGGGGAAATCATGGTGAACGACCACAAGCGGTGGCTGGCGGCCGTCGCGGCGCTGGCGGCAGCACTCTCCGGAACCGCCTGCTCACCCCCCGGCGGTCCGCCGGACGCAGGCCCGGAGAAGCTCAAGGTCGCCTTCGTCTACATCACCACCCCCGGCGACTACGGCTGGACCTACGCCCACGACCAGGGGCGCAAGGAGGCCGCCAAGTCGCTGACCAACGTGGAGATCACCTACAAGGACAACGTGCCCGAGGGGCCCGACGCGGTCCCGGTCCTCGACAAGCTCGTCGCCGACGGCAACAAGCTCATCTTCACCACCAGCTACGGCTACATGGACGCCACGCTGGAGGCCGCCAACAAGCACAAGGACGTCAAGTTCGAGCACTGCTCCGGCTACAAGACCGCCGACAACCTGGCCAACTACTTCGGCCGCATGTACCAGGCCCGCTACCTCTCCGGGCTGGTCGCCGGGAAGATGACCAAGGGCAACAAGATCGGCTACGTCGCCGCCTTCCCCATCCCCGAGGTCATCCGGATGCTCAACGCCTTCACCCTGGGCGTGCGCAAGGTGAACCCCGGCGCCACCGTGCAGGTCGAGTGGACCAACACCTGGTACGACCCGAAGCTCGAGGGCGACGCGGCGCAGAAGCTCATCGACGCCGGCTGCGACGTGCTGGCCCAGCACCAGGACTCGACCGCGCCGGTCGAGAAGGCCAAGGCCGCGGGCATCTACGCCATCGGCTACAACGCGGACATGGTCCCGGTCGCGCCGGACACCGTGCTGACCGACCCCGTCTGGCACTGGGAGGTCTACTACAAGGAGCGGATCAAGGCCGTGCAGGACGGCACCTGGACCTCGCAGTCCTGGTGGGGCCCCATCAGCACCGGCATCGTGGACATCGGCCCCTACGGCAACCAGGTGCCGCAGGAGGTCAAGGACCTGGTCGCGACGGCCAAACAGGATCTGGTCGCCAAGCGCTTCGACGTGTTCTGGGGCCCGCTCAAGAAGCAGGACGGGACGGTGTGGCTCAACGACGGCGAAAAGATGACCGACCCGCAGATGCTGAGCATGAACGAGCTGGTCGAGGGCGTGGTCGGCACCGTGCCGCCTCCGAGCCCGTAGTCCGTCGCCCCGCCTTCTCGTGTCCGTGCACCGCCGGCGTCCCTCTTCGGACGCCGGCGGCGCCATATCGGGGACCGATCGGCGCATGGCCGCCCGCTCTTCGAGCGAACCGGAGAGGGGGCGCAGCGCGGGTGAGCAAGCGGGCTCGCGTCGCCAGCGCGAAGGAATCGTGTACCCTCGCCGCGTCGGTTCCTTCGCTTCCACGAGGAGTGCATGGCCGCTCTCGAGTCGTTGCTCGACACCATCAGTGGCTTCGTCTGGGGCGTCCCTCTCCTCGTGCTGCTGTGCGGGACGCACCTGTTCCTGACCTTCCGGCTTCGCTTCATCCAGCGCTACCTCCCCACGGCCATCAAGCTGTCGGTGCGGCGTGAGTCGGAGGGGAAGGGCGACGTCAGCCAGTTCGGGGCGCTGGTCACGGCGCTGGCGGCGACCATCGGCACCGGCAACATCGTCGGTGTGGCCACCGCCGTCGCGCTGGGCGGGCCGGGCGCGGTGCTGTGGATGTGGCTGACCGGCGTCTTCGGCATCGCCACCAAGTACGCCGAGGCGCTGCTCGCGGTGGAGTACCGGGTCTCCAACGAGAAGGGGCAGATGGCCGGCGGCCCGATGTACGCGCTGGAGCGGGGACTCAAGCAGAAGTGGCTGGGCGTGCTCTTCGCTGTCTTCACCGCGGTGGCGGCGTTCGGCATCGGCTGCATGGTGCAGGCGAACTCCATCTCCGAGCTGCTCAAGGAGAGCTACTCCGTCTCGCCGTGGCTCTCCGGCGGCGTGATGACCGCGGTGACCGCGGCGGTCATCCTGGGCGGCATCAAGTCCATCGCCCGGTTCTGCGAGTGGCTGGTGCCGTTCATGGCCCTCTTCTACGTGCTGGGGTGCCTGGTCCTGCTCGCCATTCACTGGCAGGCGGTGCCGGGGGCGGCGGTGCTGATCGTCAAGAGCGCCTTCACCGGTCAGGCCGCGGTGGGCGGCTTCGTCGGCGCGGGGATGATGCAGGCGCTGCGCTACGGCGTGGCGCGCGGGCTGTTCTCCAACGAGTCCGGCCTGGGCAGCGCGCCCATCGTCGCCGCCGCCGCCCAGACCCGGAACCCGGTGCGCCAGGCGCTGGTCTCGAGCACCGGCACCTTCTGGGACACGGTGGTCGTCTGCCTGATGACCGGCCTGGTGGTGGTGGCCTCGGGCGAGTGGCAGAACGGCCTGCAGGGCGCGGCGCTCACCAAAGCGGCGTTCGCCAGCATCCCCACCGTCGGGCCCATCGTGCTGACCGTGGGACTGCTCACCTTCGTCTTCTCCACCATCCTGGGCTGGTCCTACTACGGCGAGAAGGCGGCCGAGTACCTCTTCGGCGGGCGCGCCGTGCTCCCCTACCGCGTGCTGTGGGTCGCGGCGGTGATGGCCGGCTCGGTGGTGTCGCTCAAGTCGGTCTGGGCCTTCGCGGACATCGCCAACGGGCTGATGGCCGTGCCCAACCTCATCTCGCTGCTGGCGCTCAACGGCGTCATCGTCAAGCTCACCCGCGACTACCTCTGGATCGGCCAGCTCGACCGCGAGTCGGCGGCCGAGCCCAAGCCGCCCGCCGCCGAGCCCGCCGCCTAGCGAGCGGCCGCTCCAGCCGCCGCGGGCGGCGGTGCTATGCTTCGCCGCACCAAGGAGCCGGAATGACCCGCCGCAGCTGGCAGCCCAGGGCGTGGAGCGTGATGCCCGCCCTGCTCTGCGCGGCCGTCGCCACCGGGTGCCCGAGGAGCGCCGTGACCAGGGACGACGCAAGCGCCGCCGCCCAGCCTCCACCGAGCCACGCGCTCGCCTACGCCGACGGGAGCGGCAACGCCTGGCTTCTGGACGGCGCCCGCCTGCGGTACGTCCCGGTGCGCCCGGAGGAGAGCTCCAGCGGCACCTACAGTGGCGGCGAGCCGTTCGAGCGGTCGCTCACGGCCGAGGAGCGCGCGGAGCTGACCTCCGCCCTCGATGCCGCCTGGGCCGCGGTGGGAGCCCAGGTGCCGGACGTGCCGGACCGGGGGATGGGGTCGGGCCTGGTGAGCCGGGAGCGTGCGGGCGGACGGGAGAGCGTGGTGCTCGCCCCGGGCTGCCGGGAGCAGCGCGTGATCGAGTCCGTGCTCGCCAGCATGCGCCCGGCCGGCAAGGACTGAGGCGAGGCAGGCAGGGGGCGTATGCGGCTGATCTACAGAATCCTCCTGGTCCTCGCCGTCGCCTTCGTCGTGCCCATCCTGGTGCTGGGCGCCATGGCCTACCAGGCGATGGAGCAGAATCGACCGGCAGGCGACGCAGCGTGCGGTGGAGACGCTGCGGCGGACCGAGCAGGAGCACCTGGTCGACGCCGCCGAGCAGATGGCGGCAAAGATCGACCATCTGCTCCAGACCTACCGGCAGAAGACCGAGACGCTGCGCGCCACCTTCCAGTACGTCGCCGCGCACCCGGAGGTCTTCGACCGCACGAAGCTGCCTGACCTCTACCCGGGCCGCGAGCGGGCGGGGCTCCCCGGGTTCGGCTACGTCGACCCGACGGTGGGCGCCTACGCCGACTACGAGCGCAAGAGCGACGGCTGCCCATGGGTCCCGCGCCCGGTCGTCCAGCGCATCGCCCGGGAGCCCGCGCTCGCCCGGGAAGTCTCCGAGGCGCTCTTCCAGGTGATGCAGCTGACGCCGCTGCTGCGCCACGCGGGCAATGCCCACAAGGAAGGGGGCGTCGACCTGGTCTGGGTGGTGACCGCGCAGCAGGCGACCAACGTCTACCCCGCCTACGACTATCGCGAGCGTCCGCACCCGCCCGGAGATCGTGGACCTGGACGAGAACACCCAGGACTACGTGCGCCTGCTCGACGCGCAGCACGACCCTGAGCGGCAGCTGCGCTGGCTCGAGCCCTACCTCGACCAGTTCAAGGGCACGTGGATGACGAGCTGCGCCGCCCCGGCCTACCTGGGCGACCGCTTCCTGGGCACGGTCGGCATGGACCTGCTGCTGCACACCATCACCGACCAGGTGCTGGCGCTGCGCCCGGGACCTGAGGGGTACGCCTTCCTCGTCACCGCCGCCGGCAAGCCGCTGGCGCTGCCCGAGGAGGGCCTCAAGGAGCTGCTCTGGGACGACGCGCAGCGCCGGGTGATGGCCGACAGCCAGCGCGCCTCGCCCGAGCGGCGCTGGACGACCGAGCAGATCGCCTCGCTCTCGCGCATCGCCCTGGACCAGAGCCCGGACGAGCACCAGCGCCAGCTGATCGGGCGGATGCGAGCGGGGGGCAAGGGCAGCGAGGAGCTGCGCCTCGGGGGCCGTGAGCTGGTCGTCGCCTACGCGCCGGTGGCCAGCACCGGCTGGAGCGTGGGGCTGGTGGTGCCGGTGGCGCAGGTCGTCGCGCCGGCGCTGTCCATCCAAGAGGCGATCCAGGCGGGCACCCGCCTCATCACCGGCCAGTTCCTGGGCGGGGTGCTGGTCGTGCTGCTGCTCTCCATCGCCGTCGGCTTCCTGCTCCACTACCTGACCATCCGCCCGCTGGTGAAGCTGGCGGCGACGGTGGAGAAGGTGAGCTGGGAGAACCTCGAGCTGGGGCCGGAGCCGGCGCCGGCCCGCAGCGACGAGGTGGGGCACCTGTACGCCAAGTTCCGGGAGATGTTGGGCCTCTTGCGCACCACCCGCGACGAGATCGAGCGCAAGGCCGGCGAGCTGGTCAACGCCAACGAGAGCCTGGGCCGCGAGGTCGAGGTCCGCCGCGCGGCCGAGGCGGAGGTGGTGCGGGAGAAGGAGCTGCTGGCGGTCACGCTGCACAGCATCGGCGACGGCGTCATCACCACCGACCTGCAGGCGCGGGTGGTCCTGGCCAACCCGGTGGCCGAGGCGCTCACCGGCTGGACGAGCGAGGAGGCGCGCGGCCGCCCGCTGGACGAGGTCTTCGCGGTGGTCGCCGAGGAGGACGGCGCGGCCCGGCCCAGCCCGGTCGCGCAGGTGCTGGCCTCGGGCAAGGTGGTGGACCTCGCCAACCACACGCTGCTCGTCGCCCGCGACGGCACGAGGCGCGCCATCGCCGACAGCGCCGCGCCCATCCGCGACGCCACCGGCCAGACCCGCGGCGTCGTCCTGGTCTTCCGCGACGTCACCGAGCAGCGGCGGCTGGGGGCGGCAGCCCTGAAGATCGCCAAGCTCGAGTCGGTCGGCGTGCTCGCCGCGGGCATCGCCCACGACTTCAACAACCTGCTCACCGCCATCCTGGGCAGCATCTCGCTCGTCCGCCACGAGGCCGAGGCCGGCCGGCCCATCGGCGCCTGGGTCGAGGGCGCGGAGAAGGCGACGCTGCGCGCCCAGGAGCTGACCAAGCAGCTCCTGACCTTCACCTCCGGCGGCGCGCCGGTGCGCAAGGCGTTCGATCTGGCCCCGGTCGTGCGCGAGGCCTCGGGCTACCCGCTGCGCGGCTCGACCGTGAGGTGCGAGCTCCTCTGCCCCGCGGACCTCTGGCAGGTCGACGCCGACGAGGGGCAGCTCATCCAGGTGGTGCACAACCTGGTGCTCAACGCCCGCGAGGCGATGCCCCAGGGCGGGACGGTCCGCCTCGAGGCCAGGAACCTCCGGGTGTCCGAGCCCGACTCGGCGCGGCCGGGGCTGCGCCCGGGCAGCTACGTCGAGCTGACCGTGGCCGACGAGGGCGTCGGCATCCCGCGCGAGATCCAGGGGCGCATCTTCGACCCGTTCTTCAGCACCAAGGCGCGCGGCAGCGGGCTGGGCCTGGCGGTCTGCTACTCGGTGGTCAAGAAGCACGGGGGGACCATCGAGGTCGAGTCGGAGGCCGGGCGCGGCGCGACCTTCCGGGTCCTGCTCCCGGCTGTCCCCGGGCAGGCGGTCCTCCCGACGCCTCCGCTCGAGCCTGTGCCTGCCGGAGCGGGCCGCGTGCTGGTGATGGACGACGAGCAGAACATCCGCGAGCTGATGGGCGAGATGCTGCGGCTGTCCGGCTATACCCCGGAGGCTCTGTGCCGACGGCGAGGCGGCGGTCCGCCTCCACCGCGAGCGCCACCAGGCGGGCGAGCGGTTCGCGGCGGTCATCCTGGACCTGACGGTCCCCGGCGGCATGGGCGGCTGCGAGGCGCTGGGGCGGATGCGGGAGCTGGAGCCCGCGCTCAGGGCGGTGGTCTCGAGCGGCTACAGCAGCGACCCGGTCCTGGCCGACCCGGCGCGCTATGGCTTCTCGGCCCTCATCGCCAAGCCGTTCGACCTGAAGACCCTGGCGACCACGCTGAAGCGGCTGCTGGCCGCGACTTGAGCCGGCCAGCGATCGGCTGCCACACGAGGCGAACGGCCCGTCAGCCGGTGCCGGGCCCGAGCTGCTCCTGGGCCTTCTCGACGAACTTCTGCTTCAACGCCACGATCCGCAGGCGCTTGAGCAGGCCGAAGAGCGGCACCGGGACGACCTCCTGGCGCGCGCGGCGCATGGTGGCTCTGGAGATCCTCCCGGCGGTCGCCAGCTCGCGGCCGGCCTGCTCGAAGGCGGCGTAGCTCGCGGCGGCGGCGCGGGAGGCCCGGCCGCCGTCGCCCTTGCGGCAGAGCGCGCCGGCGTTGCGGACCAGCTCGCCGACGTGGGGTGCGTCGAGGAAGCGCGAGAACACCGGGAAGAACTCGCGGGCGTTGCGCACCGTGTCCTCCTCGATGTTGTCGCAGCAGATGAGCGAGACGAAGGGCTTGCTGCAGATCGCCGGGTCCACCTCGTGGAAGAACAGCCCGGCGTCGGTCACGCGGAAACGCCCCGCGTCGCCGGTGCAGTAGAAGCGCTCGAGGAAGGTGCGCAGGAGCGAGGACATCCCGAGGACGTAGACGGGGGTCGCCCAGACGATGAGGTCCGCGGCGGCCAGCTTGCGGAAGACGGAGCGGACGTCGTCCTTGGCGTCCAGGACGCACTCGAAGCGAGGCTCCTTCCGCTGGCAGCGTTCGCAGGCCAGGCAGCGCCGGATCTCGAGCTGCGCCAGCGCGACCTCCTCGCACTCCGCGCCGGCGGCACGGGCGCCGGCGAAGACGCGCTCGACGAGGAAGCTGGTGTGCCCGCGGCGTCCGCGGTGGCTGCCGTTGACGGCGAGGATGCGCATGGAGTCCTCCTGGCGCAGGACTCGAGCAACGGCCGTGCCCAGCTCTCCTACGAGGGATGCCGCAGGACCGGAGCCGCCGATGTGGCAAGAAGGCCGACCTGGTGTTCGGAGGTCTTTACAGGTCCGGTGCCCGGATGGCGAGTTGACGGCACCGGCCGGGTCTGGCCAAGTGCCCGGCCCATGAACCCCACCGTCCTCGTCTACAGCTCGCACCAGCGCTGCCACCGGCTCCACCACGATCACATCGTCCGGCGGGCGCTGGCCGGCAACCGCCGCATCCTGTTCGTGGCCATGGCCGAGACCGTGCAGGACGGCGACGAGATGGTGCGGCAGGTCCAGTCCTGGGAGAGCTTCCGCTGGTACTTCGATCAGTTTCGGGGTGAGGGGCTCGAGGCCTCGCCCTTCTACTGGTCGAGCGGTCTCAAGCAGGGCGACGTGGACCTCTTGTTCAAGCTGCTGTGGGAGTCCGAAGTCGTGGTCCTCGGCGGCGGCGGGAGCGCCAACGGCATGGGCCGCTTCCTGGAGCTGGGGGCGCGCTTCGCGTCCGGCGATTCCGGGAAGTTCGGCCGGATCCTCCACGAGCGGCAGGCGCGCGGGATGCTCACCGCCGGCTACTCGGCGGGCGCCGACCAGCTGTGCTCCTACCTGTTCCGGCGCACCGAGAACCTGCCCTGCGACGCCTTCGGGCTCTTGCGCGACACGATGATTCTCGCTGCACCACGAGCCGGCCTTCCGCGACGGCCTGCGCGAGAAGGCGGCGCGGGTCCCGGACGTGATGCTCTTCGGCGTCCCCAACGACTCGGGCCTCTTGGGGACGGTGGGCACCACGCCTGCGGGCAGCCGCTTCCAGATGATCGACTTCGTCATCGACAACAGCTGGGACAAGCCCGAGGACCAGTGGCACGTCCGGACCCGGCAGGGCGCGCTCATCGACCACTACTACCCGGACGGCCGGCTCTGGGCCTTCCGGGACGGGCATGCGCTGCTGCGCATCACCTCGCAGGACCGGCGCCATGACGAGTCGTGGATCGCCGCGGACGGGCGGATCTTCCACTACGGCTCGCAGCAGCCGGCGGCGGTGGGCTCCTTCGGCGAGATCATCGCCAGCCACTGAAAGCCCACCGCGCCGTCGCGCGCCTCGCCTTGGGAAGCTGAGCGTCGGGTCAGCGTCCCCACGCCCAGCTCGGCGTGGGTCGCGCTCACGTCGTCGTAGGTGAAGGTTGAGCCCGAGACGCAGAACTCGTAGTCGCTGTCGCCCACCTTCACCGTCGAGCCGGTCACCGTGTAGGAGTCGATCGAGTCGGTCGTGTCGCTGATGGGGAGGGTGCAGTTGCAGTCGCCGGCGCCGGTGCAGGTGGCGCTCGCGAACCCGTCGATCTGCCGGAGGGTGGCCTGGGTGCCCGCGCAGCCGCCCAGGAGCGTGGTGCAGGCGGAGGGCAGCTTGACGACCGCGGTGCCGGTCCACTCCACCTTGCGGCTGACGTGGCCGGTGGCCATGAAGTTCAACCGCCCGGTGCCGCTGGCGGTGATGCTGGTGACCGTGGCCGTCGAGCACGCCGACTGCAGCGGCGCGATGAGCTCTGCCTCGGTCACGCACAGCCCGGTGTAGTCCCAGGTGCCGAGCACCACGCCGCCGCACTTGGTGAAGGGGCAGCTGGCGGCGACGGTGAGGTCGAAGGTGGCCGGGGGAGGCAGCGAGGCGTCGCCCCCGGTCGCGGTCGAGGCGTCGAGCCCGGCGCCCGTCGTGGCGTCGGTACCGCCGGAGGTCCCGGCGTCGGAGCCGGAGGAAGAGTTGGTGCCACAGGCGGCAAGCGCAACGACCAGCACGAGTGCCGACATCCAGGTCCAGCGGTTCATGCGACCTCCCCGGTCAAGTCTCTTCGGTCCCTTGCCCTGGAGGATGGTAGCCGACTTGGCAGCCCGTGCGCCTGTCCGGTGCCCCGTGTGGACGTGGCTACCGCGGCAGCAGCTCGCGCAGCGCCCTGAACAGGGCCTCCAGGTCGTCCTCGCTGTTGTAGCCCTGGACCGACAGCCGCACGAAGAGGTGGTCGCCGTGCGTGGTGACGGGGATCTCGATCCGCCGGCGCCACAGCGCCTCCTTGAGCGCGGAGGGGTCGGTCTTCGGAAAGGGCAGGGCGACCATCTGGGCGAAGTCCGTCTCGGCGCACAGGTGGGGCAGGCCCGTGAGCGCCCGGACGCGCTCGCGGAAGTCCACCGCGAGCCGGTGGCAGCGCGCGCGCACCCCGTCCCAGCCGTGGGCACGCTGGAACTCGATGGCCGCCGGCACGGAGAGGAACGCCGAGAGGTCACGGGTTCCCTGCCACTGCAGCCGGCGCTCGAGCGTCGTCGTCCCGGTGTAGGCGTCGAAGCCGGTGTGCCCGGCGACCTCGGCGCAGCTGCCCCAGCTGACGACGAGCGGCTCGAGCATCGTGTGCCGCTCGGGCCGGGCCCACAGGAACGCCGCGCCCTTGGGAGCGCACAGCCACTTGTGCAGGTTGCCGGTGTAGAAGTCCGCCCCGACCTCGTCGAGCGCGAGCGGCAGGTGGCCGGGCACGTGCGCGCCGTCGACCACCGTGAGGATCCCCCGCTCGCGCGCCCTGCGGCAGACCTCGGTGACGGGGAAGGTGAGCGCGGTCGTCGAGGTCAGGTGGCTCAGATAGATGGCGCGGGTTTGCGGCGTCACCTTCTCGAGGACCCGGTCGGCAAACTCGCCTGCGGAGAAGGGCAGCGGGATGCTGGCCCGGACGTAGCGCGCCCCGGCCCGACGGCAGGCGGCCTCCCAGGCGGCGTCGCAGGCGCCGTACTCGTGATCGGTCGAGAGGACCTCGTCGCCGCGCGCGAGCGGGACCGACCGGGCGACGGCGTTGACCCCGTGAGTGGTGTTGGCCAGGAAGACCAGCAGGTCGCCACGGGTGCCGAGGAACTCCGCCAGCGCCGCGCGCGCCTCGGCCAAGAGCTGCGCCGAGCGCCGGCCCAGGAACTCCACCGGGTTGCGTTCCAGCTCGCGCTGCCAGCGCCACTGCGCCTCCAGCACGGTCGCGGGAGTGGCGCCGAAGGAGCCGTGGTTGAGGAAGACCACCGACGGGTCGAGCAGGAACAGGTCCTTCATCGCGCGCCCCTCTCCTCCGCCCGCTCCAGCAGCCCGAGCAGGTTCTCGCCCATCAGCCCGCGGACCACTTCATCTGCGACCCCTCGCCGCCGCAGCGCCTGCGCGAGGCGCGGGTAGCAGCGCACGTCCTCGAGCCCCACCGGTGTCAGCAGCATCCCGTCGAAGTCCGCCCCGAGCCCCACCGCGCCCTCGCCGGCGGTCCGCAGCAGGTGCAGGAGGTGGTCGACCACGCGCGCGAGCGGCACCCGAGGGACTTCACGCATCGCCGAGCGCGCGAGCCGGCGCTCGGCGAGCATCCTCCCGGCCGGGTCGGTCCGGAAGCGGCGCTCCAACTCCTCGAACCGGTTCGCGAACGCCGCCTGGCCGGCCGCGATGGCCCGGAAGGCCCGGGCGTCGAGGAAGCCCGGGTAGAAGTTGGCGCAGACCATTCCGCCGGCCCGGCCGATCGCCCGCAGCAGGTCGTCCGGGAGGTTTCGCGGGACCTCGCAGAGGGCGCGTGCGTTCGAGTGCGAAGCAAAGACCGGCGCGCGCGAGACCCGGAGCACGTCCCGGGCCGTCTCGTCGCTGGAGTGCGAGAGGTCGACGAGCACGCCGTGGCGCTGGCACGCGCCCACCACCTCTCGGCCCAGACGCGTGAGCCCACCGCCGCCGTCGACCGCCGCGCCCGCGAGCGCGTTGGAGTTGTTCCAGGTCAGCCCGAAGACGCGCAGCCCGCGCTCCATCAGCCACTCGAGCCGGGAACGCACCTTCCTTGGCTCGCTCGTCCCCAGCCCGTGCGCTCCCTCCAAACCTAGAAGGCCGCATACCTGGCCCGCCCGGAGGCCGTCGCGGACGGCGCCCGCCGACCGCACCAGCGCGAAGCGGCCCGGGTGCGCCGCCGCCGTGCGCTCGAGCGCCGTGAGCATCTGCCGCGTGCGCCGCCACGCCGGCTCGCCCTTGAAGCGCGAGGGGTCGACGAAGAGCGCCAGGACCTGGGCCCGGACGCCGCCCGAGCGCGCGCGCGGCAGGTCGAAGTGCGTCGCGGCCTGGCGGCGGCCGAGGTCGACCCCGCGGTCGCAGACGGCCTGGACCACGTCGCAGTGCGCGTCGAAGACGAAGAGGAGGGGCTCGGCGGGAGCAGGCATGGCGGGCAGGGTCTCAGGGAGCTGTGGCCCTGGCAACCGCGCAGGCCCGCCGTGGACGTTTCCCGGGGGCGTCCGGCTGTCGGTGCGCCGCATCCCGAGGGCTGTTAGGCTCACGCCTCCTTTCGTCTGCGAGTGAACACACGCCCCGCGCTGCCGACATCGACGCCCTGCGCGCCCTCGACGAGCTGCCGGTCGCCGTCTTCCACGCGACCGACGAGCGGATCGACTACGTCAACCGCGAGTTCGCGCGGATGCTCGGCGTCGATCCCCGCCAGCTCCTCGGCCGCGACGCCTTCGAGGCCATCGTGCCCGAAGGGCGGGACGCAGTGCGTGAGCGCCTGAAGGCCCGCAAGCGCGGCGAGCTGGGGGTTCCGCAGCGCTACGAGATGGAGGTCCGGCGCCCCGACGGCTTGCGGATGCGCGTGGACGTCGAGCCGCGGGTGCTCGGCGAGCACGAGCTCCTGGTGACGGTGCGCGACGTGAGCACCGAGGTCCGCGACCGCTCCCTGGTGGCCCGGCTCTCCGAGCTCGGCCTGGAGATCCAGCGCTGCCGCACGGTGGAGCAGGTCCTGCGCACCGCCTCCGCCGGGCTCAACGCGCTGGGGCTGCACGTGGCGGTGGGCCGGCGCGAGGGGGAGCGCACCGTCTACGAGCACGTGGCCTCGGCCGGAGCCTTCGCCCAGCAGCTGACCGGGTTTCTCGGCCGCCCGCTGGCCGGCACGTCGTTCGCGACCCGCGAGCTGCCGCTCTTCGCCGAGGTGGAGCGTGACCGGCGCAGCCTCTACCGCGAGGACGCCTCCCCGTTCCTCTTGGGGCTCTGCCGCGGCATCCGCCCCGACGTCGACCAGCAGAGCCTGCTGAACGAGCTGCAGTCGCAGGGCCTGGGCCAGTGCGTGGTCTGCCCGGTGCTGGTCGAGCGCGAGCTGTGGGGCTTCATGGGGGTCGCCGCGCCCGGGTTCTCCGCCTCCGACGTCGCCGCTCTGGACCTGTTCGCCTCGAAGGTGGGCTCGGCCCTGGAGATCACCAAAGCGCTGGCGCGGCTCGAGCAGCGCAACCGCGAGCTGGCCGCGGCGCAGCAGGTGGCGGCGGCGGGGCGGGAGCCCACCCTGGAGCGCGTGGTCGAGCGGCTGGTGGGCGTGGCCGAGACCGCGCTCTGCTCCGAGGCGGTGGCGGTCTACCTGCTCGACGAGAAAGGGATGGCGCTCGAGGTCGCGGCGGCCAACGAGCGCGGCCGACCCATCGCCGAGCACTTCTCGCGCTACCCGTTGGACGGCCAGGAGGCTGCGCGCGCCTTCCACGGGCTGGACGCGCAGCGCATCGACGCCGGCGCGGACCTGGGCGGGGTGGGGCAGGAGTTCCTGCTGCGCGTCGGCGCGCGCTACGTCGCCACGGTGCCGTTGCACATCAAGGGTCGCCTCGCCGGCAGCCTGGCGCTGGCGCGCGCGTCCCAGCCCTACAGCGCCGAGGACCTGCGCAGCGCCGAGTTCCTGGGCAGCCAGATGGCCGTCCAGCTCGAGAACGCGCGCCTGTTCGCCGACGCCACCCGGCGCCTGCGCCTGCTGGAGGTGCTCTTCGACGTCACGCAGCTGGGCAAGGGCGCCCTGGACGTGGTCACGCTGGTGGGGCGGGTGCTCGAGCACGCGCTGGCGGCGCTCTCGGTCAGCGGCGCCGGCATCTACGTCATCGAGGACGACCGGCTGGAGCTGGCGGGCCTGTGCGGGCAGATGCCGCACCACTTCCAGGCCATCCGCTCGCTGCCGCTGGACGCGAGCACGGCGCCGGGGCGGGCGGTGGTGGAGCGGCGCACGCAGCTGCTGCAGACGCCCGGCAAGTTCTTCGCCGCGATGGCGCCGCTCATCTCCAACGACCGGCCCCAGGGCGTGCTGGTGTGCGCGCGTGGCAGCGCCTCGCGCTTCGGCTTGGAGGAGGAGCGGCTGCTGGACGCCCTGGCCGCCCAGGTCGGCGCCGCGCTCGAGCAGGCGCGGGCCTTCGAGGACGAGCGCCGACGGCTGGAGGACTTCCGCCTGTTCGTCGAGGTGGGGCGGGTGGTCACCGCCTCGCTCGACCTGGGGCAGATCCTCGAGGCGTCCGCGGTGAGCCTGGCACGCATCGCCGGGGTCGGGCGCTGCACCATCTTCCTGCTCGACGAGCCTCGCCGGCACCTGGTGGGGGCGGCGACCTCGGCGCCGGATCAGGCCGAGACGGTGCGCGGGCTGCGCTTCCCCCTGGAGCGGGGCGGGGTGGTAACCGAGGCGGTGCTGCAGGCCCGCCCCGTGCGCGCGGGCGACCTGAAGGGCTCCGCCGAGCCTCAGGAGATCGCCGTGCAGCTCGGGGCCAGGAGCCTCTTTGCCCTGCCGCTGACCGTGCGCGAGCAGGCCATCGGCGCGGTGGTCCTCACCGACGAGAAGGTGCGCGAGTGGACCGACGCCCAGGTGGAGCGGGCCCGGGCGGTCGCGGGGCAGATGGCCGTGGCGGTGGCCAACGCCCGGCTGTACGAGGACCTGAAGGCCAGCTACGAGAAGCTGGCCAAGGCGCAGGCGGAGCTCGTCAAGCGCGAGCGCCTCGCGGCCCTGGGCGAGCTGTCGGCGGTGGTGGCGCACGAGGTGCGCAACCCGCTGGGGGTCATCTTCAACTCGCTGCGCTCGCTGGGCCGGGTGCTCAAGCCGCAGGGCGACGCCAAGATGCTGCTCGACATCGTGGGCGAGGAGGCCGACCGGCTCAACCGCATCGTCGGCGACCTGCTCGACTTCGCCCGGCCCACGGAGCCGGCGCTGGCGCCCGAGCCGCTGGGCGCGGTGCTGGAGTCGGTGGTCGAGGCGTCGCGGGGCCTCGCCGCCGCCAGCAGCGTCCAGGTGTCGCTGACCACGCTGGCGCCGCTGCCCAAGGCGCCCGTCGACGCGCGGATGGTGCGCCAGGCGGTGCTCAACCTGGTCATCAACGCGGTGCAGGCCATGCCGCGCGGCGGGGCGGTCAGCATCGGCGCGCACGCCCTGCTGGGGTGCGACGGGCAGGTGCGCGCGCACATCGAGGTCGAGGACAACGGCCCGGGGGTCCCGCCGGAGCTGGCCGAGCGAATCTTCGAGCCCTTCTTCACCACCAAGGCGGCCGGGACCGGGCTGGGGCTCGCGGTCGTGCGGCGCATCGCCGAGGCGCACTGCGGCGAGGTGCGGTTGGAGTCGAAGCCCGGCAAGGGCGCGAAGTTCACGCTGGTGCTGCCGCTCGCCCATGCCGCCGCGCCCGACCCCAGCGCGGCATCGGGGTCGCTCTGACGGCTTCGGACCTCACCCCCTGACCCCTCTCCGGCTTCGCGGCGAGGGGGAACTCGGTCTTGCACCCCGGGGAGAAGGTCACGCGGGAGGAGCGAAGCTGCCAGGCTTCGAGCTCGGCACCCCACGCGAGAGGGAGGCCGGCGGGTACCTCTGCAGCAGGCCTGACCCTGACCCGAAGCCCGAAGCCCTGGTTGGTTCCGGCACCTGCACCAACGACAAAGCCCCCCACCGTCGCTGGTGAGGGGCTCGTCGAAAGACCGGCTCGACGGCGGCTACTTGGCCTTCACGTAGCCCTTCTTGATGAGCTCGATGATGGCGGTCGAGGCCTCCAGGTCGGTTCCCGTGGCCTTGTCCATGACCGTCGAGAGCGAGCCCTCGTTGTAGATGAGCTGGAGCATGTCGAGCAGGTCGGGGAGAGCTCGCGCAGCGGCACCGTCAGCGGCACGGGCAGCTCGAGCGCGGCGTCGCCCTTGGGCATGTCCTTCTCGATGCGGCGCAGCTCGTCGAGCTGGCGCAGGCCCTCGAGCAGGAGGTGGTCGGTGGGGTCCTCCATCTCGACCATGAAGTCCTGCGGATCCGGCGGCTGCAGCTCGAAGTCGCCTTCCTCCCAGCGGACGAGGCGGTAGAAGCTCTTCTGCGGGCCCAGCTCGTGGTTGTCGTCGATGCAGCAGTAATAGATCTTGCCCTGCCGCATGTAGATCTTCGCGGAGTGGCTCTTCTGCTTGATGAAGAGCACGCCGTTCTTCTTCGACGTGCCGAACAGCTGCAGCAGGTCGGGCAGCGGCACTTCCTCGATCTTGCCGGTCATCGACGAGGCCGAGCGGGTCTGCCGGCTGGCCTGCGCGGCCGCCGCCGCCTCGAGGTTCTGCTTGACCTGCTGGTCGTCCACCGGCGAGGCGGTGGTCTCGGCCACCAGCTTGAGGATGCTGGTGCCGATGAGGATGCGGTCGCCTTCCTTCAGGCGGGCGGCGCGGAGGATCTTCTCGCCGTTGACGAAGGTGCCGTTGGTCGAGCCCAGGTCCTCGATGAGCACCTTGCCGTCCTGGCAGGTGATCTTCGCGTGCTTGCGGCTGACCATGTCCTCGACGAGCACCATGTCGAGGTCGGACGAGCGCCCGATGACGACCTGCTTGTTGGGCTTCAAGGGGAAGACGCCACCCTGGTACTTGCCCGAGATGAACTTCAGCGCGTACATCCGGCCGACCTCGCTGGCGAAACTTCGGTCCGTTCGAATCCTACCGCCGCCTACCTGACTAACCAACTTTGCGTTCCCGCTGCGACTTCAGACTCAGGACTTCTTGGCCGACTCCTTCGCCGACTCGCGAACGAGCGACAGGTACATCTCCGCCGTCTTGTGGCCCGGGTTGCGCGTGAGCACGTCCTCCCACTGCGCGATGGCCTCGGGGGTGCGGCCGGCGCTGTAGAGCGCCACGCCGTACTGCACGCGCGCCGGGAGGTACTGCGGCGCGTCGGCGACGGCGTGCTCGAACTCGGCGAGCGCGGCGTCCTTGTTGCCCAGGTCGCGGTAGGCGGAGCCGAGCTTGACGCGCAGGTCCTGGAAGGTGGGGCACAGGGCCAACGCCCGCTTGAACTCCTCGATCGCCTCGGCGAAGCGGCCGCTGGAGACGTACACGTCGCCGATGTCGGCGTACATGTTGGCGATCTTGCCCTTGACGAAGCGGTCCAGCTCGCCCGGAGCGGTCTGCCCGCGCTTGAGGGCGCTCTGGTAGACCTCCTTGGCCTCCTGGTAGCGCCCCATGTCGTTGTAGATGATCGCCAGGTTGAGGGCGGCTTCGGTGTAGGCGGGGTTGATCTTCAGCGCCGCCTCGAACGCCCGCTGCGCCCGGGCGAACTGGCCACCGTCGTGGTAGATGACGCCGAGCATGTTGTAGACGTCGGCGAAGCTCTGGTTGTGCTCCACCACCTGCGACAGATACTTCTCGGCGCGAGGGTACTGCTTGCGCTGGAAGTAGCTGCGCCCGAGGGTGAGCAGCTCCCTGACGAACTCGTCCATTGAGGCGTCCCGCGAAGACCTCGGCCGGGGGATTCGAAGCGGCCGACGAAGTCGTGTGTCAAAGACCCCGGTTCGGAAGCGCCGAAGCGAAGTCGTGTCAAAGAGAAGGCGTCCTCTAAACCTCGATGAGCCCGAGGGAATCTACCCTACTTTCCCATCCGTGGGGAACTTCGCATCCGGCAGGTCCAGGACGAACCGCGCACCCACCGGCGAAGGGTCGAGCCGCGCCTCGCCGCCGTGCGCCTCGGCGATGCGCCGCACGAACGCCAGGCCCAGCCCCAGCCCCTTCTCCTTGGTGGTGTGGAAGGGCTTGAAGAGCGAGCCGCGCTGGTCGGCGGGGACCCCCGGCCCGGAGTCCTCGACCGAGAGGAGCACGCGGCCCGCGACCCGCTTCGCGACGAGCTTCACCGCGCCGCCTTCGGGGGTCGCCTGGACGGCGTTGCGCAGGAGGTTGAGCAGCGCGCGCTTGAGGGTCCCGCCGTCAGCGGTGAAGGTGACGGGCTCCGCTTCGAGCGAGAGCGCGACCTTCTTGGCGTCCGCGTCCGGGCGGACGAGCTCGAGCAGGTCGGACAGGAACGCCGGCAGCTCCAGCGGCTCGGCGGCGAGCTTCGGGTCGCGGGCGTAGCCCAGGAAGTCTTCGACCACGCGCTTGAGGTAGGCGAGCTCCTTCTGGACCCGCTTGACGTGCGAGAGCCTGGCCTCGTCGCCGGCGAGATCCTCGGCGAGCAGCCCGGCGAACAGCTCGATGCCGCCCAGGGGGTTGCGCACCTCGTGCGCGATGCCGGCCAGCATCACCTGCATCTCGCGCTCGCGGTCGAAGAGGCGGGCGCGCATCTGCTCCATGCCCTTGGACAGCGTCGCCAGCTCGTCCTTGCCCACCGGCGGGACCGGGGAGGAGAGGTCGCCCTGGCCGATGCGCTCGGCCGAGTCGCGCAGCGAGAAGATGGGTTTGAGCAGCCACTGCCGCCCGATGAGGAAGAAGAGCACCAGCCCGACCAGGCCGCAGACCAGCGCGACCGCGGCCATCGAGGCGCCCACCTTCGAGATCGCGTCGAAGAACTCCGCTGGAGCGTCGGCGCCCACCGCGGCGACGACCTTGCCGTCCTTGTCGAGCACCGGCGCGTAGCCGGACTTGTAGGTGCGGCCGTCCAGGCCCCGGAACGTGACGGAGGAGGGAGTGCCGGTCCCGGCCAGGGCCTGGTCGATCTCGAAGCGATCGCGCTCGAGCGAGGGGATAGGCGAGGCGATGGGCAGTGCGTCGCCGGTCCCGACCAGCATCCGGCGCTCGCGGTCGAAGACGTAGAGGCGCTCGACGTGCGTCGCGGTGCGCAGGCCGTCGAGCTTGCCCAGGGTGCTCTTGTAGACGCGGGAGTTCTCGTCGTCGGGCTTGAGGGTCGAGAGGTTGTCGGCGTTGACCGTGGAGGCCGCCGCCGAGGCCGCCGCGACCAGCCGGGCGCCCACCTCGTCCTCCAGGCCGCGCCGCGCGACGCGGTAGCCGACGAACGGAGCGAGGAAGAGGAGCGCCAGCGTCGGCGCGAGGTAGGCGGCGATGAGCTTGGTCAGCAGGGAGGCGCGCACGTGCCGGACGTTAGAACGTCCGGTTATGCCTGCAAAGCCCAGCTGTCCGCGGGCTCATTCGAGGATGAGCGTCACCGCGTCATTTCGAACGGCGCGTAGTCGACCCTGGCCGTTGCGCGAGGGCACGCTCGAGATGGTCTCTACGATCTCGTCGAACATCGTGCGTCGGCCTGCCAGCGCCAACTCTCGGGTCTCGTCACGCCATGCCTTGCCCTCCTCGACTATCGGTGGCGGGTGCCGGCTCGAGTCGTCCAAATACTTCACTAGGCAAGGCGCGCCGAGGGCGAGCCTGGATTGGCCGGAATCCTTCCAGACAATGGTGTACGGGAACTCGAGCCCGTAGCCGCCGAACAGGCAATCGTCGAAGGCAAGCATCGAACGGCCGAAGTAGCCTCCGGGCCCGTTCACGGCTTCGCCCATGGCGCAGTAGAAGCCAAGAAGGTTGTCGATGGCGGTCCCGTCGATGACTGCCTCTCGCCCTGGAACGCACGACGGTTCGCAGAGGCGGTCCGTGCCGACGAAGCGCTCCATGGCGAGCTGGAGCCAGAGCCAACGGCCCGCCTCGTCCAACGAACGCCACTGGTTCGTGGACTGCGGGGGATAGGCGAGCGGAAGCGAGGTCGTCATGGCGCGCCGAATTCTCGGTCGGGCGCGCAGGCAACGCTAGAACGCCTTCGTCTCCCCGACCTGCATCTCCACGACCGTGGCCTTGGAGCCGGCGTCCTTGAGCGCCGCCTTCAACTCGGCAGGCGTGCCGGAGAGCAGCGGGAAGGTCCCGAAGTGCATCGGCACGATTCTGCTTGGGTTTCACCAGCGTCGCAGCCAGCGCCGCGCCCTTGGGGTCCATGGTGAAGTGCCCGCCGATGCAGGCCAGCATCACGTCGACCTTGTAGCGCTCGCCGATGAACTTCATCTCCGCGGTCACGTCGGTGTCGCCCGTGTGGTACAGCGTCGCCCCATCCTTGATCTGGATGACGAAGCCCACCGGGTTGCCGGCGTAGACCGCCTCGGCTTCCGGAGTCTTCTGGAACCCCGAGCTGTGGAGGGCCGGGACGAGGGTCACACTGACTTCGTCGTCGAGCTTGAAGGTGCCGCCCATGTTCCCGGCGGTGACCATCGTCGCCGCGTCCTTGGGGTAGCCGGCGCCGACCAGAAGGTTCGACAGCTCGAAGACCGAGACGAGCTTGGCGTTGGTCTTCTGCCCGAGCGCGACGGCATCCCCGACGTGGTCGCCGTGGCCGTGGGTGATGAGGATGTAGTCGAGCTTCTCGATCTTCTTGGCGGCGTCCTTGTCCTTGGCGACCGGGTTCGACAGCCACGGGTCGATGGCGAGGAGCTTGCCCTTGGGCGTCTTCACCACGAACGCCGACTGGCCGTACCAGGTCAGCTCGGTCTTGGGTGCGGCGGCGAGGGCCGAGAGAGGAAGAAGGGCAGCGAGGACGGCGACGATGAGACGGTGCATGGAGGTCCCTCCGAAGAACGACAGGTGATTTCGATGAGTGGGCTGGTCAGGGGTTGCCGGCATCCGGGCCTCACTGCTTCGCTCCTCCACGCGCGACCAGTCTCGCTACGGATGCGAGCCGGAGTTCCCCCTCTCCGCGAAGCCGGAGAGGGGGACAGGGGGTGAGGCTCGTGTGCAAAAAACAAATGAATTCAAGCACTTGCCGGTGGCAAAGGAATGCCCCTGGGAGGCCGCCGCTGGCCACAGGAAGGCCTTCGAAAGTGCCAGGCCTATTGAAACACAGCAGCCACCCCCAAAGGCCCAAGGCGAGCCGCCCAGCGGCCTTGGGGGCCGTTTTCGCCAATTTCCTTTCGCCAGCCACCCCTCCGCGAGCCCTCCGACGCGCTGCGCCACCCACATGGGAGCCCTTTCCCCGGACACGCCATCGCCGAAACTTCCCGGGCGCCGACAGCCGGGCCAATCGGGGAGGGGAGCCATGAAGAAAGTCGAAGCGATCATCAAGCCGTTCAAGCTCGACGAGGTCATGGAGGCGTTGGGCGAGGTAGGCATCCACGGCCTGACCGCAGTGGAGGTCAAAGGCTTCGGGCGCCAGAAGGGGCACACCGAGCTCTATCGGGGCGCCGAGTACGTCGTCGACTTCCTGCCGAAGGTGATGGTGGTCGTGGTCGTGCACGACGAGATGGTCCACGCGGTCGTGGACGCCATCGAGCGCACCGCCAAGACCGGCAAGATCGGCGACGGGAAGATCTTC
This sequence comes from Myxococcales bacterium, assembly GCA_049841135.1. Lineage (GTDB taxonomy): Bacteria > Myxococcota > Myxococcia > Myxococcales > UBA5297 > JACRCT01. Next base: position 203,318 of record JASGHK010000007.1, read on the forward strand.
GTGACGCCGGTGGACGAGGTGGTGCGCATCCGAACGGGCGAGCGCGGGCCGCAGGCCGTCTGACGGCTACTTCTTCCGCCAGCTGATCTCGTAGAGGCAGTGCGGCTGGCCGTGGAAGCGGCACTCCGGGTGCGTGACGATCGACTCCTTGACGCCGCACACCTGGAGGATGCCCTCGATGGAACCCTGCCAGTCGAAGCACATGACCTCGTGCACCTGGTCGTAGCCCGAGAGCTTCATCCGGCAGGACTGGGGACCGGTGGACTCCACCTCGCAGCGGCCGCCGCTGAAGCTCTGGCCCCAGAGCGAGGCTGACTTCTTGATGAGGAAGCCCGGGTCGAGCACGCGGAGCACCAGCTTGAAGAGCCCGCCGATCTGCAGGGCGGCGTCGTAGCGGGCGAACTCCTTGGCCTTGGCGAGGTCGCCGCCGTAGAGCACCTCCATCGCCTTGGCCTCGACCAGCGCGTGGTCGCGCAGCGGGTACCAGTCCTGAGCGGAGGGTGAGCGCAGGATGCGGGCCTGCTCCGGCGGGAGCGCGGCGAGCACCTTGCTGAGCCCGGCCTCCCCGAAGCGCTCGACGAGGAACTTGTGCATGTGGACCATCGACAGACCCTTGATCTTGATCTGCTCCACCGTCACCTCCAGGTGCGGGCCCGAAACCGGGCCGAAGGCGGCGGGATACTGAGCTCGCCCGTCGAGTGTCGCTACCGCCTGCTAGGATGCCTGCGTGAATCCTTCGGAAAGCTCAGGACAGGCTTCGACCAGGTATGCAGTCCTGGATCTCGAGACGCGGTGCCACCTGGCGCTGGCGCGCGAAATCCTGCCCAAGGACCAGGCGGCGACGGACGATCAGATTCGCCAGCGCCTGCTCGAGCGGCGGCGCGGCGAGGGCGGAGGCGACTTCCAGAAGCTGCCCTTCCACGAGCCGGTCGCGGCGGCCATCCTTCTGGCCGAGCGGCAGGGAGAGGGGCCCGAGGCTCCGGTGCTCACCACCGACTGGCGCTGCTGGCGCGCGGGCGAGCTGCCACTGGACCAGTTCGTCGACCGCTTCTTCAAGAACCTGGCGGGCCGCGTCTACGTCGGCTTCAACAGCCAGGGGTTCGACCTGCCGTTGATGGAGCTGTGGGCCTCGCGTTGCCGGGTGAGCGCGCCCGAGCACTTCGACCGCGCGAGCCGCGCCGAGAGCCCGCGCTACAAGTACGGCGAGCAGCACGTCGATCTGCAGAAGGAGCTGGTGAACTGGGCCTGGGGCGCGGGCACCTTCGACGACTCTGCAAGTTCCATGGCCTGCCTGGAAAGCCAGGCGTCAACGGCGAAGGCGTCGAGCAGATGTGGGTGGAGGGCAGGCTCGACGAGGTCCACGCCTACAACGTGACCGACGTCTTGCAGTCGCACCTCCTGTTCCTGCACGTCCTGCTGCGGGCGGGGAAGCTGACCCGCGGTTCGGCGAAGGAGTCGGCGCTGAGTGCTCTCTCGGCCACGCGCGAGAAGATCCTCGCCAAGCTCGCGGAGGGCGGCGCTGCCCGGAGACTGCTGGCGGAGAGCCTGGATGGCTGCGAGCGGGCGCCCATCGTCGCCGGGTAGGCGGCGCCTTCGCGGTTGAATTGACTGCTTACGACTTGCCACCGTCTAATCCTCGGCGACTTGGGCCGTAGAACTCAGAGGATGGAACGGATGAACGACACGCTCTCGCGGGCCGTCTTGGCGGCCGCCCTCGTCTTCGGGGCCGCCGGTACGGCGCTCGCCTCCGAAATCAAGCTCACCACCGAACCCTCCGGCGCCAACGTCCAGCTCGACGACGTCGCCTTCGGCCAGTCCCCGGTGACCATCAAGAAGGTCACCCGCGGCTCGCACACCCTCAAGGTCTCGCTCGAGGGCTACGTCACCCGCGAGGACGTCATCGACGTCGACGGCGAATCCGACTTCCAGATCCACGCGCCGCTCAACCCCGCCCCGAAGCCCCCACCGGCCGAGCCGGCCCGGCCGACGCCGCCTCCTGCAGAGCCGAAGAGGGCGACGGCGCCGCCGCCCGCCCCGCCTCCTCCTTCGCCGGCCCCTCCGCCTCCTCCGCCCCTCGTCGAGGCGCGCACCGTGCCCGACCCGCCGGCCAAGAAGTCGCTGATGCTGCTGGTGGAGACGGTCCCAGACAACGCCTTCGTGCAGGTCGTCGGGTTGGACGAGAACAAGCGCTCGCCGGCCACCTTCACGGGTTTCGCTCCCGGCACGCTCCAGCTCCTGGTCCGCGCCCCCGGCTTCAAGGACAAGAAGGTCGAGGTCAACCTGCAGCACGACGCTCGGACCCGCGTGAAGCTCGACCCGCTCTAACTCCGCGGGATCGCTCCGAGGTCCGCTGGCAACCAACCCGTCCGAGCCCGACGTGTATCCGGGCATCTTTTCGGAGGAGGGTTGGATGAGGACTCTGCGTTTCGCGACGCTTGCCGCGCTCGCGCTCGTCTGCGGCTGTGAGGCCGCGACTCCGCAGCATCCGCCGCTCACGGGTCGCACCGAGGAGTTCTCGCTGCGCGGCGTCGCCGTCGACGACGAGTTCAGCATCTTCGTCCGGCTCCCGGCGGCCTACGACGAGAAGCCCGACGCCAGGTTCCCGGTCGTGCTCCAGCTCGACGGCAACACGCCCATCCTCGAGGAGTTCGACGTCACGGCCGGACAAGCGTCCGACCTCGAGGCGATGGGGAGGATCCCGCCGACCATCGTCGTGGGCATCGGCTACCCCTACTCGGCCCAGGAGTCGAACAAGGGCCGCAACCGCGACTACACGCTGCCGCTGAAGCACCCGGACACGATGGGCGGGACCACCTCCGGCGGGGCGCCGCAGTTCCTCGCCTTCCTCCGCGACGAGCTGGTGCCGGCCCTGGGCGCCCGCTACCGCATCCAGGGGCCCGAAGGGCGCGCCCTCTTCGGGCACTCCCTGGGCGGCCTCTTCGTCGAGTTCGCCTTCCTGAACCAGGACGCGGCCAAGCCGTTCGTCTCCGGCTTCGTCGCCGCCAGCCCCTCGCTCTGGTTCGACAGCGGCTCCATCTACGGCTACTTCGACGAGTTCAAGGCTTCGCACACCGAGGTCCCGGCCATCCTCTTCTCCACGGTCGGCGGGCTCGAGGGCCCGGCGATGACGGTCTACTTCGACGACCTGTCGCAGCGCACCCGCGAGGCCTGGTTCTCGAAGCTCCACTTCGACACGCGCACCTACGGGACCGACCACATGGGGACCATCTCTCCGTCCTTCCGGGACGGCCTGGAGTTCCTCTTCCGCAACGGCCTGGGGGTGACGCCATGATCGCCGCGCTGCTCCTGGCGGCGCTCGCCAGCGCGCCCGCATCTGCATCGGCGTCCGAGGCCGAGTCCGCTCCGGCTCTCGCTCGAGCCTCGGCCCCGGCGGCCGAATCGCCGCACCGGTTCGATCTCGATGCATCCTTCGCCTACGGCTTCGGCAGCGGACAGGGCTTCGGCGGATTCCTCGAAGGCCGGTATGGCTTCAAGCTCTGGGAGACCTCGCTCGCCAGCGGAGAGCTCCAGGCCGGCGTGCTGCTGGGCTACCAGGCCGAGCCGCACAGCGTCTTCGGCTCGTACTTCGGCGAGGCGAAGCTCACCGGCGAGAACCACCGGCTCGAGACCTGGCTCGTGCTCGGCCACGGCTTCCGTCTGCCGCCCTCGCGCCGGGTGCTGTGGAGCTTCCAGGTCTTCGGCGGCTGGACGCACTACTTCGTGCGCGGCGGCCTGCAGAACGACTCGCTCGGAGTGTCCGGACAGGCCAACGCCGACGCCGGGGCCTTCACCACCGGGCTGATGACCAGCGTCGGGATCTCGGTGAGCGAGCGGGTGGCCTTGACCCTGCGCTTCGTCGCGCCGCTGCCCTACGCCATGTCCGTCAACTCCTGGTTCATGGGCAGCCTGGGGCTCTCGGTGCGGCTGCAGTGAGCAGCGGACTGTTCACGCCCGCTTGAAGCGCAAGGCCGACCAGGTCGCGTCCAGGGCGACGTTGGAGACCGCCTGCAGGCCGTCCTTCTTGCAGAGCTTGAAGAGCACGTCGCGGTTGAGGTCGGTCGCGAGGCCGGAGCCGCCCTTCGGGTAGGCGATCCACAGGACCGTCTCCTCGCCCAGCTTCTTGGCGACCCTCGGCAGGTGCTTGCCCAGCTCCTGGGAGTCCAGGACGAAGAGCAGCACGAACTGGGGCTTGGGCGGCAGCTTGGTGGTCACCTCGCAGCGCGCCGGCAGCTCGCCGATGAGGCTGGCGGCCTCGGGCGGACCGTTGAGCACGGCGATCTCGGTGTCCGGCTTGAGGTGGACCTTCTGGGCGAAGGGCTTCTCGCTGGCCACGGGCTTCTTCGTGAGCTTGGGCATGGAGCAGGAGTAGCCCAGCGGTCGACGGGCGGGCAAGGCGGGCGGGAGGGCATTCCCTGGGGAATGGGGAAGCCTCGCGGTGGTTGCAGCGGCCAGGCCTGCGTCGGTGTCCAGGCTCTCCGAGGTTGCATTGGGACGCCGCCGACGCGATAAGAGGCCATGCCGCCGCGGGCGGCCGGAGTTCATGCATGTTCGGTTTGTCCGGCACCGAGCTGGCCATCGTCCTCGTCCTGGCGCTCCTGCTGCTGGGGCCCTCGAAGCTCCCCGAGCTCGCACGCTCGGTGGGCAAGGCCGTGCGCGACTTCAAGCGCGCCACCGGCGACATCCGCAACACGGTCGAGTCCGAGTTCTACCGGATGGACCAGGACCCGCTGGCGGAGCAGCCCAAGCCCGCGATCCCCACGCCCTCGAAGGCGCAGGGCACGGTGAGCGCGGGCGGCGCGGAGCTCCCGCCGGCGGGCAAGCTCCCCGACCCCTATGCGCAGGCCGAAGCGGAGAAGGCGGCCGCGGCGACGCCGGAGGCGAAGGCCCAGGCGCTGGAGAAGGATCTCGCCCAGCCGGCCACCCCCGCGGGCCCGGACCCTGTGGCCAAGCCAGCGCCGATCGAGACCAAGAGCTGACGACGTGGAAGACGCCGACTCCAAGCTCACCCTCCTCGAGCACCTGACCGAGCTGCGCACGCGGCTGTGGCGGGTGACCCTGGCCGTCCTCGTGCTGGGCGGCGCCTCGCTCGTCTGGGCGCGCGAGCTCTTCAACCTGATGATGCGCCCGGTGCTGGACGCGTTGCCGGAGGAGAGCCGCTCGCTCGTCTACACCTCCGGCATCGAGGAGCTCAACGTGCTCCTGAAGGTCGGCATGTACGCCGGCCTGTTCATGGCGACGCCGGTCGCGCTCTACCAGCTGTGGAAGTTCGTCGCGCCGGGGCTGCTCAAGAACGAGCGGCAGGCCATCGCGCCCTTCGTGGTCTTCGGGACGCTCTTCTTCGTCGGCGGCGCGGCGTTCTGCTACTTCGCCATCCTGCCTTCGATGTTCAAGTTCCTGCTCACGCCCGGCGAGGCGGGGCCGGTGCGCGAGCGAATCGTGAAGGCGAAGACCGTGGCCGACGACGCGGCGCGCATGCTCTTCGCCGGCGACCCCGGCCGCGCCGCGGACATGGCCCGCGCGGCGGTGGTGGCGCTCGGCTCGGGCGGCGACGGGAAGGTCGACCCGCCGCCGGTGCTCACCCACAGCCACGTCGAGCTCGCCGACCGCTCCGCGCGGCTCGGGAGGCTCCTCGACGGAACCGTGGCCCACGAGCTGGACTACGAGCGGCGCAAGGCGGTGACCCGCGCCATCGGCCAGCACCAGGAGGCCGACGCGCTCCTGGCCAACGCCAGCGAGTACCAGGCGGCGGCCAAGCTCGAGGAGTCGGCCGAGTCGCTGGCGGCCTCGTTCGGCGCCGACGCGGCGTCGGTCAAGCAGGTCTGGGACGCGCACCGGCACCTCGCCGCGGCCGCCGCCAAGCTGGGCGCCGAGGAGTGGACGCGGCCGATGCTGTCGATGAAGGAGCAGCTCTCGCTGGTTCTGATGCTGGAGCTGGCCTTCGGCGCCATCTTCGAGCTGCCGCTGGTGATGGCGCTGCTGGCGATGATCGGCCTGCTCAAGTTCCGCTTCGTGGCCAGGTACCAGCGCCACGCCATCGTGCTGTGCGTGCTGGTCGCGGCGCTCATCACCCCCACCAGCGACGCGGTGAACCTCTCGCTGATGGCGGTGCCGATGATCGTCTGCTTCGAGCTCGGCGTGATCCTCGTGTGGATCTTCGAGAAGCGCCGCAACGCGCGCGACGCCGCCGACGGAGACACGACCTCGCCGATGGCGGGCTGAGCCGGCCTCCCTCCAGTTCGACCCGGTTCGGCGCTGCGCCACGGCGCTCTGGCGCGGCTGTCGCGGTCTCGCGTCATCGGCCAGAGGCTGCCCGGGCGTTGCCCTGGAAGTTCCAGGGCTTGCGCTCGGTCTGCCCCTTGCTTCAGGCTGCGGGACTGGGCCAACGAAACCAAGCAAGGGGAGCACCCATGATCAAGGTCAAGCTTCTGTTGGTGGGCATCCTGCTCATCGCCTGCAGCACCAAGAGCGCCAGCGACTTCGCGACCTCCGACATGGTCGCGGACATGACGGCGACGGCGACGGGCAACGGCGGCACGTCGGTGTCGGCCACCCTCCGCGAGGAGGGGACGGCGCTGACGTTCATCCAGCTGACCTCGGACGACGAGCTCATCGCCAGTCAGGGTTCCGACTCCAGGTCCATGGGCGAGACCAGCCTGCTGGGCTTGGTGACCTACAACGCGAACTTCAACAAGGACGCGGCGGACACCACCTTCCACGTCAAGCTCACCCGCAAGAAAGACGGCGGAGCGCCCGACTCGTACGCCAGCCTGCCCAAGCCCTTCGGCCTGGCGCCACTCGCCGCGAGCGAGTTCTCGCGCACCACGCCCATCACCGTGACGTGGACCACCGACTCGAGCACCGACAAGATGAGCCTGGGGGTCGCCGGCGACTGCATCGAGGGGTACCAAGGCGCTCTGGCCGCCAACGCGACCCAGTACGTGATCGAGGCGAACGGCCTCAAGAAGCGCACCCCCAGCAGCGCGGACGACAAGGTCGCCGACAGCTGCGATGCGACCCTCACGATCACGCGCTCGCGCTCTGGCACGGTCGACGCGGCCTTCCACAGCGGCAGCTTCACCGCCTCGCAGGTGCGGTCGGTGAAGTTCGTGACCAAGCCGTAGGGGGATACGGGCTTCGGGTTTTGGGCTTCGGGCTTCAAGTCAAGCTCCCAATCGATTGTCCGAGCCCTGAGTTGAGTCGAAGCCAGGGTTTCGGCTCCGGGCCTCGGCTTGGGCCCGCGGTCCGGGGGCCCCCAGCCAGCCAGGCGGCCTCTGGAAAGTCGGCAACGATTTCCGGGGCTTGACGCTGGCGGCCGGGGCTCGGGAACGACTTCGGGGGCGGCGGCCAGCCGCCCCCTTTTCTTGTTATCATCCCGGAGCCGTTCACCTTCCGCAGCGGGCCCGTTCGACCGGAGAAGACATGGAGCTCAACGAGATCCTGCAGATCGCCCTGAGGGGTGGCGCTTCCGACATCCACCTCAAGGCCGGCCTGCCGCCGATGTTCCGCGTGGACGGGACGCTGGTGCCGCTCAAGGACGCGCGCCGCCTGCCGCCCGAGGAGATCGCCCGGATGTCGTTCGGCATCATGAACGACTACCAGAAGGAGAAGTTCAAGCAGACCAACGAGATCGACCTGGCCTACGGTGTGCCCGGCCTCGGCCGCTTCCGCGTCAACGTCTTCCAGCAGCGCGGCACCATCGGCATCGTCCTGCGCGTCATCCCCTTCAAGATCATGAGCCTCGAGCAGCTGATGCTGCCGAAGATCCTCGAGAAGATCGCCCAGGCCGAGCGCGGCATGGTGCTCGTGACCGGCACCACCGGCTCCGGCAAGTCGACCACGCTCGCCGCGATGATCGACTTCATCAACGGGTCGGACACCTGCCACATCATGACCATCGAGGACCCGATCGAGTTCCTCATCCGGGACAAGCGGTCGATCGTCAATCAGCGCGAGGTGGGCGTGGACACGCTCGCTTTCGGGCAGGCCCTGCGCAGCGCCCTGCGCCAGGACCCGGACGTCATCCTCGTCGGCGAAATGCGAGACCTGGAGACCATCGAGACGGCGCTCACCGCCGCCGAGACGGGCCACCTGGTCTTCTCGACTCTGCACACCCTGGACGCCACCGAGACCATCAACCGCATCATCTCGGCCTTCCCGCCCTACCAGCAGAAGCAGGTCCGCCTGCAGCTGGGCTCGGTGCTCAAGGCGGTCATCAGCCAGCGCCTGGTGCCCAAGGCCGACGGCAAGGGCCGCGTGCCCGCCATCGAGGTCCTCATCAACACGGCCCGTGTTCGCGAGCTGATCGAGGACAAGGACCGCACCAAGGAGCTTCCCGACGCCATCAGCCAGGGCCACCAGTCCTACGGGATGCAGACCTTCGACCAGTCGCTGATGTTCCTGCTGGGCCGCCAGCTCATCACCTACGAAGAGGCGCTGCGCCAGGCGACCAACCCCGACGACTTCGCGCTGCGCGCCTCGGGCATCTCGGCGACCTCCGACGCCAAGTGGGACGACTTCGAGAACAAGCCGCCCCAGCCCACGCCGGGCGCCGTGCCGCCCCGCGCTCCGATGCCCGCGCCGATGCCTCCGCCGGGCGCGCCGGTCCTGGGCCGCGCACCCAGCAGCCCGGGGATGCCAGCCGCCCAGCGCCCGAGCTCCGGCTCCCGCCGCTCCGCGCCCGGCAGCGCAGCCGGCCGCCTCCAACCCGGACCCCAACGACCCGGGCTTCGAGATCGAGCGGTTCTGAAGCGAGCCGAGGTCGATGCTCCCGATGCGCGCGGCCAGTTGCCGCGCGCATCGTCTTTGGAGGAGGGAGGAAGGTCAGCGCGACAGCTCGACGAGGACGCCTGCTCCGTCGGGTGCCATCGCGACGCAGCGCACCGAGTGGCCCTCGACTCCGTCGCCGAGGGTGAGCGCGGCGGTGACCACCTCGAGGGCTTCGGCGGTCGGGCTCCAACCCCAAAGAGCTCCGTGGGCCGCAGCGCGACGCCCTTCCAGGGCCGCGCGATAGGCGGCGCCCTCGGCAGGATCTCCCGCCGCGGCGAGGAACAGCAGAGCGTCGTCATTGGTCGATGCAGGCAGAGCGCCGCGAAAGCGAACGGGCCCGGATACGGTCGCCAGGCGGCTCGAGGCCCGGTCCGCGCGGTCGAGGACGAAGGCCGCGAAGGTCTCGCCGGGCACGCGCGAGCACGTGGCGAAGTCCAGGGCCCGGATGTGCCCGTCCGCCGAGCAGCCTCCGCGCCGGGAGAGCGCGTAGCCGAGCACGGGGTGGAACTCGTCGGCGGTGGCCAGCAGCACGCGGTCTGCGTCGCCGTGGTCCAGCCAGTCGAGGGCGAGGTCGAGCGCCTCAGAAAATGGCGAGAACGCGGCGGTGATGGTGAGCATCGGCCCGTGGAGTCCCAGCGTCGCCGAGACCGCGGCCGCCGCCGCGCCGTGGACCGAGTTGGCGAAGGTGATGGGGAAGGCCACCCCATCGCGCTGGTCCATCGTCTCGTCGAGGAACTGGAAGGTGGTCATCAGCGGGCCCCGCCCGGTCGCCACGAGCACTCCGACGCGTTGAGCCGGCACCGGCTCGCCCGGACAGCTTCGCAGGGCGAGGAGCGACGCGTAGAGCACCCGCTGTGCGAACGGATCGAATCGGCGGAGCCCGCGTGGGTCGATGAGCTTCTCGAGCCCGCGAGCGCTGGACTTCAAGACCGGAACACGATCGGCAGGATCCCCGCCGCAGACGACCCACTCCGGCTGCGGAGCCGAGAGCGAGCCAGCAGGGCTTGAAGCGTTGCCAAGCGTCGCGGTGCCAAGAGCTCCGACCAGGCTGGAGTCGAGCAGAGCCGGACCCCCTCCCGCAGTTGGGAGGGGGCAGGGGGGAGGGCCGCGCAGCGCCGCCCGCAGCGCGTCGAGGCCCGCTCCGACCGCGCTCACCTGGCTCATGCCGACGAGGGCCGCGCGCCTCACGAGGGATCTCCTTTGAGCAGCACCAGCGCCGCGTTCGCGCCGCCGAAGGCCAGCGAGTCGGAGAGCGCCGCGCGCGCCTCGGTGGGCTTGAGGCGCTCGGTGGGAACCACGCCGCACTCCGGGTCGGCCGTCGCGAAGCCCGCGCTCGGGGGCAGCTTGCCGTCGAGGAGGTTGCGCAGGGTGAAGATGGCCTCCAGCGCGCCGGCGGCACCCAGCGGGTGGCCGGTCATGCCCTTGGTCGCGACGATCGGCGTCGCCTTCGGGAAGACCGCCGCCAGCACGTTGCCTTCCACGCGGTCGTTCTCCGCGGTCCCTGTGCCGTGGGCGTTGATGAACCCGATGGCCTCGGAGCCGAGCCCGGCGTCGGCGAGCGCGGCGGCGAGCGCAGAGCGCAGGCCGCGGCCCTCGGGGTGCGGCCGGGTCGGATGGTATGCGTCCGCGCCGCTGCCGTAGCCGGCGACGAAGCCCAGGCAGCGGGCCCCGCGGGCGCGTGCGGCGGCTTCGGTCTCGAGGACGACGATGCCGGCGCCTTCGCCCAGGTTGAGCCCCTGGCGCGCCTGGTCGAAGGGGCGGGGGCGCGCGGGCGCCATGTTCATCGCCCGGAAGCCCAGGTACGGGAAGGCCGCCAGCCCGTCTGCGCCGCCGGCGATCACCCGGTCGCACCGCCCCGAGGCGATCCACCGGGCCCCCAGCCCGATGGCGTCGGTGCCCGAAGCGCAGGCGCTGGTGACGGTGACCCGCGGGCCCCGTGCGCCCAGCTCCTCGGCCAGCACCTCGGCCAGGTCGTTGGCGACGTAGCGCTCGACCGCTTCGAGGCCCGGCGCCTGGCCCGCCTTGAAGGAGCGGTAGAAGGGCTCGTCGTTGAAGGTGCAGCCGACGGTGGTTCCCAGGATGACGCCCACGCGCTCGGGGGCGGCCGCCGACGTCCCGGCAGCGGCGAGCGCCTCGCGCAGGGCGAGCAACGCCAGCTGCGAGGACCGGGAGAGCAGCCGGCCGTCCCGGGCGCGCACGTCCGAGAGAATCGCGCTGGACCTCGAACACCGGCGAGGGGTTGTCGTAGGCCTGGGCAGGGGGCCACACGCCAGGCGGCTGGACCCGCCCCTGGTAGAGCGCGTCGAGGCACCGGGCGACGGTGTCCCCCAAGGCGCAGACTGCACCATCGCCGGTCACGGCCACCCGCATGGTCGACTCCGAAGGACCCGAGCCAAGGCTCGAATGAATCCGGGCCGCCCCCGGGACCCGAGAGGGGCCTAGTTCTAGGGGTTGGGCCCTGCGGGTGTCAACGCGGCCCCAGGCCGTCCTGGACGGGCGAAAACGCGCGTCCGTTGCCCCGATGAGTCCTTGAGCCACGGACAGCCGCCCGTGTATCCTGCGCCACACTTTTCGACCTTGGAAACCGGTGTCGGTCGAGCGCGGGGAGACATGGATCAGGCGGCTCTCAGGAAGCACCTCAAGGTGCTCATCATCAAGGTGTGCGACGTCAAGGGCGTGAACCCGGACGACGTCCCCGACGATGCCGCGCTCTTCGCCCCGGACGGACCGCTCGACCTCACCAGCCTCGACGCCATCGAGATCGCCATCGCCATCGAGCGCGAGTACAAGGTCAAGATGAAGAACATGAGCTCGGCGCGCGACTACTTCCAGTCGATCGCCACACTGGCCGACTACATCGCCAAAGAGGGCGGAGAGGCGCTGGCGCAGCGCTTCCCGGGGTGATGGCGGCAGGGAGCCAAGGCAGGAACAGCGTTTTGCGAGTCGAGATTCGAGGATTCACGGGCATCAGCTGTCTGGGGGCTGACCGCAAGACCCAGGTGGCCGCGGCCCAGTCCGGGCGGTCAGGTCTGACGCCGTCGGGGCCTGACAGCCTGGTCGCCGGACCGGGTGTCATCGCCGGCTGGGTCGACCGCTACTGCGACGACCCCGAGGGCATCTACCGGCTCAGCGACCGCGTCCTCGACCAGCTCGAGGCGGTCTGCCCGCTCTCCGCCGCCGAGCGCGCGGAGACCGGGGTCTACCTCGGCACCACCACCGGCCACACGCCGCTGGAGGAGATCCCGGCGATCAAGAAGATCCGCGCCGGGCAGCCCTGGAAGTCGCAGTTCCTCTCCGGTGGCGCGGGCCTCATCACCAGCCACGTCGCTCGCCGTTTCGGCTCCAAGGGGCCGCTCAACACCTTCACCACCGCCTGCACCTCCACCGGCGTCGCGCTGATGATGGCGCTGCGCGCGCTGCGCCTGGGCCAGGTCCGCCGCGCGCTGGTCTTCGGCGTGGACCTGGTGATGAAGAACTCCATCGAGGGCTTTCGTCTCCTGCAGCTCTACTCGGAGAAGGCCTGCCGGCCCTTCGACAAGGACCGTGACGGGCTCAACTTCGGCGAGGCGGGCGTGGCGATGATCCTCGAACCAGCGGGCGAGACCCCCAGGCACCGCTTCGAGATCCTCGACGGCGCCATCGCCCACGACCCCAGCCACATCGCGGCCGGCTCCAGCGACGGCAAGACCGCCGCCGCGGTGATGCGGCAGGCCCTGGCGCGCGCCCGCGTCTCGCCCCAGGAGCTTGTGGCGATCAAGGCGCACGGCACTGGCACGCCCAACAACGACCTCTCGGAGCTGCGCGGGATGATGACCGCCTTCGACGGCGCGCCTCCCCCGTTCCTCTCGTGGAAGGGCTCCATCGGCCACACGGTCGGTTCGTCGGCGGCGATGGAGCAGGTGCTGACGATGTGGTGCCTCGAAGACGGCTTCCTGCCCGCGAGCACCGGCTTCGCGACCGCGACCGAGGAGGTCGCGCTCGCGCCGCTGACCCGCCCGCTCTCGACCGGTGGCCGGCCCGGCGCCCTCCTCTTCAACGCCTTCGGCTTCGGCGGCACCGCCGTCTCGTACGTCATGGCCGATCGAGGAGAGCGCTCATGACCGGCGCCCTCCCCGAGATCGGCGTGCGCGCGTGGGGCTCGGTCCTCCCCGAAGCCAATGCCCGGCTGCCGGAGGATCTCGAGCCCATCTCCAACCCGCTCCTGGGCAGGCGCTTCCGCAAGATCGGCCGGTTCATCAAGCTCGCCCTGTGCGGCGCGGCCACCGCGGTCAATTCCTCGGGTCTCAAGCTCCCGCCGGACCGGACTGCCGTCGTCTTCGGCACCGGCATCGGCAATTCCATCGACATGGCCGGCTTCTGCGAGGCCACCCTCGGCGGGCCGACCGACGCCTTCCCCAGCCCCATCCAGTTCGCCAACGCCATCGGCAACTCGGGCGCCTTCTACGTCGCCGAGGCCTTCCAGCTCACCGGCCCGGTCATCGCGCTCTCGCAGGAGGACGTCAGCTTCGAGTGCGCGCTGATGACCGCGCGCGACCTCTTGTGGGCCGGCGACGCCGACTTCGTGCTCGCCGGCGGCGCGGACGTCTTCTTCGGCGACGACGCCGCGCAGCGCGAGCGGATGAAGCTGCCCGAGTCGGTCCGGACCGCCTTCAGCGAAGGCTCGGGCTGGCTGCTGCTGGAGAAGCACGGCCCGGACTCCAAGGCCCGGCTCGACCACGTCTTCGTCGGCGACGGCGCCCCGCTCGAGGCGCTGCGCCGCGCTGGAGCCGCGGGCCCGAGCGTCGTCTCCGTCGGCGCCCGGCTCGAGCCCCAGGCTGCTGACCTGATCCATGCCTTGCCACAAGCCGTCCGCTGGCCGTCCCGCGGCGCCTGGCCCACCGAGCAGGCGGGACAGCTCTGCGACTTCTTGGACCGCAAGGACGGCCCGGCCGTCTTCCAATCTGTCAGCGTGACGCGCGACGGCTTCATCGGGGTGACGCGCTTGACGCGCGAGGTGCCCTCGTGAAGCGCGTGCTCGCAGTCTGGTACAGCCAGACGGGCCAGATGAAGCGCTGCATGGAGAGCTTCCTCGCTCCACTCCGCGAAGCTCATGGCGAGGTCGAGGTAGACCTCGTCGAGCTGCAGCCCGAGACGCCATACCCGTTCCCGTGGGGGATGCGCGCCTTCCTCTCCGTCTTCAGCCAGTCGGTCCTCGCCGAGCCGGCGCCCATCCGGCCGCCCGCCATCGACCCGTCCAAGAAGTACGACCTCGTCGTCCTCGGGCTCACCGTCTGGTACCTGTCGCCGGCGCCGCCGGTGGTCGCGTTCCTGCGCAGCCCGCAGGCCGAGGCGCTCAAGGACACGCCGGTCGTCGTCCTCAGCGCGACGCGCAACATGTGGCAGCGCGGCTGGAACGTGCTCAAGGGCCTGGTGGCCGCGCGCGGCGGGAAGATCATCGACCACGTCGGCCGGATCGACCAGGGCCCGGACTGGGCGAGCTTCTACACCACGCCCCGCTGGCTCATCGCCGGCCACAAGGAGAACCCTCCGTTCCCGACCGCCGGAGTCTCCGACAAGGACATCGCCGAGCTGCGCGCGCCGGGCCAGAAGGTGCTCGCGGCGCTTCGGGCTGGGCCGGTCCAGGGCTCGGTCTTCGGTGGACAGGGCGGCCTGGAGGCCATCGAGGTCCGGCGGCGCTACCTGTTGCCGGAGCTGGGGGCCAAGGCGCTGTTCCGGCTGTGGGCGAAGCTCATCAAGGCGGCGCCCGAGCCGCTCAAGTACCCGCTGGGCCTGGTGTGGTTCTGCTGGCTGGTCAGCTCCCTTCCGCTGGCCATCCCCATCGCGCTGACCGGCGAGATCTTGAATCTGACCGGCTCGAAGTGGTACCGCGAGCGCCTGCAGGAGTTGGTCGAGCCGTCGGGAGGAGCGATTCGGTGAAGGCGTACATCAACGGGGCCGCGGCGTTCCTGCCCAACGCGCCGGTGGCCAACGCGGACATCGAGAAGGTCCTCGGCCAGGTCGGCGAGCGGCCCTCCGTCGCTCGCTCCCACGTCCTGAGGGCCAACGGCATCAAGAGCCGCCACTACGCCATCGACCCGGCGACCGGAAAGGCCACGCACACCAACGCGCAGATGACCGCCGAGGCGGTGCGACTGCTCGGCCAGAGGGCCGGCTTCGACCTCGCAGCCGAGATGGCGCTGCTGGCCTGCGGCACGGCGACGCCCGACCAGCTGATGCCCGCCCATGGGTCCATGGTCCACGGCGAGCTGAAGAGCCCGCCCTGCGAGGTGGTGACCTGCGCCGGCGTCTGCTGCTCCTCGATGGCCGCGTTCAAGTACGCGGCGATGGCGGTCTCGAGCGGCGAGTCGCCCAACGCGATCGTCGCCGGCAGCGAGCTGACGAGCTCGTTGATGCGCGCCAGCCACTTCAAGCCCGAGCTGGAGGAGAAGCTCAAGAAGCTCGCGGCGAACCCCCACCTGGCCTTCGAGCACGACTTCTTGCGCTGGATGCTCTCCGACGGCGCCGGGGCCGTCCTCCTCGAGCCCGAGCCCAGAAAGCGCGCCGGGACGCTGCCGCTGCAGATCGACTGGATCGACTCCGTCTCGTTCGCCGGCGAGATCGAGACCTGCATGTACCACGGCGCCGCCAAGGAGGAGGACGGGCGGCTGACGGGCTGGAAGGAGATCGAGGACGGGCACGAGCTGCAGCGCCGCGGCTTCTTCAACATGGGCCAGGACGCGCGGCTCTTGAACAAGAACATCGGCCGGCTGATGGGCGAAGGGCTCACGCGGTCGATGACCCGGCACAAGCTCGACCCCAAGAGCGTCGGCTGGATGCTGCCGCACTTCTCCTCGTACTACTTCGCCGGCGAGATGCAGAAGCGGCTGGCCGAGCTGGGCTTCGCCATCGCCGAGGACCACGTCTTCACCAACCTCGCGCAGAAGGGCAACACCGGCGCCGCGTCGATCTTCGTCATCCTCGACGAGCTGCTCGCCTCGGGGCGCCTGCGCGCGGGCGACAAGCTGCTGTGCTTCGTCCCCGAGAGCGGCCGCTTCTCGGTCTCGTACATGCTCCTGACGGTGTGTGGATGAAGACGAGCGAGGTGCCCGCGGACGCCGGTTTCTCGACCGACCTGAACCGGGGCACCTACGCGCTCGACGAGCAGGGCCACTACACCATCGTGGCGACTCCGGGCTGGAGCGCCGAGACCACCGCCACCGCCGCCGCGCTCGCCGAGCAGGACGAGCTCATCAAGGCCGAGTTCGAGGCGGTGAGGGCCGGCAAGAAGAGCCCGCTCGCCTACCACGTCGCGCGCAAGATGCTCACCCCCACGCTGCTCGCCGCCTACGCCGGGGTCTGGAGCCTGCGCACGCGGTGGCACCTGACGCCGACCGGCTTCCGCGGCCTGTCGAAGGCGCTCGCGAAGCGCTACGCCGACTGCCTGCAGATGAGCGTGGACGACCTCGGCAAGCTGCCGGAGAAGCCGGAGAGCCTCCTCTGATGGCCGACGCAGCCTTCCAGCACCGCCTCGCTGCCCACTGCGAGACCGGCGTCACCTCGTCGCTCCTGGCTCGGGCCGGACTGCAGGTGAGCGAGGCGATGGTCTTCGGCATCGGCAGCGGGCTGTTCTTCGTGCAGCTGCCCTGGGACAAGCTCTTCGGGCTGCCGTCGCTGACCTTCCGCAGCTCGCCCGCGACGATCTTCAAGAAGGCCTGCAAGCGGCTGGGCGTGACCTACGCGATGCGCCAGTTCGGCGACGAGGAGCAGGGCCAGGCCGCCCTCGCCCAGCTCGTCGACCAGGGCCAGCTCGTAGGGCTGCAGACCAGCGTCTACTGGCTCGAGTACGTGCCCAAGCGCTTCCGCTTCCCGTTCAACCTGCACAACATCCTGGTCTACGGCCGAACCACCGACGCCTGGAACGTGAGCGACCCGGTCTTCGACGCGCCGGTGGTCTGCAGCGAGGCTTCGCTCCGCCGCGCGCGGTTCGCCAAGGGCGCCTTCGCTCCGAAGGGACGGATGTACTACGTGCTCGCCGCGCCTCGGCTCGACCAGGACGCGCTCGCCCGCGCGGTGCTGCTGGGCGCCCGCGAGATCAGCCAGCACATGTCGACCATCCCCTTCCACTACTTCGGGTGGAGGGCCATCCGCTACCTCGCGCAGCGGATGGAGAAGTGGCCGCGGGTGTACGCCAAGAACCCGAAGGACGCGCTGGTGACGCTGGCCACGGTGGTCCGCATGCAGGAGGAGGTCGGCACCGGCGGCGCCGGCTTCCGCTACCTGGGCGCCGCGTTCCTGCAGGAGGCCGGACCCGTCCTCGGCCGCCCCGAGTTCCAGGGCTTCTCCGAGCGGCTCACCGGCATCGGCGACCGCTGGCGTGAGTTCGCCGCCAAGGCCGCCAAGATCATCAAGAGCGGCGAAGCCGACCCCGCGGCGTTCAGGGATGCGGCGGAGATCGTCCACGACTGCGCCGTGCGCGAGCGCGACCTGTTTGCCGAGGTCTACGGCGTGGTGAGCAAGGTGCCGCTGCCTGGCGTCAAGGCACTGCCGGCGCCCGCAAGCTGAGGGCGACCGGGCGTCCGTCGTGGTCTTGGCCTGTACCGCATGGGCCGTGAGCTCAACGCTCGCCGGTCCATCGGGGGGGCGGAGCAAATCCCTCCCTCGTTGGGCGAGTGGCCCGGTCCGTGCCCACCTCGCCCGGCCGCCCGTATCTTGGTTCGAGTGGGAGGGCGCGCCCGGTGCTCGGTGTCATCACGAGGAGGCAGGTCCTTGCCCACCCGCTGGCCATCTACCGCGGGTTCGGGGCCAGGGTGCTCATGCGGGCTCTGACCAGCCGCCGCGACGAGACCTTCCTCGACGTCATCAACCGCTGCGCCGAGGAGGAAGCGCACCACGATCTCGCCGACGTGGACTTCGCCCCGACCGTGGAGCGCTTCCAGGGCTTCGAGGTGCGCGCGCGCGAGCTGTACTGGACGCTCGCCAACCAGCAGCAGGCTTTGGACGCGGCGACCTTCTTTCGTGCGCTCGCAGCCCAGGAAGAGAGCCACGCGGTTCTCCTGGCTCACGTGCGGCGCGAGGCGCGGCGGGGCCGCTGCTGGAAGCGCTCGCAGCGCGAGTACCAAAGAGAGCTGGTCGCCGTGGACCACCTCCTTTCGCACCTCGAGGCCGAGGCTCGAGAGCCGGTCGGCCTGGCGCGGGCTTTGGAGATGGTCGAGGAGCTCGAGGGCTCCGAGCTGGACGTCGTCTTCGACACCCTGTGCCACAGCGTCGACCGGCGTTCGCTCTTGCGCCTGCGGCGGTTCTTCGCCGTGTCGGAGGAGCATCGGGCCTTCTGCGCACGGCGCATCGACGCGTTGCGCGACGCCCATGGGATCTCAGCGCCTGGCCCGGCGCCCGACGGCTGGTAGCAGCGTTGCGAACGGGGGACGCGGCCATTCGTGTTCGCCACGCGCATCTTCGGTGAGTCGCTCGCGGGGCAAGGACGGGAGCGGGCGGGTCCCTGGACAGCAACCTGCCGAGCTGGGACACGGTCGAGATCGGCCGGCGCCAGCGAGCTCGAGCTGAGCGCTCTCTAGCAACGAAGGTTGCCGCCGCCGCTCGCGACGCGGCGCCCACCGCGCCGGAAGGCCCAGTCGATTCGGGGCAGCGAGCTCGTGTCGAGCGAGAGCTCCAGCACGTCGCCGGGCACGATGGGCTCCTGGAAGCGCGCCCGTTCGATCGACTCGAGCTCGCAGGGCTTGCCAGTCAGCAGTGAGGCGGTGTGCTCGACGAAGCGCAGCTGGCCGATGGCCGGCAGCACGGGGGCGCTCGGGAAGTGGCCGTCGAGCCAAGGGTGGCCGCAGCCCAGCACGATCCGCACCGAGCTGGCCCCGGGCTCGAACGAGCTGCCTTGGAAGCCGTCGAGGCGGGGCGCGTCCGGCCGGAGCGGCTGGGGCTGTGCGCCCCCGATGAGCATCCGCAGCCGCGCCGACGCCACTTCGCGGCTGCCGGTGAGGATGCGCGCGGAGAAGCTCCCGCGGCGGGCGGCACGTCGACCTCCAGCCGAGACTCGATCGTCAGGTCCGTGCCGGCGGCGAGCGCCTCGAGCGCGCCGAAGCGCACGTCCTCGACGCCAACCACGAAGCCCGCCGCCTCTCGCGGTTCGTCAGCGATCGCTGCGCCGTAAGCGACGCCTGCCGCCACGGCCTGCGCCATCAGCTCCACGCACCAGAGAGGCTGGAACCGGCCCTGCTCGAAGTACAGCCCACCCTCGCGCAGACGAAGCAGCGACGCCCAGCTCTGAGGCGCCCAAGACGCCAGGTGCTCGAGTGCGAGCATGGGCGTGCGATGGGGGAGGAGCCGATCGATGGGGACTTCGTGAAGAGCGAGCTTCATCGCGGCCACGCTACACCGGCGTCCGCTGGACTCGCCCGCGGAATCTGTGGGATAGGACCCGAAACCACGGAGGAATCATGGCCGCCCAGATCTCGTTCGAACGCCCCTTCAAGCACGTGTTCCAGGACCCGAACTGGGCCAAGAAGGGCCTGATGGGGGCGCTCATCTCGCTCTCCTGCATCGTTCTCATCGGCATCCCAGTGCTCGCCGGCTATTCGAAGAGGCTATTCCTTGCGGTCAGCAAGGACGAGAACGCTCCGATCCCTGAGATTGACTTCGGCAAGGACCTCGGTGAAGGGCTGGGGCTGGTGGGCCTTGGGTTGGTTTACGGCATCGCCTTCTCGATCGTCTCGGGCATCCTGGGATTCATCCCCCTCCTCGGGAAGCTGGTGATCTTCGCTCTGTGGCTCGCGATGATGGTGGTGATGCCGGTGGCGATGATGCGCTACATGGCGACGGGGCAGTTCGCTGCCGCCTTCGACTTCAAGGCGATTATCGACTTCATCAAGGGCAACTTGACGAACCTGCTGCTGATGCTGGCGATCTTCATCGTCGTCTACGTCGCCGTTCCGTTCGGCGGCATCGCCTGCGGCGTCGGAGCGCTCTTCACCGGCTTCCTGGGCGGTCTGGTGTGCACCATCACCATGGCCGACGTCTGGCGGCTCGCTCAACAGGGCGAGGCGTCTCCCGTGGCCGCCCCGCCGAGCAACGACGCTCCGCCCGCCCCGTAAGAGATGAGCGCGGCGCAGGACTACGCGATCAAGCTGCTCGGGCACCGCGCCCGGAGCGAGCTGGAGCTGCGCCGCAAGCTCGAGGCCAAGGGCTTCTCCGCCGAGGAGATTGACCAGGCGATGGCGCGGCTCAAGGAGCTGCGCTACCTGGACGACGAAGCGCTCGCCGAGTCGCGGGCCGAGTCGCTCGTCCAGTCCGAGCGCAAGGGCCCGCGCCTGGCCGTCCGCAAGCTCGAGGCCGCCGGGATCGAAGAGGAGAAGGCCGAAGCGGCGGTCGAGTCGGCCAAAGGTGGGGCGAGCGAGCGGGAGCTTGCCCTCAAGGCGCTCGAGAAGCGCAGGCCCCCGGTGGGCCCGGACACGCCGCGGGACGAGCGCTTCAAGGCGGCGCGGTGGCTGGCCGCGCGTGGCTTCTCCGAAGAGACGATCAGGGCCGTGCTTCGGCTGGACGAGGAATGACCCTGTGCCCAACGGGGGTTTGACCCTCCGTATCGAGGGGAGTAACTTGCCGCCGATGATTCGCAACCTGTCGACACTCTTGGTCGTTTTGGCGGTCTCGCTCGCCAGCTCCGGCTGCGCGACGTTCCAGACCGCGGGCGAAGTCACCTACTTGAACGACGCCAAGGGGAACTACGAGGCGGGCATGGAGGCCCTGAAGGACGGCCGCCATCTCGACGCGCTCAAGTTCTTCGATCACGTCCGCTACAAGTTCCCGTACTCCGCCCAGGCGGCCCTGGCGGACCTCGCCATCGCCGACACCAACTTCGACCGCGAGAAGTACCTCGAGGCGATCGACGGGTACCGCAACTTCCTCAAGCTGCACCCGAACAACACCAAGGCCGACTACGCGCAGTTCCGCATCGCGCTCAGCTACTTCAAGGACATCCCGTCCGACTTCTTCATCTTCCCGCCCTCGACCGAGAAGGATCAGACCTCGGTCAAGGACGCGCGCGGCGCCTTCGAGGAGTTCCTCAAGCTCTACCCGAACTCGGAGAGCGCCGAAGAGGCCAAGAAGCTGCTCGCCGAGGTCCTGGGCCGCCTGGCCGAGCACGAGATGTCGGTCGCCAACTTCTACTACGAGCACGACCGCTACCCGGCCGCCATCAACCGCCTCAACAAGCTCATCGAGGACTACCCGAAGAGCGACCTCGCTCCCAAGGCGCTGGTGAAGCTGGCCAAGGCGTACCTGAAGCTCAACGACAAGGACGCCGCCCGAACCGCGCTGGAGAAGTTCATCAAGGACTTCCCAGAGGACAAGCTCAAGCCCGAAGCCGAGGCGCTGCTGCACTCGATGGCGTAGCTCCCGCGTCGCACCTCACCTCTCGCGAAGATCCGTCGTCGGCCTTGCGAACTCGACCGCTCGCTCTGCTGTTCGCCTCTGCTCTCCTGGCGGGCGGGTGCGGCGCCTGCGGCCAGTGGCTCGGACCCGACGCGGAGATCGCCCAGTACCTCCAGGCGCAGGGCACGGCGTCCCCGCGCTTCGCCGTCCCAGGCGGCGCCGAGATTGTCCTGACGCAGGTGAGCTTCGACCACGTGCTGGTCAAGCCGGAGGGCGAGGGGTTCACGGCGGTGGGGCAGGTGGACGCCGAGGGGACCTACGGGGGCGCGACGCAGGTCAGCTACATCGGGCTCGAGCGGGTGCCGTTCATTCGCTCGTCGGGGCGGTGGGTCCCCAAGGGCGCGCTCTTGCCGGCGATGCAGGAGGTCGCGACGCTGCTCCTCGCGCGTCACGCCGCGGAGGAGGCTCGCGATCCGGCGGCGATCGAGCGGCTGGTCGCGAAGTCCTGGGGCGACGAAAGGGTCGCCCGCGAGGCCGCGCTGGCGTCGATGAAGGAGCGGCTCGCCGCAGGGCCGGCGAAGGCCCAGCCCAAGCGCTGGATCGTCCGGGTCGAGCGCGAGCGGTGCGAGGTGCTGGAGGAGACGAGCGAGGGCTCGACGCGGCTCGTGCTGCTCCGCGAGGCGGGTCAGCTGCGCATTGCTTCCGGCACGTTGTAGCGGAAGCGGAGGCCGAGCCTGCACCGAGCTGGCCTTGCCGGGCCCGTCCGGTGGGCGCCGGCGCCTTCTTCGCCGCCACGAGCCGCAAGGCCCTGCGCCGTGAGGCGACCCCGTGCGCTGGCGCGAAAGCCGCCGAGCGGGCCCAAAGTCATGTCACAAAGTAGCTGCCTATCTTTAGCAGGGTCGATGGGGAGGCCAGGGCCTGGAGTATGCTGCCGCGCATGGCGAACGTCCTGGTCATCGACGACAACGAAACGATGCGCGAGGGGATGGCGATCGCGATCAAGACCATGGGGCACGAGGTGGCCCTGTGCTCGGGTGGCGCGGAGGGTATCGCCGCCTACCAGAAGAAGCGCTTCGACTTCGTGATCACCGACCTCAAGATGGCTCCGGTCGACGGCATGGAGGTCATCAAGCGCCTGCGCGAGTACGACCCGGAGGCGGTCATCATGGTCGTCACCGCCTTCGGAACCATCGAGGTCGCCGTCGACGCGATGCGCGCCGGCGCCTTCAACTTCATCCAGAAGCCCTTCGCCCCCAACGTGCTGCGCGCCCAGGTGGAGAAGGGCCTGGAGTTCGCCTCCGCCAAGAAGGACGTGCACAAGCTGCGCGCCCGCACCGAGGCCCTCGAGTCCGACGCCGGGATGGGCAAGGGCTTCGAGGCCATCGTCGGCAAGTCCGAGATCATCCAGAAGACGCTCGGCGCGGTCCGCAAGGTCGCCGCCACCGACACCACCGTCCTCGTCACCGGCGAGTCGGGGACCGGAAAGGAGCTGGTCGCCCGGGCGATCCACGAGCTGTCCGAGCGCAAGGGCGGGCCCTTCGTGGTCGTCCACTGCGCCGCGCTCGCCGAGACGCTCCTCGAGAGCGAGCTCTTCGGCCACGAGAAGGGCGCGTTCACCGGCGCCATCAAGAAGAAGCTCGGGCGCTTCGAGCTCGCCGACGGGGGCACGCTCTTCCTCGACGAGATGGGCGAGCTCTCGCCGTCCATCCAGACCAAGCTGTTGCGCGTGCTGCAGCAGAAGGAGTTCCAGCGCGTCGGCGGCGAGGAGACGCTCCACGTCGACGTGCGCGTGGTCAGCGCCACCAACCGGGACCTGAAGGCCGAGGTCGAGAAGGGCACCTTCCGCGAGGACCTCTACTACCGGCTGCACATCGTGCCCATCCACATCCCACCGCTGCGCGAGCGCCCCGGCGACGTCCTGGAGCTGGCGAGCTTCTTCGTCGCCAAGCACGCCCCGCGCGTCAACCGCAAGGTCAAGGGGCTGAGCGAGGAGGCGCAGCGGGCGCTGGAGCGCTACGCGTGGCCGGGCAACGTGCGCGAGCTGGAGAACGCCATCGAGCAGGCCCTGGTCTTCTGCGAGAGCGAGACCCTGGGCGTCTCCGATCTCCCGAGCTTCGTGGGCAAGACGGCGCCGGCCAGCGGCTCGCTGCCGGTCAACCTGCCCGTCTACCTCGAGCAGATCGAGCGGGACTACATCGTGCGCGCCTACGAGCAGGCCAAGGGCGTCAAGACCCGGACCGCCGAGCCTCCTCTCGGTCAAGACGAGCGCCCTGTACTACAAGCTCGAGAAGTACGGCCTGCTCAAGCCGGGCGAGAAGTCGCCTCCGCCCGAAGCCGAGCAGCACTGAACCTTTGAGCCGCCAGCCATTTCCATGGCCACCTCCATCAGATTTCTGAAGAGCCGCCCGGGAAGGAGGCAGACCCACATCGGGCCCGCCTCCGGATGTTTCGTGAATTCATGGGCTTGCGACCGTAGCCCCGGCTGGCAGCACCAGGATGAGCGGGCACGCGCCTTGCTCAAGCCAATCGGTGCCATGACTCGCCTCCTCGCCGTCGCCGCCGTCCTGATGCTGGCCAGCACCGCCCACGCCGCGGGTCTGCCGCAGCTCCGGGCGGACGTGGCCCAGGCCGACGGCAAGGTGGCGACGGTGCGGGCGCAGCGGGTGGACCTGCAGAAGTCGCTCGATCAGGTGGCCCGGCAGATCGAGGCCTTGAAGGCATCGAAGTCGGACAAGCAGCTGTTCGGCAACGCCGAGCTCGACGCGCTCCTCAAGAAGTCCCAAGCCATCTCCAGCCAGATGACCGACGCACTCAAGGCCGAGAACGAGGCCGAAGAGCTGCTGCGCGGTGGCCAGGCCAAGATGGTGACCGAGCTGGACGCCGAGCTCGGCCGGCTGCGCGCGCGCTGGGACGCGGCCAAGACCCGCGAAGAGCGGATGGGCCTGAGGAGCCAGCTCAAGAGCCTGCGCGCCGAGCGCGACTCGCTGCGCGGCGCGATGCCGGCCGCCCTGGTGCCGCACGTCTCCGACCGCCCGACCGACGACCCCGAGGAGCTGCTCGAGCGCGCCGACGCCCTGCTGGACGCCGAGGACAAGCTGCGCCGCGAGGAGCAGGCCCTGTCCAAGCGCATTGAAGAGCTCAAGACGGAGCGGGACCTCGAGCGGCGCATGAACGAGTTCATGAGCGACGACTCGCTGTTCGACGAGCACGACCGCCGCTTCGGCGTCTCCCGAACCGACACGAAGGGCGATCTTTCGACCGACCGGCCGACTCAGGGCGCAGCCCCTGGTGGCTCGGGCAAGAGCTCGAGCGACGCGCCGCCGAGCATCTCGTCGCCCTTCGAGCCCGCCAGTGGTGTCAACGGCCCGTCCGACGGCAACAAGACCACCCCGCCCTCCTACGCCGACAGCACTTCGGGCGAGAGCACCTGGCTCCCCAGCACTGGCGGGACGCCCACCAGCGCCGGCGGGGGCACTCCGAGCCGCCAGGACGGCGCCAACGTGCTCGCCGCGCCGCGTCTCGACGTGAGCAAGGCCCCGCCGGAGCGCCGCACCTCGGTCGCGCCGTACAGCGAGGACGAGAGCCTGGAAGAGCTGCTCGGGCGCCGCGTGCAGATCCAGAAGGTCGCCGAGGAGATGCGTCGCAAGGCCGACGAGGCTGCCAAGAAGGCGAAGTCGCTGCAGTAGCGCACAGCCGATCGAGCCTCACCCCCTGACCCCCTCTCCGGCTTCTCCTTCGACAAGCTCAGGACGGGGACGGAGAGGGGGAACTCGTACTTGTCACCGGGTAGCGGCTGCGGCACTCAATGGAGACCATGCGAACCCGAGCGTCGTCCTATCCAACTGGCCGATCCCATCCGTTCCTCATCGCGCTACTGCTCGCGGGCTGTACGGCTGGCACGACACACCACCACGAGGAAGGCGCCACCCATCACCGCTTCGACCGCGCCGAGGAGTGGGCGCCGCGCTTCGAGGACCCGGCGCGCGATGCCTGGCAGAAGCCGGACGAGGTGATCGCGGCGCTTGCGCTCAAGGCGGACGCGCGCATCGCCGACCTCGGTGCGGCGACCGGCTACTTCCCCGTTCGTCTTGCGAGAAAGCTGCCCGAGGCGCAGGTCGTCGGGGTCGACATCGAACCGTCGATGGTGGACTACCTGGCCAAACGGGCCCGTGACGAGGGGCTCGGCAACATCCAGCCGGTGTTGGGCACCCCCGAAGACCCGAAGATCGCCGGCCCCGTGGACCTCGTCCTCGTGGTGGACACCTACCACCACATCCAGGACCGGGTGACGTACTTCCGCCGCCTCGCTCCCGTCTTCGCCAAAGGGGGGCGCCTGGCGATCATCGACTTCAAGCCGGAGTCGAGGATGGGCCCGGAGCACAAGCTGGCGCCGGACAGGGTCACCGAGGAGTTGGTCCAGGCAGGCTTCGCGCTGCTCGTGGAACACACCTTCCTGCCCGAGCAGTACTTCCTGGTGTTCGAGGTGGCGAGGTAGCGAGCCGCCGAGAAGCCAGGGCCAGCGAGGCGCGGTTCCGGGTCGGGGGCCAGCCCCTTTAGCGGGCTTCCATCCTGTAGCCGGAGGCCTTCAGCCGCCGGTCGCGTCCAGGCCCGATGGAACTCTGGCCCCTCGACAAGCTCGGGGCGTCGATGGCTACACCCCGGGCATGGTGTGAATGTCCGAGTCCTCCTCGAGGACCTCGAAGACCGCCACCTTCTGCTTCTTGCCCTTCAGCTCGCGCTCGCCCAGGGGCGCCACGTCGAAGCGCGCGCCGATGGCGGCCAGGGTCTTGCCGGTGATGAGCACCTGGCCCGGGCTCGCCGAGGACTGCAGGCGGGAGGCGACGTTCACCGCGTCACCCAGGCAGGTGTACTCGAATCCGCTTCTCGCTGCCCAAGGTCCCTGCCAGCACCTTGCCGGTGTTCAGGCCGATCTTGATGCCGCACAGCTCGTTGAGCGGGCGCTTCTTCATCATCTCCACGAACTCGCGGCGGCAGGCGAGGGCGCAGCGCACCGCGCGCGAGGCGTCGTCCTGGCGGGTGTAGGGCGCGCCGAAGACCGCCATCACCGCGTCGCCGATGAACTTGTCCACGGTGCCGTCGAAGCTGAAGATGACCTGCGTCATCCGCGCGTAATACTCGTTGAGCAGGTCGATGACGCGCTCGGGGGCCAGGCGTTCGGTCAGCGGCGTGAAGCCGGAGATGTCGGCGAACATCACCGTCACCTCCTTGGTCTCCATGTGCGCGCCGGCCTTGCCGGTCGTACGCAGGTCGGACATCACCCGCTCGACGATGGAACCGGAGTGGAAGCGCTCGAGCGCCTTGCGCATGCGCTCCTCGTCGAGCGCCTTCTCGCGCAGCCGCCAGCTCTCGACGCCGTTGGCCGCCATGTGGGCGATGGCGCTGACCACGTCCACCATCCGCTTGAGGGGGATGGAGTCGAGCTGCGCCTTGCGGTTGAGGTAGATGACGCCCAGCAGCTCGTCGGCCTTGACCATGGGCACGCAGATGACCTGGTCGAGGTCGTAGAGCAGCACGCTCTCGCGGGCGCTGAAGCGGCGGTCGTCCTTGGCGTCCATCACCGCCAGCGCCACCTTCTTCTTGGCCACCTCGCTGATGATGGAGTCGGAGACCGGGACCTCGCCCGAGGCCAGCTTCTGCCCGTGGCGGACGACCATCGGCGCGAGCTTGCCGCGCTCGTCGCGCAGGAGCGCCACGCCCGTCTTGGCCTGGGCCACGTCGACCACGAGGTCGATGACGTCCTCGAGGAAGGACTTGAGGCTGGTGGAGGTGTTGAGCTTCTCGCTGACCTTGATGAGCAGGAAGAGGCTCTCGAACTCCTCCAGGCTCTTCTCGACGGTCTGCCCGCCGCCGCCCTTCGCCGCGCCGGACTGGCTCAGGCTCTTGGGGTCGAAGCTGCCGACCTTGCCGTACTGCTCCAGGAACGGGTTCTGGGCGGCCGACTCGCTGACCAGGATCTGGCCGGAGATGCGCAGGCTCTGCAGGCCCGAGGCGGCCATCATCGAGACGTCGATGGGGTCGGTCTTGGCGTTCTCCACCGCCGTGGCGAGCCGCAGGGCCAGCGAGTTCTCGCCGATGCCCAGGATGTCCCCGGCGCGGCAGACGGCGACGCCCTCGACCTTCTTGCCGTTGACCTCGGTCCCGTTGCGGCTGCCCATGTCCTCGATGGTCAGGTCGTTGGGCCGGACGTCGATCTTGGCGTGGCGGCGGCTGACCTGGTCGCCCGAGAGGACGATGTCGTTGTTGTCGGCACGGCCCAGGTAGGTGGTGCCGTCCGGGAGGTCATATGCAGTGTCGAAGTACCCCGGCCCGTTGATGATGACTTGCCACATAGGTTGTCTGGCCTGGCCTTCGTAGGAGGGGAAGAGCGTGAGGATCCTGAGGAGGCGCGATCCGAGGGTGTCAATTTCGGGCTGGTGCGTCGCGAGGGGCGTTCTACCGGGGAGGAAGCGACAGCGGCGCCAGCCCGAAGAGTCGCTCGGCGTTGCGGTGGTAGATGTCCTCCAGCACGTCGCGCGGAAGGCCGATGGCGTCCACCGTCCAGTGGCCCTGGATAGGGGTGGGGTGAGCGATTCTTGCGGTCGTCCGTCTCGAAGAAGCGCCAGTGCGCCTTGAAGAAGAGGTCGAAGTCGGCGGCGGTCTTGGTCGTGCCGTCCGGGGCGCCCAGCATCATCTCGCCCCGGGTGAGGCTGAAGTCGGTGCCGAAGAGGATGCGGGTGCGGTGCTTGAGGAAGATCTCGCGCAGCTTCTCCGGCGGCTGCCGGCCGATCTCCGGGACGCGCGCGGCGGTGTCGACGTACAGGTTCGGATACTTGTCGAGCATCGCCGCCACCGTCGCCGGGTCCTCGGGATCGTTGCCGAAGTGGACGCCGATGAAGGTGGTCTTCGGGTGGCGGGCCACGCGGCGCTCGTACTCGGCGAACAGCTCCTCCCAGCGCGGGTAGCCGGGGTCGGAGAAGCTCCAGTTGGGGTTCGCGTGGAGCTCGTCCCAGCGCTCGTTCTCGGGGGTGAGCGGCTTGAAGAAGGCCTTGGGGTCGCCGGTGTGGATGGAGACGACGAGGCCCAGCCTTCCGGCCTCCTCGAAGATGGGGTCGAGCCTGGGGTCGTCCACCTGGACGCGCTGCCCTTCGGGGTCCCCCCAGCCCAGGCCGAGCGCCTTGTAGAACTTGAGCCCGCGTGCTCCCTTGGCCTTGGCGTCCCGCAGCACCGCCAGCTGGTGCTCGAGCCAGCCGGGCTGGAACATGTGGCGGCCGCTCAGGTTCACCGAGACCAGGACCCGGCCTTGGTATGGCCGCGCTGCCTCGAGCTCCGCGTCGAGCATCTCTCCCTGGCCGCCCGAGAGGTTGAGCACGCCGACGATCCCCTGCGTCGCGTACAGGCGCATCGCGTCCGGCACGTCGAAGGGGCCGAGGTGGCTGTGCACGTCGAACTTCGGGATGGCCAGGCTCGTCGTCGGGTTGGGGGCCTTCGCCGTCGTGGCACAGCCCTGGCAGTCGACGAGGAGGAGGCAGGCGAGCAGGCAGCCGGCGAGGCGCGGGAGCATGCGGCGATTCTAATCGCCTCCCAGGCGCGAGGCTTCGGGCTGAAGCTCGAAGGGCCCTTCGAGGGCGCCCGACCGGAGATCGAGCGCCCGCCGCATTCGCTGAAGATCCCGGGCTATTGGTGCGTGTCCCGCTGCTTGAGCGCCTCGCCGAGCGTGGTCCCGAACCCCTGGTCGCCCGCCTCCACCTGTCGCTCTGGGATGGGGACCAGCGGCGTGAGCGAGACGCGTCGGTTCTCCCAGTCGACCTGCCCGACCAGCACGTCCAGCTCCTGGCCGGCGCTGACGATCTCCTCAGGGCTGTCGAGGCGGCGCCCCGCCGCCAGGTCGCTGACGTGGATCAGGCCGTCGACCCCAGGCACCAGCTCGACGAAGACCCCGAAGGGCTGGATGCCGACGATCTTCCCGCGGAACGCCGCGCCCTCCACCAGCCACTCGCGCGCCGCCTCCCAGGGGTCGGGCTCGAGCGCCTTGAGCGACACCGTCACCCGCGCCCTTCGCCGCCCTTCGCCCAGGTCGACCTTGAGCACCTGCACGTCCAGCTCCTGGCCGGGCTTGAGCACGTCGGAGGGCTTGGCGATGCGCCGCCGGGTGACCTCGCTGGTCGGGAGCAGCGCGTCCACCCCGCCGATGTCGATGAAGGCGCCGAAGTCGTGCAGCGTGGTCACCGCCCCGCGCAGGACCTGGCCTTCGGCGACCTTGGAGAGCGTCTCGGTCGCGCGCACGTTGCGCTCCTCGTCGAGCAGGGCCCGGTGCGAGACCACCACCTGGCGCCCGCGCAGGTCGTGGACCTTGAAGGCCATCCGCTGGCCCACGAACGGCGAGAGGTCGTCGGGCGGCCGCGCGTCGATCTGGGACATGGGGCAGAAGGCGCGCACGCCGCCTATCTGCACCTCGAGCCCGCCGCGGTTGAAGCCCCGGACCACGCCGGTGACCGTGCGCCCCTCGCGCTTGGCCTCGGCGAGCCACTGCCGGCCGAGCCTCCCGCCCGGGACTTGCGCCGTGATGCGCGCCGGCTCGCCCTCGCTGCCCTCGTCGACGACGGTCCCCTCCACCTCGCCGCCGACGCGCAGCTCGAGCGGGTCGCCGCTCATCGTCACCTCCGAGAGGTTGAGCAGCGCCTCCCGCTTGGAGCCCAGGTCGACCACCGCGTCCTTGCGCCCCATGAACAGCACGGTGCCCCTGACGCGGTCCCCCTTGGCCAGGCGCACCCGCGAGTGCGCCAAGCTCTCCTCCAAGAGCTTCTCGAAGGACTCCTCAACGCCCGTTTCCCCGCCGCCCTCCACCGTCCCGAGCTCAGCCATGTCCGCCTTTTCGTCGTTGCCGGTCCCCGCCCGAAGGCGGGCCCCGCCGTTGTGAGTTGAACTGCCGAGGTGCTTCCCCCCGCCTGCCCGCCGCCGCGCCCTCGCACCTCTCGCCATCAGGGCGGTGCGGGCTAACGGTGGACACCGGCCCAGGGGGCGCCAAGGAGCGCGGCGACGCGCGTCTTGAGGCAGCCCGAGGAGGGAGGGGACGAGCGCAAGGACGACGATGCGGGAACGGCCGGACCCGTGAGGATCCGGCCGCTCGGGGAAATCCCTGAGGCGCGAGGCCCCTGGGCGGTGGTCACTTCTTCTGCGAGTTGACCACCTCGGCGACGGCCGCGAGCTGTCCGGCGAGCAGGCCGGGGTCGGTGCAGAAGGTGTAGCTGACGACCGACAGGTTCTGGTCGGCGAAGTGCCGGTCCACCATCGCCGCCCGCGCCGAGCCGTCGGTGCCCTGGACGTCGAAGATGGTGACGTGGGCCTCCTGCCCCAGGAGCTGGAGCGACTCCAGCCGCTGCGTCACGCCCAGGTTCTGGCTCTTCCAGTCGGCGTGCAGCGCCGCGGTCTTCTCCTGGACGTACTGGTCGTGGACGGCGGCCTGGCTGACGGTCTCGAACAGGAAGAAGCCTTCGCAGCGGGTCACGCGGTCCACGAAGGAGAACAGGTAGCTGCCTGCCTCGTCGCGGTGGTCGTCGACGTCGATGCGCGGCGGCAGGGTGTACTTCGCCGCGAGGATGGGCACCTCCAGCGGCTTGCCGGGCTCGCGGGCGAGCGGCGCCTTCTGCGGCTCGGCGGGTTGCGGCTTGGTGGTCGCGCAGGACCAGAGCGAGAGCGCGAGGACGGCGAGGAGCGGGGCGGGGCGGCGCATCGAGTGGACCTCCGAAGTGCCTGTTGAGCTATCAGCGATCGGGCTTTCTTGTCCAAGCTCGTGCGTCAGATACGGCAATCCCCCGGGCCTGAGGGAGGGGGCCCGAGGGATTGCACGGCTCTACCGGGAGAGCTAGCGGCGGACGTCGCGGCCGTTGATGCGGTCGACGCTGCCGAGGTCGATGGAGGAGGCCGCGGCGCGGTGGCCGGCGACGGATCCACGGCCGTTGGGGAAGAGGCTGTCGCCGCCCAGACCCTTGGGCATCGGGGCGTCGGCGCCGGCCTTCGACTGGGCGCGCTTCATGCCCTTGGCGATGGCGGTGTGCTCGTTGCGGAAGTAGGGGTTCAGGCCGTAGCGGACGCTGCCGGAGATGCCGCCACCGCCGCGGGAGACG
Source organism: Myxococcales bacterium (assembly GCA_049841135.1). Taxonomy (GTDB): domain Bacteria; phylum Myxococcota; class Myxococcia; order Myxococcales; family UBA5297; genus JACRCT01. The sequence continues at coordinate 234,565 of JASGHK010000007.1, forward strand.
TACTCGGCTTTCATCTGCTTGGAGGCCTTGTCGGCGTCGGCGCCGTCGGCGTCGGAGGGCATGGCCACGTGCTGGTTGGTCTTCTGCAGCGCGCGGCGCATGCCGGCCTGGACGCCCATGATCTCGGTGGTGCGGTAGACGTTGAGCGAGGCCTTGACCGAGCCGGCCATCCCGCGGCCGCCGGCCTTGTACTCGGCCATCATCAGCTTGGAGGCGGGATCGCTGCCGGCGCCGTCCTCGGGCTTGGGCATGGAGGCGTGCTGGTTGGTCTTCTGCAGGGCGCGGCGCATCGCGGCCTGGACGCCCATGATCTCGGTGGTGCGGTAGACGTTGAGCGAGGCCTTGACCGAGCCGGCCATGCCGCCGCCGCCGTGGTGGGTCACGGCCTTCATGGTGCGGGAGGCGGGGTCGGTGTTGGCGCCGCTGGTGTCCGCGGGGCGCGAGGCGTGGAAGTTGGTCTTCTGCATGACGCGCTGCTGCGCGCGCTGGAGGCCCTGCGCCTCGACGTTGCGGTAGGGGTTGGTGGCGCCGACGACCGAGCCAGCGCGGCCGCCGCCGAAGTCACCGCGAGCCCCGGGCTGGTACTCCGAAGGCCGGCTCGCCTGCGCAACGCCCGAGGTCACCAGTGCTGCCGCCGCAACGATTCCCATCACCAGCTGCTTCATGACTTCCTCCCGGTATGAGCGACCCATCGCTCCCTTCGATGTGCTTGCCGGGGCGCGAACAATTCAAAGTGCGGGCCAGACGCGAAGCGACGTGGTTTCGCGCGGTTGCGCGGCCTGGTCCCACCGGCGACCCACGGCAATTCGAGGGGACTGCCAGCATCCTGCTAACGAACTGGCAGTGCTTCCTCGCACCGTGGAGCCGGTGCGCCTACATCGGCAATCGCCCCGAGAGAGCGCCGTAGAGCCGGACACACGAAGCTACGACGGAGGATTCGATGGCCCCGCAGATGATGGTCGCGCTGATGGCGATGGCTGGCCTGTTCGGCTCGGTGGACGGCAACGGAAAGCTCAAGGAGGAGCTTCGGGAGGTGCCGGAGTTCCACGCCATCCACGTCGGCGGTGGGATTCAGGGGACGGTGACGCTGGGCGTCAAAGCCTCGGTGAAGGTGGAGGCGGACGAGAACCTGTTGCCGCACATCCGGACCCGCGTCGAGGGCGGCGAGCTCGTCGTCGACACCAAGGAGAGCATCAGCCCGACCAGGCCGGTGAAGCTGACGGTCGTCGTGACGAGGCTCGACGGCGCGGGCGTCAGCGGCGGAGCGAGGCTGACGGCCGCCGCGAGCGCGGGCCCCAAGTTCGCGGTGAAGGCGAGCGGCGGCGCCAAGCTCGAGGTCACCGGCATCGCCAGCGACGAGTGCGCCGTCGACACGAGCGGCGGGTCGAGCGTCACGCTGAGCGGCAAGGCCAAGAAGGTCCTCGTGGAGACCTCCGGCGGATCGCACCTGACGGCGACCAGTCTCTCCGCCGAGTCGGCCAGGCTCGACACCAGCGGCGCCTCCCGCGTCGAGCTCGACGTCAGCGGCGACGCCGTCGGAGAGGCCAGCGGCGCCTCGCGGGTGAGCTTCAAGGGCCAGCCGCAGAAGAAGCAGATCGAGACGTCGGGCGCCGCGCGGGTGGAGTAGCGGCAGGCGGAAGGCGGCGCGGCTTCAGTCGAACAGCGCGGTGACGAACTCCTCGGGCTCGAAGGACTTGAGGTCGCCCACCGCCTCGCCGATGCCGACGAAGCGCACCGGGACCTTCAGCTCGTCGCAGATGCCGATGACCACGCCGCCCTTGGCGGTGCCGTCGAGCTTGGTGAGCACCAGCCCGTTGACGGTGAGCGCGGCGTTGAACTCGCGGGCCTGGGCGATGGCGTTCTGGCCGTTGGTGGAGTCGAGCACCAGCAGCACGTCGTGCGGGCAGCCGGGCATCGCCTTGTCCATCACCCGGCGCACGCGCTTGAGCTCCTCCATCAGCGGGGCCTTGGTGTGCAGCCGGCCGGCGGTGTCGCAGAGCAGGACGTCGAAGCCCTCGGTCTGCGCCCGCTTGATGGCGTCGAAGATGACCGCGCCGGGGTCGCTGCCCTCCTTGCCCTTGACGACCGGGGCGCCAGCGCGCTGGCCCCACACCTCGAGCTGCTCGGTGGCGGCGGCGCGGAAGGTGTCACCGGCGGCGAGCAGCACCTTCTTGCCCTGCGAGGTGAGCTTGGCGGCGAGCTTGCCGATCGTCGTGGTCTTCCCGCTGCCGTTGACGCCCGCGACCATGACCACGAACGGCTTCTGTGAGGCGTAGTCCGGCGCCTTGCCCGGCACGTTGACGATGCGCCGGACCTCCTGGCGGATGGCGTTCTTGAGCTTCTCGGCGTCGGCGAGGTCCTTGGACTTGACCTTCTCGCGGGCGAAGGCGAGCAGCTCGGTCGCGGTCTTGACGCCGATGTCGGCGGAGAAGAGGACCTCCTCCAGCTCGCCCATCACCGACTCGTCGATGATCTTGCTGCGGCCGAAGAGCGAGTTGAGGCTCGCCATGAAGCCGCCCTTGGTCTTGGCGAGGCCCTCGGCCAGCGTCTTGCCGGCCTGCGCGGCGATCTTCTTCTTCTCCTCTTCTTCTGCGCGCCGCTTGGCCTCCTCTTCCTCGGCCTTCTTGCGCGCGGCCTCCTCTTCCTCGAGGCGCTTCTTCTCCTCGGCCTCGCGCTTGCGGCGCTCCTTCTCCTCGGCCTCCTGCGCCTTCTTGGCGTGGTACTCGGCCTTCTTGCGCTCTTCCTCGTCCGACTTGCGCTTCTTCTCGTCCTCGTCCGCCTTGGCCTTGGCGGCCTCGGCCTCCTCGCGCAGCTTCTGGGCCGCGAGGGTGGCCGCCTCGGCCTTGCGGGCGGCCTCGGCGTCGTCCTTCTTGCGCGCCTCCTCGATCGCCCGCTTGGCCTCGAGCTGCGCGGCCTTGGCGGCCTCTTCGGCCTGGCGAGCGGCGATCTGCGCCTCGGTCTCGACCGGCTTCTCGGCGGGCTTCTCGCGGCGCGGGAGCGGCTGCTGGGCCTTCTCCTCGACCGGCTTCTCCGGCAGCGAGGGCTCGAGGCGCTCCTTCTTCGCCTCGAGCTGCTTCTTCTTCTCACCCGGCTCGGCGAGCTCCTGGCGGCGCTGCGACCGCTTGCGCAGCATCGCGTAGACGAACAGGACGAACAGGAGGACCGCGACGCCGATGGAGACGTAGTTGGCGATGCTCGCCGGCTCGCTGGCCGGGGCAGGGGAGGAGGGCACCTCGGTCGTGGGCTTCCCGGGCGCGGTGGGCGAGGTCGGAGCGGCGGCGTTGTCGTTGGCGGCCATGAAGGGTCCTCGGTCGGCCGGGTAAGGTCCCGGAAAAGCGGCGGTCTTTATAAGCGATCTGCCGGTCGCTGGCACTCTTCCACCGGGCCCTGGGCGGACGGTGAACGGGCTGGACCGGCAGGCGAGACCTGGGCTAGCTTCGCCGCGCCATGAAGACCTACCTCCCGCGCGCCCTGGCGCTCACCGCCCTCGTCAGCCTCGCCGCCTGCATCCAGCGGCCGGAATCCCCCCGGGAGCAGCGGGAGAGCGTCGACCGCGCCGGCTTGAAGACGCAGGGCGTCGTCCAGAGCCAGCCTCCGGACTCGCCGGTCCGGACCCTGCGGGCCCGCTTCGGCGACGCGGTGGAGCTCGTGGCGGTCGACTTCCAGCCGCGCCAGCCCAAGCCGGGCGATGCCGTCAACGTGGCCTTCTACTACCGGGTCGTCGACGAGACCGACGACGACTGGAAGATCTTCGTGCACGTCGACAACCGCGGCGGGCAGGTCGACCGGATCAACGGCGACCACTGGCCGGCCAAGGACAAGTACCGCACCAGCAACTGGAAGAAGGGCGAGGTCGTCCGCGACGACTGGACCTTCAGGGTCCCGGGCTACTACCAGGGCGAGGGGCTCGATCTCTGGACCGGCTTCTACATGCCCGGCAAGGACGATCGCTGGCCGCTGACGAACAAGAACGAGGTCCAGAACGACGGGCAGAACCGCGTGTTGGCTGCCACGGTCGTCGTCGCCAAGTAGGTTTTTCGGGCTTCGGGCTTCGGGCTGCGGACCTCGGGTCGCTTGGCTTTGGCCCGGGGCGCCGCATCCTGACCGAGCCCTGGCTCCACCGGCACGCTAGGCGCCGGACTCTGGCGCGGGACCGGAGGACGAGCTTCCGATCGCCGCCTTGCGCTTGAGCCGCGCCGCCAGCTTGAGGAGCTCGGCGTCGCCCGGGAACAGGCCCATCGCCGCCTCGCAAGCCCAGAAGGCTTCCTTGGGGCGCCCGGCTCGCTCGAGGAGCTGGACGAGGTGGAGCCGCGGTTCGGGGTCGCTCGGCGCGAGGTGGATGGCCGCGGCCAGCCGCTCCTCCGCCTGCTGCATGGCTTCCCCCTGCTGCAGGTAGAGCTTGGCGGCCTCGCGGTGATAGGCCGCGCGCGAGGGATCCAGGCGGATCGCCTCTTCGACCATACGCAATGCTTCGCGGGCCTCGCTCACCTTCTGCGACTCGCGGAAGAGCAGGCGCGCCTTCTCGATGCCGGCCAGCTCCTCGGCGCGCAGGGCCGCGGCCGCCAGGAGGGGATCGCCCGGGTTCAGGTCGCGGGCGGCCTTGAGGTCGCGCTGGGCGGTCTCGTACTCGCCCGTCTCCAGCTTCTCCAGGCCGCGCAGGTACAGCTCGCGGGCGCGGTTCTGGGTCGCCTCGGTCTTGATGATGGGCAGCGCCTCGCGCAGCTGCCCGCCGACCGCGCGGAGCGCCTGCTGCTGCGCCTCGGTGAGCTCGGCGAACTTGAGTCCCAGCCCCCGCTTTCCGGCCGGCCGGACCGAGGCGTCGGCCACGCCGACCAGCGTCAGCTGCCCCGAGGAGAGCTCGAGCACCAGCGAGACCGCGCTGCCGGAAGGGAGCTGAGGCGCCGACTCGACCGTCGCCGACCCGCGTGAGAGCACCTGCGCCGCGAAGAGGGTCAGGTCGGAGGGGTCGAGCGCGATGCGCAGCTGCAGCGGCGTCGCCGGGACCTCCCCCGAGAGCAGGGTGAGGGCCAGGTCGAAGTCCACCGGCTTGGGCAGGCAGGCGATGGCCCGGCCCGAGAGGACGGCGGCCTCGACCTTGGAGTCGATGTGCCCGCTCATCAGCACCACGCGCGGCGGGTTGGGCAGCCGGCTGATCTCCTCGAGGGCGGACAGGCCGTCGACCTCGGGCATCCAGACGTCCATGAGGACTGCTTCGATGCCGCCGGCCCGGACGCGGGCCACGGCGTCGAGGCCGGAGAACACGGCGTCCAGGTGGCAGCCTCGGCGAGCCAGCAGGGCTCGCGCGGCGCTCACCAGCGCGGGGTCGTCATCGACGACGAGGACGTTGAGGGGGCGCATGGGGAAGTGGACTGTACTCGATCAGGAGGATGCGGGGGATGGAGTGGAGATGCCTCGGGGCGGTCGAGAGCCAACGGGTGACAGTCGACCGCCGGGGCGTCGCCCGGGACCCCGGGTGTCAACTCGCCTGCATCGATGAAAAAGCCGGAGCGGACCGTAAGCCGGGTTCTGTTCCCATTTCTGGGCGGTGAACATTCCTCTAGGGCCGCGGTTGCCCGAGGCCTCGAGCGAGCGTACCCGGGAGCGCCAGGCGGGCCGCCTGGTGCGGGTTTCCCCGCAAGCTCCCCTATTTGCTCTTGCTCCGGGTGGGGTTTGCCGTGCCAGCGGCATCACTGTCGCTGCGGTGCGCTCTTACCGCACCGTTTCACCCTTGCCAGGTCCTTGCGGGCCTTCGGCGGTCTGTTCTCTGTGGCACTTTCCTTCGGATTACCCGACTGGCCGTTAGCCAGCACCCTGCCCAATGGAGCCCGGACTTTCCTCCCGCGTTGCGACTGCCAACGCCGGCGTTCACCTGATCCGCTCCGGCAAACGGCAAGCTAGCACGCGCGCCGTTCCCGTGCGTCGGTCAAAGTTCCGATGGGTGGTCGAGGCTCCAGGGGACGGGGCCCCAGGTTTGGGCTGGCGCCGCCCTCGACGATCCACTATCGAAGGCGCCTGTCGCCCCGGACTTCGGTTCGGCGCTTCGTTTCCGTCCGAACCGAAGTCTCTGGAGAACCCCATGCGTCCTATCTACCTCGACTTCAATGCCACGACGCCGCTCGCGCCCCAGGTCCTCGAGGCGATGGTGCCCTACCTGCAGGAGCACTTCGGCAACCCGTCGTCGGGCCACGTCTACGGCCAGCGAGCGAAGGAAGGCGTCGAGCGGGCGCGCGGACAGCTTGCGGTCCTGCTCGGCTGCGAGGCCGGCGAGATCGTCTTCACCGGTGGCGGCACCGAGGCCAACAACCTGGCGATCTTCGGGGCGGTCGAGGCCAACGGCTTCAAGCGGCTCGTCACCTCCACCGTCGAGCACCCCGCGGTCGAGAACCCGTGCCGGGCGCTCGAGAAGCACGGGGTGGAGGTGGTCCGGGTCCCGGTCACCTCGCGCGGCCAGGTCGACCCTCAGGCCGTCGCCCGGGTTCTCGCCGGCGGAGCGCGGGCGCTGGTGAGCGTGATGCACGCCAACAACGAGACGGGCGCGCTGCAGCCCATCGCCGAGATCGCCCGGGTGGCGCACGCCCACGGCGCGCTGGTGCACACCGACGCCGCCCAGAGCGTGGGCAAGGTCTCGGCGCGCATCGACGAGCTGGGGGTCGACCTGCTCTCCGTCGCCGGGCACAAGCTCTACGCCCCCAAGGGCGTGGGCGCGCTCTATGTCCGGGCCGGCACGCCGCTGGCGCCCTTCGCGCGCGGCGCCGGGCACGAGCACGGGATGAGGCCCGGGACCGAGAACGTGGCGTCCATCGCCGGGCTCGGCGCCGCGGCCGAGCTCGCCTTCCGGGACCCACCGGCGCACCTGCTCGGCACGCTGGCGCGCCGGCTGCTCGACGGGCTGCGCGCGCAGATCCCGGGGCTCTGGCTCAACGGCCCGGAGGCGGAGCGGCTGCCCAACACCGTCAACGTGAGCGTCCCGGGGCGGCTGGGCAGGGACTGGCTGGCCGCGGCCCCGGAGATCGCCGCGTCGCTCGGGTCGGCCTGCCATGAGGGCCACGACGAGCCAAGCAGCGTGCTCTTGGCCATGGGCCTGACCCGCGAACGTGCCCTGGGCGCCCTGCGTCTGTCGGTGGGGCGCACGACGACCGAGGCGGAGATCGACACCGCGGTCGCGGCGCTGGCTCGCGCCTCCCGCGGCTGAGGAGCGCGAAATCGCACGTGGCGATCCCGGGGGAGTGGCCCGCGCAGACGTCTTGGCACTAGAGTTCGCCCCACTTTCTCCCTAGGAGGGACCCGTGCGCATCGCATTGATCGTGCTGGGCGGCCTCGCCGCCTTCATCCTCTCGTCCTGTTCGAGCAACACCACTCCCGAGACCAAGGGCCTGCCGGTGGGCTCCGCCTGCACCGCCGCGGCCGACTGCGCGTCGCCGCCCACGGCGGCCTGCTACTCCGAGTTCAAGCCGCTGGTGGGGCTGATCAATGAAGGGACCGACGCGGAGACCAAGGCCTACTTCGAGGGCATCGGGCTCAACTTCCCCAGCGGCTACTGCTCGAACACCGGCGACTGCGCCGCCGACAGCGACTGCAGCACCGGCGGCAAGTGCTACCTGCCGATGAAGGGCGTGACGCAGGCGACCATCGACGAGCTGGCGACCACCGTCCCGTTCGACCTGAACAAGTTCAAGACGATGGGCCTGTGCATGAAGGCCTGCACCAAGGACGACGAGTGCCGCCAGGGCTACAAGTGCGGCTGGCCCCTGGGCGACCTGATGCAGCTGGTCTCCGGCGCCACCGAGGCGAAGTTCTGCATCGAGATCCCCGACCCCTGCAAGAGCGCCCCGTGCCAGAACGGCGGCACCTGCGCCAAGGTCGACGACCTCAACTACAAGTGCACCTGCCCCGCCGGCTTCAACGGCACCAACTGCCAGACCAACATCGACGACTGCTCCCCCAACCCCTGCCAGAACGGCGCGACCTGCACCGACGGCGTCAACGACTACGTCTGCACCTGCGCCACGGGCTACTCGGGCAAGACCTGCGACACCAACATCGACGACTGCACCCCGAACCCCTGCCAGAACGCCGGCACCTGCGCCGACGGCGTGGGCGACTACACCTGCACCTGCCCCGCGAGCTGGTCGGGCAAGAACTGCGAGATCGAGTTGGCGGGCTGCACCCCCAACCCCTGCCTGAACGGCGGCACCTGCACCCCGGCCACCGGCGGCGACTTCACCTGCGCCTGCGCGGGCACCTGGACCGGCAAGACCTGCAACGAGAAGTGCGGCCAGTCCACCCTCATCACCTACGCCATCACCGGCAAGTTCAAGCTCTCGGGCACCACCGCGGGCATGGGCGACGGCGAGTGGTCGCTGCCCGGCACCGACATCCGCACCGGCGGCACCCCGGCGGTCACCGCCGCCACGCTGACGCTGCGCGTGGACGCCGACGGCAAGCACGCCGCCATCACCGCCTTCGACCTGGGGCACAACGTCCACCAGAAGCCCTCGATGGGCCCGGAGATCTGGACGAACATCCTGCACACCTCGAAGAAGTCGGAGTGCGGCGTCGCCAAGGGCACCATCACCGGCACCACCCTCACCTGGGACGCCTGCACGCTGCCGGCGAACTACGGCAAGAAGGAGTGGGTCACCAGCGAGGTCGCCTCCGGCGCCGGCTGCCTCATGGAGGCCGGCAGCGAGGGCAACATCTACTGCTCGGGCGGCACCTGCAACCTGGGCGGGCTCACCGCGGGCGACAACGCCGTCACCCGCCCGCCGCAGTGGCCGCAGCCGCTCTCCGCCTTCAACTTCGCCGCGGCGGACCTCAGGAGCTTCTCCGCCGGCTACTGGTACCAGCCCAACGACAAGAAGAACGCCATCACCCAGGTGAAGATCGACACGGCCGTGGAGACGGGCCGCAAGACCGAGGTGACGCCGGACTGCGCCTGCCCGCAGTAGAGGGCGCAGGCTGTAGGCCATAGGCTGTAGGGGAGCGGTCCGGGGCGACTCGGGCCGCTTTCCTGTTGCGGGATCAGCGGTCGAGCAGCTGCGAGACGACGCGCGAGGTGTAGTCGACCAGCGCGATGGCGCGGCTGTAGTTCATCCGCGTCGGGCCGATGATGCCCACCGAGCCGATGACGCCGGTGCCGGTGGCGTAAGGCGCCGCGATGACCGAGGCGCCGGTTCGGGCCGAGAACTCGGTGTCGGCGCCGATGAAGATCTTCAGCTCCTTGGCGCTCAGCGTGCGGTCGAGCACCTCCAGCAGCTTGCTCTTCTCCTCGAGCGCCGCGAACAGCTCGCGCATGCGCTTGACGTCGGCGAACTCGGGCGCCTCGAAGAAGCTCTCGCGGCCCTGGATGTGCACCTCGAAGCCGCCGGACCCTGCCGCGTCGACCACCTTCTGGCCCAGCTCGAGCGCCTTCTGCTCCAGGGTCTGGTACTCGCGCTTCTCCCGCGCCAGCTCGGCCGCCAGCCGCTCGCGGACTACGTCGAGCGGCGCGTCGCGCACCAGCTCGTTGAGCATCCCCTCGACCTTCCCCAGCTCGGCGGGGGCCAGGCCGAGGTCCACGATGAGCAGGTTGCGCACCACCCCCGAGCGCGCGACCACGATGGCGAGGACGCGCGAGTCCTTGAGCGCCACCAGCTCCAGCCGCTCGATCGGCGTCTTCTCCAGGCTGGGCAGGGTGACGACCGCCGCGTGGTGCGAGAGCGAGGAGAGCAGGCGGGTCGTCTCGCGCAGCACCTCGTCGGCGTCCCGGCTCTGCGGCAGGCTGCGCTCGATGAGGTCGCGCTCCGGCTTGCTGGGCGAGCGCACCTGCACCAGCGTGTCCACGTAGTAGCGGTAGCCGCGGTCGGTCGGCACCCGGCCGGCCGAGGTGTGCGGCTTCTCCAGGAACCCCAGCTCCTCGAGGTCGGCCATCACGCTGCGCACGGTCGCCGGCGACACGGGCAAGTCGCGGCCGGCGATGGCCGTGCTGCCCACCGGCTCACCCGTGGTGATGTGCTCCTGGACGATGAGCCGCAGGATGTCGCGCTGGCGGACGTCGAGCTCTTCCATGGCCGCGGTAGAAGGTAACGCCCGCAACGTGCAGCATTCAAGCCTGGGGCCGAGCGCGCCGGTCGGCGGCTTTGGCGCAGGGCGAGCGTGTGGTAAATCCTCGGTGGGCCGTAGGAGGTTCACCACACATGCGTACGCTGATCCTGACCCTTGTCGTGATGGCCGTGCCGGCGGCCGCATCCGCGCAGGTCTGTCCCTACGGCCTGGTGGCCGTGGACGCCGCGCACTGCTGCTGGCCCGGGCAGACGTTCGCCCCCGAGCGGGGGACCTGTGCCGGCGCGCCGCAGTGCCCGGCCGGCCTCGTGCCGTACGGGGAGACCTGCATCGCCTCGAACACTGCGCAGCCGCAGCCCCAGCCGGCGGGCACCACGCTCCCGCCGCCGCCTCCTCCTCCGGCGAACTACCAGCAGGTGCCGCCGCAGCAGGTGCAGATGCAGCCGATGCCGCAGGTCTTCGGCTACCCGGTGCGCTTCGAGGCCAAGAAGGAAGGCCAGGAGTTCTCGGTCTCGGTCGACAATGGCATCTCCTGCCGCACGCCGTGCGAGCTGACTGTGCCGCCGGGCCGGCACAAGGTCCGGGTCGAGGGTGACGCCCACTTCGACGATCGCGTCAACTTCCCGGCCAGCCCCTCCACCGTCGTCGTCGAGAAGCGGGGCGGGATCCACGCGCTGGGTGTCGCTGGCCTCGCGGTGGGCATTCCCTGCGCGGCCGTGGGCGGAGTCGTTTCGCTGCTTGGCTATGCCATCCAGTACGGCACCGGCAGCTCCAGCGCGCGCAGCACCGGCCAGAGCATGATGTACGGCGGAGCTGGCGTGGCGGTCTTCGGCGTCGTCTTCGCGGCCGTCGGCGGCGGCGTGGGCTTCGGCCTCGCCGGCAAGAACCGCCTCAAGTTCGCCCGCGAAGCCAATAGCGAAGCGGACGAGCCCGCTCCCGCCTTCCAGTTGGTCAGCGCGGGCGTCGTTCCGACCAAGGACGGTGGCATGGCGGGGGCAACGTTCGCCTTCTAAGTCCGTCCGCCGAGAGATCCAGAAGCGCTCGAGCCGGCGACGGTTCGGGCGCTTCGTCTTTTGGGGAGCGGGTAGTCGTGACATGCCTGTCAGGGGTTCGAGTCGAGCCGAGGCGGTTCCGCTGCCTATCCGGCTGAAGATCCAGGCGGTTTCCGGCGGCCCACAAACTGCAAAAGACCGCGTGACCGCTCCGGAGGCTTCATGCGCCCTCTCGCACTCGCTCTCGTCCTTCTAACCATTCCCGCTGTCGCGTCGGCGCAGATTTGTCCCGCCGGGTTGGTGGCCGCCGACAGCGCCCACTGCTGCTGGCCGGGCCAGCTGTTCGATGGCGCCCGCGGGCTCTGCTCGGGCACGCCGCAGTGCCCGCAGGGTCTGGCGCCCTACGGCGAGACGTGCCTGGCCGCGCAGCCACAAGCAGCTCAGCCGCCCGCTCCGGCTCCGGCTCAGAGTCCCGAGCTTCCGCCGCTGCCGCCGCCCCCGCCGGCGAACTATCTGCCACCCGCATCGGCCGGCTACCAGGTGCTGCCGCCCCCGGTCGTCCCGGGCATGCCGCAGCCCTTCGGCCACTCTCGTCACTTCGTGGCCAAGAACCAGGGCAACGAGTTCACGGTCACGGTCGACGGCGCTGGCATGTGCCGGACGCCGTGCGCGCTGGCGGTCCCGGCGGGCAAGCACGTCGTGAAGATTGAGGGTGACGCCCGCTTCACCCAGAAGGTGACCTTCCCGGAAGGCGCGTCCAAGGTCGAGATCGAGAAGCGCCGAAACGGCGGGATCGCGCTGGGAGTCGTCAGCCTCTCGGTGGGCGTCCCCACGGCAATCGTCGGGGCTGCGTTCGGTCTGTCCGGCCTGCTTTCGAACTACTTCTCCTATGGGTCCTACGGCGCAAAGGACACGATGTACGCGGGTTTCGGCGCAATGGCTGCCGGAGCCACCGTCGCCGCCGTCGGTGCGGCGATCGGGTTCCGGCTCGCGGGCCACAACCGGCTCAGCCTGACGACCGAGCTCAGCGCAGAAGAGCCCAAGGCTCCGCCGGTGCAGCTCATCAGCATGGGCGCGATGCCGACCAAGGACGGGGCGATGGTGGGCGCGACGTTCGCCTTCTGATCACTGGGCGGCAGCTGGCTCGGAGGGCTTGTCGCCGTCGCCGTTCGGTTGCGCAGCCGCCTGCGGCAGGATCAGGTTCAGCCCGACGCCCACCAGCGTCGCCAGCGTCATCTGGTCGAGCGAAGTCGCCCAGGTGGACCTTCGAGCCGCCGACGCCCAAGACCATGATCACCGAGGCCAGCATCAGGTTGCGCTTCTCGGAGAAGTTGACCTTGGCCTCCACGAACAGCCGGGTGCCGGCCGCGGCGATGACCCCGAACAGCGCGATGGAGACGCCGCCCATCACCGCCTCGGGGATGGTCTGGATGAGCGCGCCCAGCTTCTGGATGAACGAGAGGCTGATGGCGATGAGCGCCGCGCCGCCCAGCACCCAGACCGAGAAGACCCGGGTGATGGCCATGACGCCGAGGTTCTCGCCGTAGGTCGTCGCCGGCGGCGCGCCGACCAGCGAGGCGAAGGTGCAGGCCAGGCCGTCGCCCAACAGCGAGCGGTGCAGCCCGGGGTCCTTGGTGAAGTCGCGGTCGACGATCTTGTTGGTCACCAAGAGGTGCCCGATGTGCTCGGTGATGAGCACCAGCGCGATGGGCGCGATGAGCACCGCGGCCTTCAGGCCCTTCTCGCTGAAGGCCGGGGTCACGAAGCGCGGCACGTCGAGCCAGGCGGCGGCGGTGACCTTGGAGAAGTCCACCAGGCCCATGACCAGGCCGAAGACGTAGCCGCTGACGATGCCGATGAGCACCGGGATGACTCCCAGGAAGCCCTTGAACCAGCAGGAGCCGAGCACCACCACCGCGACCGTGAAGGCCGCGGTGAGCAGCCACTTGGACTCCATCCCGGCGGGGATGCGCGGGTTCGCCGAGAGCCCGGCCATCTGCACTGCGATCGAGGCCAGCCCCAGGCCGATGACGATGACCACCGAGCCGATCACCACCGGCGGGAAGATGCGGTCGAGCCAGCCGATGCCGATGCGGCCGATGAGCAGCGAGACGCAGACGTAGACGAGGCCCAGCGCCAGCGCGCCGGTCATCGCCGCGTGCGGGTCGCCCCAGCCCTTGTTGACGGTGGCCAGGCCGGCGATGACCGCGAACGAGGAGCCGAGGTAGGCGGGCACCTTGCCCTTGGTCGCCGCGATGTAGAGCAGCGTGCCGACGCCGCCGGAGAAGAGCGCCACCGAGGGATCGAAGCCGGTCAGGATGGGCACGAGCACCGTGGCGCCGAACATGGCGAACAGGTGCTGCAGCGACAACGGCAGGGTCTGCAGGATGGGCAACCGCTCGTCGACGTCGATGGTGCGGCGGCCGGTGTTGGTGGGGGCGCTGTCGGACATCGGGGTCCCTCCCGGGGCGGAGTCAGAGGGGGCTCAACATCCCCGAAAGCGCGGGTGGATGGGAAGGGCCGGCGGCGGTGCGGTTTCCCAGAAGCCAGGAGGCCGCGGAACCCACGGTCGTCCGACGAAGAAGGCTCTCAAGGAGAACCCAATGCGCAAGCTCCTCTTCCGCACCCTGTTCACCGCCGCCGTCACCCTCGCTTCCTTCAGCACCACCATCGTCGTGGCCGAAGCCGCTGCCCCGAAGAAGGAGGCCAAGAAGGCCGACGAGAAGAAGGTGGAGGACAAGAAGGTCGAGGAGAAGAAGGACGGCGCCAAGTCAGCGGATCTCCAGGAAGTCTCCGACGCGGCCTTCGGCTACAAGGTCCTCATCCCCAAGGGCGCCCAGACCCTGCAGAAGGACGAGTACGGGCACGTCTTCAGCCTGCCGCTCAAGGGCGGCAACGAGTACAACGTCGCCATCGGCAAGGTGCAGGCGAACGGCCTCGAGGACGCGGTGAGCACCGCGACCATGATGGGCACCAAGGAGATCGAGAAGAAGGACGCCGGCGACTACTACCTGGTCGTCAAGGAGCCCCAGTTCGGCACGCAGGAGGTGCACGTGTACTGGAAGGGCGCCGCGCTCAACGTCAAGTGCACCGGTCCCGACAAGGACAAGGCGAAGCTGATGGAGATGTGCACTTCGCTCAAGCCCGCCAAGTAGCCGCTCGAATCAGGGAAGGCAGGAAGATCGAAGGGCCGGCGTCCCGGGCGGAGCTGGCCCTTCGGCTTTTCAACGCGCGGCCCGGCGGATGCTCAGCGCGAAGCGGGCGAACGGGTAGCGACGCTCGAACTCGGCGACGGTCATCGAGAGCCGCCCCTCGAGCGGGTCGGCGATCACCAGCTGCTCGCCGGTGCGCTCCAGCAGCGCCACGAAGTGGCCGGCCGCGCCCACCTTCACACCCAGGATGGCGGGTGCGACCACCTCCTGGACTTGCTCGGGCGCGGTGAAGGTCGCGTCGAATCCACGGGAGCGAAGGGCGCGCGCCAGCAACCAGTTGAGGGTGCCGGTCCTCGTCGACGAGGCCTCGTGCGCGAGCTGGAGCTCCGTCGCAGGCTCGCCGAAGGTCTTCAGGATGGTCGCCGCGGCGCAGGGGCCGCAGGTCGAGGGCGTGCTCTGCAGGCAGACGCCGTCGCGCCACTCGTCGTGGATCTTCGAGGCCGGCAAGGTCCCGAGCCAGGGCTTGGCGAAGGCGATGACGAGCAGGCCAGCGAGGACACCAAGCCCTCGGGCAACGGCGGCCCAGCCCCACGGTGGGCGACCACCAGCGTGCTGGTCGACCCGGGCGCGCTCGCGGAGCCAGCCGGCGAAACAGCCGCTCAGGAGGCCCACTCCCGCCGGGAGCAGGTCGGTCCAGGCCTGGCTGCGCCACTGGAAGTACCAGGGAGCGTCCAAGGCCGGCAGATGGAGGTAGTAGGCGGGGAAGAGTCCCCAGGGCAGAGCGATCGCCGCTCCGGCGACGAGAAGCGCACAGCGTCGCGAGGCCCGACGCCAGCCGGCGTACCCGGCGGCGAACAAGGCGAGGGCGGTGGCGAAGAGCGGAAGGATCATCATCGCGGGCGAATCCTGGGGCTGGAGGATAGCTTCACTCGCTGCCGGCGCGGGATGCGGGTAGATTGCCGCCCCGATTTCGGACCAGGAGCTGCCCATGGCCAACAAGATCAACACCGCCCCGCCCAAGGGCTCGCGCGACTTCCTGCCGGGCGACGTGCGCCGCCGCGAGTTCGTCCTCGACGTGGTCCGCCGCGTCTACCGCAAGTACGGCTTCGACCCGCTCGAGACGCCGGCGATGGAGCGCCTGGACACGCTGATGGGCAAGTACGGCGACGAGGGCGACCAGCTCATCTTCCGGGTCCTGCACCGCGGCGAGACCCTGCGCAGCGTGCTCGAGGGCGGCAAGCCGGTGCTGGAGAAGGACCTGGCCGACACCGCGCTGCGCTACGACTTGACCGTCCCGCTCGCCCGCGTCTACGCCGAGCACCAGGGGCAGCTGCCGCGCTACTTCAAGCGCTACCAGAATCCAGCCCGTGTGGCGCGCGGACCGCCCGGCCAAGGGCCGCTTCCGCGAGTTCTACCAGTGCGACGTCGACATCATCGGCAGCGAGAGCATGGTCTGCGAGGTCGAGGTCGCCAGCGCGCTCAGCGAGATCCTCGAGACGCTCGGCTTCAAGGACGCCGTCATCCGCCTGAACCACCGCGGCCTGCTCAGCGGGCTCATCGAGGCCAGCGGCGTGCCGGCCAACCTCGAGGTCACCGCCATCACCGCGCTCGACAAGCTCGACAAGATCGGCGCCGACGGCGTGGCCAACGAGCTTCAGGAGCGCGGCGTGAGTGCCGAGGCAGCCAAGGCGCTGCTCGAGCGCGCGGCGCTGGCCGCCAAGGCCACCACCAACGACACGCTCCTGCCGCTGCTCGCCGAGGCGGTGAAGGGCTCGGCGGCGGGCGAGGCGGGGCTCGCGGCGCTGCGGCAGCTCCTGGCCTACTCGGAGCACGCGCCGTGTGGAGCGCGGCTCAAGCTGGACCCGAGCCTCGCGCGCGGCCTGAGCTACTACACGGGCCCCATCTTCGAAATCCAGGTGCCCGACCTCGCCGGCTCGCTCGGCGGCGGCGGCCGCTACGACAACCTCATCGGCATGTTCCTGGGCCGCAAGGTTCCGGCGGTGGGCTTCTCGCTGGGCCTCGAGCGCATCCTGGTGGTGATGGAAGAGCGCAAGATGTTCCCGGCCGTCGACGCCGGCGCCGAGGTGCTGATGCTGCGGGTCGAGGAGGAGACCACCACCGCGACCCTCGACGCCCTCAAGGCGCTGCGCGCCGCGGGGATCGCGGTCGAGCTGTTCCCCGACGTCGACAAGAAGGGCAAGCAGTTCCAGTTCGGCTCGGAGCGCGGCTGCAAGCTCGGCGTCTTCGTCGGAGCCCAGGAGCGCGACGCGCAGGCCGTGGGCGTCAAGGACCTGAAGACGCTGGAGATCACCAACGTGCCCGTCGCGGAGCTGGCCGCACGCGTGCTCAAGCTGCTCGGCCGCGCATCGTAGGCGCCTCGACGCAGGCGCGCAGGAAGGCTCCTGCGCGCCCGCGGGACACACCTCTGCCGTGGGCCGCCCGGACGAAGGGCAGGTCGGAGCACGGGCCGGAGGTGACGGGAGGCGCGCCCCCTGGGATCAGGCGGACGCGGGGGACCTACTTGATGTCGAGCAGGTAGGTGTGGCGCTGCCCGTCAGCGGTCCAGACGAGCAGGGTGGTGCGTCCGCGCCCGGTGGCCCAGACCAGCACCTGCGTCTTGCCGAACGGGCGGACGTCCGCGACGGTGGGGTCGCCGATGGCGATGCGCGCCACCTCGGAGAAGTGGAGCAGCCTCTGGTTGCCGACCGTCAAGGCGATGGTCGAGCCGTCCGGCTCGTTGCCTTCGGCGAAGGCAGGCAGGCTGGGCAGCATCATCGCGCCGGCCGCGAGCAGGGCGGCCAGGGCCAGCGCGGGCAGCAGCGGGGCGGAGCGGTGCCGGGTGGGGTTCGTCAACATCTGGATTCTCCTTTCGAGGGAGTGGGGCTCCAGCGCGACCTCTCCGGCCTCCCTTGGACCGAAGCGGTGCAGCTCGGCGACGTCGACGAGCAGGTGGGCGTAGGCGCGCGGGGCCACCGCGCCGAGGCGGGCATCCACGGCCATCTCGCGCGCGAGGCCTATCTCCTGGCACAGCCGCGCGGCGAAGGGGTGGAGGGTGAAGGGCACCTTGAACAGCTCGAGCGCGACCGCGGTCCAGTGGTCGCCGCGGGCCAGGTGCGTCAGCTCGTGGCGCAGCACCAGCTCCAGCGCCGGCGCGTCGAGCGCGCGGGCGATGACCTCGGGCAAGACGACGGTGGGGCGCGGCAGCGCCAGCACGAACGGCAGGGCGGCGCGCCTGCTGACGACGAGCCGCGGCGGGGCGACCTCCAGCTCGCGCGCCAGGCGATCGACCACGTCCGCGGCCCCCTCGGGCAACGGCGCTTCGCCGCGGGAGAGGGACCCGTCGCGGGCGAAGGTCCAGGCCAGCCGGGCCAGTCCGAGCGCGACCAATGCCAGCCAGGCGAGCGCCAGCGCGGCCAGCGGCGCCAGGGCTGCCCGCGCCGCGTCGGGCGTCAGGCCCGGAAGCGATGCCACGGCCGACGGGACCGGCCGGGACGCGCGGAGCAGGGCGGCCGCGCTGCCGAAGGGGACGAAGAGCAGCGCCGTGGCCAGTCCCAGCGCGAAGGTGAGCGTGCGTGCCCGGCTCGCAGGAGCGGCGCCCGGCCGGCCTCGCGCGGCCAGCCAGAGCAGCGGCAGGCCGAGCCAGGCGAGCAGGGCGCTCGCAACCCAGGCGGACAGCCCGCTCATCCCTTCCTCCCCTTGCGCGTCTCCAGCTGCTGGTCGATGCGCTCGCGCAGCGCCTGCAGCTCCTCGCGGGAGAGCGCCTCGTCCTCGATGAGCCCCGCCACCAGCGTCTGCGGGCTGCCGCCGAAGAGGCGGTCGATGAGGTCGCGGGCGTGCATCCGCCGGGCCTTCTGCGGCTCGACCGCGGGCTTGAACAGGTGGGCCTTGCCGCCGGCAGGGTGCGGGCCGTGCGTCACATAGCCCTTCTGCTCGAGGATGCGCACGAGGGTGAGCACGGTCGTGTAGGCCAGGTCCTTGCCGAGCTTCTCCAGGACCTGCTGCACGGTGGCCTCGCCGAGGTGCCAGAGGGCCTGCATGACCTCGGACTCGGCGCGGGTGAGGACGGGGAGGGGGCGGGCGGGCGTTTTCATTACGAAGAACATAGTAGACGAGCGCTCGCCGGGTCGTCAACTAGGCTTTTAGTAGAAGTGGCTGCCTTGGGCGCGACGTCGTCCTCCTCGGCCGAGCCGTGGCTTTGACAGACGACTTCGGTCCGGCGCTGCGCTTCCCCGCGAACTTCCGAACCGAAGCCTTCCCCGGGACGCGCCCTCCCGCTAGCATCCCGTCCGATGGCCACCCAATACATCGCCCTTGGTCCGATGCTCTCCGGCGAGGGCTCGCGGGCCTTCATCGGCCTGCGCATCGCCGACGGTGAAGCCAGCCCCTGCGCGCTCATCTGGGTGCCCGAGGCCACGCTCCACGAGCCCGAGAAGATCGAGCAGCTCAAGCGCGACACCGCGCGCGCCGCCGGCCTCGTCCACCCCAACATCGTGCGCGTCTACGGCCTGGTGGAGATCGAGCCGAGCCTGGCGCGCGTCGTCGAGTTCGCCGACGCCGAGTCGCTGCGCAAGGTGCTCGACGTCACCAAGCGCCTGCCCACGCCGTTCGCGGCGCTCGCGGCTTGCGACGCCGCCCTGGGCGTGCAGTACGCGCACGTGGCCGGCAACGAGGACGGCACCCCGCTCGTCCACGGCGACCTGCGCCCCGAGACGATGCTGACGAGCTACAACGGCCGCACCAAGGTCTCCGGCTACGGCGCGCTCAACGTGGCGCCCAAGGAGATGGGCGGCAAGCGGGTGATGGGCCGGCGCCTGCACTGCGCCCCCGAGCAGATCATCGGCGGCCGCGAGGCGGTCACCGTCACCACCGACGTCTACCTGCTGGGCCTCATCCTCTACGAGTGCCTGACCGGGTCCATCCCCTTCGCCGACGACAAGAACTTCGACAAGGCCGTGCTCGCCAAGCAGCTGCCGCTGCTCAACAGCGAGCTGGTGCCGCCCAAGCTGCGGCCGGTCATCGGCAAGGCGATGGCCAAGAAGGGGCCGCAGCGCTACGCCAGCGTGCAGGAATTCCGCGCGGCGGTGGAGGAGGCGGTCGAGCTGCCGGACCACGCCGACTTCGCCGAGTTCCTCTCGCGCGAGTTCAAGGTCGACGACGCCCGCCTCGCGCGGCAGAAGGTCATCGACAACGGCATGGAGGAGTGGGTCCTCAAGAAGGGCTTCCGCATCGCGCCCGCGCCTCCGCCGCCCCCGCGGCGCAAGCCCAAGCCGGTGGAGCCTCCGCCTGCTCCTGCTCAAGTCGCTCCGGCCCCCGCGCTCCCTGCGCCGGTCGCCTCTGCTCCGGCTCCTGCTCCTGCTCAAGTCGCTCCGGCCGTGGCTGCCGCGGCCCCAGCCCAGCCAGCCGCGTCTCCTGCGCCCGCCCCGATTGCGCCGGCGCCCGCTGCACCTGCCGCCGCGCCGCCTCCCGCGCCTGCCCCTGTTCGCGCAGATCCTCACGCGGTGCCCGCGGTTCAAGCCGCCCCTGCCAAGCCAGCACGCAGCCCGTGGGTCATCGTCGTCCCGGTGATGGTCGCCGGCCTGGGCGTGGCGTTCTGGTTGGGCAAGAGGCTCGCAGCAGCCTGGCCAGCCGCAGGTGCCGGTCGCTGCGCCGGCGGGGCTGGACGCAGCTTCCCCCCCGGTGGCCGTACGCCCGCCCGAGGTCGCGGTGGGCGTCGCTGGGCCCGATGCGAAGCTGGCGCCGCTGGTCGCTCCCAAGCCCGAAGCGAAGCCGGCGGGACTCAAGCGCCCCGTCGAGCCCAAGCCCGCCTCGGACGCTCCGACGCCATCCCCGAAGGCCGCGGCCGCCAAGGCCACGCTCGACATCTCGGTCGAGCCGGCGGTCAACGTGACCATCGACGGCAAGCCCGCGGGCAAGACGCCGCTGCAGGCCGAGGTGACGGTGGGCGTTCACAAGCTCGCGTTCACCGATCCGGCGCAGGGCATCTCCATCGTCCGCACCGTCAAGGCCAAGGCCGGCACCAACCCCATCTCCTTCACCATCGGCCGCGGCTCGGTGGTCGTGAACTGTCCGGCGGGCGCCGAGGTGCGCGTCGACGGCAGGGTCGTGGGCACCACGCCGCTCAAGGGGCCGGTGCCGGTCGTCGAAGGCAGCCACCGCATCCAGGTGAGCAAGGGCGGGGCGAAGTGGCAGCAGGCCTTCGACGTCGCCGACGGCGAGCAGATGAGCTTCGAGGTCGAGATCTCCGGCGAGTGAGCGACACGCGAGCCGCCCGGCAATAGAACGGCGCGCCGTTCGTTGAAGGGCTGGTCACGGGCGTCAACCATCGTGATTCGGTGAAGGCGGCGGTGCCGTCCTGGCGGTGGACCCGCTCGAGCAGGGGTGCTCTAGTCTCCGGAAAGCTTTGGAACATCACACGTTTGGCTGCCTCGGAAGCAACCCGGACGTCCGGAAGACATCCAAACGGCTCGAGAAGAGGTGGGAATGCCCGCCCTGGACTACCAGATCGTCAAGAACGCGCCGACCGAGGCCATCGTGGAGCTGTACCAGGCCGGCGGCTGGTGGAAGGAGAGCGCCGAGTGGCGCTCGATCATCCCCAGGATGATCGAAGGCAGCTTCGCCTTCATGGTGGCCCGGGATGCGGAAGGCCGGTTGGTGGGCATGGGGCGGGCCATCTCGGACGGAGTGAGCGATGCATACATCCAAGACGTCGTCGTGTTGCGCTCTCACCGTGGCCAAGGAATCGGTGCCGAGCTGGTCCGGCGGCTTGCCGAGCATTGCGCCAGCCGCGGCATCTCCTGGATTGGGCTCGTCGCGGAGCCTGGAACCCAGCCGTTCTACGAGCGCCTCGGGTTCCATGCTTTCGCTGGTCAGCCCATGCTCTACGGACAGGGATGACGTGAGGACCCGGCTCGGCCTCTCCTTCGAGACCTTCGACCTGTCGCAGGCGGCGGAGCTCTCGAAGTTCCTGAACGCTCACCCGCAGCCGCTCAGCGGCTACACCGTGGGCATGCTCGCGGCCTGGGATCCCATCTTCCACTACGAGTGGGCGAGGGCCGAGCCCGACGGCGTGGTCATCGCCTGCACGGTGGACCCCGAGCCCGACCGGCACCTCATCCAGCCGGTGGGGCGCATCTCCGAGGCGGTGCTGCAGCAGCTCGCCGACGGGGCGACGAAGCTGCCCTACGCGCTCAAGGTCTACGGGTGCAGCCAGCAGTTCCTGGACGAGAACGCGGCCTTCGCCGCCCGCTTCCAGATCGACGAAGAGGTCATCGCCGACAACTACATCTACCGGGTCGAGGAGCTGGCGACCCTGGCCGGGCGCAAGTTCTCGGCCAAGCGCAACCACATCTCGCAGGCGGCGCGCGAGTACCACTGGGACGTTCGGGCGCTCTCCGAGGCCGACGCCGATGAGTGCGTGGCGCTGGCCCGCGAGCTGTTCAAGGAGTCGACGCTCAGCGAGTCCTTCCGGCGCGACCTGGTCGCCTGCGAGATCGCCCTGCGGCACCTGGACAAGCTCGGGCTGCGCGGCACGGTCCTGCTCGTCGAGGGCAAGATCGTCGCATTCGCCGTCTGGGAGCGGCTCGACGCCAAGACCGCGGTGGTCCACTTCGAGCGCGCGCTGCGCAGCCTCAAGGGCCTCTACCAGGTGCTCAACCAAGAGACCTGCAAGGTCATGCACGCCGAGGGCTTCGAGCTGGTCAACCGCGAGGAAGACCTGGGCGACGAGGGCCTGCGCAAGGCCAAGCTCTCCTACCATCCGCTCAAGCTGGAGAAGGCCTATACGCTGACGATCAAGCGTTAGTGGGGCTTCGGGCTGCGGGCTTCGGGTACTGCAGCTCGGCGGCTGACCCGAAGCCTGGGCGCTGGGCCTCGGGGAGTGCAACCCGAGGCTTGACCCGAAGCCCGAAGCCCGCAGCCCGAAGCCCAACTGGGCCTCGGGTACTGCAACCCGGGGCTTAACCCGAAGCCCGAAGCCCGCAGCCCGAAGCCCAACTGGGTGCTACCGCCCCGATGCCCGTTCCCTACCTTCGCGCCCGAGACGTACCACCCGAAGGAGGGGAGCAAGCTCATGGCGATCACCCGTTTCGACCCGATGCACGAGATGCGCAGCATGGCCCGCCGCATGGAGCGCGCGTTCGAGCCGCTGATGAACACGATGGACTACGCCACCTGGCCCATGGAGCACGAGGAGGCGTACCCCCGCGTCGACGTCTACGAGGACCAGAACGAGATCGTCATCCGCGCCGACCTGCCGGGCCTCGAGCGCAAGCACGTCGAGCTCATCGTCGACGAGGGGACGTTGACGATGCGCGGCGAGCGGCACCTCGAGCGGGAGGACAAGCGCGAGAACTACCGCCGGGTCGAGTGCTGGTACGGCAACTTCGCCCGCACCTTCGCGCTGCCGCCCACCATCGACCGCGAGAAGGTCCGCGCCGAGATGCGCGAGGGCGTGCTCTACGTGCACGTCCCCAAGCGCGAGGGCGCCAAGCCGCGCACCATCACCATCACGGGCTAGCGCACGCTTCAGGGCCTTGCAGGGCCCGGGCGGGGCCTCGGCGGTTGCCGGGGTCCCGCCGGGTGCGGACCCTTCAGGTCGGAGCGCGCGCGCCGAGCGCCGCTTGGCCCGGGGGCCCGATGCGTTCAATCGATCTGCTCAAGCAGCAGCACCGCTCTCTGGAGAAGCTCGTCTCCCAGGCGCTCGAGGCGCGCGGGCCCGAGCGCGTACGCCTGCTCGGCGCCCTGGCCGAGGAGTTGACGCTCCATGCCGCGGTCGAGGAGGAGCACCTCTACCCGGCGCTGCAGAAGGGCGGACTGGGCCAGGCCGCCGAGCGCTCGTCGCGGCAGGACGAGCGGATCCGCACGCTCGTCTCCGAGATCCTCGAGCTCAAGCGCAGCGACCCCAAGCTCGAGGCCAAGGTGGCCGAGCTGGGCAGCGCCACGCGCGAGCACCTGGCCAGCGAGGAGGGCAGCATCTTCCCCGCGCTGGAGGAGGCCTTCTCCGCCGAGCAGCTGGAGGAGATGGGCGAAGCGATGAACGGCCTGGTCTCCCGGCTGCGCGGCGCCGAGCTGCTCAAGATCGCCGGCGAGCGCGAACCGGCTCGCGCCTGACGCACCTTCCCGGCGACATGGCGGGCAGGGGAGCGGATGCTATCCTGCCGGCACTCATGGACCCTGCCGAGCTCTTCTCGCGATCGCTCAACTTCGAGTCGTTGGCCGAGGCCCTGCACGAGGGCATCTACTGCCTCGACCAGCGTGGACGCATCGTCTACTGGAACCGCGCCGCCGAGGAGATCACCGGCTACTCGCGCGCCGAGGTCCTGGGCTCCTGCTGCTCCGACAACCTGCTCGTCCACGTCGACGCCGCCGGGCGCAGCCTGTGCCTGGGGCACTGCCCCATGCGCCAGACGCTGGATGACGGCGAGCGGCGCGAGGCGCTGGTCTTCCTCAAGCACAAGCAGGGGCACCGCGTCCCGGTGCACGCGCGCGTCGCC
This sequence comes from Myxococcales bacterium, assembly GCA_049841135.1. Taxonomy (GTDB): domain Bacteria; phylum Myxococcota; class Myxococcia; order Myxococcales; family UBA5297; genus JACRCT01. Next base: position 258,241 of record JASGHK010000007.1, read on the forward strand.
GCGCTGCGCGACGCCCAGGGCCGCATCCTCGGGACCGTCGAGACCTTCAGCGACGACACCTCCCGCCAGGCGCTGATGGCGCGCATCGCCGACGTCGAGCGCCTGGCGATGCTCGACGCGCTCACCAACCTCCCCAACCGCCGCTACCTGGAGATGACGCTCGAGCTGCGCGTCGACGAGTTGCGCCGCTACGGCTGGAGCTACGGCGTGCTGCTGGTGGACGTCGACCACTTCAAGGCCGTCAACGACCGGCATGGCCACGAGGCCGGGGACCGCGTCCTCAAGGCGGTGGCCGAGACCATGAGCCGCAGCTCCCGCCTCTTCGACGTGGTGGGCCGCTGGGGCGGCGAGGAGTTCCTGGTCATCCTCTCCCACGTCCCCCGCGAGCAGCTGGTCGCGGTGGCCGAGCGCCTGCGCGTCCTGGTCGCCAGCTGCCGCGTCCCGGCGCCGGTCCCGGTGACACCCGCCCCGGGCGAGCCCGCTCGCGACCCCATCCACGTCACCATCAGCGTCGGCGCGGCGATGGGCGAACCCGGAGAGAGCGGAGCGCAGGTGCTCTCCCGCGCCGACAAGAGGCTCTACGAGGCCAAGAGCGGCGGGCGGAACTGCGTGGTGGGTCGAGGGGATGGGCGGGGCGAGGTCCCCGCCGAACGACGGGCCCGCTCGCCTGTTCAGCGCTTCGTCTCCGCCTCGGTGGGCAGATAGGGCGCCGGGTCCACGTCCAGCACCTTGGAGACGTCCACCGTGTAGAGCTCCGCCTCGGCGCCGTGCGTGAGCGCCAGCGTGCGGCCGTCCGGCGAGAGCGCGAGCGCGTCGACCGAGCCGCCGGCGCGCAAGACCACGCGCGGCTCGAGGGTGGCCGCGTCCCAGAGCCGCGCGGTCCAGTCGTCGCCGCAGGTGGCCAGCAGGCGCCCGTCGGCCGAGAACCGAACGTCGTTGACCCAGGCGCCGTGGCCGGCCGACTTGCGCTTGAGCGCGCCGGTCGAGACGTCCCAGAGCGCGACCTGCCCGTCCTTGCCCGAGCTGGCCAGCGTCGCCGAGTCCGGCGAGAAGGCGAGGCCCCAGGCCCAGTCGGAGTGGGCGGGGAGCGTGCGCACGCTCTTGCCGGTGGCCGCCTCCCACAGCCGCACCGTACCGTCCTTGCTCGCAGAGGCCAGGTACCTGCCGTCGGGGGAGTAGGCCACCCGCACCACCGCGCCCTGGTGGCCCTCCAGGCTCGCCAGCTCCTCGCCATTGGAGGCGTCGCGGATATTCACCCGCCGGTCCAGGCCGCCGGTGGCGATGCGCTTGCCGTCGGCGGAGAAGGCGACGGCCAGCCCGTTGTCGCCGATGCCCAGCGTCCAGCGGTTCTCGCCGTTGGCGAGGTCCCAGGCGCGCAGCGTGCGGTCCTTGGCCACCGTGGCGAGCGTCGTCCCGTCGGGGCTGACGGCCAGGCGGAAGGCGGCGCTCAAGAAGCCCATCAGCGTCTGGCGCGGGCGGTGGGTCGCCGGGTCCCACAGGCGCACCGTCCGGTCGGAGCTGGCGGTGACGAGCTGCTTGCCGTCGGGGGTGAACAGCACGTCGTTGACCGAGGCGCGGTGGCCGGCGAGCACCGCGTGGCCGTCGTCGCTCTTGAGGTGGTAGAGGCGGACGGCGTGCGAGTCGCCGGCGAGCGCCAGCGTCGAGCCGTCGGCGCTGATGGCCACGCCGCGGTCGGGGAAGGCGCCCTCGAGGACGGAGAGCGTCGAGCCGGTGCTGTCCCAGAGCCGGGTGCCGTCGAGCCCCAGGGAGGCGAAGAGGGCGCCGTCCGGCGAGAAGGCGAGGCCGGTGATGGCGTCGCGGTGGCCGGTGAGCAGCCGCAGCGGGCGGCCGTCGGGCACCGACAAGAAGCGGACGACCCGCTCCTCGCCAGCGGTGGCCAGCATCCGCCCGTCGGGCGAGAAGGCGACCGAGGTGACCGGGCCGGAGGAGGACTCGAACGCGGCGAGGGGCGTGCCCTGCGGGAGCCGGAAGAGCCGGACCGAGCGGTCGCGGCTGCCGGTGGCGAGCAGCGTGCCGTCGGGCGAGAACGCCACCGACTCGACGGTGTCCGAAGGGCCCTCGAGCGTGGCGACGACCTCGCCGGTGGCGGCCTTCCAGACCCGGGCGCTGTTGGCGAAGTGGCCGGCGGCGAGCAACGCGCCGTCGGCGGAGAAGGCCAGGCTCATCGAGCCGGTGGCCGGGCCCTCGAGCTCGCGGATCCGTGTGCCCGTCGCCGGGTCCCAGAGCACCACCGTGCGCCCGCGGCCCCCGGTGGCGAGCAGCGAGCCGTCCGGCGAAAGCGCGATTGGCGTCACCGTGTCCTTGGAGGTCGGCAGCGTCTGCAGCAGGCGACCCGAGGCGCGGTCCCAGACGTAGGCCTGGCCCGCGCTGGACGCGCCGGCGGCGAGCAGGCGCCCGTCGTGGGAGAGAGCGACGCCCCACAGGCCGTCGGGGGCCTGGAAGAGCTGAGGCGAGCGGGCCACGCTGCGCAGCTGCGTCTGCAAGAGCATGGAGGCGGCTTCGACGCGCAGCTCCACGGCCTCGGGCGAGGCGGAGGCGAAGTCGGCGGCGTAGGAGGCGCCCCAGGGGTGCGTCGGGTTGTGGAGCAGCGAGCGGGCCGTGAAGGCGCGGGCGCGGTCGAGGTCGTTCTCCTCGAAGAGCTTGGCGGCGCGCTCCTGGTAGGCCTGGGCCAGGTGGAACTCGGAGTCGAGGTGGGCGCGGCGCTCGGTGGCGCGAGAGATGGTGACCGCCACCAGGCCGGCGACGATCGCCATCAGGGCGAGCGCGAAGGCGAGGGTGGCCGGCTTGTTCTGGGCGGCGACGCGCTTGATGAGCTCCCAGGTGGTGTAGGCGTGGGCGCGGACCCGGCCGCCGGTCATGTACGCCTGGATCTCGCCGGTCAGCTCCTTGGCCGACTGGTAGCGCGCCGAGCGCGAGTGGCTCAGGGCCTTCTCGGCGATGGCGGCGAGCTCGGCGGGCGCCTCGGGGCAGCGCTGGCGCACGGGGACGAGGTTGCCGCGGGCGACCAGAATCCAACGTGGCCGAGACGGTGGTGGCCTCGAACGGCGGCTGGCCGGTGAGCACCTCGTAGAGCACGGCCCCCAGGCCCCAGACGTCGGAGAGCTCGTCGACCAGGTCGTTCTGCCCGGTGGCCTGCTCGGGGCTCATGTAGGCCGGCGTGCCGACGGCGATTCCCGCGGGCTCGGCGAGGGAGCCGCCGGCGCGGCCGGGGCCGGGCTTGATCTTGGCCAGGCCCCAGTCGAGGACGATGGTCTCGCCGTACTCGCCGACCATGACGTTGGCGGGCTTGAGGTCGCGGTGGACGACTCCGCGGCTGTGGACGAAGGAGACGGCCTTGCACAGGTCCCAGAAGGTGCCCAGGTGCTGGAGACGGTCCTTCAGGGCGCCGCACTTCTGCAGCGCGGCCTCCAGCGTCTGCCCGCGCATCAGGCGCATCGTGTAGTAGAGCGTGCCGGAGGCTGCGCGGCCGACCTCGTGGACGGGGACGATGTTGGGGTGCTCGAGCTGCCCGGTGACGCGCGCCTCGTTGAGGAAGACGGTGGTCGCGGCCCGGTCGTCCGGGTTGAGGACCTCCTTGATGGCGATCTCCCGGCCGATGTGCTCGTCGAAGGCGACCATCACCCGGCCCATGCCGCCGCGCCCGAGCTCGCCGCGGATGGAGTAGCGGCCGGGCAGCTCCGGGGTCACCGCCTCGGTGTCGAGGTTGGTCGCCACGCCCGGAGGCAAGGAGGGCTTCAGGGTGGCGCCGACGTCGGCGAGCTCTTCGGTCTCCGGGGCCGGGGCGGAGACGTCTTCGGGCCGAGGGGCGCTCATGGAGGCGCAGGATACCGGACCTGGGACGGGGCTGGGCTATGCTCGGGCGCGTTCAGCCCGCTCACCGTCTGCAGCAGTCCCGGGGTCGCTCATGGCCGACGAGTCCAAGTCTTCCGAGGCGCCGGTCGCCGCGCCGGCCGCGGAGGCATCCGCACCGCCTGCACCTGCTCCGGCGGCACCGGCGCTGGCTCCGGCCGCAGCAGCTCCGCCAACCGTTGCGGATCCCGCGCTCGTATCGCCAGCACCGGCCGCACCCACGCCAACGCCGGCACCTGCCGCCACTCCTGCTGCTCCGGCGCCCGAGGTGGCGAGCGCTGCCCCGGTCAGTCCTGCGGGCGTCATGCTCGCCCCGACCGCGCCGCGCAGACCGCAGGGCGTTCCGTGGACGCTGCCGCTGGTGGTCATCGCGTTGGGCAGCCTGGGCGGGCTCTGGGCGATGTACGGCAGCTTGCTGACGCACCCCACGCGAGCCGTGCCGGGCGACGAGACGCGCTTCGATCCGATCGCCGCTTACTCGGCGGCCGCGGAGTACGCCGGACCGGGGGCGAAGCTGGTCAGCGTGGCGGCGCTCTTCGTCCGCCAGGACGGGACGATGGATTTGACGTTGACGCCGTCGCCCTCGCCGACTGCCATCTACACGTTCGCCCGCGAGAACCGGGACCCCAAGGTCACCGGGGCCAAGTTCGAGACGATCACCGTGATGGTCGCCGAGCCCTACCGGACGGTGAGCTTCGGCAAGGGCGAGGACGTGGACACCTACGTCTGCCGCGGCATGGACCGGACCGTCTCCCACGGCGGCAACGTGCCGGCGACCTCGGTGCCGCCCCCGGCCTGCCCCATCTCCCAGATGTTCAGCCAGGCGATCCAGCGGGGGGCCGCTCCGGGAGCGATGGCGAACGTGCTCTACGGCCCCGGCGGCTACGCCTTCACCCTCGCCTCGCCGCGCCTGTCGCTGCAGTTCGGGATGGATTGCCAGCTCAAGGAGCCGGTGGTCGCCCAGCCGGTCCCGTAGCGAGCCTCACCCCCTGACCCCCTCTCCGGCAACCCCTCGACAAGCTCTGGACACGGACGGAGAGGGGGAACCCGGCTCTTGGCCCCGAGGCGACTCTGCGCGGGGGCGACTGGGTGATTCGCGCGAGCATCCAGGGCTTCGGACGACAAACGACAATGCAGGCGGCCGAGTCCTAGTCGCCTCGGGCGACGCGCCAGGTTCCCGCGAGCAGAGTCGCCTCGGGGCATGCGTCGAGTTCCCCCTCTCCGCGAAGCCGGAGAGGGGGTCAGGGGGTGAGGTTCGCGGCGAAGCAGCGACCGTTCGCGTACCGGAAACGACCGTCCGGTAGCACCCGGTGGGAACGGCTGCACGCGAGTGCCAGAGAGAGTCCAGGAGGACTCACTCATGCGCACTCTCGTACGGGCTGCACTCGTCGTCGTCGTCGCGACCGTGGTTGGAATCGCCCCGCCTGCCCGGGCCTGCACGGCCTTCGCGGACGGACCGCTGCTCGCCAAGGGCTTCGACTGGATGACCGGCGAAGGCTGGATCGTGGTGAACGAGCGCGGCCGGATCCGCTCGCCGCTCTTCCCGGACAGCGCTGGCGACGGAGCGTGGACCGCCCAGTACGCGAGCGTGGCGCTGACGACCCTCGGCCCCGGTTTCCCGGTCAGCGGGATGAACGAGAAGGGGCTCGCCATCGAATCTCTCGTGGACCTGGACGTGAGCGCGGTCGTCCAGCCCGTGCCGGGGCGGCTCATCGGCCTGGAGCTGTTGCAGTACGGGCTCGACCGCTTCGCCACGGCCGCCGAGCTGGCGGACTTCGCTGAGAAGGCGCGCTTCACGCAGCTCGCGGTGGCGCTGCACTTCTTTGCCTGCGACGCCGGCGGTGACTGCGTGGTGATCGAGCCGGGCCGCGACTCGACGCGGGTCGTCCGGCGCCTGCCGGCGAAGGTGCTCGCCAACGAGCCGTATCGCGAGGACTGGGGCGCCAACCACCCGTCGGGCCTGGCCGCCCTCCTTCCGAGGATCGGTCCGAGCCGGGGCAGCTCGGCCTGGCGCTTCCAGGCGGTGGCGAGCGCCGTCAAGGCTGCGCCGCTGCGCGACGAGAAGGCCGCGCTGGCGACGCTCGAGAAGGTGGTGATGCCCGGCCGGACGCAGTGGCAGATCGTCTGGAACCTCAAGGAGCGCACGCTGACGCTGCGCCAGCGGGAGGCGGGGTTGGGGACTCTGAGCCTGAAGCTCGATGAGCTCGTCGCCGAGTGTGGACCGAGCCCGCGGGCCCGCTCGATAGGGCGTTCGGCCCACGCCTCGTTCACTTCCTGGTCCGAGCTCGACGCGGAGCTGACGAAGCAGGCCATCTTCAGGCAGCTCGGCCACGGCGGGGTGGTGGTCCAGCGGCTGGCGGCGGTCGTCGCGGAGGCCACGCAACGGCCGGGCTGCGCTCGGCCCGAGGTGGGGCAGCGCTCGTCCTTGCCCTGAACCTCGCCTCCGCCCTTCTTCGACCGCCTGGAGCGAGCGCAGTCCGTGTCGTCGCGGGGGCCGTGGAGGCTTCGACGTCTTCGCCGGCCTGCCCCCACTTCCATGGACAGGGGGTCTACGAAGCCCCTCGCGTCTGGTCCTTGGTGATCTTCTCGAGCACGAAGATCTCGCCCTCGCTGTCGAGGAAGTACTCGCTCTCCTGCGGAGACCGGACCTTCAGGAACGTGTTCGGGCCCACCTCCATCGTGTGCCCTGGGGCGAACTTGGCTCCCGACGTCTGGAGGTAGGAGAGCAGGTTGCAGATGAGGTCGAACGTCGCCTGGCCCTCGTGGTGCCCTTGGGCCAGGTGCGCGAAGTCAGGAAGGTCGAGCAGGTGGTTCCCATAGGTCCGCATCCAGACCCCTTGAGTTCCACCGACGTCGTACTTCACAAAGCCGGAGTAGAGGATCGGGATCGGAAGGGTGCGTAGCAGCTCCATCATGTCGCCCTTGCCAGCGGCCAGCGCGTCGGTGGGGAAGGACGTGTGGCCCGACTCGTTCAGGACGACGATCGCGCCGTGCTTGGCGAGCACGCCGGCCACCGCGGCCAACGCGACGTACTGCTCGCGCGGCGTCTCCTCGTAGCCGGCGTAGAAGAGGATGAGGTGGGACTTGTGGCCCCGCGCCCGAGCCTTGAGATCGGCGCCGTAGTGCGCGGGCTGGACGCAGCGCTCCACCACCTCGCTGGGCATCTTGGCGCCGAAGCCGACGAATCGGATGACGTGCTTTCCCCAGCCAAGCAGGCCGAGGGGCGTTCCAGAGGCCGCCGTCTTGCCGTCGACCTCGAAGGCCGCCCGAGCCATCGTCGGGTCGTACCTGCGGAGCGTGCGGGTGACCGCAGCGGCATCGAGCTGGAGGCCGCCCTCGAAGAGCAGCTGAAGGCTTCTCTTCGTCTTGAGGGACTCGTTGGCTACCAGCGTGGCCGAGGGAGCATCGTCCCTGTCGGTCTTGCCGAAGAATCGCTCGAGGATTCCCATGGGTGAGCCCGCTTTCTCAGTGGAGGTGGCACTGGCTACCATGCGGGCCACTCGGGGCCCAAACCTGGGGGACCGACGGCCCCAGCGTCAGCGCGCGGCCCCGCAACAGCGCTTGTACTTCTTGCCGCTCCCACAGGGACAGCGGTCATTGGGGCTCGGCTGGGGAGCGTTGCGCACCGGCTCGACCCGCGCGCCGAGCATCTGCTCGTTCGCGAGGTCGAGGATCCTCGGGCCGATCTCCCGGACCCGGGCGTGCCGGCGCCGCGCTCGGTCCAGGTCAGGGTGCCGGGCGAGGTAGGCGTCCGCGACCTTCTTGAGGGCGGCGGCGTCGGCAGAAGGGAGCCCGGGTTCCAGCTCGAAGTCGGTCGCCGTGCAGGCGTCCAGCTCGAGGCGGAACGTGCCGATGACCTCGTGGCGCCCCGACTGCTCGGCCAGCGAAGGCTTTCGTTCCAGACGAACGACCTCGACGAGCGCTCTGCGGCACCTGCAGTCTCTCTCTCCGCAGAAGTACTCCGGCACGGCGTAGTGCCTCGCCTCCACCTCGAAGAAGTCGGGATCCATCTCGGAGATGAGGTCCCAAGGAACCATCGTGGAGTCCTCGAGGAAGCTCCAGTCGGCGTTCTCCCACGTCTGACCTGCGCCGCCCTTCATCTGCTTCCAGAGCTCGCGATACTCCGCCAGCAGCGAGGCGTCGCACAGAGCCTGAAAGCGCCGGTGCAGCGCGGGCGCATCGGGCGACTGCGCCTCCACGTAGCCGGACTCCAGGTCGAGCAAGGCCTTGAGCTGCAACCCTGCCTCGGCCGGCGCCGGCTCGGCGTACTCCAGCCGCACCTCCGCTCCCTCCCGTTCGACTCGGAGCAGCCCCTCCTGGACCTCTTGGATCTCGAGCACCACCTTCCGGCAGGGACAGTGCGGGTCAGGGCAGGTCTGTCCAAAGGCGGTGATGCCCTTTCGCGGGGTCTGCCCTGGCTCCCACGCGAGGATCAGGCCGCCGGAGCGCTGCCAAGGCACCGCTCGGGTTGCGTCTTCGATGCTCTCGAACTCAGCCATGGCGCTCCTCGCCCTTCCTTTCTCGGTCTCGTCATCGAGCCTTCGTCGGCCCGTATTTGAGCCGAACTCTCGATTCCGGCAAGCGCCGAGAGGGTCTTCAGCGCGCGGCGCCAGGAGATGGCGCCCTCGAGCTCGTGGCCAGGTGAGGCCGGCCGGCGTCGAGCAGCAATCGGCGTCTCCGACCGAAGGCTCGCCGCCATCGTGAAGCGCTGCCGCGATCTCCCGGGCGAGCTCGCAGCGCGCGAACACACCGCTCCGGCGGGCGGTGCTTGCGTCCTTGCCCCCGTATTCCCGGGCCCCGGGCAACTCGCATCCTTCTTGCGCGATAATCCCTCGGGTCTTGCCGCGCTCACGCGTTGCGGGCAGCCGCACTCATTCGAAGGGGGAGGCGAAATGAGCCGCATCTCTGACAAGCCGGGCATCCGCAATCAGTTCGTTCGCTCCACGACCGGCACCCAGCCGGCCGCCGGCAGCCAGAACAGGCCCGCGACGAAGACGGGCGAGATGAAGGTCGTCGACGGGCTCGACAATCCGCCAGCCCTCGACCTGCGCGCCCGCACCAAAGCCGTTCAGCGGCCGCCGGAGCCGGGTGGGCCGACGATGGGGCCTCCGCAGCGCGTCCTGACGACGAGCGCCGTCAACCTGCGGCCGTCGCCGGGGACCGCGGAGAAGGAGACCGCCGTCATCCCGCCGAACACGCCGCTGACGGTGACGCCGGATCCCAAGACGGGTCGCGCGAAGCAGGACGGGTTCGTGCACGTGTCCTACACCGACGTCGCGGACGGAAAGCGCAAGTCGGGCTGGGTCTCCGAGCAGTACGTCACGCCCATGGCCCCGCCGCCCAGGCCGGGCGAGACGCTCTACTCGAAAGACCTCCTCAATCTGCGTGGCGCCCCGGAGATCTCCGACGGCAACCTGCTGCAGCAGCTGCCGCCGGGCGCCACGCTCACCGTCACCCGCGACGCGCGGGGGCGGACCGAGCAGAACGGGTTCGTGCACGTCTCGACCGAGGTCGACGGGAAGAAGCTCGACGGCTGGGTCTTTGAATCGTTCACGACCTCGACGCAGCCTTCGCCCACGCAGCCGACGACGCCGACCACTCCGGCAACGCCGGCGCAGCCCACCACCCCGACTCCGCCCGCCGGCGAGTACGTGGTCGTGAACACCACCGGCAACCTCAACCTGCGCGCGGGCGCGACCACCAGCTCCAACGTGCTCGGCAAGATCCCCAACGGCACGCGGCTGGAGGTGACGCCCGACGCGAACGGCGTCGTGCGCAAGGACGGGTTCGTCCACGTGAAGTGGGACGACAAGGGCACGGCGCGCGAGGGCTGGGTCTCCGAGCAGTACACCGCCTCGGGCGCGCTCGCCGACGCGGCGGCCGTGCACGTCAACCAGCTCACCGCCGAGCAGCAGGTCGTGGACGTCAACGGCGACAAGGGCGACGGCCGCAACGCCAACTGCGGTCCGGCCTCGGTGGTCATCGCGCTGCGCGACCAGGGCCTGCAGATCCCGGGCATCCCCGGCATCGACCAGACCGGCGACGGCGCCGACGTGCAGGCGGCCCGCTACTGGGCCGTGGGGCCCGAGGACCGCGACGGCGTCGTCGTCGGCGCGGACGGCAAGCTGCACTACGCCGACCTGTCCACCGAGAAGGGCAAGGGCGAGAACAGCCAGTACACGATGATGGACGAGCTGGAGGCGGCTGCGCAGAAGGCGGGCGCCACGACCGGGACCGTCGGCGCCGACGCGGACTCGATCAAGACCGCGCTCGACGAGGGCAAGGCCGTCGTGGTGCTCGGCACCTTCCTCGATGACCAGGACAAGGCCAAGACAGGCGTCTGGGACAACAGCCATGGCGCGACCGAGCACTTCGTCACGGTCACGGGCATGACGCCCGACGGCAAGTACATCGTCAGCGACCCGCTGCAAGCCGGGCCGATCGCCGTCAGCGCCGACCAGCTCAACAACTTCATGACCGGCAACGGCCAGGCGATGAGCGTCTCGCGCTGAGCCCAACCGACGGCGCCTCGCCCGAAGCCCCCTGGCAGCCGCACGGCGGCAGGGGGCTTCGCTCATTCCTGCGGTGCGCTCTCCGGTCTTCTCGCGCCCGCGGCACCGCGAGATCGCGACCATTCGAGAGGTGCCTTGCGGTGGCATGAACGGGACCCTGCTAAAGATAGGCAGCTACTTTGTGACATGAGCGGCGAGGCCGCAGACGCCGTCTGAAAGGCGCTCCGATGGGATTTTCAATGCGACTTCTTGGACTACTGGCGGCCCTGGCCCTGGCGGGCTGCCTAGGTCACGCCAAGCCCGTCGACCACGATGCCGATGCGTCGGACCTCCGCGACGGTGGGCTGCGCGGAGGACCGGAGGCTGAGCGCGCTCTCATCGCCCAGGCCGACGAGCTCGGGATCAGCGGGTGTCGCTTCCTCGGAACCTTCAGGGACTCCAGTGGCTGGAGCGGCAAGCGCGTCACTGCCGCGAGCCTGGCGGCAGCCCAGAGAGAGGCGATCGCAAACGCGGCGAGCTCAGGGGCGACTCACTGGGTCGAGGGCCCAGCCTTTCCGGCAAGCACGTCCGCGGTTTCAGTCAGGGGCTACCATTGCCCGCAGTCCAAGGCATCCCAGCCCACCGCGGCTCCTTCCCAGACGCCACGGCTCACGCCGTAGTGACGTCGGTGTCGTCAGCGCGTCCATTCCGTAGGCTTCGCCTGCCATCGGTGGCGGCAGGTCTAGCGTGAGCCTCTGGCCGAGGGCCCAGGGAGGAGGCAAAACCTCCCTCGAATCGCGTCGTTGACGCGCTGGACGCGACTTCCCGCCGGTGGGGGCTGTCGTGCCCATGTACTGCCAAGGAGGTCGGCGGCCATGGGCACCTTCAAGACCCTGCTTCTCCTTTCGTCCTGTGGGGCGCTCGTCGCGTGCTCGCAGCCCGGGCCTTCCGGCGCGGAGGGCGACTCCGGAACGCTGCCGGCGAAGGCGGACGGTGGTGCCGGCGTGTGGGCGGACGGTGGCGAGCGCCGCGATGGGGGCACGAACGGCACTGCGGATGGCGGCGCGACTCCCTGCGGGAACGGCGTGCTCGACCCCGGCGAGACGTGCGACGGCGAGCTGCTGGGCGGCCAGACCTGCACCGTGCTGGGGCTCTGGTATGGCCGGCTCGGCTGCGAGTCCGACTGCCGGGCGTTCGATACGACGGGCTGCGCGATCGTCGAGCCGGCGCTCGACTCTTGCACCGAGGCGCGCGTGACCGGGGTCACCGTGGAGCGCAACTTCGACGCGCGCGAGGTCCGCCTCAGCGGCAAGGTCACCAGCGCGGACGGAGGGAAGGCGGCGGTGACGCTCGTCTTCATCCGGAAGGACACGGGGTACCTCCAGGAGGTCACCGCGCTGACCGGCGAGTACTCGGTGGACCTGTACGAGGGGCGCTATGACGTCGCCCTGTTCGAGCAGGTGCAGTCCGGCGAGGGGAGCGCAGAGACCCTTCCCTCGGCGGTACTGAAGTCAGAATCTCCTCGTCAGCGGGACGGGCGTCCTCGACCTCCAGGTGCCGCGCCGCTTCCTCGTGCAAGGCTTCGTCACCTACGAAGGCGGCGTCTGGCCCAGCGGCCAGTGGCCGGTCGGCAAGCTGCTGTTCGTCAGACACGATCGCGTGGGGCGCAAGTTCTACGCACCGATGAAGGACGCGTCCACGCCGTCGCCCCGCTACGGCGTGACGCTCCCCGAAGGCGTCTACGACGTGCTCTGCGACCAGGGCTCGCAGTCGAGCTTCTTCCTCGAGAAGGGGATCGTCGTCGACCGCCAGCTCAATGCGGAGGACCTGGACTTCCGAACGGTCACCGTTACTGGAGACGTGGCCCTGGGCGAGGTCGCCGTCAGCGAGGACATCGCTCCCTCCCTCGTCTTCACCAACCGCGACACCGGCGCGACCCGCTCCGCGCACATGGTCCGCGACGGCCGGGTCGTCCACTACGACGTCGAGCTGCCGCCGGCCGGCTACGACATCGTGCTGACCACCTTCTCCTCCTCCAATCCCGCCTACTTGCTGGAGAAGGCCCTGCAGGTGGAGCGCAACGTCCAGCTCGCGAGCTCCACGACGTGGAACACCACCTTCGAGCTGGCCAAGGTCGACGGCAGCGTCGCCGCAGCGATCGACGACCTCGTGACGCACATCCTGTTCGTGCGCAAGGACCGCGCCGGCTTCGCCTGGACCGAGCGCAACAGCGTCGGGCTCCACTGGGGCATCAACGTCCTTCCCGGCGTCTATGACGTCTATCTCGCCTACCAGCGCGGGGTGCTCTCGCTCTACCGGGAGGATCTGACCGTCCAGCAGGCGATGACGCTCGACCTCCTCGACGAGCGCGTGTCGGTGACCTTCCACCTCACGCGAAACGGCCAGGAGCTCGACGAAGGGGCGAACCGCCCGGAGCTCCGGCTCGCGCAGGTCGCTCCTCAGGCGTCGCCCTATTCCCGCTCCGAGATCGGCTCGCACGGTTCCACCCTCGCCCTTCCGCAGGCAGGTCCCGCGACGATCAGCGCCCGGGTCTTCCCCGGACACCACGAGGTCCGCCTGTCCGACAGCGTCCGCCCCTTGGCCACCGTCCACGTGCCGCGCGGCGCGACCAGCACGGTGTTCGACCTGGACTCGCCGTTCACCACGGTCCGCGGCGAGGTCACGCTCAACGGGGCCCCCTGGCCGGACGTCGCGCGGCGCTACCCGCTGGTCTTCCAGAGCCGCTCCCGAGACCTCGAACGCCGCGCCGGCGTCTCCCAGACCGGGCCCGCAACGTTCTTGCTGCAGCTCGAATCCGGCGAGTACGACGTCGGCCTCGTCGACAGCAAGGGCGTGCGCGCGCTGCTCTGGCATGCGTGCGAGTGACCTGGGAACGATCCCGCCCTGGCCCAGGGAGCCGCCGTCCGGCCAACGCGCCCGAGGGGCGCATGCCTGCTTGACGCAGCTTCCAGCCGCAGGTCCCCTGGCTCTTCATCGGCCGGATGACCGGTGGAGTCGAGCCGGCCGCGGCGTGCGTAGGTTCTCGAGGTGGAATACCCGCTCGGCACCCTTCTGCTGGCAGGCGCGGTCGCCGTCGTGAGCGAATACGTCGACTCGGCCTTGGGCATGGGGTACGGGACCACGGTGACGCCCCTGCTGCTCCTGCTCGGCTTCGACCCGCTGAAGGTCGTGCCCATCGTCCTTGGCTCGGAGTTCGCTACGGGGCTCCTCGCGGCAAAGCTCCACCACACCTTTGGCAACGTCAGCTTCGCTCGCGGCTCCGCCGACCGGAAGGCGGCCCTGCTCCTCGGCACCTGTGGAGCCGTCGGAGCGGTAGCCGGTGTCGAGCTCGCGACGCATGTCTCGCGCAGCTTCGTGTCCGCGTACATCGGCGCCGTGGTGCTTGCGACGGGGCTGGTCATCATCGCCACCCGCCGTTGGAACCCTCGGTTTTCCTGGAAAGGCATCGGCGCGGTCGGCCTCGTGGCCGCGTTCAACAAGGGAATTGGAGGCGGGGGCTACGGCCCACTTCTCACGGGTGGCCAGATCTTGTCGGGGGTGAATCCCCGGGCGGCCATCGGGGTGACCAGCTTTGCCGAGAGCGTCGTTTCGCTCGTCGGGCTGGTCACGTACTTCGTCATCCTCCGTGGGGTCGATTGGCAGCTCGGGCTCCCGGTCCTGGCGGGTGGACTGGTCTCGGCCCCGCTCTCGGCCTGGACCGTCAGCAAGGTGCAGCTGCGCCACCTCCGGGTCTTGGCCGGAATCGCCGCCTGCCTCCTCGGGCTGCTGGTGCTGCTCCGCCTGTCAAGCCCGTGAGCGCCGAGCCTCTCGGGCACCGGTCACGTACGCGAGGTCGACTCGCTTCGAGAGCCCAGCGGCGACGCCCGCCCGTCCTGCGACGGGACGACGAGGTGAACGGAAGGTGACCGGCGGCTCTACGGGGCCAGCTGCGTCAGCAGGATGGGCACCGAGCTGGCCGTCGACGTGCCGTTGCAGAACTGGCCCCAGTTGGCGCCCCAGCCCCAGATGGTCGAGTCGCTCTTGAGCACGAAGGCGTGGTTGTAGCCGGTGGCGACGGCCTCGACCCCCGAGAGGTTCGGAACCGCCGCGGGCACGGTGGTGGTGCCAGTTCCGCTGGTCCCGTTGCCCAACTCGCCGAAAGTGTTGCTGCCCCAGGCCCAGAGCGAGCCGTCGCTCTTGAGTGCGAAGAACGTGTCGCGCGCGGACGCCACGGCGATCACCTCCGAAAGGCCATCGACCTTTATCGCCACCTTGTAGAGGACCTTCCAGACTGTGCCGTCGTTGCGGAGCAGCACGATCTGGGGGCCGGTCATCGCGATGCCCCCGACGTTGGTGAGGAGGTCCTTGGGCGCGCCGGTCTCGCAGAGGCCCATGCCCCAGCAGACCGCCGTCCCGTTGCTCTTGAGCGCGACCATCCCCTTCTCGCCGGCGGCGATGGCGATGACGCCGGTCAGGTTCGGCACCTCCACCGGAGTGGTCATCACCGCGCCGCCGCCGCCGGTGTTGTTGCCCCGGACCGACCAGTTGTTGTCCCCCCAGACGAAGACGGTGCCGTCGGTCATCAATGCCAGGCTGGTGCGGAGCCCGGCGGAGATGGCGACGGGCGGGCCGTGGGTCTGTGCGGCCGTGGCGAGCGCGGTGAGCTGGACGGGCGAGGTGCGTTGGGTCTGCGTGCCGTCTCCGACCTCACCGAGGGCGTTGTGGCCCCAGCCCCAGACGGTGCCGTCGCTCTTGAGCGCCAGCGCGTGCTCGTATCCGCTCGACACCGACACGAGGTTGGTGCCCAGCGACGTGATGATCTGCGGCGTCGTGCGCCACGCGCCGTTGCCGGAGGTGCCGACGCCCAGCTGGCCGAAGTTGCCCTCGCCACAGCTGAAGGCCTGGCCGGCGGGTGAGATGGCGACGGTGAAGTCGCGGCCCATGCCGAAGGTCTGCGACGGGAACAGCACGAGCGCGGAGGTCGCGCTCTTGCCGGCGGCGTTGGTCACCGTGAGCGTGTAGCGCGTGGCCGCCGGTGGTCGCACCGCGACGTTGACCCCGCTGACGGGGATGATCGGGCCCGGCTCGATGCGCGCGTCGCCGCCCTGGAAGACCGCGCGGACGGTGGTGCCCGTGCCGGTCCTGAAGCCCCACGGTTTCGGGCTCGAGAACTCGGTGATGACCGGCGGGTCCACGACCTCCACGGTCACCGACCGGCTCGCGCTGCCGCCGGCCAGGTCGGTGACGGTCAGCGTCCAGGTGGCCGTGCTGGCAGGCAGGGTGGTGACCGAGCCGCCGCTCACGATGGGGAGGTTGCCGGGCATGATCACGCCCGAGTCTCCGTCGAAGGTGGCCGTGAAGGTCACGCTGTCGCCGGCGGTGATGATGGCGTGGTTGGGCGAGAAGGCGCTGATGGCGGCGGGCTTGACGACCTGGATGGTCGCCGCCCCGGTCGCGGTCCCGCCCGCGGAGTTGGTCACCGTGCAGCTCAGGTCGATGGTGCCGGGAGCGCCGGCTTCGAAGCTCAAGAGGCGTGCGTCGGTGCCCGCCAGGGCGGTGCCGCCGGTGATGCTCCACGCATAGGTGACGCCGGGCTGGCTCTGGACCGAGGCGACGAGCCCGGTGGCCCCCGCGGCGACCGCGGCGGGCGCCGTGACGACGGGTGTGTCGGGCGCGGGAGCGACCGTCACGGTGGCCGTCCCCGGCGCGCTCGCCGTGCCGGCGGCGTTGCGCGCGACGCACTCGAGCACGAGCATGCCCACGCTCCCAGGCGTGAAGGTCACGGTGTCGGTGCCGGCTCCGGAGGTGATCGTGCCGTTGTCGATGGACCACTCGAAGGTGACTCCGGCCTGCGCGGGGACGCTCGCGGTGCGCCCGGACGCGCCGGTGGTCACGACCGCGAGCACGTCGATGACCGGTCGGACGGGGGCGGCGACCGCCGTGACCTTCGCCGAGGCCTCGCGCGTGGCGCCCGCCGCGTTTCGCGCCGTGCAGGTCAGGGTGACTTCGCCGGCCGCGTCCGCCCGGAACGCCACCGCGGGGGTGCCGGCTCCGGCGGTGATCGTCCCGCCGGTCACCGTCCACGAGAAGTCGATGCCGGCCTGCGCGGGGGTCGAGGCGGACATCCCTGCGACTGCGACGGTGACGAAGGCCGGAGCGGAGATCGCGGGCACCTGGGGCGCGGGCGCGACGAGGACCGAGGCCGTCGACTCCGCGGTGGCGCCGGCGGCATTGGTCGCCGTGCAGCGCAGCACCAGCGTCCCCGGGGAGCCGGCCTCGAAGGCGACCGAGGCGGTGTCGGCGCCTCCGCTGAGCGTGCCGCCCTGGATGGACCAGGAGAGGACGACGCCCTCCTGCGCCGGAACGCTGGCGGAAAGACCGGTGTCGCCGGCGGTGACCGCGGCCGGCGCCGTGATGACCGGGACGGCCGGGGCGGGCACGACGGCGACGGTGGCGCTGTCGGAGAGAGCCGCGCCGGCGGCGTTGCGTGCGGTGAGCTCGAGCGTCAACGAGCCCGTCGCCCAGGCGGCGAACTCCACGCTGGGGGTCCCGTTCCCCGCAACGAGGGTGCCGCCGGTGATCCTCCACTCGTAGGTGATGCCGTCCTGCGCGAGCACCGAGGCCGTCCAGCCCGCGGTGCCGGCGGTGACGAACGCCGGCGCCACGATGTCCGGCTGTACCGGCGGATCCACGATGGTCACCAACGCGGACGTGGTCAGGGTGCCTTCGCCTCCGGTGGCGATGCAGCCGAGCGTCGCCGTCCCGGCCGCGCCGGCAGTGAAGGTGATCGAGGGCGTGTCTTGTCCCGAGGTGAGGGTGCCGCCCTCGAGGGTCCAGTGGAAGGAGACGCCCTCCTGTGCAGGCACCGAGGCGACCAGGCCTGGCTCTCCAGCGGTGACGACGGACGGAGCGGTGATGACCGGGGCGACCGGCACGGGAAGGACCCGCAGGGTGGCTGCGCGGGTGGTGACCTCGCGCTCGGCGCTGGCGACCACGCAGCGCACGCTCGTGCCGTCGTCCGCCAGGCGGCGGCGCGCCAGCACCAGGTGGTCGGCGGCCGCGCCGGCGATGGCCGTCCAGTCGCCGCCGGAGGCCGGACGGCTCTCCCAGCGGAACGTCGCGGCGGGCGAGGCGTCGGCCACGACGCTGAACTGCGCGTCGGCGCCGTCGGCGACCGTGGCGTCCGCGGGCTCCGTGGTGAGGTGCAGCCAGCGCACGGTGAGCGTCGCGGGGTCGCTGGAGACGGAGCCAGCGGCGTTGGTCGCCGTCGCGCGGAAGCGAGCGCCGTCGTCCGCGGCGGTCGTCGCCGGGGTCGTCCACGACGCGCTGGTCGCTCCGGCGATGGCGGTCCAGGCACCGCCGGCGGACTGGCGCTCCCACTGGAGCGTGGGGGCTGGGGTGCCTCCGACGGTGACGGAGAAGACCGCTGGGCTGCCTTCATCGACGGTGGCTGGCGCCGGCATCGCGCTGAACTTCGGTGCTCCAGTCCCGCCGGACGGCGTATCGGTGTTGCAGCCGGCCAGCACCGCCAGGGCGGTCACCGCGACGAAGACGGCTGAAGTGTGACGGAGAGATGAGCTGCGCGACATGGAGGCCCTCCAAGCCGGGAGTCGGTCCCGGTCTTCCCTGAATGCGCGGACCCTAGCATGGAAGGGCGGAGGGGCTGACCAGGTGTCGGACGGACGGTTCGCCTATGTCGTCCGCCGCGCCGGCTCTCCGAAGAGAGGCGCCCTCCGCGGCGCTCGAGCGCGGCGGCGCTTCTCCCAGCGGTTCCGGATGCGCTTCTCCAGGGCGACGATCGGCAGCACCACCGCCCCGGCGAGCGCGGAGCGCCCGAGATCGAACGGCGCCAGCGGCGCGGTGGCAAAGACGCGGTTGAGCAGCGGCAGGTAGAGCAACGCCATCTGCAGCGCCAGCACCACCCCGATGCCCAGGTAGATCGCCGGATTGCTGAAGAGCCCCAGCCTCAGGGCCGAGCCCTTCAGGCTGCGACAGCTCCAGCAGGTAGAAGATCTGGAAGAAGACCACGGTGGTGACCGCCATGGTCTGGGCCTCGCGCAACGCCTCCGCGGGCCCCACGCGTCCCACCTCGACACGGTACTCCCTCAGGAACAGCCCCACCGCCGCCGCGCACATGAGCAGACTCGCGCCGACGGTCCGCATGGCCAGGAACACCCCGAAGAGAGGCGCCTTGGGGTCGCGTGGCGGCCGGCGCATGACGTCGAGCTCAGCGACCTCCAGGGCGAGCGGGGTGGACAGCGCCACTGCGCTCACCAAGTTGACCCATAGGATCTGCGTCGGGGCCATCGGCAGCAGGAAGACCAGCGCGCCGGCTTCCCTCGCGACTGGGAAGAACAGCACGGCCGCGACCAGGATCAGCCCCAGCCCGAGGTTGGTGGGGAGCACGAAGGCCAGCGACTTGACGAGGTTGTCGTGGATCCGCCGCCCCTCCTCGACCGCGGCGGCGATGGTGGCGAAGTTGTCGTCGGCGAGCACGATGTCCGCGGCTTCCTTGGCGGCCGCGGTCCCGGACACCCCCATCGCCACTCCGATGTTGGCCTGGCGCAGCGCCGGCGAGTCGTTCACGCCGTCGCCGGTCATCGCCACGACCTTGCCCCGGGACTGGAGCGCCTTGACGAGCTTGAGCTTGTGCTCCGGTGCGACTCGGGCGAAGACCTGGGTTCGCTCGGCGGCGGCGCGCAGGTGCTCCTCGGGGAGGGTCGCGAGCTCGCTCCCGGCCATCCCTTCGTCGCCCGGCGGCAAGAGCCCGACCCGTTCGCCGATGGCCTCGGCGGTCGCGCGGTGGTCGCCCGTGATCATCTTCACCACGATGCCAGCCCGCTGGCAGGCGCGGACCGCCTCGATCGCCTCCGGGCGCGGCGGGTCGACCATCCCCTGCAGGCCCAGCAGGCGCAGTCGGCCGGCCCAGGCCTCGAGGACGATGCCGCCGCCCTCGTCGGGGGGCCGGGCCTCGGCCATCGCCAGCACCCGCATGCCCTGGCGCGCCATCCGTGCCGCCGCCAGCAGCGCACCCCCGCCCCCTTCATCGCCGCACAGCCGCACCACCGCCTCCGGGGCGCCCTTGACGAAGAGCCGCCCGCCGCCGTCCGGGTCGCGGTGGAGTGTCGCCATCAGCTGCCGCTCGGAGTCGAAGGGAAGCACGTCGCGGCGCGTCCAGGCGTGCTGTAGCTCATGCAGGGCCACGCCGGCCTTCTCGGCCGCGACCAGCAAGGCGATCTCGGTCGGGTCCCCGGCGAACGACTGTCCGTCGTTCCGGCCCAGCGAGGCGTCGTTGCAGAGCGCTCCGGCGCGCAGCAGGGCCTCCACGTCCGGGGGCGGTTCGGAGAGCCTGGTCTCACCGAAGCGGAGCTCGCCCTCCGGCGTGTAGCCCACCCCGGTGAGGCGGTACTCGCCCTGGAGCGTCCAGAGTGCCTGGACGGTCATTCTCGTTGCGGGTCAGCGTCCCGGTCTTGTCGGTGCAGATGACGGTGGTGCTCCCGAGGGTCTCCACGGAGGGGAGCCTGCGGACGATCGCCCGTCGGGCGGCCATGCGCTGGACCCCCACCGCCAGAGCGATGGTGATGATCGCCGGCAGCCCTTCAGGGATGGCGGCGACCGCCAGGGCCACCGCGGCCATCAGCCCGTCGGCCACGCTGTACCCGCGGGCCAGGCCGACGGCGAAGAGCGCCAGCGAGAGCAAGACGACCCCGTAGGTGAGCAGCCGGCCCACCCGGGCCAGGGTGAGGGTCAGAGGGGTCTGGAGGTCCTCGGCATCCTCCAAGAGGCTGGAGATCCGGCCGAGCTCGGTGGCGGCGCCGGTGGCAGTGACCACCGCCGAGGCGGCGCCGGCGGCGACGGTGGTCCCCCCGAACACCATGCTCCGGCGATCGCCCACCATCGCGTCGGCGGCGACCGGAGCGGTCTGCTTGTCGGCGGGTAGCGACTCGCCGGTGAGCGCCGCCTCCGTCACCCTGACGCCATGGGTCTCGAGCAGGCGGGCGTCGGCGGGAACGCGGTCGCCGGGCGAGAGCATGATCACGTCGCCCGGGACCAGGCCTTCGGCGGGGACCGTGCGCTTGATGCCGTCCCGCAGCGTGGTGGCGGCCTCGGGGATCAGCTTGGAGAGCGCCTGGATGGCCTGGCTGGCCTTGAGCTCCTGGACGAAGCCGATGGCGGCGTTGATTCCAATGGCCGCCAGCACGACGAGCGCGTCGGTGACCTTGCCCAGCGCTGCCGCGGCAACGGTCGCGGCCGCCAGGAGCAGGACGATGGGGCTGTTGAGCTGACGGACCAGGATCCTCAGCCGGGACGGCGGCCGATGGGCGGGGATGGCGTTGGCGCCGTACTGGGCCAGGCGTCGCTGGGCCTCCTGCTCGCCCAAACCGTCGGTGGAGGAGCCCACCCGGGACAGGACTTCGGCTGCTTGGAGCGTGTGCCAGTCGGTAGGGGAGTGCTGCGCCATGTCCGGCCCCTACGCGCGTCACGCGCGGGCACACCCGTGCCGGCCCATCTCGGTGCTCCATAGGAAGGCTAGCGAGCGTGGGGTGAAGGTGAAGCCAGCGCCCCAAACCGAGGAGAGCCGCGCGCGATCTCTCGACCCGATCGGGCGCTGAACGGCGAAGTGCGCGCAACTCGCCACCCTTCGGTTGAGAAGGGGGAGCCGAGAGGAGGGGCGAACCCGACGTGGGGATGGGCTAGCGTCTCTTCATCGTCTCGCGAAAGGGAGCCCTGAGATGGACTGGCTGAGCCTTCTGGCAGTCGCGTTCGCGCTCGCGATGGATGCGTTCGCGGTTGCCATGGTCTCGGGGCTCACGGTCTCGCCGCTCACCAAGGGGCACGTGCTTCGCCTCTCCGGGGCCTTCGGCCTGTTCCAAGCCCTGATGCCGATCCTGGGCTGGGCGGCAGGCAACGCGGTCCACAGCTACATCTCGGCGTTCGACCACTGGGTCGCCTTCGGGCTCCTGGCGTTCGTGGGCGGGAAGATGGTCTGGGAAGGGCTCCACCATGACGAGGAGGAGAAGCCGTCGCGCGGAGACCCGACCCGAGGATGGCAGCTGCTCATCCTCTCGATCGCCACCAGCATCGATGCCCTCGCGGTCGGGTTGTCGCTCGCGATGGTCGGGTCGACCATCGCGCTGCCCGCCTTGGTCATCGGAGTGGTGGCCGCCGGGATGACGGCCGTGGGCGTGCTGCTCGGACGAAGGGTCGGCGCCCTTTGGGGCCAGCGCGTGGAGATCATGGGCGGAGCCGTCCTCGTCATCATCGGCGTGAAGATCCTGGCAGAGCACGCGCTCGCCTAACCGTCACGGAGCAAAGCCAGCGAGGCTCGCCTGAACGACAAGCGGTGGTCCTCGGGCGCGGCGCTCCCGCGCCGGTCGCGCTGCGGTGACGCCGTCAGGGCTCGGGATGCGTCGCCTGCCGTCGCCAGGCTGCGGGCGTGAGGCCGTGGGTGCGCCGAAAGAGGCGGATGAAGTGCGTCGCGTCCGCGTAGCCGACGCGCTCGGCGATGACCTCCACCTGCTCGTCCGTGCCCCGAAGGCGCCGCCGGGCCTCGGCCATGCGGTACTCGAGGATCCATTGGCCCACGGTGCGCCCCGTCTCCTTGCGCACCACGCTGGCCACGTGCGAGGCCGAGCGCCCGAGAGCGCGGGCCACCTGGAGGAGCGACAGCGGCTCGAGGGCATGCGCTTCGACGTGCGCGATCGCCTGGCGGGCGAGGCCCTGGCCTGCCAGGTCGGGCGCATCCTCGGGTCCGCTCATCCGTTCCAGCTCGATCAGCACCAGGCGGAGCAGGGCGCCCACGGCCTCCTCGCGCGAGCGCTCGTCGCCCTGGAGCTCCTGCTCCAGCAGTCGCATCCAGCCCTCCAGGCGCCGGCGCTGGGTGGCGTCGGGCCGGAGCACCGGATGGCACCCGCCGCGCACGCGCAAGAGCGGACCCAGCGTGAGGCCGGTGTGGCTTCCCCAGCTCGCGTCCTCGTGAGGAAAGGCCTCCGGGTGGAACGTGAGCGCCCAGCCCTCGAGGTCCTCGAACTGCGCCGCGCTGTGCGTATCGCCCGGGGGGATGACGTGGACGTCCCCTGCGCGAAGCACCAGCTCGCCCGCGTGGCGTATCCGCGACAGGCCCCGGACCACGAAGACGATGGAGGCGAAGGAATGAGCGAAGGTGCCCGGCGGGGCGACCTGACGCTCAA
The DNA here is from genome assembly GCA_049841135.1 of Myxococcales bacterium. Classification (GTDB taxonomy): domain Bacteria; phylum Myxococcota; class Myxococcia; order Myxococcales; family UBA5297; genus JACRCT01. Next base: position 280,793 of record JASGHK010000007.1, read on the forward strand.
GGCCGCTGAAGCGCCGGACCGAGACCGGGAACTGATGACGCTCGAACTCGCCGCACGCTCGCGAGGCGGGCTTCGCTCCGGGGTGGGGACGCGCTCTGGTCACGATGGGCTCAGCGGGCGGCGCCAGGCGCGAGGCGCGCGAGGAAGACCTTGAACTGCAGCGAGACGAAGATCGGCCGGGGCTCGACGAATCCCGCGCGGGCGAGCATCGAGGCCAGGGCGGCGTCGGATTCGACGGGCTTCATCTGCGCGAAGAGCTGGCGGCGGCGCTCCAGCTCCGACCGCGGGATGCCATACGCCCGCCATCTCCGCAGCTCCACGTTCATCAGCACGGGGTCCATGCCGATGCGGCAGCCCACGACCAGCGGCGCTCCGGGCTCGAGCCGCCGAGCCACCTCGGCCAGCAGCGCGAGGCGGGCCTCCTCGCCGTCCACGTGGTGCAGCACGCCCAGCATCTGCGCGCCGTCGAACGGAGGGCCGGCGGGCAGCGTCCGCAGCTCGCCCACGTGCAGGTGCGTGCGCGGGAGCAGGCCCTCGGCCTCCAGGCGCTTGCGGGCAACGGCGAGCATGGCGTCGGAGGGGTCCACGCCGGTGAAGCGCCAGCCGGGCACGTCGAAGCGGGTGTAGGGCAGCAGCTCCGCGCCGGTGCCCAGGCCCACGAAGAGCAGCGATGCCGCGTCCTGGCCGTCCAGCTCGGCCGTCAGCGCGCTGACGCCCAGCTCGTAGAGCGCCGGACTGCCGGCAAGGGCCACGGCCGCCTGGGCGTCGTAGAGGGCTGCGCGGTCGGCGCCAAAGGCGTCGACGTGGTGGGGGAGGGGAGAGTGCGAGTGGTCGTGCGTCATGACAGGCCCTCGGGGGAGCCCGGGAGTGGCCGGGATCGGACAGGAATGTGCGCCCGAGCCGGAGTGGATTGTAGAGCGGGGGTACGGGCGGGATCGGCGGATCTTCCGATCGCGCCGAAGAGGGATGAAGGAACAGCCGAGCCCTCGACTCACGCCCACCCGCACTTCCGACGCGCGAGGAGCTGCTGGCGATGGTGGAGCGGGCCGCGAAGAAGAGCGCAGGCTCAACGCGGGCGCTGCTGCTCCCCGATCCGCTCGAGGAGCCGACGGATGGGCGGGATGCGTCCGACCAGCGGGGTCAGCGCAAGCGTGGCGAGGATGCGCGGCACCTGGATGACCTTGGTCAGGGCCCAGGCTGCGAAGAGGGTCCCCGCCCGGCCCCCGGCTCCCTCGAGCGAGACGCCGAAGCGTCGAGCCAGCGGCTCGCCCAGCCCCGCCTCGATGGCCACGGCAAAGAAGGCCAGGGAGAGCACGAACAGAGCGAAGTAGACCAGCAGGGCGAGCGTGCCGTACTCCTTCAGGAGGACGCTGAAGCGCTCCTTGAGCGGCGGTTTGGCGTCCGGTTCGAACGGTGGCATGCCGCCAGCCTGCATCAGATGCGGGCGAAACCGAACCGGCGGATCGCCCGCCTCGCGGCGCCCCGCCTCTCGGTCCCCTCCCCGCCGTTCATCGCCACGAGGCAGGGAGGGGATGGCGAGCGGCGAACGTCACTCGCCGACGGACACGAAGCGGTAGGCGTCCTCGGTGGCCCGCTCCGGCTCCTGCTCCTTGTGTTCCACCTTCTTGGCGAGCTTCTTGACGCCCTGGATGCCGGCGTCGGTCAGCGCGCTGTCCGAGACGTCGAGGAGCTGGAGGTGCGCGAACTGGTCCTTCGCCGCGACCATCTTCTCCACCGTGGCGTCGCTCAGGTTGCCCATCGAGAGGTCGAGCGAGGTGAGCTGCGGGAGGAGCTTCGAGTCGATGAGCGCCTCGACCGCCTCGTTGACGAAGCCGCAGTTCATGATGCCGAGGTGCTTCAGGTTGGGCAGGCCGCGGCCGTCGAGGATGGGCTGGATGTCCTTGAGGGTCCCCTCGGCGCCGTAGTTCTTGTCGCCGAACCAGATGGAGAGCTTCTCCAGCTTCGGCCACTTGGCGTTGACGATCGCCTTGAGCGATGCCTTGTCGAGCCCGCCGGTCTCCACGGTGAACTCGCGCAGCTCGGGCAGGTCGATCTGCTTGGGCAGGCCGATGTGGCCGCCGCGCAGGGTCAGGCTCTGGAGGTTCGCGATGGCCGCGCACTCGGGCATGTCGGTCTCGGTCCCGGAGATGTCCCAGTCGCCGATGTGGCCCAGGTAGAGCTTGCGCAGCGTGGGCAGCTTCTTCTTGTCGATGGCCTCGGTCAGGCCGCCCAGGTTCATCATGTCCTCGCCCGGCACGGGTCCGAGCTCGAGCTCCTCGATGAACTTCGCGGAGGTGAGCTCGAGGAACTGCTTGAACTGCCGGGCGGCGGTGCGGGAGTCGACGCCGTCGTCCTCGAAGGCCGGCCAGGCGATGACCGCCTTGCGGATGAAGCCCAGCCGCCACTCGAGCTCGAACTCCTCGGGGGTCTCCTCGGCGAAAGTGCCGAGGAAGGCCTTCTTGTTCTTCTCGAGGAAGGCCTTCGCCTTCGCGTTCATCGCCTTGTCGGTCTCGGCGCGCTGGTGGAGCACGATGAGCTCGCCGCGCGGGTCGTTCTGGCTCTGCAGCCAGTCGGCGTAGACGAGGTAGTTGTCGGCGCTGGCCGGATCCTTGGCGATTGCCGCCTCCAGCTCGGGGTTGCCGCTGCCCGCCGCCGCGACGCCCGCCGGGCCGCCGCTCACCAGCCGGTAGCCCTTCTTGGTCTTCTCGGCGACGAGCTTGTCGTAGGCCTCCTGGGCCTCGCCTTCGTCGTCGAACTCCTTGGTGGTCGACTGCCCCTCGGTGCCGATCCGCCCGTAGGTCGTGACGACCGAGGTCTCCTCGAGCGCGATCTCCCAGAACTTGGAGGAGCCGCCCTCGACGAACTCGTAGCGGGCCTTGCCGTCGTCGCCGGTGGAGGCGGCGGGAGCCGGAGCAGCCGCGGGAGCGGGAACGAGAGCCAGCTTCGCGGCCGGGGCGGCCTTGGGCGCCGGGGCGGGCTTCGCGGCCGCGGCAGGGGCTGAGCCACCGACCAGGACGTAGCCCTTCTTCGTCTTCTCCGCGATGAGCTTGTCGTACTCCTTCTTGGCCGTGGCCGCGTCGCCGTACGACTTGAGCGTCGTCTGGCCGGCCGCGCCGATCTTTCCGTAGGTCGTCGTGAACGACGTGTCCTTCAGCTCGATTTCCCAGAACTTGTTCGACGTCCCTTCAGAGAACTCGTAGCGCGGCATGTGTGAACCTCCCTCAGAGAGGCCGCGATGCTAACGGGCCCTTTGCTGGAGTGAAAGCGCACCGGCACCCCGTCTCGGGCGGAGCAGAGACCGTGCGGTATCCTCCCCGCCATGACGATTCCCGAACTCCCGACGCTCGAGGTGCTGGAGTCGCTGGAGGCGCCGCCCGTCCTGGCGCCGTACCTCGACGAGCTTCTCTGCGACCTGCCGCACCTGGGCACCGATCCGCTCGCGGCGCTCGCGCTGCTGCGGCGGCACGGCCTCGCCGCGGGGGCGCGGGCGGTCGATCTGGGCTGTGGATCGGGCATCGTCTCGGTGGCGCTCGCGGGCGAGCTCGGTTGCTCCGTCGAGGGTATCGACGGCCATCCGCCGTTCGTGGAGCGCGCCGTGCGCCGCGCCGCGGAGGCCGGCGTCGCGGACCGCTGCCGGTTTCGCGCCGGCGACCTGCGCGAGGCGCTGTCCGGCCGCGACTACGACCTGGCGATCTTCGGCGCCGTGGGCGGTGTCCTGGGCAGCCTGGAGGAGACGGTTCGGCGGGTGCGGGAGGTGCTGCGCCCGGGCGGCCTGCTGCTGCTCGACCACGCCTTCGCGCGCGCTCCGGCTGCTGCATCACCTGCCTATCCGCTCCACGAGGAGGCGCTCACGGCGCTGACGCGGGCGGGGGACACGCTGCTGGCCGAGTCCGCTGCGGACGCCGCGGAGATCCGCGCCTGCAACGAGCAGTTCCACCGGCTCATCGCCGCGCGGGCCGAGGCCATCGCGCGCCGCGTTCCGGGGGTCGCCTCAGCCCTGGCGGCGTACCTGGCGAGGCAGACCCTCGAGGAGGCGAACCTCGAGCTCGCCGTCCGGCCGGTGCTCTGGCTGCTGCGGAAGGGCGGCAGGTAGGAGGCGGGAGCCTTTGCCCGGATAAGAAGGATGCACACTCGCGGAGCGCACCGACGCCATGGCTGGCCGCCGGCGCGCATCCCGGTCCCCATCTTCTCGAGGGCTCGCCTAAGATGCGCGGCGCAGTCAATCGGAGAGGGGACAGGCCATGTCGATCATGCGTTCGTCCGCGCGGCTCGGGACCGCGCTGTTCATCGCCGTCGCGCTCGGTGGCTGGGGCTGGAAGGGCGGGTGCGACGGTGACAGTAGGGTCGCCATCCCGAGCCTTTCGGTGGACCGGGCCAGCGGGGTCCTCGCCGACGGCGAGGACTCGGTGACGCTCACGTTCGCGATCACCGACAGCCTCCACGCCAGCAAGGTCTTCGCGAACGAACCGGTCCGGCTCCTCGTCACGGGGACGGGGAACGACGTCACCCCGGGCAGTACGTTGATGACCGAGGGCCCCCAAGGCCGCGCGACCTTCCACCTCTCGTCCACCGTCGCGGAGACGAAGACCATCACGGTGGTCGAGCCGGGCTTCGAGCCCGACTCGGACCCGTCGCACCACTCGAACCCGGTGACCGTCGAGTTCGTGCCGACCGATCGCCCGCCGCACCGGCTCGGGTTCAGGTTCGCGCCCGGAACCCTCACCAACTCCGATCCGCTCCCCGTCGTGGAGGTCCTCTTCTTCAACGAGCAAGGCCGAATCTTCCCGTCCAACGCCGCGGTGACGCTCAGCCTCGAAAACGGTCCCTTCGCCCCTCCCGCCGACCCAGGCGCCACGCCTGCGAAGCTCACGGTGGCGGCGGTCTCCGGGGTCGCCCGCTTCGAGGGCGGGACCTTCTGCGCCAAGACCGGGGTCACCAGCCTCATCGCGTCCGTGGGGTCGGTCCAGGAGCGCGTGACCGTCGCGGTGCTTGGAGGCGAGCCGAAGTCCCTGGTCTTCCAGGACGACGCGGGCAACCAGATCACGAGCCTCGGCGAGGTCCAGGTCGCCACCGACTTCGGCTTCTACGTCGGGGCCATGGACGCGTGCGTCAGCAGCACGCACCGGTTCACCGGCACGGCGCACTTCAGCAGCACCGATCCGTCGGCGAGCCTCCCGCCGGACAGGGAGTTCATCCTGGGCCACCATCGCACGTCCTTCGTCGGCCGCTTCAACACCGTGGGAGACTTCGCGCTCGAGGTGGAGTCACCGAGCGTCGTCGGCGCGACGGCCAGCGTGCACGTGGTCGCCGGCGCGGCGAGCGCGCTGACGCTGTCAGCGCTGCCCGACCCGGTCGTCGCCGGCGACGCGCTCGACCTGACCGTGGGCGTCGTGGATGCCAAAGGCTACCCGGCGAGCCCGCCCGCTGGGGAGGCCACCTTCGAGTCCACCGATCCCTCCGCCACGCTGCCGCCGGCCGGCTTCACGGGCTCCTGCACGGGGTGCGTGGTCTTCCGCACCCCGGGAGCGCAGACGCTCACCGCCAGGTGGGGGACCCTGACGGGCTCGACAGCGACGCATGTCCAGTGAGGCTCGTTCGAGCCGACGGCGCAGTAGCAGGTGCAAGCAGCGCAGCCGGCGGCAAAACCGCACGCGACGCGCAAGGCTGCGAGAGCTCGGCGCAAGAAATGGCAGCGGCGAACCAGCCCGATGGGTCTGCTCCGCTTCATCGGTACCAGTGCAGCAGCATCCCTTCCGAGCCGACCGCCCAGACGTCCCTTGTCGTGGTGCTGGCCCAGACGCTGGCGAGGTGGCTGGCCTCGCCCGCCGAGACGCCCGACCAGGCCCCACCATCCCAGTGCTCGATCAGGTTCCCCAACCCGACGACCCAGACGTCGTTCGAGGCACTGCCGGAGATTCCGCCGGAACCCCCTCCGTCCTCGGAAAGGTGGAAACCCGACCAGTCGCTACCGGCCCAGTGATCCAGCTCTCAGACCGAACTCGTAGCTGGCAAGCCAGAGATCGTTCGGGGACGTGCCCCACAACCCGAAGGTGGTGTTGTTCCCGACGAACCCGCAGTAGACACACGACCATCTGCAGCCATCCCAGCGGATCCTCGTGCCGACCGACCCCACCGCCCAGACGTCGTTCGACGAGCTGCCCCAGATGGCGGCGACGCCATACTGCAGGGCGGCTTCCGGGGTCGGGACGTTGGACCAGGCGGTGCCGTCCCAGTGGCGCACCGCGCCTCCGACCGCCCAGACGTCGTCGGTCGAGCTTCCCCAGACTGCCCAGAATCCTTCCGTGGTCCCGCTCGGCGAGGACGCCCACGTGCTGCCGTCCCAATGCAGCAAGGTTCCTCCGTCACCGACCGCCCAGACATCATCAGCCGCGGCACCCCAGAGATTATGGAGTCGGTTGGTCGTCGGGCTCGGCACGACCGTCCACACGACGCCGTTCCAATGGATGAGCGTTCCGAGATCTCCAGCGGCCCAGACGTCGTCGGGCCCAGTCCCCCAGACGGCCTGGAGTGGCTGCGTCGTCACTCCGGGATAGGTGCTCGCGGAGAACGTGTAGAAGTCCTGCCCGACGACATCCGAGCCGCTGACCTTGACGATCCGGCTCGCCGGCGAGAACAGGTTGCCGCCGCTCGGAACGACCTTGTAACGGCAGCTGGCCAGCCCCGCAAAACGGTAGTAGCCGCTTTCGTCCGTCGTCGTGGTTGCGGTCGCCTCCCCCTCGAGCGACACGGCGACGTAAGCCTTGCTGGTCCCGCTGACCCTTCCGGAGATGCTGTAGGTCTGGGCGACCGTGGCAGAGACGAAGTCCTGGCCGCCGACATTCGTCTCTCCGATTTCGACGGTGCGCTCCTGCGGCGAGTACTCGCGCCCGCAGGTCACTTGCGGCCGGACTTGATAGCTGCCGCTCGGCAGCCCGGAGAAGCAGAACCTCCCGCTGGCGTCCGTCGTGGTGCTGCCGGGGCCGACAAAGACGCCAACCCCCGCCGCGGCAGCGCCGCTGATCGTCCCGGAGAGGGTGTAGTGCCGCTCACCAAGCGCGGTTGATCCGAAGTCCTGCCCGGCGACGTCGGCGCCGCTCAGCGTGAGGGCGACGCTCGGCGGCGAGAACGCGATTTCGGCTTGGCTGGGAGTCAAGGTGTAGGTGCCCACTCCCAGACCGGCAAAGGCGTAATTCCCCTGCTCGTCGGTCGTGGTGGACATCCTGGTCGGCCCTTCCAGCGAGACGGTGACACACGCCGCCGTGACGCCGCCGATCTTCCCGGAGATGGCGACAGGGAGGAGAGCAGTCGCAGTGAAGTCCTTCTGCGCATGCGCGCCGTCCAACGTCACGGAGAAGCTCGGCGGCGAGAATGCGTAGCCGCTCTTGCTGGCCGTGACCGTGTAGCTGCCGTTCTCCAACCCTTGGAAGTAGAAGTGCCCTTCCGCGTCGCTGTCGGTGGAGGCGCTGGCCGCGCCGGCGAGCGCGAGACTGACGCCCGAGAGCGCCGTCCCGGTAGACCCGAGCATCACCGTCCCGGAGATCCGGTAGCGAGCGACGAAGTCCTGCCCCGTCACGTCCGCGCCGCTCACGGTCACGGTGCGTCTTGGTGGCGAGAAGGTGTCGTAGGAGGAGGGCGACACGACGTAGTCGCCGTCTGCGAGCCCGGCGAACTTGTAGTTGCCAGCAGCGTCGGCCGACGTGGAGCGCCATGAGCCCGCGGCCCCAATTCCGACGGTCACCGGAGAGTAGGCAGCTCCAATCACCCTGCCGGAGATGGTGTGACCCGTGGAACGAGCGGTCGCGGTGAAGTCGTGGTTGGTGACGTCGGCACCCCCGAGCGCCACGGGGAGGCTCGGGGGTGAGAACGCGTAGCCATCCAGCTTCGCGGTCACGACGTAGTCGCCGTCCGCCAGTCCGTCGAAGCGGTACGCCCCGCTCTCATCGGTCGTGGTCAGAGCTGCGGCGGCGCCGCCGAGCCGGACGGTCACGCCCGCCCGGACGTCTCCTCCGATCGCGCCGGAGATGAGAATGCGTGAGGGGACACGTCTTGGCGGCGCTGGCGAAATCCTGTCCGGCCACGTCGGCGTCGCCAAGCGTGACCGCCAGGCTCGCCGGAGAGAAGACGTAGGCCGGGTCGCTCGGCGTAACGGCGTAGCTGCCGACGGGGAGTCCTACGAAGGAGTACCTCCCTGCGGCGTCGGTCGTGGTGCTGCGGAGCGCGGCGCCCCCGAGCGTCACCTTGAGTCCCGCCGAAGCCGCGCCCCGGATGGTCCCCGAGATGTCATGGAGCAGGGCCGTGGAGGTGAAGTCCTGCTGGCCGACGTCCGCGCCGCTCACGGTCACCGCGAGGCTCGCCGGCGCGAAGACGTTTCCGAGCTTGCTGGGGGTGAGGGTGTAGCTCCCTGCCCTCAGCCCGCGGAAGCGGTAGTTGCCGCCGGGATCCGTGACCGTGGATCCGCTCGCCGCACCTCCGAGCGAGACGGTGACCCCGCCCGCGGCGTCCCCCCGGACGCTTCCCGATACGTCGAAGGTCAGGGGAGCGGAAACGAAGTCCTGGCCCGGGACGTCGGAGGCGCTGACGGTGACGACGAGGCTGGGCGGCGCGAACAGGAAGCCCTGGGCGTGTGGGACCAGGGTATAGGTCCCCGGAGCGACGCCAGCGAAGAGATAGCGCCCGTCCTGGGCGGTCGTCGCGGAGCTCGTCGAGGCGCCGCTCAGCTCGACCGTGACGTTGGCGACGAGGGCCCCCGAGACCATGCCGGAGACCTCGAACCGCGCAGGGACGGCCGTCGCGGCGAAGTCCTGACCGGCCACGTCCGCGCCCGCGAGCGCCACCGTGCGCATCGCAGGCGAGAACGTGTACCCGCTCTTCTGCGGAGTCAGCGTGTAGTGGCCGTCCGCGAGCCCGTGGAAGGTGAACCTGCCCGCTTCGACCGTCACCGTCGATCCGGTGCCGTCGCCGCCGAGCGCGAGGGCGACTCCGCCCGCGCCGGATCCGCTGACGCTCCCAGAGATCTCGTGCAGCAAAGGTCCTCGGCTCTGGCCGCATGCGGAGAGGAAGGCGAAGGCGAGCCATGCCAGGGCTTCAAGACGTCGACGCATGGGCGGCCCTCCTCGCAACAGGCGGCGCGCCCCATCGGCGCGGCGCCTTTCGACTGGTCCTCCGGCCTGCGGCCACCCGTCGCGCCGAAGCCGGCCATTACTTGCAGGCTGGCGGCGGCGAGTTGCAGGTGTCGTCCAGGTTGGGCGTGCCGCTGCAGGGGAAGTCGTTGCTCCCGTTGCAGTTCGAGGGGCAGGCCGCGCAGCAGTGGAACGAGGACGTGACCGTGGCGTTGTCGCACAGCCGCGTCACGATCGAGCTGCACGACTCGCACGACCCCGAGATGCAGGCCAGCCCCTTGTGGCAGATGCCCACGCCGGAATCGCCGCACGAGCCCTGCTCGAGCTTCTGGCGCACCCCGCACTGGACCTTCTTGGCCATCGAGGTGGCGCAGCGCAGGCAATCGATGTTCGAGCTGTCGGGGCTGCCCATTCCCCACTTCGAACAGGTGCCGCAGTAGCGTCCGCACGAGTAGATCTCGTCGAAGCCGTTGTTGTGCTCGGCCTCGAAGCCCTCGCCCAACGCGTGCAGCAGCTCGTGCAGCATGATGTTGCACAGGTCGCCGTCGCTGACGTTCGAATCGTCGAGCGTGCCCGGGCTGACGTTGATCTTGGGCTTGCCCCAGCAGAACGAGGTCCCCGGCAGACAGAACATCATCGTGTTGGCTGGGGTGCAGCCGTTGCCGCAGGCGAAGTCCACGTCCAGCCCTTCGGCCAGCGCGGCGTTGAACTCGGAGCCCAGTCGGGAATTGGTCTGGGCCATGCACTTGGCGCCCTTGTCCAGGGCGCACTGCACCGCCTTGGCCAGGCGGTTGCCATGCGCCTCGCTGCAGCGGCCGTCGACGTCGGAGCCCTTGCCGCTGGTCTTGATGACCATTCCGGACGATCCGATTTGGATGCTCGGCCCGTCGCCCTCCGGGAAGCCGTCCGCGCCGTTGCAGCCTCCGGTGCCGCCGCCGGCTTCCCGGGAGATGGGCTCGGTCACGTCCAGAGTCGTGGTGAAGCCGGTGCCATCGGGGTCTTTCTCCACCACGATGTGCACCGTGCCCGCCGCCGTGTCGAAGGTCTCCGTGGTCCGGGTCTCCAGCCGGCCGTCGAGGTCCGTGTCACGCGAGATGACCTGAGCGAGCGGCGACTTGGTCCACTCGCGGGTCACCTCGACGTTGCCGTCGGCGTCGTCGTCCGAGGCGATGCCTCCCGTGCCGTCGGGGTTGATCTGCATCTGGAAGATCGTGTCGCCGCTGGCGTTGACGGTCCAGTAGGTCGCCGTCCCGTCCTCCACGGTTCGCTCGAACTCCTCGCGGCCGTCGCCGTCCATGTCGACCAGCCCGCCGCTCTTCACCTTGGCCGCGGCCTCGAGCAGCGCCTGCACCTCGGGAGTCGGGGGGAGCACCTGTCCTGGCCCTGCGTCCGCCGCGGCCAGGCCGCCGTCCGTCGGGGAGCTGGGGCCGGAGCTGCATGAAGGCAGCACCGAGAGGAAGACCGCGAGGCAGGTAACCGCGCGAAGGCTGACGTTCATGATTCGGTGTTCTCCGAGTGAAACCAGGCTCCCGCCCGGAAAGTGCGTGGGAAGATCCATCGGCTCGTCCGCCGCTCGCGCTACGGGATGACTTGTCCGGCGCGGACGCAACGCAGGCCCAGCGTGTTCGAGTTGCAGAGCGAGGAGCCGCAGCCTTCGTAGTGGTACTTGGCCGGCTCGTCGTAGCCCATGGGGTACTCGATGGGCGAAAGCGTGTGCACGCCGGGCTCCAGCGAGCCGCGGCGCAGAGTCCCGTCGGCGGCGCGGGCGTAGACGTCCATGCTTCCGTTCAGGGCGAGCTCGACTCGTGCGGCGTCGGCAAACGCCTGGCGGGCATGGTCCGAGAACGCGGCCAGGTCCGCTGCGGTCGGCAGGCGCCAACCTTCGCCGAGCACGACCTCGCACACGTCCACGTCGTCGACCAGCTGTGGGATCCAGTACGGCTTGATGCCGAAGTCCTCGTAGGCGCACGTCTCGACCACCTGGATGTTGTTCCAGAGCTGCTGCTCGGTCAGCGTCTGCCCCGGTTGCTGGACCACGATGTCGGGATGGTTCGCAACGCACTGCTTCAGGAGCTCGGCGAACGGGATGGCCGCCTTGCGCGCCACCTCGACGGCCTCCTCCTGCGACTTGGGATAGTCGGGGCCCTGGTGGCTGTAGAGCCCGTGGCCGTCCTCGAAGTAGCCGTTGGTGAAGTCGGCCAGGATGGGAAGGATTCCAGCGGAAATCTCGATGCTGGCCGGCCCGGCGGACGTGGTCGCGGTGATCTTCAGGCTGCCGTCATAGAAAGGGGACGCCTTCAGGTCGCCCGGCTTCGTGGCGGCAGCGCCGCAAGCGCCGAGCGCGGCCGCGAGTGATGCGGCGGCTGCGAGGTTCGTGATCGTTCGCATGGTGTCCCCTCGTTCATCCCGGCCCTTGGTGCCCGCAGAGGATACGCCCGCGGCGCTGCCAAGGGTAAGCCGGTCTGTGAACGACCGGCGGCGGATTGCGCCCAAGAAGAGACGCCAGGCCCTCGAGGGACCGTCTCGGCCCGAGCGGCAAGAGCCGCGAGATGGGCGCGGAAATCCGAGCTCTCGCCAAGGGTCCGTCACAAACGAACCGAGGTGTGCCTACCGACGCTGGAGTGGGAGCGGCTTCCCGCTCCAGCACCAGCGGCGCCCGCCTGTGAACGGGGGAGGACGCCGGTCCATCCATCGAACCAGGAGCTTCTCGTGGATAGAACCTCGCAGACGACTCGAGCCTCGATGTCTCACGCCATCATGTCCTTCGCGTTGTGCTTGGGGCTGGGCACACCCTTTCTGGCCGGCGCGGCGACACCGCTGTGGAACGCGCGCTATGGCGATGGGTACGGCCAATGGGCCCAGGACATCACCATCGTCGAGAAGCTCAACGTGGGCATGACCGGAAGCTACATCGGCACGCTCGACCTTGGAGGCGGAGCGCTCGAGACGGCGACGGACCAAGCCGTCTACTTCGCGAAGCTGACGCAGGACGGCAAGCATGTCTGGAGCAAGGGATTCATCTCGAGCGACCGAGTGGAAGGGCAGTCGGTCGCGGGTGACGCCGAAGGCCGTCTCGCGGGGACAGGGTGGTTCTTCGGGAAGGTGAATTTCGGGGGAAAAGACTTCGAGGCCGCTTTTGGCGGAAGTGCCGGTTTCGTCGTGATGTTCGACACCAACGGCAAGCACCTCTGGAGCAACGCCTTCGATCAAGCGCAGCCTCTCTCCATCACGATCGACGCCAAGGGCGACGTGGTGGTGACGGGCCAGGTCTTGGCAGCGACCGACCTGGGCTGCGGGGCGCTCGCGTGGAAAGGCAACGCCGACGCCTTCGTCGTCAAGTACAGCGGCGAAACCGGGAAATGCCTCTGGAGCAGGGTCTTCGGCGACGTGATGTCCCAGTGGTCGGCAGGGGTGGCGACCGATGCGACGGGCAACATCGTCATCACCGGAGGATTCACTTCCACCATGAACATGGATGGCTGGGGCCTCAAGGCGGCTCCCAGCACACCCGCGCCTGAAGCCGACCTGTTCGTGGCGAAGCTGGAGCCCTCCGCTGGCAAGGTGGTGTGGGCCTACAACTACGGCGACGGGGATTCACAGCAGGCAGCCGACGTGGCCATCGACTTGTCCGGCAACATCATCGTGACGGGAGGCATGGGGGGGAAGATGACCTTGGGAACCACGACTCTCGTCAGCGCCGGACTCGTCGATGCCTTCGTCGCCAAGTTCAACTCCAAGGGAACGCCGATGTGGGCCAAGCGCTTCGGAGATGCCGAGATCCAGGCGGGTGAGGCGGTCTCCATTGGCGACGACTACGAGATCTTCGTCGCTGCCCGCTGCCGAGGGTCCATGGCGCCCGCGGCCGCGACCTGCCAGAGCGAGGATGCGGCCTATCTCCAACTCTCACCGTCGGGCACGCTCCGCCAGGCGGGCGCTTTTGGGAACGCGGCCTATCAGGGAGCCCACGGCATCGCCGCCGTCGTGGCCGACACTGGCGTCTTCTACCTGACCGGAGAATTCCAATCCTCAATCAACTTTGGCTTGGGCCCGATGGTCGCGACGAAGTGCCTGGCCTACCTGTGTACCGACGCGTTCCTGGCGAAGTTCCACCAGTAGGCGCTCGGAAGCCCGACGGGTGCGCACCTCGCTCGAGCGGCGAGGTGCTGCACCTGCTCGGGTCGGGGCAATCACGGGCCTGGAAGTGGTCGCCACCAGCCTGCCTTGAGGTCCGAGCATGGCGGCTTGGGGTGCAGTCGCTCTCTGGGGATCCAGCGGCTCGACTCCGGAGCCTGCCGTCAGGGGTGGGCTTCCGTCGAGGGCCGCGCCCGCGCCGCTTCGCTCAGGCTGCGCAGCAAAGCCAGGAGATCGGCGCTCACCCAGAGGCGTGCGATCCGGTCGCCTCTCCTCTCGCAGAAGGTGCTGCCGGCGTAGGAGATCTTGCTGCCGGTCGGAGACACGCCCAGGTATTCGCCATGATGGGTAGCGTGGCCGTGCCAGCGGATGGCGATCTTGTCGCCGGCGGTCACGGCGTCGTCCAGCCGGTACTCGATGTCCGGGAAGGCGCGGTACACCTTGGCGAGTACGGCCTTGACCTCCTCGCGGCCGTGGGCCTCCACGCCGTTGCGGACGAGAACGCAGTCCTCGGTCAGGAGCGTGTCGAAGGCGTCCAGCCGGTGGCTGTTGTAGGTGTCGAGCAACTTGCGCAGGAATGGGTTGTTCTCGGTGGGATTGAGTGGCATGAGCACCTCCGCCGATCAGCGTGGGGCGCGCAGCAGCGCCGCGCAGCGAGCGGCAAAAGGCCAAGCGACCCCGAGCTGACCGCCGGTCACCCCGACGGCTCCCAACCTGCTCGGTGCCTGCGGCCTTGCCCCCGCTGTCGTTGCAGCCGAAACCCGCCTACTGGGCCGCGGACCACTTGGCCTTGGACGTCACCGCGCAGCCGGTTCCCTGCATCTTCAACATCCAGGTCCCGGCGAAGAGCGGTGACCCGGTGGGCATGAACCTGCCCGCCAGGGTGACGTCTCCGATGGCCACGCTTCCGTCCGAGGAAGTCAGCTGCCGGCTGAACGGACCGAATTCGGCCGACGAGTCGTCGTAGAGGACGCCCTCCAGCGTGTCGGTGAGGCGCCCCTCGCGCACGAGGTGAAGCGCACTGCCATCCTGCGTCACCGTCACGACCACAGCGTCGCCTCCCGACCAGTACAGCGTGTCGCCGTTGCCGCAACTCGTCTCTTGGCGGGGCGAGGTCTCCGAGTAGGTCCCGGCGACGTTCGGACACTGGGTGCAGGGCGCCTTCGAGCCGCAAGCAGTGGCAAACAGGGTCAAGAAGACAGCCGGAAATCGGGTCATGGCGCCCCTCGCATTTGGTGTGTGCGGCAAATACTAACTGTGCCGAAACCTAGCACGCCGCCTCGTTGCGACGTCGGCCGAGTTGTACGGGTTCGCCGGCGAGGTGCGCTGGTCCTTCTCCGCCCTCTGTTCGTGGCCTGCCGCAACTCCCGGGAGACGAACAGAGGCAGGCGGAGCCGTCCTCGGAGCGCGACTGGAGGTGCTCAAGCGAGCACGGACTTCTCCGGCTCGCGCTGCGAGGTGGCTGGCCCCACCGCGCGAAGCCGTCCCCGCCCAGCCGGCACCCATGGTCGAGCAACGGTGCCGAGGGTGTGCCAGCATTCGCCAGCATGGCCCCCGAACCCTCGGATGCAGTCTGGCAGGCGCTCGCCGATGGCACGCGCCGGCGGATGCTCGAAGTCATTCACGAGACGCCTGGCTGTACCGTCGTGCGGCTGCGAGCCGCGCTCGAGCTGAGCCGCGCCTGCCTCACGCACTTGAGAGCCCTCGAGCGGGCGGGCCTTGTCCCGCGCGATGCGAAGGTGGGACGGGAGCGCCAGCTCCGCGTCGACGGGAAGCTCCTTCGCGCGTGCGGCGACTGGGTCGGAAGCCACGCGGACGCAGCAACCGAGGTTGCTGAAGATAGGCAGCTACTTTGTGACATGACCGGCGAGTCCTCGGACGCCGTCTGGAAGGCGCTCGGGGCGGTGACGCGGCGGCGAATGCTGGACGTCATCCGCGACACGCCCGGCTGTTCCATCGGCCGGCTGAGCGCTGCGTTCGAACAGTGCCGCACCGGCATCCTCAGGCACCTGGGCGTCCTCGAGCGGGCGGGCCTCGTGCCGCGCGCGCCAAGGGTTGGGAAGGAGCGTCTGCTCACGGTCGACGCGGCGCTGCTCGACCGTGCCTGCGGCGCCTGGCTCTCGCGCCAGGTGGCCGCTCCGCCCGCTGCGCCGCGCGAGCCCACCCGCGCACCCCGGCTGCGCCGCGTCGTCGTCGGCGAGGGCGGCATCCGTCGCGTCGGCAGAAGGTACGTGGACGACGCCGGCCGGACGATCCGCGACGAGCGAACGCTCGCGCGCATCCGGGCCCTCGCGCTCCCGCCGAGCTGGAAGGAGGTGTGGATCTGCCCGAGCGCCGACGGCGTCGTCCAGGCCTCCGGCCGCGACCTCCGCGGGCGGACGCAGCTGCGGTACCACTCGCGGTGGCGCGAGTGGAGCGACGAGACCAAGCAGGTGCGCACGCTCGCGCTCGCCCAGGCGCTCCCGCGACTACGCGCGCGGCTGGAGCAGGACCTGGCGCTGCGCGGGCTCCCTCGGGCGAAGGTGCTCGCCGCCGTCACGCGCCTGCTGGACCTGACGAGCGCGCGGATCGGAAACGAGCTCTACGTTCGCGAGAACCGCTCCTTCGGACTCACGACGCTCCACGACCGCCACACCGCGTTCTCGGGCTCCGAGCTGCGCCTGAAGTTCCGCGGGAAGGCCGGTGTCGAGCAGCAGGTCGCCATCTCCGACCGAAAGCTGGCCGGCATCGTGAAGCGCTGCCGCGATCTCCCGGGCGAGCAGCTCTTCCAGTACGAGGACGAGGACGGCACGCGGCGGACGGTCACGTCGAGCGACGTGAACGACTACCTCCGGGAAGCCACGGGCATCGACGTCACCGCCAAGGACTTCCGCACCTGGTCCGCCACCGTGACCGCGGCGCGAGCCCTCGCCGAGGCGGGCCCGTTCCGCTCCCCGACCGAGGCGCAGCGCAACGTGGCGCTCGCGGTCCGAGCCGCCGCGAAGCACCTGGGCAACACGCCGCGCATCTGCGCCGAGTCCTATGTCCACCCCGGGCTCGTCGACGCCTATCTCGACGGCCGGTTCCTGCCCGCGCTCGCGCGACGTACCCGCCGTCCGGCAGGGCTCGCGGCCGAGGAGGCGGCACTGCTGGCGCTCCTCGGCGCTCTGCGCACCTGAGCGCCCGAGGCGGCCGAGCCATGGCAGAGCCTACCGGTCAGGCAGCCGGGACGATGGCTCGCGCAGAGCCTCGGCGGCCTCCGTAGGTTGGCGCTGGCTGGCGCGGGTGACGCCGAGAGCTACAGTGAAGGCGCATGCCCGCGCCCGAACCCCTGACGCTCCACCTGCCCTCGACGATGCTCGAGAGCTTCAGCCTCCCGCGCCTCCTGAGCGAGGACGGGCGCTGGAGCTGGTCGCAGGCGTACGCGCTGCTGGAGCGCTTCGAGCTGGCCGAGTACGAGCGCGAGTTCGCCCGCGACGTCCTGCGCGACCTGACGCGAGTCTGGCTCTTCCGCACCAATCAGCGGCGCGGCTGCGGCGACTTCGTCTGCGTCGACATGTCGCCACCGGACCCGAAGGACCGCGCGGCGGTCGTCATCGAGCTGAAGCTGGGGGAGGCCCTCAGCGAGGGGCGCGGCATCGCCAGCCCGCAGCTCGGGCACCACCGGGAGGCGGTCGAGGAGGTCGCCCGGGAGACCGGAATCGTGCTCGCCAGCTGCGAGGTCACGGTCCTCCGAGGAGACCCTGAGGCGGTGCTCAGACGGCTGGGCGCCTGACTCCCAGCGGGCCAGACCTGTCTATCGGCCGTTCCAGGCCATCTCGACGACAGCCAGGTCATGCCACCAGCCGGTCTGGCCGTCGATGAAGCGCCGCCAGTCCGCGCACCAGCTCGCCCCGCGCTTGGCGCAGGCGGTGGCCAGCAGCGTCTCCGGGGTGGCCCGCAGCCCGTTCGTGTCGAGCCACCCGCCGTTGGGGTACCTGGCGACGAGGCCGTTCGGATAGTTCAACTGGCCGTTGGCGTAGGTCATGACCAGGCCGTTGGGGTAGTTGACCTGGCCATTCGTGTACCGGAACACGAGGCCGTTGGGGTAGTTCCACTGGCCATTGTTGTCGCGGGCCACCAGCCCGTTGCTCCATTGAAAGCGGCTGGCGGGGCAGGCTCCCCTGTCCATCGCCACGACCTGGTCGAGCTCCGTCTTGGGGATGGGGGCCAGCTTGGCCAGCCGTTGCATGGCCTGGAGCTTCCCAGCACTTGTCCGAGGTCTTCTGCTTGGGCTGGTTGTGGGAGTCGTCGCTCCTGTCCGGGGCTGAAGCATCGAGCGCGTCGAGCGCGGCCCTGATCTCGCGGGTGACCGACTTGGGGCAGACGTCCTTCGATGCGCGCGCAGCCCTGGCGAGATCGTCGCGGACCTGCTCGAGGGCCTCGGCGTCGGACTCGTCGGCGATGCGGCGCAGAGACCTCTTGGCGCCCGTCAGGGGCCCGGTCAGCTCCTTGCGGCAGTCTCTCTCCGACTCGTCGACGCGCTCGAGGGCGTCCTCGACGGACGACCGGGCGCGGAGGGCGGCGTTGGGCGGAGGCTTGGCCAAGGCGGAGGAGGAGAGCAGGGTGCAGGCGGCGAGGCAGAGGGCTGCGAGGACGGCGTCGTATCGCATCGGAAGCTCCTTCGATTCGGAAGGCTGGGTCACTTGCTCCTTGATGGGGGCTCGCCGGATAGGTCGCGCAAATCGCGCTCGGGACGCTGTCCTGCGTCAGCGATCGCCAGCGCTCCGCCCTCCTCCAAGGAACCTGCCCAGGTGGGCGCTTTGGACGACGAGGCGAGTGGCTGCACTCCGCCCGAGGTGGGGCTACGCTCCTCCTCACCATGAACCTCGCCTCCGCCCCCTTCTTCGATCGCCTGGAACGAGCGCAGTCGGTGCTCGTCGCGGGGGCCGGTGGAGGCTTCGACGTCTTCGCCGGCCTGCCGCTCTACTTCCACCTGCTGTCGCGCGGGAAGAAGGCCCACCTGGCGAACCTGGCCTTCACCGACCTCGCCCACGTCGAGGGGCGCCGGCTCATGGCGTACCTCGTCGAGGTGACCGCCGCCTCGCGCGGCCCCAAGGAATACTTCCCCGAGGGGCAGCTGGCCGACTGGCTGGCGCTGCAGGGCAAGCCCGCGCCGATCTACGCGCTGTGGAAGGCGGGGGGCCGGCCGCTGGGAGCCGCCTACCAGAAGCTGAAAGAGGAAGCTCGGCTTCGACCTGGTGGTGCTGGTCGACGGCGGGACCGACATCCTGATGCGCGGCGACGAGGCGGGGCTCGGCACGCCGGTCGAGGACATCACCAGCCTGTCGGCGGTCCACGGTCTAGGGCTGGGCGAGAGCATCGTCGCCTGCCTGGGCTTCGGCGTGGACGCCTTCCACGGCGTCTGCCATGCGCACTTCCTGGAGAATGTCGCGGCCCTCTCCAAGGAGAAGGGCTATCTGGGCGTCGCGGCGCTCTTGCCCGAGATGCCCGAGGTCGAAGCTCTACCGCCAGGCGGTGGCCTACGCCTGCTCCCAGACGCCACGCAGCCCGAGCATCGTCGGCCTGTCGATCACCTCGGCCGTCGACGGCGAGTACGGCGACGTCCACCGCACCCGGCGGACCGAGGGCAGCGAGCTCTCGGATCAACCCGCTGATGAGCATGTACTGGACCTTCGACCTGGGCGCGGTCGCGCGGCGCTGCCTCTACCTGGACGCCGTGTCGAAGACCGAGAGCCCCTTCGAGACCAGCCTCGCCATCGAGAAGGCCCGGGCCTCGCTGACGCCGCGCAAGTGGAAGGAGATCCCCGTCTGAAGGCGACGCTCTCAGCCGCGCTGCGCCGCGAGGTGCTGATCTGCCTCGCCGTCGGCGCGCCCGCGCTCGGGCTGGTGCTCGCGACCAACACCACCGCGTCGGTGCCGGTCATCATCCTGCACGCGCTGCTCCTGTTCTGGCTGGCCCCGGTCTGCGTGGCGCTGCTCGACGTGGCGCTTCCACGGCCGGAGCGTCTGGGGTGGCGCGCGGTCCTGCGCGACGTCGCGGTGCGCGTGTTGGGGCTGGGCGCGGCCGTCGCGGCGATGCTCTGCGTCATCGTCGCCTGGACGCCGATGACGCTGGGCTCGCTCGTCGGCGGCCCGCTCCTCGTGGCGCTGGTGCCAGTCTTCCTGGCCTATGCGCTCGCCGCGCTCGCGGTGCAGTGGACGCGTGTCCGAGAGGCGGCGCTGCGTGCGGAGGCGGGCGAGGCCAGGGCGATGCAGGCGGCGCTGTCGGCGCGCATCCGGCCACACTTCCTGTTCAACGCGCTCAACTGCATCGAAGAGCTGACCGACACCGACCCGCCGGCGGCGCGGCTGGCGACGGGACGGCTCGCCCGCCTGCTCCGGTCGGTGCTGCAGTCCTCGGCGAACCCCAAGGGAAGGCTCGGCAACGAGGCGCGGCTGGTGGACGACTACCTGGCCTTGGAGCAGGTCCGCTTCGGCGAGCGCCTGTCCTACGTGCTGGACGTCCCGGCCGAGGTCGCGGCCGTGGAGCTGCCGGCGACGGTGCTGCTCACGCTCGCCGAGAACGCGGTGAAGCACGGCTGCGAGGCGGTGCCGGGGCCGGCGCGGATCGCCTTGCGGGCGAGGCAGGCGGAGGGCGCGCTGCGAATCACGGTGACGAGCCCGGCGCCGGCGGCTGCGCCGGTCCCCGCGCGAGCGGAGCCTGGCGCTGGCTACGGGCTCGCGGACGTCCGCCAGCGACTGGTGCTGGCGTACGGGCCTGGCGCGACGTGCACGCTCGCGATTCAAGGAGGAGAAGCCCGTGTCGAGCTCGTCCTCCCAGGCTGAAGGGCTCCGGGTCCTCATCGTCGACGACGAGGAGCTGGCCTGCCGGAACCTGCGCCGCAAGCTCCTGGCCGCAGGCGGCGTCGTGAGCGCCGAGCACACCACCGACCCCGCCCAGGCCGTCGTCCGCCTGCGCGACGATCCGCCGGACCTCGTGCTGCTCGACGTGCGGATGCCAGGCCTGTCTGGCTTCGACGTGCTGGCCCACTTCCCCGAGCCGGAGCGCAGCTTCGCGGTGGTCTTCTGCACCGCCTTCGACGAGCACGCGGCGCGGGCCTTCGAGGCCGCCGCCCTCGACTACCTCGTCAAGCCGGTCGACCCGGAGCGCCTCGCCACCGCGCTCGCCCGCGTCCGCCGCCACCGTGCGGCCGCCCCGGTCCCCGACCTCGACCGCGCGCGCAAGGCGGGCATCGCCGGCTACCTCGAGAAGGTCGTCGCGCGCTTCAAGGGCGGGGTGCAGATCGTCGAGCTCTCGCAGGTGCAGGTCCTCTCGAGCGAAGCGCACCGGACGGTGGCCTACACCCGCGACGCCGAGCACGTGCTGGACCCGTCGCTGGCCGCGCTGGAGCCGCAGCTCGACCCCACCCGCTTCGCCCGTTGCCACCGGGCGCACGTGATCCAGCTCGGGCAGGTCCAGGCCGTCGAGGCAGACGAGACCGTCCTCGCCGGGGGGCGCCGCGTGCCGCTCTCCCGGCGCTGCCGCGCCGTCGTCCTCGAGGGCCTCGAGCGCGCCGCCGCCCGCCGGGAACCAAAGCCGGGCCGCGGCTGTCCATAGCGGAAAACGAGACCTGAAGGAGGCACCATGCGCGCCCGCACCGTCGGCGTGAACGTCGCCCGTCTGCTCGCGGTCGGGACCCTGCTCGCGGCGCTGCCTGCCCTCGGCCTCGAAGCGACTCCCATGGGGCGCTCCGGGGAGATCCCGCGGCTGCAGGCGAAGCGGGGCACCGAGCACCTCCCGCTGCCGCTGCGTCACACCGACGTGCACGCGGAGATCGACGGGCCGGTCGCGCGCGTCGAGGTCACGCAGGCCTACGCCAACTCCTTCTCCGAGCCCATCGAGGCCATCTACGTCTTCCCCCTCCCGGACGACTGCGCCGTCGACGGCTTCCAGTGGGTCGTGGGGCAGCGCGTGGTCGAGGCCGACATCCAGAAGCGCGAGCAGGCCCGGCGGACCTACGAGGCCGCCAAGCGCGCCGGGAACACCGCGGCGCTGCTGGAGCAGGAGCGGCCCAACGTCTTCACGCAATCCATCGCCAACATCCCGCCGGGCGAGGAGATCCGCGTCGTCACCCGCTACGTGCAGACCCTGACCTACGACGAGGGCCGCTACGAGTTCGTCTTCCCCATGGTGGTCGGGCCCCGCTACATGCCCGGCGCTCCCACCGGCACGGCCTCGGGGACGGGCTCCCACGCGGACACGGATCGCGTCGCCGACGCCTCGCGCATCTCTCCCTTCTACCTGCCGGTAGGAGTCCGCAGCGGCCACGACGTCTCGCTCTCGGTGACCATCGACGCGGGCCTGCCGCTCCACGACCTGGAGGCGCCGACGCACGAGACGGTGACCGAGCGCCTCGACGAGCGCCGGGTCCTCGTGCGGCTCTCCGACCGCGACTCCATCGCCAACCGCGACTTCGTGCTGCGCTATGGCGTGGCGGGTAAGACGCCGCAAGCGACCCTGCTGACCTCGCGCGGCGAGCACTACGGCTACTTCACGCTCGTGGTCCAGCCGCCCGAGCTCGACGTGCAGGCGCTCGTCGGGCAACGCGAGCTGGTCTTCGTGGTCGACGTCTCCGGCTCGATGAGCGGCTTGCCCATCTGGCTGTGTCAGCAGGCGATGCGCGACGCGCTCGCGCGGCTGCGGCCGGCCGACACCTTCAACGTCATCACCTTCTCCGGCGCGGCGGCCCAGGCGTTTGCGAAGCCGCGGCGCGCCAGCCAGGAGAACGTGGCCGATGCGCTCGGGTTCGTCGAGCGGATGCAGGCCGGCGGCGGCACCGAGATGCTCGACGCCATCCAGGCGGCGCTCAAGCCCGAGGTGGAGGGCGGGCGCGGGCGCTACGTCTTCTTCCTCACCGACGGCCAGGTCGGCAACGACGAGGAGATCATCGGCGCGACTCGCACCTTCGTCTCCGCGCTCGAGCGCAAGGGGCAGCGCGGGCGCGTCTTCAGCTTCGGCGTGGGCTCGTCGACCAACCGGAACCTGCTGGAGGGCATCGCGCAGTCGGGCAAGGGCGTGGCCTTCTACGCCACCAACCGCGAGGACCCGGTGCGCGGCGTCGTCCGCTTCTTCCGGAAGATCGACCATCCCGTGCTGGAGGACGTCTCCATCGACTTCGGCGCGCTACCCGTCACCCACGTCCACCCCTCGCCGATGCCCGACCTCTTCCTCTCCAGGCCGCTCATCGTTCACGGCCGCTACGAGCTGGGCGGCAAGGGGCGCATCGTGGTGCGCGGCTATTCCGATGGCCACAAGGTCGAGATCCCGGTCGAGGCCCAGCTGCCCGACCAGGCGCACGGAAACGAGGCGCTGGCCAACCTCTGGGCGCGGGCCGAGATCCACGACCTGCTCGCCGACCTCGCCTACCGGCGGATGGCCGGGCTGAGCATCAACGAGGCGGCGACACAGGAGGCGGTCACCGGCCTGGGCCTCGCGCACCGCCTGGTGACGCCGTACACGTCCTTCGTCGCGGTCGACCGCAGCCGGACCGTAGGGAACGGTTCGCCGATGACGGTGAACCAGCCGGTGGAGGTGCCGGAGGACGTGGACGCCAACTTGGCGGGCGCGGTGCAGTCGGCGGGGCTGCTCGGGGCGCTGGGCGCTGGGCAGGGGGTCGTCTTCGGAGGGGCCAAGGGGCTCGGCGGGCTCGGGCTCGTGGGCACCGGCAGCGGCGGAGGCGGCCGCGGAGGGACGGTACACGGGTACGGCACCGCGTCCCTCGGGAAGTCCGCCAGCGCCATCGTCATGGAGCCCGCGACGGTCACCGGTTCGCTCGACGCGAACCTCATCCGCGAGATCATCCGCCGTCACCTCGGCCAGGTCCGCTACTGCTACGAGCTGTCGCTGCAAACACACCCCAACCTCGCCGGGCGGCTCGTGGTGCGCTTCGTCATCGGCGAAGACGGCCACGTCAAGGACGCGAAGATCGTCAAGAGCAGCCTCGCCGATCCGAAGGTGGGCGAGTGCATCGCCTCGCGGGTGAAGGTCTGGCTCTTCCCACCGGCGAAGGGCGGAGAGGTGGTGGTGACCTACCCGTTCGTGTTCAAGCTGGCGCAGTGACGCATTCGACATCCCGAGCATGTCGAGCGAC
Source organism: Myxococcales bacterium (assembly GCA_049841135.1). Lineage (GTDB taxonomy): Bacteria > Myxococcota > Myxococcia > Myxococcales > UBA5297 > JACRCT01. The sequence goes on from JASGHK010000007.1 coordinate 304,155, forward strand.
AAGCTCGGGGTGTCGTTGCCGGTCCCGCTCGGAAGCTCAGTGCTTGAGCACCACCTCGTGCTTCTTGCCGATCTCTTCGACGCCGTGGGCGAGCACGAAGTAGGCGGCGACGTACTCCTCCTGCGCCTTGCCGCCCATGCACTCGAAGATCCACTGGCCGCGGTCGGCGCCCTCGGCGTCCGGGGTGGCCTGCACGTAGGTGATCTCGGTGGGGTCGACGACCAGCTCGGCGACGAGGTTCTTGCCGCGGATGACCTGCGCGATCACCCGGCCGTCCTCTTCCTGCAGGAAGCCCCAGTGGAAGTCCTCGAAGTCGAACAGCGAGGTGCTCTGGGTGCCCGCCTCCAGGATGCAGCTCGCATGGTCCTTCAGCCACTGCCAGAAGCGGTTGAAGGGGAGGGTGGTTCCGGTGTCGGTGGTCACGGTCATGGCTGCCTCGCGAAGGGCGGGCATATAGCCACGCCGGGGCCGGGGCCGCAACCCCGGAAGTCTCCGACCAGCGACTTCGTCGGCCGCTCCGCTCCTCCTGCGACGAAGTCTCTCCGGCCGACGGTCTGCCCGCCGGCGCCGGCGGGCCGCTTTGCACCGGGGCCGTCCTCGCCTATCCTCGCTGGCCTTTCCCTCCCTGGAGGAATCCGATGCTCGAGCACGCATTGATCACCGCCGTCGGCGAGGACAAGCCCGGCCTGGTGGCCGCCCTGTCCGCCTTCGTCGCCAGGTGCGGCTGCAACATCGAGGACAGCCGCATGGCCATCCTCGGCTCCGAGTTCGCGATGCACATCCTGGTCGGCGGCGAGGCGGCGTCCCTGGCCAAGCTGCTCGACGGCATCCACCAGGTCGGCGGCTCGGTGGGCCTGGCGGTCACCGTGCGCAAGACGCAGCTGCGCAAGCCGGAAGGCGCGGTGCCCTACGAGCTGACCGCGTACTCCATGGACCACCCCGGCATCGTGCAGCGCGTGGCCGAGCTGCTCGCCGAGCGCAAGGTGAACATCCGCGGGCTCGAGACGCGGGTCACCAACGCTCCGCACACCGGCCAGCCGCTCTTCTCGTTGTATGCCACCGTCGACGTGCCGGCCTCGGAGAAGGTCGCCGGCCTGCGCAAGGCGCTCGCGGACCTGGGCGCCAGCGAGAACATCGACGTCGAGCTCAAGCCGGCGAGCTGAACGGGCTGAAGCGGGCTATCTGCGCGATATGTCAGAGGATTTCGCTGAAACGCGAGGTCGCTCGCGTTTCGGCCCGCATCCTTAGGGTCGGCGCTTGGGCGCTCCCGCCCGCTCGTGGTGGGGGCGAAAGGGTTGCCGGGCGGTTAGACTGCGCGCCGGGAACTCCAGGAATCCGCCCGGGGTTTGGGGAACACACCTCGGACGTCGAGCCAAGACCCGTGACTGACACACTCTCTTTCGATTCTCTCGGCCTCTCTGCCAAGGCCTTGTCCTCGCTCACCCGCGCAGGGTACGAGCGGCCCACCCCCATCCAGCAGCGCGCCCTGCCCCCGGCGCTCGGCGGCCGCGACGTCGTCGGCTGCGCGGCGACCGGCACCGGCAAGACCGCGGCCTTCGTGCTGCCCATCATCGAGCGGCTGGAGGGCAAGAAGGGCACCCGCGCGCTGGTGCTCGCGCCCACCCGCGAGCTCGCCACGCAGATCGCCGAGCACGTGGAGATGTTCGGCCAGGGCCGCGGCGTCCGCGGAGCGGTGGTCATCGGCGGCGTGGGGATGGGGCCGCAGGTCCACGCGCTGCGCAACGGCTTCGAGGTCGTCATCGCGACGCCGGGCCGGCTCAACGACCACCTCGACCAGGGCACCGCCAAGCTCAACGGCATCGAGATCCTCGTCCTCGACGAAGCCGACCGGATGCTGGACATGGGCTTCAAGCCGCAGCTCGAGCGCATCCTGGCGCACGTGCCCAAGCAGCGGCAGACGATGCTCTTCTCGGCGACCATGGCCGGCGAGGTCGCGAGCTTCGCGGGACGGCACCTGCGCGACCCGGCCAAGGTCGAGGTCGCGCGCAGCGGGACGGTGGCCGAGCGCGCCGACCAGCGGGTGTTCTTCGTGCCCACCGTCGAGAAGAGCGCGCTCCTCTTGGCCCTGCTCGAGGAGGACCAAGAGTCGACGCTGGTCTTCACCCGCACCCGCCGCCGCGCGGACCGCATCTGCCAGGTGCTGGACCGGGCGGGGCACGAGGTGGCGCGCATCCACGCCGACCGCTCCCAGGGCCAGCGGCGCACCGCGCTCGAGGGCTTCAAGTCCGGCAAGTACCGGATCCTGGTGGCGACCGACATCGCCGCGCGCGGCATCGACGTCGAGGACATCGGCCACGTCGTCAACTACGACCTGCCCGACGTGCCCGAGGACTACGTGCACCGGGTGGGGCGCACCGCGCGCGCCTCGGCCAGCGGCCGGGCGTCGAGCTTCTGCTCGCCCGAGGAGCGCGAGAACCTGCGCGACATCGAGAAGCTGACCCGCGTGCAGATCCGCGAGGAGAAGATCCCCAGGGACTCGCCCATCTTCAAGGAGGCGATGGCGCGCAAGGCCGAGGCGGCGGCCAACGCCCCGCCCCAGCGGCACTTCCAGGGGCCCCGGCGCCACGGGCAGCGGGGCGGTCCGCAGCGGTCGCAGGGCCAGCCGCAAGGTGGCGCGGAGCACCGCAAGCCGAAGTCGCAGCACGCGCACCAGGAGGGCGCCCAGAAGCCGCGTCCCCAGCAGGGGCACGGCGCTGGCGGGCAGCAGCAACAGCCGCCGCACAAGCCCAAGCTCGTCGGCTCCTTCCGGCCCAGGCGCCGGCGCTAGCCGCGTTCTTGCCTCCCGCGCCAGCGCCCTCGATAGTCGGGACATGAAGTCCCGCACGCTCATCGCCGCCCTCGGCGCCCTGGTCCTCGCCTCGCTCGCGGTTCCGACCTCGGCCTTCGCCGCAGCCCCCGCCCCTCGCCAGAAGGGCGACCTGCTGGTGTTGGCCTGGTCGGTCGCGGGCGACCTCGCGCTGGTGCAGGAGTCGGTGCACCGGCTCGACGGCGCGGCGCGGGTCTCCTTCCGCGTGGTCGGTCCGGGCGTGATGCAGAAGCACTACGAGATCGCCGACGACCTCGGCGATTTCGGGGGCCCCAAGGTCCAGAAGGTCTCGGCGCAGGACTGCCGCGCGACGCTCGTCGCCCTGCGCGACCTGCTGCGCGCCAAGCGCTTCAAGGGCGTGACGCTCGACGGCGAGGCCTGCAAGACCGACCGCGCCAACGTCATCACCGTCGCGCCGGAGCAGGCCGAGGCCGCCGACGGTGCCGAGGCCGAGCCGCTGCCCTCCGGCGACGGGCTGGAGAAGGGCGACTGGCGGATGCGGCTGGAGCGCGACAGCCTGACGCTGTTCGGGCCCAAGCAGGCCAAGAAGGCGCTCAAGCTGCCGCGGCCCATCGCGCCGGAGTCCGCGCACGTGCTGCTCTCCCCCAGCCGCAAGCTCCTGCTGGTGCTCCAGAGCATCGACGGCGGCGACCAGATCCTCGCCGCCGGCTTCTCGAGCAAGACGGGCGAGATCGCCGACTACGAGTAGCGACGGCGGGACACGGGCGGGCCCCGTCTCAGGGGACCGGGTCGACCTCGAAGGCTCCGACCGACCAGCAGGCGCCCGCGCCGCCGCAGGTTCGCGCGCTGCCGTCGAGATCGGTCGCCGCCCGGGTCGTCTTTTGGCCGCCGCCGAGGATGGTGGCGTCGGTGCCGGGCCCGGGCTTGAAGTCCCGGCTCGCGAGACCAGGAAGCGCGGCGGAGGCCGTGCTCAGCATCACGTTGCCGTTGGCGGCGGTGCACTGGACGGGCGGGATGGCCGCGGCCTCGGGCGTCTGGCACTCCTGCGCGCCGTACGGTGGCTCGCTGTAGCTGCACAGGTAGTTGACGAAGACGTTGCTCTGGCAGGTGAAGCCACCGCGCACGTCCTGGATGGAGGTGTGGACGGTGGTCGGCGTGCCCAGGGCGATGAACAGGTTGTTGACGATCGTCGGCGCCTGCCCGTCCTGGTTGAGGGCCGAGCTCTTCTTGCCGGACACGTCCACGGCGATGGTGTTGTTCACGTAGACGGCGCGGCCCTGGTCGGTGATCAGCACCCCGTTGGTGTTCTCCGAGGCGCCGGCGACGATGACGTTGCTGGTCAGCTCCATCTCGCCGCCGGACGCGAACACCGCCCAGGAGGCACAGCTCAGCGTGTCACTCGCGCAGGCGACGGACGCCGAGGGCCCGGAGGTGATGGTGTTGCGATCGAGGATGAGACGCGAGTTGGCCTGTCGCAGCGCGGAGGAGTGGAACTCTCCCATCGGAGAGGTGACCTGGGGCGTGACCGTGGCTGAGCTGATGACGTTGTGGCGGAAGGTCGCGCTGCTGTCCGAGAGACGCACTCCGTTGCTGTGGCCGATGGCGTAGGAGCCGGCACGCCCCGCGGCAATCTCGCAGTCCTCGACGAGTACGCCGCCGCCCAGGGTGTGGTCGCCCGAGTTGTTGATGTTCAACCCGACCGCACGCTCGTTGGTCGACCTGGGAAGGACCTTGCAGCGTCGCATGGTGAAGCGAACCACGTCGGACACGTCCACTCCGTAGTCCACCGGCAGCTCCTTTCCCGAGCCCCGGATGGTGAACCCGTCGATGGACGCCTCGGCGAGGCTCGAGGCGGTGACGACGCTCAGGGCGTCGTTCTCGATGATCGTCTCGTGGAGCACCGGGTCGCTGGTCGCGAAGTCGGTGCCGAAGCCGCCCACCAGGCCGATGCCGTCGGCCAGGGCGACCAGTTCGGCGTAGCCCTTGTCGTCCCCGCGTGCAGCGACCCGCACCGTTTTCACCCCGTGGACGATGGCCGCCCCGACGCCGGATTGGATGTGCGTGAACGGCCGGGTGCGACTGCCGACGGCGTCGGCCTCGGTGCAGTCCATCGTCGTGCCTGGGCAGTAGACGTAGACCGCGTCGTCGATCACGTCGAAGCGGCCCTTGGGGTAGTCGTCTCCGAACGGCGCCGTGGTCACGTTGGCGCGCACGCGCCAGAAGTAGGTGATCGGCTGGTCGAGCGCGGGCAGCTCGCGGGACGCGTCGGGCAGCGTGACGCTCGTCTCCTGCGAGCCGTTGTTGAAGTCGATGACCAGGTTCTGGAACTCCGGGTCGGTGGCCACCTGCACCGTGTAGTCCTCGGCGCCGGCGCGGTTGGCCCACAGCAGCGTGATCGCCAGGCGCTGCGCCAACACTGTCTCGAGGGGCGCGATCAGGTCCGGCGGCAGGGGGTCGCTCTCGCCGTAGGCGTCGAAGGTGACGACGTTTCCGGGCGGGGTGCCGGTGGTGGGCAGCGGGTTGTCCGCCGCGTCGGCGACATTGGTGATGGTCACCGTGTAGCGCTCTCCGGGCACCTGCGGCTCGGTGAAGAGAGTCACGGTGAGGCCATTGGCCGAGACGATGGCCCCGAGGGCCTTCAGCACGCCTCCGTCGCTGCCGGTGATGGCGTAGTGATCGACGTTGCCGGCCGCTTCACCCATCGGTTCGTTGAAGACGAGGAGGACCTGGGTGGCCGACGGCGCCGAGGCGTTGACCAGGGTCGGGGGAGTGATGTCGAGGTCTTCCCGAAGCACGCAGAGGTTCACCGACACCTGACAGCGGAGGTCGTCCGTCGGGCAGTCGGCGTCGGTGTCGCAGTGGATCTTGGTTTCGGGCGGGAGGTTGAAGCTGGGGGCGCACGCAGCGCAGGCGAGGGCGAAGGCAAGGATGGGAGTGGCGTCGTAGCGCATTGGGCCTGCGTCGTTTCTGCCCCTCCCGCGAGCGAAGTCTAGCGCAGCAATCGCGCAGGCCCCGCCCCCCCGTGCGGGTGTGCGGGTCAGCACTCCAGCTGCAGCCCGAACCGCTCCTCGCAGTCGGCCTGCGCCTCCGCCGTCGCGCGCTGGTAGGCGCACAGCAGCCGCTGGGCGTCCTCCACGGTGCAGGTGCCGTTGCGGATGCGCATGATCGACGCCTCGAGCGCCTCGTCGTCCGGCAAGAACTGCTGGGGCAGCGGCGGGTTCTCGATGGGAGCGCGGTTGCAGGTCTCGCAGTCGCCCTTGCAGTCGCTGTTGGTGCAGTAGCGCATCACGGCGTGCCTCCGGTTCCGCTCGACGGGCGGAGACTTCGTCGGAGGGGAAGCGGAGCGGCCGACGAAGTCGTGAGTCAAGGGACGCATTCTGGGAGCCGGGTTCGTGAGGTCCAGCGCGAACGTCTCGAGGTCGAGCGCACTTGGGTTTCACGAGTCCGGCGGCGCCACTGCTGCCGCGTGGCAACAGTGGCAGCCCGGGCGCAGCCGTCGCGGCCAGCGTTTGGGCGCTGGAGCCAGTCCGACGTCCTGGGATCCGCCAAGGTCGCCAAGGGACCAAGGTCGCCAAGAGCCGCTGTTTCCGACTCCTTTTGCCGGCCTTCATTCGCGGCACCAGAAGCGGCCCCCGAGCCCTGGCTCGATGCCCCGCAACACCTGTGCTCGAGAGCAGCTAGACCTTGGCGACCTTGGCGTTGATCCAAGTCCGGCGCAGCAACCGGCCTGGCGCCGACTCGCGGGACCACGGACCTGGGGCCGTGACCCGAGGCTGCGTTCCCACTAGATTCATCGCTCGAGTCCCGACGGACCGGAGGGCGCCATGACCGTTCCCGCGCAGCGCGTCGAAGAGTGCCGCAAGGCCAAGGACCAGGGCTCCGCGCTCCTGGCGAAGGGAAAGGTGGACGGCGCGCTCAAGGAGTTCCAGCGGGCGTTGCAGCTCGCCCCCGACGACGTGGCCGCGCGCAAGAAGGTGGCCGAGATCCTGGCGCGCCTGGGCCGCAACCAGGAGGCCATCGCCCAATACCAGCACCTGGCGGGCAAGTACGCCGCCGACGGGCTCTTGGTGCAGGCCATCGCGGTCAACAAGGCCATCCTCCAGCTCGACCCCGGGCACCGGCAGGTGCAGGAGACGCTCGCCGGCCTCTACGCGCGCAAGGACGAGGGCGATAAGTCCTGGGTCCAGAAGATCCCCGCGTCGATGACCGCCGCGCTGGACGTGCGGCACGTGCGCGGCCCGCGCCCCGCCGTCATCGACCTGCCGGAGGCCGAGGAGTCGATGAAGATCGAGCGCTCGGCAATCGACACCCAGGAAGTCGACATCGAGATCGACACCGCCCGGCTGCCGGCGACCCCGCTCTTCTCCGAGCTGCCGCGGGACGTCTTCATGGCGCTGCTCTCGGAGGTGCAGATCCGCGCCTTCGCGCCGGGGCAGGTGCTGGTCCGCGAGGGCGACCCGGGCGACGCGATGTACGTCGTGGCCCACGGCGAGGTGGACGTGGTCCGGCACCTGGGCACGCCCGAGCAGAAGGCGGTCCTCTCCATGCGCGAGGGCACCTTCTTCGGCGAGATCGCCCTCGTGACCCGCGCGGCGCGCCTGGCCTCGGTGGTGGCGCGCACCGAGTGCGAGCTGCTCGAGGTCAACAAGGCGGTGCTGGAGAAGATCGTCGGGCGCTTCCCGGACTTCACGCGCACGGTGCAGCACTTCTGCAAGGAGCGGCTGCTGGCGAACCTCTTGCGCTCCTCCGACGTCTTCCGCCTGCTCTCCGACGGCTCGCGGCACGCGCTCGCCGACCGCTTCCGGCTGCACCAGGCGGCTGCGGGTGAGGTGCTGCTGGTCGAGGGTGAGCCGGGCCGCGGCCTCTTCGTGATCCTGCGCGGCCGCTGCGAGGTTGCGGGCCGCAAGGCCGGAGGGGGCTTCGTCCGCTACCCGGATCTGGCCGAGGGTGCGGTCTTCGGTGAGACCTCCCTGCTCAGCGGCGGCTCGGTCACGGCGAGCGTGCGGACGGTCGTCCCCAGCCTGCTCCTGGGCCTCGACCGCCAGACCTTCGCCGACCACATCCTCCCGGAGCCGAAGGTCGTGCAGGCGCTGAGGGAGCTGAGCCTGGAGCGGCTGGAGCGCACCCGTCAGCTGGGAGGAGCCGCGGCGCTGGAGGCAGAGAGCTTCATCTAGCCTGACCGGGCCTCACCCCCTGACCCCCTCTCCGGCTTCGCGGAGAGGGAGAACTCGGTTTCCTGCCCTGAGGCCTATCGCCCACCAGGCGAGTCGCTGCACCTCGCGCGGGTGGCCACAGCGGCTTCGGCGACCACGACGGTGCCTCGAGCCGCATGCGTCGCGGAGCCTCGCGCCTCGCGGTTGGCTCGGGCTCGCGGAAAGAGTCCCCCCTCTCCGCGAAGCCGGAGAGGGGGACAGGGGGTGAGGCCCGCCAAGGCCTCGACAAGCTCGGGGTGTCGGGAGCGGCTACACTCGCCACCATGACCCTGCCGGAATACAGCCCCATCCCCGGTTCGCCCGAGGAGCGCCAGGCGTACCTGGCCCTGCAGCCGCGCCTGAAGACGATGTTCGAGGAGGTCTACCCCGACCCGCAGGCGCCGCGCGGCGTGGTGGTGCTGCCCGGGCTGAGCCTGGACCGCGAGACGCTGCGCAAGCTCACCGGAGCGCAGTCGTACGAGGAGCGCCAGCTCTCGATGCTCACCTGGCTGCGCCTGCCGCGCACCCAGGTCGTCTTCCTCACCAGCTCCCCGGTGCCCGACACGCTCGTCGACTACTACCTGGGCATGCTCTGGGGCGTGCCGCACAGCCACGCCCGGGCGCGGCTGACGATGCTCAGCTGCAACGACTCCGGCGACGAGAACCTCACCCGCAAGATCCTCTCGCGGCCGCGGCTCTTGCAGCGCATCCGCAACGCCATCGTCGACCCGGCGGTCACGCACCTGACCGCCTTCAACACCACGCCGGACGAGGTGACGCTCGCGGTGCAGCTGGGCATCCCGCTCTACGGCTGCGACCCGGCGCTCAACGGGCTGGGCACCAAGAGCGGGGGCCGCAAGAATCTTCAAGCAGGCGGGCATCGCGCTGCCCGACGGCGTCGAGGACCTGCACGACCTCGACGACGCCGCCCGGGCGGTGGTGGAGCTGCGCGCGCGCACGCCCGAGCTGCGCCGCGTGGTCCTCAAGCTGGAGGAGGGCTTCTCCGGCGAGGGCAACGCGACGCTCGACCTGCCCCCGGGACCGCTCGACGCGGCCGGGATGCGTGGCTGGATCCTGCGCACCCTGCGCCCCGAGGCGGCGGGCCAGTCCGCCGAGGAGTTCCTGGGCGTCTTCACCCGCATGGGCGGCATCGCCGAGGCGTGGGTGGAGGGCGAGGGCAAGACCTCGCCCTCGGTGCAGATGAGAGTCACTCCCTCGGGCACGCTGGAGGTCATCTCCACGCACGACCAGGTGCTGGGCGGCGCCAGCGGCCAGGTCTTCCTGGGCAGCACCTTCCCGGCCCGCGCGGAGTACCGCTCGCTGCTGGTGGAGCCGGCGCGCAAGGTGGGCGAAGCTCCTGCTCGAGCGCGGGGTCCAGGGGCGCTTCGCCGTGGACTTCGTCGTCACCCGCGACCGCGCCGGCGCGGCCCGGGCGTACGCCCTGGAGATCAACCTGCGCAAGGGCGGCACGACCCTGCCGTTCCAGATGCTCCAGTTCCTGACCGCCGGGACCGTGGACGCCCGGACCGGCGAGTTCCACGCGCCGCTGGGCGAGTCGCGCTGCTACTACGCCACCGACAACCTGCAGAAGCCGGCGTACCGGGCGCTCACCGCCGAGGACCTCATCGACATCCTGGTGAACCACCAGCTGCATTTCGACCCGACCCGGCAGCAGGGCGTGGTCTTCCACCTGATGGGGGCGCTGCCGATGTACGGCAAGCTCGGCCTGGTGAGCATCGCGCCGACCCACGCCGAGGCGGAGGAGCAGTGCCATAGGGTCGAGGCGCTGCTCGATGCGGAGGCGGCGCTGCTGCCCGCGCCCCGAGTGCGGCGGTAGGCCGCCACCGCTTCGCGCTGGCGGAGCCTGGAACGAGCGGACCGCGCCGGTCGCTTACCTGCGCGACAGCGCGTTGCGGACGGCCTTCGCCAGCTCCGCCAGCCGGTAGGGCTTGGCGACGAAGGGCACCTGGGCCGCGGCGAACTCGGCGGCGTTGCGCTCCGAGGAGTAGCCCGAGCACATCAGCACCCGCGCCCCCGGGTCCACCCGGCGCAGCGCCTGCAGCGCCTCCCGGCCGCTCATCTTGGGCATCACCGAGTCGAGCAGGACGAGGTCATAGCGCTCCTGCTGGTAGCGCTCGACGCCCTGCGCGCCGTCCACCGCGCTGTCCACGCGGTAGCCGAGCGCCGCGAGCATCTGCGTGGCGGTGCGCCGCACCAACTCCTCGTCGTCCACCACCAGGAGGCGCTCGCCGTGCTCGGCCCGGGGCAGCTTGCCCTCGTCGACGCCCTGCGCCGCCTGGTCGGTGAGGGGCAAGAGCAGCGTGAAGACCGAGCCCTTCCCCGGCTGGCTGCGCACCGTCACCGAGCCGCGGTGCTCCTGCAGGCAGCCGTACACGGCGGAGAGCCCGAGCCCGGTCCCCTTGCCGACCTCCTTGGTGGTGAAGAACGGCTCGAAGACGCGCGCCATCACCTCCGGGGACATCCCCGTCCCGGTGTCCGCGACCTCGACCTGCACGTAGGCGCCCGGGGCGAGGAAGAACGGCGCCTCGGCGGGCCCGGAGAGGGTCATGTCCCGGGTGGTCAGGCTGAGCCGGCCGCCGCCGGGCATGGCGTCGCGCGCGTTGAGGCAGAGGTTGAGGACGGCGTGCTGCAGCTGCGTCGGGTCGCCCAGCACGCGGGGGCGGTCGGCCTCGAAGCGGGTCTCGACCGCGATCATCCGGTCGATGCTGCGCTCGAGCAGCGTCAGGGTCGAGTGGAGCAGGTCGTGGAGCTCGACCGCGCAGCTGACCTGCTTGCCCTTGCGCGAGAAGTCCAAGAGCTTGCGCGTCAGGCCGGCGGCGCGGCTGGCGGCCCGGGCGATCTCGCGGGCGCTCTCCCGCTCGGGCCCTTCCGGCAGGTCCTCGACCAGCAGGTCGGCGCAGCCCAGGATGGCCGCGAGCATGTTGTTGAAGTCGTGGGCGACGCCGCCCGCCAGCTGGCCCACCGCCTCCAGCTTCTGCGACTGGCGCAGCATCGCCTCCAGGCGCTTGCGCTCGCCGATGTCGCGCACGGTGGCCAGGATGAGGTCGCGGCCGTCCCAGCGCACCGGCCGCAGCGCGACCTCCACCTCGAAGAGCGAGCCGTCGCCGGGCCGGCGCGCCACCCACTCGAAGATGACGTTCTCGCCGGCGTCGATGCGCCGCCAGTGCTCGACGAACGTCGTCGCCGCCACGGCGGGGTCGGAGTAGTCGGCGACGGTGTAGCGCAGCGCCTCTTCCGGGCTGACCCGGTACATCCGGCACATGGACTCGTTGGTCCGGACGAGCACGCCCTGGCGGTCGTGGATGAAGATGGCCTCGGTGGTCGCGTCGAAGACCGCGCGCAGGTTGGCCTCGGAGACGCGCAGCTCCTCGCGGGCCCGCTCCAGCTCGGTGAGCTTGCGCTGCAGCTCGGGGTAGTAGCTCTTGCGCATGGAGTGCTCGCCCAGCCCGACGAGCCGCTCGCGCATCTCCTCCATGCTCTCCCGGCGCCTCGTCACAGCGCCTCCCCGAAGACCACCTCCAGGTCGCGCTGGCCCGGCGGCCGCGGGTTGGTGGCGTTGCACGGGTCGGAGAGCGCCTTGGACGCCAGGCGCGGGACGTCGTCGGCGCGCACGCCCCGCTCGCCCAGGCCGCCGCGGATGCCGCAGGCCTGGCGCAGGGCGTCGACGCGGTCCACCACCCGCCGGCGCAGCTCCTCGTCGCTCGCCCCGCTGCTCCCCTCGCAGCCCAGCACCTCGGCGATCTTCCGGTAGCGCTCGGGGACGGCGGGGAAGTTGTAGCCGATGACGTGCGGCAGCAGGAGCGCGTTGCACTCGCCGTGGGGCAGGTCCTTGAAGCCGCCCAGGCTGTGGGCCATGGCGTGCACCGCGCCCAGGCTGGCGTTGGAGAAGGCGAGCCCCGCCTGGAGGCTGGCGAGCATCATCTGCGTGCGCAGCGAAAGGTCGTCGGGCTGCGCCACCGAGCGCTCCAGCGTCGCGCCGACCAGGCGGATGGCCTCCAGGGCGTGGAGGTCGGTCATCGGCGAGTGCGCGTTGGAGACGAAGGCCTCCACGGCGTGGCAGAGCGCGTCCATCCCGGTGCAGGCCGACAGGTAGGGGCTCATCGAGCGCAGCGGCTCGGGGTCGATGAGCGCCAGGTCGGGGACCACGGCCTTGCTCACCACGGCGATCTTCACCGCCTCGGCGACGTGGTTGATGATCGCGAACTGCGACACGTCGGCCGAGGTCCCGGCGGTGGTGGGGACGCACAGCAGCGGGGGCATGGGCGCCGGCACCGCGTCGATGCCGGCGTAGTCGCAGATGTGGCCCCCGTTGGAGACCACGATGCCGATGCCCTTGGCGCAGTCCATGACGCTGCCGCCGCCGATGGCCACGATGACGTCGCAGGCCTCGCTGCGGTAGACCGCGGCGCCGGCCATGACCTCGGCGTCGCGCGGGTTGGGGGAGACCGCGGTCACCAGTGCGTGCGCGAGACCCTCGGCCTGGAGCGACTCGACGACCTGGCCGGTCCAGCCCGCCCGGACGACGCCGGGATCGGAGACGAGGAGGACCCGGGTGGCGCCCAGGTGCCGGGCATAGCGGCCCGCCAGGTGGCGGGCGCCGGCGCCGAAGACGAACTCGGGCGCCAGGAACTTGCGCAGCTCCCCACGGTCGTTGGGCATGCCCGAAGTGTACTCCGTCCCCGGCGGGCCCTGGGCTGTCCACGGGTTCGCCACAAGTGTCGAAAACGCGGACGCCTGGGCTTCGAGCCGTCGGTTCGCTCGGCCGCCTTGCCTGCCGAGCCAGGGACCGAGACCGTCAATGCCGGTGCCGGCGGCTGAAGCCGCGCCTGAAGCTGCAAAGCCTGCCTTCGCAGGCTGGGCGGTCAGCAGATTCGTAGGCGCCAATGGGGATGCTCAAGTCCAAGTGTCCTGAGCAGCGATTGACCCACCTTCGCACCCAGCCCGCGCAGGCGGGCTTCGCAAGGTCAGGCGCGACTTCAGTCGCCGGCGACCTCTAGAGGATCGCGACCTTGGCGAAGAGGCCGACCTCGTGCAGGGGCTCCCAGCCCTGGTGCAGGACCGCGCCCACCCGGTAGTAGGGCTCGAGGTACGGCAGGACGGGGAGCTTCTCGGAGAGCTTCTCGCCGGCCAGCGGGATGGGGATGCCGACGAAGCCGTGGACGATGGGGCCACTCTCGTCGCCGAAGAGGATCCCGACGCCCGCTCCCAGGCTGACGAGGAGGTAGACGGAGAGCTCCAGCTGCGCCCCGAAGACCGAGCGCGGTCCTTCCTGCAGGTACTTTCCGTTGAAGGTCACCGAGAAGAGCGAGTAGCTGGCGGTCAAGTCGAGGTTGACGCTGCCGGCGTGGCCTCCGTGGTGGACGTAGGCGCCGGAGACGCCCAGCGAGTAGTGCCAGTCTTCGCCCTGTCCCGGGGCGCCGAAGCCCATGCACCCGGCGTGGGCGGGAGGGGCGAGGAGGGTGGCCAAACCGAGAGAGGCCACGGCGAGGACTGGCTTGAGGGCGGTCATGACCCGTCCAGGTCAGCAACGGCCATGCCACATCCCGGGTCGCTGGCGGCGGGTGCTCGAAGGGAGGAAGAAGAAAGCAACTCGGCGCACCGAAGTTGCGACAATGATGCAGCTCGTCGAAGGATTCCGGGAGGTTTCACCATGCGCGTCCACCGTTCGACCCAGCCGATCACCCGTCACGTGCAGCCGTCGCAGGCCAAGGCGCCCGCCGCACGGACCGCGGCGCCGCAGGATGTCTTCGCCCCCGCGCCGGCGCCTCGCTCGCTCACCTCGCGCCCGACCGTGTCCCGTGGCAGCCAGGGAGAGGCAGTCGCGCAGCTGCAGCGGCTCCTGGCCCAGCACGGGTTCAACCCCGGCGCGGCGGACGGCGACTTCGGCGCTCGCACCGAGGCGGCGCTGTGCGCCTTCCAGCGCCAGGCCGGGCTGGACGCCGACGGCGTCTGCGGCCCGATGACCTGGGCGTCGCTGTCGGAGTCGGTCTTCGAGCAGCCCCAGGTCACGACGACCACGCCCGCGGGCGAGACCGGGTTGACCCAGCGCATCCTCGATCTCGCCCAGGCCGAGGTCGGCACCGTCGAGGCCACCGGCAGCAACGACGGCGACGTGCTCAAGTACCCCAACTTCTTCGGCCGCGGCTCGGAGCCCTACTGCGCGGACTTCGTCTCCTGGGTCTTCACCCAGGCCGGCAAGCCGCTCGACTTCTCCTACGTGCCCTCGCTGCGCGAGCACCTGGAGGAGACGGGGCAGTGGAAGGGCCAGAGCGACCCGCAGCCGGGCGACATCGTCATCTTCAACTTCGATGGCGCGGGCGACGGCGACCACGTGGGCATCGTCAAGTCGGTCAACGAGGACGGGAGCATCGTCACCATCGAGGGCAACACCGGGCAGGACGACGCGCTCAGCGACTCGAACACTGGCGAATCCGGCGTGTGGAACCGGCTGCGGACGATGGACCAGATCCTCGGGTTCGCCAGCCCCTGACCGGCCGGCGGCTGCGGCGGCACCTTCGTCAGCACCGGACGCTTCGAGGGAGGGCAGCAGGAATGGATGCGGTGTTCGGCGCGGTCTTCGTGCTGCTGGGCGTTCTTTCGCTCGTGATGCACGTGCTGCGGTGGCTCGGAGTCTCGATTCCCGCGGCCTTGGGCTTCGGCAAGCTCGAGGCAATGCAGCGGACCTGGGGCCGGAGCGGCGGCTTGGTCCTCCACGTGTTCAGCTACGTCGTCGTCCCGATCGCGTTCGGAGGCGTCCTGCTGTTGCGCGGGTCCTGAACCGCCTCCGTCTGAGGTGGACGCTGCGCTGGGCGCCCTCCGGACGCGCGGGTGGGAGTGCTATGGTCTGCGCTCCCAACCGGTCCGAGGTCGCCGATGAGCGAACAGCCTTCGCAGTGCCGTCGCTGTGGTGAGCCGCTGGAGCCCGGTTCGGCGTTCTGTACCGCCTGCGGGGCAAGCGTCGCACCCCCGGCTGCTGCTCCGCTCCAGGCACCGCCCCCCGCAGCCGCAGCCCCCGCGAGCGCGGCGGCCGCCGCCGCTGCGAGCGCGCCGGGTCAGGCCATGTGCGCGGCGCACCCCACCTCCCCGGCCTTCGACCTCTGTGTCCGGTGCGGGGCGTTCATGTGCCCGGCCTGTGCGCGGGGCAACGAAGGGGGCGAGCAGCTCTGCCCTGCCTGCCGCAGCCGCGTCGAGCGGCCCGACTTCCCCTTCTCCCGCGACAGCTGGAGCACCGGCGGTCTCATCGACTACTGCTGGCAGGCGTTCAAGCGCGACTGGCTCCTGCTCAGCCTCGGCTCCCTCATCTATCTCGCCGCCACCTTCTTCATGAACGTGGTCGGAAATGGCATCCAGGTCGCCGCGAAGGCCACGGGGAGCGTGTTGGCGACTGTCGCGGCCTATGGCGTCGTGATGCTGGCGGGGGTGGTCCTGCAGGCCGGGGTCCAGCTCGGCTACTTCCGCATCGTTGGCGACTCGCTGCTCGGCCTCAAGGTGGACCTGGCGGGGATGTTCACCCAGCTCAGCAAGCTCGGGAAGCTCATCGTCGCCAACCTCCTCGCCTGGCTGATCATCGGCGTGCCCGCGGCCGTCTACGGCGGCCTCGTCGCGGGCATCGTCTACGCCCTGGGCGGATGGGGCTCGGACCGGGCCATGCTCGTTGTCGCCGTGGCCGTGCTCCTCGCCGTCGTGCCGCTCATCTACGTCTTGCTGGGGACGTTCTTCATCCAGATGGAGGTCGCCTTCAGCGACGAGGTGAGCGCGGTGGACGCCGTCAAGCGCAGCTTCGCGCTCGTGGACGGGCAGCGCTGGCCGGTCCTCTTCAGCGGCTTCCTTGCGGTGATCATCGCCCTGCTCGGGTTCGCGGCGTGCTGCATCGGCTTCATCCCCACCGCGGCGGTCGCGCAGGTCATCATGGTCGGCGTCTACTTCGCGCTGCGCAACGGCTCGGGGTTGCCGCCCACGAGCTACCCGAAGCCTGGCGCTGGTCGCTGAGGACGCGCCACGCCATGGAAGGCCAAGGCCGCCGGTCCAGCCTGCTGCAGCTCCTGCGCGAGGACCGGTTGCTGCTCGCCGGCACGCTGATCTTGTCGGCGGCGACGCTCGCGCCCCTGGCGGCCACTCCGTTCCTGCCGCTGCACGATCTGCCCTCGCACGTCGGCTTGAGCTCGGTGCTGTTCGACGTCGTGCGCGAGAAGGGGCTGGCTGCGGCGAGCTACCAGGCCCACCTGTATCCGCTGCCGTACTGGACCCTGACCCTGCTGCTGGCGGCGCTCTCCCCGCTGATCGGCCCCCTGCTGGCGGCCAAGGTGGCCGTCGCCTGCGCCCTGCTCGCTGTCCCGCTGGGCACCATGCGCCTCTTGGCGGCGCTCGGCAGGAGCCCACGGCTGGCGCTGCTCTCCTTCGCGCTGGTGTGGGACTACAACACCTATTGGGGCTTCGTCGCCTTCGTGATGGGCGTGGGCCTGTGCCAGTTCGCCCTGGCGGGCCTCGTCGAAGCCAGGAGCGTGCGGGAGGCCGTGCGCGGCTGGCCGCTGATCGTGCTCCTCGCCTTCACCCACGCCCAGGCCACCGGGCTCTTCCTCGTGCTGGGCCTGGCTGCCTCGCTGTGCGGCCCGCGCATCGTCGAGCGGCTGCGCTGCTTCGCCGCGAGCGCCGCCGCGACGGGGGTGATGTTCGTGCCCTGGCTGGGCGTGCGCCTGGCCGCGAGCGCAGGCCGGCCGATGCCCGAGCACCCCTTCGACTTCCAGGGGCCGCTCGAGAAGCTCGAGAGGTTCTTCGAGTACTCGCTCGACACGATCCCCGAGCAGCCCGGGCAGACCACCAAGTTCCTCTCGCTGGTGGTCTGCGTCGTGCTGCCAGCCCTGCTGCTGCTCGTGCGGCAGCGTCCCGCGGGCGACCGGGACCGCATCGCCTTCGTGATGGTCGCGGCGTCGTTCGCGATGTTCATGCTGCTGCCCTTCAACATGTCCTGGCCGTTCGACCAGTGGTCCATCGACCGCCGGCACGCGACGCCGCTGCTGCTCTCGCTGCTCGCGATCCCCCGGCCCGACCTCGACCGGTGGCGCGCCGCCTGGCTGGCGCCGGGGGTAGCGGTCACCGCCGCGGTGGCGGTCAGCGTCACGCTGCAGTTCGCCTCCTTCGGCGAGCGCGCCCGCCCGTTCCAGCAGGTCATCGACGCGGTTCCGCGCGACAAGGCGGTCCTGACCCTGACGCTGGATGACTACGACCCGGCCGTGACGCTGTGGCCCTTCAACCAGTTCCACGCGTACATCCTGGCGGAGAAAGGGGGCTACGACCCCTTTGTCATCAACTACCCGAGCTACGCCGTGGTCTTTCGGCCGGGGAAGGGCCGGCCTGCACCGAACGCGAACGCCATGAAGGAGTTCTCCTTCGCCAGCCACGGCGTGCACTACGACTACCTCCTCGTGCAGGGCAAGGACTGGGATCCGCTGGTCCCGGCTCCGGTCGCTGGAGGGAAGACCGTTCGACAAGTCCTCGAGGCTGGGCGCTGGCGGCTGTATGAGGTCGTGCCTTCTCCCTAGGCCGGATTTGGGGGCTTCGGACTGCGGGCTTCGGGCTTCGGGTCAAGCCGCTGGCCCCCAGTGCTCGAGCTCCCGATCGGTTCCGCTCGCGCCGCTCGGCGACTAGCATCCGGCTCGGAGCAGGAAAGGACTGCCATGCCAGCCAAGAAGAACTCCCCGAAGCCCAGCACGAAGGTCAGCGCAGCGAAGGCCGTGCGTCCTGCCGCCAAGAAGCCCGCGGCTCCCGAACGGCCTGCCCAATCCCGGCCTGTGCCCGAAGCGCCGGCTTCGACCTACTTCCTGATCGTGTCCCCGCATGAACGCGGAGGGCGTCGGTTCGTGCGGCTGAAGAGCCCGACGGTGCTCGCCTGGTTCCAGCGGATGTGGGGCTCCACCGAGGAGCAGCGCGAGGGCGAGCTGCGCGGCCCGGTCTATGGGCTCGACAGCTTCTTCGACAAGACCGCGGACGAGGGGCTCTCGTGCCCGACGAGCGACGCCGAGCTGTTGCCGCTGCTCGAGCGCCACGTCTACTCCGAGGGCGGCATCGAGGCGGAGCCGCACTTCCTCGCGGTGGAGACCGACGACGACGAGGTGGCCATCGAGTACTACTTCTTCGACGAGGCGTTCCTGGCCGCGGACGACGCGCTCGACCGACTGCCTTCGTCCCGGCTCCCGCGCAGCGACGACGAGGAGCGCGAGGATGACTTCGAGCTCGGTGGAGACGACGAGGAAGAGGCGGATGCCTGGGCCCGCTTCCTCGCGGAGCGCAGCGACGAGTAGGGTGGCCCCTGGGTGGGCCTACTTCTTGAGCTTGGGACCCACGCCCTTGACCTTGAGCAGCTCCACGGTCTGGCACTTGAGCAGGTCGCGCAGCACGCGTCGGGTCTCGGCGAGCAGGTCCTGCGGCTCCTTCATCTTGGCGGCGTCGACGGTGGCGATGAACTTCATCTCCGGGGTGAGCCGGTAGCCTCCGCGTGAGCGCTGGATGAGCCCCATGATCTTGTTCGGGTCGAGCTGCGCGTCCTGGCCGAGCGAGAAGACCAGGCGCCCGGGCCCGCTCTCGAGCGCGCGCAGGCGCATCTTGCGCATGTCGGCCTTGAGCGCCATGACCTCGGAGAGGTTGTCGATCTCGTCGGGCAGCTCGCCGAAGCGGTCCACCAGCTCGCCGCGCAGGTCGGAGATCTCGTCGTCGTTCTGGACCTGCGAGAACTTCTTGTAGAACACCAGCCGCATCTGGATGTCGGGCAGGTAGTCGTCGGGGATGAACGCCGGCACCGGCAGGTTCACGTCCGGGTCCACGACCTCCGAGAGCGGCTCGCCGCGCAGCTCGTGCACCGCCTCGTCGAGCAGCTGCGCGTAGAGGTCGAAGCCCACCGCGGCGATGTGCCCGGACTGGTCGGGCCCCAGGAGGTTGCCGCCGCCGCGGATCTCCAGGTCGTGCGAGGCGATGGAGAAGCCGGCGCCCAGCTCGGTGAAGCTCTGCAGCACCTCGAGGCGCTTGGCCGCGTCCTTGGTCATCGGCCTCTTCGCCGGCACCAGCAGGTAGGCGTAGGCGCGCTCGCGGCTGCGGCCGACGCGCCCGCGGATCTGGTAGAGCTGGCTCAGCCCGAACATGTCCGCGCGGTTGACGATGATGGTGTTGGCGGTGGGGATGTCGAGGCCGCTCTCGATGATCGACGAGCAGACCAGGACGTCGACCTCGCGGTTGATGAAGCGGGTCATCACCGGCTCGAGGTGGTGCTCCTCCATCTGGCCGTGAGCCACCGCGGTCCGGGCCTCGGGCACCAGGTCGTTGAGGAACTTCTCCATCTGGTGGATGGACTCGACCCGGTTGTGGAGGAAGTAGACCTGTCCGCCGCGGCCCAGCTCCCGGCGGATCGCCTCGGCGATCTGCGGCGGGTCGAACTTGAGCACGAAGGTGCGGATGGCCTTCCGGTCCTCGGGCGGCGTGGCGATGATGCTCATGTCGCGCATGCCGGCCATGGACATGTGCAGCGTGCGCGGGATGGGCGTCGCGGTCATGGTCAGCACGTCGACCTGCGAGCGGTACTTCTTGATCTTCTCCTTGTGGGCCACGCCGAAGCGCTGCTCCTCGTCGATGACGAGCAGGCCCAGGTCCTTGAAGGAGACGTCGGCGTTCAAGAGCCGGTGCGTGCCGACGACCACGTCCAGCTTGCCCTCGGCGCAGCGCCTGAGCACTTCGCGGTTCTCGGCGGAGCTCTTGAGGCGGCTGACCGAGTCGACGGAGACCGCGTAGTCCTTGAAGCGCTCGGAGAAGGTGCGCTGGTGCTGCGCGGCGAGGAGCGTCGTCGGGACGAGGATGGCGACCTGCTTCTTGTCGAGCACCGCCTTGAAGGTGGCGCGCAGCGCGACCTCGGTCTTGCCGTAGCCCACGTCGCCGCAGATGAGCCGGTCCATCGGCTCGGCCTTCTGCATGTCGGCGAGGACGTCGCCGATGGCCCGCTCCTGGTCGGGGGTCTCCTCGAACGGGAAGTCGGCCTCGAACTGGTGGAAGTACTGGTCCGGCGCGCTGAAGGCGTGGCCGGGGTGCGCCTTGCGCGCGGCGTAGAGCTTGAGGAGCTCCGCGGCCATCTTGAGCAGGTGCTCCCTGACGGCGTTCTTGCGCCGCTCCCAGGAGCCGGAGCCGAGCTTGTCGAGCGCGATGGAGTCGGCGTCGGCACCCGTGAACTTCTGCAGCAGGCGCATCCGCTGCACGGGGAGGTAGACCTTGTCGCGGCCGGCGTACTGCAGGACCAGGGCGTCGGTCCCCACGCCGCGGATCTCCATCTTGGTCAGGCCGGTGTAGCGGCCGATGCCGTAGTCGACGTGGACGACGAGGTCGCCTTCCTTGAGCTCGCGGAAGGCCTGGACGAAGGGCTGGTCGCTCTTGGCGCGCCGCGTGGCCTTGCGCGTGCGCTGGCCGAAGATGTCCTCCTCGGCGAGCAGCGCCAGGCCGCCGCCGGCGTCGACGAAGCCGCTGGAGACCTCGCCGGTGAAGACGTGCGCGTAGACCGAGGGCTCGAAGGCCGAAGGTGGGTCCGCCGGGAGGTCCTCACGGTGGACTCGGACCATCAGGTTTCGCTCGAGCAGCAGACGCTTGATCCGGTCCGCCTGGCCGCTGGAGCCGGCGGCGATGGCCGCGAAGACGCCGCGCTCTCGCCAGTCGGAGAGGCGGCTGACGAGCGGGGTGAGGGCGCCATGCTCGCCGTGGTGCGCGAGGATCTCCTGGCGGAGGGGGGCGGTGGGACCGTAGCCGAAGCTCACCGGCTTCTGGCCCGGGCCGCCGAGGAAGACCGAGTGGCTGACCAGGCGCCGGCTCTCGCCGAGCAGGCGGGTGACCTCGGCGAGCGAGAGCTGGTGGGCTGACGGCTCGAGCGAGAGCTCCTCGCGGCGGCGGGAGGCTTCGAACTCCACCTGCATCGCGCGGTCGTGCTCGCTGAGGGCGCCTTCGAGGGCGAGCGGGTCGTCGACGAAGAATGTTACGCCGGCACAAAGCCGGCGATCCGGGGGCACGCCGGCACAAGGCCGACGATCCGAGGAAGGGCCGGCGGAAGGCGAGCGATCCGGCGGAGGTCCAGCGGAAAGCGAGTGATCGGCAGCGTTGGTGGAGGTGGGAAGAGCTCCGACCAAGGAGGCATCAAGCAGAGCCGAACCCCCTCCCGCAGTTTGGGAGGGGGCAGGGGGGAGGGGCGCCCACTTCGGCAGATAGTCGAAGAGCGACCCGAGCTGCTGGCCCCAGAAGCCGGGCATGAGCGACTCGAGCCCGTACGCCAGACGGCCCTCCTGGATGGCGTCGAGCAGCTCGCGGACCTTGGAGGACGGGCGGTTGACCGCGTCGGCGGCCTCGCGCACCGCGGCGATGCCCGCCGCCTTGGTGGCGTCGTCGAAGAGGATCTCGTTCGCCGGGCACAACAGCAGCGTCTGCAGGGCGCCCGCGGTGCGCTGCGTGTCGGGCTCGAACAGGCGCAGCGACTCCACCGTGTCGCCGAAGTACTCGAGGCGCACGGGCTTGCCGTGCAGCGGCGACCAGACATCGACGATGCCGCCGCGGACGGCGAAGGAGCCGGCATCCTCGACCACCGGGACGCTCTGGTAGCCCATCGAGACGAGCTTGGCGGCCAGCTTGTCGCGGTCCAGGTCCTGGTTGGCGCTGACCAGCTCGCAGTGGGCGTCCAGCACGGCGGGAGACAGGTACTTGCGGACCAGCCCGCGGGCGGAGAGGACGAGGGCGTGGGCGCCCGTGCCCTGTGAGAGGTGGAAGAGGGTCGAGAGGACCGCGAAGCCGGTGCGCCGGTCGGGCGAGAGGGCGTCGTAGGGGAGCTGCTCGGAGGCGGGAAGGCGCAGGACGCTGGGCGCCTCCGGGATCCCCGGGCCGAGGAAGAAGCGCAGGTCGGACTCGAGCTCCTCGGCCTTCTCTTCGTCGGAGCAGACGCAGACGAAGGGGCCGAAGCCGGCGCGGGCGAGCCGCGAGAGCAGGTAGGCACGCGCGGAGCCCTTCAGGCCGGCCAGGGCGATGGTGCGCTGGCCGGAGCGCAGAAGGGACACCAGCGCCTCGAACGGGAGCCCCGTCGGCGCTTCCTCCTGCGCTGGCCTCACCAAGTCTTCCGACACGTGCACCTACCAGGAACCGTGTTGATGGACCTGGTTCATTCCCGGGTCAAGGGTTTGAAGAGGCGCTCGACACTCCGGGCTACCGAAGGCAGGACGGCGTCCGAGGGCTCGCAAGTCATGTCACAAAGTAGCTGCCTATCTTTAGCAAGCTCGGTTCCCCCGGCACCCCGAGCCCCGAGCTCGTCGAGGGGGAGGACCGTGCCCCATCGCCGCGTCGCGTTCTCTGCGCTAGACGCGGAAGCGTGAAGCCGAGGCGTTGAGGTCGGTGGCGATCTGCCCCAGCTCCAGGCTGGAAGCTCTCCAGCCCGCCCGAGGCGCCGGCGAGGTTGGCGATCTCCTCGTTGATGAGCGCCGCGGTCTTGGCGATGTCGCCGGAGGCCAGGGACGCCTGCTCGACGTTGGCGGAGACCTCGGAGACGCGGCCTGCCACCTGGCTGGCTCTCTGGGCGATCTCCTTCACGGTGGCGGTCTGCTCCTCGACGGCGGCGCCGATGCTGAGCATCGTCGAGTTGATCGCGCCGATCACCTCCGCCATCTGCCGGATGCCGCGCTGGGCGTCCTCGGAGGCCTTCTTGATCCCCAGGACGCGGTCGGAGATGCCCCCGGTGGCGTCCGAGACCTGCTTGGCCAGCTCCTTGATCTCGCTGGCCACCACCGCGAAGCCCTTGCCGGCGGTGCCCGCGCGCGCGGCCTCGATGGTCGCGTTGAGGGCCAAGAGCTTGGTCTGGTCGGAGATCTGCGCGATGGCCGAGGTGACGCTGTCGATCTGCCCGGCGGCGTCGCCCAGCCTGCTGACCACCGCCATGGTCTCGTTCGCGGTCTTCACGGCTGTGCCCGAGGTGCTCTGGGCTTCGGCCGTGCGCTTGGAGATGTCGGTGATGGTGGCGTTGAGCTCCTCGGCGGCGGCGGCCACCCCGCCCACGTTCACCGACGCGTCGCCGATGGCGTGGCTGACGGTGGCCATGTTCGCGCTCATCTGCTCCGAGGCGGCGGCGACGCCGGACACCTTGGTCCTGGACTCCTCCATGCTCCGCTTGAGGTCGCTCGCCATGCTGGACATCGCTCCGGAGGCCGAGGAGAGCGTGCCGACCTTGGAGTTCATGGTGGAGATGATCGACCGGAGCGAGTCGCCCATCTGGCTCAGCGCGAGCTGCACCCCGCTGGCGGCGGCGTCGGGCTTGCCCGCGTCGGTCAGGTCACCGGCGGCGATGGCCTCGGCGGCCTTGGCCATCAAGCCGGGCTCCCCGCCGACCTGTCGCAGGACGGCGCGGACGATGACCGTCGACACCGTCACCAGCACCCCCACGATGAGCACGGCGAGGGCGAGGGCGATCGTCTGGGTGCTGCTCTTCTGGTCTTCGACCTGCTGCAGGGCCTTGCGGGACTCGGTCTCGTTGAGCTTGGCGAGCACCTCGGTCAGCTTGGCGAAGGCGGGAATGACCTCTTCGCGCAGGGCTTCGAGGGCAAAGGCGGTGTCGCCCTTGAGGTAGCGGTCGAGCATGGCGTCGGTCGCGGAGGCGAAGCGGGCGTTCTGCTGCAGGGGGCCCTTGTCCGGCAGCGTCTCGAGGTGGGCGGCCAGCGACTTGCGCGCCTCCTCCAAGCCCGTGATCCCCGCTTCGATGGCGTCGACGTCGTTGAGCCGGAGCAGGTCCTGGATCTTGCCCTGAACCCGGACCGCTTCTTCCAGGGAGCGGTACGACCGGGCGTGCTGTTCGCCCAGGTGAGCGGCGGAAGACGAGAGCGAGCTGCCTTGCCAGATGGCGAGCGCGGCCAGCAGGACGACCCCGGTCGCGGCGCAGACGATGATGGCGGAGAGCTTGGTTGAAAGCTTGGTCATGGCGCTCGACCCGTTCCGTCCTGGGGAGAACCCAGCCCCCGGTTGCGAATCGGCTCGCGGCGCAGGACTTCTTAAGGGCGCAGGTGCTTCCAACCGGGGGGAGCTGGTCGAGGCAAGGCCGCGAGCGCCAGACGGCGCCCTGGCTTGCCGCTGGGCAAGCGGTCGTACCGGAAAAGGCGAGGAGGAGAGTCCGGCCGTCAACCGGCGATGCTGAACTTCTTCATGAGCGCCTTGAGCGTGTTGAGCGCGATGCCCAGCTCATCGGCCGTGCGCTGCTTCTTGAACTGGTTGCGCGTGAACGCCGTGCGGATCTCCTCTTCCGTCAAATCCGCGGGCCGCTTGCGCGCCGGCGCCAGGGGAAGGCCTCCGGCCGCGGCGAGCGCGGAGGTGGGGGTGGCGCCGCCGGGGGAGCCGAGCACCTTGGCGCGCTGGTCCAGGTACTCCTCGAGGTCGGCGAGCAGGACCTTCACCAGGCTGCCGGGGTTGCCGCGCAGCTTGGCGCGGGCGGAGGCCGTCTGGACCAGCGCCTCGCAGGTCGCGCGCAGCTCGCGCAGCTGTCCAGGCCAGGCGCGGGTGGAGAGCAGCTCCATGGCGTCGGGGGCGAACGAGCCTTCGATGCCCCAGGTCGCCTTGGCCTCGTGGAGGAAGGAGCTCACCAGGGCGGGGATGTCCTCGGAGCGGTCCTCCAGGCGCGGCAGCTTGAAGACCTGGCCCACGGCGAGCCGCTGGACCAGGTCCTGACGAAGCCCGGTCTCGGCGAGCGGGATCTTGGAGGCGCTGATGAGGCGGAAGCGGGGGACCGGGCGGCGCGCGGTGGGCGGGGCGCCCAGCGGCGTGATCTCGGTGCGGCGGTCGAGGACGTCGATGAGGAAGTCCTGCGCCGAGCGGCGCATGCTCTCCACCTCGTCGAGGAAGAGCGTCCCGTCCTCGGCGAAGGGGATCTTGCCGACGCGGTCGGTCACCGCGCCGGTGTAGGCGCCCTTGACGTGGCCCAGCAGCTCGGAGTGCAGCTCGTTGTGCTCGTTGCCCAGGCGGCCGCAGTTGATGGCCGCGAAGTTCCCGGTGCAGCCGCTGCGGTCGTGGATCTGCCGGGCGACCCAGGTCTTGCCGGTGCCGGAGTCGCCGAGGAGCACGATGGCGAGCTCGTGGCCCGAGGAGATGGTGATGAACTCCTCGAGCTGCCGCGAGGCCTTGGAGCGCCAGCCCGGGCCGAGCCGCGTGCGGCTCTCGTCGGCCAAGAGCTCCACCTTGTCGGCGGTGTCGGCGTGCGCGAAGTAGAGGACGTCGCCGGCCTGGACCGGCACCTCGGCGCCCTTGACCTGCTGGCGGCTGCCGTCGGGCCGCACGAGGACCGTGCCGTTGACGCTGCCCATGTCGCGGAACGTCCAGCAGCGCTCGTCCTTGAGGGCCAACAGGCCGTGGTAGCGCGAGACGTGGTTGCCGGTGAAGACGATGTCCGCGTCCTGCGCGCGCCCCAGCGTGTAGGTGCGGTCGGCGTGCAGCGGCATCACCACCTCGCCCTGGCCG
Source organism: Myxococcales bacterium (assembly GCA_049841135.1). Lineage (GTDB taxonomy): Bacteria > Myxococcota > Myxococcia > Myxococcales > UBA5297 > JACRCT01. Next base: position 329,649 of record JASGHK010000007.1, read on the forward strand.
TCGCGGCAGACGCGGGCGGCGCGCGGCACGCGGTGATAGGGCGCCTCGACGATGGGGTCGGGCAGGGTCTGCATCGGCTTGGTTGCGTCCACCCACCCGCGTCCCGACTTGTCGCGCGCCATTTTTGATGCCTCCTCGGCTGTCAGTCCTTTGGCGTCAATACTGACAGGTGTCAACGCCGCCAGCCAGCCCCTCTTCCGTCTCCCCGTCGCGGTCGGACGTGAGGGTAGGGGCGAGCGAACACAGGGCTCCGGGGAGAAACCCGCGCGTTGCCCTGGCGACCTCCTGCATGACACCACCGGATGGCTCGTCGCGGCTCGGTTCAGAGACGGAAGCGTTAAGCACTTCTCGCGGGACGCGCGGATGCCCGTGTCACGCCGGAGGTCGCAACGAGCAGAGGGGGACTCCTCCCCTGCGCCCCGAGCAATCCGAGCTCGTTCCGGACAATCCGTCAGCGAAGGGGAGGGGGGAGGGGCTAGCGCACGCAGCACAGCGTGCCGGCCGTCTCGCCGTTCTCGCACCCGCCCAGGAACTCCGCCGGGCTCGCAGTCTCCAGGCCGCACCCCTGCCACTGGCCGCAGGTGTTGCCGAGCGGGTCGCTCGCCCCGGCGCACACCCGCATCGGCGCGTCCGGGCAGATGTCCGCGCCGATCACCGGCGAGCCGAAGCAGGCCGAGGCCGTGCCGTTGAACTTGAGCCGATCGGCCGTCCAGTAGTTGTAGGCGGGCGTGGTCGCGCCGTGTAGTCCGACCCACTCCGTCGCCGAGCAAACCCGCACCCCGGGCGCGCAGAGGGAGGCGCTGCTCGCGAACGAGACCGAGCCGGAGCAGCCGTGCATTCCGCCGCCGAACTCCTGCTCGCTGGTCCCGTCGGCGCACGGGCTCATGCAGTAGACGAGGCCCGCGCAGTCCGAGTCCGCACAGTCGGTGGCGGAGTCCTGGTCGTTGTCGAGCCCGTCCAGGCAGTCCTCGTCCTCCGTCGCCGACTGGAAGCTCAGCCTCCACAGGTCTCCCCGCGTCGAAGACAGGTCGTGTCCGCCAAAGAAGAGGGCCTGACCGCGCCACGAGTCCCAGACGCCGGCGGGGCGTACTCGAGCGGCTGGCGGGAAGCCGGAGACCGGCACCGGCCGCCAGACCAGGGTGTGCGTGAGGGGTGGCGGGGCAGGGTTGGGGACCGAGCTCCAGCGCGTCCTCGAAGAGGGTGTCGGTCCCGATCACGCCGCCGGTCCCGCCGTAGAGGATCAGCCGATGGCGGACCTCGTCGTAGACGAGCGAGGCATCGCGGCGCCCCGTCGCCAGCGAGGGGTCCACGTCGAGGCGAGTCCAGTCCGTGCCGTCCCAGGACCAGACGTCGTCCAGCCGGAGGAACCCGGCGTCCAGGCCGCCATAGAGGATCACCGTCCCGCGGGCGCGGTCGAAGGCCAGGGAGGGCGCGCGGCGCGCCACCGGCTGCGCCGAGCAAAGGTCGCTCGCGGGGACCCCGTCGCAGCGCTTGGACCAGGCCGAGCCGTCCCACTCCCAGAGGTCGCCCAGCCAGCCGGAGTCGCCCTGCCCACCGAAGACCACCGCGCGCCCACGCAGCGGGTCGAAGGTCATCGCGTGGCCGGAGCGGGCCTCGGGCGAGTTGGCGGGGACGCTGCAGGCCCAGCGCGCGCCGTCGAAGGCGCACAGCTCCTGCGAGGACCCGGTGCCGGTCCACCCGCCGAAGACCAGCGTCCGCCCACGCACGGAGTCATAGGCCATCGCGTGTTCGCGGCGGGCGGAGGGGGCGGTCAGGTCGGCGGCCTTGTTGCGGCGCCAGTGCCGCCCGTCGTGCTCCCAGGTGTCGTTCTGCATGGGCGCGGTGAGGGGGTCCCCGCCGAAGAGCACGGCGCGCCCGCGGCCGGCGTCGAAGACCATCGCGTGCCGGTAGCGCGGCAGCGGGCTGCGGTCGCCTGGCCCGAAGTGCTCCTGCCAGGTCGCCGAGCCGTCCGGGAGCTCCCAGGTGTCGCCCAGCCGCGTGCCGCCCGGCGCCAGTCCGCCCTGCAGCACCAGCGCGCCGCGGCCGGAGTCGAACACCATCTGGTGCATCGAGCGGTTGGCCGGGGCGGCGCCGGTCGTCAGCTGCGACCAGGTGCTCGCGCCCAGCACCCAGGTGTCGGCCTGCTCGTAGTTGGTGTAGCCGCCGAAGAGCACCACGGCGCCGCGGGCAGAGGAGTAGGCCAGGGCCTGCCGCGAGCGGGCCGAAGGGGAACCGCTCGTCCCGTCGTTGAGCCGCACCCAGCTGGACCCGGTCCAGGCCCAGGTGTCTCCGAAGAGGCCCGTCATGGGCTGCCCGCCGTGCAGGACGGTGCGGCCGCGCGCGGCGTCGTAGGCCATGGCGCCCCACCAGCGCGCCGCCGGCCCGGTCGAGGCGACCTGCGTCCAGGTCGCGCCGTCGAACTCCCAGGTGTCGCCCAGCGCGCCCGAGCCGTTGCGGCCGCCGAAGAGCACCGTCCGCTGGCGCACCGGGTCGTAGGACATCATGTACCCGCTGCGCGCCGCCGGAGACGAGGCGGGGGTGACGCGCGTCCAGCGGTAGCCGTCGAACTCCCAGGTGTCGCCGAGGTAGCCCGCGCTCGAGCCGCCGAAGAGGACCATGCGCCGGCGGGCCGAGTCGTAGACCATCCGCGCCTCGCGCCGCGCCGGGGGCGAGGCGGCGGGGCTCGTCTCGACCCAGGTGTCGCCGTCGTACTCCCAGGTGTCTGCGAGCGGGGCGAACCGCTCGCCGCCGAAGATCACGGTGCGTCGCCGGAGCTCGTCATAGGCCATGGCGGGCCAGAGCCGGTCGAGCGGGCTGTTGGGCAGCTCGGTCCAGCGCGCCAGCTCGAGCTGGCACTGGCTCGAACAGCCGTCCTTGCTGTGCGGGGAGCAGACCTTCGAGGCCAGGTGGCTGCACGCGACCAGGTCGAGGCAGCGCTTCTCCGCTCCCACGGGGCAGGCGCATGGCGCGCCGTCCGAGCATGCCAGCCCGTCGTCGCACTGCTCCTCACCGCGCACCGGGTCGAGGTAGCCGTTGCCGCAGTACTCGGTCGAGAGACAGTCGGCGGAGCAGCGGTCGCCGCTCACGAGGTTGCCGTCGTCGCAGGCCTCGCCGGGGTCCGTGAAGCGGTTGCCGCAGACCTCGAGGCGGCAGGTGGCGCTGCAGCCGTCGCCGGGACGCTGGTTGCCGTCGTCGCACTGCTCGCCCCGGGCGAAGTCCAGGTACTGGTTGCCGCAGGTCTCCTTCGACTGGCAGTCGGCGGAGCAGTCGTCGCCGCTCTCGAGGTTGCCGTCGTCGCAGGCCTCGCCGGGGTCCTCGACGTGGTTGCCGCAGACCTCGAGGCGGCAGGTGGGGCTGCAGCCGTCGCCGGGGGCGATGTTGCCGTCATCGCACTGCTCGCCCTTGGCGAAGTCCAGGTAGCGGTTGCCGCAGGTCTCCTTCGACTGGCAGTCGGCCGAGCAGCCGTCGCCGCTCTTGAGGTTGCCGTCGTCGCAGGCCTCGCCGGGGTCCTCGACGTGGTTGCCACAGGTCTCGGCCTGGCAGGTCGGCCCGCCAGCCGTCGCCCTTGGCCGGCGCGCAGGTGGGGTCGGGCAGGCCCGCGCACTGGGGAGCGTCGAGGCAGCTGGGAGCGAGCAGGTCGTCGGCGCAGAAGCAGGCGTTCCCGTCGCTGCAGCGCCGGCCGTCGTCGCACTGCTCGCCGGTGGCGAAGTCGACGACCCCGTTGCCGCAGGTCTCCACCGACTGGCAGTTGGGCGCGCAGCAATCGCCGGCGACGTTGTTGCCGTCGTCGCAGACCTCGCCCTCGTCCTTGCGGGCGTTGCCGCAGAACTCCTTGCGGCACTCCTTCGAGCAGCCGTCGCCCGAGTCGGTGTCGCCGTCGTCGCACTCCTCGGCGGAGTCGAGGGTGCCGTCGCCGCAGGAGGCCAGCCGGCAAAGGGAGCGGCAGCGGTTCGGCGCGGTGTCGCTGTTGGGGCCCGCGCAGCCGTCGGGCAGCGGGCCGGTGCCGTCGGAGCAGTCGCAGGTCTCGTTCAGGTCGGGGTCGACAATCCCGTCGCCGCAGTAGGGGCCGGGCGAGCCTGGGGGCCGGCGAATCTCGTTGCGGCACGTCCAGTCCGGCGGGCACTGCTGGTCGTGGCAGGAGAGGCGCGAGCCGTCGGGGAGGTCGAAGCGCGGGGCACAGGCGGCGAAGGCGAGGGCGGCGGCGATGGCGAGGGCGAGGGCGGCGGCGATGGCGGAGCGACGGACGAAGGAAGCGAAGGGCATAGGTCGCCAGTCTAGCAGTGCCCCTCTTCCGTCTCCCCGTCGCGGGCGGACGTGAGGATAGGGGCGAGCGAACACAGGGCTCCGGGGAGAAACCCGCGCGTTGCCCTGGCCACCTCCTGCGTGACACCGGGCAGATGGCTAATCACTTCTGGCGGGACGCTCAGATGTGGTGTCACGCCAGCGGTCGGAACGAGCAGAGGGGGACTCCTCCCCTGAGCAAAGAGCAACCTGAGCTCGGTCCGAACCATCCGTCAGCGAAGGGGAGGGGGGAGGGGCCACGACGTGGTGTCACGCCAGCGGTCGGAACGAGCAGAGGGGGACTCCTCCCCTGAGCAAAGAGCAACCTGAGCTCGGTCCGAACCATCCGTCAGCGAAGGGGAGGGGGGAGGGGCCACGACGTGGTGTCACGCCAGCGGTCGGAACGAGCAGAGGGGGGCTCCTCCCCTGAGCAAAGAGCAACCTGAGCTCGGTCCGAACCATCCGTCAGCGAAGGGGAGGGGGGAGGGGCAACGACGTGGTGTCACGCCGCGGTTCGGAACGAGCAGAGGGGGGCTCCTCCCCTGAGCAAAGAGCAACCTGAGCTCGGTCCGAACCATCCGTCAGCGAAGGGGAGGGGGGAGGGGCCACGACGTGGTGTCACGCCGCGGGTCGGAACGAGCAGAGGGGGACTCCTGTCATGAGCCCAAGCAACCCGAAGCTCGGTCCTAACCATCCGTCAGCGAAGGGGAGGGGGGAGGGGCCGCCACGCCCCAGTCCTCCACCGGCCACCCGCGCCTGACCGCAATCCGCCTCAACCGCGGATCGGGATTGACCGCCACCGGGTGCCCCACCACCTCGAGCATCGGCAAATCGGAGGTGGAGTCGCTGTAGAACGCGCACTCCGCGAGCGGCACGCCCTTCTCCTTGGCGAACGCCTGGGCCACCTCGACCTTCCCGGGCCCATAGCAGAGCGCTCCCGCGGGCCGGCCGGTGAAGCGGCCGGAGGCGTCGACCTCGAAGCGGTTGCACAGCGAGCCATCCAGCGACAGCTGCTCCATCACCGCTTCGGAGAGGTAGTTGGACGATGAGGTCAGCAGCCATAGATGGTCGCCGGCCCGGCGGTGCCGGTCGATGGCCGCCTGGGCGCCTGGGCGGATCAGCTGGCGGACCTCGGCCTCGTAGAACGCCATCGTCCGCGCCCGCACCTCCGTCTCGAGCTTGCCGGTCAGGCTGGAGATGCTCTCGAGCAGCGCGTCCTCGAGCCGCGCGAACCCGAAGTGGTAGCGCGTCAGCCACGCGAAGGCCTTGAGCGCCTGCCAGCGCGTGATGTGGCCCGTGCGCAGCTCGGACTTCGCCCACAGGGTCCCGGAGTTGCGCGCCAGCACGGTGAGGTCGAGGTCGAAGAAGGCGATGGCCATGGCGCGCGCGACCTTAGCAGACGCCAAAGGGTCAGGCGCGCGACCGCACCTGGTCCCACGCCTTCACCTGCCAGGTCGTTCGCACCGTGGCCAGGCGGGGGCCCGCCGGCTCGTCGATGCGCGTCTCCAGGGTGACCAGCTGCGCGTCCCCGGCCGCGAGGCCCGCCTCGATGCGCTGCCGCTCGTCGGCGTGCAGATCGGCCTCGGCGACGAGGGCCGTCCGGGCCTGGCGCTCGTAGTGGATCGACAGGTCCTTGAGGATGAGCCGGTAGCGCGAGAACGGGAACGTGCGCAGCAGCAGCAACCCCGCCGGGGTCTCGCCGGCGGTGGCCAGCGCGCAGGCGTGGATGCCTCGCAGATGGTTGTGCAGAGGCCGCCGGTTGGGGACGCGGATGCGGCACAGCCCCGGCTCCCACACCTGGACGTCGGCGCGCAGCGGCGAGTTGAAGGGACTGGCGACGCGCAGGAAAGCGCCGACCAGCTTACGGGCCACCGCTGGGCTCAGGCCCACGGCGCGCTCGACTACGTTCCAGAGGCTCGGGTTTCAAGGTGGCTCCTCCCATGCGGTATCTAACGCGGCGGGGAAGGCGCGGCCATCGCCAGGTTCGGAGCGCTGGCGCGCTCCGTCCGAAGAGCAACGAGAGAGTTCGTCGGCCTGGAGCTACCCGCGCCGGCGACGGAGGCCGAGGAGCAGCGGCAGGGCGCAGAGGAGCGGGGCCAGGGCGCCCGCACCTGCGCCGGCCTGGCACGAGCAGCCACTCACACCTGCGGTGGGCTGGCCGCTGTCAGGCTGCGGGATCGCGGCGGCGTCGGCAGCGCTCAGGGCGGCGTCGGGCACCGCCGGTCCGGCGTCGGCGAGGCTGGCGTCCGTCGGGTTCGCTGCAGCGTCGCTCGGCTCGGCGACGCCGCCGTCGACCGGGCCGCGGTCGCTGGCGTCCCAGGGATCGGGGGAGGCCGCGTCCGGCGGCAGGGTCCCGCCGTCCACGGTGGCGAGCTCGACGCACTGGCCGAGGCCACCTTGAGGGGCGTCGCAAGCCTGGCCGGAGGGACAGCCGTGGCCGGGCTCGCGGCAGCCGTCGATGCAATAGCGGCCGCCGGCCAGGTCACACACCCTGCCGCTGGTCGCGTCTCCGCAGTCGGCGTCGGACGTGCAGCCCTGCATGCCGTCGTCGGTCCTCAGCAGCGGATCGGTCTCGCCGGGGTCGCGGCGGCCGTCGTGGTTGAGATCCTCTACGCCATCCGAGACGCCGCCCCGGTCGCTGTCCGCCATCAGGGGCGAGGTGGTGGTCGACGGGTCCGCGTCGGCGACGCAGCGCTTCGCCGCCAGAATCGGTTGCAGGATCGGAGCAGTCCAGCCCGGCTTCGGTGCCGTCGAAGAGGCCGTCCCCGTCGCTGTCCGCATCGAGCGCGTTGTTCTTCCCGTCGCCGTCGGTGTCCACGGCGAAGTCCGGCTCGGCCCCGTCGAGGACTCCGTCGTCGTCGCTGTCGGCGTCGTTCGGGTCGGTCAGGAGCGCGGCCTCCTGGAGGTCCGAGAGCCCGTCGCCGTCGGCGTCGACGAGCACCCCGTCGTCCGAGGGGTCGGACGGGTCGGTCTCGCCCGGATCGACCACGCCGTCGCGGTCGGCGTCCTCGGCCCCGTCGGTGATGCCCCCTCCGTCGGCGTCCGCCAGCAAGGGGTCGGTCTTGGTGGCGCCCAGGTCTGCGTCGGGGAGGCAGCGCTTGGCGGCTGCGGAGGTCGCTGGCTGGCTGCAGCCCAGACCGAGCTCGGTGCCGTCGAAGAGCCCGTCGCCGTCGCTGTCGGCGTCCAGGGCGTTGATGAGCCCGTCGCCATCGGTGTCGGCGGCGAGGTCGCGCTCGTCGCCGTCGAGCACGCCGTCGTCGTCGCTGTCGGCGTCGGCCGGGTCGGTCCCGAGCAGGGCCTCGAGGTCGTCGCCCAGCCCGTCGCCGTCGCTGTCCACGCGCGGGCAGCCGTTGTCGAGGCGGCCATCGCAGTCTTCGTCGGTCGCGTTGCCGCAGACCTCGGTCCCTGGGGCACCCGCCACCGCGTCGCAGGTGGCGCCGCCATGGCCGTCGCACACTCGCGTGCCGGACCGCGCACAGGCCCCGGCGCCGGCTTTGCAGGCCGAGCCGACGCCGAGCCCCTCGTCGGTGGCTCCGTCGCAGTCGTCGTCACGCCCGTTGCAGGACTCGGTGGCTGGTGAGCCGGGGACTGCGTCGCAGGTCGCGGCGCCCGAGCCGCCGCAGATCAGAAGGCCGCTGCGCACACAGGCTCCCACGCCCGCCGAGCAGGCGGAGCCGACGTCGAAGCCGTCGTCGGTGGCTCCGTCGCAGTCGTCGTCCTGGCCGTTGCAGGACTCGGCCGAGGGGGCCCCGGGCGTCGCGTCGCAGGCTGTGCTCGACAGGTCGAGGCAGATGAGCTGGCCCTGGCGCCCGCAGGCCCCGACGCCGACGCTGCACGGCGAGCCGATGGCGAAGGGCTCGTCGGTGGCGCCGTTGCAGTCGTTGTCCTTGCCGTCGCAGCGCTCGGTATCCGGGGTGCCCGCCACCGCGTCGCAGGTGACTCCGCCCATTCCGTCGCAGACGATCTGGCCTGGTTGGGCGCACTCGCCGACGCCGGCGCTGCAGGCCGTGCCGACCAGGAAGCCGTCGTCGATCGCGCCGTTGCAGTCGTTGTCCTGGCCGTCGCAGACCTCGGCCCCCGAGGGCACGCAGAGGCAGGTGTTGGAGCTCATGTCGCACGTCCGGTGCGTCGCGGGGCAGTCGAGGTCGAGGAGGCACTGCACGCAGAGGTTGGGGGTGGAGGCGACCAAGCAGTGCGCGGTCGGCGCCTGGCAGTCCGTGTCGGCAGCGCAGGCGTCGACGAGGACGGTGGTGGGGGGCTGTCCCGCCCCGGTGCCGTTCCCGTCGGTCGGGGTGGTGGTCGAAGGCGCGCCCAGCTTCCCGGCGGCGGTGAGGCTCGCCTGGTTCGCGATCGCTCCGGAAACGCCGGGGTCCACTGACACGCTGAAGGTCACGGTCGTCGTCGCGTTGACGGCCAACTCGCCACCTTGGCTGCTCGAGGCTCCGGTGCCGAGCCGGACCCGGAGGGTGCGGCTCGCCGCCAGATACTCACCTTGGTCGGAGTCCACGAGGTCCGTCTTGGCGCCCGCGTTGGGGCCCGCGGTCACGGCGAGCGATCCGGGGACGTAGGTCACGCCTGCCGGGAGCACGTCGTCGAGCACCACGTTGATCGCCGTGTCGTTGCCGGTGTTGGTGACGGCGACGGTGTACTGGAGCACGTCGCTGGCGAGCAGGGCGCCGCCGTTGACGTCGACCACCGTCTTGGTCGACTCGCTGAGGTCCGGTCGGAAAGCGGGGATGGAGGTGACGAAGCCGGCCAGGTAGTACTGGTCCTGGGTGCTGGCGGCCTGGATGGGCGCGCTGGTCATACCGGGCGTCAGCCTCGAAGTGATGTCGACGACGTCCAGGTCGATCCCGGACATGCTTCCCGCCGTCCCGGTGAGCTGGGGCAAGTCCCCCGCGACGCTCGTCGCTACCCCCAAGAAGCTCCGGGTCTGGTTGAAGAAGTTGTCCGCCGGGTTCAATCCATTCGAGAGGGCCGTGCCGCCGTTGAAGTACAGCGAGTCGCCGCTGAGGGCGGTGTCCCCCTCGTAGGCCACGACGCCGAGCTTGGCCCCGCCGTACGTCGCAGGCACCTGAAGCCCGCTGAGGACGACGTTCTGCGGAGCAATGCTGCTCACGCTGTCGAGGCCGTCGAAGAGCGCCAGGTTGCGCAGCGGGTCGGTGGCGCGCTGGTAGAAGACCACCATCCACCAGGCTGCGAAGGCCACGTTGTAGTCGACGTTGATGAAGCTCGCGACGTCGAGGCCGCTCACGCGGAACGCGCCTGAGCCGTACGTCTGGACGATCGCCGTGACGTCGGCGACCGACTGGTAGGCGTCGTTCGTCGATTGCCATGACTGGAGGGCGGTCACGGGCTGCGTGAAGACCCCGGCACGTTCCAAGAGGACGTCGGGGTCCGCGGCGGCTGTCGAGGGGGTCGCGCCCCAGTAGAGGAACGCGTGCGTGACTGTGGCGCCGGAAGGGATGGCGAGCGTCGCGGTCGAGCGCGCCTGTACTGCGGGGATGGCGTTGCTCGCCGAGGCTTGCCCCAAACCTGGGGCGTCCGAGCGCCAGAAAACGTCGGGAGCAGAGTCGGCGAGGCCGGTGGTCCCACAACTCCCCACCGTGCCGACGACGGGCGCGGGGGTCCCGGTGGCGCACTCATGGCCGAGGGTGTTGCCCAGGAGGATGAAGTCGCCCTTCTGCACGACCTGTACGCGGAGGGCCGGCGCGGCGAGGGCGGAGGCGGACGTCGAGAGAGCCAGGAGGGCGGGCAGGTAGCGGTGCATGGCAGGACCTCGCGAGAGCCGCACATTGTGGAGGTGAAGCCGACGCCAGGTCAAAAGCGCTGGGGCGTCATCGCGTCCGCGTTGGCGCAGAGGGGCGGTCCGCTGGGTTGCTGAACATAAAGATAGGCATGCATTGGGTGACATGACCTTCCCCTGCTGGCAGCGCAGGACGCGGTTCGCGACATGCCCGGCCGCTTCCTGCGCCAGGATCATTGTTGGTCGCATGGTCCGGAGGCATGCTCCCGCGCCATGAACGCCATCGACTACCTCCAAGCGATCCGCAACGAGTCCGCCGCCCTCGCCGATGCCGCCGCCGGAGCCTCGCTCGAGACCAAGGTGCCGACTTGCCTGGACTGGGACCTGCGCAAGCTCGTGACCCACCTGGCGCAGGTTCAGCGCTGGATCGCCTTCGTCGTCCGCACCCGCGCCCAAGAGCGCCCCGACCGCAGCACCTTCGACGCGTTGGCGCCCACGGAGCCGGACTTGATCGCGGGCTTCCGGAAGGCGACCGCGGAGCTGGTCGAGCTTCTCTCCGCCACCGATCCAACCACCGAGATCTGGACCTGGACGCCGAATCGCAAGGCACGGTACTGGCAGCGGCGCCAGGCCCACGAAGCGGCCATCCACCGTTGGGACGGGCAGAACGCCGTCGGCAGACCCAAGCCCATCGAGACCGCGCTCGCGGTGGACGGCATCGACGAGCTGCTGGAGATGCTGCCCTTCGTCCCAGGCGACCGCACCGGAGCCGGCGAGAGCATCCACCTCCACTGCACCGACGCTCCGGGCGAGTGGCTCGTGCGCCTGGGCGCGAAGGGCCTCGAGGTGGAGAAGACGCACGCCAAGGGCGACGCGGCGATCCGCGGCACCGCGTCCGACCTCGACCTCTTCCTCTGGGGACGCCTGCCGCCGACCGCGCTGGAGGTCTTCGGCGATGCGGCGCTGGTCGCCCGCTTCCAGGGAATGACTGCGCTCTGAGCAGCGGGAGGATGCCATCGGCGAGTTTTTCGAGCTGGGCTCGCACCGGATCCCTGGCCTGCGCGGCCAGCGGCGTGTGCGCGTCTTCGCTCCGCAAGGCGAGCCGCGGGGAGTCGCCTACTGCTGGGACGGCCAGAACCTGTTCGGCGACGGCGAGGAACTCGCTGGCTGGCACATGGACGAGATCCTCGAAGAGCGCGCGGCGCAGGGCCGGTTCGCTCCGGTGGTCGTCGCCATCGACCACGGAGGTCGCCAGCGGATCGGAGACTACGCGCCCTGGCCGCACTCGCGCTTCCGCCGTGCAGGCCGGGCCGGCGCGCTGCTCGACTGGGTGGTCGGTGAGCTCAAGCCGTTCGTCGACCGCGAGCTCGGGCCCACGCCGCGCGAGGCGACGCTCGTCTGCGGCAGCTCGATGGGCGGGCTGCTCTCCCTCTATGCCTGGCTGCGCCACCCCGACGTCTTCGGACGCGCCATCGCCATGTCGCCCTCGCTCTGGTACTCGCCGCAGGCGCTCTTCGACACCATCGCGTCCTTTCAGCCGGCCCCAGCCGACTCCCGCGTCTGGATGGACATCGGCAAGCGCGAGTCGTCGAAGTGGGCGCGGCAGCTGCTCGCCAGCGTCGGCTCGGCGCTCGTCGCCCGTGGCCTGCCCGAGGACAGGCTCGCGCAAGTGGTCGATCCCAATGGCCGCCACCACGAGTCTTCCTGGAGCAAGCGGCTGCCCGATGCCCTGGACTTCGTGGGCCAGGACTAGCGTGTAAGCGGTGTAGTACCGGCCCTCCGTGGCGCCCTCCGTGGCCGGCGCACCTGTCGCCGACCGAGGAGAAGTAGGCGCGATGGCGGTCGATGGACGGGCGGGCGTCGGTAGCGCCGAATCCCGCGTTCAGAGGGGCTGTACCGACCTGCTGCGCCACGCAAGCAGACCCACGGCGGCCAGCAGCAGCGCCCCGAAGGCGGACGCCGCGACGCCCCAGCCGAGGAGCGGCGCCGAGTATTCGAGGCTGACGGGACCGGCCACGGCGTCGGGGACCACCACCGCGAGCTGCACCGCCGCCGCCCGCAGGATGGCGAGCTCCTTGCCGCCCTGACGCGCGCGCCAGCCCGGCCACCAGGGGCGCTTGAGCACCGCGACCGCTCCGCCTTGGCCTTCGAGCTGCAGCTGTCCGCGCGTCGGCGACTCCCAGCGGACCTGGGCCGACGCGACGCCGCGACCGTCCGGAAGCGCCGCGGGTGCGGCCGTCCCCGGAGCGTCGAGGACGCGCACCACCTCGTCGGCTCTCGAGAAGCCTGCAACACGCTCGACGGCCTCGGCGCCGCTCGAGGCGAGGGTGGGCGCGCGAGCGATGCTCGCCGCCGGCATCGGCTCCGCGACCGCATACAGGTAGCCGACAAACGGCACCGGCTGCACGGACTCGAGGGGAACGAACCCCGGCTGCACCGTCCGCGCGCGAGTGACGAGGTGCGTGCATCCCAACGCGAGAGCCGGACCGAGCGCGCCGACCGACTCGTCGAGGCGATCGCGGACGAGCGCGACCGTCTCGGCCTGTGCGCTGCTCAGGTACCAGTCCGGCACCGCGGGTCCGCCGCACTGCTGGAGGTTCGGCAGCAGATCGTTGAAGTCCGGCAGGACGTCCCCGTGCACGTCGAGCGGCTGTCCCGGCAAGTCGACGTGGACCGAGCCCAGGTGCTTGCCGTGGCAGAGCAGCGCCTGCTCAGGGGGCCCGATGGCCGCACGGGCGGAGGGAGCTTCGGTGAGTGCCAGGTCCAGAGGAAGGAAGGCGGGGGTCGCGGCGAGCAGCGGCAGCGAGACCGCGAGTGCCGACCAGCGCGGGAGGATGAGCAGCACCGTGAGCGCGGTGGCGCACAGGATGGTCGAGAGGGTGCCGGCGTCGAGCAGGGTCGACGAGAGGACGGGCAGGCTCGACGAGGCGGAGCCGGCGGCGTTGGCGACTTTGCTCGCCAGAATGTCGATGTCCCCCGCGCGTACTCCGACCAGAGCCATGGCAGCCCCGGACGCGATGGTGGCCAGGCCGAGCGCGATGGCGAGCGCGCGCCGCGTCGAGCGGTGACGGGCCGCGCGGTCGAAGGAGCAGACCGCGACGACGAGGATGGCCAGGCTGGCGCCCACGAAGTAGCGCGCCGGGTAGCGGAAGAGGCCGAGGAAGGGCAGGGCCCGCAGGAGCGCGGGGAAGAAGGGGGTCTGGGCGCCCAGGGACATCAAGGTCAAGAGCAGCGCGGCGAGGGCCGCTGTCCGCACGCGGCGCAGCCAGAAGCCCGCCAACGCGGCGGCGAAGGCCGCGAGGCCGAGCAGCGGCGTCGTGTTCCAGGCGGGCTGGGTCAACGCGTTGCCGAGCCAGGCCGTGCGCAGCGAGGCGTTGCCGCGGACGCGGTCGGTCGTGTCGAGCTGCCAGAGCACACCGAAGAGCTCCGGCGCCGCCAGCGGCCAGCTCTCCACGTGCTCGGGGGAAGCGCCCTTGGCCCGGGCCGAGGCCTCGCGCAGGCCCAGCGCCGGCAGCCACTGGATCCCGCCCAGCAACAGCCCGACAACGAGGCTGGAGGCGGCGAGCGCGGCTCGAAGCGGTCTTCGTCTCCGGACGAGCGAGACGGTGAGCTCCAAGAGGACGATGGCGCAGGCGATCCCGAAGCCCTGCGGATCGCCGCTGAGCAGCGTCAGCGCCAGCGCCGCGCTGGTCACTGTGAGCCCCGCCGCAGCCCACCGCCGCGACGCCAGCGCCCAGCGCGCGCCGGCCCAGGCCCAGGGCAGCCACGCCGCAGCCGCGAGGAAGGGGCCGTGGAGGATGAGGTTGAGCACGCTGCCGCACAGCGGGTAGGCGACCCCGAGCGCGACGCGCGAGATCGGGCGGACCCTGAACGACGCCGCGAGCAGGACGGCGCCGGCCGCCGCGAGGGCCAGGTGCAGCGGCACGAAGAGCGAGGCCGCCGTCTCGGCCGAGTAGGGCAGCAGGAGCCAGGTCGCCGGGTAGAAGACGCCCGATTGCAGCTCCGCGAGCAGCGGCCCGCCTCCGCCGAGCGCAAGGTCGAGCGCGAAGCCCTGCTCGAGGCCGCGACGAACCGCACACTGCATCCCCAGGAGGATTCGCGAGTGGTCGACGCCCTGGTAGCGCAGCCCCGCGAGGATCGGCGCGAGCGTCGCCAAGCCCACCAGGATCCCCGTGCCGGCGGCCTGGGCAGCGAGGGCGCGGCGCGCGCGGGAGACGAGGGGCTTCATGGTCGAGCTACGGCCCGATCGGCCGCTCCATGTGGAACGCCTGCTGGCCGCCGTCGTACTGCCCGAAGTCGCCCGCGAGCTTCTTGAAGCCGAAGGAGGTGAACAGGTGCTGGGCCCGCGCGTTGGAGTCCGCCACCGAAAGGCGCATCGCCCGGACCGGAGCCTGCTCGGCGACCCGCTCGCAGGTGGTCACCGCGTGCTGGAGCAGCATCCGGCCGATGCCCTTGCCCTGGTGTTCCGGCGCCACCGCGATGGCCAGCACGTCGCCCACCAGCGTCCTCCCCTCCGGGAAGAAGGCGAGCATGACGAAGCCGGTCCGCTCGCCCTCCGACTCGCTGACGGACGTCATCACACCGGCCGTCTGGAACCACTTCGGCAGCAGCGTGCGGTAGTCGCCGTAGACGGTGAACACCTCGCCGGACAGCTCGCCGACGAAGTCGATGTCCCGGGAGGTGGCGTTGCGGACGAGCACGAGGTCGATGGTGCGACGCCTGGACGGCCGGCTCAAGTTTTCCGCGCCCCGTGAAGAGCCCTCGGACCTGGCGCGTCCACCGAACGATGCGTGCCGCGGCCGGGCGATGCCGCACTCGGGCGCCTTTCTTCCTTCGGCTTTCTGCGCTGGTAAGCTAGCCGCCGACCTGACGCTGCTGCGGAGACGGACGAATGCGAACGCTGCTGATCTGCCTGGCGACCTTGCTCCTCGCCTCGACGGCCCGAGCCGCCGAGGCCGAGCCCGACCCGCTCGCGCCGATCGTGCCCGAGAACGAGGCCAAGCCTGCGCCGAAGAAGGCAGCGCCCAAGGCGAAGAAGGCGGAGGCCAAGCCTGCCCCCAAGAAGGAGGCCGAGCCGGTCGCCGAGACCAAGCCGGCCGGGGATCCGGCCAAGGAAGAGTCCGCCAAGGAAGAGCCCGAAAAGGCGGAAGCGGCCAAGGATCCGGCCAAGGAACCTGCGAAGGAGCCGGCGGCCGCCGAGCCGGCAAAGCCCGAGCCCGCCAAGGCGCCGCCAGCCAAGGCCGAGAAGCCCAAGGGACCCAAGCCCAAGCCGCCGCCTCCTCCTCCGGTCCTGGCCCACGTCGTTCCCTTCGTCGACCCCACCGTCGTCGGCCCGGCGTGCGACGAGGCCTGCCTCAAGAGCACCGTCCCGCGCCTGAAGGGCCGCGCGGGAGTGAAGAAGGCGACCGTCGAAGGAATGAGCATCGTCCTCGAGGTGCAGGCCGGCGCGTTCAAGCCCGGTGAGGTGCTGCGCGGCCTGGAGGGCATGCGGGTCGAGATGCGGCCGCCCTACAAGGGAATCGAGCTGCACTTCGTCGCCGACGGCCCGTTCCCGCCCGTCTCGCGGCTGGAGAACGACGTGCTGATCGTCGAGGTCGACGAGAGCGCCCGGAAGGCCGTGGAGACGGCCGCTCACACCCGCGTGCCGACGAAGTTCAAGTGCGTCGGAAAGCTGACCGGCAACGACGTCTACGAGGCCATCCTGACCCGCTACGAGGAGGAGAAGCGTCCTCCGATGGCGATGGTCCCGTTCATGGCCGAGGCCGACGTCGACGGCGACAGGCGGCCCGACCTGTACCTGCGGCTCGAGGGCGTCGGGGAGCTCGTGGTCTTCAACCCCAAGGACGGCGAGCTCAAGGCCACCGTGATCAAGGAAGGGGACTCCGAGGCGCTGCCCCGCTGCGACATGACGCCGATGAAGTTCGTGCGCTCCGTCCCCAAGCAGAAGGTCAAGTGCATGACCCCCACCCCCCACTCCGGGGATGCCATCGAGCGCGTGGTCCTCAACAAGTCCAACGAGATGGTGCTCTTCAACGCCGGCAAGTTCGCCACCTGCGAGCCGCTGGGCGAGGGCGCTCTGCCCACGGTGCCGCGCCCCAAGGCGCCCCCCGGCAAGGACAAGAAGGACGACAAGAAGAAGGGCAGCGACGACGACTGGTAGCCGGCCGCGCGCGAGTCGGGCAGGCGTCGGGCGTCGTCGGGCGTCGTCGTCCTCCCCCGCCCGGACAGGCCGGCGCGGCAGGCGATTCCACCAGTGGATTCGGGGCGTCACTGCCGCTACGATCACCGCCTTCGAATGCGGCGCCCCGGTCGGCCGGCGGGCGGCGCCCCGTGCGGACGTGAACGGAAGGACAAGGCAGCAATGACTCGCCGCACGGCCCTCTTCACCGTCGCGCTGGCCCTCGGCACCCTGGCTCTGCAGGGCTGCAACGAGGACCGGATCATCGAACGGCCCCCGCCCGGCTTCCGCCAGGACGTCTTCGCCCAGGACGCCGCCGCGAAGATCGACGTGCTCTGGGTGGTCGACAACTCCGCCTCGATGCAGCCCGAGCAGGAGGAGCTGGCGACGAGCTTCACCCGCTTCATGGAGCTCTTCAGCCGCGGCCAGGTCGACTACCGGATCGCGGTGACCACCACCGACGTCTTCAACGACGAGGGCCTGTTCATCGGCAACCCGGAGATCGTCGACCCCTCGCTCTCGGACCCGGTCGCCGCCTTCCAGAAGAACGTGAAGGTGGGCACCGGCGGCAAGGGCCACGAGGAGGCGTTCGAGGCGGCGCGCCGGGCCATCGATCGCGAGAAGCAGGCGGCCTCGGTCGTGCTTGGCGAGCGCGCGGCCTGCGTCGCCGCCTGTCCCGGCGGCGGGAGCGAGAGCTGCAAGGACAGCTGCGCGGCCGCGCACATGCCGCGCTTCATGCGGCCCGAGGCCCACCTCTACATCATCTTCGTCTCCGACGAGGACGAGCAGAGCTTCGGCGAGATCCGCTACTACCAGCGCTACTTCGAGGAGTCCCTGGGCACCGGCAACGAGGGCGCGGTGAGCGTGGCGGTCATCGTCGGCGACGTGCCCAGCCCGCCCTGCGACGCCACCGCCGGCACCCGCTACGTCGCGCTGGCCCAGGCCATGAGCGGCATCGTCGGGTCCATCTGCGACGCCACCTTCGACAAGCAGCTCGAGAAGATCGCCCTCGACGCCGCGGGGCTCAAGCGCAAGTTCGGCCTGTCCAAGAAGCCGGACACCACCACGCTGGAGCCGACCGTGAAGTACCGCTGCGACACGCCGGCGGCGCAGATGGGCCGCTGCGACAAGGTGGAGAGGGACTGCGCGGGCAAGCCGCCGGAGACGCAGGGAATCCTCTGCACGCCTCCGCAGGGCGAGCCCAACGGCTGGACCTTCGAGATCTCGACCAACGCGCTGTTCTTCCAGGGCGACTCGGTGCCCGGGCTGCGCAGCGTGCTCGTGGTCAGCTACCAGGCGGCGGACGGCATCTGATGAGCGAGCTGCGCGCACACCTGCTGGGCCTGGCCCTCTTCGCGGCGGCGTTCGCCGTGGCGTGCTCCGAGGGTCCGACGGTCAAGACCGAGCCGAAGATCGAGCTGACGCAGGAGAGCGTCGAGTTCGGCAACGTGCCGGTGCTCAACGAGGCGGTGCAGAAGCTCGAGGTCCGCAACGCTGGGCGCGCGCCGCTGACCATCGAGTCGGCGGAGGTGCAGGAGACCGGGGCGGCCTTCGCGGTGCGCGCCGCGCCCACCACCATCGGCGCCGGCGAGGGCGGGTTCGTCGAGCTGGTGTTCGTGCCGGCCAAGCTCGCGCCGTACCAGGCGACGCTGATGGTCCACAGCGACGACCTGGAGAGCCCCGCGCTCGAGGTGCCGCTGACCGGCACCGGCTTCACGGTGGCGACGCTGGAGGCCGACAAGGCGCTCGACTTCGGCGAGGTCTGCGAGGGGACCGAGTCGGTGGGGACGCTCACCCTCAAGTCCACCGGCACCGCGGACCTCATCCTCGAGGAGATCCGCTTCGCCGACGGCACCGCGCCGGAGTTCCAGTTCGTCTCCTCGACCCGCACGCCGGCCACGGTGGCCCAGGGCGGCGAGCTGCAGCTGGCGGTGCGACTGTCGACGACCGAGGCCTCGGCGGCGTTCCTGTCCGGCGCGGTGCTGGTTACCGGCACCGACCCGGCGCACCGCACGGTCTCCATCCCGCTTTCGGCGCGCGTCAACCGCGCCCCCAAGCCGGCCGTCGCCGACATCCCCAACGCGGCGCCGGGCGCGACGGTGACGCTCGACGGCTCGGGCTCGACCGACCCGGACAACGACCTGCCGCTGACCTACGCGTGGACGCTCAAGTCCTCGCCGCTCGGCTCGCGCACCCAGCCGGCGCCGCAGGACCAGGCCAAGACGCAGCTCACGCTCGACCTGCCGGGCCAGTACACGGTGGGGCTGACGGTGGCCGACTCTGCCGGCTGCGTCTCCAAGCCCTTCTACAAGGACGTCCTCGCCAAGCCCGCGCAGCAGCTGCTGGTCGAGCTGGTCTGGGACAACCTCGACCCCGACCTCGACCTGCACATGACCCCGGACGGCACCGACTTCTTCGGGCCGCAGGACTGCTACTTCGCCGACGGCCACACCCGCCCAGACTGGGGCAACCCGGCCGGCAACCCGACGCTCGACCGCGACGCGCTCACCGGCTACGGCCCGGAGATCATCAGCTACGGCGAGCCGCTGCCTGGCAAGTTCAAGGTGATGGTCGACTACTTCTCGGACCACCGGAGCAAGAAGCCTGCGACGCTGGCCACGGTGCGCGTCTACGAGTTCGGTGTGGTCAAGGCCGAGGTGCGGCGCACGCTGTACCAGGAAGGCCGGCAGTGGCAGGTGCTGACCATCGACTGGCCGGGCGGGGCCATCACCAACATCGACGTGGTGCAGTGATGGCGACGCGCACTGAACGATACGTCGGAGCTGCCGGCCTCCGAGCCGGGACGGTCGGACGGTCGGACGGTGGGCTGACGCTCCTCCCGCTCGCGGCCGCGCTGCTGCTGTGCGCCTGCCCGTCCAAGAACCCCACTCCGCCGGGCGCCGACGCCGGCACCCGCGAGTGCACCACCCGCGCCGACTGCAAGGCCAAGGGCGGCGACCTCGAGCAGATGACGTGCCTGCCGGACTTCACCTGCGGCCAGTGCTCGAGCGATGGCCAATGCGAGCTGCGCGAGAAGTGCGACCCGACGAAGCGTTTGTGCGGGTTCAAGACGGGCTGGGGTGACGACTGCTCCGCCAACGCCGACTGCACCGCCGGCCAGCGCTGCGTGCAGGGGCTATGCGTCTCCGAGAAGGACGCGGTGCTCTGCTCCGCCGGCCGGTGCCTGGCCGACGGGATGCGCTGCAACCAGGCCAACGGCGTGTGCGAGGAGGACATCGGCTGCCTGTCCGACAAGGACTGCTCCACCGGCGAGCTGTGCAACGTGCCCACCAACGCCTGCGTCCTGCGCTGCAGCGAGGAGACGCAGGCCACGGTCTGCGGCGCCGGCCAGAAGTGCTTGGACAGCCGTTGCACCGACTGCGCCGACAGCTCCGACTGCCCGGGCGGCATGGTCTGCGATCGCGGCCGGCTGACCTGCGTCGTCGACGGCTCGGCGCGCTGCCTCTCCGACCGCGACTGCTCGGCCGGGCTCACCTGCAACCGCGCCACCGGGTTCTGCACGCCCACGCCGCCGCCGTGCCTGTCGAACGAGGACTGCTTCAGCGACGAGCGCTGCGACATCGCCGCCGGCAAGTGCGTCAAGCGCGCCTGCCAGCCCGACCGCTACGAGCCCAACGCCGCGATGGCCGAGGCCGCGCCGATCGTCTCCGGCGACTACGCGAACCTGACGCTCTGCGACGGCGAGCAGGATTGGTACTCGGTCAAGCTCACCCGCGGCGACCGCTTCGACGTCTTCGTGGACGCCGACCCGCTCTTCCAGGACGTGATGGACACGCGGCTGCTCGACGGCACGGGCCGGGTGCTGGGGCAGGGGGCGCTGGCGCTGGACCGGACCGTCTCGCTGGACGGCACCTACTACCTGCGGATGCAGACGAGCGACGCGTTCGTCGACTACGGCCTGCGCATCGCCATCTCGCGCGGGACGCCGTGTGACGACGACGCGTTCGAGCCCAACGACACCGCGGCCAGCGCCGCCTCGCTCCACGACCAGGGCGACTACGACAAGCTGACCGTGTGCGGCCTGGACCGCGACTGGTTCCTCTTGGACGTGCCGGCCGGCAAGAAGCTGCGCGTCGAGCTCAACTATGTGCCGACCGAGGGCGCCGCGGACCTGTTCGTGTTCGCGAAGGATGGGACGACGCAGCTCGGCGCGGACCAGGTGACGAACCCGGTCCAGACGGTGGTGGTGGAGGCGGCGGCGATCGTGGACGGGCAGGTGCTGATCGAAGTGGCCTCGCTCGACGAGCGGGCCTCCGCCGAGTACTGGCTGCACGTGGCGTACGAATAGGGTGCTTCATGGCTTCGAACGCGGTCAGCCCTCCCCCCTGCCCCCTCCCAAACTGCGGGAGGGGGTTCGCTTCTGCTCCTTCCGATCTTGGTCGGACCTCTTCGCCTGGCTCTGGGTGGGGGCAGGCCTCCGTGCCTGCTTCTCTGCTGGCCTTGCTGCTCATCCTTGCTTCTTGTGACTGCGGCGGCGGACCCTCGGTCCGCGATGCGGGCTACCTCCCCGACGACGCTTCGGCGCAGGTCTCGGACGCCTCCGCGGACTTCGACGCTGGCGAGGAAGACGTCGGGACCAAGAAGCCTGACTCCGGCTTGCACGAGGTGAAGATCAAGAGTGTGCTGCCTAGCCGCGGGCTGCTCACCGGCAACGTCAGCGTGACCATCGAGGGCGGCGGCTTCTACCAGGGCTTCGCGGAAGGCGCGACCGAGGCCAAGAAGCAGACGCGCGTGAAGTTCGGCGCGAACGAGGTCGCCTCCTTCGACATCATCGACGACGACACCATGGAGGTGATCGCGCCGCCCAACCCGGCCGGAGCCGCGGACGTCGTCATCACCAACCCCAACGGCACCGCGACCTGCAAGGGCTGCTTCACCTACTTCCAGGACCTGATCTTCAACTCGATCAGTCCCGCACGCGGCTCGATTCGAGGGTGGGCTGAAGGTCGAGCTCAAGGGCGACGCCTTCACCGACGACCTCACGGTGCTCATCGGCGGCAAGGCCTGCCAGAAGCTGACCGTGGTCGATCCGCAGACTGCGCGGGTCACCGTACCGCCGGGCGATGTCGTGGGCCCGGTCGACGTCCGCGCCTTCAACAAGAACGGCGTCGGCGAGATCCGCCGCGGCTTCACCTACTTCGAGCCGTTGCGAATCGACCACGCCGAGCCCGCCTGGGGTCCGCTGGCGGGGGGCGGCACGGTGAAGCTCGTCGGCATGTCCTTCACGGGCGCGACCAGGGTCCTCTTCGGCACGGCCGAGGCCAGCTTCACGGTCGTCGACGACGGTGACATCGACGCCATCGCTCCGGCGTCGGCGAGCGTGGGTGCGGTGGACCTCGTGGTCGAAACGTCGACCGGCACGGCGACGCGCGCGGACGGCTACATCTACGTCGACCTCACCGCGACCGACTTGGGCCTCGCGGGTGTCTGGCCGACGCATGGGCCTGCCGCCGGCGGGAACGCGCTGACCATCGTCGGCGCTGGCTTCGATGCCGCGACGACCTTCCAGATCGACGGAACGGCCGCCGCCGTGGTCACGGTGGACGCAAACGTGGCAGTCATCACGGTGCCGCCAGGAGCCGCCAACCAATGGGTGGACGTCGTGGCGGTCGGAACGGCGACGCAGACGACGCTGGCCAAGGGCTACCACTACAACTTGGAGCTCGATTCGCTGGCGCCTGTCTCGGGCAAGGCCGAAGGCGGCGAGGCGGTCGTGCTCACGGGCGCGGGGTTCGTCGACGGGCTCGAGGTCACCTTCGGCGCGTTGCCAGCGACAGGAATCACGATCAGCAGCGACGCGCAGATCGCCGCGGTCACGCCGCCCGGCTCAGGGGCGACCGACGTTCGTGTTCGCGACCCTGCCGACAGGGACAACGAGGCGGTGCTGAAGAAGGGCTTCGCCTACACCGAGAAGCTCTTCATTGGCCGCGTCAGTCCCGACAACGGCGCCATCGCCGGCGGGACCTACGTCACGGTCCTGGGCACCGGCTTCGGGCCCGGGCTCTCGGTGCTCTTTGGCGGAGCGCTGCTCAAGGACCAGCGGATCGTCGATGCGCACACCGTCGTCGGGCACACCCCGCCCGGCCGCGTCGGTGCGGCGGACGTCAAAGTGCAGATCGGTGCTTCCAGCGACGTCTCGCTCGGCGCCTTCAGCTACTTCGACCCCACCAGCGGCGGCGGCGGCAGCACGGGCGGCCCGCTCAACGGCACCCTCAACGTCACGGTCCTGCAGTCCTCGTGGCTGCACTACGGCCAGCCGCTGCCCGGAGCGACGGTCATGCTCGGCAGCGACCCGACGACCCTCTTCCAGGGCAAGACGGACCGCCTCGGCCAGATCACCTTCAGCGACCCGCAGCTAATGAAGTCGCAGACGGTGACGATCTCCAAGGACGGCTTCCAGACGCTGACCATCGCCTCGCAGGAGTCGCAGAACCTCACGGTCTATCTGTCGAGCACCACCGGCGACGGCTCGCCGCCCGACATGCCGGAGCCCGGCGGCAGCACCGGCCCCGCGGTCATCGCCGGCCACGTGACGGGCTTCAAGCTCCCGCGGCCGCTCGCCTCGCACGAGCGAGCCTGGGCCGAGGTCTGGGTCGCCAACACCAGCCTCTACAACACCCCGCCCTTCGGCTACCGCGCGACTCCCGACCAGCGCGACGCGCGGGGCGAGCGCTGGAAGATCACCGCCGACGGCGGCGCCTTCTCCGTCTACACCAGCGCCGGCTTGCGGGCCGTCTATGCGGTCTACGGCATCTATGACCTCCAGAAGGACCTCTTCACGCCGTACCTGCTGGGCGTCCGCCGGGGCGTCAACGCAGAATCCCAACCGGCCGCAGGTGGGCAAGGACATCGTGCTCGACGTGCACCTCGACCAGACCTTCCCGGTCCACTTCGAGGAGCCGCCGCTGAGCCTCGTCAGCTTCAGCATGGCGCGCACGACGGTCTACGGCTGGCTGGAGCTCGGTGCCGAGGGCGTCATCCCGCTGGGCTCGGTCGACACGACGGACGAGGACGTCGACTTCGGGTCGATGCCGCACCTGGACGGCAGCGACCTGCTCTTCCTGGCCTTCTCTCGCGACTCGGACACCTCGCCGACGAGCTACGCCTTCCGCAAGCAGCTGGGCGACCTGACCAAGGGGCTCACCATCGGGCCGATGCTGCCGCTGCCGCGCATCGAGAAGCCGGTGGACTGGTTCGACGGGACCATCTCCTGGCGCATGGTCGCCAACCCCGACGTGGACCTGACCCGGCTGAGCGTCTCCAAGATTGGCCCGAGCGGCTATGGCTCGGTGTGGAGCGTCATCATGCCCGGCGCGACGCGCTCGGCGACGATGCCGCAGAACCTCTACGACCAGCTCGTCGCAGGCGGAATGCGGGGCGACCAGAATCGTCATTTCGCTGTCCTTCTCGCGCGCCGCGCGCTTCGACTGGGCCCACTGGAGCTACTCGTCCCTGGGCAGTGACACCTGGACCATCTGGGCCGACGCGGACACCAACGTCCCGCTCTTCCCGCCGGAGCCGTCGCCGTGAGGCAGGCACACCCGACCATGCGATCCCACCTCTTCTTCCTGCTCCCTCTCGCCGCTGCGGCGCTGGCGCTGTTCGCGGCGTGCCCCAACGACAAGAAGCTCGTCAGCGGCTGTCGCGTCGACTCCGACTGCGGCGACCCTGCGGTGTACCGTTGCGACGTCGAGACCGCGCAGTGCCTGTGCAAGACCAATGCGGCCTGCAAGGAGGGTGAGTTCTGCAACAGCCAGGGCTACTGCCAGGCCCACGTCGGCTGCTACGAGACCCGCGACTGTCCCAACGGATTCTTCTGTGACCCGACGACCAGCACGTGCCTCGCCAGCGGTCGCTGCGCGTCCGACCTGCACTGTCCGCTCGGGCAGCTCTGTGACAAGTCGACCTCGACGTGCAAGCCCGGTTGCCGGGCGCACGGCGATTGCGATGCGACCGGGCGGCAGGCATGCGTCTGCCAGGTCGCGGCGAGCGATGCGGGCCCAGCGGGCGAGGCGCTCTGCAGCTGCCAGGGAACGACCGACGAGGAGCGCGCCCAGTGCGCCATCGGCCGCTGCGCGAGCCAGGTCTGCGCCGACAACTCCTGGTGCGGCTACGGCGAGGTCTGTCGCGCTCCGGCGGAGGGCGGACTGCCCAAGTGCCAGAGCGACTACGACAACGACCTGCGGCCCTACTGCTCCAACTGCGTCTACGCGCCCGGCCAGGACAGCTGCGGCAAGGGCGCAAACTTCTGCCTCTACTCGACCTACACCGGCCGGACGTACTGCGGCGTCGACTGCTCCGACGGCCAGGAGTGCGCGCAGGGCTACGACTGCAGCGACGTCATCGTCGTCTGGACGCGTACCCAGTGCACCGCCACCGACCAGTGCATGTCGCCCGATCACCGCACCCAGCTGCCGTGCAACACCGACGAGGACTGCCCCAATCACGGCATGTGCGGCCACGACCCCGGGATGCCCATCGGCTACTGCTATGGGCGGTGCACCTTCCACGAGGGCGCCAGCCAGAGCTTCTGCAGCTGCGTCGCCGACGAGGATTGCGCGCAGGACATCTGCGTGGCGGAGACGAGGACCTGCTCCATCAGCAAGCGGCCCTGCGATCCCAACGGGAGCGGGTGCAAGAAGGTCCGCTGTGTGGACTTCGGCGACAAGGGCGGCTGCCTCATCGGGCAGAACTGCAAGCCGCTCGAGGGTCTGACCTGCTCGGACGTGGGGCCGCAGGGCGAGTGATGCCCATCCCGTTCGACCAGATCCTGCTGAGATACCTGCGCCAGATGCCGAGCTTTACCGAGCCTGCGGCGGGAACGCCGCTCTCGGTCTTCGTCGCGACCACCACCTGGGACGAGGAGCGAGTTCTCGGCTGGTATCGCTGTGCTCCGCCTTTCGACCGCGACCTCGTGGTGTTCAGCAACGAAGCGCTCTACACCGTCGGCGCAGAGAACGTTCGCGTCGCTTGGGGAGAAGTCGTGCGCTGCGAGCTCGAGCGGCCATGGTCGAAGGCAGGCGTCAGAGTGGAGACCACGACGGGAAAGCACGTGGTCGCTTCCGGCCCCTTGCCCGGGGCGGCGGGGGTGGCGGGGAGCAGCGATATCTTCAATCTGATGGCGGTGATCCAGAGAGCTCGCGCGTGCTACGGAGCTGAGAAGACGCGAGCGAAGTAGGAAAAGGGGCGCCGCGATGTTCTTCTGCTACACCGACGGCTCTTGCAAGTCCGGCAACGAGGGCGCCCCGGGCGGCTGGGGCTTCTGCATCAAGAAGCCCGACGGCACGACGCTCGAGGGCCACGGCGCCGCGACCAAGACGCTCTCTAAGGTCATGGAGATCACTGCCGTCGCCGAAGCGCTCGCGGCGCTGCCGGAAGGCGCCGAGGCCACCGTCTTCTCCGATTCGCAGTCGCTGGTCGAGAGCTGCAAGCGCAAGCTCGACGCCTGGAAGCGCCAGGAAGGCCTCGGCAAGGTCGATCCGGAGATCGTCGAGAACGTCCGACGCATCGCGTCGCTGGCGGTGGAGAAGCGGCTGAGCCTCACTTGGCAGTGGATCCGCGGGCACCATGGCAACGCCGGCAACGAGCGCGCCGACGAGCTCGCGACGCAGGGCGCCCGCGAGGCCAAAGCCGCCCTGCAGGCAGAGGAAGAGGCGGCGAGGAAGAAGGCCGGCAACGGCTAGCTCCCGGAAGGAATTCCCTGGCGAGCTCCTAGGTTGACTGCCCGACGCCGCACTTCCGGGGTCGGGATGACGCCAAGGCGAAGGCCCAGCATCAAGCGCTCCATCTTCGGCGTGGTGACCGCACTGGCGCTCCTCGCCACGACGGTCGCCGCCGCCTTCGCCTACCTCACCGCGGCGCTGCGCGGCTCGAGCGAGGCCATCGAGTCCTCCGCCGAGAGCGTCAAGGTCGTCGAGGAGACGCAGCGCGACCTGCTGCTGCACGAGCTCTCGAGCGATCCGAGGACGCGCGCGCAGCTCGTCGCAGCGATGCACGCCGGGTTCTCGGCGGCCGCCCAGTACGTCGGGAGCGAGGCCGAGGCGCGCTCGCTGGAAGGCGCCCGCCAGAGCGTCATCGCCTACCTCGGCGCGCCGGACGACCCCGCTCGGGCGGCGGCGTTCAAGCAGGCGTACCGCGCAATCGGCAAGCTGGTGGACGTCAACGTGGCCGATGCCCGCGCCGAGCAGGCGCGCGCCGCCCACTACTCGCACCTCGCGACCCGGCTGGGCGTCGCCAACGCGGTGCTGCTCGCGGCGATGGTGGTGGCCGTGGCCTGGTGGCTCGAGCGCCGTGCTTTCCGGCCGGTCCTCGCGCTGGCCGCCGCCATCGAGCGCTTCAAGGCCGGGGACCGCGACGCACGGGCGCCCACCCTCGGGCCCATCGAGCTCTCGGAGATGGCCCGCCGCTTCAACGACCTCGCAGATTCGCAGGCGCACCAGCGGGAGCAGCAGATGGCGTTCCTCGCCGGCATCGCCCACGACCTGCGCAACCCGCTCTCGGCCCTCAAGTGCTCGCGTGGCGTGGTCCACCCCGACAAGCCGCTGCCTGCGGAGCCGGTCATCCGCAAGGCCTTCGAGCTGGTACAGCGCCAGGCCGACCGGATGGAGCGCCTGGTCTCCGACTTCCTGGACACCGCTCGCATCGAAGCCGGCCAGCTCAAGCTCGAGAAGACGCCGTGCGACCTCCGGGAGACCGCTCGCTCCGTCTGTGCGCTCTACGAGAACGCCGACGCTCGGCACCCGGTCCTGCTCGAAGCGCCGGAGGAGCCGCTGATCGTCGAGTGCGATGGCCAGCGCATCGAGCAGGTCCTGGGCAACCTCGTCAGCAACGCCATCAAGTACTCACCCGATGGCGGCGCGGTGCACCTGCGCCTGCGGCGGGATGAGGTGGAGATCGAGCTCAGCGTCAGCGACCACGGCGTCGGCATCGCGGAGGAGGATCGGGAGCGCGTCTTCGAGCCCTTCCAGCGCACCGGTCACCAGCGGAGCAGCATCCCGGGCATGGGACTGGGCCTGTTCGTCGTCCGGCGCATCGTCGAAGGACACGGCGGGCGGATCGGCGTCGAGAGCCGGCCTGGTGAGGGCACGACATTCACCCTGCGCCTGCCGGCGGTCGGCCTCGCCGTCGCGCCGGAGCGCGGTTAGACAAGGGCATGCGCTATTCCCTTCGTGCCGAGGACCTCTCCTTTCCGGAGCGAGCCGACGTCCGGCTCGACTTCCACCACCGCATCGCCCGGTCGCCGGCGGACGTCTTCGCCATCCTCGCCGCGCACGAGCAGTGGCCGCGCTGGTTCAGGGACCTGCGAAAGGTCGAGGCCGTAGGGCCGGACGGGCAGGGCGTCGGCGCGCGGCGGCGGGTGTGGCTCGGCCCGCTCCAGCTCGAGGAGCGCTTCATTGCCTGGGAGCCCGGAGCGCGCTTCTCGTTCACCATGGTCGGCGCCAACGTGCCGGGTCTCGCGGCGATGCTCGAGGACTGGAGGCTCTCGCCGGCCGACGGCGGAGCGGCGTGCGAGGTCGACTACACGGTCGCGCTGGATCTACCCGGGCCGCTGCGGTCCGCGCGCCGGGCGCTGCCGGTGCCGCTGCGCTGGATGCTGGGGCGGGCGCTGCCGGGCCTTGCCCGCTACGCCGTTGGCGCGCGCGTTCCCTAACCTCGCTTCCGGCGACCGTGTTCCCTCCGCAGGGCTCGAAGAGAATACGGAGACATCGATGAAGCGCCTGCTCTTGGTCCTGCTGGCGGCGGTCGGCCTTTCGGGATGCATCATCCACCCTATCCGCCCGCCGCTTCCCCCAGGCGTGCCTCGTCCGGGACACGGTCATCATCACCACCACCACAGCGTCGTCGTGAACGTTCGGTAGCGCAGACAGCCTCAGCCGTTCGCCCACAGTGCAGGTGAGCGCGAAGCGCCTTGGAGCCGTCTCTCAACTCCGCCAGCGCTTCGCGCCGTGACGTGTAGTGCCCGGCCTTCGCGCACCTCCGCGCCGGGGTCGGGCAGCCGTCTGGAAAAGAGAATCTGAGGCGCGCTGTCTAGGTTCGGGGGAACGGGCGCTCAGACGCGGGCTTGCGGCGTGGGCGGCTTGTAGGCGGCCTGGAACGCCTCGATCGCAGTCTTGGTGCGCGGGACGTCCAACGCCTTGAGCACGGTGGGGGCGGTGGCGCTGATCCACTCCACGGCGTCGCTCAGCTTGGAGAAGACCTTCTTCGGGTACGCCGACTGCGACAGCAGGTTGAGCGTGACCAGCGAGGCGCGGATGGCGCCCGCGCGGAAGCCCGAGCCGATGACGACGTAGGCCAGCGCCGAGACACGGTCGCCTCGCCCCTTGCCCTTCATGGACTGGGAGATGGCCGCGCGCGTCTTGTCGTCGGGTGGCGGATTCGAGGAGTCGATGACCACGATGATTCCCCACTTCGCGCCGGGGTTGGCGTCGAAGCGCCGCACCAGCACGTCGTCGAGCAGCTTGGCCGCGGAGATCGTCGCGGTCGACTCGTACTGGAGCAGGAAGATCGACCCGCTCAACCCGACCCGCACCGAATCCTTGTGAACCAACTCTTCCATGATGCCCTCCGGCGTGAGCGCGCTTGGTCGAAGGATTCATGCAGGATCGAACAGGCCGGCGCAAGGCCTTCGCCACGCCGCTTGACCGATTGCCAAGCCGTGTTGCAGCCCCGGCAGAAATTTGCCTGAAAGCGCGACATTCCAGCCCTGGCCGAGGGGTTGCAGAGCGTGTCGGGAGGAGGCGTCCATGCTCGATGCGATTGCGGTATCGACCCTGCTCCTGGCGGCCACGGCGCAGCCCGTGGAGCTCTTTCCCGCGGAGGTCTGCGCGAGCACCAGCGTGGGGTCCTGTGAGGCGGCGCGGGCGTTCGTGGAGAAGGCGAAGGGCGGCAAGGTGCTGGTCGCCTTCAAGGCTGCGCGGCTCCTGTACCTGTTCCAGGACGGCAAGCCGGTGGAGCGCGAGGTCGACCTGAAGGACTACGACCCGCTCATCAAGACCTCCGTGAAGGCGCGCATCCGCTTTCCGGTGCCGATGGCCCTCTCCAAGCGCGCGGTCGGGCACAAGCTGCGGCTGGCGGATGCGCGCACGCCGGAGGGCGAGTACGAGATCTGCGGGAGCATCGCGGCGAGCGAGTACACCTACTTCCTCTCGGTGAGCTTCCCGTCCCAGAAGGACGTCGACGCGGCAGTGAAGGAGAAGCGCTTCGACGAGAAGGCGCTGGAGCGGATCAAGAAGAGCCAGCACCCCGGTGCATGTCCCGACTTCTACTCCGCGCTCGGCGGCACCATCGGCATCCATGGGGCGCCGACGAAGATGGCGAAGGACATCGCGCGACTGGAGACCGAGGATCCGAGCTCGAAGCTGGTGACGGTGAATGACTGGACGCTTGGGTGCCTGGGTGTCGAGAACCGGCACATCCGGTTCTTGGCGAAGGAAGTGCCGCTGCGGACGAAGATCCTGATCGTGCCGTGAGGGCAGCGAAGGGCGGAACGACGCGGAAGCGGAAGCAGCCGGGGCAGAAGCAGCCGGCGACTGAAGTCGCGCCTGAAATTGCGAAGCCCGCCTTCGCGGGCTGGATATGAAGGTGGGTCAATCGCTTCGAAGAACACCTGGCCTGGGCATCCTTGCTGGCGCCTTCGGATCTCAGTGACAACCCAGCCTGCGCAGGCAGGCTTTGCAGCGTCAGGCGCGGCTTCAGCCGCCGGCAACGCGCAATGCTCCGACTCCGCAACGTTCCGACCCCGTGACACCTACAGCCGGAACCGCGTCACGACGGTCTGCAGCTCGAGCGACAGGTTGGTCAGCTCTTGCGCACTGCTCGTCATCCGCGCCACCGCAGCGGTCTGCTCCTGGATGACGGTGTGGACCTGGTCGGTCGACTGGGCGTTGCCGCTGGCCACGCCGGAGATGTGGCCGATGGCCTTGACCATCTCCTCGGAGCCCAAGAGCTGCTCGCGGCTGAGCTCGGAGATGATGTTCACGCGCTCGGCGGCCTTGCGGGCGGTGTCGGTGATGGCGCCCAGGGCCTTGATGATGTTGTTCAAGTCCTCGCGGCCGTCGCCCAGCTCCTCGATGCCTTCCTTCATGGCGCCGACGACCGCGTTCGACTGCGCGGCGATCTCCCGGGAGATCTTCGAGATCTGCTCGGCGCTGCGGCCGGCGGTCTCGGCGAGCTTGCGGACCTCTTCGGCGACCACCGCGAACCCGCGGCCATACTCGCCGGCGCGCGCGGCCTCGATCGTCGCGTTGAGGGCGAGCAGGTTGGTCTGCTGGGCCACGTTGGTGATGGCGTCGACGATCTTGGAGATCTCCTGCGTCTTCTCGCCGAAGGCGAAGACCTCGTGGCTGGCGGTCTCGATGCGCGCGAAGACCTTCTTCACCTTCTCGCCGGCGAGCCGCGCGGCGTTGCCCGAGAACTCGGCGGCGCCGGAGGTGTCGGCGGCCGAGCGGGCGGCGTCCTCGGCGCTGCGGCTGGCGCGCTGGATGGACGAGGCCATCTCGGTGATGACCTTGGAGGCGCGCTCGACGAGCCCCGTCTGCTCCTCGGCGCCCTTGTTGATCTTCTCCATCGAGGACGCCACTTCCTCGGTGGACGAGTTGACGTTCTCGGCGGAGCGCTGCAGGTCGTTGGCGCTGTCGGCGACCGACTTGGCGGTGCGCTGGACGTGGCCGACCAGCTCGCGCAGGTTCTCTTGCATGTGCGCGATGGCGATGGACAGCTCGTCGATCTCGTCGCGGCCCAGGCTCTCCTTCTCCATCTGCACCGGCTTGGAGAGGTCGCCGCGGCTGATCTCCAGGGCGCCGCGGTTGAGCAGCTGCACGCGCTTGACCCGGGCGAGGTAGCTGGGCAGCAGGATGCCGAAGATGAGCGAGACGCCCATCACCACGCCGAAGTCCGCCAGCCGGCCGAAGTTCAGGGCGCGCAAGATCTCGAAGGTGCCGTACAGGGCGCAGCCGAGAACGAGGTAGCCCAGGAAGATCTTGTTACGCAGCGAGAAGACCGGCACGTCGCGCGGATCGCGGCGGATGGCCGATGACTCACGAAACCTGGAGGCCAGGTCGTCGCGGAGCGGAGGGAGCACGGGCCTCATCTTATAGAGGGGGGATCCGAAGTCAATTTGGCCGCCCCGAACGGAATGCTCAAACGAAACGCGGGCTTGGCGTGGAGGCGAGCGCGTCGCTACCGGCCCCAGCCACGCCAGGTGCTGGTGATGGTGTACGCGGAGTAGTCCTCCTGCTCCTGGTGGTCCTGCGAGGCCGTCTGCTGGTCCACCACCTGCCACTGCCAGGCGCCAGCGCTGGAGTTCCAGACCCACCCGGCGGTCTGCACCCGGACGCGCGTTCCGCGGTCGGAGGACTGGAAGGAGTGCGACCAGCTCGTCTCGGTGCGCGTCACCGTGGGGCCTTCGGCGCGGGCGGAGGGGGCGAAGCCGAGCAGCGAGAGGACGGCCAGGCAAGCGGTCAGGAGGTTGCGGGTCTTCATCGGACGCTCCGTCGTGTCGGTTGGGGTTCGCGGGGATGACCCGCGAGTCGCCACCCAAGTCACGGGGATGCGAGCTGCGAAACAAAACGCAACAGGGAGCGCCAATTCGGTCCGGGATGCCCCGGGCCGTAGAAGGGGCCGGCGACTGAAGTCGCGCCTGAAGCTACGAAGCCCGCCTTCGCGGGCTGTCCCAGCTGGCGCCTGCAGATCTGCCGAACACCCAGCCTGCGCAGGCAGGCTTCGCAATGTCAGGCGCGGCTTCAGCCGCCGGCACTGACGCCCAACGGGCGAAAGTCATGTCACAAAGTAGCTGCCTATCTTTAGCAGCCCGTCGTTCGGCGAGTCCTGCGTCGGCCACAGGCTCGGCCCGCTACTTCCCGAAGTGGTCGAAACCGCGGTGCGCGAGGTGCGGCGCGTTGTCGACCAGCACCTGGCGGGTCTTCACGGCGGCGCCGATGCGGTGGACCTTCTCGCCGGCGGCCTGGCAGGCCTTCTCGAACGCAGCACACTTGGCGGGCGGCACGAACAGCGCCAGCTCGTAGTCCTCGCCCCCAGTGAGCGCCAGATCGAGGTTTGCGGCGACGTCCTTGAACGTGCGGCTGACCGGGACCAGGTGCGCGTCGAGGCGCACTCCGACCCGGCTCGACTCGCAGACATGGCCCAGGTCCTGGAGCAGGCCGTCGGAGACGTCGATGGCCGCGTGGGCGAAGCGCCGGGCGATGGCGCCGACCTTCAGCCGCGGCTCGGGCCGGAGCTGCCGGCCCAGCACCGCCTTGGCCTGGCGGTCGATGCTGCGCAGGGCCAGCGCCAGCGCGGCGTCGCCGAAGGTGCCGGTGACGTAGAGCTGGTCGCCGATCTTGGCGCCGGAGCGGGTCAGCGCGGTGCCCTTGGGGACCTCGCCGCCGGCGGTGATGTGGATGGAGAGGGTGTCGGCGCGGCTGAAGTTGCCTCCGACGATGAGCACGTCGGCGCGCTTGGCCAGCGCCGCCATGCCGCGGGCGATGCCCGGGATGCGCTTGGCGTCCTCGGGCCGGCAGGCGATGGAGCAGACGAACCAGCGCGGCGCCGCCCCCATGGCTGCGATGTCCGAGAGGTTGACCGCCAGCGCCTTGTGGCCGATGTCCGCGTCGCTGAAGAGCGCCGGGTGGAAGTGCACGCCCTCCACCAGCGCGTCGGTGGTGACGCACAGCTCGGTGCCGGGGGCGCAGCGCAGCACGGCGCAGTCGTCGCCCGGGCCGATGACGACGTGCCCGGCGTTGCGTCCAAAGGGGGCGAGGAAGCGCTCGATCAGCTGGAATTCGGTAGGCATGGCGGGGCGGATAATAGTCCCTGCTCGGCTGCTGGGCAGGCCCATTCTCCACTCCTGGTCTATCCTGCCGTACCTGCGATGGAACGCGACTCCGCCCTCATCGAGCTGGCCCGCCGCGCCGCACGAGGCGACAAGGCGGCGCTCCGCGCGATCTACGAGCGGACCGCCGACAAGCTCTTCCGCGAGGTGCTCTGGCCGGTGCTCGCTTCGCGCGCCGCGTGCGAGGACGCGCTCAAGGAGACCTTCGTCACCGTGCTCGAGAAGCCCGAGCGGCTAGCGGAGGGCGAGGTCTTCGGGTTCCTGGCGACCATCGCCAAGAACAAGGCGCTCGATCGGCGGCGAAGGATGGCGACCGAAGGGCGTTTCCAGGCGGCGCTGGTGGCGGAGCTCGAGCGCGCCGAGGCGGCCTTGCCGGACCCGGAGGGTGCTGCGCAGGCCCTGGAGGCCCGGGAGCTGGCTCGGGACCAGGTCGAGGCGGTGCTGGCGCGGATGAACACCCGGTACGCACTGGCCATCAAGCTCCGGCTGCTGGAGGAGCGCTCGCGCGAGGAGTGCGCGGCCGAGCTGGGGACGACGATCGGCGCGTTCGACGTCGCCTTCTTCCGGGCGTGTAAGCAATTCAGGGCCCTGTACGTGGATACGTATGGGCGCAAGGCGGAGGCATGACCGTGAGCGACGACAGCCGCCAGGACGGACCGAAGGACGAGGCGCCCGCCTCGCTGGACGAGGCCCGAGCGGCACGCGAGCTGGCCGAGGCGATGGACGGCAAGGCCGGCGCGAAGCCGGACGAGCAGGCATTCGAGACCGCCGCGCTGATCGCTTCAGCCCGGAGACCGGAGCTGCCCGAGGAGTCCCGCGCCCGGATCGCCGACGACCTGTTCGGGCCACCGGCAGCCGCCAAGAGGCCGGCGCGCTGGGGCTGGGCCGTCGCCGCCACTGTGCTGGTCGCGGTCGGTGGCGCCACGCTCGTCGGGGGCCTGGGCAGGAAGGCCGCGCCGGCGCCAAGCATGGTGGTGGCATCTGGCGAGGGTCGCGAGTTTCACAGGAAGGCCGAGCTGCTGATCGCCGAGATGATGCCGCAGCCCACCGCGGCCGACCGCGCCCAGGCCATCGCCGACCGCGCCCGGGCCCGCCTGAAGCAGGAGGCCGCGCCGTGACCCGCCTCGCCGTCGCGCTCGTGGCCGCGCTGCTCGCCGCTGACGCTCCGGCGCCGGCCGTCGAGCGGGACCGCGCCTTGGCCGAGGTCGCCGCGAAGATCGCCGAAGCGCACCGGAAGGCCGACGCGCTCGAGAAGCAGGGCGAGCCGACCCAAGCCGTCGCCGAGCTCGCGGCCGTCCAGGCCCAACCGCTTCCCGACTGCGAGGAGGGCTGGAACCTGCAGGCCGACCTGGCGGCGCGCATCTCGCAGCTGACGTTGCGTGTGGGGGACGTTGACGGGGCGCGGCACGCGGCCAAGAAGGGACTGGACGACGCTCGCGGAAAGCCCGCGTCGATCTACGTCGCCCAGCTCTGGCTGAGGCTGGGGGAGGCGCGCGAGGCGGCGAAGGACGATGATGGAGCCGTCAACGCTTACCAGTCGGCCATCGAGGTCGCCAAGGCCGCCCTGGCACCGAGCCAGGACGCCGGGAGGGCGCAGTGAAGCTCCTCAATCCAATCCTGTTGGGACTCGCGCTCGTTCTGGGCGGCTGCGCCATGCAGAGCAAGCCGCCTCCGAGCAAGGCCGTCGCCGACCAGCCGGGCCCGAGCGCCGCCGAAGACGAAGCGGCGATGAAGGAAGCGGTCGAGCAGCTCGACAAGGCCAAGGCCGACGCCGTGGTGCCGCGCGCGCACAACGACTGCCAGGCGGTCTGCAAGCTCGCGGACCTCATCTGCGAGGCCGCCGACAAGATCTGCACCATCGCGGGACGGCACACGGGCGAAGAGGCCTACACCGCCAAGTGCACGGGCGCCGACAAGGACTGCAAGAGCGCTCAGTCGAACTGCGAGACCTGCACCGACCGGCAGTGAGCAGACCGAGTTGGGGAACGAGGCGGCGAGCGGTGATGTCGAACGCGAGCGGCTCGGCATGGGAGGACCATGGAAACCCTTCTCGTGGCGTTACTTCTGGTCGCGGCAGCCCCGGCGCACGAAGCGCACGCGGCGACGTGCCCGCTCGACGGGACGCATCTCGACGTACCAGCGCTCCTCATGGGCCGCCAAACGGGCGTCAGGCTTGACCTGCGCCCGACCGGCGAGGGCGATCTGCTGCCACCGCTCGTGCGCTGCGCGAGCTGCGGCCTGGTGCTCGAGTCGCCCGACGAGCAGCCTTCGAACAAGGCGGCGCTTCGTCGCATCATCGAGAGCGCCGACTTCAAGGCCCTTCGCGCGCAGCCGTCCAACCGCCTGTTACTCGCCGTCCTGGCCGATAGGCTCGGCGCTCCGGCCTGGGAGCGTGGACGACACTGGCTGGAGGCGGCCTGGGAAGCTCGAAGGAAGTGACGAGGCACGCCGCAAGGATTGCCTCGAGAAGGCGCTCGCGGCGTACCAGCTCGTCGAGAAGAGCTCTCCGGCGACGAGCACGCGCAAACACTGGGTCGACCCCGACGAGGACGACACCGCCGGCGACGAGATGCGCACCGCGGCCTTCATCCAGGTCGAGCTCCTGAGGCAACTCGGCCGGTTTGACGAGGCAACTGCGAAGCTCGGCGCCATCGCCGGCCGTGCGGAATTCCAGCGCTCGATTCTACTCCCAGCTCGTCTCTGCCGAGCGCGGGCTGCTCGAAAAGAAGGACCCCGCGCCCAGGGCCTTGCCGAGGGTGCAGCCTCCAGATCCTCGCGACGACGACCCGAGCCATCTGGCCGCGCGTGCCCTCCGCGGCTGGGATTCCATCTCGAAGCTCTTCCGGGTCGAACAGGCCACCAAGGGAAACATCAACTCGGCTCCGAGGTCTCTCTTCCTTCAGTTGTCCGCGCTCGAGCCCCGCCTGGTCGATTCGATCTGGTGGTTCAACGTCGTCGACGCGAAGGACCAGCCCCGCTTCGGCTGGGACGATCTGCTCAAGACCTACCAATCCGCCGAAGTGGTCGTTGCCAAGTACCCTTGGCTGAAGGAGTGGAAAGCCTCTACGGCGGGCCACTCAATCCAGCTCAACGTCCTGGGGACCGAGCCGGTCATCGAGAGCATGGAGCGAACCTGGGCTCGCCAGGCCTGGCGCCATGCAGGCTTCTCGGGCGACCCCACCATGGGAGCTCACGCTCCAGTCGAAGCGCGGCCCGTGCGCCGTGCTCTACCTCGAGCCGGGAGGAAAGGGTGCGCTGGTGACCATCGCCTTCGGCGGGCGGGGCGAGCACTGGCTCGACAAGATGAAGATGTCGTTCCACCCCAACGCGGCCACGGTGGAGTACCTGCTCGTGAATCCGGACGGGAAGTGGGAGCGGCGAGTCATCTCCGAGCGCAAGAAGGGGAAGGCGCCGGACGAGCGGGAGAAGCGGCTGCTCGAAGATCCGCTGCTGAGGAAGACCTTGCTGAAGGGAGAGGAGCCATGAGGCGGGCGATGGCGACGCTGGCGCTCGCCTTGGCGGCCGCTCCGGCAGCAGCGTGGGCGTATCCGATTCCTCCGGAGACGCTCTGGGGCCTCACGGAGAAGGCTGATCTCGTCGCGGTCGCCTCGGTGGAGCGCTTCCATGACGGAGTTCGGTACCCCAAGACGTTCAAGGCCGCCCTTCCTCTGGTCGAAGAGAAGGCCCAGGACGGCGCACGCCGGGACCACGGGCAGCCATGGGTTCGTCTCAAGATCGAATCGGTGGTCGCGGGGCCGGCGGTGGCCGCGGTGGACGTCCGGACCTTCGCGGGGATGATTTGCCCTGCTCCGCCCAACTTCCAGGCGGACCGGAAGATGCTGGTCTTCCTCCGCAGGGACAAATGGTCGTGGTCGGTGGTGAGCCTCTCGTACGGGACCCTCTACCCGACCGACGCCGAGCGCCCGCTCTTCGTGGCGCTTGTCCAGAAGGCTGCTGCGCTCCAGGCCGGAGGACGGGTTCGGCCCGAAGATCGAGTCGAGTGGCTGGTCTCGGCTGCCGAGCACCGCGCGACCCGCTGGCATGGCCTCTACGCGCTGGGGCGTGAGCTCGACGAGCACTCCTTCTACGACTCCGCGCCCCCCGAGCGGCTGCCGTCTTTGACGGTCTCGCAGCAGGACCGGCTCGCCAAGGCCTTCATGGCGGAGCCCTCGACCGACGCCACCTTGCCAGTGACGCTCAAGCTCCTGGGGAAGATGAAGGACCCAAGGCTGGACGCCACCCTCATCGGCGCGTTCGAGACCTCGCTCGCGCACGGCGACAACTCGCCGGGCGAGCTCCTTGGAGTCCTGCGGCTGCTGCTGCTGCGCTTTGCTCCGGAGGGTCGCGTCAAGGCGCTGCTTCCGGAGGTGAAGGGGGATGAGGGGCCGTCGGTGACGCAGCTCGAGAAGGCCTGGCGTGAGGCACGCGAGACGCTCAAGCTCCCGGCCGGAACTCGGGTAGACCCTGTGGAGGGAAGGGTCCCAGGCGTCGGCCAGGACACTCCGTTCTGACGGGTGTAAGCGCGGGCGAGCTGGTTCGTGGATCCAGACGAGCGGCGGCAGGCCGGAGGCCGCTTTCGGAGGATCCCATGGCACGTCTCGCGCTGACCTTCGCCGTTGCCCTTGCCCTCACCGGCTGCGCCGCTGTCGCCAAGCCCAGCCACATCGCCCTGACCTCAGCGGCCGATATGACGGCCCCGACTCCTGCGCCCGCGCCTCTCGACCGCTCCTACTTCGCCCAGCACGGCGGCAGCTCGGGCCTGACCGAGCAGGAGCTCGCGCGGATCCTCGACGCGCCGCTGGAAGTGAAGCTGCCGGCCCGAGTCGGGGTCGCGGCGCTGGGCCAGGCATTCCAACCCGGCGCACCCGCGCAGCTCGACTCCGGGCTCGTCGCCACCAAGTCGCTGACGGAGTCGCTCGAAGGCTCGAAGCTGGTCACCGTCGCCAGCGAGCTGGCCACGGAGATCCCCACTGGCGGCGGCGTGGAGGGGCTGCGCGAGCTGGCCGCCCGCTACCGCGCGCCCTACCTGCTGCTCTACTCGGAGCGCTTCGAGGACCAGACCTACGCCAACGGCTTCGCGGCGCTCTGGCCCACGGTGATCGGCGGCCTGCTCACCCCGTCGCAGACGCTCAAGGGCCAGGGCATCCTGTCGGTCTCGATGCTCGACGTGCGCACCGGCACGGTGCTCTTCACGGTCCGCCAGGGCGTCGCCTTCGAGCAGATGCACCTGCCCATCCACGCGCGCATGGCCTGGCGGGCCCTGCAGCGCAAGGCGGCGGACCAGGCGGCCAAGGCCCTTGCGGAGCGGGTGCTCGACAAGTTCCAGCGCATTGCTGCTGCGGCCGAGGCAGACCGTGGCACGGCGGTCTCGCAGCCCGCCCCGGCGAATCCCGAGCTGACGCCCATCGTGGTGGTCCCCGCTCCGCTGGCCGGCGAGCGCGCCAGGGATTAGAAGAGCGCCTTCAGTCGGACGACGACGGAGGCGGCACATGAAGCGGGCGCTCACCATCGCAGGGTCGGACTCGGGCGGCGGCGCGGGAATCCAGGCGGACCTGAAGACCTTCCAGCGCTTCGAGGTCTTCGGCATGAGCGCGTTGACCCTGGTGACGGTGCAGAACACGCAGACCGTCTCCGCGGTGCACCTGCTGCCGCCCGACCTGGTGCTGGCCCAGATCGACGCGGTGGTGGACGACCTGGGCGTCGACGCCACGAAGACAGGAGCGCTCGGCTCGCCGGAGATCGTCGAGCGCGTGGCCTTCGCGGTGCGCCGGCACAAGATCGCCCCGCTGGTCGTGGATCCGGTGATGGTCTCCAAGCACGGCTCGCCGCTGTGCGGGCCGGAGACGGCGCAGGCGCTGGTCAAGGAGCTGTTCCCGCTGGCCGCGCTGGTCACGCCCAACGCGCACGAGGCCAAGGCGCTGCTGGGCGGCACAGTGGCGACCGAGGCCGAGGCGCGCGAGGCCGCCCGGGCGCTGCAGGCGATGGGGCCCCGGGCGGTCGTGGTCAAGAACGTGGGCACCGGCGAGGAGAGCATCGACGTGCTCTTCGACGGCCGCGAGATGCACTGCTTCGCCACGCCGCGCCTCGAGACGCGCAACGACCACGGCACGGGCTGCACCTTCTCGGCCGCCATCACCGCGCTGCTCGCTCGTGGAGTCGCGGTGCCGGCTGCGGTGGCGCAGGCCAAGGCCTACGTCGCCAAGGCCATGGAGAGCGCACCCGATCTTGGCCACGGGCACGGGCCGGTCCGCCACTGAGCGCCCGTCCGACACTTCACCTCAAGCGTGCTTTGGCGGGCAGGCCGCGTGGAAGGCAGGCTCCCCGCTGGAGTAGACTGCCGCTCCCATGGCAGAACGCCCCGAACCCCTCTCCGAGATCCTCCCGCTGGCGAAGCTCGTCGTCGTCGCCGAGGTCGTCGAGGCCCACGGTGGCGAGACGCCCGAGCCGACCCGGCGCCTGCCCATCGGCGCGGCGCCCAAGCTCCCGGAGCAGAAGGTCCGCCTCAAGGTCACCCGCACGCTCTTCGGCCCGGAGCAGGCGGAGCTCGCCGTGGTCAAGCCCGTCGCCGGCTACGTGCTGGCGCCCGGCGTGAAGGGCCCCTTCCTCATCGACGGCTCCCAGCCCGTCCCCCAGATCCTCGGCCGCTACGGCCCCGACACCTACCCGCTCGCCGTCCTCGAGAAGGCGCTCGCGCGCTGAAGTCCCGGAGACAAAGCCATGCCCATCAACGTCAACGACCTGAAGTTCAAGCGGACCGGCACCAGAGATCGTCCTCGAGGGCAAGGCCGCTCCGGGCACCACCATCAAGGCTGAAGATCTCTCGGTCGCGCCGTTCAAGCACGACTGGGGCAAGGACTCGTTCGCGACCGCCAAGGCCGACAAGAACGGCCACTTCAAGATCACCATCAAGGGCGGCATCGACGGCGACAAGGTGCGGCTGAACGTCGGCGGCGCCAGCCAGGTGGTCACCGTGGACGCCGGGGGCAAGGACACGCGCCGCCCCGAGTTCAACGTCCAGGGCCTGCGCCTCACCGAGCAGGGCGGCGCCTACGCCTTCACCAGCGTCAGCAAGACGGCGACGGCCGGCGAGCCGGGCGAGGTGGTGCAGCTGACCAACATGCGCACCCAGAAGAAGCAGCTCGTCACGCTCGACGCGCAGGGGCTCCTCCCGGCCGGCACGCGCATCAGCGGCCAGCCCGGCGACGTCATCAACTTCGCCACCACCGACGGCAGCAACAACGCCGACTACAAGGACGACTGCGGCAACGTGGTCATCCTGGCGCCGAAGAACGCGGCCTCGCTCAAGGTCCCGTTCGAGCCCGCGCCGCTGCTGGAGGACCGCACCAAGGTCCAGTCGAGCAAGCTGAACGGCCAGCTCTTCGTCAACGGCGTCTCCCCGACCGATCCCGCGCAGGGCGGGGTCGGCGACTGCTACCTCGTGGCCAGCGCCGCCTCGCTGGCGCAGATGAGGCCCGAGGTGCTGGAGAAGATGATCAAGCAGAACCAGGACGGCACCTTCACCGTCACCTTCAAGCGCTACGACGCGCAGGCCAAGGCCTACGTCGACGACGCGGTGACCGTGACCAACAGCTTCCCGAACAAGTACGGCCAGGTCACCTACGGCGGGTCGACGCAGAGCGGGGAGCTGTGGTTCAGCGTCCTGGAGAAGGCCTACGCCTCGTGGAAGGGCGGCTACGACGCCATCCGCTCCGGCTACCCCTACGAGATCTTCGAGGCCACGATGGGCAAGGCGGGCAAGCACCTCGACCCGCGCATCGACTCGTCCGACAAGGTCTTCAAGGCCATCAAGACCGCCACCGACAAGAAGCAGCCGATGGTGGCCTGGACCGCGCCCGACAACACCGCCAAGCCCTTCTCCGGCACCGGCCTCGTCGGCGACCACGCCTACACGGTCATGGGCGCCGAGGAGAAGGACGGCAAGAAGTTCGTCACGCTGCGCAACCCGTGGGCGTGCACCGAGCCCACCGGAAACGGCAAGGACGACGGCGTCTTCACGCTCCCGCTCGAGACGTTCGTGAAGTACTACGACGGCGTGGGCATCGCGCAGTAGGCGCGAACCTGCCGGCCGAGCCCCCGGATTGCCGGCCTCGTGCAAAGTCGCCTCGGGGCTCGCGCCGGGTTCCCCCTCTCCGCTTGCCCGCTTGCCGGAGAGGAGGTCAGGGGGTGAGGCTCGGCCTCAGTCGAAGCTCTGCCCGTCGTACATGGCGTCGATCTGCACCTTGTACTTCTCGCCCACCACCTTGCGCTTCACGGAGAGCTTCGGCGTCAGCTCACCGGTCTGCTGCGTCCAGTCGGTGTCGAGGATGGTGAACTTCTTGATCGTCGC
The DNA here is from genome assembly GCA_049841135.1 of Myxococcales bacterium. Taxonomy (GTDB): domain Bacteria; phylum Myxococcota; class Myxococcia; order Myxococcales; family UBA5297; genus JACRCT01. The sequence continues at coordinate 371,050 of JASGHK010000007.1, forward strand.
GTAGGACGGCAGCCGCCCGTTGAGCGCGTCGACGGCCTTCTGGATCCGCTCGCGCACCTCCGGCCGCCGACACAGCTCGGCGTACGAGAGGCTGCCCAGCTTCAGCTCCGCGGCGAACTTGGCGACGTTCTCCTCGTTGACCGTGAAGAGCGCGCTCACGAAGCGGCGCCGGTCGCCGATGATCGACACCTGGCTGACCAGCGGCTCGGTCTTGAGCGCGTTCTCCAGCTCCTGCGGGGCGATGTACTTGCCGCCGCTGGTCTTGATGAGGTCCTTCTTGCGGTCGGTGATGCGCAGGTAGCCGTCGGGGTCGATCTCCCCGATGTCGCCCGAGTGGAACCAGCCGTCCTGGTCGAGCACGGCCTCGGTCTCCTTGGGCAGCTTGTAGTAGCCCTTCATCACCTGCGGCCCGCGCAGGAGGATCTCCCCGTCCTCGGCGATGCGGCACTCGGTGCCCTTGAACGGAGGGCCCACGGTCCCGAGCTTGATCTTCTCGATGCGGTTGACGTGCGTCGGCGCGCTGGTCTCGGTCAGGCCGTAGCCCTCGAGGATGACCAGCCCGGCCTGCTCGAAGAAGTAGGCGATCTTCTTGGAGAGCGGCGCGCCGCCGGAGACGAACACCTTCATGTGCCCGCCGAAGCGGTCCTTGAGCTTGGCGGCGATCTTGGCGAAGACCAGCCGCTTGGCCAGCGCCCACTGCGGGCTCGAGTACTCGCGTCCCTCGTTGCGGGCGTTGGCGTACTCCTCGAACAGCCCCATCGCCCAGTGGAACAGCCGTCCCTTGAGCCCCGGAGCGGCGCCGCCGTCGCTCGTCACCTTGCTGTAGGCCTTCTCGAAGACGCGCGGCACCGCCGGCATCACCGTGGCCTTGACCTCGGCCGCGTTGTCGACGGCCTTCTCCACCGCCTCGGCGAACGCGATGGCGAAGCCCAGCCGCAGCCAGGTCTGCTGGAAGACGCGGGCGAACGAGTGGGCCAGCGGCAGGAAGAGCAGCATGATGTCGGTCGCCGCCAGCACGCCGACGTCCTCGATGGCCTCCGACTGGTAGAGCCAGGCGCCGTGCGTGAGCATCACGCCCTTGGGGACGCCGGTGGTGCCCGAGGTGTAGAGGACGACGTTGAGGTCGTCCTTCTGGAGCTTGGCCACCCGCTCCTCGAACGCCTTCGGCGCGTCCTTGGCCGCTGCCGCGCCCTGGGCTTCGAGCTCGCCCATGCCGAGGCGCTTGGCCGACGGGTCGGAGGCCTGCTCGAACGAGATGAACTTCTCGACGCCAGGGGTCTTGTTGGCGATGGCCTGCAGCCTCGTCCAGCGGCCCTGCGTCTTACCCTCCGGCTTGTCGTGGTCGTAGAAGACGACCTTCGCGCCCGAGTCGTTGATGAGGTACGCCGTCTCCTCGGGCGTGTTCGACGCGTAGATGGGGACGGTCACCGCCTGCGCGGCGGCGATGGCGAAGTCGGCGACGCACCAGTCGTAGCTGGTGTTGGCGAAGACGCAGATGCGGTCGCCCGGCTGGACGCCGAGCTTCACCAGGCCGTCCGAGACCTTGCGCACGCGGGCGACCAGGTCCGCCCAGGTGAATTCCTTCCAGACGCCGCCGATCTTCTGCTTGGCCGCTACCCGGGTGGCGCTGGCGGCGCCGTGCCACAGCATCCAGTCGATGAGCGTGCGAGCCTGCGACGGGCCCGCCAGCGGAGAGTTGCCAAGGTTGGTCTTCGCGATCACGTTCGCCTCCCTCAAAGCTCCAATAGGCCGGCATCGTCGCAGGCGCTCGTCGCGTCGCTACGCTGTCGTGGCCCCAATTCGGGCGTCTGTCGTCGAGGCGACTGCCGCTGCAGTCTCCCGCCCCACGAACTATTTAATGGATGCCGCGGCCGCCCGCACGTTCGACTGCTTGCTGACGGGCTGGCGCCTGCCGCGCTGCGTCAGGATGGGCGCCGATCGCGCGCGATCCGATGAGGGCCGGTCTGCTCACGGTCGCCAGGGTACCGAGCGCTGCCGCTTCGCGAAGAGCGAAGAGCAGGCCGAAGCACGGGATCGCCGCGGGCAAGGTGTCAGTGCATGAGGCCCTGGCCAAGCAGATACGCAACCACCGCGGTCGGGACGCCGGTGACCCCGGAGAGAAGCACGCTGGCAACCGACTTCACGCGGGACTGAGTGGCGAAGAAGCTCCAACCGGCGCAGAAGGTCCCGACGACGCCGCTCGCGAACCAGAAGGCCAGGAGGGCGTAGAACGCCGGGTCGTGGTCACGGAGCCTCAGCACGAGGGCGAGGGCCGGCACTCCGACCAGCGCCGCGACGCACAGCCCCGAAACGCCCACCGCGCGCCAGTAGCGGCGGTTGGCCAGGTCTTCAGGCGACACGGCAACCGAGGCGTCGAGCGCATCGTCCACGACCACGAGTGGAAGCGTCGCCGGTCGCGGCGGCGAGGAAGGCTTGGAGGATCGGGAGGGCCGGGCCCCCAGCCGTACCTGGTGCAGCTCGCAGCGCTCGTCACCCTGCGCAGCGGCCCGGTCGCAGCCGGGCTCGATGCAGGAAGGCGTTGGCGGCGCCGGACGCTCGGACTCGAAAGGCATGCGGCTTCCATTTGATCAGACAGGCTGCAGGAAGGCACCCGCAGCCTGACCCGAAGCCCGCAGCCCGAGGCCCGCAGCCCGAGGCCCGCAGCCTAGTGCGCCAGGAAGCGCTCGACCTCGATGGCCGCCATGCAGCCGGTGCCCGCGGCGGTGATGGCCTGGCGGTAGACCGAGTCCTGCACGTCGCCGGCGGCGAAGACGCCCGGGACGCTGGTGCGCGTCGTGCCCGCCTGCGTCTTGACGTAGCCCTTGTCGTCGAACTCGAGCTTGCCCTTGAAGACCTCGGTGTTGGGCTTGTGGCCGATGGCGACGAACAGGCCCTGCGCCTCGACCTTGGTCACGGCGCCGGTCTTGACGTTCTTGATCATCGCGCCTTGCATCTTCTTGCCGTCGCCGACGATCTCCTCGACCACCGAGTCCCACAGGAAGGCGATCTTCGGGTTGTTCTTGGCGCGGTCCTGCATGACCTTGCTGGCGCGCAGCTGATCGCGGCGGTGGACGATGGTCACCTTGCGCGCGTGGTTGGTCAGGTAGGTCGCCTCCTCCATCGCGGTGTCGCCGCCGCCGACCACCAGCACGTCCAGGTTGCGGAAGAAGAAGCCGTCGCAGGTCGCGCAGGCCGAGACGCCGCGGTTCTGGTAGGTCGTCTCGCCCTTGGCGTTGGTCCACTGCGCGCTGGCGCCGGTGGCGATGATGATGGTCTCGGCCTTGGTCTCGCCGCCGTCGTGCTTGATGACGAAGGGGCGCTTGGAGAGGTCGACGTCGTTGACGTTCTCCTCCAGCACGCGCGTGCCGAAGCGCTCCGCCTGCTGCTTGAAGAGGTCCATCAGCTCCGGGCCGGCGATGCCCTTGGGGAAGCCCGGGAAGTTCTCGATGTCGGTGGTGATCATCAGCTGGCCGCCGGGCAGGTTGGGAACGCTGCCGGCGATGACCAGCGGATTGAGCGCAGCGCGCGCGGCGTAGAGGGCGGCGGTGTAGCCGGCAGGGCCAGAACCGATGATGACGACCTTCTCGACGTTGTCCGACATGTCCATCCTCCGCTGGTAGGCGCCCCATGGGAGCCACCTACGTATGGGAAAGGTTCAGAGATCCGAGAGGCGGTCAGGTTGCGCTACGGGCTAGCGCCACCGCCCTCCGCCCCGCTGCCTGCCGCTGCGCCTTCGCCAGCTCCGCCTGCCGGTGGTGGCGCCGTCGGCGCGGGTGTCGTGAGGCTCTTGCCAGCCCCGGCCTTGCTGGCGCCGCCGCCGGCCTTGCCCTTGGTGCCCGCCGGAGTCTTGGTGCCCGTCGCGCCCTTGCCTGCCTTCGCGCCCTCCACAGGAATGCCGGGCTGGCCGCTGGCGGAGCGCCCCTTCACGTTGGCGATGATCTGGTCGAGCTGCGCCTTGGCCTTGTCGCTCTCGCTGTTGCCGAAGAGGTTCTTGAACATCTTGGTGAGGCTGAAGCCGCCGGTGCCCACCTGGCCGATGGCCGCGTTGACGCTGGCCTCGTCGGGCATCGTCATGTCCGACGAGTCTTCGTTCTGGGCCCCGCCGAGGGCATTGGCGGCGTGGGCGAAGCCGTTGAGCGCGCCGGAGAGCGGCGAGGCCGAGCTGGAGAGGAGCGCGATGGCCGCGCCGATGGGCAGGACGCGGCCCAGGAGGACCTTCATCATGCGGCACCTCCCGCGCGCTCCGCCGCCAGCGACTCGATGCCGGCGGAGAGCGAGAGGTCGCTGGTCATGGCCTTGAGGAAGGGATCCTTCTCCAGGACCAGCACGGTGGCGTCCTCGACGGCGCGCACGGTGGCGACTCGCGGGATGTCGCGCAAGAGGGCGATCTCTCCGAAGTGGTCGCCCGGCCGCAGCTCGGCGATGCGCGCGCCGGCGGAGTCGAGCACCTCGAAGGAACCGGTGGCGATGAGGAAGCACTCGTGGCCGGCCTCGCCGACCTTGACCACCTCGGTGCCCGCCTTCACCTCGCGCGGCGCCAGGCGCACGGCCAGGGAAGCCCAGGCGGTCGGCCGGCAGACGTTCGAAGAACCGGCTCTTGTGCAGCGCCGCCGCTGCGCGCAGCAAGCGGGTGATGTCCGCGCCGCCCAGCGAGGCGATCACCTGGTCGAAATCCGTCTTGGAGAGCGCGGCCACCGTGACCGGCGTCGCCGCGCGTACGGAGGCTGAGCGCGGAGCGTTCTCCAGCAGCGCCGTCTCACCGAAGCAGTCGCCGGCGCCCAGCTGCGCCACTTCGTGCACCAGGCCGCTCGGGAGCTCGTGCTCGACCTTCGCCTGTCCACAGCGGATGGCGAAGAAGCGGTCGCCCGGGTCGCCCTGGCTGACGATCTTCTCGCCTGGCTGGTAGGCGATCTCCTTGACGGCGGTCGTCAGCTTGTCGAGCTGCTCGGGCGAGAGGTAGGCGAAGACCGGGATGGCGGCGAGATCCTTGGCCTTCATCGTGGAGGTGGTGACCGTTCCCTGCGCGCTCGCCTTGGGCGGGCGGACGGAGAGGATGGCCCGGCCCAGCGCCCAGACGAGGCCGAGGACGGCCGCGGGCATCAGGAGCGTCAGCACGCCGCCGCCCAGCAGCGCCAGCGCGCGCTCGATGCCGGAGGTCTGCGTGTCGACCGCCACGCGCATCATCTGCAACACCGCCACGAAGCCCTGCCGGAAGAGCACCTGGATGAGGAGCACGAACCAGGCGAGCGAGGCGAGAAGGCTGAGGATGAGCGAGGCCTCGCCGTCGAAGAACTGGCGGGAGACGGCGCGCAGCAGGAATCGGCGCGTCAGGTAGGCCCGGGCGTGCTCGCGCAGGTCCACGCGGCCGGCCATCACCGAGAACAGCTTGCCCATCGAGGTCGGCTCGAAGGGGACGAGATTGGCCAGCAAGACCGCCAGCGCTCCGGCGGCCAGGCCCGGCACGGGGCAGGACCAGGAGAGCGCGGCCGCGGTCATCGCCCCGAGGATGGCGGCGAAGTGGGCCAGCGCGCGGCGGTTGCGGTCGAGCAGCGCGACCGACCCGCCGTCGGGCTCGAGGTGCAGCACGCCGAAGCAGGAGGCGATGCGCAGGCGCAGCGGCCCCCGCCCCAGCGCGGAGGCGGCGGCGCCGCGGAAAAAGCCGCGCAGGGTCAGCGCGAGCGCCGCGCCGCCGTAGGCCCACAAGACGTCCCAGCCGGTGGGCTCGGGATTGAGGTCGGGAGTCAGGAAGGCCGCGGCGCCGAGGGCCGCGAGCGAGACCACGGCGGCGAGCGGGCCCACGAACGGCATCGGGAAGGTCGCGATGCGCGAGTCGGCCCAGCGCTCGTTGCGCCGGCGCGTGGCCGCGAGCCCGGCTGCCGCGATCTCCTCGGGCGGGTTGGCCAGCAGGTCCTGGCGCGAAAGGCCCTGCATCAGGTCGCGCAGCGCGGTGAACGGGACGTAGCCCTTGGCCTCGGCGTGCGCCTCGGCGACGCCGGTCAGGGTGCGCTCGCCGTCGATGGCCAGGAGCAGCGGCGCCTGGTCGTCGGCGATCTCCAGGGACCGGCCGGTCGCCGTGTCCCAGACACCCGCCGAGCCGTCGGAGCGCAAGCGGACCTGCGCCGAGTCGCGCAGGCGGGGCTTGAAGGAGTCGATCTTGGTGTTGGCCATGTCCTCGCCTTCGACGGAGATCAGGAATTGGAGGCTGGAGCGGGGTCGGCAGGTGTGACGGGTGCGCCCCCGCGCGGTGCTTCCAGTTGGCCGCCTTTCCGGCGGTCGTTCTGCTTCAGGAGGATGGCGAACGCGAAGCCGACGATGCCGAGCGCGGCAAACATGAGCATGGTCGAGGTGTAGTCGACGGTCGCGACCTCTTTGCCTTCGACCATCTTCTTGGTGGTGTGTGCGTCGGCGATGAGGCCGGCGAGGTATGGGAACAGTGCCAAGCCCACGTTCTGGACGTAGCCGACGACGCCGAACGCCGTTCCCAGTCTCTTCTCTTCGACCATCAGCGGGATTGCGGCCCACAGCGCGGCCGGGACGAGCGACAGGGCCACGCCGACGAGGAAGATGGGGAGCACGGGCCAGACGTGGGTGTAGCCGATGAGCAGGTGGCAGGGGATGAGGAGAAGGGCGCCGAGCATCATCATGGTGGCCCGCTTACCCTTCTTGTCCACGAAGGCGCCGAAGATGGGCGTGCAGATCATCGTTCCCACGGTCAGCGCGGAGGTCACGTTGCCGGCGGCATCGTCGGAGTAGCCGAACTTCTGAATGAGGATGTCGGGCGCGTACGACTGGAAGGGGAAGACCGCCGAGTAGAAGGTCACGCAGAGAAAGGTGATGAACCAGAAGGAGGAGTTGAAACTGAAGGCCTCTCGCAGCACGAACTTCTCGTCTGAAGCGGGCGGATTGGTCGGCGCTCCCGCACGGCCACGGGCGACTTTCTCCATGGCCAGGTAAAGGAAGAACGTGAGCGCGCCCACGCCCATCAGGCCGGCAGCAAACCAGAGTGCGCCACGAAGCCCGAGCCGGTTTGCGACAGGCGACTGGACGTTCATGGCCAGGAAGGTACCCAGGCGCATGATGAACAGGTTCATGCCATAGGCGAAGGCGAGTCTCCTTGCCGGTGAACCAGCGCGCGAGGACCTTGTTGTTGACGACGAGGATGGACTCGGCGCCGACTCCAAAGACCATGCGGCCGAGCAGCATGACCTTGAGGCCGCCGCTCCAGTCGGGGATGAAGCCGCTGTGGAGCCAGGCGATGTCGTTGAATCCTTGCCAGGTCCCGGCCGCCGTGAGCGCGGCGCCCAAGGTGCACAAGAATCCGTAGAGGATGCCCGACACCTTGATGCCGAGCTTGTCCACCAAGACGCCGGCCACAAGCAGCAAGCCGGCAATGTTGGCCACAGCGTAGAAGGAGAAGAGCAGCCCGTACTGGGCTCCTGAGAAGCCGAGTTGCTCCTTGATTGCGGTGCCCAACGGCGTGATCGAGTCGTAGATGTAGTACTGGGCGAAGCAAACGAGGCTGGTCGCCACCAGCACGACCCACCGAAAGGCAGGGCTCAGCTTCTTGGATTCGTTTGTCTCAGTCATGGCTGCGCACCATAACCCGGGTGCCGCGCTCTCCGCGACCAAGGGGGCGACGTAGGAGACGGTCTCAACGTTCGTTGAGAACTCCTTCATGCGGCAGGCGGCTCAGCTGGCGCTGATCTAACGGTGCGGGCGGTCGCGTGATGCGCGTCACGCGTCGGGTGCAGACGCCCGAGGACTTTTGGGAATCGCTCTCCGGAGCGGGCTCCTTCCAGCTAAGCGGGCACAAGGCGGCACAAGGCCGGCGATCCGACGGGCCGTGTTTGAAACGGCCTCTCGACATGCTCGGGGCCCAGCCCTGCCAGGAAGGTAGCGGGTCGCGCGGTTTCCCAGGACCTTTCCGATCACCCCGCCGCCGCCCCCAGCCCCGTCCGGACGCTAAGGCCGCGGAATGCCGAGGAGTTGGATGCCAGTGCAGGGCGTGGCGCACCGCTTGCTGAACAGGCCTGCGACTTCGAAAGGAGCCGCCAGATGCCCCGCCTCGCTGCTTCGTGCCTCCTGCTGTCGCTGCTCGCGCTCTCGGGCTGCAACCAGGACGTGAACGTCGAGCCGAAGCCGGGCAAGGATGCCGGCACCGTCGTCATCCCGCCGGACGCCAGCCTCCCGGCCGGTCCCGACGCAGGGCCGGTCGAGCCGCCGGTCCCGACCTTCACTGCCGATGCGCCGCTGGCCGACGGCGAGATGGGCCTGCAGGCGTCGAAGCCGCTCGTTATCGACGGCGAGGCGCGGATCGAGGTGATGCTCGGCCGCCACGAGAACGTCTACGGCATTGCCGGCGGACTCACGTTTGACTCGTCGGTGCTCGAGTTCGTCCGCGTGGAGAGCGCCGGTTGGCTCGAAGGGGCTGACGGCCTGGTCGTCTCCAAGGCGTCTTCTCCCGGCAAGCTCCTCTTCGCCGTCACGCGCAAGGGCGCGGTCGCGGGCGAGAAGATCGACGCGCCGCGCAGCGTGGGCACGCTCGTCTTCAAGGTCCTCAAGAGCGGAAAGAGCGCGGTCCAGTTCCTGCCCGAGCGCAGCACCGTCCGCAGCGAAGGACTCGACTACGCCTCCAAGAGCCCTGCCTTCCGCGGCGGGACCTTGAGCATCCCGTAGGTCAAGGAGAACGACATGCGAACGCTCTCCAAGCTCCTCCTCGTGGCTGCTGCCGCTGTCCTCTCGACCGCCACCGCCGCTGCCTCCGCGGCGCCCGACGAGCCTTCGCCGGGCATGCTCGCCTCCATCCGCTCTCAGGCCGGCCAGCACCTCAAGCGCGTGCTGCGCGGTGATCGCCGGCTTCAGGAGCGCCGGCGTACCGCCGCCCGCTACCTCCACAAGTTCGGCCCGGACAACGGGTCGCTCAGCGTCGATCACATCGCCGTCGAGTTCGAAGCTCGACCCCATGACCGCGGCGTTCACCACCAAGGCCCGGGTCCAGCTGCGCAACGCGCTGCCCAATTCGATCAGCTACCAGGTCCTCTACCTGCCGAACTTCGCGCAGATGAAGTCGGTGACGCGCGGCGCGCAGGTGCTGCCGTTCCAGTTCCAGCCGCACCCGGAGTGGGGCATCGCCGAACTCTCCATCAGCCTGGGCGAGGTGGCGCCGTCCGAGATCGTCGAGGTCGAGCTCGAGTACGGCGGGGCCGTGGAGTGCGAGGTGGTGAGCCTGCTCGACATCCGCACCTGCATCGTCAGCGAGGACTACACCATCTTCACCGGAGTCACCGTGCTGCCGCTCTTCGAGAACGAGCCGGCCATCGACCTGACGCTGACCTACCCCGGAAGCCTCGAGGCCACCGCCGGCGGCTCGCTGGTGAGCGAGCAGACGCTGCCGGACGGCAAGAAGCAGAAGAAGCTCCACGACGATCACTTCAGCTCGAGCCTCTTCCTGGTGCTGGGCGCCTTCGACGTGCAGCGGAAGTCGTACGCGGACTACCAGGTGGCGAGCTTCACCCGCGCCCTCGACGGGCCGTACCGCGAGGCGTACCAGGACGTCATTCACCGCATCCTCGACGACTACTCGCAGCGCTACTCGGCCTTCGGCTTCGACAAACTCGAGTACGTCGGCACGCCGGACGACCTCGGCTTCGGCGGCATGGCCGGCAACGGCGTGCTCTTCATGGCCGACTACAACTTCACGATGGACCCGGCGCAGACCCCGGGCATTGCCAGCACCTTCGCCCACGAGATCGGCCACCAGTGGTTCGCCTACAAGCTGCGCGCCTCGGACTGGATGGGGCCGTGGCTCTCGGAGGGCTTCACCGAGTACCTGGCCGGCGTCTGGACCGGGCGCGAGTACACGCGCTTCTACGGCCGACCGCTCGATTCGACGTACTTCCGCTACTACAACGAGGCCTTCACGTCCTACGTGCCGGTGGAGCGGGACGAGGCGCTGACCGGGCCAGCGTACCAGGACCCGAACCTCGACATGATGCTGTACGTGATGCTCGCCTACTACAAAGGCCCGCTGGTCGCGAACGTCATCGCGCAGCAGCTGGGCGGCTGGGAGGCGTTCGAGGCGGCGGTGAAGAAGGTGGCGCAGGCGCACGCCTTCGAGCCGTACGACACCGAGACCTTCAAGGGCTGGCTCGAGGAGGCCTCGGGCGTCTCGCTCACCGAGGTGTTCGACGCCTGGGTCTATGGCAAGGGCTACCCGACCTATCAGGTGTACGTGCACGACGGCACGGGCGCGCAGGGCGGCGAGTCGAAGATCATCGTCAAGCGCGACCGGATCATGCCGGGCGTCACCGAGCTGGGCGTGTCGGCGGGCGACGAGCAGCTGAAGGTGCCGGTGCAGTTCGCCGAGGGCGCGACGACGGCGACGGTGCGCGTGACGACCACCAAGCCGCTCGCGTCGGTGAAGCTCGACCCGGACTACAAGCAGCTGCGCAAGGTCCAGCACCTGCCGGAGGCGGACCTGAACGGCAACGGCGAGGTGGACGGCATCGACGTGCTGGCCATCGCCTGGGCGCAGGGCAGCCGCTTCGACGACCAGCGGCAGGACTCGCACTGGTACTCGGCCTCGGACGCGAACGGCGACGGCGCGGTGGACGAGGCGGACTTGCAGCTGGCGCTGGACAAGTTTGGAGCTGCGAATCCGTAAGGACGCAGCACGGTCCCCTCCCCGCCACGAGTGAGCGGGGAGGGGACTTTTCATTGGGCGAGCAGCTATCGGCTGCTTTGGCCGATTGGCGTCGAAATTGGCACGACCCGAAGGACCTATCGGTCGCATAGGTCCCATAAGTCCCATAGGTCCCATAGGTCCCATGGACAGAAAGGGGCCAGGAGCGCGAGGCACCTCGCCTCTTCAGCGGCTTTACCTGCACCTGCCCTCCACGGCCGTGCCCCTTGGCACGTGGTGGGGCGCCGAAGGCAATCCTTTCGCGGGTGCGGCGTAGCCCACGTACGATGTCTCGAGCGATTGGGAGGCGAACGTGGCGGGACTCGCTCGGAAGATAGGACGCAAGGTGCTCATCGTGCTCGCCAGCGTGGCCGCGTTCTGGGCCCTGGCGCTGGTGGTCATCTCCACCCAACAGCACCGGATGATCTTCCCGGCGCCGCTGGGCAAGGGCCGGCTGCCGGGACGCGGCAAGGTGCTCCGGATCCCCACGCCCGCGGGCGAAATCGCCGTCACCCACTTCGAAGGGCAGCCTGACTCCCGGACGGCCGTCTTCTTCCACGGCAACGGCGAAGAGATGGCGGACGGTGAGGACTGGGCGATCGAGCTGCAGCGCGCGGGCTTTGGCGTGCTGCTGGTCGAATACCCCGGCTACGGGCTGACCAAGGGCTCGGGCCCCCGTCGGAAGAGAAGTGCTACCAGGCGGCGGAGTCCGCGCTCGCGTACCTGCGGGAGAAGCTCGGAGTTCCGGTCGAGCGGACGATCCTGACCGGCCATTCGCTGGGGAGCGCCGTCGCGGCGGAGATGGCGCTGCGCGGGCGCGGCGCGCGGCTGGTGCTGCTCTCGCCCATCTCCTCGGCCGCGGACGTCGGCAAGGCCTGGCTCTGGTACCTGCCGGTGGACCTGCTCGTCCGCCACCGCTTCGAGACGCTGAAGAAGGCGCCGCGCATCGCCGTGCCCACGCTGGTCGTGCACGGCAAGCGCGACGAGGTGGCGCCGGTGTGGATGGGCGAGAAGATCGCCCAGGCGTTGCCCAACGCCCAACTCATGGTCGTCGAGGGCGCCAGCCACGACCTCATCTTGCCGCGGCTCAACCCGCTGGCGGCGTGCGTGGCGGCCTTCGCGGATGGCAGACCCTGCGAGCTGCCGCGGCGCTGACCGGACCGAACCTGGCTATCGGGCTCTTCGAACGGCGCCTGCGCGGGCTCGTACCTCGTCGAAGCTCAAGGGCTGCAAGGTCCCCGCCGGATTTGGGACCTCGCTTTGGGGAGCGCATGAACGCGCTTCGAGCTGGACTGGCATCCATGGCGCTGTTGGGCCTTGCGGCCTGTGGAACCACCTAGACGACGAACGGGGAGGAGTGCAGGGCCGCGGGAGGCGAGCGTCAGCTCGGCGGCTACAGCGGGGCGTGCCCAGGCGGCAACAGCATGACGGACTGCAACTGCAACCCGGGCGGAGCCTTTTGCTGCCTCCCCTGCCCGAGCGGCAAGACGCCCTCGGACGCCGGCGGCTGCCAGTAGTCAATCGTGCGGCTGCGGCTCCGGCGGCGGCAGAGGAGGAAGCGTCGGAGGCGGGTAGGAGGGTGGTCCCGGCGTCGGGGGCGGCGGAGCGGCCGGCGGCTGCGTCCCCGGCGCGAAGCGCACGATGCACACCGGCTGATTCAGCTCGTCCCAGGCGCCTCCGGCGTCCATGAATGAGATGCAGCCAATGGGGAAGAGCAGCACGCAGAGGATGACGTCCGCGACCACGTACCGCGGCGCGGCCGACATCTCCGTCGAGCAGTACGCCGACGCCTGCCCCGCCATCGAGACCTGGACGATGGGCGGGCGGTGCTTGTCGACCTGCACCGCCGCCGGCGTGCACCCGCCGCCGATGCCGTTGACGCGTACGCTGGCACCCGGTGGCTCCGACTGGACTTGGAGGTACTCGGTCCGCGGGGCGGTGAGCGTGGCGCACGCGGTGAGCGGAAGGCAGGCGAGGGCGGCGAGTGACCGGCCCGTCCGGCCGGGGGAGGACGACGAGCCCATGAGCACTCCTTGTGGTGGAGCGGCGAGGTCACGGTAGCGCCGAGGGTCGCCTCGCCAGAGGGCCCGTGGCGATGCGCCCGGGCCTCCAGTCGCCGCGGCGACGACCCTGGAAAGTTGACGTTGGCTCCGGGCGCTGGTCGGGTGTGCCGGCGATCACGTCCTGTCGAGACGGACCAGGCCTAGGCTCGGGGCCTTTCGACTGAAGGAGCCCACGGCCATGACCTCCCGCCCCGACGCCCTCCGCGCCCGCCTCGTGCGCCTCTCCTCGCTCGACTCCGGGCTCGAGCGCTTCGGCGCACAGAACCACCACTACCGGCTCGGCCCGGTGGCGACCGAGGCGGAGCTCGCCGAGTTCGAGGCAGGCCACGGCGTGAAGCTGCCGGCGGAGTACCGGGACTACCTGCGGGAGGTCTCCGACGGCGGAGCAGGCCCGTTCTATGGCCTCTTTTCGCTCGAGAGCGGCCTCGAGGCCGCCAAGGAGTTCGCGCCAGACGGAGCGTTGGCGGCGGACTTCCCGCTGGACCGCAAGGCGACGAGCAAGTTCCTCGAGCACCGCAAGCAGTGCCTCGAGAACGGCGACGACGACGAGATCAGCTATCCCGAGGTGCCCGAGCCCTGCCCCGGGCTCGTCTACCTCGCGGAGTACGGCTGCGGCTGGTCGTACGCGCTCGTCGTCCGCGGCGAGCTGGCGGGGACGGTCTGGTTCATCGGCGAGCACCTGAGCCCCGTCCTCGTCGATGACCGGCCGGTCTCGTTTCTGGAATGGATGGAAGACTGGGTGGACGGTCGAGCTCGCCGAGCTCGAGGGGCACCAGCCCGCGGCGCCGCTCGAGAACCGGACCATCCTCAACTACGACGGCCACGGCCTGACGGCGCTGCCGGAGGACGTCCTGCGCAGCCCCTGGCTCAAGAAGCTCGTGCTCTCGCGCTGCGGGTTCACCGAGTTCCCCAGGCCCATCCTCGACCTGCGCGAGCTGCGCACGCTCGACCTGTCGATGACGCCCATCCGGCAGCTTCCGCCGGAGCTGGGCGCGCTGACGGAGCTGCGCAAGCTGCGCTTCAACTACAACCACTGGACGAGCCTGCCGGACACGCTCGACCGTCTGACGAAGCTCGAGGAGCTCTCGGTCTACTACGGCTACGACGTCGAGGAGCTCCCCGCGGTCGTCGGCCGGATCCGGAGCCTCAAGCGGCTCCACGCGTCGTACTGCAACAAGCTCGCGCGGCTCCCGGACAACCTGGGCGAAGCTTCGAGAGCTCGAAGACCTGACCCTCAACGACACTGCGCTCGCGGCGCTGCCGGAGGGCTTCGGCCAGCTGTCCGCTCTGCGGTTCCTCAACCTCTCGAACACCCGGCTGACCACGCTGCCGCCCGGGTTCGAGGCGCTCGCGGCGCTGGAGCAGCTCGCCCTGGCAGTCGAGGCGCTCGATCTCGAGCAGGCGGTGCCGGTGCTGCAGGGATTGCCGAAGCTGCGATCGCTCACGCTGGTCCAGCAAGAGCGCTACCCCGGGTCGCTCCAGGGGCTCCGTTCGGTGAAGAAGCTGTGCATCGCGCAGAACTACGACCTGTGGCGCAAGGGGAAGAAGTTCCTGCCGCTCCCGGAAGAGATCGGTCTGCTCACCGGGCTCGAGGAAGCTCGACCTGACCAATGACAACCAGGCCAACGCGTTGCCCGAGAGCCTGGGGAACCTGCGCGCCCTGCGGCGGCTCGTGGTGAGCAGCACGGCGATCACCGACTTCCCCGAGAGCCTGCGGCAGCTCCAGCAGCTCGAGGTCGTCCGCGGGAGTCTCAGCCGCGACCCGCAGAGCCCGTTCGGCCTCTCGCAGGCGGTGAAGGACAAGTTGGCGCGCTGGCTCCCGAAGACGCGGCTGGAGATCTGGTAGCGACCGTCTCGGTCACCGTGTCGCTTCGGCGATCTTGAACTGGCCCACCACGTCCTCGAGCTGAGCGGCCAGCCGCGAGAGCTCGGAGGCGCAGGTCTGGACCTGCTCGCCGCCCGTACGGATCTCGCCGGCGACCGTGCTCACGCCGGCGATGTCCGCCGCCATGGTGCGGCTGACGGTGGCGGTCTCCGCCACGCGGCCGTTGGCGTCCTGCACCACGCTGGTGGCGTCGGCGACGTTGCGCGCGACGTCCTTGGTGACGGCCGCTTGCTCCTCGACGGAAGCGGCGATGTTCGCCACCAGGTGGCTGACCTCGGCGACGACCCCGGTGATCCTCTCGATGTCCTGGATGGCGCTCGCCGCGGAGGTCTGCACGCCCTCGATCTTGAAGCGGATGTCCTCGGTCGCGGCGGCGGTCTGCTTGGCCAGCTCCTTGACCTCGTTGGCCACCACCGCGAACCCCTTGCCCGCCGTGCCCGCCCGCGCCGCCTCGATGGTCGCGTTGAGCGCCAGCAGGTTGGTCTGCGCGGAGATGTCGGCGATGGTCGCCGTGACCTTGCCAATCTCCTGGGCGGCCCGCCCCAGGTTCTTCATCAGCGCCGCGACCGCCTCGGCCTGCTGCCCGGCGTCGCTGCTGATGGTGCGTGCCCGCTCGGTGTTCCCGGCGATCTCGGTGATGGTCGCGCTCATCTGGTCGGTGGACTCAGCGACGGTCGTGAGGCGATTCGACGCCTGGTCCATGCCCTGCGCGACCGACTGGGTGTTGGCGCTGGCCTGCTCCGCCGCGGCGGCCACGGTCGTCGACTTGCCGGACAGGGTCTGGACGCTCTGGGCCGTCTGGCCGCTCACCGAGGACAGCTCGGCGGCCGAGGAGGCCACCGTCTTCGCCTTGCCGGCGATGTCGCCGATGATGCGCGCGAGCTTGTCGGCGAACTGGTTGAAGTAGAGGGCCAGCAGTCCCAGCTCGTCCTGGGAGGTGACCTCCAGCCGCCGGGTGAGGTCGCCCTCTCCCTCGGAGATGTCGCGCAGGACGTCGGTCATCCGCAAGATGGGCCGGGTCACGCGACCCAGGAGGAGCCAGATCACGACGAAGATGGTCGCGCCGACGAGCGACATCGCGCCGGCGACGCGGGAGAGGAAGGTCGCCGAGTCCTGCCGCTCGTCCTGCTGCCGCAGGGCGATCTCCTGGTCGATGGCGTCGATGTACTCGCCCGCCCCGAAGACCAGGCCGTCGCGCGCGAGCAGCTTGACGAACGAGAGCTTGGCGTAGCCCTCCGGGGTCGCGCCTCCGCCGGCCTTGGGCTTGGGCCAGTAGTAGCGCACGAGCCCCTCGCCCTTGGCGGCGCAGACGCGGTTCATGTCGACGAAGAGGTTGGTCTCGGTGATGTGCGAGACCGCGGGGTCGGTCTTCGGGTAGCTGCGGCCCTCGTGCACGATCCGCTCGAACCGCTGCTTGTCCCTGAAGTCGGAGATGTCCTTGCCGTCGAGCGTCCCCAGGGTGGGGTGCATGACCATCACCGGCTTGTCGGGGGCAACAGGGTCGAGACGGTGGACCCAGACGTAGGAGGTCCCGTGCAGCAGGTTCTTGACCCGCGCCAGCCTCTCGGGGAGCGGCAGGCCCGCAGCAGCGGCGGCCTCGTAGGCAGCCATCGCCTGCTCGACCTGGGTGCGGAGCCGGTCGGCGATGCTCTGCTCGAGCCGCTCGCGGATCTGGACCAGACGCCGCTCGGAGTGGGCGGACTCGGTCAGGAGGATGGTGGCCAGCGAAATGGCCATGCCCAGGAGCATCGGAATGGCCGCTCCCAGAAGAATCTTCGTGCGAATCCTCACGCTCGCCTCCAGGCCGCTTGGGCGCGGAGGGCCCCGTCTTGAAAGCCCCTAGGCTCCTTCGTCACAACGAGGTGGAAACTGAAGGTGCTCCCAGACATGGCGGCCCAACCGGGGGTCGCTGCGTGCGCCAAAGTCGAGGCAGGCCGAAGAAGTCCGACCGAGCGGGCGCTACCGCTCCCGCCAGCCCTCCAAGAAGAGGGCGGCGCCGCGGCCCGGGCGATGCGTTATCCTTCGGCCGTCTTGCTCCAGCCCAACCAACAGCTCGGCCAGTACCGGATTGTGCGCTTGCTCGGCGAAGGTGGGATGGGGGCGGTCTACGAGGCGGTCCACGTCGAGCTGAACCGGCGCGTGGCGTTGAAGACCCTGAAGACCGAGGTCGAGAACCTCCCCACCGTCCTCGAGCGCTTCCTGCGGGAAGGCCGTGCCGCGGCGCGCATCCGCCACCCGCACGTCGTCGACGTGCTGGACGCCGGGCAGATCGACGGGACGGCCTACCTGGTGATGGAGTTCCTCGAGGGCGAGGACCTCGAGGTGCTGCTGCGGCGGGAGACGAGGCTCGCCATGGCGCGGGTCACCGAGATCATGATCCCGGTGATGGCGGCGGTCGACGCCGTCCACCGCCAGGGCATCATCCACCGCGACCTCAAGCCGCAGAACATCTTCCTGATCCGGGGGCCCTACGGCGAGCCGTCGCCCAAGGTGCTCGACTTCGGCATCAGCAAGGTGGCCGCCAGCAACTCGAACCTCACCTCGGTCGGCGAGGCCCTGGGCAGCCCGTTCTATATGTCGCCCGAGCAGGCCCGCGGCATGCGCACGCTCGACGCCCGCAGCGACCAGTTCGCGCTGGCGGTCATCCTCTACGAGCTGCTCACGGGGGTGCGGCCGTTCGACGCCCCCAACGCGTTCGCGGTGCTGGTGGCCATCCAGTCGGCCGCACCCGTGCCGCTGGGCGAGCGGCTGCCTGAGCTGCCGGCGCCCTTCGCGGCAGCGGTCGCGCGGGCGCTGTCGCGGGAGCCCGCCGATCGCTTCGAGTCGGTCCTCGAGTTCGGCCGGGCGCTGCTGCCCTTCGCCAGCGAGCGCACCAAGGTGCTGTGGACCCCGCTCTTCGGGGCCCCTGCGGACCCCGAACCCGAGGCGGACCTGGAGGCCACCCCGGTCCACGACCGGACGGTGATGCGGGCCAACCCGTTGGAGCCCGTGGCCGTGTCGCCGCGCCGCGCTCCGCTCGGCACGGGGAAGGGTGGGGCCGCTTCGCAGCCGCCGCTCAAGCAGCGGGTGGCGACGGACTCCACGCGCGCGCCGCTGGTCTCGCCCAATCGCTCTCCTTCCGGCTCGACGCGGGCGCCGGTCGCCGCATCCGTCTCGGGCTCGTTCTCGGCGCCTCGAACGCCCACCGGCTCCACCCGCGCACCGGTGGTCGCCTCGGTGTCCGGCTCGTTCTCCGTGCCCCGCGCATCCACCGGCTCCACGCGTGCGCCTGTCGGGCCGGCTGTGGGAGCGCAGCCCACCCCGAAGGCCACCACCGGCTCGCTACGTCCCGCCGCCGGCCCGAGCTCGATTCCGCCGCGCACCCCCGTGGCGCAGGCCAAGAGCCGCAGCGGCGTGGCCGCGCACGCCCCGCGGCGAGACACGCCTCCGGCTCCACCCCGCGCAGCCGCGCCCGCCGAGCCCGCTCGCCGGGACACGCCGGCGGCGCCTCCGCGCGCACTCGTACCCGCCCGCTCGCGGCCGGTGGAGGAGGCTTCTGACGCCACGGTGTTCGACGCCGACCCGGAGCCGGGGCCAGCTCAAGCGCCAGCGCCAGCGCCAGCGTCGTCGTCGGAGGGCGCGTGCCTCTGCCTCTCCGCGAGCGACCCGGCGGTCCACAAGCGTGTCTGCCAGGCCGTGCGGTCATCTCCCCGGCTCGTCCTGTTGCTGGAGGCCAAGGGCCCCGCGCCGGAGGAGCGGCCTCCGCTGGTCCAGGTCCTCGAGGCGGCCGGGACCGCCATCGACGTGGTGATCGTGGTCGACGATGCGCGGAGCGGTTGGCGCCAGCCGATGGTGGAGATTTGCCGGGAGCTGGTGCCCGACCGCCAGGACGCGCCGCGCAGCTACCTCTTCTTCGAGAAGGCGCAGCTGGCCCACGCCATCCGCAAGGGCTCGACGAACCCCTTGGCCGACGCCGAGAAGATCACCGAGTGGCTCTCGAAGAAGGTCCCCGGGACGCGCCGGTTCCGGAGGTAGGTCGCCGCCAGGCGCCGCGTCAGCCCGGGTGGTTCGGGTCGGGGAACGTCAGCCCGAAGTGCTGGCCGTCCGCGGTGACCGATTGCCCCTCGGCGCAGAACAGCGCCGCGCACCCGCCGGTGGGGTTGTTCGTCGAGTCGCGCGGGCCGTACCAGGCCTCGCCGTACAGGATGAACTTCTGGCCCTTGGGCACGGTGGCCGTCATGTTGAAGAACTGGCAGGTCGGCGTGCTGCAGTCCCAGACCAGCGTGTAGAAGGACCGGAACACCTGGTTGAGGCTCGCGTTCGAGTCCAGGACCGAGCGGGTGGACTGGTCGACGCAGTTCCGGGTGTTGTCCGCGGCCTTGCCGATGACCTCGGCGCAGGTCAGCAGGGTCCCGTCGGTCTTCTCCGGGTGGATGAAGCGGAGCATGGCCGTCTTCGGCTTGGTGGAGCCGGTCAGCGGCGTCTTGAACATCAGGTCGAAGAAGATCTCCGCGGTCACCGCGGTGTTCTGCGCCGTCTTGGGCCCGGGCGGGATGCACTTGCCCTCCAGGCAGACGTTCGTCGCGGCGCTCTTGGTGATGTCTCCGCAGTCCCGCTGGCGGGTGCAGTCGGGCGGGACGGTTCCCGGACACTCCGAGGAGAGGACCGCGCAGGTCGGGTCGTCGCAGTCGGTCCGGCCGTCGAGGTCGTCGTCAATCAGGTCGGCGCACTTCGTCTCCACGAGCGGCCCGGCGTCGACCGGGAGCGCTGCGTCGCCGTCCGTGGACGCGTCGGGGGAGGCGTTGCCCGCATCGTCGGTACTGCCTGCGTCGGTGTCGGGGCCGGCATCAGGCTCCGGAGCGGGGCCCGCGTCGGGTCGGGCGCAGGCTGCGAAGCCCGAGCAGTCGGGGTCGGCGCAGTCCGTCGAGCCGTCGCCGTCGTTGTCCGCGCCGTCGGTGCAGGTGGCGAGCGTGTCCTCGTGCACGGACGTGGTCGAGGGGCAGGCCGAGAGCGAGAGCGCCAACGCCATGAAGGTGCAGCGGGGGAGCATGTAGAGACGATCCATAGGGACTGACGGTAGAGCCAATGGCGCTCGGACGCCAAGGACGGCGAACGAGGGCGAAGCGGCGACTCGTGAGTGGTTCGTTGGCGAGGTCAGGCGAGGCCTCTGTTTCGGGCTCCAGGGGCGAAGTCGCTAAGTGCCTGAAAACACTGAGGGCGAGCCTCCTAACCCCGCGGAATCACTGGATCTGGCCGGACGGCCCGCACCATTAATATGTCGCCAAGGCTTTCGGGGCCGCGCTGAAGCCGTCTTAGCCCGTTGGTGGCGAAGACCTCCGGCCAGAAACACCGAGCCCCTTCTCCCTGGGAAAGGAGAAGGGGCTCGAAGAAAACCGGAGGTCTACGACCTAGAACGTCAACGTCAACGTCGCGGCGAGCTCGAGCTCATCGCGCAGGTCATAGGACATGTTCACGATGCCGTCGCGGAGGATGTTGGCGCCCTGCTCAAGGGAGACGGCCACCTTTGCCCAAGGCTTCGGGTGGTACACGAGCGCCAGATCCCAGCCAAACTGCTGGCTCCAGAACTCCCGGCTCGAGGTGGCCGATTCGTAGCTCTCTCGAGAGGGGTACTTGAGCACCCAGGTCCACCACACATCTCCCTCGAAGTTCACGGTGCCGTACTTGCCGAGTTTCAGAAGTTCGGCTTCGAGGTAGGGGATGGCTTGCACGGTGAATCGGACGTTCATCGGCGCATCCTCGGCGCCGGTGGACCCTACGCGCTCTGCATAGTGGTGGAATCGATACGTGCTTCGGACCTCCAGGCCCACGGAGATCCAGTCCGGAAGAACGGGCGCCTCGGCACTGAGACGGAGCTCAGGTGCAACGTACAGGGTCTGCTTGAGGCTGGCCCGTGAGGTGGGAAACCAAACGCGTAGGTTGGCTGCGAGCCTGGCCTTCTCTTTGGCATAGAGGTCCAGGCCGAGATTCTCCAGTCCAAGCTCAGTCGTGTAGCTGGCACCAAGTGACATGTCCTTGAAGAACGTCCCCGACTCGTCCGGGTCGGCGACGCCTTTCTGAAGCACGCCGAAGGTCAGAAAAGCGGAGACGCCCTTCATCGGCTTGTAGGTCAACCCGAAGTCGAAGAGGCCAGAGCGGTCGTTGGCAGGATCTTGGTCCACGACCGTCAGCTGCCGGTACTGCACCTGGGCCTGAAGGCTCAGCGGCAGCTTGTGGCCGAGGAAGCCGACCAATGTTGATGGCTCCTCGGCCTTCGCGCCCACCTCCGGCTGGGCCACGCCCTCGGGCGCCTTCGCCTCGACCGGCGCGGCGGCCGGTTCGGGCTTGGCTTCGGGAACCGGGACCGGAGTGGTCGGCGCAGCATCCGCCGCAGCGGGCGCAGCGGGCGCAGACGGGTCAGCAGGCACGGGCGCCGGCGTCGGGGCCGGCGCGTTCGGGTCGGGGGCCGGTGCCGGAGTCGGCTGCTCGGGTGCGGCCGGCTCCGCCGCCGGTCTGGCGGCGGGAGCGTCGGTCGCTGCCGAGGCAGCCTTGTCCGGGGCCGTCTCCGCCGCGGCGGGCGGAGGGTCGGCGGCGGCGCTCAGCGCGAGCGCCGGCCACGCGAGCCCCAGTGCGATGAGGCATGCACGGAGCATGGTCTCTAGTACCCCGAGAAGTTGTTGTAGTACTCGTGGTACGCCAGCAGCACCTTGAGGCCGTAGTTGTCGAGCGAATCGGACGCGCCGCCTCGGAGCTGCTCGTTGTAGTCGCGGATGTACTGGTAGGAGACCGGGCTGCGGCTCTTGCCCGCCACCAGGTGCCAGCCGCGGTCCTGGAGGTAGGTGTAGGCGTACTCGCCGCAGGGCATCTTGTTCGGCCCGTCGCACAGCGCGCCCGAGACCGTGAACACGCCGGCGGTGTTGTCGCTGGCATTGGCGGCGTCGTACGCCTCGGCGCCGAACTCGGCCACGAAGTCCGCCTTGTTGTTGTAGCGGCGGATGGCGATGCGCTCCTTGAGCTGCGCCGAGTCGACCAGGTTGGTGTTGGTCACCGAGGCGTAGATGTTGAGCGCGTAGTACTGGAACCAGGGGAAGGTGTCGTAGTTGGCGCCCAGCATGTTGTCGAGCACCCGCTGCGACAGCGCCTGGTTCTTGTTGCTGAAGGGCGCGTCGTACATGGCGACGTAGGTGTAGTAGTTCGGGTCGTAGTCCCACACCTCCTGCAGGTCCATGAAGGCGAAGGTGGCGTAGAGCTTGTCGGTGATGATGCCCAGGCGCAGCACGTCGCCGTAGTACGGGTCGTACTCGGTCATGTAGTTACGCGAGGAGGCGGGCTGGTTGATGATGGCGTCGTAGAACGCCATGGTCAGCCCGATGGCCGCCGAGACGTCGTTGGTGTAGTCCGCGGCGATCTCGTTGTACTCGGGGTCGCTCTTCACCGTCCCGGTGATCTGGTCGAGGCGCTTGAGCGTGTCCTGCACGCCGCCGCCGCCCCAGTCGAACAGCGCCAGGTACCACATGCGCTGCAGCGGGAAGACCGCGTCGTAGATGGCGTAGTCGTAGCCGCTGGTGTCCCAGAAGGTGCGGTAGGCCCGGCGGTTGCGGATCTCGTAGACCAGGTCGTAGCGCTCGATGGCGTTGAGCACGATCTGCGAGGGGGTGGTGCCCAGGTCGAAGGTGCGGCACAGGGGCGAGTTCCCGGAGTGCTCGTCGGTGCAGTAGAGCAGGTCCTTCTTCATCTGCTCCGTGCGCACCGGCGCGGTCCCGAAGATCCAGCTCAGGGCGGCCACGTCGTACTGGTGCCAGATGCGGGGCGCGCCGATCTCCTCCTGGCTGCGCACGTAGTCCATCACCGAGGCCGTCACCTCGCCCGCGTCCATGTGCTTGGCGTCCACCGAGCCGTAGAAGTTGTGCCGCAGGGACAGCGTGTGGCCGAACTCGTGGATGCCCACGTGGAAGGTCACCGCCTCGATGATCCGCTCGCGGTACACGTCGTCGGACTCCCAGTGCCAGCCGCCGCCGGAGGCATCCTGGACGCACTGGCGGGCGCTGGCGCCGATGGCGCTGATGGCGTCGCCGGCGTCGAACGTGTAGACGCACTTGTGCGAGAACATCGCGTTTTCGAGCTGCTCCAGCTGCTTGCGGTTCTTCTTCCAGGTGCGGAACTTCTGCAGCATCTGGTTCTGCTTCTCGATGCCATCGCGGCTGTAGAGCGAGACGCCGCCGAACGGGTCCTCGTTGTGGAGGATCTTGTCCATCGCCTTGGTGAACTCCGCGTCCACCGCCTTCTTCTGCTTGTACTCGGCCACCGGCGCCTCGGTGGTCCGGTACACGTAGGCGTTGTAGAGCGGGTCGAAGAAGCGCAGCTCGTTGAGCAGCTTGTTGTAGTTGTTCAGGAAGGCGGCCTTGTCCTGCTTGGGCTCGGGCAGGAAGTCGTCCAGGGTCACGCCGTCGGCGAGCTGGGTGTCGCTCAGCTCCATCACCCGCGCCATCTCCTGGAACAGGCCGGTGGTGAAGCGCTGCTTCTGGTCGGTCGGGGCCACCGTCTGCCCCTGGGTGCAGGCGATCTCCTCCCACTTCTTGGCCGGGTCGGGCTTCTTCTGGGCGCCGACGCGCTCCAGGTAGTCCTGGATCATGAAGCGGTAGTAGTCCTGGCCGATGTTGTAGAGGTTGACGTTGGCGCTGAGGACCTCACCGGTGCGCGGGTCGGACGACGACGGGCCGTAGCCCAACAGGCCGCGGGTGCCGTCGATGTCCTGGTGCCAGGCCACGAAGCTGTAGCGCAGGTCGCCCTGGTGCCGCTCGATGCCGCCGTCGTTCCACTCCTTGAAGTCGAAGCGCAGCTTGGCCCCGGCGTCCTCCATGATCTTGTTGGTCTGCGCCTTGATCTCGTCGGTGAACATCTTCTTGAAGTTCTCCGGGAAGCCCTCGGCGAAGTAGTAGACGACCGGCTCGGTCCGGTTCGGGTCCCAGCGCTGGATGTAGGTCTTGGCGGAGAGCAGCCCCGACTTCTCGTCGTGGAAGGGGTTCATCACCTGGATGGAGCCGTACTTCTTGTTGACCGGGTCCTTCTCGGCGATCTCCTCGCGCTGGTAGGCCGACTGGCCGGGCCGGTAGAACGACACGCGGTACTGGATGGTGCCGGTGCCCGAGCCGCTGACGAAGCTCATCATGTCGTAGCAGCCGCCTTCGACCGTGAAGATGTAGTTGGACTCGATGACGAACTGCAGGCTCTGGTCCTTCTCGTCCCACTCGTAGCTGCCCGGCACGGCGTGGGCGCTGACCGGGCGCACGCAGTCGTGCAGGAACTCGCCGTAGTACCAGGCCACGGTGGTGAACGG
The DNA here is from genome assembly GCA_049841135.1 of Myxococcales bacterium. GTDB lineage: Bacteria > Myxococcota > Myxococcia > Myxococcales > UBA5297 > JACRCT01. The sequence goes on from JASGHK010000007.1 coordinate 394,992, forward strand.
GTCGAGCGAGGTCTTCTCGAAGTCCACCTTGAACTTCTGGCGCTTGGCCCAGGGCTCCTCGGTGTTCTCCTCGAGGTAGTTGGTCCGCTCGCCGTCCAGGCTCTCGCGCAGCTTCACGTCCACGTGCGAGCCGGCGAACTCCATCATCACCCGCCCGGTGGTGGTCGCCAGGTCGTCGTTGGGGTCGGTCGGCCGGTCGATCATGAAGGTGCGGCCGTCGATGACCTGCAGCGCCTCCTCGTTGAAGCGCAGCTTGACGTACTTGGTGTCGCTCTCCATGCCCGGGAAGGCGTAGTCGCCGGCCGGGTTGGGCGAGCTGGTCTTGACCACGGTCACCTTCATCAGCCAGCCGTCGTCCTTGGAGTCCGGGGCCTTGGGGTTGACGTTGGTGAGCGCGGCCTTGTCCAGGTAGATGCTCTCGTCGCGCAGGCCATTGCGGACGGGCCGGTGCTCGACGCAGGAGAAGAGCAAGGTGGCCGCGGCGAGGGCGGTGAAGCGGACGGTCTTGTTCGTCATGACAGTTCTCATGGGGGCGGCTCCTCGCTACTGCCAGATGGAGACCGCGATGGCGCGGCCGTCGTAGGTGTCGAACGAGATCTTGTTGGCGAGCGAGGTCACGCTGGTGACCAGGTTCCCGTTCTCGCTGTAGTTGAAGACGAGCTCGCACTCGCCGAAGGCGCCCGGGCCCCAGGACTGGCTCCAGGCGTCGACCATGCTGCGCAGGTCGTCGCCGAACTTGACGTACAGGCCCTCGCACAGCGGCAGCGTGCCCTTGAACGACGGCTGGTAGAGGCCGCTGATGGTCTGCACCTGGCAGCCGGCCGGCTGGTCGCAGCCGCTCTCGCCGTTGGAGAGGTGGACCTCGGTCACGTAGAGCGCCATCTGCGTCTCGCGGCCGTACAGGCGCACCTCGTGGGCGGGCACGAACTCGTAGCGCTCGCCGCGCACCTGCTTGAAGAAGCCGGCCTGGTCGGCCATCACCGCGCCGGGCACGCGCAGGTCGACCGTGGCGTCGTCGCTGACCTTCAGCGAGATGTCGACGGTGCCGAGCTTGCGGTCGCTGCCGGTGACCTGGATGCCGGTGCCGCCCAGACCCAGCGGGTTGGCGGGGTTGCCCTGGTCGTCGGTCAGCCACGAGTACTCGATGCCGTAGTAGCTGGAGGAGGTCGGGTCGACGTCGGCGAGGAGCTTGTCGTACTGCTGGTCGATCTGGTTCTCGCCCATCTCCACGGTCACCGCGGTGACGGCGCCGTAGTTGAGCGAGTACTGCACGACCAGACGCACCGGGACGCCGTCCTGCTTGAAGCTGACGTAGCCGATGGACCAGCGGCGGTCGTCGGTCACCTCGAAACCCTTGTAGCTGGTGGGGAGGTCGCTCTTGCCGGCGGTGAAGACGCTGAGCACCGCGTCGACGAACGGCTCGATGACGAAGACCGGGTGCAGCACGGGCTGGACGACCGCCCGATCGTCCTCGTTCATGGAACGGTAGAGGTAACGGACGTCGGCGACGACGTCGGCGACGAGGCTGCTCTCGCCCCCGTTGTAGGTGAGCGCGCCGATGGTCTCGGGGCTGTCGCTCAGGTCCGCGGGGATTACCACCCCGTACGTGCCCAGCGGGTGCCCGGGGTAGGCGGCGACGAGCGCGGCCAGGCGCGCCTCGATCTTGGCCTTGAAGACGGTGGCGATGGTCTTGGGCACGAACTCCGTCACCGGCGCGTTCAGGTCGCGGTAGAAGCTGAAGCCGTAGAGCTTGTCGGCGTCGCCCGGGCGCTCACCGTCCTTGAGCAGGGTGTCCTTGGTCACCTGGCGCTGGTAGCTCAGGTCGATGCCGTTGAAGCCCACGTCCACCGCGTCGCGGGCCCGGTAGACGTTGTAGGAGGCGCGCGCGAGCGTCCGGGGGTCGTCGGCGGCGATGCAGTTGCTCTTGAAGGTCGAGAAGGGCTGGCCCGACAGGTCGAGGTCGCAGCCCACCTTCGAGTTGCTGTGGAACTTGGGCGCCACCTTGCCGGCCTGGAGCAGGGAGAGCTCGCCGCTGGTCTCGAACTGGGCGACCTTGACCGGGTCGATCTCGATCCACATCAGGTGGCCGTCCGGCGAGAAGTCGAGGTAGACGCCGGAGTCGCGGAACAGCACGATGGTCTCCTGCGCCTGGGCCTCATTGGCGGCGGTGTAGATGACGCCGCAGATCTGCGTGGCGAAGCAGTCCGCATCGGCGGGCTGGAGCTTCTGGTTGAAGAAGGTCTCGCGGATCATCCGGTACATCTCGATGATGCGCTCGTGGTTAAGCCACGAGTTCTTGGTGGCCGCCTGGTTGGCGCTGCTCGTGTACTTGTCCAGCTCGACCGAGCCGATGCTCAGGCGGTCGCGCAGCGAGAAGCTGATGTTGGTCTTGGTGCCGCTGTCGCCCGTGTAGCTGCCCTCGAGCTTGCCCAGGTAGCCGGGCTGGACCACGATGCCTTCGACCAGCTTCGTCTCCTCGTTGATGTAGGCGATGATCTCGTAGGCCGGGCCCCAGGCCAGCGCGTTGCTGTAGACGTCCGGGTCGCAGAACTTGCCGTCCTCGGGGCGCCCGATGAGGTCGTTGGCGTGGGTGGGGGTCCCGTTGGCGGACCACATGAGGATGCCGCCCAGGCCGACGTCCGGGACGATGGGCTTGGCGACCATCTTGTTGAGGACGTCCTGGGCCTCGCGCTCGTCGCAGAACCGCGCCCGGTCCACGCTGTCGCCTTGGCCGCCGGTGTAGTCGTAGGACTTGTCGCCGTCCTGGTACCAGGGGTCCGACGGCTTGTAGCCGTTCTGCTGGTCGGTATCGCCCTCGTTGGGCGTGAAGACCTGCTTGGGACCGTCTTCGCAAGCCGCGAGCAGCCCCGCCGCCGCCAAAGCCAACAGCACGCGTCTCATGCACCCTCCTCGAGTATCTGTGTCTGCGCTTGTGGGGAAAAAGCGCAGAACGATCCCCCGGAAGAGGACTGCAATGCAAGGCGGCCCCAGAGATGCGGGCAAAGATGCGGGGCGGCGCCCGCGCGGTGGGCCGGCGCTCAGCGACCGGCCGTCAGCGCGCTCCGCTGGCGACGCTCGCCGGCCTTGGGAAGGGCGTCGGCGGCGCCGGGATGTCGCTCTCGCGGTAGACGGGCGGCGCGACCGGTCCGAAGACGTGGGCCCGGCCCCCGCGCAGGCGCAGGAAGGCCAGGTCGAACAGGACCTCGTGGAAGGCGTGGCGGGTGCGGACGGAGGCGAAGTTGTCCAGGCTGACGTAGGCGTAGCCGCGCTCGTAGCCTTCGGCGGCCAAGGTGCTCTCCATGACCCTGCGCGTGGTCGCGGCGGCGCGGCGGTTCTGGAACGCGGCCAGGGTCATCGCCGCGTAGAAGTACACCTCGCCCGGGGGCAGGCAGACGAACAGGTCCAGCTCGGGGACCTCGATGGGGCGCACCGCCGCCCAGCGCACGTTCACGATTTGCCCGCCGGCGAAGGCCGCGAAGCAGCGGTCGCCCAGCCGGGCACGCCGGTGGAACGAGCCCGGCGACCGCGAGAAGGCGCGAGCCGCGGCGGAGAGCTCGTCGGCCGCGAGCTCCCGGCCGGTGAACCCCTCCGGGGCGGGCAGGGCGGCGGAGTCGGCGAGCCGCCAGCGGGCGAAGCGCAGCACCCCGAATGCGGCGACGGGGGCGAGCAGGTTCTTGGCGCGGCGTGCCGCCTGCGAGGCCGCGCGGCGCACCCGCACGTCGTCGAGCAGCGCAGAGAGCGAGTGCCTTGGGTCCATGGCGCCTCCGTCGACCAGGGCAAGCTGGCGACCGGTCCGCGGACCTGGAACCCTCCGCGGAGGCGGGGGCACAGCCGACGGCACGACCGGGAGGTTGCGCCGCGGTGCGGCAGCGGACACGGTTTCGCGGGGAGCGGCGAGGACCATGGGCGAGGCAGGGGCGCAGCAGGGGATCCACTTCATCGGCCACGCGCAGCTGGCGGAGATCCTCCGGGTCGCGGCGCGGGTGCAGGGCGGGGTGCGCGCCCGGGTGAAGGGCTGGGTCAAGTGGCTGCTCTTCCAGACCGGCGCCCACCGCGCGCTGCAGCGCCGCCCGCGCGGCCCCTGCGGCTACGTCATCACCTACCACAAGGTGGAGCACCGCCCGGCCGGGCCGTTCGGGATGCTGGCCCTCGACGTGCCGGCCTTCTCCGAGCACGTCGCGTTCCTGGCGCGAAACTACGAGGTCGTCCCGCTCTCGGTGCTCACCAGCGGCCTCAAGAGCGGCCGGCTGCCGTCGCGCGCGGTGAGCCTGACCTTCGACGACGGCTACCGCAACAACCTGGTGCTGGCCTGGCCGGTGCTGCACCGCCACCACGTGCCGGCCACGGTGTTCGTGACCGCCGGGTTCGTCGGCACGCGGCGCTGGATGTGGACCAACGAGCTCATCGAGATGGCGCTGCGCTACGGGATGGCCGCGGTGGGGGCGGCCTCCGGCGACTCGCTGCTCAGCGCGCTCCTGCAGGCCGAGATCCCGCCGTGGATGCGCGCCGAGGCCGCCATCGAGTACCTGCTGAGGCTGGGCCCGGACCGGCGCGAAGCCATCCTGGGCCGGCTGCGCGCGCGCTTCCCGGTGGAGCCCGACGACGAGAACCGCTTCCTGTCCTGGGACGAGGTGCGCGCGCTCAAGGCCGGGGGGATCGAGATCGGCTCGCACACCATGACCCACCCGGTGCTCTCCGACCTGGAAGGCGAGGACGTGAGGAAGGAGCTCGAGGCGTCGCGCAACGAGATCGCCGCGCAGGTGGGCGAGGCGCCGCGGCTGTTCTGCTACCCGCACGGCGTCTTCAGCCCCGAGGTCAAGGCGATGACCGGCCGCTACTACGAGGCGGCCGTCTCGACCATCCCCGGCGAGAACACGCCCACCACCGACCCGCTCGAGCTGCGCCGGGTGGCCGCCTACAGCGTCGACGACCTGGCCTTCCAGCTGGCAAGGCCGCACTGAGCGCCCCGGAAGATGGCCGCTCCCCAACGATCGACGTCCGCTCCCGGCCCCTCCCCCGGCCGGACGGGCCGATCGCTCTTGGCCCGCGCCAGCCCGCTCGTCCTGGCGCGGGCGGTCTCGGCGCTGGCGACCTTCGCCATCCCGCTGGTGCTGGTGCGCGCCTTCTGCCCCGCCGAGTACGGCACCTACAAGCAGCTCATCCTCGCCTCGCAGACGCTCTACTACCTCCTGCCGTTCGGCGCGGCGCAGAGCCTGTACTACTTCGTCCCCCGGACGGGCCCGGAGTCGCGGCGGCCGTACCTGGTCCAGGCGCTCGGGTTCCTGGCGCTGGCGGGGCTGGCCGCGGCGGCCCTCCTGCTCGCCCTGGGCCCGCAGCTTGCGGGCTGGCTCAACAACCCGGCGCTCGCGCCGCGCGTGCCGTACCTGGCCCTGTACACCGCGGCGCTCATCGCCGCCTCGCCGCTGGAGACGGCCTGGACCGCACGGGGGCGCACGGGGGTCGCGGCGGTCTTCTACCTGGGCTCCGACGTGCTCAAGGCCCTCGCGATGGTGGTGCCGGCGCTCGCGGGGCTCGGCCTGGAGGGCGTGCTCTGGGGGCTGTGCGCCTTCGCGGCGCTGCGCGCGGGGGCGACCTGGGTCTGCCACCTGCGCGGCGCCGGCCCGGCCTTCGACCGTGCGGCGCTCCGGACCCAGGTCGCCTACGCCCTGCCCATCGGGGCCTCGGTGGCGCTGCTGGTGCCGCAGCAGGCGCTGCACCCCTACCTGGTCTCGGCCGGCGTCGACGCCGCCACCTTCGCGCTCTACGCCGTGGGCACCTTCCAGCTTCCCGTCTTCGACATGCTCTACGCGCCGACCTCGGAGCTGCTGATGGTCCGGCTGGCCGAGCTCGATCGCGAGGGCCGGCCGGAGGAGGGCGCGGCGGCCTTCCGCGAGTCGGTGCACAAGCTGGCGCTCTTCTTCGTGCCCGCCTTCGTCTTCCTGGTGGCCTTCGCCCCCGAAATCGTCACGGCGCTCTTCACCGCGCGCTACCTGCCCGCGGTGCCCGCCTTCCGGGTCTCGGCCGTCGGCGGGCTGCTCGCCTGCCTGCCGCTGGACGGCGCGCTGCGCGCCCGCGGGCAGACGCGGCACCTCCTCGCCGCGTCGGCGGTGAAGGTCGCCGCGACGGTGCCGCTGGCGCTCTGGGGCGTCTCGCGCTTCGGGATGATGGGTGGGGTGGGGTCCTGGCTCGCCGCTGAGATCATCGGCAAGGGCGTGCTGGCGCTCAAGGTGCCCAAGGCGCTGGGCACGCCCGCGCACCGGCTGGTGCCCTGGGCGGCGCTCCTCCGCGCCTCGGTGGTGGCGGGCGTCGCCTGTCTGGGCACGCTGGCGGTACGCGCCAAGGTCACCGAGATCCCGCATGTGCTGCTGCGCCTGTCGGGGCTGGCCGCGGTCTTCGGGCTCCTGGTCCTGGCGGGGCTGGTGGCGCTGCGCGAGGCGCGCCTGCCGCGGCTGCGTCCGGTGCCGGTTGCACAGCCGTTGGCGGTGCCGGGGCAGAGGCGCCTCGGCAGCTAGGCCTGGCAGCCGCCAGTTCGGTCAGGCCTGACTCTGCCAAGCCTGCCTGCGCAGGTTGGTTGGAAAGCAGATCCAAAGGCGCCAGCTGGGACGTTCAGGCTCAGGTGTCCTGACCAGCAATCGACCCTCCTGCACACTCCGGTCGCGGGGACTCTCGGCGCTGGAACTCCGGGTGGGTCGCGGGGTTATGCTTCGCTCCCACGCCACCGGAGGGACCCTCATGGAGCTGAAGACCGTCCGCATCGACAAGCCCGACGACCTGAACTTCATCCTCGGCCAGTCGCACTTCATCAAGACCGTCGAGGATCTCTATGAGGTGCTCGTGTGCAGCTCGCCGCACCTGAAGTTCGGCGTCGCCTTCTGCGAGGCCAGCGGGCCCCGGCTGGTGCGCAAGGCGGGGAACGACGCGGCGCTGGTGGAGCTGGCCGCCAGGAACGCGCAGGCCATCGGCGCCGGCCACAGCTTCATCGTCTTCCTGGACAAGGGCTACCCGGTCAACGTGCTCAACCAGGTCAAGCAGGTGCCGGAGGTCTGCCGCATCTTCTGCGCCACCGCGAACGCGGCGGAGGTCGTCGTCACCGAGACCGCGCAGGGCCGGGCCATCCTGGGGGTCGTCGACGGCGGCTCGCCGCTGGGCGTGGAGACCGCCCAGGACGAGCAGGACCGCAAGGCCATGCTGCGGAAGTTCGGCTACAAGCTCTAGAATCGCCCGGCCGGAGCGATGGGCCCTCTTCCCCGAAGAGAGACGGAGAAACCATGAAGACCCTGAAGGTGATGATGCTGGGCGTCCTCTCGCTGTCGCTGGCGGCCTGCGGCGGCTCCATCCAGAACAAGCAGGATGCGGCCAAGGTGCTGCAGCGCATGGAGAGCATGGGCGCCGGCTCGACCACGCAGAAGCAGGGGCTGGGGAGCAACGTGTTCACCGGCACCGTCCAGCTGCAGGGCCAGGGCACCGCCACCTGCGAGGTCTCGACCGACCTGGCCTACACCACCACCTCGGTGGACGTGACCATCGACGTCGCGGCGACCATGAAGGGCTTCTCGCCGGACGGCAAGAACACCTACGACGGCACCGAGAGCCTCCACTATGTCCTCTCGACCGGCGTGACCGACACCACCGCCACCGGCAGCGTGCTGATGACGGTGAAGGCCGACATGCAGGTCGGCGGCGAGTACAACAACCACGTCAAGGCCGATGTCACGATGGCCCTGGACGCCTCGGTCGTCGCCGCGACCACCGGGACCGTGAAGATGACCCTCAACGGCACCATCGTCGTCGACGGCACCACCTACACCTACGACCACGAGAGCTACGAGGTCAGCGCGGGCCTGTAGCGCGGGTTCTAGCGGACGTTTCAAGCGAGGGCGGCCGGGGCGACCCGCGCCGCCCTCGTTCCTTCAGGTCAGGGAGCGCGGCGCCGCTCCACCTCGTCGGCGGCGGCCTGGTCCGCCCGGGCCTCGTCGAGGCGTCCGACCGCGCGCAGCGCCTCGCCGCGGCGCCGGAGCAGATCGGCCGGGGCCGGCGAAGCGCCGCGGAGGGCGGCCGAGAGCGCGCCGACGGCCTCGTCGAAGCGCCCCGCCTGCGACAGCACGATGCCCCGAGCCCAGTACAGCTCCCAGGTCCGGGCGTAGTGCTTGGACTCTGCGATGGCGATGGCCTGCGAGAGATCGTCGGCGGCGAGCGCGAGCTCACCCTTCGCTGCGTGCGCCTTTCCTCGCAGCTCCCAGGCGTGCCCGAGCGCGGGACTCACCTCGAGCTGGCGAGTCCAGAGGGTGACGCCGTCCTTCCAGATCCCGATCTGGCGGACGGTGAGCCCAGCGAGCACCAGCAGCACGGCGCCGGTGGCGCCCGCGAGCGCCGTACGCGCGCCGGCCTTCGGCCAACGCCGCCAGAGCGCCACACAGGCGCCCGCGACCAGCAGGGCGAGGCCGATGCTCGCGAGGTAGGTGTAGCGATCGGCCTTCTCCTGCGGGCCCACCTGAAGGAGGCCGAGCACCGGCGCCAGGGAGATCAGGTGCCAGAGCGCGACGGCGAGGAGGACGCGGTCGCGCCGGGCGGACCACGTCACCAGCACCGCGACGGCGAGGAGGATGCCCATGGCGAGCAGGTGCGGCGGAGAGTCCCAGGGAATGTCGGGGCGGCGCGGGTAGAGCGGGACCAGGTCCGCCGGCCACAGCTGCATCCAGACGTAGTCCACGAGGACCTTGCAGGCCGTGTAGAGCCTCGTCTGCGGTGTCGCAGGAGTCGGCATCGCCGTCTGCTGGGCCCTCAGGAAGAGGAGTCCGGCGCCGAGGCAGACGAGCGCGTGCGGCACCTTCTCCAGCGCGAACCTCGCGAGGCGGTCGGTGCTGTCTCGTCCCAGGGGATGCCAATCCAGCAGGAGCAGCAGCGGCAACACCACGACGGAGAGCGGCTTGGCGCAGACCGCGAGCGCGAGCGCCACAAGGGAACCGACGGGGACGGGCCCGCTCCCCGCTCCGCAACGGCGACGGTTCACCCAGCGCAGGTACGCGAGGATCGAGGTGAGGGCGAACAGCCCGGCGAGCACGTCCTTGCGCTCGGTCACCCAGGTCACCGACTCCACGCGCAGCGGGTGCAGACCGAAGAGCAGTGCCGCGAGCACGCCGCCGGCCAGGTCTTCGCGGCGAGGCTCCCAGGGCCGGCCGGCAGACCGCCGGGCCGCCAAAAGGTTCGTCCCGAGCAGACACACCAGGGCCGCGTTCATGGCGTGGAGGACCACGTTGGTCAGGTGGTAGCCGAGCGGGTCGAGGCCCCAGACCGCGTGGTCCAAGGCGAACGAAAGCCAAACCGCGGGCGCCCAGTACGAGGCGTAGTCGCCGGTGAAGGCCCAGTGGAGGGTCTGCCAGCTCAGGGTGCGGATGTGGGCGTTGTCGAGGATGTAGACCTGGTCGTCCCAGTTGACGAAGCCGTTCGCGAGCGAGCGCGCGAAGACGCCGGCGACGGTGACCCCCACGAACGTCGCTGCCAGCCACAGATGCCGCGGGTGGACGGAGGCGGGGGCGGGCGAGGGTGGTGGGGGCCGCGGCTCGAACACGGACCGATCCAACTGGCTACGCGCGGACCGGTCAAGGCGGCCATTTGGCGCTACGCTCGGGCCTCTGGGAGGACTCCATGCACCACCTGCTCGCCGTCACCCTGGCGCTCGCCCCTTCGCTGGCCGTGGCCGCCACCGTCCCCGTCGACGACTTCGAGTCGGTCACCGACTGGAGCGGGCTGGCCGCCGAGGCCTCGACCGTCCACCAGGGCGCTGGCGCCGGGCGCTGGTCCGACCACGTCACCAAGACCGCCGCGCGCAAGGCCTTCGCCACGCCGCTGGACGTGTCGAGCGCGCACAACCTCGACTTCTGGTGCTGGTCGGCCGTCGCCAACGGCGCGGGCATCGAGCTGGTCCTGGACTCCGAGAACGGCGCCTCTTCCGGAGCCGACTACTACTCGGTGCACCTGGTGGTGGACTGGACCGGTTGGCGGCGCATTCGGCTGCCGCTGTCGAAGTTCGGCGTCGCCCGGCAGCCGCTGGGCTGGAACCAGATCAAGGCCATCACCTTCAACGCCAGCGGCTGGAGCAACACGCCCAAGGCGGACACGGCGCTGGTCTTCGACGACATGGCGTTCGACGGGGGCCCCGTCCTCTCCTGGGACGGCAGCTTCGGCTGGGGCGGCGCGGACTACACCTACTCGTGGCCGGTGCTGCTGACCAACGGCGGGACGTCCTCGCGCACGCTCACCCTCGGCCTGGACGCGGGCGCCGGCTTCGCGACCTCGCTGGACCAGAACCCCGTGACGCTCGCGGCCGGCGCGTCGGCCACGGTCACCGCCTCGGTGACGATCCCCGCGAGCTACCTGACACCCGCCCACGCCATGGAGTCGCGCCTGGCGGCGTTCACGGTGCAGGAGGGTGGAAAGGCCGTCGACGAGCAGGCGCTGCGCGTCGTGGTCCCGTTCGCGCGCCGGCCGCACCCGCGCACGCTCCTGGACGGCGCGGACTTCACGCGCATGGCGCAGTGGGCCGGCTCCGAGGCCTGGGCCAAGTCGGCGCGCGACGGGATCGTCGCCTCGGCCGCCGACTGGCCGGCCGGGTTCCAGGCCAAGTACGGCGTCTCGGCCTGGTCGGTCCCGACGGAGGGCGGCCAGTGGGGGCTCTGGTACGTCTGCCCGGTGCACGGCGTCAGGCTCAAGTACACCCCGCCGATGACGCACACCTGCCCGGTGGACTCCAAGCTCTACACCGGCTGGCCGTACGACCAGGTCGTCTACGCCTGGATGCACGACGACCTGGCGGCCAAGGCCCGCGTCCTGGCGATGGCCTGGCGCTTCGACCAGGACTCCGCCAAGGCAGCGTCGGCGGTCGCCATCCTCAAGCAGTACGCCGACCGGTACTCGAGCTTCCCGATCCACGACGTCGACGGGAACGCCACGACGAGCGGCGCCCGGGTCCTGGCGCAGACGCTCGACGAGTCGGGCTGGGCCATCAACCTGGCCTGGGCCTACGACCTGGTCGGCGACTACCCCGGGCTCTCGGACGCCGACCGCACGCACATCGAGCAGGACCTGCTGGTGGCCGCGGCGAAGGTCATCGACCGCAACCACGCCGGGAAGGGCAACTGGCAGTCCTGGCACAACGCCGCGTTGACGGCGGTGGGCTTCGCCGTCGACGACCCGCTCTGGCAGTGGCAGGCGCTGCGCTCGCCGACGGACGGCTTCGAGCTGCAGATGGCGCAGTCCATCCCCTCGGACGGCATCTGGTACGAGGGCTCGTGGGGCTACCACTTCTATGCGCTCGACGCGCTGGAGAAGACCGCCCACGTCTTCACCCGCGCGGGCATCGACCTCTTCGCGAGGCCCGAGCTGCGCTCGATGTTCGAGGCGCCGCTCGACTTCGCGCAGCCCGACCTGACGCTGCCCAGCTTCAACGACGACGGCGGCAGCAGCTTGACCGGCAACGCCTCGGACTTCGAGGTGGCCTACGCGCGCTATGGCGCGGGCGAATTCGCCTCGCCGCTGGCCGGCAGGACCCGCGGGCAGGACGCGCTGATGTTCGGCGCCCAGGCGCTGCCGGCCTCGCCGCCGCTGCCCTCGGCGAGCAAGCTCTACCCGGAGTCGGGCTACGCCGTGCTGCGCACCGGGACGGGGCTCGATCAGACGTACCTGGCGCTCGACTTCGGACCGCACGGCGGCTGGCACGGCCACTTCGACAAGCTGGGGTTCGTGCTCTACGGCCGCGGCGGGGTGATGGCGCTCGACCCGGGCACGCAGTCCTACGCGGCGCCGACGCACGCCACCTGGGACAAGGTGAGCCTCGCCCACAACACGGTGACGCTCGACGAGAAGAGCCAGGGGGAGGCCACCGGCGCGCTGCACCGGCTGGTGACCCTGCCCGGCAGCTCCATGGTCGCGGCCGACTCCGGCGGGGCGCTCGTCGGGGCCAAGGGCTTGCGCACGATGGTAGCGACCGGCGACTACGTGCTCGACCGCTTCGCCGTGGTTGCGGCCGACGGCGCCCCGCACCAGATCGACTGGGCCTTCCACGACTACGGCGCGCTGACGACGTCGTTGACGACTTCGGCCACCCCGCCCCTGCCCGCGACGGACGGCTACCAGCACCTGTCCAACGCCAGGTCGGCGCAGACGGGGTCCGACTGGAGCGCCCGGTTCCAGCTCAGCGACGCGACTCCCCGGGCCTACGGCTCGGTCTGGGCGAGCGACGCCTCGGCCACCGGCACCTTCACGCAGACGACCGAGCAGGCGGCGGCGGGCTCATGGTCCGGCAAGCTCGGCTACTCCTTCACCGTGGCCGGCAAGTACGTCCTCTACACCACCAAGGCACTGGCGCCGATCGGCGAGGTCCCTTCCACCATCAAGCTGCAGGTCTGGGGCGACGGCTCCGGCGACAGGCTCTCGGTCCGCCTGATGGACGCGACCGACGAGCGGTTCGTGAAGGTCGTCGGGCCGGTCGACTGGAACGGCTGGAAGACCGTCGAGCTGACAGACGTCGAGGGCAGCTGGAGCCACTACCTGGGCGACGCGGATGGCGTCTTCGACACGCCGGCCAAGAGCCTGGTCCTCCAGATCGACGGCACCAGCGCCGGCTCGGGCGCGCTCTACGTCGACGACCTCCACCTCGTCTACCCGTCGGCGGGCGACGTGCTGGCGGAGGGCTTCGAGCTTCCCGGCCCGCGCGATGGCGGTGCGGATGCTGGGCGCGGCGGGGACGACGGTGGTGACCGCCAACGGGCTGGGGCCGAACCTGCTCGAGCCGGTGCCGATGTTGCTCGTGCGGCGCCAGGCGCAGCAGACGGCCTTCGTGGCCAGCTATGAGCCGTCGGGCGACCAGCCGAAGGTGACGAAGCTCGAGGCGCTGGCCACCGACGTCGTCGCCGCCGACGAGGCCTTCGCCGTCGGCGCCTCAGGCAGCGGGTTCGCCGACGCGGTGCTGGCGGTCGCGGACGGAGCGGGCGGTACGCGCAGGACGTTCGGGAGCTTCGCCTGCGACGGCGTGCTGTGCCTGGTGCGCAGCGGGCCGGGCGGTGAGCTCGCCAGGCTGGTGCTCGCGCAAGGCAAGTCGATTGAGGGCGCCGGCGGCGCACTCCTCGAGGCCGCCAAGTCAAACGCTGGCGTGGACGTGGCGGTGACTGGGACCGCCATCGCCATCGGCACCAGCGCCGGGCTCGACGGCGAGCTGCGCATCCGCGCGGGCGGGATCCAGAAGGTCACGCTCGACGGCGCCTCTGTCGGCTTCACACAGGACGGAGCCATGGTCGTCATCCAGGGCGTGCCCCCGAGCCCGGACGCAGGGAGCCCGGACTCGGGCGGTCCGTCGGCCGTCGACTCCGGCGCGGAGGCTGGAGACGCCGAGACTATGGCGCGGGCGGACGCAGCGACGGTCGTGGCCGACGCCGCCGTCCAGGGCGCCGACGCGGCCGCTTCGAGCGCCGACTCGGGCGGGGCTGGGCCCGCGACGAGCGGCTGCGGTTGCTCGTCGGCCGGCGCTGCTCCGCTGGGCATGTTCGGCCTCGCGGCCCTGCTTCGCCGCCGCCGCTGCATGTGACAGAAGCTCGAAGCACTTCGCCCATTGCCAGCCGAGGTCATCAAGACGAAGAAGTGGAACACCCCGGGGATGGGAGCTGGCCCGCTGAGACCCGCGATCGAGAAGAGGCGGCCGCGCGGGGAGCGCAGGCCGCCTCTCGGCACTTCACGAAGCTGCTGCAGGGTTACGGCTGCGTGATCGGCATGCACTCAGAGGTGAGCGAGTTCGCCTTGTCCTGGCAGGCCATCGCCGCCGGGGCCCAGGTGTCGGACTCGGTCTCGGGCGTGCAGACCGGCAGGGCCGTGAGGCAGCGGATCATGTCGTCGAGCACGGCCTGGTCGGCGGCGGTGCACTTCGGGTAGACGGTGTCGCACTTGCCCGCCGGCGGCATCCCGGCCTCCATGGCCGACTTCATCGTGTCGCAGTCGGTCACCTTCCCCAGCGTCGCCGTCAACGCCGTCGCCTGGACCTTGCAGAACGGCGGCCAGGTGATCTTCAGGCAGGCGGTGGGGAGTGAGCTCGACTTGTTCCGGCATTTGAGGGCCGCGGAGGCCCAGGTCGTGGCCTCGGTGTCCTTGGTGCACTTGGGCAGCTCGGACAGGCAGGCGATGGAGTCGTCGAGGACGGCCTTGTCGGAGGCGGAGCAGTCCGCGTAGTTGGCCTCGCACTTGGTGTCGTCGGGGCGGTTGGCCTCCATCATCGCCTTGGACATCGAGCAGTCGCCCATGGTGCCCAGCGCGGTGTCGAAGGCCTCCTTCTGGCGGTCGCAGAAGGGCTTGCTGCCGCCGCAGGCGGACAGGGCGAGGAGGGCGGCGACGGTCGGGACGAGCGCGGACAGGTTCTTCATGGAGGCTCCGAAGTCGGGGAGGTACGGCCGGAGAGTTCGCGCGATTGATAGGCGAAAGCCCCCAGGCTGTCGAGTCGAGCGCCCGTGTGGATCCGCACGCCGGCCTCCGCCCGTCCTCCCGCGCGGCCCCCAAAAGAGAGGCGCCGGGACCCGAAGGTCCCGGCGCCCCAAGTCACGCGTCCTGCGGCGAAGCGATTAGGACCGCGCCTCGCCGGCCTTGCCCTTCTTGGCCGGCGCGGGCGCTCCGGTGTGCGCCTCGATGAGGCCGAAGTGGCCGTCCTTGCGGCGGTACACCAGGTTGACGTCGCCGGTCTTGTCGTTGGTGAACAGCAGGAAGTCGTTGTTCAGGAGGTCCATCTGCATGATGGCCTCCTCGACCCCCATCGCCTTGACGTGGAACTCGTTGCTGCGGATGACCTTGGGACCTTCGCTCCAGGCCTCCGCCTCGTCCGAGTCGGGCGCCTGGAACACCTGGTGGCGGCCCTTGAGCGCCGTGTCGTCCTCGCGCGGGGCGCGCTTGGTCGACTTCATCTTGTCCTTGTAGCGCTTCAGCTGCTTCTCGATCTTGTCCACCGCCTCGTCGATGGACTTGTACATGTCCTCGCTCTTCACCTTGCCGCGCAGCAGGTACGAGCCGGCCTGGATGGTGATGTCGGAGTGGTGCAGATAGCGCTCCAGCGACAGCACCGCGTGCACCTCGACAGTCCGGTCGAAGTACTTCTCGATGTGCTCAATCCTCTCCTTCACGTACGACTTGAGCGACTCCGTCGACTCCATACCGCGGAACGTGATGTTCACCTGCATGCCATTCCTCCCACTGGGGGTCCGGAACTGGGTACTTCCGTGAAGGCCCCGTCGGCGGATTTCGAGGGCGCCGATGGGCCCGAAGGGTGCTGCGACTGCGCGGTCAGGGCGGCTTGGTGCACGGCCTCCTTTGAACGAGAACCACCCGCTTGCTGCCTACAACTTACGACGTAGAACCGACGTCTAGTAGTAACTCTTCCGCTTGCTCGACGGCAGGATGCCCAGCATCTCGCGGTACTTGGCCACGGTGCGCCTTGCTATCTCGATGCCCTGGGCCTTGAGCAGCTCGACGATCTTCTGGTCCGAGTACGGGTTCTTGCCGTCCTCCTGGGCCACGATGGTCTTGATGTGGCTCTTGACCGCCTCGCTGGCGATCTCGTCGCCGCCGGTGCAGCCGATGGAGGAGTTGAAGAAGTACTTGAGCTCGTAGATGCCCTGCGGCGTGTGCACGTACTTGTTGGTCGTCACGCGCGAGACCGTCGACTCGTGCATGCCGATGTCCTCGGCCACGTCGCGCAGGATGAGCGGCTTGAGGTGCGCGATGCCCTTGTCGAAGAAGTCCCGCTGGAACTTCACGATCGACTCGGTGACCTTGTAGATGGTCCGCTGCCGCTGGTGGATGGAGCGGATGAGCCAGACGGCCGAGCGCATCTTGTCCTGGATGAACTCCTTGGCCTTGCCGCTGTTCATCCCCATGCGCAGCGCGTTCCGGTAGGTCGAGCTGATGCGCAGCTTGGAGAGGCCGTCGTCGTTGAGGACGGTCATGTACTTGTCCCCGACCTTGTACACGTAGACGTCGGGGGTGATGTACTGCGGGTCGTCGCCGGTGAAGTTGCGGCCGGGCTTGGGCTCGAGGTTGGCGATGATCTTCATCGCCGCGATCACCTCGTCGAGCGTGACGTGCAGCTCGCGGGCGATGGCCGGCAGGTTCTTGGCCTCCAGCAGCTTCAGGTGGCGCTTGATGATGGCGCCGACGATGCCCTCCTCGGCGCCCAGCTGCCGCGCCTGGATGAGCAGGCACTCCTGCAGGTCGCGGGCGCCGATGCCCACCGGGTCCAGGTGCTGGATGCGCTTGAGGATGGTCTCGGCGGTGTTGATGGAGACGCCGGCCTCCTGCGCCACGCGGATGAGCGGGTCGCCCTGGAACCCCTCGATCTTGAAGTAGCCGTCGTCGTTGAGGCTGCCGATGATCTGCAGGCCCACCCGCTCCTCCTCGGGGGTGATCTTGCCCATCCGCAGCTGCCAGACGAGGTGGTCGAAGAGGGTGGTGGCCCGGGTGAGGGTGGCCTCGTAGCTGGGCAGGTCCTCGACCGAGGAGTCCTTGTTGCTGGGGGCGGTGGTGCCCAGCGTCTGGTAGCTCTCGAGGTACTGCTCCCAGTCGATGTCGGTGCTCTTGTCCTCGCCCTTGACCTCTTCGGTCTTGGCGGCCTCGGGGGCCTCCTGGGTGGGCATCGTCTCGGCTTCGAGCGAGGCCTCGCCGGGCGCCTTCTCCTCGAGCTGGGCCTCCTGGCCCTCGACGTCCTCGAGGAGCGGGTTCTGCTCCATCTCCTCGCGGACGAGCTCGACCAGCTCCATGCGCGAGAGCTGCAGGAGCTTGATGGCCTGCTGCAGCTGGGGGGTCATCACCAGCTGCTGGGAGAGCTTCAGGTTCTGCTTGAGTTCAAGACTCATGGCCGCTCGAATCGCTCCTATCCTAGCCTACTCCGTGCTGCCCGGCGCATGGCTCGCCGTATCGTTTTCGAGCCTGAAGCGCTCGCCCAAGTACACCTGCCGCGCCTTCGGGCTTCCGGCGATCTTCGCCGGCGTGCCTTCTTCGAGGATGCGCCCGTCCGCGATGACGTAGGCCCGGTCGCAGATGGACAGCGTGTCGCGCACGTTGTGATCGGTGATGAGGACTCCCAGGCCGCGGGCGCGCAGCGCGGCGATCTGCCGTTGGATCTCCTGGACCGCGATGGGGTCGATGCCGGCGAACGGCTCGTCGAAGAGGATGAAGGACGGGCTGCGGATGAGCGAGCGGGCGATCTCCGCGCGCCGCCGCTCGCCGCCGGAGAGCATCTCGCCCAGGCTGTCGGCGACGTGGTCGAGCCCGAACTCCGCGAGCAGCTCGCCCGCGACGCGCTCCCGGTCGGGGGCGGAGAGGGGCATCATCTCCAGCACCGCGAGGAAGTTGTCGCGCACGGTGAGCTTGCGGAAGATCGACGCCTCCTGCGGCAGGTAGCCGACCCCGGCGCGGGCGCGCAGGTGCATCGGCAGGCGGGTGACGTCCTGGCCGTCGAGCCGCACGCAGCCGGCCCGCGGGGCGAGCAGGCCGACGACCATGTTGAAGGTGGTGGTCTTGCCGGCGCCGTTGGGCCCGAGCAGGCCGACGACCTCTCCGCGTGCGACCCGGAGCGAGACGCCGTCGACGACCCTGCGCTGGTGGCGGTTCCAGACCTGCCAGGCCGGTGCGGTCCGGTAGCTGCAGACCAGCCCCTCCGCCTCGAGCACCGAGCTCGAGGGGACGGCAGGCCCCGTCGCGATCGCCCCCGCCGCCGTCATCGGGGTGGCTCCTTGATCGCGGTCCCGGCGTCCGGCGCGGGCCGGGCCTTGGGGGCGAGCGGGTCCTTGTCGGGCGGGGTGTCGATGACCATCGAGACGCGCTCGACCCGCAGCTTGTCGGCGGTGGTGTCGAAGAGGATCTTCTCGCCCTGCATGGTGCTCGTCCCTTCGCGGGCGCGGGGCGAGCCGGTCACCGTGAGCACGCCGGTGCCGTTGTCGAAGACCGCCACCTCGCCCCAGACCTCCCGCTCCGGGCGCTCGCCTTTGGCCACCTGGCGCATGTGGACGTCGCCGGTGCAGGTGAGCTTGTCCAGCCGCCGGTCGGCGCCGGTGCCGTCGAACTCGGCGAAGAGCTCCTTGCAGGTCACGGTCATGTCGTCGCGCACGGCGACCACGTGGCCCTTCCAGGTGGCGTGCTTCTGGTTGGGGAGCGCCTCGAGCGAGTCAGCGGTGACCTTCACCGGGCGATTCGGCGTCTGCTTGGGCGGACTCTTGTCGATCCGCTTGCGCGAAGCGGGTGCTGGCTTGGCGGACGGCCTACTCGTCGTCGCCGCCGCCGCCGCGTGCGAGGTGGCGGAGGCCGCGAGTATCCAGGCCAGAGCGAGCGTGCAGGTGAGCCCCTTCATCGAAGCCCTCCCACCGTCGTCTGCACCGGGCCGTGCAAGAGCAGCGATCCCGGGTTGGCGAGGTTGAGGACGAAGCCCGTCGCGGCGTGGATGCGATAGACCTCGTCCACGATGTCGACGGGCAAGGTGCCCGACGCGCGCTGCGCCTTGCCGTCGAGCGAAGCGGCCTCGGTGGCTCCGGCAGCGCCGGCGGTCTGGGCGATGCGCACCCCGCCCTTGGCGTCGGCGACGTGGCTGTAGAGGTTCCCGGTCGCCTCGCGCGCCGCCACTTCGACCTCGGGGCGGTCGAGAGCAGCCAGAAAGCGCAGGCGCACGGACTGGGCGGTGAGGTCGCCGTTCGAGCGGCGGAAGGTGGCCTGGGCTGCTCGCCCCACCGCTCGGAGCTCGTTGCCTCGGAAGAAGCGCAGTCCAACCCCTTCGAGCTGGATTTCGGGGTTGCTCTCCTCCTGCACGGGCGGCGGACGCACGTCGCACCCGGCGACCATGCTCGCGACCACGATGGGCCAACACCCCAATTTGACAGGAGAAATCATCCCAATCAAAAGCCGTGCCAAGGATAGCACGCGCCCAGGGGCAGGTAAAGCCGACGTCCCTGGCATAGCGGTTGCTTTTTGGGGCGCGCCCTCGAGAGGGGAGCGGTCTCGCCTCACGGCCGCGTCTTCCAGCGCTGGTGCGTCCACACCCAGGCGCGGGGATCGCGACGAATCGCCTCCTCGATCGACCGAGTCATCGCCTGGGTGAGCGCCAGGGCATCGGCATCCGCGTCGCCCGTGCGAGGCGGAGCGTCGATCTGGCGGACCTCGAAGCGGTGGCCGCCGTCTTCGCGGCGGAAGACGAAGCTCGCGAGCACGGCGGCACCGGTCTGGAGCGCGAGGTCGGCCGCCGCGCGCGGGGTGAAGGCTGGGCGACCGAAGAAGTCGACGAAGACGCCGCGGGCCTTGATGTCCTGATCGATGAGGAAGCCCACGAACTCGCCGGCCTTGAGCAACTCGCCGATGCGCTCGTAGAGGTTCTCTTCGCCGCGGAAGAGGACCCTGTACCCGCCGCTCTCGCGGACGCGGCGGATGAGCGCCGTCATCCGCGGGTCCGAAGACTCCTTGGCCACCGTCTGGCAGGGGTAGCCGAGCTTGCCGAAGCGGCGGGCGAGCAGCTCGAAGTTGCCGACGTGGCCGGTGATGAAGACGCAGCCCTTCTTGGCGGCGTGGATCTCGGCGAGCAGCCGGGCGTCCTCCTCCGGAAGCTCGACGTAGCGCTCGAGGACCGGGTCGATGCGCCGGTGCTGGCAGACCTCGGCGCCCAGCATGCCCAGGTGACGGAAGCAGTCGCGGGCCAGGGACTCGCGCTCGGCCTCGGTCTTCTCGGGGAAGGCCACGGCGAGCGAGGCCAGCGCCTTGCGGCGCTCCTTGCCGGCGAGCGCGCAGGCGAGCCCGCCCAGCCAGGCCCCCAGGCGCTTGGCTGCTTCCAAGGGGAGCAGCGCGACGAGCCCGATGAGCGCGCGGAGGAGCCAGTAGCGGAGGAAGCGCTTGGCGAGCTTGAGCGGCCGCTTCTCAGCCATGGCGCGGGAGCCTACCTCGCCTCGACGGAGATGAGCCCGGAGAAGCGCTGGGTGGTGGTGGTGGCAGGCTTCTGCGAGGGGCAGGCGCACAGCACGGCCGTGCATCCGACGACGAGCGCGGTGAACCGGCGCAACCGTCAGCTCCCCAAGAGCGGCTTGGGCGGCAGCTGGCTCATCTGCGCCACGGCGTCGGCCCACTTGCCCTGGGCCTTGAGGATCACCTCGAGGACCTCCCGGACGGCGCCGCGCCCGCCGCTCGCCCGCGCGACGTAGTGGCAGCGCTCCTGGACCTCGCTCACCGCGTCGGCCGGGCAGGCCGCCAGCCGAACTTCGCTCATCGCCGGGAGGTCGTTGAGGTCGTCGCCGACGTAGCCGGTCCGCTCGACGGGCACCCTCGCCTGGGCCAGCAGCTGGGCCAGGCCGGCGCGCTTGTCGCGGTGGCCCTGCAGCACCGGAGCGATCCACAGCTCGGCGGCGCGCTTCTCGACGATGGCCGAGCGCCGGCCGGTGAGGATGGCGACCTGCAGCCCGGCCATGTGCGCCAGCACCAGCCCGTGGCCGTCCTTGACGTCGAAGCGCTTGAGCTGCTCGCCCTCGGCCCCGTAGTAGAGCCCGCCGTCGGTGAGCACGCCGTCGACGTCGAGCACCAGGAGCTGCAGGTCCTTGGCCCGCGCCTGGAGATCCTCTGCCGGGGTCATGCCAGCGCCTTTCGGATGGCCACGACTTCCTTCAGGAGCAGGTCGAGCTCCGCGAAGTCGAGCGAGTTGGGGCCGTCGCACAGCGCGCGGGAGGGGTCCTCGTGGACCTCGAGGAACAGCGCGTCGACGCCCGCCGCCACCGCCGCCCGCGCCAGCGGCCGCACGAACTCGCGCTGCCCGCCGGTCGAGTCGCCGGCGGCGCTGGGCAGCTGGACGCTGTGCGTCGCGTCGAAGCAGACCGGGGCGCCCAGGGAACGAAGGATGGGCAGCGAGCGCATGTCCACCACGAGGTTGTTGTAGCCGAAGGAGGCGCCGCGCTCGGTGAGCAGCACGTCCTGGCAGCCGCTCTCCCGGAGCTTGCCCAGCGCGTGCCGCATGTCGCGCGGGGCGACGAACTGGCCCTTCTTCACGTTCACCGGCCGGCCGCTTCGGGCGCAGGCGACGAGCAGGTCGGTCTGGCGGCACAGGAAGGCGGGCACCTGGACCACGTCGGCCACCGCGGCGACCTGCGGCACCTGGGCCGGCTCGTGGACGTCGACGAGCAGCGGAAGCCCGGTCTCCGCCTTGACCCGGGACAGGACGCGCAGCCCCTCGGCGATGCCGATGCCGCGGAAGCTCTTGAGCGAGGTGCGGTTGGCCTTGTCCACGCTGCACTTGAAGACCAGCGGCAGTCCGTGCTTCGCCGCCAGGGACTTCACCGCCCGGGCGGCGCGCAACGTGATCTCCTCGCCTTCGACCACGTCCGGGCCGCAGAGGAGCAGCAGGGGCTGGCCGTCTCCCACCTCGAAGCCTGCGATGCGCGCGTGGACCATGGCGCGCAAGCTTAAGGCCTGGACGGGAGTCGTGGTAGGTTGTGCGCCTCACTCGAGGGGGCGCGGGTCTTTCGTCATGGTCTTTGGCTGGCTGTTCGGGGAACGCAAGAAGCAGGAGCCCAACGTCGACGTCGCCGCGCTCGTGGCGCAGGCCGACGAGGCGACCAACGCGCGCGACACGCACCGGGGCGAGGCCCTGTGCCGCGAGATCCTCAAGGTCGCCATGGACAACGCCGACGCCTGGAACATGCTGGGCGTCAACCTCATCCGCCGCGGCATCGGCGACGCCGACGTGCGCACCGAGGCGGTCATCGCCTGGATGCGCGCCCTGGCCCTGCGCCCCGGCGACTCGCGGGCCGGCGACCACCTGCGCGCCGAGATCCAGTTCCCCGACGAGCTGGTGTCGCGCCTGGTCTCGCGCCTCTCCGACGGCTCCCAAGCAGGCGACGACGCCGCGGCCGTGCTCGCGCAGATCGGCGAGAGGGCGCGCGCACCGCTGCAGGCGGCCACCCAGACCTCGGGCCCGGCGGCCGAGCGCGCCCGCTCCGTGCTCGCGAACCTCGGGTGAGCGACACCCCGAGCTTGTCGAGGCAGCGCACCGGGCTCGCATCCCGAGCCTGGTGACGGCCAGCGCAACCGGTCACCGCAGCCGAAGCGCCGAAGGTCAGCCGAAAGGCTTCCTCCGCGATTCGGCCGGCGGTCTGCCTGCGCCAGCAGTTGACCTGCCCCCGTTGCAGCGCCACTCTCGGGCCAACCCATGCTCGAGCTTCCTGACGAGGCGGACGGTGCTGGTGACTGGCAAGGGCGGGGTGGGCAAGACCACCTTCGCCGCGGCGCTGGCGCGGGTCGCCGCCGGCCAGGGCAAGCGCGTGCTCGTGGCCGAGGTCGCCAGCGAGGGCAACGTGCCCTCGCCGCTCGCCGAGGCGCTGGGGGCGCGGTCGAGCGGCGAGGAGCCGGTGGCCATCTCCCCCGGCATCCGCGCGGTGCAGCTCACCCCTTCCATGGGGCACCGGCGGTTCCTGCAGGACACCTTCCCGGTCAAGGCGCTCGCCGACGCGGCCATGCGCTCCACCGCCATCCGGCGCTTCCTGCACGCGGCGCCGGCGTTCGGCGAGATGGGCGTGCTCTACCGCATGCTCGACCTGATGCGGCAGAAGCGCAGCAACGGCACGTTCGAGCACGAGATCGCCGTCGTCGACCTGCCCGCGACCGGGCACGCGCTGGCCATCACCCAGCTGCCGGAGGTGATCCTCAAGATCATCCCCGGCGGCCCCATCGGCCGGGCGGTGCGCGAGGGGCTGAGCCTGCTCACCGATGCGCGCTTCACCGCGACGCTGGTGGTGACGCTGCCCGAGGGGCTGCCGGTCAGCGAGTCGCTGGAGCTGGTCGAGGGGCTGGGCAAGCACCAGGTGCCGCTCTCGGCGATGGTGGCCAACCGCGTCCCGTCCGACCCGTTCACCGCCGACGAGCGCGCCGAGCTCGACAGCCTCAACGCCGCGACCGGGCCGCTGTTGGGCGTCCGCGCGCTCGAGCGGCTCGACCGCGCCCGCGCTGCCCTCGAACGGCTCGAGCGGTCCTCGCCGCTGCCCGTCTACACCGTCCCCGAAGTGGCGGAGCGGGGCCCCGCGCTGTCCGAGCGCCTTGCGCGCCACCTGGTGGAGGCCTACAAGGGGCCTTGAGCCTTGTCGAGACCGCGCCGAGGGACGCGCCGTGACGCCGCCGACCACCTCACAGCCCTTCGCCCTGAGCGATGCCGCGCAGGTGGCGGCGCTGGTGCGCGAGAAGAAGGTCATCGTCTGCTGCGGCGCCGGCGGGGTGGGGAAGACGACGACGGCTGCCGCGCTCGGCCTCGCGGCCGCCCGCGCCGGCCGCAAGGTCCTCGTCCTCACCATCGACCCCGCGCGCCGGCTCGCGGAGGCCATGGGCATCCCGGCCTCGGCCGCCAAGCCTTCGCCCGTGCCTCACGACCGGCTCATCGAGGCGGGCGTCGAGGGCGGCGAGCTCCACGCCTGGATGCTCAACCCCGCGGCGGTGTTCGAGAGCATGGTCCGCCGCCTCTCGCCGACCCCGGAGCGCGCCGAGAAGCTGCTCGCCAACCGCCTGTACCGGCACCTCTCCGAGCTCGTCGCCGGGATGCAGGAGTACACGGCGGCCGAGGCGCTCTTCGAGCTGTCGACCTCCAACGTCTACGACCTGGTGGTGCTCGACACCCCGCCGTCGCGCAACGCGCTCGAGTTCCTCGAGGCCCCCGGGCGGCTGGCGCGGTTTCTCGACGAGCGGATCCTCGCCTTCTTCCTGCCCGACGGGACGCGCAAGGGCGGCTTCTGGAAGAAGGCGGCCGAGCTCGTCAACAACCTCTTCGCCAGGGTCTTCGGCGCGCAGTTCTACGAGGAGCTGCAGCAGTTCTTCGGCGCCGCCAGCGGCATGTTCGCCTCGATGCGCGTGCACGCCGACGGCGTCAAGCAGCTGCTCTCCGACCGCGAGGCCGCCGCGTTCCTGTTGGTCACCAGCCCGGAGCAGGCGGAGATCGCCGAGGCGATCTTCCTGCGCGACAAGATCCTCTCGATGGACCTGCCGTTCGCGGGCTTCGTGCTCAACCGCAGCTACGCCTTCGCCGAGGGCTTCCGCGAGCCGGAGCGCGTCGAGCTGCCGCCCGACGCCACCGACGCCGCCAAGACCGGGCTCGCCAAGCTGGTGACGCTCGCCCGCGACGAGCGCCGCCGGGTGGAGCGCGACCGCGGGCTGCTCGCACGCCTGAAGGAGCACTCTCCCCAGGGCGCGGTGGCCATCGCCGCGCCGCACCTGGGCGAGGCCATCGAGGACTTGAAGGGGCTGATGGCGCTGGCGCAGGGCCTCACCGAGGGCAACCTGCCCGAGGCGGCACGGCGCTGACCGCAATCCTCAGGCGGTACCCGGACTTGCCCTCGAGGCGTGATGCGCGTCACGCGGCGGCCCGCATCGATCACATGGGTCATGCGCTCTGGAGCCCCGGAGCTTGAACGGCTGCGAACACTGTGGGTAGCTTACCCACCTCGCTCCGCGACTCCATCCGCCAGAGACCGAGTGCGGACCTCGCGCGTTGGAGCACCTCGACTTTGCCCGCAGGAGGATTCGCATGACGTCGCTCCGTTGGACGCTGGCGATGTTGCTGCTCGCGGCTTCCTGCACCCGCACGCCGACGACCGAGCCGGTCGCGCCGCGGACCTTCCGTCCCGCGGACACGGCGAGCGGGAAGACCGTGGCGGTGGTGCTCCTGTCCGAAGGCATGCCCTCCATCGTCGCCGGAACTCGGACGCTGACGGTGGCCGAGAACCTCGAGGTGCAGGACGGCGACACGCTGCGGGTGCCTGCTCGCAGCTGGCTGGTGCTGCGCATCCTCGGCAACGGCTACGTGGTGAAGGTGGACGAGGACCTGGAGCTGCCGGTGAAGGACCTCGCGCTGCTCAAGGCGCCGCCGACGACGGAGTCCCTCCAGGCGCAGCTCGAGCGGATGGTGAGCGCCCGGGAGATCGGGGCGGACCGGGTCACGGCCTACCAGAACCGGAAGGTGGCCGGCGAAGGCGCCAAGGCGGAGGAGAACGTCAGGCGCAAGGGCATGGACAGCGTCGGCCCGGCCGCTCCATCGCCGGCTCCTGCGGCAGCGAGCGCGGCACCCCAGGCCGAGCCGCCTCCGCCGCCGCCTGCCGAAGCGCAGGTCGAGGCCAAGAGCGACAGGGCTCTGCTCGTGCCGCCGGGACGCGCTGGGGGAGGCGGAGGCCCGTCCAGGAAAGCAGCGGCTGTGGAGAAGAAGTCGGCCGCCACGGATGACGTTCTGAAAGAGGCGGACGCGAAGGAATTCCCGCCCGCCGCAGCCAAGCCGGCCGAGGTCGCCTGGGAGATTGTCCAGGGCGGCTACGCCAAGCCTGGCACCGGGCCGCTGCCTGCGGAGATTGCCGCGGCGCTCAACCTGCAAGACGCCAAGCGCTGCCTCCAGTCGGCATGGGCGGCCAAGGGGCTGGCCACGGCGGGCGCCGTCGACCAGCTGCTGCTGCGGGTGGAGAAGGGGCAGGTCGTGAAGGTGAAGCTTTCGTCGGGAGTCCCGGTCTCCGCCTGTGCGGCGGCGGCGGTGGGCAAGGCCGCCGGCCTCGAAGGCGACGGCTGGATCCGCATCCCCATCGCGCTGGACTAGTTCGCTCTGTCCCTGAGGGGAACCATGCTTCCAAGGCTCGTCGTGGTCGTCGCTTCGACCTTGCTGTGCTCCACGCTCGCCCAGGCCGAGCCAGTCGCCAGGGTGCTCGTCGTCAAGGGCGAGCCCCAGGTGGTGGTCAAGTCCCAGCGCGTTCCAGCGAAGCCCGAACAGCTGCTCTCGCGCGGGGACGGGCTCGAGGTCCCGGCCAACGCCTGGCTCGTCTTGCAGGTCCTCAAGAACGGCTACGCCGTGAAGATCGACGAGGACCTGGTGATGCCCGTCAAGGACATCGCCCTGCTCGACGCGCCCAAGACCGCTGCGACCATCGACGACCAGCTCGAAGCGATGGTGAAGTCCCGGGAGATCGACCGCGACCGCGTCACGGGCTACCAGAACCGCAAGGTGGCCGGTGAGGGGTTGGGCGGCGGTGGTGGCGGCGGCAAGGTGAAGGCCGACCGTGCGCCCGCGCCGCCGCCCCCGCCCGCGCAGAAGCCGACGCCAGCGCCGGCGCCGCCACCGCCGGCTCCAGAACGCACGATGGCGGAATCGGCGGCCACGGTCGCCGGCGCCCCACGGGCGGCTCCCAAGGGGACGATGAAGAAGGAGATGCAGGCCGAGCCCGAGGCCGACGAGGCGCGGCTCAGCGCCAAGGAGTCGGTGGCTTCGAAGGCCGACGCTGACCTCGCCAGGCCGGACTACCCGTGGGCGCTGGTCGCCGACGGCAAGGTCGAGCTGCAGAGCGCCCCGCTCGATCCCGAGATCGTCAGGGTCCTGGCCCAGGCCGGCATCGCCCAGTGCATCGCGAACGCGTGGACGGCCGCCGGACTGCAGCCACGCGCGGTCGACCACCTCCTCCTGCGCCGGTCCGACGGCAAGGTGCAAGCCCGGCTCGGCTCGCGCCTGACGCTCGACCCCGCCTGCGTGAATGCGCTCGGCGCCGTGTTCCCGAAGCTGCCGCCGAACGGCTGGATGCGCGTCGAGGTCAGGCTGGGGACCCGGTGAAGCGGCTCCTGCTCCACCCCGTCGTCGTCGGCCTCGCGCTCACCCTGGCGGTGAGCGCGCTGGCGGGCCTGGGCCGCGCCCGCGACGTCAAGGCGCTGTCCACCGTCGAGGTGCTGGAGCGGATGCTCCTGGACGCCCGCTTCCAGGCGCGGGGGCGGCGCGAGCCGGGTCCGGAGATCGCGCTGGTCGTCATCGACGACAAGACCAGCCGCGAGGACCAGGCCATCGTCGAGCGGCGCGAGGGCGTCGCGCGGCTGGTGCGCTCCATCTCCAGGGCCGGCGCCAAGGTCATCGCGCTCGACATCTTCTTCTTCGAGCCCGAGGCGCCCATCGACCCCAGGCTCGCCTCCGACGTGGTCGCCTACCTCGAGCGCTGCAAGGACCAGAGCTGCGAGCCGAGCGAGTCGCTCTCGCTCTTGCAGCGCCTGGCTCCGGAGCTCGCCGGGGACGCGACGCTGGCCTCGGCCATCAAGGAGGCGGGCAACGTGGTGCTGGCGCTGCACTCCGGCAGCCGCCGGGTGGGCGGGGCCTCGCGCGTCGAGGGCCTGGCCAAGGGCCGGTTCGGGCAGACGGTGATGGGCGACTCGCCGCCGCGCGCCGCCTCGGAGGTGGACGCCTCGCTGCCGCTGCTCAACGCCCAGGCCAAGGCGCTGGGCTTCGTCACCTCCAGCGCCGACGAGACCTCCACGCTGCGCGAGGTCTCCGCGGCGTTCGCCTACGACGGGGCCGCCTACGCCGCGCTCGGGACCCAGGCGGTGGCGAGCTACCTCGAGGTGGCCCGCGCGCGCATGGTCTACGACGGAGCGCACCGGATGCTGCGCCTGGGCGACCGCAGCCAGCCGTTCGACGCCTCGGGCGCGCTGTTCCTCAACTACCACGGGGTCGACCCCCAGGCGCCGGCGGGCGCGGCCCGCTCCTTCCCCAGCTACTCGGCGGTCGACGTGGTGCGCGGCGAGCTCCCGGCGGGCGCGCTCGAGGGCCGCATCGTCCTCGTCGGCTACACGTACCTGGGGCACGACCGGGTGCGCACGCCGTTCGGCGACCAGTTCCCCGGCCTGGAGGTCAGCGCGACGCTCGCCGACAACCTCTTGCGCGGCAACCCGCTGCGGCGCGCGCCCTGGTTCTGGGACGTCCTCTCCTGCCTCGGCCTGGGCCTCGTGCTCTCGCTGCTCTTCTGGCCGCGGCTGCTGGGCGGCGCGCTGCGGCAGGTGCTGGGCTCGGTGGCGGCGTTCGGCCTTTTCCTGGGCGCGACCTTCTGGGCCTTCGCCAAGCTCAACCTGTGGATGGCGTGGGCGTGGCCGGCGGTGACCTTCGTCGTGGTGCTCGTCGGATGCGTCGCGGCCAGCTACGCCAAGGAGGGCCTGCAGCGGCGGGTGCTGCGCAAGGCCTTCAGCCACTACCTGGCCGACGAGGTCATCCGCGACCTGGAGCGGCGCGACGAGCCGGTGCGGCTGGGCGGCGAGCGCCGGGTGCTGACGGCGATGTTCTCCGACATCCGCGGCTTCACCACCCTCTCCGAGCGGCTCGACCCGCTGCAGCTGGTGAAGTTCCTCAACACGCACCTCTCGGCGATGACCGAGGCGGTGCTGGCGCAGGGCGGGCTGCTCGACAAGTACATCGGCGACGCGCTGATGGCCTTCTTCGGCGCGCCGATGCCGCACCCCGATCACGCCGACCGGGCGCTGTCCGCGGCTCTCGCCATGCACCAGGCGCTGGGGGCGCTCAACGCCGGGCCCTTCAAGGAGCTGGGGCTGACCGTGAAGATCGGCGTGGGCCTGAACACCGGCGAGATGGTCGTGGGCAACATGGGCAGCGAGCGCCGGGTGAACTACACCATCGCCGGCGACGCGGTGAACCTGGCCTCGCGGCTGGAGGGCCTGACCAAGGCTTACGGAGTCTTCTGCCTGGTCGGCGACGCCACGCGGAAGGCGGCCTCGGCGGCGTTCGTCTTCCGCGAGCTGGACCTGGTGCAGGTCAAGGGCAAGACCGAGGCGGTGGCCATCCACGAGCTGGTGGCCGGTCCGGGCGGGGCCCTCGCGCGCTACGAGGACGGCGAGGCCTTCGCCCAGGGGCTGGCGGCCTGGCGCGCCGGGCGCTTCGGCGAGGCCCGACGCGCCTTCGAAGCCTTCGCGGCCAAGAATCCGGACGACCGCGTGGCGCCGATGTACCTCGAGCGGCTCGCGGCCCTGGGGCCGAGCGCTCCGGTCGGCTGGAGCGGCGTGTTCGTGCACACCGCGAAGTGACTCCGCCGAGCCCCCCTGGAGAGGGCGAGCAAACCAAGAGGACCGGTGTATCCTTCGGGCTCCCGTGGCCGCGAGCTCCCAAGACCGCTTGATCCAGCCTGCTCCCAAGTCGCGACGCGGCAGCTTGGCGCTCGGTGCCTCGCTCCTGGTCCACGCGGCGCTCGCCGTCTTCCTCCTCACCCGCGGCCCCGCTCCGCGGCCACCAGCGCCGAGCCCGCTGGTCGAGCTCGAGGTCATCGAGACCCCGAAGCCAGCGCCCTCGGTCGCGGCGGAGCCGGCCCCTTCACCCGCTCCATCGCCGGCCGCTCGCCCCGCGGCGCAGCCGCCTGCTCGCAAGAAGGCGGCGCCGGCTGCCCGGGCTGCCGCCGCCCAGCCGAGTCCGCCGCCGCCTGCCGCCCTCAGCGCGCCAGCAACCGAGGGCTCCGAAGGGATCGCGGTGTCCGACCTGCCGCGAGAGCCGTCCCCGGACCTTCCGCGCAACGGGGCGCTCGGCCAGGGCTCGCTCGCGCTTGGCCTGTCGGGGAGCACCGCACGCCTGCTCACCGGCCCGGATTCCGAGCCTTCCGCCGAGCGCCGGCCGGACGCCGGGCCCACCGAGCAGGAGCTCGTGAAGTCGCGCGTCGATTCGATCTTCGCCGAGGCCCGCGCGGCGCAGCGCAACGCCGGGGCGGTGGACGGCGCGGTCGCCGGCCTGAGCCGTGGCTTCGAGCAGGCGGCGCGCCGCGCCACCTTCGCCCCGGACCTGCAGCGCATGGTCGACGCCGCCCTCAAGCAGTACCGGGCGGAGGCGCAGCGCTTCGGGCGGCTGGGCAAGGACGACTCCACCGACACCTGGGCGCGCATCGAGGACCGGGCGCTGCGCGGGCTCGACCGCTCGGAGGCGACCTACGTCGCGGTGGTGGAGCTGCGCCAGGCCTCGGACGGCAGCCTCGTCGACCTCAAGCTCGTGGTCTCCAGCGGCGCCCGGGAGTTCGACGCCCGCGCGCTGGGCTCCGTCGCCGACGGCCTCAAGGCCGACGCCACCGCCTTCGCCAAGCCCAGGCCGGAGGGCACCCTCTCGCTCTGGGCGTTGATGGGGCACCGGCAGACCGACTCCGAGGTGCTCAAGGCGGCCCAGAAGGTCTACCGCTACGCGCTGCTGGACGTCGTCGACCTCAAGCCCACGATGATCGACCTCGATCGCGGCGGCCGCACCGAGCAGCTGCGGTTCACCGCGCGGCTGCTGGCGGTGTACTGACGCCCGACATCCGCCCGCCGTTCCAGCCGGTCTGCGTCACGTCGTCGATGCCGATGAAGTGGGCCCCGAGGCCGACGAGCCGTGCATAGCTCGCGTCGTCCTCGGCGACGCCCCAGACCCGCGAGAGGCATCGCTGCTCGCGGACGAGCGGCGCCAGGTGCTCGCAGCCCTTCTGGAGGTTGAAGAAGACGACCCACTCGGCGACCTCGGCAGAGAAGCCGGGAGGCGCGCCGGCGACGTGGGCGGGGACGAAGGCCTCCGGCGCGACGAAGCACTTCGCCGCGGCGCGCCGATCGTTCGCGTAGGCGCACAGCGTCGGGTTGGCGCGGATGCCGTGCCAGCGCCCGCCGTGCAGGACGATGGCGACGCGGCCGCGCAGCTCGCCCTCGGTCGGCCAGGCCCCGGCGCGGGCGACGGCGCGCAGGCTCGGGTACCGCGACCCCATCAGGTCCTGCGGCGTGAGCAGCCGGTCGCGGCCGAGCGCGGCGACGAGCGCCTCGTCGAGGACGGCGGGACCGTGGCTCTTGCGCCAGGCCTGCTTCTTCTCGATGAAGACGGTGATGAGCTCGTGGCCCGGGTGCGCCCGGGACCAGCCCAGGACGTCCGCCAGGCAAGCGTCGAGGTCGCCGGGCGCGGAGGCGTTGTTGTCGTTGCCCCACCACGGCAGGTGCCGCACGTACCAGCGGCGGGGCCGCGCGCCCACGAAGAAGCCCGCGTCGTCCCAGATGTCGACCTCGATGCTGCGCAGCCGGTCGAGCGCGTCGACGAGCCGCGGCGCCTTCTGGCGCAGGTAGGTGTTGTGGCTCGTGGGCCGGAACACCGTGTCGAAGCGCGCCTCGGGCGGCGAGGGCGCGACCTCGGGTCGAACGAGGGGAGCAGAAGCGGCGAGGGCCGGGGGCTCGAGCGGCATGGCGGGCAGAGTAGGCGGGCGCCCTCGGAATGCAAGGTGCTCGGCCGCGCTGCGCGCCACCGTCACGCCCGAGTGGGGGCGTCGTCCCGAGCCGCGGGCGATCCGTCGTGGCAGTCGCGCTACACTGGCTCCCGACCATGCCCGAACCCTCTTCCGCCTACTACGACTTCGCCGCGTTCACCTCCGCCGACGCGCTGGAGCGGCTGCCCGACCTCTTGCACGCCCTGCGCGAGCGGTTCGGCAGCCCCGGCCCCCTCATCGAGCTGTACGGCAGGCCCGAGAGCGGCGAGGTGGTGGTCTTCTTCCGCTTCCCGTTCGCGCTCTACTCGGCGGCGCTGCGCGCCAAGATGGAGCGCGAGGCGGCGCTGCTCAAGTCGCGGATGATCGAGCCCAGCCTGCTGGCGGTGGAGGACCGCAAGCGTTTCTACGCCGAGCGGCTGGGCGGCTGCGCGGCGCAGGCGACGGTCGAGGCCGACCCCAGGAAGGCCATCGACGCGTTGCGCGAGAAGCTGGGCCTGAACAGGGCGATGCCCACGCTGGCGGTGCGCTTCGACACGCTCGAGGGGCTGGCCGGGGCACTGGCCCGGTGCGGGGCCGAGGGCTCGATGCAGCTGCCGCGCTCGCGCCCGCTCTCGCCGGGCACCCGGGTGAAGCTGGCGCTGCAGTCGCCGGAGAACGACCCCATCCTCGTGGACGGCCAGGTCGTCGAGCCGGGCCGGGGCGGCGAGCAGCGGGTCTCGGTGGAGATGACCGCCGAGCTTCCAGGCGTTCGTGGGGCGCATCGCCGCCATCGCCAAGGAGGGCCGCCGCCGGCCGGAGTGCGGCACGCGCAAGCACGCGCGCTACGACACCTTCCTGGAGGTCGGCTTCGATTCGGGGGCGCACCTGTGCGAGGAGTACGCGCGCAACATCGGCCGCGGCGGGCTCTTCGTGCGCACCGAGCAGCCACCGCCGCTGCGCGCCCAGGTCCGCCTGCGGCTGAAGATCCCCGACGGCTCGGTGGCGGAGACCAGCGCCGAGGTGGTGCACGTGGTGACCCCCGACGAGGCCCGCGGGCGGCGGACCTCGCCCGGCGCCGGGCTGGCGTTCGCGACCGGGGACACGCTCTTCCAGCGGGCCATCTCCCAGTTCGTGGAGGGCGCCGGCCGCAAGCTGCGCGTCCTCGTCGCCGACGACGACGAGGTGCTGCGCCAGGTCCTGGGCGAGGCGCTGGCCAAGGCGGGCTTCCAGGTGGACACGGCGAAGGACGGCACCCAGGCCATGGAGAAGCTGGGGGAGAACCTCTTCGGCATCGACCTGCTGCTGGTCGACCTGGAGCTTCCCGAGGTGGACGGCTACTGCCTCATCGACCGGGTCCGCCGGCTCGGCGGCGAGCTGGACCTGAAGATCGCGGTGTTCTCCACCGAGAAGGACGCCAAGGTCATGCCGCAGCTGATCGGCCCGGGTGGCGCGGACGCGGAGATTCGCCGCGGGACGCCCACCGAGGAGATCGTGGTGAAGGTGAAGAAGCTTCTCGGGGAGCTGTAGGCCGGCCGGTAGGCCCTCGGGACAGGGGCCAGGCCAGGAGCCGCCTGAAGCCCGAACCCGCCAGAACTTCCGGCTTCGAACTTCGGACTCCCGGCTGCTAGTCTTCCCCCGCCATGCGAACCCAGACCCCCTTCGTCCTGTGTCTCGCCGTCCTCTTGGGCGGCTGCCTCTACCCAGCCGAGCGCGGCAAGATGCTCGAGGAGCGGCTCGACCGCCTCGAAGCGGACAAGAAGGACCTCGAAGCGGACCTGAAGAAGCAGAAGGCCAGGCTCGACGAGCAGATCGGTCAGGTGCTGGCGACGATCGAGAAGGTGGAGAAGTCCACCAACAAGACGGGCGCCGAAGTCACCTCCCAGACCGAGCAGCTGCAGGCCGAGCTGGCGATGCTGCGCGGCCAGCTCGAGCAGTTCGGGCACCAGGCCACCCAGCTGGCCTCGGCGTTCGACAGCCTCAAGGCCGCTACGCCGCCGCCCCCGCCCGAGCCGGCCGTCACCGCCGATGGCAAGGACGGCAAGGAGGGGAAGGACGGCAAGAAGCCGGAGGAGAAGCCGAAGGCGCCCGAGCGGCCGGCGGACAAGAAGGACTTCGCCGCGCTGGTGGAGAAGACCTGCACCGACGAGCCCGCCGGCTGCCGCAAGATCGCGGACGAGTGGCTGCGCAAGTTCCCCAAGCCCGACAGCGCCGCCGAGGCCAAGAGCTGGTCGCCGCTGGCGGCCCGCGTCCACTACGCGCTGGGGGCGGCCTTCGTCGCCCAGAAGGAGCCGCGCGCGGCGCTCAGCGAGTTCGGCGAGATTGTCAAGTACTTCGGCAAGAGCGAGCAGGCGCCGGACGCGCTGCTGCTCTCGTCGGACTGCTTCGCGGCCCTCAAGATGGTCGAGGAGTCGAAGATGGCGCTCGAGGAGATCCTCAACACCTACCCGAAGAGCGAGGCCGCCAAGACCGCCAAGGTGAAGCTGGCCGACCTGAAGAAGCCCAAGAAGAAGAAGTGAGCGTGCCCACCATGACCCTGCCCGTCCTCGCCGCCCTTGCCGCCCTGGCCACCGGGGCCGCTGCCCCGAGCGCCCCGGCCGCGACTGCGTCCGCGGCTGCGCCCAAGCTCACCCTCCTCTTCACCGCGGACAACTGGGGCGAGCTTCGCCCCGTGTGGTTGACACTCCAACCAGTCTGGCGGTCTTGCCAGACGAGCGACGTACCTGGCGCAGGAGCGGGCGGCGGGGCCAGTGGTCCTGGTCGATGCCGGCGACGCCTTGGCGCAGGTGTGGCCGTCGGCCATCGAGAAGAAGGACTCGGAGGCGGCGCGGAAGCGCGCCGACTTCCTGCTCTCGCAGATGGCCGCCATGGGCTACGCCGCGGTGGCGGTGGGTGAGCGCGAGCTGGTCTTCCCGTATCCCGAATTGGCCAAGAAGGCGGCCGCCGCCAAGCTGCCGCTGCTGGCGGCGAACCTCGTCGACCCCGCGGACAAGAAGCCGTTCCCGGGCCGGACGATGGCCAAGGTGGCCGGCCGCAAGGTGGGGTTCTTCGCGGTGGTGGACGGAGGCGAGTACGAGCGCCACAAGCTGCGCTGCCTCTCGGCGCTGGGCGCGGCCCAGGTCGAGGCGGACGCGCTGCGCAAGGAGGGCGCGGAGATCGTCGTCGGGCTCCTGCACATGAACTACGACGCGGCGCTGCGGGTCGCGGGCTCGCTCAAGGGCGTCGACTACACCATCCAGGCGCACGACGGGCGGCCGGTGCTGGTCCAGCAGGTCGGCTCGACGGTGCTCGCCGGAGCGGGCCAGCGCGGGCAGGTCGTGGGCCGCGCGGTCTTCGACTTCCAGGGCAGCGGGCCGTTCGAGAAGATCGAAGACCCGGGGCAGGCGCGCTTCTCGCTCATCGAGCAGGAGAGCGCCCTCAAGAACCTCAAGGAGCGCCAGAAGGCGGCCACCTCGCCGGACGAGCAGGCGAGCCTCGGCGTGGCCATCGTCGCGGCGCAGAAGCGCTACAACCAGAGCAAGTTCCAGGCGCAGGGGAAGCAGCACGGCAAGCGCGCGGTGCTGACCGACAAGGTGACGCTGGACGCGAATATTGCCGACGACCCGAAGACCAAGGCCGCGCAGGACGCCGCGCAGCCCGCACCGGCTCCAGTCCCTCCGGCGGCCTCGCCCCAGCCGCGGCCCGAGACGTCGAAATGAGGCTGTGGGTCGACGACCTTCGGCCGGCTCCGCCTGGCTGGACGCACGCGCGGACGGTCGAGGAGGCGCAGGCCGCGCTGGTCACCGGGCTGGTGGACGAGGCCAGCCTGGACCACGACCTGGGCTTCGAGCAGCCGGATGGCAGCTCGCTGGTGCGCTGGATGGCGATGACCGGCAACTGGCCCAAGGCGAAGCCGGTGGTGCACAGCATGAACCCGGTGGGCCGGGCCTACATGCTCGGCGTCATCGAGCGCTACTTCGGGATGAAGGAAGGCGAGCCGCGAGCGTGAGCCGCAAGCGTGAGCGCGCGGGCCTCCTGATGCCCTGTGCGGTGACCGGGAGCGGAATCGCCCGAGAGCCAGTTGAACTGCGGCGAGGCAGCAATCAGCGGTGGGATGCCCGAGAACCAGCGGCGCACCCTCGGCGCGACTACGTCGGCTTGACCAGCGCCCAGACGATGGTCCCCACCAGCCCGAGCGCCATCAAGGTCATCAGCAGGTTGTTCAAGTGGCGGGCCCGCAGCTCGCGCGCGCCGAAGCTGGAGAGCCAGGCGCCCTCGGCGCGCACGCGGGCTTCGAGCGAAAGATCGCCGGAGGTCGCGCGGCCCGCTTCCTTGAGCCGCTCGATGCGCCGGCGGTGTGCGGCCAGGAGCTGTTCCGGCTGGGCGCCGGGCATCCCGCCCGCCAGGCAGCGGCCGGGCTCGTCGTGGCTCTGCACGCGGTGGTCGGCGGTGAGCACGAAGGCGCCCTGATCGAACGGGGTGAGCAGCGCGAGGGTGATTTCGCGGCCCTGCATCCTCGCGGTGGCCCAGGTCCGCTCGCCCTCGTGGACGAAGTCATAGGCCACGATGCCGCGCTTGAGGGGAGCGCGCTCGACGTGGACGCCCAGGCGCCTGAACCCGAGCGGCTGCAGCTCCTCCTCCATCCGGGCGAAGAGGTCCTTGTCGATCTTGGGCCAGGACTCGTCCTCGCTGCGGGCGCGCATCAGCTTGGGGAAGAGGCCCAGCAGCGCGCCGGGCAAGTTGCGCCAGAGCACGAAGGCAGCGAGGGCGACGGTGAGCGCGAAGCGGCCGGAGTCCAAGAGGCGGCGAGTCTGAAAAGTGCGCGCCACCCCCGTCAATCAGCGTCTGGGGCGTCTGGCGAGCCCAGGTCAGTGCAGCGTGCTCAGCAGCGCCTCGCTGAAGGCCGGTAGATCGCTCGGCTGCCGACTGGTGATCCAATTGCCGTCGCGGACGACGGGCTCGTCCTTGGTGCGCACGCCCGCGAGCTCCAGATCCTCGCGCACGGTCTTCCACGCGGTCAGGGTCCTTCCCTTCACCAGCTTCGCCGCCATCAGGAGCTGCGGGCCGTGACAGACCGCGGCCACGGGCCGCCCCAGGGCGTCGAACTTCCGGACGAACTCCACGAAGCGCTCGTCCGCGCGGAGCCGGTCGGGCGAGAAGCCCCCGGGAATGAAGAGCGCCTGGTAGCGGTCGGGCTCGACCTGGTCGATGGCGACGTCGGCCTTCACCCGCTCCTTGCCGCGCTCGCCTGCGAGCTGCTGGCCCGCCGAGCTGCCGATGATGTCCACGGCGATGCCCGCCTGCTTCATCGCGTCGTAGGGCACGCGGAACTCGCTGTCCTCGAAGCCGTCGGCGAGCAGGCATGCGACCTTGGTCTGTGCCATGGCGATTCCTCCTCCTCGCCCGAAACGATGGGGATGGCTGGGGCTGGCGGGGGCCGCGGGCAGAGCACGGACGCTCGGCTGCGCGCGGCTATAATCGCCCGCTCGCCAAGCCAAGCCTCCAGGAGCCCGCATGCGCCGCTTGCTGTGCGCCATGGCCGCCGCTGTCGCTGCCTCCGCCGTCCTCGCCGCCTGCCACGTCTCCGAGACGCCGCCTCCGGCGCGCCTCGCCGTCTGGCGCGACGACGGCGGCCTGCGAGCCGGCCTGGTCTCCACCGAGGACGCGGGAACGCCGGGACCGGATGCCGGGCCCGACCGGCTGGTGCGGTCGGCGCCGGCGCGCAGCCGCGACGTGGGACTCTGCTCGTCCGACCACTTCTGCTGGGAGAACCCCTTGCCACAGGGCGCCCACCTGTACGGCGTCTGGGCGGCCAAGGAAGACGAGGTCTGGGCGGTGGGCGCCACCGGCACGCTGCTCAAGTGGGACGGCAAGGCCTGGACGAGGCAGGCCACCAGGCTCGCCACGCCGCTGACCTCGATCTGGGGCGCGGGGCCCCAGAGCGCCTGGGCGCTGGGGCCGGGGGTGCTGCTGCGCTACGACGGCAAGGACTGGCAGAAGCAGGAGCCACTGCCGGGCGCGACGCTGCTCGTCTGGGGCAGCGCGGCGGACGACGTCTGGGCCGCCGGCAGCGCGTTGCATCACTGGGACGGGACGTCGTGGACCGCGGCGAAGGTCGGCCCGCCCGGCCGGGAGCGGACGACGCCCGACGGGACGTGGTCGGTGGTGGCGCTTGGGGGGCTGTCGTCGAAGGACGTGTGGGCCGTGGCGCGCAACGAGGACCCGGCGGCGAAGGGGCAGGGGCTCTTCCTGCGGTTCAACGGCAAGGCGTGGTCGCAGGCGCCGTTGCCGTTCGCGCTCTCGCAGGCCTCGCTGTCGCTGGTCTCGGCGAAGGAGGCCTATCTGGCGACGGACCGGGGCGTGCTGGCGAAGTTCGACGGCAAGGCCTGGAAGAAGGTGGCGGACATCGGCGCCGGCGAGCGGCCGGTGCTCTTCGCCTTGCCCGAGGGAGGCGTCGAGGTCGCGGGGCCCGGGCGGAAGGTGGGGAGGTACGCCGGCAACGCCTGGGCGCCGCTCGAGACCGAGGCGCCGGCGCTGCGCGGCGTGTGGCTGGCGGGCGAAGGCGCCTGGGGCGTGGGGGACCGTGGCCTCGTCGTGCGGCGAGGGGCCCAGGGCTGGGAGCGCTTGCTCCCGGGCTGGGATGCGAACCTGCGCGCCGTGGGAGGGCTCGCGGCGGACGACCTCTGGGCCGTCGGCGAAGGCGGGCTCGTTCTCCACCGCGGCGACCAGGGAGCCTGGCTGCGGGTCGATACCGGTTCGAAGTCGCGGCTCAACGGCGTCTGGGCCGCCGCGGCGGACGACGTGTGGGTCGTCGGCGACTCCGACCTGCTGCACTGGGACGGCAAGGCGTTCGCGTCCAGGTGGGAGCCGGCCATGGGGCCGCTCAAGGCCGTGGTCGGCTCGAGCGCCCACGACGTCTTCGTCGCCGGCGACAACGGCGTGCGGCACTTCAACGGCTCGGTCTGGCAGGGCGTGGACGTGCCCGCGGCCTACCCGCTCGACGCGCTGGCCGCGATGCGCGGCGGGAAGATCTGGGCGCTGGGCGAGGGCGGCATGGTGCGCTTCGAAGGCAAGGCTTGGACGGAGGTGGGGGACTCGAAGGAGAACGCGCCGACGGTGCTCTTCGGCGGCGCCGCCGGCCCGTATGTGGCCGGCAAGAAGGGGGTCTGGCGCCATGACGACGGCAAGGGCTGGGCGAGCGTGATCAGCGGCGTGGAGATCACCGCCGGGTTCGCGAGCGCGTCCGACGACGTGTGGGCGCTGGCGCGCGGCGAAGAGGTCCGGCAGTGGAACGGCGTGGGTTGGCGCAAGATGGCCAGCGGCGCCGCGAACCTGGCCGCGGTCTGGTCCAAGACGGGGGAGGCGTTCGTCGTGGGCGAGGGTGGGGCCATCCTCCACTACCGGCCGTGAGCGGCGAGCACGAGAAGCGCTCGCGCAAGGCGGTGCGCGCGGCGCTGGTGGCCTTGGACGGCGCCTTCTCGGGGCGGCCCCTGGCGGCGGCGCTCTCCGAGGCGCTGCGGGCGGAGGAGAAGCTGGGCCCGCAGGAGCGCCGGGCGGCGGCGCTGGCGGCGCGGGGCGTGGTGCGCGAGCTGCGGCGGATCGACCTGGCGATCGCGCGGGCGGGGGCGGCCGCGGGGGTGGAGCTCAAGAAGCTCCCGGTGCCCGACCGCAACCTGCTGCGCTACCTCGCGCTCCGGGTCAGCGTAGAGGGCGAGGCCGCGGCGCGGCCGCTGCAGGAGCTGGCGCTGCCCGGCCCGCGTCGGCCCCGGTCCCTCGGCGACGACCTGCTCGCGAAGGTGGCGCAGAAGCTCGAGGCGGTGAACGCGCTGCCGGTGCCGCCCGACCCCATCGCGGCCCTGGCTCACAGGCGATCGGTGCCGGACTTCCTGGCGCGGCGGATGGTGGCCCAGTTCGGTCTGGAGCGCGCGGACGGCGTCCTCGAAGCGCTCAACCGGCCGACGCGGCTGGACCTGCGGGTGAACCGGCTGCTGGCCGCGCGCGACGAGGTCGAGGCGGCGCTGAAGGCCGAGGGCGTGCTGACCCATCCGCTGCCGCTCGTGCCCGACGGCCTGGTCGCCGAGGACCGCTCCGGGCTGTTCGGCAAGGCCTTCCAGCAGGGGCGCTTCGAGCTTCCAGGACGAAGGGTCGCAGCTCATCGCGCTCCTGTGCGGCGCCCGGCCCGGCGAGACGGCCGTCGACTTCTGCGCGGGCTCGGGCGGCAAGACGTTGGCGCTCGCTGCGGCCGTCGGCGAGGGCGGCAAGGTCGTCGCGTGCGACGCGGTGGCGAGCCGGCTCGCCGAGCTTCCCGCGCGGGCCAGGCGGGCCAGGGCAACGAAGATCGTCGAAGTCGCCGGCGCCGAGCCGGACGCGGCGCTGGAGGGAAAGGCCGACGTCGTCCTCGTCGATGCGCCCTGCAGCGGGGTCGGCTCGCTGCGCCGCGAGCCGGACCTGCGCTGGCGGCTGAGCGAGGCGGTGCTCGACGGCTATCCAGAGCGGCAGTCGGCCATCCTCGCGGCCGCTGCGCGCTTCGTCCGGCCGGGAGGGCGGCTGGTCTACGCGACGTGCTCGCCGTTCCGCGAGGAGGACGAAGCCGTCGTCGAGCGATTCCTCGGCGCGCAGCCGCGCTTCGCCCTCGAGGACGCGGCGTCGGTCTTGCCGGAGTGTGCGCGAGCCGCCTGTGAGGCGGGCATGCTTCGTGTCAGCCCTGAACGCCACGGAGGCGGGGCCTTCTTTGCAGCTCGCCTGAGGTGCTCAAGGGCCCCCACATAGGGGGAGACGCCCGTTGATGGCGTTGCCTGTCGAACAATCGGCTCGTTAGGTTCACGAGGTTCCCGGACCGGAGAAGACCATGGCGGAAGACCGCTTCTTCAACTACACGCGCAACTTCACGAGCCTGCTCGGCGCGGTGCTGGTGACCGTGAGCGCGATGCTCTTCCTGGTCTTCTTCGGGATGGAGCTGATGGGGATGGAGGCGGGCGGGGCCTACCTGGGCATCGTCTTCTTCATCATCCTGCCGTCCATCTTCGTCTTCGGCCTGCTGCTCATCCCCTTCGGCGCCTGGAGATCGCGGCGCAAGGCGCGCCGCAACAACACCGGCGTGCCGCAGATGCCGGTCATCGACCTCAACCAGAGCCGGACCTTCCGCGGCGCCCTGGTCTTCGCCGCGCTGACCTGCATCAACGTGGTCATCGTCGGGCTGGCGGCCTACAAGGGCATCGAGGTGATGGACTCGGTGAAGTTCTGCGGCACCGCCTGCCACGACGTGATGCAGCCCGAGTTCACCGCCTACCAGCGCTCGCCGCACGCGCGGGTCAAGTGCACCGAGTGCCACATCGGCGCCGGCGCCTCCTGGTTCGTCAAGAGCAAGCTCTCGGGCGCGTGGCAGCTGGTGGCGGTGACCTTCAACCTCTACCCGCGGCCCATCCCCACGCCGGTCAAGAACCTGCGCCCCGCGCGCGAGACCTGCGAGGCCTGCCACTGGCCGGAGAAGTTCGTGGGCGACCGGCTCAAGGTGAACACGCACTTCACCGACGACGAGGAGACCAAGCCAAGCAAGAACGTGCTCCTGGTCCACGTCGGCGGTCAGCAGCCGGGCGGCGCCAAGGGCATCCACTGGCACGTCGACCCCAACGTGAAGATCCGGTTCTTGTCAGACGCCAAGCGCCAGAGCATCCGCGACGTGGAGATGACCACGCCAGCGGGGACGACGGTGTTCAAGGCGCAGGACGGCGAGGGCGCCAAGCCGCCCGAGGGCCCGCTCGAGTGGCGCAACATGGACTGCGTCGACTGCCACAACCGACCGACGCACATCTACTCGACCCCGGAGATCGAGATCGACCAGGCGCTCTCCGACAACCGCATCGACCGGACGCTGCCGTTCGTGCGCCGTGAGGGCCTCAAGGCGCTCAAGGGCGAATACGCGAGCCCCGAGGACGCCAAGGCCAAGATCGGCTCGGCGCTCACCGCGTTCTGGACCTCGGCCGAGCTGGCGGAGAAGACCAAAGAGAAGAAGGCCGCGATGGACACCGCCGTCTCGGTGCTCTCCGGCCTCTGGGAGACGCACGTCTTCCCGAAGATGAACGTGAAGTGGGGCACCTACCCCAGCAACCTCGGGCACCAGCAGACCGAGGGCTGCTTCCGCTGCCACAACGACCAGCACGCCAGCGCCGACGGCAAGGTCATCTCGCAGAAGTGCGCCACCTGCCACCGCGTGCTCGCCGAGGACGAGGAGGATCCGGAGATCCTCCAGCAGCTCAAGATCAAGTAGCGCCCGCCGGCCGGGTCATGTCACAAAACAGCTGCCTATCTTTAGCAGGCCATGTCGGCGAACACTGACGTGCCTCGGGCGGCTGACGAGTGCGCTATTGCGCAGCAACTTGAAGGCGTGGTTCGACACGAGGCTTTGGGGC
Organism: Myxococcales bacterium; assembly: GCA_049841135.1. Classification (GTDB taxonomy): domain Bacteria; phylum Myxococcota; class Myxococcia; order Myxococcales; family UBA5297; genus JACRCT01. The sequence goes on from JASGHK010000007.1 coordinate 436,375, forward strand.
TCCCGTGAGCTCACGCCTCGAAGCCGGAACGTGTTTCGTGAGAGCAATCGCAGCCGGCTTGGGCAACGAGTCCTTTGGCGGCGGCGTGATCGAGATCCAATAGGCGGCGGTCGGGAGATCCACCTGAGCAAGAGCAGCAGGTCGGTGGAGCAGAAGTTCCTGGAGTCGTCGTTCGGGCTGACCGTCGAGGGATGCGTCCTCGAGCAAAGGTCCACAGCCAGCGTTGCATCGTGTGCCACGACTGGTTCAAGCCGGACCTCAGGGCTGGCGAGGCCCAGCTGACCTGCGGTCTCAAGTGAAGACGAGTCCGTGTGCGCTGAAGGGCACGTAACATGGTGATGTGCGCTCTTCAGAGCACCCTACGTGCGAAGCAGCAGCTTGAACGCGGGGTTCAGGTGTTGGTGCTCGCGGCTCCGCCGAAGCCCTGGGCTGGGTAAGGGAAGAATGGTCGGGGGTCTTCCCTAGCCGATGCGCAGGAACGGGATACCCCCGAAGAAGTAGTTCCAGAAGAGGGCGGGGACCTGCCAATTCGGCGGGTAGCCGATCAGGACAAGGCCCCCGACCGTGATCCACAGTGCCGCCAGCGCCCCGAGCAGGAAGACGCGCTCCCCGCGGGCCCGCGCAAGGAAGCTCGGCGTGGAATAGAGGATGCGGCAGGCGGCGTCGCGACCGGAGCGCCCGGTCAGGCCCGAGCGGACGTGGCCCTCGGCCTCCCGCTTCTGGACCCGGACGCGATGCTCCGAGAGGAGCTGCGACACCGACTGATCCACGAGGCGCAGGAAGTCGAAGCGGTCCTCGTCGCGGGTCTGCCGGTAGGGGCCCACGGCGGTGACGACCGCGAGGCCGTCGCGAAAGGTGGTCAGGAAGTAGAACTCCTCCTCGCCGTAGTTGGGGACGGTGAGGAAGAGGTCCGACTCGCGCCCGGTGGTGAACTCGGCGTTGACCGGGCCGGAGTCGGCCGAGACGTGCAGGTACGGCATCTCCGAGTACGTCTCTTTGCGCAGCCCCAGGAGGCTGAAGCCCGCCTCTTGGAGCCCGGAAAGCCGCCTCTGGACAAAACCTGGGAGCCTGTCGCTCTCCACGAACCCGGTCTCGACGGACTCGGTCTGGCGGAACCACTTCACGGCGCCGAGGGCTGCCAAGGTCCCGAGTCCCGCGATGCAGCACAGCACGGCGGAGATGCTTCCCCAGTCGATTCCCATGGCGGGATGCAAGCAGGGTCGGCGACAGGGATCAACCGAGGTCCGGTCAGTGGGCGCTCGACGTAGGAGCCGAGCTCCTCCGCCGGAGGGGGAGGGGCATCGCATTCGCCAGGTTCACTCGCCCGCGCCGCCCTCCGTGGCGCCACTCGCATGAAGCCGGCATCAGGTTCTCAGTCGGAGCCATACGCATGGGCGAGCACGTACTTGCTGCACGGCAACTGCGACCGCGCCCGAACCACCAACTGCACCACCCCGTAGCTGTGAGTCAGGGGCCATGGGCGGGTCTCAGGGCGACCGTGAACGGCGTGTCCGCATTGCTGGCGACCCCCGAGACCTCGACCCACACGGTGTTCGATGTCGCCCCTGGTGGAACGGTCGCCATGAGCTCTTGCGACGAGACCGCCCGCACAGTGGTCGCCCGAACCCCGCCGAACTTCACCACGTTGTCTTCCGAGACGAGTGAGAACCTTGCTCCCCTGATCGAGACCTCGGTCCCGACGGGCGCGAAGTTCGGGTTGATGCTCAGAACGGTCGGGGCGTAGCGAACCTTGAAAGCCTGCGGGTTGCTGACCTGGCCGGTGATCGCGTTGGTTACACGAACGGGCCCGGGCGTGGCACTCGGCGGCACCTTGACGATGAGTGAAGACGCGGTTCCACGCTCGGGGGGCGCGGCCAGCCTGCCGGCAAAGCTAACGAAGTTGTTCGCGGGCGAGTCTGCAAAGCCTCCTCCGGTCAAGCTCACGATGGCGTCCGGCCTTCCTGAATCCGGGGTGATTCGCGAGAGAGATGTCGCCCCGGTACTCACTAGGACCTCGAATCGAAGGGGTTCGCTGGTCCTCCCACCGCAACTGACCGTGATGCTGGTGGGGCCCGGGACGACGTTCGGCAAGGCGGCGATCAGCAGCGTCGCCGACGCCTCGTGGACTTGCGCATCCTGCTCGCCGACCTTCACGAGGTTCTCTCCAGGGGAGAGGCAGAAGCCGGTTCCGGAAAGCAGGATTACCGCCTGAGCGGCGGCGCGCGGGGGGCGGACCCCTTGAAGCCGAAGAGGCTCGGCTTCGCACGTCGAGGTCGAGCGGCAGCGGGCAGGGCGCGAGGGTGCGCTGACGACACGATCGTCTGCTCTGGGCGCGGGAGCCATAAAGGTGGGGGCGTCCCTCCGATTTCCGGCGGAGGGCGATTCGCGCGCGGGCTTGCCTTCATTGAATGGGATGCCCTCATCGTTCCCGGGCGGTGGAGTACTGCTGGCCATGAGGATCGCGACCGCGAGCAGCGACACTGGCAGGGCGGCTGCGCTCCAGAAGGTCTGGCTGAAGCGCCATCGAGCCCGGAGCCGATCCTCGTGATGAGGTGAGTTCAATCGACTGCTCCTTTAAGCGATCGTCGTCGGCCGCCTGAACCAAGAACATTCGAGTGGGCTTGTCTATCTTGTGCCGGCCTCGCTGCTCTTCGCCACGGCGGAGTCGGCCGTGGCACGCTCGGCGAGCCCCGTATCGCTGGTGAGGAGCCGTCAAAGGGCACACGGTCTCGGGGCATGAATTCGGTCGGGAGGTCTCGCTGGAGATCGAGGTCGCCGCGCCACAGCCCACCGACCAGGACGTCGCCGGCTTCACCGACGACCGCGCGAAATGCCCCGCCGCCTTCGAGCGCTGATGCTCGGCGCGGGGCTCGCGGCCGTGAGGTGCGCCACCGGCAGCAGGTGCTGCACGCCGTGCGTCGACGAGTCCGGAACCGTCGATGTTCAGGCGAACGCGATCCACGCGCTGCGCTGACGGCCCCCATTGCGCCGCTGAAGTCGGCCGAATCCGGGAGTGCTGAAGGTATGTCGGCGACCGAGGCTGTCGATAAATGGTCCGGCCGATTTTGAGCTCGCAGCTGGCGTAACGCGTGGGGCGGGCGATATCGCTTCTATGGGAGCCAGGCAGCTACGGCCATCAGCCTCCAGTGGGCGCGTTCGAGCCGGCCCCAGAATAAAAGAACAACAAGCCGCCTCCGCTCGATGGAGAGCGCGCGGCCGAGGTTGAAGGCGATGCAGTGGAGTGCGAACTCCATCCGCACGTTCCTCAGGCCCCGACGGCGAAAGCGGCGCAGCCTCTGGCGTTCCTTCAGGACGGCGAACACGGGCTCGACGATTGCTTTCCGTCGCCGGAAAGTGGCGCGAGCCGCGGGCTGAGCCATCACTTGCGCCATCGCCTCCTTGAGTTCGTCGGCCTCCCAGCGAGTCACCGTACGCGCTTGGGCCTTGGTGCAGCTCGCCTTCAGAGGGCACTTGGCGCAGCACTCCGCCGCGGCCCGGTAGTTGGTGTAGGGACCGTTTGGCCCGTTCAACTTGTTGGTGACGCGTGAGAGCGTCTGCCCACCGGGACAGCGGTAGGTGTCAGCGTGTTCGTTGTACGCGAATGACGCCTTGCCGAGCATGCCTCCTCTGCCGCGCTTGATGAAGTCCTGATTCACGGTGCCAGCTGGGCAAAGGATGTCTTGGTCGGCCAGAGCTTCCAGTACTTCCCGGCAGTGGTAGCCCGCATCGAAGAGCATTGTGGTCGGGTCGGCGCCGAGAATCTGCCGATGCTGCTGTCGAAGCGCGGGGAGGGCAGCGATCTCGCTCGAGGGATCGACGACCTGGCCCACGATGAGCCCGCTCTCGTGCACGATGATCGACGGCTTGTAGGCGGGTACGCTCGGGCCGTACTTGAGCGGCTGGATTACTGCCTCGATTTCGCCCGGGACCACTGTCGTCCGTTCAGGATGATCGGCCTTGGAGGCGCGGTCCTCGGCAACCCGACACACCTTGGCTGCTACAGCCGCCCGCGCTTGTGCCTCTGCGAGTTCCGCGGAGACCGGGGACTGCGAGGCCGGGGACTGCGAGACCGGGGACTGCGAGACCGGGGACTGCGAGACCGGGGACTGCGAGACCGGGGACTGCGAGACCGGGGACTGCGAGACCGGGGACTGCGAGACCGGGGACTGCGAGACCGGGGACTGCGAGACCGGGGACTGCGAGACCGGGGACTGCGAGACCGGGGACTGCGAGACCGGGGACTGCGAGACCGGGGACTGCGAGACCGGGGACTGCGAGACCGGGGACTGCGAGACCGGGGACTGCGAGACCGGGGACTGCGAGGCCGGGGACTGCGAGACCGGGGACTGCGAGGCCGGGGACTGCGAGGCCGCGGGCTGCGAGGCCGCGGGCTGCGATGACGCGTTGCTGTCCGCAGGCAGCTGGTCTGTCTGGACCGGGCTGGTAGCAGCAGAAGTTGCCGGGCACGTGCCGGCGTCCTTCGGCGTTTGGGCCTTCTCAAGGGCGCTCGCCTTCTCGGCGGCTTTCCTGGCTGCCTCGCGAGCCGCCTCCAGCTTCAACGTGCTCAAGCGACTCGAGACAGCGGCGATCACGGTCCCGTCGACCGCAGCCATGCCCGCGCCAAGCTTCAGACGAGAGAGCAGATTGGTGGTGAGCTTTGCGAGGAACTCCTCGGTCAGGATGTCGCAGTGACGCTGGAGGAACTTGCCGACCGTGCTGTGGTCGGGCCGAAGGCCGCCACAGACGAACCATGCGCCGAGATCGAGGCTAGCCAGCATCTCGAGCTCGCGCAGGGAAGTGCGCCCGAGAAGAGTCCCGTAGACGAGCAGCCCCATGATGATCCGAGGGTGGATCGGCGGACGACCGGTTGGCTTGTAGCTGGGGAAGAACACCCGCCACTCATCGAGAGAGAGAAGCAGATCGACGAGTTCCACCACCCAGGCCTGGCCCGTGTGTCTCAGATAGTCGGAAAGCCGCTGGCCATTAATGTTGACGGCATAGGGGTCAGGCGCCTCAAACCCGGGTAGCCGCGCTTTGGGGATGGAGTCCTTCTTCGGAGGAACACGGCGGCCCTCGACGCCCGCACCGAATCCGAATCCGCGCTGCTCCCCACGCGGGACCGTCTTGTGTCTGCGCCTCAGGCTCTTGGCATGCGACATGCCCGCAATGTCGCAGAGTCGAAAGCTTTCTCAATAATACAAATGGGCTGGGTAAGCGATTACGCACCAAAATCGACAGCCTCGACCGCCGACATACCTTCCACAACTTCCGGACGCGCTACTTTCGCAGGAGCTTGAACGCGTGGTTCCAGGTGTTGGTGCGGACGCCGTAGCCCACCCAGAGCAGGCACATGGGCTCGAGCAGCCGCGCGCCCTCGATGCCGCCGGTGTCGATGACGCCCCAGCCGAAGTTCTTCACCAGCTCGGCGACGGTCTTCTTGGCGCCGTCGTCGTTGCCGCAGATGAACATGTCCGGCGGTCCGCCCGGGAAGCTGGGGTGGACCATGTGCGCGTTGCCGACGGTGTTGTAGACCTTCACCACCTTGGCCTCGGGCAGCCAGCGCTGCACCTGCTCGCCTCCCGAGTCGGTGTGGCCCAGCGCCAACGACGGACCGCTGGGGCCGAAGCTGAGCGGGTTGGTCGCGTCCATCACCACCTTGCCCGCCAGGTTCTTGGCTCCCGCAAGTTCGAGGGCGTGCTCGGTCCCCGTCCACAGCGTGGCGAGGACGACGATCTCGCCGAACTTCGCCGCGTCCGCGAAGGTGCCGCCCTTGGCCCGCGGACCCGCCTTGGCGACCCACTCGGTCACCTTCTCGTTCTTCGCGTCGCGCGAGCCGAGCATCACCTCGTGCCCGGCCTCGACGAACCCGGTCGCGAGCACCCGGCCCACGTCGCCCGTTCCCAGCACCCCGATCCTCTGCTTCGCCATGCGCCTGCCTCCAAGACTCCGACAAGGGTAGGCAGTTGGAGGTGGGCAACTTCCAAAGCGTTGCGCGGCGGGCCCGAGCCTGTGACCGGCGTGTTGGCTAGCGGACGAAGCCTGGCAGCCCTCGACGCCTGCGCAGCAGGGCGGGGACGAGCAGCACCGCGGCGAGGGGAAGGAGGTCGCCGCCGGTGACACCGCAGAACGACTTCTTCGGCTGCTGCGCGGCTGGAGGGTCGACCCGCACCCTGGGCGCATGGAGGGGGCTGGATTCCGGTCTCGGCGGGGCACCGGCCAGCTCCTCGATCACGCAGAGCTTGCGCGGCTCGCAGCGCCCTGCGCACTCGACCCCCTTCGCGCAGGGGCCTACGGCCTCCTCGACCTCGCCGGCCTCGTGGCCCTGCTTGTAGCGTTTGACCATCGCGAGGCACATCGAGATCTCGCGGCAGGTGGTCCCGGGGGCGCATCCGCTCTCGCAGGTCCCCGGGTCGCAGACGAACTGGTGGTGCCTGATCACCTGGTGCCAGCCGGGCGGGCAGTCGGGGCCGGCCCTGATCACATCGGCGGAAGCGGAGGCGGGTGCGATGGCCAGCGCTACCGCGACCAGCCCGAAGAGCTGCCTGCTCATCGATGCCTCCACGGCTGACTCAAGGCGCGGTGACGGTGAACTTGGCCGAGGGGTCCGCGGTGCACCCCTTGCCGCGCAAGACGAGCGAGAGCTCGCCGACCGGAGCATCGACAGGGATGGCGCCGACGTAGGCTTTCTCGGCGTCGTCCCAGGCCGCGTCCGAGAGCCAGTCGATGCCGGCGCGGACGTCGATGAGGTCATCCAGGTGCTCGCCCTTGAGCTTGACGAAGCTGCCCGGAGGCCCGCTGGTCGGCTCGACCGAGCTGACGACGGGGGCGGGGAGCGCCGGGTCGCAGATGAAGAAGTTGCGCACGTTCCAGTCGACCCCGCCGCGGCTGTCGCGGAGCACGGCGTAGACCTGGCCCTGGCGGTCGTCGGGGACGTCGGCCAGGACGTAGGGCAGATAGAGGTGCTCGGGCCGGTCGATCTCGCCCTCGACGGTGCGGTCCTTGTCGAACTCGCCGAAGGTGGTGAACCAGCTGGTGCTCAGGCTCTCGGTCTTGGTGACGACGTTGCCGTCGACGTCGAGGTCCTGGAAGGCCTCCTTCGCGCCGTCTCCGGCGAAGGAGAGGAAGTGCGTCCAGACGCCGGGGACGATCTTCACAGGCCGCGGCCCGGGCGCCCAGTTCTCCTCCTCGATGCGCAGGTGGTCGAGCGTGGGGTTGTGGTTGGGCGTCGGGGTCTCGGAGACGCGCAGGCGCTTGATGGTGAGCACCGAGGGCACCTCCTTGCGGCTCGCCCGTCCGAGGAGGTCGGCCAGGTCCTGCTCGGTGGGCGGCCAGCGCGCCGGCGGCTCCTCGGCGATGGCGAGCATCAGCACCACGGCGATGACGCCCTTGATGCGGCGCTTGTCGTCTGCCGGCACGTTGGCGAAGGTGTCGGCCGGCGCCTTGTAGATGATGGGGAAGGCCGGGGCGCCCGCGGGCGCGGTCATCCCCAGCGGCACCAGCCCCTTGGGCAGGGAGGCGAGGCCCGCATCGCCGCCGCCGTTCTGGAAGGACTCCAACGTCTCGTACTTGGCGCACTCCGGCTGATCGAGCTGGGTCGGGTCCGGGTTGCAGGCGAGCCACAGGAGCGTGTTGAGGCGCGCGGGCGCGGTCGGGTCGACGACGAGCGCCTCGAGGCTCGTGGACTGGCCCGGCGCCAGGTCCGGTGGCTCGGCGCGGACGGCCATCACGCGAAGGCCCTTGAGCGAGTAGACGTTGGGCCACGGATCGGTGCACGCCGAGAGGGCGAGGATGAGGAGCACGGCTGGCACGGCGCGGCTCATCAGAACTCCGCCTTGATCCCCAGCGTGGGGAAGATGGGCATGCCCATGACGTACTGCGACTTCGTGTAGTCGTAGTTGTAGAGGATGAACTCGGAGTTCTTGTTGTTGGTCACGTTCTGCACGTCCAGGAAGACGTTGACGCTCCACTGCTGGAACACGAAGCGCTTGTCCACGCGCAGGTCCAGCGAGATGAAGTCCGGCCCGCGCACGCTGTTGGTCTTGCCGGGGATGGCCATGTACCGGTCCGAGTCCGCGTCGTAGACGGCGTCGCCGTAGGGCGTCGCGAGGTTGCCGGAGACGTACTGGAAGCGCAGGCCGGCGACGAAGTCGTATGGCAGCTTGTAGCTGGCCACGACGATCAGGTGGTGCGGCTGGTCATAGGCGCCGTAGAACCACTCCTTCTCGCGCTCCATCACCGTGCTGCGCCGCTCGGTCCGCCCGTAGCTGTAGGCGATCCACCCGAAGAAGTTCGAGGTCAGCTCCTGGCGAAGCATGATCTCGATGCCGTAGGCGCGCCCCAGCCCGGAGTTGTTGTAGCGCTCCAGCACCGTCTCGCCGTCGCGCTCCACGGTGCGCTGGCTCGGCCACATCAGGTTCCACAGGTGCTTGTAGTAGAGCTGCACGTCCACGTGCAGCGAGTCGGTGATGCGCTGCTCGAGCCCCAGCATCGCCGAGAGGCTGTGTTCGGCCCCGAGCTTCGGGTTGCCCAGCTTCTTGCTCCACTGCTGGAACTTGAAGTCCGGCGGCTGCGAGTACATGCCCACCGCCGCCTTGATCACCGTGCCCTCGACGATCTCCTGGAAGAAGGAGAGGCGCGGGTCGAAGGTCGCGTAGTTGAGCGTGCCCTCGTAGTCCAGGCGCACGCCCGGGACGATCTTGGTGCCCTTGAACGGCTTCCAGGTCGCGTCGACGTACAGCGAGGGCTCGAAGAGGATGCCGGAGTCCAGGCTGTGCACCAGTTGCCGCGAGGCGATGGGGTCGGGGATCTCGTCGGCCTGGGGCAGCGGCGGGCTGGTCACGTCGTTGTCGTAGTAGCCGAGGTAGCTGTCGGTGCCCGCCTCCAGAGTCAGGTACGGGGCGACCTCCCAGGTCAGCGAGTCGCGCAGCTGTAGTGCGTAGAGCATCAGCTCGCCGTGGATGTCGCCGCCGATGTTGCTCTGCACGTTGTCGGTGCCCAGCGCGACCGTGAGCCGGTTGTCCAGGCCTGGCTGGAAGCGGTGCTTCCACTGCAGCACCAGGCGCTCGAAGTCCTCGGAGGCGCCCACGTCGTTGCGGCCCTCCGGGTCGATCATCGCGGCGTTGGTGGCCAAGAGCTGCATCAGGTCGTGGCCGCCGAAGAACTGGATGGAGAGCTTGTCCTTGCCGCTCTTGGGCGCCCACTCCGCCTTGACCTGGTAGTCCCAGTACCGCGGCGAGGTCATGAACTGCACGGAGGAGGGCAGCACCTCCTTGAGGATGATGTCCGCGTAGCTGACGCGCCCGGCGACCGCGAAGCTCCAGTTTTCGCTGAGCGGGCCTTCGAAGAGCAGCGTCGAGTCCAGCAGGCTGATGTTGGCGTAGCCGTGGAAGGCCTCCTTCGACGGCGTGCGGGAGCTGGCCTCGACCACGCCGCCCATGGCGCGCCCGTCCTTGGCGCTGAAGTTGCCGGGCAGGAACTCCAGGTCCTGGAGGAGGTCGGAGTTGTAGACCGCGGTCAGCCCGGCGAAGTGGAACATGATCGGGATCCACACGCCGTCGACGTAGACCCGGGTGTCCTGGGGGCGGCCGCCGCGCACCACCAGCAGGCCGAAGCTGTACGGCACGCGCGCCACGCCGGGCAGGTCCTGCACCACGCGGAAGGCGTCGCCGCCGGTGCCGGCCACCAGGCGGATCTCCTCCTGGCGGAGCCTCGACGCGGGCCACGTCCTTCTTCTCGCGCTTGCCGCGGACGACCGTCTCGTAGGGCGTGAAGACCTGCTTGCGCACGTAGTAGGTCACCTCGGTGACCTTGCCCTCGACGACCTCCTCGTCGGTCTCGTACTTCTCGAAGCCGGCGGCGGTGACCACCACCTGGTGCTTTCCGACCGGCACTCCGGCGACCTCGAAGGCGCCCTTCTCGTCGGCCATCGCGCCCCACTGCCCGTCGTCGACCGCGATGCTCGCGCCGTGGATGGGGGCGCGGTTGCCGCGCTGGAGCAGGGTGCCGCGCAGCGTGACCTCGGCGGCCTTCTCCTCCGGCGTGGGCGGCGGCGGCTCCTGCTTGGTCAGCGTGAAGTTGTAGTGGTAGGCGATGCGGACCGGCGCCGGCTTGTGGTCGATCTCCGCCGGCGAGAACAGGAACTGCAGCACCGCCGTGACCGCCGCCTCGTCGAACCCGTGGCCCGCGGGCTCGGTGACCTCGACCTTGGTCACGAGCCCCTGGTCGTCGATGTCGACCAGCAGGCCGACCGAGCCCTGGAGGCCCTGGTCCTGCGCCTCCTTGGGGAACGCAGCCTCGACGAACTTGAGCAGCTCGGGCGGCTTGGTCAGCTGGCCGGTCGGCGGTGGAGCGTCCTGCGCCGGCGGGGGCGCGGTCAGAGGATTCTCGCTGCGGCGGACCGGCTGCCCCTCGGCCGGTGGCGCCTGCGTCGGGTTGGCCGGCTCGGCTGAGGGCTTTGGAGCCTCGGTCACTGCTGGAGTTGGCGGCGCTTCCGGCTGGGACGGCTCGGCCGCAGCGGGAGGCTCGGCGGGCTTCGGGGCCTCGGTGGCGGCGGCAGGGGCCTGCTCGGGCGACGTGGACTCGGAAGCCAGAGCCGGGACCGGCGCGAGAGCCGACGTGGCGAGCACCAAGGCGAGAAGCAGACCGGGGATGGAAGTCGCGCGGGCCAAGAGGGCTGGAAGTCTAGACGAGGGCTTCCGGGGAGGGGAAGCGGCTGCCCAACCGAGCCGGCAGGTCTGCCGCGGCACCTTCATGCGAAGCGGCAATGGCGTGGGCGGCGAGGCGTAGTCTTCGGCAGGCAAGGGAGCGCCGTCATCGAGTGCAGTGCACCGAAGAAGAGGCCCATGCTGCTCGTCATCCTGGCTCTGTTGTCCGCCTGCGTCGTGGCCCTCTTCGGCGTGCTCCTGGCGTGGAGCCCCGGGACCGCCGAGCCGTTCCTGGACGCGAACGGGGAGCCGTTGCCGAGCTCTCTCTCCGAGAAGATCCGGGTGCGCATCAACGGCGTGGAACAGGGGATGTTCATCCGAGGCAAGGACCGGACGAAGCCGGTGCTGCTGTTCGTCCACGGCGGCCCGGCGATGCCGGAGTACGCGATCGCCCGCCGGCACCCGACGGTCCTCGAGGACCACTTCGTCGTCTGCTGGTGGGACCAGCGCGGCGCAGGGCTCTCGTACCGATCGGACCGGCCGCCCGAGACGATCACCCCCGAGCAGCTCATCGCCGACACGTTGGAGGTCGCCCGCTACCTGCGCCAGCGCTTCGGGCAGGAGAAGGTCTACCTGCTCGCGCACTCGTGGGGATCGTTCCTAGGCCTGCAGGCCGTCGCGCGCGAGCCCGGTCTGTTCCACGCGTACATCGGCATGGGGCAGGTCACGCAGCAGCTCGAGTCGGAGAAGCGAGCGTGGAAGCACATGGTCGAGCGCTACCAAGCGGACGGCAACGCGCAGATGGTCGAGCGCCTGCGGAAGTTTCCCATGCCCGAGCTCGCCGAGGTGCCGCGCGACTACCTTGGCCTGCGCGACCAGGCAATGCACGAGCTGGGGATCGGGACGACGCGGGCGATGAGGTCGGTGGTCACCGGCGTCTTCGTGCCGGTCTGGCGGCACCGCGAGTACACGCTCGGCGAGAAGCTGGCCCTGTGGCGCGGGAAGTGGTCGGAGCCGTCGCGGCGGATGTTCGACGGGCTGATGGCGACGGATCTCACCGCGGTCGTGACCCGGGTCGAGGTGCCGGTCCACCTCGTCCAGGGAACGTTCGACTACACCTCGTCGTACACGCTGGCGAAGGAGTACTTCGCGAAGCTGCAGGCACCGGTGAAGGGTTTCTACTCGTTCGAGCAGTCGGCCCACAGCCCGCTGTTCGAGGAGCCCGAGAAGATGCGGCGGATCCTGGTCGAGGACGTCCTGGCCAGGACGGCTCGGCTCGCCGACCCGATCTAGCTCGCGCTCGACAGGGAGCTCGTCGCGGCGGCTACTTCCGCTGGGCCGCCTTGGCGGGCGCCGCCGGCACCGCGCTCGCCCCGACCGCCACCACGATGTCCGCGGGCGACTTCCAGGTGAGCTTCTCCACGCTCGCTCCGCCCGGCAGCGCCTTGGCGATCTTGTCGGCCTGCGCCTGGAATCCCTCCGCGAAGTAGATGGCCGACTTCTCGCGCGCCTTGAGCGCCTTGCCCACGAAGGCCGGGGTCAGCCCCGCGGCGGCGACGGCCTTGGCGGCGGGACGCACCACCTTCGAGAGGAGGGCGTTGTCGGCGAGGAGCTGCACGTTGACGCCGCCCGCCGAGCCGATGACCGCCGAGATCAGGGAGCAGCTCATCATCCCGCACTGCTGGTAGCCGTCGTCGATGACCCAGGCGATGCGCTTGCCGTCGGGCGACCAGTAGGGCGTCACGTGGGTGACCGAGCGGGGGACGGTCGCCGAGACCCGCGAGACGCCGTCGCGCACGACGCGGAACTCGGTCTCGAAGCTCGCCTCGCGCACGAACTTGCCGCCCTCCCACTTCCCGCTGCCCTTCTTCATCACCAGGACGACCTCGGCCTTGCCCTTGCCGTCGGGCGAGGTCTGCGAGGCCACGGTGTCCTCGTGGTCCTTCTCGACCGAGCTGCACAGCGACCCGTCGTCGTAGTGGAAGGCGCACTCAGAGGTCTCGATGCCGGTCATGGCATCGACGACGGAGACCTCCACGGCACCGGCGCTGAAGTTCGAGTAGCTGAAGTGGCTTCCGCTCTTGGTCCAGCCCGGATTCTCGAGGGGCGCGTACTGGGCTTCAGCGGCGACCGGGACCATGAGGATCGCGAGGGCCGCGAAGGCGCCTGCGCAGGGGAGAGCGGTCTTCACTTGGCACCTGCCTTCCCAGCGCTGTCGCCCAGCGCGACGACCAGGTCTGCGTCGGTCTTCCAGGTCAGGGCCTCGACGGAGGCGCCGCCGGGCACGGCCTTGGCTGCTGCTTGCGCGGCGTCCTCGAAGCCCTTGGCGAAGAAGACCGCCGACTTGGGCCGCTCCTTCTGCGCCGGGCCCGTCTGCACCACGGGCAGCCCCGACGCCTCGAGCGCGTCGAGGGCCGCGGGCACCACCTGGGCGTACTTGCCTTTCGGCGCGAGCACCTGCAGCCGGGGAAGCTCCGGCCGGGCCGACGCGGAACTTCTCGCCGCCGACGCTCCAGACCACGCGCTTGCCGTCCGGAGACCAGTACGCGGTGGCCACCGAGTCCGGGGTGATCAGCGAGACGGCCTTCTTGTCCCCGCGGACGACGAACAGTCGGGTGAGCAGCGAAGCGTTGCCCGACCAGCCCTTGTCGGTCCAGGTGCCCTTGTCGTCGGTGTTGCCGAACTCCACCTCGGCTTCGAGTCGCGCGGAGCCGTCCGGGGAGGTGCGGTCGGACTTCGCGGGGGTGGAGGGGTGCGTCTTCAGCCAGGCCTCGGCCTTCTCTCGAGCCTTGAGCTGCTTCTCGTACTCGGCCTTCTGCTCGGGGTCGACCTTTCCCTCGTCGTCCGCTTCCGGCTCCGGAGCAAGCTCGTAGGTGGCGACGATCTTGTGCTCGGAGGTCCGCACGTCGAGGGTCTCGAGGTCGACGCGCATGGGCGGCGCATACCCCTCGTCGCCGGGCGGCACGGTCTCCACCTTCCACGCGAAGAGCCGGCCCCCGTCGGTCCAGCCGAGCACCGTCACCGACATCGAGCCCTCGTTGCCGCCGCAGGCGAGCGCCGAGCCGGGCAGGGCGAGGAAGAGGAATGCGCCGAGCGCGGCGCCACAGCGAGCGAGTCTCATGGTCCCCTCCGAGTCGCGGTTCACCGACGCGAGTAGTTCTAGCAGGCTACGGGAGTTGGCAGTACCCGCCCGTGCCACAGACATAGTCGGAGGCGCAGTCGGACTTCGTGGTGCACCGGCTCGACGGACCTCCGACACAGCCAGCTTCCGTGCTGCAGGACCGACACGCATAGCGTGCGGTGGCGTAGCCGTGATCGCAGTAGACGAAGCTCGTGGCCGACTCGCATGCCGAGGTGGCGTCCGCGGCGCAGCTGGGGTCGGTCTGCCCGGAAAGGGCGCAGAGCGCGAGCGCCTTGTCCGAGTCTTCGACGCAGCTCTGGCCCTTCAGGCAGTCGCGGCTGTACCAGCGGTTGACCGCGTTCACCTGTTGGTCGACCCCCGGCTCGGCGCAGTACACCACTGCGCTGCCCTGGCAATGGGGCTTGTCGGTCGAAGGGTTGCACTCGTCCTTGCAGGCAGGGAGTGCGAGGAGGGCTGCGAGGAGCAGGCAGTGGCGCATGGCGGGAATCATCCTCCCCAACGCCGATCGGTTGCCAGAGCGCTCTCGATTCTCGGCTCAACACCGGAAGAGGCATGGCGATAGAGTCGCCGCGCACTCGACTTCGAGGTCAGGCATGGGCGTCTTCGCCACCCTCTGCCAGCTCTGCGGCCTGCCGGTTCAGCACGACCACTACGTCCCGTCCGCTTCAGGGACGCTGCGCATCTATCGCGGCGCGGCTCCGGGCGGCGGCCACGACTGGACCGTGGAGGGGCGCCAGCCGTTCGCGTTCCAGCCCGAGCACGCCTGGCTCATGGACGCCGTGGGCGTGCCCTTCGAGAGCGGCGAGGTCGTCCGCGGGAGCGTCACCGACGGCAGGCTGGCGCCGACGGGCAGCACCAGCGAGGCCGGTGGGATCTTCGTGGGCGACGGGAAGGAGGAGGCGCTCGCCCTCCACCACGCCTGCTGGGAGCTGATGGGCAAGCCGGCCACGGCCGCTCAGGCGATCACCGGCCGCGGCACCTACGGCTGGGCGATGGTGGAGCCGTACCAGGAGCAACTCTTCGAATTCGGCGAGGTGGTGCAGGACGGGCAGGGCGCGCTCCTCGTCGACCCGCGCGGCGACTCGGCCGAAGCTCGCGCCAGCCGCGCGCGCATCGAGAAGACGATCGAGGTGGCGCGACGCTGCCCCCGCGAGGCGATGGAGCCCGCTTCGGTCCAGGAGGCGCTCTCGCAGGACCGCGACTGGAGGGGCCGGTCCATCCGCGCCCAGAGCTTCGAGCGCCGGTTCCTGGTGCGCTATCGCAGCTTTGGCCCGGTCGAGACCAAGGGCTACCCGGAGCTGGTCTGCCTCGTTCACGAGTTCCCGAAGCGCCTTCGCCTCGAGCCCTCGCACGTCGCCAGCCTGCTCGACTTCGAGGCGCGCTTCCGCTCCGCGCTCGAGTCCGACGGCCTGGGCCTGGCGGTGCTCTCGAACCTCGGAGGCGGCCAGGCCCAGTATCTGGCGTACGTGCGCGACCCGGCCGAAGCGCACCGCCGCCTCGACGCGCTCGAGCCGCCCGCCTGCCCGGGCGAGTCGGACTACGACGACGCCGAAGACCCCGAGTGGAAGATCCTCTTCGAAGAGATGGGGCCGATGCGCCGCTAGGCGGCGAAGCTCGACCTCGAGCTCGCGTAGAGCCCGTCCGGAGGGATGCGGTCCCGAACGGGCGCTGGCACCCCGGCCTCCCGAGTCGCATCTGTCCGCGACGCCGAGAGGGGAGGGGACATGCCGCCGCTCAAGGTCGCGCTGGTGGACGACTCGCCGACGATCCGCTCGCTGGTGACGAGCATGCTCCACCAGCTGGGCAGCACGCCCCTGGCCTACGCGAGCGCGGCGGAGTGCCAGCAGGCGCTCAAGCAGAGCCGGCCGGACCTCTTGCTCCTGGATCCGGTGCTCGACGCGGGACCGGCCTGTCTGTCGTTGAGCGAGCTCCGGGCCCAGCCCGAGCTCGCCCTGGTCCCGGTGCTGGTGACGACCACCCATCAGGCCGCCGAGGACGTGCGGGGCTGGGACCGCGCGGAAGCGGACGACCATCTCCCCAAGCCCATCAAGCTCGCGCAGCTCGGGGCCAAGCTCGAGGCAGTCGCCAGGGCCCCGGGCCGTCTGCGCTCGGACCGGCGCATCCGCGTGGTGGTGCTCGTGGACGGCGACGCGGCCCGCGTGGCGCCGGTGGTCGCCTCGCTCGACGCCGCCGGCTACGTGGTGCTCCACGCCGCCGACGCGCTGGAGACGCGGCGCGCGCTGCAGCAGACCGGGCGGGTGGACGCGGTGCTGGTGCGGGTCGCCGAGCCGCGCTTCGAGGCGGTGGAGGCGGTGCGGCTGGCCGCCGCGGAGTTCGGACGCAAGGTGCTCGCGGTCGCCGAGGAGGGGCTCTCGCCGCGCGTCCAGGACGAGCTGCAATCGCTGGGCGAGCATCCGGCTCACCGGGCCCGTCACCGGCGAGCAGCTCCTCCAGGGGTTGAACCAGATGGTGACGCGCCCGCTCTACCAGGGGCGACGGCACCTGCGCGTGCCGTACTTCGCGGCCGTGCGCTTCCGTGTGGCCGGCGCCGCGGAGTGGGACGGCGGCTACAGCACCGACCTGAGCGTCGGCGGGCTGCGGCTGCGAACGGTCAGCCCGCTCGAGCCGTCGTCGCCGGTGGAGCTGGCCCTCGAGATCGGCCCGTCTGGCCGGGGCACGAGCGGGACTCAGGTGCTGCAGGGGCTCGTGGTCTGGTCGCGTCCGTGGCTGGGGGTGCGGTCCATGTCCGGTCGCGCCGGGATGGGCATCGCCTTCGAGCGGCTGACGGCGGAGCAGGTCGGGCTGCTGGAGAGCGCCGTCGCCGCCGAGTCCGAGTCCAAAGAGGGGCCCGCCCGCTAGCCTCATCCGGCGCGCGGTGGACGGCGCGCCGAGCGGATCAGCGGCCGTGGGGCGGTTCCCGTCGATCGAAGAGTTGCTCGCGCAGGTCGAGGCGCGCGGCCTGCGCCTGACCCGCCGGTGTGTTTCCACCCCAGGGTGGTGGGCGACCCCAGGGCGGGCCCCCCATTGCCTGGGGAGTCGGCTGGCATGGGCCATGCCCTTGCGGCTGGGCCTATGAGCTCTTCGACCGCTCGGCGCTATCCCAACGAGCCACCGGTGGCCCAGGTCACCGGCGACCCGGGCGTGAGGTTCGCCCACTTCGAGGTGCACTCGCTCATCGGCCGCGGCGGCATGGCCGAGGTCTTCCGCGGGGTCGACCTCGAGGGGCCGCGGCGCGGCTGGCCGGTGGCCATCAAGCGGCTGCTCCCGGAGTTCGCGCGCGACGAGACGTACGTGCGCCACTTCCTGCGCGAGGCCGCGTTGTGCCAGACGCTCAGCCACCCGCACATCGTCACCCTCTACGAGAGCGGGACCTGGGAGGGCGTGCACTACATCGCCATGGAGCTCCTGGACGGGCGCGACCTGGCCCAGGTGCTGCGCCGGTGCGCCGAGCGCCACATCCTGCTGCCGGTGGACTTCGCGGTCTACCTGACGCGGGTGCTGCTCGAGGCGCTCGACGGGGCGCACGCGCGGGGCATCGTGCACTGCGACGTGTCGCCGTCGAACCTGTTCATCTCGCGCACCGGCGAGATCAAGCTGGGCGACTTCGGCGTGGCCCGCACCGCCCTCGCCGGCGAGAGCACCGCGTTGGTGGCGGGCAAGCCCTACTACGTCTCCCCGGAGGCGCTGGACGGCCGCGTCGATCTCCGGGCGGACCTGTGGGCGGCGTCGGTCACCCTCTACGAGCTGCTGACCCTGGAGTGGCCGTTCACCGGAGCGTCGGTGGACGAGGTCCTGAAGAGCATCGTCTACGGACGCTACCGCGCAGCGCGCCGGGTCCGCCGCGACCTGCCGCGCGCCCTCTCGAAGCTCCTCGACCGCGCCCTCTCGCCCCGGCCCGACCGGCGCTTCGCGAGCGCGCGCGAGCTCTCCGAGGCGCTGCGGGCGCACCACGACGAGCTCGTCGGCACGCCGCTGGCCATCGCCGCCGTCGTCCGCGGCCTGTTCGGCCTGGCCTAGGAGCGCAGCGCGTCGGCGACGCCACCGCCGGCCCGGGCCGCGGCGCCATGCGGGGGAGCCGCAGCCGGCCATTCCCAAAAGGCGGCGGATTGGGGAACATCCGCTGGCTCGGCCGGAACCCCAAGGAGAATCCCCATGACGCACCGCCCCGTGCTCGCCTCCACGCTCGCGCTGGCCCTCGTGGCCTGCAGCAACCCGCCGGTGACCAGCGTGCCCGACGCGGGCTCCTGCGTGGTGACCGCCACCTGCAAGGCCGCGGGCGCCCAGTGCGGCAGCATCGACGACGGCTGCGGCGGCCGGCTCGAGTGCGGCACCTGCGCCGCCCCGAACGTCTGCGGCGGCGGCGGCGAGCAGAACAAGTGCGGCTGCACCCCCGAGACCGACAAGGCCTTCTGCACGCGCCTGGGCAAGAGCTGCGACCAGGTCACCGACTTCGACAACTGCGAGAAGTCGCGCACGGTCCAGAGCTTCGCGGCACCTGCACCGGGGCCGACACCTGCGGCGGCGCCGGCGTCAAGAACGCCTGCGGCCACGGCGGCAACCCCTGCGACGCGGTCGTCTGCGGCGCCGGCGAGACCTGCGACCCCGCCGACGCACAGTGCAAGTGCACCACCGGCTCCTGCACCGGCGGCAAGGTCTGCTCCGCCTCCAAGCGCTGCGTCGACCCCTCCGACCCCTGCGCCAACGCGGCCTGCAGCGGCGAGACGCCCAGCTGCGTGAACCAGGGCGGCACCGCGGTCTGCCAGTGCAGCGCCACCTCCTGCGGCTCGGCGAAGTCCTGCGTGGGCGGTGTCTGCGTGGTGCTGGACAAGTGCGCCGGCGTCACCTGCAGCCAGGGCGAGAGCTGCGACTCCGCCGACGGGCTGTGCAAGTGCTCGTCCGGCTCGTGCCCGGACCCCAAGGTCTGCGGCGCCTCGCTGCGCTGCGTCGACTCGACCGATCCCTGCGCCGCCAAGGCCTGCACCTCCCCGACCCCGGTGTGCGTCGACCAGTCCGGCCAGGCCGTCTGCCAGTGCAGCGCCAACTCCTGCCCGGCCGGCAGCAACTGCGTCGCCGGAGCCTGCGTGCAGGACAAGTGCTACCTCGTCGCCTGCAACCAGGGTGAGACGTGCAACGCGGCCAACGGTGCCTGCGAGTGCACCGCCGGCTCGTGCCCCACCGGCAAGACCTGCAACGCCGCCAAGCGCTGCGTCGCCCAGCCGACGGAGGTCTGCGACAACGGGACCGACGACGACGGGGACGGCAAGGTCGATTGCTCCGACTCCGACTGCATCAACCACCTCGGGTGCGACCCGGCCGAGATCTGCGACGACATGATCGACAACAACCTCGACGGGATGACCGACTGCGCCGACCCCGACTGCTTCGCCTCGCCGCGGTGCTCGGCCGAGGTCTGCGACGACGGCAAGGACAACGACGCCAACGGGAAGACCGACTGTGACGACCCCGCCTGCCTGACCAGCCCAACCTGCGCCACCAAGGTGGAGACCAACTGCAGCAACGGCGCCGACGACGACCTGGACAGCTGGACCGACTGCGCCGACCCGGACTGCAAGACGAGCCCCGCCTGCCTGGAGACGGACTGCGGCAACGGCGTCGACGACGAGGGCGACGGCAACATCGACTGCGCCGACTCCGACTGCGAGGCCAAGAGCTGCGGGACGGGTTGCGCGTGCAAGCAGGGCTACCCGAGCGAGACCCTCTGCGACGACAAGGTCGACAACGACGGCACGGGCAACACCGACTGCGCCGACCCGGACTGCAATCAGGACTCGGCCTGCGCGGGCAAGGTGGAGCTGGCCTGCGCCGACAAGGTCGACAACGACGCCGACGGCAAGACCGACTGCGCCGACCCGAACTGCGCGCCGGACCCCATCTGCGTCGAGGGCAACTGCGGCGACGGCGTGGACAACGACGGCGACACCTACGTGGACTGCAACGACGCCGACTGCAGCACCGACCCGGCGTGCATGGTCAACTGCGCGGCGGCCCCGCTCTGCTCCTCGGTGGACTGCTGCCCCCTGCTCAGCGTGCCGATCCCCGACGGCTGCGGGCCGGGCTGCGTCTGCACCTCCAAGGTCCTCTTCTGCGGCGTGAAGGAGACCCACTGCGCCGACGGCCTCGACAACGACAACGACGGCAAGGTCGACTGCTTCGACGACGACTGCATCGCCAGCCCGGCCTGTGAGGTCAACTGCGGCGACTCGGTGGACAACGACAAGGACAGCCTCACCGACTGCGCCGACGCCGACTGCGAGAGCGTGGCGCCCTGCTGCTCGGGGGTCGGCGCCTCCTGCGGCTTGGGCCAGAAGGAGTGCTGTGCCGGGCTGACCTGCGACTACTCCCAAATCTGGGCGGGCTACTGCGTGGTCCCGGCTCCCTGAGCCGGCGGGCGACGGGGCGAGCGGAGGGCGGCGAAGCCAGCCGCCGTGCTCGCCCCTCCCCGGCTGGCCGGCTTCAAAGCGCGGCGGGGTCGGCCAGCCGTGGCTGGCTTCGGTGGTGCTAAGTTGAGGACCCACCGCGGGCGCGCCCTTCCCCCACACGGGCGCCGCACGCCGTGAGAGACGGCATGGTCCTCGACATCCGCACAGTCATCGTCGGCCTCCTCGGCACGGCCGTGTCGACCCTGGTCATGCTGTCGTCGCTCTACTTCCGGGCGGGCAAGCGCTTCGGCGGCATCGGCCTGTGGCTCGCCAACTACGCCCTGCTCTTCACCGGCGTGGTGCTGCTCGTCCTGCGCGGGGTCGTGCCGGACGTGGTGTCGATGGTGGTCGCCGACCTCCTGATCCTCGGCGGCTGCGTGCTGGGGTACGAGGGGCTGCGGCGCTTCGTCGGATTCCGCCCGGTCCATTGGCGCAACGTCGTCCTGCTGGGGATCTTCACGGTGATCCAGCTCTGGTTCGCGGTCGGCGAGCCGAGCCTCGCCGCGCGCAACGTCAACTTCGCGTGGGCGATGGTGGCGCTCTTCACCCACTGCCTCTGGGCGCTGTGGCGGGAGCACGGCGAGGTGCCGCTGAGCATCACCTTCCGCACCGGGCTGGTCTACCTGCTGCTGGCCCTGGTGAGCGCTGCCCGGCTGGTCGAGGCGGCCGTCGCCGGCCCCGTCGGGGACGACTACTTCCAGTCCGGCATGTTCGAGACCGTGGTGCTGCTGGCCTACCAGGCGCTCTTCCTGCTGCTGGCCTACTCGTTCTCGATGATGGTGATGCGGCGCCTGGTCTCCGACGTGGAGGTGCAGGAGGAGAAGTACTTCAAGGCCTTCCGCTCGGCGCCCTACGCCATGTGCGTGACGCAGATCGCCTCCGGCAAGGTGGTGGAGGCCAACGA
Organism: Myxococcales bacterium; assembly: GCA_049841135.1. Lineage (GTDB taxonomy): Bacteria > Myxococcota > Myxococcia > Myxococcales > UBA5297 > JACRCT01. The sequence continues at coordinate 457,504 of JASGHK010000007.1, forward strand.
CGGCTTCCTCGCGCTGCTGGGGACGACCCGGGAGGCCGCGCTGGCCGAGCCGGCGGCGGCCAAGCGGCTGTGGGCGCGGCCCGAGGATCGCGACGAGGCGATGAAGGAGCTGGCGGAGCGCGGCCGGGTCTCCGGGCGCGAGCAGCAGTTCAGGGGCAAGGGCGGCGAGCTCATCCTCGGGCGCTTCGCGATCGAGCAGGTGCACCTGGGGGGCGTGGCCCACGCGCTGGTCACCATCGAGGACGTGACCAAGTCCCGCCGCGACGAGGCCGAGGTGAAGGAGGCGCACGACCGGCTCCGGTCGATCCTCGACGCGGCGCCCACGCCCATCTTCATGGTGAACGCCGAGGAGTGCGTGGTGCTCTCCAACGCCGCGGCCGCCCGGCTCTTCCACGCCGAGGCGCAGGGGCGCCGCTGCGGGTACCTCGTGGGCTGCGTCCACCGCGAGGAGGGACCCGCGGGCTGCGGCAGCAGCGACTCCTGCAGCGGGTGCGTCCTGACGCGGACGGTGCGCGCGGGGCTCAGCGGCAGCAGCGTGCGCGACCTGGAGGTCGAGCTCGAGCCTGCGGGGAGGCCGGCCCGCACCGCCGCACCCTCCTGTGCAACGTCGCGCCGGTGCGGCTGTCGGGGGAGCGGGGCGCCATCCTGGCCGTCCACGACCTGACCGACCTGCGCCGCGTGCAGCGCGAGCGCGAGCAGCTGCAGGCGAGCCTGGCGCAGCAGGACCGCCTGGCGAGCATGGGCATGCTGGCGGCGGGCATCGCCCACGAGCTCAACAACCCGCTCTCCTACGTGATGTACGGCCTCGAGAGCCTGCAGGAGGACCTGCCGCCGGTGGTGCGCTCGGCGCGGCGCTGCGCCCAGGTGCTGGTGGAAGAGCTCGGCCCGGAGGAGGCCGCCAAGGTCATCGGGCCCGCGCAGGAGGTGATGGCCCCCGCCGCGCTGGACGACCTGCTGGCGCGCCTGGAGGAGGCCTCCGGCGGGGTCATGCGCATCCGCGCCATCATCCGGGGCCTGGGGACCTTCTCGCGCGTCGAGCGCGCCGAGGCCGAGGCGGTGGACCTGGTGGACCTGCTCGAGCACGCCCTCTCGGTGGCCCACAACGAGATCAAGTACCGCGCCGCGGTGGTCAAGGACCTCGCGCCCGTCCCCAAGATTTGGGCGAGCGAGGGCAAGGTCGCGCAGGTCTTCCTGACCCTCCTGGTCCACGCCGCGCACTCCATCGACGAGGGGCACGCCAAGGAGAACGAGGTCCGCGTGCGCACCTGGTCCGAGGAGGGCCGGGTCTGCGTCGAGGTCTCGGACACCGGCCGGGGCATTGCGCCCGACCAGCTCGACCGGGTCTTCGACCCGTTCTCCACCGCCAAGGGCCCCGGGGTCGGCTCCGGGCTCGGCCTCTCCATCAGCCGGCAAATCGTCACCGAAGCCGGCGGGACCATCGAGGTGAAGAGCGGTCCGGGGACGGGGACCTCCTTCCTGGTGCGGCTGCCGGTGATGGAGGCGCAGCGGCCGGTGGGGGCGCCTTTGCCCGCCCAGCCCGGCCCCGAGCCGCGCCAGCGGGTGCTGGTCGTCGACGACGAGCCGGCCATACGCACGATGCTGGTGCGGATGCTCTCGCGCAAGCACGAGGTGGTGGCCGTCTCCAGCGGCGTCGAGGCGATGGGCCTGCTCTCGGCAGGGCAGCGCTTCGAGGTGGTGCTGTGCGACCTGATGATGCCGGAGATGTCCGGGATGGAGCTGCACGAGAAGGTGGCGCAGACGGACCCGGTCCTGGCGCGGAGGTTCGTCTTCGTCAGCGCCGGCGCCTTCAGCCCGGGGGCGGCGGACTACGTCAGCCGCGCCGGCGTCCAGCGCCTGGACAAGCCCTTCGACGCCGACCAGCTCCGCGCGGTGATCGACCGCTTGCTGGGCGAGGCCCGTGCCGCAGGCTGAGCGGCCGGGGCGATCGCCGCCCGCTCCCGGCCCGGTGGGCCGAGTGGGGGCCGCACGTGGGAATTCCTCGAGAGACCGGATCGCTAGAATGAGCGCATCGCCATGACCTCGACGACCCCTTCCGAGCCGCGACCGCACGACATGCAGCTCGTCGCCGAGCTCGCCTCGCGGTGGCTGGCGGCCGCGGCCGAAGACGAGATCTACCAAGGGCTCGCCGAGGGGCTGCGGCAGGTGGTGGGCGACGAGGCGATCATCGTCGTCAGCGCCTACGACCCCAACGAGCAGCTGCACCGGCCGCGGGCGCTCCTGGGGTTCGGCAGCCTGCTCCCCGAGGTGGCCCGCCTGGTGGGCTCCGACCCGGGCGCGCTCGCCGGCGACTATCCCGCCAGCCTGCGCGAGGCGATGGCCTCGGGGGTCCTGACCCGGGTCGAGGGCGGGGTGCTGGCGCTGCTGCAGGGCGTCCTGCCCGAGGCCGTCATCCGCCAGGGCGAGAAGCTGCTGGGGGTGAGCGCGGCCTACGTGGTGGGCTTCGCCAAGGGCAGCTTCCGGGGCGGGGTGAGCATCCTGACGCGGCGCGAGGGGATGGAGCTGCGCCGGGACACCATCGAGGCCCTGGCGCGCATCGCCGCGGTGTCGGTGGAGAACCGGCGGACCGAGGCGCGGCTGCGCACCATGGCGCAGGTGGTGGAGATGGCCCCCAGCGCCATCACCGTCCACGACCTCCAGGGCCGGTTCCTCTTCGCCAACCAGCGGACCTACGAGCTCCACGGCTACGAGCCCCAGGCGTTCCAGGCGCTCTCGCTCTTCGACCTCGCGGCCCCTCACGAGGCTCCGCGGGCGACGGAGGTGCTGCGGACCATCCAGGAGAAGGGCGAGGCGACCTTCGAGGTCCAGCACCGGCGCAAGGACGGCTCGACCGTCCCGCTGCACGTCCTGGCCCGCAAGGTGGAGTGGCAGGGCCAGCCGGCGCTCCTGAGGGTGGCCAGCGACGTCAGCGCCAGCCAGGCGGCCGAGGCGGCGCTGGAGGCCGGCGAGCAGCGCTACCGCTCGGTGGTGGACAACATCGGCGAGGGGTTGGGCCTGGTCGACCTCGAGGAGCGCTTCGTCTGGGCCAACCGCGCCGCCGACGAGATCTTCGGGGTCGCGGAGGGCGGCCTGGTCGGCCGCAGCCTGAGCGAGTTCGTCGACGGCGAGACCTTCGAGAGGATGCAGGAGCTGACCCGCTCCCGGCCCGCGGGCGAGCGGACCTCGTACCCCTTCGAGCTGCGCCGCCCCGACGGCGGCCTGCTCACGGTCACCGTCACCACCAGCACGCAGTACGATGCTCAAGGCCGGCCGGTCGCCACCTACGGCATCTTCCGCGACATCACCGAGCGCCGGCGGGCCGAGGAGGAGCGCGTGCGGCTGGAGGGCCAGCTCCAGCAAGCCCAGAAGATGGAGTCGGTGGGCCGGCTGGCCGGCGGCGTGGCCCACGACTTCAACAACATGCTGGGCGTCATCCTCGCGCACGCCGACGTGGCCATCGAGGAGGTGGACCCCGACAGCCACGTGCACCGCGACCTGCAGGAGATCCGCAAGGCGGCGCTGCGCTCGGCGAGCCTGACGCGGCAGCTGCTGGCCTTCGCCCGCCGGCAGACCGTCTCGCCGCGCGTGCTGGACCTGAACCAGACCATCGGCGACATGCTCAAGATGCTGCAGCGTCTCATCGGCGAGGACATCGCGCTGCGCTGGGCGCCCGGCGCCGGGGTGTGGCCGGTGAAGGTCGACCCCTCGCAGATCGACCAGATCCTCGCCAACCTGTGCGTCAACTCGCGCGACGCCATCACCGGCGTCGGCAAGCTGACCATCGAGACCGCCAACCGCTCCCTGGAGGAGGCCGCCTGTGCTTCGCACCCGGGGGCCGCGCCGGGCGACTACGTGTGCCTGGCCGTCAGCGACGACGGCTGCGGCATGGACAAGCAGACGCTGGCCCACCTCTTCGAGCCGTTCTTCACCACCAAGGGCATGGGCAAGGGCACGGGGCTGGGGCTCGCGACGGTCTACGGCATCGTCAAGCAGAACCGCGGGTTCATCGAGGCCTTCAGCGAGCCAGGCAAGGGCACCACCTTCTCGGTCTACCTCCCGAGGCACGCCGGCGACGCCCGGCGCGTCTCGCCCGAGGGCGATGCGGGTGCGGTCACCGGCGGGCCGGAGACCATCCTGCTGGTCGAGGACGAGCCCGCCATCCTCTACGCGGTCAAGAGGATGCTGGAGCGGCTGGGCTACGCAGTGCTCGCGGCGAGCAGCGCGGCCCAAGCGCTGCGGCTCTCCCGCGAGCACGACAAGGCCATCGACCTCTTGATGACCGACGTGGTCATGCCGGAGATGAACGGCCGCGAGCTGGCGCGCAGCCTGACGCCCCACCGCCCGGAGATCCGCCTGCTGTTCATGTCCGGCTACACCGCCGACGTCATCGCCAACCACGGCGTGCTCGACGAGGGCGTGCACTTCATCCAGAAGCCCTTCTCCGCCGCGGACCTGGCCTCCAAGGTCCGGGCCGTTCTCGCCGAACGCCCGGGCAGCTGACGGCGCAGAGCCGTCAGTATTGACGGCTGACGGGGCCTGAGGACGCCGCCAGAGCGCTGGAGAATCAAGCGTTTGCCGGTGAGCGCAGGCGGGCACGTCGCCTGCAGTGTCCAGCGGCCGGGACTCTGGCTGGCCGTCCAGCACGGTGCGCCAGCCGCGGCAAACCCTCGAGAGGTCGAAACGGATGATCAGCCTGCTCGTCGCCCTGTTCTTCTTCGCGGTCAGCCTCGGCTTCTACGTGGTCACCCGCACGCTCAAGAAGCGCCACCAGAACTGGAAGGCGTTCGCGCAGAAGCGCGGCCTGTCGTTCGATGCCGACGCGCTCGAGCTGACGGGCGAGCTGATGGGGCTGGAGTTCAAGGTCCACGACAAGCTGGCCATCGAGCGCGCCTCGGCGCTGGGCGCGTACATGCCTCTGGGCAGCACGGCGGTGGCGGTCGACGTCGTGGTGCCCGGCTGCCCGCAGGGCCTGAGCGTCTGCTCGGTGCAGCCCCGGCTCGCTCCGCGGAAGGTGGGCAGCGCGATCGAGATCGCCGCCGCCCCGGCCGGCTTCGAGGCTGCGTACCGCGTCGAGGTGGCAGGGCCCGAGGAGCAGGCGGCGCTCGAGGACGGCGAGGTGCGGGCGGGGCTGCTCGCCCTGGTCTCCCAGCGGTGGTACCGCGGCGTGGTGGTCGAGAACGGCGTGCTCAGCGCCTTCCACTTCAACCCGGCCTTCGGCTCGGAGGATGACGCCGCCGAGCTGGAGCGTACGGTGGGCCTGGCGCTCGACGCCGCAGCCGCGCTTCGCGACGCGTGCGCTGCCCGTCAGGCTCGCGCCCGGAAGCGCACCCCGGTTCCGGCCAAGAGCCGCCGCGGGCCGTCGACGATGCGGCGTGTGAGCGGGTAGCAGCCAGCAGCTGCCTTCCGCGCCGGTCGGAGGCGTCGCGGCGGCTTGACCCGAAGCCCGAAGCCCGAAGTCCGAAGCCCCTGGGACCCCTCGTCGGGTTCAGCTCCGCCGGCTCAGGGGTTCGGGCTGCCGAAGCTCGCGCCGGTGGCCTTGAGCCCCCAGTCATCCTTGGAGTCGGTGTCCGCCCCCACCTTGCGGGCCAGGCTCGAGTCCTTGTCGTTGCCCACCTGGCTCCAGTCGACGGAGAGGTCGAGGACGCTGGGGGTCGAGGAGTAGGTGCAGTCCGCGCCGCCGCAGTCGGCCGGCGTCCACTGCCCGTTGCCCTGGGCGAACTGGACTGCGTACTCGAAGCCGCCCGGCAGCGGAGGGGCGAGGCCGACCTTGGCGAACGCGACGGCGTCCTGCACTGCGCCGTCCGCGCCGACCACCTTGAGCAGCCGGTGCGACCAGGTGACCGCCGCGCTGCCGCCGACGAAGTCCCAGGCGTTCGGGTAGGCCTCCTTGGCAGTGCTCTCCGACTTGGAGGTGCGCTCCGAGCTCTTGGGGTCGTCGGCGCCCACCGCGTTGAGGTGCAGCACGATCAGGTCGCCCGCCTGCACCACGACGTCCGGGAAGGTGGTGAAGGTGAGCGGGTCATTGGTCTTGCCCTCTTCGATCACCTGGATCTGCTTGGTGGTGCCGGCCTCCACGACCAGGAACTCGATCAGGTCCCGGCTGTTGGGGATGTTCGGGTTGATCTCGTTGATGACCAGCCGGGCCTGTCCTGCTCCGGCGATGAACTCGGCGGAGTTGGCGGTGGAGCTCAGCGGCTCGCCGTTGCTGTCGAGGATCGTCGCGGCGACGGTGACCACGTAGTTGCTGCCAGGGGTCTGGGCGCTGGTGGTGACGCGGACCTGGTTGCCCGAGCCCGAGGCGGCGCTGGCGGCCAGACCGCCGGTGAACGTGAACTGCGAGCCGTTGAGGAGCACCGTGCCCGGCTCGATGGCGCGGCTGAACTCGACGAGCACCGACGTCGTCGACTCGCTGGTGGCCCGGGTGACCTCGAGCGGCGCGGCGGCGCTGGCATCGGGGCGCACCGAAGCATCGGCAGGGGTCACGACCGGACCGCCGTCGGGCTCGCTCGTAGCGGCATCGACGGCCGAGCTGGCGTCCGGCGTGGTGGCGGCGTCGGCAGGCGGCGCACCAGAGTCCGCCGGGCTGGCCGGGACGTCCGCGCTCGAGGACGCGTCGAGGCCCGTGGCCGGTGGGGGATTGCCGCAGGCGGCGAGCGCGAGGGCGAGCAGCAATGGGAGCGAGCGCAGGGAGCCGAAGTTCATCGAAGTCCTTCCTGGAGTCTTTCCTGGAGGTGGCCCAGACGACGCGAGTGTAGACGACCCGATTGGCGGCGCGGGCGAGAATCTCGAAGGGGCTTGGCGACGGCTCAGGCCTTCGCGTGCCCGGCGAGGTGCTCGCGCATCGCCTCGATCACCAGTGCATGGTCCTGCTCCTGCGGAAGGCCGCTGACGGTGACGGTGCCGACGAAGCCGACCTGGGCCACCACCACCGGCACGCAGCCGCCGTGCGGCGCGTACTCGCTCTCGGGGAGCAGCATCCGCTGCTCGATGGACTTGCCCTGGAGGCGCAGGTCGAGCCCCACCGCGAAGGAGCTGCGGCGGGTGCGGTTCACCAGCCGCTTCTTGCGCTCGATCCAGGCCGCGTTGTCGGGCGTCGAGCCTGGCAGCGCCGCGTAGAAGAGCCGCTCGCCGCAGCGCTCGACGTCGATGGCCACCGGCAGGGACCGTGCGCGCGCCTTCTCGGCCAGCCGCTGCCCGAGCGCCCAGGCGTCGTCGTTGGTGAACGAGGCGAAGACGAGCGTCTTCTCCTCGGCGTCGATGCGCTTCAGCTGGGCTTCGAGCGACTCGGACATGCGGACTCTCCTCGAAAGGGCCGGGGAGTCTACACGACGCGGATCCCCGGTCATTCGGCCCGGCCCGAGTACAAGCGAAGTGAGCCCGGACCCAGCCAGATGGCTTTGGATCCGCGAGGATTCCGTAGCGGAGCCGATCGACCCATATGATCGATGCGGGAGCGTTTGGGAAAGCCCTGTGAATTCAGACGGTTGCGGATCGACGTCTTGGGAAGTCCAGGAAATCCGAGGACTTGGAAAGACCCCGGAAAGTCCGCCAGGCGCCGCGAGTGATCAGACAAACCCGGCACGCCGAGGAAGCCCCATGCGCCCGATGCACCTGCTGCTCGCCACCCTGCTCGTCATCGGCTCCGTCGGCCCGGCCGCCGCCAAGCCGAAGATCTACGTCTCCTTCCACTGGCACATGCACCAGCCCATCTACTGGCCTTACGAGTCGGTGGTGCAGAGCCACGACGCAGGGCGCTGGTCGTTCGACCTGATGTCCATCCACAACGACCGCACCGGGCCGTACACCACCTGGCCCAGCGACGCCGTGCAGCAGGGGCTTGGGCTGTCGCACCTGGGCGCGCAGGTCAGCTTCACCGGCTCCTTGATGGAGAACCTGGATGCCATGAGCGCCGCGGGCCGCGGCTTCGGCGGCTGGCAGGATCGCTGGAGGCAGAGCCGCTCGCTGACGACGTCCCTGGGCAATCCGCGTTTGGACCTGACGATGATCGGCCAGCACCACCCGCTGATGCCGCTCGTGCCCGCCGCTGACCGCAAGCTGCAGCTCGAGCTGCACAAGCGCTCGCTCGAGGCGAGCTTCGGCGCCGCCGCCAAGGGGCCATTCGGGATCTTCCCGCCGGAGACGGCCTTCGCCGAGCACGTGATCCCCGAGTTCGCCGCGGCCGGGGTGAAGTGGGCGTTCGTCGACAACATCCACTTCGACCGCGCGCGCCCCGACTACCCGTACTCGGCCGGCTCCAACCTCTACCCGCCCAACGCGGCCGACCAGCGCAACTCCGGCGGCAGCGCGACCTGGGTGCAGCTGCAGGACCTGTGGGCGCCGACCAAGGTGAGCGCGCCGTGGGGCTACCAGCCGCACTGGGTCGAGTACGTCGACCCCGAGTCCGGGCAGTCCACGAAGATCATCGCGGTGCCGGCGGCGCGCTACGAAGGCAACGAGGACGCCCGCGGCGGCTACGGGGCCTTCCTGTACGAGAAGGTGATGAGCCAGTACGAGGCCTACAACACCGACGACGCCCACCCGATGCTGGTGGTGCTGCACCACGACGGCGACAACTTCGGCGGCGGGACCGACTCCTACTACCACTCGAACTTCGCGGGCTTCGTCGCCTGGATCTCCTCGCAGCCCACTCGCTTCGAGGCGACGACCGTCCAGGACTACCTGGACCAGTTCCCGCCCGACGCCAGCGACGTCATCCACGTCGAGCCCGGAAGCTGGAGCGGCGCGGACAACGGCGACCCCGAGTTCCTCAAGTGGAACGGCGACCCGGGCGCCGACGGCTACAGCCCCGACCGCAACAGCTGGGGTGTCATCGTCGCCGCCGCCAACCGGGTGCACACCGCGCAGGCCATCGCCGGCTACACCTCGCTCGACGCCATCCGCGGCGGCACCGGCAGCGAGACGGACAAGGCCTGGCACCACCTGCTCAACGGCGAGACCAGCTGCTACTGGTACTGGGACGGCGCCGAGGGCGGCAAGTGGGACAGCCACCCTGCCCGCGCCGCCAACCTCGCCGTGCAGCACGCCGACACCGTCATCGCCAGCGGGGCGGACACGGTCGCGCCGACCATCTATCTGCCGCAGCGCGAGCCCTACAACCCGGGCGCCATCGAGTGGGGCACGCAGGCCAAGCCCAGCGACTTCGAGGTCTGGACCTACGTCTACGACGTCAGCGGGCTCTCGAACGTGACCCTGCGCTACCGCGTCACGCCGAAGGGAATCGTCGACCACACCGGCCAGACCTATGGCGCCACGGGCTGGCAGGACCTGCCGATGCAGTCGAAGGCGATCGTCTCGCGCACCGACCCGGTGCCGACCTACAAGGCCGACGAGTACCGGGCGACGATCGCCGGGGTGAAGGACTCGCTCGTCGACTACTACGTCGCAGCGTCCGACACGAAGGGTCTCCTCGCGCGCTCGCCCATCCAGCACGTCTATGTCGGGGCAGGCGGTGGGACGACTCCGCCCACGGGGAACGTGGGCTGGACCCCGAGCGCGCCGACCCGCGCCGACGTCGTGACCTTCTTCGCCCCCAAGGCCGGAAAGCTGCACTGGGGCGTGGACGGCTGGGTGCTGCCGCCGCAGTCGCTCTGGCCGATGGGCACCGTGGCCTTCGATGCCAAGTCGGTCGAGACGCCGCTGGTCGGGCCGGACTCCCAGGGCCGCTACACGGTCGCCATCGGGCCGTTCACGGGGACCACCATCAAGGTCGTCGACTTCGTCCTGCACTACGCCGACGGAAGCTGGGACAACAACGGCGGCAGCGACTGGCATGCCAACCTCACCGAAGGGCCGCAGACACCGGACGCCGGGACGGTGTCTCCTCCCGGAGCCGATTCCGGGACCGTGAACCCGCCGGGTGCGGACGCGGGCGTGGTCGCACCGGCCTCCGACGCCGGACACAGGCCCGCGTCGGACGCTGGCGCCAAGGCCGATGCCGGGCTGGAGGCGAATACGCAGGGCTGCGGCTGCAACGCGGCGGGCCAGGCGCAGCCGAGTGCGTTCTTCGCAATCCTTGCGATGGCACTGCTCGGGCCGCGGCGTCGAAGTCCGGGGCAGCGCGCGAGCTGATCGGCGTTGCCCAGCCCGCAGGGCGCGCGTCTACTCTCGACGTCCACCGCGTCCACTCAGTCCACCTCGTCCACCTCGTCCACCCACTCGCCACCCCGTCGGTCCACCGCCCTGAGCATTGCGTACCGCCAGCCACGGCTGTCACCACCCGGCCTCATCTTGCGTGGGCTGGCCGCCGAGCCGGCCCCGGCACGGACCATGCTCTGTCCTCGGGGCGGAGGAAGTAGGCTTCAGTAAGACAAAGGTGACGGAGGCAAACGGTCGTGGTCAAGCGTCTGGTCCTGCTGGCGGTGTTCGCGCTGTTCCTCGGAGTCGGGGCGGTGGCGGCCTTCAAGTACCTGCCGGAGCGGGCGAAGCCGCTGCCGGACCCACCGGCGGTGGTCACGCAGATCCGCGAGGTGGCGCGCCTGGAGACCCTGGACGTCGCCATCTACAAGAAGGTGCGCTTCGCGCCCGAGCCCGCGCCTGGAAGCGACTCGCTGTGGGGTGACGTCCTCTCCTGGGCGAGCTACACGCTGCGCGGCGCCGAAGGCCGGGCCATCGTCTTCGCCACTGCGCACCTGGGACTGGACCTCGAGCAGTTCGGTCCGGAGAGCGTGAGGGTGGTCGGGCGAACCGCGCTGGTGGTGCTGCCGCCCATCCGCGTGCAGATCGAGCTCAAGCCCGGCGAGACGGAGGTCATCGGCTCCAACCTCGACTCGCAGGAGACGGCGAAGCTCTTCGACAAGGCCAAGGGGGCCTTCGAGGCCGAGGTTCGCGCCGACCCGGTGCTCAACCGCAGGGCGCGCGACTCCGCGCAGCGCGCCATCCGGGCGCTGCTGGTGACCCTGGGCTTCGAGCAGGTGCAGTTCGTGGACGTGCTGCCGGCGGCGAGCGCGACCTGAGCTTTGGCCGGTGCGGGCGCCGCCTACAGCAGCCCGTCCAGCCAGGTGAGCTGCGCGTCGATGGTCTGCGAGACGGCGAGCGCCTGGTCGCCCGACGAAGGCTCGGTGTACGGATTGCCGATCTCCTTGTGGGCCCACTTCACCCAGGTCTGCTTGTACCAGCCCCAGTCCAGGTTGCTGCCCGTCGACGGCGGGGAGCTGCCGGAGTAGGCGGCGAAGGCGCGGATGCCGCTGGCCGGGAAGACCTCGGCGCCGCCGACGACGTGGAAGATGTGCAGGTTGGTCCGGTTCGGGTACTGGCCGGTCAGCGCCGTGGCCCAGCCGCCATAGAAGGTGCCCCACGGGCGGACCGGGTTGTTGATCTTGGTGTTGGTGGTGCCCAGCTCGTTCTGGCTGTTCTTGCAGACGCCGTCGAACGAGCTGACGTAGAGCTGGATGCCGTCGAGGGCGGGGTTGGCGCGCAGCGACTGGGCCATGCGCATCGCCAGGCACCCACCGCGCGAGCTGCCGCCGAGGTAGATGGACGTGGTCTCCGGCCGGACCTGGGCGGTGAGCCAGTTGGCGAAGCCGGTGACCAGCTGCTGCTTGGTGGTGGAGTCGAAGAGGTGGTCGAAGTTGCTGTCGTTGGCCACCGCGAACCAGGTGGTCGCGGGCGGGAACCAGCCCTGGGCGCGCAACTTCATCGCCAGCGAGCGGGCGTCGAGCGTGACGTTGGGGCAGGAGACGTCGTTGCAGGAGGAGTCCCAGGACCCGGTCTGGCCGGTGATGCCGTTCTCGTGCGAGCTGCTGCTGGAGGCCTTCTGGCCGGCGGAGAGGAAGACGAGAGCGGTGCGGGTCGCGGGGGCGTCGACCTGGCCGATGCGGACCTTGTAGAGCTCGTCGTCGGGCGCGCCGGCGGCGCGGAGGGCCTCAAAGCCTGGGGCGGCGTGATAGCCAGAGCCATCCTGGTAGACGGCGCGGACCGAGGTCACGGTCATCGCCGTGCCGCTCGGGTAGGAGAGCGCCTGCTCCTGCGTCCCCAGCCCGGCCGCTGTCGCAGAGCCGCAGCCGGTGATGACGAAGCACGCAGCGACCACTGCCAGAGTCTTCGCGACGTTCATGAGGCCCCTCCAAAGTCGACGGGATGAATGAAGTCGATACCCTCGGCGCGGCTGGGGTCAAGGCCCTCCCGGCGGCTGCGCGGGTGATCGCGGGCGATCTCCTGCGTTCTCGTGCGGCGAACGGGGCCGCGTTATGGTCGCCCGCGTATGCCGCCGACCGGATCCGCACCAGCGACGCCGCTCCCCGTTTTCGAGCCGCCCCGGCCGTTGGAGCCCGCCACCACCCCTGAGCCCAGGTCGCCGCTCCTCGAGCGGGTGGGCGTGCGCTACTTCCTGCGCCGCGCGGGCGCGTCCCGGCCCGTCGAGTCGGTCGACGCCATCCACTTCCTCAATCCGGCGGAGCGCGCCGGGCTCCTGCGCGTACAGCGCGGCGCCGTCCTCCGCGCGGCGCTCGCCGGGGCGCTCTCCACCTTCATCGCCGCGGCGGTGGAGGTCTTCGCCATTCCGCGGCTCGGCGTCGATCCCGATGCCAGCCTGTGGCTCGTCCCCTGGTCGTACTGGCTGGTCATCGGCGGGGCCAACGTCCTCACCTCCATCGTCGAGGTTGGCTTCCTCTACTGGGACGGGCTGCGCACCGTGCACGAGCTCTCGCGCGTCGCCGGGCTCGACCTCATGGGAACGCAGAAGGATTCAGCGGCTCGCCGTCGCCCTCACCCGAGCCGCGCTGGAGCTGCCCGATCCCGCCGCGCCGGTCTTCGGCATCGACCCCTTGCGCGGCGCCTCGCGGCTGCAGCTGGTGGCGGCGGCGGCGCTCTACAAGCTCAAGGTGAGCCTCTCGACCTTCCTGGCCAAGCTGCTCGTGCGCCGGATGCTGGGGCGGGCCGCGCTGCGCACGCTGATCCCCTTCGTGGCCGTGCCGGTGACGGCCCTCTGGAACGCCGTGGTGTGCGCCCGGGTGCTGCGGCAGGCACGGCTTCGCACCTTCGGCCCGTCGGCGGCGGCGGAGCTCGTCGGCTTCGCGCTCGACGGAGTGGTTTCTTTCTCCGCCCGTGGGAGGTTGGCGGCCTACCGCGCCGTCGGCAGCGCGGTGGTCGCCAAGAGGGACCTGCACCCGAACCTCGTCGCGCTGCTCCATGAGCTCCCGGTCCCGGGTGGGCGAGCCGAGCCAGGCCACGGTGGATGATCCCGAGGCGCTCGTGGCCGACCTCGGGGCGCTCCCGGCTTGCGAGCGGACTGCCGTCCTGCGGCTGCTGTCGGTGGCGAGCATCCTCGACGGGCGATTGACCGAAGCCGAGCGCCGGCTCATCGCCCGCGCCCGCGCGGCGGCGGGTCTCGGGCCGGAGCGCGAGGCCACCTCGAGGCTCTTCACCGCCTTCGTCGGCGGGCAGGGCTTCGACGCGAAGACGGTCCAGGCCTTGGGCGAGTAGCCAACGTGTCCCTGTGGCGGGCGTGCGCCCGGCCGTCCCTGGCCTTGCCCCACGGCGCCGCGCGCCCTTCCTTGAGAGTGTTCTCGCGCTCGCGAGCGGGCATTAGAAAGTCTGGCGGTTGACGCAAGGTGTCATTATGTCGTCGGGTAGTCGCTCTTGCCCCAGCGCGCGACGGCGCGGTGGTCGCGGGGCCGGGGTTCCAGCCAGATTCGCCGCGGGCGCTCGAGCCCGCACCCGTTCAAGGAGGCCGAAAGCCGTGAGCACGAGCGAAGTGTCGGCAACGAAGGCCAGCCCCGGCGGAGGGTTCCTGGTCGCGCCGGTTCCGCGCGGCGGCATCTTCTCCCGCGAGAAGCTCACCGAGGACCAGAAGCTCTTCGGCCAGACCGCCGAGAAGTTCTGGAAGGAGGAGGTCCTCACCCGGCTCGAGGCCATCGAGGCCAAGGCGACGGTCGAGGAGAGCGGGAAGAAGCTCCCCGTGGGCGTCTGGCTGCTCAAGAAGGTCTGCGACCTGGGCCTGGTGGGCCTGGACGTCCCCGAGGAGTACGGCGGCCTCGGCGCCGACAAGACGACCTCGGCGCTGGTCAGCGAGATCTTCGCCGGCTGCAGCAGCATGGCGGTGACCTTCGGCGCCCACAGCGGCATCGGCATGCTGCCCATCGTCCTCTTCGGCAACGACGCGCAGAAGAAGAAGTACCTGCCGCGCATCATGAGCGGCGAGGCCATCAGCTGCTACGGGCTCACCGAGCCCGGCAGCGGCAGCGACGCGCTCTCGGGCAAGACCACCGCGCGGCGAAGCGCGGACGGCTCGGCGTTCCTGCTCAACGGCCAGAAGCAGTACATCACCAACGGCTCGTGGGCCGACATGGCGGTCGTCTTCGCCCAGGTCGACGGCAAGTACTCGGGCTTCATCGTCGACCTCCACGCCCCGGGCGTCAGCCGCGGCGCGGAGGAGAAGAAGATGGGCATCCACGGCTCGTCGACCGCCTCGCTCATCTTCGAGGACGTGCGCGTGCCCAAGGAGGACCTCCTGGGCGAGGTCGGCGACGGCCCGGCCATCGCGCTCAACATCCTCTACATGGGCCGGCTCAAGCTGGGCTTCGCCGGCGTGGGCACGAGCAAGTACGTCATCGAGCGCACCGTCGGCTTCGGCAAGGACCGCAAGCAGTTCGGCCAGCCGGTCATCCACTTCGACGTGCAGAAGGGCAAGCTGGCCGACATGGTCTGCTCGACCTACGCGGCCGAGTCGCTCGTCTACCGGACCATCGGCGCCGTCGACGAGCGGATCGCCACGGTGGAGAAGTCGAGCCCCGGCTACCAGGAGCACGTGGTGCAGGTGCTGCGCTCCTTCGGCGTCGAGGCCTCCATCGTCAAGGTCTTCGGCACCGAGACGCTGATGAAGGTGGCCAACCACGGCGTGCGCATGCACGGCGGCTACGGCTTCACCGAGGAGTACCAGGTGGAGCGCGTGCTGCGGGACAACGTGGTCGACACCATCTTCGAGGGCACCAACGACATCAACCGCATGCTGGCGTTCGGCACCCTCGTCCAGAACATCTTCGCGGCGGAGCTCCCGTTCCTGTCGACGATGGAGCGGCTGCATGCCGAGCTGCGCCAAGGCCAGTACGGCACGCCGCAGCCACAGGAGCCGCTTGGCCGGGAGCTCAAGCGCCTCGCCGACGCCAAGCGCGCGCTCGCCTACGCCGTCGAGGCGGCGATCATCGGTCTGGGCAAGGACGTGCGCGTCGAGCAGCAGGTGGCCGCGGCGCTCACCGACGGGCTCATCGCGCTCTACGCCGCGGAGTCGACGCTGGCCCGCGTGCTGGAGCAGCGCGAACACGCGCCCGCCGGCCGCCGGGAGCTGCTCGACGCCGTCGCCACTCTCGTCGTCCACGAGAAGTGCGGCGACCTCGCGCGCTGGACGCTGGACGCGCTCAGCCACGTCGCCCCGCCCGGAGAGCTCGCCGCGCGCCGCCAGACGCTCCTGCGCCTGCTCGAGGGCACCGATGCCCCGGTGGACGCCGTGCGCCTGCGGCGCCTCGTCGCCGACCACGCCATCGAAGCCGGCCGCTACCCCTTCTAGAGACTTCGTTCGGAGGGAAGCGCAGCGCCGAACGAAGTCGATTGTCAAAGAGCCTCGGAAAGGAACCGAACCATGGAAATCCGCAAGGTGGGAATCGTCGACGTCGCCCGCTCTCCGATCGCCCGGGCCAAGAACGGCTCGCTCAACGGGCTGAGCGGCCTGGAGGTCGCCAGCCAGGTCGTCAAGCAGCTCTTGGCGCGCAACCCGCAAGTGCCGGTGGACCGCATCGAGCACCTGGCCGCCGGGTGCGCCTTCCCCGAGGGCGAGAACGGCCTGAACCTCGCCCGGCAGATCGTGGTGAAGTCCGGCCTGCCGATCAGCGTGGCCGCGACCACCGTCAACCAGTTCTGCGCCTCCTCGCAGCAGGCGCTGATGGTCCTCGCCGACGCGCTGGCGGTGGGCAAGGGCGACATCGCCATCGTCGTCGGCCTGGAGCACATGGTCCGCGTGCCGATGGGCGGCTACAACCCGGCCTACGACAAGGAGCTCGCGGAGCTGGGCTTCTACATGGGCATGGGCGACACCGCCGAGCTGCTGGCGAAGGAAGGCAGCATCAGCCGCGAGGCGCAGGAGGCGTTCTCCGCCGAGAGCCACGTCAAGGCGCTCAAGGCCTGGAAGGAGAGGGCCTTCGCCAAGGAGGTCGTGCCCATCACGCTGCCCGACGGCAAGAAGTTCGAGGTCGACGAGTGCCCGATGGAGCCCAACCTCGAGAAGATGAGGTCGCTGGCCCCGGCCTTCGACGCCAAGGGCACCATCACCGCCGCCACCAGCTCGCCGGTCTCGGTCGGCGCCGGAGCCGCCATCCTCATGGCCGAGGACGTCGCCCAGAAGCTGGAGCTGCCGCTGCGGGCGCGTCTCGTCACCACCGCCGTCTCCGGCTGCGACTACAAGCGCATGGGCATGGGCCCCATCCCCGCCACCGAGAAGGCGCTCGCGCGGGCGGGCCTGAAGATGAGCGACCTGGACGTCATCGAGCTCAACGAGGCCTTCGCCGCGCAGAGCCTCTACGTCATCGAGAAGGGCCGCTTCCCCAAGGAGAAGGTCAACGTCCTGGGCGGCGCCATCGCCCTGGGCCACCCGCTGGGCATGAGCGGCATCCGCATCGTCGGGACGGCCCTCACCGTGCTGGAGAGGGCGAAGGGCCGGTATGGCCTGGCCACCATGTGCGTCGGCGGCGGGCAGGGCGCGACGACCATCCTCGAGCGCGTGGGGAGGTAGGGAACGCCATGGCCGAGATCAAACACGTGGCCGTCCTCGGGGGCGGCATCATGGGGGCCGGCATCGCCGGCTTCTTCGCCGACCGCGGGTACGAGTGCAGCATCTACGACCTGACGCTCGAGCTCGCCCAGGGCGCGCTCGACAAGCTCAACGACCCGAAGGCCAAGGTCCCGCTCATCCTCACGTCGCGCAGCCTCAAGCGGATCAAGCCGCTGCCGCTGTCGGCGATGAAGGACGAGCTGCCCAAGGCGGACCTGCTCATCGAGGCCGTGCCCGAGGTGATGAGCATCAAGAAGAAGGGCCTCGCCGAGGTCGACCGCTACCGCAAGCCGGGCTCGATCATCGCCACCAACACCTCGGGCCTGTCGCTCGCCGAGATGTGCGAGGGCTTCAGCCAGGACCTGCGCGAGCACTTCGTCGGCATCCACTTCTTCAACCCGGTGCGCTACATGGCGCTGGTGGAGGTCGTCCCCGGGCCGGCGACCAAGAAGGCCGTCGTCGACCAGGTCTTCGAGCTGTTCGAGCGGGCCGGCAAGCGGCCCATCCTCGGCCGCGACACGCCCAACTTCGTCGCCAACCGCGTCGGCATCTACTCGCTGATGTGGACCCTGGAGCTGGCCCGCAAATACGACCTGACCGTCGAGGAGGTGGACCTCATCACCGGCGAGGTGCTGGCGCGCCCCAAGAGCGCCACGTTCCGGCTGTGCGACATGGTGGGCATCGAGACCCTGTCGCACGCCTCGAAGAACTCCTACGACCACTGCCCGGACGATCCGGACCGCAAGCTCTTCGAGCCCCCCGCTTACATCGCCAAGATGATCGAGATGAAGCTGTTGGGCGACAAGACGGGCAAGGGCTTCTACCAGAAGCCCAAGGCCGACAAGGGCGGGAGCGGCGACGAGGGTGCGCCGAAGAAGGGCGGCAAGCCCGACCTCCTGGCGCTGGACCTGAAGACGCTCGAGTACCGGCCCAAGACCGAGCCGAAGAGCGACTGCGTTCGCTACGCCAAGACGTTCTCCAAGCCGGCCGACCGGCTGGTGGCGATGTGCACCTACGGCGAGGACGACCGCGTCTCCCGGTTCGCCCGCGAGCTGGTGCTGGGCTGCGCGGCCTACGCCTTCCGCCGCGTGGGCGAGGTCGCCGACGACGTGGAGACCGTGGACAACGCCATCAAGTGGGGCTTCGGCCACGAGGTCGGGCCCATCGAGGCGCTGGACGCGCTCGGGCTGCACCGCGCGCTGCGGATGATGGAGGCGGCGGGCATCGCCGTGCCGGAGGGCCTGCGGACGATCGCCGAGGAGCGCGGCCGCGTCTATCCGGCCGAGCCCAAGGCGCCGCCGGCGCGCATCCTCTCGCTCGCCTGGCAGCGCAGCCAGGGCAAGGTGGTCCGCGAGAACCTCAACGCGCGGCTGGTGGACCTGGGCGACCAGGTCCTGGGCGTGGAGCTCGACGCCAAGATGGTCCCGACCATGAACCCGGTCGACGACTACATGATGGCGATGATGGAGCAGGCGCACGAGGAGGTGTCCTCCGGGCGCTTCAAGGCGCTGGTCGTCGCCAACCAGGCGGCGAACTTCTGCGCCGGCGCGCAGCTCAACGCGGTGCTCGAGCTCGCCAAGGGCCAGAAGTTCGACCAGCTGGAGCGGATGGCGGCGATGCTCCAGAAGGTCAACCTGATGAACCTGCACGCGCCCTTCCCGGTGGTGACCGCGCCGCACGGGATGACGCTCGGCGGCGGCCTGGAGATCGCCCTGGGCGGCCAGGCGCGCGTGGCGGCGGCGGAGCTCTACGCCGGGCTCGTCGAGGTCGGCGTCGGCGTGATCCCCGCCGGCGGCGGCTGCTACCTGCTGTTGCGGCAGCTCATCAACAGGAGCGCCAAGGCCAACCCCGGCCCGATGCCGCCGGTGATGGCCGCCTTCGACCTCATCGGCTTCGGCAAGGTCTCGACCTCCGCCTTCGACGCGCAGGAGAAGGGGCTGCTGGCCAAGACCGACGTCATCTGCTTCAGCAAGGACGAGCAGGTCCGCCAGGCCAAGGAGCTCGCGCTCAAGATGCTCCCGGGCCACAAGGCGATCGAGCAGCAGGCCCTGACGCTGCCCGGGCCCAACGGCTACCTCGTCATGGAGGACTCCATCGAGAGCTTCGTCCGCCAGGGGAAGATCACGCCCTACAGCGCGCGGATCGCCAAGGTGCAGGCGCGCATCCTCACCGGCGGGCCCACGGCCAGCCCGGCGCACCCGGTGTCGGAGGAGACCCTGCTCGGCCTCGAGCGCGAGGGCTTCGTGGAGCTGTGCGCCGAGAAGCCGACGCAGGAGCGCATCGCCTTCATGCTCAAGAAGGGCAAGCCGCTCATCAACTGAGGCGGGGGACAGGCGAGGCGCAGGGCCACCGGCGGCCGCTCGTCCACGAGGCGAGCGGCCGCTGGCGTTTGCGCGCACGGGCGACGGGCCGCCCGGCGCCCCTCGCTTCCCGGCGCACTAGCAAACCTGCTTGCTTTCAAGTCTGCGAGCTAGCTAGCAGCTCTGCGAGGGCGCCATGTTCACCACCAGCGTGCCGGTCACCGCCGAGGCCTTCTTCGACCGCGAGAAGGAGCGCCGAGAGGTCCTCGAGGCCATCGAGCGGTTGCGCCAGGGGGCGCCCCGCTGGCTCTGCCTCATCGGGTCGCGCAAGGTGGGCAAGACGAGCCTGCTGCTCGAGGTGGCCCGCGAGGCTCACCGGCAGCCGGGCCGCTCGCGGGTGCACCCGCCGCACTTCGTGGTGCTCGACGTCCAGGGAGATCCTCCCGCTGTCGCGGGAGCTGTTCCGGACGCTGGCGCTGCGCGCCGTCGACGCCGCGCTCTCGGTGGAGGCCGGCGCCTCGCTGGGCGCCCTCACCCGCGACCCGGTGGGCTACCGCAAGGCCTTGGTCGGGGCCCGCTCCTTCTCCAAGCTGTCTGCGGCGGCGCAGAGCTTCACCCTGGAGCTGCCGGGGAGCCCGGTCGACGGGGAGGGCTTCGTGCGCGACTGCCTGGAGCTGCCCGAGCAGCTCGCCGCCGCGACCGGCGGGCACCTGGTGGTGGCCATCGACGAGTTCCAGGAGCTGGCGTCGCTCGGCAAGGTCCGCGGCGGCGCCGACCCGCTCCCGCTGATGCGCAGCGTCTGGCAGCGCCACAAGCGCGTCGGCTACGTGGTCTCGGGCTCCTCGCGCACCATGCTGCTGCGCCTGGCGACGTCGCAGCACTCGCCGTTCTTCCAGCACTTCAAGGTCGTGGAGATCGGGCCGTTCTCCGAGCGCGCCGCGGTCGAGCTGTTGACCCGGGCCAGCGCCGACGAGGGACCTATCGGCGAGGCGCTCGCGCGCAGGGCCTACCGGGCCGTGGGCGGCAACCCGTTCTACCTGCAGGTGCTCGGCGAGTCCCTGTGCGAGCACCGGGCGGCGCGGGGCAAGGCGGACGACGACCGGCGGCTGAAGGAGTGCCTGCAGCAGGAGCTCTTCTCCCGCACCGGGCGGCTCTCGCTCTACTTCGAGAACGAGTTCCAGCGGCTCGTCGGCCGCGCCACCACGCTGGCCGCCACCCTGGACCGCCTCGCCGAGGGGCCGGCGCGGCTGGCCGACCTCGCCCGCGCCATCAAGGCTCCGACCGGCGCGACGCTGGGCTACCTCGAGCGGCTGGGGGACGCCGTGCTCCGCAACGACGAGGGCCTGCACGCGCTCGCCGACGGCCTGTTCGCGCTCTGGCTGCGCTGGAGGCGCCCCGGCGGCTCGGTCGTGCCGATGAAGGTGCTGGGGGACGAGGGCGAGGCGGCCACGGCCGAGCACCTCGCGGGCCACGGCTTCGACCTCGTCTACCAGTCGCGCGGCTCCCGCGGCGCCTTCGACCTGCTGGCCACGCGCGGCGCCTCGCAGCTGGCGGTGCAGGTGAAGCGCATCGCCCTGCCGCTGCGGTTCGCAAAGGCGGAGTGGCTGCGGATGGAGGCCGACGCCCGCCGCTTCGGCTGGCAGTGGGCGGTGGCCAGCGTCGAGGCCTCCGGGCGCGTGGTGCTGCTCGACCCCGCCAAGGCCCGCCGGGCCGGCGCCTCGGTGACCCTGGGCGCCGGCGCCCAGATCGAGAACGTCCTGGCGTGGGTGGACCGGTGACCGGCCGGCTCCGGCCGCCAGCTAGCAGACCTGCTAGTTCGCAAGTCTGCTAGCGGCTCCGGGCCGCTACACCCGGAACCGGCCCACGATCTCCCGGAGGCTCCTCCGCCAGGGTCGACAGCTCGGAGGCGCTGACGCGGATCTCGGTCGCCGCCCGAGGTCAGGTCTCCGACTGCGGAGTTGACCACCGAGATGTCCCGGGCGATGGACTGCGACACCGTCGCGGTCTGCGTGACCTGCTCGTTGGAGTCGCGCACGCCCATCGACGCGCTGGCGATGTTCCCGGCGATGTCCTTGGTCACGGTCGCCTGCTCCTCGATGGCCACCGCGATCCCTTCGATGATGTGCGCGAGGTCGGCGACGACCACCGCCACCCGCTCGATGTCCGCGACCGCGCTGGTGGTCGAGGTCTGGACAGCCTCGATCTTGCCCTTGATCTCCTCGGTCGACGTGGCCGTCTGCCGGGCCAGGTCCTTGATCTCGCTGGCGACCACCGCGAAGCCCTTGCCGGCGGCCCCGGCCCGCGAGGCCTCGATGGTCGCGTTCAGGGCCAGCAGGTTCGTCTGGCTCGAGACCCCGGCGATGGCCTCGGTGACCTTGCCGATCTCGCTGGCCGAGCGCCCCAGCTCCCGCATGGTGGTGGTGATGGCCTGGGTGTGCCGCGTCGCCTCGGTGCTGATGCTGCGCGCCTTCTCGGCGTTGGCGGCGATCTCGCCGATGGTGGCGCTCATCTGCTCGGTGGCGCTGGCGACCGAGGCCAGGTTCGTGGACGCCCGGGTCATGTTGTCGGCCATGGTCTTGGAGGACGAGCTCGCCTCCTCGGCGGCCGAGGCGACCGTCGCGGTCTTCTCGGACATCGTCTTGACCGAGTTCGACGTCTGCGTGCTCACGGCGGACAGCTCGGTGGCCGACGACGCCAGCGTCTGGGCGTTGGTGGCGATGCCGCGGATGAGCGACTGCAGCTTGTCGGCGAAGGTGTTGAACGAGCCCGCGAGCATGCCGACCTCGTCGTGGCTGGCCACCGTCAGGCGCTTGGTCAGGTCCCCCTCGCCTTCGGAGATGTCCTGCAGGACGTCGGACGCGCTGCGGATGGGGTTGGCGACGGAGCGCGCCGTCATCACCCAGAACAGCACCGCCCCGAGCACGCAGAGCGCGAAGGCGCCGGCCATGGCCAGGCTGCCGCTGCGGTTGGCCTCGTGGATGACCAGGGCCGCCTGGCTGAGCTCCTGCTCCGGCGCCCCGGCGACGATGATCCAGTCCCAGGGCTTGAAGTAGGTGAACTTCGAGGTCCGCACCTGGCGCTGCGCCTCGTTCGCGTCGGGCCAGGCGAGCTGGAGGTCGCCGTTCTCACCCGGCTGGAGCGCGAGCGCCTTCGACGCCAGCTGCTGGAAGTACTTCTGCCCCTTCTCGTCCTGCACCTCCCAGACCGACGCTCCCAGCCGCGCCCGGTCCGGCGCGATGACGACGCCGCCCTTGGAGTCGAAGACCCGCACGTCGCCGGTGGTGCCGACGACGGTCCGCGCAATCTGCGCCCGCAGGCTCGTGGCGCTGTCCTCGGGGAAGCCCACGAACAGCATCCCGACGATGGCGCCGTCCGCGGTGGTGATGGGCTCGTAGGCGGTGACGAACCACTTGCTGACCACGAAGGCGCGGCCGACGAAGCGCCGCCCCTTCATCACCGCGCTCACCACCGGGTTGGGCTCGCCGCCGGCGCCCTTGGCCGGGATGTAGGTCCCGATGGCCCGCTGGCCCTCCAGGGTCTCGACGTTGGTGACGACGCGCAGCATGTCGCCGTCGTCGTTCATGCGCTGGAAGATCGTGCAGGCCACGCCGACCAGCGCGCGCACCCGGTCCACGACGGGTGAAGGGCTCTTCGGGTCGGAGTTGGCGGTCACGGGCTCCTTGCCGATGGTCATCTGGCGCAGCTCCACCAGGCGCGTCTCGGAAGTGACCTGGTTCTTGGCCGGCCAGGAGACCTTGGTGTTGCTGAGCGCCACGGCCCCGACGGAGGCGAGCTGGGCGGCGGCCACGTTCAGGTCGGCGCCGATCTTCTGCTCGAGCACCTCCTGCTGGCTGGTCACCATGCCGCGGGCGCCGTCGAGGATGTGGCCCAGGTCGGCCGCGGCCAGACGCGCGCTCTCGGTCGCGGCGATCCGCTCGGCGCTCTGGCTCTGCCAGAGGGCGATGGCGCCGAAGACGAAGAGCGGCAGGGCGGAGCCGGCCACGCCAAAGATGGTCAATCGCTTGCTGAGCGGGGTGTCTTTGAGGAGAGCCAAGGCCAACCTCTCTGGATGAGTTCAGCTAGCCAAGCATCGGCACGGCGAGCGGAGTTCCTTAGCCCCACACCAATCCGAGATGCCGGCGTGTAGGTCTTGGGGCTCCAAGCGTCCACCGGCTCCCACACGCCAAGGTGCGAGGGGCCAGCCAGCCAGCCTCCCGGCCGCCGAGAGGGCACCCGGTGGTCGACGTGCCCGCAACGCTGGCAGGATGGTCCCGGAACGTGCGGAGGAGGGGACATGAAGATCGCATTGGTCGTCTGCGGCAGCCGCGGTGACGTCCAGCCGATGGTGGCGCTCGCGCTGGGGCTGGTGCGCGCCGGTCACGAGGTGATGCTGCACGGCCCTCCCGAGAGCGAGCCGCTGGCCCAGGCCCACGGGTGCCCGTTCGCGCCGCTCGGGGCGGGCACCCGCGGCAACCAGGCGCTGGCGGCCGGCGGCATGAAGGCCTTCAGCGCGTTCATCCGCCAGGAGCTCGCAACGCAGATCGACGCGCTGCCGTCGCGGCTCTCCGGGACCGATCTCGTGCTCGGCAGCGGCCTGGTGTTCGGTGCGCCGACCGCGGCGGAGCGGGTCAAGGCGCGGTATCGGTACGTCGCCTTGAGCCCGGCCACGATCCTGGGGACCGACCGGGACGCCTGGTTCATGCGCGCGGTGGGGTGGCTGATGGGACGCCTGGCCAACTCCGCCTACCTCGCGGCCGTCAACGACAAGCGCAAGCCGCTCGGCCTGCCCGCGGTCGCGAACGTCCTTCCTCACTGGATGGGGGCGCGGCCGATCGCCGCCACCGACGCGGCGCTCACCGCGCTGCCCGAGGGAGTGACGCTCCATGCGGAGCAGACTGGCTACCTGACGATGCCCGCGAGCGGCGCCCTCGACCCGGCGCTCGACCGGTTCCTGCAGGCGGGACCTGCGCCGATCTACGTCGGCTTCGGCAGCATGCCCTTGCGCGACCCCGCGCGGACGCTCGCCGCGCTCCGGTCGGTCGCGCGCAACCTGAAGCGGCGGCTGCTCGTCTGCTCGGGGTGGGGCGGCCTGCGGGACGCGGAAGGTGGAGACGACGTCCTCGTCGTGGAGGAAGCGCCCCACGCGCTCGTCTTCCCCAAGGTCGCGGCGGTGGTGCACCACGGTGGCGCCGGGACAGTCGCTGCGGCCGGGCGGGCCGGAGTGCCGCAGGTGGTCCTGCCGAAGATGGCCGACCAGTTCGAGTGGCAGAAGCAGGTCGTCAAGCTGGGGCTCGGCCCCAAGGCGCCGCGCTTCGACGCGCTGTCGGCGGGCAACCTGAAGCGGGCGCTGGAGACCTGTCTCGCGGACGCTCGCTACGCCAACCGCGCCCGGGAGATCGCCGCTCGCCTCGCGGGAACGGACGGAGTGGCCCTGACGGTGCGCGCCGTGGAGCAGTGCTGACGTTCGCTCGAGGAGGACGTCGTGCTTGACCGCCGCGCGTGACTGGCTGCGCCCCGAGCCACGAAGGGCGCGACCTGCCGTCGCGGATGCAGAAGGTATGTCGGCACCCACCGACATACCTTCTGCAGAGTCTTCGAGTCCCCGCTCGGCGAAGAACGGGGCAGCGGATGCCGCGCCCAACGTTGGCCCGCTCTCGACGACGGAGCGCTAGGCCGCCGCCGGGTCGCTCGGGCGGGGCGGGCTCGTCGGACGGGACGAGAGGGCGGCGAGCCGCTGCGCGATGCGGCTGCGGACCAGCGCCAGGTTCTGGCGGTAGGCGTAGAGGCTCTCGGAGTAGGAGAGCGGCGACGAGCTCTTGTTGACCTCGTCCTCGAGCTTCTCCAGCCGCTGGAGGAGCTCGTCGAGGACCTCCGCGCCGGGGTTCTCGTCCAGCCGCAGCTCCGTCTCCTTGAGCCGCGCGTACCAGCGGAAGATTCGCGAGCGGATGCGCCAGGCGAACAGCGGCGGCACGGCGCGGACGAGCGGCACCAGCACCGCGATGAGCGGGACCAGCATCACCCACAGGCGGTCGATGAGGACGGCGGCCCAGAAGGGCAGGTAGCGCTGCAGCAGCGGCGGGCCCGACTTGTAGTAGCGCTGGGCCTGGTCGGCGAGCGGGAAGCCGCCGCCGACGGGCGACGGGAACTCGCCTTCGCGGTCGAGCAGCCCCGACTCGCGGTGGACCTCGGTGGCGGCGCGCATCAACAGGTAGGCCAGGGCGGGGTGCAGCGTGTCGCGGGCCACCAGCATCGCCGTGGGCGCGAGCAGCGTCACGTCGCGGGCCGGCTCGTCGGAGGCGAGGTCCAGCACGCCGCGGGGCAGGACGAGCTTGGTGAGGAAGGGCAGGCGCCGCACGTAGGCCTCGGCGCGGACGAAGTCGAGCAGGTGGATGCCGGGCATCGCCGCCAGCCTGCGGACCGCCGGGGACTCCGCGGGCGCCACGAAGAAGAGGACGTCGATCTCCCCCAGCGCCAGCATCCCCGAGCCCTCCTTGCGGTCGACGGGCAGGAGCGTCGTCGGCGCCCGGTCGGCGCCGTTGAGCTCGAGCAGCTGCTTGGCCAGCGCATGCGTCCCGCTCGCCGGGGCCCCGATGGCGATGCGCCGGCCCTTGAACGCCGAGAGGTCCTCGACGGGATCGCCGCGGTAGAAGACCCACAGGGGAACGTACGAGAGCCCTCCCAGGGAGACGATGCCGCTGGGCTCGTCGCCGTCCTCGGTCGGCTTGGCGGTGCGGTGCGCGGTGCCGCTCTGGACGAAGGCGACGTCGACGCCGGAGGAGGGATCGGCGAGCAGCGCGGCGTTCTGGACGGAGCCCTCGGTCTCGCGGGTGACCAGCTCGATCCCGTCGCGCTTGAGGAGCTTCACGTAGCGGCGCGCGTAGTGCTTGAAGCCGCCCTCGTCGCTGGCGGTGGCGAGCACCACCCGCCGGGGCGGGGCGGGCTTGACGTAGCGGAAGGCCAGGGCGAAGGCGCCCAGGGCAGCCAGGAAGAGCAGGCAGACGAGCGCCCACCCCTGGAAGGTGGAGAGGCGAAGGAGGCGCTCGCGGAGACCCGAGGAGGACGCAGGCATGGCGACGGCAAGGTATCAGACGCCGCCGCTTGACGGGTTCGCCGAGCCCGCGCTCTGCTCCCGGCATGCCGCCGACGATGGACGAGCGTCTCGCCGCCCGCATGGCGCGCCCCCAGCGCCACCGCTTGTTGCAGGGCTACCCGCCGCTGCCGCTGATGCGCCGCGCCCAGCTCGATTCGACGAAGGGCCGGCGAGCGCTCGACGGCGCGCTGCGCGGCGACACGGGCGAGGCGCTCGAGGCGCCCCACGTGACGCTCGATCCGTCGCGGCCCCTCCTGGTCGGCGTGCTCCCGCACGCGCTGTGCAACCCGCGGGTGCGCGGCTGCGGCTTCTGCACCTTCCCGCACGAGAGGTACTCGAAGAAGGAGTGCGAGGCGTCGCTGCAGCAGGTGCGCGGGGAGATGTCTCGGCTCCTCGCCGAGCCTGGGCTGGCCGGACGGCGCGCCTTGGGCGTCTACTTCGGCGGCGCGACCGCGAACCTGGCCCCGATGGTGGAGCTGCAAGGCCTCGCGGACCTGCTGGCGCAGGCGCTCGACCTGAGTCAGGCCGAGCTCACGGTCGAGGGGACCGCTGCTCAGTTCCGCTCCTGGCCCTTCTCGCCGCTCGCCCGGCTCGCCGACTTTCCCGGCCGGCACAAGCGCGTGAGCATCGGCGTGCAGACGTTCGATCCCGGCTGGCTCGCGAAGATGGGCCGCGAGCGCTTCGGGGACCGCGAGACGGTCCGCAGGGTCGTCGCCGAGGCCCACCGGCGCGGGATGACCGTCTCGGCGGACCTGCTCTTCAACCTGCCGGGACAGACGCTGGAACAGGCCCGGGCCGACGTGCGGACCGCCGTGGACCTCGGGCTCGACCAGAATCTGCCTGTACCACTTGGTGCTGCACGCGGACCTGGGCACCGTCTGGAGCCAGCAGCCGCAGATGCTCGAGGCGCTGCCCGCGCAGGAGCAGGCCTGCGAGAACGCCTGCGCGCTCCGGGAGGCGCTGCTCGCCGCCGGCTTCGTGCAGACGACCCTGACCAACTTCGAGCGCGCCGAGGTCCACGCCAGCCCCCGGCGGTTCGTCTACGAGGAGCTGAGCTTCCCGCCGGAGACCTGCGACGCGCTGGGCATCGGGCCGATGGGCATCTGCACGTTCGTCGATCTGCCGGGGAGGCGGGGCGTCAAGCTCGTGCGGAACCTCCGCCCCCGCGCCTGGCCCTGGCACCTGTACTTCCCTTACGAGGAGCCGGACCTGAAGCTGCTCTTCCTCACGCGCGAGCTGGCCCGGGCCCGCGTCAGCCGGGAGCGCCACCTGCGGCTCTTCGGCGCGGACTTCGCCCTGGAGCACCGAGAGGCGCTCGCGGCGGTGGCTGCGGCGGGGTTGGCGACGCTGGGCCCGGACGAGCTGGCGCTGACGCCGCGCGGGAGGTTCTTCGCCGACTCGATCGCGGGGCTCCTGGCCGAGCCCCGCGTCGAGGCGCTGCGCCCGCTCGCGGCGGGCGTCCACACGCGCGACCACGTCGACCACCTGCGGCTGTCGATGGGCTAGCCGATGGGGGTCACCGCCTCCTGGTCCTGCTCCCCGGTGCGGATGCGCCAGACCTTCTCCACCGGGAGCACGAAGACCTTCCCGTCGCCGACGTCGCCGGTGCGCGCCGACTTGAGGATGGCCCGCACCGTGGGCTCGACGAAGTGGTCGGAGACGCCGATCTCCAGACGGACCTTCTCGGCGAGCTCCATCTTCACCGTCGTGCCGCGGTAGGTCTCCACCTCCTCCACCTCGCCGCCGTGGCCCTGCGCGCGGCTGATGGTCAGCCCGCGCACCTCGGCGCGGAAGAGCGCCTCGAGCACGTCGTTGAGCCGGTCGGGCCGGACGATCGCGATCACCATCTTCATGAACGACCTCCTTCGCGCGCGAGGGCGCGCCCGGGCTCGGTGGCGGGAACCGGCGCCTCGGGCAGCACCAGCACCGCGCCGTCGCCGGTCGTGTACGCCTCCTCGCCGTGCTGCGTGACGTCCAGGCCCAGGCCCTCCTCGCGCGGCGAGACCCGCAGCGGCACGAAGAGCGACACCAGCTTGAGCAGCCCGTAGCTCGCCCCGGCGCTGTAGACCATGGTCGCCAGGACCGCGCCGGCCTGGATGGCGAGCTGCCCCGGGTTGCCGAAGAGCAGGCCGTCGGCGGGAGCGCCCCAGACCTTGCTGGCGAACACGCCGGTGAGCAGCGCCCCGACGGTGCCGCCCAGGCCGTGCGCGGCGACCACGTCCAGCGAGTCGTCGAGGCGGGTGCGCGAGCGCCAGAGGATGGCGAAGTAGCTGGGCAGCGCGGCGACCGCGCCGATGAGGAGCGCCGCCATCGGGCCGACGTGGCCGGCGGCCGGGGTCACCGCCACCAGGCCGACCACGATGCCGGTCGCGGCGCCGACGGCCGTGGCGCGGCGGTTGCGGACGAGGTCGAGCAGGGTCCAGACGGTCAGCGTCGCCGCCGGGGCGAGCAGCGTGTTGGCCAGCGCCAGCGCCGCCGACCCGCTCGCGGCGAGCGCGCTGCCGGCGTTGAAGCCGAACCAGCCGAACCACAAGACGCCGGCGCCGAGCAGCGTGAAGGGGACGTTGTGCGGCAGCACCGCCAGCCGGGCGTAGTCCTTGCGCGGGCCGAGCACCCTGGCCGCCACCAGCGCCGCGACGGCGGCGTTGACGTGCACCACCGTGCCGCCGGCGAAGTCGAGCGCGCCCCACTTGGCCAGGAAGCCGCCGCCCCAGACCCAGTGCGCCACCGGCGCGTAGACCGCCAGGACCCACAGCGGCAGGAAGAGCAGGTAGGCGGAGAAGCGCATCCGCTCGACGACCGCGCCGGAGATGAGCGCCACGGTGATGATGGCGAAGGTGCCCTGGTACATCGCGAAGAGCAGGTGCGGGATGGAGCCCTCCGGCTGCAGGCCGACGCCGGCCAGGAGGGCACGCGAGAGGCCGCCGACGAAGGGGCTGCCCGGCGCGAAGGCGAGCGAGTAGCCGAGCAGCGCCCAGGCCACGGCGGAGACGCCGAGCGAGACGAAGCTCATCATCAAGACGTTGAGGGCGTTCTTTCCTCGGACGAGCCCTCCGTAGAAGAAGCCGAGCGCGGGGGTCATCAGCAACACCAGCGCCGTCGCTACCAGCATCCAGGCAGTGTCTGCAGCGTTCATGGATTGGATGGACCTCACGTTCGGGGCGTGATCGCACCAAGCGACCGGGCCCTGCCTAACTTCGATGTGCCGTGCGAGGTGCCGATTCGCGCGACGCGACACGGTAGGCAGCGCCGTTGCCCGCGGCTCGAATCCCGGGAGGGCGGTGCGCATCTACGAACGGCGGTGGGAGGACCGAGCGCACATGGCCAAGCTCACGATGACCAGCTTCGTCACCCTCGACGGGGTGATGCAGGCACCCGGCGGCCGGCAGGAGGACACCAGCGGGGGCTTCACCCACGGCGGCTGGGTGGCGCCGTTCGTGGACGAGAAGTTCGGAGCGTTCGTCGGCCAGGTCTTCGCGCGCGCCGACGCGTTCCTGCTCGGCCGCGGCACCTACCAGATCTTCGCCGGCTGGTGGCCGAAGGTGACGGATCCGGGCGACCCGATTGCGGCGGCGCTCAACCGGCTGCCCAAGCACGTGGCGTCGAGGACGCTCGAGAGCGTCGAGTGGAGCGGCAGCGTGCTCTTGCGCGAGGTCGCGCAGGAGGTGCCGAGGCTCAAGCAGCGCTACGGGCGCGAGCTGCAGGTGCACGGCAGCCCCGGGCTGGCGCAGACGCTGCTGCAGGAGGACCTGCTCGACGAGCTGAACCTGCTCGTCTTCCCAGTGGCGCTGGGCGGACGCGGCAAGCGGCTCTTCGGCTCGGGGACCGTGCCGACCGCGTTCGAGCTGATCGGCTCCCAGGTCACCGGCAAGGGCGTCGTCGTCTCCACCTATCGGCGGGCGGGTCTGCCCAGCTACGGGACCATCGGCGGCTAGCCGGCGTCGCGAACGGCGAGGTCGTCAGAGGCGCTGCACCTGGTCTTCGTCGACCCAGTGCACCGTCCCGGCCTCGTCCTTGACCCCCACTCGCATCTCGTCGCCGTATTTGCTGCGGCCGTGCCAGACGACCTCGCCCTCGCGCCCCGCACCCTCCTTGGCGGTCTCGAGGATCCGCACGCGCTGGCCGCGCAGCGTGGAGGCCGGCGTCGAGGCCTGGGCGGGCGCGGGAGCCTCGATCGCGTCGGCAGGGAGCAGCGAGAGGAGCGCCTCGCGCTCGGCGATCTCCCGGGGACAGCTCTTCAGCACCGGGCCGAAGCTGTAGGGCAGGGCCCGGGCCGCGCAGCGCAGGTGGTACCAGTGGTACTTCGGGTGGCCAGGAGTGCTCTGGTGGACGAGCTCCTCGCCGAAGCGCAGCTCGCCCTCGGCGATGGCCGTGCGGCAGCCGCGGCAGGCGGCGCGGCCGGAGGCGGCGGGCTCGATGACGCCCGGCACCCGCCGCTTGGGGTCGGGAGCCTTGGACGCCGACGAGACTCGCTCCTCGCGCTCTTCGAACTTGCCTCGCCCGAACTCCATCACGCAGCGGTAGGGCCCGCTCTCCAGCGCCAGCCTCCCTTCGGCGCCGCGCTCCGCGGCGGCCCGGAGCGCCGCCTCCAGGCGCGGCCAGAACAGCGCGGAGCCCGGGTCGCTGATGACGCCGTCGATCCTCAGCCGCAGGCGGGTGCGCTGGAGGGTGACGCCGGGCTCCTCGGCCGCGAGCTCGTCGAACAGGCCGGAGACGGCGCCGCCGGCGCCCTCGACGCTGCTCTCCAGCCACGCTGCCAGCTCCACCGGCGGAAGCGCCAGCTCGCCCCTGAGCTTGAGGAAGTCGGTCATCGCGAACCCCGGGATGCGTGACGGCAGATGAGGGCATCGTATCGCGAGGCAGGAGTGGGAGAATGCGGGCCCACGAGGACCCGGGCCGAGCTGAGGAGAGACCGCCATGGACGCCACCCCGCTTCAGCGGCAAGCCGTCGCGCTCCTCGTCGCGCTCGCGCTCGCCGGGGCCTGTGGACGGACCGGCGCCTTCGAGCCTCGCGATCCCGTGAGCTTCCGACGCCGCCGCGCCCGGAGACGCAGATGCAGGCGCGCTGCGCGCGGACGCCTCGGCCGCGCCGGACGCGTCGAGCCGGACCGACGCCGCCCTGACGCCGGACGCCGCGGTCGAGCCCTGCAACCTCCCGTGTTCCAACACGCCCGAGGATCGCCCGGTCTACGTCTTCGGTGAGTGCGTGCCGCCGCTGGAGGTCGGCTGCCCGGCGAAGAGGTGCACCGTGGGCGGGAGCGAGTGCGGCCCGGGCTTCACCTGCGACGTCTGCGGCGCGGCGGCGTGCTGCATCTGCGCGGCGTGCGTCTCGGCGTGTGTGCGCAGCGGCCCGGCCATGGGGCCGCTGCCCGAGTACCTGAAGATCAGCCCGACGGTCGGACCGGCCTTCCAGGATCAGGTGCTCACCGTCGAGGGCTTCCCGTTCTACGTCGGCGCCCTCTACTACCTCGTCCGCGTCGGCGACTCCGGTGACCTCTTCCAGGAAGGCGGGTCGCGCTGCAGCTTCGAGGTCCGCGTCCCGGGACAGAGTTTCGGCACGGTGCCGGTCTTCGTCTCGCAGTACGGGGGCGGCGACCCGTGGGTGCTGGCGGGCTTCTTCACGTTCTCGGGCGGCGCCCTTCCCAGCTGCACCCAGCCCGGATTCGCCTGTGTCGAGGGCCAGGAGTGCTGCGAGACGCCGGAGGTCCCCGTCTCCTGTGTCGCCGGCCGCTGCCGGCGACGCTGACCGGATTCGAGAGGCGTCACCCGCGCTTGCACTGATAGTGTGACGCGCGTCACCAAACGCCCGCATCCTTCATATGGGTTTGGCCGCTCGAGGCCGGCGGCGCTGCGCACCTACAGGTAGGGCTCGAGGTCACCATGGGCTTTCGACCGCTCCAGCTTCTCGGCCCGCTCGCCGTGGCAGCGCTGCTGGTCGCGGGGTGTCCCGAGGAGCCCGACCTGACCGAGCCGATCGCTCCGGCGCTGGAGGCCGGCAAGGACAAGTCGCCGGTGACGCCACTGCCGGGAGCCGGCGCAGCGAAGGCCAAGCCGAAGCTCACGTTGCCGGCGGAGCTGGCCGCGGCGCTGCACGGCATCGAGTGGGAGGTCATCGACGCGCCGCCGGCATCGGAGCTGGCGTATCAGGTGCCCGCCGACTGCAAGCTCGAGTACCTGGACCTGGGGACCCTGGCGATCACCGAGGAGAACTTCTCGGTGAAGCACCGCTACTTCCAGTCGTTCGTGCTCGAGAAGTCCGGGCCGAAGACGATGGCGCGGACGCCGGGGCGGCGGCTCGAATACGTCAAGTTCAGCTCCTACCTCCGGTCCGTCGACGGGTTCGTCGACCCCTCCGCGTGGCGCCAGCCGAAGGTCACGCTCACCGTCGCGCCGGACCACGTGGAGATGCCCTCGGTGCTCTCGCCCGTCTTCCAGCTCCAGCAGGGGACTTCGTACGGGCTCGCCTCGCCGTTCAACGGCTGGCCGCCCATCCCGAGCCAGGGCTCGCCCGAGCCGGAGTGGAAGTACCACCTGCTGTTCGACACGCCGAAGACGCTTCAGAAGCAGCCGCCGGCGAAGGTGGAGCTGCACGGCTGGGTGCGGCTCGGCTTCCAGCGGGCCGCCTACCTCACCGCGACCTGGGCCGAGAACGCGGAGCCGGTCCCCATCGGCACGGCGCTCTCGCACCTGCGGGTTCAGGGCCAGTCGCCGCTGCGCTCGACCCTGGCGCAGGACCGGGAGATCACCGGGCACTACCTGATCTCCGAGCAGGGTTACCTCGCGCTCGCGCACCTCGAAGGCATGGCGCGGATCCACAACAGCTTCACGATGCGCCGCGGGCGCAGCGGCCGGACGATGGAGCGCGAGGTGTTCGAGGACCGCTCCTTCTCGTTCACCACCAAGCTCGTCTCCGACTGCAGCGGCAGCCTGTTCTGGAAGACGCCGGCCAAGGACCTGCCGGAGGCCCAGGCGCTGGCGCTGGTGGAGGAGTTCACGAACCTGGTGGCCGCGGACCGCATCGGCGACGCGGTGGAGATGCTCTCGCCCGCCATCCGCTACGCCTTTCCGGGCGACGTGCTCGTGCTGCTGCTGCGCGGCCACTTCAAGTCGCTGGGAGCCCACGACTTCGGCAAGAAGGTGGTGGCGGAGAGCAAGGAGGCCAAGGCGAGCGAGGAGGACCGGGAGCGCGACCGCGGCCAGGGCCTCGAGTTCGAGGGCACGACCAGGAAGGGCAGGAAGACCTACTCGACGGTCGTCGCCGAGCAGCTCGGAGAGCGCAGGTACATCACCTTCGTCGGCACCAGCAGCCGGCCGGACCGCAAGAGCTGGGACCTGCTGCTGGTGCGGCCCGGCGGCATGTACTCGGGCACCCTGCCGCTCTTCAAGCCGAGGTACTAGAGAGCGCCGAGTGCCGCACGTGTGACGCGCAGCGCCGAATCGGTGGACTGGGGGACCCGTGCTTGACCGCCTCAAGAACCGCGCTGCCACCTGGCTCGTGCAGCCGCCGTCGCCGGTGGACGTGGAGCGGCAGCAGGAGAGGGCGCTGCTCCGGCTGTTGCGCGGCTCCCTCGGGACCGAGCTCGGCCGCCGCTACCGGCTCGAGGAGGTCCGCAGCGTCGCCGAGTACCAGGCGCGCGTGCCGGCCCACCACTTCGAGGACCTGCTGCCACTGTGGCGGCGCGAAGAGGCTGGCGAGGTCGGGGTGACCGTGCGCGAGAAGGTGGACTTCTTCGCGCTCTCGACCGGCATCACCGGGGCGGGCAAGCACCTGCCCATCCCTCGGGCGCTCCTGGACGGAAACCGGCGCCGCGATCTCCAGGTCCTGTCCGCGGTGCTCGCGAGCCGGCCGGGCTCGCGCCTGCTCTCCAAGAGGACCCTCACCGTGATCGGCGGCACCTGCCTGGAGACGCTGGCGGGCGGCGCGCGGCTGGGGACGATCTCCGGCCACATGATGTCCACGCTCCCGTGGGTGCTGCAGCGAACGGTCGTGCCCGACCGGGCGACGCGGGACCTGGACCGCTGGGAGGAGAAGAAGCAGCGGACGCTCGACCAGGCTCGCGGGAAGCCGGTGGGCAACTTCATCGCCGTGCCGGGCGTGGCCGTCGACCTGCTGCGCAGCATGCGCGAGCAGTGGAGCGCCGCGCAGTACGCCGCGTTCGTGGGCGGGTTGGAGGTGATGGTCTTCTCCGGAGTGAGCTACCGCCCCTACCGCGACGAGCTCGTCCGGCTGCTGGAGCGCTCCGACGTCACCTTCGTCGACTTCTACAGCGCCAGCGAGGGCATCCTCGGGTTCGAGCTTCTCGACGCAGCCGGACGGGTTGAGGCTCTTCTGGGACTCGGTCTTCTACGAGCTGGTCGACCTCGACGCCTACCAGCGCCGGGACCTCTCGAAGCGCAAGACCCTGGCCGAGGCCCGGGCGGGAGAGCGCTACGCGCTGCTCGTCACCACCGGCAACGGCGGCCTCAGCTACGTGCTGGGCGACGTGCTCGAGTGCATGGCCCTCGCGCCGCTGCGGTTCCGCGTGGCAGGGCGGACGCGGCTCTCGCTCAACCTCGTCGGCGAGAAGGTAGCCATCGACGAAGTGGAGTCCGCCGTGGCGGCGGTTTCGGGCGAGCTGGGGGCGAGCCCGGGCGAGTTCCTGGTGACTGCCCGGGTCGCGCAGGCGCGGCCGAGGTACCTCTGGGTCGTCGAAAACCATCCGGCGTGGCGCGCCGCCGGGCCGGACAAGCTGGGCGAGCTGCTCGACGGGAGCCTGCGGCGCTTCAGCCACGGCTACGGCTTCTTCCGCGAGCAGCTCGCGCCCTGCGAGGTGGTCCTAGTGGCGAGCGACCGCTTCCGCCAGTGGCTCGCCGGGCGAACGCGGGACCCGTGCCAGCTCAAGGTCCCGCGCATCGTCGACAGCCCCGAAGCCGTCTCCGAGCTGCTCGAGGCGGCGGTCGATCCGGAGCGGGACGAGACGAGGGCGGGCTGAGGCGGGAGGGTCGGACGACGAGCGCTGCGCTCACGTCCCGCCTGGAATCGGCTCAGGCGGAGACGAGCCCTGCGGGCGTGGTCACGCCGCGTTCTTGGCCACCGGGTGGTCCTCGGCGAAGCGCTTGAGCCGCTCCTCGAGCACCGGGAACTGGTCGCGGCGGACGAGCGAGGTGCACGCGCGCAGGCCCTCCGGGTGCGAGCTGCCGGTGATGCCCAGGGTGATGGCGCTGATGCCGTAGTGCACCAGCTCCGAGAGCAGCTGTCCGCCGGCCATGCCCGGGTACGAGAACGTGAAGTAGAAGCCGTCGGCGATGGGGGCGTCGAGGTCCTTGTCGTAGACGATCTTGAAGCCGTTCTCGGTGAAGAGCCGCTTCATCACCTTCGCCTTCTCGCCGTACTCGCGGACGGTGGCGACGAAGTCGACCTGGCCGTCGTTGACCGCCTTGAGCATCGCCGTCAGGGCGTACTGCGCCGAGTGGCTGGTGCCCGAGGAGATGGCGTAGACGGCGTCGTAGAGCAGCGCGTTGCCGAGCAGGTCGGAGTTGAAGTAGCGCAGGAGGTCCGGGCAGCGCATCTGCCAGACCTTGGGCGAGACCACCATCATCGCGATCCGCTCGCCGGCGTAGCTGAAGGCCTTGGAGCTCGAGATGAGCAGCACGTAGTTGTCGGTGTAGTGCGCCACCGTCGGCTGGTAGGGCGGCTGGCCCGGCTTGGAGTAGTCCTGCCGGAAGTCCATGGCGAAGTACGCCAGGTCCTCGATGACGACGGCGTCGTACTTCGTCGCCAGCGCGCCGATGGTCTTCAGCTCGTCGTGCGTCAGGCAGATCCACGCCGGGTTGTTCGGGCTCGAGTAGAGGATGGAGGAGACCTTGCCGGTCTTCAGGTAGCTCTCGAGCTTGGGGCCCAGCTTCTCGCCGCGGAACTCGGAGACGTCGAAGGACATGTAGCCGTGGCCCAAAAGCTTGCACTGCTGCTTCTGGACCGGGAAGCCGGGGTCGAGGAACAGCGTGCCCTCGCGGTTGGCCCAGGCCCGGTTGATGGTCATGAACGTCGCGAGCCCGCCCATCATCGAGCCCACGGTGGGGATGCAGAACTCGGGGCCGACCTCGACGTCGAGGAAGAGCTTCACGAACCGCGAATCTCCTTCTTCACCGGCTCGATGCCCTGGATGTCCGGGTAGATGGAGGCCACGCCCTCGCGCAGCGCGGCGATCTGCGCGTCCACGCCCAGCTGCATCGCCGGCAGGCCTGGGATGCCCATCTCCATGCGCACGAACTTCACGCCGGTGTCCTCTTCGACGAGGTCGACGATGCGCTTGATCTGGCGGATGGAGGCGCGGCCGAGCTCGTTCAGGCCGAGCTCGCGGGTGCGGCGGGTGACCACGTCCGGCGGGATGGGGGTAGGGCGGGCAGAGGGCATGGCGGGTTCCGTGGGTCGGACGGCACGGGCCGTCGGGAAGAAGGCTGCACGATTGCACCACCGCCGCCGGAGTCAAGGCGCGGCGAGCGGCGCAGCCCGCCTCCCACGCGCTCCGCGTCCCGCGCTCGAGCATCCTCGGATGGGGTTCCCGCGCAGCCGTGACCTCGTCGCGGCTCGGGGCGCCGCTCGGATCGCCGGACTCCCAGGCGGCAACCTACAGGCATCGCAACGCAAGAGCCCGGCGGCGAGAGGCGCCGGCGCCCAACCGAGGAGTGCCCATGACCGCCGATCGCCGCCACCCGCATGCCACCACCCTGTGGACTGCGTCGCTCGTGTCGCTGCTCGCGCTCAGCGGCTGCGTCCACGTCAACCTGCCCGAGCACCTCGTCGCCGACACCGTCGACGCGGGCAAGGACCTGTACCACTCCATCGAGTCGGCGGTGACGAACAAGCCGGCCCCGTCGCAGAGGGTCTTCGTGCACAGCTGCATCCGCGACCAGAGCGTGGCCGTCGAGGAGGTGGAGCGCGCCTGCGTGGACGAGCTGGTGACGCAGACCAGGACGCAGCTGAAGCTCGACAAGCTCGACTACGCGGTGGAGGGCCACACGGTGGACCGGATCTCCGGCTCGGTCGTCGTCAACTGCCAGAATCTCGCTCAAGGGCTGAAGGCTCCTCAGCCGAGAAGCAGGCTCTGCGGCGAGGCGAGATCGGGGCGAGACGCCCCGCGCTCGGCCCGCCCGGCGGGGACCTGCTCCGGCCACGCTCCGCGTGGTGCCCACCGCGCCACCAGCGCGTCCACCTCGTGCGCCAGGTCGCTCGCGAGCGCCGCGTGCTGGGCCTCGTGGTCGACGAACATCGCCTCGCCTCGACTCGCCATCCCCTCAGGGGCCCGGTCGGCGAGCACGAAGAGCAGGGCCTCCTCCTGGGCCATGTGGCCGCGCAGCAGCACCGCCAGATCCGCCGCGGTCCGCGAGAGCAGTTCGAGACCTCGCGCGTTCCAGGGCTCCGGCCGGCATGCCAGCACCTGCAGGCGGTCCAGGGCCCGGCGTGCCGCGGCGTGGTCGGCCAGCACCGCCGCCGTCGGCCCGCGCGCCGCCGGCAGCCCGGTCTCGAGGAGAAGCGCGAGGAGGATGCCCACTTCCTTGGGGTGGTGAAGCTCGTCGATGAAGCGACGCAGGACTCCGACGAGCTTCCCAAGGCCTCCGCGGCCGTCGACTCCCGAAACCGCCGACTCCTCCACCAGGCCTTCGAGCGCCGAGAGAAGGCGCTCCACGGTGCGGTGCTCGGACGTCAGGGCCGCGATGGCTTGCATGGACTCCTCCTCGCCCGGCCCTGCATCAGCAAGGACGCTGCCAACGGCGTCGGGCAGCGCTTTCGCGGAGTTGGCGCGCCAGGACCTTGCAGACCTGCAAGCTCGAGGCGGCGCTTTGACTGCGGTGCGTTGCAGTCGCGAAAGAGCGCCAGAACCGTGACGCTCGGCGCAGGCCGGTGCGGCGCGACCCCGGGCCGTGCGCGGCCTGGGCCGGCCTCGACCCGGACCGACACGGCGGCCGGGTCTTGGCCACCGCCCGCAGCGATGGGCGGTGGTAGGCTTGCGAGCCGATGGCCTGCAGAGAGGCGACCCGCTCCATGAGACCGCAAAGACTGGCCAATTCCACCCCGGGCTGGGCACGCCGGGGGCTGCTCTTCGTCGCGCTGCTCTGCCTGGTTCCGGCAGCCGCTCAGGGCGCCGCGCGCAAGAAGGCGCCGCCACCGCCAAAGCCCAAGGTGGTCGAGCCGGCCGCTGCTCCGGTCGAGAAGCGGGTGGCGCTCATCGCCCCTTCCGACACGCAGCGCACCGAGGCGGTGGTCAACCGGGTCCTCGACGCCGCCGAGCAGGACCTCGTGGCCTCCGGCTTCCAGGTCGTCAACCTGTCCAAGGTCGCCGCCGAGTACCGCAAGCGGCACGAGTCCGTTCCCTACTGCCGCGACACCCCGGCCTGTCTGGCCAAGGTGGGCCGGACCATGGGCTGCGGCTTCGCCGTCGGCGCCGTCGCCGTCACCGGGCCCAATGGCCTCGACGTGGAGCTGACCATCATCGACGCGGCCAGCGAGGGCGTCGTGGCCCACACCGCGTTGATGGGCATCCCCTGGACCGGTGCGCTCCCGGACGTCCCCCACCCGGGCCTCGCCCTGGCGCGCTACACCCCCGGCAGCGGCACGGGGAGCGCCTCCACTCCGGTGGCCCCGCCGCCGCCGCCGCTCGACGCGTCCGCGAAGAACCCCGACCCCGAGCCCAAGGCCGCGGCCGAGCCGAAGACCGCGGCCGCCGACAAGCCCGCGGAGCCGAGCGAGAAGCCGGCCTCGACGCCGCCCGGCCCCACCAACGAGCTGCTGCAGCAGGCGCGCGCGGCCTACGACGCGCTGGAGTTCGACAAGGCCGCCTCGCTCGCCAGCCGCGTGCTGGCCACCCCGGGCCTCGACTCCGAGACGCGCCTCGACGCCTACCTCGTCCAGGCCTCCAGCCTCGCCATCGCCGCCGACACCCAGGCCTCCGAGGTCTCCTTCCGCCTGCTCTTGCGCGCGCGCCCCGACTTCGAGTTGCCGCGCTCGACGCCGCCGAAGATCTTGGGCGTGTTCAAGAAGGTCAAAGCCGAGGAGAAGGCCATCGCCGACCAGGTGCGCGCGGTCGCCCGCAAGCGGCTGGTCGAGAACCTCACGCTGGTCGGCGAGCCGCCCACCAAGGCCAGCGGCGGCCGGGTGCTGCCGTTCTCCTTCCGCCTGCGCGACCCGACCTCCGCCGTCACCGCCTTCGACGTGCCCTACCGCCGCCAGGGGGAGGGTAGCTTCTCGGTGCTGGCGCTCCAGCGCGACCCCGAGGGCGCCTGGAAGGGCGCCATCCCCGCCGAGTGGACCGCCAGCGAGAACGGCTTCCTCCTGGAGTACTACCTGTCCGCCCGCGACGAGACCGGGCCCCTCGTCGGCCGCGGCGAGGCCAGCCGCCCGCTGCTCCTGCAGGTCTCGCCCGGCCAGGTCGAGCGCGCCCTGCCCAAGCCCATCCCGCGCTGGGCGCTCTACCTGCTCGCGGGCGGCGCGGTGGCCTCGGCCGCCGCCGCCGGCAGCCTGGGCGTGGCGACGCTGCAGGCCCAGACCAACTACGACCGCTACGCCCAGCAGGCCGTCAACAAGCCCATGGACGCCAAGCCGCTCACCGCCATGGCCGCCAACGGGCACGCCCTGGCCGACGGCGCGGTGGCCATGGCCGTGGTCACCAGCGTGCTCCTCACCGCCGCGCTCGTCTCCTGGCCGTTCACGGAGCCGGCGGCCTCGGGCTCGGAGAGCCCGTGATGCACGGCAAAGGCGCGGCCGCGTGGGCCATCCTCGCAGCGCTGCTGGGGGCCGGCTGCTTCCACGACGGGGTGCCTCCCGACGCCAAGCTCGTCTGCGCCGCCGACGAGGATTGTCCGCCGGGCCTGAGGTGCAACGTCGAGGTCAAGCGCTGCATCGACCGCGAGGGCGACAGCAAGCCCCCGGCGCTCGACGGGCTGGCGGCGATCGCGCCGGCGGTCGCCAAGCAGGGCCAGAAGCTCCACATCAGCTTCCGGGTGAGCGAGGACCTCTTCGCCGACCCGCTGGTCCTGGTCGGCGAGCGCGCGGCGCAGGTGGACGAAGAGGGGACCGCGCGCACCGAGCGGCGCTACCGCTTCGTGCTCGAGCCCGATGGCACCGAGGACCAGACCGCCCCGGTCCCGGTCAGCGTGGAGCTGGTGGACGTCACCGGCAACAAGTCGGGCCAGGTCCTGGCGGGCAACGCCCGCTTCGACTTCGTCGCCCCGGCGCTCGCGGGCGATCCCGAGGTGGCCCTCGTCGCCCCGCCACACAGCCTGATCGACCCGGTCGCGTCGGCAGGGGTCGGCGCGACGGTGAGCGTCACCCTGACCTTCGACGAGGCGGTGGCCGACGAGCCGGTGGTGGAGGCCGTCTGGGCGGAGGCGGCAGATCCCGCCGCGCCCAAGCCCGGCGAGGTGCTCTCCTTCCTGCGCCGCAGCGGCGGACCGACCACCTTCACCTTCGAGCACGTCCTCACCGCCGCCGAGGCGGCAGGCCCGCAGGGGCGCTTCGTGCTGCGAGCCGCCTGCCGCGACGCGGTCGGCAACGAGAGGCACCCGAGCTCGACCGCGGGCTTCGTGGTGGACACGGTCCCTCCCCAGGACCCGGACGTGGCCACCGAGGGGCGCATCGTCTTCCGCCGCGAGCCGTGGGGCACCCAGGCCGGCGGCGGGGTGCGGCGGATGGGGGTGGCGGGGCTCGCGGGGGCGGTGGGCCCCGGCGAGACGGTGTTCGTCTTCACGCACGACCCGCACGGCGAGCTGGGGCGGGCGGTCGCCGACGACCGCGGAGCGGTGCAGGTGCCGCTCATCTACGCGGAGCTCGCCAAGGCCTGGGTGCAGGCGGTGGACGAGGCCGGCAACGCCTCGGGCGAGCTGCAGGTCCGCGACCTGGAGTGGGTGGCCACCATGGGCGGCAAGACCAGCGACGGCGACGAGAACCCGCACCAGTTCGTCTCGCGTTCGTGGATGGGCCACGGCCTCTTGGGCCGCATCGGGCCCGGCTACGGCGCCTACCCGCAGACGGGCGAGGCGCTCGCGCGCGAGGACTTCGCCTCGGGCCAGGGCGCGCCGGACGCGGGCGGCGTCCCGCCCACGGTGGTGCGCCAGACGGGCGAGCCGGCGTGGTCGCTGCGCGACGTGACGCAGTGGCCGCCCTACCGCTGCACCTTCGGGCAGATCGCCCTGGGCGGCTCCCCGGTGGCCTTCGACCTGGCGCACGACCAGGCGGTGATGGTGGCCGGCAACGGCCGGACCTGGCTGCACCACGGGCAGAGCTGGCGTCAGGCGATGGTGCTCGACCCCGAGGGCGACGGCGACCCCGCGCCCCGGTGCGGGGCCCAGCTCGTCTACGACGAGCGGCGCGGCGTGGTGCTGATGGTGCTCGGGCTGGGGGAGAACGGCGAGGTCTGGGAGTGGAACGGCGCCTCGTGGCGGCGCCTGGCCGCGGGCACCGGGCCGTCGGCGCGCTCGTTCCCCGCGGTGGGCTACGACCGCGAGCGCGGGGAGATCGTCGTCTTCGGCGGCTCGCCTCTGTTGGCGGGCTTCAAGAACGACACCTGGGTGTGGAACGGCAAGACGTGGAGCGAGCGGACGTTTCCGCCCGACGCCACGCCCCCGGGCCGGTACGCGGGGGCCATGGCTTGGGACCCGAACGACAAGTCCCTCCTCATGTTCGGCGGGAGGAGCAGCGACGGCGGGGCGGACGAGTACGAGATCGGGGACCTGTGGCGCTGGAACGGCTCGGGGTGGAGCCGCGTGGCCCAGAGCGCGCCCTGGCCGGCGGCCCGGTCGCTGCCGGTGATGCTGGAGGACACCACGCGCCAGAAGGTGCTGCTCTTCGGCGGTCACCAGGACGGCTCGGTGACGGCCGACCTCGCGGTGTGGGAGTGGAGCGGCAGCGCCTGGTCGAGCCGCGCGGTCTCGCCCACGCCGCTGGACCTGCGCAACCCCGGCGCCCCTGCGGTGGAGGCCGGCCGCGCCAACTCGGGAGCCTGGTACGACCCGTTCCGCCGCAAGGTGGCCATCTACGGCGGCTTCATCGAGGTGCTGGACCCCGGCGGCGGCGACTCGGACGTGAGCGTCGAGGACCAGTGGGAGTGGGACCCGACCGCTCCCGGTTGGACCAGCCTGACGCCGCCGCGCGATCCGGTGACGCTGGCGCCCTATGCGCCGCCCAAGCGGCTGATGTCAGGCATGGTCTACGACTCTCAGCACCAGCGGATGCTGCTCTTCGGCGGCGCCAGCGGGCTCGAGCAGGCCAACTACACCTTTGGCGAGGCGCTCAAGGACCTGTGGACCTGGGACGGGGTGGGCTGGACACAGCTGCCCGAGAAGGCGCCCTGGCCGGCCGGGCGGGGCGGCTTCGGGATGACCTACGACCCGGCCAAGGCTTCAGTGCTGCTCTCCGGCGGCTGGGCCTCGATGGGCGACACCTGGCAGCTCGACACCGCCACCGGCACCTGGAAGCTGGTGGGGGCGGGGGTCCAGCCGTTCATCACTGTCGCCATGACCAGCTTCGACCACGGCGGCGCGCTGCAGACCCTGCGCTTCGGTGGGCTCAGCTTGGACCTGAGCGGGAACCTGACGCGAAGCTCGCAGACTTCGGTCTGGAACGGGGCCGGCTGGACGGTGCAGTCGGGGCTGGCCACCATGCCCTCGCCGCGGCACATGGCGGCGATGGCGCCCGACGGGCAGGGCCACGTGGTGCTCTTCGGGGGCGAGGCGGTCGGCAACGTCACGCCCGAGCCCGACCCGTTCAAGGGCGCGCGGCGCAACGACACCTGGGAGTGGGACGGCGCCGCCTGGACCTGCCTGCAGGCCAACACCCCGACGGCGGTGGAGCCGGGCCGTCCCGAGGCGCGCCTGGGGCACTCGCTGGTCTTCGACCCCGACCGCGGCCGGGCGCTGCTCTCCGACGGCTGGGGCGCCGGCCCGATGGTCGACTACTGGGACTGGGACGGCGCGGCCCGGCAGTGGACGAGGCGCTACCCCACCAACCCCGACAGCGGGCAGCTCCCCACGCCGGCGTTCGGGCGCGCCGCGGCTTACGACAGCCAGCGCAAGCGCTTCGTCTTCTTCGGCGGCCAGACCGCCACCGAGACCTGCGCCGAGCACTGGGAGCTGGACATGGGCCTGGGGGAGCGGCCCGGGCACGTCTTCGACATCTCGCTCGCCAAGTCGGGCATCCCGGCCGATGCCGCCATGAAGCAGATCAAGGTCCACGCCGTCGCCGGCGGGCACGGCTCGGGGACGGTCGACGGCGTCGAGCTGTGGGGCTGGCTGCCGCAGGGCTGGCAGACGCTGGCCGAGGAGCCGGCCGCTGCCCTCGATGAGCCGGCGTCCGTTGACGTGCAGGTGGACGACGCCAGGGTGCCGCTCTTGCGGTTCCAGAACGGCCTGCACTTCGCCATCGTCCCGCGCGGCACCAACGCGCAGGCGCCGGCCGAAGTGCTGACGGACTGCATCGAGGCGACGGTGCGCTACCAGCTGCCTTGAAGGGGCTTCGGGCTTCGGGCTTCGGGCTGCGGGCTTCGGGTCAGGCTTTGTTCCGCAAGCTCGAGGCGGCCGGAGCGTGGACCGCACGGTCTACTTCTTCAGGTCCCAGTCGAGCTTGGTGGTCTTGCCCGCCTCGATCACCACCGTCCGCTTGGTGCGGATGCCTTCCTCGGGGTTGACCAGGTCGACGACGTGGCTGCCCGGAGTGAGCTTGATCTTGAAGAGCGGCGTCGTGCCGAAGGGCTGGCCTTCGATGGTCACCTCGGCCCACGGGTCGGTCTTGAGGCTGAGGTAGCCCT
Organism: Myxococcales bacterium; assembly: GCA_049841135.1. Lineage (GTDB taxonomy): Bacteria > Myxococcota > Myxococcia > Myxococcales > UBA5297 > JACRCT01. The sequence goes on from JASGHK010000007.1 coordinate 501,445, forward strand.
CCTTGGCCTCGACCTGGCCGTTCGCGGGCGTCGTCACGGGCACAGGTTGCCGGTTGGGGTTCGCGTGGGGCTTGGCCGCGCTCTTCTTGAGCTTGACCGCGACCTCGGTCGTCTCGCCTCGGACCGGGGTGACCTTGGCGATGGCCTTGGCGTAGCCGTCGAGCTCGAGCACCAGCTGGTGCTCGCTGTTGGGCGGGAGCGTGGCGAGGGAGAGCGGCGTCTCGCCCATCAGGCGGTCGCCCAGATAGACGCTGGCGCCCGCGGGGTCGCTCTTGAGGAGCACCGTGGCCGGCGGCTCGGGAGGCGTGGCGTCGAGCCCGGGCGCCGCGGCGTCGAGGCCGGGGGGCCGGGCGGCATCGGGTGGGACGACGGTCGCGGCCGCGTCGGGCTCCCCCTCGACGGCGGCCGGGGTGCGCCACGGTCCGAAGAAGGCGACGCCGCCCGCGGCGACGAGGGCCACCACCGCGCCCATCACCAGGCCGATCCTCTTGGACGAGGAGCCCTTCTCCCCCTCGGGCTCCTGCTCCGCCGCTGCCTCGGTCTGCGGCTTCGGGCTGGGCTTGGGGTGCGGGGTGCCCTTGGGCGTGAGGTCGAAGAGGAAGTCGCCGCGCGGCTTGCTGGCCGCCGCCGGGGTCTTGCTGCGGATGCGCTGGCCTGCGGCCTGCTGGACGAAGGCTGCGACCGCGGCCTGCGTGGCCTCGGCCGAGAACTGGTCGATGTAGGCGCGCAGCTCGTCGGCCACCTCCGCCAGGCTCGCGAAGCGGTCGTCGCGCTTGCGCTCGAGCATCCGCATCGCGATGGCTTCGAGCTCGGGAGGGATGTCCGGGACCACCGAGGAGGGCGTGGGGATCTTCTTGTGCAGGACCGCGACCATCGTGTCGACTTCGTTGGTCGTGTCGAACAGCACCCGGCGCGCCAGGCACTCCCAGAGCACCACGCCCAGGGACCACTGGTCGGCGCGCGCGTCGAGCTCGCCGTGCTGCAGCTGCTCGGGCGGCATGTAGGGCAGCTTGCCCTTGAGCACGCCCGAGGCGGTGCGCGTCTGGCGCAACGCCCCCATGGCGATGCCGAAGTCCACGACCTTGGTGACCCCGTCGGTGCGGACCATCAGGTTCTGCGGGGTCACGTCGCGGTGGACGATGCCCAGGTTGCGGCCCTGCATGTTGCAGGCGGAGTGGGCATGGTCGAGCCCGAGGGCCGCGTCGTGGATGATGCGCGCCATCACCGGGTAGGTCAGCGGGGTCCCGGTGAGGAGCGAGGCGCGCAGGAGCACCGCCAGCGTCTCGCCGGCGACGTACTCCATGACGATGTAGTAGGTGCCCTGGAAGGAGCCGGCTTCGTAGACGGAGACGACGTTCGGGTGGTTGAGGGTGGCGAGCACCCGCGCCTCGTCCAGGAACTGGTGGACGAAGCCCTGCTGCTCGGCGAGGTCCGGCAGCATGCTCTTGAGGATGACCAGGCGGTCCAGGTCGACCTGGCGCGCGAGGAAGATCTCCCCCATCCCGCCGATGGCGATGCGGTTGAGGACCTCGTATTTGCCGAAGATGAGCGGCTGATCCATGCCCCGTCTCGAACCTTGGGCGACAGGGTAGCCCAGGCCGGGGCTCGGCGTCGCCAGCTTCGAGCAGCGGGCCGCCCCCAGGGTCCGGTGGACGGGGCGCTGCGGGGACAAAGCAGGCGGGTTTCGCCGGGGGAGTGTGCGACACTCCAGGCGGCGGGCGGGCAAGCAGGGCGGGGGACGTGGAGGCGGACGAAGGCATGGCGCAGCAGCTCTTCGCCACATGGAACGAAGGGGGAGAGACCCGGACCGCGCACTGGCGCGCGGAGAGCGGTCAGCCGCCCAGGCGCATCGAGCTGGTCGGGGACCCCACCCGGGCCGACCAGGCCTTTCACCTGGCCTGCGAGGGCGCCTCGCTGCTGTACCGGGGCGACTGGCGCAACGCCCGGCAGCTCCTGGCCGCCCTGACTCGGCGGCTGGAGGATTCGAGGCCGGGAGCCCAAGCCTTCGAAGGAGCCGGCCGAGCTGGACCTGCGCGGTGCGTTCCTGGCCCACCGCCAGCGGCAGTCCACCGTCCATCAAGTGACCTCGCGCCTGCTGGTGGAGCTGGACGCCGAGTGGCGGGTGCAGCTCAAGCAGGCGCCCGACCTGCGGCAGGCCTGCCGGGAGGTCTGGGGAACGGGCGAGGGCCAAAGCCTGACGCCGCTGCGCGGGCTGCTGGGGATGGTCGGCGCGCACGAGTGGCGGCACCGAGGCGTGGAGGTCGAGGCCATCGGCGGCCGGGTGCATCCCCACTACGGCGTGTTCGCGCCGGTGCGCGGCGAGTACGTGGACCTGGTGGCGGCGGCGCCGCTGGGCAAGGTGTCGAGGGCCTTCGACGTCGGAACCGGGACGGGCGTCCTGGCGCTGGTGCTCGCCTGCCGGGCCGTCCCCGAGGTGGTGGCGACGGACCTGGACCCGCGCGCCGTGGCCTGCGCCCAGCAGAACGTGGAGCGCTTCCACCTCGAGAAGCAGGTCCGGGTCGAGCAGCGCGACCTCTTCCCCGAGGGGCAGGCCGACCTGGTGGTGTTCAACCCGCCGTGGATCCCCGCCAAGCCCCGGACACCGGTGGAGCGCGCCATCTTCGACCCGGACAGCGAGCTGCTGCTGCGCTTCCTGCGAGAGCTGCCGGAGCACCTCGCGCCGGGCGGGGAGGCGTGGCTGGTCATCTCCAACCTGGCGGAGCTGTTGGGGCTGCGGCCGCGCGGGCTGGTGGCCCAGGCGGCGAGCGCGGCGAACCTGACCATCCGCGGCCAGAGCTCGACCCCGGCGCGGCACAAGAAGGCCAAGGACGAGGACGACCCGCTCTACCCGGCCCGCTCCCGGGAGCTGACGACGCTGTATCGGATCGGGCACCGTGGGGACGGGTAGTGGCAGGCTTCCACGCCTGCCTCTTCCTTCAGGACACGCTCGTCCCCGGCTTCAATCGAACGCCGTGCCTCAGATGATCGGCCGCTGGAACAGGTCGGGCTCCGCCTTGTCGCGCGTGAAGCCGTGCGAGCCCAGGTACTGGACGTGCGCCGGCACTCCGGTGCGAACGGTGAATCGCTTGGCGCCGCGGGTGCTGAACTGCTCGTTGAGGATGCGGAAGAGGAACTCGGCGTTGCGGCCGTCGCGGTACTCGGGCACGACGTAGTCGAGCCGGATGGCCACGTCGCCGCCCTCCGCCTGCGAGAAGTAGAAGACGCCGGCCGGGAACATGTTGCGCATCACGAAGAAGCCGGGGCGGTCCTGCATCGACTCGGGGTCGAAGTCCGGGAAGAAGCGGCGGATGTCCTGCTCGTGGAAGCGCAGGAACTTGCGCCCGAAGGCGTCGCAGCCGTGGATGGGCAGCAGGGTGAAGAAGTCGCGGCGCGTGTACATCTGCACCAGGAACCAGGCGTTGACGCCGACGATGAAGGTGTTGACCGCCAGCACCGGCCAGGCGCCGACCAGGCCCCCGTAGGCGGCGAAGCAGACCGCGCCCACGAGGTTCACCCAGCGCAGGCGGGCGACGCTCTTCATCATCAGCGAGGCGGCCACCAGCACCGAAGCGGCGTAGCCGACCAGCTCTTGCCAGGCGAATGACATCGGGGCCCTTACCTACCGGCGACGGAGCCTCGCCGCAATGCCTCAGACCTTCGACCGTCCGTCCGGCTTGCAGCTCGAGGACCTGCCGCGCTCACCTAGATCTCGAAGAAGTAGCCCGTCTTCGACTTGCGCGCGTATTCGCGCTGGTCGAAGCGGTACAGCTGCGCCGCGCGGTGCGCCACGCCCTGCTCCTTCTCGCCCAGCGCCAGCAGGAGCTTGGTGGCCAGCACCTTCTTGCGGAAGTTGCGCTTGTCCAGCTCGTGGCCGAGGACGATCTCGTAGAGCCGCTGGAGCTGCGTCAGCGTGAACTTCGGCGGCAACAGCTCGAAGCCCACCGGCTGGTAGCGCACCTTGCCCTTGAGCCGGGTGAGCGCGGTGTCGAGGATGGCGGCGTGGTCGAAGGCCACGTGCGGCAGCTTCGAGGCCGGGAACCAGGCGGCATCCTCGGCGTCGGTGGCGGCGTGCAGCACCGCCTCGCGCGACTTGACCAGCGCGAAGTACGCCACCGAGACGACGCGCTCGCGGGGGTCGCGCTTGGGCGCGCCGAACGTGTAGAGCTGCTCGAGGTACACCTCCGACAGGCCCGTCTCCTCGGCCAGCTCCCGGCGCGCCGCCTGCTCGAGCGACTCCTCCTCGCGCACGAAGCCGCCCGGGAGCGCCCAGCGGCCGGCGAACGGCTCGCCCTTGCGGCGGATGAGCAGCACCTTCAGCTCCGCCTCGTCGAGGTCGAGGCCGAAGACGACGCAGTCCACGGTCACCGCAGGGTGGAAGTACTCGTAGGTGTAGGGCACGGTCGGCCTCCGCAAGCGCGTGTGCAATGGACACGAAGCAGCCGCGCCCGTCAAGCGCGCCCCGATTGCCCGGGATAAGCTGCCCACCAGCCCGCCCACCATGGCCCCCAACGAACCCCAGCGCGCCCGGCCGCGAGTCTTCGACCGGCTTCGCCGGGCGCTGCGCCTCCCTCCCGGCGAAGCCTCCACGCCGTTCGCCCGGCAGGTGCGGCGCAAGGCGCTCCTCGTGGCCGGGACCGTGGCCGGCGCCTGGCTCGTGGCGTTCCTGGCCTTTCTTCTCTTCCAGCGGGAGGTCGTCTTCCCCGCGCCCGGAAAGACGCAGGTCGGCTTCGTCCGCAACGGGCAAGTCCTGCGCCTGCCTTCGCCCGGCGGCGAGGTGGTGGCGCTCTACTTCTCCGGCCCGGGGTACGTGACCACCCTCGTCTATTTCCACGGCAACGGCGACCAGCTCGTGGGGACCGAGGACGTGGGTCTTCGAGCTCGAGCGGCAGGGCTTCGCGGTGCTGGCGGTGGAGTACCCGGGCTACGGGCTGGCCGCGGGCTCGGGTCCGCCGAGCGAGCGCGGGTGCTACGCCGCGGCCGAGACCGCCCTCGCCTGGCTGCGCGCCCAGGGCGTCGCTCCGGAGCACACCGTCCTCGTCGGCCATGCCATGGGCGCCGCCGTCGCCGGCGAGATGGCGGCGCGGGGCCACGCCGGCAAGCTGGTGCTGCTGGCGCCGATGACCTCCGCGCCGGAGATGGTGCAGCGGATGCTGCCCTACCTGCCGGTCTCGCTGGTCATGCGCGACCGCTTCGACCTGCTGGCGCGGGCCCCGCAGATCCGCGTGCCGACGCTGATCGTCCACGGCCGGGAGGACGAGGTGGCGCCGGTGGAGATGGGCCGCGCGCTCGCCAAGGCCCTGCCCGACGCGACGCTGGTGGTGCCGCAGCTGGCGCTGCACGACCTGGTGAACACCCGGCTCGTCCAGCTCTCGCGCTGCATCGCCCAGTTCGTGCGCGAGGACGCCTGCTGGATCGAGATCCGCTGAGGCGGGCTCAGCCCCGGCGCGGCGGCACGTGGACCCGCAGGAAGTCGAAGGTCTCGCGCCAGCAGTGCTCGGCCTGCGGCCGCCAGGCGAGCGCGGGAAGGCGTGCGGCTCCCCGGGGTAGACGCGCAACAGGTGCGGGGTGCCTCGCGCCGCCAGCGCCGCCGCGAGCCGCCGGGTGTCGTCGAGGATGGGGTCCGCGGTTCCGGCGAACGCGAAGAACGGCGGGAGCGGCCGCGCCGGCGCCTCCCGCTCGAGCACCGACACCGGGGTCGGCCAGCTCCAGCCCCTCCGGCGCGGTCCGGCGCCGCGCGGCGCAGGTAGGCGCGGCTGGTCTCGAGGACGCGGTCCTCGAGCCACGAGGGGAGCCGCTTGCGACGCCCGAAGCGCTCCGGGTCGGTCACCTGCAGGTAGCCGCAGCCGGCCAGGACTGCCGCCGGCGAACACCTCGCGCGCGCGCCGGCGGGCGAGCGCGCTCGTGGCGGTCGTAGCAGCAGGCCACGGTCAACGCGGTGACCAGGTTCGCTCCCGCCGACTCGCCCGCCAGCACCACGCGGCCTGCGTCGCCCCCTGTGCTCCTCCACGTGCCCCGCGAGCCACGCCCACGCCTCGACGTCCTCGACCGCGGCTGGAACGGGCCGGCCGGCGCGAGGCGGTAGTTGATGTTGAAGACGAGGTAGCTGGCCTCGGCAAGGACAGCGCCATCGACCAATGCGTCTCCTTGGAGAGGATGGAGAAGCCGCCGCCGTGGACGTAGAGCACCACCGGCAGCGGCCGGCTCGGGCGCGCGCGCAGGCGCCAGACGTCCAACGTGTGCTCCATCGAGCCGGTCGGACGGTAGGGGAGGTCGCGCAGGACCTCCACCCGCTCGAGCGCAGCCTGAGCCTGGGGGGCCAGCCGGGCCGATCTGGACAGGCCCTCGAAGAAGGTCCGGATGGCGACGTAGCCGCTCGGCGGCGGAGCTTGGCGAGGAAGACGGTCGGTGAAACGGGATCGACCGCAACGCGAACGTGCCGTGTCGGCTTCCTCAATGGCCTCAGTGTCGTCGTTGGCGACCCCCTTCGCCTGCTCTCGAGTTTCAACACACCCCGCCCGCCGGGGCGGATGCGGTGGGGTGAACCCCACCCTACTTCTTCCGCAGGTCCTTCAGGCAGTTGGGATCGGCGGGGACCGGCTTGCCGACCGCGTCGACCGGCTCGGTGAAGAGGTACTTCCAGACCGCCTCGTGGATGTACTTCCCGTCAGGCATCCTTCACCGCCGACGCCGCCCGGGGTGACGCGAACTGTGGGCCCGCTTGGCGTCCTTCTTCACGTCGGCGTCGGTGATCAGCCGGCGGGTGTTGCCGCACGGGGCCGGGGTCATGGTCGACGTTCGACGACGGGGCCAAACTCCTGCAGGCCCAGCAGTTCCCACGACCGGCAGTAGTGCCCGCCGGTCCAGCCGCCGTCGAGCACGTGGCTGAAGGCGAAGAACCGGTTCTTCGGCGTCGCCGACGGCAGGCCCTGCCAGGTTTCGTACTGGTTGCGCGGGCCGCAGAACATCACGACGCGGTCGACCTTCTGGTGCAGCGCGAACCGTGGCGGCCGTCGTCGCGCCGTGCGACGCGCCGGAAATGATGACCTCGGTCCCAGCGACAGGCCCTTGCCGTCCGCCGTCGAGGAAGTGGTCCCACTCGCCCTGCGGGTTCTCCTTGGCCAGGTACTTCACGAACTGGAGGCGCGCTCCGCCATCCCGTCGGGCTTGGGGATGGCGACCTGGTCGGAGAAGTCCTCGCCGGTCGCGGCCTCGAGCCGGATCTTGCCGAGGAACTTGTCGTCGGCCGGCGGGGGCTCCTTGCCGAACTTGTCGAACCACCCGTTGGCGTAGTGGACGCGGATCACGTGCAGCCCGTAGCTGTTGCACCGCTCGAACAGCGCCGGGCTGTTCCCCATGAGCCAGATGACGAGCTTCCCCTGCGGCTTGACGCGGGTGTCGACCGAGGCGTGCTCGACGTCCTGCGGCTTGCCGTCCTTCTCGAGGAGGAAGTTGATCTCCGGGTGCGGCTTGCACCGCGGGTCGATCACGCTCGCCCGGGCCGTCAGACTCGTACCGCTTGGGGGCGGGGTCCTTGAAGACGAGCGGGGCGTCGGCGGCGAGCGACGCGGCCGAGGGGGCGAGGGGGGCGAGCAAGAGTGCGGCGATGACGGCGGGAGAAACTCTCATCGGGTCGATCCGTTGCGGGACGTGGGGGTCGTGCGGACTTCCGCCGCAGTTTACCCGCGTCCGCCCGACGGATCGACCGGTCGACCGCCCGCCCGCCGGGTCAGAGCCCGCGGAGCCGGCGGAGGATGCCCTTCCGCCGCTCCTTCTCCCTGCTCGCGCCGCTCCGCCTCGGTCGGCCCGCCGCCAGAAGCCTGCGGACCGCCCAGTCGATCGCCCGCCGCCAACCCGGTGTCTTGATTGCCAGTGCCATGCTGTCGTCTCCCGATGGTTCCAACGGACCTCAGGCAATCCGCGGACCAGCCCGCTTTATGAGCCGGATGTCATCTCGGGTCCACCGCGGCCGGGCGGCGAGCGGCGTCACGGAACCTTGTGGCGGGGGCGTGGCGCGGCGACCGGTCACCCTCTCGGCGGAAGTCCACACATCCCCCAGGCGGCCCGCCACCGAGGCGGGCGAGAAGGAGCGAGACATGAGCGGCGCAGAGTTCAAAGCACAGTTGCGGGCCGGCCAGCCCAAGATCGGGCTCTTCCTCAACTCCCACAGCCCGACCGTGGCCGAGCAGCTGGCCCACACCGGCTACGACTGGCTGCTGGTCGACACGCAGCACGGGCCGATGGACCACGAGCGGCTCGGCGCGATGCTCTGCGCGGTCGGGAGCGGCGGCGCGAAGTCGCTCGTCCGCGTCGGCGGCTACGACGACCGGGCCGGCATCCAGCAGTCGCTCGACCTGGGCGCCGACGGCGTCCTCGTCCCGTACATCAACACCGCCGAGGAGGCCCGGGCGGCCGTGGAGCTGCGCCGCTACCCGACGGCGGGCACGCGGTCGGTCTACTTCCCCCAGCGGAGCACGAACAAGGACGGCCTGCTCGGGTACGTCGGCAACGCCAACAAGAACGTCGTCGTCGCCCTGCAGGTCGAGACGGCAGAGCTGCATCGAGAACATCGACGAGATCGCGGCCGTCCCCGGCGTGGACATGCTGTTCCTGGGCCAGAACGACCTGTGCATGTCGATGGGGCTGTTCGAGAAGTACGAGTTCCCGCACATGTACACGTCCCCCGAATTGCAGGCCGCGACCGACAAGTTGATCGCGGCCGCCCGCAAGAACGGCGTGATCTTCGGCGTGTTCCTGTTCGGCACCGCCCGCGTGCAGGAGTTCCTGAACAAGGGCTTCAGCCTGGTCAGCATCGGCAACGATTTGCACCACGTGCTCACCCAGGCCGGGCGCACGTCCAGGCGATCGAGGCGATCAAGCCCGAGCGCGGCGAGGCGTGGAAGCGGCGGCCGAGGCGGCCGCTGTAAGCGCCGGATAAGAATGAAGGATGAAGGCGGAAGGATGAACGGCAGACCAAGGCCATCGTCCCCGCCTTCATCCTTCGCCTGTTTCATCCTTCATCCTTCCGCCGTCATCCTTTCTGCCCATGCCCTCGATCTCCCAGCGCATCCTGAACGTCCAGGTCCCGATGATCCCGGTTGTCGGCGAGATGATCCGCCGGCACCCGGGGACGATCTCCCTCGGGCAGGGCGTGGTGCACTACCCGCCGCCGGCGCAGGTCGCCGACGCGGTCGCGAAGGCCGCGGCGTCCGACCCGCGGGTCAACAAGTACGGCCTCGCGTTCGGCATCGACGAGCTTGCTGGCGGCGCTGCGGGCGAAGCTGGCGGCGGACAACGGCGTGACGGTGGGCGGCGACGCGGTCGGCGGCGGCCGGCGGGTCGTCGTGACGGCCGGGTCGAACATGGCGGTTCCTCAACGCCGTGCTGGCGGTCGCCGACCCGGGCGACGAGGTGATCCTGTTCGCCCCGTACTACTTCAACCACGAGATGGCGATCGACATCGCCGGGTGCAAGACGGTCGTGGTGCCGACGGACGACGCGTACCAGCCCCGGCTCGACGCGCTCGCCGCCGCGATCACCCCGCGGACGCGGGCGGTCGTCACGGTCTCGCCGAACAACCCGACCGGTGCCGTTTACCCCGAGGCGACGCTGCGGGCGGTCAACGCGCTGTGCAAGCAGCGGGGGATCTACCACGTCGCCGACGAGGCGTACGAGTACTTCACATACGGCGAGGCGCGGCACTTCTCGCCGGCCTCCATCCCGGGGTCCGAGGCGCACACGATCGGGCTCTGGTCGCTGTCCAAGGCGTTCGGGATGGCCGGCTGGCGGGTGGGGTACATGCTCATCCCGGCCCACCTCGAGGAGTCGGTCAAGAAGATCCAGGACACGAACCTGATCTGCCCGCCGGCGCTGAACCAGATCGCCGCGACGGCCGCGCTCGGGGCCGGGCGGGACTGGTGCCGGCAGCAGACGGGCGCGTTTCCCCGCGTGCGGGAACTGGTGCTGCACGAACTGTCGACGCTCGGCGACCGCGTCCGGGTCCCCGACCCCGGCGGGGCGTTCTACGCGCCGATGCGCGTCCACACCGCCCGGCGGGACATGGACCTCGTCGAGGCCCTGATCCGCGACCACGGCGTCGCCGTCATGCCGGGCTCGACGTTCGGCGTCGCCGAGGGCTGCTCGCTCCGCGTCGCGTACGGGTGCTCGACGAGCGTTCGGTCGCCGAGGGGATCGGGCGGCTCGTGAAGGGCCTGCGGGCGCTCGTCTGAGCCGCGCGGCGGATCGAGGTAGCGGTCCGCAACCCATCCCCGAAGGCCGCCGTCGCGGTCGGGCCGACCTCGCCCGGACTCGGTGCCGGTCCACCCTCGGCCAACCCCCGATGGGAAGAACACCGCCCGGGCGGGCCGCGTAGATTTGTTCCGCGGAGCCACCCGTGGCGGGAAGGATTCGGGCGTACACGGGAACCAATCGCCCGTCGGCCCCGCCCGCGAGGGCCATGCCCGCCCGGGCGCTCGTTCGGCCGACACCGTCCGCACCGCCAGCAGAAGAAGACGCCGATGTCCCTCCGTTCCCCCCGAAACGTCCCGGGCCGTTCCGCCAGCGCTGCGGTCGAGGCACTGGAGCCGCGGAGCCTGCTGTCGGCGGCGGTCGCCGCCGTCGCGACCGTCGAGCCGAACATCGAGCGCGCCGCCGCCGCCGCCGCCGCCGCCGCCTCGCCGGCTGCCACGAGCGGGGCGGTCGAGGGCTTCACGCCGGCCCAGATCCGCAAGGCGTACGGGTTCGACAAGGTCGTCCTCGGCAGCGGGTCGGTCGCCGCGAACGGCGCGGGGCAGACGATCGCGATCGTCGATGCCTACCACGACCCGAACCTCGCGGCCGACCTGCGGACCTTCAACGCCCAGTTCAACCTGCCGGACGCCTCGCTGACGATCGTGAACCAGACCGGCGGCACCCGGCTCCCGGCGGCCGACGAGGGGTGGGCCGGCGAGACCGCGCTCGACGTCGAGTGGGCCCACGCCGATCGCGCCCGCGGCGAAGATCCTCCTGGTCGAGGCCAACTCCGATAACACCGACGACCTGATGGCCGCCGTCGACTACGCCCGCAGGGCCGAGGGCGTGTCGGTCGTCTCGATGAGCTGGGGCGGGAGCGAGTTCGTCAGTTGGGGCGGGTCCGAGTCGAGCGAGCAGCTTCAGTACGACAAGACGTTCACCACGCCCAGCGGGCACCGCGGGGTGACGTTCGTGACGGCCGCCGGCGACAGCGGGCAGTCCGGCGGCGTGCTCTGGCCGAGCAGCTCGCCGAACGTCATCTCCGTCGGCGGGACGAACCTCGAGACGTCCGATTCGGCCGGCACGTACGACAGCGAGGGCGCGTGGCGCGGGTTCCGGTCGGGCACGAACGGCGGGTTCAGCAAGGTCGAGCCCGAGCCGGCGTACCAGCAGGTCGCCCAGCAGACCGGCAGCCGCAGCACCGCCGGACGTCGGGTACAACGCCGACCCGAACACCGGGTTCGCCGTCTACGACACGTTCGGCGGCACGGGCTGGGGCGTGATCGGCGGGACGAGCGCCGGGTCGCCGCAGTGGGCCGCCCTCGTCGCGATCGCCGACCAGGGCCGGGTGATGAACGGCCTCGGCACGCTCGGCGGCGCGACCGAGACGCTCCCGAAGCTCTACGCGATGTACGCCGCCCCCGGCACGGCCGGGTACTCGACGACGTACACGGCCGCGTTCCACGACATCGGCGACGACGGGTACGGGTACACGACGGGCCTCGGCAGCCCGCACGCCGACGTCATCATCAAGTCCCTCGCCGGGACGCCGACGTCGACCGGCGGAACGACCGGTGGCACAACGGGCGGCACGACCGGGGGGGACACGGGCGGCGACACCGGCGGCACCACGGCCACGACGCCCGCCCCGGCCGAGCCGTCCGCCTCCCCGGTCTCGGTCGCCTTCGCCGGCGGCGCCCGCGTCCGCGATTGGGGGCGAGAAGGGGAGCCTCAAGCTCGTCCTGACGAACGGCGGCGGGACGACGTTCGCCGGGCCGGTCACCGTCACGATCTACGCCTCGACGGACGGCTCCGTCTCGACCGACGACGCCGCCGTCACCACGGTTTCCGTCTCCAACCTCCACCTGCACGCGGGGGCGTCGAAGTCGGTGAAGGCGAAGTTTCTCTACCCGACGGGTCTGGCCGACGGGGCGTACACGCTGATCGCCTCGGCCGCCGCCACCGCCAGCAGCACGACGCCGACGCAGGCGACCGCCCCGATCGCGATCGCCGCGCCGAGGGTGGACCTGTCGACGACGTTCGCGTCGGGGGTGCCGATCGCGGTTTCCGACGGCCGGTCGACGATGGTGCGGGTGACGGTCGCCAACCTCGGCAACGTCGCCGCGACCGGCTCGGCCACGCTCGGCGTGTACGGCTCGGCCGACGGGTCGCTCGACGGCGGCGACGCGCTGCTCACCACCCTTCGCCTGAACCACGTGCGACTCAAGCCGGGTCAGACGAAGACGCTCAAGGTGAAGCTCCGGAGCGTCGACTTGGCCGCGATGACGGACCTGATCGCGTCCCTCTCGCCCGCCACTACGCCCGGCGACGCCGACGCGACTGACAACCTCGCCGTCGCCGTCCTCGGCTGAGGGTGCGGTCCCGCGGACGATCGCCAACCGTTCCAAGCTATAGCGTTTGCCAGGTCGGTGTAGCGGGTCGCCGGACTTGTGGTGCGGGCTTCAGCCTGCACCCAGATGTGCAGGCTGAAGCCCGCACCACAAGACCGGCGAACCGCTACACGGACTTGTGAAGCGATCTAACCCCCGAGGCCCGCGCACTCCCCAGTCGTCCGAAGGCCCCGATTCCGGGACGCGCCCGCCGACGTTCGACGCCCGTGCTCGGACCCGTCACCCCTTTCCGTTCGCTCGCCCGCGGCAGCCCGGCGGCACGCGATCTTCCGGGACCGTCGCCCGTCTCGCATCGCCCGCGAACGGAATCCGCGCCGCCCCGTTAGGGGAATCCGCACCGCCCCGCAACGCCATTAAGGACCGCTCCACCGGCACCGATGCTCCGGCCAGCGGTGGCCCGTACGGGCCGCCCGGCCGGCACGGCCGGCACGCGCGTCTGGCGCCGAGCGGCCCGACGGTTCACGGCACCCGAAGGGTACACACGTGGCACACCCCCAACCGACGTCCGCCCGCCCAGTCACCCGCCGGGTCCTCGCCTACGCCGTCGCCGGCGTGCTCGGGCTGCCGGCCGTCGCGTCGGCGGCCGCCGACGCGGTGCCACCGGCCGGCCCCTCGCCGGCCGCCGACCCCGCGTCGGCCGTCGACCCCGCGTCGGCCGTCGACCCCGGGGCGGCCGTCGACCCCGGGGCGGCCGTCGACCCCGGGCCGCCCGCGGACGCGGCGGTGCCCGCGCCCGCCCCGGCCGCTCCCGCCCGCCCGGCGGCGAAGCCGGCCGGCGACTTCGGCGCGCTGAGCCTCGAGGACCTGATGAACGTCGAGGTCACGAGCGTCTCGAAGCACCGCCAGCGGGTGGCCGAGTGCCGGCCGCCGTCACGCTGATCTCGGGCGAGGAGATCCGCCGGTCCGGGCTGGACAGCATCCCGGAACTGCTTCGGCTCGTCCCGGGCGTGCAGGTCAACCGGCTGAACGCGGGGACGTGGGAGATCGGGTCCCGCGGGTTCGTCGACGAGTACGCGAACAAGCTGCTCGTCCTCCAGGACGGGCGGACGCTCTACAACCGGGCGTTCGGCGGCGTCTACTGGGACCGCCAGGACTACCTGCTCCAGGACCTCGACCGGATCGAGGTAATCCGCGGCCCCGGGGCGACGCTCTGGGGGTCCAACGCGGTCAACGGCGTCGTCAACATCCAGTCGAAGGAGGCCCGCGACACCCAGGGCCTCCTCGTCACCGGCCGGGGGTCGAACGTCGAGGACGTCGGCGGGGTCCGCTACGGCGGGCGGGTCGACGACCTGACCTACTACCGGGCCTACGCGAAGTACCGCAACACGTCCGATTTCGACACCGCCGGGCCGAACGACGCCGGCGACGGGTGGGAGGCCACGCACGGCGGGTTCCGGGTCGACCGGTACGCGACGCCGGACGACGTCCTGACCCTGCAGGGCGACGTCAGCCGGCAGTACGGCGGGACCCGCATGACCCTGCCGGCGCTCGCCGCCCCGTACGCGTCGGTCGAGGACCACACGTTCGTCTCCGCCGGCGGCAACGTGCTGGCCCGCTGGACGCACACGATCTCCCCCGACGCCGACCTCTCGGTCCAGGCGTACTACGACCGCCTCGCGTACCACCAGACGCGGCTCAACGACTTCGAGCAGAACTGGTTCGACGTCGAGGTGCAGAACCGGTTCCACCCGGTCGGCGGGCACGAGGTCGACGTGGGGCGTCGGGTACCGGTACGTCGGGTACTCGCTGTCGACGACCACGTTCGTCACCCCGGACGCGCCGACCGGCGACGGGCACGGGTTCAGCGCGTTCGTCCAGGACGACGTCACGCTCGTCCCCGACCGGCTCCACGTCGTCCTCGGCACGAAGGTCGAGCGGGACCTGTTCTCCGGGTGGAACCTCCAGCCCAGCGGCCGGCTCCTCGTACACCCCGTCGGACTCCGGCCTCGGCGTGGGCGGCCGTCTCCCGGGCCGTCCGCACGCCCTCGATCTTCGACCGGGCCGCCTCCTACTGGCTCGCGTCGGGCCCGACGCCCGGCGGGGTCCCGACCCAGGTCGTCGGGCACGGCGACCCCGGGCATCGACCCCGAGGTGCTGACCGCGTACGAGGCCGGCGTCCGCGTCCGCCCGTTCGAAGTCCCTGCGCTCGACCTGACCGGGTTCGTCAACGTCTACGACGACCTGCACACGTTCGGCGCCGGCACCCCGCAGTTCGTGGCGACCCCGACGCCCCGCGTCGTCGTCCCGATGACGGTCGGCAAGGCGCTCCGCGGCGAGACCTACGGGGTCGAGCTGGCCGCCCGGTGGAACCCGAGCGACCGGCTCCACCTCGCCGGGTCGTACTCGCTCCTGCTGCCGAACATGCACGCGGTCGACGGCGGCGGGGGGGACACGACCACCGAGCGGACGGCCGAGCGCGACCCCTGCGCGGAACCAGTTCCAACTCCACGTCGGGTACGAACCTGACCGCCCGGCTCGAGGTCGAACGCGCACGCGTACCTCGTCGAGCAGTCGGCCGGCGGCGACGTCCCGGGCTACGTGCGGGCGGACGCCGGGCTCACGTACCGGCCGGCGGACGGCGTCGAGGTCGGCGGTCGGCGTCCAGAACGTGTTCGACGACCGCCACCCCGAGTCCGAGAGCGGGTCGTACTCGGTCGCGTCGGAGGTCCCGCGGACCGTGTACGCGCAGTCGACGCTGCGGTACTGATCCGCCGCGGTGCCGACCCGCCGCACCGACCGTCCGCCGTGCCGTCGCCCGACCCGGTCCTCGACCCTCGAACGCTGTGAGCCGTATGTCAACGACCTGTCCCAACCGCGTGGTGGCGGCCGTCCTGGCCGCGACGGCGGCGGTGCTCGGCCCGGCCGTCGCCGGGCCGACCGCCCCCGGCCCTTCGCGGCCGTCGCCGCCGCCGCCGCCCCGTCCCGCGAGGCGCAGTTGAAGGCCGCGTTCGTCCTGAACTTCGCGCAGTTCACCGAGTGGCCGCCCGACGCGTTCGCGTCGGCCGCCGCCCCGCTGGAGATCGGGGTGCTGGCGGCGGCGGGGCAGCACTCGGGCGGCGGTCGAGGCGGCCGCCGCCGGGCGGGCGATCAACGGCCGGCCCGTCGTCGTCCGCCCGTCGGCCGCCGCCGCTACGTCCGCCCGTGCCACCTGCTGTTCGTCGACGCGGCGGCGGAGGGGCAGTTCGCCGCCGCCCGCACGGCTCGGGCCGGCCGCCGCCCTGACGGTCGGCGACGACCCGTCGAGTTCGCCGACGACGGCGGGGTCGTCCGGCTGTTCACCGAGGAGAACCGGATGCGGTTCGAGATCGTCGCCCGGGCGGCCGAGCAGGCCCGGGTCCGGATCAGCACCAAGCTGCTCAAGCTCGCGGGTCCGCTGACCCCGCCCGCACCACGAGACACAACGGGCGGCCCGCGACCCGCGGCCCCGCCGGGAAGGACGTACCCCTCATGCCACGACCCACCCTGAAGAACCGCTCGATCCGGGCCAAGCTCACGCTGATCGCGATGGTCCCGACCCTCGCCGCCCTGGTGCTGGCCGGCGCGGCCCTGACCGCCCACGACCTGGACATGGTCCGGGACGGGATCATCGAGGACTCGAAGGCACACGCGGCGGTGATCGCGGCGAACGTGACGGCCGCCGTCAGCTTCGGCGACGCGAACGACGCCGGCGGCACCCTCAAGAGCCTTGGGCTGACCCGGGCGGAGGCGGCGGCCGTGTACGGCCGGGACGGCCGGTTACTGGCGTCGTTCGCCGCCCGCCCGGAGTGGGCGGACCGGGTGCCGGCCGCGCACGGGGGCGGACGGGACGCGGTTCGCCGCCGACTGGGTCGACACGTACGTCCCGGTCACGCTCGACGGGAACCGGATCGGTACCGTGTACGTCCGCATCCCGCTGGACGAGCTCCGCGACAGCACCCGGGACCACGCCGTCGCGCTCGCCGGGGTGCTCGCGGCGTCGGCGGTCGTCGCCCTCGTGCTGGCCCGGCGGATGGGCCGGCTCGTCCGCGACCCCGTGCTGTCGCTCGCCGGCGTGGCCGCCGACGTCACCGCCCGGTCGGACTACTCGGTCCGTGCCGCCAAGGCCGGCGACGACGAGGTCGGGCGGCTGACCGACTGCTTCAACGGCATGCTCGCGCGGGTGCAGGCCCGGGACGACGTCTTCGCCGACACCGCGAGCACCTCGAGGACGAGGTCAGGTGCTGTTCGGATTTATCGTGTTTCCCGATCAACCTTAGCAATACGTAACTGAACGAAGTACACGCACA
>JASGHK010000008.1:0-1652613 GCA_049841135.1 Myxococcales bacterium
GGGCTAGTCGGGAGGGCCGGGCGTCTCCGGCGGAGGAGAATCGTCGTCCGCCCACGCTGGGGCGGACAGGAGGCAAAGACAGAGAGGGACGATGAGTGAGCGCATGAGGTGCCTGAAGATACCCAGTCTGGCCATGCTCACGCACTTCGCGTCAGTGCGGAGCGGAACCGTAAGTCCGCCCCAGATCTCAGCCGACCGGGTAGCCGCCGACATGTGCCGCGAATCAATCACCAGCGCGAGTACCACCGTGCTGACCGACGCCCACTTCGGGTATCTGCAGCTCGCCGAGCCCCGGGGAGGATGCTCCGCCAGGATGCCCAGCACGCCGGGGGCGCCCAGTTGGTTGGGGCAGACTCAAGGAGCCTCGAAGGCCAGCGAGCCGCAGGTGAAGCAACCGTGGCGGCGGTAGACGGCCACGGTGTCTGCGTCCGGCTTCTTGGCCATCATGTCCTCGAAGAGGCCATCGAAGTCCGTCGTGAAGTCCGCCTGCCAGAGGCTCTCGAGTACATGCGCGAGGGTCTGCTTGTCCTCGCGCAGGCTCGCCTTGTACACGAGCTCTTCGATTCCGAGATTCCGCCTCTTGCCATCGAGCCCCGCGGCCGTGACCGGCTCGCCTTCGGGGCCTCGGTCTCGCACCGCGCGGTTCCGGGCTCGAATATCGTCTCCGTCTCCGAGGACTCCGTCGACGATCCTCGGCAAGTCGTCCCTAAGCACGCCGTACGTCGCGGAGAGAGCTGGGGGCAGCTCGTAGCCGCCTCTCAAAAGGCGCTCGACGAACTCGGGCCTCGAAGCAGCCAGCGTGGTCTCCGCGATGCGCCAGTCGGCGGTGCCGAACCGGGCCTCCTGCCTGGCGACGTCCGCGCCGTTGCTCAGGAGGATCTCAAAGGCTTCAAAGTTGCCCGCCTTCGCAGCGAGCTTGAGGTACGAGACGAACGCGTAATGCAGATGGCAGGTGTAGTTCACGTCGGCGCCGTGGTCGATCAGCAGCTTGAGGATGTCGTTTTGCTTGCGGTAGATGGCCACCATCATCGTCGAGGTGAAGTACGGGGCCGGCCCCTGATGGACGCGGCAGTCGGGGCGGGCCCCGCGCTCGAGCAACAGCGAGGCGACGTCCCTGTGGCCGAAGTGCACGGCGACGGTCAGCGGAGTGATGTTCCCTGAAGAATCGCGACACACGCTGACCGGGCTGGGCTCGCCGGGCAGTCCGTCGGGCTTCGCGGCCATGGACAGCGCCCTCCGCGCGAGCGCGCTGTCTCCGGTGATGGCCGCCACGAGCAAGTTCGCGTCCGGGTCGCGAACATCCTTGGCATCGAGGCCGAGCCTCTTCAGCAGCTTGGCCGGCGCCGGTAGGTCGCCACCCTGCACGAAGAGGCTGGTGAGCGCGGCATAGAGGTCCCCCGTATCTGACGCGTTCACCCCGCGAAACGTCTCCGTCACCAGATTTGGCTCGCCAGGCGGTGAGCGATGGATGGGCTGGCCGCGCTCGTCCCATTCCTTCACCGAGGTGCCCGACGGGTTCCGGGTCCTCTCCAGTCTGAGTTGGCCGTTCTCGTACCAGCTTTGCAGCGTGCTCTCAGACGCGCTGATCCGCTCCCTCGACTCCATACGACCACTGGGAAACCAATGTGTCGTCGAGCCCCCTCGCTCTTCGCGGACCCATTGGGACTCCATCGTCCCGTCCCCATTCCACTCGGTCCAGCGCCATACCTGGTCGTGCCAATAGAGAGTCTCGAATTTCCTTCCGCCGGAGTCCTGGGTCCACAGCCCCTCGCGCCGACCGCCCCGGTAAGCTCCCTCCCCCTCGTCCGGGCTCTTGAACCGGCCGTCCCTCATTCCGTGGTGGTACGTCGTCGCCCCCTTCTCGAATCCCAAGGAGTCCCTGAAGATCCAAAGGCCCTCACGACTCGCGACCTCTGGGGTGCTGTTCAGACTCGCGCCAGGATCTCCGTCCCGGTATTCGCCGTCGGCCTGCAACTGGTGCAAGGCGCCGTACTTGGAGTCGGCGTCGAGGTGGTGGAACCACTCCCAGTGTCCCTGCCGCCGAAGGGTGCCGTCGGCTTCCCGGCTTGCGCAGCCGCGGGAGAGGAGGTCGTTGGGCCACCGATCCTCGCGCAGCACCTGGCCTTGCGGACAGGGGCCTTCCGGGCGCACGCACGCTCCGACCACCAGAAGCAGAGGGATGAGGGAACGTTGGGCCATCGGAGCACCGGCCCGTCCATGATACTCGCGGGCAAGAAACCGGTTTCAGCCCTGCGACGCCAAAGCTCGCGCTTGACATCGCCGCCGCCCACGTCCAACATTCCATCCGGCTTGACGGATGGAGTTGGCAATGCCCGCGGCGCCCGCAATCCTCGGCTGGATGGCCTCCCTGGGAGACGTGACCCGGGTACGCGCCCTGCGCCTGCTCGAGCGCCAGGAGCTCTCGGTCGCCGAACTGTGCGACGTGCTCCAGCTCCCCCAGTCCACGGTCAGCCGGCACCTGAAGGTCCTCTCCGACGACGGCTGGGCCGTGTGCCGGCGCGAGGGCACGAGCCGCCTGTACGCCATGGCCGAGGACCGCCCGCAGCCCGCGCGCCGGCTCTGGACGCTGCTGCGCGACCAGGTGGGGGAGAACGGCCAGGCGAGCTTCCGACGACTCGCGCCTGGAGCGCGTGCTCTCCGCCCGCCAGACCCGCTCGCAGGCCTTCTTCGCAACGAGCGCCGGCCAGTGGGACAAGCTGCGCGGCGAGCTGTTCGGCCCCGGCCTGGAGATCCCCTTGCTCGCCGGCCTGCTCGACGCGTCCTGGACCGTCGGCGATCTCGGCTGCGGCACCGGCGGCCTGCTGGAGGCGCTCTCGCCGTTCGTCTCGGAGGTGGTCGGCGTCGACAGCTCCGCGGCGATGCTCGCCGCCGCCCGGAAGCGCCTCTCGCGCCTCTCCAACGTCCGGCTCGAGCGCGGGGCGATGGAGGCGCTGCCGCTGGACGACGCCTCGCTCGACGCCGCGCTCATCATCCTCGTCCTGCACCACCTGAGCGATCCTGCCCGCGCGCTCGCCGAGGCGGCGCGTGTGCTCAAGCCGGGCGGACGCCTGGTCGTCATGGACATGCAGCCGCACGACCGGGCCGAGTACCGCGCGCAGATGGGCCATGTCTGGCTCGGCTTCGAGGCCGCGCAGATCGAGCGCTGGCTCACCGAGGCAGGCTTCGAGGC
The DNA here is from genome assembly GCA_049841135.1 of Myxococcales bacterium. GTDB lineage: Bacteria > Myxococcota > Myxococcia > Myxococcales > UBA5297 > JACRCT01. Next base: position 3,191 of record JASGHK010000008.1, read on the forward strand.
GCCGCGCGTCCGGCCGCTGCCGCCCTCGCCCAACGTCAAGGGCCCACCGCTCTTCGCCGCCGCCGCGCGCCGGATCGCCAGTTCCAAATCCAAAGCTGCACCCCAGACTTCAAGCCGCTAGAACGCTGTTCCCCAAACCGAAAGGACGTCTCCGATGCCCACCAAGAAGACCGCCGCAGTGTTGCCCCTGAAGAAGGCCGACGAGCGTCCGCCCTTCAAGGTCCACGACCTCTCCCTCGCCACCCTCGGCCGCGCCGAGATCCGCCTCGCCGAGCAGGAGATGCCCGGCCTGATGGCCCTGCGCGCCAAGTACGGCTCCAAGAAGCCGCTCAAGGGCGCCAAGGTCATGGGCAGCCTGCACATGACCACCCAGACCGCGGTGCTCATCGAGACCCTGGTCGACCTGGGCGCCGACGTGCGCTGGGTCAGCTGCAACATCTTCTCGACCCAGGACACCGCCGCCGCCGCGGTGGTCGTCGGCCGCAACGGCACCATCGAGAACCCGAAGGGCACCCCGGTCTTTGCCTGGAAGGGCGAGACGCTCGAGGAGTACTGGTGGTGCACCGAGCAGGCGCTGATGTGGCCGGACGGCTCGGGCCCGAACCTGCTCGTCGACGACGGCGGCGACGCCACGCTGCTCATCCACAAGGGCGTGGAGTTCGAGAAGGCCGGCAAGGTCCCGGCGTTCAACGCCAAGGCCGAGCCCGAGGAGTGGGGCGTCATCCTCGAGCTGCTCCGCGCCGAGCAGCAGAGCCACCCGGGCCGCTGGACCAAGGTGGCCAAGGCCATCAAGGGCGTCAGCGAGGAGACGACCACGGGCGTGCACCGCCTCTACCAGATGCAGGAGAAGGGCGAGCTGCTCTTCCCGGCCATCAACGTCAACGACAGCGTGACCAAGTCGAAGTTCGACAACATCTACGGCTGCCGCCACTCGCTCATCGACGGCCTCAACCGCGCCACCGACGTGATGCTCGGCGGCAAGGTCGCGGTGGTCTTCGGCTACGGCGAGGTGGGCAAGGGCTGCGCCCAGGCGCTGCGCGGGCAGGGCTGCCGCGTCATCGTCACCGAGATCGACCCCATCTGCGCGCTGCAGGCGGTGATGGAGGGCTTCGAGGTCAAGCCGGTCGAGGACTACGTGAGCGAGGCCGACGTCTTCGTCACCGCCACCGGCAACAAGAACGTCCTCACCGTCGACCACATGAAGAAGATGAAGGACAAGGCGATCGTCGGGAACATCGGCCACTTCGACAACGAGATCGACATGGCCGGCCTGAAGAAGGTCAAGGGCATCAAGCACGTCAACATCAAGCCCCAGTACGACGAGTGGGTCTTCCCCGACGGCCACTCCATCCTGGTGCTCGCCGAGGGCCGCCTCTTGAACCTGGGCTGCGCGACCGGCCACCCGAGCTTCGTGATGTCCAGCTCCTTCACCAACCAGATGCTGGCCCAGCTCGAGCTGTGGCAGCGCAACGACCAGTACAAGCGCGAGGTCTACATGCTCCCCAAGCGCCTGGACGAGGAGGTCGCCCGCCTGCACCTCGAGAAGCTGGGCGTGAAGCTGACCGTGCTCACCAAGGAGCAGGCCGACTACATCGGCGTGCCGGTCGAGGGTCCGTACAAGCCGGGCCACTACCGGTACTAGCCGATCATCGTCCTCCGGCCGGACAGGCCGATCGTCGATAGACGTTGGTGAGGAGGCTCGGGACTCGTTCCCGAGCCTCCTCGTCGTTTTGGCGCTAGTCTTCCTGGCTTCGACGACCCCGAGGCCCGCCATGACGCGCCGACTCCTCCCGCTCTTCGCGCTGCTCTGCCTCTCCCTGGCCGTCCCCTCGTCTTCCTGGGCCGCCGATGCCAAGAAGAAGTCGGCCCAGAAGGCGCCCGAGAAGAAGGCCGAGCCCGAGCCTGAGGATGCGTCCCAGGAGTTCGTCAGCGCGCCATCCGGCGCTGCACCCTCGCCCTCCGCGAACGCCGAGCCGGCGCCCCGCACCGAGACGCGGCAGGTCGAAGCGGCTCCTGCGGACGCGGCGCCTCCTCCCGAGGACGACAAGGCCAAGCCCGTGGCCGTGCCGCCCCCGCCCGCTCCATCGACCCCGTGGTGGGGCCCAACCGTCGGCCATGCCGGCGCCTACCTCACCTTGAGCGGCGGCTACAACTGGTGGTCGCTCAACCGCGGCAAGGTCGCCGGCCAGGTGGCGAATGCCAACCCGGCCGAGGACACCAACTGGATGTTCGACGCCTCGCTCCAGAACGGCGCCGCCGCGGGGCTGCGCGGCGGCTACAACATCCTTGGCCACGCGAACATCGGCTTCAACTTCATCGGCACCGGCTGGGAGATCTTCACCAAGGAGCGCGGCGGCGGCGGGTACATCGGCGGCGAGGTGGGCTGGCACCCGCTCTCGCTCGTCAGCGCACTGATGATGAACGCCGGCAAGGGCGCGCTGCCCGGCGAGAAGTACTACGACCTCTTCGTCGAAGGCGGCGTAGGCTTCGGCATCGTCGGCAAGCACCGCGCGATGCAGGGCCTGGTCGGCTCGGTCGGCATCGGCGCCGAGGGTTATCCGGCGGCGTGGGTCTCCATCGGCGTGCGCACCATGTGGTACTTCCCGGCCTTCAACGAGTACATCATCGACTACGACAACCGCACCTCTCCGGGGATGACCATCCCGTTGCCCGAAGGCAGCGGCGGCCGGTTCTTCAGCTGCACCGGCTACCTCGCCTTCCACTTCGGCACGCCGGAGAAGTAGCCGCCCCGCACTCTCGCCGCTTGTGCGCAGGCGCGGCGGCTGTCAGGATTCGGCCCACTTTCCTCAGCGCGCACGCGCCTTCTTTCGCCCCTGGAGCACACCATGCTGCGTTACCTCCTCCTCCTCGCCGCCGCCCTTGCCCTTGCCTCCTGTGGCGGGCCAATCTCCAAGGACGATTGCGACAAGGCCCGCGAGGCCGGCAACTGGGACGTCAGCTTCGCGTTGTCGAGCGGCGACGCGGCCAAGTGCCCGGTGCTCAAGAACAAGGTGATCGCGCTGCCGGGCGGACACGAGGAGAACTGCGGCTCCACGCAGGCCGACATCATCTACACGGTCGCCGAGAACCCCGCCGTCCAGAACCGCTGCTCGCTGCGCTTCGAGGAGCAGTGCCCCGACTACCAGCTCGACTGCCGCTACGTCGACGTGACCGGCACCAACTCGGCCTCCGGCGACTGCTACTACAAGGTCGGCAACCTGTCGTGCGGCTACGCCGTCTCCTGGACCAAGCAGTAGCCGTCGCTCGAGACTCGGCGAAGCCGGAACCAACGGGGTGCCCGGCTTCGGGCACTGCAGGCCCAGGCCGGCGCCTTGACCCGAAGCCCGAAGTCCAAAGCCCGAAGCCCGATTACAGCCAGCCCTTCTCCCGGTACCAGCGCCCAGCGCGGGCGATGGACTCGCTCATGGGCGTCTTCGCCGCAAAGCCCAGGCGCTCGCGCGCCTTGACGGTGGAGCACGTCCAGCCCGGCACCAGGAGCTGCTGCGCCATCTTGCGGTTGATGGGCAGGTGCTTGCCCGTGGTCCGCGAGACGACGTCCGCCGCGCTGGCCACGGCCCGGAACACCGGCCTGGGGATCTTCAGCGACCAGGGCCTCTTCCCCAGCGCCTGAGCGACGAGCCCTGCAGCTCCTCCATCGTCGCGGTCTCGTGCGTGAGGAAGAAGCTCTGGCCCACCGCCTCGGGCTTCTCGCAGAGCATCAGCAGCGCGTCGACGATGTCCTCGACGTCGATGAACGAGAAGACGGGCTTGGGCTCGCCCAGCGACACCTTCACGCCCTGGTTCACGAGCTTGAAGAAGAAGAGGTTCTCGCGGTCGCCCGGCCCGAGGATGCGCGAGGGCCGCGCCACGGTCACCGGCAGCCGGTCCTGGTACGAGTAGGCGATCCGCTCGGCCTCCGCCTTCGACTCGCCGTACCAGTCGCGCGGGTTGAACGGCGCGTTCTCGTCGGGCTGGTCGCGGCTGGGGCCGGTCGCGGCGATCGACCCGGCGAGCACCAGGCGCGCCGTGCCACCGGCGCGGACGATGGCCTCGCACACCGACCGCGTCCCCTCGGCGTTCACCTTGAAGAAGGCTTCGCGCTCCGGTGAGCGGCGGATGCCGGCCAGGTGCACCACCGCGTCGCAGCCCTCGATCGTCTTCTCGAGCCCTTCGGAGCGCGTCACGTCGGCCCGGACGATCTCGACCGGCAGGCCCGAGAGCCCGGAGGCGTCGTCGCTGGGGAGCAGCACGCAGCGCGGGGGCGTCCCCAGCGAGCACAACCTGCGGGCGAGCGTCGCCCCGACGAAACCAGCCGCCCCGGTGATGACTGCGCGCACGTGGCACCTCCCTGCCGGCAAGCGAAAGCCCGGCTTGGGAGCCGGGCTTCGCGATGCTTGTTGCTAGACCGAGCCGGCACGCAGGCCGGCGACTACCGACCGCGGGGTCTTACTCGTTGACCACGCGGAGCCCGCCTTTTCCCCCGGCGGCCACGCGCAGCGCGTCCTTCTTGTCGGTGCGCTCCCAGGTGAACTCCTTCTCGGTGCGGCCGAAGTGGCCGTACGAGGCGGTGCGCTGGTAGATGGGGCGCAGCAGGTCGAGCGTCTCGATGATCTGGCGGGGCTTGAGGCCGAAGACCTTGCGCACGGCCTGCTCGATCTTCTCCTCGGGGACCTTGCCGGTGCCGAAGGTGTCGACGAGCACGCTGACCGGCTCGGCGACGCCGATGGCGTAGGCCACCTGCACCTCGCAGCGGTCGGCCAGGCCGGCGGCCACGACGTTCTTGGCGATGTAGCGGCCCATGTACGCGGCCGAGCGGTCGACCTTCGAGGGGTCCTTGCCCGAGAACGCGCCGCCGCCGTGACGGCCCATGCCGCCGTAGGTGTCGACGATGATCTTGCGGCCGGTCACGCCGGAGTCGCCCATGGGGCCGCCGATGACGAAGCGGCCGGTGGGGTTGATGAAGAACTTGGTCTTCTTGTCGAGCAGCTTCTTGGGCAGGCCGGCGAGGATGACCTCCTCCATGATGCCCTCGTGCAGCTTCTTGTTCGACACGTCGTCCGAGTGCTGGCTGGAGACGACGACGGTGTCGATGCGGGCGACCTTGCCGTCCACGTACTCGACGCTGACCTGGCTCTTGCCGTCCGGGCGCAGGAACGGGAGCTTGCCCTTCTTGCGCATGTCGGTGAGGCGGCGGGTGAGCGCGTGCGAGTAGTAGATGGGGGCCGGCATCAGCGTGTCGGTCTCGTTGCAGGCGTAGCCGAACATCATTCCCTGGTCGCCCGCGCCCTGCTCCTTCTTGGCGCCGCTGTCGACGCCCATGGCGATGTCGCCCGACTGCCCCTCGATGGCGACCATGACGCCGCAGGTGTTGCCGTCGTAGCCCATCGACGAGTCGGTGTAGCCGATGCTGCAGATGGTCTTGCGGATGATCTCGGGGATGTTCACCCAGGCGCGGGTCGTGACCTCGCCGGCGACGATGGCGAAGCCCGTCTTGACCATCGTCTCGATGGCGACGCGCGAGTGCGGGTCCTTGGCGATCATCGCGTCGAGGATGCCGTCGGAGATCTGGTCGCAGATCTTGTCGGGGTGACCTTCGGTCACGGACTCGGAGGTGAACAGGAAGTTCTTCTTCATGCGCGTTTACGCCTCTTTTTGGACCTGCGTTGGGACCTGCGGACTTTGGTGAATTTTGGGTGGCGGAGGCTATTGCCGGAAGGTTTGCAAGTCAAACCTCCGGTGAGCCGGGCTGCAATTACGTGAAAGAACAGGCGAATCCCCGGGTGGAGAACGGCCGAGACCGTGCCCGGTCATCCAGGAAGGCCGCCTCGTCCCGTGGGCAAGCCCTCGTGCTGGCGTTCACCGGCGTGCCCCCTCTGGCGGCGTGGAGGCCCGTCAGTAGCAGACGCCGACCGACCCGCCGAGCGGATAGCAGATCGAGAACGGCGAGCATTCGGGGCAAGGCTGGTAGGGGTCCGTGCAGACGGAGGTGTCGCAGAAGCCGCTGCAGACTCCGCCGGAGCCCGGGTCGATGCAGTAGAGCCGGTCGCCGCACGGATTCCGGGGATCGGAGGTGGTGTCCCAGGTGCACGCCTGGCCCTTGCCCGCCGCGCCGGGAGCCTGCGGGTAGCAGAAGCCGGTTCCATCGAGGTTGAAGTTGGGCAGGCAGCCGGCCTTGTCGCCCAGCGCATCGGGCGGGCAGGCTCCGGCACCGAGCAGGTCGCAAGACGGGTGGCAGGCGCCCAGGCGGGCCTCGTTCATCGTCCCCTGCGAGGCCGAGCTCATGTCGGCGCAGACCTCGGTGGTCGACGCGCAGGCGCGCACGGGGATGGGCGAGGGCGCGGCGTTGCAGGCCGACCGGCAGACTCCCAGCAGGCCGCCGCCCGAGCTCGACGGATCCGGAGCGGCGGCCTCGCACCACTGGCCTTGAGGGCACAGCTCGGACATGCGCGTGCGGTCGGCGGCGACGCTGCACTGCCCCAGGGACGGCGCGCTGCCGGTCTGGACGCAGACGCCGATGTCGATGAAGTTTCCGGCCGAGTCCTGCGACGCATAGGGCAGGCAGATGCCGTCGCTGGGAGACGCGGAAGGGCAAGGCCGGAAGTAGTTCTGGCGGTCACCAGGCCGCGTCTCGGGCTGGGCGCAGATGGCGTACCAGCAGTGCTTCTTGGCGGCCGTCTGGCAGCTGGTCATGGGATTGGCGCAGTCCTTGGTGAGCGAGCACGCCTGCAGGCAGATGGCATAGCCGCTGCCGAAGTCGACGCAGTCGAGGCCCGCGCTGCAGCCGAGCCCCACCTGGCAGTCCTCGAACTCGCCGGGCGCCCCGCAGATCGCCGGGCCCGGGGCATTCCAGTCGTACGCGCACGACTGGCCGAACGCCGCGCAGGTGTCCTCCACCCAGTTGCCGAAGGCGTCGTCGTGGCCCGGCAGGCAGGTGCAGACGTTGCCCTGCCCGAGGGTCCACGGGTCGTAGCAGCCCTGGCCAGGCTGGCAGGAGGCTCCGTCACAGGCGGCCGCCTGGCAGCGGCCGGTCATCACGTCGCAGATCTCGCTGGGCTGGCAGCCGACGGGCGGGTTGCAGATCTCCGCGCAGAACGGCGCGCCCCAGTTCGTCTCGCAGTACTGGTAGGCGGAGCACGGCGGCTCGCAGGTCTCGGAGACGCAGCTTCCCCACTGGCAGGTGCTGCCGGCCGGGCACTGCCCACAGCTTCCGCCGCAGCCGTCGTCACCGCACTGGCTCCAGTCGCACAGCGGATGGCAGACGCACTGGCCGGCCTGGCAGTTCTCGTTGCCGGCGCAGACGCCGCACGACGTGCCGCATCCGTCGTCGCCACAATCCTTTCCCTGGCAGCTGCAGACCTGGCAGCGGCCCTCCGTCGTGCAGTAGCCGGGGGCGACGCACGTGCCGCACAGCTTGCCGCAGGCGTCATAGCCGCACTGCCGCCCCTCGCAGCCGCAGACTTCGCAGACGCCGTTCACGCAGGTCTGACCGCTCGCACAGCACTGGGCACCACACTTCCGCGTCGGCGGGCAGCCAGTGCATTCGCCCTCCAAGGTGCAGTACTGGTCCGGGCGGCAGGTGCCGCAAAGGCCTCCGCAGCCGTCGTCGCCGCACTGGCGCAGGGCACAACCGGGCTGGCAGGGCTCGCAGACGCCGTCGCGCGAGCAGAAGTATCCGGCGGCGCAAGGCGGGTCGCAGTCGAAGGAGTGGCCGGCGTCGCCCTCCTTCGTGCTCCCGCCGTCCACGGCGAGCCGCGCCTCCCAGGTCGGCGAGAAGCACGCCGAGCCCCAAGTCAGGCCCAGCAGCGCGAGGACGAGATGACGGGTCATACGGTCTCCTCAAGAGCGGCCGGGCAACGCGCCCCATGGTAACGCGCCTTGACCTGCTCGCGCGCTTTGCGGGACTCTGTCGGCCTCATGGCGAAAGTCGGCGACCCTCAGTCATCTCGGATTCCTCTCTGGCCTTGGGGCGGACCGCGCTCGATCCGCGAGAAGCTCGTCGATCCGGCGCAATTCGACCGGAAGAAGAAGGCCAAGAAGCTGGGCGACCCCAAGCGGCCGCCGCTGGCCTCGGCCGCGCTCCTGGAGTTCATGGGGCCCGGGCACACCTCCGACGAGCTGCGCCTGCCTCCACCGCCCTCTCCGTTCGGCCAGGGCACCGAGGAGCTGACCCCGTTCCCCGACCGCGCCTTCACCCGGACCGTCGTCGAGCGCGGCGCCGATGGCTCGCGCAAGGCTCTGGACGCGGCCCTGGGGCGGGTCACCGTCGCTCCCGACAAGCTCGAGCGGATGAAGGCCGTCATCAACCGCGAGGCCCAGATGCTCTCGCTGCTCGGCAAGGTGCAGGCCGACACCGACGAGGTCATCGAGCGGATGAAGCAGGAATACAAGGCGAACGGCAGCTACTGAAAAGCAGGCTGCAGGCCCTAGGCCCCAGGCTGTAGGCCCACTCGACCGACCGGAAGACGATGCCAGCAGCACCTCCAGAAACCGACAAGCTCACCGCCGCGGTCCAGAAGTGGGCCGAGGGCAAGGCCACGCTCAAGGACGTGCGGGGCTACACCGACGAGGAGCTCTACGCGGTGGCCCGGACGGCCTACGCCTTCTTCCACCAGGGCAAGGTGGCCGAGGCCCGCACCCTGTTCCAGGGCCTGTTCGCCATCAACCCGCGCGACCCCTACTTCGCCCGGGCCCTGGCCGTGGTCGAGTACGCCTCGGGCAACTCCGACGGCGCCGTGGCCGCCTACGAGGTGGCCCTCAAGCTCGACCCCGGCGATTCTGGCGGCCTACATCGGGCGGGCGGAGATCTTCCTCGCCACCGGTCAGAAGCAGAAGGCGGCTGACGACCTGAAGAAGGCCCTGGCCTGCAAAGGCGACGAACGGCAAAAAGCCAAGGCAAAAGCGCTACTTGACGCACTGCGCAGCAAGGGATGAGGGCCTTGCACGCAACTTCTCTGAAGCCCCTGCGATAACTCTTATGAAGCCTCGGGCGGCAGCGAATAAACAAACCCTCTGAAAGGAAGAGTCCATGTCTCTCATCTCCTCCATCGCCAAGTCCTTCAACTTCAAGATCCCGGAAGCCCTCTCCAACATCACCGGCAAGGGCATCGTCGACACCGTCAAGAACCTCGCCAAGGTCGCGGGCGACACCTTCCTCAAGCCCTCCACCGACGGCAAGAGCATCTTCCAGTCCGAGATCAACGTCCTCGGGATGCGCCTCCCGAACCCGGTCAACGCCCTGGCTGAGAAGCTCCTCGGCGCCGCGGGCGAGAAGATCAAGGAGTTCGGGTTCAGCCCCGAGGCCATCGCCAACCTGTTCACCGGCACCCGCACCGTGAAGGACGTGGGCGAGGCCGTGCTGCCCGCGCTCAACGACCGCATCAAGGAGCTCGGCTGGCAAGGGCGGCGGCACCGCGACCACCCGCAGCGCCACGGCCCAGGCGACCGCGAAGGCCGAGACCGGCGGCGGCACCGCGAAGACCACCACCGCCAAGGCCCAGGCCGGCGGCTCCACCACCGCGACCTCCGCCGCGGGCGCCGACTTCGCCGAGCAGGCCATGAACAAGTTCGGCGGCCAGATCAGCTCGCTCGACAGCGAGTATCCAGAAGTTCATGAACGGCTCGGGCGAGCTCGACCCGACCGCCCTGGCCCGCATCCAGGCCAAGATCCAGAAGCGCAACGAGCTGTTCACGATGCTCACCCAGATCATGCAGCTCGAGCACGAGACCAAGAAGGGCATCCTCCAGAACATCCGCTAGTCTCGCGCTGAGCTGACGAGCAGTCTCGGGCGCGGTCCTCACAAAGGACCGCGCCTTCGTTTTGGGTTGAACGCTCGGGGTTGGCGCGCTCTTGCGCGCCGTAGTAGAGTCCTCGGCGTTTTTGGGGGGCGACCTGGATTTGCCCCTCACCTCATTTCTCACCCGGAGAGGACGATGGCGGAGTCGACCAAGAGCGACAAGTCGAAGCCCCAGGACTGGAAGCAGGTCCTGTACACCGAGGATCGGGTCAAGAAGTGGGCGAAGGGCGAGATGACGCTCGCCGAGCTCGACGGCATCAGCGGTCCCGAGATGCTGGAGATGGCGGTCACCGGCTTCGCCATGTACGAGCAAGGCCGTTTCCGCGAGGCCAAGGTCATCTTCGACGGCCTGGCCGCGCTCGACCCCAACGAGAGCTACTACCGCACCGCCCTGGGCGCCGTGTACCTGGCCCAGGACAAGCTGGACGAGGCCGGCGCCGAGTTCGACGCCGCCATCAAGCTCAACAAGAAGGACATCGCCGCGCTGGTGAACCGCGGCGAGGTCCGTCTGCGCAAGGGCCAGCTGCTGGAGGCCGCCGAGGACTTCAAGTCCGCCGTCGACCTCGACCCCGAGAACAAGGATCCGCTGTCGCTGCGCGCACGCGCCCTCGCCGCCGCCGCCCTCGAGACCCTCAAGCAGCGCGGCTTGACCGAGGGCATCCTCGACGACGAGCCGAAGGGCAAGAAGCCCGCCAAGAAAAAGTAGGACACCTCGCACTTCCGCGCACCTTTCGCTGGCGGCTGACGACAATGGTTTCGGAACGCCGCAAGCGCCGCACACCGGGTCCGCATCCCCGCAAGGACCCGGCGGCGGCCCACCAGCGCGAGAAGCCGATGGCCAGCCACCGGGGCAGCAAGACACCTGCGAGGGTCCAGGTCTTCTTCTTCGAGAAGAAGGTCAAGCCCGCCACCGTCGCCAAGTCCGGCACCACGGACGAGAACCCGGTCACCGAGCCGTCCGAGCTGCCCACCTCCACCGAGATCCCCATCCCCGAGCAGCCCGCTTCGGGGCTGCCCCGGCGCCCGTCGGCGGCTGAGCGGGCGATGGCCAGCGCCCCCAGCAACGCGCGCGCCTCTGTCCGCCGCAACATCCGCAACGAGCTGGCCGACCCGAGCCGCCACCCGACCATCAAGGTCCGCGCGCTCGGCGGGGATCCAACTCCAGGCTCCGATCGCCGGGTCGTGCCGCGAACGCCCACTCCGGCGACCCTCCCCGCCGGCTGCGCGAGAGAGGCGCTGGAGTACCACCGGCTCAAGCTGCAGCAGATGGCGGCCCGGCACACCGACGCCGCCAGCCAGCAGTTGACCACCATGGCCTTGTTCGGGCACACCCTCTACGCTCGCGGGCAGCTGCGGCAGGCGCAGGTCGTGTTCGAGAACCTGGTGGCGCGAGAGCCCGACGAGGCGTTCGCCTACACCATGCTCGGCGCCATCTTCCTCGCCCAGGAAGACGACACCCGCGCCCTGGCCCTCTTCGACGCCGCCATCGGCTTGCAGCCCGACGAGATGGCGGCCCTGGTCGGACGCGCGGAGATCCGCCTTCGCCGCGGCCAGCCTCAGGCTGCCTTGCAGGACCTCGAAGCGGCCATCGACGCCGACCCGAGCGGCCGCGACCCCTTCAGCGAACGGGCCCGGGCCCTTTCGGTGCTGGCGCGGACCGTCTCGCGCACCCTGCGCTGAGAACGCAGGCTGCAGGCTTTGGCGCTCGGGCTTTGCAGCTGACGGTGGCTTGACCCGAAGCCCGCAGTCCGAAGCCCGTGGCACGGCCACCGTGGGCGCAGTTGTCGCCCTGGCTACATCCGCTAGAATGCGCCAGTTTTGCGGTTGGCCGGAGGCCTCTTGGAAAAGATTTCCAAGTACAGCGACATCGTCCTGGCGGCGATCATCGTCGGCATCGTGGGGATGCTCATCGTCCCCCTGCCCACGTTCCTGCTGGACATCCTGATCACCACCAACATCTCCATCGCGGTGGTGCTGCTGCTGGTGGCCATCTACATCCCCAACGCCCTCAAGATCTCCATCTACCCCACCCTTCTGCTCATCACGACCCTCTACCGCCTGGCGCTCTCGGTCAGCTCCACCCGACTCATCCTGTTGCAGGCCGATGCCGGCGAGGTCATTGCGGCGTTCGGTCAGTTCGTGGTCCGCGGCAACTACATCGTCGGCGCCGTCCTCTTCATCATCCTGACCCTGGTCCAGTTCATCGTCATCGCCAAGGGCTCCGAGCGCGTCGCGGAAGTGGCCGCCCGCTTCACCCTGGACGCCATGCCCGGCAAGCAGATGTCCATCGACGCGGACATGCGCTCGGGCGCCATCGACATGGAGGAGGGCAAGCGCAAGCGCCGCGACCTGGAGCGCGAGTCCTCCCTCTACGGCGCGATGGACGGCGCCATGAAGTTCGTCAAGGGCGACGTCATCGCCTCGATGATCATCACCGTCATCAACATCGTCGGCGGCCTGCTCATCGGCGTCACCCAGCGCGGCATGGAAGTGGCCGACGCCGCGCGCATCTACACCATCCTCACCATCGGCGACGGCCTGGTGAACATCATCCCCGCGCTGCTCATCTCCACCTCCGCCGGCATCATCGTCACGCGCGTCGAGGGCGAGGAGGAGGGCGCCAACCTGGGCAAGGACGTGCTGGGCCAGATGACGCAGGAGCCGCGCGCCATCGCCATCGCCGCGGTGATGCTCATCCTGCTGGGCCTCGTCCCCGGCCTGCCCACCGTTCCGTTCCTCATCCTGGGCTCCGTCGCCGGCGGCAGCGGCTACCTGCTGCTCAAGCGGCAGCGAGAGGGCGACCTGCCGCCTCCGGAGGAGGAGGCGCCCGCGGGCGAGGAGGGCACGCCGCAGCCGGTGGAGCCTGGCCCGAAGGAACCCATCAACCCGGACAGCGAGCTGTTCGTCCCGGTGGTCACGCCGATCGTCCTCGAGGTCAGCGACGCGCTCGTCCCGGCGGTCGACTCGCGGCAGGACGGCGGCCGGTTCCTGTTCGAGCTCATCCCCTTCATGCGCGACGGCCTGTTCGTCGAGCTGGGCGTGCGCTACCCCGGCGTGCGCGCGCGCGCCAACCCGAGCCTGCCGCCCGGCGGCTACCAGATCCAGATCAACGAGATCCCGGTGGTCAACGGCCAGGTGACCATGGGGCACGTGCTGGTCAACGACACCGTCGACCGGCTGCGCCTGATGAACGTGCAGGGCATCGAGGCGCTCAACCCGGCGACCCGCCAGCCCTGCGCCTGGGTCGAGGACCGCCACAAGCCGATGCTCGAGAGCGCCGGCCTGACGACCTGGGACCCGGCGAGCTACCTGGTGCTGCACATGGCCGGCGTGCTGCGCCGCCACGCCCGCGAGTTCCTGGGCGTGCAGGAGGTCCAGAGCGGTCTCGAGCAGCTAGAGAAGGCCTTCCCGGCGCTGGTCAAGGAGTGCATCCCCAAGGTCGTCACCATCCTCAAGCTGACCGACATCATGCAGCGCCTGGTCGAAGAGGAGATCAGCGTCCGCGACCTGCGCGGCATCCTGCAGGCGCTGGCGGAGTGGGGCCAGGTCGAGGCCGACAGCGTCATGCTCACCGAGCACGTGCGCGCCTCGATGAAGCGCTACATCAGCCACAAGTACACGCGCGGCTCCAACACCCTGGTCGTCTACCTGCTCGACCCGCAGATCGAAGAGGCCATCCGCTCGGCCATCAAGCACACCAGCGCCGGCAGCCACCTGGCGCTCGAGCCCGACCTGGCCCAGGAGATCATCAGCGCCGTGCGCCACGAGTGCGGGCACCTGCCGCCCACCGCCCAACGCCCGCTCATCCTCACGGCGATGGACATCCGCCGCTACGTACGCAAGCTGCTCGAGTACGAGTTCATGCCGCCGTTCAGCGTGGTCAGCTACCAGGACTCTCGCCCGAGTTGAACATCCAGCCGGTGGCGCGCATCTCGCTCGGGTAGCCCGCCACGGGGAGGCCGCTGATGCAGGTGGTGGTCCTCGCGGGCGGGCTCGGTACCCGTCTCGGTGAGCGTGGGCGCGGCCTGCCCAAGTCGCTCGTGCCAATCGCCGGTCGCCCCTTCCTCGACCACCAGCTCGAGCTGTTGTCCCGAGGCGGCGCGACGCGTGCGCTGCTGTGCGTCGGCCACCTGGGCGGGATGATCCGCGACCACCTGTCGAGGTCGCACCCTCCGATCCCCGTGGAGCTCGTCGACGATGGGCCGAACCCGGCAGGCACCGGTGGCGCGGTGCGCAGCGCGGTCGAGCGGGGACTCTGCGACGAGCGCTTCCTGGTGACCTACGGCGACTCGTACCTCCGAGCGGACCTGCGCGCGCTGCTCTGCGCCCACGCGCAAAGCGGGGCGCCCGCGACCATGGCGGTGCTCGAGAACCACGACCGCTGGGACTCCTCGAACTGCGTCGTCGAGGATGGGCGCGTGGTCCGCTACCGGAAGGGGCTCGACGCCGCGGCGAGGCCCGCGGGCATGCGATGGATCGACTACGGCCTGAGCGCCTACGAACGCTCCTGGGTCGCGGCCTGGCCCGATGCTCTGCCGCTCGACCTCTCGTTGCCGCTCTCGCGCCTCGCGGATGAAGGCGCGCTCGCGGCCTTCGAGGTGACCGAGCGCTTCTTCGAAATCGGCTCGCCGCAGGGGCTCGCGGACCTCGAGCAGGCGCTGGCAGAGGGCGTGGCGTGATCGTCTCGCGTGCGCCAGTGCGGCTCTCCCTGGGCGGCGGCGGGACCGACCTGCCGGCCTACGCTGAGGCCCACGGCGGCTTCGTCCTCTCGGCCGCCATCGACAAGTACGTCTACGTGGTGGCCAACCCCCGCTTCCATCCGTCGATCCGCCTCTCGTACTCGAAGACGGAGACCGTCGATGCGGTCGAGCAAGTCGAGCATCGGCTCTTCCGCGAGGGCCTGCGCGCCGCGGGGATCGACCGGGGCATCGAGCTGGTCTCCCTCGCCGACGTCCCGGCCAGCTGCGGGCTGGGCAGCTCGGGGGCGTTCGCCGTCGCCCTGGTCCAGGCCCTGCGCGCCTGGAGAGACGCCCCCTGCGACCCGCTCGGGCTGGCCGAGGAGGCCTGCCGCCTCGAGGACGGCGCCCATGGCGGGCCCACCGGCCGCCAAGACCCCTACGCGAGTGCCTGCGGCGGGCTCGTGTGCCTCCAGGTCGGGACTGCCGGATCGGTCCGCGTCGAGCCGCTGCACATCCCGGAGCCGGCCCTGCGAACCCTCGAGGCGAGCCTCCACCTCTTCTACACCGGGGTCGAGCGCTCGGCCGCCGAGGTGCTCGACGACCAGCAGGAGCGCGTCCGCGGCGGCGGCGCCCCTCTCTCGTCGATGCACAGGATCAAGCAGATCGGCCTGGAGACGCGCTCGGCGCTCGAGCTGGGCGAGGTGGACTCTCTCGGCGAGGCGTTCCACGCCCACTGGGAGCTCAAGCGCAGCACCTCGGAGCAGATCAGCAACCGCGCCTTCGACGAGCACTACGCCGCCGCACGGGCCGCCGGCGCGGTCGGGGGCAAGCTCGTCGGCGCGGGCGGCGGCGGGTTCTTCCTCTTCTACGCCCGAGAGCGCCGGGACGAGCTTCGCGCGGCGATGGTGCGCCGCGGGCTGCGGCCGATGCCCTTCCACTTCGAGCCCGGCGGCGCGCGGATCGTCGCCGACCTGCGCCGGCGAGCCTCACCCCCTGACCCCCTCTCCGGCTTCGCGGAGAGGGGGAACCCGAACTTGGGACCCCGCGGAGACTGCCACCAGCGATGAACCCCTCTCAGCCATCGAGGGACTGGCCGTGCCCGGACGGGCGGCTGCGCGGCGCGGTCTTCTTCGACCGCGACCTGACGCTCATCGCGGCGGCGCCACCGGGCCTCGCCTCGCCTTCCGCACACGCCCCGGAGCACGTGCGGCTGCTACCGGGCGCGCTGGACGCGCTGCGGTCGGTGCATCGCGCGGGCCTGCTGGCGATCGTCGTGACGAACCAACCGGGCGCGGCCAAGGGCCAGTGCACCCGCGCCGCCATCGCCGCCACCTGCGACCGCTTCCTCGAGGCTCTGCCGGCAGGGCGGCGCGCCCGTCGACCTGCTCCTGCGCTGCGAGCACCACCCGGTCGGCGGCCCTGGGGGCGACTCCACGCTCGTCCGGGAGTGCGAGTGCCGCAAGCCGCGCCCAGGCCTCATCCTGGAGGCGGCGACGCGCGCTCGGATCGACCTGGGCCGGGCGGCGCTCATCGGCGACGACGAGCGCGACCTCGAGGCCGCCGCCGCGGCCGGCATCCCGGGCTACCGCCTCGGCCCGGGGCGGCTGACCCTCTCGCAGGCCGTGCGCCAGGCTCTGGCGAAGCTGGGCGTGGAGGGCTTGGCGGTGCCGGACCTGGACTGAGGCGCATCGGAGCGGCGTTTGGGCCGCGAGCCGCTGGTCCAGCCTCTGCGCCTGGTTGATGATGGCCCAGGCCAAGTGGCATGGACCCGCCAACCCGAGGAGGCCTGATGGGCTTTGCTCGCCAGTACCTGGAAGAGGCTTCCCGCGCCCTCGACGCGCTGGACGACGGGGCCATCGACGCGCTGGCGGCGCTCATCGCGGAGGTGCGCGACCGAGGCGGCCGCCTCTTCGTGGTCGGGGTCGGAGGCGGCGCGGCGCACGCGGCACACGCCGTCGCGGACTTCCGCACGCTCGCCGGCATCGAGGCCTACGCGCCGACCGACAACGCGCCCGAGCTGACCGCGCGCATCAACGACGGCGGCTGGGCTGGCAGCTTCGCCGCGTGGCTCCGGGGCAGCCGGCTGGGGCGGAAGGACCTCGTGCTGGTGCTCTCGGTGGGCGGCGGCGACCGCGCCCGCCAGGTGAGCCCGAACGTCGTCGAGGCGCTCGCGCTCGCGCGTAAGGTGGGCGCGCGGATCGCGGGGATCGTCGGCCGCGACGGCGGCTACACCGCCCGCGTCGCCGACGCCTGTGTGGTGGTGCCCACGGTCCACCCGGACCGAGTCACCGCGCACACCGAGGGGCTGCAGTCGGTGGTGCTGCACCTGCTGGTGTCGCATCCGCGCCTGAACGTCGCCACACCGCGGTGGGAGTCTTTGACACGCGACTTCGTCGGCCGCTCCGGTTCCCCTCGGACGAAGTCTCTGGCGGCGCGCGCCAAACGGGCGGGTCGTCGCTAGCCACGAGCCCTTACTGCCAGCTCACTTCCCCTTCTTCGCCTTGACCGCCAGTAGCTGATCGAG
Source organism: Myxococcales bacterium (assembly GCA_049841135.1). Lineage (GTDB taxonomy): Bacteria > Myxococcota > Myxococcia > Myxococcales > UBA5297 > JACRCT01. Next base: position 20,188 of record JASGHK010000008.1, read on the forward strand.
CGCGGCCTTGTCGGAGTCGGTGTGCCCGTCCGGACTGTTGGCGGCGCCGGCGGTGACCGGGCCGGGCGCACCCGCCGCGGCGACGATTTCCGCGGAGGTCGCTGCGTTGGGCGTCGGGATCGGAGCCCCTGCGGCCGGGGTCGCGCTCGCCTTGCCGCGCGGCGCGGCGCGGGCCAGCGCCTTGGTGGGCGCAGGACGCTTCGGGGTCGCGGACGGTATGACTGGACCGGTCTGGTAGAGCGCAGCGATCCGCTCGGCGATGGTGTGCCCGCCGATGGGCACGGTCCCGATGACCACGCCCACGACCACCGCCACGCACGAGTAGAAGAGGAACTTGAGCAACCCGAACATTCGACCTTTCCTCCTGCGCCCATGGGTAGCATGCAGACCTACATGGGTCGAATTTCTGGCCGCTTCTGGGGCCAAGACCTCGGAATGACGGGAGTTCCGCCAAGCGTCCCGAGCATCTCATTCGGCGCTCCGGATTCGTCCAGTGGGCGGGCTGCTTCGCGCTGCCAGGGCTGGGCCGGCCGGATGGACGGCGATCCGCGAGCAAGGCTGCTGCGCGCTCACGGTGGTGCGCTCGGGCCGCTGTGTGCTGTCGGTGCTGAGACCGGCGTCGATATCGGCGCGCCCGACGAAAGGTGAAAGGCGTGCCACCCGAGGGCGGCTCGGGCACAATGTCGTCCTTTCTGGCTGTCGCTGGAGGCTCCCATGCGCCGTCTGCTCTCTGTCGTCGTCCTCGTCGCGGGGCTTGCCGCTGCGCTGGCAGGTTGCCCCGAGCAGAACGTGGACCCGGCCAAGTACCCCGACGCGTGGTGGCTCCCGGGTGCGGACGCGAGCGTGCCTGACGGCTCGGCGGCGCCGACCGACGCGGCGACGTGGATCGCCGTGCCGCCGCCCAGCGGCGCCGCCAGCTACAAGCTCCGCGCAATCGCGGCGACCGCCGGCGCCATGCTCGCCGTGGGCGACCAGGGCACCGTCTTCTCCTACGACCCGGTGACGACGGCATGGACGAACCTGACCTCCACCGTCTCGGCAAACCTGACGGCCGTCGCCAGCGTCTCGACCACCGACTTCTGGATCGCCGGGGACGCCAAGACCGTGCTGCACTACGACGGGTCGGGCTTCACCGCCCAGGTGCTCCCCGGCGCGACCAGCCCCGACTTCAAGGCCATCGCCGCCTCGCCGACCGAGGTCTGGGTCGCGGGGGCGGGCAACGCTCGCTTCAAGTACGACCGGGCGACGACGACCTGGACCGACGAGAGCCCCACCTCGAGCTCGGCCGACACGATCACCGGCCTGTGGTTCAGCGGCACGAAGTTCTGGCAGGTCGACACCTCCGGCGCGGTGTACAGCCTGGGGACCACGGGCTGGACGCTGGAGACCACGCTGCCCAGCTCCAAGCTCAACGCCATCTGGGGCTTCTCCGACGACGACTTCTGGCTCGTGGGCAGCCAGGTCGTCTGGCACTACACGCAGCAGGCGACCTACACGAAAGTGCCCCCCACCGACTCGGCCGTCTGGAGCTCGGTCTGGGGCAGCGGCCCCACCTCGGTCTTCGTCGGCTCGAAGGAGCAGGGCCTGCTCAAGTGGAACGGCCTCGCCTGGGAGCGCTGCGCCGGCTTCAGCCTCGCCGGCCGCGACCTGTACGGCATCGGCGGGTCGGCGCTGGTCGGGACCTGGTCGGTCGGCGACAGCATCCTTCAGCGGCTCCAGCCCTGACCCTCACCTTGGGAGCTCATCGTGTCGCTCGGTGACGAGCTGGTCCTTCGCGCGCGCGCCGAGGCCGAACAGCTGCAGGCGGTCATCTCGCCTGCGGGACTGGAGTCGCTGCGCGCCGAGGCGATGCAGCTCTTCGAGCAGCTGCCCGAGCCTCCCGCCTACCGCAAGGCCAACGACCCCGCGCGGGAGAAGGCGTCCCAGCTCGCCCCCAAGGCCACCGAGCTGCTCTCCCGGCTGCTCGCGGCGCGCAAGGCCGTGCCCGCCGACGCGCGGCTGCCGTCCCTCGAGCGCGCGGTCGAGGCGCACGTCCGGGCGCTCGCCGCCATCTCGGCCGGCGAGATCACGCTCGGCGACCAGCTGGCGCACGAGGCCTGGGACGCGGCGCGGGCGGCGACCAGCAGCGGCTCGTTCTTCCAGCTGCAGGGCAACGAGGCCCCGGCCGCCATCTACGACCGCGTGACGCGCACCTCGCGCTACGACCCGCGCCCCGAGCCGATGCTGACGGTGCAGCTGTTCTGCGCCAACGAGGACTGCCGCAAGCCCGCCGCCTACTCGGTCGCGCCGCGCTACGCCACGCACCGCTTCACCTGCTCGGTCTGCCGCAAGCCCTTCACCGGCCACTTCGCCGAGCTGCGGCAAGCGGAGTCCAAGAGCACAGGCAAGGCGACGCACTACACCCTGCACGTCGAGCAGGTGGGCGGCGGCGAGAGCACGCTGGAGTTCGACGACACCTCGGGCGGCGAGCTGGCGGTCGCCCCGCGCGACCTCGTCGTCCTGCTCTACTCGGGGACCGGCTCGCTGGCCGCGGTCGAGAACCTCACCACCGGGCACGTGCTGTGGATCCTGCCCAAGGGGCCCTGCTTCCTGGCGACGGCGGTCTACGGCGAGGACGCGCCGGAGCTGGACGACTTCCGGGCCTTCCGCGACCGCGTGCTGCTCCCAAGCCTCTACGGGCGCGCCTTCGTGGCCGCGTACTACCGGGTCGGGCCGATCGTCGCCCCGGTGGTCGGACGGCGGCCCCTCTTGAGGCGCGCCACCCGCCTGGGGCTGGAGTCGATCCGCCGCAGGATCCAATCCTGACTCCAACGGGAGCCCGCCGGCTCTCACCTGTCTGGAGGATCACGTGCAGGTCTCCGACAGAGTCTGGCGCAGCGTCCTCTATGTCGCCGCCGCGGTGGCCCTCGGCTTCGGCATGGTGGAGGCCATCAACGAGGCCAAGCTCGGCACCGCGCTGTCGGCCGGGACGCCGCCGCCCGCGTTCAGCGCCCTGCGCGCCGACGACGGCAGGCCGTTCGCGCTCACCGAGCTCAAGGGCAAGGTCACCGTCCTCTCCTTCTGGGCCAGCTGGTGCGGCCCCTGCCGGCGCGAGCTGCCGGTGCTGCAGAAGCTCGAGGCGCAGTACCGCGACCAGGGCCTGGCGCTGGTGACGGTGAACGTCGACGAGCCGGGCTCGCGTGAGGACGCGGCGGCCTTCCTCAGGGAGCTCGGCCGGCCCCCGCCGCTGGTGGTCTTCCCGAGCGAGAACACGCAGGCCGACTGGCGCGCCGGCACCCTGCCGACGCTCTACGTGCTCGGGCGCGACGGGCAGATCCTGCTCGGGCACAGCGGGGCGTTGCCGGAGGACGCGCTGCGCCGGGAGATTCGAGGCGGCGCTCAAGGCTCTCTGAGCTTGGCGCGGATCAGCTCGAGCTCGCGCAGGGCCTCGCGGTCCTTCTCGCGGTTGAGCGCTCGCTTGGCGTCGATGAGGGCGTCGAGCGAGATGACCCGCAACGTCCTGTCCCACATCGGAAACTCGACGCTGCGAGCCTTGACCGCCTCGAAGGCGCCGATGCCGGCGATCTCCTTCAGGACGTCCAGCTCTCCAAGATCGGTCTCCAGGTAGAGGTTCCGGTATTGCGCCAGGGTCTGCGCCGACTCGGGCAGCGCCAGCCTCTGGGGCCCGTTGAACCGCGGATTCAGGCCTCGCAGTGCGTTCACCAGCCGGGCCAGGTTCGACTCGTCGAACGCCGCGCAGACGTCGAGGTCTCGGGTCATCCGCGAGGCACCGTGGGCGACGCCGGCAAACCCGCCAATGAGGACGAAGTCGAACTTCGCGTCGACGAGTCTACGGACGAGTTGCGCCAGGTCGCGCATTGCGTGCCTCCAGTGCTTCACGCATCTCGAGGGCCAACTTCGCGGCGTCTTCGTGCGCCCTCACTCGCTCATCGGGCGTCATGCGCAGCGATGCCTCCAGCAGCCGCAGGTCATACCCGGCTTCCACGTACTCGCGCTCCAGGCGCTCGCGTTCGCTCTCGGTCGCCATCTCGCGCTTCATTATAGGAGCCGGGCGCGACGGCACGCCTCCGGCAGCTCGTCCACCCGCTCGGCGAACACCTTCGCTCCCGCCGCCCCGAGCGTCTCGCGCGTGCCCATTCCCCAGAGCACGCCCACGAAGGCGTAGCCGGCGTTCACCGCCGTCTGCGCGTCGACCACGCTGTCGCCCACGAAGACGACGCGCTCGACCTCGGGCAGCCTGGTGAGTGCAAGCCGGCACGCTTCCGGGTCCGGCTTGCGGCTGGGCACGTCCCCTCCGCCAACGACCACCGGGAAGAGCGACGAGAGGCTGAGCGCCTCGACGAGCTTGCGTGCCGCCGGTCCGGGCTTGTTGGTGACCACCGCTCGCGCCCCCGAGAGCTGCGCGAGCGCCTCGACGATGCCCGGGTACGGCCGGGTGGTGTCCAGGCAGTGGGCCGCGTAGTGCTCGCGCCAGATCTCCATCGCCTTCGGGAGGAGCCTCGACGTGCTCCGGCCCGAGCGTGCGCTCGAGGAGCCGCTGCGCGCCCTCGCCGACGTACCCGAAGATTTGCTGCTCCGGAAGCTTGGAGAGCCCCAGGGCCGAGCGGGCGTGGTTCGCGCTGCGGGCGATGTCCACGAAGCTGTCGATGAGCGTGCCGTCGAGGTCGAAGAGGTAAGCGTCCATGGCAGGCGGCCTTTCTACCAGATGCGCCGATGCTATCGTTCGCTCCGCCATGGACAACCTGGACAACCGCCTGCGCCCCGGCGCTCTCTGCCTGCGCAAGAACGACCCCGCCACGAGCCTGCTGCTGGTCGAGCTGGACGGGCCCCACTCCCTCGTCGCCCGACTGGCGCCCGACTTGGAGCCCCTGCGAGTCGACGCCTCGGAGCTCGAGGTGGTGGGCGAGGACGCGGCCGCGCTGCGCGTCGTTCAGCTGCGCTGGCGCACGCAGAGGGCCGCGCTCAAGGCCCCGCCGGGCAAGCCGGTGCGCACCGCGATGGTCCTGTGCGCCGGCCTGGGGACACGCCTGCGGCCGCTCACCAACGTCTACCCCAAGCCCGCCCTGCCCTTCTTCTCCGGTCCGCTCGTCCGCTACTCCTTCGCGCTGCTCAAGGGCGCCGGGGTCGAGCGCGTGGTCATCAACACCCACCACCTGCCCCAGGTGATGGAGGCGACCGCCGCGCGCGAAGCCCAGCGGCTTGGGCTGGAGCTCGCCGTCTCCCACGAGCCGATCATTCAGGGCACCGGCGGCGGCGTGCGCGACGCGCGCAAGCTCCTGGGCGACGAGCCCTTCATCCTCCTCAACGGCGACGCCTTCATGTCGCTGGATCTCCGGTCGCTCGTTGGCGCGCACCAGTCGCGTGGCGACGCGGTCACGATGGCGGTGGTCCCCATGCCGCCGACCGAGAAGTTCCCCGCGGTCGGGGCGACGCCCGAGGGCGAGGTCCAGCGCATCGGCGAGATCGGCGACCCGAAGCTCAAGCTCGCGCCCTGGCACTTCGTCGGCGTGCACGTCCTCGAGCCCTCGGTCTTCGACTTCATCCCAGCCAACGACGAGCAGGACATCCGCCCGGTCTACCTGGCGATGGCGAAGGCCGGGCTGAAGGTCCGCGTGTGCCCGGTGGCCCTCGGTGCCTGGGCGGACCTGGGCACCCCGTCGCGCTACCTCGCGGCGTGCGAGGAGGTGTTGACCGGCCTGTGCGAGCTCTCGGCGCTGGGCGCCTCCAAGCCGGTCGAGCCCAACGCGCCGCGCCGGTTCTGGGCCCACCCGCAGGCCCGGCTCGAAAGCGCGACGCTGGACCGCAGCGCCGTCTGCGAAGGCGCGCACGTGCGCAACGTCTCGCTGACCCGATCGGCCGTGCTGCCCGGGACCCGGCTCGAAGGACCGGCGGCGCTGCACGACGTCATCGTCAGCGGCGAGCTGCGACTTGAAGGCGCCCGAGGGTAGGTCTCGGCTGCCCGCGCGGTTACAGTCGAGCCCATGAGCATCCCCCTTTTCGCGACGGCCTCCGCCTCTGCCCTCCTCCTGCTCCTCGCGGCTGCCCCGCCGCCGCAGTCCGGTCCGGAGTTTCGCCAGGACCAGATGAAGTACGGCCGGGTGAAGCAGGCGGCGGCGAACAAGACCAAAGTCCTCAAGGCGCTCTTCGCGGAGAAGAAGGTCGCCTGGCCGCCCGCGGGGATCCTCATTCGCAGCTTCAAGGAGGACGCCACCCTCGAGCTGTGGGCGAAGGCCAAGGACGGCAGCTTCGTCCTGGTGAAGGAGTACCCGGTCTGCGCCGGCTCGGGCGACGTCGGGCCCAAGCGCCGCGAAGGCGATCTGCAGGTGCCCGAGGGCTTCTACGAGGTCAACCACTTCAATCCGTGGAGCCAGTACCACCTCGCCCTCGGCGTCAGCTACCCGAACTCCAGCGACCGCATCCTCGGCGGCGGCGGCAAGGAGGGCCCCCTGGGCGGACAGATCTACATTCATGGCAAGTGCTGCACCATCGGCTGCATCCCCATCCAGGACGACAACATCGAGGAGGTCTACCTGGCCGCCCTCGAGTCGCGCGCCGCCACCGGCGACCCCGTCCGCATCCACGTCTTCCCCACCAAGTTGACCGACGAGGCGATGAAGCGCCTCACCCAGGACCACGCCGCCGACGAGGCCAGGCTCGCGTTCTGGGCGAACCTCAAGCAGGGCTGGGACCTCTTCGAGAAAGACCACCGCCTGCCCAAGGTCAGCGTGGACGCCAAGGGGCGCTACCAGTTCTCGGCGAAGTGATGTCCCCCCGCTGAGGCACCGCCCGTCGCGGTAGCATGGCCGCGCTGCAACCGAAGACGACGATCGACGGAGGAGCTTCGATGCTCGAGGCGCGACTGCTGGCACTGCTGACCCTGCCCCTGGCCGCGGCCTGCGCGGGAGTCCAGGTTTCAGGCCCCTCGGCCGAGCAGGAGCGCGCCGCGCTCGTTCAGGAAGCCCAGGCGGGCCTCTCGACGCTCCAGGCGATCGCCTCGGCGCTTCCGCAAGAGCTCGCTCCGCTGCGCGACCGGGCGGACCGGGGCGAGGCGAGCGTCGCGCTCCAGCACACGCTGATGAGCCTCGTCGACCGCTGCGTGGGCCTCGCCTCCGAGGCCGAGGCAGTCCTGCTGCCGCTGCGGGAGCTTCACCCGCCGCCCGCAGAGCTCGATCGTCTGGAGGTGGAGACCGACCGGACCGCAAGCAGCGCCCGCACGGCCGCGGTCCAGGCGCTGGATTTCCTCGACGCCGTGTCCGTCCGCGCCTGCAGGCTCGCTACCTCCGCTCCGGCGCTTCGAGAGGACCTCACGGCGCCGGCGGACTCGGCTAGCCTTCAGGAACAGCTCGCGGGCGCGGCGCACGAAGCGGCCAGGTCACTTGTCCGCACGCTCGCCGGCCGCGCGGTGGCTCGGCTGGTCGTCGTGCCCGCCGCGGTGAGCCTCGAGGGGCCATCGCGGGCGGATTCTGCCGCCATCCACGGTTGGCAGTTCTCGCGCCTGCTCGCCGCCGCGCTCCGCGACGCGGGGCTTCCGGCCACCTTCAGCGCCGAGCCCACCAGCGCCCAGCAGACCGCCGCGCTGGTCTCCGCCACGCTGGCGCTGCACAGCTCGGATTCGGTCTTCACCCTCTCGGTCCTCGGCCTCCGCGACCACACCCAGCTCGCCGCCACCAGCGGCGTCTACCCGCCCTCCAAGCCCACCTTCTAGATCAGCCGTTCTTCCTCCCAACCGAACTCTCTATGCGCTCCTTCACCCTCGCCCTCCTGTTGGCCCTCGCGGCCGCAACCGCCTGCGCCGCCGCCAAGCCTGCGCCTCCGCAGAAGACCGACTTCGACTGGTTCGACGACGAGCTCCAGCTGGGAGACATCCAGCGCGGGCGGGTCGAGCGCCTCACGCTTCGCGCGCGCGCTGGCGAATCGGAGCTGGCGCTCGCGGAGGCCCTCTTGCGAGCCGGCCAGGACTGCCAGGCACGAGCCGAAGACGTCGTCAGCCGCGCCGAGGAGCTGCGCACGAACCATCCCCGCGATGCGCGAGCGCCCGAGGCCTTCCGGCGGGCAGAGGAGGCCGCGACCAAACTGCGCCAGTCGGCGAGCGAGGCCGCTGCTGCGGCCGACGCCGTCTACCTCGCGAACTCCGCCAAGGAAGCCGAGCAGGCCACGCGCGCGGAGGAGCCCGCTCCGTCGCCACCGCCTCCTCCGGCTCCGGCCCCCGAACCTGCGCCGGCGTCCCCCGCGCCGACGGGAGACAGCGACTTGCTCAACGCCGCGGCGGAACAGGCCGGCAGCGCGCTGGCGGCCAAGCTCGCCCGGCACAAGGCCCGGTCGGTGGTGGTCACGCCCGCAGCCACCTTGATTGGCGACGAGATGCCCAAGCTGGCGCTCGCCTACAAGAACAAGGGCGGGCAGGCGGACGTGTATGGACGCGCCTTCGCGCGCGGGCTCGCCGCGGCGCTGGCCAAGGCAGGCTTCAAGGCCACTTTCTCCAGCGACGTCCGCGGCCAGCTGGCGTCCGCGCCGGGCAAGCCGCAAGCGGACGTGTCGGAGGTGCGCATCCTCGTCTACGGCGCGCTGGCGACCCTGCCGAACGAGTTCGCGGCGTGGGAGTTGCGCGCGGTGGACCTCAACAACGACGGAATCCTTGGCGAGACCCAGGGCGTTCGCCGCGCGCGCTGAGCCCCGTCACCTCGAGCCCGTCGAGGGGCCAGAGCCCGGCGAGGGGCCAGAGCTTGTCGAGGGCCGGAGTCTGGTCTTTGCTTCACCGTCGGCCAGGCCGGCGCCGACCGTCCACGGACAGCAGGGAGGGTGCAATGCGTCTGAGCCTCGTGGGAGCCGACTTCGAGGAGAACCTCGGCCTGGGGATGATCGCCGCGACCGCGCAGCAGGCGGGCCACTCGGTCGTCGTCCACCCCTTCAACGACGTGCGGCAGGCCCGTGAGGTCGCCCGGCGCATCGCCTCGGCCCGGCCCGAGCTGGTCGGGCTGAGCCTGCAGTTCCAGCACCGCGGTCACGAGTTCGTGGCCCTGGCGCGGGCGCTGCGCGAGGCGGGCTACCGCGGGCACCTGACCTGCGGCGGCATGCTCGCCTCGGCGGCCTGGCAGCAGGTCCTGGCCGAGAAGGCGTTCGACTCGGTCGTCCTCTACGAAGGCGAGCAGACGATCGTCGAGCTGGCCGGTGCGCTGGTCGCGGGGCGGCCGCTGGCGGAGGTCCCGGGCCTGGCGCTGCGCGACGAGCGGGGCGAGGCCGTGCGCACCGCCGACCGGGAGCGGCCGAGCGACCTCGACGCGCTGCCCTTCCCCACCCGCTACCGGCCGCCGACCCGGCACCTGGGCATCCCCTTCCTGCCCGTCCTCGGCTCGCGGGGCTGCTGGGGGCGCTGCACCTTCTGCTCCATCAGCTCCTTCCACCTCGAGGCGAGCGCGCACGGCGGCGGGCAGCTCTTCCGCCGGCGCAGCCCGGAGAACATCGCGCAGGAGATGGCGCTGCTCGCGGGCGACGGCCCTGCCCTCTTCTGCTTCCACGACGACAACTTCCTCCTGCCGAACCCCAAGCACTCGCTGAAGCGCGTGCAGGAGATCCGCGCGGCTTTCGACGAGCTCGCCCCTGGCCCCCTGGGCATCATCGGCAAGACGCGCCCGGAGTGCCTGACGGCCGAGCTGGCGAAGGAGCTGCGCGAGCTGGGCGTGGTGCGGCTCTACGTCGGCGTCGAGAACACCTCCGAGACCGGCGCCGAGCACCTGGCGCGCGGCACCCAGACCCGGCACGTGCACTCGGCGCTGGCCGCCTGCCGCGAGGCGGGCATCTTCGCCTGTTACAACCTGCTCGTCTTCGAGCCCAAGACGACGCTCGCCGACGTGAAACAGAACGTCGCCTTCATGCGCGAGCCTGCCGCGCCGAGGCCTACACCGGTACCCCGCTGCACCGCTCGCGTGCCTCGCGCGACGCGCTCACCGGCAGCTGGCTGGGCTGGAACTACCGGCTCGAGGACGACCGGGCCGAGCTGCTCTTCCGCATCTGCGCGGCCGCCTTCCGCGAGCGCAACTTCGGCGCCGACGGCGTCGCCAACCGGTCGATGGGCCTGGGCTACTGCGGCCGGATCCTCGAGCACTTCTACCCGGAGGCGTCCGCCGAGGCGGCGAAGCTCTCGCGCCGCGCCGCGGACCTGACCCGGAACATCGTCCTGGAGACCGCGAGCTTCCTGGAGGAGGCCATCGCGCTCGCTGAGACGACGCCGCTCGCCGAGCGCGACGCCATCGAGCGGCAGACGGCGCTGCTGGGGCTGCGCATCGCACAGGCGGACCAGCCCTGGCACGCGGCGATGGACGAGTTCCACGCCGACGCCGACGCGCTCGTCGCCTCACTGCAGGCGAGCCGGCCGAAGCCCGCGTCGTGGATGCGGGTGGCGCGGCGGGTGGCGCTGGGCGCGACCTTGGTGCTCGGCGGCACGTCCTCCTGCGAGTGCTACAGCGTCGACATGGTCCCCTACGATCCCGACGCGATGGTGGTCGACCCGGTGCCCGGCGACGCTGGGGCGACCGACGCGATGGTCGCCGACCCGCTCCCGCCCGACGCCGGCACCTCCGACGCGATGGTTGCCGATCCGCTCCCGCCCGACGCCGGCGCCTCCGATGCGCTGGTCGCCGACCCGCTCCCGCCCGACGCTGGCAGCCCAGATGCGGGCATGGTGGCCGATCCGGCCCCGGAGGACGCAGGAATGGCGGTCGATCCACTCCCCGAGGACGGCGGCCACGCCGCCCGGGAACCGGCCGGCCAGTGGCGCGACTCCGCCACCTACGCCTTGCGCTCGAACGACCTTCCGCTCTTCTGCCCGCCTGCGGTGCGGCTGTGCGCCGTGCGCGACGGCGAGACGGTCCGCGTCACCGTCCAGGGAGCGCCCGGCCCGCTCAGCACGCGCTGCGAGACCTCGGGCATCGTCGTCGGCGAGGGCCGGGAGCTGACCTGGACTCCGGCGTCGGCGGACGACTCGCTGCGCGTCGCCGTTCGTTCCGCGGGCGGCGTGGCGGTGGTCTCGCTGCGGGCCTGCGAGGTCAAAGCGAGCTGAGGCCCCAGTGCGCCACCGACATTCGGATCGCTGAGATGCCCCAGGCGTGGAAGCCCGGCTCTACTCGTGCTATCTCCGCGCGCGACAGTACGAACTCAAGGCCGAAAAACGCAGCCCGGTTGGTAGCCCGGGCAACCGGCATCCCGCCGGCGCTGTAACCCTTCCTCCTCCGAGGACCGTCCGCGGCCGCGGCGCGCTCGCGATGCACTTCGCGAGCGACTCGGAGGAGTCATGCGCGTGCGGCTGAGCGTTTTCTTCGATGGCAGTCTGTGGGTCGGCGTCTTCGAGCGTCGCGACGGCGAGTGCCTGAGCGTGGCGCGGGTGGTCTTCGGCGCGGAGCCTCGCGGCGTCGAGGTGCTGGACTTCATCCTCAAGGGCTACCCGGGTCGGGTCCGCTACGGCCTGGAGGTCGAGGACGCCAAGGGCCTGCCCGAACGGCCGAAGAATCCCAAGCGGGCACAGCGCGAGGCGCGACGGGCCATGGGCGCCGGCCTGGGCAAGAAGGCCTGGGAGGCGATGCGCATCGCGCGCGAGGCCGGCAAGGAGGAGCGCCGGGTGCGGAGCAAGGCGGAGAGAGAGGCGGAGGAGCAGCGCAAGTTCGAGCTGCGGCAGGAGAAACGAAAAGAGAAGCACCGAGGACACTGAACGGAGCTGCCGGCCTCCGCGCCGGGGCATCTTTGAGATCCGAGCATCTGAGGCGCGCCGACGTGTAGTACCCGGCCTCTATGCGCCTCTATGCCGGGGACACCCTTGAGATCCGAGCATCTGAGGCGCGCGAGGACTGCCTGTCCTCGTCGTCAGCGAACCGTCTGGGTTGCTGAAGATAGACATGCGTTTGGTGACATGAACTGAGCGCGCCACGGACGGGCAGATCGAGAGGGCGTCCGCGCGCCTCGGATGCTCGGATCTCAAAGGTGCCCCCGGCACGGAGGCCGGGTACTACACGTCGCCGCGCAATCCATGTTGATGGGTACCGACATATCTTTAGCAGCGGGCGCGCGCGGTACTCCGCGGGTGACCGGTCACGAACGGTATGCGACGATGCGCCTCGCATCGTTGCCCGCCCTGAAGGAGTCCAAGTCGCATGGCTGACCGCTTCGACGTCGTGATCATCGGCGGCGGGGTCATCGGCTGCGCCATCGCGCGCGAGCTGTCCCGCTACCGGCTGAAGGTCGTCCTGCTGGAGAAGAACGCCGAGGTCGGCTTCGGCACCAGCAAGACCAACAGCGGCATCATCCACCCCGGCCACGATACGCCGCTCTCCACGCTCAAGGGCCGGCTGGTCGTGCGCGGCAACGCGCTCTTCGACCAGCTCGTCTCGGAGCTGCACTTCGGCTTCCGCCGCATCGGCGAGCTGAAGGTGGCGATGCAGCCCGAGGACCTGGAGACCTTGAAGAAGCTCAAGGCCCAGGGCGACGAGAAGGGCGTGCCGGGCCTGGAGCTGTGGGACGCGCCGCGGCTGCAGCGCGAGGAGCCCAACCTCTCCCGCGCGCTCCTCGGCGCGCTCTACGCGCCCTCGGCCGGCGTCATCAACCCCTACGAGTTCGCCTTCGCGCTCATCGAGAACGCCCAGGACAACGGCGTCGAGCTGCGCGTCGACTCGCCCGTGACTGCCCTTGTCCCCGAGGACGGCGGCATGGCGGTGCAGGTCGGCGGCAAGCAGGCCGGCACGGTCCACGGCCGCTTCGTCCTCAACTGCGCCGGCGTCGCCTCCGACCGGATCGCCGCGATGGTCGGCTGCGACACCTTCAAGATCACGCCGCGCAAGGGCGAGGAGTACATGCTCGACAAGCGGCTCAAGGGCCTGGTCCGCCGGCTGGTCTTCCCGGTGCCGACCAAGACCACCAAGGGCACGCTCGTCATCCCCACCTTCGACGGGACGCTGATGGTGGGGCCGACCGCGCACGACGTCGAGGACCGGGACGACTTCGCGACCACGCCGCGTGGCGCCGAGGAGGTCTTCTCCTTCGTCAAGAAGCTCTGCCCGGCCATCAGCTCGCGCGACGCCATCACCGCCTTCGCCGGCCTGCGCGCGGTCAGCGACACCGGAGACTTCGTCATCGGGCCGACCCGCGTGAAGGGCTTCTTCAACGTCGCCGGCGTGCAGTCCCCCGGGCTGACCAGCTCGCCGGCCATCGCCGAATACGTGCGCGACCTCCTGCGCGAGGCGGGCCTGTCGCTCGACTCCAAGCCGGACTTCGTCCCCACCATCGCCGGCCCGGCGCGCTTCGCCCAGCTCTCTCCCGAGGAGCAGGACAAGCTCGCCGCCAAGGACCCGGCCTTCGCCAAGGTCGTCTGCCGCTGCGAGATGGTGACCGAGGCGGAGATCCACGAGGCCATCGACCACGGCGCGCGCACGCTGGACGGCATCAAGTTCCGCACCCGCGCCGGCATGGGGCGCTGCCAGGGCGGGTTCTGCACCTCGCGCTGCATGGAGATCCTCTCCAAGCGCCTGCTGATCCCCATCACCGAAGTGACCAAGCGCGGCGGCGACTCGTGGATCGTCCGGCCCATGGAGGACGAGGAGACGAGCGCGGGGCAGGTCCGCTCGGCTGCCGGAGGCTGAAGCCTCCGGCTACTCCTGGGGTGGATTGAGCTCGGGTTAAGCCCCTTCGGGGCTGCTCGGTTCTGTGGCACCTGGAAGTCTTGACCTACGACTTCGTCGAAGAGGCATCGATGCTCGGAAGAATGGAAGGCGATTACGACGTGGTGGTGGTGGGCGGCGGGCCGGCGGGGTTGGCGGCGGCACTGGGCGCGCGCGACTCGGGGGCCGAGAAGATCCTGGTCGTCGACCGCGAGAGCGAGGCCGGCGGCATCCTCCTGCAGTGCATCCACTCCGGCTTCGGGCTCCACTACTTCAAGGAGGAGCTGACCGGCCCGGAGTACGCCGAGCGGTTCCTGGAGAAGGCGGTCGACCACGACATCGACGTCGTCAGCTCCTCCTACGCCTGCGGCGTGGGCCTGGACAGCGACGGCACCCGCCGCGTGCGCGTCATGCGCGAGGGCCACGGCATCCAGACGCTGCGCTCGCGCTCGGTGGTGCTGGCCATGGGCTGCCGCGAGCGGACCCGCGGCGCGGTGCGCATCCCCGGCACCCGGCCCTCGGGCGTGCTCACCGCCGGCCTCGCCCAGAAGTTCGTCAACATGATGGGCGTGCTGCCGGGCAAGCGCGTGGCCATCCTGGGCTCGGGCGACATCGGGCTGATCATGGCCCGCCGGCTGCGGCTGGAAGGCTGCGAGGTGGTCGGCGTCTTCGAGCTGATGCCCTACTCGAACGGCCTGACGCGCAACGTGGTCCAGTGCCTGGACGACTTCGGCATCCCGCTGCACCTGTCGACCACGGTGGTGGAGATCCACGGCAAGGACCGCGTGGAGAAGATCACCGTCGCCCCGGTCGGCAAGGACCTGGTGCCAGACCTGTCGAAGAAGCGCGACGTGGTCTGCGACACGCTCCTGCTCTCCATCGGCCTCATCCCCGAGAACGAGCTGTCGCAGAGCCTGGGCGTGGACCTCGACGTCGTCACCAGCGGGCCGCGCGTCTCCTCGACGATGGAGACCAGCCTCCCCGGCGTGTTCGCCTGCGGCAACGTGCTGCACGTCCACGATCTCGTCGACTACGTGAGCGAGGAGGCGGCGCTCGCGGGACGGTTCGCCGGCGAGTATGCGCAGGGCATCCGCCGGCCGAAGGACAACATCCACCTCGTGCCCGGCAACAACGTGCGCTACTGCGTGCCGCACACGCTGGCCCCCGGCCGCGAGCACACCGTCTATATGCGCTGCAAGGAGCCGATGCGCCCCTGCGTCATCCAGGTGGGCGACCTGATGCAGCGCAAGCTCGGCTTCGTCGTCCCCGCCGAGATGATCATGTTCAAGATCAAGCCGGACCTGCTCGAGCGCTTCCACAAGGACACCCTGCGCATCGACATCCACCCCGTGGAGAAGGCGGGAGGTGCGTCATGAGCGAGCAGAAGAACTTCACCTGCATCGGCTGCCCCATCGGCTGTCCGCTCCAGCTCTCGCACGAGGGCAAAGAGATCATCGAGATCGAGGGCGCGGCCTGCAACCGCGGCGCGAAGTATGCCCAGCAGGAGTTCACCGACCCGCGGCGCGGCATGTCCACCACGGTCGCCATCGAGGGCGCGCGCTGGAAGCGGCTGCCGGTGAAGGTGACCAAGGCGATCCCGAAGGACCGCGTGCTCGAGGCCGCGCGCATCATCCACAAGCTGCAAGTCAAAGCGCCCATCCAGCGCGGCGCCGTGCTCATCGAGGACCTGCTGGGCGAGAAGGGCGTCCAGGTCGTCGCCACCCGCACCCTGCCCCGCGCATCTTGATTGGAGATTTGATGAGAGCCCTCAGCGCCGCCGTCCTCACCCTTTCCCTCGCCGTCGGCTTCGTCGCCTGCGGCGGTGGCAGCGGCGCTCCCGAACCGGATGCCGGCAAGCCCCACGCCTCCGACGCCGTCGTCGCCCTGCCCGACGCGTCCCCGATTTCCGCCGACGCTGCGAGCGTCAGCGGCGACACGGGCTCGACGTCGACTCCCGATGGCTCCACGCTCGTGACTGATGCTGGCGCACCGGCGGAGGCCGACGCGGCGACGGAGCCCACGCTCGATGCGGCGACCGTTTCGGCGGACACGGGTCTGGCGCCGGTCGACGCCTCGGCGCCTGCCACGGTTGACGCCTCAGCGCCCTCCACGACCGACGCTTCGACTCCCGTGCCGTCTGACGCCGGCACCAGCACCCTCGACCCGTGCACCTTCAACTCCGACTGCATCGCGAGCGAGCGCTGCGAGTGCACGGAGGCGGATGGCTGCATGTGCAAGATCGGCCCGCGTGGCACGGGCAAGTCGGGCGTGGATTCCTGCGTCGACGGCAACGACTGCGAGACCTCCCTCTGTCTCGAGGGCTGGCCTGCCGGCGCCATGTACTGCTCGGGCCCATGCGGAGGCGCCGATGCCGGCACCTGTACCGGGAAACTGCCGCTGTGCTCGAACGTCGCCTGGATCGGCAGGATCTGCATCCGCGACCCGAACGGAGGCTGACCCGCCCGTAGGAGCGCCCGCAGGACCCGCGCCGCCGGACTGCGACAGGGGGGTGGCCGTGTGTCACGTCTTCTTGTTCCTGAGCCTGCTTCTGCCGGCCCTGGACTCTCCGCAGGCGTGCCTGCCCAGCCTGGGTTCTCTCCTCGAGCTCGGAGAATGGGACTTCGCCCGTCACTCACGCCGCGTTTGCGCTGAACCCGTGGGGGACGCTCGTATCAAGACGATCGTCGGTCTGAATGAGTCCGGTACTCGTGTGAGCGAGGCTGTGGCGATTGAAAGCTCCATGCCGGTCGAGCAGCTCGAGGCTGCGCTATCGCACGAACTTTGCTGTCGGCTCGACCCGCCTTCGTCGCATGCTCACTTCTGCTTGGTTCCCGAGGGTGTGCTCGTCACGATCCGCGGCGACCCGTTCGCCCCTAGAGAGTCGGTTCTGGAAATCGAGTCGGCTGGCGACAATGCGATTCCATCGGGTTGCCGGCTTTGACCACGCAGGAAGAGCAGGAGGTGCCCGCTTGAGCCGCCTTGGACTCGCCTTCGCCGCTGCGGCGGCCGTCCTTGTCGCATCGGCACCGGCCTTCGCTGATTCGCCGCTGACCTCGATCGACCTCGCCGCCGGGTACGACGACCTCCCGGCGGTGAAGTCGGCGCGCGGCGCGCAGAAGCTCCACGGCTCGGCGCTCGAGTTCCTGACCTCCGCCAAGGCTCCCATGGACCAGCGCATCGCCGTGGCGTGCGCCTCCGGCTGGGGACGAGGCAACGGCGAGGCGCTCATCGAGGCGCTCGCGCTCTCGCACCAGAAGGAGCCCATCGCGCTCGAGGCCAAGGACCTGACGGCCGCCGAGAAGGTGCTGCTGGGCTACGTGCTCTCGCTGGACAAGTACCTCGACCTCCAGCCGCTGCAGCCGGGGGCGAGCGGCGTGCGCGGCCTGCTACCCAAGAAGCTCCTCGACGAAGGCGCTGCGGCCTTCCCCGACGACTTCGCGGTTCAGTACGTCCGCGCGCTGGTGAGCGTCCAGGACCTGCCGGTGGAGAAGTGGTGCGACCTCTTCAAGGTGCCGCAGAAGGTGCTCGACCGTTTCCCGGCCGCCAAGCGCAACCTGCGGCCGGCCGCCATCCAGTCGGCGACCGAGTACCTCGCGCTCTATGAGAAGGAGTGCCCGGGGTCGAAGGCGGCGCTCGACGAGAAGCGCGCGGAGCTGAACCGAATCTACACGCTCGCCCGCGTCGGGCCGCACCTGGTCGCAGGGACGCAGGGCGGCGTCGTGGTGTGGGATCCCGCCTCGCCGGCCAAGCCCGTGGCTGTCCATCCCGAGTTCATCTGCAGCGCCGTCGCTTGGGGCGGCGCGGCGTGGGCCGGCTGCGACAAGTCGGTCGTCCGCTGGGACGGCAAGACCTTCAAGAGCTACCTCGCCAACAAGGCCAACGACGCCGCGTACTACCACCCGATGCAGGGCCCCGGCGGCGCGCTCTGGGTCCGCTACGGCGCGTCGACCTTCGAGTACGTGTCCTCCTCCGACACCTTCAAGCCAGTGCAGGCGCCGTGGTCGGGCGACGTCTACGACGCGCTGGTGACCCGGCAGGGCGAAGTCTGGTGGCTCGACTTCATGACGTCGTTCTCGAACCGCCAAAAGACCTTCCAGCTCGGCAGCGACGAGTACCCCGGCAAGGACCCGCGCCGCTTCCGCGAGGACGCGGCCGGCCGGCTCTGGGTGGAGGACTTCGAGACCGGGCTCTACCGGTTCGATCCGGCGGGCGGAAAGTTCCTGCGCGAGAGCGGCCTGGCGCAGAAGGGAACGGGCGTCGCCTTCGACCTGAAGACCGAGCGCCTCTGGATGCTGCACTACACCGAGGGGCCGTACCTGATGCTCAACGGGCGCGTGCAGCAGACCTTCGACCTGCGCCAGGACGGCTACATGCGCGACCTGCTGCTCGACGAGGACGGCACGCTCTTCGTCGGTAGCCACTCGGGCGTGGTGCGGATGCGGGAGAAGGCCGGGAACTGGGTGATGGATCGGTTCCGGGTTCGCTAGGCGGGCGGGCGGGACGCCCGCAACCACAGGGCCCTCCCGCCTCCTTCACTGGAGGCAGGGCAGGACAGGAGCTCAAGCCAGGCAAGAGCCGTGGCGGCTGAAGAGCTCCAACGTAGATCGCAACGACCAGAGACGAACCCCCTCCCGCAGTTGGGAGAGTTGGGAGGGGGCAGGGGGGAGGGCTCCTACTGCAATGCCTTCTCCGTCGCCCTCAGCAGCGCCTCCGCGCCCACCGGCGCTCCCGTGGCGTTCTCCATCCACAGGTCGGGCACCACCGTGCCGAACTTCGCCATCCGCTCGAACTCCACGCCCAGCGCCGGCACCGTCTTCATCTTCTCTTCGATTTGGAAGGCGATGAGGTGGCCCATCGGGTAGTCGGGCGTGTACATCGGGTAGGCGATGAGGTGCGAGTAGATGCCGAGCAGGACCGTGTCCTTGCCGCCCAGCACCGGCGCGTAGAACTGGTTCCAGACGTCCTTGGAGATCTGCACCACCGCTTCGCGCATCTGCGTCGCGGTCGCGGTCGGGTGGTCGTAGAGCCAGTGCCAGGTCCGCACGTCGACCAGCGCCACGCCGGCGATCTCCCAGGTCATCCAGAAGCTGTTGAGCGCCGCCAGCTTCTCGGCCTCGGGGTCCGGCTTGGCCAGCCCCAGCAGCTCCAGGTCGCGCGCCTGGAAGACGAAGGCGAAGGCCTCGGTGAAGGCGGTGTTGGGCACCCCCTGCAGCAGCGTGTGGTCCACCTCGTAGAGCGAGATGACCTGCTCGACGTTGTGGCCCAGCTCGTGGATGGCGATGTTGTAGCCCTTGTAGTCCATCCCGTCCTTGCCGATGCGCGTGCGCAGCCGCGGGAAGTCGCCGCGCCGCGTCGCCTGCATGGCGTGGCCGGAGCCGCGCGCCGGGTCGACTCGAATATGGTCGGCCAGGAACTGTGCCTTCTCCTTGGGGAAGCCCAGGTCAGTGAGGATGCGCGGGAGGTCCGCGGCGAACGCCTTGGCGTCCGGGTACTTCTTCTTGGTGATGGCGTCGAGCTCGGCCTCGCTGAACTTCCCACGCGGCTGGAAGCCGTTGTACCAGAGGTCGAACGGCTCGAGCTTGCGGCCGAGCCGCTTCTCGATGCGCGCGGCGACCTTGCCGGCGAGCGGCGAGGAGGTCACCTGCGTGAGCATCCCCACCACCCGCTCCTCGGGGATCTCGCGGCCCAGGTCGAAGCGCCGGGCGATGACCGTCGGCGAGACCGGGCAGTATGGGTCCGCCGCCTTGTTGGCCTGGAACTGCGCCAGCCACTTCGCATAGCGCCGGTCGGGCTCGGGCGTGGCCTCGGCCTTGGGCGCCGCCGTCTTGGGCGCGCCGTCCTCCACCTCCGCCGCCGGCGCGAGCGCGACGGTGTTCGCCACCGGGTCCCAGTCGACCCGCGGATCGTTCACCACCGCCGCGGGGATGGTCTGGGTCACGATGCGCTGCATGACCTGGGCGAGCAGGCGCTGCTTGGCGAGGCCGCTCTTGGCGTCGGCGTAGTCGGCCTTGAGCTGGTCGCGCAGGTTCCAGTGCGAGAGCAGCCGCAGGCCCTTGGGGAAGAGCCGCTCGCCGGCGGGGTTCACGAGGTGGTGCGCCCAGACGTTGTACTCGGCGATGTAGAGGTCGGCCTCGGCGCCGACCCGGGAGATCTGCTGCTGCACCTCGCCGGGGATGCGGAAGGCGAAGCCGGCGGTCAGCCGCGCCTCGGCCCACTGGCGGCGCGTCCAGTCCTTGCCCGCCAGCCGCTCCTTGAGCGTGGTGAGCGGGAAGTTGAGGAGGACGTGGAAGGCGATCTTCGAGTCGAAGAGGTCGTCGGTCAGGTGCGCCGCCGGGTCGAGCGCGGAGAGCATCGGGTCCACGGAGAGCAGCGGGCCCTCGTCGACGTCGGTGGCCCAGCGCAGCGAGCGGCCGATCTCGTTGAAGGCGCCGCCGACCTGCTCGAAGGTCGCCTCCAGGCGGTCGAGCGTCGCGTCGAGCTGCTGGGGGTCGGCGATGAAGTTCTCCTGCACGAACGCCTTGAAGTCGCCGTCCTTCTCGCGCCACAGCGCCGCCACCTGCTCGACGCCGCGCTCGATGCGCACGCGCTGCGCCTCGCCGTGCTTGGCGACCAGGGCCGCCTTGAGCTCTGCGCACTCCTTCTTGAGATCCATCGGTCCCTCCACTGCCTGGGCTTGCGGCTTGGCGTCGGACTTCACGCTGGGATTAGTCGAGCAGCAGGCGCCGAGCGAGAGCGCGCACGCCGAGAGGACGGCCATTCGTCGGGTCGAAGTCATGGTGGGGTGAGATAGCCCCGACCGTGCGCCGCGGGCAAGCCTGGTTGCGTCGGGAGGGCGCGGTCACGATTCGGCGGGCGCGCGGTCGCTGCCGGCGGCTGAAGCCGCGCCTGACGTTGCCAAGCCTGCCTTCGCAGGCTGGGTGGTCAACGGATTCGAAAGCACCGGAAGGGAGACACGGCCCAAGCGCTCCAGCACACCGTTGCCGTTCATCCCGGCTGGCGCCTTCAGGTCCAACTCCCACCCAGCCCGCGAAGGCGGGCTTCGTAATGTCAGGCGCGGCTTCAGCCGCCGGCACTGCGCGGACCGGGTCGCTTCTCCTCGCCCCTCAGAACGACACCCCGAGCCCCAGCGCCCCGCGCACTCCCGGCCGCGCGACCGTCCCCCGCCCTTCCACCTGCGGCAGGTGCAGCAGCGCCTCGACCGCCGCCGAGGCGAAGAGCGGGTCGACGATCGGGAGACGCACGCCGCCTCCCACCCCCACCACCGGCACGAGCGCGGTCCGCACGCCCTGCTTCTGCACCTGCTGCCGCCACCACTGCTCGTCGAAGCTCGCCCACGCCCGCAGGTCCAGCCGCCGCAGGGCCCACTCGGTGCCGAGCGAGGCCCCCAGCCCCACCACCGTGGTGTCGGCCACCGTGTCCACCGTGCGCATCGACTGGTGCTCCACCTGCAGGCGCAGCCCCACCTCGACCGGCGCGAAGCGCAACCCGTAGGAGAGCCGCACCAGCGGCGTCGCGCCCATGCCGACCACCGCCGCGCTCTGCACGCCGCCCTCCAGCATCAGCCGGTGGCGCCGCAGCAGTCGAAGCTCTTCGCCCCCAGCCGCGCCTCGCCTCCCCAGGGCAGCTCCGCCTGCGCCGCGCCGACGCTGGAGTCGGTGCGCAGGTAGACGACGTAGCGCCCCGGCGGCACGGCGAGCCGCAGCGGGCGGCCGGCAGCCTTGTCGGCCTCGGCGATCACCTGGCCGGCCCCACGCTCGCTCACCACCACCTGCCCCGCGACGCCGTCCTCGATCTCGATCGAGGCCATGGCCTGCGTCAGGTCGCTCACCACCACCTCGCCGCGGCCCGAGATGTCGAAGTGGAAGGCGGGGTGCTGCAGCGAGCCCGTCCACGCCGCGGTGGCCCGCTCGGTGTTGCGCGCGGCGAAGGCGTGCAGCTCGGCCAGGCTCACCCGCCGGTCGCCATCGGCGTCGGCGGCGCCGCGCAGCCCGGAGAGAAGGAAGTGCGTGAAGATCGACCCGCCGAGCGAGCCCATCTCCCTGGGCCTGCTCGGCGACGTCGGCGGAGACCAGCGCCGCGAAGCCCCGGACGCCCGCCGGCGGCTGCGCGGCGACGGCGAACCCCTTGGGCAGGGTGAGCGTCCCCGCCTGGCAGGCGTCGACGAACGCCACGCGGAGCTCGGCGGGACCCGACTCGAGGCGCGCGCGCAGCTCGTCCCAGGGCAGGCGCGTCGCGCCCAGGTGCAGCGCCTTCTCGTCCGCGTGGCCCGAGTAGAAGAACAGGAGCACCGCGGGCTCGGCGCTGGTGCGCACCCGCTCCTCGGCCTGCGCCAGGGCCGCCTTCAGCGCGGCCGCGTCGCCGCCCAGCACCAGGAAGAGGTCGTCCGCCGCCACCCCGCTCAGCTCGCGCAGCGCCTGGGCCATTCGCTGGGCGTCGGCGCGGGCGAAGCGCAGCTCCACCTCCCCGGGCGCGCCGAGGTCGTTGCCGGCCACTACCGCGACGCGGCGACCGAGCGGAGATGCCGCGGCCGTCGCGCCCCACAGCGCGACGGCGACGGCGACGGCGATGGCCGGAGCCAGCGCCTCAGCGGCTCTGGTTGCGGAGCAGGCCAAGGCGCGGGATTGCCCGGTGAGTGAGGAGGACGAGATCGTCGAGGTGGTCTCCATCGAGGTCCCAGGGTACGACGGCTCTGAGGTAGCCGGCGGTGTCGGTGGAGTGCACGTCGAGGCTGGCCGCGCTCAGGAAGCGGCCCCCGCGAGCGACGAACGCCTTCACCTGCGTCCCGTCCTGCGCCCACGCCACCACGTCCCTCAGGCCGTCGCCGTCCACGTCCCCCACCTCCATCGCCTTGCAGTCCTCGAGGTCCACCGGGCCCGACTGTCGGACGACCTCGAGCTCGTTCGCGGATGTCAGCCGGAGGGAGGCGACGCTGCCAGGACTGGCGGAGTCGACGAGGAACAGCTCGGCAGCTCCGTCGAGCCCGCGGCGGACCTTGCTGCTCCAGGGCTCCAGGTAGCTGCCGCCGAGCTGCGCGGGCAGCCGGGCAAGCAGGTGTCGCGAGGCCCCGCCCTGCCCATCGGAGAACCAGATCTCCAGCCGGCCGTGGTGATCCGCCGGGTCCTCGGTGATGGCGAAGAAGTCGTCACGGCCGTCGCGGTCGAAGTCGAACATCCGCGGCGCCGACCACGAGTCCTTGAACACCTCGGCTGGCAGCGTGACCGGCTGGAGCTCTCCGGAGACGTCGCGATAGAGCCTGAGCTCGGCCCGGTCGAGGTGACGCAACCAGACCAGGATGGCGCAGTGTCCGGAGTCGAAGGGCCGCCCCGCCTCCAGCGCCTGGCCGAAGAAGTCCTCGGTGTCGTTCAGCACCAGGCTCGCCCGACGCTCCAGGCCGCTCTTGCCAGCCCCGAACACCATCGCGCCGTCCTTCAAGGCCCTGGTCCGATAGTGGATCACCAGCTCGTCGACGCCGTCGCCGTCGAGGTCGCACGCCTTCGCGTCCCCGATGCCGTTCCTCGGCTCGTCCGGGCTGTTCGCGGGCCACTCGGCCGCGTAGTTGACCGAGGCCGTCTGCCGGGCCGCGTCCTTGACCTCGAAGAATGCGACGGAGGGCCCTGCCCCCACCGCCACGGTTCCCAGGGCGCCAAAGTTCCCGGACGCCAGGTGCCAATTGCCGACCGTCTCCGGGTCCGTGCCGGGCGCGAGGGCAGGCCAGCCGGCGGAGAGCCCGTAGGAGTCGCCGAACCTGGCGCGGAGGACGCCCGCGTCGCGCAGCACGAGGTCGCCGCCCTCGATGCCGTCGAGCTCGGCCATGCCCAGGAAGGCGGACTCGGTGCTGCCCACGAGCGTCTGGGCGCCGTTCAGCCACCGGTAGACGCAGGTGCCGGCCGCGCAGCCCCAGACGGTCTGGCCCTTCGCGCCGAACGGCGAGTAGTGGGCCGCGTACGAGGCGGCGGACTGCAGCTGCTCCCCGAAGACGCGCCCCTGGTTCGTGTAGAGGACCGAGCCGTCGATCACCAGGTCGAGCTGCGGCGGCGCGGTCACGGCCGCGGGCTGCAGGCCCGTCGCGTGGCCCGTGCCCACCCACTCCTCGGTGAAGGTCGGCCCGTAGCGCACGTGGACCCGGGCCTCCGGGCCGATCCAGGCGAGATCCGCGTGGCCGTCCCGGTCGAAGTCCTGGTAGGCCAGCTGCGTGCGCCACTCCGCGGTCCACTGGTCCATCAGCAGCTCGACGCCCTCCACCGGGTCCAGGACCGTCACCGCGCCCGAGTCCGAGAGGCGTGCCTCGCGCAGCGTCGGGTGGTGCTTCAGGGTCTCGGAGCAGCCAGCCCAGTCGGCCTGAACGACCAGCACCATGAGGCGCTGCTCGTAGTGCTCGTCGAGCTCTCCTGGCAGCACGGCGAGCACGCTCTCCTCCGGTCCCACCGGCAGGTCGATGGGCGCCCCGAGCCGGCCCTGGGCGTCGCTCAGCCTGAGCATGGAGCCGAGGAGCAGGTCGGCCTGGCCGTCGCGATTGGCGTCGACGACCTGGTGCGTGCAGCTGTTCGTCTCGAAGCGCTGCGAGAAGACGAAGCGCGCCCCGCTCTCGCGGTTGAGGAAGACCACGGCTTCCCAGGTCGGGGCTGTGGAGAAGACGAGGTCGTCGAGGCCGTCGCCGTCGAGGTCGCCCAGCTGCGGGCGGTCGAGCTGGGCCAGGTCGAGGGGCTCGCCGGCGGGATCGAGGACGAGCCCGGGGCGGTTGAAGAGGACGGTGTCCGCGTAGTAGCGCAGCCCCGGGGTCCAGCGGGCCTGCTGCCCGTTGGCCGCGCGCACGACGAGATCGGCGATGCCCGGCGTCCCCTTCGGCGCGAGGAAGCTCAGCTGCTCGCTGTCGCGCCGCGCCACCAGCGAGACCGGTTGGCCTGCGACGAGCACCTCGACGCCCTCGGCGAAGTGCGTGCCCAGCACGGTCACCTCGACGCCTCCGGCCGCGGGCACCGCGTCGGGGAGCACGTCGGTGAGGGTGAGGTCGACGGACAGCGAGCCGTCGACGACCGAGTCCAGGCACCCGGTGGCACCGACGAGGAGCAGCGAGGCGAGGCAAGACGCGAGGCGGGCAGGAGCGATGCGGGGGCGACGCATGAAGGTCTCCTTTCGACCGGGTTGCCCTAAGGACGTCCGGCGCCGGAAAAGTGGGAAGGCCGGGCTTCGGGCTGCGGGCTTCGAGCTTCGCGTCAAGCACGTCGGGCTTCGGGCTTCGCCGGCCTGCCGTGTCCGAAGCCTTCCCTACCTCCGCTCCGCCTCGATGAGCAGGCTCGTGACCTGGGCCTGCACGCCCTTCGCCAGCGCCAGCGCGTCGACCTTCGACGGCTCCCCCCCGGCGGCGCGCAGCGCTTCTCGCAGGCGAGCCTCCAGGCTCTGGGGATTGAGGGGCTGCATGGAGGTGAAGAGCAGCAGGCGCTGCGACGGGTTCGCCGCGTCGAGCGTGAGCCTGGGCGGCGCCGACGGAGCCTCCGGGCCGCCGGCGCCGAGAGGCTGGACGGTCTCCGGCGCGGAGAGCACCAGGAGCAGCCACTGCGCCTGCGGCCCCGAGGGCACCTTGGGATCAACCGCGTCTCCCGCCTGCAGCGCCTCCGTTCCTGCCGCGACCCAGCTCCTGTCGCCGCGATGGATGACGAAGACCCCTGCCCCGCCGCCCTTGGCCAGGACATCCGGGCGCTGCGGGTCCGCGCCGAACCTCGGCCCCAGCATCAGCACCACCAGCGCCGTCGCGGCCAGCGGCGGCAGCGCCAAGGCCGGCCACCTCCACCAACGCCTGCGAGGCTCGTTCGGGCCTTCCCTCGCCAGAGTCCGGAGCCGCGCCGCCGCGGCCGCCGGTGGATGGCGCAGCAGGAACGCCTCGCGCTCGGCGCGGGCGGTCTGGAGCTTGGACGCGCAGGCCGCACAGGCCTCCAGGTGACGGCGGGCGAGGCTCGCTTCGTCCTCGGTCACGGCCTCGGCCAGGAGGCGATCGACGAGGTGGTTGGGCAGGTGGTCGCCTAGCGGTTCCATCGTGTCAGGACCTCCCGGGCCCGCTCCTCGAGCCTGCGGAGCCGGTTGCCGATCGTCTTGCGCGAGACGCCCAGGGCGCTCGCGGCCTCCTCCTGGCTCATCTCCTCGACGTGCACCAGCACCGCCACCTGCTGCGAGTCGAGGTCCAGCGCCGACAGCAGCCGCCCGCAGGTGTCCTGGCGCTGCAGCGCGGCTTCGAGGTCCGCCGGGGCGCCGCCTGCGGCGCGGTCGCGAAGCTCGCCTTCCCATGCCGATCCGCGCCGCGCCCGGAAGCGCAGCCGATCCAGGCTGAGGTTGACCGCGCTGGTCGTCAGCCAGTCCACCAGCGCCTTCGGGTCCGCGGGACCGCCCTTGAGGTAGCGAAGGAACACCTCCTGCACCACGTCGTCGGCCTCGGCCTCGCCCACGATGCGTCGGGCCTTGGCATGGACCAGCGGCGCGAACCTTCGGTAGAGCTCCTCGAGCGTGTCCATGCGGTTGTCGGGGCCGCTGACTTCAAGGACGTCCGGGCCTGCTTTTCTGGGAAGGTGGCGTGGCTCGAACTACCTTCTGGCGGGCTGGGGCGCAAGGGCAGGCCGGCGAGGGCCGCCCTCGGGGCCAGGTTCCGAATCCGAAAACTCGTCCGGTGGGGCGAGGCGGGGCCAGGTTCCGAATCCGAAAACTCATCCGGTGGCTCGAGGCGGGGCCAGGTTCCGAATCCGAAAACTCGTGGTCGAGCGCGTCCAGGCGCCCATCCCGAGCGGCCAACTGGCCGCACCTGACGGGCAGCCCCGCGCACGTTCCGGGCGCGGAACCCTTGGAGAATTTGCCCGGCACCGACCGTGCAACGGGCGCTGGCACCTCACCGGAGCCGAACATGCGCGCCCTGACCGTCCTCGCCTTCGCCCTTCTGGCCGTCCACCCCAACGTCGCCTCCGCCGTCGACTGCGGCAAGGCCAAGACCCGCCCCGAGAAGCTCGTCTGCGCCAGCGACGAAGCCTCGAGCCTGGACCGGGAGCTGGCAGCGACGTACCGCGACGCGCTCGAGAGCCAGCACGGCAGAGCCCGCGAGCGGCTCGAGATGTTCCAGGACCGGTGGGGCGATGCCGTGTTGAAGGGATCGGGAGCCGGCGCCAACTCGATGCAGGAAGACGAGCTCGCGTCCTACTACCGCCTGCGCATCGACCTGCTCCGGGTGGTGGCGGGCCGGACCGCGCTGTCCGAGGTGCCCGGTCCCGAGCAGTTCGGCGACGACACCCTCGGCTGGCGATGGGTCGACGTCCGCTTGGGCGATCGCGAAGTCCTGCGCTACCCGCAGCTCACGCGCTCCCGCTCCGCCCACCTGGAGACCGTCAACACCCGTATCCGCGAGGATGCCCAGGAGCTGGTCGACAGCTACGTGGAGTGCTCCACCGGCAGCGGCTTCGGCACCTTCACCTACTCCGTGAAGAAGGCGAAGCAGGGGTTCTTCGAGGTGGAGCTCGCCGACTCGTCGTGGGGCTGCTTCTGTGGCTGCGCCCACCCGTCCACGAGCGAGACCGTGACGACGCTCTTCGACCTCGAGACGGGGAACGACGCGGTGCCAGTGCTGCGCCGGCTGGTCGTGCAGAAGGAAGGCGCCCGCGAAGCGCTGCTCGAGCTCGCCTACGCCCACGAGCCCGCCAATCCCTTCGGATTTCGGGCGAACCCGGCGGACGGCTCCGAGACCGGCGGCGGCGAGCTCGGCTGGCTCTCCTTCGATCCCGCGACGGGAGCGGTCCTGATCGGGGTGATGCACTGCTACGCCATGCGCGCCTTCGACTTCGTGGCGGCAGTGAGGCCAGAGCAAGTCGTGACGCTGGTCGAGCTCGACTCGCACGCGCTCTCGGAGGTGCCGCGCTTCCGGCGCGCGGGGTACCTCTCGGACGCGGACGTCGTCGCCGTCTCCGACCTCGCCCGCCGGCTCGGCCACCGGGCGAGATAGCCAGCGCGAGGCGCCCGACACCTCGAGCTTGTCGAGGAGCCCTCTCGGTCTGCGCCGTTTGTCGGGAAGGAGCGATCCCAGTTTTAGCGAGCCGCTCCCCTTCCGACGCCGTCCGAAGTCGGCGAAGAAGCAGCTGAAGAAGAGTTCGGGGGTGAGCCGTCGACCGAGCGAGCACTGCTTGCCCGGCCCCGACGCGGTTGGTAGAGACCCGCCGTGGCTCCCATCACCGAACACGCCGCGGCGCACGCAGCGCCCCCGGCTGCCGACCTCGCCCAGGTAACCCACCGCCCGGGCGGCAGCACCGTCCGCCTCCCGCCCGAGTTCTCCCGAGCGACGGTGGTCGGATACTTCGAGCGGATGGGCATCCCCGGTCGCGTCGTCATGGGGCCCGCGGACATCGACGGGGTGGGCAGCATCGGCCCCGAGCAGTGGGCAGTCATTGCCGATGGCCGGTCCCCGCGCTTCCTCTCCGACCGCGCGCCCGTCACCTTCCCCAGCGACCCGAGGCTCCGGGTCTTCGTCTTCCCCAAACACACCGTGGTGGTGCCAGCCGGGCAGGTCTGGTGGCTGCAGGTGGCCCTGGAGCGCGTCAAGCCCGAGCGGTTCGAAGCCGACGGGCGGCCCGCTTCCTGGGTGCCACCGGTCCCCCGGTCTGCCGCGCCGGCCCTGGACCCGAATCGGGACGGCGACGCGACCATCGGCGAGGCCGGCTCGCTCCCGGAGGCCGAGCCGCTCGAGGCCGAGGCGCCGGGCACGCCCGTCCCCTCGTCCGCCATCCGGGACTGGTTCGCTGCGCTGTGCGCGAGCCTCGGCCTTCCGGAGATACCGCTGGTGGTCCGGCGTGGGCAGGAAGACGCGCGCGGCCAGGTCCGCGGGAGCGTGGTGATGACGGCGGACTTCGCGCCCCTGCGCGTCTGCGTCACCACCTGCCCCAACTCCGACCAGGCGGAGGTCCTGGCGACCCTGGTCCACGAGCTCGCCCACCCGCTCTCCCGCTCCACCGACCACGGCTCTGCGTTCCGCAGCACGCTGGTGGATCTCGCGGCCCGCCTCTGGGGCGAGCCGCACCTCGCCGGCGCCCGGGCCCACGTCGACGGCGCCTACCCGCTGCTGGACCGCTGGGTCACCTGCGGCATCCGGGCGGCGTTGGCCGGCCGCGAGCCACCTGCCTCCAAGGTCTGCGACGACGGCCACGCCGCGAGGGTCGTCGGCAAGGTGGCCAAGCTCTGGGCGCTGGCCGCGGACCAGCTCGGAAAGCCCGAAGGCGTCGGCGCCGCGGCCATGGCCAACGACCTCGTCACCGTCTACGGCCTCGACCAGTCCCAGGTCTTCACCACCCCGAGCTTCGACGACGGGCTCGTGGACCGCTATGTCCTGCTCCAGCCGCGCAAGCCCTGGCAGCGCACGCTCGCGCACGAGGTGGCCTACTTCAGCAACGTGTACTCGCTCTCCATGGACAGCGAGGCGCGGATGCACTTCTTCGGGCGCTACTCGGACGTCGTCGCCGCCGAGTACCTGTGTGGCGTCAGCATCGGGCGGATCGAGCGCGAGTGCGCGGCCTACCTCGAGCGATGCCGCGCGAGCCTGGCCAAGGGCGAGCTGCGCCGGGCCGGCCTGGCCTTCTGCGAGTCGGCGGCGCACGAGTTCGGGCGCAAGCTCCACCGGATCCTGGAGGAGGAGGCGCGCGCTGCCGGCCGCGCCGTCCAGAGCGCGGCGCTGAACGAGGCCACGGACTTCGCGGAGCACCAGCTCGAGCTGCGCGGCTTCAGGGTGGGCAAGGCTCGCGCGCGCGAGGTCCGGTACAGCGCCGTCGGCGCCGAGCTGGGCAAGCGGATGGAGGTCGTGCGCGGGCTCGACTCGCAGGGCGCCGCACCTCGCTCGCTGCCCGGGCGCAAGTAGGCAGCAGGCAGCAAGGCCGGCCCCTGGTCTTCGCCCTGACCACAGCGGTGAACACGGCGCTTGCCGCCCGATCCGCACGAACCTTATCCTCCGCGCCCGCCAGGAGGACTTGCCCATGACCTCGTCGAACCTCGCCGCCAACGTCCCCGCCGTCGACCCCGTCACCGGCCGCTCGCCGCGCGTCTGCCCGCTCGATCTGCGACCGCTGGAGGAGGTCCCCGACGCCAAGCCGGAGGACGTCCGCCGCGCCGTCGAGCTCGCCCGCCGCGCCGCCGAGGGCTGGGCCGGCCGCTCGATCGCCGACCGTGCCGCCGCGCTGCGCAAGGCCGCCAAGGCCATGCTCGCCCGCACCGACGAGGTGCTGGCGCTGGTCAAGGACGAGATGGGCAAGCTGGAGTGCGAGGGCCTGTTCAACGAGGCCCTCGGCCACCTGGACATGCTCGAGGCCTGGGTGGGCGTCGTGGAGAAGGGCGCCGGCCGCGAGAAGATCCGGATGAACCCGCTCAAGTTCCTGGGCAAGAGCGCGCACATCGACCTCGTGCCCCGCGGCGTCATCGGAATCATCGCGCCCTGGAACTTCCCCATCGCCGGACTCTACCGCTCCATCTACCCCGCCCTGCTCACCGGCAACGGCGTCGTCCTCAAGCCCAGCGAGCACACGCCGCGCTCCTCCCAGTGGTTCGCCGACGCGCTCGCCCAGGAGCTGCCCGACGGGCTGATCTCGGTCGTCCACGGTGCCGGCGGCGTGGGCCAGGCGCTCATCGAGGCCGGCATCGACGCCTGCGTCTTCACGGGCTCGACGACCGCCGGCAAGCTCGTGCAGGTGCGCTGCGCCGAGCGCGGCATCCCGTGCAGCGTGGAGATGGGCGGCAAGGACATGGCCATCGTCCTGGCCGACTGCGACTTGGACCGCACCTGCGCCGGCCTGACGCACTGGGCGCTGGCGAACGTCGGGCAGTCGTGTGGCGCGCTCGAGGTGGCGCTGGTCGAGGAGACCATCGCCGACGAGCTGGTCAGCCGGCTCCAGCGCGCGTGGGAGCACCTCAAGATCGGGCCCGCGGAGCACGCGGATTTGTCGCCGCTCGCCAACCGCAAGCAGTTCGAGGTGGTGGTCGCGCAGGTCGAGGACGCCCGGCAGAAGGGCGCGCGCATCCTGTGTGGCGGCAAGCCCACCGGCGTCGGCTTCTTCTATCCAGCCACTCTCATCGACCGCTGCACCGAGGAAATGGCGGTGGTGAAGGACGAGACCTTCGGGCCGGTGCTGGCCATCGTGCGCGTCGCGTCGGCGGCGGAGGCGGTGCGGGTCATCAAGCGCTGCCGGTACGGGCTGGGCGCCTCCATCTGGACGAAGGATGTGGAGCGCGCGGCGAAGCTGGCGGAGCAGGTCGATGCGGGCGTGGTGGTGGTCAACAACCACTCGTTCACCGGAGCCGTGCCGGAGCTGCCGTGGAGCGGCACCAAGGACACGGGCTTCGGCATCGCCAACAGCCACCACGCGCTGCTGACCTTCTGCCGCCCACGCGCGGTGGTCGTCGACAAGTCCAGTGGGCCCGAGCCGTTCTGGATGCCGTTCGATCGCGACCTGGCGGAGATGGGGCGACTGCTGATTGACGCCCAGCTCTTCAAGGTCGAGCGGGCGTGGAAGCTGCCGCTGCTCATGCGGCGCCGGGCGAAGACGATCAAGGAGTTCTTCCGGCGGTAGGCAGAGTCCGATCGATCGGACTTGGAGTCCGCCGCGCGCGCGGGCGACCCGACACCCCGAGCTTGTCGGGGGCCAGGCTTTGTGCCTGGGAGGTCTTCTCCTACATCGCGTACTCGCACACACGGGCCGCCGCGACCACGGAGCGGCTCCCGCTAGTGGCGGTGCGATCCCTCGGCTCATCCCCGCGCCCGCGGGGAACCCGCCTGGACCGTTACGAAGAGCTGGTCGGCGTTCGGCTCATCCCTGCGCCCGCGGGGACACTGGTCGCGGAGCTGGTGGACCTTGACCGCGCACGGCTCTGCAACACACCGGGTGGAGTGCGTTCCCTCCGTTCCCGCCATCTCCATGCGAGCAGGCGCCCCCAACCAGAGTCCGCGGCCGTCGGCCATCGCCGGGCATGGCCTTCGATGGGACGCTCGTGCGAAGGTCCGGCGCATGGCCCTGTTCAACTTCTTCAAGAAGAAGCCGGCACCCTCGACGCCACGCTCCACCCCCGAGCGCGAGCCGCCTGCGGTTCCCTTCACCCCTCCTCCCGGCGTGGAGTTCGGCGGCGCCGCCGCTCCTCCGCCGGCGCCGCGCCCGCCCTTGGCGCTGCCCGAGCTGGACGAGCCGGTGCCCGAGGGCCAGCGGCGAATTCTGACGCTGCGCTTCGAGGGCGAGCGGAAGTCCGAGGTCCTCTCCCGCGAGCTGACGCTCGACGGCGGCCGGGTCCGGGTGTTCGACGCGAAGGCCGATGCTCGAGACCCGCGCAAGCCCACGGAGGTCTTCGATGACCATCGCGAGCGCTTCGCCCGCCCCGAGGATGCCCGCAAGCACTTCCAGGAGCTGGCGAAGGAGGCCTGGCAGGGCTTCATGAAGATGACGCGCGAGGTGCGCCTGGCTCCGGCGGAGCCCTCGCCGGCCCTCGTCCCGGTCGCCGTGAACCCGGAGCTGGAGGCCGCCTTCGAGAACGCGAGCGAGTCCGAGGCGCCCAAGGTGGCCCGGGTGCTCGCCGACTGGCTGCAGGAGCGGGGCGACCCGCGCGGCGTCTGTGCGGCGCAGCTCCAGCAGGGCCAGCACGAGGCCGCGCGCGAGCTCTTCGAGGCGCGGCTCTTGGGCGAGCTGGAGACCG
The DNA here is from genome assembly GCA_049841135.1 of Myxococcales bacterium. Lineage (GTDB taxonomy): Bacteria > Myxococcota > Myxococcia > Myxococcales > UBA5297 > JACRCT01. Next base: position 52,512 of record JASGHK010000008.1, read on the forward strand.
CGGTGGGCGTCGAACTGTACGACCTCAAGTGGCGCGAGGGGTTCCTGGTCGGCGCGAGCTTGAAGCGCCGCCGCCGCGACCCGCGCGCCCAACTCGCGGCGCTGACCCGCGACTTCCTGAAGCTGCCGGTAGCCCGCTTCGTCACGGCGCTGCGCTTCGGACTGGCGAGCTACGACAGCGACAACTCCTGGACGGAGACGCTGCGCGCGGTGGCCGAGTCGCCGCGGGGGCCGTTCGTGCGCGAGCTGCGCTTCGACGACTACGGCAGCAAGGACTGCGAGCTGTCGTGGACTCCCTTCGGCGATTTTTCGGCTTGCTGGAAGAAGCTGCCGTCGCTCGAGCTCGTACACCTCCGCTCCGGCGCCGGCGGGACCCTGGGCGAGCTCGACCTCCCCAACCTCAAGACGTTCGTGCGCGAATCGACCGGGCTCTCCGCGGAGGAGATCGGCAGCGTGCTCGCGGCCCGCTGGCCGAGGCTCGAGAAGCTCGAGCTGTGGCTGGGCACCGAGGAATACGGCACGGGCTGCTCGGTCGAGCTGCTTCGGCCGCTGCTCGACGGCAAGGTCCCGCCGAGCCTCAAGCACCTGGGGCTCGTCAACTGCGAGTTCGCGCCGGAGGAGCTCACGGCGCTGCTGCGCTCCAAGGTGCTCCGGCAGCTCGAGGTGCTCGACCTGTCGAAGGGCGTGCTGATGGACCAGGACGTGGAGATCCTTCTCGCGAACCAGGGCGCGGTCCGGCACCTGAGGCGCCTGGACCTTTCGGAGAACCTGCTCGACGAGTCGGTCGCGCGGCTCAAGGAAGCGCTGCCCAACCTCGAGGTGGGCGAGCAGCGCTCCGAGGAGGATGAGGGCCGGTTCACGGCCGTCGGGGAGTGACCCGCATCCGTCGAGGAGCCCCACCGAGAACTGAAGTGCCGCCCGGGGCGCGCTGCTCTACAGTGCGCAGCCATGGAAAACCTCCTCGACCACCTCCGGCACCACGGCCTCGGCGACGCCTTCCCTCCTGACGCCCTCGACAGCGGCGCCGCCGCCGTCGGCCAGGGCCGGGTCAGCCGCCCGCGGGTCACGGGCCCCCGCGCCGCCGCCTACGTGGCCGACGACCGCCTGGGCCGCTGCCGAGCCGAGCTTCGCGTGGGCCCGGACGGCCTCGCCGGCGAGTGCAGCTGCGGCCGGCTCCACTGCCACCACCTCGCCGCGCTCTCGCTGATGCTCACCGGCGGGGCCCTCCCGGGAGCCAACGCGGACGACGGCAGCCGCGGCGCGGCCACGGACCCCAAGCACGGGGAGCGGCAGCGCCGGGCGGAGCGCGCGCGCTCGGGGCTCTTCGAAGTGGCGCCTCTCGACCGCGACGCGGCCCCCTACGGCCGCTACCAGGTCAGCTCTCCTTCAGGCCGCACCTACCTCGTGACGCTGCGCGCGTTCGACCAGGCCCACAACAGCTGCACCTGCCAGGACTTCGCGCTCAACCTCCTGGGCACCTGCAAGCACGTCGAGGCGGTGATCGCCTCGCTCGAGTCCCGGCGCTCGACCCGCAAGCTGCTCCTGGCGGCGCGAGAGAACGGGCCCCGCCGCAGCTACCTCTACCTGGCCCATGAGCCGACGCAGCAGGTGCGCCTGCGCAGCCGGGGCCGCTCGCTCGCCGCCGCCCGCTTCGCGCGCCGCTGGTTCGACGGCGACGGGGAGCCCAAGGTCGCCTCGCCGGACGACTGGCCCGAGGTGCTGGCCGAGGCCCGCCAGGCGCAGGTCGAGGTGCCCGACGAGGTCGACCGCCACGTCTCGCGCTCGCTGCAGCAGGCCGCGCAGCAGCGGCGAGTCACCGCGCTGGAGGCGCGGGCCCGCCGCGACGGCGCCGGGCAGCCGGGCTTCGCGGGCAAGCTCTACCCGTACCAGGTCGAGGGGACCGCCTTCCTGCTCAGCCGCGGCCGCGCGCTGCTCGCCGACGACATGGGACTCGGCAAGACCGCGCAGGCCATCGCCGCCATGTCGCGCCTCTTCTGGTCCAAGGAGATCGCCCGGGCGCTGGTGGTCTGCCCCGCCTCGCTCAAGCACCAGTGGGCCCAGGAGATCTCCCGCTTCTGCGCCGTGCCCGGCGTGGGCACCACGGTCATCGGCGGCTCGCGCGAGCAGCGCCTGACCGCCTACGCCCAGGCCCGGGAGATCGTGGTGACGAGCTACGAGCTGATGCGCGCCGACGAGGAGGAGATCGGCAAGCTCGCCCCGGACCTGCTCGTGCTCGACGAGGCCCAGCGCATCAAGAACTGGCGCACCCGCACCTCGGACGTCGTCAAGCGCTTCCCGACACGGCTGGCCTACGTGCTCACCGGTACGCCGCTCGAGAACCGGCTCGACGACCTCTACAGCCTGATGCAGGTCGTGGACCCCCACGTCTTCGGGCCGCTGTGGCGCTTCAACCAGGACTTCACCTCGCTCGACGAGCGCGGGCGGGTGCAGGGCTACCGCAACCTGATCGAGCTGCGCGCCCGCATCGCGCCGCACTTCCTGCGGCGCCGGAAGGAGGAGGTGCTGCTGCAGCTCCCCGAGCGCCTGGTCAGCCGGCTCACCGTGCCGCTCGACGAGGAGCAGCGCGCCATCCACGACGAGGCCGAGTCGGTGGTGGCGCGCATCCTGGCCGTCCTCAGGCGTCGGCCGCTCTCGCCCATCGAGGAGAAGCGGCTGATGGCCGCCTTCCAGCGCATGCGCATGTCCTGCGACGCCGCGCGGCTGGTGGACGACGAGGCGCACGCCAAGGGCTCGGCCAAGCTCGACGAGCTGGAGCGGCTCTTGGAGGAGATTCTGCCTGCAGGGCGGCCACAAGGTGGTGGTCTTCAGCGAGTGGGAGAAGATGCAGGCCCTGGCGGCCCGCGTCGCCACGCGCCTGAAGGTGGGCCACGTGCGGCTGCACGGCGGGGTCCCCACCGAGCAGCGCGGCGCGCTCATCGAGCGCTTCCGCAACGACCCGGCCTGCCAGGTCTTCTTCTCCACCGACGCCGGCGGCGTGGGCCTCAACCTGCAGGCGGCCGATCACCTGATCAACCTCGACCTGCCCTGGAACCCGGCGGTGCTCGCCCAGCGCATCGGCCGCGTCCACCGGCTGGGCCAGAAGAGCACCGTGAACGTGGTGCTGCTGGTCGCCGAGGAGAGCTTCGAGAGCCGCATGGAGCTGACCCTGGAGGCCAAGCGCGGGCTCTTCGAGGCGACCGTCGGCGCGGACACCGAGACTGACTCGATGGAGCGCTCGACGCTGGCGCGGCGCATCGCCACGCTGCTCAACGAGAGCTTCGCTGCGACGACCGCCAAGCTGCCCGTCGAGCCCGCCGAGCCGACCGCCGCAATCGCCGAGGCGGCTCCCGGCACGCCGCCCGACCCGGTCGCCGAGGCGCGCAAGCGGCTGGGCGAGCAGACGCTCGACAGGCTGATGCGGACGCGGGACGGAAGGCTCGTGGGCATCGTCGCCGAGGGTGCGGCGCTGCCGCCCCCGGAGGCGGCCGGCCCTGTGATGCTGCTGCCGGCGCAGGCGGCGACCGCGCTGGGGGCCTTCGGCGAGGCCTCCCCGCTCTCCGGCGCGGAGGTGCTCTTCGAGCGCGCCACCGCCCCGGCGCTCTCCCCCGAGCACGAGCGTCGCTCCGGCCAGCTCGCCGCCGCGCAGCGCAAGCTCGCCGGCGCCCGCGCGCTGGCGGCTCAGGATTTGGGCGGCGAGGCGCTCGGCCTGCTGCGCGATGGCCTCGCGCTCCTCTGCCGTGCAGCCGCGGCGACCGATCCCGGAGAGGCCACGCCGGCGCTGCTGGCGACGGTCTTCGGGGAGCTGGTGCCGAGCTCGGCGCTGACCGCGTCGGAGGCGGCGGCCTTGGCCCGCGCCGGCGAGCTGGCCCGAGCCTTCGGCTCCAGCCCGGCACGGCCTCCGGCTCCGCTCGTGGAGGATCTCGCCAAGGAAGCCAGCGCGCTCCACGCGCGGCTGAGCCAGAGCCTGGTGGCCGGCACGCAAGCGGTGGCCTGAGGGAGGGCTCAGGCTTTCTGCCATGCCTTCGGCGGCAGCAACCGTTTCCGTTGTGGAAACCGTTGCTGCGGCGCCCGGGGAGACGGTCGAGACCGCGCCGGTCGAGGCGCGGTCGAAGAAGGCCGCGGAGCGCGGTCCGAGAAGCTGGTCTCGATGCGGCGCGAGCGCGGGTTCCAGCAGGTCTGAAGATGGGAATCCAGGCCGCGCCCGCGTTACCCTTCCGCCACTTCACAAGGGGGCACCATGGCACGGCCCGGAGAGTGGAAGCAGGTCGGCAGCGAGAACGCCTTCGCCAACACCATCGCCGCCACGACCAACGGCAAGGCGATGTACAGCGTCGAGCAGAACGGACAGCTCTTCCGGACCGACCTGGCGACCGGTGACTGGCAGGAGCTCGGCGCGGGCGGCTTCGCCGAGACCCGCTGGATGGGCTTCTCGAACGGCCACCTCTACACCCTGGAGAAGAGCGGCTCGATCTACCGCGTCAGCCCGCAAGACGGGAGCTACGCGCAGGTGGGCGACGACTACGCCTGGAAGGAGTCCATCGCCGCCACCGCGCTCGACGGCCGCCTGTACTCCGTCGAGCGCAACGGCCAGCTCTTCCGGACCGACCTCGCCAGCGGCGCCTGGGAGGAGATCGGCAACGGCGATTTCGCCAACACCCGGTTCCTGACCGCCACGGCCGGAAAGCTCTACAGCATCGAGAGCAACGGGCAGCTCTTCGAGATCAGCCCGGCCGACGGCAGCTACCTCGAGGTCGGCGACGGCGGCTTCGCCGAGACGATGCTCGCCGAAGGCGTGGACGGGGTGCTCGTCAGCATCGAGAAGAACGGCCAGCTCTTCCGCACCAACCTCGCCAGCGGGGAGTGGCAGGAGCTGGGCGACGGCGGCTTCGCCGAGAGCCGGATCCTGCTGCCGGCCGGCAGCGGCCGCGTCTTCACGCTCGAGCGCAGCGGCGCGCTCTACGAGGTCGCCATCTGACGCCCGGCGCGGGCGTCGCGCCCGCGACCCGCCCTTGCCCCTCGCTTGGCACCCTCGGCGCTCCAGCAGCGATGGTGGCGGCCGAAGAGCTTCGCCCAGGGTGGCCGAAGCCGACGAACGAACCCCCTCGGGGAGGGCCCGCCGCCGCTTGCCCTGCCCTTTCGATCTTCGCTGCCCATGACGAAGCGGCCCCCCGCTCCACGGAGGGAGCGGGGGGCCGCGAAGGTCAGGCGGGCCTCGGTGGACCCGCGAGCGGGCCTACTGCACCCGGATGGTGAAGGACCCGGTCAGGGTCGAGGAGTAGGAGTCCACGTAGAGGTAGTACGTGGTGCCCGCCGCGCCGTTGATGGTGAGCGTCTCGGCGCCGCTGTACGAGGCATCCGAAGCGTTGACGCAGGTCGAGCCGGTGCCGCCGCAGGTGGTGGTGGTGTACCAGACGGCCACGTCCCAGGAGGCCGGCGTCACCGTCACCGTGAAGTTGCCGGCGGCGGTCGGCGTGTAGCTGTAGACGACCTCCTTACCCGGCGCGTTGTAGTCGCCCATGCCCGCGTAGCACGTGCTCGACAGGCTCGAGCCGTAGTCCGCGACCGCCAGCGCGGTGTCTCCGGACACCGTGGTGCCCAGCGTGAGCGGGATGGCGTTGGCGCCGTCGGTGCCGCAGGCGTCGTTGGCCGGCGGGTCCATGGTCACGAGATCCAGCTTGTACGCACCGGCGGAGCTCGAGTACCCGTCGACCCACACGTAGTAGGTGGTGTTGGCCGTCGGGGCGGTGAGCGTCACGGAGGCGATGGTGCCCGCCGCGTTGCTTGTGCCGGCGCTGGAGTTGTACGTGCAGGCGACCTGCGCGGCGGCGGCAGTGTCCGAGCAGGCCGAGCGCACGTAGACCAGCGGCTTGAGCGAGCCGGTGTTCGACGCGGTCAGGGTCACCTTCACCGGCTTCGGCGTCGCGCCGGAGTTGAAGGAGTAGACGACGTCCCCGCCCGTCGTGCTCGACGTGCAGCCGCTGGTGGGCAGCGTGGTGGCGTCGGCGCCCAGCGTGTTCCCCGTCACGGAGATGGGGCCGGCGGTGACGTCGCCCAGGTCCTGGGCGCTCGTGCACGCGTCGTTGGCCGGGGCGTCGACCGGGATCAGGTCCAGCTTGTAGCCACCGATCGCCGAGCTGTAGCCGTCCACCCACACGTAGTACGGCGTGTTGGCGGTCATCCCGGTCACGGGGATGCCCACCGTCCCGCCTGCGGTGCTCGAGTAGTCGCAGGCGACCTGGGCGGTGGCGGTCTCGTCGGCGCAGGCCTTGCGGACATACACCAGCGGCTTGAAGTCCTGCGTGGTGCTGCTGAGCAGGACCTGCACGCCCTTCGGCGTCGCTCCGGAGTTGAAGGAGTAGACGACGTCCGCGCCGGTGGTGCTCGAGGTGCAGCTGGTGGTCGGCAGCGTCGAGGCGTTGGCGAGGTAGGTGTACCCCGACGCCGTCAGCGGCCCGGCGCTCACGTCGCCCAGGTCCTGGGCGGTGGCGCACACGTCGTTGGTGGGCGGCAGGATTGGCGCCCCCGTCTTCAGCTCCAGCGTGAACTTGCCGTAGCTGCTGGCCAGGCCGTCGACGACCACGAAGTACTGGCCGGCGGCGAGGTTGTAGGCGGTGGCGGCGACCGCCACCGTGCTGCTGCTCTTGGCGCACGCCTTCTCGTCCGCCGAAGCCGGACTGGCGCAGTTGCTGCGCAGGTAGACCGCCGGCTGCCAGCCCGTCGCCGACGCGTCTGGCGTCACCTTGGCCACCACGGAGGCCGCCGCGGAGAGGCTGAAGGTGTAGACCACGTCGCTGCCGGTCATGGTCACGCCGGTGCCGCCGCAGGTGCCGCTGTAGTCGTCGAAGGCGGCCGAGGTGTCCCCAATCACCGTGGCCTGTCCCGAGCCGGCGGTCAGCGCCGCGGTCAGGTCGTGGACACCGCCGGAGGTGACCGCCGAGCAGAGGTCGTTGGCGGGCGGAGCCGGGGGATCGGCCAGGGTCACGGTGAGGGTGAACGGCCCCTTGGAGGTGCTGTACCCGTCGGCCCAGAGGTAGTAGGTGCCCGCGGGGAGGCGCCGGTAGCTGAAGGCCGCGGGGGTTGCCCCGCTGCTCTCCTTGCAGGCCAGCTCGTCGGCGGCGGCGACGGTGGTGCACTGGCCCTTGCGCAGGTAGACCACCGCGGTGTTGGTGGTGGTGGCGAAGGCCATGCTCACCTGCAGGTCCTTCACGGCGCTGGTCGTCAGCTCGTAGACGAGGTCGTTGCCCAGGCCGGTCCCGCAGCTGCCGACGCTGCCGCCGTTGGTCTTGGCGCTGGTGGTGTCGCCGTTGAGGACCACCGTGCCGTTGCCGGCGGCGTCAAACCCGGCGATGGCGCTGGGGTTGCTGCAGTCCTCGTTGGTGATCGTCCCCACCGCGGCGCCGGTGACCTCCAGCTTGAAGGCGCCGGTGGTGCCGCCGGTGCCGTCGACCAGCACGAAGTAGGTGCCGGCCGGCAGGTACTCGGCGGTGGCGGTGACCGCGGTCCCGGCGGTGGTGGTGGAGGCGCAGGCGCGCTCGCCGTTGCCGGTGCCCGGGCAGCTGGCGCGGATGTAGACGCCGGGGGCCAGGGTGGTCGGCGCCACCGGGGTCACCTTGGCGGTCACCTTCTGCGGCGCGGCCAGGGTGAAGGAGTAGACGAGGTCCGCCCCGGTCATCGCCGCGCAGGCGCCGGTGAGGTCGTCGGTGGCGTACCAGGTCTCGGCCTCGGCGGTGGCGGTGGTGCCGTCGACCGCGCCCAGGTCGAAGGTCCCGGAGGCGCCGGCGCAGACGTCGTTGGCCGGAGCCGCCGGGCTGTCGGTGACGGTCACCTCCAGCGCCACCGGCCCCCGGTCCGTGCTGGAGAAGGCGTCGACGTAGACGTAGTAGCGGCCGGCGGGCTGCTTGCGCGCGGTGGCCGTGGCGGTGGTGAGGCCCGTGCCGGCCAGGGCGCAGGCCACCTCGTTGGCGTTGTCCGTCACTCCGCTGTTGCAGGCCTTGCGGATGTAGACGTTGGGGCGCCAGGTGCCGCTGGCCAGGGTGACCTTGGCCGCGAGGTCCTTGTAGCCGCCGGCCGGCAGGTCCACGGCGTAGACCAGAATCCGGACCCGAGGAGGTGTTGCAGGAGCCGTTGGTGTCGCCGACGGCCAAGGCGGTGTCGGCGTTGACCGTCACCGTCCCGTTGCCGTCGGGGCCGAAGCCGGTGAGGGCCTTGGCCATGGCGCAGGTCTCGGGCAGCGTGTCCTGCGCGCTCAGATCGAGCTTGAAGGCGCCGGAGGTGGCGGCGTTGCCGTCCACCACGAGGAAGTAGGTGCCGGCAGGCAGGGCCGCGGCGATGGCCGTGGCGGTGCTCGGGGTGCCCGAGCCGCTGGCGCAGGCGCGCTCCTCGGCGGCCAGGCCCGGGCAGGCGCCGCGCAGGTAGACGTTGGGCACCAGGGTGGAGCCGGTGTCGGCCGCCACCTTGGCCACCACGAGCTGGGTCTTGGTGGTGGTGAACTGGAAGACCACGTCACCGCCGGTGCCGGTGCCGCAGCTGCCCACGGAGTCGCTGGCCGCGCCGACCGTGGTCGCCGAGACCGTCGGAACGGCCACGCCGTCCACGGTGCCCAGGTCCACGGCCGCGGTGCACTGGTCGTTGGCCGGCACGGGCGGCAGGGCCGCCGAGTCGGTCACCGTGACCACGAGGCTGAAGGGACCGGAGTGCGAGGTGCTGTAGCCGTCGACCCAGATGAAGTAGCGGCCGGCGGGCAGCCGGGTCGCCGCGGCCGTGACGTTGTAGACGCCCGTGCCGGCAACCGCGCAGGCCAGCTGGTCCGCCGCCGCCGCCGAGGCGCAGCTCTTGCGGATGTAGACGTTGGGCCGGTAGCTGCCGGTGAAGGTCATCTTCGCGGAGACGTCCTTGGTCTTGCCCGCCGGAACGTCCAGCGCGTAGACGAGGTCGTAGCCCGAGGCGGAATTGCAGGTGCCGTCGCCCGAGCCGGTGGCGGTCGCGGTGGTGTCGTTGACGGTCACCGCGCCATTGCCCTCGGCGTCGAAGCCGGTCAGCGCCAGCGGCGAGGCGCAGTCGTCGCCCGTGCGGCCCACGGCCGAGCCGGTGACGGTGAGGCTGAACTTGCCCGCGGTCTTGGAGCGGCCGTCGACGATCACGTAGTAGGTCCCGGCCGGGAGCGTCTGCAGGGTGGCCGTCGCCGCGCCGCCGCCCGTGGTGGCCGTGGCGCAGCCGAGGTCCTCGGCGGTGGTGCCGGGGCAGGCGGTCCGGACGTACACCGAGGGGTAGTACGTCGTCTGGCCGCTGTCCGGGGTGACCTTGGCCACCACCTTCTGCGCGCTGTTGAGGGTGAAGGTGTAGACCAGGTCGCCGCCGTCGTGCGGGTAGGTCGCCGTGGCGCAGCCGCCCGCGGTGTCGTTGAGGGCGTTGGTCGTGTCCTGAGCAGCCTGGGTCAGCGTCACGCCGTCGGCGATGCCCAGGTCGATGGCGCCGGCGCACGCGTCGTTCGCGGGCGGCGGGACGATCACCGTGTCGGCCAGCGTGACCGTGAGCGTGAAGGCCCCCTTGTGCGAGGTGCTGTACGAGTCGGCGTACACGTAGTAGCGGCCCGCCGGCAGCTTCTTGGGCGAGACGGTGATGGTGTTGACGCCGGAGGCCGCAGAGCCGCAGCCGACCTCGTTGGCCGAGTCGGTCACGACCGCCGTGCAGGCCTTGCGGACGTACAGGACGGGCCGGTTGGTGGTGGAGGTGAAGGCCATCACCGCCGTGACGTCCTTGGTCATCCCCGCCGGGACGTCGAAGGAGTAGACGAGGTCGGGGCCGGTGGCGCTCTCGCACGAGCCGTCGGTCTCGGTGGTGTTGCTGGTGGTGTCGCCGTTGGCGGTGGCGGTGCCGTTGCCGCTGGCGTCGAAGCCGGTCAGGGGAAGGGCTGCCATGCAGGTCTCGCCCGCGGTGAGCGTGACGGCGGTCAGGTCGAGCTTGAAGGCGCCGGCGGTGCCGGCGAAGCCGTCGACCACGGCGTAGTAGGTCCCGGCCGGCAGGACCGCCGAGGTGGTGGCGGTGCCGCCGACGGCGGTGGCGGCCTTGCAGGAGGCCTCATCGGCGGCGAGCGGGCTGGCGCACGCCTTTCGCAGGTAGACCACCGGGCGGAAGGTCGAAGTGGTGGTGCTCAGCGCCGCGGTGACGGTGGCCGGCGCGGTGAGGGTGAAGGCGTAGACGAAGTCGGGGCTCGAGTCGCCGCCGCAGCTGCCGACCGAGTCGTTGGCCGCGCCGACGAGCGTGCCGCTGACGCTGGCCGCACCGGCGGTGAAGGCCAGCTCGAGCGCGGGCGAGCAGGTGTCGGCATTGCCGCAGGCGCTGCCGGCGCCGCACACGCCGCTCTTGCAGTCGCTGGCGGCCAGGCACTCGACGCAGGCCTGGGACGGGTTGCACAGGTGCTTGGCCCCGGCCGTGCAGTCGGCGTCCGCCAGGCACTCCACGCAGGTCTGGGCGGTGTTGCACTTGGGCGCCCCGGCGGCGGTGCAGTGGGCGTCGGTGACGCAGTTCACGCAGCCGTGGGCGGCCACGTCGCAGACCGGCTTGCCGGCGACGGTGGCGCAGCCGCTGTCGGAATCGCAGCCGCTCTTGCAGGTCGACACCACCGTGTCGCAGTACTCGAGCGCGCCGCAGTCGGCGGTCGCCAGACACTGGACGCAGCTCTTGCTGGGGTTGTCGCAGCGGGTGAGCCCGGGCGTCGTGCAGTCGGTGTCGGCGAGGCAGCCCACGCAGGTGTGGACCGGCACTTCGCACACCGGCAGGGCGGCGGTGCAGCCGGCGTTGTCGTCGCAGCCGGCGTGGCAGGTCTTGGCCGCCGTGTCGCACCAGCTGTCCGCGGCGCAGTCGGCGGTGCTCAGGCAGGCGACGCAGGCCTTGGCCGCGGTGTCGCACTTCTTGTCGGCGCCGGTGCAGTCGAGGTCGGCGAGGCAGCCCACGCAGGTGTGGGTCGGGATCTCGCAGACGGGCTTGCCGGTCACCGTGGCGCAGCCGGCGTTGGCGTCGCAGCCCGGCTGGCAGGCCTTGGCCGCCGTGTCACACCAGTTGCCCGCGCCGCAGTCGGAGGTGGCCAGGCACCCCACGCAGCTGTTGGTGGCCGAGTCGCACTTCTTCGCCGTCCCGGTGCACTGCGTGTCGTTGAGGCAGGCGACGCAGGCGTGGGCCGCGACGTCGCACACCGGCTTGCCGCTCACGCCGGCGCAGTCGGCGCTCTCGCCGCACCCGGGCTGGCAGAGGTGGACCGCGGTGTCGCAGTAGTGGCCCGCGGCGCAGTCGGCGGTGGCCAGGCACGCCACGCAGACCTTGTTGGCGGGGTCGCACTTCTTGTCGGCGCCGGTGCAGTTGGCGTCGGACAGGCAGGTGACGCAGGTGCCGGCGGCGGTGTCGCACAGCGGCTTGCCCGCCACGTTGGCGCAGTCGGCGTCGCCGGCGCAGCCCGCCTTGCAGCGGTGGTCGGTGCTGTCGCAGTAGGCGCCCTGGCCGCAGTCGGCCTTGGCCAGGCACTCGACGCAGACCTTGGCGGCCGCGTTGCACTTGGGCGTCGTCCCGCCGCAGTCGCCGTCGGCGAGGCAGGCCACGCAGGCGTGGGCCGCGGTGTCACAGACCGGCTTGCCGGCGACACCGGCACAGTCGTCGCTCTCGTTGCAGCCCGGCTTGCACGCCCTGGCGTCGCAGTAGTTGCCCGCGGCGCAGTCGCTGGTCGCAAGGCACGCCACGCAGGCCTTGGCGTCGGGGTCGCAGCGCTTGGTGTCGCCGGTGCAGTCGCCGTCGAGCAGGCAGCCCACGCAGGTGTTGGTGGTGGTGTCGCACAGCGGCTTGCCGGTGACCGTGGCGCAGCCGGCGTTGTCCTGGCAGCCCGCCTTGCAGTGGAAGCTCGAGTCGCAGAAGGTGCCGTCGCCGCAGGTGGCGCACGGGGTTCCGCACCCGTTGTCGCCGCACTCCTTGCCGAAGCACTGGGGAACGCAGGTGTCGGTGCAGGTGTTGTTGGTGGTGTCGCAGGTCTGGTTGGCGCCGCAGCACGTCGTGCCGCAGGGCTTGGCGCAGCCGGCGTCGGGTTTCACCGCGGCGTCGGGTTTCACCGAAGCGTCCTGCGCGACGTTGGCGTCGGGGGTGAGTTCGATCTCTTCGGGACAACCAGCGAGGAGCAAGGCGGCCAGGAGGCCGATGCGAGTCAGCAGTTTCATTCGTCCCCTCCAGAGGGAGACAGGTTTTAGGTTCGCGCCAGCATACGGCACTGTCGTTCCAGCACAAACCCCAGCCGCGAACATCGGCCTGCGAGACCGGATCGGCGGCGTGGACGGGCGCCCCGAGTGGATCCCCGGCGAAGGGCTGGAAGTGGAGCTCACCTATACGGTGACGGTCCGCCCGCGACCGCCATCACGACCCGAATGGGGAAGCAGAACGGGCGTTGCGCCCGCGAGCCGGTGGTGGTCTCACCGGCCGCCGGTACCGCTCGCGCAACGCGGCGAAGCCGGCCCCTACGGATGAGCGTGGATGCGTTCAGCCGCACGGTTGGCCGTCGCCGCGATGGGCAGCAGCGGGTTGACGCTGTGCTGCCGTCGACGATGACTAGCCAGCCAAAGCGCCACCGACGGCATGGCGCCCATGGCCTACGGCAAACCGTCCGCCTGGGCGACCACGACGTGAACCTCACCGCGCTCGTCCTTAAGAGCCGCTCGAAGCCGAAGCTCGCGGGCGTGGCATCGGCACCCCGTCCACCATGTCCACTCCGTCCACCCGGTCCACTCCGTCCGCCCACGTGCTCTTACTCGGCCCCATTCGTGGCGTGCGTGGCGTGCGTGGCGTGCGTGGCGTGCGTGGCGGTGCGTGGCGGTGCGTGGCGTGCGTGGCGTGCGTGGCGTTGCGGTGCGGGCGGTGCGCGCGCGCGCGCGGGCGCGCGGCAGTCGCGGCAGTCGCGGCAGTCGCGAAAGGAATGTCGGCCCCAGACGCTAGAGTGCCCGACAGTGGTGGACGGTGTGGACGGTGTGGACGGTGTGGACGGTGTCGACGGTGTGGACCTTTGACGGGGTCCCCGAGGGGATCCCACGGGAGGGGACATGGACGAGCTGATTCAGAAGAGTGGTGGTTTCCGCAAGTTGGTAAGTTTTCGGGTGGCGGTGCTGACGTACGACGTGACGCTTCGCTTCTGCGACCAGTTCATTCGCAGGGGCAGCCGCACCCACGACCAGATGGTCCAAGCGGCACGCAGCGGCGCACAGAACATCGCCGAGGGCAGCCTGGCCTCGGCCACCTCCAAGAAGACCGAGCTCAAGCTCACCGGCGTCGCACGCGCGAGCCTGGGCGAGCTCATCCGCGACTACGAAGACTTCCTGCGGCAGAACCGCCTCTCGCTCTGGGTCGGCGAGGACGGCAGACGCCAAGGACTCCTCGACCGGCGCTTCAAGACCGTCGACCAGGTCGAGCGCTGGGCGACCGAGTTCGCCGCCATCTCCACGCCGTCCACCCAGTCCACTCCGTCGACTCCGTCCAGCCAACCGAGCTCACTCCCCGAATGCTGGGCGAATGCAGGCCACGCGCTCTCCTGCGTCGCCTTCGGCCTACTGAGCCGCCAGCTCAAGTCGCTGGCCAGGGCCTTCCAGGAGAACGGCGGTTTCACCGAGCGCCTCTACCGCACGCGCAAGCAACAGCAACAGTCCTGGCGCAGCTGAAGCGCAGGGCGCAAGGAGGGTGGCCAGGCCCGCGACGCAGGCGAGCCTGGCAGCGCTCGGGCGCGGCACGCCTACAGGTGGTCGTGAATCCGCTCCGCCGCGCGGTTGGCCATCGCCATGATGGTCAGCTGCGGGTTGACGCCCAACGCGCTCGGCACGGTGCTGCCGTCGACGATGAACAGCCTCCGGACGTCGTGCGCCTGGTGGTCCAGTCCGACCACGCTCTTCTTCGGGTCGCGGCCCATCTTGCAGGTGCCCAGCGGGTGGTAGCTGACGAGCGAGAGGTCCGCCGCGGCCGGGACGTTCTTGCGGTACTGGTCCAGGTCGGCGAGCTCGACCACCGGCGTGGAGTTGCGCGTGGGGAAGAAGCGGCGGGCGCCGGCGGCGCGCAGCATCTCCATGCAGCGCAGCATGCCGGTGTGGAGCTGCTCGCAGTCCTTGCGGGTGAACCAGTAGGTGATGACCGGCTTGCCGCCGACCTCGCGCCACACCCGCCCGTTGGCGGTGGCGTCGTGCTCGAGCACCGCCACCGAGGCGATCTTCGGCAAGAGCTCCAGGGTCTGCATCAGGCTGCGCCCGGCCACCGGGAACAGCTCGGCGGCCACGTTCACGTCCGGCTGCGAGGCGACGATCATGATGCCGTCGCGCTGGAACTGGTCGCAGGCGTAGCCCTGCGGGATGTAGTGGAAGCCCTTGATCTCCTCGTCGAAGAGCCCGGAGACGCCGGTCGACGGGTGCAGGGTGAGGTTCCTGCCCACCTGGCCGCTGCGGTTGCACAGGTCCTGCTGCAGCAGGAGCAGCGGGGTCGGCACCGCGCCGCCGGCGAGCACCACCACCCGCGCGCGCACCTTGAGCCGCACGCCGCCCGCCGTCGCCGCCTCCACCCCCACCGCCCGGCCGTTCTCCACGAGCACCTTGTCGACGCTCGCCCCGGTGAAGAGCTGCGCGCCCGAGTTGAGCGCCGCGGGGATGTAGCTGAGGTTCATGCTGCGCCGCGCGTCGGAGGGGCAGCCGAAGTCGCAGAAGCTCGACCCGGTGCACCCCTCGACGTTGCGGCGGATGGCGAAGTGGTGCCAGCCCAGGGCGTCGCAGCCGCGGGCCATCACGTTGCGGATGGGCCCCACCTCGGGCTGGTCCGCCGGCGCCACGCCGATGTTCCCCTCCACCTTCTGGAAGTGGGGCTCCATCGCCAGCTCGCTGAACTCGTCGGTGCCCAGGCTCTCGCACCAGCGGTCGAGGATCCACGACGGGGTGCGGAAGCAGGTGGCGCCGTTGACCGCGGTCGAGCCGCCCACCAGCTGGCCGATGTAGATGGGCATCACCGCGTTCCCGACGGACGCGGCGCCCCGGTAGAAGTTCTGGTGGGCGTGGATGGCGCTGCCGGTGAACGAGTCGCGCCGGTAGTGCTCGCCCTTCTCCAGGAAGACCACCGCGTGCCCGCGCTCCGCCAGCTCGCGGCCGACGATCGCTCCGCCGGCGCCGGTGCCCACCACCACCACGTCGCACTCGACCTCGCCCTCGGTCCACTCCGCCGCCTTGTGGATCTGCTCGAGCCAGCGGGGCTGCTCCAGCGCCTTGGGCGTCTCGCGCACCCGGGCGCCCATGCAGCGCTGCACCTCCGGGTCGTCGAAGTGCACCAGCTTGTAGACGACGGAGGGCAGGGTCAGCGGCAGGCGCATCGCGCCCGACAGCCAGGAGCGCACGAGGTTCTCGCGCTCGAGGTCGGAGAGGTCCTGGAGCCGCTTGCCGGTGCGCGGCAGCGCCGCCAGGTCCAGCACACGCTGCAGCAGGCCCCAGGGCTTGACCAGCAGCGGCGAGAACTCGGCCACCACCTCTTCGGCGCGCGTGACGTCGGCGGGCCCGGCGGCGGGGATGCGCGCCGTACCGGGGATGAGGGCCTGCGCCAGGGCGGCGGCGGCCTTGCGTTCGGAGGCAGTCAGGGAGGGCTGGGATGACTTCATTTGGGGGGTGCTCACTCTCGAACAATCCAGGCTGCGCGGCACCATAAGAGAGGGCCTTGGGGAATTCAACAAAGTGCTTCCGTCCCGCCCCGGGCGCGACTATCGTTCGCCCCTTCGTTTTGCCGGCCTCGTGCCGGCCTTGGATCGCCGGCCGCGTGCCGGCAGCGCTGCTCCCAGCACCGACGAGGTCGTTCGCGTGAAGTCCATCCCCGGTTCCAGCATCACCGGCCGCGCCCTGTGGGCCGCGGCGCAGCTTCGCGTCGCCATGTGGGACCGCCTGGCGGCCTCGCCGGACGCGGTCGAACGCGTCCAGCGCCAGACGCTGCTCGACTACTGCAACAAGGCCAAGGACACCGAGTTCGGCCGGGCCAACGGCCTGGGCGAGGTCCGCACCCCCGAGGACTTCCGCCGCAAGGTGCCGGTGCGCAACTACGGCGACTTCGAGCCCTACCTCGTCCGCATGCGCCAGGGCGAGCACAGCGTGCTCTGGCCGGGCCTCATCCCCTTCTACGGCTGCTCGTCGGGCACCTCGCACACCGCGTCGCTCAACAAGTACCTGCCCATCAGCCGCGAGCAGATCGGCTGGCAGCAGAAGGCCGGCGCCGACGTCGTCTTCCGCTACCTGTCGCTCACCGGCGACAGCAAGCTGACCGGCGGCTACCTGCTGGGCCTGTTCCCGCCCGGCACCGTCAAGCGCGAGGGCCCGGTCGGCGTGGCCAGCAACCCGGGCATCATGCAGCTGTTCCTGCCGTCGTTCTCCAAGCTGATGACGCTGCCCAAGCCGGCGGTGCGCGACATCGAGAACTACTCGCAGAAGCTGGACGCCATCGCCAGCGCCTACCTCGACTACGACGTGCGCGGCATCAGCGGCACCACCTGCTGGTTCCCCATCTTCTTCGAGCGGCTCATCAAGGCCGCCCGCGCGCGCGGCCGCGACGTCTCCACCGTCAACCAGATCTGGCCGAACCTGCACGCGCTCTTCGGCGGCGGGGTCACCGCCGAGCCGTACCGCCCGGTCATCACCGAGCGCCTGGGCCACCCGGGCGTGGTGATGGACAACTACAACGCCACCGAGGGCGGCATCTTCGCGGCCACCTGGAGCCTCAACGACGACTCGCTGCTGATGATCCCCGACCGCGGCGTCTACTTCGAGTTCGTGCGCCGCGACCGCCCCGAGGCGGGCCGCGTGGGCCTGTGCGAGGTCGAGCGCGACGTCGACTACTCGGTGGTCCTCACCACCTCCAGCGGCCTCTTCGCCTACGAGATCGGCGACTACATCCGCTTCACCTCGCTCTTCCCGCACCGGATGCGGTTCTCCGGGCGCAAGAGCGGCGTGCTCTCGCTGACGCAGGAGCTGATGACCCAGGGCGAGATCGAGCGGGCCGTCGGCGCCGCCGCCGCCGGGGCCCACGTGCCCATCGTCGAGTTCGCCGCCGGCCCGGACGTGGGCGTGGGCGGGACGGCCAAGGGCCGCTACACCCTCTTCGTCGAGTTCGAGCGCTCCCCCGCCGACCTCGCCGCGTTCGCGCTCTCCTTCGACCAGAGCCTGCGCGAGCAGAACCGTGTCTACCGCGAGCATCGCGCCAACGACGTGGCGATCCTCGCCCCCGAGGTCGTCCCGCTCCCGAGGGGCGCGACCCGGCGCTTCATGGAGGAGTTGGGCCAGCACAGCGTGCAGCAGAAGTTCCCCCGCATCATCGATACGTCCCGGAGCAAGCTGCTGCGGTCCCTGGCAGCGACTTCGGACAAGTGAGAGATACCGTGAGCAATCGTCTGGGCATCTGCATTGTCGGTCTGAATGGCGCCGTGGCCACCACGGTCGTTGCCGGCCAGCTTCTGATGAAGAAGAAGCTCACCGAGCGCAACGGCATGATCACCGAGACCAAGGACTTCGAGAAGCTGGGCCTGGCCCCGGTCGACGACATCGTCTTCGGCGGCTGGGACCTGCTCCCCGGCTCCACCTACGAGTGGGCGCAGCACCACCACGTGCTCAAGCCCCACGTCGTGGACCAGGTCAAGGCCGAGCTCCAGGAGGTCAAGGCCTGGCCGGGCGTCGTGTCCGAGAAGTTCATGAACGCGATGGCCAAGGACAAGATCAAGAACGTGGTCAGCGCGCCCACGTTCCGCAAGGAGCTGGAGATCCTCCAGGGCCACATCGAGGGCTTCAAGAAGCAGCACCAGCTCGACAACGTGGTCATCGTCAACCTGACCTCCACCGAGAAGTACACCGAGGTCAGCGACGTCCACCGCACCATCGAGGCCTTCGAGAAGGGCCTGGACGCCAACGACGAGCGGATCAGCCCGGCGATGAAGTTCCTCTACCTGGCCTGCAAGATGGGCATCCCGCACGCCAACTTCACGCCCAGCCTCTCCAAGATCCCCGCGCTCGAGAAGCTGTCCGACCAGACCATCCCCATCTGCGGCGAGGACGGCAAGACCGGCCAGACGCTGCTCAAGACCGTGCTCGCGCCGATGTTCGTCGTCCGCCAGCTCAAGGTGCGCGGCTGGTTCTCGACCAACATCCTGGGCAACAACGACGGCCTGGTCCTCAACGACCCCGCCGCCAACAAGACCAAGGTCACCAGCAAGATGAGCGTGCTCGACAGCGTGCTCGGCTACAAGGTGCCCTTCCACCAGGTGCACATCCACTACTACGAGCCCCGCGGCGACGACAAGGAAGCCTGGGACAACATCGACATCGAGGGCTGGGCCGGCGAGAACATGCAGCTGAAGATGAACTTCCTCTGCAAGGACTCCATCCTGGCCGCGCCGCTGGTCATCGACATGGCCCGCATCCTCGCCTTCGCCAAGGCCAAGGGCGAGAAGGGCATCCAGCGCCAGATGTCCGTCTTCTTCAAGTCGCCCTACCACACCGAGGGCGAGACCCCGGTCCACGACCTGTTCCGCCAGTACACGCTGCTCGAGAACTGGTCGGCCAAGCACGGCGGCAAGGCGTAGCCGGGCTTCGGGCTTCGGGCCTCGGGCTTCGGACTATTCCTTCCCGCCTGAGGCCCCCAGCCTAGACACGCGGGATCGGCAAGGCCCGCAACAGCAACCAACACGCACCTGAGAGAGCGCGGTCCACATAGGGACCGCGCTCTTTCCCTTCACACCAGGAGAGTCGGTCATGACGGAGCTCGCGATCTTTGGGGGCAAGCCTGCAGTGCGCGCAGAGGACCACGTGCGCTGGCCGGTCCTCGGTCAGGAGGATCGCGAGGCGGTCCTGCGCGTCCTCGACCGCGGCGTGCTCTCCGGCCCGTTCGCACCCGAGGTCCGCGCGCTCGAGTCCGAGTGGGCCAAGTACCTGGGCAGCAAGTGGTGCCTGGCCACCAACAGCGGCACCGCCGCCATCCACATGGCCATGGCCGCCGCCGGCATCGGCCCGGGCGACGAGGTGATCGTCCCGGCGTTCACCTTCGTGGCCACCGCCCTCGCCGTGCTCCACCAGGGCGCGGTGCCGGTCTTCGTCGACGTCGAAGAGAAGACCTTCGGCATGGACCCCGCGCAGGTCGAGAAGGCCATCACCCGGAGGACCAAGGCGGTGATGCCGGTGCACCTGCACGGCACGCCCTGCGACATCGACGCCATCGCCGCGCTCTGCAAGAAGCACAACCTGCTGCTCATCGAGGACGCGGCGCAGGCGCACGGCAGCACGCACGCCGGCAAGAAGGTGGGCACCATCGGCGCCATCGGCTGCTTCAGCGTGCAGTCGTCCAAGAGCCTCGCCGCGGGCGAAGGCGGCCTGTTGGTCACCGACAGCGAGGCTCTGTGGGAGCAGGCCAACCGCACCCGCATGTTCGGCGAGAACGTGAAGGCGGGCGACGAGTCCGGCTACAACCTCCAGCGCGCCCTCGACGGCAACCGCGCCTACGACTCGCTGGGCATGGGCTGGATGTACCGGACCACCGAGCTGTCCGCCGCCGTCTGCCGCGCGCAGCTCGGCAAGCTCGACAAGTTCAACGCCCAGGCGCAGGCCAACGCCGCGCTCCTGAACAAGCACCTGAAGGAGCTGCCCGGCGTCACCCCGCCCGAGCCGCGAGCCGGCGACACCAGCTGCTACCACAAGTACCGCGTGGTCCTGGACCCGAAGAAGGCGGGCGTCGACGCGCCGCCCAAGAAGGTCCGCGACGCGCTCAAGGCGGCGCTCGTCGCCGAGGGCTTGGAGGCGGTGCTCTGGCAGACCCAGCCCGTGCCGGGCCAGGGCCTGTTCAAGAACAAGGCGGGCTTCGGTGGCCGGGCGTTCCCGTTCGACCAGTCGCCGCAGGTCAACTACGACCTGGGCCAGTTCCCGACGACCACGCGGCTGCTCGACTCGTCGATCGTGCTCTTCTCGCACACCTGCCCCATCGCGCCGCAGCCGACGAAGCTGGTCGAGGCCTACGCCGAGACCTTCACCCGCGTCTGGAAGCGCCTGGGCGACGTGGTGGCCAAGGCGAAGTAGCGGCCCTCCCCCTACTCCTCCCCCCTCCCCGACCTTCAACCTGCGGGAGGGGCGTTCGTCCCGCGGCTTCGGCTGTCTTGGTCGGAGCTGCTCGGACTCCTCGGATCGCCGGCCTTGTGCCGGAAAGCACTCTGAGCGACCACCGACGGGCTGTCTGTCCTGCCCTATCCAGTGGATGGAGGAGGACCCTGTGGTTGCGGGCGTCCCGCCCGCGCGCCCGCGCACGGGGCCGCCTCGGCTCTCGCAACGCCTCGGGAGATGCACTCATGACCCCCCGTCCCGCCAACTTGCTCGACAGCGCCATCGCCGCTGCCCGCGCTGCCGGCGCCATCCAGCTCGAGCGCCGCAAGGCCGGCTTCAAGGTCGAGGACAAGGGCGCGGCGGACATCGTCACCGAGGTCGATGGCGAGTGCGAGCGGGCCATCACCGAGCTCGTCGCCGCACGCCTTCCCGGGCACGCGGTGCTGGGCGAAGAAGGAACCGGAGAGGTCGACACTCAGGCCGAGTTCCTGTGGATCGTCGAATCCGCTCGACGGGACCAAGAACTACGCCCACGGGTACGCGCGCTCGGCCGTGTCCATCGCGGTCGCTCACCACGGCAAGGTCGTGGTCGGCGTCATCCTCAACCCGGCGACCGACGAGCTCTTCGCCGCCGAAGAGGGCAAGGGCGCGACGCTCAACGGCCAGGCCATCCACGTCTCGGCGACCGAGCGCATCTCGCGGGCCATGGTCGCCAGCGCGCTCGCCTACGACCCAACCCCCGGCGTGCGCCGCGCCGACCGCGCCCAGCTCGAGCGCTTGGCGCGAGTGCTCGCCGCCGCCGAGGCCGTCCGCTCCGACGGCTGCTGCGCCCTCGACCTGTGCGACGTGGCCCGCGGCCGTTTCGACGCGTACTTCGAGCACGGCCTGAAGAGCTGGGACACCGCCGCGGGCACGCTGATCGTCCGCGAAGCGGGAGGCACCGTCACCACCTATGCCGGCGGCCCGCACGATCCGAACTCGCCCGACATGGTGGCGTCCAACGGGCGCTTCCACGCGGAGCTGGTCAAGCTGATGGAGTGAGGCCCGCTGGGGAGGGCCCGGGATGGCTGTCTCCGCGGCCGGTGTTGGAGCCGTGACGCGGGAGGCGGGCTGAGACCGCCTTCCTCGGCTCTCTCATGACCTTGCCCCCTGGCTCCCCCTCGGCGAAGCACAGACTCTTGCGCGTCCCCGGCAGCCTCTACCGCCGCTATGTGGCCGCCGTCTGCCGCAAGCCCCGGCTCGCCGCCCTGCTGCTCGCGCTCTTCAGCCTGCCCGCCCTGGCGCTGACCGCCGCCTACTTCGCCGACGTCCGCGCCGGGCTCCAGGAGCTGCTGCCCTCCTCCGCCCCCAGCGTGACGGCCCTGAAGGAGCTGCACGCTCGCCTGGGCGGGCAAGCGCACCTGAACGTGCTCGTGCAGTCGGACGACCCGGCGGCCAATCGACGCTTCGTCGACGAGCTCGCCGGCCGGCTGCGCGAGCGCAATCTCCCCGAAGCCAGGTCCATCCAGTCCACGGTGATGCCCGAGCGGCTCTGGGCCGAGAAGCGTGCCCCGCTCCTCTTGCCGCGCGCCGAGTTCGACCGGGCGATGGACGAGGTCGACCGGGCCATCGAAGAAGCCACCGTCCAGGCGAGCCCGTTCGCGCTGGGCCTCGAGGACGAAGCGCCGTCGGAACAGGCCGGCTCGCAGCTCCAGGAGCGGCTCCAGGCGCGCATCGCCGAGCAGGACCGGTTCCCCACCGGCACCCTGCAGACCCGCGACGGCAAGACCGCGGTCGTCGTCATCAAGCTTCAAGGCTCGGAGGTGGACATCGAGCCCTCTTCGCGGCTGCTCGCCTCGGTGCAGCGCGAGGTCGACGCGCTGCGGCCCGGCTTCCCGCCGGAGCTGACCGTCGCCTACAACGGCGAGGTCGCCAACCTGGTCGAGGAGCACTCCGCGATCCTCTCGGACATGTCGCTGTCGACCTTGCTCGTCTTCGCGCTGGTCACCGCGCTCATCGCCGCCTACTTCCGGTCCTGGCGCGCGATCCTCGCGGTGGGCATCGGCTTGCTGCCGGGCCTGTTCGCGACCTTCGCACTGGGCCGTCTGCTCGCCGGCAGCCTCAACTCCAACACCGCCTTCCTGGGCTCGATCATCGCGGGCAACGGCATCAACTACCCGCTCATCCTGCTCGCCTACTTCCGGGCCACCGAGTCGCACCTGCCCCTGCCCGAGGCCATCGTCCGCGCCGCGCGCCGCGCGCTGCCGGGGACCCTGGGCGCGGCCGCCACCGCTTCGGCCGCCTATGCCGGCCTCGCCTCCTCCTCGTTCAAGGGCTTCTCGCAGTTCGGCTGGCTCGGTGGCGCCGGGATGATCTGCACCTGGGCCGTCACCTTCCTGGCCATGCCCGTGGCCATCGCGCTGCTCGATCCGCCTCGCCAGGTCGAGAGGATCACCCGCCCCCAGCGGTGGCTCGAGCGCTACTTCTCCCATCCCCGAACCCCTCGCCTCGTAGCGGCCGCGGCGCTCGTCCTGGTCCTCGGCGGATTGCTCTTCGGAGTCGTGCGCGCGGCGCGGACGGGCCTCTACGAGTGGGACCTGCGCCACCTGCGCAACTCGGACTCGCTCGAGTCCGGCAGCGCCTCGTGGGACCCGAAGATGAACGAGATCTTCGGCGTCTGGCTCAACCCCATCGTGGCGATGGCGCCCACGGCCGACGCACGCGAAGAGGTCGCGGAGGGTCTGCGACGCGCGCTCGTGACCGGTGCCGAGCCACTGGCGGAGCGGGTTCAGACCATCCAGGACTTCGTGCCCCCGCTCGCCGACCAGCAGCAGCGCCTGCAGCGCATCGCCCGGCTGGGCGCACAGGCCCAGAAGCTGCGCGAGGTCGCGCCCGAGAAGCTCTCGGCCGACGCCTGGCGCCGGCTCGACCTGTGGACGGCCCCTGCGCAGCTCGCGCCCATCACCGTCTCCGAGGTCCCGAGCACGCTCCTCAACGGCCTCGCGGAGGTCTCCGGCCGTACCGACGCCGCGGTGCTGCTCTTCCCGTCGCTCAAGGTGGACTTCGACGACGGACGCAACGTCCTGCGGTTCGCCGATCAGCTGGCGACGGCGAAGCTCCCGCCGGGCACCGTGGTGGGCGGCGGCTTCCTCTTCATGGCGGAGATCATCCGGCGGGTGCACGACGAGGCCCCGGTGGTGGTCCTGACCGTGGCGGCGCTGGTGGCGCTGCTGCTCGTGCCGCTCTTCGGGCGCAAGCCGTCGCGCGTGCTGGTGACGGTGGTGACGGTGGGCGCCGTGGCGCTCGCCTCGCAAGCGCTGATGGTGGCCCTGGGCGTGCGGGTGAACATGCTAAACTTCGCCGCGGTGCCCATCACCATCGGCGTCGGCGCGGACTATGTGGTGAACCTGTTCGGCGCCATGGACGCGCTCGGCTCCGACGCGCGCCGGGCGTGCTCCCGCATGGGCGGCGCCATCCTGCTCTGCTCGCTGACCACCATCGTCGGCTACCTCTCTCTGGTGATGGCGCAGTCCGGCGCGCTGCGAAGCTTCGGCTGGGCCGCCGTGGTCGGAGAGGTCCTGGCGGTGGGCACGGTCCTGGGCGTCTTGCCGGTCGTGCTCCCACGCCGGAAGACGGCTGCGGCTCCCGAGACCCTCGCAGCACCGCCGCCGCCCACCGAGGCCGCTGAGGAGGCTGCAGCCTAAGCGCCGGGAAGGACGCTCCTTTTCAACACGGGCTGCGAACGGGTGGCGCCCGCCCTTGAAGGCGGGCAGGCTTGAGGGCGTCAAAGCGCCAGCTTGATTGCCCTGCGTCACCCGAGCGTGGTAGGTCCGAGCCCGTGAACAAGCTCAGCACCCGAGACGGTCGCTTCGCTGCCCTGCGTCGGATGGCGCTGGCGGGGATCGCCCTGGTGCTCTGTGGCGCGGAGGCCGCGATGGAGCCGAAGTTCGGCCCGAACGACATCGAGACGCTCTTCTTCATCAACAAGAGCGACGACAAGAACCGCGTGGACTACGGCCTTCGGCTGGACGCCAACTGCCAGCCGGTGGGCAGCGACCCGGTCTTCCCGTACTGGCGCGAGTTCGAGAACGCCCCGCCGGTGAAGACGCACACGCTCAAGTTCTTCGAGTACGCGGGCTACGGCGTGGTCGGCGTGAAGGTCACCAAGAACGAAGGCGGCGCCGACATCTCGCTCAAGCTCAAGCCGCTCTCCCGGGAGCTCGTCATCTCCACCGGCAAGGGCCCGGACGGCAAGTGCATGGCCGTGGTGCGCAGCACCATCGCCGACGTGCAGGGGGCCGAGCTCAAGAGCGCGTACATCAAGCTCAAGTACGGCTGGACGGTCGACTACGTCGACGTGTTCGGCAAGCACCCCATCACCGGGGCGGAGCTCGACCGAGCGGCTCAAGCAGTAGGCAGCCCTGCCCTCGCAGCCCTCCCTCCCAACTGCGGGAGGGGTTCGTCCCGTGGCTTCGGCGATCCTGGTCGGAGCTGCTCCAACTCCCTTGGCTTCCTGCGACGCACAATTTCGGTGCGAGCAGGAGCGCTAGCGCTCCAAGGCCTCGGCGTCGCATCCCTTCAGACCCGCACCGGTGTCGGCGAACGCTGACATACCTTGCGCGGGGTCATGTCAGCGTACCCATACCGTCTGCCCCGGGACGCCCATGCCGAGACTGGCTTCATGAGTAGTCGCCGGCCGATCGCGGCGGCAGAAGAGCTCCGACCTGGGTGGCCGAAGGCAACCTACGGACCCCCTCCCGCAGTTGGGAAGGGGCAGGGGGACGGCCCGCAAACGCGAAGCCGGCGAGATCTCTCGATCGCGCCGGCCTCGTGAACTGACCTCAGCGACCCGCTCGAACTAGGCGTTCGCCTCGCTCTTGCGGCTGCCCTTGGAGGGCCGCTCGGGCTTCTCGGCCTTCTCCGGAGCCTTCTCGCCGTTACCCTTGGCCTCGCCGGCCGGCTTGGCGGCCTGGCCGCCGCAGCGCGGAGCCGCGTTCAGGAAGCAGCCGTAGCGCAGGCGCTCGTCCAGGCGGCAGGACCAGACCAGCTCGCCGTTGTGCACGGTCATGTCCGGGCAGCCGTCGCACATGTTGGCTTCGCCGTCCGCCATGAAGTCGATGGGCTGGATGATGGCGATGGACTGGAAGTACTGCTTCTTGAGCGCCTTCATCGGGTTGCTGACCAGGCTCTTGGCCCAGCCCATGGCCGCCTTGCGCAGGCTGGGGTCGACCAGCGCGCCGCCGGCCAGGAGCGACCGGCCCATCTTCAGCGCCGCCGGGTCGGAGTAGGCGACGTACTTGTTGAAGAGCAGGTGGTGGCTGGACTGCATCAGCTCCATGAACTTGGGGCCGACGTAGCCGGAGATGCTCTCCTTGTCGCCCACGCGGCCGGTCACCAGCCACTTGAAGCTCTGCGGGTCCTTGGTGCCGCCCAGGTACGCGCAGGGCTCGAAGGCCGGGTCCTCTTCGCGGATCTTGGCGACGAGGTCGTTCGCGGTGAGCGGCTGGGGGAGCTTGCTCTCGTCGTAGTACACGAGCTCCTTCGGGTCCACCGGCTTGCCCTGCGCGTAGTAGTCGAAGTCGGTGGTGCGGCTGGTGCGGAAGAGGATGAGCACCATGGAGTGGACGATGTCCATGTGCTCCTTGGCCCACTTCAGCATCCCGGGGATCTGGTCCAGGGTGTGCGGGTAGACGGTGGAGTTGAACGCCACCGACATGCCGCCCACGTCCGCGACCATCTGCGCGTACTTCAGGCGCAGCTCGCACAGCTCGATCTCGCTCTTGCCGGTCCAGCCGCCCGGGCGGTGCTGGCCGGAGTCGATGTGGAAGGTGAAGCCGAAGACGCCGGCCTTCTTCAGGTCGCGCACCAGCTCGGGGGTCAGCGCCAACGCGTTGGAGTTGACGATCGGCTTGAGGCCGTACTCCTGCTTGATGATGCGGACGATCTCGACGATGTCCGGGTGGATCAGCGGGTCGCCGCCGGTGATGGACACGGAGTCGAAGCGGCGGTTCTTGCGGAACACCTCGAGATCCGCGCGGATCTGGTCGAGCGTCTTGTCGGAGTTCTTCTCGTTCCGGCTGTAGCAGCCCTCGCAGTACAGGTTGCAGCGCTTGGTCGGCTCGAGCCACACCAGCACGTTGTCGTTGAGGGACCAGGGAAGTCGGTAATAGCGGCTGGGGTCAAGCGTAGCCATTGCGTGTTCTCTCCATCCAGGGTTAAGCGAGCCCGGCACCATAGCCGAAAACCAGACGTTCGGCACCTCCCCCGGTGGGCCCCCAGGTTCAAAGGGCTTCCCCGGGCGCGCGTCAACGGCTAGAAAGTGCCTTTTCGTCCGAGAGTCCGAGAGGTTGCGATGTCTTCCATCGTCGCGGTTCGCAGCGTCGTCAAGGAGTACCGGCTGGGCAAGGTGGTGGTCCCGGCCCTGCGCGAGGTCAGCCTGGAGGTCCCGGCCGGCGAGTTCCTGTCCATCGCCGGCCCCTCGGGCAGCGGCAAGACCACGCTGCTCAACCTCATCGGCTGCGTCGACACGCCCACCGCCGGCACCGTGGAGGTCGCCGGCAAGAACACCTCCAGCCTCTCCGAGCGCGAGCTGACCGATCTGCGCCTTCACCACCTGGGCTTCATCTTCCAGAGCTTCAACCTGGTGAACGTGCTGACGGTCTTCCAGAACGTCGAGTTCCCGCTGCTGCTCCAGGGCAAGACCACCGCCGCCGAGCGCAGCGCCCGGGTCCACGAGCTGCTCGAGGCGGTGGGCCTGAAGGACTACGTCCGGCACCGGCCCAACGAGCTTCTCCGGCGGCCAGCGGCAGCGTGTGGCGGTGGCCCGCGCCCTGGTCACCCGCCCGCAGATCGTCCTCGCCGACGAGCCGACGGCGAACCTCGACTCGCAGACCGGAAGCAACATCATCGACCTGATGCGCGAGATGAACCGCAAGCAGGGCACCACCTTCATCTTCTCCACCCACGACGCCAAGGTCATGGCCCACGCCAGCGCCGTGGTGAAGCTCGCCGACGGCCGGATCGTCGAAAGGGCCTCAGGGGTGGGCAGCGGCGTGGCGGTGGCCCCGGTGGCCGCCGTCTCGGCGGGAGCACACTGATGCGCCGTTGGCTCGAGATGCTGGGGATCCTCGTCCAGATCGCCCTGCGCAACCTGTTCGCCAGCCGCCTCAAGACGCTCATCGTCGGCGGCATCGTCGGCTCGCTGGCCTTCTTCGCCGTGCTGCTCACCAGCCTGCTCTTCTCCATCGTCGACGGCATGAGCCAGTCCATCGTCGGCTCCATCGCTGGCGACCTGCACGTCTACAACTCCGAGTCCAAGGACGACGTCGCGCTCTACGGCGGCATGGCGCGCGAGGCCGACCTGCGGCCCTGGGAGGACTTCTCCAAGATCAAGCAGTCGCTGCTCACCGTGCCCAACGTGAAGTCGGTGGTGCCCATGGGCGTCGAGCAGGCCATGCCCTCCAGCGGCAACGCCCTGGACCTGGCGCTGGAGCGGCTGCGCGGCGCGGTGAAGAAGCGAGCCTCGGGCGAGGCGGTCTCCGACGAGGAGTACGCGGCGCTCAAGGACCACGTGCGCGCCAACATCGCGCTCCTCAAGAAGGACCTCTCCAGCCTGACCGTCATGGTCGACGAGAAGACGCTCGACCCGGCCATGCTCGAGGGGCTGCAGACCGCCGCGACCGACGCCTTCTGGGCCGACTTCGAGAAGGACCCGCTCTCCTCGCTCGAGTTCCTGGAGAACAAGATCGCCCCGCTCTCCGTGGACGGCGACTTCATCTTCGTGCGCTACGTCGCCACCGACCTCGACGCCTACCAGCAGGCCTTCGGCCGCATGCAGATCCTCGAGGGCCAGAGGGTGCCCAAGGGCCAGCGCGGCATCCTCTTCCCCAAGCTCTATTACGAGGAGTGGGTGAAGCTGAAGACCGCCCTGCGCCTGGACAAGATCAAGGAGGCGCGCGAGGTCAACCACCGGCTCATCGCGACCGACGAGGAGCTGGGCCGCTTCGTGAAGGAGAACGTCAAGCAGGTCCGCGAGATCGTCGTCCAGCTCGACTCGCTCAAGACCCGCGAGATGGTCGCGCGGCTGCAGAAGGGCCTGGGCTCCGCGGAGACCGACGTCAGCAAGCTGCTCGAGCAGCTGCTCTCGACCACCGACGAGAACTTCGACGCGCGCTACCAGCTCTACTACGAGCAGGTGGCGCCGCTGGTGAAGCTCTACCTGATGCGCCCCGGCGACACGATCAACATCAAGGCCTTCTCCAAGTCCGGCTACCTCAAGTCGGTCAACGTGAAGCTCTACGGCATCTACGCCTTCAAGGGCCTGGAGAAGTCCGGCTTCGCGGGGATGGTCAGCCTGCTCGACCTGATGACCTTCCGCGACCTGTACGGCTACCTGGGCGCCGACCAGCGCGCCGAGATCAAGAAGCTGCAGGAGGCCGCGGGCTCCAAGGCCATCGACCGCGACCGCGCCGAGGAGGAGCTGTTCGGGGGCGGCGGCGGCCTGGTCCAGGAGGCCAAGCTGGTCGGCTCCGACGACCCTGCCGCGGCGCTCGCCGGCACCGTGGCCCGCCAGGACAACGAGAGGCGCGTCTATTCCAAGGAGGAGATCGAGCAGGGCGTCGCCATCAGCGCCGCCGTGCAGCTCGTGGATCCGTCCCAGGCGCCGGCGACGATGCTCGAGATCCGGAAGGCGGCCGAGCGCGACGGGCTCAAGCTCAAGGTGGTCGGCTGGAAGCAGGCCGCGGGCATGGTCGGGCAGATCATCACCATGCTCACCTGGGCGGTCGCGGCCATCCTCGGCATCATCTTCATCATCGCCGTCATCATCATCGCCAACGCGATGGTCATGGCCACGCTCCAGCGCGTGAAGGAAGTGGGCACGATGCGCGCCATCGGCGGGCAGAAGCGGTTCGTGCTGGGCATGGTCGCGGTGGAGACCCTGGCCATCGGCCTGTTCTTCGGGCTCATCGGCGCGGTGCTCGGCTCGCTGGGCGTGCTGCTCCTGGGCGTCCTGGGCATCCCCGCCATCGGGCAGGAGATGCAGTTCGTCTTCTCCGGGCCGCGGCTGTTCCCCTCCCTCTCCGGCATCGCGCTCCTGGTCGCCCTGGGGACCGTGCTCCTCGTCAGCTTCCTCGCCTGCCTCTACCCCGCCCTCGTCGCCACCCGCATCACGCCGCTCGAGGCGATGCAGTCGGAGGACTGACGCTCCATGGCCCTCATCGACTTCCAGATCGCCGCGCGCAACCTGGCCCAGCACCGCAAGCGCACCCTGCTGCTGGGCGGCGCCACCGCGCTCATCACCATGCTCATGGTGCAGCTGATGGCGCTCACCGACGGCATGCAGGAGACCATCCTCCACGCCGGCGCGACGCTGATGACCGGGCACGTCAACGTCGGCGGGTTCTACAAGATCACCGCCGGCTCGGCGGCGCCGCTGGTCACCGAGTACCAGAAGGTGGTCGACGCGGTGCGCGCCGACCTGCCCGACGCCGACCTCATCGTCGGGCGCGGGCGGGGCTACGCCACCGTCGTCTCCCCCACCTCCTCGATGAAGCTGGTGCTCGGCGGCCTGGACTTCGACAAGGACCGCCGCTTCAGCGACGTGGTGGCCCTCGAGGACGGCTCGTTCGAGGAGCTGAAGAAGCCCAACACCATCCTCGTCTTCCACACCGTGGCCCAGCGGATGGGCGTCAAGGTCGGCGACACGCTGACCCTCTCGGCGCCCACCTTCAAGGGCATGGCCAACACCGCCGACGTGCGCGTCGCCGCCGTCGCCAAGGACATGGGTGCGATGAGCTTCTTCAACGCCTACCTGCCCTTCGGCACCCTGGCCACGCTCTACCAGATGCGCCCGGACGCCACCGGCGCCGTCCACATCTACCTCAAGGACCCGTACCAGGCGCCGGCCGTCGCCGAGAAGCTGCGCACGAGCCTGGCCGCAAAGGGCTGGCGCGTGATGGAGCCCGACGCCTCGCCCTACTACCTCAAGCTCTACACCAAGGTGACCAAGGAGGACTGGACCGGCCAGAAGCTGGACGTCAGCACCTGGGCCGACGAGATGGCCATCATGAACCAGATCGTCATGACCATCCGCGGGCTCAACCTCATGATGCTGGTCATCCTCTCGCTCATCGTCGGCGCCGGCGTCATGAGCACCCTGTGGATCGCCATCCGCGAGCGCACCCGGGAGATCGGCACCCTGCGCGCCATCGGCATGCACCGCCGGCGCGTGATGGCGATGTTCCTCGTCGAGGCGTTCCTGCTCGGCCTGAGCGGCACCACCGTGGGCGCGCTCCTGGGCGCAGGCTCGGCGCTCTTCGTCAACGCCCTGAGCATCCCCACCCCCGAGGCCATCCACGCCATCCTCATGGCCGACAAGGTGGTCCTCGCCCCGCACCTCTCCGCGGCGCTGGCCTCCATCGCCGGCATCACGCTGTGGACGACCCTCGTCGCGCTGATCCCCGCCTTCTTCGCGGCCCGCCTCAAGCCGGTGACCGCCATGCACCACATCGGATGACCGCCATGCGCCTGCTCACCGCCCTGACCGTCCTCGCTCTCGCCGTCCCGGCCGCCGCTGCCGAGCCGGCGCCGTCCGCTGCCGCCCCTGGAGTCCCCGCCGCCGCAGCTCCCGCTCCCGCTCCCGCGGCTGCCGGGGGCCTGACGCAGGAGCAGTCGGTGGAGCTGCTCAAGACCATCGACCACAACCAGCGCAACACCGGCGACTACATGGCGCGCGCGTACATCGAGCAGAAGGAGCGCGACAAGGCCGACGTGGTCTACGAGGCGGTCATCTACCGCCGCGACGCCGACCAGAAGCTGATGATCCTCTTCATCAAGCCCAAGACCGAGGCCGGCAAGGGCTACCTGCGCATCGACAAGAACCTGTGGCTCTACGACCCGTCGACCGGCAAGTGGGAGCGGCGCACCGAGCGCGAGGCCATCGGCGGCACGGGCTCGAAGCGGCGCGACTTCGACGAGTCCCGGCTGGCCGAGGAGTACACGCCCGAGTACGTGGCCTCCGAGAAGCTGGGCGCCTACGAGGTGCACCACCTCAAGCTGACGGCGAAGGAAGGCGTGGACGTCGCCTACCCGCTGATGCACCTGTGGGTCGACAAGGCCACGAGCAACGTCCTCAAGAGCCAGGACTACGCGCTCTCCGGGCGGCTGATGCGCACCAGCTACACGCCCAAGTGGCAGAAGACCTATTCGGAGTCGAAGAAGGCCGACACCTACTTCCCCGCCGAGATGCGCTTCTTCGACGAGGTCGACAAGGCCAACTCCACGCTGGTGAAGCTGACCGCGGTGGACCTCAAGCCGCTCGACCCGAACCTCTTCACCAAGGCCTGGCTGGAGAGCAAGAGCCGATGAGGCGACGGCCCTCACCCCCCAGCCCCCTCTCCGGCAACCCCTCGGCACGCTCGGGACGGGGACCGAGAGGGGGTGACTTGGCCTCCGCCGGCGTGCTTGCCTTCGCGCTCTGCCTGCCCTTTGCCGTTCGGGCCGAGGAGGCTCCCCGCCCTAGCGAGGAGGAGATGTTCGGCGCGCCGGCGGCGGCTCCGGCGGCGGAGACGCCAGCGAAGGCCGACCCGCAGCCCGCGAAGGCCAAGCTGGACGAGCACGGGCGTCCCACCGAGGACTCGATGTTCGGCGACGGCCCGCCTCCCGCGCCCAAGGCCTCCGAGGCCGCCCAGGAGAGCGTCCCCGAGGACCCGCTGAAGATCGGCGGGCAGTTCTACACGCGCGCCTACACGACCCTGAGCACCGAGACGGACCCTGAGAAGTGGGGATTCTCGGTGCCCACGCTGCTCGACGGCTACCTGGATGCGCGGCCCAACGACCGGGTGCGCGGCTTCATGCTCGCCCGCCTCGCCTTCGACCCGATGGTGCCCAACGCCGCGGGAAGCTCGCCCCCGAGCTCGCCCCTCGGCAGCCAGCAGAAGCTCTCCATCTCGCTGGATCAGCTCTGGCTGCGCTTCGACATCTACCGCGCGGTCTACGTCACCGTCGGCCGCCAGCACATCAAGTGGGGCCCGTCGCATTTCTGGAACCCCACCGACTTCCTGCACAATGTCCGCCGCAACCCGCTCGACCCCTTCGACGCGCGCGAGGGCTCGACCATGCTCAAGGTGCAGGTGCCCTGGGAGAAGATGGGCTGGAACCTGTACGCCATCGGCCTCTTCGAGGACGCCATCGTCGACGGGACGCTCTCCAACATCGGCGGAGGCCTGCGCGCGGAGATCGTCGTCGGCCCGGCGGAGATCGGCGCGGAGGCGCTCTTCCAGAAGGGGCACCGCCCGCGGCTCGGCGCGGACCTCAGCGCCGGCGTCGGGCCCATCGACGTCTACGCCGAGGCGTCGCTGCGCAAGGGCTGGGAGCGCTTCGCCCAAGGAACCGATCCCTCGATGGGCGCCGTCGGGACCTGGGAGAACGACTACACCCTGCAGGCCTCGGGCGGCCTGTCGTGGTCGCTCTCCGTCCACGACATCAACGTGCTCACCGTGGGCGCCGAGTACTTCTTCAACTCCGTCGGCTACGACGACAAGGCGATCTACCCGGCCCTCATCAACGCCGGCGCCTTCAGCCCCTACTACACCGGCAAGCACTACCTGGGCGTCTACGGGATGCTCAACACGCCGGCGAGCTACCACAACCTGAGCGTGATCCTCTCCAACGTCGGCAACCTCTCCGACCGCTCCTTCGTCGCGCGCCTGGACGTCTCGGTCATCGTGCTGACGCACCTGCGCATCGAGGGCTACACGGCGTGGCACTACGGTCACCGCGGCGGCGAGTTCCGCTTCGGGGGGGAGCTGCCGGCCACCGACCCGGGGACGCCGGCGGTGAACGTGGCGGCCCCGCTGTGCGAGTTCGGCGTGGGGCTGCGCGTGAACATCTGACGCCGCTCCGGCACCAGGCTTCGCCTTCCCCCAACCCCAACCCCTCCTCGGGGTCTTGATCGCCTCCGAGGCGACGGTGGGCCGGTGCGCGCCAAGGCGCTGCGCCGGCCACTGGTCGCCACGCCGGGTCTCGAGCCCGAGCGCCCCCACCTCCGCCCTATCGTGCCGCCTCACGCGGGGTCCTTGCTCGCCTGCCGACCGTTCGCAGCTTTCGCCCGTTCGGCCGAGAAGGAAGCAAGCGAGCGCTGGGGGGTCCTTCGCTCGAGCGGTCGGACGAAACCGGGTGGAGTTGGGAGGCGGGACACAGATGATGAAGCAGATTTCGAGGCTGTGGGCGGACGAGAGCGGTGCGACGGCGGTCGAGTACGGGCTCATCGTGGCGCTGATCGCCGTGGTGATCATCGCGGCGACCACCGCGCTGGGCACCAACGTCAGCAACACCTTCCAGACGGCTGCCGACTCGATGCCGTAGTTCGGCCCCTCCCGCCCGGACGCCGCCATGACCTGGCCGTTGCATGCCCTAGTCGTGCTGGGAGCCCTCCTCGCCGCCGCTTCGACGTGGGACTTTGCGGAGAGGCGGATCCCGAACGGGCTGATCCTCGCCGTCGCGGCGACGGGCCTCTTCCTGCAGGGATTCTCCCGAGGCGCGCCAGGCCTCGCCTCGGGACTTGCCGCCAGCCTCGTCGTGGGGGCCCTCCTTTGGGGCCCCTGGGCGACTGGCCGGGTGGGCGGCGGCGACCTGAAGCTCGCCGCCGCCACCGCCATCAGCCTTGGACTCCTCCGCCTGCCGCTCTTCTTGCTCGCGACCGCCGTGGTCGGGGGCTTCGTCGCCGCGGGCTACTACGCGACCTCGCCTCGCGCGGAGCGCGCAGAAGTCCGCTCGCGCCTGGCCGGCCTCGCGACGACCGGGTCGCTCTCGCTCGTGTCTGGGAGCGACCGCCGCGCGAGCGTCCCCTACGCCGTGGCGATCGCCCTCGGGACCCTCGTCGCGCTGCGGTGGGGAGGCTGACATGCGCGCTCGCCATCGCCAGGCCCGGAACCAGCAGGGCGCCTCCGCCGTCGAGTTCGCGCTGGTCCTTCCGCTGCTTCTGCTCCTCGTGATGGGCACGATCGACTGGGGCTACTACTTCTTCACCGAGCAGATCGTCGTCAACGCGTCCCGCGAAGGCGCCCGGGCCGGCTCGCTGGCCACGCTGGGAGACGCGTCCTCCCAGGCCTCGGTGGCGGCGGCCCAGTACCTTACCCGCGCGGGCCTCGACTCGTCCCGCGCGACCATCCTGGCGACTCCGAGGACGGACTCGATCGCCGTCAGCATCACCTACCCCACCGGGTCGCTCACCGGCTTGAGCACCTCGTGGGTCCCCGCGGCTGCGCGCGCCGACGCCGAGATGCGTCGCTGAGCCCGTAGCGGAGGAGCGTCATGGCCGAGCTCGTCGAACGCCTCACTGGGGCCCCGCGCAAGCCGCCGCCCCGCGGCTCCGGCGCCCGCGCCGCCGCCTTCCTGGCGATGGCCGTGATCGCCGCGCTCGGCGCGGGCCTGCTCTTCAGCCGCTACCTCGATCGCCGGGGAGCCTCGGGCGTGGCCACCGTTCCGGTGGTGGTCGCCGCCGCGGACCTGCCCATCGCCACCTCCTTGCGCGCCGACCTGCTGACCGCCGTACCCTGGCCCAAGGCCTCGGTGCCGGCCGGCGCCGCCGCCGATGTGGCGGCGCTCAAGGGCCGGGTCACCACCGCGCCCATCGCCAAGGGCGAGCCCATCCTCCCCTCGCGGCTCTCGAGCGGGGACACCGCGCAGGGCCTGGCGGCCGTGCTGCCCGACCAGATGCGCGCCGTCTCCGTCCGCGTCGACGACGTGGTGGGCGTCGCCGGCTTCATCCATCCGGGCGACCGCGTGGACGTCATCGTCACCATGAAGCCCCACGAGGACGTCGACTCGCCGGACACCTCGAAGATCATCCTCCAGAACATCAAGGTCCTCGCGGTGGGCAAGGACCTCGACCCGAAGGCCAAGCCGTCCGAGAAGGCCGTCCCGGCCACCGTCGCCACGCTGATGGTCTCGGTGTCCGACTCCGAGCGCCTGGCGCTCGGCTCGACCAAGGGGCACCTCCTGCTGGCGCTGCGCGGCGGCGCCGACACCACCGACTACGGGACCGACGGGGTGACTCCACCCGAGCTGCTCGGCACGCCTGCCTCGGCCACTCCGGAGCCGGCGCCTGCCGCTCCACCGTTGCAGGCCTCTGCGAACTGCCCGATTCCCGCCGCCCGTCCGGTACCGGCGCGCGCAGTGCCGGCGCGCGTGGTGGCGGCCAAGAAGCCCGCCCCCGCCGACAAGCCGGCGCCGGTCCCGTCGCAGGAGGTCGAGATTCTGCGCGGGGACCGCTTCGAGACCCGTGAGTTCAAGAAGCCGGAGGCCACGCCGTGAACGCGCTCGCCCTGACCGTCCTGCTGTCGCTGGGCGCCGCACCGGCCCGGCCCGCCGCCCCGCCCCCACCGCCACTCCCGCCCCCGCCCCCGACCTCGCCGGCGGCGGCGAGCCCCGCGGCGCCGGCGGAGGCCCCTTCCCCGGCCGAGCTGCGCATCGACCGCGAAGTGAGCGCGATCAAGGAGCTCTCGCTCGAGTCCGGCCAGAACCGCCTGCTCGTCGTCTCCGAGGACATCGCCCGCGTCGCGGTGGCCGACCCGAACGTCGCCGACCTGAAGGTGGTCACCCCCACGCAGCTCTTGCTGACGGCGCGCGAGCCGGGCAACACCGACCTGACCCTCTGGAACCGCGCCAACCAGCCGCTGGTCGTCGCCCTGCGCGTGGCCCGCAACCTCGAGGGCCTGCGCAAGCAGCTCAAGGAAGCTCTTCCCCGGCGAGGACGTGCGGCTCTCGGCGGCCGGCGACCTCCTGGTGCTCGAAGGACAGGTCAGCGACGTGCGCATCCCGGAGCGGGTCGGCGAGGTCGCCAGGCTCCACAGCAAGCAGGTCGCCAACCTGCTGCAGGTCACCGGCCAGCAGCAGGTCCAGCTGGAGGTGCGCTTCGCCGAGGTCTCGCGCGCGGCGATGCGCGAGATGGGGGTGCACTTCTTCCACAAGCAGGAGGGGACGCGCGTCGCGGGCATGACCGGCCCGGGCACCAGCCCCGGCAACTTCCTCAACACCACCTCCAACCCCTCCATCCCCGGGGCCGGCGTGCGCAGCGGCACCGGCCAGCCGCCGGACGTGCTGGCGCCGATGTTCAGCAACGCCTTCTCGCTCTTCTTCTCGCAGAACTTCTCGGGGTTCCCGTTCAGCGTCACCCTGAACCTGCTCGCCGAGAACGACCTCGCCAAGATCCTGGCCGAGCCGACGCTGGTCACCCTCACCGGCCAGGAGGCGAAGTTCCTCGCCGGCGGCGAGGTGCCCATCCCCATCTCCTCGGCGCTGGGCCAGGTCAACGTCACCTGGAAGAAGTTCGGCATCCTGCTCAACTTCACCCCCACCGTCATCGGCCAGGACACCATCCACCTCAAGCTCGCCACCGAGGTGAGCGAGCTCGACCCCACGCTCTCGGTGACCGTGGCCGGCAGCACCATCCCCGGCTTCTCCTCGCGGCAGGGCGAGACCACGGTCCGGCTGGGCGACGGGCAGAGCTTCGCCATCGCCGGCCTGCTCACCGACCGCACCCGCTCGCAGGTGGCCAAGGTGCCGCTGCTGGGAAGCATCCCGGTGCTGGGGGCGCTGTTCCGCTCGACCTCCTACCGCCGCGAGGAGACCGAGCTGCTGGTGGTGGTCACCGCGCGGCTGGCGCGCCCCATGGCGCCGCACGAGCTGCCGCCCCTGCCCACCGACGAGGTCCGCCCGCCCAGCGACTGGCAGATCTTCCTGCTCGGCGCCGAGCAGGGCTTGCGGCCGCCATCGCAGGGCGGTCCGGCCGGCGCGGTCGGGTTCCTGCGCTAGCGACGGAAGAGGACGAGGAGGAGAGAGCATGCCCGAGGCCCACGACCGCAACGAGACGACGCTCCTGGTAGGGGTCGGCCCCGATCTGGAGGCCCGCTTCCTTCCCGCGCTGGGCGCGCTCCCCCTCGAGCGGGTTCCGGCCGAACCCCAGGCCGTCGCCGAGGCCCTGGCCCGCGCTCACCCCGCGGCGGCCCTGGTCGCCCTGCTGCCCGCGGCCGCCGACCCAGCGCTGCAGCTCGTCCGGCAGCTCGCCGGCGGCGGCGTCCGGGTGGTGGTGGTGGCTCCCGAGCGGAGCGCGGAGCTCATCCTCCGGGCCATGCGCGCCGGCGCGCAGGAGTACCTCGTCCCCGGCGAAGAGAAGGCGCTGGCGACGGCGCTCAGCGGAGGCGCCGAGCACGGCCCCGGATCGGTCGTCGCGGTCCTCGCGGCCAAGGGTGGGCTGGGCGCCACGTCGGTGGCCGCGCACCTGGCCGGCGCGCTCGTCCACAGTGGCGCCCGCGCCTGCCTCCTCGAATCTCGATCAGGACTCGGGCGACGTGCTCCCCACCCTGGACCTTCAGGGGCGCTACGACCTCGGCGAGCTGCGGGCCAACCTGCACCGCCTGGACCGCGAGCTGCTCGACACCTCCCTCGAGCGGCACCGCGCCGGCTTCTTCGTGATCGGACAGACGGAGACCGCCGACTCCTCCCGCCGCCTGGAAGAACGCGAGGTCCCCGGCCTGCTCGCCTTCCTGCGCCAGCATTTCCGGCACGTGGTGATCGATGGCCTGCGCCGGCTCGACGGGCCGGAGCTCGCCGTGCTGGAGGCCGCCGAAGCCGTCGTCCTGCTGGTGACCCAGGAGGTGGTGGCGGTGCGGGACGCCCGCCGCGCCCGTGAAGCCCTGGAGCGCCTCGGCGTCGGCGAGCCGCGCCTGCGCCTGGTCGTCAACCGCTTCCAGAAGGGCTCGCGCATCGACCTCGGGCTCCTGTCCGACACCGTGGGCCTGCCCGTGGCGGCCACGCTGGCCAACGACTGGCCCTCTCTGGGAGCCGCGGTGCAGCGCGGCGCCCTGCTCTTCGAGACCGCCCCGCGCTCGGCGCTCGCCCACGACCTCTCGGCGCTCGCGGCCTCGCTTCCCGGGGCCAGCGCGCCCGCGCCGTCCCACCCGCGACCGCTCTGGTCGCGCCTGCTGTCCAGGAGGTAGCCGATGGGGTTGATCGACCGAGCGCGGGGCCGCGCCCCGGAAGCCGCCGCGGCAGCCGAGGGACTGGCCGCGAACCAGCAGCAGTTCCACGACCTGAAGGCCGACCTCCATCGGCGGCTGGTGGATCGCATCGACCTGCGCACCCTCGAGAGCCTCCCGCCGGACCGCGTCCGCGAGGAGCTGCGAAGCGTGTTGGGCGCCATGGTCCAGGAGAAGCTCGTTGCCACTCAGCCGCGCCGAGCGCGAGCGGATGGTCCAGGAGCTCATCGACGAGCTCATCGGCCTGGGGCCTCTCGAGCCGCTGCTGCGCGACCCGACCATCAGCGACCTGCTCGTCAACACCTACGCCACCACCTACGTCGAGCGCCGCGGCAAGCTCGAGCTGACCCCGGTGCGCTTCCGCGACAACGACCACCTGCTGCAGATCATCAACCGCATCGTCTCGCGGGTGGGACGCCGGGTCGACGAGGCCTCGCCGATGGTCGACGCCCGGCTCGCCGACGGCTCGCGCGTCAACGCCATCATCCCCCCGCTCGCCATCGACGGCCCCTGCCTGTCCATCCGCCGCTTCGGCTCCGCGCCCCTGCGGCTGCTCGAGCTGGTCGAAGGCGGCAGCGCGCCGCGCGAGGCCCTGGCCTTCCTGGGCGCCGCGGTGCGCGCCAAGCTCAACGTCCTCATCAGCGGCGGCACCGGCAGCGGCAAGACCACGCTGCTCAACGCCCTCTCGGCGTTCATCCCCGACGGCGAGCGGGTGGTGACCATCGAGGACTCGGCCGAGCTCAAGCTGCAGCAGAAGCACGTCGTGCGCCTGGAGACCCGCCCGCCCAACATCGAAGGCGTCGGGGAGATCGTCGCCCGCGACCTCGTCCGCAACAGCCTGCGCATGCGCCCCGACCGGATCATCATCGGCGAGGTCCGCGGCGCCGAGGTGCTGGACATGCTGCAGGCCATGAACACCGGGCACGAGGGCTCGATGACCACCGTGCACGCCAACACCCCGCGCGACGCGCTGGCCCGCATGGAGGCGATGGTGGGGATGAGCGGGGTCCCCATGGCCGACGGCGCGGTGCGCCAGACCATCGCCCGCGCGCTCAACGTGATGGTGCAGCTCAACCGCTACACCGACGGCAAGCGGCGGCTCTCGAGCATCGCGGAGATCACCGGCACCGAGGGTCCCACCATCACCTTGCAGGAGATCATCCGCTTCGAGCAGCAGGGGGTCGACGCCCAGGGCCGCGTCGTCGGGCGCTTCGTGGCCACGGGGGTGCGGCCGCGCTGCACCGAGCGGATCGAGCGGGCGGGCATCGACGCCGACGAGCTCTTCGCGCGCATCGCGGGGGCCTAGAGCGATGCGCCAGGCCCTGATCATCCTCGTCAGCCTCGTGACGGCCGCGGCCTTCGAGGGCCTCTTCCACCTCGCGCGCTACCTGCGCGAGCGGCAGGCCGCGGACCTGCGGCGCCGCTTGCGGCTGCTGGACTCGGGCGAGGCCTCCGGCACGCTCGGGCTGCTGCGCAACGAGCGCTACGCCGCCAACCCGCTGCTCGACCCGTTGGTGCGGTCGTTGCCGTTCGCAGCCTCGCTGGAGCGGCTGCTGGCCCAGGCGGACTCGCCGCTCACGGTCGCCCGGCTCCTGGCGGGCTGCGTGGCCGGAGCGGTGGTGGGCCTGGGCGTCCCGCTCACCTTGGGTTTGGGGCTATTGCCGTCGCTGGTCCTCGGCGCGACGGGCGCGGCGCTGCCGATCTTCGCGGTGGTCGTCGCGCGGGAGCGCCGCGCCGAGCGCCTGAGCGAACAGCTCCCGGAGGCGCTGGACATGATGAGCCGCTCGCTGCGCGCCGGGCACGCCTTGCCCGAGGCGTTCCGGCTGGTGGCCTCGGAGATGCCCGTCCCGGTCAGCGTCGAGTTCGGCCGCGCCTACGAGGAGCAGCGGCTAGGGCTCGCCGCGGAGCAGGCGGTGGTGAGCATGACCGGGCGCACGCCCGGCTGCCGGGACCTGAAGATCTTCGCGGTGTCGGTGCTGGTGCAGAAGGAGACCGGCGGCAACCTCGCCGAGATCCTCGAGAACATCGCCACCACCATCCGCGACCGCTACCGCTTCTACGCCAAGCTCAAGGCGCTGACCGCCGAGGGCCGCGCCTCGGGGATGGTCCTGGGCTGCCTGCCGATCGCCATGGTGGGCCTGCTCTCGGTGCTCAACCCCAAGTACCTGTCCCGGCTGTTCGACAACCCGCTGGGCAACTTCATCCTCGCCTACGCGGTGCTCACCTGGGTCGCCGGCGCGGTGTGGATGTACCGGATGACCAAGGTCGACTACTGACCCCCGAGGGACCCGATGGACTCCGGCCTGTGGACCTTCGCGCTCGCATCGCTCCTCGCCGGGCTCGCGCTCGCCGGCCTCGGCGCGGGCGCCTGGAGCTTGCGGCGCGAGAACCCGCTCGCGCGGCGCCTGCGGGGCCCGGAGGCCTTCGAGGAGCACGGCTCCGACGGCCTGGGGCGGGGCGAGGGGCCGTCCCGAGCGCTGGTGGCGTTGGGCTGGGTCGCCCGGGGCGGCGACGCCGAGGTCAGCGCGCTCCGGCGCAAGCTCGTCCAGGGCGGGCTGCGCCAGCCATCCGCGCTGCAGGTCTTCCTGGCCGCCAAGGTCGCCCTGGCCTTGTCCTTTCCGCTCGCGTTCCTCGCGATCCACGCGACCTTCCCGCAGCCGATGCGCTTCGCGGCCGTGGTGGCGGTCTGGCTCTGTG
This sequence comes from Myxococcales bacterium, assembly GCA_049841135.1. Taxonomy (GTDB): domain Bacteria; phylum Myxococcota; class Myxococcia; order Myxococcales; family UBA5297; genus JACRCT01. Next base: position 93,330 of record JASGHK010000008.1, read on the forward strand.
GCGGCGGCTTCTTCCTCCCCAACCTGTGGCTCAACGCGCGGGTGACGAGTCGGCGCCAGCTCATCGACCGCGGCCTGCCCGACAGCCTCGACCTGCTGGTGACCTGCGTGGAGGCCGGCCTGGGGCTCGACGCCGCGATGCTCCGCGTCTCCCAGGACAGCGCGCTGTGCGCCCCCGCCCTCGCCGAGGAGCTGCGGCTGACGTCGCTGGAGACGCGCGCCGGCATCCCCCGGCCCGAGGCCTTCCGCCGCCTCTACGAGCGCACCGGCTGCGACGAGCTCAAGTCGCTGGCCGCCACGCTGGCGCAGGCGGAGATGTTCGGCACCAGCGTCGGGCTCGCGCTCCGCGTCCAGGCCAAGGGCATCCGCGTCAAGCGCATGTTCCGGGCCGAGGAGCGCGCGGCCATCGTCTCCGTGAAGATGACGATCCCCCTGGTGCTGTGCATCCTGCCCAGCCTGCTGGCGGTGGTCATCGGGCCCGGGGCGGTCAACATCTACCAGCAGCTCTTCGCCAAGCTCGGCGGAGGTCACTGACATGCGCGCTTCGTTCCCGGCCGTGCTGGCCTTCGTCGCACTGCTGCTGGCCCAAGGCTGCGCGCACACCCGGCCGCCGGCCGACGAGACCTCCGCGCTGCGCAAGGCGATGGCCCGCCACGCGGTGCGGCAGGGCCAGTGGGCCGCCGCGATGGACCTCCTCTCGGAGCTCTACCGCGCCTCGCCCAGGGACGCCGAGGTGCTGGCCCTGCGCGGAGTGGCGCTGCGCGAGCAAGGGCTCCTGCACGAGGCCGAGACGGAGTTGCTCGAGGCGGTGCGGCTGGCGCCGGACTACGCCTGGGGGCAGGCGCAGCTCGCGGTCCTGCTCGATCTGCTCGAGAAGCCCGACCAAGCGCTGGTCCACCACCGGAGGGCGGTGGCGCTGGAGCCGGAGAACCCGGGCTGGCTCAACAACCTCGCCTTCTCGCAGTTCGCGCGCGGGCAGACCGCCGAGGCCATCGAGGGCTACCGGCACGCGGTGCGGCTGGCGCCCAACGACGCGCGCATCCGCAACAACCTGGGCTTTGCCCTCGCCCGCTCGGGCGACTTCCGGGCCGCGGCCGAGCAGTTCCGGCACGCCGGCGGCGCCGCCGACGCGCGCATCAACCTCGGCCTGGCCTACGAGATCGCCGGGAACCTGGCGCAGGCCTTCGACCTGTACCTGGAGGCGGCCCGGCTCGACCCGGGCTCGACGAAGGCGCGCTCGAACCTGGAGCACGTGGCGCAGCGGCTGGGGCGGGCGGTGCCGCAGACGGCAGCCCTCGAGACGACTGGAGCGGAGGGGAGGCAAGGGCCATGAGGTTGGGCATCAAGGGGTGGGTGGGGCTGGGCGCGCTGGCGGCGTCGCTGGGCGGCTGCGCGGGCCCGGAGCACCTGGGGTCCGGGACCACCGGGGCCGCGACGCGCGCCGTCGCCACCCTGCAGGCCGTGCGGCCGCCGTCGAAGGTGGCCGCGAAGGCGGCGACCGGCTTGGATTCGCAGGAGGCGGCGATCATCTCGGAGGCGTACCGTCGCTCGCTGGCGCCCAAGGGCGCCGCGGTCGACGAGCCGTCGGTGCTCTTCGTCGCGCCGAACAGCGCCAAGGCGCAGGGCCGCGCGCTGCCTCCGCCGTCCGTGCCGCCCAAGGAGAGGTGATCCGCATGCTCCGACTCCGTTCCGACGAGAGCGGGGGCTCGGCGGTGACCGTGGCCATCGCCCTGCTGGCGCTCGGGGGCTTCATGGCCCTGGTGCTCAACATCGGCCACCTCATGGCCGTTCGCGGGCAGCTCCAGAACGCCTGCGACGCGGCCGCGCTGGCCGGGGCCCAGGAGCTGGACGGGACTCCGCAAGGGCTCTCCCGGGCGCGCGCCCTGGCGGTCGACTTCGCCTCGCGCCACGACACCGACCGCGGCATCGAGGTGGCCATCGACCCGGCCACCGACGTCGTCCTCGGGACCTGGCGAGCCAGCGACTCGTCCTTCACCCCGCTCTCGGAGAGCGCCCCGAACGCTCCCAGGCTCATCAACGCCCTGCAGGTGCAGGCCGGGCGCGAAGCGGACCGCGGCAACCCGCTGTCGGTCTACTTCCCGGTCTTCCTGGGCGGGCGCAGCGAGACCAGCGTCAGCGCCTCGGCCATCGCCGCCCGCGGCGCGCCGTGCGACGGCTGCTCGATCCCGCTGGTCTTCGCCGACTGCCTCGTGCTCCGGGCCGACGGCTCGGTGAATTGCGGGGAGACGCTGGTCTTCCGCAGCGACACCACCGACAACGTCGGCTTCTCGCTGCTGCAGGACGGCGTGCGCACGGTGAGCACCAGCGGCATCATCAACGTCCTCCACGGCACCTGCACCGGCGTCGACGTCGGGGACGACATCGGCGTCGGCAACGGCAACCAGCTCAACAACAACGTGGTGAAGGCCTTCGAGGACTACCGGGCGCTGCACGGGTCGCACGTCACCGTGCCCATCGTCTCGCCGCCCAACGGCTGCCCGGCCAAGTTCAACGGCCTCTTGCCGGTGGTGGGCTTCGCCAGCTTCACCATCACCGCTGTGACCGGGCCGCCCAACCAGTCGATCTCGATCAGGCTCGACTGCGAGAAGGCGATCCCCTCGCGCGTGGTGGGCTGCGGCTTCTTCGGCACCGTCTCGGAGAAGCCGGCGCTGGTGCACTGACCGCTACGGGCCGAAGGTGGCTTTGAGCCCCTGCTCGATGCCGGCCTCGAACTGCCCGGCGAGCTCCGGGGCGAACAAGACGCGCTTGGCCTCGCCAGTCCCCTGCTTCACGGCCTCGGCCGTCTCCACGTAGCCCACGTAGCCCTGCGCGAAGGAGACGAGCGCCAGCCGTTCGCCCGGCGCCAGCATCGGCGCGAGCTTCTTGCGCCACTCGAACGACACCGAGGACGTCGGCTCCCCAGGGAGCATCACCAGCGAGAGCCCCGGCACGCGCAGCAGCGCGAAGCTCCGCCTTGCGCGGCGCCAGCGCGTGCAGCACGTTCGCCGCCGGCATGCTCAGGAAACCGGGAACGGCGTGCTCGGCCTCGGCGCGTGGCATCCCGACCTCCACGGCCGCCCAGCGCAGCGATGGGGCCGCCGGTGTCGCGGCCGCCAGCAGGGCCTCCTGCGCCGCCTGGGCCACCCGCGCGCCCATCCGGTCCACCGGCTCGCCTTCGCCCTCCTTCGGCGGGTCCGAGCTCTGGTCGCCCATCGCCCCCTGCAGCAGGAGCGCCACCCCGCCCCCGTCCGCCTCGAGCCTGCGCATCGTCCGCCCGGGCCAGTCGCCGTCGAGCGCCTTCGGGTCGCGGCCGACGACCGTGGCGTGCGAGCCGAAGACCACCAGCCGCGAGACCGCCTTGCCCTGGGCGTCGTCCACCGCGAGGACGGTGAGCAGGTCGTCGTTGGGCGCGCCATCCCGGTCGCGGTTGTAGAGGATGCCGGGCAGCGGTGCCTGCGCGACGCGGACCTGGGCCGGCGCGAGCGCCTGGTTCGCCTTGTCCAGCGCCTCCTTCAGCCGCGCGATCAGCGCGTCCTCGCGCTCCTGCTGCCAGCTGCCGGTGGCGCCGATCTCCGCGACGGGGTTGCGGTCGTAGCCGCCGAAGGACGAATGGGTGTGCGTGGCGGTGACCGCCGCGTCGGCGAGCCCCAGCTCCTTCGCGCGAGCGCGGACGGCCTGGGCGACGCGCTGGGGGATCTCCAGCACCTCGGCGCTGATCAGCGCGACCGACTTGTCGCCCGCGGACAGGACCAGCGCTCGCGCCGAGAGCGGCCCACTGGTCTTGGCGGTCGGCCGCGGCGGCGGATATCCGGCGACCGTGGCCGGAAGCGCCGCGTCCATCTCCACCTTGGCGGCGCCGGCCCTCCACTGCTCCGCGACCGCGGCCGCCTGCGCGACGACCTTGGGCTCGGGCAGCGGCCTCCTCCCGCGCCAGTCGAGCGAGAAGAGCACGTAGAGCATGCCCAGCGTGTAGACGACGACGAGCGCGCGGGACGACCGGCGGGGCTTCAGCTCAGGCACCTTCGCTCGCCTCCACACGCCGTTTCTTAGCGGCGCCGAATCACCGGGCCTATAATCCCGGGCCAAGGATACCCAAATGGCCTCTCGCATCGCGGACATCTTGCACCGGGCCAAGCTCATCGACGACCTGCAGCTGCGCTCGGCGACGGCGCACCAGGCCCAGTGGGGCGGCCGCATCCCGACCATCGTCATCGAGAAGAAGTTCGTCTCCGAGGAGAAGGTCGTCGACGCCATCGCCAACGCGATGAAGCTGCCCAAGGTCGACCTCGGCACGGTGGAGACCGACGCGGCGGCCATCGGCAAGCTCGACGCCGACTTCTGCAAGGTCAACGCGGTCTTCCCCTGCGCGCTCAAGGACAACGGCAAGTCGCTGTGGCTGGCGATGGTCGACCCCACCAACCTGCCGGTGGTCGACGAGGTCGCGCTCAAGGCCAAGGTCCGCGTCAACCTGGTGGTGGCGAGCGAGCGCCAGGTCCAGGCCGCCATCAAGCGCGCCTACTACGGCGAGTCCCCGAGCACTCCGCAGAGCTTCGGCAACTTCACCTCCATCGAGGTCCCGGTCGGCGAGGAGGAAGAGGGGAAGATCGTCGACATGTCGGGGCACACCTTGATCAAGAACATCAAGGACATCGTGCCCCAGGCGGCCAAGAAGGCCCCGCCGGTCGGCGACGGCGCCGACGACGTGGCGTTCAAGGACGCCAAGCCGGGCATGGTCACCGGGGCCCTGCAGATGCTCGACGAGATGTTCGGCCCGGAGGACGGTGTCCCCTCCCGCCCGACCTGGACCGACCAGGACCTCGAGCGGCTGCGCGCCATCCAGGACCAGCAGGAGAAGGGGGCGCGCATCCTGCGCGCCGTGCTCGACCTGTGCGTGGCCAAGGGCTACTTCTCGCCCGACGAGTACCGGCTCAAGCTCAAGAAGCTGATGTAAGGGCGGGGCCTCCATCAATTGGAGATGGGGACAAAACTGATCGCGGCTGGCGGGACGCCCGCAACCACTGGGCCCTCCTCCTCCATCAATTGGAGATGGGGACAGGACTGATCGCGGCGGGCGGGACGCCCGCAACCACTGGGCCCTCCTCCTCCATCAATTGGAGATGGGGACAGGACTGATCGCGGCGGGCGGGACGCCCGCCTCCACTGGGCCCTCCTCCTCCATCAATTGGAGATGGGGACAGGACTGATCGCGGCGGGCGGGACGCCCGCCTCCACTGGGCCCTCAGGTTGCTAAAGGTTTGACTCGGGTGGCGGGAAGAAGCACCGCCGTGTCGAGGTGATGGTCGCCAAGGCAACCGATGGGCCCTGAGCGTCTTTCAATCAGTCCTGCCTTGTCTCCATTGATGGAGGAGGGCCCTGTGGTTGCGGGCGTCCCGCCCGCCTTCACTTCAATCCGCCAGAATCCGTCAGCGACGGGGAGGCGGGGGAGGGGCCCTGCGCTACCGCGACCCGGGCTTGCGCGGCACCGGCGAAGGCATCCCCGGAGGCGTCTGGCCGGTCCGCGCCCCGAATGGCCCGGTCGGCTGCCTTGCGATCGGCTTGCCCGGAACGTCCTCGATGGGCTGCGCGGGCTCGGTCAGCGACGCCAGCCCCCGCTCGACCAGCATGAAGGGCACGAAGCACAGCCGCGACCACTCCGGGCCCACGGCCTGCTTGAGAATCGGCGACGGTGGAGCCGGTTCGGCGCAGCGTGCCGTAGACCCAGTGCTCCGGGCCGGATAGCGCCGCGCCCTCGAGCGGAAGCGGCCACAGGCGCTGGGTCAGCTCCATGGTGGTCGGGCGCTTCTTGAGCCGCAGCGCCAACTTCGGGTCCTTGAAGACCAGGTTGTCGTAGAGGGTGAACGCCGCCTCGAAGATCTTGGCGTCGCCGGTGGCGAGCGCGATGCCCGCCTGCGTGCCGTTGACGTGCATCACGCGGCCCTTGAGCTTGATCACCGGCTCGCCGGGCGGCTTGAGGATGACGTCGTAGTCCGAGTTGGGCGCCAGCGCCGCCCCAGGGGGCAGCTTGACCCTCAGCCCCCCGGGCGACAGGTCGACGGCAGTCCCGACGTACTCGAACTCGTCGTCCTGCAGCTGGGCAGGGATGCTGACCGGGATGCGTCCGTGGGCCCTTCGGTCACGGATCTTCTCGACGTTGCTCGGCATGTTGCTCCGGCAGCCCCCCGTCGGTGGTGTCCCCAAAGCCCTGTTTCTAGTTCTTGGCCTCGGACTTCGCGGCCGCGAGGTTGGAAGACAGGATGAGGTCGCCCTTCTTGAGCCAGCTGCCGTCGTCGAAGGCGGCGTAGAAGTCGCCCAGCACCGCGTCGAAGTCCGGGTAGCGGTCCTCGCGGCGGTCCTGGGTCATCTTGTCGAAGAGCGGGTCGAGCTTGCTCGGCACCTTGTTGTTGACCTGGCTGGGCAGCGGCGAGCGGCGGCCCGGCAGCTGGCCGGTGAGCATCTCGTAGAAGAGGATGCCCAGGCCGTAGACGTCGGTCACCGGGCCGGAGTCCTTGGTGGAGCGCGCCAGCTGCTCGGGGCTCATGTAGCCCATGCCGCCGGTGCCCACGAAGACCTGGGGCATGCCCTTGCTGGCGTCGACTTCGATGACCCGGCCCAGGCCGAAGTCGGTGAGCTTGATGTTGCCCAGGTGGTCGAGGAGCACGTTCTCGGGCTTCAGGTTGCCGTGCGTCAGGCTCTGGCCGTGGGCCATGCGCAGCGCGTAGGAGAGCTGCAGGAAGTAGCGGATGGCCTCCTCGGCAGGCAGGCCCTTGCCGCCGGCGGCGTCCATGCGGGTGCGCAGGTTGCCGCCCGAGCAGAGCCTCGACGACGTAGTACGGCCGCGCCACGTCGCAGTTCTGGTCGAGGATGGTGGCGACGTTGGGGTGGCGCACCAGGGCCTGCGCGCAGATCTCGCGCTTGAGGCGCTTGATGACCTCGCTGCGCTGCAGGAAGGAGAAGTAGCCGAAGATGTCCTTGAGCTCCTTGATGGCCACGTCCAGCCCCAGCGCCGTCTGGCGGCCGCGGTAGACCGTGCCCAGGGGGCCCTGGCCGAGCGCGTCGTACTTGACGTAGCGCAGGTCAATCTCCTGGCCCTTGGGCTCGTTCTTGGCGACTTCCGGCGCGGGCGGCTTGGGCAGGTTGCTGGGCGGAGGCGGCGGGATCTCGGCGACCCGCGGCGCGGTCTCCTCGCGCGCGGCCCGGCCGGAGTCGGCGCCGTCCATCTGGGCGCCGCGCCCACGCCCGCCCTTGCCGCCGCCGCCGCGACCGAAGACCGACGGAGGAGGCGGAGGCGCAGGCACCTCGACCTTGGCGGCCTGCGCGGGGCGCAGCGGCTCGGGCTCGTCCTCGGTGGCAGGGGGCGGAGGAGGTGGCGGCGCGCCGGCGGCGGCGGTCATCTCGTGGTCGACCGAGGAGTCCGCGAGGATCTCGGTCTGGCTGGACACCACCGGCTCCTCGGTGATGCGCGAGGCGAAGTACTCCTGCACCGCCTCCAGGAAGCGGTCGCGGCGGTCGCCGTCGACGATCTTCTCGCCCTCGGGCGTCAGCTGCAGGCACGCCTCGCGGTCCATGCCGATGAAGTGGTACTTGCGCAGGAAGAAGAAGTAGGTGTCGAAGTCGATGGACACCTGGTTCTCGAACGCGCTCTTGACGTCGGCGAGCTTGTTGGAGCGCGACGCACGGGAGTTCTCCCGCAGCGTCCCGAGGATGTTGAGCGCTTCTTCGGCGATCTGGTCCCGGGTCAAGGCTTTCTCCGGCGTGGCCCCGTCTTCATCGGGGGTTGGAAGGCGCCGCGGGTGCTTTCCGCAGTGCGTGGGGGAAAAAAGGCCGAGCGATTCTAACAGAGGCCGCTCTACCGGCAAGGCACGAAAGCCCCGTGAAGTCCTGCGGTTCGGGGCCTACTTGCTGCGCGACTTGAGGTCCGTCTTGGCGGCGTAGTCCGGGGCCGCCAGGAGCAGCTGCTGGCGCAGGGTGCGAGCGAGCCCGGGGTTGCCTTTCTGCACCAGCCGGCCGGCCAGGTCGTCGACCGCCTTGGGGTCGCGCGCCACCGCGACCTCGAAGACCTTCTGGGCCATGGCCGTGCCCTTGAGGAACTGCGAGGCGGCCAGGCCCGCCTGCACGCGGGGATCGTCCGGGGCGGCGTTCATCGCCCCCATGTAGGAGCGCGCCGCGGCTGCTCCGTCGCCCTTGGCCAGGGCGACCTCCGCCTCTTGAAGGCTCTTCTCGAGATCGGCCGGAGGCGCGATCCCCTCGTGGCCGCCGCCGCCAGCGCCCGCGCCCATCATCCCCGTCCCCATGCCCATGCCCTTGGGCATCTCGCCCTTGGCCGCGCCGTCCATCGGCGGATGTCCGGGCGGCAGCTCACCGGCGGAGGGGGCCGAGGCGGCGCCTGCCTTGGCGGCGTTGGCGAGGGCGTTCTCGATGGAAGGGAGCGTCTTTTCGACCTCGGCGCGGCGCGGGTGGTCCTTGGGAGCGACCTCCAGGAATCGCTTCCAGGTGGTCGCGGCGGCCTGCATGCCGGCCGGGCCGGTGCCGCGGCGGTTGAGCTGCAGGGCCCCGAGGAAGAAGAGCGACTCGGCGTGGTCCGGGTCGCGCTTGAGCACCTTCTCGTACTCGGCGACCGCCTGATCGACGTTGCCCACCAGGAAGAGCGACTGGGCGCGGCGCGAGGCGGTGGCGAGGATGGGCGCGGCGGCCGCGCGAGCACAGACGACCGCGGCGCCCAGGTCTCCCCCGTCGCGCTTGGCGCGGGCCCTGGCGTCGTTGTCCTGGATCGCGGCGAGCCCGGTCGCCTCGCAGCCGGCGTCCTTGGCCGACGGCAGCTTGCCGGGAGCCTTCGCAGCGACCTCTTCCAGCAGCGCCAGCGTCTCGGCGCCGCGCTCCAGCGCCTGCCGGTAGCCTTCGACCGCCTCGACGTAGCGCGCGCCTTCGAAGAGCAGGTCACCGACCGCGGCGGCGGCGGCGAAGGAGCGCGGCTCGGCCTTCATCTTGTCCTGCAGCGGGACGAGCTTGTCGGCGAGCTCCTTGGGCATCGGCGGCGGCGTGGGCTTGGCCGGCACCGCCGGGTGGCCGGCGGGCATCCCGGACTTGGGCGCTGGCGAGGCGGGTGCGGTCGTGCTCGAAGGCTTGCTGCAGGCCGCAGCGGCCAGGGCGAGTGCTGCGACGGTGAGAAGACGGCGCATGGTCCCTCCGAAGTCGGGCGCGAATCGCGCGTGGTGTAACACGGCCCAGCAGCCCGTGCCTCTCGACACCCCGAGCTCGTCGAGGGGTCAGGGCCTGGTCCCAGCCCGATCACAGCTCGACGTAGAACTCGCCGACCCGCTCCACCGGTTGGTCGCCGACCGCCGCGAGCAGCGCCTTGAGCGACTGCCGCAGGACCGGGTGCACGGCGTCCGCCGGAGCCAGCTCGCACAGCGGCAGCAAGGCGAACGCCCGCTTGTGCAGCTCGAGGTGGGGCACCTGCAGGTGCGGCTCGGCCACGATGGCGTCGGCCAGGAGGAGGTCGATGTCCAGGGTGCGCGGCCCCCAGCGCTGCCCGCCCGGCTCGCGCCCGAGCTCCCGTTCGATGGCCTTGCACGCGGTGAGCAGCGTGGGCGCGTCGAGCGTGGTGTCCACCTCGACGGCGGCGTTCAGGTAGTCGGGCTGGGGAGGCCCCACCGGCGCACTCTTCCACAGCGAGGAGCGCGCGACGACGTTCACGCCCCGAGTCCGGGAGAGCAGGCGCACGGCGTGCGCCAGGTTCCGCTCCCTGTCTCCGAGGTTGGAGCCCAGTCCCAGGTAGACCCGCATTCGAAGACCTCGACCGCTCTCCTGCCCGCCCTACCGCGCGGGAGGCGCGCCGGACGCCTGTTCCTCTTCGGCGAGCACGGGGTTGCGCAGCACGCCCACGCCCTCGACCGACACCTCGACCACGTCCCCGGCGGCCAGCGGCCCGACACCCGGAGGGGTCCCGGTGGTCAGAACGTCCCCGGGCAGCAGGGTCATTCCGCGGCTGACGAACGAGAGCAGCTCGTAGACGTCGAAGATCATGTCCGAGGTGTTGCCCAGCTGGCGCACCTCGCCGTTGACCAGCGCCTTGACGAGCTGCTTCTTGGGGTCGAGGTCGGTCTCGATGACCGGGCCGAACGGGGCGAAGGTGTCGAAGCCCTTGGCGCGGGTGTACTGCACCTCGGCGCGCTGGATGTCGCGGGCGGTGACGTCGTTGAGGCAGGTGAAGCCCAGCACGCCTTCCTTGGCCTGGGCCGGGCTGACCCGCCGCATCGTCTTGGCGACGACCACCGCGAGCTCGGCCTCGTGGTGGACCTCGCCGCTCTCCGGCGGCAGGCGGATGGGCTCGCCGGGGCCGACGATGGCGGTCGGCGGCTTGAGGAAGATGAGCGGGCGCGACGGGATGGGCTTCTTCATCTCCTCGGCGTGGGCGCGGTAGTTGAGCCCCACCCCGAGGACCTTCGACGGCTCGCACGGCGCGAGGAGCTTCGCCTGGGCCAGCGGGACCGACTCGCCGGTCCGCTCCAGCTTCTCGAACGGGGCGCCGGCGAGGAGCGCGATGGAGGTCCCCTCCAGGATTCCCCAGGAGGTCCCCCCAGCATGACGGCAACGACAAATCTTCATGTGCGGCCTATCCCTCGAATGGATGGGAGCGGGCGGACCCCGGTCGGTGGGTCCGGCTAGAGCCCCAGCACCGCGAACATGTCGTAGAGGCCGGGCTGCTTGCCCACCACGAAGCGCGCGGCGCGCACCGCGCCCTGCGCGAACTGCTCGCGGCTCGACGCGCGGTGAGTGATCTCCAGCCGCTCGCCTTCGCCGATGTAGAAGACGGTGTGCTCGCCGACGACGTCGCCGCCGCGCTGGCACTGGATGCCGATCTCCTTCTTGCCGCGCTCGCCGATGTTGCCCTGGCGGGCGAGCTTGATGTCGGTGGCGGGGTCGCGCTTGAGCGCGTCGGCGATGACCTCGGCCAGGCGCAGCGCGGTGCCGCTGGGGGCGTCCTTCTTGAGCCGGTGGTGCAGCTCGCTGATCTCCACGTCGTAGGCGTCGCCCAGGACGCGGGCGGCCTCGGCGGCGAGCTTGAGCATCAGGTTGACGCCGACGCTCATGTTGGGGGCCATCAGCATCGGGATGTGCTTGGCCGCGGCCTTCATCTCCTCCTTGGCCTTGGCGGTCACGCCGGTGGTGCCCACCACCATGGCGATCTTCTTCTCGGCGCAGATCTTGGCGTGCCCCGGCGCCGCCTCGGGGGCGCTGAAGTCGATGACGACGTCCGCGCCGGCCCCGATGGCCTCGACGAGGTTATCGACGACGGGAATCTCGAGGGCGCCCAGCCGGCAGGCGAGCCCGACGTCGAGGCCGATGGCGGCGCTGCCCGGGCGCTCGGTGGCGCCCACGAGCTTCATGTCTTCGGCGTCGCGGACGAAGCGGACGATCGAGCTGCCCATCCGGCCGGCCACTCCGGTCACCACGGTGCGAATCATGCTGAGCCTCCTGGAACGCCCAAAAGTGGGCGAGAGGATAGCAGAGGCCTCTGCCGGGCCGCAGCCAAAGTCAGTGGAGCGCGGAGCTCGGGCGGGCGCCGTGCCACGGCAACTGCCACGGGCATCGCCCGGAAGGCGCCTTGCCTCTCCTCCGACGAAGGCGTCCTGGCACGAAGCATTGGTCCCATGCGTCCCATGCGTCCCATAGGACGTATAGGACCTATAGGACGCATGGGACCTATGGGACCGACAGGCCCCCGCGGCGCTCCGCCGCGGTCCGCCTGTAATCGCCCAGCGCGGGCCCGGTCTTTCTGGACGAACCGGAAGGCCGCTTGAATGAACGCAGGGCGGCCGGGCACAGAAGGGCAAGCAGCAAGGGGCCGTCAGCAGAACTTCCCAAAAACCGAAAGTCGCCTGGAGCGGAACTCCCATCCCGGGAATCCGCGAGGAGGAGAAGCATGTCTCCCGTCGCCGCCGAAATCCCGTCGCTCAGCATCTCCCGCCGTGTCGGACAGGCCGTGGCCGAGGTCCTCGCCGGCCTGCTCCCCGTCGTCTTCATGCTCTACGCGCTGCTGGCCTCCGGCTGCACCGCACCGGCCGCCACTCCGCAGAAGACCCCGAACGTCAAGGGCGTCCTCTCGCAGCGGATCTCCGGGACGCCGCGCTCGGCCGCCTCCGGCCAGGGCAGCTTCACGGCGATGGTGGTCCGCGAGGACCAGATGCTGCCGAGCCTCTCGTCCACCGCCGCCACCTACTCCGTGCCCGCCGACGGCATCACCCACTCCGTCGCCGGCGGCCAGGCCATCGGCGCCCAGACGACCGACGACACCGGGGCCGCGTGGTGGGTGCTCATGCTCGCCCAGAGCTTCGCCGCGCCGACCGAGTCGGTGATGGTCGCCCTGCCCGCCTCGGCGTACGTCCCGGGCAACGTCTCCCTCGACGGCATCCAGGCCGTGGCCTACCTGGTCGACGCCAACGGCAACCCCCTCGCCTACTCCACCAGCGGCCTGCTCTCCCTGACCGCCGCGCCGACCGCGCCCGGCGCGCTCGCGGTGGGCTCCTTCACCGGTACCTTCGCCGCCATCCCGGCGAGCGGCCCCTGCCGCACCGACGCCGACTGCTACGCCGGCGAGGTCTGCTCGGGCGGAACCTGCATCCCCGCCGACTGCTCCGTAACCGGCTGCCCCGCGGGGATGGCTTGCGACGCTTCGCTCGGAGCCTGCGTCCCGGCCGGCTGCACCACCGACGCCGACTGCGGCAACGGGCTTGCCTGCCGCGGCGGCCAGTGCACCCCCGCCGGCTGCACCCTCACCGGCTGCCCGGCCGGCTACGCCTGCGACGCCACCATCGGCCAGTGCGTTCCCCAGACGGCGACCTGCCGCACCGACGCCGAGTGCGCCGCCGGCCAGGTCTGCGTGAGCGGCACCTGCCAGGTCGCGCCCACCGGCTGCCAGACCACCGGCTGCCCCGCGGGCTACGCCTGCGACTACTCCTCCGGCGCCTGCGTCCCCAGCACCCCCGTCTGCCGCACCGACGCCGACTGCGCCCGCGGCATGGTCTGCGACGTCGCCAGCGGCACCTGCGCCTACCCCTCCGGCTGCCAGACCTACGGCTGCCCCGCGGGCTACACCTGCGACTACTCCACCGGCGCCTGCGTCTCCGGCACCGCGACCGGCTCGTGCTTCCCGGAGCCGAAGATGGGCACCGGCAGCTTCAGCGGCAGCGCCGGCTCGGTGGCCATGTGCTCCGCTGCAGGCCTCGACTCGCTCAACGGTGGCCCGGACGCCGGCCTGTTCGACGGCGAGGACGACAACTACAACCCGGCCACGCTCTTCGTCATCGGCGACCTGATGTCCGGCAACGGCGACAGCTACCTCATCGTGGTGCTCGACCAGTGCCCGGCCGCGGGCAGCGTGCTCTCCGCCCCGGCCACCAAGTTCATGGCGCTCAAGCAGAGCGTGACGGCCGACGCCGTGGTCCAGATCCAGAAGACGGCGACCAGCGGCACCCTCACCTTCGCGGCCGGGCCCAACGGCTCGCTGACCGCCAGCGTTACCGCCACCTTCGGGGCGGACACCATCACCGGCGACGCCACGCTCCAGTAGGTTCGGCCGGTACGAGTCCGGCTCTCCAGAAGCTCGAGAAGACGCTGCGGCGCCCGGGGAGCAATCCCCGGGCGCTTTGTCGTTCGTCGCGATCAGAAGCGGAAGGCCGCGACCGCCCCTGCGCCGGACGACGTGATGGACAGGTTGACCGCCTCCAGGCCGGGCTTCGCCGACTCGACCTCCACGCCGTCCCCGCCCATCGTCGCCAGGCTGGCGCCGCCGAGGACCGCCATGACCAGCCCCGCGACGCCGACCCCCGCTCCGATGGCGACGAGCTGCGTGTAGTCGGTGTCCGGCGACGCCGCTCCGGCCGCCCCGCCGGCGAGCACGAGCCCCACCGCGGCGACGGGGACGCCCAGGGTGACGCCGGCGATGCCCAGGCCGAGCTGGGTGTTGCTGCGGCTGGAGACGCGCACCAGCGACGCCGAGTCCGGAAGCACCAGCTCCTTCTCGCCTTCCCGGCCGACCACGCTGACCTGGTGCGGCCCTGGCTCCAGCGCGAGCTCGCAGGGCGTCACGCAGGAGGCGTTGCGATCCACGGAAACCATCAGTGCCCGTCCCTCGCCGTCGAAGCGAACGGGTCGGGCCATGCGCTCGACTCGTGCGGCCGCGGGCGGCTCGGGCCGGGGCGAGGTGGACTGGGCCGCCGGCTCCTTCTTCGGCTCGGGCGCCGTCACCCGCTGCGAGAAGGTGGCGCGCAGCCCCTCTGCCACCTGGACCGCGACCGTCTGCGCCGGGTTCTGCTCGCCCGCGTCCGGCCTGTAGGTGCGCGTCTCGAGGATCCCGTCCCGGCGGACGAGCACCACGACCTCCCAGGGCGCCTGCCGGACCTGGACGACTGCTCCTGGCGCGGCGAGCTCGGCTTGGAGGTCGGCCCCGTCGGGGAGCTTGTCCACCTGGTGTCCGGCCGCGTGCAGCTCCGCCAAGAGCCGGCTGCAGTAGACGTCGGCCCCGAACGCGCACGACAGGGCGATGTGGGCCCCTGCCGCGGCCGCCTGCGCCGTGGTCGCCGTCAGCAGCGCCGCGGACATTGCGATGGCGAGGAGCAGTCCTCGCGTCATTGGCCCACCAGCTCTCTGGCCGCCGCGGCGTGCGGCCCGTCCGGGAACTGCTTGAGGTAGTGGGTTGCGCTCTCCCAGGCTCCCCACTCGTCGCTTCGCTTCAGCTGCGACTCCATCAGCCGGCCCAGGCTCTCCTGCGCCAGCGGTCCGCGCGGCTGTTCCTGGAAGGCGGTCTGGAACCAGCGGCTGGCTTCCGCCGCATCGTCCAAGGCGTCGAAGGCCAGGCGGCCGAGATTGAAGGCCGCGGCGGCCGCCTGCGGTGTCCCCGGGAAGCGCTGCCGGGTGGCGAGGAAGACGCGCCGCGCCCCGGTGTAGTTGGCGGCGTAGCGCGCGGTGTCTGCCAGCTCGATCAGCTCCTCGGCGCTGGCGCTGGCGCAGATGGAGTCCAGGCCTTCTCCGATGGCGGCCGCCCACGCCTCCGAGTACCTCGCATCGCGCGTGAGGCGAAGCCAGCTCGACGCCTGGTTTGGGTGGACCGCGGGGTTCGCCTTCTTGGCCACGAGCACGGGCCCTGGCGAGCCGGGCGAGACCAGAGAGCCCAATTCGGGATCGGCCGCCGGAAGCTCGCGCACCGAAGGGAGCGACGCGGAGGACGGCGCCGGCGGCGGCGGCGGAACCACGTAGGACTCCGAGCCCAGGACGAGCTTGCCCTCCTGGCAGCTGGCCTGCAGCGACTGGCCGGTGACGAGCACGATCTGCCGGCCCGGCTCGCAGCCGACCACCACCACCGACCCCTGCAGGCCGATGAGGGTCAGGCTCCCGCGCGCGACGTTCCACTCGAGGTCGAACTTGGTCCCGGTGACGCGGACCTCGAACGGCCCGGCGCGCATCTTCCAGTCCGTGTCCGGGCGGTGCACCACCGAGGCCGACATCCGGCCGCCTTCCAGCAGCAGCGTCACGCCATGGGGGGTGCGGCCCAGGATGCGCGCGCTGGCGCCGGGCTCGAGGTCCACCGCCGAGCCGTCCGAGAAGCGCAGCGGCAGCGGCGCCTGGGGCCCGGCCACCACGAAGCTGCCCGACACCTGGGCGCCCGGCCCCTCGCCCACCGTCAGCTCGATGGCCCGCGGCCAGAGGACGACCAGCAAGAACGCCGTCGCCGCCGTCGCCAGCCCGGTGCCGGCGAAGAGCAGCATGCGCGGCCACGAGGTCTTGGGGCCCACCGGATCCAGCAGCACGGCCGGGCGGGCGCGCTCGATCGCGTCGCTCTTCTCCAGCTGCTGGTCCTGGGCGCGCGCGACCTCGCGCCCCAATTCCTCGAGGGGCGTCAACGGGTCCATCGCCCACCTCCGCTCAGCCATCGCTCCAGCGCCGGCTGCTGGCTGGCCAGCGACAGGAAGCGCCGCTCCGCCTTCACCAGGCGACGCTTGATGGTCGCCAGCGAGACCTCGCATGCCTGGGCCACCGCGGTCAGCTCCATGCCGTCGACGAAGCGCAGCGCGAAGGCGATCCGCTCGTCAGCAGGCAACTTCTCCAGGACGGCGTACGTCGCCGCCAGCGCCTCGCCCCCGGCGACGTCCGCGGGCTGCGCATGCCGCTCCCCGAGCCCCAGCTTCGAGAGCCAGCGCTGGCGCGTCCGGCGCCGCAGGCACTCACGCGCCGCGTGGACGGCGATGGCCGACAGCCACGCCTCGATGCGCGCCGGGTCGTCGATCCGCTCCACGTTCTCCAGCGCCCGAAGGAAGACCTCCTGCAAGAGGTCCGGCAGCTCCGAGTCCACCCCGATGACCCGCGCGAGGATGCGCTGGACCCGCGGCGCGTACCGGTCGAAAAGGATGGCGGACGCCGCAGGCTTGCCCGAGCGCAGCGCGGCCACCAGATCCGGGCCGTCGCACAGGCCCATCACCGGTCCGTCCTGCCTGCGCTCGCGCTGCGCTTGGGTCATGACGGCTCTGAAGTGACCGAGGCCCGCGGCCGCGGCTCAGGAAAACGCCGAGGGCAGAATAGGCTGGCCTTCCGCCGACTTGCAGCCAGCGTGGGCTCTCTTCTCCCCGCCGATGCCGACGCCCGAATCCACCGCAGCCTCCGCCCAACCCTCCGCTCCCGCTCCTGCGCCGAGCCGGCCAGGCTTCCAGCGCGCGCAGCGCGCGCAGCGCGAGGCGTTCCTGCTCACCTGGCTCGTCTACGTCGCCTTCTACCTGACCCGGAAGGACTTCGACGGCGCCAAGCCGGGGATGATGGCTCCGCACGACGGCCTGCCGGGCGACTACACCAAGGCGCAAGTCGCGACGCTCGACACGTTCTTCCTGGGCTCCTACGCCGCCGGACACTTCCTGGCGGGCCCGCTGGGCGACTGGCTGGGAGCGCGGCGCATGGCACTCGTCGGCCTCGGCCTGTCGGTGCTGGCGAACGTCGCCTTCGGGCTGCTCCATCCCGTCCCGGCGCTCACGGTGGCCATCACCCTCAACGGGCTCGCGCAGGCGCTCGGCTATCCGCAGTGCTGCAAGATCATCGCGGCCTGGTTCCCGCCGGAGCAGCGCGGCCGGGCCTCGGCGTGGTTCCTGACGAGCTACACGCTGGGCGACATCGCGGCCAAGGCGCTGGCCGGCGCGATGGTGAACCACGTCGGCTGGCGCTGGGCGTTCTTCGTCCCCGCGGGCATCGTCACGGGAATGCTCGCGCTGCTCTTCCTGCGGCTGCGGGGCACCCCGGCGGAGGCGGGCGTCCAGGAGGCGGCCAAGCCCTCGAGCGAGCCAGTCAAGGATCAGCCCCACGGCCACCCTCGCTTCGGCAGCGAGCTGCTCGCGCTGCTGCGGCATCCGGCCATCTGGCTCGTCTGCTCGAGCTACTTCATCCTCAAGATGGCGCGCTACACGTTCCTGGGCTGGAGCAACGTCTTCCTCTTCGAGAAGCTCGGCTACAAGGCCGGAGACGCGACCCTGGCGACCATCCCCATCACCGTCGGCGGCCTGGTCGGCACCCTCGCCGCGGGCTATGCCTCCGACCGCCTCTTCCAGGCGCGGCGCGCTCCGGTCGCGGTCCTGAGCCTGGTCGGCCTCGCGATCCTCACGCCGATCTACGCGCACCTCGAGCCTGGACAGCCGGGCCTGGCCATCGGCCTGCACCTGGGCGTCGGCTTCTGCCTGTTCGCCGCGGACGCCATCATGTCGATGGCCACCGCGATGGACCTGGGCACGGGCAAAGGCGCGGCGAGCGCCGCGGGGGTGATCAATGGCGCGGGCTCGATCGGCGCGACCTTGAGCCCATTCTTGGGCGCCTACGTCAGCACCCGCTTCGGCTGGACCAACGCCTGGTACGTGCTGGCCGTGCTGATGGCCGTTGCGGCCGTCATCACCCTGCCTCGCTGGAACAAGTCCGGGAGCGCCTGACGCCGGGGTGGGCCGATGTAGGTCTGCTGTAGGTCCAAGGACGACCGAATTCGGTGCCGGAGGGCCTGCCGGTGAGGCCGGGTCGGCCAAAGAGGCCACCTGGGGCCCGCCAAGGCCCCTGGGAGCCGACTTGGCTCGCCAGCCCCATTTCAATACCTCTCGCCCTCCCCGAGGCCTCCAGCGGGCCGCCCAGCGGCCCTGGAGCGCCTTTCCGAGGCATTCGCAACATCTTGTTTTTACTTCACATTTTCATCCATCCAGAGAGCTCGCTGGCGAAGCGTGTCACCGTCCGCGCTCCTCGCACGTTGAAGGCTCGTAGGGTCTTTCAACCGAGCACGGGAGGCAGAGATGAGCGCCAAGGTCGTTCCAGGCATCGCCGCAACCGAGTTCATGGAGACCGACTACCTGGCCGATGTGCCCCAGGTCCATCTCCACTTCCTGACCGGTCCCGACGAGTACCGCGAGCTCGGCTACGGTCGCGTCGAGCTCTGCTGCCACGGCTGCGGAGCGGCGCTGCTCGTGCTCTACAACAACTCGGTGGAGGGGGCCGGCAAGGCCGACCACCTCGCCATCACCGACGACTTCGCCGCCCAGCACCGCACCTGCGTCAACCGCCACTTCGAGAGCTCCTGCCCGCCCTACCGCTCCGCCATGGCCATCGCCGACCTCCGCACCCGGCAGCGGGCGCTGCTCGAGCCGGAGAACGAGGACGAGGAGAGCGAAGAGCCGCAGTCCCGCATGGTCATCAAGGTCAAGGTCCCGAAGAAGAAGCCGGCAGCCGCCTGACCCGAGTTCCCGAGCTCGTCGACCGACACCCCGAGCTCGTCGAGGGGCCAGAGCATCGGGTCTCCACCGGACAACCCTGCGAATCCTGGCTCCTTTCCTCGGCCGCCCCGGCGCTCCTGCCCCCGCCAGGCGATGGTGCCGGCCTGACCCGCGGGAGGTCTGAATGCCCCAGCCCCCTGGCCGCCACTCTTCCTTCAGCGGGCTTGGACCCTCCGAGGATGCAAGGCAAGATGAGCTTCGCGACGGCCAATCCACTCGAGGTGCTCAACGGCCTGCCGCAGGCGATCCTCGACGTGTCCACCCTCCTTGCCCGCCCCGCTGAGCCAGCCCCGGCCGCCGCCGAGGCCGACCCCGGTCTGCTCATCGCCCGCTGCCGCGAGGGCGACCGCGCCGCGCTGGGCGAGCTGTACCGGCTCTACCGCGGCGAGGCGATGCGCTTCGTGCGCCACGCCGTGCGCAATGGCCAGGACGTCGAGGACATCCTCCAGGAGGTCTTCGTCGAGGTCGCCCACTCCATCAAGTCGTTCGCCGGCCGCTCGTCGTTCGAGAGCTGGCTGCGCTGCGTCTGCGTGCGCACCGCGCTGCGGCACCTCAAGCGCCGCACCCGCCAGGTCGGAGAGGACGAGCCCGACGCCGACGCCCGCGCCGAGCGGACCCTGACCAGCACCGACGACCCTTCCGACGGCTTCGAGCGCCGCGAGCGCGCCCGCCGCATCGAGCAGCTGCTCGACCAGATTGCTCCCAAGAAGCGCATGGTCCTCGTCCTCCACGACTTCGAAGGCATCGCCCCCAAGGAGATCTCCCAGATGGTCGGCGCCCCCGTGCTGACCGTGCGCACGCGGCTGTTCTACGCACGCAAGGAGCTGGCCGTGCTGGCGGCGCAGGATCCCGTGCTGGCGCAGGACCTGAAGCCCTGGCTCGAGGCGAAGGAGGCCACCAAGTGAGCTGCTCCTTCCGCCAGAAGCTCGAAGCCTTCGTGGCCGCGACGTTGCCGGACGACGAGCGCCGCGCCGTGCTCTCCCACCTGCCCTCCTGCCCGGCTTGCCGCGAGGAAGCGACCCGCCTGGCCTCGCTGCGCCAGGTGCTGGGCCACCTCTCGCCGTACGAGCCCCAAGACGCCGACTGGCAGCGCATCGACCGCGCCGTCCTCGCAGCCATGGGTGCCGCCCTCGACGACCAGCGCGCTCCGGCGTCGATGGGCTGGGTCGAGGCCTGGCTGCCGGCCTTCTCGATGACGGCCGCCGCCGCGGCGGTGCTGCTCGTCACCTTCGTCGGCCTTTCCCCGGGCCCCGCCCCCGTCGCGCCGGTCGCCGCCGCCTCCTCGCCGCGCTCCGCGGCTCTGGCCGTCGCCCTGGGCGACGGCGTCCGCGTCTTCGAGCCGAGCGGCGCCTCTCGCCTGCTCACCGGCGGATCCGTGGACGAGGGCGACACCCTGCAGGTCGCCGAGGTGCCGCTCACCTTGCAGACCGCCCCCGCCACTGGCGTCCGCGTCTCCGCCCACTCGCGCATCGGCCTCGACCATCTCGCCCTGGCCCACACCGCGCTGCTCCTCGAGTCGGGCGAGATCGCCGCCGAGGTCAAGCCGCTCGCCGCCGGCCACACCTTCCAAATCCGCACCGCCGACCTGCTGGTCTCGGTGCGCGGCACCGCCTTCAAGGTCATCCGCGAGCCGGGGTCCACCCGGGTCGAAGTCGCCCACGGCCTGGTCTCGGTGGAGCGCGAGGGCGGCGACTCGGTCCTCGTCCCAGGCCCGGGCGCCGTGGAGATCCCCGACGGCGCGCCCCTCTTCGCCGACCTCGTCCAGCGCCAGGTCTCGCCGGACACCGAAGCCGATTTCCCGCTGGGCCTGCCGGACCGCTCGCTGTCCGAGCTTGCCGAGCTGCCCGCACGTCATGTCGAGCCGCCAGCCCTCACCGCTCCGGTCCTGGCCGGCGCGACCACCGCCGCCCCCGTCGCCGCGACCGTGGCTCCCCCTGCCCCGGCAGTCCCTCATGTTCGCGCCAGCCAGGCCAAGACCGCCGCGCTGCGTGACGCCTTCGGCTCCTGCCTGCGGGAGACCAGCCGACTCAAACAGCTCGGCGCATGCTACGACCTGGCGCTCAAGGCGGACCTGAACCTCTCGGGGAAGCTCACCCTCTCCGTCTCCGTCGACGCCACCGGTGCCGTGCGCTCGGTCGAAGCCAGCCGCGCCAGCCGAGGGTTCCTCGCCTGCGCCCAGGACGTCGTTCGCCGCTGCGAGCAGCCCGGAATCGGCGAGGACGTCACCCTCGAGCTGCCGATCGAGCTCGGGCGCTAATCCGACACCGAGCTCGCAAGTCTCCGGCCGACGAGGGGCCGCGGTCGTCCCCTGTGCGGCGCCTTCCTGTTTGGCGTATACCCTCGCCCGACAGCGGGCCGACCGACGGCCCGCTCTTCATTGCAGGGGAGACTCGATGAACCTCAAAGCCGTGACCTTCAGCCTGGCGGCGCTGGCCGCCCTCGCCACGACCGGGTGCAGCAAGGGCCAGCAGTGCACCCCGGCCGCCTCCGAGTGCGCCGGCGAGCGCGCCGTGCTGCTCTGTCCCAGCGACGGGACCGCCTGGGCGACCTACCCCTGCGCCGCCTGGGAGACCTGCAGCGCCGGCAAGTGCAAGGCCGTGGACGGCATCGACGTCGCCTGCACGCCGGGCACTGCCAAGTGCATCAACGACCGCGTCCTGTCGGTCTGCGTCGCCGCCAACACCGCCCCCAGCATCCTCTCCTGCAACGAGAACGAGACCTGTAAGGACGGCGCGTGCGCCCCCAACGCCGCCTGCACCGCCGGCGCGACCGAGTGCGTGAGCACCTCGTTGATGCGCACCTGCTCCGCCGACGGCAAGAGCTGGGTTGCCAGTGCCTGCTCCCCGCTCGAGGCCTGCAGCGCCACCACCGGCTCGTGCGCCCGGCGCACCGACGTCTTCTGCACCAGCGCCGACAGCACCTGCGTCGACGGCGTACCCTTCGTCTGCAAGAAGGACGGCACGGGCTTCGACACCACGGCCTGCGCAGCGAACACCCACTGCGTCGGCGACGGCCGCTGCCAGGGCAACAGCACCACCGGCTGCGTCGTCGGCAGCACCTGCAGCGGCGACACCGTCGTCAGCTGCAGCAACGACGGCAAGACCACCACCTACACCCAGTGCGCCGTCGGCCACTCGTGCGTGGCCGACCCGGCCACCCGCTCCGCCTCCTGCAAGCAGGTCGTCTGCGGCGCCGGTACCCGCCGCTGCGGCAACCCCGCCGACGCCTCTGCCGACCCGGGGGCCTTCGTCTCCACCTGCAAGCCGGACGGCTCGGGCTGGGCGGTGGCGCGCTGCGAGACGGGCTCCGTCTGCAACGGAGGCATCTGCGTGTTCGACTGCCTGCCCGGCACCACAGCCTGCAGCGACAACTCCATCGTCACCTGCAGCGCCCAGGGCAAGTGGGACCGGGCGAGCGTGACCCGCTGCGGCGAGAACGAGGTCTGCGCGCAGCTCCCCGATGGCCGGACCCGCTGCGACGACTACCTCTGCCTCTACATGTTGAACGGCACCTGCACGGACTCCCAGCACTTCGTCGCCTGCAAGGATGGCGACCTGCAGCCCATCGTCTTCTGCCCCAACGGCTGCATGGACGACGTCTGCCTCGCCCCCTGCATCGAAGGCGAGACCCAGTGCTCGGGCGACACGATCGTCACCTGCACCAAGGAAGGCAGCTGGCCCACCGCCGCCACCGAGAATTGCGGCGTCCCAGCGGGCACCCTCTCCCCCCAGGTCTGCATCCAGCTTTCGGAGCTCCCGGGCGCCCACAAGGCGACGTGCGGCGACCCGGAGTGCGCGGTCATTTCGCAGACCTGCACGCCTGACGGAAAGCTGCGCAAGTGCACCAACGGCCTGCTGGGCGCCGCCGAGGACTGCCCGACGGGCACCACCTGCCGTTCGGCGATCGTCGGGTGCTGGCAGGACGACTGCGCCGCCGATGAGACGCTCTGTATCGACGTCGGGACGAACACCAGCAGCCTGGGCTACCGCACCTGCGAGAACGGCGCCTGGAGCGAGACCTACGAGTCCTGTGGGCAGACGAGCCTGAAGGCCGACAAGGTCTGCCAGGACAGCTTCAGCGACACTGGCAAGAGGGTCGCTCTCTGCTCGGACCCGGCGGCGTGCACGCCTGGCGCCGTGCGCTGCACGCGGGATGGCAAGGTCGAGACCTGCCAGCAGGACCGCACCTGGGCCCCGCCGACGGACTGCGCCTACGGCACCTGCAAGCTCGGCGCATGCACCGCGGACTGCATCCCCGGCGAGAAGGTGTGCGGCGTCCCGGTCGCGGACATGTACGGGCAGGATGCGTGGAGCAAGACGGGGCTGTGCAGCCCCGCCGCGCGGATGCCCGATTGGTCCACGATCCCGACCTGCGACCCGGGGTCGTACTGCCGCCTCGATGCCTCGGGGAAGGCGCTCGGGTGCGTGGAGTGCGTGGGCACGCGCACCAGCACGGGCTACGTCGACACCCGCTGCGGCGGTGACTTCACCTTCGGCTACAAGGTCGAGTTCTGCGGTCCCAGCAACACCTGGTTGTCCGGGGCCTCGATGACCCTGAGCTGCAACAACCAGTACTGCTTCAGCGCCCTGCCCTACACGCCGGCGTACTGCGGGATGCCGCCCCCCAAGTAGTCGGAGCCAGCGGCCATGAAGAATGAAGCGGAGCCGGGTCTTCCCGGCTCCGCTTCTCGTTTTCAGCCCTGAGGCTCTGCGTCGGCGCGGCCCGCGCTCAGTGCTGCTCGCGCAGCGCGGCCAGGAACTCGCGGGCCTTCTGCGAGACCGGGTGCGAGGCGGGGGCACGCTCGACGAGCTTCTCGGCGGTGGCGCGCGCATCCTTGCCGCGGCCTGCGTTCCAGTAGGCGAGCGCGAGGTTGTAGGCCGGCACGGGATCCTGCGGCGCGAGCGAGGCGGCCTTTTCCAGCACCTCGACCGCTTCCGGCGAGCGCTTGGCGTTGAGCAGCGTGCCCAGGTCGTTGAGCGGCCGCCACTGGTCCGGCGCCAGCTTCGTGGCCTCGCGCAGCTCGGCGATGGCTGCGTCGGGCTTGTCGGCTGCGTCGAGCAGCATCGACTTGAGGTGGTGCCCGCGCCAGCCCTTGGGGAAGTCCTTGATCAGCCGGTCGATGGCCGCGGCGGCAGCCTTGGCGTCGCCGGAGGCGAGCGCGGCCGTCGCCAGGTTGCAGAAGGCGTCCTCGCTCGGGTCGACGGCCGTCTGGGCCTGCAGCGCGGCGACGGCGCCCGGCATGTCGTTCTGCTTGAGCCGGACGGCGGCGAGCTTGTCGCACAGCGCGCCGACTTGGGGCAGGAGCTGGCGGCCCTGGTTGAGCACCTTGGCGGCCATGTCGTCGCGGCCGACCCGGCTCAACGAATCGGCGAGCGTCAGGTAGCCGTCGGCGAAGCGCGGGTCGAGCTCGAGCGCGCGGGTGAAGGCGGCGATGGCCTCGCCCTTCTTGCCTGCGGCCTCGTAGGCGACGCCAAGCGCATAGGCGACGACGACCGCCTTGGGATCGATCTGCGCGGCCGCCGTCAGCTCGGCGAGCGCCTGATCGAACTTCGAGGCGACGCACAGCGCGCGGCCGAGGTGGTAGTGCGTGAAGGCGGCCGAGGGCGCTGCGGCGGTCGCCTTGGAGAGCGTGGCGATCGCCTGGTCGAGCTGCCCGGCGCCTTCCTGCACCAGCGCTCGCAGCACCAGCGCCTCGGCGTTCCGGGGCTCGCGCACGAGCAGCTTGTCGAGCAGCGTCCGCGCCGAGTCGGGCAGCCCGATGCCCAAGGCCAGGCGGGCCATCCCCAGGTTCGCGGGCGTGTGGCCCGGATCAGCGAGCAGCGCTTCGCGGAAGGCCTGCGCTGCTTCGGCGAAGACGGCCTCCGAGAGCAGCTTTTCGCCCGAGCGGGCGAGTCGTTCGACGTGTTCGTGGGTCATGGCGGGCTAGACCCTACCTCGCCTGGGCCTTCTCCGGGCGCTCGGTGGAGCTGTCGGTCGTCCGCGGGCGCATGTCGGTCATGGTCGCCAGCACAATCTGCATCGCGAGGCGGCGGGAGTCGACGGCCTGGTCGGTCCAGACCTTCTCGCCGAGCGGGATGTGGATGTCGCGCAGGTTCGAGACGGCGGTCGTCGGGTTGTAGTCGAAGCGCGAGCCGAAGAGCAGGTGCCCGGCGCCATGGAGGGCAGCGCTGGCCATGGCCTTGACGTTGATGTCCACCGACCCGCCGACGCCCGCTCCGACGCCGCCCGCCGCGCCTGCCCCGAAGGAGAGGCGCAGGTGGCCGTCCTTGTAACCGATGACGCCCTTGGCCTCTGCGCCGGCCCCCGCCCAGGCGTCCGCGTGGCCCTCGAGGGTCACGAAGCTGCCGATGCCGATGTGGCCCTCGACGCCGGCCTTTACGCCGGCGAAGGCCTTGCCGCCCACCTCGGCGTCGATACGCGGAGGGTTGAGCGTGGCGGCGACGGTGACCTTGCCCTCGGCGCGTGCGGCCGCCTCGACGTAGGCGTCGACGTCGCCGTGCAGGTCGAGCCTCTCGCCGCCGAGGTCGATGCCGACCGACTGGAACTGGGCGCTGGCCTGCGCGCGGGCCTCGATGCCGGCGGCGGCCTCGCCCGTGGCGACTACGCCGTTCTTGCCGATCTCGACGTTGCCCTCGGCCTCGGCGAACGCGCGGGCGGTGGCCTCGGCCTGGGCGTCGGCCGTCCCGTACTTGCCTTCGAGGTGGGCCGAGCCTTGAGCGGTGGCGCCGATGCTGGCGCTGGCGCGGCCCTGGGCCTTGAGGCCGCGTGCGTCGAGGCGCGCCGAGCCGCCGCGGCTGGTGACGATCTCCGCGGCCGCGCGGCCCTGGTAGTCGAGCCGGCCGAGCTTGGTGTCCTTGGAGCAGGAGCCTTCCGTCGAGGGGCCGGAGCGGTGCGTCGTCTCGCCCCCTACCTCGAGGCTGGAGAGGCCGACGCTGAAGCGACGGCGCTTGGTGGTGCCCGACTCATCCTCGGTGGTCTCGTCGTGCTCGACGCGCAGCCCGGTCTTCTCCTCCAGCTTCTCGAGCTTCTTCTGGCGGGCGTCGGCCTTGGCGTCGGAGAGCTTGGGCTTCTTGATCTTCGGCAGCGCCGGGCCCGACAGCTCGTGGGCCACCTGCTGCAGCTGCGCGAGCAGGTCGGAGAGGGAGCGGTCGGCGAAGTCGTTGGGGCTGAGCACCACCGTCGGCTTCTTCTGGGCGGCAGCGCTCGTCTTGGAAGCAGACTCGAACTCGTCGGAGCGGGCGGCCTTCGCCTTGCCGCTCGTCTTCACCTTGGTCTTGTCCTGAGTTGTCGCGGCAGCCGACCTGGCGCGATGCGTCGTCTTGGTGGGGTGGGCGGCTTTCTTGTCGATGCGCATGGCTCCTCCGAGGGCGACCGGATTATCGCCTGGGCGGCGCCGAAGTTGCCCATCCTCGCGCGGTTGCTCTGCTTTTTCGGATCCGGCTGGCAGCACGTCACGCACCGCGTCAGCCAACCCCTCGTCCCCACGGTCGATTTTCGCGAGCCCCGGAGGGGGCAAGCGATCGCCGGGGCCTGCGTACTGCTGGCAGCCTTCACACCTAGCCCCGCTCAGCCCTTCCGGCTAATGTGCGCGGCCCGCGACAGGAGGAGCCCCATGCTCTGGAAGCGTCTCTACAACACGGTCTGGCTCGCGAGCTTCTCGTTCCTCGCCATCCCGCACATCTTCGGCAGGCACCTCGCCGTGGCCATCATCCACGCCGCCTTCGGCATCGCCATGCTGGTGATGGCGCGGATGAACGCCAACGAAGTCTCGAAGATGGCGGTCCCGGACCGCATCAAGCGCATCAGCAAGGGCGTGGTCATGACCACCACGCTGCTCGCGGTCCTCGGGGTCGTCCTCGGCGCCCTCAAGCACATCTCCGGCGTGCCCGAGCTGGCCGCCAACATCGTCGCCGGCTTCCACGTCTTCATCGCGCTGGCCGTGCTGTCGCAGTCCTCGTCGCTCGCGACCGCCTTCGACATGTGGGAGGAGAAGGAGATTGCTCCTTCCCAGCCCACGCCTCCCGCGGCGTCGTAGCGCTGACCTTCTGCGCAGGCGGGCAACCTCTTGCTTGCCCGCCACCCTCGAGCGCTGTTACTTGGGCCTCCTTCCTGGAGGTCCCATGCGCCGTGCCACGCTGCTCTGCTCACTGTTGATCGTCGCGGGCTGCAAGACGTCCCCCGCGACCGCCCCCAGCGCCGCCCTCGACCTGCAGCCCATCGACGCGACCGCGCTCGACCGTGCGGTCTCGCCCTGCGATGACTTCTACCAGTTCGCCTGCGGCAGCTGGCTCGCGCGCACCGAGATCCCCGCGGACAAGCCGGCCTGGAGCCGCGGTTTCTCCTACCTGACCGACCGCAACCAGCAGCTGCTGCGCGCCATCGTCGAGGCCGACGCGGGTGGCAAGGCGGCGATGGACGATCCCTTCGGCGAGAAGGTCGGCGACTACTACGCGGCCTGCATGGACGAGGCGGCGGTCGAGGCCAACGGCCTCTCGCAGCTCAAGCAGGAGTGGGCGCGCATCGACGCCATCAAGGACGCTGACAGCCTCGTCGAGGAGATCGCCCGCGAGCACCTCAACGGCAGCGGCGCGGCCTTCAACCTCACCGCCGACCAGGACGCCAAGGACGCCACGCAGGTCATCGCCATCCTGATGCAGGGCGGCCTGTCGCTGCCCGACCGCGACTACTACTTGTCGAAGGAGGAGAAGGAGACCGCCATCCGCGCCAAGTACGACGCGCACCTGCAGGCGATGCTTTCCCTGGCGGGCGTGCCTGCGGCCGAGGCGGTCGAGCAGGCCAAGGCCATCGAGGCGCTGGAGACCTCGCTCGCCGAGACGCACTGGACGCGCACCGAGATGCGCGACCCGATCCGCATCTACAACCGCGTCAACCGCGACGGCCTGGAGAAGCTGGCGCCGCAGTTCAAGTGGGAGCGCTACTTCAAGGCCCTGGGCGCGCCGGGCGTCACCGCCGTGAGCACCACCACGCCCAAGTTCGTCGAGCGGGTCGGCAAGCTCGTCGCCGAGACGCCGCTGGCGACCTGGCAGGCCTACCTGCGCTGGCACGTCCTGAGCGAGATGGCCGGGTCGCGGGCGCTGCCCAAGGCGTTCGTGGAGCAGAACTTCAAGTTCGCGAGCGACGCGTTCACCGGCGCCAAGGAGATGAAGCCGCGCTGGAAGCACTGCGTGGACTCGGTGGACGGCGGCCTGGGCGAGGCGCTGGGCGCCGGCTACGTGCGCCGCCACTTCGGGCCGGAGGGCAAGGCGCGCACGGTGAAGATGGTCGAGGAGATCGAGAAGGCGATGGGCAAGGACATCGAGGGCCTGGCCTGGATGGACGCCGCGACCAAGGAGCAGGCGCAGAAGAAGCTCACCAAGGTCACCAACAAGATCGGCTACCCGGACAAGTGGCGCGACTACTCCTCGATGAAGATCAGCCGCGCCTCGCACTTCCAGAACGTGCTCGCCGCGGCGGACTTCGAGTCCAAGCGCGTGCTGGCGAAGATCAGCAAGCCGGTGGACCGCGGCGAGTGGTTCATGAGCCCGCCGACGGTGAACGCCTACTACAACCCGGCGATGAACGAGATGGTCTTCCCGGCCGGCATCCTCCAGCCGCCGTTCTTCAACCGGATGGCGCCGGAGGTCGTCAACTACGGGGCCATCGGGATGGTGGTCGGGCACGAGCTGACGCACGGCTTCGACGACGAGGGCCGCAATTACGACGGCGACGGCAACCTCAAGGAGTGGTGGACGGAGTCGGTGGGCAAGGAGTTCGAGAAGAAGGCCCAGTGCGTCGTCGACCAGTTCGCGGGCTACGAGTCGGTGCCCGGCGCCAAGCTCAACGGCAAGCTGACCCTGGGCGAGAACATCGCGGACCTCGGCGGGCTCAAGCTCTCGTACGCGGCGTACAGGGCGGCCGGCGAGAAGGACAAGGCGCTGGAGGGCTTCACCCCCGAGCAGCAGTTCTTCCTGGGCTACGCGCAGTCGTGGTGCTTCAAGGCGCGCGAGCAGTACGCCCGGATGCTGGTGACGCTCGACCCGCACTCGCCGCCGCGCTTCCGCGTCAACGGGCCGCTCTCGAACATGACCGAGTTCGGGCAGGCGTTCTCCTGCCAGGCCGGGAGCCCGATGGTGAAGGCGGCGGAGAAGCGCTGCGAGGTGTGGTGAAAGGAAAGGCGCCTTTCCTTCGCCGACGCCTCAGTAAGAATCTCTTTCCTTTCGCTGCCCCCAAGGAAAGACTTCTTTACCGAGGCCACAAATGCCAAGAGTTTCGGGTCAGTACGACAGGACTAGGGTGGGAGGCGAGGAGGTCGCGGCCTTCATTCCCGCCCCTCTGCCCCCATCGGAGCCTCCGCTCGACATGGGGAGACTTGCACCTGACCTTCAGCGAGCCGAGTTGGCCCTCGGACGACTGGAATTGGCCAGCGCGATGGTGCCGTCGGTCTCCTGGTTCCTCTACTCGTTCGTGCGGAAGGAAGCGGTCGTCTCCTCGCAGATTCGAAGGAACCCAGGCGACGTTGATCGACCTACTCACGTTCGAAGCCGAACCGGCCGCCGATTCCGCCGACGTCCAGGAGATTTGCAACTACCTCGACGCGGTCCACTTCGCGCGCCAGCAACTCTCGAATCCCCAGGGCCTTCCGCTCTCAGTCCGCCTGCTGAACGAAACGCATCGTCGGCTGATGAAGGGCGTTCGGGGCCAAGAGAAGCTCCCTGGCGAGGTTCGTCAGAGTCAGAACTGGATTGGTGGGACGAGGCCGGGCAATGCCGTCTTCGTTCCTCCCCCACCCCACGCGGTGGCGGGGCTCTTGGGGGAACTCGAGCGCTTCATCCACGGCGCCAGCCCGCTCGCGCCCCTCGCGAGGGCCGGCCTCGTGCACGTCCAGTTCGAGACCATTCACCCGTACCTCGACGGCAACGGAAGGCTCGGTCGCCTTCTCATCGCGCTCCTGCTCGAGCATTGGAAGCTCCTCACCCAGCCGCTGCTGTACCTGAGTTCCTTCTTCAAGCAGCACCGCGGCGAGTACTACCGCCGCCTCGGCGCGGTCCGAAGCGACGGTGACTTCGAGGGCTGGCTTGCGTTCTTCTTTGAGGGCGTGACGTCCGTGGCGAACGAGGCCGTCAGCACGACGCGCGACCTCTTTGCGATGGTCGCCACCGACCGAGAGAAGGTGCTGGCCACCAAGTCCTCCTCATTGATGGCCGCGCGCCTCTTCGAACTCCTCCCCGAGCACCCGATCGTCACCATCTCCGGCGTCGGCACCTTGCTGAAGACGACGAAGCCCACCGCCACTAAAGCCGTGACAGCGCTCGTCGACGCAGGCGTCCTCGTCGAACGGCCAGGCCAGGGCCGAGCTCGCGCGTTCGCCTACGGCGCGTACCTCGAGCGACTGGCGGCCGGCACGGAACTCGAAGACCGCTGATCTCACCAGAGGTGGCAATGACGGCCGAGACGCAGGCGCCTGCGCTCAACGAAGCACGGTGTTCGGTCCACTCGGAGGCCGCCGCCTTTGCCGTCTGCACTCGCTGCGGACGATTTGTCTGCGCACAGTGCCTGCCGGACCTTTCCGTGAGCGCGGAAGACCTTTGCCACGACTGCTTCCAGCTCACCGCCGCGGTGCCACCTCGACGTTTCGGCGGCGTCCTGTGGATCTTCTTCGCCTATGTCGCGATGGACGCTGTCCAATGGTCGCGGCAGCTGGTGACCAATCTGCAGTTGGCCCGCGATATTCCGGGTCTGCTCGTGGACGCCCCGCCCGAGTACCTTGTGAATACCGTGGGTTGGTTGCAGGTGGCCCTCGTCCTCGTGGTGTTCGAACTGCTGTCCCTCGTGTACCTCGCGTTCGCGATGGTGCAGATCTTCCGGCGCCGACGCTCGGCACGTTTGCTGGCCATCGGCCTGCTCGCGCTGTCAGGCGTCGCGCCGTTGGTGACCACGGGCTTGTTCCGCTTGGTCCCAGTCATGGCTCAGTATGTTGAGTTCGGACCGGAGACATTCGTGTCGGCGGTCTTGGCAGCGGCTTGGATCCTCTATTGGCTGCTGTCGAGGCGGGTGAAGGAGACGTTGGTGCTGTGAGGGGGCGTGGGCTCCTCGTCGCGCATATTAGCTCTCCGTCACGAGGATCCGATCCCCGTGGCTCGGCGGCGCCGACACCACCAGGAACCGCAGCTCCTCGGCGCTGGCGTTGGCGAACCGGTGCGGCACGCAGGGCGCGACCTCCATCCCCTGCCCTGCCTCCAGCGCGTGCGTCGCGCCCGCCACCTCGAAGCTCGCCCGCCCGCTCAGGATGAAGAAGAACTGCCTCGCCTTCCGGTGCAGATGGCGCAGCTCGCTCGTGCCCGGACGCATCTGCTCCTGGATGACGCTCAGCCCCTCCGCGCGCACCAGCCGCCAGCCGTCGTTCTGCTCGCCCCAGACATAGTGCTCGACGCTCTCGCGCACGACGGGACGGCTCGCGCCTCGCGATAGGTCGAGCTCGAAGAAGAGCGCCCCGGGCACCGGGTTGGGCCGGTACGGCGCGATTCTCCTGGAACCCCAGCTGCCGATAGAGCGCGATGGCCTTCGCCATCAAGGGTAGCGTGTCGAGCCGCATGCGTGAGCAGCCTCGGCTGCGCGCGGCGGCGATCACCGCCCCGACCAAGCACGCCCCCAGCCCGAGCCCACGGTGCTGCGGCCGAAGATAGAGGCGCTTCATCTCGCCGATGCCCGGCTCAAGCTGCCGCAGCGCGACGCAGCCGGCCAGCACGCCATCGACGCGGGCCACGAGCAAGGTCCCGCTCGGCGCCGCGTATTCGCCCGGCAGCGAGGCCAGCTCCTTCTGGAAGCCCTGGAAGCAGAGGTCGACCTCCAGCGAGGCCGCGTACTCCTGGAACAGCTCACGCACCTCGTCCATGGAACGGGGCGCTTCGATGGCGATGGTCGGGGCAGTCATGGCGCCGCGGAGCATAGACCAGCCCGCGTGCCTGTCGCCCGACCGACAACCGAGCTGCCTCAGTTGCTCGCGGTTCCGACAGTTCGGCGCTCCTTCGCACCGGACCGAGCTGGCATGACGGCTGCTATCCCGGCGTCCAGCGCGGCCCCCCCTTGCCGCGCCGTTCCACAGCTCGGAGCACTCCATGCGTTGCCGCCACCTCGTCCTTCTGACCGCTGTCCTCTCCTTCCCCGCCGTCTGCTTCGCGGAGCCCGACGCGCCCGCCGTCGCCGAGACCGCCGACGCTGGCTCCACCCTGCGCGGGCTCGAGCTCGGCATCGGGCTGGGCACGAGCCAGGCCTACGGCGAGGTCGGCACCAACCTCGACGCACGCAGCGACTGGGGCGGAGCGCTCGAGCTGGAGGCTCGCCTTGCGCCTGGGCGCGGGCTGGAAGGCCGGCGTGTACGGTTCGGTCGGGCTCTATCAATCGAGCTCTGCCGAGGACCCGGGATACGGCGGTGCCGCCGGCCTCCTCTTCGAGCACCGGTTCTCGCCCGAGGCCAACGTCTCGCCGTCCCTCGGCGTCGGACTCGGCTGGCGCGGGCACTACGTCACTCAGCAGCACCTGCGGCAGTCGCTGTTGGGGCTCGATCTGCTGCGGCTGCAGGTGGGCCTGGACGCGAAGGTCGCGCCGGGAATCCGCCTCGCGCCGACGCTCGCCGCGACCCTGACCGGGCTCTTCTGGCAGGACCCTGGAAGTGGCACCGGGTACTCGGACATCCAGCATCCCGGGCTGACCGTGTTCCTCTTCGCCGGCGTCCGCGGTCAGTTCGATCTGCTCGACCGCTCGTGACCCAGAGAGGGCTCTGCCGGCGAAGCGAACCGACCTCGCCGGCAGCAACCGCTCACACTCGGCGCTTCAGTGCCCGCTCGTCGAGAGCGGCTTGTCCGAGAGCGCCCAGCCTTCGACCACCCGCGCGCCGATCGGCTCGGCGTTGTCCTTGAAGCGCACGAACTCCATCGTCTTCAGCTCGGTCTTCTCGCCCGTCTTCTTGTTGGTGACGTAGACCGAGTAGCGGATCGCGCCCCACTCGCCCTGGACGAGCACGTTGTCGAGCGCACCGAGCTGGATGTCGAAGGCCGAGAAGAACTGGCCCATCATGTCCTTGTACTGCTGCAGCGTGAGCCGGCGACCGTAGACGTTGTAGTGGGCGTCGGGCTCGTAGAGCGTGTGGCACCACTTCAGCCACGCCTCGTAGCCCTGGTTCCACTCGCCGAAGCCCTGGTTGAACCGCGCCCGGATCCGTTCCTCGAAACTGGCTGCCATCGGTCAGTCCTTTCCCGTCGCGCCCGCGTGGAGCGCTTGTCGTCGGTTGAGATGTCTGGGGTTCTTGCGTCAGCTCACAGCGAGTGCCCGTTCTCCTTGAGCACCCGCGCGAGCGCTTCCATGTACAACCCGGCGCCCTGCTTGAACGGGCCGCGCACGCCGAGGGCCACGTCCAGGAAGGCGCCGTAGTCCTCGCTGACGTGCGTCTCCCACCGCGTGATCAGCCCGGCGTCGTTGGTCTCCACGAAGCCGTAGGAGAAGAACGACAGCAGCTGGCCGTCCTTGGTGTGGCCGCCGAAGCGCGTCTTCATCACGAAGCCCACGTCGGAGGGCCAGCACTTGAACTCCAGCGGGCCCCAGTCCGCGAACTTGAAGGAGTACGCCTTGGCCTCCATGGTCGCCGACTTCGAGACCGAGATCGGCACCTTGCTCAGGTCGATGAGCTCGTTGCCGAAGTACGGCGACCAGTAGACGGCGTCCGGCGCGAACTTCCACTCCTCGTAGCTCGCGCCGTCCTTCACCGCCTTGCGGGCGTAGGCGGCGTGGTAGCTCTCCGCCATCCGCCGGTGCAGGGCGATGCGTTCCTCGAGCGTCATCTTCGTCATCAGGCTTCACTCCTTTCGGGTCTGGGGACCGCCCACGACGAGGGCCGCCGCGCGCGGGATGCAACCGGCCGCGACCTCCTCTCTCGCACGTCAACACCTGCTTACTTGCAGGATAACCTCGGCCTGCCGGATGTCAACACGCGTCGACTTACGGGGAGTGCGCCACTACAATCCGGAGCGGGCGGTGCCTTGAGGACCCGAGGAGACGTGATGGCGAGCAAGCAGGGACGAGGAGAACCGGTCGAGAAGGCGAGCGCGGAGGAGCCGCGCCTCCGTGATGCCGCGCGCACCCGGCAGCGGCTGATCGACGCCGCCCTGCAGCGATTCGGCAGCCAGGGCTACGCCGCTACGACCGTGCGCGATATCGCGCAAGACGCCGGCGTCAACGTCGCGCTCATCAACCGATACTTCGAGTCGAAGGAGGGCCTGCTGGCGGCCTGCTTCGAGTCCACCGCCGAGGTCCTGATGAAGTCGACCGAAGGCGTGACCGAGCCTCTCGCAGATCCCGGAGATCATCGGCGGACGGGTGAGCGATGCGCCGGACGAAGGACTGTCGCGCGCCCTGTACCTGCTGCTCCACACCTCGGGCGATCCGCGCGCGGAGCAGCTGCGCCTGGGACTGCTGCGCCGCTTCAGCGAGAGCCTGGCGAGGCTGGCCGGGTGGACCGCCAAGCATCCCCATGCGGACGAGCTGCTGCTGCGCGCCCAGCTCGTCATCGCGATCGGTCTGGGCATCGCGACGTTGAGGACGTCCAAGCTCGAGCCAATCGCCTCCACGGGCACCGAGGTGCTCAGCGGACGGCTCGGCGAGCTGGTCCAGAGCGTGTTCGGCGGGCCGCTTTCGAGGCGGGCTGGGCGAAGGACCTAATCGCTCAAGAGCAGTTCCTTCTCGGATCGAGTCGGACTCGTTGCGACTCTGCGTCCCTGGTTCGCGCCTGGGTACCGGCTTGTCCCGCCTCTCGCCCCGGCGCTAGCATCCACTCGCCGTTCACCTCACCACACAAGCAGGGGGACTCCATGGGGCAGGAAGCAGTCATCGCCGCGCGCGCGCGTTGCGCCAAGCAGATCCAGGATTCGCCGAACCTCTTCGCGAAGTACGAGGCCGTGGGCGGCCTGGCCGACGACCTCAAACGCATCATCGATGCCGGCGAGCGCTACGCGGCCTTGGCGCTCGCGCAGAGCCAGAGCCAGGCGTCGGGCTCCGAGGCGACCATGCAGATCTTGGAGAAGTACTCCGACCTGCAGCGGGACTACTCGGGCGTCATGGCCGCGGTCGAGGCGGTCAAGCACGACCTCGAGCGCGCCAGCGCCGACTCCGAGCTCATCGCCCAGGTCGAGAAGATCCTGATCAACGAGACGCCTACCGTGCTCGTGCCAGTCACTGGCCAGGACGGCAAGAGCAAGAAGGTCCGCTCCAAGAGCCAGGAGGCGGTTCGTTCCGAGATCGAGAAGGACGCCGCGGCGCTGCTCGCGCTCGACGGCGCCAAGGACGCGCTCGAGGCGCGCAAGGTGACTCGCACGCGCCTCGAGAAGCTGCTCGCCGACGCCAAGGCTCTTGCGGGCAAGCTCGCTGATCGCGCGGCTAAGAAGGGCGCCAAGGTCTCGGCGACCCAGGCGCGCAAGGACGTCGACGCGACCCAGCGCCAGGCTTGGGGTGCCTGTTACCGCCTGCTGGCGCTGGTGGGACAGCAAGACGAGAGCATCGCTTCCCTGCTGCGCGAGGCGTCGCGCAAGTAGTCAGCCGTCGTCTCACGGATGCGGACGGGGCCCCGAGCGACATGGGGCCCCTTTCCTTCTGCTGGCGATGGCCGCCCGCGCGATGGGCTGGCGGGCCACGAGCCCAAAGGCTGCCCGTCCGCAGGGCAAGCATTGGCCGTCCCGAGCGATGACCTCGGCCATGCTGCGCCGTGGGGGCCTCCTCGCCGAACGACGAGCCCGGCCGTGAGACGCGACGAGGCCGCCGCTCTCGAGCGGCACGACGGCCGGCCCGAGCCTTCTTGGACGCTTCCCGCGCTGCTTCGAGGGCTTCCCGAGCCGCGACGGCGGATTCCCGAGCTTCATCGGGCGCTTCCCGAGGCTTGGCGCGGGCGTCCCGGGCCGCCAAGGCCCCCCTCCCGAGCTTCGAGAGCCCCCCTCCCCGGCTTGCATGCACCCCTCCCGAGCCTCGAAACACCCTCGCGCCCACGAGCGAATGTCGGACCCGCAGGGTATGAAGACTCCCGTTCAAAACGACCTTGCTGTCGGAGGTCGGGTGTACTAAACACCTGTACAGCTAACCGAGCGCCCCGCCGCTCAATCTCAGAAAGCAGGAGCCCGAAATGCCCGTCGCCCCCGAGAAGGAAAAGGCCCTCGACCTTGCCGTATCCGCCATCGAGAAGCAGTTCGGCAAGGGCAGCATCATGCGCCTGGGCAACGAGGACGCCCTGAGCAAGGACGTCGCCTCCATCCCCACCGGCTCCATCTCGCTCGACCTGGCCCTCGGCGTCGGCGGCGTGCCCCGCGGCCGCATCATCGAGATCTACGGGCCGGAGTCCTCCGGTAAGACCACCCTCTGCCTGCACATCGTCGGCGAGGCCCAGAAGCAGGGCGGCATCGCGGCGTACATCGACGCCGAGCACGCCCTCGACGTCGGCTACGCCCGCAAGCTCGGCGTGCGCACCGACGACCTCCTCATCAGCCAGCCCGACACCGGCGAGCAGGCCCTGGAGATCGCCGAGATGCTGGTCCGCTCCGGCGCCGTCGACGTGCTGGTCGTCGACTCCGTGGCCGCCCTCGTCCCGAAGGCCGAGCTCGAAGGCGAGATGGGCGACGCACACATGGGCGTCCAGGCCCGCCTGATGAGCCAGGCGCTGCGCAAGCTGACCGGCACCATCTCCAAGAGCCAGACCTGCGTCATCTTCATCAACCAGATCCGCATGAAGATCGGCGTGATGTTCGGCAACCCCGAGACCACCACCGGCGGCAACGCGCTCAAGTTCTACGCCAGCCAGCGCATGGACATCCGCCGCATCGGCGCCATCAAGAACGGCGAAGAGGTCATCGGCAGCCGCACCCGCGTGAAGGTGGTCAAGAACAAGGTCGCGCCGCCCTTCAAGGAGGTCGAGTTCGACATCCTCTACGGCGTGGGCATCTCCAAGGAAGGCGACCTGCTCGACCTCGCGGTCAACGAGCAGATGATCGAGAAGAGCGGCAGCTGGTTCAGCTTCAACGGCGAGCGGATCGGCCAGGGCCGCGAGCAGAGCCGCGACTTCCTCAAGCAGCACCCGGAGATTCTCGCGGACATCGAGAAGAAGCTCTTCGAGAAGGCGGGCCTCAAGGTCCCGGTCCGCGCCAATAGCAATGGCAACGGAAACGGCGCCTCCGCCACCGCCGCCGAGACTCCGGCCGAGGAGGCCAAGGAGGGCGGCGAGGAGAAGAAGCGGGGCCGGGCCAACAAGTAGCCTTCACCCCGAGCTCGTCGAGGGGTCAGAGTTTGCCGAAAGGCCGCCGGCCGGGCCGCCACGTGCGTTTCGGCCGGCTCGTTTTTTTGTCACTGGGCGGCGACGTGGAGGGTAGTGCCGGGCTTCCACGCCCGGGGCATCTTTGTGAACCGTGCATCGGTGGCGCGCGGGCTCCCCACCAGCCGCGCCACAGACGAACGAATCGTGAGGATGCCCCCGGCGTGGAAGCGCGTGGAAGCCGGGCACTACCCAGCTGCGCCACAGACGAACGAATCGTGAGGATGCCCCCGGCGTGGAAGCCTCTTGATTCATCACATCTAGGGACGCCGCCGCGGCGCGCACCTCAGATTTCGCTGGCGTCACAAACAGCCGTGTGCCATACGGTGGGGGGGTGGAGCCATCGAACGCGCCGTTGCTTCGCTATCGCAACCGAGTGATCGGCGAGGCGGAGTGCGGTTCATTCGGGACACGGTTGACCGCCAAGACGCCAGGACCCGGTCCGATCTTGCTCGAGCTATCTGCAAGGCGTGGGATTGGCGACAGGCCAACGGCAGCTACGCCGTCTTCGCCTGCCAGGACTTGCTCCTCCGGCTTGAGGAGTGGGGCCACATCAAGCTACCTGCGCGACAGCGCCGGTGCCGAGATGGGCACGATCTACCGGTATTGCCGCAGGACTGCATTCCGCTGGCGTGGTCTCCGGTGGGGAACGACGCGAATCTTGACCAACTCGTGGTGCGGCCCATCGAGCCCGCCGAGCGTCTGGGCTGGCGACTCTTCATCGACCGATTCCACTATCTCGGAGACAAGCCGCTCGTAGGCGAGCACCTGCTGTACGCCGCATTTCTCGAGGGCCAGGTGGTGGCCCTGCTCGGCTGGGCCTCTGCGACCCTCCATTCGCCGCTACGAGACCGGTACCTGGGCTGGGACAACGACACCAAGCGGCGCAAGCTGCACCTGGTCGTCAACAACGTGCGCTTCCTCATCCCGCCCTGGGTTCGAGTCGAGCACCTGGCTTCCAAAGTGCTCGGCCGGACCCTGCGGCGCCTGAGCGCGGATTGGCAGGCCCGCTGGAATCACCCGGTCCTGCTCGCAGAAACTTTCGTCGACCACGCTCGGTTTCGGGGCACGTGCTACCGCGCCTCCAACTGGCGCTATCTGGGCACGACGGCAGGCCGAACCCGACGCGGGAACGCCTATCTGCACGAGGGCAGTCCCAAAGGGCTCTACGTCTACGAGCTGCACCGCCAGGCTCGCCGCCGGATGTGCGAGGAGCATCGCCATGAAGGAGTCGTCGGGGCTGCTGCCGCTGGAGCAGGAGATGGGCCAGGCCAGGCTGGGAGACCGGCGTCTGAATCGGCGTCTGATCGCTGCGGTGGGACGCTTGAGTGACGAGCCAGCCAAGAGCTTTCCGCAGGCCTTCGAAGACGATGCGGCAGGGCTAGAGGCGCTCTACCGGCTGGTCAACAACCCGAAGCTCAGCACGGCAAAGGTGCTGCAGCCACATGCACAGGCGACCGTTGCCCGCTGTGTCACGGAGCGGGTGGTGCTGGCGATCCACGACACCAGCAGCGTGGCCTTCCAGAGCGAGAGTGAGCGCGATGGCCTGGGCCCAGTCGATGGCGGGACCCAAGGCCTCTATCTGCACACGACCCTGATGGCGAGCGCGACGGAGCACTATCGGCCGCTCGGAGTCGCGGCGATGAAGCTCTGGGCTCGCCAGCCGATCCCGGACCATCTCCAGGGTGGCGAGAACCACTACCAGCGCAAGAAGGCGCGGCGGCTTTCGCCCGACAAGGAGTCCCTGCGCTGGAAGGAGCAGATCGACTCGGTTGAGCAGGCGGTGGCGCAACAAGCCCAGGTCCTCCACGTCGGCGACAGCGAAACCGACGACTACGACCTGCTGGCGCACCTGGTCGAAAAGGGATTCCGGTTCGTCCTGAGGCAGAAGCACAACCGAAGCTTGGAAGGCCCGCCGGAGAAGAAGAAGAAGCTCATCGAGGCGATCGCCGATGCATCGACGGTGGCAACTCGAGAGGTGCACCTGTCGGCGCGCACGAAGGGCACGACGCCCAAGGCTCAGGCGACTCATCCGCCGCGCAACGCACGCGACGCCAAGCTGCAAGTCGGCTGGACGAGGGTGTCGCTGAAGAGGCCAGACAGAGCGAGTACGACGCTGCCGACGTCATTGCCGATCAACGTCGTCTTCGTGCTCGAGAAGGACTGTCCCGTTGGAGAAGATCCCATTCAGTGGGTCCTGTACACGACCGAGCCGGTCGATACCGAAGAGCAGCTTCTCCAAGTCGTCGACTACTACCGCGGCCGATGGCTGATTGAGATGTACTTCGACGCCCTCAAGAACGGATGCGCACTCGAGAAGCGCCAACTCGAGAGCTTTCACGCCCTCAGCATCGCAATCGGTCTCTTCGCGGCAATTGCCTTTCGCCTGCTGCTCATGCGGACCCTGGCCGAATCGAAGCCCGACACACCCGCGACCGCGGCACTCTCACCGCTCCAGCTCGACGTGCTCCGCGCCTCGCTGAAGAAGACCAAGCTGTCAGAGGCGCCGACGGCCAAGGAGGTCTTCTGGGCCGTGGCCGCGTTGGGCGGGCACCTCAAGCACAACGGGCGCCCTGGCTGGCGGACGCTCGGACGTGGCTACGAGAAGTTGCTCATCCTTGAAGCTGGCTGGCGCGGCGCGCTGAAAGCGCGAAGCGCGTGCTCGGGCTGCCCGGGGACCGCCAGGCGCCCGGACGAGAAGTGACCAATCCAGAGGCGTGGAAGCCGGGCACTACCCAGCCGCGCCGCAGACGAACGACTCGGGAGGTGGCCCGGCGTGGAAGCGCGTGGAAGCCGGCACTACGCCTATTTGGTGGCGACGTGGATGGCCACGATACCCATCGACAGCTTCTCGTACTCGACCTTGGCGAACCCGGCCGCACTCAGCTC
Source organism: Myxococcales bacterium (assembly GCA_049841135.1). Lineage (GTDB taxonomy): Bacteria > Myxococcota > Myxococcia > Myxococcales > UBA5297 > JACRCT01. The sequence goes on from JASGHK010000008.1 coordinate 133,340, forward strand.
CGCGGCGAGCGCCGGCGCATCGGGGAAGGCCTGGATGGAGTTGTGCAGGTACTCGTACGCCGCCCGGTCGCCGGCGATGCGCGCTCCGAAGACGGGCAGGATCTTGCGGACGTAGAGCCAGTAGACGGGCTTGAAGGGCGCGAAGCCGGGGTGGGTGCAGCTCGAGCACCACGTAGCGGCCGCCGGGCTTGAGCACCCGCTTGACCTCGGCGTAGTTCGCGGGCCGGTCGGCGAAATTGCGCAGGCCGAAGGAGACGGTGACCGCGTCGAAGCTCGCGTCGGCGAACGGCAGGCGGGTGGCGTCGGCGATGGAGAAGGTGATCCGCTGTCGGGCAGCCGCGTCGTCGATGCGGTCGATCTTCTTCTTCCCACCGATGAGCATCGCGGCGGTGAAGTCGCTGGAGACGACGAGGCCCGGCTTGGCCTGCTGGGCGAGCGCGGCGGTCAGGTCGCCGGTCCCGGCGGCGAGATCGAGGACGCGGGCGCCTTCGGAGATGGCTGCCAGGCGCACGGCGCGCTTTCGCCAGGCGCGGTCGAGTCCCCAGCTGGCGATTCCGTTGAAGCGGTCGTAACCGCCGGCAATCTTCGTGAAGAGGGCTTGGACCTTCTCGGGCTCGGCTGAGTGCTGGACGTTCATGGGGCGGGCAGGCTGGCGCGTGCCGGCCCACCCGTCAAGGACCCGGATTGGCGATCAGGGGCTTGCCGGAGCGCCTACGGCTTCTTCCCCTACCACGCGTCTCCCCTGAAGCCGCTGGCGCAGCCGCTCCCGCTGCTCGATAAGCTCCTGCGGCATGGTCCGCGCGAGCTTGTCGAACAGGTCCTGCTGCAGCTCGACCTCATTCGCCCACTCCTCCGGACTGAAGCGCAGCGCCTGGCTCAACTTCGACCGGTCGACTTCGAGGCCGTCGGTGTTCAGGTCATCGATGGAGGGGATGAGGCCGGCCGCGGTCTCCTCGGCCCTGCCATGCCCGCGCACGCGGTCGACGATCCACTGCAGCACGCGCATGTTCTCGCCGTATCCCGGCCAGAGGAACTTGCCGTCGTCGCCGCGCCGGAACCAATTGACCATGAACATCTTCGGCGGCTTCGCGATGCGATCGCGCATCCGCAGCCAGTGCGCGAAGTACTCGCCCATGTCGTAGCCGCAGAACGGCAGCATGGCCATCGGGTCGCGGCGCACGACGCCGACCGCACCCGCGGCCGCGGCGGTGGTCTCCGAGGCGAGCGTCGCGCCCAGGTAGACGCCGTGCGACCAGTCGAAGGACTCGAGCGCCAGCGGGATGGTGTCGCTGCGCCGCCCGCCGAAGATGATGGCCGAGATGGGCACGCCCTCCGGCGCGTCGGCCTTCGGATCGAGCACCGGGTTGTTGCACATCGAGCTGGTGAAGCGGCTGTTGGGGTGCGCCGCCTTCTCGCCGGTCTGCGGCGTCCATGGCCGCCCCTGCCAGTCCGACAGGCGATCCGGGGCCGCTCCGTCCTTGCCCTCCCACCAGACCGTGCCGTCGGGCGCCTCGGCGACGTTGGTGTAGAGGGTGTCCTTCCCGATGATCCGCATGGCGTTGGGGTTGGACTTCTCGTTGGTGCCGGGGACGACGCCGAAGTAGCCCGCCTCGGGGTTGACCGCCCACAGCCGGCCGTCGGGCCCCACGTGCATCCAGGCGATGTCGTCGCCGACGGTGAAGACCTTCCAGCCGCCGAAGCTCTTGGGCGGCACCAGCATGGCGAAGTTGGTCTTGCCGCACTGGCTGGGGAACGCCGCGGCGACGTAGGTCGTCTCGCCCGCCGGGCTCTGCACGCCGAGGACGAGCATGTGCTCGGCGAGCCAGCCCTGCTGCCGGCCAAGCCAGCTGCCGATGCGCAGCGAGAAGCACTTCTTGCTCAGCAGGACGTTGCCGCCGTAGCCGGAGCCGAAGGACCAGATGGTGTTGTCCTCGGGGAAGTGGCAGATGAAGCGGCGGTCGGGCTGCAGCTCGCCCAGCGAGTGCAGGCCGCGGTTGAACTCGTTGGAGTCCCCCAGCGCGTCGAGGGCGACTCTCCCCATCCGCGTCATCAGCCGCATGTTGAGCACGACGTAGACCGAGTCGGTCAGCTCCACGCCCACCTTGGACATCGGCGAGCCGACCGGGCCCATCAGGTAGGGCACGACGTACATCGTGCGCCCGCGCATGCAGCCGTCGAACATCGGCGTGAGCTTCAAGTAGGCGTCGCCGCGCTTCATCCAGTTGTTGGTCGGGCCGACGTCGTCGCGGTTCTCGGTGCAGATGAAGGTGAGCTGCTCGACGCGCGCCACGTCGTTGGGGTTGGAGCGGTGTAGGTAGCAGCCGGGCAGCTTCTCGTGGTTGAGCGGGATGAGGGTGCCGGCGTCCACGGCCTCGCGGGTGAGCGTCGCGCGTTCCTGCTCGGAGCCATCGCACCAGATCACGTGGTCGGGCTTGGTGAGCTTGGCCGTCTCGTAGACCCACTTGGCGAGGTACGGATTGGTCCAGGGCGTCGAGTCCATGCGCTTGCTTCCTCCGTCGCGAACGAGGCGTCGCCGTCGCAAAAGTCGCGTGCGGGAACGTTAGGGCTGACGCCGGAACTGGTTCGGCAGAGGGCAAATGCACGGCGGCGTAGCCGGGTTGCCTTCCCGCTCAGGGGAGACAAAAGGCCACGCGCCGGGCGCGCGGCCCGCTGAGCAGGAACGGATGGGGGGAGCGGTTCGTCAGCCGATGACGACCAGGCGCTGCGGCCGCATGGCGGTGAAGCCGACCTTGCGGCAGACGGCGGCGAGCCCGACGTCCTTCTCGTCCACGCGCATGGTCACGTGCTTGACCGCGCCGAGCATCATGCGGCTCAGCTGGCCTAAGACGTTGGTGGCGTGGCCCTTGTGGCGGTCGCCGGGCATGGTGAACAGGCCCTCGAACTCCACGCCTTGGCGGCTGCGCACGCCGACGTCGACCTTCACGATGGTCCGGCCGTTCTCGACGTAGACGTAGGTGCGGCCGGCCGCCACGCGAGCCTCGACGCGGCGCAGCAGCAGCGCCGGCCCGGCCGCGGTGGGGTCTTCGCCGACCGACTCCTTGATCGCCGCGGCGCTCATCGACAAGAGGTCCGGGATGTCCGAGGCCTGGGCGACGCGCAGACCGGCGAGGACGAACGGCCCCAGGTCGTCCGCCGAGGCGGCGAACAAGCGCTGGGGGCGCGACCAGCGGGCCGGGCCACAGTTCGCCGCCCGGAGCAGCGCGTCGACGGCCGAGCGCTCGCCCAGGACGCTGCGGAAGCGAACGCGACCAAGCATGGCCCGACCGAGCTCCGAGGCCGCACCGGGGTCGAAGACGCAAGGCAAGGTCAGGCCGCCGCGCCCGCCCAGGACCGCCGCGCCGACGAGCTTGCCGTCCTCGACGAGCCCGAAAGCGGAGACGCGGGCGTCGTGACCGGCCGAGAGCGAGTGCTCCTCGAGCATCCCCAGGGCATAGAGGTTCTGCACCGGGTCCTTGGCGAGGTAGGCCCTCAGCTCTTCGATTCGCTCTGCCGGAAGCTCGATGACCTGCACGAGCGCGACCGTACCGCGCCTACGCGAGCCGTCGCAAGCTCGCAGGGCTGACTTGCCCTCGCTGGCTGCCAGGCCTGAAACCCGCCAAGCGATGGAATTCCGGGCACTTGTTCTCCAGCCTGGTCCACGACCGACAGCCCGGCCGGGGTCTCGCAATCGTCCCTCTCGCAAGCAGGCCTCGCGGCGTATATTCCTTCGGCCTGTCGCTGGAATAGCCCTCGTGCCTGGCCGTTGGGATGGCGGCCGTCTCGAGAACCGCGGGCCACGCCGCCCGTTTGAAGGACCGATTGCTCGACCCGCAGCCCAACGCTCCGTCGAAGCTCCCGCCGGGCCTGCCGACGTCCGCGCCTGGCGTCTCCGCGGCCGAGGAGGCCCAGGCCATCGCCGCAGTCCGCGACCTGCTGGATCGCGCGCGGAAGCGCCAACGCACCCTGTTGCGGCTGACCGCCGGCCTGCTGGTGGTTACAGGCCTGCTTCTGCTCGCCCCCGCGCTGTTCGGACTCGCCGCTTCTGGCTTTGCCGCGGCCCGTCCCCTGGCGCTGGTCGCGCTCGTCGCGGCGGCGTTGGTGTACGGCTGGCAGGGCGTCTGGCGCGTGCGCCGCGAAGTGGGCGATCCCTCCGCGACTGCGCGCCTGCTCGCGACCCGGCTGGACTCTCCAGAGCTGCGCCGGGGTCTATTGCCCGCCTTCGAGCTCTCGCGTGAGTTGGCGCAGCCCCACGTCGACTTCTCCCGCGCGCTCGCCCGCGCGCACATCGGCCAGGTCGCCCAGCACGCCCGGAGGGCCAGCCTCGAGAGCGCTTTGCCCGACCGGCCCGTCCGGCTGGCGGGCCGCGTCTTCTTCTTCGCGGCGCTCCTCTTCCTGGTGGCGATCGCGCTGTTCCGCGGGCCGATGTCGCGCGGTGCCCGGCTCGTCGCCTTCGGCCAGGAAGCGCCGGCGACCAAGGCCGCAACGTCCGCCGAGCCGGTGACCGGGGACGTGGAGCTGACGTACGTCTATCCGGCCCACACCCGCCTCCCCAGCCGCACCCTGCCGAACACCAACGGCGAGATCTCGGCGCCCAAGGGCACGCAGGTGCGGCTCAAGACCCGCGCCGACCGCGAGGTCGAGAAGGCCTTCGCCCTGGTCGGCAACACGGCCCTACCGCTCGAGGTCCAGCACGGTCGCGATCTCTCCGGGACGCTCGTCGTCGAGTCCGCTGGGAGCTACCGCTTCCGCCTCGTCGGCGCGCGCGGAAAGGTGCTCGCCGAGGGCCCGCCCATCCCCATCGCCATCGAGGAGGACCTGCGGCCCAAGGCCACCATCGTCGCGCCCATGGCTGACATCGAGGTCGACCCGAAGTCCCGCGTGGAGCTCCGCTACGACGCGGAGGACGACTTCGGCGTCTCGGAGCTCGCGCTGCTCTTCAAGCTCCCGGGCGCCAGCAAGGCCGAGCGCGTCATCCTCCAGCGCTCGAAGGACGCTCCCCGGCGCGCCAGCGGCAAGTACGACTGGGACCTCGTGGCGCCCTCTCTCTCGCCGGGCGACACCATCGCGTACTACCTCGAGGCCACCGACAACGACGAGGTCTCGGGAAAGAAGACCGGCGTCTCCCGCACGCAATACCTCAAGATCTTCAGCGAGGCCGAGCACCACCGGAAGCTGGTCCAGAAGATCGAGGCGAGCTGGGAGAAGCTGGTCACGCTGCTCGCCGACCGGCTGGAGAGCGCCGAGCGCAAGCCCGACGGGCGCACGCCGGAGAAGATCCTCGGCGGAGCGACGCTCGACTCGCGGGCCCTGGCCTTGGCCGCGGAGCTGAGCGACCTCTCGGTCTCCCTGCGAAAAGAGAAGTCACCCGACCAGCTCTGGCGAGCGTTGGCGCTGGTCAGCGCCGGCTTGAAGGAGAAGGCCACCGCGACCTTCGACGCGCGCACCGGCGCCGCCAACTGGCTGCGCCGCGGGGCCGCCGTGGACTCCGACCCCGTCCGCAGGGTCTCTCGCGCCCTGGAAGCGGAGATCGCCGAGGAGGAGAAGGACGTCCTCTACCTCGAGGCGCTCGTCGACCAGCAGCGCATCGCCGACCTCGCCGCGCTGAGCAAGGAGCTCGTCTCCAAGCGCCGCGAGCTGGCCGACCTGCTCGAGAAGTACCGCGCCGCCCCGGACGAGGCTGCCCGCGACCGGCTCATCAAGGAGATCGCCCGGCTCAAGGAGCGCATGGGCGAGCTGATGAAGCGCATGGCGGAGCTTCTCCAAGTCCATCAACGACGAGCACTTCAACGCCGAGGCGCTCCAGGAGATGGGCGAGTCGCAGCAGATGATGGACGTCTTCGACAAGCTCCAGGAGCTGCTCCACCAGGGCAAGGTCGAGGACGCGATGAAGGAGATGGAGAAGCTGGGCCAGATGCTCGACAAGCTCGAGCAGAACCTGAACAAGGCCAGCAAGGAGAGCCAGGGCGGGCAGTACGACCCCTTGGCCAAGGACGTCGCGCAGTTCGCCAAGGACCTCGACACGCTCCAGGAGGATCAACAGCAGCTGCTCGAAGACACGCAGAAGGTCCGGGAGCACTACAAGCAGCTCCTGCAGGACCGGCTGGCCCAGAAGGGCGCCGACTTCGTCGAGAAGCTGCGCAAGAAGGCCGACGAGGCGCGCAAGAAGCTCGCGGAGATCAAGAACCCGCGGGCCTTCTGGCGCGAGGACGAGCTCAAGCACGCCAAGGAGCAGACCGAAGACCTCGACAAGGCGCTCGCGGTGAAGGACTTCGACCAGGCCGCGGAGTCCGCCGCCAAGGCGCTGATGTCCGCCGAGCAGGCCTCCGACGACTTCGAGCGCGCAGCCCAGGACGCTCGCCGCTACCCGCAGGCCTTCCAGGAGGAGGCGTCGCTGGCGCAGAAGAACGCCCGCAGCGCCAAGAGCGCCGTCCAGCCGCTCCAGGACATCAAGCGCGAGCTCGACAGCCTCCAGCCGCCGCCCGCCGCGGCGATGAGCGAGCAGGACCGCCAGGCGATGAAGGACATGGCCCAGCGCCAGGGCCAGCTGCAGCAGAAGGCTGGCCAACTGCGCCAGAAGATGGAAGACCTGAACCAGCAGGCGCCCCTCTTCCCGCAGGAGGCGCAGGACATGCTGCAGCAGGCGGGCGGGCGCATGCAGCGCGCTCAGACCAAGATGCAGGGGCGCGATCCGACCGGCTCGGTCGCGGAGGAGCGCGCCGCGCTCGATCAGCTCGGCGGCAGCTCGAGAAGGGCCTGCAGAAGCAGCAGGGCGGGCAAAGCCAGGGCGGCGGACAGCCGCTGCCGTGGCCGTGGAAGGGGCCGGGCCAGGAGCCCAACTTCGGCAACGACGACGGCGAGGGACGGCAGAACGACGAGAAGGTCGAGATCCCCAACGCCGACCAGTACACGGTCCCGGAGGAGTACCGGAAGGACATCCTCGACGCGATGAAGCAAGGCGCGCCCGAGAAGTACAAGGACCAGGTCAAGCGCTACTACGAGGAGATCGTGAAGTGAGGACCTCCGCGCTCATCGCCTCGGCAACCTTCCTTGCGCTGCTCGCCCCGTCCGTCGCCGCCGCCGATCTCTCGCTCAAGGCCGGCTACGCCGAGCTCGAGGCCTGGGATACCGCCGGAGCGCGCAAGCTGGCCGACGAGCTGATGTCGAAGGCCCCGGACGACCGGGAAGCCCTCGCCTACGCCGCGCACGTTCGCTACGAGCAGGGCGACTACTCCGGCGCTCTCCAGCTCATCGAGAAGAGCGGCATCGACGACGAGTTCGCCCAGCTGGTGCGGGCGACGGTCAAGGAGCTCAAGGACCACCGCTCCCGCGAGAGCGAGCACTTCGTCATCTACTACCGCGAGGGCAAGGACGCGGTGCTCCCGCCCTACGCGCTCGACGCGCTCGAGCGGCAGCGCACGGCCCTCGCGACCAGCCTGGGCTACATGCCCCCAGGCAAGGTCCGCGTGGAGGTGCTGGACGACATCCGGTCGCTCTCGCGGCTCTCCACGCTGACCCTCGAGGCCATCAAGACCAGCGGGACCATCGCCATCTGCAAGTTCGACAAGCTCATGATCACCAGCCCCAAGGCGCTGGTGCGCGGCTACGACTGGCTGGACACGCTCTCGCACGAGTACACGCACCTGGTGGTCTCCAAGATGAGCCGCAACACGGTGCCCATCTGGATCCACGAGGGCCTGGCGAAGTTCTTGGAGTCCTCCTGGCGCGGCGCGCCCGGTCTGGCGCTCTCGCCGGCCTCCGCCAGCCTGCTCGCCGACGCGCTCAAGAAGAGCAAGCTCATCCCCTTCGAGCGGATGCACCCGTCGATGGCGCTGCTGCCGTCGCAGGAGGACGCGGCGCTGGCCTTCGCCGAGGTCTTCACCGCCATCGAGTTCCTCTACGGCAAGGGTGGCAACGTGCTGCTCGGCAAGATCATCGACAACCTCAAGGCAGGCGAGCGCTACGACGTCGCAGTCGGCAAGGCCACCGGCGGCACCTTCGCCAAGTTTCAGAGCGACTGGATGGCCTACCTCGCCAAGCGCGAGTTCCCTCGCGAGGTGATTCCGCTCTCCTCCGAGAAGCTCAAGTTCAAGGACGACGCCGACAAGGAAGAGAAGGCCAAGAAGGACAAGGGCGCCAAGGGCGAAGAGGACCTGCGCTTCGGCGACTTCCTGGAGATCGAGGACGTCGAGGGCCGCAAGCTCGCGCACCTGGGCGAGCTCTTGCGCCAGCGCGGACGCACCGCTGCCGCCATCGAGGAGTTCGGCAAGGCCTATACCCGGGTCGGCGCCCGCTCTCCTGCCCTCTCCAACCGTTATGCCCAGGCGCTCATCAAGAGCGGCGAGTTGCCCAGGGCCGAGGAGATCCTGCTCTCCAGCCTCAAGCCCTATCCCGGCTACCCGCGGACCTTCCAGAACCTGGCCGAGATCTACATGAGCACCAAGCGGTTCGCCGACGCCGAGCGCTCCTTCTTGGAGGTCGTCAGCGTCGACCCGTTCGAATCCGCTCCCGCACGCGGGCCTCTTGCGCATCTACAGCGACCGCAAGGACGAGGCCCGCGCCACCCGCGAGAAGCAGGCGCTGCAGATCCTGATGGGCAAGAAGTCCGACGTCCCGACGACCGCGACCGTCCGCGTCAGCTGCCACCCGCTCGCGCGCATCTTCGTCGACGGCGTCGACACCGGGAAGACGACTCCGGCGGCGCTGGAGCTCGCGCCAGGTTCGCACCTCATCAAGCTGGTGAACGACGAGCGCGGCTTCACCCGCGAAGAGCCGGTGGAGGTCGGTCCGGGCGACGAGAAGGAGCTCGACATCCAGGTCGACGGCGACGCCGCCCCGGTCTCCGCTCCGCCCGACACGGCCAAGAAGTAGCCCGGCCCGTCTCGAGACGTTCCCCTCCAGGCCAGTTGTCCCGCGGCGCGACGCAGCCCTGCGCGGTCTGCCTGCCTCTCCCCGGTGAAGTCCCCGTGGCATGTGCGCTGCAATCGCACCTGACCTCGCACGGGCGTGGACGGTGGGCTCAAGGGGGCGACGATGCTGGCGACGGTGAAGTCGGGCGCGTTGATGGGCGTGGATGCGGTGGTGGTGGACGTCGAAGTGGACATGGCCTTCGGAATGCCGTTCTTCGCCATCGTCGGGCTTCCCGACAACTCGGTGAAGGAGAGCAAGGTCCGGGTCATCTCGGCCATCAAGAACTGCAGCTACGAGCTGCCGTCGAAGAAGGTCACGGTCAACCTGGCCCCGGCGGACATCCGCAAGGACGGCACGGCGTTCGACCTGCCCATCGCGCTCGGTGTCCTCGCCGCAGCCCAGATCGTCGAGCCCGAGGCGCTGCAGTCGCACCTCTTCGCAGGGGAGCTGGCGCTCGACGGGAGCATCAAGCCCATCCGCGGCGCGCTCCCGTTGGCGGTCGCTGCGCGCGACGCCGGGCTCAAGGGCATCTACGTGCCCAAGGAGAACGCGCGCGAGGCGTCGGTCGTCGAGGGCATCGACGTCATCCCGGTGACCACCTTCCGTGAGCTCGTCGAAGCCATCGACTCCGAGGAGCTGATCACGCCGTACCCGCGCGAGCTCGCCACCAACGCCAGCCACGCCAGCGACTCGGTCGACTTCACCGACGTCCGCGGCCAGGAGGGCGCCAAGCGCGCGATGGTGCTCGCGGCTGCAGGGGGCCACAACGCTTTTCTACTTGGCCCATTTGCCCTGCCAAGGTTGCCGGCTCGACGGGCAATCGGCCGGCGAGGTCGATCCGGTCCCGGTACAGCCGCAGTCCGTAGGGAGCGCGCAAGGGCACCATGATGCCCAGCAACTCCTGCATCCGTTCCGGGGAGGCGCGACGGATGGCCCGAGCTAGCGTGCTGGCAGCAGTGCCGAGAGCTGCCCCACCGCACTGAACAGGGGCGTCCGCAAGAGCGACCTTCGCGCGCAGCCGCCTAGAGTCTGCCGCGGTGCGTGTGTTCTTGATCTGGCCCAGGCGCTCCCGTGCCACCGCCTCCGACACCAGCCCTTCGTCCAGAAGCCGCACAAGCCGAGCCTCCTGGCTATCCAGGCGCTCCAACTCGGCTTCGGCTTCGGCCAGGTCAAGGTTCGGCTTCTCCTGCTCTGTTCGCTTGCGGCCCGCTTGAACCGCCGCGCCCAGGACATCGGGATGGGTCAGGAGGTCAACGAGAGCGGCCCGCATCGCAGCGTCGGCGTCAGGAACCCGAACGGTTCGCCGGTCGGGGCAAGGCGGTGCTGTCAGCCGCCGCGCCGGGGTGGGACAGCCGTAGCGGTAGGACGCACCCTTGCCATCCGACAGAACGTGAACCCGGCAGCCGCATGCGCCGCAGGTCAGCAGTCCACGCATCGCCGCGTCCCGGGATGGCTTGGGCCCGCAAGACGACTTGGCGTCTGCCAAGAGCATCTTGAGTCGCTCCCAAGTTACTTCGTCCACGATCGGCGGAATCTCGACGGTATGCCCACAGACCGTGTAGCGCCCGATGATGGCGGGCTGAGTCAGCAACCGGAGAACAGTGCTCTTCCCCCACTTCCCGGCTCGGGCGGCGGGCACGCCATCGCGGTTAAGGTGAGCCGCTATCGTGCGCGACGACTCCCCAGACAACGCCTCTGCGACGATGCGTCGGTAGACGTCGACCTGCTCGGGCACGACGATCCAGGTCTTGGAGAAGTGGTCATAGCGGCGCCCGTAAGGAGGCGAGCCCTGCGAGAGGCGCCCCTCCTCGGCTGCCCGCAAGCGCCCCGCGGCCGTCCTCAGCAGAATCTTCCGCCGCTCCTCTGAACTCTCGTTCGCCTTGAGGAGATAGGTCAGCCGGCCCAGGACGTTGCTTGGTTCAAAGACTGCGCCCTGCGCGTCAACAATGACGGCGCGAGCCTCCTCGGCCAAGCAGAGGACTTCGGTCTGCTCTCGAAGGGTCGCGGCGCGCGTGATCCGGTCGATAGCGAAGCAGCGGATCTCGTCGTAGGACTTCGAAGCCGTGAGGCGTCGCAGTTCGCGCACGCTGTCGCGCTCATCCAGAGGCAGGGCCCCCGACACACCCAGTTCCTCGATGCGTGCCACAACCACGCACGGGCGGGACCTTCGCAGGCGGTCCAAAGCATGGCGTTGCGTCTCGGGCGTGTCGTTTTTGACCTGCTGGTCACTGGAGACGCGAATCAACTCTACTGCGCGCGGGAGAGCGGGGTCGGTGCCGGGCATCTGTTTGCCTCCTGGGCTTCTGCAAGCCGCAGATCCGTTAGCACAGCTTCGAACCAGTCGAGCAAGTCGGAGACGGCAAGCGCCTGCTCGGACTCGTCGGCAAGACACGAGAGGCGGACACTCGCGGGGCTCCTACTCATCGCCGCCCCCCCCTCCCGCCGCTTGCTGGCTTCTGGGCCAGACTTGCCGCCTGTCGAGTCGAGACAACGAGTCGATAGCCGCCGGGTGCCCCACAGTCCGCGAAGCGGTGGCCGATGTCTCGCAGTCCATCGGTGTCCCGGTTCCGAAGCGGCTTCCCGGCCTCGGAGAACGGCCAACCGTGGACGTGCGTTCCGGCGCACCACGGGCAGAGCGCCTCAACGTGCCGCGTGGTGGTGACGCTGTAGACCCGGCCGAAGGCGTAGGGGATGGGGCTCATTGCTCGCACCTCCCGGCCGAGTTGGGCCAGTCGCACTCGTGGTCGCGCAGGGCGCAAACGGCGCACCCCCTGTGCAGCATGATCGTGCGATAGGCGTTCGGCGCCCGGGTCGGCCTGAACCATCGCTCGCCCAACTTGCTGGCGAGAGTCCCCAGATCGATCGCGCACCGCTTCCAGTCGGCTGTCTCGAATCCCAGTTCACTCAGTGGGACGAACAAGTCTGTTCGCGCGTCGTAGAACCGTCCGGCATGCGGGCTGCCGTCCTCGGCAGCGTCTCCGTGGATGTAGAGTCGCTCCGGTCGAAGGGCGGTGGACTTCATCGGCGTTCGCCTCCCTTCCCGCTGCACAGCAACTCGAAGCCGGGGCGGAGTGCTTCCAGTTTCTCCGCCGCAGCGTCGAACCGCTGTGCTTCGACTAGATGGGCTACCTCGACCAACCGAGCAGACACGCTGCCGGCGCGGAGAGCGAGCCGCAGACCGACCGGCAAAGAAGCCGGGGCCGTCGGCGGACTTCGTTGGATACCTCATCGCAGCCCCCGCTCGGCCTTGGATAGCGCCAGCAGTTCAGTCATCGCCGAAGCGAGCGCGCATGCCACGTCATCGGCAGTGCCAGTTAGTGCGAGGTCTGCCGCTGCGTGAATCTTCTTCGCCAACTTCTTGGCTGCTCGGGTGCGGTGGTCGGTTGCGGCGGGGGTAACGGTCTTCGACGTCATCGGAGCATCTCCTTGGTTGGTGCTTCGGGTGCTTCGGGTACGACTTCGGAAACGACAGGTCATGCGGCCTTCCTCTCTAAGCGCGCGTCGGTGCCGGTGAGGATGGCCAGCGCTTCGTCATCGGAGCCGACGACAGCCGCGCGAACAGCGTGGGCCCACAGTTCTTCGCCGGGCCCGAGCTGGGCGAGCGCCGCCAAGAGTTCCGAGGCGAAGGGCTCGAAGCGCGCCCGAAACGCGTCAGTCCGCGCCGCCTTGGGCCTTACAACGAGTCGCCCTGAGCCGCTCCAGAGGGTGATTCCCGAGGAGTGCGCAGCGGTTAGCAGGGACAGGAGGGCCGGGCTCACGCGAAGGCCTCCTCTTCGTCGGCCCACAGGCCGGATTGAGGCGGAACAGCAGCAGACGGAGGCTCGGGAGGAGGGCTGGAGACCGCGGGAGACCGGGAGTCCGCGGGAGTCGTGCCGGCCGTTTCTTCGTGGGAGGTGTTTTTTTCATCTTCTTCAGAAAAACTACTTTCCCCAGGAACCCGGTTAGAACGTCTCCCGCTGTCTCCCGCACTCCCGCAAGACCCTGAAACCGCCCAACTCCAAGAGCCGTTGCGGCTGTCTTTCTCAACCGCGCAGATTCGTTCGCCTTTTCTCCACTTGTCCCGATAGAGGCCGATTCGGCGCCCCAACTTGCGGGCATCCACCTTGCCATCCTTGATGAAGTCGGCCGCGTCGAGCGCTGCCCAGAAGTCGGCGGCCGCCGGATTGTCTCCCGCGAACTCGGACGCGCGCCCCGCCTCGAGCCGTTGCTTGATCTGACCGGCGGTCAGCCCCGACCGCCCGGGGTCGAGCGCCTTTAGCCCAGCGATCAACATGTCGTGAAGGTCGGTGGTCCTGTCGGCCTTCCGTAGTCCCTCGCGCGTGTCCACCCACGGATTGGCCAACCCGAGCCATCGGCACATCCCGCGAACGATGGCGCTCCACTCCTCAAAGCTCCCGAAGGCGGGAAGGTCCCTGGAGTTGGGGCGTCCCGCGACGAACCAGGCGCGGGCCACTGTGAGAGCGCAGGCGAGCAAGCGCGGCCGGTTCTCGCGGACCCAGCCGAGCAGGTCTCTGTGCGCAACGTCAGTGCGTTCCTCGGGGTGCTCCAGGGGCGACGCGAGCCGGATATGGATCGCGCGCCGCACAATGTCGCCGCATAGCGTGGCGTTGTTGAGGGTCGCCCACCACGTTGCGCAGTTGGGCAACTTGAGCGCGGCCTCAGCGTCGTTGCGGCCCAGCAAGCGGCTGGCATAGGTGCCCTCGCACGTCAGCAACTTGTCGAGGATGGCGCCGCCGAAGTCGGTATCAACGTTGTCGAGGTTGACCACTGCATCCATGGCCGACAGGTGCGCGACGATGCGCTTGTCCATCTCCTCTCGGTTGAGGGTGAAGGACTCGCAGGGGGCCATGTAGCCCGTGGCGATTCGCGCTGCCGTGTGAACGAGGAGCCCCTTGCCTGCGCCGCGCGTGTTCGCATCCACCATGTTCAGCGGCACGTTTGCGGAGCCGAGAGCCGGGCTTGACGATCATGGTCATCAGCGCCGCGAACCAAGCCGCTCGATGCGCTTCGGTCTCAAAGGGGAAGTCCTTGACCACCTCTAGGAGTTCCCTCGCTGCCGCCTTCGCCTCCTCCGGGGTCGGTTCGGCAGGGACCGGCGCGCAGGGGCCGCTCGGACGGAAGAGAAGCCCAGTCGCCCCGTCATAGCCCGGCTTGTCGATGATGCTGCCATCCGGCCGGAGAGATGGAGAGCCGATCACGCCGCGCAACTCGCGCACTCCTGGCCAGTTGCCGCGACAGAGCGTGGCCGCGATGACTGTCCCTGGAGGGTCCATCGCGACAAGGCCCTTATCGGTTTCGTGGGCCCACCGCAGGAGGGCGCTGGCCACCTCCCAGAGCTGAGCCGCCGACAACTCGCGGACCACGGGCGCGCCAATCTCGCGGCGGCTGTGCGCGTTATCGGGTTGGCCTTCCCAGGCGGCCACCATCACGAGGTGCCCGTTGCGCTGATACACGTCCGGATGCCCAGCCAAAGCCTCGGTCAGCGCGGCAACCGATAGATGCCCATCGCTTGGGCGCCAGACGTGGATCGGTCGCTCGTCTCCCCTCACCCTCGGGAGATCCCACTTCTTCCGCGCCATGCGCTTGAGTGTGCCGATCTTCTCGCCGGTCTTGCCCGACAAGAGCCGCAGCCCCTCGTTGCGGTCCATTCTCGACGTGCGGGCCCTGGGCCTCTGCAAGTAGTTTCAGAACGCGATCGATCGCGTCGCGGAGAACGCCCTGCGGTGAGTCCTTGGAGACCCCGGCCAACTCCTGATTGACGCGCCAGACGGTCGCGGGAGTCGCCGCTGCTATCCTCTCCTTCCACTTCTCGATGCCGTGCCGGTGGATGAACTCGTCCGGATCAAGGTCATCAGGCAACCGCTCGACAACGAACGCGGCGATGCCCGCGCGTTGCAGCGCTTCGATGTTGGCGAGCGTGCCACGATCCCCGCCGCCGTCCGGGTCGCCACAGACACAGACCTTCTGCACTCCTCGCCGCCGCACCGTCTCCGTCTGCTCGCCGTTCAGTTGCGCCGAAACGGACGCCACCACGCTGCTGTCTCCGCGAATCTGGGCAAAGGCTGCGTCGTTCACGCCCTCTACAAGAACGATCTCGCGGTTGCCATCCTCCAACGCGCGGTCGAGGAAGAAGGGCGACCGCTTCGTGTTCTCTCCAGGCAGGGCGAGAGTCTTTGGAACCCCCGTCTCCTTCCATTTCGTGGCTGCCTGTTTGTCGGGGGGCAGCGCCTGCCATGCGGCCCACTCCTCCTCGCGATCCTTCGCCCACGCCGCAGCGTCGCGCTTCTCTGGGGGTACCTCTGTGTGCCAGCGACCATAGAGGGTCAGCGGTCGACCGAACTCATCGTTCCAGAGATAGGTGATGAACCCTTCAAACTTGCGCCAGAGCAAGCAGGCCTCTCGCGCCTCGCCAAGATCGGCCCCTGCCCTGTGTAGCGCTTGCTCGACACGGGCCGCAGACAGATAGAGGCCCAAACCCAGATCGCGGATTTCGGCGTCGGTGTAGTGGCGCCCTTCGCGCAGGTAAGATCGCGCCCGTTCGCCCTCTGGGCTCCACAACTCCGAGACGCAGAACTCTTGGGCCACAGCTAGGGCCGTGCGGCGCTCCTCGCGTCGCCGTGCTTCCTCGAGCTGCTCGGGCGTCTGGTCTCGGTCCAGCGGGGAGGCGTCTACGCCCGCCAATCCAGCGAGTTTGCGGATTGCGCGGATGAAGTCCTCGCCGGTCGGCTTGCGGCCACCGTTCACGAGGTCCAAGAAGCGAACGCCCGCGTGGCCGTGCGTCTTGATCCACCAAGGGCGGTTTTCGTAGACGCAGAGGCGCTCCGGGTTCTCGTGCCCCACAGACTCGGGGAATCCGGCCGGCCACTTCGTCGCCTCCCAGCGGCGCCCCTTCTTCACCCACCCGAACTCGGGGAAGGCACGGTCGAGGTTGCGAAAGAGAGCGGGCAGCACCTCGTCCTCAAAGAAGGTGCTCGGCTTCAGGTCGGGGATGCTCACGACTCACCCCCGTCCGCGCCAACGGCCTGCTTCGGCATCGAAGGCTCTGCGCCTTCCGGCCGAGTCCGCAGCTCGCCACGTTGCAGCCCCAACGCACGTTCGACGCGAGCCACCCAGTCGCCGGGAGGCGTGGCCACTCCCCGAACCCACGCAGAAAGCGTGCTCGGTGACACGCTGAGTCGCTGCGCAAGTTGGGCCTGGGTGAGGTCCGCCAGTGCGAGCGCCGCCAGATACCGCCTGTGATCCAGTTGCACCATTTTCAGCCTCCGTTGCCGCGCGAACATCGCGGCATCAACGGAAGGCAGGATGCGACTGGCGGGTGGGCTAATCGACGGAACTAGGCGGTCGTTCTAGCTGCCCTCGTTTCCGCCTATTCCCTGGAGACGATCGTTCCGGAGACGAGCACTCTCGGCGTGCTCCTTGCGCCAGCGACCGATGCGCGCCTCTTCCTCGTTGACGTCACCGCAGGGGGGCTCTAGCCCAGCCACCACGGACAGCGCAGCAATGTCTCTGTAGGAGATTGCCATGCCATGCTTCTCTGCTGTCCCGAGTAGGGCTTGGGCGAAGGTTCGGCGTTGGTCCTGAGTGTAGGCGGACTGGTGCGCCGGCCCCTGTTGCTTGGCGTAGTCTTCAACGTCCCCCAAGTAGCAAGCCATGCGGCGCAACGTCTTCACAAACAGCGGCCACTCGGCAGCGAACCCGGGAGGCCAGGTCTTCCCCGGCGGGCCGATCTTCCGGCACGACAAGTAGGCGTGCGCGAGTTCTCTCGCCAGGGCAGGCGACGCGTCCAAAAGGCGCCGATCGGCCACCAGACTAGGCAGCATCTGGGCGCATATTCCCTTCGCGTTCGTGATCAGGAGACCCGCCCGCTCGTCGCCATGAGTCGCAACGAGATAGGCGGTTGCTGTTTCGAGGCTCGCGGTCGCTGATGGCTTCGCCTTTGGCCCAGTCTTCGCCCGCGCCTTCTTCGGAGCCGAGCGAGGCGGCGGGTCTGCGGAGGCTGGCCGCGAGACCTTGGCAGCAGGGATCGGAGGGAGTTCGACGCCGAGCCTGCGCGCGATTTCCTCGCCATCGGCGCATCGGTAGCAACTCGCCCGGGGACCCTTCTCGCGCTCGTGCCTCTGGCGCTTCGGACAGTCCTTCTCGGGAAGTTTGCACCGCAGTTTCCTGCAATAGAACGACGCGCCCATGTTCCGCTCCCACAGCGGCCCCAGGTGAGAACCGGCGGCGGGCAGGCGCACTGGGGATGCGCTTTTCGGGAGCTACCCTAGCCCGCGCCGTTCAACTTGGACTCTACGCCTGGCCGTGCTGCTTCTCCCATTTGTGGAACGAGGCCAGTTGCGCTTGCTGGCGGGCGCTGAAGCTGGCAAATGGGCGTGGTCATCGCTGCGTTGAGGTCCGCGAAGGTCGTCTTTCCGGTGCGCTCGCAGTAGGCGCGCTCCCGCATGTGGAACTGCTGGGCGGTGATCTCGACGTACCAGCGAAACGCGGGGTCCCGGCCGATGCCCGCCGCGATGCGCTCCGACGTGAGGATGGGCAGTTTGTTGGCGGCGGCCTTCACCTTCCTGGCGACCTCGCGCAACTCGGCGTCGGTGACAGGCTTGACGATGATGGCGGTCTCCGCGGCCGCGTTCTTGCTCTGCGAGGCTGGACGGTTCAACTTGGTGGTAGCCATTGCGTCGCTCTCCGTGTTCGGCGCGGTGGTGAGGGCGGGGGTCCGGTTGCCGCCGGGCCTCCGTCCGTTCCTCCTTCCGGCGCGCCAGAACCCGGAGGGAGGAGGAAATCTTCGACTAGCCGATTCCCCTCTTGGCCCTCTCTTGACGCGAGCCCATGCCCTTGACGGCGCTTGGAGCTCGGGGTGGGGCGATGCCCTCCTGCTTCTCTACAACCGGAAGCCCGGCGAGCAGAATCATGCGAACCACGTCCGTGGTCGTTGGCGCCAGTCCGGGGCGGGAGAGTTTCTCCTTCACCACCTCCAGGCGCTCGAAGAGTTCATGCTCCAACCTGATGGCGATCTGCGTCGTGTTCGGCGTCTTGTTCGTGGGCACCATGCGCGGCTCCTTGATCGTTGGAAGGAGTCTATTGGCGGTCGCAATATTTGTCAACCACGCATTGCGCGCATTGCTGGGTGGTGCTACTGTCCAAGTCGCACCCGCTCGGAGGTCTGCCCGATGCCCAAGAGTCAGCCCGCTGCCGCCTGCTACCTGCGCGTCTCCAGCGACCGCCAGACCGTCGAGAACCAGCGGGCCGAGGTAGAGGCGCTCGCACGGGCCAGGGGGCTAATGCCGGTCTTCTACGAGGAGACGGAATCCGCGGCGAAGAAGCGGCCCGAGTTCGACCGGATGCTGGCCGAGGTGCGGCGCGGAAAGGCTTCGGCCGTCGTCGTCTGGGCGCTCGACCGCCTACACCGCTCGATGGCGGGCGCAATCAACGACGTCTTGGAACTCGACCGCCTCAACGTGCGCGTCCTGTCGGTGCGGGAGCCCTGGCTAGACACGTCCGGCCCAGTTCGCCCCCTCCTCGTCGCCATCTTCGGCTGGGTAGCCGAGCAGGAGCGGGCCCGGCTCATCGAGCGGACGAAGGCAGGAATCGAGCGCGCACGGGCCGAGGGGAAGCGGCTGGGGCGTCCGCCCACGTCGTCTATCCTTCTGCACGCGGCTCGCGATCTTGTCGCCGGGGGCGCGACTGTCGCGGCGGCAGCACGAGCCAAAGGCGTGTCCCGCGCAGCTCTCCGGCGCTTCCTGTCCGCTCAAGGTGGCCGAAAAGGTGTCTCCGGGGACCCCACTGGCGAGGCCCAGATTCCCGCCCCTTAAGGTGGGCGACCTCGGGTGGCCGGAAAGGGTCGTTATCGGCCGCCGGGTCTTCCCAAGCCCGCCACTTGCCGGCGCGCTCCCGTGGCAAGAGACTGAGGCACGGGGAGGTACATGCGATGGCTAAGCGCGAAGCGGGGCGAGCCGTGGTGATCGACGGCTCCTATGGAAGTGACAACGTCTTCAGCCTTCGAATCTTCACGACCCGCGGCAAGCCGCTATCGCCAGGCGAGACAGATCGGCTGCTGAACGTGATCTCGGAGTATTTCCACGCCATCGGCTTCACTGCCATGAAGGTGGGGACCTACCGCCGCAACCGCCAAGGGGACGAGTTCCGCTTCCAAGTTGTGGAAAAGGGAGAGAAGTGGATGCCGGTCGAGCCTGTTGACCTGTCTAAGCTCCGAAAGCCGAAGCGGCAGCCGAAGACGAGGCGACGGCTCTAGAGACCGCGAGCCGCAAGCGACGCACATCGTTCGAAGCCGCGTTGGCCGTGTTAGCGGCAGCAGGCGGGGCGTCCAGCAAGGACTTGCGCACAGGAGCCACTTGCGGCGAGCGGGGACTTCCAGAGGCTGTGGTCAGTCCACGTCGACGGCAATCCCATCGACGTTGCGAACAATGGATCCTTGTCCACGCTCTGAAGAAGTCTTGCGGCGTCCTGCGCCCACTGCTCGCCTCCTGGCACTGGCTTAGTGAGGTGACGAAGGATGCTGAGGACACAGAAGACCCTCGTGTTCCCGAATTGCCAAGTTGGATCCTTCTTGGGCAGCAGCGGCTTGATCGACAGCTCGCGATTCCAAAGCCGCCCATGGTGTGCGCAAACGTTTCGAACGTAACTGAGCGATCGAAGCCATGAGACGGCGACGATGGCGGTGACCCCGAATTCGCCGGCGATTGGCAATCTGTCGCCGGTCAACATGTTCTCAAATAGCAAAGAGAGGCTACCGAACGACATGACCTCTGATGCCATCCAGATCGGGATTGACGGGAAGCCGTTGTACTTCGACCGGAAGTGCCCCAGGAAGTTCTCGCGAGCGCGATGAGTTTCTTTGCGCAGCGAGTCGATCCAGTCTCTGTGTCCCACGGCCCATGAGTGGTCGAAGTTGCGCGCGTCCTCGTGGGCGAAGGCCCCATGCCTATGACCGAGTTGGTAGGTGATCTTCGTCCGCAGCAGGATCTCTACCCGCTGAATCGCATCGAAGACACACAGCCGCAAGCGTCGATCGAACTCGTACAACTCAATCGCTCGCTCGAACGTCGCTCCCGCAATGAACGTGTCGTCGGGGTGCTTGAACGGGTGCCAGTAGGCGCTAAGGCGGTAGTAGCTGATGCGCGCCAAGCGCTCCAACGCACGCGGACGGTCGGCTACAGCAAGACCGCGACGCTCAAGAAGGGCGAGCTGGTCACTGAAAGTCAGCGCTTGCTTGCTGTATGGTTGCCCCACAGTTGTCAGTGTGGCTGTTCGCCAAGACGCTGGGCAAGAAAAAACCGGCCTGAGGCGCGTGGCCCTTGCGGACCAGAGGCGTGGCCGGTGTGTTGAAGGCATTTTGCGTCCCACAGGTTGTGGGGTCAAGAGGGAGATGTGTTAGCCGTTGGGGGTGTTTGCCCAACCCCTCGTCCTTGCTCGTCTTCTGCCTAGATCCCCTCCCGCATCACGCGCTCGATCTCCGTCCACGGCACCTTCCAGCGTCCATTGATGCGGATGGCGCGGATCCGCTTGCAGGCGACCAGTTCGTGCAGCGTGTCGTTGCGGCTAACGCCAAGCATGGATGCGGCCTGCGCAAACGAGAGCAGAGCACGCGGCGGGCGGCGCTTGTGTGAGAGCAACTCGTCCAGCTTCCGCTCGATGCGGTCCAACTGCTCCCGGAGAGCCTCCCACTCTGCCTTGGTCGGTTCCATACGAGCGTTCTAGTGCCTCGCGGACTTCACGTCTCGTCTCGCGTGGCGCGTGGGCTTTGCGCGGCTGTCTCGCCGGGGCGTAGCATCCTCCCAAGCCGTCAACCGGGGAGGGACCGATGCGAATCGCCGTTGTGCTTGCGGGCGCTGTGAGCGCTGTTCTGGTCGCCCACCTCGGGGCTGGCCGCGCGTCAGCGGCCGAGCCCAAGAGGCGCCCCGATGCGAGCAAGGCCGTCACGCTAGATACTGAGCTTGGTTCTCTTCTCCAGGCAATGACCACCAAGTTGGCTGCTGGGGATTGCAAGGCCTCCACATGCGCGAAGGCCAATGAAGCAGCACGGAAGTCAGAAGCGGCACTGTCGCCATACCCGGTCGGTTCCTCCGCTGACTTGAAGTGGCACGCAGCCACTAGCAAATGGGCCACGGACTTGGCGAGGCTGTGCCGAGATGCACGCCAGGAATCTGTTGATGCTGACGAAAACTTTGAGACACGCCTAAAGATGCGAGAGAAGCCGGTCTCTGACTGCGAAGGGAAGTGGCTCCTCTCTTCGTCGCTCGACGCGACCGCCAAGATTCTTCGGGCTGCCGCAAAGTCCCTTCCTGATGCGGAGGCGAGCAACAACACCGCGAATGACATGTACGAGCGGGCCGACGTCTTCGCCGCTGAGGCACTCAAGGCAACCAAATACTTCCACGCGGCCGGATGCTTCGTTGTCGAGACGACGGGTCCATAGGCGCGAGACCGTTCTACCGATTGCTTCGTCTTCGGGGGCTTCGTCCTCATCGAACCAAGAAGCGTCCCCCCCCCCACCTTGCACTTGAGCCGTCGGGGAAGAGAGCCTCACTCCGTCGGGCAGTCGCCCGTCTTGGCCGTCAGCAGCCCATCCACAAACGTCAGCGTGCACGTTCCCTTGGCCGTGGTTACCGCCAGGTGCGTGGTAAGTCCCTGCCGCCAGTCGGTGTCGTAGCCGTAGAGAGTCGGGAAGTAGCCGCCGCCGAGCGCGTAGACGGTACCGTTGAACAGCTTGTTCCCGGCGAAGGTCTGGTCGGCCGTCGTGACGTGGCCTGCCTGCGATGCAGATGCGGCCTGCGTCGTCAGTGGGCTGCCGGCGGTTCCAGCGCCAGTGATGGGAGCGGAGACGTGCAGCGCCGCCGCCAGGCTGACCGACGACCAGACTGAGCCAGCGTCGCAGACCATGAGGAGTTGGTCAGTGGTGTTCCATGCCAGCGCGCCAGCGGCGCACACGGCCGGGAGGCTGCCCACCGTGTAGGAGCCGACGCGAACGGTCTGCGAGAAGTCGCCAGTCCAGCCGGATACCGTGCCCTGTACTGTGGCCCCATAGGCGTTGATGGTGTGCGTGTAGCCGCCGCCAGTCACGGTCAGCGTTGGGGTGGTGACCGAGGTTGAGAAGGTCTTGGCACCAGCCGCGGTCTCGTTCCCAGTGAGATGCAGCGCGTACGGATCGGACTCAGACACGCAGACCGGAGGCCCGTCCGAGGCCGTGGTCTTGAGGAAGGTGCCAGAGTCGCAAACTGGCCAGCCGCTTACCTTCCCGAGCCCGACGCCGTCGATCTCGCCGTCGCTGACGCACGGCCCCTCCAGGCAGTACAGGTTCCCTGCTGCGCTTGCCCAGTTCACCCAGTCGACGCAGGTAGGCGAGGCGCCGCCCACGGACGCGAGGTTGTACCCGGAGCCGCAGACCGGCCACTCACTGACCTTGGCAAGGCCGACCGTGGAGATCTCGGAATCGGCCACGCAACCGGAGCACTGGAGGTCTGCCGCAACGCTGGCCGTGGGGGCGTTGGTCGCGCAAGTCATGGCGCCAGTGCTCACGTTCCATCCGGTCATGAGGCCGCTGCCGCTGCAAGTCGTGCTGGCGCCGTTCCCCTTCACTCCGCCGAGGGTCGATGCTGACGCAACAGGAAGCGTGTAGCCGGGAGAAGTACCGCTGGGCGTGCAGTTGGTCCAGGCACCGCTACGGCAACACCAGACCTGGGCCGGGTTCGTCTGAGTGACCCAGACGCGTGACCCTACGCAAGTGCCGGAAGGGATGCCCTCGGCCACATAGACCGGAGGTCCCTGCAGTGCTTGCAACGCAAACGCAACCGCTACTGCGGCGCCTGAGCCAAGACAGTCCATGACCAACTCCCATCCGAGTTTTGAAGGCAGATCAAAAGTTGCTCCGGAGTGCCTTCGTCCTGCACACGTACAAAGCGGCCAAGCCAGTTTGGACCTGGGGCCGGAAGCAGTTCGGTCTTGCCGGGCACTGCGCCCGAGGTGACGAACCGCGGCGGGTACATCGCTACCGTGTTCCAAGACCACCGATGCTCATTGTTGGTGCTCGCGTCCTGCAGACAGACCTGCAACTGCTCGGGGGTTCGGAGGCTGTCCCAGACGCGAATCAACTCGCCAGCCTGGGCCTCGCCTGCCTTGAGCCGCTTCGCTGTCGTAACCCTGGGCGGATAGGACATTGCCCAAGCAGTAAGGACACGGAGAGCGGCGATAACCTGGTCCTGGAACCGAGCTAGGACTCCGTCGTTGACGTGGAGGCGCATGGGCTGCGGGAAGTTCCGGGGCATGGCGTGCGGCTCCTTGAGGTTCAGGCCTTCGCCACTGTTGCCCAGTGCCACGAGTCGTCGGCCCGCTGCAGGCAGATCACCAGCGAATCCGCCTCGCCCTCGTTCACCAGCCGCACCATGCACCCCTCGAAGAACGCGGACGGGGCCGGGAGCGCCTGGGGCGTGTAGCAGGGGAGGCGCCGCTTGAACCGAGCGAGCAAGACACGCGGCAGGGCTCGGAGGGCGGCCCACAATTCAGCCAGAAATTCCCGATTTCGATTCATTTGTAATTCTTTCATTGTTTGCGTGCGCCGAGCAATCAGACAATCCGGCTTCACTCTTGCTGAATACTAGCGAAATTCATTCTTGATATTGCATTCTATCACGCGATAGCCCTAATCGAGCGTATAATTATCATCAACAAATCGCATCAAATAGGAGTCTTCCCGATGGCTGAGAACGAGCCCGCGCCGCGCCCTGGTTCAGTCGTGCCGCTCCCACCTCGACACCGCAAACTGCGAAGCGCCGCGAACGTGCGCAGCCTCATGGCGTGGATCGTCCGGGAGTTGGAAGCCAACCGCCTGGACCCCGAGCGGGCGCGCGCCATGACCATGGCTGCCCAGACGCTGCTCAAGTCCATCGAGACGGCCACGCTTGAGAAGAAGATCAAGGACTTCGAAGCCAGCCGGCGAGCGGGCACGCTGTGAACTACAAGCGCATGCGCCGGAGGGTGGAGCGCCTCATTGCCCAGCTCGAACAACGGCAGGGCGCTGCAGCCGTCAACAACCAGGTCCTCGCGCGCGAGCCCAAGCCGCCCGCACTGCGCATCGCCGGGCCGGTGGATGCCACTGCAGCCGACTGGGCCGGGAGACTGCTGCGCCTACCTCCCGAGGTCCGCCGCGCCGCGGTTGAGCGCATGGGCCAGGTGCTTGCCGAGGTCGAGCAAGACGCAGCGAAATCTTCGGGGAAGTAGCGGCCGGTTTTCATAATTTGCACTCGCGGGCTCGCGCTCGCAGTCGAGGTGAAGCGATGCCTACCCTCCGCTTGCCTGAAGCCCCCTCGCTTCGAACAGAGCAAGGCCTTTGGGCCCTCGGGTATCGCTGGGTGTGGGGTATCGCAGCCTTCGGGCTCGCTCGTGACGGACAGCCGCAGAGCATCCACGCCGCAGCCGTCTTGCTCCCCGAGGACTTCAAGCCGGCAGACCTGGCGCCCGAGGTCATCCGCCAGCGCGTGCGAGCGTGCGCGTTCGGTTCGGCCGAGGTCACGAGAGGCGCACCCCTTCGCCGGGTAGGACTTCGGGCCGCACAGCGGGCGGTCGACGCCCTGGGCCTGCCGCTCGACTACCTGCTACGTGGCTTCTCGTATGACCTGCCGGGCACCTACGTTCCTGGCGAGCACATCGAACAGGGCGAGCAACGGTGTCTGAGCATCGCCGCAGCCGCAACCCTCGCCGGATTGGCAGTCCGGGAACGGATGGCACAGTCTGGCGCGTGACCTACTGCTTCGCGGCACCCGCTGCCGCCGGCTGCGTCTTCTTCCACTCCTCAAACGCCGCCTTGGCCTGCCTGTCCTGCTCCTCGGCGCTGAGCGGGGCGATCTTTTCAGTAGCCGTGACCGGGTTGGCGGCAGTGGGCGCTACGGGCACTTGGGCCGGCGGGGTGGCGCACTGGATGGCGATGAAGCCGTTGACGCTGGTTGCCTCATCAATGATGTAGCCGTCGGGGCACGCGTCCCCAGCGCGCGCGACGCAGTTGGAGTGATTCCGGCACCTGATCCCCAACCAGTCGGCGCCATCGGGCCCGCGGAAGACGTCGGTCCGGGCCCTGCTCGCGCAACTCAGGGTGAGTGCAAACGCTACGACAACGACTGCGAAGCCGGCGCCGCGAATCATGGGAAAACCCCCGCAGCGGGAAAGATAGCACGGCGCCAATCTCGGGTCGGCGGTCGTGCTCCCGGGCGCACCACCCACGTTCCGCGCCGCGACGTTGCCCTGCTCCGCACGCTCTCTGCCTTCCCTTGGCCCTCTGTCTGCAACGGGGGCGCTGGACGGGTTCTCGATGGAGGGAGGGCGGCGGGATGACAGCGGACAGGATGTTTCGGAAGCTCGCAGCGCTGGCGCTGGCCGTGGGCGAGTTGGAGCTACAGACCGCCCAGAAAGAGCGCGACTGGCAGCGAGTCCGACGGGCAAGACTGCTCCTAGCCGCAGCCGAACGGTTCGCCAGCGCGCTGCTCAGCACGGGCGTTGAGGTCCACTTGACCTTGGATGGGCTCTGACCCCGAGGTGCTACAGTGCCGAGCGGGAGGCCTAGACCATGACTCGGCTCGTAGTCGCTGCGATCGCATGCCTTGTGGCTGCCAACTGCACGGGCCCGGCGGGGGCGCAAGGGGCAAAAGGAGAACAGGGGCCCCAAGGCGTAGTTGGTCCGACTGGCGCGACTGGGGCAACGGGGGCTACCGGAGTAGCAGGCGCGACAGGGGCCCAAGGAGACCCAGGCACCAAGGGCGATCAAGGTGAACAGGGAGCGAAGGGCGACCCCGGCGCAGCATGCAGGCAGGCAGTCTTGAAGACAGCAAATGGCGCCGTCGTTGGAGTGGGAGTGGCGCCGTTCGGGCCTCCCAACTTCGATACGACCGTGACCGCGTTCAACACTGCGGCCAACAAGTTGATGGTCGTGCGGCTGGACACCGGACGCCTGGACGTTCGCGCCGTCGTCTACTTCGAAGACGCCTACTGCGGCGGGAAGGCGTGGATTGAGAAGACAGGAGCCGTCCTAGTCGAAGGCGAGAGCACGACGCGTCTCTTCGCCCCCACTTTCACCAAGGCTCAGTCCTTCCAAGCGGGCTCGATGATCGCCATGCAGGGATGCATCAGCAACAGCAAGTCCGGCACTGGCTATCCCGTGACGGAAGTGACCGACCCCGCCTATCCCTACGCCACGCCGCTGGAGATCGTGCTCCAGTAGCCCTCTCAGACCGCCCGGCCGGCGGGCACAGATTCTCGCGAGCTGCCACGCGGGTGACTCGGCGTGCAGCGGGTCTCGCTAGCTCGAACGTAGGATCGCGCAATGCCCGAGAAGAAGCCCCAGGAACTCCGCGTGAGGATCGTCAACACCTGCGCCAACGAGGCGGAAGAGGAGGACGTGCGGCGCGAACTCGTGCAATGGATGCTGCGAGTAGACGCCCGGTGCCAGGCCGAGGACGCCCTGGTCAAGCACACCGTCAACGCCATGACTGCGGATGAGCGCGAGCGGATCCGAAGCATCAACATCGCAAACACCCGGGCTGAACGGTTACGGGTCTGGAGGGACTATGTGGCCTGGCTCCAGCGAGTGAAGGCCGACGTCGGAGGGAACAAGCATCAGAAGACGCCTCGCGCAAGGCGGCGCAGTTGACCTGTTCGTGGAAGCGAGCGCTTAGGGGGTGTGCCGATGCCTGACGACAAGAAGCCGAAGCCCCATTGGCAAGAGGAGGGAGAGCTTCCCACCGATGAGTGGGTGAAGCAGATGGCAGCCGAGATCAGGGCCAAGCGGGAACGGAAGCGCCAAGAAGGCAAAGCGCAGAAGCAGCCACCGACCACGGACGACCCGCCCATGTTCAGACTTGGTGGGCAACCGCCTGTTGAGCCGCCACCTCGGGACCCGCCCGAGGACGAAGAAGGCTAGTCTTCGACACCCAGACGACCCGAAAGAGGAAGCGCGCGAATCGCGTCCCTGTCTCCTTTGGACAGAGGGATCTTCTTCGCCCGAGCAGCGATAGCGGCCCAGTCGCCAGGTTGGGTTGGCGCGGCTCGTTCGTCCTTTGGCCGTGGTGGCAACTCGCGCACCGGGTCTTCTTCAAGTGCCGCTACCACGGAAGCACGGAAGACCATCGTGCGTCGGCCGATTCGTCTGGCTCGACGGACCACTCCGTCCCGAATGAGCGCGAAGACGTGGGTGCGCCCGCAGCGGAGGAGTGTGGCCGCCTCATCGACGGTGACCACGAGTGGTTTCTCGACGGCATCGTTGGGCCGAGAGGCTTGGTCTTTAGTTGCTGAAGACTTCGCCTCGACCAGCGCCACGAGTCTCCGGGTCAAATGGACGAGTTCGACCAGCAACTCCCGTTCAGTCTCAAGAGTGGGCATGCGCGAAGCCTAGCCCGACGCGCCAGGAGGCCTCAGGACGAACGTGCAGCGTGGCCCATCTGGGAGCCCAACCCACTACCTGTGACGCGCAGGAAGGGCTGTTTTGGCGGTTTGGCGGGCCACGGCGGGCGGGCCTTCCTACACCGCGACCGAGAGGAGAAACGGTACCCCGGACATATGTCCCGACTGGGTTGATGCTCGGGCCGCCTGGCTCTGGGAAGACGATGCTCGCCAAGCGCCTGCCCACCATCCTGCCGGGCATGAGCTTCGAGGAAGCGCTCGAGACGACGAAGGTCTACAGCGTCGTGGGCATGGTCGGCGACCGCTCGCTCATCTACGAGCGCCCCTTCCGCGCGCCGCACCACACCATCAGCGACGCTGGCCTCATCGGCGGCGGCTCGGTGCCGCGGCCGGGCGAGGTCTCGCTCGCGCACAACGGCGTGCTCTTCCTGGACGAGCTGCCCGAGTTCAAGAAGAACGTCCTCGAGGTCCTGCGCCAGCCTCTGGAGGACGGCAAGGTCACCATCGCTCGCGCCGCGCAGACCATCACCTTCCCCTCGCGGATGATGCTGCTGGCGGCGATGAACCCCTGTCCCTGCGGCCACGCGGGCAGCGGCACGCACCCCTGCAACTGCAACCCCAAGGAGGTCCTGAGTTACCGCTCGCGGATCAGCGGGCCGCTGCTGGACCGGATCGACCTGCACGTCACCGTGCCGCCGGTGCGCTACCGCGACCTGACGCCGCAGCGCGAGGGCGAGACCTCCGCGGCGCTGCGCGAGCGAGTCCAGCAGGCGCGGGCGCTGCAGCTGACCCGCTTCCTGCGGACGCCGGGCACCCACTGCAACGCGCAGATGACGCCCCGGCAGATCCGCCGGTTCTGCGAAGTCGACGCCGAGGGCGCCTCGCTGCTGCAGAACGTGGTCGACCGGGTCGGCATGAGCGCGCGGGCCTACGACCGCATCCTCAAGGTCGCCAGGACGATCGCCGACCTCGACGGCTCCGAGGCCATCCGCTCGAGCCACGTCAGCGAGGCCATCAGCTACCGGACGCTCGACAGGAAGCTTCCGGCTTGAAGGGCGCCGCCGGCGCGCCTCCGGAGGATGGGCCTCCGGGGCGCGGGCGGGCGGCGGTTCACACGACGAGCCCTGGGCAAGGGCGGGAGGGGAGAGGCATGTCGAAGGTCAGCGAGAAGCTCAAGGCCATCGCCGCGGCGGTGGGGCAGATCGAGAAGCAGTTCGGGCGCGGGGCCATCATGCGGCTGGGCGGCGAGGGCGAGGAGCAGAAGGTCCAGTTCATCCCCACGGGCTCGGTGGGCCTGGACGCCGCGCTGGGCGTCGGCGGCTACCCGCGCGGCCGCGTCATCGAGGTCTTCGGCCCGGAGTCTTCGGGCAAGACCACGCTGGCGCTCCACGCCATCGCCGAGGTGCAGAAGCAGGGCGGCGCCGCCGCCTTCGTCGACGCCGAGCACGCGCTCGACGTGGGCTACGCCCGCAAGCTGGGCGTCAAGGTCGAGGATCTGCTCATCAGCCAGCCCGACACCGGCGAGCAGGCCCTGGAGATCGCCGAGCAGCTGGTGCGTAGCGGCGCCATCGACCTGGTCGTCGTCGACTCGGTCGCGGCGCTCGTCCCGCGCGCGGAGATCGAAGGCGAGATGGGCGACCAGCACATGGGCCTGCAGGCGCGGCTCATGAGCCAGGCGCTGCGCAAGCTCACCGGCGCGGTGTCCAAGTCCGGGGCCAGCGTCGTCTTCATCAACCAGCTGCGCCAGAAGAATCGGCGTGATGTTCGGGAACCCGGAGACCACCACCGGCGGCAACGCGCTCAAGTTCTACGCCAGCGTCCGCCTGGACATCCGCCGCATCGGCCACGTCAAGGACGGCGAGCAGGTCATCGGCGGCCGCGCGCGGGTCAAGGTGGTCAAGAACAAGGTCGCCCCGCCCTTCCGCGAGGCCGAATTCGACCTGCTCTACGGAAGCGGCATCGCCCGCACCGCCGAGCTGCTCGACCTGGCCTGCGAGCGCGGGCTGGTCGAGAAGAGCGGCGCCTGGTTCTCGGTCGCGGGCGAGCGGATCGCCCAGGGCCGCGAGAAGGCCTGCGAGTGGCTGCGCGAGCACCCGGCGGCCATGGACGAGATCGCCTCGAAGCTGGCCTCGGCGCCGGCGCCGGTCCCGGTGCCGGAGCTGACGGAGGAGGCCGAAGCGCCGATGGCCCAGGCCTAGCCAGCGGGACGGACGTGTCGGCGGGCTCGCCGCCAAGGGAACATGGGTGGCTGGGTGAGGTGGGGTGGCGAGTGACGAGCGAGGGCCCGGAGCCATTCCGGTTCCGGGCCCTCTTGGTCGGGGCAGGTCAACCGCGCGCTGCGAGAGCGGCGCAACCGAGGAGGGGACGCAATGTCGATGGCAAGGGCGATGGGGCGGGAGCGCGAAGCGCGCCGGTGGACCGGAGCCACGATCATCCCGGCGGTGCACGGGGCCGCGCGCTGGGCGATGGGCGAGCATGCTGCGGTCCGCGAATACCTCGAGGCGCAGGAGAGCGCTCACGGCCAACCTGGCGAGGTGCCTGAGAGCGAGATCGGCCGGCTGGCCGCGCGGCTCTACGAGAGCGGTGCGACGCGCGAGGAGCGCAAGGAGCTGCTCGCGTTCCTCGCCCACCACGGCACGGCCCGGGCGACCAGCGAGCTGCAGCGCTTCGTCGAGCGCTGCGAGCCCGGGCTCTTGCGCTTCGCGGAGCTGGCCTACGAGGAGGCGCTCGGCCGGGCCCAGCCCGCAGCGCGAACGCTGGGCCGCCAGGAGCCCTGCCCGTGCGGCAGCGGCAGCAAGTTCAAGGACTGCTGCGCGCGGGGGCTCTCATGAGGACCGCCCTCGTCGCCCTGCTCGCGGGAGCACTGCTCCTCGGGACTGGCTGCTTCATGCGCCCCTGGGCCATCGAAGAGAGCGACCGGATCGACCGGCTGCTGGAGCACGAGGTGGACGACGCCGACGGCGAGGCGTTCGCCGGCGTCTCCACGCCGCGGTGCCTAAGCCCCACCGCGGTCGCGGAGGTCGAGCACCGCTCGAGCACTGCCCAGACCAAGAAGGCGAAGAAGGGCAACTCGAAGGGCTCGAAGGACATCGTCTCCTTCTCTTCCCTCACGCCCGGCTCGAGCAAGAGCGGGAAGAAGCGCTAAGGCTCCTGCCGGCACTCGAGGGCTCGCCTAGAGGAAGCTCTCGGGGACGTAGACGATGTCCCCGGGCTGCATGAAGAAGTTCTTCTCCCGGCCCTCGCCGATCGACTCCACCGGCACCTTCACCTTGCGCTCGTCGCTCTGGAGCGTCTTCTCGTCGACCACGACCCGCGTGACGATCACCGAGTCCTTGGCAGCCATCTTGGTGAAGCCGTTGGCGAGCGTGACGGCCTGGATGATGGTCATCTGCGGCTCGAAGGCGAAGGTCCCCGGCTTCTGCACCTCGCCGAAGACGAACACCTTCTGCGAGTTGTACTCCTTGAGGAAGACGGTGACCTGTGGGCGCTTGAGGTAGCCGTTCTTGAGGCAGCTGGTGAGCAAGTCCACGAGCGCACTGGAGGATAGCCCCGAAACCTTGATGCGGCCGCAGAACGGGTAGTCGATGGTCCCCTCGGTCGCCACCCGGAACGCGCCCGACAGGTCGGGCTCCTGGTAGACCCGGACCTCGAGCACGTCGCCGACCCCCAGCGCCGAGTTGGCCACCGGCTGGCTGCGAGCCATCTGGTCGCGGGTCGAGTAGCTCGGGACTTCCCGGCCAGGCGTCTTGCAGGCTGGCGCGACCAGCACCACGAGCGAGGCGACGGCGAGCAGGAGTGCGGAGCGCGAGACGAGCATCGAACTCACAAACGCGGGCAGGAGCGCGGGGATTCCCGCGTGCGCGCCCAGCAAACGTTCGGCGGAAGGCTCAGTAGATGAACTGGAGCTTCAGGAAGCCTTCGTGCCGCCAGAACTGGTTGTTGGAGGCATAGACCGAGAGCCCGGTCATGTAGGTCAGGCGGTAGCCGCCGCCGACCGTGACCCAGGGCTTGATCTCGTAGTCGAGGCCGAGGTCGAAGGCGATGTTGTGCTGGTCCTTGCCCGTCGCCCCAGCGCCGCGGAAGTTCAGGTAGTCGTAGGAGAGAGCGCCGTGGATGGTGAGCTTGCCGCCCAGGAGAATCCGCCCGTCCAGGTAGACGCGATCGTCGCCGAAGCTGTTGTAGGTGGAGCCACCCGTGGGCTCGAAGGTGCGCACGTAGCCCAGACGGAGCGAACCCGTCTCGGAGAGGAGGTAGCCGACCTCGGCCTGGCCGATGACGCTGGAGTAGGTGTTCAAGGAGAAGTCCTGCCCCCAGCCGGCGCGCAGCATCACTTCCCAGTGCGTGGTGAGCAGACCGGCGACGCCGATGGTCGCCTTGAGGGACAGCATGTCCTTGCTGCGGACCCCACCCACCGAGTTCATGTACTGCCGAGCATTGAAGGCGGTGTCGAGGATGAGGGCGGTCTTGGGCAGGAACTTCCAGCGGCCGTTCAGGTTGGCCGTGTGGTTCATGTAGTCGAACGCCGAGACCTGGTCGGGGTTGCACTCCGGCGTGACCGGACCAGTTCCGCAGACCGAAATCTTTGAGTACGGCGAGAAGACCTCGACTCCGAACTTGTACCCTGGCTCGATGGTGATGGAGCCGTTGTAGGGGCGGATGGAGAGCTTGAGGCGGGCTTCGTTGAAGAGCGAGAGGGTGCCGTAGCGAAGGCTGGGCGAGCTGGTGTTGCGGTCGGAGCGAACGACGTGATCGCCGACGTCCAGCGCGATCTGTCCGTCGCGGTTGATGGCGAGGTCCAGGTCGGAGTCGATGGCCCAGTGCGACGCGGCAAGCGTGCCCTTGTTCATCAAGCCGGAGTACTGGACCCAGTCGAAGTTGCCGAGCCAGTTGAAGGCCACCATCGACGACGGCACTTCGAACTTGAAGCCGGGACGAATGTGGAAGAGGAGGTCACCGGGGATCTGCCCCGAGTCGACCACGGAGACCGCCGAGTCGAACCACGGCTCGAGCTCGATGTAGGGGTGGAGCCGAGCGCTGCCGAACTTGAGCCCCGGTCCTTCGGCGACTGCTGGCGTCGCAAGCAGAGTAGCCAGCGCAAGGATCGCCAAGCTGGCAGCGCGTGGTCTGCTCTGCATCCGTAGTTGCGGCCTCAATCCTGGCTCCAAATCGGCAATGCGGCCCGCCCTAGCGGTGGCCCGGCAGCCACCGGACTTCCTCGACTTTTCTGCATCCCGCCCGGACCCTCGATCGAGGGCTTTCGCTGAAGCGCTGACTACTTAGCCCAACGCCGTCTCCTGATCAACTGGTGGGACTGGCGGGTGGAGGGCGGTTCACCGGCGGCGGCGGCGGTGGCGTGACCGTTGGGTCGACCTGGGGCAGGTCGGGAGGCACCTCGACGATGACCTCCGTGTCCCCAGTCTCGAAAGCGAGCATGCCCACGCACTGCTCCGCCTCAGCCTTCAGCTGCTCGATCTTGGCGCGGGCGATGGTGACCTTGGTGTACTCGTGCTCGGCGGTCTGGGACTCCTTCTTGGCGACCGCCTCCTGCAGCGAGATGTCCGCCTGCTCGCTGATGCGCAGCAGGCCCTTGATGTTGGTCAGCTTCTCGTTGACGCAGTTGAGCTTGACGACGTCCTTGCTCGCGCGTGCTTCCTCGAGCTTGCCGAGGACGACCTTCAGCCCCGCACGCATCTGCGTGAGGAACTCGGTCGACTTCTGCAGCTTCTCGGGGTCCGGGACGTTCTCGGCCTTCGCCTGTGTCTGGTCGGAGGTTGCAGGAGGCTCCGCGGCAACCGCGGTCCCCATCACCAGCCCCCCGGCCAGAACCCCAGCGACGATCGACAGCCGCTTTCTCATCGTGTCGCCTCTGTGAAACCAACGGGTTCAGCCCGATTCAAAAAGTGGGGAATTATACGGACTTGGCTGAACCAGTGTCAATGAAGTGTCGGGCTCGACTTCGCTCCGGTTGCAGCAGCTCTCCTGTTGGGTGTCCACCCGCGTTCCGGGCATTCACGAAGGCTGCAACACCTCGTACCCACATCCGTTTTCACACAAGACGCCGTCAGCGGGAGGCAGAGCCCGCAGACGCGGATTGGACGACCACCTCGTTGCTCGAGCCCGAACTCCCTTCGTTGTCGCCGTCGGTTGGAGTGATGACGCAGCGCCAGATGTCGCCGGCCTTCACGAGCCGTCCCGGAACCTCGGCCGAAGAGGCCGCGAACGACTGATCGACGCCGTTCTTCTGCCAGACGAAGCGATAGCTCACCCTGTCGCCATCGGGGTCGACGGAGGCCGTGGCGATGGTGCAGCTGAGCGCTCCCCCAGCAGTTGGCGCCTCCGGCGAGAGGCGTACGACGGGCGCGGTCGGAGGGCTGTTGCGATACCTGGCCTCGCCTCTGGCCACCGGCCCCTTCGCGGTCCCGTCGCTGGCGGACACTTCGCACTGGTACGAGTGGCCCTTCTTCGTCGCCGCTGCCGGCAACTTCCAGGGCTCGGCGGCGTCGGCTGCCACGGGCTTCCCCCCAGACTTCCAGACGAAGGTGTAGCTGACGCGGTCGCCGTCGGGGTCCTCCGCAGGCTGGGCGAGCCGGCAGAAGAGGTCCTGCCCGGCCTGCGGCTCCTCCGGCTCGACGACGGCCTTGGCCGCGCCCGGAGCCGAATTGACGACGGTCACCTTGGCCTCGGTTGGCGCGCTCGACAGCTCACCATCGGAGGCGACCGCGGTGCAGCTCCAGGTCTCGCCGTGGAGCGCGACCCCCGCGGGGATCTTGGTCTGGTCGGCGGAGACCGGGACCGGCTCGCCGTCTCGCATCCAGGTCAACGCCACTCGTGGCGTCTCCTGGTCCGGGTCTTTCGCCGCGACCTTCACGACGCAGGAGAGCTCGTCCTTGACCGTTGGCTTCTCCGGCACCAGCGCAATCTGCGGAGCGACCGGCGCGCTGTCCTTGACCTTGGCGGTGGCTGCGGCACTGCCGCCCTCCACCTCCCCGTCAAAGGGCGTCACCACCAGCTTGAGCACCTCGCCGCGGCGAAGGGTCCCGGGCTTGAGCGAGGAAGCCTCGGCCGGAAGCTCGACGCGCACCCCGTCCTTGAACCACGCATAGCGGTACCTGATGGCGTCGCCGTCGCGGTCGGTGGACGGCTGCTCCACCTTGGCCTTGGCGCCCACTTCGGCGGACGGCTCCGAGGGTTCGATGGAGACCACCGGCGCCGTGGGCGGTGTGTTGACTGCGACCAGCCGCGCCTTTCCGGAAGGACCGTTCTCCTGGCCGTCCGACGGAGTCACCTCGACCGTCCACACCTCGTGCTTCTTCACCCTGCCCGCGGGGATGGAAGCCGCGTCCTTGGGCAGGCCTGCGGGCTTGCCGTCCACGGCCCAGGCATAGGCCAGCGACACCGCGTCGCCGTCGAGGTCGGTCGACGGCCGGTCGATCTTCACGTCCACGGCCTCGCCCGACGGAGGCGCCGCGGTGGAGAAGGAGACCGCGGGCGCCGTCGGACGGGTGTTCTTGACGGTCACGCTCGCGTTGGCGGGCGGCGAGTCCGCCTCTCCATCGCTGGCGATGACCTCGAGCTGGTACACCTCGCCCTTCTTCAGCCCGCGCACCTCGCGCCCGTCGGCGACGGCGTCGACCTTCTTCCCCGCCTTCTCGAACGTGAAGCGGTAGGCCAGCTTGTCGCCGTCGGCGTCGGTCGCGGGCTTGTCCACCGCGCCGAGGATGGCGTCCTGTGTCCCCGGCTCGGCGGGCAGGACGACGACGTGGGGCGCTTCCGGGGCGGTGTTCTGCACCGTGGCCTTCGCCGTCGCCACCGGCCCCTGCAGCTCGCCGTCGTCGGCGCGGACCTCGACGCTCACCACTTGCTTCTTGCGCGCGGTGCGCGCCGGGACGATATCCACCGACGCGTCGAACGTCAGGGGCGTGCCGTCCACGAAGAAGCGGTACTGGTACTTGAGCTTGTCGCCGTCGGGGTCGCTCGCCGGCTTCTTGACCACGGCCTTGATCGCGTCGCCCACCTTGGGCTCGGCGGGCGTGAGCGCGACCTCGAGCGCACCGGGGGCGCTGTCGGCGATCACCGCCTCGATCGATGCCGGGGTTCCGTCGGCCTCGCCGTCGTTGGGCGTCGCCGTCACCTTCCAGCGCTCGCCCTTGCCGACCGTGCCCGCCGGCAAGTCGGGGGTCGTGAGCGCGCTCTGGACCTGGCCGTTCTTCGACCAGGTCCACCGGTAGGCGATGGGGTCGCCGTCGGGGTCCACGGAGGGCGCGGAGAGCTTCACCTTCACGGCCTCGGCACGCCGGAGAGGCGTGGTCTCGAAGGCGATGGCCGGAGGGGTCGGAGGGGTGTTCTTCACGGTGACCGTGGCCTTGGCCGCAGGCGCCTCGGCCTCGCCGTCGGAGGCGACCACCGAGAGCTCGTAGACCTCACCCTTCTTCAGCCCTCGGACCTCGCGGCCCTCGGCGAGCGCGGTCTCCACCTTCTTGCCCGCCTTCGAGAAGGAGAACCGGTAGCTCAGCTTGTCGCCATCGGCGTCGGCGGCGGGGCTGTCGATGCCTCCGAGGATGGCGTCGACGTTCCGCGGCTCCCGCGGCAGCACCAGCGCCTTGGGCGGCTCCGGCGCGGTGTTGAGCACGGTCACCCTCGCCGTCGCCACGGGGCCCTGCAGCTCGCCGTCGTCCGCCCGAACCTCGACGGTCACGACCTGCTTCTTCTTGGCGGTGCGCGCCGGGATGGAATCGATCGCGTCGTGGAACGGCAGCGGCGTCCCGTCCACCAGGAACCGGTACTGGTACCTGAGCTTGTCGCCATCGACGTCCGACGCCGGCTTGGAGATGACTGCCTTGATCGCGTCCCCCACCCTGGGCTCGGCTGGCGAGAGCGCGACTTCGAGCGAGCTCGGCACGCTGTCGCTGGCCATGGCCTCGATGGACGCGGCGGTGCCGTCCTCCACCCCGTCGTTGGGGGTGGCGGTGACGCGCCACACCTCGCCCTTGCGTACCGTCCCGGCGGGCAGCTCGGGCGCGGTGAGCCCAGCCTGTGCTTGCCCGTTCTTGGACCAGGCCCAGCGATAGCCCACCTTGTCGCCGTCGGCGTCGGTCGACGCCGTGACGATTTTGACCTTCACCGGATCCGAGCGGCGCAGAGGGAGCGCCTCGTAGGCCAATGCCGGCGCGGTCGGCGCCGTGTTGCGCACCGTCAGCGCCACCTTGCCCGGCGCCGAGTCGGCCTCGCCGTCGGAGGCGACGGCGGTCAGCTCGTACAGCTCGCCCTTCTTGAGGCCAGGCAGCTCACGCGCCTCGGAGACGGTCTTCCCTGCCTTGGCGAAGGAGAAGCGGTAAGTCAGCCGGTCTCCGTCGATGTCTTGGGAGGCGCTCGCCAGCCCCGCGACCAGCGCGTCCTTCTGCCGTGCGTCGGCGGGGACGATGGACGGCGCTGGCGCAGTCGGGGCGGTGTTGACGATGGTCGCCTGCGCCTTGGCCGCGGGCCCGAGCAGCTCTCCGTCGTCGGCCTGCACCTCCACCGAGAGGACCTGCTTCTTTCGCGCGAGCAGCGGCGGCAGCGTGTCCAGGCTCGTCGCCAAGGAGAGCGCCACGCCGTCCACGAAGAACCGGTAGCGGTACTTGAGCGCGTCCGAGTCGACGTCGGTCGCCGGCTTGGCGATGACCACCTTCACCGGGTCGCCGGTCTTCGGCTTGGCCGGCGTCAGGGAGATCTCCGGCACGGTCGGAGCGCTGTCGCCCACCGTCGCCTCGGCCGCGGCCGCGGGGCCCTCGGCCTCGCCGTCCGAAGCGGTGACGACCACCGACCAGCGTTCGCCGCGCTTGAGCGAGCCTGCGGGGAGCTCGTTCGTGGTCATGCCCTTCTGCGGCTTGCCGTCCCGTAGCCAGGTGTACGAGTAGCTGGGCTTGTCTCCGTCGGCGTCGGGCGCTTCCCCGGCGATCCTGGCGCGCACGGCCGAGGCGCGTCGCGGCACCTCGGGGTCGAGCGCCACCGTGGGGCGGCCCGGGGCGCTGTTGCGGATGACCACCTCGGGACTCGCCTTCGCCACCCCGCCCGGCGCCGACACCTGGAAGCGCCACTTCTCCTTCTTCCGGGTCTCCTCCTTGGGCACGGTCTGCTTGCCTGCCAGCGCCGGGACTTCCTTGCCGTCTCTCAGCCAGCGGATCTCGGTGGCCGGCTCGGGGTCGCCGTCGAGGTCGAAGTACCGGTACCTCGCCGTCAGCACATCGTCGGTCGAAGGCTCGGCCGGCTCGATGCGCAGGTCGGCATAGCCGGGCGGGTTCGGATGCACCCGGCCGTTGCGCGCCGGGTCGTGCCCCTGCTCGCGCCAGGCGAGCGGCGCGGTGGACTTGCCTGCGCGCTTGACCTTGAAGGCGTGAACCTTGTCGCCGGCGGCCTGGAAGATCACCGTCCCATCGCCGAGCTCGGCGACCGACGGGCTGCCGATCGCCTCGGCGCCGAGGCGGGCGGGGAATCCGGCTGCCGGCTTGCCGTCCTTGCGTACTGCGTGCAGCTGGCCATCGGAGCTGGCCACCAGGATCTCGTCCTTGCCGTCGCGGTCGAGGTCGGCGATGACCGCCGAGCCCACGAGCTTCTCGCCCAGCTTGACCGGGAAGCCCTTGAGCTCCTGGCCCGCGAGGTCGAACAGGTGGAGCCGGCCATCCATGGCGGCGACGGCGAGCTCCAGCCGGCCGTCGCCGTCGACGTCCGCGAGCGCCACTCCGCCCAGCACCCGCGCGCCCACCGTTGCTGGGAAGCCAGCCCAGGCCTTTCCGTCAGGCCGCACCGCGTAGACCTTGAAGTCCTGCGACGCGAAGGCGAGGTCGTTCGAGCCGTCGCCGTCGAGGTCGCCCATCGCCGGCTCGCCGCTGACCAGGTACGAGGAGGCGACTGGAAAGCCCAGCAGCCCCACCCCCTTGAGGTCCACCACGTAGACCTTGCCGTCCTCGTTACCCGTGGCCAGCGCCATGGCCGACGACGCCCCGAACCGGCCGCCCGCGACCGCGCTCGTCACGGTAGCTCCCAGCTGGAGCGGGAAGCCCTTCACCGGCGTGCCGGAGGCGCTCGTGGCGTGGAGCTTTCCGCCCTTGCCCCCGAAGACGATCTCGAGCTTGCCATCGCCGTCCAGGTCGATCAGGGACGGTCCGGCTTCGAAGCCATCCGCAATCTGGAGCGGGAATCCAGCGAGCGGCACTCCGTCCGAGCCCAGGACCGTGAGCTGGCCGTCGGTTTGGCAGACCGCGACGGCTCCCTTGTGCTGCGGGTCGAGATCGCCCACGGCAGGGGCGCCGACCACGCCCACCTTCTCGCCCAGGCTCACCGGGAAGCCGGCACAAACCGAGCCTGCGAAGGTGAAGCAGAGCAGCTCGTTGCCGGCCGCGAAGACGGCGCGGCCGCCCTCGGCGGGGTCGAGGACCACGGGCGTCGACACCATTGCCGGGTCCCTGCCCGGCTGTGCCCCTGGAACCCGGCGAGGAAAGCCCGACAGCGCTTGTGCAGCCTGTGCGGTCGCGGGCGCGAGGGCCGCCACCGCCACGCCAGCGCAAAGCGAGAGAAGAGAAAGCCCACGGCTCATGGCCTAGGATCTCCTGCGGCCGGCCGATGGCCGCGCTGTTCTTCAGTGAGTCCGCCCGTGGCGCGCGCTACAGGCGAGCCGCAAGCCGGACGTTGGCGGCGCGCAGCCGCGACGAGAGCACCCGGGCGATATTCATGACCACGAAGGTGAACCCGTCCCGGTGGTGCTTGCGAAAGGCGGTGAAGTTCTCTGCCGTCAGCTGCAAGAGCACGCTGTCGATGCGGGCGCGGACGGTCGCCGACCGGTACTCCTTGTCGATGAGCGACATCTCGCCGAAGAAGGCCGGGGGCGCGAGGGTCTGGATGACCTTCAGCTCTCCGGCGTCGTTCTTGCGCAGCACCTCGACCTCGCCGCTGGCGATGACGTAGAGCGAGTCCCCCAGGTCGCCTTCTTCGAAGACGATCTCCCCGGCCGCGAACCGCCGGGGCCGGCTCATCTCCGCGGCCAGCTCCAGCTCCGCCGGCGAGACCATCTCGAAGAGCGGCGAGCTCTGCAGCACCTCGAACTTCTCCATGTTCTCTCCGGCCCACCATTCTGTGGTGGGACATCGGCACCCGAAGGCGCCGCGATAACCCCGGCGTTACGCCGACTTGCGGTCCGTCTCCTCGCGCACCCGCCCCTTGCGCCCCTTGAGGAAGTACTCCTCGAAGCGCCGGTCGCCCTCCGCGTCCGAGGCCTTCACCTCCACGCCCGGCTCCAGGAACTCGACCCCGCGCTTCTGGTCGATGGAGTAGACCGCGAGCGGCTTGACCTCGATGTTGTAGTTCTGGGAGTCCTCCACCAGCGCCACGCACCAGGCGCGCTTGGGGTTCTCCTTCTGGCGGTAGTAGGCGAACTCGTCACCTTGGGCGCAGCCGAACCGCTCGCAGGCCTCCTTCATGGCCTCGGCCAGGCGGGTCTCGGCGGCCTCGCGCTCGCGGGCCACGGCGTCGGCCTCGGCGCGCAGCTTGTGCGCCCGCTGCTTGCGCTCCTCGGCCTGCTTGAAGAGCCGCTCGGCCTCGGCGCGCACCTTCTTGCCCTGGGCGCGGCGCTCGGCCATCAAGAGCGCCAGCTCCATCGAGCGGCCCCAGATACGTTCCACCTCTTCCCACAGGCGGTTCTTGACCGCGAGCTCGCGCTGATTCTCCTGCGACACCTGGGTCTGGATGCGCTCCACGCGGCGCAGCTCGCCGTCGAGCCGGGCGATCTCCGCCTCGAGCTCCTTCTTCTGCGGACCGGCGGGAAGCGCGCTGGCCTTCTCCCGGCGCTGGGCGATCTGCTGGCGGGTGACCTCGTTCTGCTTGTCGAGGGCGCAGGCGCGGTACCACTGCTCGCTGGCCTGCACGCGCTGCTGCTCGTAGTCGGCGACGACCTTGAAGCTGGTGTTGTCCAGCTCCTGGGCCTCGGCGGCCATCTTGGCAGCCGAGTCCTCGAGCTCGCCGGCGCGGTACAGCGTGTCGATGGCGTTCTTCTGGGCGAGCTCGGCGCGGAAGTCCATGAGCATCGCCTGGGAGAGCAGCTCGTCGTGCCGCTCGCGCGCGTCGTCGCGCTGGAGCCGCACCTTGGCGAGACCGTCCCACCATCCCTTGAACTCCGGGGAGGCGACGAGCTGCTTGATGTCGCTGAGCGCCTTGGCCTTCATCGGTTGCGCAGTCTAGCCCATCGGTACGGCTGGGGAAAATAGGTCCGGCAACGCCCAAAGAGCACGGCCGCCGGCGTCGTTCGCCGGCGGCCGCACGGTTCATCTCACGGTCCTCGGAGGGCTCATCCGCCGCCGGCAGGCGCGAACACGAACGGATAGGCGACCGGGCACTCGTCCTCGGACTTGATGGGGAACATCCACATGCGGATGGTGTTGCGGATGCAGCTGACCACCGCCTCGTTGTGCAGGGTGTCCTCCTCGACCTCGGGCATCCCCTGGATGCGTCCGGTGCCGCCGATGGTGAAGCGGATGACCACCTTGCCCTTCAGGCTGACGTTGCGCTTGAGCTCGCGCTCGTAGCAGCTCTGGATGGCGCGCAGGTTGCGCTTGACGTAGCGGGCGATCGCGTCGCGGTCGCAGCTTGCCGAGTCGACCTCGGGCGCCGACTCCGAGACGAACCCCCGGACTGCGGCCACTGCCTTCTTCTCGCCCAGACTACCCGCAGTGCCGGCGCCGCCGGTGGTCCCCAGGTCGCCGATGCCTGCCGCCTCGCCCGAGCCTCCGCCCTTGCGACCGCCGCCCTCGGCGAGGTTGTCGGAGTTGGCCACGCCGACCCCGCCGGCGCCTGCGAGCGCGCTGGCGATGTCCTGGCTGCCGGCCCCGCCGCCGAGCACGTCCTCGATGGCGCCGCCACCGGACCCGTCGCCGATGGCGCCGAGCATCTTGAGCAGGCCCTTGTTGGCGACGCCCTTCGCGATGGCCGCGCGCTTGGCCTCCTGGTCGACCGGGCCGGTCGGGCCCTTCGGCTTGGCGTTGCCCTTCGGCTTGTCGTCGCCCTTCTTGTCGTCGCCCTTCTTGTCCGCACCCGTGTCCGACTCGGCCACCTTGGGCTTGGGCGGCTCCTTGGGCTTGTCGGGGACGATCATCTTCACGAAGCGGTCGGGCAGATCCTCGAGGGTCGAGCTCGGGCTCTTCCTTCTTCTCGCGCAGGCTCACCGCTTGGACCGTGCCGAAGTCCACGAGCAGGCAGGCCATGAGGATGCCGAAGAAGACCTTGTCGATGGTGTGCCAGATGGAGCCCTTGGCGATGTCGGGCAGGACCGGCTTGGGCGCCTCGGGGGGCGGGGTGACGAACTGGAAGAGCAGCGTCACTTCGCCCAGGGCGATCTTGCCCTTGGCCTGTTCGCTGAGCGGGACCGCATAGGCGTCACGATCCTTCTTGGCCAGTCCCTGCGCCTTGAGCGCCGCGAAGTCGAGCTGGGTCTCCCCGCTGGAGAGCCGGCCCGCCATCTGGTCGGTGAAGCGCAGGACGTAGCCATTGCCCTTCATCTCGAAGACCGCGAACGACGGCGGCAGGTTCGAGACCGGGATGACGATGGTGTTCTTGGCGGACTGGCCGACCGTCACCGTGTCGCGCTTCTTGACGAGGCGCTCCTCGATGATCTTGCCGCCTTGGATGACGCCAATCCGTAGAATCTTTGCGGATTTCTGTTCCGTCGCCATCTGTGCTCCACCTGCCTTCAGGGGCGTGGGAAAGCGTCCCCGGCTGCTTTGACCACATCGGGGCTCGGTTGGTTCCCGATAACCCCGCCCTGACGATTTAGAACGGGTCCTTCTCGACGCTCTTGACCACCTTGGGCAAGAAGCTCTCGGCGCGATCCAACTCGTCGAAGTTCAAGTTGGACCGCTGAAGGATGTAGAAAGCCTGGGGTTTTTGGATTCGGCCCTCGACCGTGATGGTCTCGAGCCGGATGACCTTCTTCTTCTTGACCTCGCCGGCATGGACTGCTGCCGGCATCGCCAGAGCGATGGCGACCGCGATGGCCCCGACTGTGCGAGCTTTCACCACCGAAGTGCCTCCTCAGTCGTCGGAGATCTTGCCCGAAGAGGCGGGCTTGTTGGAAGGGGCTGCTGCGCCGTCGTCGTCGCCGAGCTTGCCGCCCGTGTTTCCAGCCGGGGGAGTCGTCGTCGTGTTCTTGGCCGGCTGAGCGCCGTCCTCGTCGTCGCCGAGCTTCGAAGCGGGCTTCGGCTGGTTCCTGGCTGCCTTCTCCGCGTCGGCCTTCGCCTTGGCATCCGCAGCCGCCTGCTTCTTGGCTTCAGCCGCGGCGGCCTTGTCGGCGTCCGCCTTCGCCTTGGCGTCGGCCGCGGCCTGCTTCTTCGCATCGGCCTCCGCCTTCTTGGCCTCGGCGGCAGCACGCTTCTCTTCGTCGGCCTTGGCCTTGGCGTCGGCAGCGGCCTGCTTCTTCGCGTCGGCCTCCGCCTTCTTGGCCTCGGCGGCAGCGCGCTTCTCGTCGTCGGCCTTCTGCTTGGCGTCGAGCGCCGCTTGCTTCTTGGCGTCGGCCTCGGCCTTCTTGGCGTCCTCGACGGCCTTCTTCTCGGCGGCGATGCGCGCCTTCTCGGCGTCCTCGGCGGCCTTCTTCTCGGCGGCGATACGGGCGGCCTCGGCGTCGGCCTTGGCCTTCTCCTCGTCGGCCTTGCGCTTGGCCTCGGCCTCGGCCGCCTTCTTGGCGTCCTCCTCGGCCTTCTTCGCCTTGCGCAGCTTGTCCTTCTCCTCGCGCTCCTTGCGCCGCTTCTCCCGCTCGATCGCCTTGCTCGCGTCCTTGAGGTACTGCTCGACGGTGTCGTCGCCCTTGCCGGCTTCCTTGACCTTGGTGAAGTAGGCGATGGCCTCTTCCATGCGCTTGGTGATGTCGAGGTCCTTCATCTCCGCGTCCAGGTAGAGCACGCCGAAGTTGAAGTAGACGTCGGCCGCCAGCGCCGGATCGAGCTTGATCGCCTCGTTGTAGCGGGCCTTGGCCTTCTCGATCTCGCCCTGGCCGCGGTAGGCGTTGCCCAGGTTCAGGTGGGCGCTGGCGAACATCGGGGCGTACTTGA
Organism: Myxococcales bacterium; assembly: GCA_049841135.1. Lineage (GTDB taxonomy): Bacteria > Myxococcota > Myxococcia > Myxococcales > UBA5297 > JACRCT01. The sequence continues at coordinate 176,713 of JASGHK010000008.1, forward strand.
CCGCGAGCTTCGAGCTCCTTGGCGGCTTCCTGGAAGTTTCCGGCGGCCAGGAGCATCGCGCCCAGGTTGTTGTGCGCCTCGGGGAAGTCCTCGCGCAGGTCGGCGGCGCTGCGGAACTTCTCCTTGGCGGCGGTCTTCTTCTTCTGCGACAGCAGGATGACACCCTGCAGGTTGGGGATCTCCGCGCGGTTGATGTCGATGTGGCCGGCGTTGTCGAGCACCATCATCGCCAGCTCGGTGCGGCTCTGCTTGAAGTAGATGTTGGCCAGCACGAACATCGCCGAGACGTTCTGCTCGTCGTTCTTGAGGACCTTCTTGCACTCCGCCGCGCCCTCGTCGAGCTTGTCCTGGGCGTAGAGCGTCCAGGCCAGGGCGTAGCGCAGGCCCAGCGAGTCCGGGGCCGCCTCGATCCGCTTCTTGAGCTCGGCTTCGCCCTGCAGCGCCCGTCCGGTGCGCACCAGCAGCTTGGCGTAGTTCTCGGCGGCGCGGTCGACCTTGGGCTTGACCCCGGCTTTCGCCTGCTTGTCGATGGCCTTGAGGTAGCTCTTCTCCGCCAGCGCGTCCTCGCCCTTGCGCTCGTAGAGGACGCCCAGGTTGTAGTCGGCCCAGTGCGTACGCGGGTCGTCGGTGGCTGCCTTCTGGAAGCGGGCGATGGCGCCGTCGGTGTCGCCCTTGACGGCCTCGCGCATTCCGTCGTCGAAGGCGTCGCGCACCTTGGAGTCGAGGACCTTCACCTCCTCCTTGGGCGGCTCCTTCCTCTCGGGCTTCTTCTCCTCCGGCTTCTGGTCGTCGGCCTTCTTGGACTCCGCCCCGGCGTCAGGCGTGGAGATCTCCTCCGGTCGATCGGGGATGTCGGGCGTACCGGCCTTGACCTCGATCGGGCCGGCATCGCCGGCATCGGGCGCGGCGAGAGGATCGTCTGGCTTGGTCTCGGTGGTGGCGCACGAAGCCGACCAGAGCCCGAGGCCGAGCAGGGAGCCCAACAAGGTCAGGCGGAGGGCGCTCATCAATCCCGGTCCTCTCCGAGCTTGCCCGCGCCGGCGGGCTTCTTGACGGCCGGCCCTTCGACGGTCTCGACGAGCGACGACGGGTAGAACGTGGTGGGCACCGGCACCGAGCGCGCCTTCTTGAGGACCTTGAAGTCCGAGCGCAGACGGGCCAGCGACTCCTGCGTCCTGTCACACCACTCGTTGTCGACCAGTTGCTTCTCCAGACACTCCTTGGCGGTGGTCTGGTAGGCCTCGACGGCCTTCTCCTCCATGCCGGTCACCTTCTCGACCAGGGTCGAGCGGTACATGTCGCAGCCCTCGTCGCCGTAGGCGGCCTTGATGTCCGGCGGGCACGGGCTCTCGACCAGCGTGGTGGCGAAGCGCTCCAGGACGAAGCCCTTCTTGTAGGACGCCGCGAGGATCCACTCGACGCTCTTGAACTGGTAGACCTCGCTGTAGCTGTCCTGCAGCTTCTTGGCCTCCGTCAGCTTGGCCTTGAACGCGTTCTCCAGCGCCCTGCCGCGGCCGGTGAGCTTGATGTCGTCCCACTTCTTGAACTCGACCTCGGCGAGCTGGAAGCGGGCGTAGCCGGCGGCGGAGGAGGCGGCCTCCTCTTTGCCGGTGAGGCCGCGCTTCTTGTACTCCTGCGTCGAGGTCAGGTACGAGGCGCGCGCGCCGGTCTCGTTGCGGAGCGTGCGCTGGCAGTCGCCGATGCGCTTGTAGGCGTCGACGACGCGCTCCGACTGCTTGGCGTCCTTGGAGAACTTCTTGATGAACTCGTTGAGCGACTGAATCTCACGGCCGCAGTCGTTCATCTTTTCGTAGATGGTCGCCGCCTTGTAGAGGTTCTTCGGCGCGTCCTCGTCGGAGGGATAGAGGTCGGCGAAGCGCGTGAACTGCTTGGCGGCGTCCTGGTAGCGCTGCAACGCCTCGAGCAGGCGGGCCAGGTTGTTGAGCGCGGCCGGGCGGTCCTTCGACTTGGCGTACTTGTCGACGAGCTCCTTGTAGCGCTCGACGGCCTTCTCGTGGTCGTAGCTGTTCTCGGCGTTGACCGCGACGCGGAAGAGCGCCACGTCGGCGAGGTCGGACTTCGGGTACTCCTTGTAGATGCGCTCGTAGAGCTTGAGGGCCGACTCGAACCGGCGGGCGTTCTCGCGGCAGACGGCGGCGTTGTTGAGGGCCTTGTCGGCGAACTGGTAGTCCTTGTTGCGCTCGACCAGGTCCTCGTAGAGCTTGCCGGCCTCGTCCCACTTCTTGTCGGCCATCAGCTTCTCGGCCTGCTTGAACATGGCGTTGTCGCCGAAGCCGCTCAGGATCTTGCCGGCGTCGCTCTTCGGGTCGACCTTCGACTTGCCGTCTTTGCCGCCCTTCAACAGGTCGTTGGTGAACTGCGTGACGGCGACCCAATCCTTGGTGATGAGGAAGGTCTCCAGGGTGAGGTTGGAGGCGAACTTGGCGAACTCGCTGCCCGGGTAGCTCTCGGCGATCTGCGCGAAGCGCCGACGCGCCTCCTCGAAGTCCTCGTAGACGTAGTAGGCCTCGGCCGCGCGGTAGGCGATCTTCGGGGCGCCCTCGTGCCTGGGCTGCATCTTGATGAAACCGTCGCCGGCGGAGACGAACTTCTTCCACAGGTCGGGCAGCGGCTTCTTCTCGACCGAGCGGCTCTCGGCCCAGTCGCGAGAGGTGAAGACCGGCTTGGTCTCGAGCACGGGCGGGCTGGCCTTCTGCTGCGCGTCGATCTCCTTCTGGTACGCGAGCACCGCGTTGTAGGCGGAGTCGGCCAGGAAGCGCGTGTCGGCGGTCGAGTCGCGCACCGCCTCGAAGTGCTTGGCGGCGGCGAGGAACTGCAGCGAGGAGTAGAGGCAGTCGGCGAGGTAGTACTCGAGCTCGTAGGCCACCTTCGAGTGCGGGAAGCGCTTGAGGTAGTCGTCGTAGCCGCGCGCGGCGATCTCGAACTCGCGCTTGGCCTGGTCGAGCTTGTCGTTCTTGACGTGCTGCAGCGCCTGCTGGTGGTGGTAGATGGCCGCCGAGTAGAGGCTCTTCTCCGAGAGCTCCTGCGCGCCCTTGATCACGTCCGAGTTGGACTTGTTCTTCTCGTACCAGGGCGAACCGGGGGCGTAGTTCTTGACCGAGAGCTCGCGCTCTCCGAACGCGCCCTCGAAGTCGCGCTTGCCCTGCTCGTAGGCCTTGACGATCTTGTCCTGGATCTGCGGGGCGTTGGCGTTGGTCGGGTCCTTGGCCAGGTTCTGCTTGTAGGCGGCGATGGCGTCGTCCCACTTGGTCTGGTCGGAGTAGACGTCGCCCAGGCGCTTCCAGAGCTCGGCCTCCCAAGGCCGCAGCCCGATGCGCCCGAACAGCTCCTGCGCCTTGGCGATGGAGCCCCACTTCTCGTCGGCGAACGAGATGGCCATGTACTGCAGCGCCTCCGTCCGCAGGTCGCCGCCGGCTTCGTCCTCACCCTTCTCCTTGCTCTGCTGGTCGTAGAAGTCCACCAGCTGGACGAACGAGTCGACAGCCTTGTCGAAGTTGTCCATGCGGTAATACGTCCAGCCCAGCTTGTAGATGGCCTTGTCGTAGAGCGGGTGGTCCTTGAAGGTCGCCGCCTTGGCGTAGGCCTCGGCCGCGTTCTCGAGCGCCTGCGGCTCGCCCACCGCGTCGAAGTAGTACTCGCCCAGGCGGACCCAGGCCTCGGGCACGTAGCGCGAGGTGGGGTACATCGCGATGAGGCGCCGGAACGTGTCGCGGCTCTGCTCGAGCTCACCCTGCTTCTCCAGGCAGAAGCCGAGCAGGTAGCGCGAGGCGTCGTTGAACCGGTAATCGGGGAACTTGGTGATGAGGGTCTGGTAGAGCTCCACCGAGCGCTGGAAGCTCTGCTTGGGCTCGGGCGGCGCTGCGGCGAGCTTGCCGGACTCGACGAGCTTGAGCTGCTCCTCGTAATCCTTCATCGCCAGGTTGTAGTCGTCCTTGGTCTTCTCGTAGTAGAGCTCGGCCAGGCGGAACATCACGTCCGGCGTGTACTTGGGCTCGTCGGGGTAGCGCTGCAGGAACTCCTCGAACATCGCGATGGCGTCCAGGCGCTCCTTGCGCTCGAGCACCTCGATGTCGCTGATGGCCTTCTCGTAGCTGGCCTCGAGCCCCTTGCGCTTCTCCTCGTACTTCTTCTCGATGAGCAGCTGGATTTCCTTGCGGTACTCCTTGGCCTGCTCCTCGTACTCGCGCACCGTCTCGGCGAGGTCGGCGTACTCCCTCTCCTCGTCGGGGGTCTTGCCCATGCCCTCAAAGCGGCCGCGCTCGCGGCGCTCGCTGGGGACGACCGTGGCCTTCTTCTCGTCGGTGGCGCGCTCGGCGTCCGACTTCACCTGCGGACCGGACGCGGATGCGGCACCCTCCTGGCCATCCTTGCCCGGGCTTGCCGAGGCGTCCTTATTGGCCTCGTCACCCTTCTTTCCATCGGCCTTCTTGGCCTCCGCCTTGGCCGCGGCGGCGGGGGCCTGCGCCGGGAGGGCGAGGACGGCGGCGAAGGCGAGGGCGATGGCGAAGGCGAAGGCGAAGGGTCGTCGCATCGGAAGAGTCTCAGCGGGGCGCGCTACTCCACGTCCTTGAGGACCTCCTTGAACTCGGTGTCCAGGCCCTTGAGCTCGCGGTCCTTCTGCTTGGCGAGGTTCTGGATCTGAAGGGTCTTGTCCTGCTTGCGGGTCCAGGCCACGTCCACCAGGCCGACGTCGGCCTTGAGCACCAGGTCGTAGAACTGCCGGCGCACCCGCTTGAAGCTCTCGAAGGCGATGGAGCCGACCAGGTTCTGGGCGTTGCCGGCGACGGTGGTCACCTCGGCGTCATAGGCCTTGAGCAGCTCGGTCTCGGTTCGCACCTTCTCGCGCATCGCCTCGGCCTTGCGCTTGACCGCGTCGCGGATGGTGGCCTTGGCGTTCGCCGAGCGGGTCTGGAGGGCGGCGATGGTGGTCCGGACCTGGTCGACGTTGCTCAGCACCGCGCGGCTGGAGTCGGGCAGCTCGGTGCGCAGGCTGGCCAGGAGCTCCTTCTCCCGCTGCAGGGCCTTCTCGTAGCGCTCGCGCAAGGAAGCGTCGGCGGTGCCGGTGAGGCCCAGCTTGGCCTTCTCGTCGCGCATGGCCTTCTGCGTCACCTGCAGCTCTTCGCGCAGCCCGTCGGCGATCTCGCGCTCCTTCTTCATGCGCTCGACCTCGTCCTTCTCGGTCTGGGCGTCGGGCTTGCGCTGGTCGCGGGTGTCGGCCAGGTACTTCTCTACCGCCGCGAGCACGGCGTACAGGCTCTCGACCTGCAGGCTCAGGCGGTACGCCTCCTGGTCGAGCCGGGTGATCTCCTGGCTCATCCGCATCCGTCGCGCCTCGAGGTCCTGCTCGCTCTTGGGCAGCGACTGGAACTGGGCGTCCAGCCGCTCGCGCTCCGCCTTGACCTGCTCGAGCTTCCTTCTGCAGGTCGCCCAGCCGCGTGCCGCCCACCAGGCGCTGCTCGACCGCGAGCAACTGCTTCTCGACCTGCGCCAGCGAGCTGTCCACGGCGTCCGCGCGGTTGAGGCCCTCCTGGTACTGCGGGAAGAAGCTCGAGCGCGCGCTTGTCCAGCACCTCGAACAGGCGGGTGGCGACCTCGTTGGACTCGATGACGCCCTTCTTGCTGGCGTCGATGTCCCCGGTCATGCGCACCGCGTCGGCGACGTCGCGGCTGGTGGTGGCCCACTTGACGGCGATGGGCGGCAGGAAGGCGGTGATGTCGAAGGTCTTGCCCGACTCGGCGATGACCTGCTGGAAGTAGCGCACCGGGTCGGGGTGCGCCTTCAGGCGGCCGTCGATGTTGTCGTACACCTCGAGGTAGGTGTTGATGACCGCGGTGTAGCTCTCGTTGGCCTCCTGGTACTTGCCCAGCTTGAGCAGCAGGTGCCCCTGGAGGATGCGAGCCTCGGGCGCGAGCACCGAGTCGGGTGCGGCGAGCAGCAGCTTCTCGCAAGCCTGGTTGGCCTTCTCGTACTCCGCGGGCCCACCGGTCTTGGCCCGCCGCACGTGCGTCCAGGCGATCTCGTAGAGCGCGTCGACGAAGTTGTCGGAGTTGTAGTCGATCTCCTGGTACCGGTCGATCGCCTCGGTGTACTTGCCGAGCTCGAAGTAGACGCGACCCAGCGACAGGTTCGCCTGCTCGTGGGTCTTCTTCTCGCGGGGGCTGTTCGCCGGAATCTTGAGCACGCGCTCGAAGGCGGCGGAGGCCGCGGCCATGTCTCCCGACTGCACGGCGAGCACGCCCAGGAAGTAGGCAGCCTGCATCGCATAGGCGCCGCCCGCGTCGGCCACCGGGCCAAAGACGGCCTGGGCGCGCGCGATCCGGTCCTTGTCCGGCACGTCGGTGCGGCGGAAGAGCCACTTGGCGTAGACGTAGGCGAGCTCGGCAGGCAGCGCGCCGCCCGGGCCCTTGGCCTGTTCGATGTACTGGTCGATGCCGGTGAACTCGTTGATGCGCCCGCTGATCTCCAGGTAGCGGCCCAGGGCGTCCCGGTAGTGGTCGCCCCGCTGGTTCATGTGCTCGCGAAAGTAGAGCCGCGCGCCCAGGTAGTTCTGCTGCTGGTAGAGCGCCTCCGCGAGCATATAGAGCGCGTTGGCGTACTCGCGCATGCCGCGGAAGGTGGCGCTGCCGACGAGGTCGTAGAAGAGGACCGAGGCCGCCTGGTAGTTGTTGAGCAGGAACTGGATCTCGGCGTCCGAGTAGCGGCGCTTGAGCGCCTCCTGCTCACCAGGCTCGTTCTTGTAGGTGTACTGCTGCTCCACCACCTGCAGCCGCGCCTCGATCTGCCCGAGGTCCTTGCGCACCCGCTCGACCTCTGCGCTCTCCGCTGCCGTGTCGACCGGCGCCTGTGGCTGCGCCGCCCTCACCTGACTGGCCGGGGCCAGCGCCGTGAGCGCGAGGACGAGCGATGCGAGGGAGAGACGCATGGACCTTGGGGTGCCTACTTGGTCTCGGCCGCCGCAGCGGGCTTGTCGGTGGGCGTAGCGTCCGTCGCCTTGGTGTCGGAGGCCGGAGCCTGGGAACGTCCTTCGGCGCCCTTGTCCTTCTTCATGGCGGCGTCCGTGGAGCGCTCCAAGTCATAGCGGACGGAGGGGCGGTCCTTCAGGTCGGTGGTGATGCCGCCCTTCTCGTGGCCGACCACCTTGACCGTGGTGATCTTCCCGGGCTCGGCGTCGAAGGTGTAGCTCGACTGCACCTTGAACTTGTAGCCCTCGAGGTAGCTGAAGATGCCGAAGCCGTGGCCTCGGAACTGAAGCTTGACCGCGATTTGGTGCTGGCCAGGGACGATGCGGCCGTTGAAGATCTCGAACTCTTCCTTCTTGTCGAGGTCGCCGTCGACGTCGACCTTGGTGTAGACCGGCGCACCGTCGAGCGCGTAGGCCACCGATTCCAAGTAGAAGGAGCTGCCCATCTCGTTGCGGTGGACGAGCACGGCCTTCGCGCCCTGGCTGATGGAGCCACCGCCGAGGACCGACTCCTGCAGCAGCAGCAGGCGGGCCTTGGTCCTGAAGATCTTCTCCTTGAGGTCGTTGACCTGCTCCTCCATCGTCTTGACGCGGATGGAGAACTCCTCGTCGGAGGTCTGCGGCACGGGTGCCGCCGCGGGTGCGGCCGCCGCAGCCGGGTCGGAGGCAGGAGCGGGAGTTGCCGGAGCGGGCGTCTCACCAGCCTGGGCGAGAGTCCCCCAGGAGAGGAGAGCGATGGCTGCGAATACGGTCAGGCCTTGGGCTTTCAATGTTGCGTCCTTTGGAATGTCTCGGGCTGCATTGGCCGAGCTTCCCCCTACTGCAAAGGCCGCCAGGAATCGGGACCTTCTACCATCCGGCAAGACCCACTGTCAATTTGCGAAACGCCCAAAAGGTCCCCTGCTTTCGAGCACTTCCAAGCAGCCCCCGCTTGCTTGCCAGCCCTGACCGACGGAGGTCGCACCCCCCTTGGTTGCCGGCGCCACCCAGCATGATCAGGGTTGGTCTTGGGCAGGTAGGACACGGCAAGGGCACGCACGGTCGGCGACTTCATCAGGCGGGCGCTCGGTTGGCTGCACGGCATCTCCGCTCCCAGACAGTCCAGGGCCTCCAGCCCACAGAGGCTACCCATGGATGTACCCGGCCACGACTTTTTGGATCGCGCCTGGGGTTTCGAACCTCGACCACCCGAACCAATCTGATCCCCAAGCCGACCCCGCAAATGACGAGCCCCGCCGCGCCTCAGCGCTGCGGGGCTCACCGATGAGTCGGATTTGTCTCAGCCGCCCTTCTTCAGCTCGGTCAGGACGAGCTTGGCGACGCTCTTGAGGGTGTCGAAGACGCCCACGCCGGTCGGCGCGACGGCCTGGTACTCCGGGACGTTGCGCGGATTCAGCAGCCGGCGCAGTTCGTCGACCGTCGCCACGTTCGGCAGGTCCCGCTTGTTGTACTGCACGACGAAGGGGACCTTGTTGAGGTCGTAGCCCTGCTCGGCCAGGTTGACCCGGAGGTTCTCCATCGACTCGATGTTCGCCTCCATGCGCTCGATTTGGCTGTCGGCGACGAAGACCACACCATCGACGCCCTTGAGGATGAGCTTGCGGGAGGCGTCGTAGAAGACCTGGCCTGGCACCGTGTACAGGTGGAAGCGGGTCTTGAACCCGCGGATCTCGCCGAGCGAGAGCGGCAGGAAGTCGAAGAAGAGCGTGCGCTCGGTCTCCGTGGCGAGGGAGATCATCTTCCCCTTCGCCTCGGGGTTGGTCTTTGCGTAGACGTACTGGAGATTCGTCGTCTTACCGCACAGGCCAGGCCCGTAGTACACGATCTTGCAGTTGATCTCGCGCGACGAGTAGTTGATGAACGACATGGGGCGTGCCTACTCGCTGAAAAGGTTGTCGATGTCCGAGTCGGTGATCTCTGCGAAAGGCGAGCCCGAGCCAGGCGCTTCCACCTTCTTGAGGAGCCCCTCAAAGATCTTGGTGAGCTCGTCGCAGGCCTTGCGCGCCCTGAGGCGCACCAGGCCAATCCGGTTCTTGTCCTCGAAGATGATTACGAGGATGACCCGGCTGGCGACGAGGTTGATGTAGATGCAGTCCTTGTCGCCTTCGTGGAACTGGGTCGTGAAGTCCTTCTCGCCGATGAGCTTGGCGAGGCCGCCGGTGGCCGCGATGTTGCCAGCCGTGAGCGAGGCCAAGGAGGTCGTGTCCAGGTCCTGGGTCTGACCCGTCGCCGCGATCAGTTGTCCGTTCTTGTCGACGAGGAAGACGACCTTGGCGTTGGCGTCCTTGGTGAGGCGCTCGCAAACGACGGTGATCTGATTGAACTCCTCTTCGTACATCACCATCTGCGGGTTCATCAGCTTCGCCTCGTTCTAGATCGCGACGGGAACCCGCATGCGTGAGCCGGGTGCGCCGTTCCCCGCCTGCATCCTATGGACAGCGATGTGAGTGTCTACCAGACGGTGGGAGGGTGCGCAAGCGCCCTTCTCGGCGCGTTTTCAGGGTGTTTCGTCCTCGCCCGGCCGCGTGCCGGCAGGCCTGCCTGGCTGACGGGCGCTCGGCTCCATTGACAGCGCGCCGGGCTGCGGCGAGCGTGGCGCACCGTGAGAGAGACGAGCACCCAGAGGGCGGGCCGGGCAGCCCAGATCTTCGAGCGTCTGGCGAGCGCCTACCCTGAAGCGGCCACGGAGCTGGACTTCGGCACGCCGCTCGAGCTGCTGGTCGCGGTCCTGCTGTCGGCGCAGTGCACCGACGTGCGCGTGAACCAGGTGACGCCGGCGCTCTTCGCCCGCTTCCGCAGCGCCGAGGATTTCGCGCGCGCCAAGCCCCAGGAGATCGAGCCGTACATCAAGACCTGCGGCCTCTACCGCAACAAGGCCCAGGCCATCGCGCTGGCGAGCCGGGCCATCGTCGCGGAGCACGGCGGGCAGGTGCCGACCTCCCGCGAGGCACTGGTGCAGCTTCCGGGCATCGGCAACAAATCGGCCGGCGTCATCTCCATGCACCTGTCGGAGACCGAGCACGCCTTCCCAGTGGATACGCACGTGGCGCGGCTGTCGTTCCGGCTGGGCCTGTCGAGGGCCGATCGCCCGGACGACATCGAACGCGACCTGCGCGAGCTGCTGCCGCGGGGGCTGTGGAAGCCCGGCCACCACCAGCTCATCCTGCACGGCCGGAGAGTCTGCACCGCGCGCGCCCCCAAGTGCCCGCAGTGCCCGCTGCTCGACCTGTGCCCCCGCAACGGGCTCCCGAAGCTGGCGAAGGAGGAGTAGGCGCTACAGGCCGGGCGTCGAGAGGCGCTCTGGCTCGGGCTGCTTGCCCTCGGCCTTCTCGCGTTCGCGGTCGGCCTTGAGCCGCTTCATGCGCCGCTTGATGAGCCCGCGCTTGAGCGTCGAGATGCGGTCGACGAACACCGTGCCGTCCAGGTGGTCGAGCTCGTGCTGCAGCGCGATGGCGAGCAGGCCGGTGCCCTCGACCTCGAACTCCTTGCCATCCTGGTCGAGCGCCTTGACGGTGACCTTCTCGTAGCGCGTCACCTCTTCCGCCTCGCCCGGGACCGACAGGCAGCCCTCTTCCCAGACGACCTCACCCTCGTGTTTGACGATGACCGGGTTGATGAGCGCGAGCGGCTTGACGCCCTCCTGCTTGGGAGTGGTGTCGATGGTCACGATCCGTTGCAGCACGCCAATCTGCGGGGCGGCCAAGCCTACGCCGTTGGCCTTGTACATCGTCTCGAACATGTCGGCGACGATGGCGCGGACATCGTCGTTCACCGCCTTGACGTCGGTGGCCTGCTCGCTCAGCCGAGGATCGGGCCAGATGAGGATCTCGCGGACCATGTCTTTACCTCTCGCCTCCCCAACACAAGAAAGCACGGGATTATAGGGACCGCAGGGGTCCGCATCCACCCGCCCGTGGGGGATTGCCAGAGGGAGCTGCCGCTAGTCCGCCAGGCTGCGGGCGTAGTCCTCGCGCACCGCGTCGTCGCTGAGCACGTCGCACGCCTCCGCGAGGCCCCGGCCGATCTCATCGAGGCGCCGGAAGAGCGTGGCGTCGTCGAGGGTGCCGAACCGGTCCGGGTGGAACTCGCGCGCGAGCTTCTCGTAGGCCTCGCGCACTTCGTAGCCCGAAGCATCGCGGCGCAGGCCCAGCATCTGGAAGTAGTCGCCGGCGACGACCTGGTTGTACTTCTCGGCGACGCGGGCGAGGTCCAGGCGCGCCGCCTCCTGCGGGCTCGCGGGGCGCGCGGCCCGGCCCAGCACGGCGATCTCGACCGCGCCGGCGGCAGCCAACGAGTAGAGCACCTTGAGCGCGCCGGCCTCGTCGAGCCCGCCCTCGAAGAGCAACTCCTCGACCGTGCGCAGCCCGTCCACCATCGAGGCCAGCCGGCGCTCCCTGGCGGAGAGGCCGAAATAGTCGAGGTCGAAGTTCTGGGCGCGCGGGCGTAGCAGGGTCGCCGGGCCGCCCAGCCGGGCCCACAGGCGGGGCGTCGAGAGCTTGCGGCGCACGCCCTCGGTCGCCATGGCGTACGGGTGCATGGGCAGCACCACCCGCTCCTCGGGCGGCGGCGCCTCGGGCGTGAAGACGTAGGCCGAGGACTCGTCCAGGAAGACGGAGTAGCAGACCTCCTGGACCCGTTTGCGGACCAGCGGGTAGAGCTTCCTGCGGCCGGATGTAGCCCAGCTCGACCATCTGCAGCGCCAGCCGCCGGGCGAGCCGCTCGTCGCTGACGCGCAGCGCGTGATGCTGGGCTGCGGTGATGAGCCCGCCCCGCAGCGCCACGTCCTCGAGGCGCTCGACGAGCGAGGTGGAGGAGGCGGCGACCAGCCGGCCGTCCTCGAACCAGAGGGTGCGCTGGGCGTCGAGCCCGGCGACGTCGACGCGGCCGGTGAGCCGCCCATCAAAGGCCTTGCACAGGAGCGCCGGCGCGTCGAGCTGGGCCAGCGTTCCGCGCGGCGGGAACGGCGGCTCGGTCGGCTCGAGTGACGGGCCGGTCTTGAACCCGGCCTCGAGATCCACCTGCTCTCCGGCGCCAGGCGTTGGCTGGGCCGGCGGCACGAAGCCGGGAGAGGTCGGCTCGTCGTTGGCCGGAGCCATCTCGGTGACCCGGAGCGGCCCTCGCCACTTCCCCGAGGCGAACGGGCGCACGTGGCGCGGATCCTCAGCGTGCGGCGGCCCCTCGTTCGCGAACTCGGGACGGGGTGCGCCGCGCAGCGGCCGGCCGGGGCGGGCTGCCTCGAGCGTCCGCCTCGCGTCCTCCTCGCGACGGCGGATCTCGGCCTGCTCGACCTCGCGCTCGGCCAGGGCCCGGCGAATCTCCACCTCGCGTGCCTCGCGCTGGCGGCGGGCGGCGTCGGCCCGGTCCTGCAGCTCCTTGCCGGTCCTCTCCGAGGATTCCTCGAGACGACGCTCCTCCTCCTCGACGGCGGCACGCTCGGCCTCGAGCTTCTTGCGCGCGGCCTCGGCCTTCTCCTTCAGCTCGCGCTGAGCCGCGGCGGCCTCCTCGATGGATCGGCGCTCCTGGGCCTCGACGGCGGCGCGCTCGGCCTCGAGCCTCTGGCGCGCTGCCTCGGCCTTCTCCTTCAGCTCGCGCTCGGCGGCTTCAGCTTGCTCGGCGACACGACGCGCCTCTTCCTCGGCGGCGGAACGCTCGGCTTCCACCTTCTTGCGCATCGCCTCGGTCTTCGCCTTGAGCTCCCGATCGGCGACGGCGGCCTGCTCGGCGACGACTCGCGCCTCCTCCTCGGCGGCGGCGCGCTCGGCTTCCAGCTTCTTGCGTGCCGCCTCGGTCTTGGCTCGCAGCTCGCGGGCCTCGGCCTCGGCAGCCTCGGCCGCGGCGCGCTGCTCGGCCTCGAGGGCCGCGTGCTCCTGCTCCACCTTCTTGCGGGCAGCCTCGGCGCGAGCCCGAAGCTCCCGTTCGGTGGCCCGGGCCACCTCCTGGAGCTTGCGGTTCTCTTCCTCGATGGCCGCGTTCTCGGCGTCCAGCCGCTGGCGAGCGATCTCCTGGCGCCGCTTGAGCGCCTCCTCGGCGGCCCTGGCCTGCACCTCGATCTGGCGTTCCTGCTCCTCGACCGCGGCCCGCTCGGCCTCGAGGCGCAGCGCGGCCTCCTCGGCCTGGCGCTGCAGCTCCTCGCGCCGCAGGGCGAGCGCGGTGGTCTCGGCGTCTATCTTGCGGCGGGCCTCCTCGGTGCGGGCTTCGAGCTCGGCCTTCCGCGCTTCCAGCTCCGCCTCGTCCTGCGCCAGGCGCTGAGCGAGCTCCTCCGCACGACGCTCCTCGGCGTGGGCGGCCTCTTGGAGCTCCTCGACGCGCAGCTTCTGCGCCTCCTCGCGGGCCTTCACCTCGGCGATCTTCCGGTGCAGCTCCTCCGCGGCGCCGACCAGGGCGTCCGCCTGCTTGGCCTCGGCCTCGAGCCTCTTCTGGGCCGCGTCGATCTTCTTCTTGGCCTCGTCGCGCCGGCGCGCGAGGTCCCTGGCGTTGGCCTCGACCTGCTCGCGCTCCGCGGTCGCCTTGCGCTCCTCCTCCTCGGCGGCCTGCTTCAGCTCCTCGATGCGGCGGCGGTGCTGCTCCTCGGTCGCGCGAGCCACCTCGACCCGCTCGCGGTGCTCCCCAGCGAGGCGTTCCAGCTCCTCGATGCGGCGGATGTCGTCGTCGGCTCGCTTCTTCTCGACCTCCACCTGGCGGAGGGCCTCTTCGCGGCGCTCGGCGATCTCCGCGGCCTCGATCTCGAGCAGGGCGCGCTCCTGCGCGGCGCGCTGCTCCTCGTCGAGGGCCGCCTGCTTCAGGTCGGCGATGCGCCGCCGTTCCTCATCCTCGCGGGCGCGGATCTCCTCGACCAGGCGCTGCTGCTCTTCGGCTTCCCGTCGCAGCTCCTCGGCACGAACCGCCTCTTCCTCCACCCTTCGCTGTGCGCCCTCGGCCTTCTGCTGGGCCTCCTCGCGACGGAGGGCGAGCTCCTGGGCCTCGGCCTCGAGACGCTCGCGCTCGGCGAGCGCGCGGCGCTCCTCCTCCTGGGCAACGAGGTTCGCGTCCGCCAAGGCTTGGAGCTCGCGCTCGCTCTCTTCCTTCCGGGCCTGGGCCAGCTCGCGCAGCTCGGCAGCTTCGCGCTCGGCCTCTTCGCGGCGGCGAGCAGTCTCGGCGGCCTCGGCCTCCAGCCGCTCCCGCTCTTCGCGAGCCGCGCGCTGGGCCTCCTCGGCTGCCCTGCGCAGCGCCTCGAGCTTCTCTCGCTCCTCGGCCGCGACGCGTTCACGCTCTAGCTGCGCCTCGCGCTCCGCCCTCTCCAGCGCTTCTCTCTCGGCGACCTGCCTTGCCTGCTGCTCGGCGGCCAGACGCTCCAGCTCCGCCTCCTCGCGAGCCTGGTCCTCCGCCGCCACTCGCTGGAGCTCTTCCTTGGCCTTGGCTTCCGCCGCGACTCGCTCCGCTTCTTCCGCCGCCTGGCGCTCCTGCTCTGCCCGCTCGGCCTCTTCCTTGGCCTTGGCTTCCGCCGCGAGCCGCTCTGCTTCTTCTGCCGCCTGGCGCTCCTGCTCTGCCCGCTCGGCCTCTTCCTTGGCCTTGGCTTCCGCCGCGAGCCGCTCCGCTTCTTCTGCGGCCAGCCGCTCCTGCTCTGCCCGCTCGGCCTCTTCCTTGGCCTTGGCTTCTGCCGCGAGCCGCTCTGCCTCTTCCGCCGCCTGGCGCTCCTGCTCCGCCCGCTCGGCCTCTTCCTTGGCCTTGGCTTCCGCCGCGAGCCGCTCTGCCTCTTCCGCCGCCTGGCGCTCCTGCTCTGCCCGCTCGGCCTCTTCCTTGGCCTTGGCTTCCGCCGCGAGCCGCTCCGCTTCTTCTGCGGCCAGCCGCTCCTGCTCTGCCCGCTCGGCCTCTTCCTTGGCCTTGGCTTCCGCCGCGAGCCGCTCCGCTTCTTCTGCGGCCAGCCGCTCCTGCTCTGCCCGCTCGGCCTCTTCCTTGGCCTTGGCTTCCGCCGCGAGCCGCTCCGCTTCTTCTGCGGCCAGCCGCTCCTGCTCTGCCCGCTCGGCCTCTTCCTTGGCCTTGGCTTCCGCCGCGAGCCGCTCCGCTTCTTCCGCGGCCCGGCGTTCCTGCTCTGCCCGCTCGGCCTCTTCCTTGGCCTTGGCTTCCGCCGCGAGCCGCTCCGCTTCTTCTGCGGCCAGCCGCTCCTGCTCTGCCCGCTCGGCCTCTTCCTTGGCCTTGGCTTCCGCCGCGAGCCGGTCTGCCTCTTCCGCGGCTCGGCGTTCCTGCTCTGCCCGCTCGGCCTCTTCCTTGGCCTTGGCTTCCGCCGCGAGCCGCCCCTGCTCAGCGCGCTCAGCCTCTTCCTTGGCACTGGCCTCGGCCGCAAGCCGTTCGAGCTCCGCGTTCTCGGCAGCTTCCTCCTCGGCGACCTTCCTCGCTGCCTCCTCGGCCGCCGCGCGCTCCTGGTCGGCTTTCGCTGCCTCGGCCAGCTGCTTCGCTTTCGCCTCGGCCTCGCGAAGCTCAGTCTCCGCCGCCAGCTCTGCTTCCTTCTCCGCCACGTCGGCAGCGCGGCGCGCCTCCTCGCGCGCCTTGCGTTGTGCATCCTCCCAATCCAGCTCGGGGGCCTCATCCCTCACCGGCGTCGACCGCTTCGGCGGATCGGGCAGCAGTTCAGGGACCGCTTCGTCCGTCGCCTTGGCCAATTCCGTAGCGAGACCGTCGTCGGAAGCAGGCTCTGCAGCCGACGCGGGCTCCGAAGACCAGCTCAACTCGTCGGCCAGCGGCTCTTGCGCACTCGCAGTGTCCAGCCTCGGCGACTCGGCCGGCGGCTGCTCCGCCGCTCCGTCGCCGAACAACGAATCCGCCAGCGGCGCCGACGCATTCGTCTCCGGCGGCGGCTCCGTCACCAACGAGTCGGTGAGCGGCGCGGTCTCCGGCGCTGGCTGCTCCGCCACTCCATCGCCGAACAGCGAATCCGCCAGCGGCGCCGACGGGTCCGTCTCCGGCGGCGGCTCCGTCACCATCGAGTCGGTCAGCGGTGCCGACTCCGGCGCCGGCTGCTCCGCCACCCCATCGCCGAACAGCGAATCCGCCAGCGGCGCCGACGGGTCCGTCTCCGGCGGCAACTCCGTCACCAGCGAGTCGGTCAGCGGTGCCGACTCCGGCGCCGCCTGCTCCACCACCCCATCGCCGAACAACGAATCCGCCAGCGGCGCCGACGGGTCCGTCTCGGGCGGAGGCTCCGTCGCCAGCGAGTCGGTCAGCGGCGCCGACTCCGGCGCGGGCTGCTCCACCACTCCGTCGCCGAACAGCGAATCCGCCAGCGGCGCAGAATCGTCGATGGGCGGCGGCTCGGTGAGCAGGTCATCCGCAGCCAAACCAGCGCTCGCCGCCTGTTGAAGGAGCTCGGCCGAAGACACGGCCGGGGCTCCCTCTGCCGGCGGCGCCGCGAAGAGCCCCTCGGCAAGCGGTGCCGATTCGCCGGCAACCGGGTCCGTCGGCGCGTCGCCGAAGAGGGTGTCCGCCAGCGGCGTGGAGGAGTCATCAGCCGCGGGCCGGGGCCCGGCTGGAGGAGGCTCCGCGAGGGGCGAATCGCCCGGCTCGGACAGCCGCCAGGCGGAGGCGACATCGTCCTCGTCGAGCGCTCGCTGCACCGCTTCCAGGAGCGCCTGGCCGTCGAGCGGCAGGTCGACGACCGCCGCCTCGGGAGCTTCGGAGATGCCATGACCCAGCAGGACGAAGCGGGTCGCGTCGCCGCGCGGGTGATTGCGGATCTCCTGGTAGATGGCCGCGCCACGCCCGCCGTCCACCTCGGGAGCGAGGACGACCACCGCCGGAGCCAGGTCTCCGAAGGTGATGACCGCGTCGGCGGCGTTGGTGACCAAGACGCTGTCGACGCCCTCGCGCTGGAGGACGCGCTTCGCGGGGGCGATGACCGCGATGTCATCGTGGACGAGGAGGACGGGGCCGGCCATGCGGGGATGATTCTACCCCGCGCTGCTCACCCGTCCACGAAACGGCCCGGGTCGGGTTGGCGGCGCCTCAGGACGCGGGCTCGGCCGGCTTGGCCTGGCTCGGCTCGGTCGCCGCTGGCGCTGCCGCCGGGACGTCGGGGCTGTCGAGCAGGATCTGCTTGAGGCGATCCAGGCTCTCCCGCGTCTTGGCGATGAAGGGGTTCTCGGCCCCGATGCGCTCGGCGGCGGCCAGGGTCCGCTCGTAGATGGACATGGCCTTGGTCACCAGCACCCGCACCTTCTTGTGCAGCTCCTCGCGGTAGATCTGCTGCTGGTCGGCGTCGAGCCCCGGCGGGACCTTGGCGTTGAGCATGGCGTCATAGAGGTCCTCGTAGAGCGCGCCGATGCGGAAGCCGGCGGCGGTCGCCCACTGCCCCTCGCCGATGCGGATGGCGCGCAGGTAGTGGCCCTGGGCCGACAGGAGCATCTCGCACTTGTTCTCGAGGTCCTTGCCCAGCTTGTCCTCGCCCTGCTCGGGGTCGAGCTCCACGCGCTCGTAGAAGATCCGGTAGATCTCGCCCAGGAAGAACTGGGCCTGGCCCGGGAAGTACTCGTCCAGGCGGTCGGCTTCCTTCTTCTCCGACCAGTAGTTGAGCGAGTCGCGCAGCGAGGTCTCGGCGGCGTCCAACTCGCCGCTCTCGAGCTGGCAGATGCCCTTGTGCACCTTGGCCTCGAGCCGCTTCTGGGAGGAGATGTCCTCGCGCCCGGCGACCACGTTCAGGATCTCGATGGCCGGCGCGTACTGGTCCAGGTGGTAGTAGCACTCGGCCAGACGGAACGCGGCGTCGAGCGAGTCGCCGGTGCCCTTGGCGGGGTCGGCGAGCGGCTTGAAGCGCTCGGCGGCGTCGGCGAACTTCGACAGGCGCTCGAGCGAGAGGCCGGCGTTGAACGCGGCATCGGCGCGGTGCTTGGAAGCCGGGAAGGTGTCCGCCAGGCGGCCGAAGCAGCGGGCGGCCTTCTCGTAGTCCTGCGCCGCGAAGGAGCTCGTCCCCAAGGCGAAGAGCTCCTCGTCGTTCATCCCGGCGAGCTCCAGCTCCTCTTTGCCGCCCGGGGTCACCAGGACGGGCTCGAAGCGCAGCACCTCGGGCTCGCCCGCGCCGGCCTTCGCGCCACGCGTGGAGGCGCACGAAGGGGCGAGGAGCAGGCAGGCAGCCGCGAGGAGCGTGGACCAGAGGATGGAGCGCATCGGATTCTCCGACAGGACTTCGGTCCGGCGCTTCGCTTCCCTCCGAACCGAAGTCATTGTGGCCTCCCGGTTGCCCGTAGGACAACGGGTGAGCCCGAATGGTTCCCGGCTCGCTCCCCTGACGCAACCCTTCGTCTGCCTACCCGGCGATCGTCTTGACCCACACCTGGCGCCGGCGCGGCCCGTCGAACTCGCAGAAGAAGACGGACTGCCAGGTGCCGAGCTGGAGCTGCCCGTCCTCGACGATGACCGTGACCGATGGGCCGACGAGGGAGGTCTTGGTGTGCGAGTCGGAGTTGCCCTCGCCGTGGCGGAAGCCCTCGTTGGGCACCGAGCGCTCGAGCGCGAAGAGCAGGTCGCGCCGCACGTCGGGGTCGGCGTTCTCGTTGATGGTGATGGCCGCCGTGGTGTGCGGGCAGTAGACGGTGACCAGGCCGCTCTTCAAGCCTTCCTGCGCCACCAGCTCCTGCACCCGGCGCGTGACGTCGACCAGCTCGCAGCGCTGCCGGGTGGAGATCTCGAAGGTGGTCTTGGGCATGGCCTGCCCTCCTTGGTCGTTCGTGGCTCTCGGGGAGGGCGTCTTTTCGCTCGGAGCCCCGCCCGACGCAAGCGCGTCGTGGCGCCGGGCCGCTATCCGCCGAACAGGTGACGGTTCAGCTCGCGCAGGCTGGAGACGTCGTACACGTCGGAGTCGAAGCGCGGGACGCTGACGAGCGGGGTGGGCGCGCACGCCTCGGCGAGCCGGCGGACCTCGGCCTCGTCGAGCTCGGAGAGCATCTCCGCCTCGGTGAGCGCCTGGGCGAGCCGCGCCCTGGGAGACTCGTCGAAGCCTTGCGGCGCTGCGTTCTCCAGGAGCCTGGCGAGCGCCTCGACGTGCTCGGGCGAGGCGCCGGGGCGGCCCGGCTCGACGTGCGGGTGCACGCGGTTGGCCACCACCGCCGCCACCGGCATGCCGTCCTGCTTGAGCAGGGTGTGGAAGTAGATGGCCTCGTCCACGGTCAACGGCGACGGGCTCGTCACCAGCACGAAGGCCGACTTCGGCGAGGCGAGCATCTCCTTGACCTGCTGCGCGCGGCGCTTGAACACCTCGTACATCGGCGCGAGCGAGAGCAGGAACTCGCTGAGCTCCTGCAGCACCTCCATGCCGGTGAAGCGCGACAGCGTCTTGATCATGTAGCCGCCGGTGAGCTGGAACATCTTCAGCCCCATCCGGCCGGCCTTGAGCGCCGGCGCCAGCATGAAGCGCACGGTGTCGTCGCCGAAGAAGTCGAGGACGCGGTTGGGCGCGTCCAAGAAGTCGAGCGCGTTGGTGGTCGGCGGCGTGTCGAGCACGAGCAGGTCGTAGTCGCGGCTCTCGGAGAGCTCGACCATCTTCTCCATCGCCACGTACTCCTGGCTGCCGATGAGCGCCGAGGAGAGCTGCTGGTAGAAGCGGCTCGACAGGATGGCGTCGCGCTTGTCGGGCGGCGCGTGGCGCAGGATGAACTCGTCCCAGCTGCGCTTGAGGTCGAGCATCATCGCGTACAGCTCGCCCTTGGCCTGCAGCCCCGCCGCGGCCAGCTTGTCGGGCGGCACGCGGGTCTCGACGTTGCCCAGCTCGGTCAGCCCCAGTGAGTTGGCGAGCCTTCGCGCCGGGTCGATGGTGCAGACCACCACCTTGCGTCCCTGCGCCGCGGCGTGGACCCCGATGGCCGCCGACAGCGTGGTCTTGCCCACCCCGCCCGAGCCGACGCAGATGAGCACGCGCTTGTGCGCGACGACCTCGGCGAGGCTCATCGGCGGCGCCGGGGGCGACGACGGGGAGGACGGGACGCTCACGCTTTCTCCACCAGGCGGGAGACCCGCTCGACCTCGGCGCGGCCGAAGCGGCGGGTGAAGAGGAAGGGGACAGGGACCGGGGAGAGCTCGGTGTCCACCAGGAGCTTCTCCGCGTAGCGCTCGCTCATCGACGCGCGGACCTCGCGGGCGAGCGCCGCGCGCGCCAGCGGCGAGAGCTCGCCCTGCACGGCCGCCAGGCGCTCGCGCTCCTCGACGCTGAAGCGCGAGCGGACGTAGCCGTTGAGGAAGAGCGCCGCCGGGGTCATGCCCACCACGTCGCGCAGCTCGCGGTTGAGGTCGATGGTCTCGTTGACCGGCATCGCCTCCGGCAGGGTGACCAGCGCCACCGCGGTCTGCTTGGGGTCGACCAGCGTCTGGTGCATCTTCTGCGCTTCGTTCGCCATGGGCCCGGCAGGCATGGTCGTCGCCAACACCTGGGGCAGCCGCAGCAGCAGCGCGCCGTGGCCGGTCGCCGGCGCGTCCAGGACGACCAGGTCCCACTTCGGCCGGCCGTCGGGGCGCCGCTCGCCGACGTGGTAGAGGATCTTGCCCAGCATCACCAGCTGGGCGAGCGAGGGCACCGCGCGCAGGAAGTAGCGGACGATGCGGTTCTCGAACACCGCGTTGTAGATGGAGCGGAACTTCAGGATCATCAGCGCGTACTCGCGCATGGCGGCCTGCGGCTCGACGTTGACCGCGTCGATGTTCTCCTCGAGCGCCGCCACCTCGTTGCCCACCGGCCGCCGGCCCAACAGCGCGCTGACGCGCTCGCGGGTGTTCACCTCGGCCACCAGGACCTTCTTGCCCGCGCGCGCACCGGCGAGGGCGAGCGCCGCGGACACGGTGCTCTTGCCCACGCCACCCTTGCCGATGACGACCACGAGGTGCTTGTCGAGCAGCATCGGGCGAAGACCCAACCATCGGCCCCATGGGGTGTCAACGATTCGCCGGGCCCCGCCCTGAGCCGCAACCGCCCGAAATCACCCGGTTTCTTGGGGGCCGCCGCCAGGCCATTTCGGCAAACCCCCATACTTGCTCGGCAATTCTCTGCCGGCCCGCATCCATATCTATGGGTCCGCGTCCCCGATTGCTCGGTCAGCGGTCGGCCTTCCCGGCTGGACCGGCCGATCGTCAGTCGAGGTACTTGCCGGAGATGTAGTCCCGCAGGCGGTGGTTCTCGGTGTTGGTCTCCTGGTGCAGCGCCTTGAGCACGTCTCCGATGGAGATCAGGCCGACGATCGCCCCGTTCGTCACGATGGGCACGTGGCGGATGCGCCGCTCGGTCATCGTGACGCGCACCGATTCGACCTCGTCGTCAGGCCTGGCAACGATCACGCCGTGGGTCATCGCCTCCCCGACCGGGATGGCCGCGACCGACTTGGGCTGCAAGTTGAGCATCCGGACGATGTCGCGCTCGGAGAGCACGCCGACCGGGCTGAGCGTCTCGTCAACGACGATGAGCGCCCCGACGCGCTCGGTCGAGAGCCGGCGCGCAGCGTCGAGCAGGCACTCGTCCGCCCGGGCCGTGACCACCCGCCTGCCCTTCTCGTCCAGGATCTCGTGGACCTTCATGGCGCCCCCCCCAGGGGTCGGCCGGACGCACCGGCACCTTCACCCCGCCACCACGAGGTTGCGCTTTCCGCACAGCCGCTCCACTCGCCCGTTCGTGAGCGAGCGAGCAGCCGAGACAGCTACTCGCCGTCCAGCTCGCCCTCCTGGACGGCCCGAACCGCTGCGGGCTCGAGGTCGGGCAAGGGCTGGATGGGGACGACCCGGGTCGGCGCATCCACCGGCGCCGGGGGGAGCGCCGCGAGCTGAGCCGGCGAGGTGAGCGCTCCATAGGGGACGGCCATCAGCATCTGCCGACCGTCGGCCCCGGTGCCCGCAGGGACGTAGACGACCGGCCAGGGCGTGACCGGGGTTGCCGGCGTCGCGGCGGGCGCGGGGACCGAGGAGACGGGGACAGCCGGCGGGGAGCCCGACTGGCGAGCCACGTCCGAGAGGTCGACGACGCGCGTGGTGAGCATCACGTGCGGATCGGCCGGGTCGAGCTGCCTCCAGCGCAGCTCCTGCTCCGGGCGGCCGTACGCCCGCGAGATCGCCCGGCGCATGCCGAGCTCGGTGCAGAGCACCGGGCGGCAGCGGCGCCCGACCGCAAAGCCCACGGCGTCGCGCTTGGCGAGGTCGGCGGGGTCGGCCATCGCGACGTAGACCCAGCCGTCCTTGAGCGCGACCGGCAACGCCAGGAGCTTGAGCGCGGTCTCCTGGGAGAAGCGCTCCAGGAAGCTCCTTGGGCGGCTCGAAGCCGAGCAGTTTCTCGTCGGTCACGAAGGGGACCGCGAGCTGGCTGGCGAGGGTCGCGAGCACCTCGCGGGCCGGCGCCAGGTCGAGCCTCGATGGCCCACTCCCCCACCCGGCCCCCTTCCCGGCGCTGCCGCTGGAGGATGGTCTGCAGCTGGCTCGCGGTGATGACCCCGCGCTCGACCAGCATCTCGCCCAGGCGCTGGCGCTTGGCCGGACCGCCAGGAGGAGCTGGGGCAACCTTGACCGCCGACGACGACGGCTTCGGCGCGGTGCGGCTGGGCGGAGCAGCGGCGTCCTCCCGCAGCGGGCGGCCCGCGCCCTTGAGCTCAGTGTCCAGCCGGACCCGGTCGGGGAAGAGCCGGCGCACGCGCGCCGCCAGTTGCTCGGGGCCGACCCGGCTTCCCCGCCGGGAGAGGACCTCCCGCAGCGACTCGGCGAGCTGGCGGGCGTGCTCGTAGCGTCCTGACGGGTCCTTGGCGAGCGCCCGCCGCAGGATGGGCATCAGCTCGGAGGTGCCTTCCGCCGGCTCGCCCAGGGCGGCGTCGTCATAGGCGATGAGCTCGCCGATGGCCTGGGCGGCGCTGCCTCGTTGCTTGAACAGTGGCCGTCCGGCGAGCAGCTCCCACAGGAGCGCGCCGGCCAGGAAGAGATCCGACCGGTGGGTCGGCTCGCGCCCCGCGGCGAGCTCGGGGGCGATGTAGCCGAGCTTGCCCTTGATGAGCCCAACCTGGGTCCGCTCGCGGCCGTCGGCGCGCGCCACCCCGAAGTCGGCGAGCTTGACGATCCCGTCGGAGGAGACGAGCACGTTCATCGGGTTCACGTCGCGGTGCACGACGTGCAGCGGCGTGCCCTGAGGGCCCTTGGCGTCCCAGGCATACGCCAGGGCGTCGGCGACGGCAGCCACGACGTACACCGCCTCGTCCAGGCTGAGCGGGTCGCCGGCAGCGCGGGCGGCGTTGACCACGCGGCGAAGGTCGGACCCGTCGACCAGCTCCATCACCAGGTAGGGCTGCCCACCGGTGACCCCGTAGTCGAGCACCTGGACCACGTTTTGGGTGCGAAAGGTAGGAGCAGAGCTTGGCCTCGCGCAGGAAGGCCTCGGCGCTCTCAGGGTCGCGCGCAAGCTCGGGCAGCAGACGCTTGATGGCCACCGGCTTCTCGAAGCCCCCCGTGGCCACCCGCTTGGCCAGAAAGACTTCCGCCATTCCACCTGCAGCCAGCTTTCGGATGACTTGGTATTGCCCCACGCCCCGCCTCCCCGCTCGCTCGCCTGGAGGGCAAGTTGGCGTCCCGGTCGCGATGGAGAAGCGCCTCCCTGGGGCGTCCGAGCGCCTGTACGGGGCCCTGGACTCCTTCAAGTTCGTGATCGATCGGGATCTATCGCCCATGCGCGGCAAGAAAGCGGGCAACGGCTGAGGATGCCCTCGCCGGTCTGCCGCTGTCTTCAACGTTGAGAACGACAGCCCGATGCTCCCGGCCACCGGGCGTGGAGCGGGCCGCGCGGGCGCTCAGCGGAGCCCACCGGTCCCGGGCCCCGGTCAAGGCATGGGGACGTCCACCTCGACCGACTGCTCGCCGACACCGGCGATGTCGACGTCCGTGCTCGCCTGGGTGCGCTTCTTTCCCGCCCCGCAGTTGACGAGCAGGTGGTAGCGCCCGGCGTCGATCGCCTTGAACGTCAACGTCCCGCTCACGGAGCGCGCCGAGGGCGGCAGGCTCACCGAAGCGCCCTGGCCCGGGCCGGGCACGAAGACGAGCATGCCGCCGCAGGAGTCCGAGCCAGCGCCGGCCCCCTTGAGGGTGGCGACCAGGGTGGCCCCGTCCGCTTTGGGGCGCAGGTCCAGGGTCGCCTCGCCACCTTCGGGGACCTCCACGTTCGCCGTGATGCGCTCGCCCTGATCCGCGCCGGCCGGAGAGGTGGTGCTGACGCGCCAGGTTCCTCCGGCCAGCCCTCCCAGCTCGAAGGTGCCGTCCTCGCCGACCTCGGCGATGGCGCGGCCGCCCCCCTTGCTGCTGGCGAAGAGCAGCGCCCGCTGGGGCCTGCCGGCCCGGTCGAGCACGCGGCCGCGCAGCGTCGCGCCACGGGAGAGGACGGCCGAGACCTCGTAGATGCCGGGGACGACGTCGATGAAGGTGCTCTTGTAGCGCGGGTGGTCCAGCGTCAGCCGTGTCATCCCCTCCTCGATCTGCATGGAGAAGGCGCCGGACTCGTCGGTCACGGCCGCCGCCGCGGGTCCCGAACGGCCCCGGCCGAGGACCATGCCCGAGGGTCGGGCCTCGCCGAGGTTCACGCGCACCCCGGCGATGGGCGAGCGGGTGTTCGCCTCGAACACGTGACCCGAGACCTTCCGGCCTTTGGTGAGGACAATCCTCCCCGCGTCGTAGTCGGCGTCCTCCATCACGGTGAAGCTGCGCACCCCCGGCGCGAAGCCGGGCGCAGTGACCGTCAGCGCCATCATCTCCGAGCGCCGGATGGGCACCGCGAAGCGCCCTTCGGGATCGGAGAATGCCTCGCCGTTGGCCTCGAAGGAGGTCACCGGGAAGCCCTGGACGTCGAAGACCTGTCCGCGCAGCGCCGACAGGCCCGGGAGCACGACTCGCACGTCCTGGGCGCCGGCCCGCACGCCGCTCTCCTCCGCGCGCTTGTGGAGCCGCTTGGTCGCAGCCAGCCGCCAGGTCCCCGGGCCCAGGCCCTTGACCGTGAAGGTGCCGTCCGCCGCCGAGGTGGTCGACCGGAACGAAGGCCTTCGCAGCGTCCCGGTGATCTCGCCGCCGCCCTCCTTCATCAGCGTCACCCGGGCCTCGGGGACGGGACGACCGGCGGCGTCGACCGTCGTCCCGGCGATGGAGAGCGTGGGCGCGAGGACGAGGCGGACCTCGGCCTCGGCGCCGGGCAGCACCTCGACTCGCGCGGTCGCGTAGGCCGTCGCGGCGCCCAGCGGATCGCCCTGGGGTGTCGCCTCCAGCAGCCAGGGGCCCTCGGCCAGGTTCGCGAAGCGGAACTTGCCGGTCGCGTCCGCCCGAACGCTCTGGCGCCCGCCCCGCCCCGCCGCGCCTTCGCCGCGGCGGTCGCGGGGGGCGGAGAGCTCGACGCTGGTCCCCGTGACGGGAGCCCCGCGCTCGTCGACCACCTCGCCCTTCACCGCGCCCGCGGTCAGAAGCTGCAGCTCCACCTTCTCGTCGGGCGCGTGGACGGTCTGGGGCTTGTGCCCGAAGCCCTCCTTCGCGGCGGTGAGGACGTAGGCGCCCGCCCCGAGCCCCTCGACGCGGAAGGCGCCATCGTGCCCTGAGCGCGCGGTCGCCCTGCGACGCTGCAGCACGCTCTCGACCAGCGCCTTCTTCGTGGCGCCCGCGGCCGGCATCGCCGCTTCCTGACGGACGGTGATCTCCACCGCCTCCGCCGGCCGTCCCTGGGGATCGACCACGCGGCCGGCGAGCAGCGACTGCGGCTCCAGCGCGAAGTTGGCCTGCCCGTTCCCGCCGGCGGCGACCTCGACCAGCACGACGGCCGACTCGGCGAAGGAGGGCGCCGTGGCCTGCAGCGAGTAGGGCCCGGGCGCCGCGGAGGTCACCGACCAGGTGCCGTCCGCGGCGCAGGGCGCGACCCGCCGCGCGATGGGCAAGCCGGGCACGCCGGAGACGGACGGACGACGCAGCCAGTAGCTGACCTGGGCGCCCGGGACCGGCTTGCCGTCCGGACCATGCACGGTGCCGTGGAGCGAGGTCGAGACGCCGAGGTCGAGGACGAGGTCTTCCTTGCGCTCGCCGGCCCCGAGCACCACGCCTTCGGAGACCGAGCGGCCTTCGGCCTGGGCGGTGACGACCACGCCCCCGCCGGCGCCGAAGTCGGTGAAGGAGAACCGTCCGTCGGCGTCGGCGCGCCCCTCCACGTGACACCGCGCGGCCTCCACCCGGACGTAGGCCCCGGGCGACTTCGCTCCGCCGGAGATGACCATGCCCGCGACCACCGCCTGGCTGTCGAGCCGCACGTCGAACTCGGTCTCGTCCGCGCCCAGCTCGTCCGTCGCGCGCAGGTCGGCCCAGGACGCGACCACGCGCCAGGCGGAGCCGGGCGGCACCGGGCCGATCGCTGCGCGCCCCGACGGGTCCACGCTGCCCTCGAAGAAGCGGCCGAAGTCCGCGGAAAGCGCGAGCACCGTGACTCCCCCCGCGGCACCGGAGGGGGCTTGGACGGTGCCGGTGAGCACGACGCCCGGCTGCACCGGCACGTCGACACCCTGGGAGTCGACCGCGACCCCAGCGAGGTGGCCGACGCCCGCGGCCGACTCGGCCCACAGGTCCACCCGGGTCCCGGCGGCCAGACCGGCGAGCGCGAAGGAGCCGTCGTCGCCTGCGTGGGTCAGCGCCAGGAACTGGGACGCGCTCCGGTGCGCTCGGAGGACGGCATCGCTCCTGGCGCTCAGGGCCTGGCAGGTGCACGCAGCCGAGGAGAGCCCGCACTCTCCGTCGCACGGGCAGGACTGCTCCTCGCGTTCGGGAGCGGGCGCGGTCCAGGCCGGGAAGGCGCGCACCAGGCTCTTGGGCGCGGTCCGCCCGCGGATCTGCCCCGGTCCCGGCGGGACGGCGGCGGCGCCGGAGGGCCGGGGCAGCGGCGTGCCGATGGCGGCGTCGGGCCCGGCCTCGCTGGGCGTGCCGGACTTGACCAGCAACACCAGACCCACCACGCCGGCGACGACGGCGACCAGGACGATGGAGCTGCGGTTCATCGCCAGCCTCTACTAGTAGTGGAAGCTCGACCCGCCGATGAACTCGCGCAGGATGCTCGAGTGCGGCACTTCCTCGGCGAAGATGGGCACGAAGAGGGAGAGGAAGCGCAGCAGCCGGTCCGCCTCGACGAAGCTGGGCGAGTCGGTCGGGACCTCGAGCAGGAAGCGCTCGGCGTACGTCTTGAGCACCGCGGGCTCGTAGACGAGCGCGCTGTTGAAGATGGCGTCCGCCTGCTCCTGGAACGGGAAGATGTGCATCTGCTCGCCGCGCCGCACCGACGGCCACATCTCGATGCTGCGCTCGGCGCGGTAGCCGCGGAAGAGCCGGTCGCGCACGATGCGGCGGATGAGGCGCGAGTCGCTGGTGAAGATGCGCTCCGAGTTGTCGACGGTCAGCTGGGTGAGCGCGCTGACGTAGACACGGAACTTGTGGCTGGCGCTGACCGCCGAGGTCAGCCGCTCGTTCAGGCCGTGGATGCCCTCGACCAGCAGCACGTCGCCGGGGGAGATCTGCAGCGAGTGCCACTTCTCCTTCGGCGCCCGCTTGCCGGTGGCGAAGTCGTACTTCGGCGTCTCGACGCGCTCGCCCTTCATCAAGAGGTCCAGGTGCTCGTTGAGGAGCGCCAGGTCGATGGCCTCGATGGCCTCGAAGTCGGGTTTGCCGTCGGAGTCGCGCGGGGTCTTCTCGCGGTCGATGTAGTAGTCGTCGAGCGAGAGCGCCACCGGGTGCACGCCGTTGACCCGCAGCTGCACGGACAGGCGCTTGGCGAAGGTGGTCTTGCCCGAGGAGGACGGGCCGGCGATGGTCACGAGCTTGACGCCCTTGCGCGCCACGACCAGGTCGGCGATCTCCGCGACGCGCTTCTCGTGCAGCGCCTCGGCCACCTTGACGATCTCCAGCACGCCGCCGGAGATGCACAGCTCGTTGAAGCGGCCGACGTCGCTGACCCCCAGGATCTCGTTCCAGCGCCGCGTGTCCCGGTAGACCTTGAACAGCCGCGGCATGTCCGCAACCTCGCGGCCGCGCGCCGAGGGGCCGGGGAAGCGCAGGATGAGGCCGCCGTTGTAGAGCAACAGCTCGAAGCCCTCGAGGCCCCCCGCCGCCGGCGCCACCGGGCCGTGGCCGATGACGTGGACGTCGCCCACGGAGACCACCGGCACGCTGGAGACGCGCAGGGTCTTGAGCAGGCGCACCCGCTCGACGGCGCCCTCGCGGGCGAAGAGGTCGATGGCCTCGTCGATGTCGACCTGCTCCTCCACGAAGGGCCGGTCCTCGGCGATGATGGTGCGCATCTTCGCCTCGAAGGCGCGGACGCGGTCCTCGGTCAACGGCTGCGGGCCGACCCACTCGAAGAAGTAGCCGTCGCCCAGCGACTGGCCGATGACCAGCCGCCCGTCCGGCGCGACGTCGCGCACCGCCTGGAGCAGGACGATGGAGATGGACCGCCGGTAGATGACCGTGCCGTCGCGGTGGCCCTCGGGGACCGGGCTGACGCGGGAGGCGCCGCGGATGGGCGTCGAGAGCGAGACCAGCCGGTTGTTGAGGACCGCGCCGAGGATGGGGCGGCCTTCGGGGTCCTTGCGGCCCAAGAGCGCCATCAGCGGCGTGCCGACTGGGACCAGGTGTTCCTGCTGACCGTCGATGCGAACTTTCACGATGCGGGCGGACATGGACAGGATCTGTAGCACACGGATCTCGACAGGTCAGGAAGTCGGCCGCGCCGGGCCGGTTGCCAACGGCGCGGCCAGGCTCAATGATCCCCGCCCCACTCCGCCGACGAACGAGGTGACGACATGCTGGTCCTGCTGGTCGACGTCCACGTCAAGCCCGAGCACCGCGACGCCTTCATCCAGGCCTCCATCGCCAACCACCAGGGCTCGCGCAAGGAGCCGGGGAACCTGCGCTGGGACTTCCTGCAGAACGAGGAGGACCCCAACCGCTTCACGCTCTACGAGGTCTACCGGGACAAGGCGGCGCTGGAGGAGCACCAGAAGCAGCCGCACTACCTGGAGTGGAAGAAGGTGGTCGAGCCGTGGATGGCGCAGCCCCGCTCGCGGCAGAAGCTCTCCAACCTGGCGCCGCGCGACGACTCCGGCTTCTAGCCTCCGCGCCATGACCTTCGACCTCGCCACCGCCCAGCGCATCGTCTTCGGACGCGGCACCTTCGAGCAGCTCGGAGAGCTCGCCTCGCCCTTCGGCAAGTGGGCCCTCCTCGTCGCCGGGACTCACCTGTCGCGCACCGGCGAGCTCGCCCGCGCCGAGTACCTGCTGTCCAAGAAGGGCGTCGCGGTCGAGACGCTGCTCGTTCACGGCGAGCCCGAGGTCCCGGTCGTCGACGACGCGGCCGGGAAGGCGCGCACCTGCGGCTGCGAGCTGGTGGTCGGCATCGGCGGCGGCTCGGCGCTGGACGTCGCCAAGGCCGCGGCGGCGCTGGCCACGAGCGGCGGCTCGGTGCGCGAGTACCTGGAGGGCGTGGGCACCGGACGCGCGCTGCGCGCCCGCCCCCTGCCCTTCCTCGCCGCCCCGACCACCGCCGGCACCGGCAGCGAGGTCACCCGCAACTCGGTCGTCGGGTCCAAGGCCGAGGGGTTCAAGAAGAGCATCCGCAGCCCGATGATGTTGCCGGCGGTGGCGCTGGTCGACCCGGCCCTCACCGACTCGAACCCGCCGGCGCAGACCGCCTCCAGCGGCCTCGACGCGCTGACCCAGCTCATCGAGCCGTTCGTCTCCACGAAGGCGATGGCCCTGACCGACGGGCTGTGCCTGGAGGGGATTCCGCAAGGCGCGTCCCGCGCTGCCGCGGGCCTTCGCCAACGGGGCGGACACGGCCGCGCGAGACGATTCTGGCGATGGCGAGCCTGCTCGGCGGCTTCTGTCTGGCCAACGCCGGGCTGGGCGCGGTGCACGGCATCGCCGCGGCGCTGGGCGCCCGGTTCGAGATGCCGCATGGGCTCGCCTGCGCCTGCACGTTGGCGGCAACGGTGGAGGTCAACGTCCGAGTGCTGGAGACGAGAGCTCCATCGAGCCCGGCCCTCGGGCGCTACGCCAGGATCGGCGAGGCCCTGTGCGGACGCGCCTTCGCGACCGAGGCCGAGGCACGAGCGGCGGCGGTCAAGGACGTCCGCGCGCTCTGCGAGGAGCTGCGGGTCCCCAAGCTCTCTGGCTACGGCGTGACCGAGGCGAAGCTCGCCATGCTGGTGGGCGAGTCGAGAGGCTCTTCGATGAAGAGCAACCCCATCGCGCTCGAGGACCCGGAGATCGAGGAGATTCTCCGGGCGTCCCTATGATCGGGCCTGTCGTCGCCAAGCACTCTCGGCGGCGCGCAGTCCTCGTCACCTCCACGCTGTTGGTGGCCGCGGCGCTCTCGGCGTTCGGCGTCATCGCGGTCCTATGCCGCCCTGGCGGTCCGCTTGCCGCTTCGGAGTTCACGCACCTGGTGAGCCTCTTCGTGAACCTGGGGCGCGCGCGGCTCGTGGTCGCCCAGGGCGTGAAGGCTTCGGACTTCAGGGTGAAGCTCTTCAACACCTCCTGGACCCAAGACCCGTATGAGGTCTTCGACGGTCAGAGGTTCGCCACCGTTCCGACCGAGTACGGGGAGCACGACTTCCTTGTGGAGTACCGAGGCCAACGGGTCTGCATGTTCCGACACTTCAGGTCCTCCAACTGGCACTTCGCCGACTACGAATTCCGATGCAGGCCCCACGAAGACTCTGCGAGGTGCGACGTCACCATCACGCAGGGGCCCGGACACAGCGCTCCGATAGTGGTGCCGGAGAGTTGTTCGAACGCCGTGGCAAAGTGGGATGAGGACCTGCTGTTCCTCGAAGAGAACCGGCGCGGCCGCTAGCCGGTCGCGGACGGCGCGCAAGGACGTCCCATCGGCGAGCTCGTCCGTCGAGCCCTTTTGAGCCCTTCCTCCGAAACCGCGACTCCCTCCCGGGATGGCTCGGTTTCATCGCGGAGATCCGGCTCCTAACGTGCCGCCGGCCCGTCGAGCACGACCTTGGCCTCCTCGACCCTTCCCTTGCTCAGCAGCGACGCCACCCGGATGACTCGGTGGATGGGCCGGGTGATGCCCCGAGCGATGAGCAGGCCGACCGAGAAGCCGCCGAGGATGCTGAGGACGAGGTTGGCGACCAGCAGCCGGATGGTCTTGCCCGAGAGCTGGTTCATCTCCTCGATGAGCGCGAGCTGGCGCGCCGCGAGCTCGTCGGAGTAGCTCCTGAGGGCGCTGATCAGCTCCTCCGAGGCACGGTCGTACGCATCCATGACTCGGTTTCCCTGGTCCCAGTCGGCGAGGTAGGCGTGGAACATTCGCTCGCCGGTCGCGTCGAGGGCCTCCAGGCGCGAGGTGAGGGCCTTCAAACGTGCCTGCGCCGCCGAGTCCTCCGCAGAAAGCCGGCGCAGCTCGTCGAGGTCGGCGAGCGCGTGCCGGAAGCTCGGCTTGGCCTCTTCCCGGACGACCTCGTCCGACCGTGTCAGTGAAGCGTCCGTGTAGAACTGCCAGACGTTGGCGACGTTCAGCTGCAGGTCCTTGGCTTTGGAAATCCTGGCATTGACCGCGTCGAGCTCCTCCTTGGAGTCGACGAAGTCCAGGACCTCCAGAAGGATGAGGAGCGAGAACCCCGACACCACGGCGATGACCAGGCCAAACCCCAGAAGGATTTTGGTTTGGATCGACGCGTTTCGAAGAAGGTGGCCGAGCACGGGCGCTGTCCCTTCTGGGTGATGACGCCTTCGAGCGTCGACACGCTTCGCCGCGGC
Organism: Myxococcales bacterium; assembly: GCA_049841135.1. Classification (GTDB taxonomy): domain Bacteria; phylum Myxococcota; class Myxococcia; order Myxococcales; family UBA5297; genus JACRCT01. The sequence goes on from JASGHK010000008.1 coordinate 208,443, forward strand.
GATAAGGGACTGGGGTCGCCGCGCCCCAGTGCCGGCGATTGACCCCGCTCGTCGGCTCACGTTGAATGCTCGGGCGTCCAGCAAGGAGTCTTTGTGCCCAGGTTGTCGTCTCTCGTCGCGGTGGTGTTGGCCGTCCTCGCAGCGTTCCCGGCTCACGGCGCCACGCCCGCAAGCAAGAAGAAGGTGGCGGTCCTGGAGGTGCAGACGCTCGGCACCTTCGACCCCAAGGCCGTCCAGGGCCTGTCGATGGTGGTGGTCTCCGAGGCGGAGAAGGCGCCGTTGAAGGTCGTCGCCGGCACCGACCTGAGCGCGCTCATCGGCTTCGAGCGGCAGAAGCAGATGCTGGGCTGCACCGAGAGCTCCTGCCTGAGCGAAGTCGGCGGCGCGCTCGGGGTCGAGTACCTCCTCTCCACGCAGGTGTCGGAGGTCGGCGGGGTCTGGCTGCTGACGACCACGCTCCTCGACGTGCTCAGGTCGGTCTCGCTCAAGCGCGTGAGCCTCAAGACCGAGCAGGTGCGCTCCCTCGTCGATCTCGCCCAGCAGGCGACCCGGGAGGCCCTCGCCGCCCTCCCCGGCAGCAACCCCGCGCCCGCGGCGCCCCCCGCAATCTCCGTCTCGAACCCGGCCTCGCCCTCTTCCATGTCGGGCACCCGTGTCGCCGGCATCGCGCTGGCCGTCGCCGGAGGGGCCGCGCTCGCCGGAGGCGGCGTCTGCGGAGTGCTGGCCCTGGGCCAGTTCGACGAGGCCAAGCGCGCCGCCACCGACCAGTCCTTCCAGGACGCCAAGCGATCGGGAGGTACCGTGGCGCTGGCGGCGGACGTGCTCTACGGGGTGGGCGCCGCCGCCGCCGTCACCGGGATCATCCTCGCGGTCCTCGGCGGGACCAGCCACGCCACCCCTGCCGTCACCTTCGCGCCCTCGGCGGCGCCGGGTGGAGCGGGGCTGGTGGCTTCGGGAAGCTTCTAGCAAGAGCAGCGGGCAGGACTCGTGCGTCGGCGGCCCAGGGCCCTGCGCGTGCGAGCGCATCCAGGAGAGCAACCATGAGAAGGCTCGTCGTCGGTCTCGCCCCGCTCCTCGCCGCCGTCGGACTCGCCGGCTGCGAGCTCATCACCGACTTCGCCCATCTCTCCGGACCGGACGCGAGCAGCCCCGGCGGAGACGACGCGGGGATCCGTCACGACGCGTCCGAGGACGACGCCGGGAGCGACGCGGGAGGATTCGGCTGCGGCAGACACGGGCGCCAGCAGCCCCGACGCCACAGCGAGCCCCTCCGACGCCGGCCAACCCGACGGCTGCACGCCTTTGACGCCTTCCGAGTTCTGCGAGTCCCAGGGCGCGGTCTGCGGGCAGGTCTCCGGCACCGACGGGTGCGGGCAGCGGCACAGCAACGAGTCCTGCGGCAGCTGCGCTGCGCCCCAGGTCTGCGTCGATGGCTCGTGCAAGGGCTGCCTGGCGTCGGGCACCGACTGCTCCCAGAGCAGCGAGTGCTGCGACGGCCTGGGCTGCAAGGAGGCGAAGTGCGCCGCGGGCTGTGGCGGCGACGGCGCGACCTGTTCCTCCCAGGCCGACTGCTGCTCCTCGGCGCCGTATTGCGTCGGCGGCGCCTGCCGGGCGAGCTGCCCCGGGTTCGGCGATGCCTGCTCGAAGACCACGGACTGCTGCCCCGGCGGCGAGTGCACCAACGGGCACTGCTGCGCGGGCGGCCAGACCTTCTGCGGCTCGGCCTGCGTCGACGTCTCGAGCAACCACGACCACTGCGGCACGTGCGGCCACGCCTGCGGCACCTCGCAGACGTGCGCCTCGAGCTTCCTGTGCCTGTCCCGCGGGCGCCCGGGCGCAGGGAACGAATTGCGCCGAAGCCGACTGCCAGGACACCAAGGACAACGACGGCGATGGCGGCGCCGACTGCGCCGATCCCGACTGCCAGGATCAAGTCTGCGGTGCCGCCGCGCGCTGCCTCGCCGACGGGTCCTGCGGCTGCCGGGACGCGGCCTGCGGCAGGGACGCCGACTGCTGCTCTGCGAGCCCCTACTGCGCCCTGGGGGCGTGCGCGGCGTGCGTGCCCAAGGGTGCCGCCTGCACGTCCACCAGCCAGTGCTGCAACTCGATGACCTGCGCCTCCGGAGCGTGCTGCCCTGGCACCAACTCACCTTGCGGCTCCTCGAACGACTGCTGCCCGGGCGCATTCTGCGTGAACCACCAATGCAGCCAGACCTGTGGCAACTCCGGGGCCTACTGCAACGACAGCTCCGACTGCTGCGACGGCCTGGGCTGCGACCCCACGTCCCTGCAGTGCGAGGCCACCTGCGTCAGCGAGACCTACCCCTGTGCGGCGACCGCCCCCTGCTGCGCGGGCCTCTACTGCGTCGGCACCGAGTGCTCGGCCACCTGCGGAGGCAAGGGCCAGTCCTGCGTCGGCCCCGGCGACTGCTGCAGCGGCTCCTGCGTGGGCGGCCTCTGCGTGTGCGCGACCGCCGGCCTCGGCTGCATCGCCGACGGCGACTGCTGCGCCCCCACCAACGAGTGCAAGAGCGCCTTCTGCGGCAGCGGCACCTGCGGCGAGGTGGACCGCGCCGCGACGGCCACCTGCGCCGGCGGACAAGGGACGTGCCAGGCGGGCCTGTGCAGCTTCCAGCTCTCGGTCAGCATCAGCGGGTCGCAGGTCCAGGTGACGGACCTGGACACGCACACGCTGCTCGCCACCTGCCCCAGCGCGTCGTGCGCGAACCTGCTCGTCCCCCGGGGACACCGGGTCATGGTGGTGAACACCCGCGCGGACACTGCGCTCGCCTCGGCGACCGTGAACGGAGCTGCGACCGCCTGCACCTCCACCGACTGCACCGTGACCGTCACCTCGACCATCGCGCTCACCCAGGCCTACTGCCTCATCGCCACCAGCACCTGCGGCACCTCGACCGAGTGCTGCAGCGGGTCCTGCAGCGGCGGCAAGTGCGCGATCGCCGCGACGGGCAAGGCTTGCCGCTCGGCCGACGAGTGCGTGAATGGCGGCTGCAACAACAACAAGTGCTGCGACCTCGGCCCCACGTTCGGGTGCGACCAGACCGCCTGCTGCTACGGCTGCGACGGCGCGTACGACTACTGCCTCTGAGCCGACGCGCCTCCGCGGCGATGCCGACCACCGGCCGGCACCGGGTCGTGGTCCTCGGCGGCGAACGCGGTCGGATTTCGAGTGCAGAAGGTATGTCGGTGGGTACCGACACACCTTCTGCAGTCCGCAGCGACTCAAGACTCAAGGCCCGTCGACTCCACCAGGCCTACGCTCGCGCCGACCGCGGCGCTACCATGGGGCCCGCCATGACCGCGCGCACCGTCTCCGACCTCCCCCAGCCCATCGTCCGCGCCGCCAGGCTCGCGCCGGTCCCCATGTACCTGCGCGCCATCTTCAGCCGGCTGCCCGAGCCGCTCTCGCTCGACGCGGAGATTGGCGGCGCCCCCGAGCACATCCCGCTCGCGGCCCGCCAGCTGCTCAAGCTGGGCCTGCTCAGCGAGCAGCTCCAGCTGCGCTCGGCCAGGCAGACCGACGACGGCGTCCTCAAGCTCACCATCTCGCGCAGCGGCAAGGCCTTCACCCCCACCCTCGACGAGCTTCTCCCGCGGCATCACCGTGGTGGCCCAGGCCATCCTCGAGACGCTCTTCGCGCGCGCCGAGGCGAGCGCGATGCTGCAGACCTTCGCCTTCCAGTCCTCGAACCTGGCGACCCTGCGGACCATCACCAACTTCATGCTCGGGTCCACCGACGTGGACCAGGCGCTCTACATCCTGCTCTCGGGCATCACCTCCGGCTTCTCGCTGGGCTTCAACCGCGCCGCGCTCTTCGTCTGGGACCCCACCCGCAAGGCCTTCGTGGGCAGCAAGGCCATCGGCCCCTACGACGAGGCGGACGCGCACCGCATCTGGGAGGCCATCGAGGAGGAGGACAAGGACATCGAGGCCCTCATCCGCGACTACGCCCGGCGCAACTTCGACACCCGGTTCCAGCAGTACGTCCAGGGGCTGGAGCTGGCCCCGGCGGGCGGCGTGGCCGACGAGGTCACCCGCGCGCTGCTCTCCCCGCAACCGGTCCTCTTCCGCCAGGAGCTGGCCATCAACCCGGGCCTGAAGAAGCTCGGCGCCGGCGGCGAGTACGTCCTGGCCAGCCTCAAGCCGCACGGGCGGACGCTGGGCCTGGTCCTGTGCGACAACCGCTACAACCGCGCTCCGATCTTCGTCGACCAGCTGACCTACCTGTCCTTCTTCATCGACCAGACCGCGCTCGTCTGGGAGAACCTGGCGCTGCTCAAGAGCGTCGAGGAGCTGGCCCGCGTCGACGCGCTGACCGGGACCTTCAACCGCCGCGAGCTCGAGAGCCGGCTGCGCTTCGAGCTGGCGCGCTGCCAGCGCCACGGCCGCCCCTGCTCGCTGCTCATCGCCGACGTCGACCTCTTCAAGCAGGTCAACGACCAGAAGGGCCACGAGGCCGGCGACGAGGTGCTGCGCCAGGTCGGCTCGCTCCTGCGCGAGGCGACCCGCGCCGACGACGTGGTGGGCCGCTACGGCGGCGACGAGTTCGTGGTGGTCATCCCCGAGGGCTCGCACGAGCACCTGGTGCCCTGCGCCCAGCGGGTGGGCGCGCTCGCCCAGGGCCGCGGCATCTCGCTCTCCATCGGCGGCGCGACCTGGCCGACCGACTGCGCCCAGCCCGCGGACCTGCTGTCCGCGGCGGACCAGTGCCTGTACCGGGCCAAGGCCGGCGGCCGCGGCTGCGCCTGCGTCCCTGGACAGGACCCGATTTCATACCGGTAGCGCTAAAATCGCTGGCGCTGCCCACCCTGGAGGCTCCGATGCGCGCCTCGCACTGCTCCCTTGCCGCCTTCGCCACGGTCCTCCTGCTGGCCGGCGCCGCCCGCGCCGCCGAGGTCGACGCCTTCGGATTGGGCGACGGGAGCTGGGACGGGACGAGCCTCAATGGCGTCATCAACCGCGTCGCCGTCGTCACCGACAACATCACTGCAGGCACCAAGGCGCCCTTCGGCACCGCCGACGGCGCCGGCCCCGACAACTTCGCGGCCAACGACCTCGTCCTCCTGTGGCAGCCCACCGGCCTGTCCGCCGAGCCTCCGGTGAATCAGGCCACCACGCCGCTCGGCAGCGAGCGCGTCGGCCGCTGGGAGATCGCCCGGGTGGCGACCTTCAGCGGCAACAACATCACGCTGACCGCGGCGACGACCTACAGCTACACCGCCAACCGCGCGCAGGTCGTCCGCCTGCCCCAGTACGCCAACGTCAACGTCGCCGGCAGCAGCACGGTCAGCGCCACTCCCTGGAACGGCAAGCGCGGCGGCATCGTGGCGTTCCTCGCGACGGGCACGGTCACCGTCGCCGGGTCCATCTCCGCCGACGGCGCGGGCTTCCGTGGCGGTGCGGTGTGGGACAACGACCTCAACTCCGGGTGCAACAACGACTTCGGAAGCCGCGAGGACGGCTATGCCCAGAAGGGCGAGGGCGTCTACTGGGAGCTGTATCGCGCCAACGCGGGGGCCACCGACCACATGCAGGGCCGCAGCTCCATGGCCAACGCGGGCGGCGGCGGCGACTGCCACAACTCCGGTGGCGGCGGCGGCGGACACGCGACGCGCGGGGGCCAAGGCGGCAACTCTTGGGACAACGACCGCTCAGTGGGCGGGGCGGGCGGCGGCGCCCTCGACGACGTTCCGCCCGACCGGCTGGTCTTCGGCGGCGGCGGCGGCGCCGGCGAGGAGAACGACAACCACGGCACGGGCGGCGGTGCGGGCGGCGGCGTGGTCTTCATCCGCGCCAAGTCCCTGGCCGGCGCGGGCAGCGTCAACGCCAACGGGCAGACCGCCTCCAACACCAGCGGCGGTGGTGACGATGGCGCGGGCGGCGGCGGCGCAGGCGGAACGATTGTCGTTCGGCTGACCGAGACTGCGTCCTGCGGGGGCCTTTACGCCCGGGGTGGCAACGGCGGCAACGCCGCGGGCGGCTGCGGCAGCGGCGGCGGCGGCGCAGGCGGGCGCGTGTACCTGCAGGCCACCTCCATCGCTGCGTGCGCCACCACCGTCACTCCCGGCTCGGGCGGCACCGGCGGCAAGGCCGGCTCGACCGGCACGGCGGGGACCCCCGAGCCGCCTCCGCCCGGCGGCTACTGCTGGGCCGGCAGCACGGTCTGCGCCGCCCCGACCCCCAACTGCGACACCAACCTGGGCAGCTGTGCGGAGTGCGCGAGCAACGCTCAGTGCGCCTCGGTTTCGGGCAAGCCCATCTGCGACGCGGTGACCCGCACCTGCCGCGCCTGCACGGAAGCCGACTGCGACGGGACGTGGCGCTGCAACACGAACAGCGGCGGCTGCGTCGAGTGCCTGAGCAACGACGACTGCTCCAACCCGAGGCCCACCTGCTCGCCGACGTTGAGTTGTGTCGCCTGCACCAACAACGGCGACTGCACCATCGGCGCCAACCTCATTTGCCAGACCGCTCCCCCCTTCAACGGCAGCTGTACGGAGTGCGCGTTCGACGACGTCAACTACTGCGACTCGACCGAGCCGGCCTGCAACCTGACCCTCGGCACCTGCTCGACCTGCACCGGCGACCTGGGCGCGACCGGCGCCGTCGCCCCTTGCGCGACCACCGCCAAGCCCGCCTGCGGCAGCGACGCGCTGTGCTACCCATGCACGCCCGCGACGGCGGCGACGTGGTGCACCAACCCCGCCACCCCGGCCTGCAGCACCTCGGACAAGACCTGTACCGCCTGTGACGCGGACAACAGCACGACCGGCGCGATCGCGCCTTGCCCGGCCACGACCGCTCCGGTCTGCACCTCCGGCCGGTGCTACCAGTGCTCGGCCGCCAAGCGTGCTCTGTGCGCCCTCGACAAGGCGTGCAGCACCAGCGGCACCTGCGGCGACTGCACCGCCGACTACGGCAACGCCTCGGCTACGGCCCCCTGCCCCACCGACGCGCTGGCTTGGTGCGTCAGCGGCACCTGCCACGAGTGCACCTCGGGCCACCTGTCCCGCTGCGACACGTCCAAGCCCGCCTGCAGCTCGAGCGGCCTCTGCGCGAAGTGCGACTCGGACTTCGGCGACACCACCCATGACGCGCCCTGCCCGTACGTCTCCCTCCCCGCCTGCGAGAGCAACGGCCAGTGCCTGGAGTGCAACGCGGACAACCGCTCCTTCTGCACCCCCGACGAGCCCGTCTGCCTCGCCAACGCCACCTGCGGCTGCGACACCGACGCCGACTGCCGCTCGCTGGGCAACAACCTGCGACTGTGCGACGCGACGACCCACACCTGCTTCAACGGCTGCCGCGGCGGCGCAGACGACCTCTGCCCCGCCGGCCAGCACTGCAGCTCCACCGACACCACGCCAGGTAACTGCCTGATCGATCCCGGCGCCGACGCCGGCCTGCCGGACGCCGGTCCGCCGGATGCGGGCCAGCCGGACGCGGGTCCAGCGGACGGCGGTCTGGCCGATACGGGCACGAACGAAGACGCCGGCGCTGCCGACACCGGCATCGTCGAGCCGCGGGATGCTGCCCTCCGTCCCGACGCGACCGTCGAGGAGGACGCCTCGGCTCTTCCGGACGCTGCGCTCGCCGAAGACTCGGGGGTCGTGGCTCCTCCGGACGCCGCGGTGGCCGACGACGGTGGAGCGCTCATCCGTAAGGACGCAGGCTCGGGGCCGGCGGTCTTCGATCTCGGCGGCTGCGGGTGCGCCAGCACCTCCGGGGCATCGATGGCGCCGTGGGCGCTGCTGGGCCTGGTGATGCTGGCGGCCCGACGCAGGAGCTGACGGGCGACGGCCCTTCCCCCTCCCAACTGCGGGAGGGGGCTCGTCCCCTGCCTTCCTCACCCTGGTCGGAGCGCTTCGCGCCACTGCCCGCGTGCTCGATGCACGCGGTTCGCCGGCGACGGCGATCATCACCGCGCCGCCGACCGCTCGAGCCGATCAGCTCCTCGCGCCGAGCAACTACGCCGACGTGGCGCCGGACCCGTTGGGCCCCTCGCGCTTGCTGCGCGCGCGCTCGCGCAAGAACTCGACGACCGCCGGCAGGACGGAGATGAGCACGATGGCGATGATCACCACCGAGAAGTTCTTCTGCACCCAGGGCAGGTTCCCGAAGAACCAACCGGCGGCGATGCAGATGCCCACCCAGGCGACGCCGCCGATGGCGTTGTAGCTGATGAAGCGCCAGTAGCTCATCTCGCCGATGCCGGCGACGAAGGGGGCGAAGGTGCGGATGATGGGGATGAAGCGGGCGATGATGATCGTCTTGCCGCCGTGCCGCTCGTAGAAGGTGTGCGTCTTGTCCAGGTGCTTCTTGTTGATGAACTTGCCGAAGACCGCGGGGCCCATCTTCCGGCCGACCCAGTAGTTGACGGTATCGCCCAGGAACGCGGCCACCGTGATGAGCGCGAAGAGCGCCAGCGCGGAGACCCCGGGGCTGATCGCGCCGTCGAGGGTGAACGAGCCCTTGGCGGCGAAGGCGCCGGTGGCGAAGAGCAGCGAGTCGCCGGGCAGGATGGGCATCACCACCAGGCCGGTCTCGCAGAAGATGACCAGGAACAGAACGAGGTAGGTCCAGCCCCCGAACATCTGGAGGGCCTGGTCCAAGTACTTGTCCAGGTGCAGGAAGATGTCGATGAAGGTCTTGATGAGTTCCATGGAGTCCTTGAGCGCTTCGTTCGGCGTCTTGCCGAAGTAGTCGGTGGTCGGCCGGCTGCTTTGAAGGGCCCTCTTCTACCGGAAGGATGGAGCCCGGTACAGGAACAAGCCTTGGCCCGAGGCCGGACCCTCCCAACAAATCGGGCGCCGCCTCGATTCCCGGACGAGCAAGGGCCCGGACCGCGCGGTGGCGGTCCGGGCCCCTAAAGCCTGCAGCCTAGAGCCTACAGCCTGCTTCTCTCAGCCTTCCTTCTTCACCGGGGCGTAGGAGAGCTTGCTCAACTGCTCGAGGTACTGCCACTTGGCGGCGGTGTGCTCGCTGGCCATGCGCAGCAGCTCCTTGGCGGCGTCCGGCTTGCTCTTGGTCAGCATCTTGTAGCGGGTCTCCGCGTACAGGTACTCCTCCATGCTGATCTTCGGGGGCTTGCTGTCCAGGCGCAGCGGGTTCTCGCCCTTGGCGGCCAGCGCGGGGTTGAAGCGGTACAGCGGCCAGTGGCCGGAGTCGACGGCGCGCTTCTGGTTGTCCATGCCCATCTTCATGTCGATGCCGTGGGCGATGCAGTGCGAGTACGCCAGGATGATGGACGGGCCGTCGTAGGCCTCGGCCTCCATGAACGCGCGGACCGTCTGCAGGTCGTTGGAGCCCATGGCGACGGTGGCCACGTAGATGTGGCCGTAGCTCATGGCGATGAGGCCGAAGTCCTTCTTGTGCATGGGCTTGCCGCCGGCGGCGAACTTGGCGACCGCGCCCATGGGGGTGGACTTGGACATCTGGCCACCGGTGTTCGAGTACACCTCGGTGTCGAGCACCAGCACGTTGACGTTGCGGTTCTGGGCCAGGACGTGGTCCAGGCCGCCGTAGCCGATGTCGTAGGCCCAGCCGTCGCCGCCGAGGATCCAGACCGACTTCTTGACGAGGTAGTCGGCGATGGGCAGCAGGCGCTTGCTGGCGAGGTCGCCGGCGCCGGCGAGGAGCTTCTTGACCTCGGCCACGCGCGCGCGCTGCTCGAAGATTTCCTTCTCGGTGATCTGCTTGGCGCTGCGGATGGCGTCGACCAGCTGCTCCTTGCCCTTGAGCGCCTCGCTCTGGGTCGAGAGCTCACGGGCGAACTCCTGGAACTTGTCGACGGTCAGGCGGAAGCCGTAGCCGAACTCCGCGTTGTCCTCGAACAGCGAGTTGGACCAGGACGGCCCGCGCCCGTCCTTGTTCTGGGCGTAGGGCGTGGTGGGCAGGTTGCCGCCGTAGATGGACGAGCAGCCGGTGGCGTTGGAGATGAGCGCCCGGTCGCCGAAGAGCTGGGTGAGCAGCTTGACGTAGGGGGTCTCGCCGCAGCCGCCGCAGGCGCCCGAGAACTCGAACAGGGGCTGGAGCAGCTGGCTGCCCTTGACGGTGTCCTGCTTGGCCACGGTCCGGTCGGCGTCGGGCAGCGCCAGGAAGTACTCGGCGTTGGCCCGCTCCGACACGCGCAGCGGCAGCTGGTCGGTCATCATCAGCGCGCGGCGGTTCGGGTCCTTCTTGTCCTTGCCCGGGCAGGTGTAGGTGCAGGCCTCGCAGCCGGTGCAGTCCTCCACGAACACCTGGACGGTGAACTTGGAGCCGGCGAACGCCTTGTCCTTGTAGTCGACCGACTTGAAGGTGGCGGGGGCATCCTTGAGCGCCTCGGCCGGGTAGGCCTTGGTGCGGATGGCGGCGTGCGGGCAGACGAGCGAGCACTTGCCGCACTGGATGCACAGGGAGTTGTCCCAGGTGGGCACGGTGAGCGCGATGTTGCGCTTCTCCCAGCGCGCGGTGGACAGCGGGAAGGTGCCGTCGACCGGGAAGGCGGAGACGGGCAGGCCGTCGCCCAGGCCGGCGACCATGGGGCCGATGACGTCCTTGATGAAGGCCGGGGCCTTGGGGGAGACGGGCGGCGGCATGGTGAAGGTGCTGGTGGCGGCGTCGCCCACCTTCACCTCGAACATGTGCGCCAAGGTCTCGTCGACCGCCTTGCAGTTCTGCTCGACGATCTTCTCGCCGCGCTTGCCGTAGGTCTTCTTGATGGCCTTCTTGATGTGCTCGATGGCCTCCTCGCGCGGCAGGATCTCTGCTGATGGCGAAGAAGCAGGTCTGCATGATGGTGTTGATGCGCCCGCCCATGCCGGTGGCCTTGGCCACGCTGACGGCGTCCACCACGTAGAGCTTGATCTGCTTGTCGATGATGTGCTGCTGCACGTGCTTGGGCAGCTTCGACCAGACCTCGTCCTTGCCGTAGGAGCTGTTGAGCAGGAACGTGGCGCCCGGCAGCGCGTAGGACAGCATGTCGAACTTCTCGAGGAACACGAACTGGTGGCAGGCCACGAAGTTGGCCTTGGTCACCAGGTAGCTCGAGCGGATGGGCTTCTTGCCGAAGCGCAGGTGGCTGACCGTCATCGACCCGGCCTTCTTGGAGTCGTAGACGAAGTAGCCCTGCGCCCAGTTGTCGGTGTCCTCGCCGATGATCTTGATGGAGTTCTTGTTGGCGCCGACGGTGCCGTCCGAGCCCAGGCCGTAGAACAGGCCGCGGAAGGTGGTGGGCTCCTCGGTGTCGAAGTGCGTGTCGACGTCGAGCGAGGAGTGCGTCACGTCCTCGACGATGCCGACCACGAAGTGGTTCTTCGGCTTGGCCTGCTTGAGGTTGTCGAAGACCGCCTTGATCTGCGCCGGGGTGAACTCCTTGCTGCCCAGGCCGTAGCGGCCGGCGAGGATGCGCGGCATGGCCTTGAAGGGCGCGGTGCCCTCGGCCAGCGCCTCGGCGATGGCGGTGACCACGTCGTTGTAGAGCGGGTCGCCGGTGGCGCCCGACTCCTTGGTGCGGTCGAGGACGGCGATGGACTTGACGGTGGCCGGCAGCGTCTTGACGAACGCCGAGATGTCGAACGGCCGGTACAGGCGGACCTTCAGCAGGCCCAGCTTCTCGCCCTTGGCGTTGAGGAACTCCACCGCCTCGTGCGCCACCTCGGCGCCCGAGCCCATCATCACCAGCACGCGCTCGGCGTCGGGGGCGCCGACGTAGTCGAACAGGTGGTACTGGCGGCCGGTGAGCTTGGCGAACTTGTCCATCTGCTTCTGCACGATGCCCGGGCACTTCGTGTAGAAGACGTTCGCGGTCTCGCGGCCCTGGAAGTAGACGTCCGGGTTCTGCGCGGTGCCGCGGATGACCGGGTGGTCGGGCGAGAGCGCGCGCTCACGGTGGGCGCGGACCAGGTCCTCGTCGATCATGTGGCGCATGTCGTCGAAGGAGAGCTCTTCGATCTTCTGGACCTCGTGCGAGGTGCGGAAGCCGTCGAAGAAGTGCAGGAACGGCAGGCGCGCCTCGAGGGTGGCGGCGTGGCAGATCATCGCCATGTCCATGACTTCCTGGACGCTGCCGGAGGCGAGGAGCGCCCAGCCGGTCTGCCGCGTGGCCATCACGTCGGAGTGGTCGCCGAAGATGGAGAGCGCGTGGTAGGCCAGCGCGCGGGCGGAGACGTGGAAGACCGTCGAGGTGAGCTCGCCGGCGATCTTGTACATGTTGGGGATCATCAGCAGCAGGCCCTGCGACGCGGTGAACGTCGTGGACAGGGCGCCCGCCTGCAGCGCGCCGTGGACCGCGCCGGAGGCGCCGCCCTCGGACTGCATCTCGATGACGTGGGGGATGGTCCCGAAGATGTTCTTCTCGTTCGCCGCCGACTTCTCGTCGGAGATCTCGCCCATCACCGAGGACGGGGTGATGGGGTAGATGGCGATGACCTCGCTGACGGCGTGGGCCACGTGGGCGGCGGCGGTGTTGCCGTCAATGGTGACGAGGTTCGGCTTGCGGTTACTGGTCATTTACTGCCTCCGATGAAGGTTCTTCTGAAGCGACGCTTCCGGGCCTGGGGACGCCCGGTCGATGCGGTGTTTGTTGTGGGGGGAAGAAGGGCGAAAAGGGGCGTCGGTCCGGAGGGGAAGGAAGCGCCGGACCGAGGCCCCGTCGAAGTCTCTCTCTCAGTCGAAGCCGACGAGCATCTTGATGTACTGGCTGCGCTCGAAGGCCTGGGCCTCGGGGTTCTGCTTCTGGGACATCAGGCCGCGGATCTCGTCGATGGAGCCGTACTCCTTGGCGCGCATCCAGGCCTCCATCTCCGCCAGCATGTGGGCCAGGTGCTGCTCCTTGTTCTTGAACAGGGCCGAGCAGACCATCGCCACCCGGGCGCCCGCGAGGATCATCTTGATGGCCGTCTGGCCGTCGTGGATGCCGCCGGTGGCCGCCAGCTCGACGTTGCCGACGCGGCCGTTGAGCAGGCCGATCCACCGCAGCGCCAGGAGCGAGTCGTCCGGCTGCGACAGGTGCAGGCGGCTGACGGTCTTCATGGCGAAGATGTCGATGTTGGGCTGGTAGAAGCGGTTGAAGAGCACCGCCGCGTTGGCGCCGCGCTTGCCGAGCTCGTTGACGAAGTGGGGCAGCGAGGTGAAGGACGGGCTGAGCTTGATGGCCAGCGGGATCTTCACCGCGGCGCGGACCTCGGCCACCGTGTCCAGGTACTCCTTCTCCAGCTGGGCGCCGCTCTTGGCGGGGTCGACGGGCAGCGTGTAGAGGTTGAGCTCGAGCGCGTCGGCGCCGGCCTCGGCGATCTTCTTGGCGTACTTGCCCCACTTGCCGCCGTGCGCGCAGTTGAGCGAGGCGATGACCGGGATGTTGACCGCGCGCTTGGAGTCCTCGACCAGCTTGAGGTACTCGCCGGGGCCGACCTGGAAGTCGATGTCGGCGAACATCCGGGTGGCCTCGGCGCTGACGGCCTCCATGGAGCTTCAGGTCCTGGTTGAGCCTGGCGGCTTCGGCTTCGATCTGCTCCTCGAACACGGACTTGAGGACCACCGCGCCGGCGCCGGCCTCCTGGAGCTTCTGGAGCTTCTCGGGCGAGTCGCACAGCGAGGAGCTGGAGACGACGAGCGGGTTGCGCAGCTTGAGGCCGAGGTAGGTGGTGGAGAGGCTGGTCATCGCGATGTTCCCCTTTTTGGCATTGCGTGATCGGCGACGTGGCGGGCGCAAGCTACCGCTTGGACCGGCGTCCGCCAAGCGTTTCCCAAGGCTCCTCGAGGGTGTCCTGAAGGGCCCTGGGGCAGCCCTCGTCGAGCCCCTCCGCAACCACGCGTGCCGATTGAAGATTCCCGTCGGACGGACCGCTCGCCCCGACGGAGCGAACCGCCTGCCCGAAAGGGGCGGGTTGGGGCTTCGGGCTGCAGGCTTCGGGCTTCGGGCTTCGGGTCGGGTGAGGGTCAAGCCACCTGAGGTCCGAAGGCCGAAGCCCGCGGGCTATGGGTCGTTCGAGGCGGACGGACCGACCTGCCGGCCGGGCCCCGACAGCCGGGATTGCAGCCAGGCGCGAAGGTCGGGGTCGTTCTCGATCTGGGCCAGGTGCCGGGGCTCGACCTCGCTCCCGCGGCGCACCAGGGCCGCCACGGCGAAGGCCTTCAGGCGCAGGTCCGGGTCGCTCAAGGCCCGGTGGAGCGCGGCGTCGACCCGCTCGCCCACGAGCCACCCCATCAGGTCCAGCAGCGCGGTCCACCCGCTGCGCTCCTGCAGGTACTCGGCCTGGCGCTCCCAGCCCGAAGGCTCGGCGACGCGCAGCCGCTCGACCGCCGCCCGACGGGCCTCCTCGGCGGCGAGCACCCGCTCGACCTCACCCGACAGGCGCTCCAAGGAGAGCTCACCCTCGGCGCACAGCGCGCTGGCGGCGTCGCAGACCTCGGCCACCAGGGCGGGGTGCGCGACCAGGCCCAGCGCCGCGGGGAAGACCACGTCCAGGTGCCGCGGGTCGTCGAGCAGCGCGTCCAGGCCGACGGCAGGCAGCCTCGGCGCCGTGGCGGCTGGCCAGCGCGAGCCAGGCCTCCGCCGAGCGCCGGTCGCCGATGCGCAGCAGCAGGCGGAGCGCGTCGACCCGGGCCTTGGGCCCGTAGCGGGCGAAGGAGTCCTCCACCACCGGCACGTAGACCCGGCGCGGCGTGCGCGCGGCCGCCCAGAGGAGGTCGCAGGCCGTCTCCCGGCCGTCGGGACCGGGCGGCCAGGTCTCGGCCGCGGCCTGCAGCGCTCGCAGGGACTCGACGGTGTTCAGGCCCAGCCGGCTGTGGCTCATGAGGTCCGCGGCCGCGGCCGCGCGCTCGCCGGGCGCAGCGCTCCGGAGTGCCGCGAGGGCCTTGTCTAAGTCGAACCGCGCCGCCATGACCTCGCCCCTGCCCCCGACGTCCGGGAACGTTCCCGAAGGCCGGCATTGTGCTCAAAGCGCCGCCGCGCCGCCAGCCTTTCAGGCCCAGCGCGCCACGAACGTCGACTCGGTGGGCGTCCAGCGCTCCAGGCTCACGTTCGGGCGGCGGGCGCGCGAGAGCTCGAGCGCGACCGTGAAGGCGACGGCCAGGCCCTGCGCTGCCTTCTCCCCGAAGAGCCGGTCGGGGTAGTCGAGCGCGACGCGGGCGGTCAGCTCCTCGGAGCCCACGAGCTTGAGCCGCGAGCCGTGGTGGATGACGCCCCAGTAGGCCGACGAGAGCGCCAGCGCGAGCGTGGGGGAGGTGAAGTTCATCACCACGCGCATGACCGGGTTGGTGAACAGCTCGCGGTTCTTGGCCGCCATCCAGCGCGCGAACCCGGGCTCGTCGAGGCCCAACAGGTCGGCCACCGCGAAGATGCCCGCCCAGGAGACGACCTCGGGCACCCAGGCGCTGTTGGCCGGCGGGGTCAGGAAGAGCGCCTCGACCGGCGCCGGCAGGTCGGCGCCGCGCACCTTCTCGACCGGGACGCCCGCGGCGTAGCTGCGCACCAGCGTCCCCTTGGCCTTGCATTCCGGGTGGCTGTCCAGGCCCGCCGGGAGGCTCTGGAGGTGGTTGGCGAGCCATGCGAAGCGCTTGGTGTCGAAGGCCATAGGCGCGCAACCTTAGCGCTATCCGACGCGCTTTTCAGGGCTATCATCCGCGGCTTCCGGCGGGAGCGAGAGAGGGCGCGAGGGACGCGGCATGGCACGGCGGCGCGAGAGCAAGTGGGAGCGAGCGGTGCGCGCCGCGGGGCCGAAGGGCAGCCTGCCGGTGGACAAGCCCGACTGGATCGGCCGGGCGCTGCCCCGCGCCGGCGTCCTGACTCCGCACGAGGCCGAGCGGGCCATCGTCGCCGGCCGGGTGCGCGTCGCCGGCCGGGTGGTGAAGGAGCCGCTGACCCTGCTCAAGCCGACCGACGAGGTCCGCCTCGACGGCAAGACCGTCTCGCTCGCGGCGCCCACGCACGTGCTCGCCTTCCACAAGCCGAAGGGGTGCGTGGTCACGAACCGCGACGAGCTCGGCCGCACCACCGTGTTCGACCTGCTGGCCCGGGCGCTGCCCCCGGAGCTCTCGGGTTACGGCTGGCACGCGCTGGGGCGGCTCGACCTCGACACCACCGGCCTGCTCCTCTTCAGCAACGACGAGCGGCTGGTGGCTCACGCGACGCTGCCGGAGACGCACCTGCCCAAGCGCTACCTCGCCACGGTCCTGGGCACGCCCACCGACGAGAAGCTCGCGCCGCTGCGCCGGGGCCTGAAGCTCGACGACGGCGAGGCGCGGCCGGCCAAGGCGAAGCTCCGCGGCGAGCACCAGGTGGCCCTGACGCTGACCGAGGGGCGGTTCCACCAGGTCAAGCGGATGCTCTCGGCGGTCGGGCTGCCCGTGCGCGCGCTGCACCGCGAGGCGATTGGCGAGCTCGATCTCGACCTCCCCGAGGGCGGCTGCCGGCTGCTCACTGAAGAGGAAGTCGCGAGGAAGCTGAAGTTCGAGCACGGCCCGCGCAAAGCGTGACAGCGGAATGGCCCTCCGAGGCCGGAGCCCGACACCCCGAGCCTGTCGGGGGGCCAGCCCTCAACCGTTCCGATCTATCCGCTGAGCGGTCGACGTTCCGGCGTCAGTCCGCTGAAGATAGGCAGGTACTTTGTGACATGAAATCCGCCCCTCGCGCGGGCCACCGGCGCGAGGCTCGGAACGAGTTGTGGCATCTTCTGCCGCGTGAATCGCCGGTCCCAGCTCCTGGTCCTCGCCGCCGTCGCCGCCTCGACTCCGGCGACGCTGGGCCTCGAGTCGCTGCTGCGCCTGCTCTTGCCCCCGGAGCTGGAGGAGATGCGGCTCTGGCTCAACCCGAAGGTCGCTCCGGTCGGCTGGGCGCTGGTGGCCCTCGCGGCGGCGTCGGTCCTCGTGGCCGTCTTCGCGCAGCGGCCCCTGCTCGCCTGGTTGCTGGCACGCGAGCGGCCCGCCTCGACGCCCGAGGCGGCTCGCACGGCCCAGGCGCGGCTGGCGACGCTGCTGCTGGCGACCTCCATCACCCAGGTCCCGGCGTTGCTGGCAACCGTCGCCTTCCTGTTCGGGGCCGACGCGCTCTCGACGTACCTGACCATCGGAATCGGGACCGTGGGCGTGCTGGCGCAGTGGCCGGCGCTGCAGCGCCTGAGGTAGCGCCGGGCTCGCCTACTGCAAGCGCATCACCTGCTTCGAGTACGGCGCGTTGAGCCGGGCGCCTCAGCGGTCCTGCGATGCCGGGTCGCGCTCGATGGAGACCTGCGGCTCGAACGCCGCCGACTCCAGGAAGCGCGTCGTGGCGTGGATGGCCTCCGGGCGGTGGAAGGCCAGGAAGTGCGTGTCCATGTCGTCGCCCGGCACGTCGTTGGTCCACTGCAGCAGGCCGCCGGTCGCGCCGCCCGGGAGGTTGCCCGCGAGCGGCGTCGCGCTCACCACCGCCATCCCGGACGCGCTCAGCTCCGGCCACGGTTGGACCAGCGGCGCGAGGAGCGGCACCCGCCCGGCGACCGCCAACGTCGCCGCCGTCGAGGCCGGGGTGAACACGTCGTGCATCCCGGACGTGAGCAGGACGCTGGAGGGCGGCCCGAAGTCGGCGCGCGAGGCCCAATACGGCGCGTAGTTCACCGGATCGGTCACGTCGGTCAGCGTCTGGATGAGGGTGGCCACCGGGTGCAACTCGCTCAGCGGCTCGTCGGCCGAGCACCCGAGCACGAAGGAGAGCAGGGCCTGGATGTCCATCGGGTCCTTGCGCTCGACCAGCGTGCGAGAGAGGACGCCGCCGGTCCCCGAGAACCACCACGCGCCGACCCGCCGCTCGAAGGTCGCGGCCATGGCTCCGGCGATACCTCCCTGGGAGTGGCCGAAGAAGCCGATCCGGTCGGGCTCGAAGCAGATCTCCCTTCCGGTGGGGCTCTTGTCGGCGGGGACCCGGAGCGACTCGCGCACGAAGCGCGTCAGCTGGAAGGTGTCGACGGCCGCCTGCCGCGAGACCGACCTGGCGGACTCCGGGTTGAAGTAGTTGAAGCTCATCGCGTTCGCGTCGAACGCCTGGCCTTCGGCCCGTAGCCCGTGGAGCGGCAGGTCCAACCCGATGGCCGCCAGGCCACGCGCGGCGAGACGTCCTGCGACCCCGTCGTCGCGGAACGAGTACGCGTCGCCGCCCGTGCCGTGAGCCGCTTCCACGAGGCGGTAGCACGCGCCGCTGCGAGGCGGGTCGGCCGGGATGGTCAGCACGAAGCGCAGGTCTTCGTCGCGCACGGGCTTGGGCGTTCCGGCCTCGAAGTGCAGCGCCCCGCCGGCCGTGGCGTACGGCACCTGCCCTTCCTGGTAGTTCTTGCCGGCGAAGCGGCCCTCCAGCACCCAGTACGACGTCACCTCCCCCGGCCTCCACTCGAACGATTGCGAGAGGAACGTCCCCGCCGCCGCGCCGCGCGGGACCTGCCACGCATCGGCTCGCAGCTCGGGCGCCGGCTCCGACGCGAGCTGCTCGTGGATTGCCGCGAGCTGGGTCGTCACGGACTGGGTGGTGAAGACCGTGGCGACGACGATGCGCGAAGCGTTCGTTCCCTCGGTGCCGAGCCACTCGCGCACCGGCCGGTAGATCCCGACGAGCCGCTGGTACAGATCCACCGGAACCGCGGGCTGCACCTGCGGCGCGCGGGAGTCGCCCCTGAGCAGCGCCGCGAGGAGCGCAGGCTGCCGCAGGGCCCTGGAGTCCTTCGCCTTCAATCGGTCGTCGACGAGGAGCGCGTAGGTCGTCTTCTCCCGCAGCGGGAAGCCGGCGGCCGGCGCCACGGCCAGCGTGTTGGCCGCCAGGTACCTCCCCTTCTTCTCGTGAAGCTCCCAGCGCACCGGGCGGCGCTGTCCCAGCTCGGGAGAGCCCGCAGTCACGTCGACGATCTGCAGCGGCCCGTCGGCACTGAGGCCGGTCGGAAGGCTCGCGGGATCGAGGGCGCCGTCGAAGGCGACGTAGATCGCGCCGTTGGTGGAAAAGCCGTCGAGGCTCGCCGCCCCGAGCTGGGCGTAGGCCTCCACCAAGCTGGAGCGGGCGGCGTTGGGGAAGTCCGCGAACTTGGGCGCCCCCGCGGCGGTGCGCCGGTGGTCCGCGGGAAACGGAAAGGCGAGCCAGGTGCCGGCCGCGTCGTCGGCTTGCGGCGCCAGGGTCGGGTCGAACCTCGCGCTGACGCGGCCCGAGTCACACGCCGCCAGGCCGAGCGCCACCGCTGCCCACCGCCAGTCCCGCCGCATGGCCGCCTCTCTGAGTCAGCGGCTCGCGGCGGGATGGGGACAGCCGGTGATGTCGGAGCGCGCCGCTAAGCCTGGTTCTTCTTCAGGATCCCCTCGATGCCGCCGCGCGCGATGGGGTGGTAGCCGTCGGCGTTGCGCTCGAAGCAGCGGCGAGCGTTGGGCCGGGTGGCCTCGACCTTCACGAGCGCGGTGTACAGAGGCTTGAGGTACTTCATGCGCCCCACCTTGCCCAGTACCTCCTCCACCTTGGGGATCGCCGCCTCGTAGCCGGAGATCGCCGCGAGGCCGAGCCAGGAGACGAGCACCTCGTAGTTGCCGCTCTTGCTCAGCGAGAAGCGGCGGTCCAGCTCCTCGCACAGCACCTTGGGCGCCGGGTGCGGCAGGGCCTCGAGGTAGAGCGACCACTCGGCGGGGGTCCAGCTCTTGGCCAGGTCGTCGGCCGGCGCCTTGGCCCCGATCGCCTGCAGCGCCTCGAGCTTGGTGCTGACCGCCTTGGGCGCGTTGGCGGGGATGCCCGGGCCGTCGATCCACTCGGTCGCGTTCACCTTCTCCAGCACGCCCGGGAGCTTGTCCTGCACGAAGCAGGTGAAGTCCTCGGTGGTGATCGACTTGAAGCGGAAGGCCTCGATGTACTGGCGCAGGAAGGCGTCGAAGGCCGGGCGGCCCACCGCCTCCTCGATGGTGCGCAAGAAGAGGTATCCCTTCTCGTACGGCACCTGCGAGTACGCCTCGTCGGGGTCGACGCCGGCGAAGTCGGTGCGTAGCCGCGTCCACTCCGGGTGGTCCTTGAAGTCGGCGATGGCCTTCTCCAGGCTCTGGCGGCCCAGCGCTGCGTGCAGCCCGCTGACCTCCTTGCCCTCCAGCGCCTCCTGGATGCGCCGCTCGGCCCAGACCGTGAAGCCCTCGTTGAGCCAGAAGTGGTCGGCGTTGGCGTTGGTGACGAGGTTGCCGGTCCAGCTGTGCGCCAGCTCGTGCGCGAGCACGTTGACCAGCGAGCGGTCCCCGGCGAGCAGCGTGGGCGTCAGGAAGGTCAGCCGCGGGTTCTCCATGCCGCCGTACGGGAAGCTGGGCGGCATGGTGAGGATGTCGAACCGGTCCCAGTCGTAGGGGCCGAAGAGCTTCTCGGCGGCGAGGATCATCTTGTCGACGTCCTCGAACTCCCACTTGGCCTTCTCGACGATCTCCGGCTCGGCCCAGACGCGCGAGCGCGGGCCGACGTCGCGGGAGACCAGGTGCCCAACGGCGAGGGCGAAGAGGTACGGCGGAATGGCCTGCGGCATCTCGAAGACGTCGACGGCGAGCTTGCCCTTCTCGTCGCGGCGGACGGCGCCGGCGGCCATCACCGCCTTGAGCTCGACGGGGACGGTCACCTCGGCCTGGTAGCGGACGCGCACCCGCGGCGAGTCCTGCAGCGGGACGACGGACCGGGCATGGATGGACTGGCACTGGCTGAACAGGAACGGGTGCTTGCCGCCGGCGGTCTGCGCCGGGGTGAGCCACTGCAGCGCGGTGGCCTGCGGCGAGGTCCGGTAGGCGATGCGCAGCGCCCGGGTGCCCTTGGGCAGGTTCACGCGCAGGCGCGAGCCGAGGACGGGCTCGGCAGCGGCGAGCTCGTAGGCGAGCTTCTCGCCGCTCTCGGCGAAGACGCCGTGGATGGTCAGGTCGCGGGTGTCGAGATCGAGCGGGCCTTCGCCGGGCGACTCGAGCTCGAGCCGGGCCTCGGCCTCGATGACCTTGGCGTCGAAGTCGACGCGGGCCTTCCAGCCCAGGCGGGTGACCTGCGGTTGAGCGGCGTCGGCGTACGAGTGCGGATCGAGGCGGGCCATGCCGTGGCTCCTTGCTTGAGAGACTTCGGTTCGACTGCGCCAAAGCGGGGTGGGTCAGAGGAGGCTCTGTCTATAGCGCCCTTCGCCCCGCCGCTGCACTCGCTGCTTCTGCGCGCGCCGCAGTTCGTCTGCCAGCCGTTAGCGCTGGGTCCGCACGGCCTGGAGCACCATCCGCTTGCCGCCCCGGTCCACCTCGAGGCGCACCCGGGTCCCGGGCCGTCCGGGAATCCGTGCGTGCGCCGCGCTGAGCGTCGCGACCGCGGCGCCGTCGACGGCCACGATCCGGTCCTCCGGCTCGAGCCCGGCGCGCGCCGCGCCGCTGTGGCGCATCACGTCCTCCACGTAGACGCCGCCGGGTCGCTCGCGGAGCACCACGCCGATGTAGCCCGGCGCGGGCCGCTGGATCTCCAGCTCGACGCGCAGCTTCGCCGACCCCGCCGCCGCCTGGGCGAACGCATGCCGCACCTCGCGGGCCTCGGCGCGTCCGCTGACGACGTAGCTGCCAGGCTCGACCCGCTCGAAGCGGAAGCGACCGTCAGGGCCCGAGCGCGCCTGGCGCACCAGCTCGCGGTCTCGACGCCAGTCGCTCGAGCCGCGCAGCCAGAGCTCGACGCCTGCGAGCGGCTTGCCGTCGGCGGCGTCCACCAGCAGGCCCTCGACGTCCTCGACGACGGTGAGCTGGCGGCGCGCGAGGTCCAGCCGCAGCTGCGCCACGACCTCGGTGCGCGCCTGGCCCGAGGCCTCGGAGAGGAAGATGTGGCCGCGCTCGGCGTGCGGCGGCAGCTCCACCTCCACCACGTCCAGGTAGCTGGCGAAGGCCGGCGCCGCGGCCAGGTAGGCCTCGCCCGGCGGCATCAGCGCGCCCACGTCGTCCGCGTAGAAGAGATCGTTGGGGACCTCGCAGCCCGCCTCGGCGCCGCGGTTGACGAAGGCCCGCACCACCGACAGCCGCGAGCCCTTCACCTGCGCCGCGGGGATGAGCAGCGAGACCTGGGCCAGGCAGTCGCGGTGGAGCGCGGGGGCGACGCCCGAGAGCGGCAAGGTCAACCGGGGATGGAGCGCGGGCGCGGAGGGGTCGGGCAAGAACGCCGCCGCCGTCTTCTCCAGCGCCGGCCAGGCGATGGAGAAGGCGTCGCGGGCGGCCGGCTTGAACGGCGCAGCGGTCTTCTTCGCGAAGTCGAGGCGCACGCCTCCGTCGGGCTGGAGCGGTGGGCCCACCAAGAGCCGCAGCGTCGAAGGCGAACCCGGGACGTCGGCCTGGAAGAAGACGGTGGCCTCGGCGCCGTCGCCGGAGAGTCCTTCGAGCGAGCCCACCGGCGTCAGCAGGTGCACCAGCCCTGACTCGTCGAGCGCGCGGAACCATCCGTCGCGGGGCGCCGGCGCGCCCTTGCCCGCGACCGGTGCCGAGAAGGTGGCCTTGAGCAGGAGCTTGCTGCGTGGCGCCCCGGGTCGCAACTCGACCGCGTCGACGGTGAGCTTGGAGTAGCAGCGCGGCGGATCGCCTGGGATGGGCAGGCGGGTCGCCAGGGACAGACCCGACGGCATCAGCGTGACCGGTTCGGCCGAGACGCCGGCGCACGGGAGCAGCACGAGAGCGGCGGCGATGGTCCGGAGGAGGCGCATCCGGCCGGAGAGCCTAGCAGGCCGCCCCTGTCGGTTGCCGGCACCGCCTCGCGGAGGTTTGCGCCGGCCTTCCTGTCACCGCCGAACCTGTCAGCCGTCAGCATTGACAGGGGCCATGCCAGGCAAGGGCGTGGTCCAGCCGCGTTTTCCCCAGTCAATCCAGCGCGCCGCTGATGGCACGACGGATGCTCAGGGATCGGCGACCTTCTCGCTGTCATTTCTTCCGGAGCGACCATGCCTCCCGTCACCCGCACCACGACCGGCTCCAACACCGTTGCGACCTCGACTGATCGCCCCGTCCTGCGCAAGGGCGCGCATGGCACCGCAGTGCGCGAGCTGCAGACGTTGCTCAAGGCCAAGGGCTACGACGTCTCGGTGGACGGCAGCCTGGGCTCGGGGACCGACCGCGCAGTCCGCGAGTTCCAGAAGTCGCAGGGGCTGCCCGCGGACGGGGTCGTCGGGCCCAAGACCTGGAAGCTCCTCGCCGGCGAACAGGGCGTCACCACCACGACGCCTCCGACTTCGCCCGCCTCACGCGCGCGCCTGGGCACCGGAAGCCCCAGCATCGACTTCAACGGCACGCCCCATACCCGGATCGAAGGGCGCGCGGCCAACTCGAAGATCTCCCTGGCCGGCTTCAACCCGATGACCCAGGACGGCATCGCCCTGACGACCACCCAGGCCCGGCAGCTGGGCGTGAAGGTCGGCGACACCGTCACCATCCGCGACCGCGTGACCGGCGACACCTACGAGGCCACCTTCCACGACAGCGCCGGCAGCAAGCGCAAGGACCAGCTCGAGCACTTTGAGGTCAGCCCCGCGCTGGCCGACCGGCTAGGCATCAGCTACCGCACCCGTTCGGGCCGCATCGTCGATGCGGTCACCAATGGCGAGGAAGTCCGCGGCCGCTTCTGCATCGAGGGCTGACGAGGACCTTCGGGACCTGCGAGGCATCCCGGAGTATCGTGGGCCTGTTCGACAGCCCACTCCTCAGGAGCTTCCGATGCGCCGCCGTGTCCTCCCCTTCCGCCTGCTTCTGGCTGGCTCGCTGTGCGCCGTCTTCGCCGCGAGCTGGTTCACCGGCTGTGGCGAGCAGCCCTCGGGGCAAACCGACACCGGCATCGTCGTCGCAGCGGACGCTTCCGTTCCCAGCGACGCGGCGGCCTTCCCTGCCGATGCCTCGGGCGAGGCGCTCGATGCATCGGCCCCTCCCGCGGATGCCACCGCGACACCGGCAGACGCGACGACGACCCCACTGGATTCCTCCATCGCCGAGCCAGGTGACGCGTCACCCGGCCCCGATGCGACGGCCATCGAGTCCCCCGACGCGACCGAAATCGAGCCGCCGGACGCGACCACCACCGAGCCGCCCGACGCGACGACGGTCGAGCCGTCGGACGCGACCACCGTCGAGCCGCCGGACGCCGCGACGGGAAACGGCGACGCCGGAGTGACCGTGCCGCTGCCCGGCTTCGGAGCCATCAGCGGGACGTGTGGCGTGCTCGACACCGAGCTGACCGACAGCGACCCGCACTACTTCGAGAACCACATCGACTTCGGCACCGACCCGTATGACGACCCGGCGGACCGCCCGCAGCTGACCACGGGAGGCCAGACGATGATCACGCTCCCCAATGCCGGTGGCAGCTCCGGAAACTCGGAGGCGTTCTCCTTCGAGATGCTCGCCCGCTGCGAGCTGGCGAACCTCTACAAGACCGAGACGCAGATCACCTACGACATCACCGGCAAGATCACCGACCTCGAAGTCTTCATGGACGGCTACAAGATTGGCGTGAGCGTCGTGCGCGCCATGAGCTACCCCGAGACCGCTCCCTACACACTCGCCCAGGCGAAGTCGAAGCTCGAGAGCAAGCTCAGCGACATCAAGGCCAGCACGCTCAACGTCTCCGCTGCCGACAAGTGGGTGAAGCAGGTGCTCTACGTCTGGGCGCAGACGCAGACCCACGCCGACACGGTGAACCAGGCCTACCAGCAGATCGACGCGGCGACGAAGGCCGACACCATCGTCATCGTCACCGTCAGCGACGGCGCCGACTCCTGGATCTACTTCCAG
Source organism: Myxococcales bacterium (assembly GCA_049841135.1). Lineage (GTDB taxonomy): Bacteria > Myxococcota > Myxococcia > Myxococcales > UBA5297 > JACRCT01. The sequence goes on from JASGHK010000008.1 coordinate 233,185, forward strand.
TAGCCGCAGAGCGCCTTTCGCAACCCTGCGAGATGACGCCGGAATCCGGCGATTCGTGAAATCCCGTTTTCCAAGGCCCCGGATTCACTGAGAATTTCGGGCTCGGCCCGCATCCATTATATGCGGGAACCCGAGCCCCCCCCCACCTGGTCTACCGGGGACTCGGTCCCGCCTTCTCCGCCAGCCACCGCTCGATCCAGCCACGCCGGAAGGCATCCTCCGCTCCCTGCAACAGCGCGAGCGACTGGCGTGCGATCCCCAGCGCGGAGTTGCGGTCCTCGCCCGTCTCCCACAGGGCCATCGCCAGCGCCATGTCGCAGAAGACGCGCGGGTAGACGTCGGGGTGCCCAGAGGCGGTCTTCGCGGCCTCCTTCGCCAAGGGCAGCGCCTCCTTCGCCCGGCCCTGGCGGACCAGGACGCGCGCCTGTCCGGCGCGGATCTCCGCACGCAGCATCTCGTCGTCGCCGGTCAAGGCCGCGAGCGCCGCGGCGTAGGTCACCCCGGCCTCCTCCAGCCGGCCGAGGTCCTCGAGGGCCTCGCCTTCGACGAGCCCCAGCCAGGCGGCATACGCACCCGGCTCCTCGCCGACGGACCGCAACAGCTTGCGCGCCTCGCCCACCGCCTGGAGCGCCTCGGACGAGCGCCCGAGGTTCGACTGCACGATGGCGAGGTTCCCCCAGGTCGCGGCGGCGTGGACCGGCTGCTTGAAGGGATCCCTCTCGTAGAGCTCGAGCGCCCGCCGGTACTCGGCTGCGGCGCGCGTCCGCTCGCCAGCCACTTCCAACGCTGCGGCGTAGTCGTTGAGGGCGTCCCCGAGCTGGTCGACCCCGTAGAGCTCGCCGGTCAGCTCCGCCATCTTCGCGCAGTGGGGGAGCGCCTCCTTCTTGAGCTGCGGCTCAACTCGAGCGGAGTAGGCGTTGCAGAACGCCAGCTCCACGTCGATGGCGAGCCGGCGCGGGCTGCCCGTCCGCTCCAGCCAGGCCTGGGCATCGAGCGCGGCCTCGGTCGCCTCCGCGCCACGGAACAGGTTGACCGCGAGCGCGGAGGCCAGCCGGGCGCGCGCGCTGAGGCTGGCCTCGTCGTCCCCGGAGCGGTCCGCGTCGCGGACGGCCTCGCGCAGGACCCGCACCGACTCCTCGACCTCGCCGCGGCTGCCGAGGGCCATCGAGCGCAGCTCCAGCAGCGCGGCCGCTTCGGCCCACGCGCCCTCGGCCTCGAACCGGGGCACCGTCTCGGCGGTGCGCTGTAGGACGTCGGCGTGCTGCCCCGACTCCAGCGCCAGCTGCACCTCCACCACCAGCCGCTGCTGCTCGGTCCGCAAGTCAGAAGCGATCCGGCGAGGCCGGCGCGAGCGCTCCACGCACTCCGCCGGCGCGAGCAGCTGCAGCAGCAGCCGCCGCGTGACGCCCCCCAGGTCCGGCGACGGCCGCTCGAGCCGGCTCACGACCCCCTCCGCCCTCAGCTCCGAGCGGCCCAGGCAGCGCAGCTCCTCGGCGTTCTGGGCCCCGGCGCGCTGGGCCCGGCAGGCCTGCTCCTGGGCGACACCCCAGGCACGGGCATCGGCGTCGAGCGCCGCGAGCGTGGCCGCGAGCGCCTCCGGGGCCAGCCCTGCGGCCCTCAAGTTGGCGGAGACGCCTTCGCGGCGAGCGGGGCTCCAGCGCCGCTGCACGGCGGCTCGCGCCTCGCGGCCGCACAGCGTCTGCTGCCGGTAGAGCCAGGCGCCGGAAGCGCCGACCAGGCCCACGGCCAGGAACACCGAGACCGCCCGGGCCGCCGCGCGCCGGACCTTCGCGGCCGGGTCGCGGCGCAGCTCGCGCAAGAGATCGGCGAGCGACGGGAAGCGGTCCGCGGGCTGCCGGGAGAGGCCGCGCGCGAGCACCTGCCGCAGGTGGGCCGGGACCGCCTTGGGCAGCGCGGACAGGTCGGGGGCGCCCAAGAGCACGCTGGCCCGCAGCGACTCGAAGTCGTTGCCCGCGAAGGGCAGACGCCCGGCGAGCGCCTCGAACAGCGCCGCGCAGAGGCTGAACTGGTCGGTGCGGGCGTCGGTGGGGTTGCCCACGAACTGCTCGGGGGCCATGTACGCCGGCGTCCCCGCAACCGTGCCGCCGACGGTCACCTCCACCGAGGTCCTGGGCGCCACCGCGCGGGCGACCGAGCCCTCTCCCGCGTCGCGGGGCTCGACCCGGGCCAGCCCGAAGTCGGTGACGCGCACGCGCCCCAGGCGGTCCACCAGCACGTTCTGTGGCTTGAAGTCGCGGTGCACCAACCCGGCCGCGTGGGCCGCCGCCAACCCCTCTCCGGCGGTGGCGAAGGCGTCCACGATCTGCCGGACGCTGCGCTCGGAGGAAGCTAGCCACTGCGCCAGCGTCTGGCCGTCCACGAGCTCCATGGCCAGGAAGACCTGCTCGCCGTAGAAGCCCGCGTCGTAGACCGTCACCGCGTTGGGGTGGTTCAGGCGGGCCATCGCCTGCGCCTCGCGCAACAGGCGCGCCCGGGCCACCTCCGCGCCCGCGGAGTCCACCTTGAGGAGCTTGAGCGCGACCTTGCGGTTGAGCTCGGGGTCGTAGGCGGCGTAGACCGCGCCCATGCCGCCCTCGCCGACGAGCTCCAGCACCAGGTAGCGGCCCACGGCGGTGCCGCGGGCGAGCCCGGGGGCAGCGCTCGCGCGCTCGCCGGAGACGGCGGTGTCGGCGAGCGAGGTCCGCGCGGGGGCCGACGGGGGCGGGGCGAGTGGGTCCGGGGCGGCCACGCGCTACACCTTGAACCTGCGCACCTCGTCGCGCAGCACCTCGGCCTGCTGCGCCAGGGTGTCGATGGCCCGCTCCAGCTCCTTCATCGACAGGTTCTGCTGGTCGGCGACGCCCTTGATGGACTCCACGGCGCGCATCACCTGCTCGCTGCCCTTGGTCTGCTCCTTCTGGGCGTTGTTCAGGTGGGTGACCATCTCGTTGATGTTCTCGATGGAGTGCGTGATCTGCTTGCTGCCGCGCGCCTGCTCCTGGCTCGAGCGCTCGACGTGCTTGGTGATCGACTTCATCTTCTCCGCCGACTTCATGATCTGCTCGCTGCCCTTGGCGAGCTCGGCGGTGGACTTGGCGATCTGCTGCACGGTCTGGTCGATGCGGTTGATGGCGTTGGTCACCTGCTTGCTGCCGCGGGCCTGCTCCACCGTCGCCCGGGCGATGGCCTTGACCATCTGCGTGGCCTTGGCGGACGAGTCGCTGATCTTCTTGAGCGCCCCGCTGGTGTCGCCGCCCAGGCGCACGCCGTCGTCGACGGCCTTGACGCCGCGCTCCATGGCCTCGATGGCGTTCTTGGACTCGTCCTGGACGCCCTTGATCAGCGCGCTGATCTCCTTGGTCGAGGCGCCGGTGCGCTCGGCCAGGTCCTTGATCTCGTCGGCGACCACCGCGAAGCCCTTGCCGTGCTCGCCGGCCTGGGCGGCGATGATGGCGGCGTTGAGGGCCAAGAGGTTGGTCTGCTCGGCGACGTCGTCGATGACGTTGAGGATGTTGCCGATGGTGCCGATCTTCTTGCCCAGGCTCTCGATGACCTCCGCGGCCTGCTTGGAGGACTCCTTGATCTTGTCGATGCCGACCAGCGTCTTCTGCAGCGTGAGCACGCCGAAGTTGGCGTCCTCGCTCACCGTCTCCGAGAGCCGCGCGGTCTCGTTGGCGTTGGTCTCCACCTGGCCGATGGAGACGTCCATCTCGTTCATCGACGAGCTGGTCTCGCCGGAGGAGGAGGACAGCTCCTCGATGTTGGCGGCGACCTCGCGGATGGAGAAGGTCATCTGCCCGATGGCGGCGGTGGTCTCCTCGACGCTGGCGGACAGGCCCTGGATGTTCTCGGCCACCTCGTTGTTGGTGGCGGCCATCTCCATGATCGAGGTGCTGCTCTCCTCGGCGCTGCCGGCCAGGACCTCCACGTTCTCGGCGATGGACTTGAGGCTGGCGATCATCTCCTCCATCGAGCTGGAGGTCTCGTCGACGCTCTGGGCGGTGGTCGCCGCGCCCTTGGCCACCACGTCGCCGGTGTGGCTGATCTTCTCGATGACCGTGGCCACCGACTCGCTGACGCCCTTCACGCGCGAGAGCGTGGTCCGCAGGTTCTCGCCGGTGCGGTTGAGCGCGTCGGAGAGCTGGCCGAACTCGACCCCGCCGATGCCCTTGACCTGCTCGGTCAGGTCGCAGTCGCTGATCTTCTTCGCCACGCCCATCATCGACTCCAGCGGCGCGGTGATGAACTGCCGGCTGATGAAGGCCAGCACCACGAAGAACACGATCACGCCGACCACGAAGACGACGACCATGGTGGACAGCACGCTGCCCAGCACCGCCGTCACCTGCCGGTCGGAGAGCAGCACCACCGCGTAGCCCACCACCCGCTCGTCGCTGGCGCCCAGCTGGTCGATGCGCCGCTCGCGGGCGGCTTGCGCATAGAGGATGTGGCCGGTGCCCAGGTCGGCCGGCTCGTCGGTGCGCTCGAAGGTGCGGCCGCGCTTGCGCGACTCGTCCACCAGCGCCCGCAGCCGGGCCAGCGCCGCCTCCGACAGCGCCGGGTCCACGCCGCTGGTGGCGGTGATGCTGAAGTCCGACTTGACCAGGATGACGTGCCCCTCGCTCGAGGAGAGCTGCACCGAGCGCATCGCCTCGGCGCCCTGCAGCTCGCTCTGGAAGGGCAGCGCGCTGCGCTCGGCCAGCGAGCGGGCGAGGTCGGCGCCGCGGGCGTTGAGGCTGGCGCGCAGCGAGTCCTTGACCCGGCTGGTGACGAACCAGGCGGTGGTGATGAGCAGCACCGCCAGCAGCAGGCTGAACGAGCCGAAGATGATGTTGCGCAGCTTGGCGCGGTGCAGCCAGCTCATGTGGACCTCTTCCCGGCGCGACGAGTCTAAGGGAGGCGATGGGCGCCGGAAGCGCGCCATCCTACTGCACCTGGACCGCTTCTTTGAGCGCCTCCTGCGGCAGGCTGACGCCCAGCGCCCGCGCCGTGCCCAGGTTGACGACCAGCTTGAAGCGCGGCTGCGCGGCCGAGAGCTCGCCGGGCTTCTTGCCCTCCGACAGCGCGCGCGCCAGCCGCGCCGCCTCGATGCCCACCGCCTCGAAGTCCGGCGAGAGAGACAGCAGCGCGCCGCGGCGCACGAACTCGTCGCTGAAGGCCACCAGCGGCACGCGCTTGGCCATGGCCGACTCCAGCATCAGCCGGAAGGTGTCGGCGGTGACCACGGTGGGGTCGGCCAGCAACCAGAGCGCCTGCGCCCGGGGCAGCACCTCGCGCAGCGCCTCGGGGAAGGCCGCCGCCGAGCTCGCCGGCGCGGCGACGAGGGAGAGCGAGAGCGCCTCGGCCGCAGCCTGGGCCTCCTTGACCTCGGCGCTCGACCGCGCCGGGTTGTAGACCAGGCCCACGGTCTTGGCCGCGGGCAGCAGCCGCTTGAGCTCGGCGAGCTGGACCTTGGCGGGGATCTCCAGGGGGACGCCGACCAGGTTGGGCCCGCCGACGCCGTTGGCCTTGGCATCCAGGACCATGCAGTAGACGACCGGCACCCCCGCGAGCTCCTGCGCCGCCTTGGCCGCGCGCGCGCCCACCGCCACCACCAGCTGCGGGCGCTCGGCCTGGACCCGCGCGAGCGCGTCCTCCTCGAACTCCATCACGTGCGTCGCCACCGGACCGTCCCAGGCGCGCTTGAACGCCGCCAGGGCCTGCTGGTACGGGGCGGCGCTCTGGGCGACGAGGGCGCTCACGCGCGGCGGAGCAGCCCGGGCCGGCAGCGGCCAAGCCAGGGCGGCCGCGGCGAGGAGCGCGGCGGCGGCGAGTCTCGAAGCAGCCCCCCCGGAGATGCGTGGGCGCATCGGAGGCTCTCCCAGGTGCACGGGCGAAGTGCGGATCTTCATAGCTGCCCGCGCTCCCGAAGTCGATAGCCGCCCGCCCCACCCGAATAGGAGAGCGCCCGCACGGCCGGCTGGCCATGCGGGCGCCCTGGAGTGGGCTACTGGCAGTAACCCGAGTTCATGCCGCCGGTGGTGCAGGTGCCGCTGGCGCAGTAGTTGCCCAGGCAGCAGCGCTGGGTCGTCGCGCCGCAGCTCTGGCACTGGTTCTGGGCGCAGATGAAGCCGGTGCCGCACCAGGCACCGCCGGTGCCGGGGCAGCAGGCCTGTCCGGAGCCGCCGCAGGCGACGCACACCTGGTTGAAGTTCGAGGTCGTGTAGGCCTCGGTGCAGCCGTTGATGGGGCAACGGTCCTCGCCCAGGCCGCCGCAGGGATCGCCCTGGCTCTCGCAGCTGCCCTGGACGCAGGCCCCCTCGCCGCCGGTGCAGGCCGCGCCGCTGGCGAGGCAGAGGCCGTCGCGGTCGCAGCACCCGCCCCCTTCGCAGGCGATGCCGTCGCAGCAGGGCTGCCCGGCTCCGCCGCAGGCCTGGCAACGGTCGCCGTTGTTGGCCGCCGGCGCGCAGACCGTGCCCGCCGCGGTGCAGAAGTCGCTGCCGCGCTGGCTGACGCAGCAGGCCTGGCCGAGCCCGCCGCAGGTGGTGTTGCCGGAGGTGCACCCCGTGGCGCCGCAGGTGCCGAAGGCGCCGGTGCAGGCGGCCCCCGAGGCCACGCAGACCGAGCCCGAGCAGCAGCTGGTGCCGCCGCAGGTGGCGTCCGGGCAGCAGGCCTTGCCGTCGGAGCCGCACTCGACGAACTGGCCGCTGGAGCAGATGAGCCCGGAGGCCGAGCCCGAGGCCCCGTCGGGGACGCAGGTGTTGCTGGCGGTGTCGACGCAACCGCCGCCCACGCAGGTCGGCGGGGTGCCCGGGCAGGGCGCCTGGAAGGGCCCGCCGCAGGACTCGCACGCGCCGCTGGCGCCGCACACCGCGCCGGTGCCGCAGGCCGCGCCGGGGGCGACACAGGCGCCGCCGGTGCAGCAGCCGCCGGTGCAGCTGTTGCCGGCGCAGCAGGCGTTGCCCACGACGCCGCAGGTCTTGCAGGTGCCGCCCTGGCAGGTGGTGCCCGCCGCGGTGCAGGTGCTGAGCAGGCAGCAGGGACCGTCCAGGCCGCCGCAGGTCCCGCAGGCGCCGTCGGTGCAGGTGGCGCCGCCGGTGCAGGTGCCGCCGGGGGCGATGCAGGTGCCATTGGTGACGGCGGTGGCTCCGACGCAGCAGCCGCCGGTCTCGCAGCCGTTGTTGGCGCAGCAGGCGCTGCCCGCCGTGCCGCAGGCCGCGCAGGTCCCCAGGGCGTTGCAGATCGCCCCGGTGTTGCAGGCCCGGCCGGAACAGCAGGGGCTGCCGGCGGCGCCGCAGGAGACGCAGGTGTTGTTGTTGCAGACGTTGCCCGTGCCGCAGGCGCCGCCCGCGCAGCAGGGCCCGCCCGCCGTTCCGCAGGCCGTGCAGGTGCCCCCGCTGCAGACGTTGCCGGCCGAGCAGGCGCCGCCCGCGCAGCAGGGCTGGGTGGCGCCGCCGCAGGCCTCGCAGGTGCCGTTGACGCAGCGGCCGCCGGCGGCGCAGGCGTTGTTGGCGCAGCAGCCCTCGCCGACCGCACCGCAGTGCGTGCAGGTGTTGAGGGCGGTGCAGGTGGAGCTGGCGGCGCAGGTGCGGCCGACCGCCACGCAGGTCTTGTTGGCGGGGTCGGTGGTGTTGCAGCAGCCGGTGTTGCAGGCGTCGCCGGCGCAGCAGGGCTGGCCGGGGCCGCCGCAGCCGGCGCAGGCGCCTCCCGCCAGGCAGAGATCGCCGTCGGAGCAGGCCGAGCCGACGTTGATGCAGCGGCCGTTGCCGTTCACGTCGCAGCAGCCGGCGGTGCAGGCGTCGCCCGGGCAGCAGACCTCGCCCGCGCCGCCGCAGTTCTGGCAGGTGCCGTTGCGGCAGGAGGTGCCGGCGGCGGTGCAGGTGTTGTTCGCGCAGCAGGCCGAGCCGGCCGTGCCGCAGGTGGCGCAGGTGCCCAGGGTGCACAGCGTGCTCGGGGCGGTGCAGACGGTGGGCGGCATCCCGCAGCAGGTCTCGCCCGTGCCGCCGCAGGTGCCGCAGGCACCGGCGGCGCAGGTGCCGCCGCTGGGGCAGGCGGAGCCGGAGGCGACGCAGGTGCCGCTGTAGCAGCAGCCGCCGGTCTCGCAGGTGTTGGCCGCGCAGCAGGCCTCGCCCGCGCCGCCGCAGTTGGCGCAGGTGCCGTTGCGGCAGACGAGGTCGGCCCCGGTGCAGGTGTTGCCGGCGCAGCAGGCGTCGCCGACCGAGCCGCAGACGACGCACAGGCCGGCGCGGCAGGTGGCGCCGGCGGCGGTGCAGGTGTTGCCCTCGCAGCAGGGCTCGCCGCCCGCGCCGCAGGCGGCGCACTGGCCGGTCGAGCCGCAGACGAGGCCCGTGCCGCACTCCTGCGCGCCGCCGGTGCAGCAGGCCTGGCCGGCGCCGCCGCAGGGCGGGGCCGCGCAGGTCCCGGCGGTGCAGACCTGGCCGCCGCCGCAGCTCTGGCCCTCGGCGAGGCAGGAGCCGCCCGAGCAGCAGGCGTTCCCGGTGCAGGTGTTGCCGCCGCAGCAGGTCTGGCCAGGCGCGCCGCAGGGGACGCACTGGCCGCTCGCGTTGCACAGGCCGCCGCCGGTGCAGACGTTGCCCGGACAGCAGAACTGGCCGTTGGCGCCGCACTCGCCGGCGTCGTAGTCGATGGAGGCGTCGGGCGGGACGATCGGGTCGGCGTCCGGGAGGTCGACGACGGTCGCGTCGGGCGTCTCGACCACGCCGGTGTCGCCGGCCACCACGATCGCGGCGTCGCCCGGCAGCGTTCCGGTGTCGCCGGCCGTGACGATGCCGGTGTCGGAGGTGCTGCCCCCGCCGTCGGCGACGTAGGGCGCCACGGGCTCGGCGCAGCCAGCAGCCATCACCAGCGCGAGACAGGCTCGCGCCAGAAGCTTTCGCGTCTCCATTTTTCGGACCTCCCGAGGCTTGGTTCCTCGCTGCTCCGGGCCGGCAGTCCACGGAGCGGACGAAGGCGAGGATACCCCCGGGGCCGTCCCCGGCCTAACAAGGGCTTCGGGCTGCGGGCTTCGGGCTTCGGGTCAAGCCGCGGGTAGAGGTTCTCGAGGGCGTTGCCCGCGTTGTCCCCGGTCAGCTCGCCCGAAGTCCCGAAGTCCCGAAGTCCCGAAGCCCGAAGCCCTACTTCTTCCCCGGCAGCGGCCTGGCGGCAGCGGGCTCCGCGGGGCTTCCGCCGACGCCGATGGGGAGCGACTTGAGCAGCCGCTCCATCACCTCGGCGACGCTGGTGCCGCCGAGGATGGCGAGCGGCGAGAGGTTCTTGGTGCAGCTCGGCGTTGGCGTACTGCGCGCCCAGGGTCTTGAGCGTGGCGACGAGCTCCGGCGAGAGCGCGGCCATCTCGTCCTTGAAGGCGTCGACGCGGGCGGCGAGCGCCTTGTTGTCGACCAGCACCTGCTTCTCGGCGGCGGCGGCGCGGGCCCCGGCCAGGATGTCGAGCGCGGCGGCCTCGTTCTGGGCCTTCCCCACCCGCTCGAGCTTGTCGGCCTCGACGGCGGCGCCGACGCGGGCCTCGGACAGCTCGCGCTTGGCCAGCTCCAGCTCGCGCTCCTTGGCCAGCGTGTGCTTGCGCGCCTCGTACACCTCCTGGTTGACCTTCTCCTTGATCTTCTCGTCCTCGAGCCGGAAGCCCTGGCTCTTCTTGCCCAGCTCGCTGACGATGGCCGTCCGCTGCGCGTCGGCGAGCAGCTTCTTGACGTCCTCGTCGAGGATCTTCACCTCCAGCACCTCGACGTCGTAGACGCACATGCCGTTCTCGGCGAACCGGCGACCCTCGCGCCCGCCGTCCTTCTTGCCGCCCAGGAGCACGTCGCGGATGACCTCGGTGGAGCGGGCGTGGAAGTCCTCGATGCGCGTGGCGCGCACCGCGGCGCGGACGATGGACCCCAGGTGGTCGCAGAGCAGCGCCACGTAGTTCTTCACGTTGAACCACTTCTCGCTCTCGGCGACGACGAACGACACCCGGTAGGAGAGGCGCACGTCCAGCTCGACGTGGTCGCTCGTCTTGACCCGCACGATGTCGCTGACCTTGTTGCCGTCGGTCTGCAGGAAGCAGGTCTTGAGCAGCACCTCGTCGCTCTTGGGCTTGCCGGTGGAGAGCGTCAGGACTTCCAGATCTTCGTCGTAGGCCAGGATCCGCGTGCGCGGGCCCTTGACCACCTCGCGGCGGTCCTTGGCGGTCACCAGCACCGCGAAGCTCGGCGGGATGTAGACGCTGATGGCCCGGGCGGGGTCGTGCACGGGCAGCCCGTAGAGCGTGGCGACCTCGGGATCGAGCGTGCGCTGGATGACCTCGAAGTGCGTCGGGTCGGCCAGGTAGTTCTTGGGGCCGATCTCGGTGGTGATCTTCCCGGTCTCGATGTCGCGCACGTAGATGCCCTCCTTGTCGTGGATGGGCACCGGGCGCACCTCGCCGACCGGCTCGACGCTGGCGGTGGGGAAGAAGAAGCCCTCGCGGTCCTTGAGGAACAGCTCCTGCCCGGCGTGGTAGTGGCCGGCGGGGACCTGCTCGCCGTCCTTGGCGTCGAAGTCGCGCAGCACGCGGACGTGCAGGCCGACCCCACGGCGCATGTGCCAGGCCTTGAAGGCCTTGACGCCGCTCTTCTGGACGAACTCCTCCATCGGCTCGGGGAAGACGATCCCCGGGCCGCGCACGTACTTCCAGTGGCCGGTGGGCGTGAGGAGGATGGCGTACTCGCCGTCGAGCAGCGTCACCGCGGTGCGCACGTAGGCCGCCTGTCCCGGGCTCGTCGAGGGGCCCTTCTCGGGGACGACCTCCAGGCCCGTCTTGGGCGTGTAGAAGCTCACCTCCGATCCCTTGACGATCTTCTCGGTGCCGATGGGCGACGGATCGCCGTCGATCCGGTCGTAGACGCGGACCACCAGGTACTGGTCCTCGCGCAGCTTGTGGGCGTCGATGACCTCGGCCTTCTGCCCGGGCCAGAGCGGGAAGGTGGCTGGCCCGGGGATGACCACGCGGCGGCCGTTGAGCAGCTCGATGGCGCTGTTGTTGCCCTTGGTGGGCTTGGCGGTCGAGTCCTTCGGCGGGTTCTCGAGGACCACGTACTGGGCGCTGGTGGCGGAGACGAACGGGTTGACGCCCCAGCTGCCTTCGTCGGCGCGGATGGGGACGAAGCGGCCGGCCTTGTACTCGACGATCCGCTCGGTGTTGGAGAGCGAGATCTTGGTGGGGCCGCAGTAGAGGACGATGTCGCCCTTGGTCAGGTCCTGCACGTAGGCGTACTCGTTGGCGGCGATCAGGATGTCGCGCTCGCGGGCGTCGCGGTCGGCCATGGTGGGCTCCTCGTCGGACTTCGGGTGGGCGTGGGTGGTGCGGGGATGGGCCATCGGCCCCTCGCTTCTTGGCGTCCGGTTCTCGATGACGTGGGACTGCAAGCAGCAAGCCCGTCTGCTAACGGCGGGATCCCGCCGGCGGACCGCCCCGAAAGGGGGCAGGTCCGGTGATCCGTTCGGGCGCAGAGCGCCGAAACGAGGCGCAGCGGCCCACCTTGCCTCCGTTTCCCGGCTGCCCAGTGCGGTTCTCCTCGCGGCTCGTGGACGTGGGCCGGACCCAGCCAAAGCCCTTGGCGTTCTGGGCTCCCTTGGCCGCTTGGCGTTTCGAACGACGAGCCGATCCCCGTCGAGTCAAACACCAGCGCCGCGCGCACCTCGTGCTCCTGGGCGCCTTGCTCGCTCCGGGCACCGGGGCCGGGCGACCCCAGGGCAGCAGCGGGGGCCGCGAACTGAAGCGCTGTTCGCCCCAAGCCAAGTCGTCCTACACTCCCGGTGACTGAAGGATGCGGACCCTCCCGCGGACGAGCTTGGCGCTCACAGGGTCCCCGTGCGCCCGGGGTCACGTCGGCGGCGCCGGGGCCAAGCAAGTCCGCCACCTCGGCTTGCGGCCCAACTCGAGACCATCTCCGTAGCTCCTGAGTGAACAGCGGTCGCCCCAGCACTTTCGGGTCGTCAATGACGCGAACTTTTCAAGCTCTGGCGGTCTCCGTCGTGCTGGCTGGCTGCGGCGCGTCCCCTTCCTCCGTAGACGCCGGTGTCGATCCCTCGGACGCCGCGGCTGCGGTCTTCGATGCCGGCGCCGGGACCGGGGACACCGGTTTGGCGTTGGCCGACGCGGCGGTCCCCGTTCTCGATGCAGGTGCCGGTGTCGATGCCGGATTCCGCGGATGCCAATACTCGCGGGAGTGCCCGACCGGCCAGTACTGCCAGTTCACCTACCCGCCCGATGCTTGCTCGACGCCCACGAGCGAGTCTCCCTACGGCGCCTTCCATTGCGGCGGCTGCACGACCCCACAGACGCCGTCCTGTCATGCAGCTCCGAAATCCAGAGCGGCGACCGGTGCGACCCGAGCGAGCTCCCCACGGGTTACGTGTGTCGCCCCTGGGACTGCAACACCTCGTGCGCCAAGACATGCAGCTGCACGAACGGACGATGGGACTGCAACACCGAGTGCTGGGACTACCTGGCGGTCGGCGACGCGGGCGCCCCGTTCTGCGGGAACAAGCCTGTCTGCTGGAGTAGGTGCTGGAGTAGCGCCCCCCCGGGCCGCGACGCCGGCTTCTAGCTGCTCTTGATGTCGGCCGCTGCGGACGCCAGCTTCGTGCTGCCCCCCACTCGCACAGGACGGGCGAAGATCGCGGCGCTTCCGGGCCTCGAGCGCCGAGGCGCCCGCGAGAACCGACCGGTGGCTGCGACGCCGGCGCCGCCGGGCAGGGCCTCCCGCCGTGCGTGATAGGGTCGCCGCCACTTCTGGAGGCCACACGCATGGAGCGCTACTTCGAGTTTCAGGAAGGCACCTCGCACAAGTTCTGGGCCGTCCGCCGCGAAGGCACGTCGGTCACCACGCGCTACGGAAAGGTCGGCTCCGCGGGCCAGACGACGGTGAAGACCGAGGCCACCGAAGCGAAGGCCCAGGCGCTCATGGACAAGCTCATCCGGGAGAAGACCGGCAAGGGGTACCAGGAGAAGGCGAGCGGGGCGCCGGGGCCTGCAGGCGCGGACCCCATCCCGGCAGCCGCCCCAGCCGATCTCGAGAAGGCGCGCAAGGCGCTGAAGGCCGACGAGCCGTACTCCGCCTGGAAGCTCGCCACCGCGGGCTTGAAGTCGACCGAAGACGCCACGCCCGAGCAGCTGGAGGTCATCGTCGCCGCGCTCGACTCCATCTGCTCCGACCTGGACGAGCACGGGTCGGCGAACATGGACCTCTACGGCGGCGGGAAGATCTCCTCGAAGAAGTTCTTCGCCCTGCGCGACGAGGCAAGGAACCTCGAGCGCAAGCGGCGCAACCCCGGCTCGGGCGCTGCGCCCGGTGCGCTGGCGACGGGCCCGGCGTCCGTCGTGCTCGGCGCTCCGGTGAAGCTGCACGCAGGCCCGGGGCCCGTTCCGCTGATCACCGTCAACGGGTTCCTCTCCCAGGACGATGAGGACGAGCCGCACGTCGTCGTGCGCTCTCTCGAGGACGGCGCGGTGAAGGTGGTGTTCGACCTGACCGGGCACCGCCGAGTCGTCGTGTCGCCCGACGGCGCGCTCGTCGCGATCGGCCGCTGGGACTCGCACGTCCACCTCTTCGAGGCCAAGACCGGTGCGAAGCTCTGGGAGGCGAAGGAGGTCGGAAACGACTGGGTGACCGCGCTCGACTTCAGCGCCGACGGCAAGCGGCTCGCGGTGGGGACGCACGACGTGGCGGTGCTCGACGTGAAGAGCGGGAAGCGGCTCGCCTTCCGGGAGCTCGGCGACGGGAGCATCTTCGGCGGCAAGCCGATCCACGCCATCGCGTTCGCGGCGGGAGGAGCCCAGGTCGCGGCGGCCCAGGAGGGAAGACTCAAGGTGTTCGACTCGGCCAGCCTCGAGCCGATCCGCATTGAGGAGGTCAAGCTCTACAGCAGCGCGACTCTGGTCATGGTCGATGGGCGCCGCGCGCTGGTCGCGCTCCCTGGCGCGCTCGGCATGCTGGACGTGGAGACCACCGAGGTGCTCGGCAAGGCGAAGGTGAAGTCCGGCGTGAACCGGGCCGCGGTCAACGCCGAGCGCACCCTCGCCGCCGTGCTCTCCGGAGGCGACAAGACCGCCTACGTGGAGGTGTACTCCCTCAACCCGATGAAGCAGCTCGCCTCGCTGAAGCTGCCCTCGCCCAACGACACCATGCTCGCGAATGCCGGGGTCGTCTTCGTCGACGGCGCGCTGCTGGTCACCGCGCTGTCCGTGTTCAAGGTGCCGGTGCAGGCGTAGGGCTCGAGCACGCGCCCGAGCCCGGCGGAGCGAGGGCGCTCATCCCACCGCCCGAACGAAGGCGCCGATGCTGCGCACGGCCTGGGACTACGCGCTCATGAAGAGGGTCGACGACGGCGCCCTCGTCCTGCCGCCTATCGGCGTGATCCTCGACCGGTCCTGGGAGGACGCGTTCGGCGACATGTGGATATGGGTCGGCGACAAGGCCCATACAGGACTTCGTCGCTCGGACGATCGAGCCGAGCCTCGAGTCATCGCACGCAGTGACGGCGGGCATTCATGCCGTCTTGCGACCCGTGAAGCTCGGGTCGATCACCTCGCGCAGGAAGCGGTGCCACGTCTCGGCCCCGGCCTCGAGCGCGGCCTTCTTCGCGGCGTCGCGCTCGGTGTCCCAGAAGACCTCGTCGGGGATCACAGTGTCGAGCTGCACGCGCCAGTCCACGAGGACGTCTCTTTCGATCTGCTCGCGCCATCGGTCTCCGAGGCGCAGCCACTCGCTGACGAGAACCTCGTCGAATGGGCGCTTCTCCAATGGAGTCTTGCGCGGAGACTCTCGATAGAAGCGCCAGGTGTGATCGTGCCCACTTCGGGTGAGGGCCTCGCCCATCCACCGCGCGAACCCTCGATAGGCCCCAGCGTCACCGTCCACCACCAACCAAGTGGGGGCATTCGTTGGATCCGACATCATCACGACCGCGGGCGCTTCTCCGTCGCGGATGACGTTGATCTGGTCTTCCCAGATGGTCGGAGTGTCGTGGTCATTGAGGAAGGGGCCCAGCACGATGGTCCACGCGCCGATGCGATAGGCCTCGACGGCGTGCACCTCCAGGCGTTCGCGCAGCGACCGCAGATCCTCGGCCTCGACCGGGACGAGGGCCGCGCCGCGCGCGAAGCACGCCTCGTCGAGATGCAGTGGGCAGGGGCGCGGACCAGGCGGCCCGTTCTCGATCCACTTTCCGACGAGCGCGAGGAGCGGAACATTGGGGAGTGGAGCGCCAGGGCACGGGCAGTCGAAGCAGAGGGTATCGAGCGCGGCGCCGGGGTCGCATTCGGCGGCAATGCGACCGAGCTTCTCCGAGGTCGCTTCGCGAAATCGAGCGAGCGCCGCTCGGGCGCGAGAGCGTCGCTCCTCCGTGAGCGGCGAGGCCAGGAGACCCTCCGACGCGTTTCCTTCGGAGAGGCGCTCCTCCCGGACGTCGACGATCTCGCCCTCGGCGTCCCGCGTCGTGAGGCGATAGGTAGACGTCGCGGCGCCGAAGTTCGCGAAGCTGCGGTCGAACTGCAGCTCCGTGAGCAGAATCTCGACGCGCTCTCCCGACGGTCCCCCACCGAGGACGGCGTTCGCGACTGGTTCACCCTCGGAAGGCAGGGCGTGCTCGATCCAGTGCCCGACGGTGCCCTCCGCGAGCACCGGCATCAGCGCGGAGAGGATCTCCCCAGCGTCGCTGGCGCGGAGCGCCTCTAGCGGGTCCTCGGTCGCACGTACCGCCTGCAAGAGATTGCCGAGGGCCTCGACGACCCGCGCGCTCGCGCTCCGCGGCACAGGCTCGACGAGTGTCGCCGACTCCGCTTTGACGCGGATTGGGAGCACCGCCTCCCCCTCTGCGGCGCCCACGCCGAGCGTGAGACACACGTCGATCCACACATGCTTCGGCTCGAACGGCTCGACCCGCATGGAGGTGGCGCGAAGCTCGAGACGATTGTCGCCCAGCTCGGCACGGAGCTTCTCGAGGGCGTTGTCTCGCAGGAGCTTCCCACGGAGCCGGAGGGAAACCTGGATTGATTCGGCGTGCTCACCCCATCCGTGTACACGGACGGCGAATGCACGACAATGAGCGCCTCTCGCTTCGCGCCCTACGAGCGGAGAGGTCCGTCGGACGCTGCAGCTCGCCGCGCTTGGCCTTCTCGACCCGGGCCATCACCTGCTCCTTGATCACTTCCATCGCCTTGCCCTGCGCGAAGGAACATCGAAGGCGTTCGTGCCGTCGAGGAAGCCGGAGGGCGCCCCTCGCGCAGGGCTTCGGGGCTTGCGACAGGAGCCGACCTCCTGGCGCACCCGCAATCTGGCCACGAGCGTCGACGACTCCCGGCTGCCACCGCCATGGGGCGCAGCGGGAGGGAGGAAGGCAAGAGAGGAGAGCCGGAGGCCAAGGTCCCGTCACTTGTCCGGAGGCGGAGTGTGGAGGCCGTCGCTGGCGCAGGGGCCCTCGTAGAACCGCACCTGGCTCGGCGCACTAGGGGCTGCGTGGGAGTCCCGCTCGAGAGCGGGTTCCGCAGCGCCTTCCTCCCCGCCCCCCGGCCCGAACCTGGCGTCGGCGGCGGAGACGACCACGGCGCGCCTCACCCCCTGCCGCGCACAACCGCTCGACGGTACCTCGCCGCGCAGACCGCCGACGAGGAGGGCGCGCTCAGCGGAGTGCGACCGGGAAGGTGATGAGAATCGCGCAGGCGCCGAGGAAGAGGACCAGCCCCAGCCCGAGCATCAGGCGCTGCGCTCGCCGAGATTGGAGCTTCGTGCCGACGCCGGCGAAGAAGAAGACCAGCGCGAAGACGACGGTGAGGGCCACGTAGTGGTCGGAGCGCAGGTTGTGGGCGCGGGCCTCGGCGTCGCGCTCTTCGGCCTTCGCCGCCTCCTGCGCGGCCTGCTCGTCTTGCGGCAACCGGTACTGCGGCATCTCGAAGGGAGTGGCCGGAGCCTCCTCGCTCTGGAACGGACGGGAGGCCAGCCAGGCCTCCATGGCCGGCCGGAAATCCTTGCGCAGCCTCCGGAAAAGGAAGGTCGAGACGGTGCCAGGCTTGGGCGCGTAGCCCCGGGCCATCAGCTCCTCGGGGCCGATGTCGGTGGCGACCGCCTGGACCCAGGCGATGAAGACGTTCGCGTCCAGGCTCCGCAGCTGGTCCGCTCGGTCCGCGGCGCGCGCGGCCTGGGTGCGGGCTGCCGCCGCCTCGCTGAAGGCGGTGGCCTGCTGCCCGTTCCACTTGGCGCTCTGGAAGGCCGACCATGCGGTGAGGACCGCGGCGAGGGCGAGCATGGCGGTGGCGCCAAGCTCCGTCCGACGCCCTGCGGCCTCCTGCGCACTCGGCGCGCGCTCCTGCGTGGGCCCCGATTCGTCGTACGTCCTCGCCCGTCCCCGTCTGGCGGAGGGCGCCAGGGGCGCGTATTCGCGCGCGCGTGCGAGGCCGGCGCCGCGCGCCGGCGGCGTAGTGGTCAGGGCTGGGGCACGGCGGCCGCGTGCTCGTGCGGCAGCGGCATTGGCTGGTGCGTGAGGCGCGCGATGACCGCAGCCTTGAGGTAGGCGCGCGGGTCTACGCGGTGGAGCTTGCAGGTCTCCATCAGCGTGTACATCAGCGCCGCCACCTCAGCGCCGCGCTCGGATCGAGAGCCGTAGTGGTTCTTGCGCCCGAGCACCACGCCGCGCAGCGAGCGTTCGGCGAAGTTGTTGTCGAGCGGCACGAGCGGGTCAGCCAGGAAGACCGTCAGCCCCTTCCACTGGCCCTGCATGTACTTGATCGCCTCGGCCAGGCCGCTCGACGGCAGCACCATCGCGAGCGTCCGGTTTCCCCACCGCTCGATGTCCTCGATGACCTGGGTGGACTTCTCCGCGCGCAGACGGGCGCGCTGAGCCAGGCCCTCGGCGCCATTGGAAGCGACCTCGCCCTCGATTCGATAGAGCTCTGCGATCAGTCCCAGGATCTCCGAGACCGGCTGCGGAAAGTTCTTCTCGACCTCCAGGAATTTTCGGCGCGCATGCGGCCAGCAAGAAGCGAGCCGGAAGCTGGGGCCGTCACGCGACTGCGCCAAGCTCGAGTAGACGCTGTAGCCGTCAGCCATCACCGTGCCGCGATAGCCGGCCAGCAGCTCGCGGGCCACCTGCGCGCCGCGCGAGGGGTCGATGTGGTGGTAGACCGCGCGGCTCGAGCAGATGGTCCAGTCGTACCACCACTCGCTGCCCTTCTCGCCGCGCGCAGCCATCTTGCGCCAGCGCGTCTCGTCGGCGTGGACCACGGCGTCTGTCAGCACCAGCGCCCGCAGCCGCGGTCGTAGCGGCTCGAGGACCGCCGCCAGCGCCTCGAGGTAGTCCCACAACGTCTGGGAGTCGGTCACCAGTCCGTCGCGCTTCATGGCGCGGCACTGCCGCTCCAGCGGCTGGTGGTCGGTGTACTTGTCCACGGCGATGCCGATGGCGAAGTCGATGGAGTAGCGCGCCCCCTCGAAGAGCTTGAGCGGGCCGGGCGCGGTGACGATGCACTCGTTGCAGGAGCAGCGGTACTTCTGCCGCAGGTGCTTGTGCAGCTCGAAGCGGCGGTGGACGACAGTGATCTCCTCGGAGGGCTCAAACTCGCCCTTCATCGGATTGAGCGTCCCGCCGCACTTTTCACACTGGAGCTGGTCCTCGCCGAGCGCCCAGATGCGCTCGATGGACGGCAGGGCCGGCTGCTCCCGGCGGCCGTGACCCGTCTGCGGCTTTTTCGCCGCCGAGGTCGGCTCGCCGCGGCGCTCCGACGACGAGGGCGCGAAGAGCTTCTCGTTCTGGAGCGCGAGCTGCCGCTGCAGCTTTTCGAGCTCGAGCTGCAGCGCCTTGGTGTCGCCGCCCTTGAGCGCGGTCAGCTCGGCGAGCACCTCGGCGATGCGCCGGTGCAGGTGCCGGTTCTCGGCCTCGAGGAGTATCGCCGCTTGCCGCAGCACCTCGATGTTCTTCTCGCGCTCAAGGGAGACCAAAGCGCGACCAAGCTAACGCATGAGGGGCGAAGGTCAACCGCTCGCCGGCGAAGCTTTCGCCTGCGCCGCGAGCGTGAACGGCGCCGGGCTCAGCGCGACCCTGCCGACCAGCTCGCTGCCCTCCAGGAAGAGCGCCAGCTCGCTCGTCGTCATCCGCATCACCCCGTCTGGCCCCAGCCGTTTCCACGGAGCAGCGAAGAGCTGGTTCTCGAGCCGCTTGGCGAAGATGCACAGGCCGGTGCCGTCCCAAAAGAGCACCTTTGCCCGCCGTCGGTTCTTGCTCACGAACAGGAACATGTCGCCCGAAAGCGCGTCGCGCTTGAGCTGCAGCGAGACGAGCGCGTGCAGGCTGTCGAACGACTTGCGCATGTCCGTCGGCGTTCCGCAGGCGAACACCGAGATCTGCCGAGTCGAGCCGATCACGCGAGCCTCCGCAGCAGTTCCGCGAGCTCGGCAACGTCGAGCCCCTCGATGCGAAGCCCGCGCGGCCCATGCACGACCAGGCGGCTCGGAACGGGAACAGCAGCGACGGGCTCGTCTTCCACGACGACTGGAGCGAGCAGCGCGCGTTCCCGCCTGCTCCACCGCCCCAGCGTCAGTGCCCCGAGCCCAAGCCGGTCCGCGGCTGCCTGGGCGCTCTCGCCCGTCGCCAGCAGGGCGCGATAGCACGCCACCGCTTCCTGTCGCAGTTCCTCAGGCAGGGGCCGCAGTCCGGACGCATGCCCGAACTGCTCCCGCTGCTGCCTGACCCGCTCCGCCCGTTGCTTCACGTCCATCGCGCGTGCCTCCTTGGGAGTTCACGCGCGAATACCGCGGCCTGGCGAAGGCTACGAGACGGGGACGGGCGAGGACGTACGATTCGTCCATCGATCGCGGGCGCCCCGTTGGGCCCGCTCCAGGACCTTACGGAGCAGGCTCGTGGGCGCCCAGCCCCCGTGGGGCGCTTCGTCGCCTGGGCGGGCAGGACCTCACGCCGGACGGCCCCTCCGCGCCGCGCTGCCCAGCTTTCCAAGGTGAGCTTGGACGGGCTGATCTCCGAGGGGAGCCTGCGCGCAGCCGTCCAGTTCCTGGTCCGGCTCGTCGAGACCGCCGGGGCGATCATCATCTTCGCGGGCGCCGCCACGGGCTTCGCCCGCTTCCTGCTGGTCGCCGCGCTGCGGCGCAACCCCTCGCTGTTCACGCCGGTCCGCCTCGACGTGGGGCGGTTCCTCGCCTTGGGGCTCGAGTTCCAGCTCGCCTCGGACCTGTTGCGCACGGCCGTGGCCCCTCCTTGAAAATCCGCCCCGCCGCGCCCGCCCGAGACCTGTCACACGCCGAGGACCTGTCCCACGTGGGACAGGTCTCTCCCTTTGGAAACTCGCCCCGCCGCGCCCGCCCGAGACCTGTCACACGCCGAGGACCTGTCCCACGTGTGCCAGGTCTCTCCCTCGGGAAACTCGCCCCGCCGCGCTCGCCCGAGACCTGTCACACGCCGAGACCTGTCACACGCCGAGGACCTGTCACACGCCGAGGACCTGTCCCACGTGGGACAGGTCTCTCCCTCTGGAAATCGGAAATCCGCCCCGCCGCGCTCGCCCGAGACCTGCCACACGCCGAGGACCTGTCACACGTGTGGCAGGTCTCTCCCTCTGGAAATCCGCCCCGCCGCGCTCGCCCGAGACCTGTCACACGCCGAGGACCTGTCACACGTGTGGCAGGTCTCTCCCTCTGGAAATCCGCCCCGCCGCGCTCGCCCGAGACCTGTCACACGCCGAGGACCTGTCACACGTGTGGCAGGTCTCTCCCTCTGGAAATCCGTACGTCCTCGCCCGTCCCCGTCTGGCGGAGGGCGCCAGGGGCGCGTATTCGCGCGCGCGTGCGAGGCCGGCGCCGCGCGCCGGCGGCGTAGTGGTCAGGGCTGGGGCACGGCGGCCGCGTGCTCGTGCGGCAGCGGCATTGGCTGGTGCGTGAGGCGCGCGATGACCGCAGCCTTGAGGTAGGCGCGCGGGTCTACGCGGTGGAGCTTGCAGGTCTCCATCAGCGTGTACATCAGCGCCGCCACCTCAGCGCCGCGCTCGGATCGAGAGCCGTAGTGGTTCTTGCGCCCGAGCACCACGCCGCGCAGCGAGCGTTCGGCGAAGTTGTTGTCGAGCGGCACGAGCGGGTCAGCCAGGAAGACCGTCAGCCCCTTCCACTGGCCCTGCATGTACTTGATCGCCTCGGCCAGGCCGCTCGACGGCAGCACCATCGCGAGCGTCCGGTTTCCCCACCGCTCGATGTCCTCGATGACCTGGGTGGACTTCTCCGCGCGCAGACGGGCGCGCTGAGCCAGGCCCTCGGCGCCATTGGAAGCGACCTCGCCCTCGATTCGATAGAGCTCTGCGATCAGTCCCAGGATCTCCGAGACCGGCTGCGGAAAGTTCTTCTCGACCTCCAGGAATTTTCGGCGCGCATGCGGCCAGCAAGAAGCGAGCCGGAAGCTGGGGCCGTCACGCGACTGCGCCAAGCTCGAGTAGACGCTGTAGCCGTCAGCCATCACCGTGCCGCGATAGCCGGCCAGCAGCTCGCGGGCCACCTGCGCGCCGCGCGAGGGGTCGATGTGGTGGTAGACCGCGCGGCTCGAGCAGATGGTCCAGTCGTACCACCACTCGCTGCCCTTCTCGCCGCGCGCAGCCATCTTGCGCCAGCGCGTCTCGTCGGCGTGGACCACGGCGTCTGTCAGCACCAGCGCCCGCAGCCGCGGTCGTAGCGGCTCGAGGACCGCCGCCAGCGCCTCGAGGTAGTCCCACAGCGTCTGGGAGTCGGTCACCAGTCCGTCGCGCTTCATGGCGCGGCACTGCCGCTCCAGCGGCTGGTGGTCGGTGTACTTGTCCACGGCGATGCCGATGGCGAAGTCGATGGAGTAGCGCGCCCCCTCGAAGAGCTTGAGCGGGCCGGGCGCGGTGACGATGCACTCGTTGCAGGAGCAGCGGTACTTCTGCCGCAGGTGCTTGTGCAGCTCGAAGCGGCGGTGGACGACAGTGATCTCCTCGGAGGGCTCAAACTCGCCCTTCATCGGATTGAGCGTCCCGCCGCACTTTTCACACTGGAGCTGGTCCTCGCCGAGCGCCCAGATGCGCTCGATGGACGGCAGGGCCGGCTGCTCCCGGCGGCCGTGACCCGTCTGCGGCTTTTTCGCCGCCGAGGTCGGCTCGCCGCGGCGCTCCGACGACGAGGGCGCGAAGAGCTTCTCGTTCTGGAGCGCGAGCTGCCGCTGCAGCTTCTCGAGCTCGAGCTGCAGCGCCTTGGTGTCGCCGCCCTTGAGCGCGGTCAGCTCGGCGAGCACCTCGGCGATGCGCCGGTGCAGGTGCCGGTTCTCGGCCTCGAGGAGTATCGCCGCTTGCCGCAGCACCTCGATGTTCTTCTCGCGCTCAAGGGAGACCAAAGCGCGACCAAGCTAACGCATGAGGGGCGAAGGTCAACCGCTCGCCGGGGAAGCTTTCGCCTGCGCCGCGAGCGTGAACGGCGCCGGGCTCAGCGCGACCCTGCCGACCAGCTCGCTGCCCTCCAGGAAGAGCGCCAGCTCGCTCGTCGTCATCCGCATCACCCCGTCTGGCCCCAGCCGTTTCCACGGAGCAGCGAAGAGCTGGTTCTCGAGCCGCTTGGCGAAGATGCACAGGCCGGTGCCGTCCCAAAAGAGCACCTTTGCCCGCCGTCGGTTCTTGCTCACGAACAGGAACATGTCGCCCGAAAGCGCGTCGCGCTTGAGCTGCAGCGAGACGAGCGCGTGCAGGCTGTCGAACGACTTGCGCATGTCCGTCGGCGTTCCGCAGGCGAACACCGAGATTTGCCGAGTCGAGCCGATCACGCGAGCCTCCGCAGCAGTTCCGCGAGCTCGGCAACGTCGAGCCCCTCGATGCGAAGCCCGCGCGGCCCATGCACGACCAGGCGGCTCGGAACGGGAACAGCAGCGACGGGCTCGTCTTCCACGACGACTGGAGCGAGCAGCGCGCGTTCCCGCCTGCTCCACCGCCCCAGCGTCAGTGCCCCGAGCCCAAGCCGGTCCGCGGCTGCCTGGGCGCTCTCGCCCGTCGCCAGCAGGGCGCGATAGCACGCCACCGCTTCCTGTCGCAGTTCCTCAGGCAGGGGCCGCAGTCCGGACGCATGCCCGAACTGCTCCCGCTGCTGCCTGACCCGCTCCGCCCGTTGCTTCACGTCCATCGCGCGTGCCTCCTTGGGAGTTCACGCGCGAATACCGCGGCCTGGCGAAGGCTACGAGACGGGGACGGGCGAGGACGTACGGAAATCCGCCCCGCCGCGCTCGCCCGAGACCTGTCACACGCCGAGGACCTGGCACACGTGTGCCAGGTCCCTCCCTCTGGAATTCTGGCGGCCGCACTCAGCGCTCCAGCGGGGCGCGCTCGAGCACCAGCGTCGTCCACTGCTCCGTCAACGAGAGCCCCGGCACGGTGACCGAGCCGTCGGCCGCGGCCTGGACCTCTCCGCTGGCTTCGCCGAACGACCAGCGGACGCGCTCGCCAGGCAGACAGCGGAAGGACTGCGTGCGGCGCGGGGTGACGTCGACCTGGAGCGGAAGAGACCCATCGAGCCGGTCTCCGGTGGTCGGGTAGCCGGGGCGCGGGGACGGGCCGCCGGGGCCGTCCTCGGCGCGGAGCGGGAGCTCGAGCCGTTCCGGCGTGTCCACGATCTTCGTGGGATCCCAGCGCGCCGAACGGTTGATGCCCCCGGCGATCTCGCCCGACCACCCGGTGTCGCCGGCAACGGAGACCTTGCCCGCGTATCCGTTCTCGGCGTCCCAACTGCGCTTGCCGTTGCCGCTGCCGTCGCCGGGGTCGCGATCGATGGAGCAGCGAGTGAAGGCCGGGAACGCCTGGTCGCGGCGCAGGTCCTTGCCGGGATCCCAGGTTCCGAACCAATCGCCCAGGACCGGGTCCGGACGCGTGTGCCCGCCTTCATCCCATAGCGCGAGGTGGCCGATGTGCTCCTGCTGCAAGGTCTGAAGGAACGAGTGGGCCGTGAGCGGGCTGGGCTTGACCGCTGCGCTGAAGAGGATGGTCGTGTCGTCCTTGCCGTGCCAGACCGCGAGGAACTGGTCCCGGGCCTCGGCCTGCGTCGAGAGCACCCGGGTGAGATCGAGCCAATCCCAGATGCCGACGCCGTCGCCGCCTTCCAGGCCTTGCTCCGGCGTTCCCCAGAGTTCGGAGAGGGTCTTCATCCGGCTCGGCCGGTGATGCCTGGGGACGGTCTGCGCGGCGGTGGCCTTCACGAAGCTGAAGTGGCGCGCGTAGAGCAGACCGATCGCGAGCGCCCCGGCGCCGCCCATCGAGCCACCGTTGAGCCAGACGCGCTCTGGATCCGCTCCGGGGTACGTGCGCAGGACGTAGTCGAGCAGGTGCATCACCCGCCGGGCCGTGTACGGCTGGACGCGGCCACCCTCCGGGCCGGCGCCCGGAAGCAGCTCCGAGTAGCCCCACCAGTAGGTGTTCATCGGGTCGTGCGGGTAGAGCCGGAACTCCTTGCTGCTCCCGACGGCGGGCCCGGGGGCGTCGGCGTCGAAGGCGTGCAGCCGCACCTGCACCGGCATCGGCGCCTCCGCGCTCGCTGCGGAGGGGACCACGAGCTCGGCCTCGAAGCTGCGGCCGGCGTAGCCGGGGCTGTCGAGGAAAGCGTCGGTCTTCTGGCGCAGCGTGACGACGCTCCAGCCGTTCCCCGCCTGGCGGCGGACCACCACTGGGTCTTCCGGATGGATCGTGTCGTCCACCACCAGCTCGAGGCTGGCCTCGGCCTGGGCAAGGCCATCGCTGGCGGTCACCTGGACCCGATAGGAGCGCCCGCCCTGGATGAAGGTGGGCCGAAAGGTGATCCGTCTCGACTGCTCGTCCCATCGCGCCCCAGGCGGCAGGCCGGCGACCCACACTCGCAGCGGGTCCTGGTCGAAGTCGGAGAGGTCCAGTCCGATGACGCTGGTCTCCTCCTCCGCGATCTCCACCCGCGCGGGAGCACGGATGACCGGAACCGAGTTGCCGACCTCGATCGAAATCGCCGGCGAGCCCACCGCCGCGTCACCGCCCAGGGCCAGCTCGTGCGTTCCCCGGCGCAGAGCCGGCAGATCCACCACGAGCTCGTCCGGCGAGAGCCGGTGCGAAGGACAAGCCACCCCGTCGAGGAGGACACCCGTTCCGGCTCCGAAGCCGTCTCCGTCCAGGCTCACCGCCCCAGGCACCCCGCCCGGGACGGCGGGCGGGCGCACATTGCGGAGCTGGGCCGCCGACGCCGGGTCGACAGGCCCCGCTGCGCCGGCGTCAGTCGCCGAGCCGCCAGGCGCATGCCCGCGCCCATGGCACGCGACCATCAGTAGCGACGAGAGCAGGACCGGCCATGACCCCGAACGGACGACCATTCGCCAGCGAAGATGGCGTCCGCCGCCGCGCTTGGCGCGCCCCCGATGAGCTTCAGCCCCGGCCCGCGGCGGCCCCCTGTCGGCCGTCCGCCGTCACGCGTGGTCAAGCGCAGTAGCGGCCGAGCTCGGTCAGCAGCCGGTCGAGGTTCACCGGCTTGAGCAGGAAGCGCTCGATGCCCATCGCCCGGGACCTCGCCGCGAGGTCCGCGTCTCCGGACAGAGCTACCACCGGCACGTGGGCGAGCGCGGGGTCGCGCAGCTGGGTCTCGCGGAACTGCTGGCCGTCCATCACCGGCATGCGCAGGTCGAGCAGGATCACGTCCGGGAGCGGCCCGCCGCTGCGCAGCGACCGCAGGGCCTCGGCGCCGTTGGCCGCGGTGGTGACCCGGTAGCCGCCGTCCTCGAGCACGAACTCGAGCGACCAGCGGATGTCCGCGTCGTCGTCCACGATCAGCACCAGCCCGGTTCGGTCGGGCGCGCTCATGCCGCGCTCGGCCCCTGGAGCGGCAGCTCGACCGTGAAAGTGGTGAAGCGGTCGGGCACGCTCTCGGCGTGGATGGTGCCGCCCTGGCTCTCCACGAGGTGGCGCGCGATGTACAGCCCGAGCCCCAGGCCGCCGTAGGAGCGCGAGGACACCGCGCGGGAGAACTTCTCGAAGACGTGCGGCAGGTCCTGCGAGGCGATGCCGATGCCGTGGTCGGTCACCTGGAGGCGGGCGGTGGTGCCCGCGGGGTCGACGCCGATCTCGATGGGCCGGCCGGGCCCGAACTTGACCGCGTTGGAGAGGATGCTGGTGACGACGTGGTCGAGCTTGGCGGCGTCCCAGCGGCCCGGCAGGGTCGCGGGCGCGCGCAGGCGGATCTCGCAGCCGGCGTCGGAGAAGGCCGGCCGCAGGCGCTCGGCGACGGCGCGCACGATGGCCGCCAGGTCCGTCTCCCCCAGCTGCAGCCCGAGGTTGTCGAGGTGGATGCGCCCCACGGTGAGCATCTGGTCGACCAGCCCCGCCAGGCGCGTGCACTCGCGCTCCAGGAGCGCCCAGATGGCGTCCTGCCGCGCCGCGGGCAGGTTCGAGGCCCCGCGGCGCAGCCCCTGCTGGAGCGTGAGCAGCAGCGAGGTCACCGGCGTGCGCAGCTCGTGCGAGGCGACGGAGAGGAACTCGTCGCGCAGGCGCACCGCCTCCTGGGCCTGCTCGAAGAGCCGCGCGTTCTCCACCGCCAGCGCGGCGCGCCGGGCGACCTCCTCGGCCAGCCCGACGCGGTGCTCGTCGAAGACGAAGTCCGGCCGGCTGGAGACGAAGGTGATGGCCCCCAGCGCGCTGCCGTGCAAGACGAGCGGGACCGCGATCAGGGAGCGCGCCCCCAGGCGCCCGATGATCTCCTTGATCCTCGCGTCGGCGCCGTGGGCGACCAGCACCTCCTCGTTCAGCTCCGACAGCATGACCGTCCGCTTGCCCTCCACCGCCCGGGCGGCCGGATACCGCCCCGCGACATGGCGCGCGGACAGCTCCTCGAGCAGCCACGCCTTGCCAGGGTCCGCGTGGCTGCCGGCGACACGGCGCAGCTGCGGGCCCTCGACCACGTCGATGACGCACCAGTCCGCCAGGAAAGGGATGGCCAGGCGAGCGAGGCGGCCGAGCGTGCCGTGGTAGTCCAGCGACTCGGTCAGGAGCCGCGAGGCCTCGGCCAGGAAGGCGGCGGCCGCCGCCGCGCGCTGGCTGTCCGCGGCGAAGGCCTTGCTCCTGCCCAGCTCGTGCAAGAGCGTCCCGGTCACCCGGGTGTAGTCGGCGCGGGTGTTCTGCAGGTCGTGCCTCAGGCGGTCCGCCAGCCAGTCCATCTCCACGCCCTTCTCCCGGAGCGCTCCCGCCGTCTCGATCGCCCCCAGGCAGGCCTCGAGCAGGCTGCGCAGCGACGGCAGCGCCTCGGTCGGCGCGGTCAGGTGCCAGAAGAGCCGGCCGAGCCGGGTCTGCGTCACCTGCGGCGCCGGGGTGATGAGCACGCCCTGGAGGCGGTCGCGCGCGTCGGGAAGGACCTGGAAGACCTCCTGCGCGCTCTGCGCGTGGAGCGCCAGCGGACCGCCGCCCAGCAGGTGCCTCTTGGTCACGGCGCAGGCCTCGAAGCCCTCGGGCACCGGCCGGACCGAGCTCAGGAAGCGCAGGCTCATCCGCGCTCCCCGAGCAGCAGCAGCACGTAGGTCATGTTGTGGGCGTAGGTCGGGGTGTAGCGGCCGTTCTCCTTGAGGGGGCCGAACTCCGCGAAGGACGGGAAGCCGACGAGCGGCAGGCCCCGCGGGAAGACGCTCGAGAGGGCGCGCACCTCGTGGTCGATCTGGTCGCCCAGCAGCCACTTGCGGCCCGCGCAGCTGACCACCAGCGCCGCCGCCGGCTGGAAGTCCAGGGTGCGCGCGCTCTCGGCGATGGCGTAGACCTCACGGACCAGGTCCTCCGGCTCGGCCACGCAGACCCCCACCCGCTGCCCCTCGGCGATGCCCCCGTACAGGGCCAGCCCGCCGCCGGGCTTGTCGAACTCGGGGATCACCGAGCGCAGCCGCCGGAGCCCCGGGTGGACGCCGTCGAGGATGGCCAGCGACACGATGCCCCGGTCGGTCCGCAGCGCCGGCTTGCCCGTCTCGCGCTCGACGAAGTCCATCGCCGGCAGGTCGTCGATGCGCGCCAGGCGGGTCCCCGCGGCCTCGGTGACCCGCCCCGGCGAGCCGATGGTGCGCAGCGCGTTGCCGACCGTGATGTCGAAGGCGAGGTCCCCGTAGGCCCCCAGCAGCACCAGCGCGTCCTCGAGCACCTCGTCTCCCGAGTACACGAAGCAGCGCTGCAGGCGGTCGTCGTCCGCGGCCAGGCCCCCGACCAGCGGCACGCGGGTGCCCAGGCCCAGCGCCTCTTCGATCCTCGAGCTGTCGGTCCGGAAGTCGGAGGCCATGAAGAGCAGGGCCGGCTCGCCGCCCGGCCCCGACTCGCGCAGCCGCTGCAGGCACTGGCGGGTCGCGCCCACGGGGTCGGCCCCCACGCCCCGCGCCTGCGCGGTGACCCAGCGCACCCGGCCCTCCGTGCTCACCCCCAGCGCCGCGGCGCCGTAGTGGCTGACCCGCGCCGACTCGTAGACGCCGTCGCCGCTGTTGCCCACGACGACCACGCGCTCGTCCTCCAGCGCGTCGTGCAGGCCCGCGAGCAGGTCCGAGTTCTCGCCGCAGTAGTGGATGCTGGTGAAGAGGAACGCCACCTCGGGGCTCACCGGCTTGAGCGCCTCGCCGAGGCTGACCCCGGCGCGGTACGGGTCCGACGTGGAGGTGCTGGCGGACAAGGCGAGCATTGGGTTGCGTCCGCGTCACGCCCCCAACCCGTCGGAACTCGCGTGGCGCCCTCTGCGCGTCGGCCACCCGTGACGCGCTGAAACGAATATTGGCAATCCCGAGGCGGCGGCAACCTGCGCGGCGCGCTCGCCGGGCTCGGGGCCACCGCCCGTTCAAGGCGTCGACGAGGAGGCGACCGGCGACGCCACCCCCGGCAGCCCGCCCCCGGCGGCGGCGAGCTCCAGCGCCCTCTCCAGCTCCGACGGGTCGACCGGCTTGGTGAAGTGCAGGTCGCAGCCAGCCTGCGCGCAGCGGCGCTGGTCCTCGGCCCGCCCGTAGCCCGAGACCGACCCGGGGGACCTCTCGGCGCGAAGGAACATCGAAGGCGGTCATGCCGTCGAGCAAGCCAGAGGGTGCGCCCCTCGAGTAGGACTGCGGGGCTATCGCTGGCGGTCACCTGGACTGATGGGAGCGCCCGCCCTGGATGAAGGTGGCCGAAAGGTGATCTTCCTCGACCGCTCGTCCCATCGCGCCCCCGGCGGCAGGCCGGCGACCCTACGACGCAGCGAAAGTGTCGGGGAGCTTGGGCCGGTCCGGCGCCGTCCCGAAGCGGGCCTTGAGCGCCGGGCCGAAGGCGCACCGGACGATCAGCGCCCCCAGCGCCGGCCATGCACCCTCCAGCCATGAGAGGAGCCGGGTGCCCCAGCCCATCACCGTCCGCGGCCGGCGGGCGAGCAGCGCCTGCAGCACCACGTCCGCCACGCGCTCGGGCGGGACCAGCTTCGTCCCCATCCGCGCCCACAGGTCCGCGAAGGGCCGCTCGGCGGCGGTGTCCGCGGGCGCCGGACAGACGTAGGCCAGGCGCACGTCCACCCCTTCGATCGCCAGCTCGCGGTTGAGCGCCTCGCAGAACCCCGCCAGCCCCGCGCGGGCGGCGACGTCCGCGGCGTAGTACGGCAAGGCCAGGCGCCCGTCACCGAAGCCCCCGACCAGTGCCAGCGTGCCGCCGGGCGCGACGCGGCCCACCAGCGCGCGGGCGAGCAGCATCGGCGCCCGCAGATCCACCTGCAGCTGGGCGTCGATGTCCGCCACGTCGTGCTGGGCGAACGGCTTGCGCACGTCCACGCCCGCCGCGGACACGACGTGGTGGACGGTGCCCAGCCGCTGCGCCACCGACTCGATCTGCGCGGCATCGGCGAGGTCCACGGGGTGCGCCTGCGCGCCCAGCTCGGCGGCGAGCGCGGCGAGCTTCTCGGCATCGCGGCCGACGAGCAGGAGCTCACCCCCTTCGCGACGCACCGCTCGCGCGATCGCGCCGCCCAACCCTCCGGTCGCTCCAAAGACCGCGACGCGCCGACCGGCGAAGCTCTTCCCGGTGCGGACCTTGGGCGCCCGGAACTTCGCGATCACCTCGGCGCCCAGGTAGAAGCCGCCGACCCAGAAGAGCAGCTCGCCCGCGGCCAGGCAGGCGGCCCCGAGGGCCACGCGCGTCGCGGCCTCCACGGGGAGGAACGGCACGACCAGGAAGGCCGCGAACCAGACCGGGAAGGACGCCACCACCGCGGTCCAGGCGGCCGCGCGCAGGGCGCGCCGCAGCGCGCTCGGCGCCGCAGGTCGAGGGGAGGTGCTCATTTCGACCTCCCCTTCTTCTGGCTCGCACGGGCCCGCGGCGGCGTTCGGGGTTTGGGTTCTGGCTGGGCGATGGCGAGCAGGCGGTCGGCGAGCTTCGCCCGGTCCGAGTCGGACGGCGGCGCCATGTCGAGCAGGTCCGCGTACCAAAGACCGTCCAGGGCCAGGCGCACCAGCAGCGCCGTGGTCCGGTCGCCGGTGCACGCCTCCAGCGCCCGGTCCCACTCGGAGTACCTCTTCCGGAAGGGCTCGAGCAGCGCCGGGGCATGGGCGACGGCCGCCACCAGGCTCGCGGAGAGCGCCTCGTCGGCCGGGTCGGCCTCTTCCAGCGAGGCGCGCACGTACCGCTCCAGCATCCCGTCGGCGGGCCCGGTCAGGCGGGCCTCGAAGCGCCGCACCAGCCGCTCGACGAGCGCGGCCACCAGCGCCTCCTTGCTGGGGAAGTGGTAGAGGACGCCGCCCTTGCTGGTGGCCGACTCCGCGGCGACGGCGTCCAAGGTCAGGCAGGCCGATCCGTCGCGGCGGACGACCCGGGCGGCTGCGTCCAGGAGCTCTCTCTCCGACTCGGTCGAGGCATGGCGAAACGATACCGTCCAGACGGTACAGTTTCAACCGATTCGCCGGACCCGAACGAGAGAGCAGCCAGCGCTCAGTGGAAAGCGATTTGGAAGGTCTTGTTGGCATCGACGGTCTGCCCGTCCAGGCAGTAGGACGCCACGCAGGTTCCGGTCGGGTCGTTCAGCTCGCGGGCGCCGGACCAGGCCTCGCCGTAGAGCACGTAGCTCTGGCCCTGCGGAATCAGGGCGAACTTGGGGAAGACGCACTCGCTGTCGACGCAGGAGCTGAAGTCGAAGGCATAGGCCGAGCGGAAGACCTGGTTGACCTTCGGGTCGTCGTCGATGCGGCTGCGCGTCGTCGCGTCCTTGCAGTTGCCCAGGGCCTGCAACTGCGAGCAGTTGATCGTCGAGCCGTCGGGGCGGCGGGAGTCGACGAAGCGCACCACCGCCGACTGGGGCTTGGAGCTGCCCGTGAGCGTCCCGCCGACGACCAGCCGGATGCCGACCTGGGAGGTGATGGCGTCGCCGCGATAGGTCGCCGCGCCCGGCGCCTTGCAGTAGCCGCCCAGGCACACGTCGGTGACCATCTCGTCCACGATGTCCCCGCAGATGCTCTGCCGGGAACAAGGCTTGGGCGGCGGCGGCGCGCAGGCGCTCGCCGTGGCGCAGTCCGAGTCGGCGCAGTCGGTCATTCCGTCGGCGTCGGAGTCCACCGCGTCGGTGCAGTTGGTCTCGTGCGTGTCCGCGGTGCAGACCCCGGAGACGCAGGTCTTGCCCGTCGCGCAGAAGCCGCAGTGGACGTCCCGGTCCTGGCCGCAGCGGTCGGTCGCCTGGATGCGCTGGCAGTCCTTGCCTTGCGCCTGGCACAGCTCTTCGGCGGACTCGGGTTCGCACAGCGCGGCGTCGGGCGAGCCCGTGCTCTCGGTGCTGCAGGCGGCGAAGGCGGCGACGAGAAGAAGGAGGACGAGGCGCGAGGTGCCGCGGCTGGGCATAAACAATCTCCGATGCGTTCCCCCGGTGGCCCGCCCCATTGTGCCAAAAGAGCGCTCTGCCGTTCATTCCTTCTTTGAGAGGCGATTGGGAATGGCCGCGCGGCGCAGATCACGAGCGCTGGCGCTCCCGCCGCGCGAGCCCGTCGATTCCGAGGAAGACCTTGCCTACGGCCGCGCCTTGGCCGGCACCGCCACCTCGTCGGCCAGCACCACCTTCACGTCCCAGAGGCAGTCCTTCTCCTCGCTGGCCTTGGGCTCGAGCTTGCCGATCCAGGGGAGCTGCGCCAGGTCCTCGGCGACGAGCTTGGCGCCCTTGAGCGCGAACTCCTTCTGCCGGGTGCAGTACTCGATGCGGCTCGGGCCGGCGTCCACGGTCAGCTTCGGGCCGAGCCACACCACCGTCACGTCCCTCTTTCGGTTCTGGTCGATGAGGAAGTCGAGCAGGTAGTGCAGGCTGCGCGGCTTGACGGCCTTGCCCTGCAGGATCACGCCGATCCGCTTCTCGCAGCCGCCGAGGCGGCAGTAGTACGCGCCCGACTCGAGCATCGCGCCCGGGGCGTCGGACTTGACCACCATCGCCCGCTCGGCGGTGACCTGCAGCTTCGCCTGGTAGTCCTTCTTCAGTCCCTTGCAGGCGGGGCCGGTGCAGCCGGTGGCCTTCACCGAGATCGTGTCCCCGTCGAGCGTCCAGGTGCCGGCGACGTGCGTCTTGCCGGCCTTCTCGACCAGCTCCGAGCGGTACCGGTTCTCCGAGTCGAAGGCCACGTAGTGCTCCGCGTTGCCGATCTCCGCGCCGTCGACGAAGTCCGTGACGGTCGGCGTGGGCACGGCCGCGAGCAGGACGGCGGCAAGCAGGTGCGAGGCGTTCATGGGCTTCCCCCAGGATCGAGACGAGGTCCCGATAGGACCACGCCGCGCGCGGGGCCGACAAGCCGGCTGGCTGGCTGAAAGCAGCCGGGTTGCGCGGGTCCTTCTGGCGCCGGACACTGCCGCTGGCGGTCGGGCCAGACGCGCACCCTTCGGGCCCCGGAGACCTCGTGACGCTCTCTCAGACCCTGGCCAGCTACCTGCCGCGGATGGTCGTCGACTTCGTCGCGCGCCGCCCGCGAACCGAGGCGGCCGACGCAGCCGAGCAGCTCTTCCCGGCGGCGGTGATGCTCGCCGACGTCTCCGGTTTCACCCGGCTCGCCGAGCGCCTGCAACAGCAGGGTCCGGCCGGGGCCGAGTCGCTCACCCGCATCCTCAACGCCTACTTCACCCCGCTCATCGAGCGGATCCACGCCCGCGGCGGCGACGTCGTGAAGTTCGCCGGCGACGCGATGATGGTGCTCTGGCCGGCGACGAGCCCCGCGGACCTCGGCCCCTGCGTGCGCGCCGCCGCGCTCTGCGGCCTGGAGCTGCAGGACTGGTCGCGGCACGGCCAGACGGCGCCCGCGGACGAGCAGCTCTCGCTCAAGGTGTCCATCAGCGCGGGGACCATGCGCCTGTGCCACGTCGGCGGCGTCGCCGGCCGCTGGGAGCTGCTGGTCACCGGCGAGCCGCTCGCCGCGCTCAACCATGTGACGCACGGCGCCCAGCCCGGCCGCGTGCTGGTCACCCTGGACGTCGCGCAGCGGCTCCCCGGCGCGCACCTGGCCAAGAGCGGCGAAGGGGACTCCTCCTTCCTCGACGCCCTGCCGGACCCGGTCGCCGCCTCCTCGCCGGCGACGATCCCGGATGCTGCCCCGGCCGGCATCGAGGACGGCCTGCGCGCCTACCTCCCCAGGGCCGTGCTCGACCGCCTGGACCAGGCGAGCTTCCTGTCCGAGCTGCGCACCGCGACGGTGATGTTCGTCAACTTCCCCAACGCCACCTACCAGACGCCGCTCGCCCGCGCGCACCTCATCGCCCAGCTGCTGCAATCCACGCTCGACAAGCACGAGGGCACGCTCAACAAGCTCTCGGTCGACGAGAAGGGCGTCTCGATGGTGGCGGCCTTCGGCCTGCCGCCCCGGGTCCACGAGGACGATCCGGCGCGGGCGGTGGCGACCGCGCTCTCGCTGCACGAGGAGCTGGCCCGGCTGTCCGTCGTGCACGCCATCGGGCTGACCACCGGCCGCGTCTTCTCGGGCGTCGTCGGCAGCCCCGAGCGGCGCGAATACACCGTCATGGGCGACTCGGTGAACCTGGCCGCGCGCCTGATGCAGGCCGCCAAGGGCGACGTCCTGGCGGACGAGGCGACCGCGTCCGCAGCCCGCTCGCGCGCCACCTTCGAGGCCGTCCCGCCGCTCACCGTCAAGGGCAAGTCCGAGCCCATCCCCGCCTTCCGGCCGACCGCGCTCGTCCAGCGCTCGGTCGCCGCAGCCGCTGCCGCCTCGGGGGCCCCGACGATGATTGGCCGGGAAGCGGAGCGCGCCCGGGCGGCCGCCGCGCTCTCGGCGCTCGAGGACGCCTCCGCCCGCTCCGGCCTGCTCCTCGTCGAAGGCGAGGCCGGCATCGGCAAGTCGGTCTTCGTCGCGCAGATCCGCGCCGACGCCGGGCAACGGGGCCTGCGCACCGTCGTCGGCTGGGGCGACGCCGTGGAGTCCGCCAGCCCCTACTTCGCCTTCCGCGCCGCCCTCAAGGACCTCGCCGGACCGGGTTCGCTCGACGAGCGCCGGGCGCGACTGCTCGACCTGCTCGACGGCGACTCCGCCGCGCTCGCCCTGGCGCCGCTGCTCAACGCCGTCGTGCCCCTGGGCCTGCCGGAGACGCCGTTCATCACCGAGATGGCGGGCGCCCTGCGCGCCGACAACACCCGCGATCTGCTCCTGCGCCTGTTCGCAGGCGCCGCGCGGCGGGCCCGGACGGTCGTCTTGCTGGAGGATGCGCACTGGCTCGACTCCGCCTCGCTGGCGCTGGTGCTCGCGCTCCACCGCCAAGTCCGGCCGCTCCTCTTGATCGTCTCCACCCGTCCAGTGCCCGACCCCGCGCCGCCCGAGCTTCCGCGCGCTCGCCGACGCCGCCGGGCCGAGCCGCCTCGTGCTCGAGCCGCTCTCTGGCGAGCAGACGACCAGCCTCGTCTGCCGCCGCCTGGGCGTCGACGCGCTGCCGCCCCAGGCCGCCCGCCTCATCCAGGAGCGCGCCGCCGGCCACCCGTTCTTCAGCGAGGAGCTGGCCTTCGCGCTTCGCGACTCGGGGGCGTTGAAGATCGCCGGGCGCCGCTGCGAGAGCTCGCCGGCGGAGCCGACGCGCTCCTGGGAGCGGGCCTGCCCGAGACCGTGCAGGGCATCATCTCCAGCCGCGTCGATCGCCTGCCGCCCGCCGAGCAGCTGACCCTGAAGGCCGCCAGCGTCGTGGGCCGGGTCTTCGGCCTGGACGTGCTGGAGGCCATCCACCCCCAGCAGCCCGAGCGCGCGCCCCTCTCCGATCAGCTCTCCCGGCTCGAGAAGCTGGACCTGACCCCGCTCGACTCCCCGGTGCCGGTGCCGACCTACCTCTTCAAGCACGTGGTCACGCACCAGGTGGTCTACGACTTGATGCTCTTCTCGCAGCGGGCCGAGCTGCACGGCCAGGCAGCGCGCTGGTACGAGGAGAACCGCGCGCAGGAGCTGGCCGCACACGCTCCGCTGCTCGCCCACCACTGGAGCCGGGCCGGCGACCCGGCGAAGACGCTGGGCTACCTGGAGAAGGCGGGCGAGCAGGCGCTGCAGAGCGGCGCCTACGCCGAGGCGCGGCGCTTCCTGGCCGAGGCCGACCGGCTCGACCGCGAGAACCCATCCCTGCTCGCAGGTCGCGAGGCCAGCCTCCGCCGCGCACGCCGGCAGCGCCTGCGGGGAGACGCCGAGCTGTGCCTGGGCAACCTCGCCGAGAGCCGCGCGCACCTGCTCGAGTCCGTCCGGCTCCTGGGCTCGCCGCTCCCCGCTTCGCGGCTGAGGTGGGCGATGGCGCTGGCCGGCCATGCCCTGCGCCAGCTCGCCCAGCGCCTGCTGCGCCGCCCGCCCGAGGCCGACGCCTTCCGGCGCGAGTGCGCCAACGAGGCGGCGCAGGCCTATGAGCGGCTGGGGCCGGTCTGCATCTTCTTCAACCTCCCGCCCGACGCCTTGTTCTGCTCGCTGGCGGGGACCAACCTCGCCGGCCGCGTCGGGCCCTCGGGGGTGCTCGCCAAGGCCTTCGCCAACTTCGCCATCGGCCTCTCGGTCGCTCCGCTGCCCGCCCTGGCCGAGCGCTATGCGCGCCTTGCGCTCTCCCAGCTCGGTCCGGCGACCCCGGTGGGCGCCGAGGCCTGGGTCCAGGAGATGGTCGCCCTGTTCTGCACCGGCGCCGGCCGCTGGGACGAGGCGGTCGCAGGCTTCCGCCGGGGCGCGCAGCTGCACCAGACCCTGGGGGATCGGCGTCGCCAGGAGGAGTGCGAGCTGATCCTCGCCGTCATCGGCCACCTGCGCGGCGACCTCGCGGGCTCGCTGGCGAGTGCCCGGGAGGTGGCCGAGACCGCCGGCCGGCGCGAGGACCGGCACATGCTGGGCGGCAGCGGCGCCATGGTCGGCCTCTCGCTGCACCGCCTGGGCCGGTTCGACGAGGCTGCGGCCACGGCCGAGCAGGCCGCCGGCAACGCCCGGCAGGTCCGCGCCCGCCCCGAGCTCATCTGGGCGCTGGGGGTGCAGTCCGCGGCGGAGCTGGCCCGCGGCGAACGGGAGCGGGCCCTCGCCGCCGCCCAGGAGGCGGTGCGGACCATGGCCGGCCTGATGCCCACCGCGGCCTGGGTCCTCGAGGGCTACGC
Organism: Myxococcales bacterium; assembly: GCA_049841135.1. Classification (GTDB taxonomy): domain Bacteria; phylum Myxococcota; class Myxococcia; order Myxococcales; family UBA5297; genus JACRCT01. The sequence continues at coordinate 269,733 of JASGHK010000008.1, forward strand.
CTGCACCGCCGAGACCCTGCTCCGCCTGGCCTCGGAGCGACCGGAGCTCGACGGCCTCGCCCGCGAGGCGTTCGCCGGCGTCGAGCGGTGCGCCAGGAGCTTCCCGTGGCTGCGGGCGCGCCGGGCCTACCTGGAGGGGCTTCGGGCGGACCTCGCCGGGGACCGGGAGAAGGGCACTCGCCACCACCTCCGGGCGGTCACCGCGGCCCAGGCGCTGGGGAGCCTCGTCGACGAGGCCCTGGCGCTGCAGGCCATCGTCCTCCTCCCCCGGCCGGAGAGGCCGCTCGCCGCCCCGCTCGCCGCCCCGGACCGGCGGGAGCGCCTGCGCGAGATCGAGCGGCGCACCGGCCTCGTCCTCCCCTTGGACCCGGCCTTGGCAGGGTCTCGGGACCAGGCGATCTCCTGACCCGTGGGCGTTCGCCCCCGAACGTGATATTTGCCTGTAGCTTCTAAGCTCTTCGACGATCCCGGCGGCGCATCGCCCGTCCGGGTGCCACACGAGGGAAGCGGACCATGACCAGACTCTCGGTGCTCCAAGCGGCGTTTGCCCTGTCGCTTTCGCTGTCCGTCGCCGGTTGCACCGGTGCGGGCGAGTCGCCCAACGTGCTCAGCGCACCTCTCCCCGCCGCGGCGGCGCAGCCCGTCGGCACCCGGTCCTTCGCGCTCGCCGCCAACGGCGAGGCGTGTACCGCCGGCGCCGACTGCACCAGCGACTTCTGCGTGGACGGTGTCTGCTGCAACGAAGCCTGCGGCGGCGGCGCCACCGACGACTGCCAGGCCTGCAGCGTCGCCGCGGGCGCTGCGGCCGACGGCACCTGCAGCGCGCGGGCGGCGACCACCGTGTGCCGGGCCTCGGCGGGCGACTGCGACCTCGCCGAGACCTGCGACGGCACCGCCGTGCTCTGCCCGGCCGACCAGTTCCAGCCCGCGAGCCACGAGTGCCGGGGCGCGCAGGCCAGCGACCTGTGCGACCTGCCCGAGACCTGCTCCGGCACCAGCGCGGCCTGCCCGGCCGACCAGGTGGTGAGCGCCGGCACCTCCTGCCGCCCCGCCGCCGACCTCTGCGACCTCCCCGAGGCCTGCGACGGGACCTCCAAGGCCTGCCCCGCCGACCAGGTGACGAGCGCCGGCACCTCCTGCCGCCCCGCCGCCGACGTCTGCGACCTCCCCGAGGCCTGCGACGGAACCGCCAAGGCCTGCCCCGCGGATCGGTTCCAGCCTGCGAGCCACGTGTGCCGGAGCGCACAGGCCGGCGACCTGTGCGACCAGGCCGAGACCTGCACCGGCACCAGCGCGGCCTGCCCGGCCGACCTGGTGAAGAGCGCCGGCGTCTCCTGCCGCGCCGCCGCCGGCCTCTGCAATCTCCCCGAGGCCTGCGACGGGACCTCCAAGGCCTGCCCCGCCGACGTGCTGCAGGCCTCCGGCTTCGAGTGCCGCGCGGCCCTGGCGACCAACCTGTGCGACCTGGCCGAGGTCTGCGACGGAGCCAGCGCCGCCTGCCCTGCCGACCTGGTGAAGCCCGCCAATACCGTCTGCCGCGCCGCCGCCGGCGACTGCGACGTCGCCGAGAAGTGCGACGGCACCGCCAAGGCCTGCCCGGTCGAGAAGTTCGTGGCCTCGACCGTCACCTGCCGCCCCTCGTACGGGGACTGCGACGTGGGGGAGAACTGCCCCGGCAACGCCGCCGACTGCCCGGCCGACAAGATCAAGGTCAAGGGCAGCGTCTGCCGCGCGGCCCTGCCCACCGAGCCGTGCGACGCGCCCGAGACCTGCGACGGCGTGGGCATCACCTGCCCGGCGGATCTCGTGAAGCCCGCCAACACCGTCTGCCGCGCCGCGGTGACCGGCGGCTGCGACGTGGCCGAGAACTGCGACGGCACCGCCAAGACCTGCCCCACCGACGCCTTCGCCACGGTCAACACCCTCTGCCGCCCCGCCGCCGGCGACTGCGACGTGCCCGAGGTCTGCACCGGGACCACCGCCACCTGCCCGACCCCCGACGTCAAGAAGCCGTCGGGCACCGAGTGCCGGGCCTCGCAGGGCCCGTGCGACCCGGCGGAGGCGTGCACCGGGAGCTCCGCCGCCTGCCCGGCGGACAAGCTCTCGCCGGGGAGCACCGTCTGCCACCCGGCCAACGGCGCCTGCGACGCGGTGGAGAACTGCACCGGCACCTCGGCGGCCTGCCCCGCCGACCTGCCCAAGGCCCAGGGGCTCCCCTGCCGCGCCGCCGCGGGCCCGTGCGACCTCGTCGAGACCTGCGACGGCGTGGTCCGGGAGTGCCCCGCCGACGTCCTCCGCTCCGCGGGCTTCGAGTGCCGGGCGGCCTTGGGCATCTGCGACGTCGCCGAGCAGTGCACCGGCGCCTCGGCGCAGTGCCCGGCCAACGTGGTCGAAGCCCAGGGCAAACCCTGCCGTCCCAAGGCCGGCGACTGCGACTTCGCCGAGGAGTGCGACGGCGTCAGCGGCGCCTGCCCGGCCGACCGGATGGTGGCCCTGGGCACCGAGTGCCGCGCGGCCGACGGCGACTGCGACTTCGCCGAGTACTGCACCGGCACCAGCAACGAATGCCCGGCCGATGCGGTGAAGAACAGCACCATGGTGTGCCGCGTCGCGGCCGGCCCGTGCGACCTGCCCGACCACTGCGACGGCCAGGTCAAGACCTGCCCCGCCGACGCCCTGGCCGGCCCCGAGGTCGTCTGCCGCGCCGCCGGCGGCGACTGCGACCTGGCCGAGAGCTGCACCGGCACCTCCGCCGACTGCCCGACCGACGAGGTCAAGCCGTCGACGGTCGAGTGCCGTGCCTCCTCCGGCGTGTGCGACCTCGCCGAGTCGTGCGACGGCAAGTCGGCGCGCTGCCCGTCCAACGCCCTCAAGCCCACCGGCCAAGGCTGCCCCGGCGACGGCACCTGCCAGCAGGGCCACTGCGATCACCTGCCCGTCTCCACCGACGACGAGTACAGCACCCTGGCCGGCGAGGCCCTCGTGGTCGACGCGGCGCAGGGCCTGCTCTCCAACGACGCCGACGCGGACAGCGACGCGCTCAGCGTGGTGCTGGAGACCGAGCCCGGGCACGGCCGCCTGAGCCTGAAGCAGGACGGCTCCTTCCGCTACGAGCCGGACCACGCCTTCCTGGGCACGGAGACCTTCACCTACCGGGCGAGCGACGGCTTCGGCAAGGGCGCGGTGGCGACGGTGACCATCACCGTGAAGCCTCAGCCGCTGGACGCCAGCGTCGAGCCGGTCGACGCCGCGATGCCGGTGGACGCCTCCGCTCCGGACGCGGCGATCGCGGGCGCGGACGCGGGCGAGCCGCGCTTCTCCGGCGGCTGCAGCTGCGCGAGCGCGGCGGCGGGCCCGGCGATGGGCATCCTCCTGCTGGCCTTCGCCCTGCCGATGATCGGCCGGCGCCGGAAGTAACGAAGAGAGCCGTTCCGCAGTGACGCAGAGCCCCGCCCCGCGCGGGGCTCTGCCATTTTCAGGTCCCCTTCTTCACGCACCGCTCGCAGAGCGACCGCGGCCGCTCGAGCCCGCCGCCGTCGAGCGTCGCGCCGGGAGCACCACAGGGCTCGCACCGGCCCTCCAGCGCCGCGTCGATGAGCACCAGCCTCTTCGCGTCCCCGGTCGCCTGGCCCTCGAGCTGCTCGAGCTCCAGCTGGCGCTGCCGGCGCGAAGGCCCAAGCCGTCGGTTGATCTCCTCGAAGGCCCGCTCGACCGACCTCTCCGAGCCGGGCAGGGGGAACAGCGCGTCGGGCTCGCACCACGACGACGGCCCGCAAAGGCCGGTGACCGCGTCGATGGACATCGAGAAGCGCCCGTCCTCGACGTCGTAGGACCAGGGCGGGACCCCGGCCTGCCGGAGCTGGAGCTCGAACTGCTCGGCGAGCGCGGTGTCGATGGAGAGCGACGTCACCCCCGCGGCCGTGCAGGTCGCCATCCAGTGGGAGTCGTCCCGGGGCTCGACTTGCGCGCCGCGGCCCGTCCGCTTGTAGCCGAGCAGCACCAGCCGAAGGGAACGGTCCCGGCAGTCCTGCGCGATCTGCTCCAGGTCCTCGGGGTTGGCGACCGGCGTCCCGAGCACCACGTGGATCGCCGGAAGCCAGACGCTCTGGCTGGCGCGTGGATGGTTGCGCACCCGGTCGCTGACGAGCTTGACCTCGTCCGAAGCCTGGACAGAGTAGGCCCAGGCCACCCTGCTCCACTCGACGTCCTTGGCGCGGTGCTGCTCGTCCATCCACTCCAGCCTGCGAGTGGTGAAGGCCGCGCGCATGCCCGCCTTCTGGATGGCCGCGAGGATGGCGTGGAAGTCGGGATGCTCGGTCGGCTCGCCGCCGCCGAGGACCACCTCGAAGACCTGCGCCTCCTTGAGCCTCTCGACGATCGGAAGGATGGCCGAGAGCGGAGCGTGCCGGCCGTCGGGGCGCGAGTCCTGGTAGCAGTACGCACAGCCGGCCTCGCAGCGCTCGGTGATCTTCAGGTCCACGAGCTCCGGCCAGGTCGAGCGGAACGGGAGGACGTGCGGGTCGGCCGCCCGTGCGAAGGAGAAGCGGGCCTTGGTCCCCCGGTAGCTCTCCATCACGGTCCAGAAGCCGAGCGGATCGCGCCGGACGCGAGCGTCGCCGAAGTCGGCGGGATCGAGCCCCTGGTCGAAGTCGCTCTCCGGGTGCGGAAAGCCGTCGCCGCCGCCGAGGATGACGACGCCCTCCTTCATGGCCCAGCGCGCGATCTCCGCCAGCAGCTCCGGCGGGCCCGACCACTGCGTTTGATGGTTGACCCGCCCTTCGCCGACCGGCCCACCCAGCAACCCGGTCAGCTCGCCCGCCAGCCCCGCTCCATCCAGCTGCAGGCGCAGGTACGGCCGCTTGGCTTCCGGCGAGGCGAGCAGGAAGTGCTCGTCGTGGTACTCGTGCCCCTCCACCAGGTTCTCGTCCTTGCGGCCGGGCAGGAAGATGACGCTGTGCGCCGAGGACGAGTTGGTGGCGAACCCGAGCCGCAGGCTATGGAGGAAGAGGTGGGGAGGGCCGGACATGGTTCTACCCATATGATCGTTGCGGGCCGCAGCGTGACGGCCGGACGGACGCTTCGGGACGGGCACTGGCGGCTTGACCCGAAGCCCGAAGCCCTACTTCGGGTGCGGGCCGCGGCGTGACGGCCGGAGGGACGCTGCGGGACCGGCACTGGCGGCTTGACCCGAGGCCCGAAGCCCGCAGCCCGAAGCCCCTCTTCTCACGTTGGACCCGGGCGATGGACGCTGCCATTCTTGTCCGCGCCGCGACCGCGGCCCAACCGGAGGCCTCGATGCAACGCCCAGGACCGACTGCCCGCCTCGCCCTCTTCCTCGCCCTTCCGCTCGCGCTCGCCGCCTGCGCCGGCACGCCCAAGCGGCCCGCCGCCCCGCACACCTTCGAGCCCGACGCCAAGCTCATCCTCGTCGAGTCCGCGCCCATCGAGACCACGCTCGACCACCCCGACGTGCCCAACGCCTACGAGGTGTGGGTGGAGATGATCAACTCGGCCACGCGCTCGGTGGACATCGCGCAGTTCTACACCTCCGACGAGCCGCCCAGCCGCCTGACCCCGGTCATCGAGGCCCTCAAGGCCGCCGGCGCGCGCGGCGTGCGGGTGCGGTTCCTGGTCGACGACTCCTTCTCGCTCAAGTACCCCAAGACCACCGACGCCCTCACCACCATCAAGGGCCTGCAGATGCGCAAGCTGGTCGGCGGCAAGCTCTTCGGCGGCATCCTCCACGCCAAGTACTTCATCGTCGACCGCAAGGAGGGCTACCTGGGCAGCCAGAACTTCGACTGGCGCTCGCTGGAGCACATCCAGGAGATGGGCGTGCGCATCAAGTCGCCGGAAGCTCTCGGCGGAGCTGCTGGACGTCTTCGAGACCGACTGGGAGCTCGCCGGCGGCGCCCCGAACGACCACCGCATCAAGCGCCACAAGCACTACGGCCCGGTGCGCATCGGCGACGACACCACCGCGACGCTCACCGCGAACCCCAAGGGCTGGCTGCCGGACGAGGCCAGCTGGGACCTTCCGCAGATCATCGAGAAGATCGACCGTGCCCGGCAGAGCGTGGCGGTGCAGGTGCTGACCTACAAGCTCAAGGGCTACGGCGGCGACGAGTACAAGGGCCTGGACGAGGCGCTGCGGCGGGCGGCCCAGCGCGGCGTGAAGGTGCGCCTGCTGGTCTCCGACTGGTCGAACAAGCAGGGCTCCGACGCGCGCCGGGACATCACCGAGCTGGCCAAGGTCCCGAACGTCGAGGTGCGGGTGATCACCATCCCGGCGTGGACGGGCGGGCCCATCCCGTTCGCGCGCGTGTGCCACTCCAAGATCATGGTGGTCGACGGCGAGGCGAGCTGGGTGGGGACGAGCAACTGGGAAGGCGACTACTTCTTCAAGAGCCGCAACGTCGGCATCATCATCGAGAGCCGCCCCTTCACCGAGCGGCTCACGCGGGTCTTCGACGATTCGTGGGAGGCGCCCTACACCAAGGCGCCGCTGCCCATGCCGCCGGGCGAGAAGCCGGAGCGGGAGTGGAAGAAGACCGACTTCAAGGCCAACCCCGAGCCGACGTACTAGCGCGCATCGGCGCCGCGAAGGGACGGCGCGGTCGAGTGGCGCCGTCGAGAGACGGCGTCCCGCGTCTGAGCTGTAACCCCAGGCCCAGCCGCTCGTCTCTGTCGAGCCCGAAGCACCGAAGCGCTCTTTTCTCTCGAAGGGTGGTAGCCGCCGCAGCGCGTCATCAGCCGGGAGGATGACACTGCACTGGCTGCTGCTACAGTCCGGCACCTGATGTCCGACCCGGTCTTCCAGAAGTTCGGCGTCTCCAGCCCTGACGAGGACAGCTTCCTCGCCACCTTGGGGCCGCACGTGGACCGCGACGGCCTCTTCGTCCCCAGCCCGAGCCCGCTGCCCGTCGGCACCCGCGTCAACCTCGAGTTCGCGCTGCAGGACATGACCACCGTCCTGGCCTGCGAGGGCGAGGTGCTCCTCTCTCGCCGGCCCGGTGGAGCGGCGCGCCCGGGGATGCTCCTGCGCTTCACCTCCCTCTCCGAGGAGGACCGGGGCCGCGTCGAGCGCGCGCTGGCCACGCTGGACGGCACCCAGAACGCGCCCCTGCCCGGCTCGGCCACGATGCCGGGCGAGCCCAGCGACCCGCTGCACCCGCCCGGGTCCGCCCGCCGCTCGCGGCCTTCGGGAGTGGACCTGTGCGTCGGCATCGACTTCGGAGCCACCTCGTGCCGGGCCGGCGTGCTGGTCGACCGGGGCGTGCGGGCGGTGGAGCTGGAGGGCCGCAGCCCGGTGCTCGCCAGCGCCGTCGCCGTGGACGACCGCGGGCGGCTCATGCTCGGCGCCCGCGCCCGCGCGCAGCAGGCCGTCGACCCGCGCAGCGCCCTGGTCGGCTTCCGGCGGCTGCTGGGGCTGCGACCGGCCTCCGACCTCGCCCGCAAGTTCACCGCGCGGCTGCCCTTCGAGGTCTGCACCGACGCCTACGGCGACGCCGCGGTCCGGGTGCGCGGGCGGGTGATGACCGTGGTCGAGACCGCGGCCTGCCTGCTCGCCGAGATCCGCAACCGCACCTCCAACGCGCTGGGGCAGCCCTTGCGTCACGCGGTCCTGAGCGCGCCGGCGGCGTTCTCGGAGCGCCAGCGCCAGGCGCTGAGGATGGCCGCGCACCTCGCGGGGTGGAAGGTGGACCACGTCGTCAGCGACCCGATCGCCGCCGCCGTGGCCTGGTGCCACCGGCGAGGATTGGGCTCGCGCCTGCTGCTGGTGTTCGACCTGGGCGGCAGCTCCTTCGCGGCGAGCCTGGTGCGGGTCACCGCCGACCAGCTCGAGGTCCTGGGCACCGACGGCGAGCCGCAGCTGGGCGGCGAGGCCTTCGACTGCCGGCTGGCGCGCTTCCTGGAGGACGGCTTCGAGAAGGCCCACGGCGCCACCATCGACGACCCCCTCACCCGGCACCGCGTGCGCGACGCCGCCGAGGCCGCCAAGATCGCGCTGAGCCAGGAGGGAGAAGCGCGGGTCCACGTGCCCTGGGCGGCGGGCGACCTGCGCGGAGCGCCGCTGGACCTGGAGGCGACGGTCACGCGCGCGCAGCTCGACCCGCTCGTGGCCGACCTCGCCAGCCGGGCGGTGGTCGTGGCCCGCGCGCTCTGCCAGCGGTTCGGCGTGGGCGCCGCGCAGCTCGACGAGGTGATCCTGGTCGGCGGCCAGAGCCAGGCGCCGGTGGTGCGCCTCGCGCTGGAGGCCGCGTTCGGCGACAAGGTGGGCCGAGAGCTCTCACCGCTCGACGCCGTCTCCACCGGCGCCGCCATCGTCGGCTGGGCGCTGCGGCAGGAGCCCCGGCGGTCGGGGCCCGCGGCGACGGCGAGCCTGGCGCAGAGCCTGCACCTCGGTCTCTCGGAGCAGCGCTTCCACCGGGTGCTCGAGCGCGGGATGCCGCTCCCCTGCGAGCGCGCCTGCCAGGTCACGGTGGGGCCCGAGGGCATGGTGCGGCTGGGCGTCTGGGAGTTCGAGGGCACCCAGCCGATGGATCGGGCCTACCTGGGCGCGCTGCACCTGCGCGCTCCGGTGGGCGAGAAGGTCGAGGCCGTCTTCTCGGTGTCGCGCAGCGGCGTGTTGACCGTGACCGCGCGGACGGCGAAGGGCGGCGCGGCCTTCACCGCTGCGACGGCGAGCCTCACCGGGGAAGGCCGTCGCGAGCTCGAGGCGTCTGCGGCGCTGCCGGAGCCGACCGGGCGGGAGAAGGTCGACGCCAAGAGGTTGCTGGCGCGGTAGACGCAGCCACGGGCCCCGCGGATCGGCGGCCCCTTGCCCGATGCCGATCACCGAAGGCATTTCGACTTCGCGTGCCTGAAGGCGCCCCTCGGATCGCCGGCCTCGTGCCGGCTAGCTTCTGAACAGCCCCACCATGAGGCCCTGGCCCCTCGGCCCCGGAAGGCTGATACCTTTTGCCGCCATGCGCTCTCCCCATCGCCTCCCGGTCCTCGCCGCGGCCCTCGCCCTCGGCGCCCTGCTGCCGTCCGCCTCCGCCTTCGCGTTCCAGGAGACCGTCATGGTCTCGATGCGCGACGGCGTGCAGCTCGCGACCGAGGTCTTCCGACCCGACGGAGCCGTCACGCCGCGCCCGGTGATCCTCCGGCGCACCCCCTACGGCCGCGCGATGGACTCGAACACCGTCAACGCCCTGCTCTTCTACGGCTTCAACGTGGTCTCGCAGGACGTGCGCGGCCGCGGGGGCAGCGGCGGCGTGTTCGTGCCGTTCATGGACGACCACAACGACGGCCCGGACACCCTGGCGTGGATCGCCCAGCAGCCGTTCAGCAACGGCAGCGTCGGCACCTACAGCGCCTCGGCCGAGGGCATCGTGCAGCTGATGGCCGCCGGCGAGGGCCCGCCGGCGCTCAAGTGCGCGCACGTCGGCGTGGCGACCGGCGACGTCTACGAAGGCATCATGCCCGGCGGCGCCTGGCGAAAGGAGCTGACCACCGACTGGCTCGTCGGCCTGAACGAGCCGGCCGCGCTCGCGCTCCTGCGCCAGCACGAGGCCAGCGACTCCTACTGGGACCCGGTGCGGCTCACGCCCGCCAAGCGCGCCAAGGTCAAGGCGCCCGTCTTCCTGTACGGCGGCTTCTTCGACATCTTCTCCAAGGACACCGCGAAGGCGCACCGGCTGCTGCAGCAGGAGGCGGATCCCTCCGTGCGCGGCGACATGTTCCTCGTGCTGGGCCCATGGACGCACGGGGGCATCAACACCAACGTGCAGGGTGAAGTCACCTTCCCCGCCGACGCCGCCTACCAGCAGCTCACCAACGAGTTCGCCTCGTGGATCGCCTGGTGCCTCATGGGCAGCACGCGCCCCAGCTGGCAGGCGGTGCGCTACTACCGCATGAAGCTCTCCGACGACGGCCGCAGCGCCACCGGCCAGTGGCTGGGCACCGACACCTGGCCGCCCGCCTCCACCGCGACGACCTTCTACGTCCACGACGATCTGTCGCTCTCGACGCTCCCCCCGCGCGCCAACGGCATCGCCTCGACGCTCCACTCCGACCCGGCGGCGCCCATCCCCTCGCGCGGCGGCGGCAACCTCAACACGGCCGCGGGCCCGATGGACCAGGCCTCCGTCGACTCGCTCGGCGGCGTGCTGACCGCCACCACGCTGCCGGCTTCCGTGGAGGTCACCGTGGCCGGCGACGTCACCGCGCGGGTCTGGGCCGCCAGCAGCTCGACCGACGCCGACGCCATCGTGCGCCTGTCGCAGGTGACGCCGGGCGGCCGCGTGATGATGCTCGCCGACGGCGTGCGCCGCGGCCGCTTCGTCCAGAGCACCGACGCCCTCCAACCGCTGACCCCTGGGCAGCCCGCCGCCTTCGACATCGAGGTGGGCCCCGTCGCGTTCGTGCTGCCCAAAGGTCATGCGCTGCGCCTGTCCATCCAGGCCACGTCCAGCCCGCGCTACGAGCCGAACCCCGGCGTCGGCACGCCGCTCGCGCAGAACCCGGCTCCCGTCGCCTACGACCTGACCGTCTACCGCGATCCGACGCACCCCAGCACCGTCACGCTGCCCATCGTCTCCGGCTCCATCCCGCTCCCCTCCGGCTCCGATGCCGGCATGCCGGCGGACGCCACGACGGTCGCGCCGGCGGACGGTTCGTTGGCGGCCCTCGATGACGCCGGCACGCCGACCACCCCCGATGATGGCGGCGGAACGAGCGGCCCGGTCGACGGCGGCGCGCCTTCGTCGATCGACGGCGCTCTGCCGCCCACGGGCGATGGCGGTGCCGCGATCGCTTCCGATGGCGGCGCGACCGAGGTCGCCGACGGGTCGACGTCGTCCGGCTCCGACACCGGCACGGTCGAGTCCACTGACAGCGGCTCGGTCGAGCCGACGGCGCCGGGAGGCTGCGGCTGCTCGAGCGCGGCTGGCGCCTGGCCCGCCCTCCTCGTCCTCGGCGCGTCCCTCAGCCTGTCCATCCGCGTCCGTCGGCGCCGCTAGCGCTCATTTCCGCCAGCAAATTCCCACGGTTGCCTCGGGCCTCCGGGACAGGCCTCGGAGACAACTTCGCCTTCAATGTTCCGATAATTCTCAGGATTTCCGCCCTCGAGGTCCCCATGTCCCGCCGACCGGCCCTGCTCGTCGTCAGCCTCGTCGCCGCCCTCCTTGGCCTTGCGTCCTGCGGCGAGAACCACCGGTCGGAAGCTCGGCGTCGATGCGGCACTGGTCGTTCACGCCGACGCCGGCGCGCTCGGCGACGCATCGCTGCCTTCGTCACCCGACGCCAGCGCTCAGCCGGGAGTCGATGCCACTTCCGGCGAGCCGCTCGACGCCGCAGTCATCGTGACCCTCGATGCGGGCCATCCAGCTGCCGACGCAGCGACGCCCTCCGGCGCCGACGGGGGCCTCTGCCCCACCCCCGGTTCCGGCACGCTGGCCGATCCCTTCTGCATCCCCGCGGCGCCGCACACCGTCTTCACCGACCGCCGCTCGACCGCCGACTCGACCTCCAGCGTCATCGACCAGTATCCGCCGAGCGACGCGGACGAGACCGGCCCGGAGTTCTTCTACAAGTTCCACGTCGCGCAGCCGATGCGCTTCTCCGCCGAGGTGAAGGCCCCCGAGCCCTCGGGCGTGGACGTCGACGTGCACCTGCTCAGCTCGCTCAGCCCGCAGACGCTCATCGTGCGCAACGACAAGGCCGTCTACGCCACGCTGCAGCCCGGCGACTACTTCCTCTCGCTCGACAGCTACAAGGGCCTCAAGGGCAGCTACATCCTCGACGCCACCTTCCGGCCGGTCACCGTCCCGGACTCCGACACCTTCAACCACTGGATCCTGCAGGCAGTGACCGAGCTGTTCGCGGGCTACGGCCTCCAGGGCTACTCCGACGTGGCGCTCACCCACGACCTGACCTACGGGAGCAAGGGCACCGTCAGCGCGATGGCGCCGCCGCGGACGATGTGCGTCGCGGCGGTGATGGAGGTGCTGGTCACCGCCCTGCAGATCTACGCGCGCGACACCGGGGACCAGTCGGTCTTCGACTTCTTGCCCATCAAGAGCTGGCAGAGCCTGTCCGCGAGCAACATCCGCGCGCACCTCTGGGTCAACCCGGACCTCGCGGCGGGCGGGTCGGCGGACGCGGTGCGCCACTTCGGCCTGGGCATGACCGTGCCCTTCGAGGAGCTGACGCCGGGCTCGTTGCTCAACCTGAACCGCACCACCGGCACCGGCCACGCAGTCATCTTCCTGGCGTTCCTGGACGCCAGCGGCACCGAGTACACGCGCTGGAACTCGAACGTCATCGGCTTCAAGTACTTCTCGTCGCAGGGCGGCTACGACGCGGGCGCCGGCGGCTTCGACTACCGCTGGGCGGTCTTCTCGGACTACGGGACCCCGACGATGCCCGGCAAGCGCGACGCCAACATCATCTACAGCACCAGCCAGAAGATCCTGAACACCGGCATCGTCTACGCGCCGTCGCGCTGGCTGCGCACCAGCTGGTCGAACCCGAGCGGCACGCGCGACTTCGACGGCCCGGAAGCTCGAGAGCGTCTTCGACCCCGTCTACTTCGACGGCAAGACGATCGACGACGAGCTGCCCTAACCCGCTAGGCCCGCACGTCGGTGGCGCGCAGCGGACACCGGAGTCGAAGGCTCAGCCATCGGCTCGGAGACGCCAGCCCCAGGTCTGCCAGCGAATCCAACAACAACCGGGTCCGGTGAGATCCTGCGCGCATCACGGACGTTGATTCTCTGCCTCGGCGGCCCTGGCCGAGCTGTCGAAGAAGGACGGCACCATCCTCCGGGTGACGCACGGCAAGTGACTCCACGGCCTGGCGATCGAGGCGCCGCCTCCTCGCCAAGGGTCCTTGGCCCGGCGGCTAGTGCTAGTCTTCGGGCCGTCGACGCCGCCCCGAGGCCCCGTGCTCACGCCCCCCACCCAGCTCCGAGCCTGCTCGAGGTGTGGGGCAGCTCCACCCTGAAGGCGACTGCCCTCTGTCGCCGACGGTGCGCCGCGCCTGTTCCGCCTGCGGAGAGCCCCACCCCGAAGGCGAATGCTCGCGGTCGGCGTCGGCGCACCGTGCCACGGACCTGCCTGCGCTCTCGGCTTCGCTCGCGCCAGCCCCCGAGCCCCCGTCGCTCGTCGGGCAGACCCTGGGCGAGTACCGCGTCACCTCGGTCCTGGGCGAAGGCGGGATGGGGACCGTCTACCGCGGCGTGCACCCACTCATCGGCAAGCAGGTCGCCCTCAAGGTCCTCAAGCCGGCGCTCTCGCACGACCCGGAGCTGACGAAACGCTTCCTCGCCGAGGCCCAAGCCGCCAACAAGATCGGCCACCGCAACATCGTGGACGTCTTCGCCTTCGGGACGCTGCCCGACGGCTCGCAGTACTTCGCCATGGAGCTCCTCGACGGCTGCAGCCTCGGCGGCCACCTGGCCCAGGTGGGCCGGCTGGGCTGGCGCGAGGCCCGGCACATCTTCGCGGAGGTGTTCGACGGCCTGCAGGCCGCGCACGAGCGCGGTGTGGTCCACCGCGATCTCAAGCCCGACAACGTCTTCCTGGTGCGCGGCAGCGACGGCTCAGTCACCGTGAAGCTGCTCGACTTCGGGATCGCCAAGTTCACCGGCGGCGGAAGCGCGACCTCCACGCAGACCGGGGTCGCCATGGGCACCCCGCACTACATGTCGCCCGAGCACTGCCGGGGGCGCGACGTCGACGTGCGCTCGGACCTCTACTCGCTGGGGGTGATGCTCTTCGAGGCCTTCACCGCTCGCCTGCCCTTCGAGGCCTCGTCGCCCTACGAGGTCATCAGCGCCCAGCTCACGGCGACGCCGCCCTCGCCGCGCGACTTCGCCGCCGTCCCGGTCGAGCTCGAGCGCCTCATCCTGCGCTGCCTCTCCAAGGAGAAGGAGAAGCGTCCCGCCTCGGTCGAGGAGCTCCGCCTCGCCCTGCTGCCGATGCTCGACCGCCTGGCCGACTCCGACGCAGCTCCCGGGCCACTCCCCGTCGCCCCCACGCCGCGGTGGCGCAAGGCGCTGTGGGTCGCCGTCCCCGTCGCAGCAGCGGCCTTGGGCCTGACCGCGACGCTGGCGTTGTCGGATCTCGGGCACGCCCCGAAGCCGGCGATGGAAACGTCCCGCATCCCCGATCCTGTCCGCGATCCTCCGCCGGCTTCCGCCCCCGATCCCATGCCCGCACCGGCTGAAGCGCCTCCGCGGACGGTCACCATCGAGGTCAAACTCACGCCGATGGCGGAAGGGGCGACGCTCTTCGTCGACGGGCAGCAGCGCGAGGCGCTGCGCTTCCAGGCCCCCTTCAGCGACACCCGGCCGCTCTCGCTGCGGCTGGAGGCGCGCGGATTCCGCCCGTGGCAGGCGGAGGCGCTGCCCAGCGCCGATCGCGTCTACGAGGTCGCGCTGGAGCGGCTGGCCGATCGGCCGCCCGCGAAGGCGAGCCCCAAGGCCGCGCCGCCGGTCACCGTCCCACCCGTCCCCCCGGAGCGCACGAAGCGAGTGCAGCGCGCCGACGACCTGTAGCGGTCGAGGAGTGACCAGCGATGTTCCGACGTGAGCGTCTTGGCTGCGTGGCGCTGCTGTTCGCCGTCCTGTCCACCGGCAGCTCGGGCGGGACCGCGCGTGCGGCCGAGCGTGCCGAGCCCGGCCGCGACCGGGCGAAGGCCCTGCTGCTGGAGGGCAATCGCCTGCTCGACGAAGGCCAGTACCTCGAGGCGCTCAAGCGTTTCGAGGAGGCCTATGCCGCGTTTCCCAGCCCGAAGCTGCAGTTCAACCTCGCGCAGACCCTGCGCGAGCTGGGCCGCGACCTCCAGGCGCTGGAGCACTACGAGCGCTTCCTCATCGAAGCCCGCGAGACCGACGCTCCCGGACTGTTCCAGGCGGCCCGGGCGCGGGTCGCCGAGCTGAAGGGCCGCATCGCCACGGTGGAGCTTCTCCTTGGGCCCCGAGGGCGCCGAGCTCGACCGTCGACGCCGTGCCGGCGGGTCGCGCCCCGCTCACCGCGCCGCTGCGCTTGATGGCCGGGCCGCACGTCCTGGTCGCCTCCAAGCCCGGCCACGAGAGGCAGGTCCTCGAGGTCGTGCTCCAGCCCGGGCAGCGCCTGGTCCAGCAGGTCTCGCTCGTCACCGAGGAGGAGGCGGCGGCGACCCGCAAGGCGGTCCAGGAGGCCGAGGCCCGCCGCGCGCAGGCGCAGGAGAAGCTGCTCGTCGCGCAGAAGGAGGCGCGCGTGCTCGAGGAGCGGCGGCAGCGAGGCCTGCGCACCGCGGGCTGGGCGGGCCTGGGGGTCGGCGTGGGAGCAGAGGCCGCCGCGCTCCTGCTGGTGGGCCTGTCGCGCGCCGAAGCCGGACAGGTCGAGGGCGCTCCTCGCGACACCCCTTGGAGCAGCGTCTCCAAAGCCCAGGCCCGGTCGGAGGACCTGCGGACCGCCAGCGTGGTCTGCGCCGTCTCGGGCGCGGCCTTGCTCCTCGCCGGCGGGATCCTGTGGGGCCTATCGGCGGGCGAGCAGCCCAAGGTCGAGCTCGCGCCGGCCGTGGGCCCCAAGGGCGCTGGCCTGACCGTGGCGGGGAGGTTCTGATGCGCGCGCTCGCGACCCTCTCCTGCACCCTCTCCTGCCTGGCGCTGCTCGCCGGCTGTCCGGCCAGGGTCGAGTCCGGGCACTTCGCCTGCGAGCCGGGCAAGGTCGGCAGCTGCCCGGCGGGTTGGTTCTGCCAGTGCCGCGGCGCAGGCTGCAAGCACCACTGCTGGGCCGACGAGGGCCCCTACTGCGGCGACGGGATACTCAACGGCGGAGAGGTCTGCGACGGCACGCAGCTCGGGGCCGACAGCTGCCGGGCCCACGGCTTCTACGGCGGGACGCTCGGCTGCAGCGACGACTGCGGCGAGGTGCTCGTCGGGGGCTGCTCCGGGGTCTGCGGCGACGGGACGGGGGATGGCCCCGAGGTCTGCGACGGGGCCGACCTCAAGACAGCCACCTGCGAGAGCCGCGGCTGGTACGGCGGCGAGCTGCGCTGCCAGCCCGGGTGCGCCGCCTTCGACGCCGCTCAGTGCGAGGGCACCTGCGGCGACGGGGTCGTCAACGGCGCCGAGAAGTGCGACGGGCTCGGTCGTGCCGAGGCGAGCTGCCTGGACTTCGGGGCCCAGGCGGGCGTGTTGGGCTGTAGCAGCGCCTGTGACCTCACGGTCGGGACCTGCATCAGCTCGCGCTGGAGGGAATGGGATCGCGTCCAGGGGCAGCTGAAGGGCCTGTGGGGGACGACGACGGGCGAGCTGTTCGCCGTGGGCAAGAAGGGGGCCCTCCGCCACTTCGACGGCCAGGCGTGGTCGGCGATGGCCTCGCCGACCACGAAGGACCTGCTCGCGGTCTGGGGCAGCGGCCCGAGCGACGTCTTCGCGGTCGGCGAAGGCGGCACGCTCCTGCGCTACGACGGGAAGGCCTGGCGGCTCGAGACGGTCCCCACCACCGCGACGCTCTACTCGGTCACCGGGTGCTCGGCGACCAACGTCCTCGTCGGCAGCGAGGCAGGCATGATCCTGCGTTTCGACGGGACGAGCTGGAGGCTCGAGGCGGTGCCCGGCTCGACCTCGAAGCTCACCAGCCTGGCCTGCGCCGGGGACGAGGCCTGGGCCATCGACGAAGTCCGACTCCGTCACTACGCCAGAGGTACCTGGCACCCTTCCGAGGCGGAAGCGGTTTCGGTGTGGGCCAACGCCCCCACCGACGTGCTGGCGGTGCTGACCCTTGGCAGGCTCAAGCGCTTCGACAGCGTGACCAACACCTGGCTGGACGTGGCGAGCTTCCCGAGCGAGCCCCTGCAGACCGTCTGGTCGAGCGGGCCGGACAACATCTGGCTCGCGGGCGACAATGGCGCGGTCGAGCATTTCGATGGCGTGCGCTGGACCTCCCTTCCGGCGAACTCGACCGACTGGCGCATCGAAGCCCTGTGGGGCCGCGCGGGCAACGACCTCTGGGCCGTGGGCTCGCTCTTTCAATCGCAGATCAGCGCCACCTTCCACTGGGAGAGCGTGTTCGGCCGGGTTGAGGCGAAGACGTTCAAGGAGCTGAGCGCCGTGTGGGGCTCGTCCGCCACCGACGTGCTGGTGGCCGGCGAAGCCGTCCGCCGCTTCGACGGCGTTGACTTCAGGGACGTGCCGGCGCCCGCGGGGAGTTGGATCCGCTCCCTCTGGGGCAGCGGCCCCACCGACGTCTGGGCCGCCGACTTCTTCGGAGCCATCCTGCACTACGACGGGCAAGCCTTCTCGCCCGCCGGGCCCGCGGGCCCCATGCTGATGGCGGTGTGGGGTGCAGCAGCCGACGACGTCTTCGTCGCGGGCTACGACGGCCACCTCGCCCACTTCGACGGCGCGGCCTGGACCCCGATGACCAGCGGGGCCACCGGCGCGCTCTACGGCCTATGGGGCACCTCGGGGAGGGACGTCTACGCGGTGGGCGAGGAGGCCCTGCTGCACTACGACGGGGTGAGCTGGTCACCCGCGACGAGCAACGTGACCTCGACCCTGCGTGCCGTGTGGGGCAGCGGGCCGGGCGACGTCTGGGCGGTGGGGGAATACGGGGCCATCCTCCATTACGACGGGGCGCGCTGGGAGCGGGTCCCCGGCGGCGCCGACCTGCAGCTGACCGGCCTCTGGGGCTCGTCGCCGCGGGACATCTACGCGGTTGGGACGAAGCAGCGCCTGCTGCGCTGGGACGGCAGCACCTGGTCCCCGATTGCCCACCAGGCCGGAGAGATCTTGAACAGCGTGTGGGGCGCCGGCCCGGGCGACGTCTGGGCGGCGGGGGGCTTTGGCTCCGTGGTGCACCTGTCGGCGCGGCTGACCGAGGAGGGGGGTGGCGCCTGCGAGAACGCGGTGCCGCTCGGCTGCGGCGCGCGGATCCCAGGAACCACCCGCGGCGGGGCGAGGCGGTTCATCAAGTACGATGACGCCCCGCGGCAGGAGCCCGGCGACGAGGTGGTCTACCGCTTGGACGCGCCGATCGACGGGAGCATCGAGGTGAAGCTGACACCGGTCGGCGGCGACCTCGACCTGCTGGCGCTTGGCGCGCGAGTGGAGGGCGGTTGCGCGACGCAGTCGCCGGTCCTGGCGGCGAGCCAGGGACATGGGCAGGTCGAGGAACGCGTGACCCTCGAGACCGAGTCCGCGCGCACGTACTACCTCGCCGTCGACGGTCCCGCCCTGGCCGACGTCAGCTACTGGCTCGAGGTCCAGTGCACGAAGCGGCCGTGACGCGAGCCGCCACCATCGCTCGCGCCGTCCGGTCCCACCGAGAATCGTCTAGGCTTCCAGTGGGCCGGGGAATCGGCGCGGGCATCATGCCCCGCCACGGTTTCGGTCACCGAGAGTGCACGATGGTCATCGGCCGCCTACGCGACGCCCGGGTGCGTCTTCGCCTCGCGCCTGACCTCTGCGTGCTGGCCCTCGCGCTGAGCGTCCTCGGCTGCGGAAGGACCGCTCCGTTCAGCCCGCGCACGGCGACCGAGCCCCGACGCCTCCCAGGGGCCGGCCTGCACGTCGCTCGCGGACTGCGACGACGGGGACTGGTGCACCGTGGAGCGGTGCGACCCGGCGCTCGGCTGCGTCGAGTCTCCCAGGGCGTGCGACGACGGCATCGCCTGTCACCGCAACGGCTGCGACCCTGGGACCCGCGCCTGCGTGCACACGCCGGACGACTCGCTCTGCCCCGATGGTCAGTGGTGCGGCGAAGCCGGCTGCATCGCGTGCCTCGCCGACGGCGACTGCGACGACGGCGCGCTCTGCACCGCGGACACCTGCCTCCCCGACGGCTCCTGCCAGCACTTGCCGGACGACCGCCTGTGCGGCGGCCATCCCTGGTGCGACGGGGACTACACCTGCGCCCCATTCCTCGGCTGCGTCGTGGGGCGGCCCAGAGACTGCGACGACGGCATCGCTTGCGACCGCAACACCTGCGTCGAAGCCATCCGGAGCTGCACCCACACTCCCGACGACTCCGCCTGCCCTCCCACCCAGCTGTGCGGGCTCTCCGGCTGCGAGCCGTTCATCTACGCCCAGACTCCGGTCGCGCTCTACCAGGTGGAGCTTCCGTCGGGCCGCGTCCTCGAGGTTGGGGCGACGGGTCTCATGGCCTTCGACCTTGCGTTCACGCCGTCGCGGGTCCTGTACGGCACCCAGGGCGAGCTCGTCTTCACGCTGGACCGCAAGACCGGCGTCCCGCTCTCGATGTCTCCGCTCCTCCCGGTCTTCGAGGGGATGAATGCGCTGGGCAGTGCCAGTGACGGAAGCCTCTATGGCGCAGGCGGCAGCACGATCTACCTGATCGACCCCGACTCCTGGACCGTGGCGACGGTCGCCCACCTGCCGTCTCAGTACTCGTCCAGCGGAGACCTGGCCTTCGTCGGCGACGCGCTCTTCACGACGGTCTACCGCCCGGGCAACTCCTCCGACGACCTGGCGCTGGTGGACCTCGCCGCGGGCACCGCGAAGATCGTGGGCCCTATCGGCTACTCCGACGTCTACGGCCTGGCTCCCTATGACGGCGAGCTCTACGGCTTTGCGCAAGGTGGCCAGATCCTGCGCATCGACATGGCGACCGGCGCCGGGTCGCTCATCGCCGAGACCCAGCTGCAGTTCTACGGCGCGGGGTCCCTTCCGGGCCGCTGACGCTTCGCAGGAGGCGTGAAGGAACCCTGCTAAAGATAGGCACCCTTTTTGTGACATGAGTCTGGCGCCCGCCGTCCCGCCCAGTCGTCACAGGTGCTCTTTCCGCTGAGAACGAGTTCAAGCTGTCGCAGAGAACGGGTTCGTCCGTGGTTAGATCCACGGCATGGGCCTCTTGACCTTCGGACTCAACGTGACGCTGGACGGGTGCTGCGACCATCGCGTGGGGATCGCGGACGACGAGCTGCTCGACTACTGGACGCAGCTCATGGACGCAGCCGGTGCGATGCTCTGGGGGCGCGTCACCTACGAGCTGATGGAGAGCGCCTGGCCGGCGGTGGCGCGCGACGAGAACGCCCCGCGCGCGACGCGGGAGTGGGCGCGCAAGCTGGAGGCCAAGCCGAAGTATGTGGTGTCGTCATCGCGGCGCGACTTCCCGTGGAGCAACACCTTCCGCATCGAAGGGGATGTGCACGAGGCCGTGAAGCAGCTCAAGGAGAAGACCCCGCAAGGCGTGCTCGTGGGCAGCCCAACGCTGTCGGCCGCGCTCGAGCGCCTAGGGCTGATCGACGAGTACCGTTTCGTCCTCCACCCGGTCCTCGCTGGCCATGGGCCGACCTTGTTTCAGGGCCTGCAGCCCTCGCGGCAGCTCGCGCTCATCTCGACGAAGCGCCTGAAGTCCGGCGCGCTGGCGCTCCACTACCGACGCCAGGCGGGATGACGCTCGGCTCGGGGTCGATCGCGCAGGGCGGTCCTCGTCGTCGACGGCCCGCCGCGAGCCGTACGCGGCGCCTTCCTCCACTGCGCGCCGAAGGACATCGTGAGCGCGGACCTTCATCCGTGCAGGTAGGCCGGCTGCCGTCTGCGGGCATCAAGCAGCTTGTGCGGCGAACGGGGAACTCTCAGGCTCCGCCGCGGCGCCAGACCTCGAGCACCTCGGACCTGCGTCTTCAGCTCCCGGCAGACGCGACCTGAGCCACGAAGCGAGCGAGCGCCTCCCAATACGTTTCCGATGCGGCGACGTCGTTGTGACCGCGGCCTGGGACGAGCACCAGTTCCTTCTTCTCCGCCCCGGCCGCTTCGTACGCCCGCTTCCCCTCGGTCGGCGAGATGGACTGATCCTGCTCGCCGTGAAGCACCAGCAGCGGGAGCCTGCCTCGCGCGAGCTTGGGCAAAGGATCGAAGGTTGCCTTTTCGGCGTCATCGAAGGAGTCAGGCGCCTCCAGACCTCGTCGCCGGATCAGCGCGGCCAGGTCCACGAACCCGCTCTCGAAGACGACGGCGCGGACGGACGAGTCCAGGCTCGAGCCATACAGCTCCGCCGCACACGCCGAGCCGAGCGACCGCCCCATGACGATGATCGGCTTGCCGGCGGCCTTCGCCACGACTCCCGCCAGGACCGTCTGCGCGTCTTCGATCGCCAGGCGCAGCGTGGGCCTTCCCCGGCTCTCGCCGTACCCGCGGTAGTCGACGACCGCCAGGTCCACGCCCGCTTTCCGGAAGGACTCGGCCAGCGGGTCGTAGTCGGCCACCACCTCACCGTTGCCGTGGAAGAGCAGCAGCGTCGCCCGCGTGTCCGCACCGTGGTGCCAGCGCAGGTGCAGGCTCGCCCCAAGTACTTGGACCCGCAAGATCCTCCGCGCCCGCCGGTGCCTTGTGCACGAAGGGCCGGGGAAAGAAGAGCCGCTTGTTGAAGACGTCGCTGTCGAGGATGGAGGTCATCGCTTTCGACTCCGGTTCGATTCGGGAGCCTTCCTGAATCAGCTCGCCTTGGACGGCAGCCCGCGGATGCCCGAGCGGAACAGCAGCAGGAAGAGCAGGGTCGGGGTCCCCACGACGATTGAGGAGACCATCGCCTCGCTCGAGGTCAGCTCGCTCGAGCCCTCCAGCCAGACCGCGAGCACGAGCAGCACGAACAACGAGCCGAGACTGGCGCCCCCTCCACCGACCAGGATCTTGATGATCGGCCAGCCAGCGCCCCCGCTTGCAGCCTGCTGCGGATGCGGAACGAGAGTGGGTCGCGAGCTCGCCGTGGACGCCTGAGCCGAAAGGACGGGAATCGTGGCGATCGGCTGCGCCTCCGCGCCGACCACCTCGGCCACCGCAGCGCCCAGCGCGACGTGGGGCGTAGCGACCTGCTCCTCCCGCATCCGGCGGATCAGCCGCCTGGCCCAGACGACCTGCACCACCATCACCACCAGCGCCAGGAGCGCGAAGCCGCTCTTGGTGAGCAGGAAGGTGTCGTACAGCCCGTGGAGCACCACCGCGGCGAGGAAGCCCTTGAGCACGGACCCGCCCGGCTTGCCGAACTTCGCGGCCCCGACGTAGGCGCCCACGATGACGCCGCTGAGCGCGTGGCCGGGGACCGCGGTGAAGGCGCGCAGCGCGGCGACGCCCAGGCCGTTCTGCTCGACGTACATCACGTTCTCGAAGGCCGCGAAGCCGAGCGAGGCCGTCGCCCCGTACACCATGCCGTCCATCGGCTCGTCGAACGCCTCCTTGCCCCAGGCCCAGCCGCGAAGGACCAGCAGCTTGAAGGACTCCTCGGGGATGGCCGCACCGAGGAACGCCGACACCAGCGCCGTGCCCCACATCCCGGTGAACCCCTGGCCCAGGAGCTCGAGCCCCATGGCGCAGGGGATGACCGGGACGACGATGACCGCGCCGAGCAGGAAGGCCTTGGCGATCATCCCTTTCGGCTCGGGGTTCTTGTCCCGGCTGGTGAGGAACCACAGCAGCAGGAACGCCGGGACCAACGCGCTCGCCGCGAGCAGGAGTCCGAACATGGCCACCAGCGTAGCGACTTTCGGCCCCTGCGAGGCGTTCCGCCCCACCCGGACACCTCGGGCACCACGAGCCCGTTTCGAGCATCGAAGAGCGCGCGACCGAACCCGAGGAGCCCCCATGTCCGAGTCCCTGCCGCAGAAGCTCCGGACCGAGCTGGCCCGCCACCCGAACCTCGCTCGGCTGGCCTCGCAAGCCCTGGACACGAAGTTGTCGGCCTCGGCCTGGCTGCACTCGGCGGCGCGGCACGCCGCCAGCGAGCGCGCCTTCTCCCTCTCGGGCCAGCTCCGCGGCCGGGTGCCGCTGACCGCGCTCTACGTGGGCGACCCCGTCTTCGTGCACGACCTCGACCAGCTCCTCTTCGCGAGCCGGGCGTCCATCGCCGAGCTTGGCCGCGCCTCCGCCGACCGCCTCCGCCGCAGCGGGACGGATCTGGTCATCACCGAGGCCTGGCCCTCCGAGACCTCCGACGACCCGCGCCGGCCGATCGTCCAGCCTTGGCTCGAGTCGCGCTGCGAGCCGAAGACGACTTACGCCACCTATCTGCGCGACCACGTCAGCGAGAACGCGCGGCGGAGCCTGCGCAAGGCGCAGGACAAAGGCTTCACCCTTCGCTGGGAGCCCGCGGAGGAGTTCGCGGTCCGCTTCCTGCGCGAGGTGTCGGCCTCGATGGCGCGAAGGCTCTACGGCGACGAGAGCGTGATCGGCGCGCCCGAGCGCATCCTCGACTGGCGCGGTCGGTCCAACCGGATCGAGACGCTGATCGTCGAGTCCAGCACCGGTGAGCCGCTGGGCGGAGCCGTCCTGGTGCACTTCGAGCTGCGGCGCGAGGTGATGCTCCACTCCTACGGGCTCCATCTGCCGGCGCTCGACGACCGCAAGCTGCGCGCCGAGGTGACCGCGGCGGTCAACGCCGCCGTCTTCGAGGCGGCCTGCGAGAAGGGCTTCGCCGTCAACCTCGGCCAGACCCGGCCCTTCCTGGACGACGGCGTCTTCAACCACAAGCGGCAGTGGGGCTGCCACCTCACTCCGGTCGTGCGCCAACCCCGCTTCCGCTTCGAGATGGTGACGGCGCGCTGGTGCTTCCTCGGCGCCGCGCCGCTGGCGGTGCTCGGAAGCGACGGCGTCCGCGGGATTTCCTCCTTCGACCCTTCCGAGGAGATGACGCCCAAGCTGCTCTCGGACCGGCTCGGCGGGTGGGTCTGCGACGGGCTGAAGGGGATCGAGGTGGTGATGCCCGTGGGCCTACCGGTCGGCTCGCTGAGCGCCGTGACCCAGGTCAAGGGCTGCCCGGTGAGCTTCGCGCACGAGTGATGCCTCGCCCCACTGACCTCAGAAGAGGTCGACCGGGACCTTGTCGACGAGCAGCGCGTGCATCGCCTTGGCGTGCTTGGCGACGAAGGCCTTGCGCCGGGCGATCTCCGCCTTGGCAGCCTTGGCCTCGCGCTCCTTCTCGGCGGCGGTGAGCGGGCGCGGCGTCTTCATCGGCGGCACCCCGTCGCCCTTGTACTCGCCCTCGTCGAAGCCGAGGACCTCGCCCTTGGCCAGCGCTTCGTCCACCCGCGCCTGCAGCGCGTCGAGCATCTGCGTCGCCAGGGTCTCCAGCGACTTGGGCGAGGCAGCCATCTTCTTGAGCGTCGCGCGCCACGGGTCCGGGGAGGACGCCGACAGCTCCGTGTCGAGGATCTGGAAGCTGGCCCGCTCCCCGACGGTGACCTGCTCGGACACCTTGCCGTCCTTGCCGAGCACGAGGAACGTCGCGCCCATCGCCTCCCCGACGATCGACTTGCCGCCTTCGGCGACGTAGAAGCGGACCGCCAGGTCGCCCTTCTCCGGGAAGTGGCCGAGGTTGACGACGAGCCCGAAGGCCTTGGGCAGCTCGTAGTGCAGCGCCTCGAGCGTCATCCACTCGGTGCCGCGCTGCTCGTTGGTCACCACCGAGCCGGCCGCGCAGACGTCCGTCGCGACCTTGGGCCCGCACCAGCGCTCGGTCAGGAAGTTGCCGGCGACCTGCAGCGGCTGGTGCTTCCAGCCTCCAGCAGCCTTCTTCTCCATCCACGCCCGCAGCGCCTGGTGCCGCTCGCCCTCGGCCTTGGTCTCGAACTGCAGGTTGCTGGTCTTCAAAGCCATCTTGGGCTCCTGCGCCCGCGCCAGGGCGGGGCTGAGAAGGAGGAGGAACAACGCCAGCGTCAGGGTGCGCTTGCTCGCCATCGGGATCGTCCTCGTCGGCAGCCGCCCCAGGCGGCCTACATCACCGTGTCCTTGGGGACGACCACGATGTGGTCGCCATTCGCCAGAGGCTGGGTCTTGAGGCCCCGGCGCTCGTCGGCGGCGCGGTCATAGCCGATGACCGTGCCCTCCTCGAGCCGCACGTTCTTGTCGATGATGGCGTTGCGGATCTTGCAGCTGCGGCCGATGGAGGTCTCGGTGATGATGCCGCCCTTGATCGACCCGCCCATCAGCACCGAGTTCTCCACCAGCGCGTAGGAGTGGATGTAGATCCCCGCGGAGAGGACCGAGTTGCGCACCAGCGCGCCGCTGATGATGTTGCCGTCGGCGACGATGGAGTTGAGCGCCTGCCCGGTGCGCCCGGGCGACTCGTGGACGAACTTGGCCGGCGGGAAGTGG
This sequence comes from Myxococcales bacterium, assembly GCA_049841135.1. GTDB lineage: Bacteria > Myxococcota > Myxococcia > Myxococcales > UBA5297 > JACRCT01. The sequence continues at coordinate 294,821 of JASGHK010000008.1, forward strand.
AGCGGGCAGTTGAAGAAGGCCCACTTCTCTCCGTAGAGGTTGAAGCGCGGCGCCGCCGCCACCAGGTCCAGGTTGGCGAGCCAGTACTGGTCGAGCGAGCCCACGTCGCGCCAGTAGTCCGAGTCCGAAGCGCGCGGAACGAGGTCCTTCACGCGCCGGCCGTCGCGCGTCGTGTACTGGTACTCCTCGATGACGTTCTTCGAGGTGAAGTCGAAGGCGTAGACCGGCTCGCCCGCGGCGACCATGGCCGGGATGACCGCCGAGCCGAAGTCCTCGAGGTCGTTGGCCAGGCTCTTGCGCAGGGTCTCGTAGTTGAAGATGTAGACGCCCATCGACGCGTAGCAGTCTTCGGTGCCGGGGATGGTCTTGGGGGCCTGCGGCTTCTCCTCGAAAGAGAGGACGCGGCCGTCGCCGGCCACCTCCAGCACACCGTAGGTGCCACGCGCCTGGGCGGCGGGGACGCGGACGACGCTGATCGACAGGCAGGCCTTCGCCTCGTCGTGGAAGCGGCGCATCACCCCGTAGTTCATCTTGTAGATGTGGTCGCCGGGCAGCACGAGCACCTGCCGGGGGCGCGCGCGCTCGATGAAGCTCATGTTCTGCCGGATGGCGTCGGCGGTGCCCTTGTACCAGGACGAGCCGACCTGCATCTGCGCGGGGATCTCGTCGATGAACTGGTCGAGCCGGCGCGACAAGAAGTTCCAGCCGGCCTTCAGGTGGTTGGAGAGCGAGTGCGACTTGTACTGCGTCAGCACGTACACCTGGCGGATACCGGAGTTGATGCAGTTGGAGAGGGCGAAGTCGATGATCCGGTAGCTGCCGCCGAAGGGAACCGCGGGCTTGGCGCGCACGTCGGTGAGCGGGCGCAGGCGCTCCCCAGCGCCGCCCGCCATCACCACCGCAAGCAGGTCCTCCGCCATCGCTCTCGTCGGCCTCCGGCGGGGATTATGGTCCCCCCGGTCCGGCAGCGCCACTGGGGATCTCGGCCGCGGCCGGCAGTTGTCGGTCGACCGGTCGCCGGCCTCATGGGATTCTGCCGCGCCGCAGCTTTGACCACGACTTCGTCGGCCGCTCCGCTTCCCCAGCGCCGAAGTCTTCGGGAGCCCGACACCGATGATCCGCCTCGCCCTCTTCGCGTCCCTCATCGCCGCAGCCGCGCCCGCGCCCAAGTCCGGTCCGGCGCCGGACCGCCTCCGCGCCGAGCGGCTGGCCAGGGGCCTGGAGCAGCAGAGGCAGCGCATCGAGGCGGTCCGCGCTCACCCGGAGTCCTTCAACCTGCGCACCGAGAGCCCGGGCCTGCATTACCTCTTCGACGCGGTCGGCAACTGCGCGACCGAGGAGCGCCTGGGCGCCGTCACCGATGGCGGCAAGTGGGTCTGCGACGCCTACAAGCTCGCGGCGAAGAAGGACTGCGTGGTCTACGGCTTCGGCGCCGGCAACGACATCTCCTTCGAGGAGGCGATGGCGGGCCTGGGCTGCGAGGTGCACGTCTTCGACCCCAATCCCAAGTCGGTCGCGCGCTTCGCAGAGCTGGCGAAGGGCAAGAAGATCGGCGGCGGCAGCGTCACCTACCACGGCGTCGGCCTGGGGCCGGTGTCGCGCGAGGCAGGCCAGGCGATGGCGCTGGAGATCGGCGGGCAGAAGGTGGAGGTCCGCACGCTCGACGACGTCCTGAAGTCGCTGGGGCACGAGCACCTGGACCTGCTCAAGGTCGACATCGAAGGCAGCGAGTGGGCCTTCTTCGCGGACCTGTTCAAGAAGGACCTGCTCGCGAGGCTCGGCGTGAAGGTCCTGTTGGCCGAGCTGCACCTGGGCCCGAAGTGGGGCGCCGAGCCCAAGGACTTGATCGACCTGGTCGACCGGCTCGCCTCGAAGGGCTTCGTGCTCTACCGCAAGGAGTTCAACCCCTGGTCCGCCGGGTGCTGCAGCGAGTACGCCTTCGCGCGCAGGGACTTCCTGCTGGAGTAGCCCTTCGTTGGCATGCGCCGCTCTGCGAGAGAGTAGCGTCCTCGAGACTGCCGTGGCCTACTGCCAGCCAAACTCACCTGTGAAGAGGAAACCATGCGAAGACTTCTCGGCCTTGCCCTCGCACTGACGCTCGGCGCCTGTGGAACGCCTCCCTCCGGAACGACCGACACCGGGAGCGTCGTGGGGGAGCCCGACGCAACCACGACTCCAGCCGACGCCGCGATTCTCCAGCTGGACTCCGGCAGCCCGACCGTGGACTCCGGTGGCGTGGATTCCGGCGTGGCAGAGACGCCCGATGCCCACGCTGAGCCGCTCGACGCAGGGACCGCGCAGCTGGCCGACTCGGGCGTGGCGGAGCCAGCGGACGCCAGCACCGTCCCCTCCCCTGACGCAGGGACCTCGACGGCCTGGGAGCAGGTGCCCAGCAACGCCACGGAGTGGCTCACTGGCATCTGGGGCTTCGGCCCCAGCGACATCTGGGCGGTGGGCATCAAGTCGACGACGGCGGCGCGGGCCGTGCTGCTGCACTGGGACGGGACGAGCTGGACCAACGCCAGCTACGCGACCCCCGTCAGCCTGCTGGAGGTCTGGGGTTCGTCGACCAACGACGTCTGGGCCGGCGGCATGACCTCCACGCTGCTCCACTACGGCAACTCGACCTGGACCGCCGCGACCGCGGGTCCCACCTTCTCCACCTACGGCCTCTGGGGCTTCGGCGCGAACGACGTGTGGGCCGTCGGCACCGGCGGCGGCGTCAGCCACTACACCGGCACCTGGTCGGACGTCTCCGGCACCGACTCCGGCAACTGGCTGTGGGGCGTCTGGGGCGCAGCTTCCAATGACGTTTGGATCGCCGGCCACGAGGGCTCGGGGGCGTCCGCCAAGCTCTATCGCTGGAACGGAACCGAGCTCGCCGCCGTCACCCCGCCGACGGGCGCCAAGGGCCTCTGGGGCGTGCACGGCACCTCCGCCAACGACGTGTGGGCCTGCGGCAAGGAGGGCACCCTGCTCCACTACGACGGGAGCGCCTGGTCGTCCGTGCCCAGCGGCGTCACCACCGAGACCATCCACGCCGTCTTCGCCCTCGCGCCCAACGACGCCTGGGCCGTGGGGCAGACCGGGCTCGCGCTGCACTGGGACGGGACGACGTGGCAGAAGGACAGCCCGCCGACCACCGCCAACCTCTGGGGCGTCTGGGCGACCGGCGGCACGACCTGGGTCGTCGGCCGCGACGGGCTGATCTTCCGGCACCGGTAGGCGGCGACCGGTCCAGCCACCTCGCGTCTTCACCTCCTCGCCCGGGCAGGCCGGGCAGGGCGGGGGGGCGACCCGCGCGCCTTCCGGGCGCGCGGCCACCTCGACAATAATGGCGGCGCATGTCCGCACTGCCTCCGCCCGGCCCCGTGGATCCCCACGCTCGCACCGAGCGGCTGGACGTCGACGGCGTCGAGGAGACCACCGCCAAGAGCAAGCGCCCCAAGGCGTCCGGGCTGCCCCGCGGCACCGCCGTGGGGCGCTACCTCCTCCTGGACCTCGTCGGCGAAGGCGGGATGGGCGCGGTCTACTCCGCGTACGATCCCGACCTCGGCCGCAAGGTCGCGGTGAAGCTGGTCAAGTCGGAGGGGCGCGGACCGGAGTGGTCGCGCGACCGCCTGCAGCGCGAGGCGCAGGCGATGGCCCGCCTGTCGCACCCGAACGTCCTGCCCGTCTACGACACCGGCCCCTTCCAGGACCAGGTGTTCGTGGCGATGGAGTTCGTCGACGGCGTCACCCTCGGCCGCTGGCTCGCCGAGCCGCGAAGCCAGCGCGAGGTCGTGGAGATGTTCGTCGCCGCCGGCGAAGGCCTGGCGGCCGCGCACGCCGCCGGCCTCATCCACCGCGACTTCAAGCCCGACAACGTGCTCGTCGGCGCCGACGGGCGCGCACGCGTGGCCGACTTCGGCCTGGCCCACGTGGGGGCGCTCCCCGAGCCTCCCGCGGCCCTCTCCTCGCCGACCTCCAGGCCGACTTCTGGCTCCACGCTCGCCGGCACCGTCAGCGGCACGCCGGCGTACATGGCCCCCGAGCAGTTCGACGCCGCGCCCACCGACGCCCGCACCGACCAGTTCAGCTTCTGCGTCGCGCTGTGGGACGCCCTCACCGGCCATCCGCCGTTCGGCGACGGCGACTTCCACGCGCTGCGCCAGTCGGTCCTCGCGGGCAAGGTCGCCCCGCCGCTGCGGACGCTGCCGCACGCCCTCGAGGCCGCGCTGCTCAAGGGGCTCTCGCTGCGCCCCGAGGACCGCTTCTCCACGATGCAGGACCTGCTCGCCGAGCTGCGGCGCGACCCTTCGCGGCGCGCCCGACGGGTCGCCGCCGCGACGCTCGGGCTCGCGGCGCTCCTGGGCCTCGGCGGCGTGCTGGGCTGGCAGGTCCTGCTCGAGCAGACCCGCTGCGAGCGCGAGTCGGCCCAGGAGCTCGCCCGGATCTGGCCGCCGGCCCGACGCGCCGAGATCGCCCGGGTCCTTGGCTCCGCGCCCAGCGCGCCGCGGGTCCTGGGAGAAGCTCGACGAGAGCCTCCAGCGCTGGGCCCGGCAACGGCGCGAGACCTGCGAGGCGGTGAAGCGCGGGGACGGCTCACGGCGCGCGGCCGTCGAGTGCCTGATGCGCTACGGCACCGACACCGAGGCCACCGCCACGGCGCTGGCGTCGCCCACCGCGAACGCCGAGACCGCCGAGGCGCTCCTCGATAGCCTGGGCCGGCCCGAACGGTGCCTGGGCTCGCGCAAGCCGGCCGCGCCCACCGCCTCGAACCCCGAGCTCTCACCGGCAGGTCGTCGAGCTCCGCATCCTCATCGACCAGGGCAAGCCCAAGGAGGCGCTGGAGCGTGCACAGGCGCTCCTGCCCAAGCTGCGGCAGCAGGGCGCCTTCGCCGCCGCCAGCGAGGTCCAGGAGCACCACGCCCGGGCCGTGCTCACCCTCCACGGCGCCACTGATGAAGTGCTCGAGAGCCTGCGCCAGGGGGTGCGCGACGCCGATGCCTCCGGCGACGACGACGAGAGCTTCCGCGCGCGCCTGGCGCTCGTGGAGGCGCTCGACCGTGATTTCGGCAAGAGCGCCGAAGCCCTCTCGGTGGCGCTCGACCTCGAGGCCTGGTCCGCGAGGCTGGGCGACCCGCCGTTCATGCGCCAGGGCGCGGCGCGCCTCCATGCCGCGGTCCTCAGCAGCCTGGGACGCCACGAGGAGTCGTTCGAGCAGTTCCGCAAGGCCATCCGGCTGGCCGAGGAGATCCCCCTGCCGCTCTCGTTCCAGGCCGCGGTCAACTTCGACTACGGCAGCGCGCTCTCCGCGGCGGGCCGCTACGCCGAGGCGGAGAGGCAACTCGCCCGGTCGATGGAGCTGTTCGAGCAGGCGCCGTGGACCAAGGCCGGCGACCGCATCGTGGCCTGGGTGAACCTGGGCATCATGCGCGCTCATCAAGGCCGGCTCAGCGAAGCGCTGCAGGCGTTGGAGAAGGGTTCGGCGCTGCTCGGCCGCAACCCGGATCTCGAGAGCACGAAGGTCTGGGTCGACTCCTGGCACGGCCGGGTCTTGCTCGAGCTGGGCCGGCTGGACGAGTCCCAGAAGCTGCTGCAGGAGGTCGCCGGCAAGCCGCCGGAGCTGGACGTCCTGTCGCACGCAGGGGCCCTGGCGGGGCTCGCACGGATCTTCGTCCAACGCGGCCCGGCCCCCGAAGCGCTCGCGGCCGCGCGGAAGGCGGCGGCCGAGGACGACGGCTCCAACGCGGCGGCGACCGCGTACATCCGCTTCAGCCTGGCTCAGGCGCTGCGCGCGTCCGGCGGAGACGAGGCCAAGGCACGCGAGCTCGCGAAGCAGGCCCTTCAGGCGTTTCAGGGACCGGAGAACGGCTATCGGCGAGGGCAGATCGAGCGCTGGCTCGCCGGCACGGCGTCGCCATGAGCGCGGATTGCGGTCCTCCTTCTGACCGACCGCCCGGCCTCGCTCAGCCGTAGCGAAGGATTACTTCAGCGCCCGCTCCACCTCGGCCACCGTCGGGTCGATCTCGACCAACTGCTCCTTGGGCACGTGCTTGGTGACGACCTCCGGGTCCTTGAGCACGTTTCCAGTCAGGATGCAGACCACCGACTCTCCGGGCTTGATGACGCCCTCGCCGCGCAGCTTGCGCGCGCCCGCCAACGAGCAGGCCGAGGCCGGCTCGCAGCCGATGCCGCTGCGGTCGATCTCCCGCTTGGCGACGAGCAGCTCCTCGTCGGTCACCTCGGAGACGACGCCGTTGGCGAACTCGATGGCCGCCCGCGCCCGCTCCCAGCTCACCGGGTCGCCGATGCGGATGGCGCTGGCCACCGTCTCCGCTTGCACCTTGTGCCGCGTCTTGAACTGCTCCAGGTAGCCGCGGAAGAAGGGGTTCGCGCCATGCGCCTGGATGGCCGCCAGCCGCGGAACCTTGCTGATCCACCCGGCCGCCTTCGCCTCGCGCAGCGCCTTGCCGAAGGCGCTGGTATTGCCGAGGTTCCCGGCCGGGAAGGCGATCCAGTCCGGCGGCTGCCAGCCCAGATCCTGGAGGATCTCCCAGACGATGGTCTTCTGGCCCTCGATGCGGAACGGGTTGATGGAGTTGACGAGGTAAATGCCCAGCGCGGCGCTCGCCTTCTGCACCAGGTCCATTGCCGCGTCGAAGTCACCACGCACCTGCAGGGTCAGCGCGCCGTAGGCCAGGGTCTGCGCGAGCTTGCCCACCGCGACCTTACCCGCCGGCACGAACACCACCGCCTTGAGACCCGCCTGCCCGGCGTACGCCGCCAGCGACGCACTGGTGTTGCCGGTGGACGCGCAGGCGACGGCCTTGCTTCCCAGCCGCTTCGCCTGCGTCATGGCCACGGTCATCCCGCGGTCCTTGAAGGAGCCCGTCGGGTTCTCGCCCTCGTGCTTGAAGTGCAGCTGGTCGATCCCCGCCCAATCGCAGAGCGCGCGCCGCTGGTAGAGCCGGGTGCCGCCCTCGGGATGCGTCACCACCTCGTCCGGCCGCGCGTCGAGCACGCCCTCGCGGAAGCGCCAGACGCCGCTGGCATCGAGGCCGCTGCGAACGGAGAGCCGCGCATCGAAGACCTTCGGCCCGAGAGAGGCGCCCCACCCCTCCGGCCGCTCGCAGCCCAAGAGGCCGCCGCAGTCGCACTGGTACCGGATCTCCGCGAGCGGGAACTTGGCGTGGCAGCGGATGCACTCGAGCCAGGCGCTTTGCTGCTGGGCGGCGGTCATGCGGGTCGTGCTCCTGAACGGGAGATGGCTCCCACGTGCGCGGTGCTGGCGATCTCGGCGAAGGCCTTCTGCATCCCGGCGGCGCAGGCCTGCGCGACGGAACGGGTCTCGGCGAGGGCGAAGACGGTGGGGCCCGAGCCGGAGATGGTGCAACCGAGCGCGCCGGCCGCCAGTGCCGCGGCCTTGACGTCGGCGAAGTGAGGGATCAGGGCGGCGCGCCGCGGCTCGGCATAGCGGTCGTCGAGCGCGCGCCGGACGAGCGCGGCGTCCGAGGACGCGAATGCCCAGGCGAGCGAGGTGGTGTTGGCCATCTGCTGGACCCACTCGGCCTGCTCCCAGGCCTTGGGCAGCAGGGCCCGCGCCGCCTTGGTCTCCACGCGGACCGCCGGCGTCACCAGCGCCAGGTACCAGTCGGCAGGCACGGGGATCTTCACGACGTCCTGCGGGTCCACCGACCGGACGATGGTCAGCCCGCCGAGCACGCAGGGCGCGATGTTGTCGAGGTGCCGGCCAGCCACCGCGGCCTCTCCCGCCAATGCCGCCTCGATGAGGACGTTCGGCTCGGGGGACTTGCCCGTCGCGGCCAAGTGGGCCGCCAGCGCCCCAGCCACCGAGCTCGCAGCGCTCCCGCCCAGGCCACCGGCGAGCGGCAGCCCCTTGTCGACCCACATGTGGAAGCGCTGGGAGACCGCGAGCTTGCCGAGCATGGCGCGCGCGGCGATGGCGGCAGCGTTCTTGCCGGCCTCCCGCGGCACCGAGCTCGGCGTCGCGCCCGGTGATCCCGTCCACCCGGTCCACTCCGTCGACTGCGTCCACCGCATCCACCAACTCCACCGTCACCCGGTCCCCGAGCCCCTCCACCGCGAGCCCGAGCACGTCGAACCCCGGGCCGACGTTCCCGATGCTGGCCGGTGCGAACGCCGTCGCCTTCATCGCGAGCCCACCCGGAGCGCCGTCGAAGGGCCCGCCTGCGCCGCCGTCGCGATCGCCAGGATGTCGTTGAGCACGCCGGCGGCCGTCACCTCCGCGCCCGCGCCCGGCCCGGTCACCACCAGCGGGTTGGCCTTGTAGCGGTCGGTGTAGAGCACCACCTGGTTGTCGGGCCCCTTGAGCCGGCCGGTGGGCGACGCTTCGCTGACCGCCTCCAGCCCGACCCTGAGCCCGGACTTCTCGATGCGCGCCACGTAGCGCAGCACCTTCTTCTGGCGCTTGTTCTCGGCGACCTTCTGCGCGAACTCGGCGTCGAGCTCGCCGACGCGCGCGAGGAACTCGGCCGCCGACAGCTTGGCCATCGACGCCGGGAAGAGCGGCTCCACCGCGACGTCCGCGAGCTCCGCCTTCATCCCGATGGTGCGCGCCAGGATGAGCGCCTTGCGCGCCACGTCCATGCCCGACAGGTCGTCCTTGGGGTCGGGCTCGGTGTAGCCCAGCTGGTGCGCGGTGCGGACCGCCTCGGAGAACGCGACGCCCTCGTCGAGCTGGGTCATCAGGTAGCCCAGCGTGCCGGAGAGCGCGCCGACCACCGTGTGGATGCGGTCGCCGGCCTCCTGCAGCTTCTTGAGCGTGTCGAGCACCGGCAGCCCGGCGCCGACGGTCGCCTCGTAGCGCAGCGACAGCCCGCGCTCCCTGGCGATCTGGAAGAGCGCCTCGAACTCCTTCTGCGGCGCGACGAGCGGCTTCTTGTTGGCGAGCACCACGTGGAAGCCGCGCTCCAGCGCCTGCCGGACGATCGCCGCGTCGTCGACGGCGGTGACGTCCACGAAGACCGGGTTGGGCAGCGGCAGCGCGCCCAGGCTCTTCACCATCTCCGGCCCGCGCTTCTTCAGGTCGCTCTCCGCGAGGTCAGCCATCTTCTTCTTGCCGACCAGCGGGCGCCCCGACTCCTTGCGCTCCAGCAGCGCCTCCAGGGCCTCGCGCGAGAAGCCCTTCTCCTCGGCAACGAAGCCCGAGCGGTCGCAGGCGGCGACGACGCCGACGTTCAGGCCCAGGTCGTGGCGGAAGTACGTCTCCTGGTGGATGAGCTGGCGCGCCAGCGCCCGGCCGATCTGCCCGGCGCCGAAGAGGACCACCGAGGCGCCGCGGCCGTGCGTCTCGGCCAGCGGGCGCTGCTTGTCGAGCTGGAACTCGGCGTGGAGCGCCTTGAGCGCCCGCGCCGCGTCCGGCTCCTTGACCGCGAACGTGATGTTCAGCTCGGAGGAGCCCTGGGCGATGGCCCGGATGTTGACCTTGTCGCGCGCGAGCGGGGCGGTGGTGCGCGAGGCGATGCCGGGCTTGCCGGCCATGCCCAGGCCGACCACGGCGATGAGGGACACCGGCCGCTCGACCTTCACCGCGTCGATGAACTTGCCCTCGATCTCTGCGGCGAACGCCTTGTTGAGCGCGCGCACCGCGTCGTCGGCCTCGGCGGCGGGGACCACGAAGCAGATGGAGGCCTCGCTCGACGCCTGGCTGATCATCGAGACCGAGTGCCCGGCCTGCGAGAGGGCCCCGAAGGTGCGCGCGGCGATGCCCGGCACCCCGAGCATCCCCTTGCCTTCGACCGAGATGAGCGCCTGCGCGTGGATGGCGGTGAGCGCCTTGACCGGGTAGTCGCCGGCGCCGACGTCGCCGGCGATGCGCGTGCCGGAGAACGAGGGGTTGAAGCTGTTGCGCAGGAACAGCGGGATCTTGCGGTCGATGAGCGGCACCATCGTGCGCGGGTGGAGCACCTTGGCGCCGTAGTAGGCCAGCTCCGCCGCCTCGCGGTAGTGCAGCTCGGGCAGGACGCGGGCGTCGGCCACCGCCTTGGGGTCGGCGGTCATCAGGCCGTCGACCTCCTTCCACAGCGTCACCTTCTGCGCGCCCAGGCTGCGCGCGAGCAGCGAGGCCGAGAAGTCCGAGCCGCCGCGGCCGAGCGTCACCACCTGCCCGTCGGGGCCGGTGGCGATGAAGCCCGGGACGATGACGACCTTGCCGGCCTTGAGCAGCGGCATCAGGCGCTTGCGCGCCTCCTTCTCGCAGCGGCCCAGGTCGGGCCAGAGGCTGTCGAGGGTGCGCTCGGTGAAGAGGATCTCGGTCGCGTCGACGTAGGCGGCCGACACGCCCCGCTCGACCAGGAACTCGGAGAAGACCCGCGCGACTACGCGCTCGCCGCGGGCGGCGACGGCGTCGAGCGTGCGCGGGGTCAGCTCGCGCAGGACGCGGATGCTCTCGCAGATGGCCGCCAGCTCGCCGGCCGACTCCTCGACCACCGCCTCGAGCGCCGCGCGAGCGCCGCGCCGCGGGACCAGCTCGGCGATGAGGGAGAGGTGCTTGCCGCGGAAGGCGTCGACGGCGGCCTTCACCGCCTCCGAATCGCCCTTGAGCGCGCTGCGTGCGGCGCCAAGGAGCAGGTCGGTCACGCCGCTCATCGCGGAGACCACCGCCACCGGGCGGGGACGCGCCTCCTGGATACGAGCGAAGGCCAGGCGCAGGGCCTCCGCAGAGCCCATCGAGGTACCACCGAACTTGAAGATCTGTAGGTTCACGGTGCCCGGGAGTATAGCGTCGGCGTCCGCTTTAGACGCTTGGACAGCAATCGCCGACGCGGGGATGATCCCCCCATGTCGCTCGGCGATGCCCTGGGGTTCCTCCTCATCTTCGGCATCCCCGTCGTCTGGGGTCTGCGCACGTGGTACCTGCAGAAGCGGCGCGACGAGGCCCAGCTCGCCAAGGACGACCCGGTTCCCGACGCCCACGGCATCGTCGGGAGCGACGGCGCGGAGCACGACACCTACCGCTGCGGCTTCGACTGGAAGGCGCTGGGGGGCGAGCTGGGCTTGAAGCATGTGCCGCCGGGCGGCGGGTCGGGCGGCCACCTGCTGCTCGGGTCGACGGGCTCTCTCAAGGTCAGCATCTCGGAGCTCGCGCTGACCGACGGCCCCGACCGCGACGAGTCCGCGGGCGTCGCCATCGAAGTGGACAGCAAGGGGCGCATCCCCGCCGGGGTCGCGCTGCGGGCCGAGGAGCGCCTGGACGTCGTGCGCAAGACCGTCCAGGGAGAGGACCTGCTCGTGGGCGACGAGGAGTTCGACTCGCAGGCGCACGTGCAAGGGCCCGAGGACGCGGTGCTGGCGGCGCTGCGCGAGCCGGCCCGACGGGCGCTGCTGCCGCTCTTGACCGGCCACCGCGCCACGGTGACGGATGGGGTCCTTCGGGTGGAGCTGTGCGGCGACGTCGACGCCGAGATGGTCAAGCGGATGCTCGCGGGGATGTCGGCGACGGCGCAGGCGCTCTTCGTCCCGTCGGTGCCGGACGCGCTGGCCGAGGGCGCCCAGGCGGATTCCCACCCGGAGGTCCGGCTCAAGAGCCTGGAGGCGTTGCTGCGGTCCTGGCGCGAGCACGAAGCCGCCAAGCGCGCCGGCCTCGCGGCGATCATCGACGCCAACCCGCGGGCGCGACTGGCTGCGGCGCGGCTGCTCGCGGACGAGCAAGCGGCCCTGGCGCTCAAGGCGCTGGCGGACGACGGCGCGGTGCCCGCGGAGGTCCGCATCGGCGCGCTGGAGACGCTGCTGGAGCTTCGGCCGGAATTCCTGGGGGAGTCGTTGCGCCGCTGGGCCTCCTCGGACGAGAGCCTCGCGGCGCCGGCGGCGCGGGCCCTGGGGACGATCGGCGATGCAGGAGCGGAGCAGGTGCTCATCGCGCTGCTCGCGCACCCGGTCGCGGGCGCGAGAGCCGCGGCGGTGGAGTCGCTGGGGGTCGTCGGCACCATCCGTGCGGTCGAGCCGCTCACGGCGCTGCTCTCGGACCGGGCGCACCGCGAGCATGCCCAGAGCGCGATCCGGCAGATCCAGTCCAAGCTGGGCGACGTCGGCGCGGGGCGGCTCTCGGTGGTCGTGGAGCAAGGCGAGAGTGGGGCCTTGAGCCTGTCTGACCGCGACGAGTCAGCTCTGGATGCCCCAGAGCGCGTGAAGAGCTGACACTCCTCCCTGGAGTTCGACCCCTCCTGGCAGTATGACGTGCGCCCTTCTCCCGCCCCCCGGAGGACTCCATGGACCTGCACCCGGAACACGACCGCAAGGTGGCCGCCGTCGCCCAGGCGCTGCGCGAGCGCGCCGAACGCGGCGAGCCGGTCCACATCTCGAAAGGCGGGGTCCAGCACGTGGTCCCGCTGCCGGGCGATCGACGGCGGCTGGGTGCACCAATCGATGTCTCGGGCCTGAACCGGATCCTCTCCATCGATCCCAAGGCGCGCACCTGCGTCGCCGAGCCCGGCATCGCCTTCTCCGAGGTCCTCAAGGCCACGCTCGCCCACGGCCTCATCCCCACCGTCGTCCCCGAGCTCGAGGGGATCGCGCTGGGCGGCGCGGTCGCCGGCTGCTCGGTGGAGTCGATGTCCTACAAGTACGGCGGCTTCCACGACGGCTGCCTCGAGTACGAGATCGTGACCAGCGCCGGCGAGGTGCTGACCTGCTCGCGCGAGAAGGAGCCGCTGGCCTTCGAGATGATCCACGGCTCGTACGGCACGCTCGGCGTCCTGACGCGGCTGACCTTCAAGCTGGTGCCAGCGACGCCCTACGTGCGCATGGAGTACCGCACGCTCCCCTCGCCCGAGGCCTTCCGCGACTTCATGTTCGAGCGCTGCCAGGCCGACGACTACGACTTCGTCGACGGCATCATCCACTCACCGGACCGCTGCGTGGCCTGCCTGGGCAAGTTCGTCGAGTCGGTGCCGTACACCTCCAGCTACCGGCGCGGCGCCATCTTCTACAAGAGCACGCTCGCACGGACCGAGGACTTCCTCACCACCGATGAGTACTGCTTCCGCTATGACGCCGACTGCCACTGGTTGACGCGCTCCATCCCGCCGCTCGAGTGGGAGCCCGTGCGCAAGATGCTCGGCGGGGTCTTCCTGGGCTCGACCAACCTCATCCGCTGGTCCAAGCGGCTCGACCGGGTGCTGGGGCTCAAGAAGCGCCCGGACGTCGTCTGCGACGTCTTCATCCCCGGCTCGAACTTCCACGACTTCTTCTCCTGGTACCGCCGCACCTTCGACTACTGGCCGCTGTGGGTCGTGCCGTACCGGATGCCCCTCCAGCCGTACGCGTGGATGAGCGACGCCGTGCAGCAGAGCCTCGGCTCGGCCCTGGCCTTCGACTGCGCGGTGTACGGCAAGGTCAACGCCGGCGAGGAGGATTTCTCGGCGCTGCTGGAGGAGAAGACCTTCGAGCTCGGCGGCATCAAGACGCTCATCGGCCGCAACCACTACTCGCCCGAGCGCTTCTGGCGCGTCTACCACGAGAAGAACTACGGCCAGGCCAAGCAGCGCCTGGACCCTCGCGGCGCCTTCCCCGGGCTCTACGAGAAGTTCCACCGCGCGTGAGCGGCGGAGAAGTTCGTATCGATATGAACTTCGCCCCGTTTGGGGCTGTGCGCGTTCGTCCTATCTAGCGGGGCCGAGTTCGAATCGGGGCCAGGTTCCGAATTCGAATCCAGTCGGGGCCAGGTTCCGAATCCGAATCCGGGAGGATCGCGCGACAGATCAATGATGCGGGCCTCTCTGAAGAGTCCCGTCATATCAAGCATTTGGAAAGAGGCCCTCCGAGAACCTCAAGAAGTACCAGGGGTTGGCGGAGGCCGGTTTCCGGGCCCGGGACCGGGACCGGGATGCTTTGCCTCCTTCCCTTGATTTTCGAGTTTTAGTTCGGCCGCCCATTCGGATTCGGAACCTGGCCCCGAGCCGAGTCCCCTTGGATTCGGATTCGGAACCTGGCCCCGAACTCGGCCCCCCCATCGAGGACAAGCGCTTCCAGACCTCCGCCACTACCAATCCCTATCGATTTTGTAGGCAATAGGCGTGGAGGTTGGCAATGACGGCTGAGTGCCCGGTGTCCTTCGAGACGGTCGATGAGCGTGCGGCGCGCGGTGTCGCGCTGGTCGTGATGGCGGCGACCGCGGTGTTCGTCGCGACTCCGTTCAAGTGGATCGCAGCCCTCCTCGCCGCCGACTTCCTGGTCCGGGCCTTTGTCACGCCCAAGGTCAGCCCCCTCGCGGCCCTGGTGCGCTCGGTGCTCCGCACCTTGAAGGTGGCGCCCAAGCCGACCGACGCCGCGCCCAAGCGCTTCGCCGCCGGCCTGGGCCTGGTCTTCAGCCTGACGGCCCTCGTCCTCTGGCTCGGCGGCCTGACCACCAGCGCGGTGATCGTCGCCAGCATCCTCGCCGCCTGCGCCACGCTCGAAGGCGTCTTCGGCTTCTGCCTGGGCTGCTGGGTCTACACGCTGCTCAAGCCGCTGTTCGCGCGCGCCCAGCCTCAGTCCCGGTAGAACCGGATTCGCGAGTTGAGCAGCTCGATGTTCGCCGGCTTGTCGAAGCGGAGCAGGAACTGGCGCGTCGCGGCGTTGCCGGTGTCGACCTGGAGTTCATCGTCACGAGTTCATTCTTCCATCGCGCGCTACGTCGGCGCCGCCTTGCTCCTCCGGGCGCGCGGCGCCGACGGCAGCTCCTTCGTCAGCTTCTCGCGGGACCACTCCGTCCAGGGACCGAGCACGGTCTCCGGCTGACCACGTGCGAGGGCCTCGTCCAGGGCCGTGCACATCGCGACGTACTCCGCGCACCAGGTTACCCGGGGCGCCAACGCGGCGAACTGCTCTTTGGCCTGGGCGAGGAACGGCCGCGCTTCGTCGCAGCGCGCGAGCCTGGCGAGACAGCAGGCGCGGTTGAAGAGCCGGTGGTCCTTCGAGAGGATCTCGTCCTGCTCAAACACTCCCAGCAACCCGGTGACGGTCGCGGTCTCCTCTAGCCAAGGCTTCACCTCCTGGGCGACGTACTGCTCGAATCGCACCGAAGATGCGCGCCAGTTCGGGCTCGGGCTTCACCAAAGGGACCGACCAGTGGTCGGTCGCCAGCCAGTGGCTCGACGGTCCGTAACACACCGTGGCCTCGACCGGGGCCTTGCCGTGCTGAGGCACGCCGAGCGTCCCTCCAGGAGAGAGAAAGATGTGGCCGGGCTTGGTGAACAGCGCGCTCGAGGCGTAGGTGACACCGAACGTGGTTCCCAAGAACCAATCTCCCCGCGTGTCGATCGCTACGATCTGGAGGATGTCCTCGCGCACGCGGGAGAGCTGCAATGGCCGTCCGGACTTGGCGAAGCCGAGCGGTCCGAGAAGGGAGAGGAGGCTCTCGCGCAGCGGCCGGAACGGCTTGATGGGAACGCTCATGGGTCTCGGCTCCGAGTACGACGAACGGCGGCGTTCCGGTCACGCTACCCGCACGCAGACGGGGCCGCGAGGGCTGGCACCGAGGCTCCAGAACTCCGAAGAAAGCGCGTGTCTCGAAACGCAACCGAATCAGCAGCGCCGTGAGACTGCCGAAGCCGACCGAGGTGGCGCCCGCATTCGGGGCCCGACCGAGGCGGCAGCGGGTGGTGTTCGAAGGCACGCCAAGACTGCTGCAGGGGGCGAAGAAGCCGCTGACCGGCGCGGCGAGATCTGAACGACCGAGCCCTATTCCGAGCAGTGACTGTGGGCCCGGTTGCACTCCACGAAGCTGGGGAAGACCCTTTTGCAGTCGGGGCCATCGCACCGGCAGCCGCACATCGTCGCTGGAGGCAGCGCCTCACAGGCGCTGCCATTCCACACCCACTGCGCCCCTATGCAGCAGGACTGGATTGAGTAGCGCGCGTCGAGAGCCAGGACTCCCGGCGAGGAGAACGCCGAGCTGCAGTGGGCGCGACAGCCCGGACTCAAAGCGGCCACGGTGGTCAGGAGCATGACTGCGCCGAGCCGGCCCCTCTTCGCGATGAGCGCTCGCATTGGGATCCCCGCTTTCAGTCGCAGCGCGTCGACCCGCAGTGCGACCAGACCCCGAATCTGCCGCGCCCGTCGCTCTTCTCGGTCCTCTGGAATCTCGCTCTCCCCGAGGTGGAACGGCCCGCAGGATACACCCATCGCCCGGCGGGCCTTCCTCCGACCTCGCTTCGCGCCGGGAAGACCGGGTCGACTCCCTCGAAGCTCCGCCTTTGGGCGGCAGCTCCAGATGCACCTGCCCTCCGCGTGCCGGCCTCGGGCGGGATGGCCAGGAGCGCCTGCGCACGCTCAAGCCCGCCCGGATCGGGTGCTGGCGGCGCTTCTGCGTCCGGCACTTCGATCTCCTGAGCGTCGGCGGCGAGCTGCGAGGCATCCCAGGGCGGAGCGACGGAGGCATCGGCCGGGGCGATCGAAGCGGCGTCCTCGGAGACGCCCCGCCACGTCCGCCGCCGTCGAAGAAGGAGGCTGGGGGCAGGCGGCGAGACCCAGGCCGCAGACGGGGACGAGCGGGAGAGAGGTCGCACGCTCCATTCATCGCCCAGCGAGGGGCTGCGGCCACCTCCCGGGACCTCGAGGCGCGACCGCCAACTGTCGACCCGAGGATGATCGCCACTTTTCGTTGGTGGGTCGGGTCGCCGGGCCCGAGCCCGATGGGCACAATTCCTCTCCGCCATGCCCCCCCATTTCCAGCCCGAACCCCTGCGTACCGTCCCCTCGCCCCACCCCCTGACCGGTGAGCTCGGCACGTCCGTCCTGCGCCTGTACCTGACGGTGCGAGCGGCCACCGAGGACCTGTGCAAGACGCTCGAGCCCGAGGACTACGTCGTCCAGTCCATGCCCGAGGCGAGCCCGGCCAAGTGGCACCTGGGCCACACGAGCTGGTTCTTCGAGACCTTCCTGCTGCGCGAGCACCTTCGCGGCTACGAGCCCTACGACCCGAGCTGGGCCTTCCTCTTCAACTCGTATTACGAGGCCGCCGGCCCGCGGATCGCCCGGGCCAGCCGCGGCATGCTGACGCGGCCGACCGTCGAAGAGGTCGTGGCCTACCGCCACCACGTCGATTCCCGGATGGAGGACCTGCTGCGCAAGCTCGACGAGTCGCGCCTCTCCGACCTCGTCCCGTCCATCCTGCTCGGCCTGCACCACGAGCAGCAGCACCAGGAGCTGCTGCTGACCGACCTCAAGCACGCCTTCTCGCTCAACCCGCTCGAGCCCGCCTACCGCCACCTCCCCGCACCGTGCGAGGGCGCGGCGATGCCTCACGCTTGGGCCGCCTTCCCCGAGGGCCTGCGCTGGCTCGGCTACCACGGCCTGGGCTTCTCCTACGACCACGAGCGCCCGCGGCACCGCGTCTTCCTGGAGGCGTACCAGCTGGCGACGCGGCTGGTCACCAACGCCGAGTTCCAGGGCTTCGTCGAGGACGGCGGCTACCGGCGTCCCGAGCTGTGGCTCTCGGAGGGCTGGGAGCAGGTCCAGCGCCACGGCTGGCGGGCGCCGCTGTACTGGCGCGACGCGGGCGACGGGACCTGGCGCACCTTCACGCTCGGCGGAGCGCGGCCGCTCGCGCCGGCCGAGCCGGTCTGCCACGTCAGCTACTACGAGGCCGACGCCTTCGCGCGCTGGGCCAAGGCGCGCCTGCCCACCGAGGCCGAGTGGGAGATCGCCGCCAACCACCTGGACGTGGAGGGCAACTTCGTCGAGTCCGGGCGGCTGCACCCATGCGCCGCCGGCCCCGGCGGCGAAGCCATCGCCCAGCTCTTCGGCGACGTCTGGGAATGGACCGCCAGCCCCTACGCGCCCTACCCCGGCTTCCAGCCCGAGCCGGGCGCCTTCGGCGAGTACAACGGCAAGTTCATGGTCAACCAGATGGTGCTGCGCGGCGGCTCGTGCGTCAGCCCGCGCAACCACCTGCGCGCGACCTACCGCAACTTCTTCGCCCCGCACTCCCGCTGGCAGTTCGCCGGCATCCGGCTGGCGAAGGACGCGTAGCCTCGGCGGGCAGCGTCGACTGGCTCGAGGGCCCCAACGGCGTGGACAACCTCCCCGACAGGACCGGCAACGCGGCGGCGGCGCAGTGGGCCGCCAAGTTCTTCGCGCACTTCGCCGACCTCGCCGACGCTGCCGGCTACCCCCCGCTCATCGGCGCCATCCCCAGCGGCAAGCCGGCACTCTCGGGTGAGCTGGGCTCGGGCTCCGAGAACCTGTTCGAGCCCATCGCCACCGCGATGAAGGCCAAGAGCTACCGTTGGGGCTGGAGCTACCACGCCTTCTCCACCTACCTCGCCCACGACAGCGTCCTCGAGGCCGCCACCACGCTGCGCTACCGGAGGATTGTCTCGGAGTGCGGATTGGAGCTGGTGCCGCTGGTCATCACCGCCACAGGCCAGGCCGGCGGCTGGCTCAACTCCAGCACGTCCGCGACCGCCTACCTCGAGTGGCTCGACTGGCTCGACGCGCAGCTCAAGCAGGACGGCGTGCCCGCGGCGCTCTTCCAGTTCGGGGACACGGCCTCCCAATACGAGCTGGCCGGCATCGCCGATGGCCTCGTCAACCTCCTCACGTCGACCACCTCGCGAGACGCAGGCCTCGACGCCATCCCGGGTGCCCCCGCGACGGCGGCGTTGCCGTTCCCGCGGATGCCGCTTCGGGGAGCGAGGGACCTGGTTCGCACGGGGGGCACGGCATCCCGGTCGAGAACCAGAGCTGCTCCGCCGCGGGCGCGGGCTCGGGCA
The DNA here is from genome assembly GCA_049841135.1 of Myxococcales bacterium. Classification (GTDB taxonomy): domain Bacteria; phylum Myxococcota; class Myxococcia; order Myxococcales; family UBA5297; genus JACRCT01. The sequence continues at coordinate 313,540 of JASGHK010000008.1, forward strand.
CTGCGCTCTTCGCCCTGGCGGCGGGCTTCCTGCTCCTGCGCCGACGCCGCTGATGGCGGCCGCGCAACTCGCGCGGCCGGTCCCTCATCCATAGCCTCTCTCGAAGGCTAGGAGAGCCATGCATGCCCCACCTGTTCTCGCCGCTCCCCCTGCGGTCGGTGACGCTGCGCAACCGCCTGATGATCTCGCCGATGTGCATGTACTCGGCGAAGGACGGGCTGGCGAACGACTGGCATCTCGCTCACTTGGGGGCCCGCGCTGCCGGCGGAGCGGGCCTCGTCTGTGCCGAGGCGACCGCGATCGAGCCGCGCGGCCGAATCTCGCCCGCCGACCTCGGGCTGTGGAGCGACGCCCAGATCGAGCCGCTGGCCCGCGTCGCCCGCTTCGTCGCCTCGCAAGGTGCGGTCCCGGCGATCCAGCTGGCGCACGCCGGCCGCAAGGCCTCGACCTCTCCGCCGTGGGAGGGAGGCGGACCGCTCGCGCCCACCCTGGGCGGCTGGGAGCCGGTCGCGCCCTCCGCGCTGCCCTTTGCGCCCGGCCACGCGATGCCCCGCGCCCTCGCTACGCACGAGCTGCCGGTCATGGTCGACGCGTTCGTGCAGGCCACGCGGCGCGCGCTCGCCGCGGGATTCCAGGCCGTGGAGATCCACGCCGCCCACGGCTATCTCCTTCACCAGTTCCTCTCCCCGCTGTCCAACGAGCGGACCGACGACTTCGGCGGCCGCTTCGAGAACCGGGTGCGGCTGACGCTGCAGGTCGTCGAGGCGGTCCGCGCGGAGTGGCCGGAGCGGCTTCCGCTGCTCCTGCGCATCTCCACCACCGATTGGGCAAAAGGCGGCTGGGACGTCGAGCAGTCGGTCGAGCTGGCCCGGCTCGTCTCCAAGCGCGGCGTGGACCTCGTCGACTGCTCCTCCGGCGGCCTGGTGCCGCACGCCAAGATCCCGGTCGGACCTGGCTTCCAGGTGCCGGCCGGCGAGCGGGTGCGGCGCGAGGCGGGCGTCCCGGTCGTGGCGGTGGGGCTCATCACCGAGGCTCGCCAGGCCGATGCGCTGGTCCGCGAGGAGAAGGCGGACGTGGTGGCCATCGCCCGCCAGTCCCTTCGCGACCCGAGCTTCCCGCTGCATGCGGCGAAGGAGCTGGGGGTGGACGTGGCCTGGCCGGTGCAATACCAGCGGGCCAAGCCGTAGCGCGGCCCTCCCCCCTGCCCCACCCAAATTGCGGGAGGGGGTTAGTCGGTTGCCTTCGGCTACCTCGGTCGAAGCGCTTCGCACCTCCGCGTCCTCCGAGCCGGTCTTCTCGGCGCTCGAATGGGTTCGACGCACGCGGCCCATCGACCGCTCCGATGACATCATTCGGTGCCATCTGTTGGGTCTATCGCCGCGGCGATCGGTACCTTGCCTCGCCGATGTGAACGCGACCGCCTATGGGCGAGATCCGCGCCGACTCCGTCGCCATCTCCCAGGGCCTCGAGCGCGCAGCCCGAACTCCTCGAAGACTCATGGAGACCTCCTTGGCCGACTACGACTGGAATCGAATCAAAGCCCTCAACAACGGCGAGCCCGTCTTCTGCTGCGGTCCGGTCCTCGATACGCCAGAGGAGGTCTGGTTCTACATCCCGCCGACGTTCCTCCACCCGGAGCTGCGGATCTGGAGCCGCGGAAAGCTCGCCGAGGCGGTCGAGACGACGCCCACCGGCCCGGTGGCGCGGCGCGAGGCGCTCTACCAACTGCTCGGGGAGCTCTTCGTCGAGATCGAGGTGCGCGGCGACCAGGCCATCGTGCGCCGCGGCAACCTCAACGGCGCCTACTTCGCCTCCCTCGCCCCCGCCTCCGAGGTCGACGGGCTGCTCGCGTGGTACCGCGGCCTCGGATTCGCCGACGGCTCGCCCTGGCACGCCACGCCGACCAAGGTCGCCAAGCGGACCTTCGCCAAGCCTCCACGGGTCATCGACCTCTGGGTCGACGGCAACTATCTCGTCGAGTGGCCGCGGGGCGCCGAGGCGCAGATCACCGAGCTGAAGAGCCGCGCCGAGGCCGAAGCCGCCGCCAGCCTGCGCGTCCAGGCCCTCGGCGACGACGGGATGCGCCTGCACGCCATCGAGCTCAAGGCCGCGACGCAGCCCAACCCGCCGATCGTCTCTTCACGTCCAGCTCCGGAGCGCAGGCCTCCCGCCACGATCCCCGAGCCGACCAACGCCTTCGAAGCGGTCGATGCGGCCATCGCCACGCTCGCCGACCTGCACGACCGCCATCGCCGCGGGCACATGGTCCTCGAGCGCCTCGGCAGCGACGACCCGCGCATCGCCGAGCTCGGCCACGACAGCGAGTTCTTCCGCAAGCTCCACGACCACCGGTTCGCACGCTGGGCCAGGCTCGCCCAGGCCACCGAGCCCTCGATCAGTGAGTCCTCCTTCGCCTACTTCGAGCGCCGCTACGGCGGCATCACCTGGATCATCAGCCCCAGCCTCGATGCGAAGGTCGCCGGCAGCCACGTCGACGAGCTGAGCGGCGGCGGCTACAGCCCGCTGCAGATCGAAGCCTCTGGCACCTACGACATCGCGGAGCTGGCCGAGGCCAAGGGCTCTCCGGACCTGAACCACCTGCACGTCTTCCACGGCGGCTCGCACCACGGCTACTCCTTCGCCCTCGATCGGCGCTTCACCTCGCCCACCGGCGAGCACCCGGTGATCCCCTTCGACGAGGGCGCGCCGGAGCTGCCGGCTTCGGCTCCCAACGAGATCCAGCCCTTCGGCTTCTGGTTGCTCGAGCACGTCAGGGCGATCGCGGAGAAGGTCGAGCCCGCCCTGCGCGAGGTCGACGGATGACCGCGGTCGGTCGCTGGAGAGCGTCGCGGGCCTCTTCGCCGCCAGGCGCTAGTCCGCTCCCCACAAGTAGAGGTCCTCGACCTTCTTGCGCGCCCAGGGCGTTCGGCGCAGGAAGGTCAAACTCGACTTCACGCTTGGGTTGTTCTCGAAGCAGCGGATGGGGATCAGCTTCGCGAGCGAGGCCCAGCCATGCCGCTCGACCAGGGTCGTGACGATGGTCTCCAGCGTGATGCCGTGGAGCGGGTCCTTGTGTCCGGTCGTCATCGGCGCTCCCGTTCCCCTCGCGCGCAGACCCTATCACCGCCGAGTATTCCGAACGCCGCCTCTTGAGAGTCGGCGCATGCTGCCACTCGTTCGCCGCCCAGCAGCGCAATCGGGACGCGCGGACTGCGTTCAACGCGGGGCCCTGTGCGCTGAGGCGGAAATTGAAGAGCCAGTGCGGGTGCACGCCCGTGCGGCCACGCGAACGGGTGAAGGACCCGCCGTGCTCCGCAGCCATTCGGCGGCCCAGCCGTTCACCTCCCACCTGCCGGTGCCGAACAGGGATCTGCGCGAACAACGAGCAGGCCCGTGCTGCGGTCCCGGCGTGCCTCAAACCAGCGGACATCCAGAAGTGCTGCGGCTAACGTCCGCGGCTCTCGCGTTCGCGTTCAGGAGATGCTGATTCATGACTGCCGACAACAACGAGCCGACGACGTACCACCAGATCCCCGGCGCGAGCTGGAAGAAGGTCGCCACGCAGGAGGCCCGCAAGGCCTACGACGTCATGGCGGTGACCCGGGGCAGCATCGGCCTGGAGGACCTCTTTGGTGTCGAGCCTGAGCACTTCCTGATCCACCGCGGCGACTTGCACCTTGTCGGCCCCCAGCGCTTCAGGCACGTGCCCGACCGCGACAACCGCACCATCTTCGTCGTCGATGGCAGCCTGACCGTCGATGGGGCGCTCGCGCTCGACAACTCCGACGCCTACACGCCGCTGTGGGTTCGCGGCTCGCTCACCGCCACCGAGCTGGTGCTTGCCTGCGATGCGTGCTTGTTCGTCGAGGGGCAGCTGGAGGTGAAGGGCGTGCTGGTCACCGATCTCAGCGACGCGGGCCACCTAGTCGTGCATGGAGCCACCGCGGCCAAGGCGTGGATCAAGTCGGGCGGTCGCGGCTGCGTCGAGCTCGGTGGGAAACCCCAGGCGCGAATCATCGGAGACGGGGGTGACGCGATGGACCAGGCGTTGCGACCGGACGTCTTTCACGGGGGCGATCGCTTCACGGAGCTCCGTGACGCCCTCCTTGCCGGGGCGCCGGTCCTCAAGTAGCGGCCCCTCCTCTGGCCACCTGCCGCTGGCCCCCAGGCGTACGTCGCAGAAAGGTCGGGCTCGACTTCACGCTCGGGCCCTGGAGCCGGCCATGGCCAAGCCCAAGCCCGACGCGCCGCAGACCCTGCGCCAAGCCGCCGCCTCGCTCGCGGTCGAGCCCGACGGCAGCTTCTTCTTCGCCTGCGGCCCCGGCGCCTACCTCAACGGCAGCTGGAACGGCTTCGGCCGCTTCGACGCCGCCTCGGGGAAGGTCGCCAAGGTCGAGGCGCCGTTCAGCGGCCCCATCGCGCACCTCGGCGGCGACGTGGTCGGCCTGGAGCGCAAGTACGAGAAGGACCACTTCGTCTACGTGCTCAAGCGCGCCGACCGCATCAGCGGCGCCGTCCAGGCCGTCTTCGAGCCGCTGGAGCTCGAGGTCCAGGGCCTCGCGCCGAGCCCCAACGGCGGCTGGATCGCGGCGGTCGGGAAGGGCGAGGTCGCCGTCTTCGATCCCTCGGGCAAGAAGGTCGAGTCGCGCAAGGCCCAGGCGGCGTGCTTTACCGGGCCCGATGAGCTCCTCTACGCCACCTTCGCCACGACCGCGCGCCGCGACCTCGCCACAGGCCGCGAGACTCCGGTGGACATCAAGGACAAGGTCTCGCTCCACGGCGTGCTGCGCCCGCGCGATGGCTGGGTGCTCTCGCCCCGAGGCGAGGTCCTCGAGCTGTCCACCGGCAGGGCGCGAGGCTCGGCCGCGGGACGTACTGCTGGGGCGTCGAGCCCGGGACCGTGGTGCGCTCCACGTTCGAGGGGATGGTCGAGGTGCTCGAGCTCGACGGCAAGGTCCTGCACTCGTTCGCGCGGCCGCGGGGCCGGGACATCCTCCAGGCCTGGACCGCCGCCGGCTGGTACGTGCTCACCACCGGCACCTTCATCGAGCGCTACCCGCTGGCCAGAGCGGACTCGCTCCCGAAAGAGCGCGCCGAGCGCAAGCTCCCGTCCGCCCGCAAGCCGGTGACCTCCGAGGCCGACCAGGACGCCCGCGCCGCCCAGCTCCTCCAGGCCTACTTCGACCGCCCCGACGACCCCTCGCTCCTCGCCGTCTGGGCCGACGTCCTCGCCGAGCACGGCGATCCCCGCGGCGAGTTCATCCAGCTCCACCTGATCGGCCAGCAGGCGACGCCCGGCGGCTCGAGGTCCTGCGCGCCAACGGCGGCGGCAAGATGGTCGGACCGGCCCGGGAGTTTCTGCGCTCCTGGCGCTTCGGGGAGAATGGCCTCGTCGAGCACGCGACCTGCGAGGCCCAGAAGCTCGCCGAGGGCTTCGCGGCCATCGCGATGCTCAGCCCGCAGCTCTCGCTGCAGGTCACCTCGCTGCGCAAGAGGACCAAGGCCACCGTCCCCTTGCTCGCCAAGCTCCCGCTCGGCCGCGTCCCCACCCTCCACTTCAGCTCCAACTTGATGACCGACGCCGTCCTCGCGCAGCTCGCGCCCGCGTTCTCGGGCGTGCGCAGCCTCTCGCTCGAGTACAACGAGCTCACCGCGGACGGCCTGCTGAAGGCGCTGCCCCACCTGAAGAGCGTCAAGGAGCTCCAAATCGACCGGCCCCTGGCGAACGACCGCTCGGTCCGCGAGGCCCTCCTCGAGCAGCTTCCGGCTCTCGAGCTCCTCAACCAGGAGAAGGTGCGCGGCTGACGGTCGTCGAGGGGGTCCGGTCGTGGCGAGGCGGTGCTCCACGACCTCGGTCGTCCGCTGGAGGAGCCTCGCGGGCCCTGGCGGCGACAGAGCGTAGATTTCCTCGCGACGCGAGCGAACGATGACGCGCCTGAACAGGAGCGTCGGGAGCGCCCGCCTGAGGATGAGTCGACCAGACCCACGCCGAGCTTGGAGACGAGCCCGGACAGCGCGGGACTATCGCGGAGGGTCCGCCGGTTCCAGGCGCCTTCGGTCGAGAAGCTCCTCGGACGGGCTCGGGGCGGCGGCGGGGAGGTCGGACGAGCATGACGCACGCAGGGAGTCGAGGACTTCGGTTCGGAGGGAGAGGTAGCGCTGAACCGAAGGCGCGGTCGAAGACCTCGGCGAGGAAGGCCGTGGCCTGGGCGATCGCCTTGGCGGCCACTGCCGCCAGCATCTCCTCGGCGAGCGCGATGCCGGCCACCATCGTCGACCAGATGACCGGGGCCCAGTTCGTCGAGCGCCCGGTCGTCGGCGGCACCGCGTTCCACTGCCTGGGCGTCGGCTCGCGCAAGGCGTTCGTCTTCAAGCTCTACTCGGTGGCGTTCTGCCTGGAGTCCTCCTCGGCGGACCGAGTGCTCGACGAGGCGCTCGGCTGGCACGGCCAGGAGCAGGGCAGGACGCTCGCCAAGTCGCTCGAGCGGGACGAGCGGCTCTTCGCGGCGCTGGCCTCCGCCCCGGGCGACAAGATGATCGTCCTGCGCTTCGCGCGAAACGTGAACCGCGGGCAGCTCGAGGGAGCGCTGCGCGGCGCGCTCGACGACATCCTGCCCGCCTCGGACGTGGCGCGCGTCGTCAGCGCCGCCGCCTGCCCGGACGGCGTCAAGGAAGGCGAGGTGGCCCTCCTGCGCTCGAAGGGCGACCAGTTCGTCGTGGAGCTCGGACCGGTCCAGCGCGTGCTCTCCCGAGCCGAGACCATCAACGAGCGGCTGTGGGGCATCTGGCTCGGCCCGCACAGCTCCACGTCCAACCTCAAGGAGTCCATCGCGACGCGGATCGCCCGCGCCCGCGACAGCTCGCTGCGCTGAGCCGCTCGCCTCGGATCAGAGGCGCCCCTCGCGCTTGTCTCGCGAGAGCTGCAGGTAGAGGCGCATCAGCTCCGGGTCGGTCACGGAGAGCTCCGCCGCCTTCTTGTCCGCCGCCAGCGAGTGCCGCGCCAGGTTCACCAGGAAGATGACCGGGATCAGCAGCCACGCCGGAGGGCAGCAGAACAGGAAGACGGACCACGCGGCGTAGCGGCCCCAGAAGCCGGTCACCGTCTGCCGTCCCTCGAGCTGGCCCTGCACCGAGGCGTGGACGTTGCGCAGCGCGACCTTGAGCGTCGGGTCGAGCAGCATCGCCGACTCGAACGCCAGCGTGGCGTCCTCCTCGAGCCCCAGCCTGTCCAGCGCGACCCCGTAGTTGTTGAGCACGCCCGCCTGCCGCGGGTCGAGCGCCAGGCTGTCGCGGAAGTGGACCGCTGCCTGCTGCGCGTTGCCGCCCTGGGCGTACAGCTCGGCCAGCTCCGCGTGAAGCGAAGCCGCCTCCGGCGCGAGCTTCAACGCCGTCTTGGCCTCGTCGATGGCCTTGAACAGGTCGTCGAGCGCCGCCAGCGCTCGGGAGCGGCAGGCGTGGGTCCACGGCGAGCTCGGATCGAGACGGGCGGCGGCATCGGCTGCCGCCAGCGCCTCGCCCTTGCGGCCCAGCGCGAGCAGCGCCGAGGAGCGCAGCCGGTGGAGCCATTCGTCCTGGGCGTCGAGCTTGAGCCCCGCCTCCGCCGCGGCGAGGGCTTCGGCGTCGCGGTCGAGGCCGAGCAGCGCCTGCGCCATCACGCCGTGCGGCGCCGCGTCCGAGGGCCGCTCGGCGATGGCGCGGCCGGCTTCGGCGAGCGCGTCCTCGTAGCGCCGCAGGTCCAGCGCGGCGCGGGCGCGGTTGAGGCTCTGGGGGCCGTTGTCGTAGCTCGGTGACATCGGCGGGAGAGGATAGCAGGCGGGCGCGGGGCGGCGTCGCAGATGGAGTTGGCGTGCCGGCGGCGCGAGGTTGTCAGGAAATGCCGACATACCTTGTGCGAGCGGCGAGCGGGCCCAGCTCGAAAGCCAAGACGTTCTTGGCGACCTTGGTCCCTTGGCGACCTTGGCGTCAGAACACGTTCCCGCGTGCCGCCCGCGCCTCATCCACGGCCCCGCTCGCCGCGCCTTCCGCGAGCGGGCGGCCAGTTGGAACGCGGTCCGACTTGTGGTTCAAGTGTGGGCGATGGATCCCGCCGCCCAAGGGAGGGGCCCTTGAAGACCGTCATCACCGTTCTCGCCACGTTCCTGATCACCGGTGGCGTCATCACCGCCGTGGTGCTGTTCCTCGGTCTCGACTGGGGCGCCGAGAAGGCCCAGAAGGAGGCCCAGTCCGCGGCCGCCTCGGCGATGCAGGCGATGTCGTTCACGCAGGAGATGCACGAGCGGCTGGGCACGCCCTTCAAGCAGGGCGAGCTGACGGTGCAGAACTACGACATCCAGTTCATGGGCACGAGCACCTTGCAGCTGGCCATCCTGGTCTCAGGCCCCAAGGGCGGCGGCAAGCTGAGCGCCAACATGGCCAAGCCGCGCGGCGAGAAGATCTGGTACCTGACCAAGGGCACCTTCTTCCCCACTGCCGGTCCGCCCATCTCCATCAAGGGCCGCCCGATGCCGGGCGCCGAGGCCGAGAGCGGCGGCGGGGCGATGGGCGGTGCGCTGCCGGGCTTCTGACCATCGCCGCCCAGCGCTCAACCCCTTCTCAGCTCCGCACCGTCGCCGGCACCACGTAGGGCATGGTGTCCGCCGTGGCCCTGCGCCCGAGCGCCGTGGCGAAGATGTAGCCGTCCACGACGTAGTGGATGAGCAGCGGGCTGAGAACGAACATCGCGTAGTACTGCTGGAACCTCAGGTGCCACGGATCCAGGTGCGAGAGCCCGGCGACCCCGGCCAGCACCGCCGAGGTGACCGCGAAGCAGCCGCCCCAGAAGCGCCAGGGCTTGCCCGGCGCTGCCATCCAGCGGATGGCCGGTGAGGCGACGAAGCCCTGCTGGCTGCGCACGCTCTGGATGAGCCAGACGAGCCCCAGGTACTGGATGGAGTGCCAGGCGTTGACGCCCTGGAACGCCAGCTCCAGCTTCCCGCCCTGCTCGGCCATGGGCACCACGAAGGCCACGAAGGTCGTCACCGCGATGAGCAGCGTCTTGGGCCGGTTGAGCACTCCGCGGCGCGTCTCGAGCGCGGTCTTGAGGAGCCACGCCGCGAGCAATGCGAAGAAGACCCCGAACACCGCGTAGTAGGTCGCCGGGACCAGCAGGAACTGCGGGATGAGGATGCGCGTGTGCCCCAGCGTGAACTCGCCGCGCACCAGCTTGTAGGCGGCCAGGGGGTAGATGCTCGTCATCAAGAGCCCGTAGTCGAGCCACCGCGACCAGCGCGGCTCCGCCCGGCCCAAGCGCAGCCGGTACACGTCGGAGAGGTAGGCGTTCTGCTGCAGCACGTGCAGCGAGGCCATGAACAGGAAGGTGCTGATGAGGATCTCGTAGTCGTGGATGGCCCAGTAGACGACGAAGGCCGGGACAATCAGCGCCGCGAGGACCAGGACGAGCCAATGCGAGCGGCGGAAGCGCGGGTCGAGGTAGGTCGCGGTGTAGGTGGAGAACAGGTGCGGTCCGCCGATGAGCGCGGTGACGCCGAGGTTCACCAGGTCGTTCGAGGCGCCCGCCTTGACCACCAGCAGCACCAGCGGCACGACCAGCGCGCTGCCCACCAGCCAGCGCAGGTCCCAGCCGCGCCCATTGATCCACCCGCCGGGGCTGCGCCCCTGCCACGCCACGCTCGCCAGCTCCACGCGCGCCCCCCTCGAAAGACTCCACAGACGCCCACGTTGCGCACTCGGCGCGGGCCGGGAGGGCCTGCTCCCCGAGCGGGAGCGGCCTCGCTTGCTGCCCGCTCAGGTGGCCTGGGCTGGACTGCGCGCCCAGCGGTTGGGGCCACCACCCGAAAGCGATTGGAGTTCATCGACGCCGCGCGCACCCTGGCGACTGCGCTGATGGCGCAACGTCACGTCTGCGACAACCTGCTCTGCAGGTTCTCCTTCGTCGTCGCCAGCCACCCTGCCTGGAAGGAATCCAGGCACCGGCCCGCCAGCCCTTGGCGATGGGGCGGGGATCGAGCCAGGCAGGGCCGGCAACTTGGGCCACGTGGCCCAAGTAGGTGCCGTGGACCAAGTAGTCCCGGGCCGCCGGGGCCTTTGCTACACGCTCGGAGCCCGGATTGACCGCCTAGGCCTGCCGCGGCGACCGATGCTCCCGGCAGGTGCTGGAGGACGACCTCCAGCTCAATCTCGACCTTTCCCAAGGTCCCTCACGCGTTGCTCGGCGGGCCCTCGGCGGCGACGGCGAGCGCCCTCCGCTCGGCCCGGCCCGCGAGGACTGCGTAGAGCGTCGGGAGCACCAGGAGGGTCAGCGCGGTGGACGTGATGAGCCCGCCCATGACGACCACCGCGAGCGGCTTCTGGATGTCCGCCCCGGACCCGGTGGCGTAGAGCATCGGCAGGTGGCCGATGAAGCTCGTGAGCGCCGTCATGAGCAGCGGGCGGAACCGCAGCTCGCAGCCCTTGCGGACCGTCTCGGAGACGCTCTCGCCGCGCTCCCGCAGCTGCCTGAAGAAGGCCACGAGCACGACGCCGTTCTGCACCGCGATCCCCAGCAGCACGATGAAGGCGACCGCGGCGGAGACGGACAGGGGCATCCGGAAGAGGACGACGGCGATGACGCCGCCGACCAGCGCGAACGGGAGATTGAGCAGCACCAGCAGCGAGTGGCCGACCGAGCCGAGGGCCAGGTAGAGGAGCACCAGAATCAGCAGGAGCGCGATGGGGACCACGATCTCCAGCTGCCGCATGGCGCGCTGCTGGTTCTCGAACTGGCCGCCCAGCTCGATGAAGTAGCCGGACGGCAGCTCCTTCTGGATCGGCGCGAGGCCCGCCTGCACGTCCTCCACGAAGCTGCCAAGGTCGCGCCCGCGCACGTTGCACTCGACGACGACGCGCCGCATGCCGTTCTCGCGGCTGACCTGCGCCGGCGCTTCGACCATCGAGACCTTGGCGAGCTGGCCGAGCGGGACGCGCTCGCCCTTGGGCGCGGCGATGAGGAGCCGCTCGATCTCGGGAATGTCAGCGCGGGCCGCCTCGGGGAAGCGCACGACCACCGCGAAGCGGCGCTGGCCCTCGATGAGGGTGGACGCCTCGCGACCAGCGATGGCCGTCTCGATGGTGTCGTTGACGTCCGAGACGTTGATGCCGTAGCGGGCCACCGCCTCGCGGTCGATCTCGGCGTCGAACTGCGTCATGCCGGAGATCTGCTCGACCTTGACGTCCTGGGCCCCGCGCACGCCCATGAGCACCGCGGCTCCCCGGTCAGCGAACTGCTTCAGCACCTCGAGGTCGGGGCCGAACACCTTCACCGCGAGGTCGCTCTTGACCCCGGAGATCAGCTCGTTCACCCGCAGGGCGATGGGCTGGGAGAAGGAGTAGCGAAGGCCTGGGATCTGGGCGAGCTCCTCCTGGATGGCCTTCGTCAGCTCAGCCTTGTCGCGCCCGGTGCCCCACTGCTTGCGCGGCTTGAGCATGATGAAGACGTCGGTCTGCTCGGGCCCCATCGGGTCCTCGGAGATCTCCGCGCGGCCCGTCTTGCTGACCACGGTGTCGACCTCGGGGAACTTCCTGAGCTGCTTCTCCATGTAGTCGGCGACCTTCACCGAGCCGTCGAGGGCGGCGTTGGGCAGGCGCACCACGTTGATGGCGAGCGACCCCTCGTCCAGCGGCGGCATGAACTCGGTGCCGATGAGCGGCGTGAGCGCCCCGGCGGCCACGAGCGTGGCGACGGACGCAGCGAGGGTGATGCGCGGGTGCCGCACCGTCCCGCCGAGGAGGCGCAGGTAGCCCTGGTGCAGCCGACGGATGAAGAAGAACTCCTTCTCGGGGACCTGCCTGAGGACCAGCTCGGAGAGCGCCGGGACGACCGTGAGCGCGACGACGAGCGACACGAGCAGCGCGATCAGCATCGTGAGCGCGAGCGGCGCGAACATCTTCCCTTCGATGCCCTGCAAGGTGAACAGCGGCACGAGGATGATGGCGATGATCACCACCGAGAAGCCCACGGGGCGGGCGACCTCGGCGACGGCGGTGGCCACGACGTGGCGCTTCTGCTCCTTGTCCCGGTGCTCGGCCAGGTGCCGGCGTACGTTCTCGACCACGACGATCGAGGCGTCGACGACCATGCCGACCGAGAAGGCCAGGCCGCCCAGGCTCATGAGGTTGGAGGAGAGCCCCACCTGCCCCATGACGATGAAGCTCACCAGGAAGGTCAGCGGCAGCGAGAAGACGACGATGAGCGCGGTGCGCAGCTCCGCCAGGAACAGGAAGAGCACCAGGATGACGAAGATGCCGCCCTCGAGCAGCGCGTCGACCACCGTCTTGATGCACGCCTCGATGAGCGAGGTGCGGTCGTAGAAGACGCTGATCCGGGTGCCTTCGGGCAGCGTGGACTTCGTCCTCTCCACGGCGGCCTTCACGCGGCTGACGACGTCCTTGGAGTTCTCTCCCTTGAGCATGATGACCATGCCCGCGACCGCCTCGCCCTTGCCGTCGCGCGTCACCGCGCCCTGGCGCGGCTCGGAGCCGACGACGACGTCGGCGACGTCGCGCAGGTAGACCGGCGCCCCGTCCTTGGCCTTGAGCACGATGCGCTCGATGTCGGGGATGTCGCGCAGCAGGCCGACGCCGCGCAGGTACATCTGCTCCCACCCGCGGACGACGACGCCGCCGCCCGCGTTGGCGTTGTTGCGCTCGATGGACTCGACCACCTGCGCGACGGTCAGCCCGTACTTGAGCAGTTTGTCGGGCTGGAGCAGCACCTGGTACTGCTTCACGTACCCGCCGAAGCTGTTGATCTCGTTCACCCCGGGGATCGGCTTGAGCAGCGGAGAGACGATCCAGTCCTGGATCGTGCGCAGCTCGGTGGGGTCGACCTTCTCGCTCTCGAGCGTGTACTGGAAGATCTCGCCGAGCCCGGTGCTGATGGGACCGAGCTCTGGCTCGACGCCGGGAGGGAGGCTCTCGCGCGCCTGCGCCAGGCGCTCGAAGACGACCTGTCGGGTCCAATAGGTCTCCGAGCCATCCTCGAAGACGATGACGGCCTGCGAGAGCCCGGCCTTCGAGAGCGAGCGCACCGAGGTGACCTTGGGGAGCCCGCGCATCACCTGCTCGATGGGGTAGCTGACCCGCTGCTCGACGTCGACGGCAGCGAGCCCGGGCGCCTTGGCCAGGATCATCACCTGCGTGTTGGTGACGTCCGGGAAGGCGTCGATGGGAAGGCGGGTCCAGGCGACGTAGCCGGCGATGACGAGGACGCCGGTCGCGAGCAACACGAGGAACCGAGTCTCGAGCAACCACGTGAAGAATTTCATGGTGGCTCCCTCTAGTCCGCGCAGCCGGCGCCCATCTTCGAGCGCAGGACGTCCGACTTCAGGAGGAAGGACCCGTCGGCGACGAGGGTCTCGCCGCCCGAGAGCCCGCGCGTGATCTCCACCCAGCCCGCCCAGGACTTGCCGCGCTGGACGGGGCGGCGGACGTAGTAGTCGTCGTGGTGGTGGACGAAGACGAAGGCGCGTCCCTCGTCCTCGAGCACCGCGTCCTTCGGGACCGCGAGGACCTCCTCCTTTCCGGGCAGGAAGATCTTCACGTTGGCGAACATGCCGGCGCGCAGCCTGCCCGAGGGGTTCTTGAGCTCGATGCGCACCTTCACGGTGCGCGTGGCCTCGTCCATCGTCGGGCCCACGAAGTCCACGCTCCCCGGGAACTCGATTCCCGGGAACGCCTTGACGGTCACGATGGCCTGCAGGCCGCCGGCGGCCTGGTGGTCGACCACGGCCGCGAGGTCGCGCTCGTACAGGTCGGCCCAGAGCCACAAGGTGCTCAGGTCGCCCACGGTCATCAACGGCTCCTCCGACTTCGCGACCTCGCCCGGAACGGCGTGGAGCACGAGCACCATGCCGTCGGAGGGAGCGCGCAGCACCAGGCGCGTGCGAGCGCCTCCCTGCCCCAGGTTCTTGAGCTCGCCTGGAGGCAACCCGAGCTGGACGAGCTTGTCCCCCGCGGTCCGAGCGCGAATCTGCGCGGCCTCGAACTCCTGCTTCGCCTGCAGGTACTCCTTCTCCGAGGTGATGCCCTCCTTGCGCAGCTCGGCCTGGCGGTCGAAGTTGCGCTGGGCGAGGGCGAGGGTGGCCTGGGCCTCGAGGTATTCGCTCTCGGCCTGGCCGTAGCTGACGCTCTCGATCTCGAGCAGCGCCTGCCCTCTCCTGACGTGGTCGCCCAGGTTTACGCTGACCTTGCGCACGACGCCCTCCGTCTGAGCGCTGATGTGCGCGACGCGGCGCTCGTCGAAGCGAATCTCGCCCGTCAGGCCGATGGGGGCCTCGACCCGCCGCTTGCCCACGGTGGCCTTCTTGAGGAGCTGGCCTTCGAACAGGCCGGCGGGGGCCTTGACCACTCCGTTCTCATAGCGGCACTCGTCGCACTCGAAGGTCTTGGTGCCGTGCTCGCACTGGGTGGCGAAGAGCTCGTCGACCGGCTTGTCGAGATCGCTCTTCTCGCCCGCGTGGCCGTGCTCATCCTTCTCGCCCGCGTGGCCGTGCTCATCCTTCTCGCCGTGCTTGTCCCCCGCCTTGCCGTGGCCTTCGTGCTCCCCCGCCTCGCCGGCCTTGGCGGCAGCGGGCTTCTCCTTCGGGGCTTCGGCGCTCGAGCCGCGGCATGCAGCCAACGACACAGCGGCGACGAGGGAAACGAGGATCTTGGTCGAGTTCATCGCGTTTCTCCCAGAAGGAGCTGAAGCCGACTGCAGTCGAGTTGGGTTTGGAGAAGGGCAGCGAGGTGCTCGCGGCGCGCTTCGCCGAGCACCCGCCGTGAGTCGAGAACGTCGAGGAGCGTCGTCTCGCCTATCTGGAAAGAGCGCTCGAGCATGCTGGCGGCCTTCTCGGCGCGGGGCAGGATTCTGCTCCTGGTACCGGGCCGCCGCCTGCTGCCCCTGCGCGCACGAGGTACGCGCCTCGGTCGCGCTGGCGAGCAGGTCGCGAGTCTGCGCGTCGAGCCGGTGGGACTCGGCCCGTCGCGTCGCCTCGGCCTGCTCGATGCGGCCCGTGTTCCAGTTCCAGACCGGCAGGGTCACGCCGATCCCGCCGCCGAAGCTCTGGCGATCGAGCTCGTTGGTGAAGAAGCCCTTGATGGAGAAGGCGGGGATGCGCTGGCGGCGCTCGGCGGTGATCTCCGCGTCGAGCGCGCGCGCGCGGGCCCTGGAGGCGTCGAGCGAAGGGTGGCTCTCGCGAATGGCAGCCATCGCGGCCTCCAGGTCCGGCACCTTCGGTAGGGCCTCCAGCGCAGCGGGGTCGACCGTCCAGTCCTTCTCGGCGAGTCCCTGGATCCAGAGCTGCAGCTGGCCCCGGTGAGACTGGAGCTGCGACCGAGCGGCTGCGAGCTCGTTGCGCACGCGCTCGAGCTCCGTCTCGACCCGAGGCACCTCGATGGGCCGCGCCTCGCCCTTCTCCACGCGGAGCCCGACGAGCTTGGCGACCTCGGTGGCCTGGGCCTCGAGCGCCTGGAGGGATTCGACCCGGGCCTGGTCGAAGGCGGCGTTCCAGAAGAGGGTGCCCAGCTGCCCAAGGACGTCACGGCGGAGGGCACGAGCCTCGGCCTTGGCTTCTTCCAAGGTCGCTTGGGCTGCGTCGACGCGGGGGCCCCGCTCGGCCAGCCACTCGAGCGGAACCGTCAGCTCGAAGGCCTGCTCGAACCTGTCCGGGCCGGGGCCCTCCCGTGGGGCGCCGCGCCCGAGCGCCACGTCGAGCGAGGGGTTGGGGATGGCGCCGGCGGCTGCGATGCCTGCTTGTGCGGCGGCAGCGCGGGCATCCGCCTCACGAAGCCGCGGGTGTTCGTCGACGAGGCGGACGACGTCCGCCCAGGAGAGGGGCTGCGACTGTGCGACTGCAGGCGCGGCGGCAAGAGTGACTGCCGCGCCCGCCAAGAGCGCGCGAGCGCTCGGCAGAACGTGACCCACGGGGGGCCTCCAGCATGTCCAAGAGGGCGACGCGCGAGGCGATCGCTGCCCGAGGGGCAGCGGTCCGCTTCGCCGCGCGAGAGCAGTGAGCGATCGCTAGGCTGCGCTCTTGGGGACGTGCCGGAGAGGCTTCGGCTCAGGGGAGGCCGGGACGAGGACATCCTCGGCGTGGTGCCGTTCGGCGGGAAGCTCGAGTCTTGCGACCTTCAGCTGCACCGCGCCTGGGCGAGACGGCGCGTGGCAGGCACACCAGCAAGTGGGCGGGCAGTGGCCTGTCTCGTCGTCGTTGGGGCAGCTCTCGAAACACTCGATCTGCATCGTCGACGCGACGGCGGCCGTCACCTGGACCCCGCTGAGGAGGCAAATGGCCAGCAGAGGGATGTAGCGCCGGACACGTCGCATTGCGGCTTGCATAACACGCGAGTTGTGCTGGCGCCAACCCGCAGAAGTGGGGGGTGGGCGGGCGCACCGCGGCTGAGAACGGTGCTGCGCGGGCCTGCTCCCCGAGCGCGAGCGGCCTTGCTTGCTGCCCGCTCAGGTGGCCTGGGCTAGACTGCGCGCCCCATGGTCGAGGCCACCGCCCGAAAGCGACTGGGGTTCGTCGACGCCGCGCGCACGCTGGCGATGGCGCTGATGGTGCAGGGTCACGTCTGCGACAACCTGCTCTCCCCCGAGGGCAAGGCCGGCTGGCTCTATCAGCACCACCTGGTCCTTCGCGGGATGACCGGCCCGCTCTTCTTCTTCGTCTCCGGCTTCGCCTTCGTCGTCGCCAGCAACCCTGCCTGGGAGGAGTACGGGCGTCCCGGACGGCGCCTCTGGGCCCGGCTCAAGCGGGTGGCGACGCTGCTCGCGGTCGGCTGGTTCCTGCAGGTGCCGCGGTGGAGCGGCCCGGCCTTCAGCCACGCCGAGTGGCGCTACGTCTTCCGCTGCGGCGTGCTGCACGCCATCGCCATCGCGCTCGTGGTGGCGCTCGTCCTCATCGCCGCCACCCGGACCCGCCGCGCGTTCACCGCCGCCGCCTTCACCATCGCCGTGCTCTCGGTGGTGGTCGGCCACCTCGCCTCGTCGGCGCCGATCCTCCCCGAGGCCGCCGGGCTGTTCCTGCGCACGCAGGAGGGCTCGCTCTTCCCGGCCACACCATGGATGGCGCACTTCCTCCTGGGGGCGGTCCTGGCGCGGCTGCACCTCGACGTGCCCTGGCTCTCGTCCACCAAGCGCCTGGCGCTCTTCGTCGGAAGTGCCGGGGCGATCCTCCTCTCGACCGGGAGGGTCTGGCAGGCGTTCTCGCCGGTGGACACCGACAACCTCGCCGTCTGGGTCTCGGACCCCGAGGTCTTCCTCGCGCGGGCGGGCATGGCCTGGTGCGCGTTCGGTGCCTTCGCGCTGCTGCTGGACGGGCTGCAGTCGCGGGCCTGGCTGCAGGCGGTGGCCTCGCACGCGCTGAGCATCTACGTGGTCCACCTGGTCGCGCTCTACGGCTGGCCGGGGATGGACGGGCTGGTGCAGCGCTTCGGCCCGACGCTCGGCGTGGGCCCGACCTATCTCACCGGACCGCTGCTCTTCGCCGGCTGCGCGCTCTTCGTGGTGGCCCTCTTCGCAGCCGTCTCGTTCGTCCAGCGCCAGGGGCGCAGCGCGCTGGGACGCCTGTTCCCGGCCGCCGGGGCGCCGTCCTGAGCCCGCTCGAGCTCGTCCGCGAGGCGCTGGCGGCCATCTTCGAGCAGGGCCGCGAAGCCGACCGCGTCCTCGACCGCACCCTGCGCCAGCACCGCGAGCTGTCGAGCGCCGACCGGGCTGCGGTCGCCCGCCGGGTGCTGGGCATCGCTTGCTTGCGCGGCCGGTTGGACTACCGCCTCGACACGGCCTGCCCAGGATGGCGCGACAACGACCCCTTTGCGTTCCGAATCGCCGCCTACGTCGCGCTCGAGGAGGGCGCCGGCCTGCAGAGCGCCGGCGCGGCCTCGGGGCTGGCCGACGAGCGAATCGCTGGTCTTGCGGCCCCTGCGAGCTGGCCTGAGGACCCAATCGACCGGCTCGCCTGCGAGCACTCCCTCCCCCGCTGGCTCGCGGAGCGCTGGCACCGCGAGTCGGTCCGGAGGCGGCCGCCGCCCTCGCCTCCTGCGTCAACCGGCCGGGCCCCGTCGTCCTGCGCACCAACACGCTCCGCACCGACCGCGAGGGCCTGCTGCGCGCGCTCGCCGGCGAGGGCATCGCGGCGCGGGCCACGACGCTCTCGCCGCTCGGCGTGAGGATCGAGGGCCGCGCCAACCTCTTCGGCTCGCGAGCGTGGCAAGACGGGTTGTTCGAAGTGCAAGACGAGGGCAGCCAGGCGATCGCGCTCGCGGTGGATGCCTGCCCCGGTGAACGGTGCCTCGACTTCTGCGCCGGCGCCGGCGGCAAGACGCTCGCGCTCGCGGCGGCGATGGGCAACCGGGGCGAGCCTCCTGGCGACCGATGTCGACCCCCAGCGTCTGATCAACCTCGCCGCCCGGGCCCGGCGCGCCGGCGTCGAGATCGTCCGCACGCGCCGAGTCGACGCTGACCTTCCCCTTCCCGACCTGGGCCTCGCCGACCGCGTCCTCGTCGATGCCCCGTGCTCGTCGCTGGGGTCGCTGCGCCGCAGCCCGGACCTGCGCTGGCGGCTGCGGCCTGAGGAGATAGCCCCGTTCGCGCGCACCCAGCTGGAGATCCTCGGGCGCGCGGCCACCTGCGTCCGACCCGGCGGGCTGCTGGTCTACGCGACGTGCACGCTCACCCCCGAGGAGAACGAGGGCGTCGCGGCGGACTTCCTTCTCCAACACGAGGGCTGGCGACCCGAGCCACTGACCGACGCCGGACCGCTTCGGCTCTGGCCGCACGTCCACGGCACCGACGGGTTCTTCGCCTGCGCCTGGCGCGCACGTTGATCCGCGCCTGCCGGACTGCGGTCATTCCTCCTTCGCGGCACCCTTCTTGGTCTGGATGCCGTACTTGCGCAGCTTGCCCTGGAGCGTCGTCGGCTGGAGCTTGAGCAGCGCGGCGGCCCCGTCGGTCCCGTAGATCTTTCCGTCGGTCGACGCCAAGGCTTCCTCGAGCAGCGCCTTCACCTGGTCGTCGTATGGCCGGATGACGTTGCGCGCGGCCATGGCGCTCACCTGCTGCGCCGTCATCCCCACCTGCGGCGCCGCCTCGCCCGCCTTTGCGAGCCCGGTGGGCAGCGCCAGCTGGTCGCCCGTGCTCATGATGAGCGCCCGCTCGAGGTAGTTCTCCAGCTCGCGCACGTTGCCCGGCCAGCCCGCCGCCTCCAGCGACCGCCAGACCTCCTCGGCCACGCGCGGCGGGTGCCGGTGCATGCGCGCCGCCTGCCGGCCCAGGAAGTAGGTCGCCAGCGGCCGGATGTCCTCGCGGCGCTCGCGCAGCGGCGGCACCACCAGAGGGAAGACGTTGAGCCGGTAGAAGAGGTCCTCGCGGAACTTCCCCTCGGACACCATCTTCTCCAGCGGCCGGTTGGTCGCCGCCACCACCCGCACGTCGACCTTGAAGCTCTCGCCGGCGCCGACGCGCTGCACCTCGCGCTCCTGCAGCACCCGCAGGAGGCGCACCTGCACCGGCAGCGGCGCGTCGCCGATCTCGTCGAGGAACAGCGTGCCGCCGTGCGCCTGCTCGAACCGGCCGGCGCGCCGCGCCTGGGCTCCGGTGAAGGCGCCCTTCTCGTGCCCGAACAGCTCGCTCTCGATGAGGCTCTCGGGGATGGCGCCCATGTTCACCACGACGAACGGGCCCGAGAAGCGAGGGCTGAAGTCGTGGATCATCCGCGCGAGGCCCTCCTTGCCCGTCCCGGTCTCGCCGCGCACCAGCACGGTGCTCTCCGAGCCCGCGACGCGTCGCACCTGCTCGAGCACGCCCTTCATTGCCGGGCTCTCGGCCACGTAGCGCTCGTCGCGGCGGATCTCGCGCAGCTCCTCGCGCAGCTGGGCGTTCTCCTTGTCCAGCAACCGGTTGAGACGCCGGACCTCCTCGACCATCAGGCTGTTGTGCAGGGCGATGGCCGCCAGGCGCGCGACCTGATCCGCCGTGCGCAGGCAGCAGGCGAGCAGTCCCTCCTGCGGCGGGTGGGCGATCTCGAGCGCGCCGATGGGCACGCCTTCGAAGATGAGCGGGAAGGCCACGAGCGACCCGTAGCCGCGCGCCGCCAGGCCGCTCTCCTCCTTGTATCGGGGAGCGCTGGGGTTGAGCGGGTCGAGGATCACCCGCTTCCCGCTGGCGACCGCCTCGCCCACCGCCGTGCCGTCCAGCGCGAAGCGAGCCCCCACCTCCGGTCCGCCCGCGCGCGGGTCGTCGACCCGGAGGATCTCGGCGTGCCCCTTGGCTTCGGTCATCAGCTTGTGGATGGCGACGCGGGTCTCGCCGAAGTGCCGGCGCAGGAGCCCCGCGGTCCGGTCGAGCACGACCGAAAGCTCGACGGTGGAGAGGACGGCCGTGATGGCCTCCTCGACGATCTTCGCTTCGACCTGCGCCCCGTGGCAGCCAGTTCCAACCATGTTTGGTTTCCTACCCAGCTTTCGTTGCCCGTCACAACGTTCTTGGGTGCGCCTTGCTTCCCCCTGCACTCTCTCCAGCATTTCCGGGCAGTTAGACGCTGGCAAGCGAGTTGCTCAAGGACTCCCCGACGACGCAATCGACGAGGAGCAAGACATGAGCCCGACCCTGAACCCCCTGGAAACCATGATGGCCGAGCACCGGCAGATCGAGCGCGCGCTCGCGGCGCTGGAGGCCTGCGCCCGGCAGATCGAGGGCGGCGACGACGTGCCTCCGACGGCCCTCTCGCTCTTCGTCCGCTTCCTCAAGGGCTACGCGGACGACCTCCACCACGGCAAGGAAGAGGCGCTGCTCTTCGAGAAGATGATCGACGCGGGGTTCCCGCGCGAAGCCGGCCCGGTGGCGATGATGCGCCTCGAGCACGAGCGCGGCCGCGCGCTGGTCCGCGAGCTCAAGGCGCTGGGCGAGAAGGACGCGTTCTCGCCGGTCGACCGTCGCCGGGTCGTGGAGGTCAGCTTCCAGTTCGCGGCGCTCCTGCGGGCCCACATCCAGAAGGAGGACCGCATCCTCTACCCCATGGCCGAGCAGCGGATGCCGCCCGAGTCGATGGAGAAGCTCGCTGAGGAGTGCCGCGCCCACCTCGCCCAGCACGCGCAGGCCGAGGCCGACCTCGTCGCGCTGGCCGTTTCGCTCGAGCAGCAGTTCATCGACCGGGGCCGAGTGCCGGCCGCCCCCGCCCAAGACCACCACCACCGCGCCGTCTGCCCCCTGTGCGGCGGCCACGCGAAGTAACGGAGGAACGCACGTCATGCGCCTGAACCTGAATACCAAGATCAACGACCTCATCACCCAGCACCCGTTCCTGCTCGACTACCTCGTCAGCTACGCGCCGGAGTTCGAGAAGCTCAAGAGCCCCATCGCCCGCGCGACCATCGGCCGTATCGCCACCATCACCATGGCCGCGAAGCTGGCCAAGCTCGACCCGGCCAAGCTGCTCAACGACGTCGCCGCCGCCATCGAGAAGAGCACCGGCCAGGCGCCGCAGCTGGGCGAGCCCGAGCCGGCGACGCCGGAGCAGCTCAAGCAGCGCCGCGAGGCCCTGGCCGCCATCGTCCGCGAGCTGCACGAGGGCAAGTCGCCCGCGGAGCTCGAAGGGCCGCTTCGACCTGCTGCTCGGGGACGTCGGCCCCGCGGAGATCGGCAAGCTGGAGAACGAGCTGCATCGCCTCTGGCGTGCCGGTGGCCGAGGTGCGGCGCCTGTGCGAGCTGCACGTGGACGTGTTCCGCGAGGGCCTCCAGCAGCAGCCCACCGTGTCCACGCCCGCCGGCCACCCGGTCCACACCTTCATGGCCGAGAACCGGATGTTCGAGCGCGTGGCCACCGCGCTGACCGAGGAGCTGCGCGTCGTCGGCAGCGACCCGGCGAGCCTGGGCAAGCGCCGCGACGGCCTGCTCGCCCAGCTCGAGCAGCTGGGGGCGGGGCTGGAGAGGCACTACGTGCGCAAGGAGAACCTGCTCTTCCCGCTCATCGAGAAGGCCGGCGTCAGCGGCCCGCCGCAGGTGATGTGGGGCGTGCAGGACGACATCCGCGCGCTGCGCAAGTCGACGGTGGCCGCGGCCAAGGCCGGCGACGCCGCGACGGTCGCCCGCGACGGGGCGGCTTTCGCCGAGGGCGTGACTGGCATGGTCTTCAAGGAGGAGGCGATCCTCTTCCCGCTCTGCCTGGACCTCTTCTCCGAAGCCGACTGGAAGGGCATTCGCGCGGCCGAGGGCGAGGTGGGCTATGCCTTCTCGGTGACCCCGGGCGCCGACTGGGCTCCGGGCGAGTCGAGCACCTCGGAGGAGACGCCGCGCACGCTGGGGCGCCTGCCGCTGGACACCGGCCTGCTCTCGCTCGAGCAGGTGAACCTGATGCTCAACCACCTGCCGCTGGACCTCTCCTTCGTCGACGAGGAGGACAAGGTCCGCTACTTCACCCAGGGCAAGGAGCGCATCTTCCCGCGCAGCCCGCAGGTCATCGGCCGCGCCGTGCAGAACTGCCACCCGCCGCACAGCGTGCACGTCGTCAACCGCATCCTCGAGGCGTTCCGCAAGGGCGAGAAGGACGACGCCGAGTTCTGGATCGAGATGAAGGGCCGCTTCCTGCACATCCGCTACTTCGCGGTCCGCGACGCCAAGAAGCAGTACAAGGGCTGCCTCGAGGTCACGCAGGACGTCACCCACATCCGCGCGCTGGAAGGACAGCGCCGGCTGCTCGACTGGAATTGATTCCAACCCGTGCCGGCCCGATGGCCGGCGATCCAGGCCGGCGGGATGGCCGGCGATTCACCGCTTGCCGGCCCGGTAGCCGGCGATCCAAAACCCAGGCCGGCCGGATGGCCGGCGATGCCAGAGAGGCACACCATGCCGATGACCAAAGTCGAGTCCAAGTTCCCCGGCGCCCAGGCCCAGTCCATCGCCGATCTCGTGCAGTACGCGGAAGGCGCCATCGTCAGCCGCGCGCTGGTGCAGAAGAGCGTCGGCTCGCTGACCCTGTTCGCCTTCGACGCCGGGCAGGAGCTCTCCGAGCACAGCGCCCCCTTCGACGCCTTCGTCCAGGTCCTCGACGGCGAGGCGGAGCTGGTCATCGGCGGCAAGTCGGTGCCCGCCAAGGCCGGCCAGCTGGTGCTGATGCCCGCCAACGTCCCGCACGCCGTCAAGGCGCCGCAGCGCTTCAAGATGCTGCTCTCGATGATCCGGGGCTGACCCGCTTGATCTCGCTCGCCGCCAAGGCCCCGGCTGCGCCGGCCTCCCCGTGGCTCCCGCGCACCGTCGCGGGAGCCCTCACCTTCGTGCTGCTCTCGACCATCCAGCTCAAGGTCGCCCGTCCGATGATCCTGGCGGAGCGGTTCCTTCCGGGCGCGGGCTGGGTCGAGGCGGCCCTGCTCGCGGCGTATTCGGGCTGGCTCGCGGGCACCCTGGTGACGGCACGGCGCACCGGCCCGTGGCGGCGCAAGCTGTGGACGCTCTTCTCCCTCGTCTTCTTCTCGCAGCTGGCGCTCGGGCTGGCCGGGTTCGAGAGGTTCCTGATGAGCGGCAAGCTGCACCTGCCCATCCCGGCCATGTTCGTGGCCGGTCCGCTCTACCGGGGTGAGGGGCTGTTCATGCCCATCCTCTTCCTGGTCACCGTGCTGATCGTCGGCCCGGGCTGGTGCAGCTTCCTCTGCTACATCGGCTCCTGGGACTTCAACGCCTCGCTCAGCCAGCGCAAGGCGCGCGAGCTGCCGAAGTGGCGCCACGCCGCCCGCCTGGCGATCTTCGCGCTGGTCGTCGGGGCGGCCCTCGCCTTGCGCGCCTGGGGCGCCCCCAGCTCGGTGGCCGCGCTGTTCGGCCTGGCGTTCGGGCTGGGTGGCGTGGCGGTGATGGTCCTCGCCTCGCGGCGCCTGGGCTCGATGGCCCACTGCGTGATCTGGTGCCCCATCGGCCTGCTCGCCACCACGCTGGGCCGGCTCTCACCCTTCCGCCTGCGCATCCAATCCTCGTGCGAAGGCTGCAACGCCTGCGGCCCGAGCTGCCGCTACGACGCGCTCCAGCCCATCCACATCTCGCGGCGCAAGGTGGGCCTGTCGTGCACCTTGTGCGGCGACTGCCTCTCGTCCTGCGGGCGCCGGTCGCTCACCTACGGCTTCCCCGGCCTCTCGGCGACCGCGGCGCGCACCGCCTACTTCGTGCTTGTCGCCTCGCTGCACGCCGTCTTCCTGGGCGTCGCGCGGATCTAGGGCCGAATCGCCCGGTGCCTCGTCGCCGCACTTGGCTTATGCTGAGGCCTCCTCACAAGCCCAACGACGGACCCTGGATGGCCGAAGCCAAGCACAACCCTCCCAAGCCGCCACCTGCGCCCCCGGCAAGCCCGCCCAATCCGCTCATCGGCATGAGGCTCGGCGAGTACGTGGTCGAGAAGGCCATCGGCAGCGGCGGCATGGGCCTGGTCTACCGGGGCATGCAGCCGCTCATCGGCAAGCCGGTGGCCATCAAGGTCCTGCAGTGGGAGACGGCGCGGAACCCGGAGGAGGTGCAGCGGCTGCTGGCCGAGGCGCAGCTGGTCAACGCCATCCGCCACCGCGGCATCGTGGACATCTTCGCCTTCGGCTCCACCCCGGACGGCCGCAACTACCTGGTGATGGAGTTGCTCGAGGGCGACGCGCTCGACGCCATCATCGCCCGCCGGGCTCCGCTGCCCATCACCGAGGTGCTGGACATCCTCGACGAGATCCTGGACGCGCTCGGCGCGGCCCACGCCGCCGGGGTCATCCACCGCGACCTCAAGCCCCAGAACGTCTTCCTGGTCTCGCCGGCGCACGGCAAGCGGTACATCAAGCTGCTCGACTTCGGGCTCGCCAAGAAGTCGCTGACGCCGGGCGGCAAGGCCGCGCAGACCCGCGCCTCGATGATCGTCGGGACCCCGTACTACATGTCGCCCGAGCAGGCGCGCGGCGAAGAAGTCGCGCCGCAGACCGACCTCTACGCGCTGGGCGTGCTGGCGTACGAGATGCTGACCAGCCGCCTGCCGTTCGAGGCGCCGACCCCGTACGAGGTCATCACCCAGCACCTGAACACCCCGGCGCCGCAGGTGCGCGCGCTCGAGCCCTCCATCCCGGAGGAGCTAGACGAGATGATCGCGCACATGCTGCAGAAGGCCCCGGGCGACCGGCCCGCCTCCGCGCAGGAGGTGCGCCAGAACCTCAACCGGTTGCGCAAGCGGCTGCAGTCCGACGCCACGCAGATCGGCGAGCCGCTGCCCCGCCCTCCGGCGCACGCGCAGCGGGCCCTCATCGAAGAGCCCGCGCCCGAGATTGCCAACACCGCGCGCGCCCCCTCCGGGCGGCCGGGCCCCAAGCCTGCGGCCCCACCGCCGCCGGTCGCCGAGGAGGACGAGAGCCCGCTGGAGCTGGCGGACGGTCCGTCCACGATGCCCTTCGAGGCGACCGAGCCGCCCTCCGACGTCGAGCGCCGCCTGGCATCTCGGGCCACCTCCGAGGACGACTCTCCGCTCGAGCTCGACGGTTCGGCCACGCCGCCGGCGCTGCAGTCGGTGCTCGAGCCCGAGACCGTGGACGACGCCCGGCCGGTCTCGAAGCCCCCGTTCCGCGCCTCCGCGAGCATGCGTCGCTCGCGCGCTGACCTGCCGCGCGACCTCAAGGTGCCGGTGGCCCGCCGCAAGCGGAACTACAAGCCGCTGTGGGGCACGTTCCTGGTCCTGCTGCTCCTGCTCGTCGGGGCCTATGCAGCGCTGCTCTTCAAGCCCGAGCTGGCCTCGGAGGTCCCCTTCGACCTCGCGCCGCTCCAGCTCGAGAAGGTGCGCTCGCTCATCCCGGCGATGCCGCAGATGCCGAAGATCCAGATCGTCCCGGCGGGCGAGGAGCCTGAGCCGCCAGGCGCGGCGAAGGAGCCGGGCGGCGAGGTGGTACCGGCGAAGGCCGTGGACGACGGCAAGGCCGCTCCGCCCACGAAGGCCGAGCCCAAGGCTGATCCCGCCAAGGCGAAGTAGGCCCGCCGCGCCCATGGCTTCCACTCCTCCCGCCGGCCCGCCCCGGTCCCACGCCGTTCAACGGGGCCTGAACGCGCTCGGCGCGGCCTTGCTCGCCGCCTGGTCCGCGTGGATCCTCGCCAGCGTTTTGTCCCCGCAGTTCCGCCTGCTCGGCGGTAGCCGCGTCTGGTTCCCTGCCTCGCCGTTCTACCCCGGCGCGCCGTGGCCCTACTTCGGCCTCGACCTCCTCCACAACCTCGCGGGCGCGGTCACCTGGGCGCACGAGGCGGAGCCTTACCGGGCGCTGGAGTTCTCTTACGCCGAGCCGGTCTACGTCTACCCCCCCCTGCCCCTGCGCCTCTTCTCCTGGACGGCGCTCTTCGGCCTCGAGGGCGCCAAGGCGGCCGTCGGGCTCTTCATGGGGCTGCTCACCGCGCTCGGTCTCGTCGCCGGCCTCGCTGCTGCGCGCGCGCGAGTCGCGTTGGGACACACCCGGCTGCCCGCGTCGCTCGTGACCGCGCTCTTCCTGTGCTCCACGCCGTTCCTGTTCAGCTTAGAGCGCGGCAACTACGACCTGCTCGTCCTCGCCTGCATCCTCTGCGCGGCGCCGCTCCTGCGAGGCCCGTCGCTCGGCGCGGAGCTCGCGGCGGGTGCGCTGTTGGCGATGGCCGCCTGGATGAAGGTCTACCCCGGCCTGCTCCTGCTCCCGTTGCTCGCGCTCGGCCGATGGCGGGCCGCTGCCGCGATGGGGATGTCCGGCTTCCTGCTCGGCCTCCTGGACCTGCCGCAGGTGCTCGCCTGGCAGGCCACCCTGCGCGCGCTGTACGGAAGCTTCGAGAGCTGGTCCTTCGTCCACTTCGCGCACTCGCTCACCCAGACCTGGGCCGGCCTCGCACGCTGGCTCCACCTGCCCTCTCCGAGCGGTGCGCTCCGGGCCACCCTCACCGGACTCTTCGTCGTCCCGTCCGTGGGCTACGTCTGCTGGCAGGTGTACCGGAGCCCCCGGCGCGCCGAGCTGGGGCTGCTGCTGCTCTGCTTCTGCGCCGCGGTGGCGACCTTCGTCCCCAAGGTCTCGTTCGACTACAACCTCGTCTTCCTGGCCCTGGCGCTGCTCATCGCCTGGGACCGGTCGCTGCCGGGATGGCTGCAGGCCCTCTTCGCCCTGCAGCTGCTCTGGCTGCAGCCCTTCGCGGTCCCCGGCCTTCCCGGCGCGGTGACGTTCCTGCTCAAGATCGCCGGGGCGGCGGCGGTCGGCCTCGTGCTCGTCCGCCGCGCCCGGGAGATCGCCACCGCCGACCCGAAGACCGGGGTCTGCTGACCCGTCAGGTCCCGGCGACCTGCGCCTTCTCGAAGACGAGCGTCGGCGTGCGCAGCGACGAGTACGGGTACGGGTCGTTGCCCACCGCCACCAGGCTCTTCCAGAAATCGAGGTGGTTGCCGGAGAGGTTCATCTCCGAGATGGGCTCGGCGAGCTTGCCGCCGCGGACCCGGAAGCCCGAGATGCCCAGCGAGAAGTCGCCGGTCGTCGCGTTGGAGTTGCCGCCCAGGAACGAGGTGACGAGCACGCCTTCCTTCAGGTCGGCGAGCAGCTCCTCCTGGCTCTTGGTGCCGAGCTTCCAGGCGAGGTTGCTCGTGCGCGCGGTGGTCGGGGCCAGCTTCAGCTTGCGGCCGTAGTAGTTGTCCACGAAGTAGGTCTTGAGCACGCCCGCCTCGAAGACCGGCCGCTTCTTCGCCGCCATGCCCTCGGAGTCGAACAGCTGCGAGGAGAAGCCCTTGACGACGTGCGGGTCGTCGGTGACGTCCAGGAGCGCGCTGCCGATCTGCGCGCCGAGCTTGCCCTCGAACATCGAGCGCTTCTGCTGCAGCGAGCTCGCGGAGAGCGGCCCCAGGACCTGCGGCACGATGCGCCCGGCCGCGCGCGGGTCGATGGCCACGGTCATCAGCCCGGACTCGCCCTTCTTGGCGCCAATGCGCTGCAGCGCCCGCCGCGCGGCGCCCTTGCCGACGCCGGCCGGATCGGGCAGCTCCTTGAAGAAGCGGGCGCCCGCGTAGTCCCAGTCCTCGGGCTTGCGGCCGTCGGGGTCCTTCACGCTGACCTCGGCGCTGAGCCAGAACGCGGTGTCGCGCCGCGTCCCCTCGAAGCCGTTGGAGTGGACCTTGAAGGACTCGCTCTGGTCGTCCGAGAAGCCGGTGGTGACGCTGATGAAGGCCTCGCTGCCCTTCTCGGCGCGGGCGGCGGCCTCCATCGCCTCGGCGATGCGCCGGCGCTCGACGGCGGTCACTGCGTCGTAGCCCGGGTCCTCGAGCATCAGGTCGAGCTTCTCCTGGCCCTCGTACAGCTTCGGGTCGGGCAGCGCTCGGGCCGGGTCGGGCGCGAGCGCGCGGGCCAGCGAGACCGCGTTGTCCAGGAACGCCTCGACCGCGTCCGGGCGCAGGTCGCTGGTGGAGCAGGAGGCGTAGCGGCCGTCGACGTAGAGCTGCATCGACAGCCCGGCGCTGGTCGCCTCGTGCAGGCGGTCGACGCGGCCGTCGCGCCACTCCACGCTCACCTCGCGCGAGCGGTAGGCGTTGGCCGCCGCTTCCTTGGCGCCCTTCTTGAGCGCGCTCTGAACGGCCTGGCGCGCGACCTCGAGCATCTTCTGGGTATCTGCCATGGGTAGGTTCCCTCGATCCGTTCAGGACTTGCGGCCGCCGACGGTGATCGACGCGACGCGCAGGGTGGGCATGCCGAAGCTGACCGGGACGCGCTGGCCGTCCTTGCCGCAGTAGCCGGCGCTGTTCTCGACCTTGAGGTCGTCGGCCACCAGGTCGATCTTCTCGAGCACCTTGGGGCCGTTGCCGATGAGGTTGACGTCCTTGATGGGCCGGGTGAGCTTGCCGTCCTCGATGAGGTAGCCGTTGGTGACGTAGAAGCTGAAGTCGCCCGCGCCGATCTGCACCTGGCCGTTGCCGATGTTCTCGCAGAACAGGCCCTTCTTGACCGAGGCGATGACCTCCGGCGCCTTGTGGGGGCCGTTGAGCATGTAGGTCGCGCGCATGCGCGGCACCGGCGGGAACGAATAGCTCTGCCGGCGGCCGTTGCCGGTGGGGGCGACCTGGTAGTGCTTGCTGGAGATGACGTCGTGCATGTAGGTCGCGAGCACGCCCTTGTCGACCAGCACCGTGCGCCCGGCGACCTGGCCCTCGTCGTCGACGTTGATGGAGCCGCGGCCGTTGTCGAGCGAGCCGTCGTCGACGATGGTCACGTAGTCCTTGGCCACCGTCTTGCCGACCATGCCCGCGTAGATGGAGATGCCCTTGCGGTTGAAGTCGGCCTCCATGCCGTGGCCGATGGCCTCGTGCAGGAGCACGCCGGAGCTGCCCGAGCCCAGCACCACCGGCATCTCGCCGACCGGCGCGGGGACGGCGTCGAAGAGGATGAGGGTGCGCGAGAGCGCCTGGTCCAGCGTCTCGGCGACGAGCTGCGGCGTGTAGAACTCGAACCCGGCGCGCCCCGCCTTGCTGGCCCAGCCCGTCTCGCGGCGCCCGTCCTTCTCGGCGACGATCGACAACGAGAGGTCGGTCATCGGCTG
Organism: Myxococcales bacterium; assembly: GCA_049841135.1. Taxonomy (GTDB): domain Bacteria; phylum Myxococcota; class Myxococcia; order Myxococcales; family UBA5297; genus JACRCT01. Next base: position 343,074 of record JASGHK010000008.1, read on the forward strand.
CACGTCCTCGACGAGCCGACCCAAGCTGTCGGCGATGAGCACCACCCCCGCCTCGTTGCCCAGCGAGCAGTTGACCTTCCTGACCCGCGGGTCGCGCGCGAAGGCCTTCTGGTTGATCTCGGTGAGGATCGGCAGCTTCTGGGCGGGCTTGACCTCCTCCCAGCGCTGCTTGGCCAAGTAGCGCTGCGGCAGCCGGCCCTCGACCCGGAAGGTGGCAGGAGCGGCGGTCGCCGGTCCGTCGGCGATGGCCGCGGCGGTGGCGGCGGCGCGCTTGATGGAGTCGAGGACCAGCTCCTCGGTGTAGGCGTAGCCCGTCTGGTCGCCCTTGAGGACCCGCACGCCCACGCCCAGCTCGACGCGGGTGCTGGCGCGGTTGACCTCGCCGTCCTCCAGGCCCACGTAGTCGGTGATGCGGTGCTGGAAGTAGAGCTCGGCGTAGTCGCCGCCGCGCCCGAGCGCCGCGGCCAGCGCCTCGCGGATGGCCTTCTCGTCGATGCCGAACCGCGCGAAGTAGCCGATGGAGCCCCCGCCCACGCCAGCGCCATCGGGCCTCACCGGGCCGCGCGCACATGCCGCCAACAGCTCGGTCGCCGAAGCGGCGGCCAGCGTGGCGGCCCCGTAGCCCAGGAAGTCCCTGCGGCTGAGGCCCTCTTTGCTCTTGGTCATCTGTCCTCTCCTTGGCGGGTTCTTCGGCGAGCACGGCCGCTCGACGGGCGCTTGGAAACGCCCGTCGGCACGTTCGATTCCCGACGGCGGCCCATCTTAGCGGCCCTTCCCGGGGAGCGGGGCAGGGTCTTGCTGCGACGCGTCGCAACCGGAGCAAACGGGGGGCCGGGGATTGCCGATTGCCCGGCCGTGGCTAGTGTTGGCCGGTTCGCGTTCGTCGTCCTCTCCCGGCCCCGGACAGGCCGGCCGCCGCCGCGGAGGCGAGATGCGTCGCAGCACCGGGAAGGACTTGGAGACGACGAAGGGTGGCCCCCCTGCCAGCGGGCTCGCCATGGACGGCTACATCCTGGTGGTGGACGACGACGCCGACCACCGCCAGCTGCTGGCCGAGACCATCGCCCTGATGGGCTACCAGGCGGAGCAGGCGGAGAACGGCCGGGTGGCACTCGACCGGCTCGAGGACGGGCTGCCCCTCCTGGTGCTGCTGGACCTGAAGATGCCGGTCATGAGCGGCTGGGCGGTGCTCGAGGCGCTGCGGCAGATGCCGCACGCCTCGGCCATCCCGGTGCTCGTCATCTCCGCCTACGGCTTCGAGTGGGAGGCGGAGCTCATCGGCGCCGCCGGCTACGTGAGCAAGCCGGTCGACCTCGACGCGCTGCGCCAGAAGATCGAGCGCCTCGTCGGCAGCCCCTCGCCGGCCCTGTTACACTGACGCCGCTCGCCCGGTAGTCGACAACGTCAGGGCGAGCAAGCCTGGGCCGCCTTCCCTTCCCGCCGCAAAAGCCGCGAACCTGCTCGCATGCTCCGACCGGTCGCCTGCTTGCCGCTCGTCTCGGCGCTCCTCGTCTCCGCCTGCTCGGCGCAGACCCCGCCGTCTTCCTGGGACGACGGGCTCGACGCCGGCCGGCGCGACGCCTACGTCTTCCGCCGCGATGCCGGCCGCCCCGACGCTGCGGCCGGCCCCGACGCCGCGACGGACCGCCCCGACGCCTCCGATCTTGCCGACGACGCCGGAGACGCGGGCCCGCTGCCTCCCGCGCGGCTGTTCTCGGTCGACCCGCCGCAGGGAGGCTGCTCGGCGACGACCGAGGTGGCGCTCAGCGGCGAGGGCTTCCTCGAGGTCACCCGCGTCGAGGTCGGCGGCGTCGAGGCGAGCGAGGTGGTGCGCCTGGACTCCCAGCGGATCGTCGCCCGCTTCCCGCCCATCGGCCTGAAGGAGCGCGGCAAGAAGCTGGTCAGCGTGACCTTCGAGGACCGGTCGGCGGTGACGCTCCAGGACGGCTTCGAGTACGTCTTCGACGAGGACCCCATCGTCTTCGTCCACGGCTTCATGCTCAGCCCCTTCGGCACGCTCATCGACCGCTTCAAGGAGGCGGGCTATCCGGACGAGGCGCTGTGGCGCATCGAGTACACCGACGCCTACGGCTCGTCGCTGACGAACGCCGAGGAGCTGCGGGTCTTCGTGGCCGACGTGCTCAACCAGACCGGGGCGCCGAAGGTGGACCTGGTCATCCACTCGATGGGCGGGCTCTCCTCGCGCTGGTACCTGCGGAACGGCGGCGACGCGTTCGTGCGCGACTACGTGGGCATCGCCGGCGCCTTCCACGGCACGTCGGTCGCCTACGCCTCCTGGTCCGACGGCGCCGCGGAGATGCGCCCGCCGTACGCCTGCGAGGGCGAGTCGCTCAACGACCTGCAGTTCAAGCTCAACGGCTGCCTGACCGACGACGGGCGGGACTTCTTCGTCGACGAGACGCCGTTCGGGGTCGAGGAGGGCGGCACGGTCAGCTACCTCTCCATCTCCTCCGAGCAGGACGAGTTCATCATCCCCAGCGAGTCCTCCTGCCTGAACCAGGGCAAGAAGAACGACTGCTCGGACGCCGCCAACGTGCGCGTGAGCTGGCTCGGCCACGGCACCATCCTGATGGACGAGGGCGTCTTCGACACCACCATCGCCCACCTGCGCCAGCGCAACCGCTCCAAGCCCTGAGGGCTGACGCGACTGCCAGGCTGCGCGCTCTCAGTAGGTGGCTTGGCTGCTCGCGCTCCTACTTGGCGGTGACGGAGAAGCCGCCCACGGTGCAGGCGACTTCCTTGGCCGCGCGGCTCTCGTCGTAGACGCGGATGGACTGGTCGTCGGCGTCGGCGATGAACTCCAGCTTGTTCTCGTCCTCCTCGCCGATGCCCACGCTCAGCGAGCGCGAGCCCTGGCGACCGCCGAACTCCACGCGGAAGTCCATGCCAAAGACCGATCCGCGCGTGTCGACCGGCTTGACGCGGATGGTGTTGCCGTCCTCATCCAGGAACTCGCGCACCGTCCGGTCGCAGCGGCCGGTGGCGCGCAGGACGTAGATCTGCCCTTTGACCAGCTTCACCTTGAGCGTCGTGCTTCCGCCCAGGCCGATCGTCTGGTTGGGGAAGCTCGCCACGAGCTGCCCAGAGTCGTGGCGGCGCTCGGAAGGCTTGGGTTCGACCATCGGCTTCTCGGTGGCATCGGGACGGCGCGGCGGAACGGCCACCTCCTTGCGCTTCTCGAGGGCCTCCTTGGCCGCGGCCAGGAGCGGCTCAGCCTCCTTCTTGGTCGTGGGCTCGGCAACGAGCGCCGTGAGCAGGCGCATTGCTTCCTCGGAGTCGCCGCTCTCCTGCGCCATCCTCGCGCGCATCATCCAGGCCTTCGGAGCCTTCTTCGCCGGTTGGGCAGCGACGAGCGCATCGAGCACGCCGGCCGCCTCGGCCTCTTCTTTGACCGCGACCAGGCCCTGGGCGTGCGCCACCACGACCTCCTCTTCCGATGGCGCCATCCGCACCGCCAGCGCCGAGAAGGTCAGCGCCACGACGGGGTCCTGGTCGCGACAGGCTTCGGCGCCCTTGGCCACCGTCTTGGCCGCCTTCAGGCTCGCCGGGGTCGGCGGGCTGGGGACCTCGACCTTGGCCACCAGCTCGAACGCGTCGTCGCACTTCTTCTGGCCGAGGAGCTTGAGGAGCTGGTCGAGTGCGCCCGATCCGGCGGCAGGAGCAGGAGCGGCTGGAGCGGCCAAGGCGATGAGGAGAGAGAGGCAGGTCAGGGACGAAGACATGGGCACTCCGGGGCGGTCGGCGAGGCACAGTGTACCCAGTTTGGGGGACGCTGAGACCGCGCTGGCCAGGCCTCGCGGCATGGGGTACCCATGGCGGCCCTTCAACGAACAGCCCGGAGGAACCACGTGGACTCTCAAGTCATCAGCGAGCTGGAGAAGGCCGGCCTCGACCCCAAGCTGGAGAAGCGCTTCTTGACCGTGCCGGTCACGGTCGACGAGGTCACGGGCAAGCCCAAGCCGGTGGGCAAGGACGTGCTGCTGCTCAACGGCGAGCAGCCGGTGCCGGTGGCGCTCAAGTCCGTCTCCGAGCTCTTCACGGGCAACAAGCAGCCGCCCAGCTTCGCGTCCGGCCCGACCAAGGAGTACGTGAACTTCTTCGCGATGGTGGAGTTCACCGCGCTCGAGTACCTGCACGCCGCCGGGCTGGAGCGCGACGAGGAGTTCGTCCGCATCTACAACCTGCTCCGCCGGCGCCCCGACGGCACCGACGCCAACCCGCTGTTCTCCTACCTGCAGGCGGCGGCGCGGCTGTACATGTCGCTCTTCGACATCAGCCAGGCGGAGTACGAGGCGGTCTTCAACCGGCTGACCCGCTCGGCCAAGGGCCAGATGGAGGACGCCGCCTCCACCCACTACATCCGCATGCTGCACGACCGGCTGCACCAGCACTGAGCGGCACTCGAGCCGTTCCTCTCGAAGCCGTCAGCGAGGAGAGGCCTGCCCCTCTCCTCCAGCGCGCCTCTGGGCCATACTGCTCGTATGCCCTCCGCGACCGCTCTCGCCGCCCCGCTCGCCGCGGCCATCGTTGCCGCTGCCCCGGGACCGGCCTTGCCGAAGTGCGAGAAGTTCGGCGACTCCTGGCGGGAGTACCGAACCTCCCACTTCGTCCTCGACACCGACGCCGGCAAGACCAAGGCCTTGGCGCTGGTCACCGAGCTCGAGCGGATGCGCGCGCTCATCATCCAAGCGGTCCTGGGCGGTCCGGCAGAGGTGCCGGGGACCCTGCGCGTTCTCGCGCCGAACGACCCCGCGCTCTTCACGCAGCTCTCCGGCCGGCGCGATCAGGTCGTGGGTTACTTCCTTCTTTCGTACCTGCAAGAGCCGACCGTGGTCGTGCAGACCGTGGGACTCGAAGTCGACCCCGAGCTGATCGCCCACGAGTTGGTGCACCACCTCTCCTGGCACATGTTCCCCCGGCAGCCACGCTGGTTCACCGAAGGCCTGGCGATGTTCATGCAGAGCGTCGGGAGAGAGCGCTCGGACGTGGAGTCCTCCACCGGCAGCCACCTCTCGCACAGCGGCGCCACCGGTGGCCACTGGGCAGGAGTGCAGCCTCGGTACGCCCTCGACGTCCTCAAGGTTGCGGGCAAGGTCGACGTCAAGGCGCTGCTCTCTTGGAAGGGCGTCACCGACGACGATATCCCGGAGCGATACCACCTCTGGAGCTGGCTCCTCTTCCACTATCTCTGGAACCAGGAGTCGAAGCGCTTCACGGCGCTCCAGGAGCGGCTGTCCCGGGCCGAGGATCCCGCCCAGGCTTGGCTCGCCGTCTTCCCCGAGTACAACCCGAATGATGCCGCCGCGGCCGCGAGGCTCTCGGAGGCGCTGGAGCAACACCGCCTGCACAGCAAGGGCCTCACCTACAAGGTCGAGGCGAAGGTCGAGCCCCAGGTGACCGAGGCCCCGCTGCCCGCCGCGGACGTCCACGTCCTCACCCTGGCGGTCCGCCGGGTCCGCCCCCTCTCCGTCGCCGTGGCCGAGCTGGAAGAGTCACTGCGCGAAGACCCTCTCCAGCCCCAGGCGATCGGGTGGCTCTCGACCCTCACGGACACGTCACCCCTCGAGGCCTTGCGCAACGCCGTCGCCGCGCGGCCCACCGACGCGCGCGCCTGGCTCGAGCTCGCCTCGCACACCACCGAGCCCATCGAGAAGGAGAAAGCCGTACGCCAGGCTCTAGCCCTGGAGCCGGCGAACCCGACGTGCCTCAACAATCTGGCCTGGCTCCTCGTGACCACCGGTCGCGCCCGCGAAGCGCTCAAGCACGCCAACCGCGCCGTCGGCCTCGAGCCTTGGTCCGCCGCGACCATCGATACGCTCGCGGTCGTCGCGCGCGAGCTGGGCAAGTGCCCCGAGGCGCTCGTGCTGCAGCGCCGCGCCGTGGCGCTCTCCCTCTCCGATGGCGGAGAGACGATCCGCAAGCACCTGGAGGAGTTGGAGGCGCGAAGCAAGACGGCGCCAAACTCCAGCGCTCCGTTGCCGAGTGCTGCCCCGGCAGGCAAGGCCCCGTAGGCGAGCGCCGTGAAACGACTTGCTGCATCACGACGGGGCTCGCGACCCAGCCAAGGGACCGGAGCGACCTGCTAAAGATAGGCAGCTACTTTGTGACATGTTCTGCGACCCGGACTGAGCCGCGCGACCCGGAAACCCGAGGCCTTGCCGAAGTACCGCCTGGGCGATCTGTCAGACCTCTGATGGAGCTCACCGAGCGCAGCGGCACCGCGCGGCCGGGCAGGCTTGACCAGGTACGAAAGTCGCTACCATATTTGGACCATGAAGCTCACCGAGGACATCCAGCCCATCACCCAGTTGAAGACCCGCTCCTCGGAAGCTCATCCGTTCGGTCTCCCGCGATCGGCGCACGGTCGTCATCACCCAGCACGGGGAGGCGAAGGCCGTTCTCCTGGATGTCGCCACCTACGAGGCGCTCCGAGATGCCGCCCTGATGCACAGGCTCATCGGGCAGAGCGAAGCTGCCATCCAGCAGGGCCGCACAGTCCCTCAGAAGGCGGTCTTCGAGCGCGTGCGAAGGCGCAAGAGCAAGCCCTAACCGGTCGAGGGCCTTCCTGATGGCGCGACGAACCGTCGAGTGGGCGGAGCCCGCAGTCGAGGACCTCCAGCGCATCTACGACTATCTGTGGGGCCTCAACCCCGGGGCGGCCGACCGAATCCTCACCCGCCTCGAAACAGCGGCCAGCCGCCTCGAGACGTTGGCAGAGCGTGGCCGGCTGGTGCCTGAGCTCGCAGACTCCGGGAACACCGGCTACCGCGAGCTGATCGACGAGCCCTATCGAATCATCTACCGCATCCAGGGTAACCGAGTCTTCGTCGTCGCCGCGCTGGACGGGCGTCGCGACCTCGAATCGCTACTCCTCGAGCGATTGCTGGCTGCGCCTCGGTAGCGACTCGCCTCCTTCCCGCAAGGCCCTCCGCACGATCCGGCCCCACGCTCGAAGCAGCGAGGCGCCTACTTCTTCGGCTCTTCCCGTGCCGGCGGCGCCTTCTCCACCATCGGCCGGGTCTCGGGCTTGCCGTCCTTGAACGGCGCGTTCCAGACCGCCGGCCGCTGCCCCTCGATGCTCTCGCCGATGCCGCGCGTGGCGGTATCGGCGGAGGTCAGCCCGAACATGATGGCCAGGAACACGATCGAAAGCAGGAAGACCACCGCGTTGAACTTCCTCTTCTCGAACGCCAGGTGCATGAAGACGGCCGCTACCAGGCCCGCCTTCAGGGTGGCCACGCCCATCGCCACCAGGATGTTCCAGTTGCCGAAGTCGAGGTAGCTGACGCCGACCGTCAGCGCGGTCAGCACGAGCAGCGTGCCCCACACCCCCAGATAGCTCTTGAGCGGCAGGACGTGCGGGACGTGGTCTGCCGTGGACGTGTGTGCGTGTTCGCTCATTGCTCAGTCCTCTCGTTGCGCGGGCGTAAAAGCCTTCCGCTCTCCGACGGGCGTGGAAGCCCGCCGCTACCCGACGAGGTAGAGCAGCGGGAACAGGTAAATCCGAATCAAGTCCACCAGATGCCAGTAGAGCCCCACGCCCTCGACCGGAGAGTAGTAGCGGCTCGAGAACTCGCCCTTGCGCGCCCGCAGCAGGATCCAGGTGATGAGCGACATCCCGATGATGACGTGCAGGCCGTGGATGCCGGTCATCATGAAGTAGAGGCCGAAGAAGATCTTGGCCGCCGGATACGCGAAGCCGTGCGCCGTGAAGTGCGCTCCGGGCAGCAGGCCGTCGGCGAACTTGTGGTGGTACTCGAAGCCCTTGATGACGAGGAAGGTGCCGGCCAGCGCCAACGTCAGGCCGAGCATCGCCAGCGTCTCGCCCTTCTTCGAGCGCTGCGCGGCCCGCACGCCCAGGGCCATGGTCAGGCTCGAGCAGATGAGCACCAGGGTGTTCACCGCGCCCATCACCTTGTCGAGGTGGTGGTGCGCCTCCTTGAACGCCTCGAAGTGCCACGACCGGAAGATGGCGAAGGCCACGAACAGGCCGCCGAAGAGCAGGATCTCGGTGACCAGGAAGATCCAGACGCCGAATTTGTTCGCCTCGAACTGGGTGTCGGCATCGTCGAAGTGGTGCGCGACCTGGAACTGCGGCGATAGGCTCTGCTCACTCACGTTCGTGCTCATGCTGCACTCCCCTGGCCCGGCTCTCCTGCAACCGCTGCGGGCTGCAGCGCCGCCGCGAAGTCGTAGGGGCCGTGGGTGACGACCGGGCGCTGCGTGAAGTTCTCGGTGATGGGCGGCGAGGCCGTCTGCCACTCCAGCGTCGCTCCGCCCCAGGGGTTGGCTTCCGCCTTCTTGCCGCTGCGCAGCGAAGCGATGAAGAGGACGAGGGTGACGAGCAGGCCGAGCCCCAGGATCCACGAGCCGACCGTCGAGAAGGCGTGGAAGAACTGGAACTTCTGCTCGTAGGCGTAGTAGCGCCGCGGCATCCCCCGGCTGCCCATGACGAACTGCACGAAGAAGGTGGCGTTGAAGCCGATGAACACCAGCGACCACGCGAGCCGGCCGAGCTTCTCCGAGTAGGTCCGCCCGGTGATCTTCGGCCACCAGTGGTGCAGCCCGCCCAGGAACGCCATCAGCGTCCCGCCCACCATCACGTAGTGGAAGTGCGCGACGACGAAGTAGGTGTCGGTCAGGTGCACGTTCTGCGCGAGCATCCCCAGGAAGAGCCCGGTGAGCCCGCCGATGGTGAACAGGAAGAGGAAGCCCAGCGCGTAGAGCATGGGCACGGTCAGCGCGATGGAGCCGCGCCACAGCGTCGCGAGCCAGTTGAAGACCTTCACGCCGGAGGGGATGGCCACGAAGAAGGTCAAGAAGCTGAAGATGGTCGCCGCCAGGGGGCTCTGGCCGGAGATGAACATGTGGTGGCCCCAGACCAGGAAGCCCAGCAGCGCGATGGCCACGCTGGAGAAGGCGATGGCCTTGTAGCCGAAGATCTTCCGGCGCGCGTGGACGGCGATGACCTCGCTGATCACCCCCATCGCCGGGAGGATCATGATGTAGACGGCGGGGTGGCTGTAGAACCAGAAGAAGTGCTGGAAGAGGATGGGGTCGCCGCCCAGCTTCGGGTCGAAGATGCCCAGCCCAAAGAGCCGCTCGGCGATGAGCAGGACGAGCGTGATGCCCAGCACCGGCGTCGCCAGGATCTGGATGATGCTCGTCGCGTAGAGCGCCCAGAGCATCAGCGGCATCTTGAACCAGGTCATCCCCGGCGCCCGCAGCTTGTGGATGGTGACGATGAAGTTGAGCCCGGTGAGGATGCTGGAGAAGCCCATGACGAACGCGCCCAGCGTGGTGGAGATGACCGGCGCGGAGGTGGTCGTCGAGTACGGCGTGTAGAACGTCCAGCCGGTGTCCACGCCGCCCGTCGCCAGCGAGGTGAGCGCGATGAGCGTCCCGGTCCAGTAGACGTAGAGGCTCAACAGGTTCAGCCGCGGAAAGGCGACGTCCTTGGCCCCCACCATCAGCGGCACCAGGAAGTTGCCCAGCGCCGCCGGGATGGCCGGGATGATGAAGACGAAGATCATGATCACGCCGTGGAGCGTGAACACCCGGTTGTAGGTGTCGGGCGACATCAGCGCCTCGCCCGGCCACAAGAGCTTGAGGCGGATGAGCAGGGCCAGGATGCCGCCCAGCGCGAACGCGACCAGCACGCTCACCAGGTACATGACCCCGATCCGCTTGTGGTCGAGCGTGAGCAGCCACGAGAGCGCGCCCTTGCGCGCGCTCAGGTAGCTGCCGCCGCCGTCGTGCTCGTGGGCTTGGGGGACGGGCACCTGCCCGATGACTGCCGTGTGGGGCATCTCACGCCTCCGTCACTTCAGGCTCTTGATGTAGGCGACCAGCGCGTCGAGCTGCTTCTGCGACACGAGGCCCTTGAAGACCGGCATCACCGGCTGGAAGCCCTTCACGACCTTCGCGTTGGGGTCGGTGATGCTCTCGCGCAGGTACTGCTCGTCCGCCTTCACCGTGCTGCCGTCGGCGAGCTGGACGTCGTGCTCCGCCAGGCCCTTCCAGGTCGGTCCGGTGCCGGGCTTGCCGTCGGTCGTGTGGCAGGTCGTGCAGGCGAGCTTGGTGGAGAGCTTCTCGCCGGCCAGGACGGGCGGGACGTCCTTCTCCTCCGCCCCCGACTCCAGCCACTCGTTGAAGTCCTTCTCCGCCATCACCTCGAGCTTGCCGCGCATGGCCGAGTGGCCGGTGCCGCAGAACTCGGTGCAGGTGATGGTCTTGAGCCCCAGCTCGGTCGCCTCGAACCACGCGGTGGTGTAGCTCGAGGGCACCACGTCCTTCTTCAGGCGGAACTCCGGCACGTAGAAGGAGTGGATGACGTCCTTGGAGCTCATCACCAGCTTCACCGGCCGGCCGAGCGGCACCTTGAGCTCGTTCACCGAGATCGCGCCGTTCGGGTAGGCGAAGGTCCACATCCACTTCTCGGCGGTGACCGAGACCTCCAGCGCGTTGGCCGGGGCGATCTGCTGGTTCAGGAACCCCTTGAAGCCGACGACGAAGAGCACCAGCACGATCGCCACGGGGATGGCCGTCCAGACGATCTCGATGCGCGTGTTGTGGTCGGGCGCGTTCGGCAGCTCCTCCTCGGTGCGCCGCCGGTAGCGGATGGCGAAGAAGCTCATCCCCCCGACCACCAGCACGAAGAAGAAGGCCGAGACCCACAGGACCAGGTCCCAACCTGCGTCGACCTGCCCCGCCACGGTCGAGGCCTGCTCCGGGAGCCAGAAGGATCCGCCGCTGCTCATGTCATCCCGCCCTCTCGTGCGCCGAGACTCGACCGTCGTCCGCACCCGGCCGAACGGGCCGATCGCGATCTCGGTCAGACGCCTGCGGGCTCCGGTTGAGGCGCCACAGGAACAGGCCCAGCAAGAGCACGCTCAGGGCGCCGCCGGCCTTCATCAACCGCGTCGCGGCCAGCACATAGCCGCGCGCGTTCGCGTCGTAGTGGAAGCAGAACAGGACGACCTTGTCCCAGGCGCTGCCCAGCCTGCCCTCCGAGGCCTCGGTCAGCGCCAGCCGGAGGCTCTTCTCGGGGAAGCTGATGCCATAGAGGGTGCGCGAGAGCTTCCCGCCCGGGGTCACGACGAAGGCGCCCGCGGCGTGGGCGTACTCCTTCTGCTGCTCGTCCCAGCGGTAGTGGAAGCCGACTGCGTCCGCCAGCCGCTTCACGCTCGCCGCGTCGCCGGTCAGGAACTCGAAGCCCTTCTCCGGCACCGGGCGGCCGTACTCCTTCAGGTAGTTCTTCTGCTTCTGCTGGGCGACCTCGGTCGTGTCCCGCGGGTCGAAGCTCACGACCAGCACGCGGTAGTCCTTGCCCGCGCTCCACGAGAGGTCCTTGAGCCCGTTGGTCAGGCCGTTGACCACGAGCGAGCAGAGCATCGGGCAACGGAAGTACGCGAGGACCAGCACCACCGGCTTGCCGTCGGAGAAGTAGTCGCCGAGGGTCACCGCGCGCCCGGCGCCGTCCTTGAGGACGATCTCACGGGGAAGCTCTGCCCCCGGCTTCTCTTCGATGGCGATGTCCTTGAGCTCGGGAGGCAGCGCCTCCTCCGCTCGGGACTGGCCGCTCGCCAGAAGAGTCCCCATCATCGCCGCCATCACGGCGACTGCTCGCCACCGCCTCATGCCGCACGCCTCCCGACCGCCTTGTGGCTTTCGGGCGCTTAGATGGCACATGCAGCGTTTTCGATTCGAACCGGGTGAGGCGGGAGGCGACGAACGCGCAAAAATGCAACGGCCCACCCCGAGCGGGGCGGGCCGCATTGAACGGATGCCAGTCGCTGATCATCCGCCGAGCAACTGAGATTCCATCGTCTCCTCAGCCCGCGCAGGCGGGCTTCGCAACGTCAGGCGCGGCTTCAGCCGCCGGCACGCGGGCCGCGCTACGCCGCCTTGGCCTCCGGCGTCGCCGCGAGCGCGGCCCCGAAGTCGTACGGGCCGTGCTCGACCACCGGGGCCTCTACGAAGTTCGCGGCCAGCGGAGGAGAAGGCGCGCGCCACTCGAGGCTCGCGCCACCCCAGGGATTGGCGGCGGCCTTGCTCCCGCTGCGCAGCGACTGGACGAAGACGCCCAGCACCACCAGCACCCCCAGCCCGAGGATCCACGTCCCCACGGTCGAGAAGCCCTGCAGGAAGCGCAGGCCCTCCTCGTACGCGTAGTGGCGGCGGGGCATCCCGCGGCTGCCCAGCACGAACTGGACGAAGAAGGTCGCGTTGATGCCGAGCATCAGCAGGCCCCAGCCCAGGCGCCCCAGGCTCTCGGAGGTCGTCCGTCCGGTGATCTTCGGCCACCAGTGGTGCAGCCCCGCCAGGAACGCCATCGCGGTGCCGCCGACGACCAGGTAGTGCAGGTGCGCGACCTCGAAGTAGCTGGAGGACAGGTAGGCGCCCTGCGCGAGCATCGCCAGGAACAGGCCGGCGAGCCCGGCGATGGTGAAGAGCGCGACGAAGCCCAGCGCATAGAGCATCGGGACGGTCAGCGCGATGGAGCCGCGCCACAGCGTCGCCAGCCAGCTGAGCACCAGCACGAACATGGGGACGATCGCCAGCAGGCCGAGCACGCTGAAGAGGGCCGAGGAGTGCGGGCTCTGCCCCGCCACCACCAGGTGCTGTCCCCAGGCCACCAGGCCCAGCCCCGCGGTGCCGAACGTCGCGGCGACGATGGGCCAGTAGCCGAAGCTGCGCCGGGCGTGCACGGCGATCACCTCGCTCACCACGCCCACGCCCGGCAGGAGCGCCAGGTAGACCGCGTTGTGCGCGTAGAACCAGAAGAGCTGCTGGTAGACGAGCGGGCTGCCGCCCTTGGCCACGTCGAACTGGCCCAGCCCGAAGGCGCGGTCGGCCAGCAGCACCAGCATCGCCGAGCCCAGCGCCGGGGTGGCGACGAGGTGCAAGAGGCTCGTCGCGTAGAGCGCCCAGAGCGTCATCGGCAGCTTGTGCCAGGAGAGGCCCGGGGCGCGCATCCGGTGGATGGTGCCCAGGAAGTTGAGCCCGGTGAGCGCGCCGGAGAAGCCCATCACGAAGACGCCCAGCGCCACCGCCGGCACCGGCCCCTCCGCCGTCGTCGACCGCGGCGGCGCCAGCATCCACCCGGTGTCCAGGCCGCCGCTCGCGAAGGAGGAGAGCGCGATCAGCGCGCCCGCCCAGTAGAGGTAGAGGCTCGCCCGGTTCAGGCGCGGGTAGGCGACGCCCTTGGCGCCCACCATCAGCGGGACGAGGAAGTTGCCCAGCACCGCGGGGATGGCGGGCACGACGAAGGCGAAGCCCATGACCACGCCGTGGAGCGTCAGCAGGCGCAGCCAGGTCGCGGGGTCGATGAGCGCCTCGCCCGGCCAGAGCATCTTCAACCGCACCAGGCCCGCCAGCGTGCCGCCGAGCGCGAAGATGACCAGCACGCTCGCCAGGTACATCAGCGCGATCCGCTTGTGGTCGGTCGTGAGGAGCCAGGACGAGGGGCCGCGCCCCGCGTCGAGATAGCTGGGGGCAGGCTCTTTCGCCGATGTCTGGCTTGCGGAGGTGGACTCGGCCATCTCGCGGCTCCTGTTGGGTGCGCAGGCCTTGGGCAACGCCCGTCGGCCCGGACTCAGTTGAGGCTCTTGATGTAGGCGACCAGCGCGTCGATCTGCTTGGGCGTCAGCTGTGACTTGAAGGCAGGCATCAGCGGCTGGAAGCCCTTCACGATCTTCGCGTTGGGCTCGGTGATGCTCTCGCGCAGGAAGGCGTCGTCGGCGACGACCCTCGAGCCGTCCGCCAGCTCGACCTGTGCCCCGCCCAGCGCCTTCCAGGTCGGCCCCGTGCCCGGCTTGCCGTCGACCGTGTGGCAGGTGTTGCAGGCGAACTTGGTGGCCAGCTTCTCGCCGCTCTGCACCGGCGGCAGCTTGTCGCCGTTGGCGTCGAGCCAGTCGCCGAACTCGCGGGCGTTCATCACCACCACCTTGCCGTTCTGCGCGGCGTGCTTGACCCCGCAGGTGCCGGTACACGCGAAGGAGAGGGTCCCTTCCTGGGTAGGCTCGAACCAGACCGTGGAGCTCGACCCGGGGACGATGTCCTTCTTCACACGGAATTCCGGGACCGAGAAGCCGTGGATGACGTCCTTGGAGGTCATCGTCAGCATCACCGGCTGCCCCACCGGGACGCGGAGCTCGTCGACGGCGGTGGCGCCGTTGGCGTACTCGAAGCTCCAGGCCGTCTTCTCGGCGGTCACCGAGACCGCGAGCGCGTTCGCCGGGGCGATCTGCTGGTCGATGAAGCCCTTGAAGCCGGCCAGGAAGAGCACGGCGACCAGGACGGCCGGGAGGATGGCGAAGGCCATCTCCAGCTTGCGCAGCCGCTGCGGCCCCGCGGGGATCTCGCCCTCGTTGCGGCGGCGGTAGCGGACGACCAGGGCGGCCATCGCCGTCACCACCACCAGGAAGGTCGCCACGGCGACCCAGAGCGCCAGTCCCCAACCCGCGTCGACCCGCCCGGCCGAGGTGGAGGCCGCTTCGGGAAGCCAGAAGGTGGGCGCGGAGGGGTTCACTTCGGCTTCCCCGTCTCGGTCGGCGCTCCCTTGGGAGCTTCGGCCGGCTTGGTGGTATCAGCTGGCTTGCCGGCGGGCGGTGTCGCAGGCGCGGGCGACGTCGCAGGCGCAGTCGCAGGGACGGCGTCGGGCGGAGGGATCACGAAGCCGGCGGGACGGGCCGTCCACTCCGCGAGGACGCGCTCCCGGGCGCGATTCGAGCGGGATGCGCAGCACACCGTTCTTCTGGTCGACCCACTGGTAGCGCGTGAGCTTGGTCTCCTCGTCGGCGCGCAGCTGGCGCAGGACCGGGTTCTCGACCGAGTTCACCTTGGAGTCGATCTCCTCGAGCACCGAGACCTTGAAGAACTGGTCGACGGCCAGGACCACGCCCAGCAGGACGATCACCGAGGCGAGGACGAAGACGAAGATGAACGCGGTGTTCGGCCGGTCCTGCTCGGTGTGCCCCTCCGAACCCGGGGAGGGGCTTGGGGAGGGGTTGGGGGAGGGATGGTCGCTCATACGTTCTCCAGCTGAACGGCCTCGTGGAGGCGCGGATCCCGAAGCGGATACAGGGCGTCCTTGGCGGCGCGGTCGGTGACCCACCAGGCCATCACGCCCAGCGGCGCGAGCAACGCAGCGAGGTCGATCCAGCTCGGGCTCATCCCCTGCTTGTCCAGGATGGGCATCACCAGCCAGTACAGGTCGACGTAGTGGCCCACGAGCAGGATGCCGGCGGCGAGCCCCAGCACCAGCGGGTCGCGCTTGCCGCGGCGCGAGAGGAGCAGCAGGAACGGGATGACGAAGTGGGCGAAGACCAGCACCATCCCCAGCGGCCGCCAGCTGCCCACCCACCGCGAGAGGTAGAAGACGGTCTCCTCGGGGATGTTGGCGTACCAGATGAGGAAGTACTGGCTGAAGGAGATGTAGGCGTAGAAGACGGTGAAGCCGAAGAGCAGCTTGCCGATGTCGTGGCGGTGCTCGACGGTCGAGACCGACTTGACCGCCCCGCTCTTCTGCAGCGCTAGGGTGAAGAGCGCCAGCGCCGCCAGCGCCGAGGAGAGCGCGCCGGCGAAGATGTAGACGCCGAAGATGGTCGAGTACCAGTGCGGCTGCAGGCTCATCAGCCAGTCGAAGCCGGCGAAGGTGATGGTCAGCGCGTAGATGGGCACCGCCGGCGCGCTGAAGGCCTGCATGCTCCGGGTCAGCTGCGGGTCGCCGGTCTCGTCCTGCTTGCGCGAGCGGCTGGTGAAGAACCAGGACAGCCCGGCCCAGGCGACGAGGTAGATGGCCGCGCGGACGAAGAAGAACGGCGCGTTCAGGTAGGCCGCCTTCTTGTGCAGGATGTGGTCGTTCATTGCCCCCGGGTGCAGCCACTCGTAGAGGTCGTGCGAGAGGAGCGCGATGGGGATGAAGAGGACGGCGAGCACCGGCAGCGCGCCCGCCAGCCACTCCATCTGCCGGCGCGGCGCCACCGACCAGCCGGCGCGCGTCAGGTGCTGGATCATCACGAAGACCAGCGCCCCCAGGGCCAGCGTCACCACGAACGAGAAGCCGGTCAGGTAGCTGAAGGCGAAGCGGTGGGAGTCGACCGCGGCGGCGGCGCCGGCGGCGAGGATGCCCACGCCGGCGGCAATGCGCCCGAACAGGACCAACCGCGCCGACTTCTCGGCGGGCAGCCTGGGGGGGTCGAGGATGATGCTGGCGGGGCTGCTCATTTGGCCTCCGGCTCGATCTTGTCCTGGCGGTCCGCGGGGACGTCGGCAGGGGTCGCGTGCTGCGAGCGCTGCAGGACGCGGAGCCAGGTGACGATGGCCCAGCGGTCCTCCTCGGGCACCTGGACGGCGTAGCTCGGCATGTTGCGAACGCCGTGGGTCATGACGTCGAAGATCTGCCCGTCGGCGAAGCCGCGTACCCGCTCGCCGGTCAGGTCCACCGGCGGCGGGAAGCCGCGCTGCACCGTCATCCCGCGTCCGCTGCCCGACCGGTCGTGGCAGGAGGAGCAGAAGATGTTGAAGCGCTCCTGCCCGCGCTTGAGCGTGGCCTCGCTCACCTCGATGGGCGCCTTGGCCACGAAGCCCTGCGCGGTCTTGCCGGTGTAGTAGACCTCGTCGGCCTTGAGCTGACCCTGCGCCACCGTCCCCGCGACCGGCGTGCGCATGCCCTTGCCGTCCGCGAAGATCAGGCTGGCGGCCTCGGGCTTCACCTTCGGCTGCACGCGCATGTCGGGGATGGGGTGGATGGGCGGGTCGGCCGAGGGCTGGCCGCGGCAGGCGGACAACGCCAGCGCGGCGAAGAGGATGCCGCGGTTCGCCCAGAGTCGGGAGGTCATGGCCGCACCTCCTCGATGGTCGCTGCGCCCTTCTCCTCGAACATCGCCTTCACCTTTGCCAGGTCGAAGCGCGGGTCGCTGGACTCGACGCTCACCAGGAACCGGTCGTCGCTGGCCTTGGGGAACGCCTCGGCCTGCATCACCGGGTGGAAGAACTTGGGCAGCCGGTTGAGCCCCCACATCCCGAAGAACGTGCCGAAGGCCGTCAACAGGATGGTCGTCTCGAAGCCGATGGGCACGTAGGCCTGCCAGGCGACGAACGGCTTGCCGGACAGGTTGAGCGGGTAGTCGTAGCCCATCGTCCAGATCTGCAGGAGCAGGCCGCCGACCAGGCCCGCGAGCCCGCCCGCGAGCGAGAGGTACGGGACCTTGGAGTCCTTCATCCCCATCGCCCGCTCGATGCCGTGGACTGGGAACGGGGTGTGCGCGTCGAAGGCCTGGAAGCCCAGGTCGCGCAGCTCCTCGAGGGCGTGGAGCATGGTCTCCGGCGCCTCGAAGGATGCGACCACCGCGAAGGGCTGGTCCGCGGCGGCCGCGCCCGCCGCCGGCTGGGGCGAAGGGAGGGCTTCGGCGGCGCCGGTGCTCGTCGTCGTCTCAGGCGATGGCATTGGCGTCCTCGACCTTGGTGGCGGGGGCGGGCGACGGGCCGGGCTTGGCGCCGTGCGCTCCGTGGGGCATCACGCCCTTGACCTCCGCGATGGCGATCATCGGCATGAAGCGGATGAAGAGCAGGAACAGCGTGAAGAAGAGGCCGAAGGTGCCGATGAAGGTGGTGATGTCGACGAGGGTCGGCGTGAAATAGCCCCAGCTGGACGGCAGGTAGTCGCGATGCAGGCTCGTCACGATGATGACGAAGCGCTCGAACCACATGCCGATGTTCACGAAGATGGTGAGGACGAAGCTCGCCACCACGCTGGTGCGCACCTTCTTGAACCAGAACAGCTGCGGGGTGATGACGTTGCAGGTCATCATCGTCCAGTACGCCCAGGCGTACGGGCCGAACGCGCGGTTGATGAAGGTGAACTTCTCGTACTCGTTGCCGCTGTACCAGGCGATGAAGAACTCCAGCCCGTACGCGTAGCCGACCATGCTCCCGGTCGCGAGCATGATCTTGTTCATGTTCTCGATGTGCCGCATCGTCACCAGCTCTTCCAGGTGGAAGACCTTGCGGCAGATGATCATCAGCGTCTGCACCATCGCGAAGCCGCTGAAGACGGCGCCGGCGACGAAGTACGGCGGGAAGATGGTCGTGTGCCAGCCGGGGATGACCGAGGTGGCGAAGTCGAAGCTGACGATGGTGTGCACCGAGAGAACCAGCGGCGCCGAGATGCCCGCGAGGATCAGGTAGGCCTTCTCGTAGTTCGACCAGTGCCGCGCCGAGCCGCGCCAGCCCAGGGCCAGGATGCCGAAGATGATCTGCCGGGCCCGGGTCTTGGCCCGGTCGCGCAGGGTCGCCAGGTCGGGGACCAGGCCGGTGTACCAGAACAGCAGCGAGACCGTGCCGTAGGTCGAGACGGCGAAGAAGTCCCAGAGCAGCGGCGAGCGGAAGTTGGGCCACATCCCCATCTGGTTGGGCACGGGGATCATCCAGTACGCGAACCAGATTCGGCCGACGTGGAAGCCGGGGTAGATGAGCGCCGCCAGCACCGCGAAGAGCGTCATCGCCTCCGCGGCGCGGTTGATGGAGGTGCGCCACTTCTGCCGGAAAAGGAAGAGGATGGCGCTGATCAGCGTGCCGGCGTGGCCGATGCCGATCCAGAAGACGAAGCCGGTGATGTCCCAGGCCCAGCCGACGGGATGGTTCAGGCCCCACTCGCCGGTACCGTTCCAGACGAGGTCGCCCAGGCTCCCCGCGAGCACCATCAGCCCGAAGAAGGTGATGGCGATGAGGAAGAGCCAGGGCTTGGGGGTCTTGGCCTCGGTGATGCCGGCGACCTTGTCGGTCACCGAGTGCAGGTCGTGGTTGCCCAGGACCAGCGACGGCCGCGCGATGGCGTCGTCGACCACCAGGGTTTCGGGGCGGGCGCCGCTCATGCCGCCTCCAGGTCGGGGTTCGGGTTGCGCACGCGCGCCAGGAAGCTGGTGCGCGGGCGGACGTTGAGCTCGGCGAGCATCGCGTAGTCGCGCGGCAGGGCCGCGAGCCTGCGGACCTCGCTGTTCGGGTCGTTGAGGTCGCCGAAGTGGATGGCCTGGGCGGGGCACGCCTGCTGGCAGGCGCTCTTGATGACGCCGTCCGCCACCTTGTCTTCGCCCTTCTTGTGCGCCGCGATCTTGGCGTTCTGGATGCGCTGCACGCAGTAGGTGCACTTCTCCATGACGCCGCGGCTGCGCACCGTGACCTCGGGGTTCTTCTGCAGCTTCTGCAGCTCCGGGGTGTCCTTGGTGTAGTTGAAGAAGTTGAAGCGGCGGACCTTGAACGGGCAGTTGTTGGCGCAGTACCGGGTGCCGATGCACCGGTTGTAGGCCATGTCGTTGAGCCCCTCGGGGCTGTGGGTGGTCGCGGCCACCGGGCAGACCTGCTCGCAGGGCGCGTTCTCGCAGTGGTGGCAGGCCACCGGCTGGAAGACGGCCTTCGGGTCCTCCTGCGTGCCCTCGAAGTAGCGGTCGATGCGCAGCCAGTGCATCTCGCGGGAGCGCATCACACCGCTCTTGCCGACCAGCGGCACGTTGTTCTCGGCCTGGCAGGCCACCGCGCAGGCGTTGCAGCCGGTGCAGGCGTTGAGGTCGATGACCAGGCCCCAGCGCTGCCCGGGGTACGGGTGGTCGTCGAACATCGAGAGGAGCGGCGGGACCTCCACCATCTCCTGCGCGAACTTGGGCTCCTCCTCGAACTTCTTGAGCGTGCCCTCGCGCACCAGCGGACGAGGCTGCCCGCCCCACTCCGCCGACATCAGCGCGTGCTCCTGGGTGCGCGCGAGCGGCTCGACCGCGCCGGCCTTGGCGAGCTGGATCCCGGAGACGGCGTCGACGGCTCCGGCGACGCGCAGCGGGTAGGTGTCGTGACCGACGTGGTCGCCGATGCGCCCGGCCTTGCGGCGGCCCTGGCCCACGGTGACGGCGATCGACTCGTCGGCCTGCCCGGGCGCGATGGCCACCGGCAGCTTCACCGAGTTGATGGGCGCCGCGAGCTTGAGCTCGACCACGTCGCCCTCGACCAGCCCCAGCTTGGTGGCGGTGGCCGGCGAGACCAGGGCGGCGTTGCCCCAGGTCTGCTTGACCATCGTGTCCGGCATCTCCTGCATCCAGCCGTTGTTGGCGAAGCGGCCGTCGAAGGCGTGCGAGTCGGGGTGGAAGGTCACCTCGAGCCCGGCCACGGGAGCGGCGAGCGCGCCGACCGCCTTGGCCACTTCGCCCAGGTCGAGCGCCGGCGCGGGAACGGCGAAGGCGCCCGGCTGCAGCACGCCGTTGTGCAGCGCCTCGCGCCAGGCCATCTCGAACGACGGAGCCGACTTGAGCTCGGCCTGCCAGGTCTCGCGGACGAGGTCGTGCGCCTTCTTCGGCGCGCCGAGCAGCAGCGCCAGGACTTCGACGTCGGTCTTGCCGTCGAAGAGCGGCGCGATGAGCGGCTGGAGGATCGTCGCCGTGCCGTCGGCGGCGCGCACGTCGCTCCAGGACTCCAGGTAGTGCGCGCGGTTGAGGTGCCAGGTCGACAAGGCGCTGGTCTCGTCGCGGTGGGTCGAGAGGTGGACGATGCTCTTCGCCTTGGCCAGCGCGTCGGTGAGCCCGATGTCCGGACCGGCGGTCAGCACCGGGTTGCCGCCGAGGACGAGGACGGTGTCGATCTCGCCGGCCCGCAGAGCGTCGGCCGCGGCCTTGAGCGACGCCGAGCCCTCGCTGGGCGCATCCTCGAAGACCTTGGCGTAGCTGACCGTCGTGTCCACCGCGCCCAGGGCGTGGTGGATGGCATGCAGGACCGCGTGGACGGCGGCCGGCTGCGAGCTGCCCGCGACCAGCAGCGCGTTCTTGCGGTGCGCGAGCAGGTCCTTGGCCAGCGCCTTCAGCCACGGCTTCTTGCCGCTGTATTGGTCGGCGAAGCCGGCGACGGCGGCCGTGAGCGGGCCGAGGTCCAGGCCCTGCGCCGAGAGCTCTCGAGCCAGCGAGAAGACGAAGCCGGGGATCTCCTTGCGGGCCAGGCGCAGGCGGTGATCGGCCGAGGCGCCGGTGATGGAGAAGGCACTCTCGATGGCGTAGAGCCGGCTCATCTCGTCGCCGGGCTTCTCCACCTTGCGGCGCGAGGCGAACTCGTTCATCTGGCGGGCGGGGCTGCCCTCCCAGCCAAACAGGTCGCAGTCGATGGCCACGAGGACGTCGGCCTTGTCGAGGTGGGGGATCGCCTCGTGTGCCTTGCCGAAGGCCACCCGCGCCCCGGCCAGCTGCCGGTCGCGGTCGAACGGCTCGTAGCGGACGATCTTCGCCTGCGGCATCGCGAACTCGACGGCGTCGAGCGCGGCGGCGAGCGTCGGCGAGCGGTGGGCCTCGGTGATGACCAGCAGGCCCTTGCCCGCCTTGGCCTTCAGCTCGGTCCCGCGCGCCTTCAGGAAGGCGGCCGCGGCGTCCCAGGTCCGCTCGCTGCCCTTCTCCGTCGGACCGGTGGAGCGGTCGGGGTCGTACAGATCGAGGATGGAGGCCTGCGCGAAGGCGGTGGTGCCGCCCAGGCTCTCCGGGTGCTTGGCGTTGCCCTCGATCTTCGTCGGACGCCCCTCGTGGCTCTCGACCAAGAGGCCGATGGCCGTGCCCTGCCAGGCGAACGCGGTGGCGTAGTGCTCGGCGACGCCGGGGGTGACGCTCTCGGGGGCGCGCGCGTACGGGAGGATCTTCTCCTCGGGGCGACGGCAGGCGGCGAGGCCCGCCAGGCCCATCGAGGCGCCCATCAGCGAGAGGAATCCGCGGCGCGAGAAGCCGTCGGCCGGACCGGCGATGCCGCCCGGGACGTGCTTCTTCGCCTCGCGGTAGGTCAGCGAGTTCGCCAGCTCGCCGAGGCTGCGCCAGTAGGTCTTCGGCGTTTCCTTCTTCTTGCAGCCGCAGTCAGACCCGCAGCCACAGCCGGCCTTCGCGCCGACCGTGATGGGAAACGTGGGATCGCTCATCGGTGGCACCCCGAGCAGTGCAACGGCGGCTGGACCTCGCGGCCGGTCGGCGCCACCGCCCTGGGCGGCGACTGGGCCGGCTGCTTCCAGGCCATGTTGGTGATCTCGCTCGCCGGCCGCAGGCTCTTGCCCGGGTCGCGGTGACAGTCCAGGCACCAGCTCATCGACAGCGGCTCGCGCTGGATGACCTTGGGCATCTGGTCCACGCGGCCGTGGCAGCTCGAGCAGCCGACGCCCGCCGCCAGGTGCGCCCCGTGGTTGAAGTAGACGTAGTCCGGCAGCTTGTGCACGCGCACCCAGGGGATGGGCGTGTCGTTCGCGAAGCTCTCGCGGACCGGCAACAGCTTGGCGCTGTCGAGGCGGACCTTGGTGTGGCAGTTCATGCAGACCTGCGTCGGCGGGACCGCCGCCATGTTCGCCCGCTCCACCGAGTAGTGGCAGTAGCGGCAGTCCATGCCCAGGTCGCCGGCGTGCAGCTTGTGGCTGTACTCCACCGGCTGGTCGGGTTGGTAGCCGACCTCGAGGTGCTTGTTGGTCCCGTAGTACCAGAGGGCCAGCACGACGGCCGTCGCCGCCGGCCCGAGGCCGAAGAAGAAGATCCACTTCAGGGCCTGATTGGACCAGCGGGGAAAGAAGTAGCGTGGCATTCGATCTCTCGCGTCCGTCCGCTGTGAGCGCGCCGGCGTCGCCCCTGAAGCAGGCCCGCCCCGCCGCGCCTGTTCGACCGCCTTGGGAAAGCTGGCGCCGAAATCTGTCGGTGAACCTATAGCCTGTCAATCGTCTCGGTTTCCCGGGACCTGACGCCATCGCTGTGATTGAACATGCCCCTCGGGCACTCTTGGACACTCGCTTAGATGATGCAGCGAGCCAAACGTCTCGCGACACTGTTCAAAGACGAACGTCTGGAAGCAGACATCGGCTCCAATCGGCCGGAACTGCTGGCCAATTTCGCCGGTGCGCTTCGAGGCGTTATGCCCCGAACCTAGAAGAGCGACAGCTGCCGCTGGCCGGTTTCGGGCGGCGGGAGCTTGCGCTGTGGGCGGTGCTGGCTCGCCAGCCCGAGCCTCGAACAGACGGCCTGGAAGTCCGCCTGGAGCCGGTCTGGGAGGGCACGGTCGGACTCCACGCCGCGGGCGAGCAGCTTGTCGTAGCGGGTCGCCAGTTCCGGGTCGAAGCGCGAGACGAAGCCAACCATCGCCATCCGCGCTGGAGCGGGCATGGTCAGCGGCATCACGGTGGCGAAGGACGCGCCCGCGCTCTGGGCCCGGCGCAAGACCTCCTCCAGCTGCTTGTTGCTGTCATTGATCCCGTGCATCACCGGCGCGACCTGCACGCCGACGCGGATGCCGGCCCGGGCCAGCGTCTCCAGCGCCACCAGCCGGCGCTCGGGAGAAGGAGCCAGCGGCTCGAGCAACTTCGCCAGCTTCAGGTCCAGCGTGGGGATGGAGAAGGAGACCGACACCTTGCCGCGCCGGCCGATGGCCGCGAGGAGACTGGCGTCGCGCGGGATGAGGGTCGAGCGCGTCTGGGCCCGCAGGTCGACGGAGCCGTAGCGAGCCAGCACGTCGAGCACGGAGCGGGTGACCTGCGCCTTCTCCTCCGCCGGCTGCCAGGGGTCGCAGTGCGTGCCCAGGACCAGCGGCGCCTTCTCCAGCGAGCCGTCGCGAAGGGCTCGGGTGATGGCCTCGACCGCATTGACGCGCGCGTGGATGTCGCGTTCGAACAGGCGCGGGTCGGCGTCCTTGAACGGCGCCACGTGGCGGCCACGGCACCAGACGCAGGCGAACGCGCAGCCCGAGTACGGATTGAGCGCGAAGTGGCGGGACGGGCCCTCACCGATCGCGAGGAGCACGTCCTGGCTGCGGGCGGTGCGGACCTCGACGCGCGGGTGCGCGGGCCAGGGCTCGCTGTGGGCGTATCCGGTCGGAATCGTGTTCAGTGCCTTCATACTGAACAAGGTTACAGGTCGGGTCCGACATTCCTGTTCAGACCGAGACGAGTTCTCGCCCCAACCTGTCGTTACGACGGCGTTTTCCCCTGGGGCTCTGCCTGTCGATTGCTGCGTGCCCGGAGATCTGCGGCGACCGCTCGTTCCCGCTGCGCCAGCTTGAGAGCCCTCGTCATCCGTGTCGTCGATCCGGAGGCAGACGCTCCCTGAGCGATGCGGTGGTCGTCTGGTCGAAAGGCGGAGCCAAGTGGCGGATAGACGCGTTCGCCTCTGCTAGGATGCGCCGCTCTTCCTTCGGAGCCGTGTACGTGGACCGCATCCTGATCAAAGACCTCTTGGCTCGCTGCATCATCGGGGCGAACGAGTCCGAGCGGCACGACAAGCAGAACGTCATCGTCAACCTGGTGCTCTGGACCGACCTCTCCAAGGGCGGCAAGAGCGACCGCATCGCCGACACGCTCGACTACCGCAGCGTGCGCAACGCGGTGATGGACATGGTGGAGAGCTCGAAGTTCTTCCTCATCGAGGCCCTGGCGGAGCGCATCGCCGAGGTCTGTCTGGTCGAGCCCAAGGTGCACAAGGTCCAGGTGACGGTGGAGAAGCCCTCCGCGCTGCGCTTCGGCAAGAGCGTGGGTGTGGAGATCGAGCGGGAACGCCCTAAGAGCCTTTGAGCGCGGTCAGCTTGGCGCGTTCCTCGGCGTCCATCGCTCGCGTCTCCACGATCGTCATCGCCTTGAGCTGCTCCGGCGGCAGGCGCTGCAGGCCCAGGACGACCGGATCGACGGCCTCGGCGCCCGCGTGGGCTTCGACCTCGAGGCTCACCTCTCCCCCCGCGGCCTGACGCACGAAGCGGACCTCCCAGCCCTTGGGTTCGAGCAGCGAGTTGGTCTCGGGCGCGAGCACGCGCAGCGAGAGGAGCCAGGGCATCTCGCGCAGGCGTGCGTGCCAGACGGCGAGCTCGCTCCAGACGTCGTTGGCGGTGAAGTGCGTCAGCCGCGCCCAGAGGTCCTTGCCGATGGCGTTCGCCCACGCCCGCGCCCGGTCGTCTTGTCCGAAGGCATAGCGATGCCGGATGATCCCCAGCCGCTTGAGCCTGGGCAGCTTCACCTCAATCGCCCGGGCGTCGCTGATCCACAGGCCAACGTCCTCCAGCGGCGGGTCGGGGCAGAGCTCGAGCAGCGGAGCGACGACCGAAAGGCGCAGGAAGTGGAAGGCGGTGACATGCCTGCCCGGGCCAAGGAACAGCTTCGCCAGAGTCTGCGCATCGCGCTCGGCGGCGTCGGCCCACTGGGAGATTCGCAGCGTGCGGACCGTGCCCCAGGCGCTCTCGTCCGTCGCCTTCGCGAGCCTGGGCAGCGCGACGAGCGCGCGCGAGAGGAAGCCCTGCTCGAAGTGCCGGCCCTTGGCCACGACGTACTGCGCCAGCGGGCCGGCAAGCCGGTCTTCGTGCTCTTCCAGGATCTGGCGCTCGCGCCGCAAGCCCGCGGGAGTCCCCCGCCCTGCCGCCCGCTCGCACTGAAGCGCGATGAACTCGCCGCGGACGTCGCCGTGCTCGAGCAGCCAGTCGGCGTAGACGCGGCGCAGCTCCTCGGAGTCCGGGTCGTCGTAGATGCGCGAGAGGAACTCGCCCTCGGACCGTGCACGCTGCCGGACGCCGTCCTTGACCCCGGCCAGGCGCGAGCGGGCTCGGACCACGACGGGTTCGTCCTCGGAAACGGCCGTCGCTGGGACCCGCTTGAGCGCCTCCTCGAGCGAGCGCCCCTCGGCGCCGCGCCTGAAGTCTTCGAGGTACGAGTACCCCGGGAAGCGCGACAGGAGCGCGGCGCCCACCTGCTTGAGCGGCTCGAGCTGGCGGGCGTCCCGCAACGCGCTCAGATCCCGGAGCACTTCCCGGTAGAAGTGGAAGGACGCGTTCGAGCGATAAGGCTGGGCCTGGAGAAGCTTCACGAGCGCGGTGGCGATCCGCGGGTCGGCCTGGCCGGCCAGGGCCCGAAGGCGCCGCTCGGCCTCGCTCCACTGCGACGGCCAGGGCACCGCCAGCAGTGCGGCGATGGCCACCGGGTCGCGCTTCTTGGCGACCTCGTGCCACGCCCTCTCCTTCTCCGTCTTCGACCGGCCCGCGACGGGCGCGACCCGCACCTGCGACGAGAGCAAGTCGAGGAGGTCGGCGACCTCGGGTGCGCGCGTCTTGCCCCACAGCTCGAGCAGTCCCGCCAGCAGCTGGACGTCCTCGGCGTCCGGGACGGGCGGCGCATCGGACTCGTCCAGCGGAGCGCCCAGCCGCGCCAGCGCCTCCCTCGTCAGCTCGAGCCGCTTGCCCGACAGCGCCGGGACAACCTTGGCGAGCGCCGGCTTGGCCCGGTCCTGGTACCGGGAGAGCGCGTCGAAGGCCGCCATCCGCACATGAACCGAGGTGTCGGCGACGCCGTTCACCAGCACCTCGATCACCGCGTCGTCGACCAACTCCGGGCTCTTTCGCGCAACCGAAGCGAGCGCCGGAAAGACGCACTTGCGCAGGGCTGGCGTGGGCGAGGCGGAGAGGTGCAGCAGCGGCGGCAGCGCCCGAGCCTCGAAGCGCCACAGATCCATCAACTGCTTCTTGAGCCAATACGAACCTGACCCCTCGTCCACCAGGCACTGAAGGCCGTGGGCCATCAGCCATGGAGCGAGCGGGCTTGGGTCTTCCTTCGGCACCGGGAGATGGGTCGGGTGCACGACCGGCCGCTGCGCGACCCGGCCCAGGGCCACCGCGAACGGCACGGGCCCGTGGCCCGAGGCAGGCGGCAGCTCGCCCAGCGCGGCGATCGCCTCGTCCAACTGGGCGCGCAGCTCCGGGGTCGGCAGGAAGCTGCGGAAGGGCTCGAAGTCGTAAGACATGCGTGCGGACCATACCCCGCTAGAATCCGGGCCGCTCCGCCGTTCTCCATCGCAAGGAACCCCTCCGTGGCGCTCGACCTGCTGCTCATCTCCCCGCCCGTCGCCAACGTCGGCCAGGCCGCCGCCAGCATCTCCACCCTCACCGCCTACCTGCGTTCGCGGGGCTGGTCGGTGGGCCAGTGGGACGCCTCCATCGACGCCTTCCACCACTTCCATTCCGCTTCCCACCTCGGCGCCTGCCGCGACCGCCTGGCGTCCGAAGGCGCCTCTGCCTCGCTCGTCCAGGCTGCGTCCGACGCGGCCTCCGGCATCGAGCAAGCCAAGGCCTCGCTGCGCTTGTTCGAGACGGTCGAGGACACGGCGGCCATGGAGCGGGCCTTCGCGGTCCTCGAGACGGCCGGCAACGTGCTCTCGGCCTCGGGGCGCGCGGGGACCGACCACACCTTCCGCCACTTCGACATCTCCGGCGCCTGGCGCGACTGGGACTCGCTCGTCGCCGCGCTCGACGACCCGGCGGCCAACCCCTACCTCGCCTGGTCGGACGAGCAGGCCATCCCGCGGCTCCTCGCGTCCGGGCCCAAGGCCGTCGGCATCTCGCTGACCTACTTCTCGCAGATCCTCCCGGGCTTCACGCTGATCCGGCGCCTGAAGAAGCTCGCACCGCAGCTCGCCGTGGCGGTGGGCGGCGGCTACCTCACGGCGCTGGGCGAGAAGGCCCGCGAGATCCCCAAGAGCGTGCTTCCCGTCGACCTGCTCGCCACGCACGAAGGCGAAGCCGTGCTCGACGGCTGGCTGCATCGTGTCGCCGACCGATTGACCGACCGACCCGGCGCGGAGGCCGGCAGCTCCGTCGCCTCGTGCCTCGACCTGTCCCAGGTGCCGAGCCCCACCTGGCTCGCCGACGGCCTGGACCTCTCGCGCTACCTCGTGCCGCGCTACGCCGTCCCGGTGCCGGTGACGCGCGGCTGCCACTGGGGGCGCTGCCGGTATTGCAACATCTCCTCGCAGACCTCGTCGTCGTACCGCGTGCGGCCGTTCGAGCTGGCCATCCAGGACATCCAGGCGGTGATGGCCGAGACCGGCTCCAACTGGTTCGACCTGCCCACCGACTCCTTCCGGCCCGACCACCTGCACGCCTTCGCCAAGGCGATCCTCGAGGCCAAGCTGGACATCCGCTGGGCCGCCGAGGTGCTCCTCCACCCGCAGCTGACGACCGAGGTCATCGAGGCTCTGGCGAAGTCGGGCTGCGTCTGCCTGCGCTTCGGGATGGAGAGCGCCTCCCCGGAAGTGCTGACCGCGATGAACAAGCCGCGCCCGGCGGGCCTCGCCGCGCGCATCCTGCGCGACTGCCGGGCGAACGGCATCCGCACCAGCACGATGCTCATCATCGGCTTCCCCACCGAGACCGCACGCCAGCGCAACGAGACCTTCGACTTCCTGGCCGACCACCACGACGTCATCGACTTCGTGGCGCTGCACGAGTTCAACCTGGTCCCCGGCTCGCAGATGGCCGCCGATCCTTCGAGCTGCGGCCTCATCGCGCTGCCCAGCCACGCGGTGCTCCAGCCGTCCATTCCGTACCGCAACGCCAACGGCGTCGGCCTGGACGCGGACCAGGTTCACGAAACCGCCGAGGCCATGCGCGACGCCTTGCGCGACTTCTACCCGCACGTGGGCAAGCCCTGGGCGGTGGCCATCGGCGGATGGATGACCTTCCCGTGGTGCTGCCGGGGACGGCCTTAAGCGCGTGGAGGGTCGCGCCCTACCGATTACCGAAGGCGTGTCCCGAGGCCTGCCGCTCGGATCGCCGGGAGATACGCCTTCGGCAATCGCTCAATCTCATGGGTCGCCTCCAAGGAAGTGAAAGCACTTGGCGACCTTGGCCCCTTGGCGACCTTGGCGAAAAATTACTTCCAAACTTCAGCCACTTGCCCGACACCTCCCGAAATCCGCCGCTCGAGGCAACTTTGTAAGCTGGTGTGCGACAATCACCCCGTCTTTGAACTCTAGCTTTCGGAGAGGGATCCCATGCCCGGCCCCATCGGCAGCGCAACGTCCACCACCCCCGTCGCCCCCAAGACCACCACCCCGACCACCTACACGGTCCAGCCGGGCGACACCCTCTCGAAGATCGCCAAGAACTTCCTGGGCGACTCCAAGCGCTGGCCGGAGCTGCATGGAGCTGCAACAAGAACGTCCTCTCCGCCCCCGAGAAGCTCGGCGTGGGGATGAAGCTGACGCTCCCGACGGGCGCCACCGCTCCGCAGGCCCCTGCGACGCAGACGACCACGACTCAGCCGCAGAAGCCGGCGACCACGACTCCGGCCGTCACCCCCAACAAGACCGACGGCTTCCACAAGGTCGTCAACCTCACCTTCGACGACGGCCCGCACCCGGTGAACACCCCCCGCGTGCTCGACATCCTCAAGCAGCACGGCGTGAAGGCCACCTTCTTCTGCACCGGCGAGGGCATCCAGAAGAACCCCGAGCTGATCAAGCGGATCATCGCGGAAGGCCACGACATCGGTAACCACACCTTCACCCACGCCAACCTCTCCAAGCTGACGCCGGCGCAGGCCAAGGCCGAGCTCGACAAGACCCAGGCCGCGCTGGACAAGGTGCTGGGCTACCACTACCCGATGTCCACCGTGCGCCCGCCCTACGGCGCCGGCCCCGCGATCGCCAAGCAGGCCATGGAGCCCGGCCAGAAGATGGTCCTCTGGAACGTCGACTCCAACGACTGGCGCTACAAGAACGACGACGCGAAGATCTTCGCCAACATCTTCGAAGGCGCCAACAGCGTCCACGCCCGCGGCGGCACCATCCTGATGCACGACATCCAGCCGCAGACGGTCCGCGTGCTCGACGAGGTCATCGGCCGCCTGCAGAAGCAGGGCTTCGACATCCAGATGGTCTCGCCGCAGCCGAAGCTGCCCACCATCTGATCGACCGCTCGTCCATTCGACTTCTCGAGGCCGTCACCCTCCACCGGGTGGCGGCCTCGCCGCTTCCGGTGCCGCATGGACTCGGCGTCCGCCGGCTTGGTAAAACGCCCGCCATGCCCTCCTCCCGCTTGCTGCTCGCCGCCCTCGCTGCGGTCTCCGCCGTCTCCGTCGCCGGCTGCGCCACGGTGCCGCTCTACCCGCCCCGCCCGCCGGCCGCTCCCGGCGCGCCCATGGCCGACCCCGCGCCGTCGAAGGCGGTCGTCCACCTGACCGTGACCCCCGAAGGCCTCAACCAGGCCATCGACCTGGCGCTGCCGCTGGAGGGCTCCTCGACCTTCGAGCTGCGCGGGCCGCGCCCCTGGAAGTGGAGCCGCACGCCCATCGCCTTCAAGTTCGCCGACGGGAAGATCCAGGCCGCGGCCACC
Source organism: Myxococcales bacterium (assembly GCA_049841135.1). Lineage (GTDB taxonomy): Bacteria > Myxococcota > Myxococcia > Myxococcales > UBA5297 > JACRCT01. The sequence goes on from JASGHK010000008.1 coordinate 373,221, forward strand.
GTCAACGTCAGCGCCGAGCTGCCGATCATCGGCACCCAGTCGCTCTCCATGGACCTCAAGCTCTCGGGCGAGCCGGTGCTGACGAGCGAGTACAAGGCCAAGCTGCAGTCGGTGCAGGTGGAGCTCTCGTCCAAGGACATGAAGGTCAAGGCCGCCGACGCGGTGACCAGCGCCCTCAAGAAGCTGCGCGACGAGTTCCAGACGACCATCGAGAACTACGCGTACGACCTCTCGCCGCGGGTGATGGAGTGGTACGCGCGGCTGGCGGTCCCCATCGAGCTGCCGCTGGGCGAGGCCAAGGGCTGCCTGGCGGTGAAGGTGACCGGCGTCGAGGCCGGGCCCTCGGTGACCGCCGGCGGCTGGGAGAAGGACCTGGCGTTCATCATCGCGCCCTCGGTGACCCTGCCCTGCAACCCACCGACGCTGCCGCCCAAGCCGGCGCCGCTGGCCAACGTCGCGACGCTCCCCTCGGGCCCCTTCACCCTGGTCGCGCCCATCGCCGCCTCCTACGACGAGCTGCAGAAGGCGATGTCCCTGGCGTTCACCGACGGCAAGCTCTTCTTCACCAAGGACTTCCCGGAGCTGTACCTCGAGAAGCCGGAGATCTACGCCGCGAACAACGAGCTGGTGCTCAAGCTGCACCTGGGCGGCGTGGCCAAGGCCAAGGGCCTGGCGCTCGACCTCGAGGGCGACATCTTCTTCGCCGGCCACCCGGCGGTGATCGACAACGAGCTGCAGATCCCCGACCTGCAGCCGACCATCGAGACCTCGAGCTTCCTGCTCTCGCTCAAGGCCAAGCTCGACGGCGACTCCATCCGCGACCAGGCCCGCCGCGCGCTGCGCCTGGACCTGGGGGAGCGCCTGGCCTCGGTGCGCGGCAAGGTCTCCGGCGACTTCCAGTTCAACCCCGGCTGCCTGCGCAGCGACGTCTCGCGCATCGAGGTCACCGGCATCTACCCGCACGGCTCGTACCTGCGCATCTACGTCGCCGCGACCGCCCAGGCCTCGGTGTACGTGCCCTGCCCCACGCTGCCCGCCGAGGCGCCCGAGCCGGCGCCGGCGCCGGCGCCAGTGCCGACGACCATCCAGGCGCCGCCTCCCGAACCCGGCGCCCAGCCTGCCGCCGCTCCGGCGCCCGCAGCCCCGGCGGAGAAGCCGTGATCCCGGTCGTCAACCTGCGCCAGAAGCTCGCCGGCTTCGGCGAGCACTGGCAGCCGCGCATCGTCGGCGAGCTGAACGGCCAGCACGTCAAGGTGGCCAAGCTCCTGGGCGAGTTCGTCTGGCACCACCACGAGAACGAGGACGAGCTGTTCCTGGTGCTCCATGGGACGCTCCTCCTCGAGTTTCGGGACCGGACGCTGACCCTGGGCGAAGGCGAGGCCTCTGCGTCGTCCCGCGCGGCGTCGAGCACCGGCCGGTGGCGCGCGAGGAAGTCCACGTGCTGCTCTTCGAGCCGGCCGCGACGCTCAACACCGGAAACGTGGTCAACGAGCGGACCTACGTCGCGACCCGCGGCTGAGCGGCACACCCGCTCGCTCCGCTCAGCCGACCGTCTCCCGGAGCGCACGCCGCAGCTCGTCCACCGTCGCGAAGACCTCGACGACCCCCTTGAGGCCCGCCAACAGCTCGAGCAGCTCTTCGGCCTCCTCGTGCGCGGCCAGCGCCTCGTCGCCACGTTCCCCGAGCAGCGCCGACAGGCCGCGCGAGACGGCCGCCTCGTCCTGCAGCTCGATCAGCGACTGGCCCTTGAGCCACTCCAGGACCGCGCGGGCCCACGCGAGGTCCTCGTCCCCCTCCTGCAGCGCGGGCGTGTCGGACTCGGGCGTGGGCACCGCGAGGCTCGTCCCCTCCAGTCCTCGGGGGACGCTCCCCAGCTCGCGCAGGGCGCCGCGCCGCCCCAGCGATGCGAGCTGAGCCAACCGCGGCTCACAGGCCTCGACCACGGGGAGCGCTCCCAGCTCGCCCGTCTGCGCGAACGCCGCCAGCACCGACGCCACCGGCGCCCACGCGAGCCACTGTCCCTTGCGGACCTTGAAGCGGTCGCCGTCCACGTCCTGGGCCTCGAGCTTCGCGCTCCGGCGCGCCGCCGGCCGTCCCGGCGTCGGTGCAGGCGCAGGTGCCGTCGGGGAAGGCGACGAGCAGCGCGCAGCGGTCGCCGTGGACCACGACGCGCGCCAGGTCGTCCATCCGCGACCAGAGCCGGAAGCTCTGCGGCGTCTCGGCTCCCTGCGCGCGCAGCGCCTCGAGCGCACAGGCCAGCTCCTCGCGGTCGCCGGCCGCCATCGCCTCGCGGTTGGTCCGCCCCCAGACGAGGAGCCCTTCGCCACTGGGCCAGCGCTGCGCCTTGCGCTCCACCTTCTCGATTCGAGGCGTGAGCAGCCGCTTGGCGCCGCTGGCCAGCGCGCGAAGCTCGGCCTCGTCGAGCAGCAGGATCCACCGCTCGCCTCGGCCCTCGGGGAAGTAGACGAGCCGGAAGCGCCCGCCGCCCTGCGGCACCCAGCCGCCGTAGCCGCACCCCGACTGGAACGCGTCCTCCGCGCCGAACGCCCGCGCCCGCGCCTCCGGCGGCACCAATCCGATCGCCGCGAGGACCTCGGCGAAGAACCCGCGCAGGTCTTCCGGCGCCTGGAAGACCCACTCCGTCATCGCTTCCCCCGGCGCGGACGCGCCTCCACGCGGGTGCCTGTCTTGGGCTCTCGCGCGTCGAGGCTGGCGACGAGCCGCCGCGGCGCGACGCTGCGGTAGCTCTCGTCCATCCACGCGAGGAGCATCTTCACCGGCGGCTCGGAGGTCCTCGCGAACGTGCCGGTGACCCAGCCGGAGCGTCCCAGGTTGTAGCCGGTGGGCTCGACGCTGGGCAGCATCAGCGCGATGCCGCTCGTCTGCGGCAGCTTCGCCGTGACGTACAGCGCCTCGGCGTCCAACTCGAGGAAGCAGAAGATCTTCCCGCGGACCTTCATCACCGGCTCGCCCCAGGGGAAGTCCTCGACCGCCTCGGGGTAGGAGAGCGCCGTCTTGCGCAGGTCGCGGTAGGCCTTGCCTGCGGGGCTCGTCTTCGCCATCGCCGTTCCACCTAATCGGGGAATCCGTCGTTCAAAGGGATGGCGGCACGGACGCCGCGCCGCCTTCCCTTCCCACCCAGAACCGGCAAGAAGCCGGGCCAAGGTTAGCGACCTCGGCTCGCCTGCGCTGCTCAGCCTTCAAATGGCGACGGCGCCCCGTTCGGAGGCTGGAGACGTGCCCCTTTGCGCTCTCGTCCGCTTCGCGCGAGCCGAGGCCCGGAGACCGTCCACCGTCTCAGCGAGCGGGACGCAGCGAGTCGGCCAGCGCGCCGCGGACCTAGGCCCCGCTGAGCACCTTGTCGATATAGCACCAGCGCCAGCCCTCCCCGGGCTCGAGCGACTGCATCACCGGGTGGCGGGTCGACAGGTAGTGCCTGCTCGCGTGGCGGTTCTTCGACGAGTCGCAGCAGCCGACGTGGCCGCACGCCTCGCACTCGCGCAGGTGGACCCACGTGTCGCCCTGGACCAGGCACTCCTCGCAGCCCTGGCTCTTGGGCGCAACCGCGTGGCTCTGCCTCAGGTGGGCGCAGGCTTGGACGGCGGGCATGGCGCTTCCTCCGATGGGCAAAGCTAGGCAGCGCGAGGGCTCGCGGCGACCGGAGAAATCCAGGTCGGAGAGCTGAGGAGGAAGGGCGTTTTGACGACGATAGTATCCCGCAATCGTTGAACTTTTGGGAGCTTGTTTCTTCGGGTCCCCGGGCGCTCAATGCGCGGCGTGCGCCCCGCCCTCCCGCCAGCCCTCCCGCCCCGCGACGAGCCTCCTCCCCAGGTTGCCGAGCAGCTGCGCCTGGGGGCACTGGCCCGGCCGCTCCTTCCCGTCCGCCCGATCCCGTACTTCGGGCACATGCGCCTCGCGACCGCCTCGGGCGAGCTCGACGTGCTGCTCGCCAGCGAGACGCGAACGAAGCAGGGCCTCGCCATCATCGACTGGCAGCGCTCTCCGCTGGCGGAGGCCTTCTTCTCGGGAACGGTGGGCGAGCCCTACGAGATCCAGGACGGCGCCCGCACGCTGGAAGGCACCCTGCTGTCGCGGTCGCTGGTGCGGTTCGAGGCGGGCGTGCTGGCGGGTGTGCGCGGCGCGGGGTTCGAGCTGCGAAGGCTCGAGTCCGGCCTCTGGGAGCAGGCGGCGACGGCGGGACGAGCGTCAGCCTCCCCCGGCCCGGCCGGCCGCTCCAGGCTGCGGCCACGCCCCCGCGGCCAGCGCGAGCGGCAGGGACCCTCGGTCGACTTCGCGCTCGACGAGGCGCAGACCCGCGCGGTCGAGACGCCGGCCGGACAGGCGACGCTCGTCCTGGGCGAGGCCGGCTGCGGCAAGACGACGGTCGCGCTTCACCGTCTGGTCCGGCTGCGCAGAGCGGCGACCAAGCGGTTCAAGGCCTGCGTCATCGTGCCCACCGACGGGCTGCGCCGGCTGACCGAGCTGCTCCTGGCGCGCCTCGGCGTCCACGACGTCGAGGTCTGGCTCTACGAGCGGTGGGCGGGGTTCCAGGCGCGGCGGGTCTTCCCCGACGTGCCGCGCCGCGAGGGGCAGGACGCCTCGGCGGCGACGATGCGCCTCAAGCGCCACCCGGCGGTGCGCGGCGAGCTTCGAGGCGCTCGCGGCGAAGCCCGCGGCGGTCCCCGAAGAGGAGGACGAGCCGACCATCCCGACCCGCGCGCACGCGCGCCGGCACGACCTGCAGCGCCTGTTCGGCGACCGCGCGATCCTCGAGCGGGTGGCGAAGGCGGCGGGCCTGCCGGCGGCCGCGGTGTCCGAGACGTTCGAGCACACCCGCGTGCAGTTCAGCCCGACCGCCGAGGACGAGTTCGCGCACGTCGACGCGGCCCGGCTGGCGACGCTCGACGGCCGCACCCTCGACGACGGCACGCCCATGGAGGATGCGGCCACCATCGACGCCGAGGACTTCGCGGTCCTCTTCGAGCTCGACCGGCTGCGCGCGGGGCTCGTCGGCGCCCGGCCCAGCGAGCCCACCTCCTTCGACTGCGTCGTGCTCGACGAGGCGCAGGAGTTCTCGGCGCTGGAGCTGCGGCTCATCGGGCGCAGCCTCGCGCCGGGCGGGACGCTCATCGTCGCCGGAGACGCCGACCAGCAGGTCGATCCCACCGCGTGCTTCGAGGGCTGGGGCACCGCCATGGCGGAGCTTGGCGCGCCGAGCTACCAGACCGCGACGCTGGAGGTGAGCTACCGCTGCCCGCCGCAGGTGACCGAGTTGGCCCGCCGCGTCCTCGACGGCAAGCCGATGAAGCTCCCCAAGCCCTCTCCACGCTCGCCAGTGGCGATCGAACGCTTCGACCACGACTTCTACCGGGTCGCCTGGCTCATCGAGGCGCTTCAGGATCTGCAGGAGCGCGACCGCTGCGCGGCGGTGGCCGTCATCGCTCGCTCGGCCGAGGAGGCACGGCGCCTCTTCCCGTTGCTGCGCCGCGGTGTCCTCGCGCGGCTGGCGCTGGATGGCCAGTTCACCTTCCTGGCTGGAGTGAACGTGACCTGCGTCCCGGAGGTGAAGGGCCTGGAGTTCGACGTGGTGATCCTCCCCGACGCGACCTTGGAGGCCTATCCCGACCTCCCGGCAGCACGGCGCGCCCTGTACGTGGCGGTGACCCGGCCGACCGGCCAACTCGTGTTGTCGACCGTGGGCGGCTGGTCGCCCCTCCTCCCCATGCAAAAAACGCCTGAGATTCCGAGCAGTTGCGAACCACAATCTTCAACCACTTGAAATCACTGATGTTTGAGTTCAGGGGCCCAAGTTAAGGTGCCTTAACTCCAGGGGTCTTGGGCCGCGGTGCTGGCCGTCGGGGACCGGGTTTTCGGGCCGAACTCGGCCAGGAAGGCACCTGGCAGGCCGCTGGAGAGGAGTCGTGCGGCCAGGCCTATTTCAATAGGACTCACCCCGCGAGCAGCGGTCCTGGGCCCAATCTGGGGCTTCCAGAGGCTTTCCCGAGGCCCCAAAACGGCAATGCAAATGCTTGTATTTACTTGGCTTTAAGGCACCGGCTTTCGGGTGAGCACCGACCGTCCCCTCGTCGCTGCCAGGTCGCCAGGAATGCGAGCCCTCCCTACCCTTGTTGCCAATGTGGGAGGTGGGTATGGACACGCAGCAAGAGCAGCCGATGGACCCAATGAACGACCCCAGTGAATCGCGCCCCTCGCGTTGGCCGTGGTTGATCGTCGCAGTCCTCATCGCCGGTGGCGGTGGCCTGTTCGGATACCGCGCCTGGCGAGGCCTGCAGGTGGAGCCCGTCGCAACGCCGTCTCCAGTGGCCGTCGCCGAGGAGCCGAAGCTGCCCGAGCCACCTGCGCTGCCGCCCGTCGCCCAGGCTGATGGGATGGTTCGCGAGAAGCTGGGGAGCGCGTCGAGCGCGAGCCTGTGGTCGAAGTGGCTGGAGAACGAGGACCTCGCCCGGCGATTCGCCTCGGCGGTCAGCGCGGTCGCGGACGGCGAGAGCCCGCGGATGATGCTGGGCTTCCTGGCGCCGCAGGGCTCCTTCAAGGTCATCACCGACAAGAAGGGCGCGAGCGTCATCGACCCGGCCAGCTACCAGCGCTACGACACCGTCGCCGAGACGTTCGCGTCGCTCGATACGGCGATCGCCGCCAAGGCCTACCGTGCCCTCTCTCCCATCTTCGAGGCCGCCTACCGTGAGATAGGCAGGCCCTCGACGACCCTCGAGCAACGTCTGGGACTCGCCTTCACCCGCCTCCTCTCGACGCCGATCGCGGAGGGCCCCGTGAAAGTGGTCTCGCCCAAGGTCGTCTGGCTCTACGCCGATCCCCAGCTCGAAGCGCTCTCCTCCGCCAGCAAGCACCTGCTGCGGATGGGGCCGCGCAACCAGAAGCTCGTCCAGGCCAAGGTGCTGGAGCTCCAGAAAGCGCTCGAGCTCCCGGAGGTGGCTTCGGCTGCGCACTGAGGCACTTCGCTCCCTCCCGACGCTCTTGGGCTATGACCTCCTGGTCCCCTTTCGCTTCCAGGAGGTCGCATGAAGGCTCAAATCACCACCGTCGCCCTCGCAGCTCTCCTCGGTCTGGCTGGCGGCTTGCTGCTGCAGACCGGGCGTGCCGACGCCCAGGCAGCGACCGGCCCCCGCGCCTACACGGAGTGCTTCGCGGCGACGCTCTACGACATGCGCGGCAAGGACCTCAACGAAGGAGCCGCGCCCAGCAAGACCGTCAAGATTCCTCCTGGCTGGACGCCCATCGGCGGCGGCGGCGGCCTTCGCGGAGATACGACGCCCACCGTCGTCCTCTGCCGCTAATCCCAACGCTGCACGCTGCGTGACTTGGCCCCCACTCGCGTCGGTGGGATGCTCTCGGACTTCTGTTGACCGCCCGACCCGGAGGGAAGCGATGACCATCACCAAGTCCCTGTCGAACATCCGCAGCCTGACCACCGCCGAGCGCTCCGCGCTCAAGAAGATCGGAATCAAGGACACCGCCTCGCTCCTCGATGCCGCCAAGGGCGGTGAGAAGGCGCTCGCCACCAAGGCCGGCATCAGCACCGACTCGGTGCGCGAAGCCGTCAACCGCGCCGACCTGCTGCAGGTCAAGGGCCTGTCGGCCAAGAGCGCCGACCTCTTCGAGAACGCCGGCGTCAACTCCGCCAAGGAGCTCGCGCACCGCAACGCCGACTCGCTGCGCAAGGTCCTGGAGAAGTTCGCCGAGGACCACCCGGCCCTCGACATCCACCTGCCGTCGCCCAAGACCATCGGCTCGCTCATCGAGAAGGCCAAGTCGCTCGAGGTCGTGACCCCGCCCAGCACCACGCCCGTCGACGAGGCCAAGGCGCGCGAGCTGGCAGGCGCGGCGCTGCACAAGCACATCGACGAGGTGCTCTTCTCGACCGATCCCGCGGGCAAGAGCTTCCGCGACGCCATCCTCGGCTGGCGGCCCCAGGCGGAGTGGCCCAAGGTCCAGCAGCAGATGCACGACGACGTCGCCAACTTCGTGAAGACCGCGGAGCTCTCGACCGACGAGAACGTGCCCGGCAGCTTCTGGTTCTCGGGGCGCCTCTTCCAGCTCTACTCCGAGGTGAAGCTGGACAAGACGGGCAAGGCGCTCAACACCTACGTCGAGATCGACTGAGCCGGACGGCCGATCGCCGGCGAGCATCGACCGGGCCTCGGAGCACGCACGTGCTCCGGGGCCTTCGTCTTCTCAGCGGTGGTCAGGCGGCACGCCGGTGGGGAGCTTGCCGTCCTCGGTGCGGGACGGAGCGCACTGGCACACGCGGCAGCCGCGCTCCGCGTCCATGGAGCACTCCGGCGCCGTCGCGCAGCGCAGGTCCCGGTACTCCGGGCAGACGGTCTTGTCGGACTTCAGGGTCGCGCACCCCGAAAGGCCGGCGGACATCAGCAGCGGCAACGTCGCGGCGATCGTTCTCATGGTTCCTCGTCAGAATCCGGGCGGGATGCCGCGGGGCAGCCCGCCTTCTCCGCCGCGCATGCCGTTCAGGCACTGGCAGACCTGGCAGCCGCGGGTCGCGTCCATCGAGCATTCCGGCGCACCCGCGCAGCGCAGCTCCCGGTACTCGGAGCAGACCGACTGGCTCGACTTGAGGGCCGCGCATCCGGCGAGCCCGACCACCAGCGCCAGCAGAGCCACGATTCGCCACACGGAGCCTCCTCGAACCGCTTCAGCCCATCGAGATCTTCTTCACGCCCCGGCCCTCGAGCCAGGCCTTCACGCGGTCGCGCTGGTCGCCCTGGACCACCAGGGCCCCGTCCTCCACGGCTCCGCCGCAGCCCAGCGACTGCTCGAGCTCCTTGCCCCACTTCTCCAGCTCGGCGGGCTTGAGCTCCAGCTTCTCCACCACCGTCACTTCCTTGCCACCTCGGCCCTTGCGCTCCATCCGCACCACGGCGCGGGCTGGCGGCTCCTTTACGCCCGGTGCCGGCTTCGATTGCGGCGCCTGCCCCGGCGGCAGTCCGGCCTTCTTGTCCGCGAGCGCGGCAAAGGGGTTGTGGCTCAGGGCTGGACCGGGCTCGGTGGTGTCGATCTTCTTGCTCAAGGGGCCTCCATGTCGGCTCGGGCGTCAATCTAGCCCGCCTGCGGTCAAACCGTCGCCTCCGAGGTCCTGCCCTGGCTCGGGCCGGGCGCGGCGTCGGAGATCGCCTGCCGCGCCGCGGCCTTGCGGGCCGCGCTGACGACGCCGCGCGTGAGCCCCGCTGCCCCGTCCCATCCCTTCGGCGGGGCGCCGTAACACCCCCGAAATCCTTCCTGGCCCAAAGCTTGGCCCTTTGGTCGAAATCAGGGGAGAATCACGGGCGGAATTCGCCTTGTGTTCGTGAGCGCCCAGGGAAAGGGAACGAGCGATGAAGAAGAACCCCGAGACCGGCCTGCCCGAGGGCGTCGACGAGGAAGCGACCATCCTCCCCGACGTGCTGCCGCAGGCCGACACTCTCGGCAGCGCCCACACCGTGGCCAGCCCGTCCAAGTCGAGCGGTTCGACCAACCCCTTCGGCAAGGCCCCTGAGCGCAGCCTGGACATCGAACCTCGGACCGCGGCGCCGACTCCTCCGCCCCGGCCGAGCCTGCCTTCGGCGCCGCCCGTCGCTGCGCCGCGCCCCACCAGCCAGCCCTCTGGCCCGGTGTTGAGCCCGGTGGTGAGTGGCTCTCCCAAGGTCGAGATCGACCTCGACGCCGCCACGATGCTCCTGCAGCAGGGCAAGTTTCCCCCGGTGGCCCCCGCGGCCCACGCCTCGCCCGCCGCCCCTGCGCCGCGCTCCTCGCCCCTGGCCGGCCCCGCGGTCTCGGGAGCGGCCGCGGCGATCGCCGCGCTGGCGCCCCACGCCGTCGCTGCCTCCGAGAAGGCCAAGCACCCTACCCTCGCCCCGCCCGAGAAGCCGGTCACCGGCCCCGCCGGCGCCGCGGCTGCTGCCGGCGCCAAGCCTGCCAAGCCCAAGGCCGCCAAGCTCAAGGCCGGGGACCACATCCGCCACTACGAGCTGATCCGCCTGCTCGGCAAGGGCGGCATGGGCAGCGTCTGGCTGGCCCGCGACAACAAGCTGGGCCGCAAGGTCGCCATCAAGGTCCTCAACACCCAGAACGCCGAGCTGGCCAAGCGCTTCGTCGTCGAGGCCCGGGCCACCGCGCGCTGCGGCCACGAGAACATCGTCATCATCTACGAAGCCGACGAGGCCGCCGGCAAGCCGTACATGGTGCTCGAGTACCTCTCCGGCGTGCCGCTCACCAAGCTCATCGTCGACGGCAAGTCGCTGGCCCCCGGCCGCGCCACCGAGCTGATGGTGCCGGTGGTGCGCGCGCTGGCCGCCGCGCACGCGCAGGGCATCGTCCACCGCGACCTGAAGCCCGACAACATCTTCGTGACCGACTCGGGCAACATCAAGGTGCTCGACTTCGGCATCGCCAAGGTGCTGGCCAGCGAGGAGCAGACCCTCGACAAGGCGCAGAAGGAGAAGCAGCGCGCCGACTCCGACGCCGACGAGGAGCCCGACTCCGAGTCCGAGACCGGCAGCTTCTCCGCCGCCACCACCGACCTGACGCGCCACGGCGCCATCATGGGCACCCTGCTCTACATGTCCCCGGAGCAGTGGGGCATCGGCGTGCCCATCGACCACCGCACCGACATCTGGGCGGTGGGCATCATGCTGTTCAAGATGCTGTCCGGGAAGCACCCGCTGGACGGGCTGACCGGCATGGCGCTGCAGGTCACCGGCCACCTCGACGTGCCGATGCCGACTTTGGGCAGCAAGGTCGGCAACGCGGTGCCTCCGGAGCTGGCGGCGGTCGTCGACCGCTGCCTGAAGAAGAAGAAGGAGGAGCGCTACCCGGACGCACTGGCTCTCCTGCGCGCGCTCGAGCCGTTCCTGCCGGGCCGGTTCAACCGCGAGCTGAAGATCGACGAGAGCCCCTACGCCGGCCTCGCCAGCTTCCAGGAAGCCGACGCCGACCGCTTCTTCGGCCGCACCGCGGAGATCGCCGCGGTGGTCAACCGCGTGCGCGACCACTCGCTCCTCGCCATCGTCGGACCCTCGGGCGCGGGCAAGAGCTCGTTCGTGCGCGCCGGCGTGGTGCCCGCCCTCAAGCGCTCCGGCGAGCACTGGGAGACGGTGGTGCTGCGCCCCGGCCGCGACCCGCTCACCGCGCTGGCCGCCGCCGTCGGCCCGATGATCGGCACCTCCAGCAACGTGGTCGAGGACCTCAAGGAGCAGAAGAAGCTGGCCCAGCGGCTGCGCGAGGAGCCGGGCTTCGCCGGCAGCGTCCTGCGCCACCGCGCGCGCCAGAACAAGCGCAACATCATGGTGTTCGTCGACCAGTTCGAGGAGCTGTTCACGCTCGTCCCCGACGCCAGGGAGCGCCTGGCCTTCACCAACTGCCTGTCGACCATCGCCGACGACCCGACCTCGCCCACCCGCGTGGTCATCTCCGTGCGCTCGGACTTCCTGGACCGGATCGCCGAGGACCAGGCCTTCATGGGCGAGCTCTCGCGCGGCCTGTTCTTCATGAACGCGCCCGGCCGCGAGGGCCTGCGCGACGCGCTGGTCGAGCCCGCGGAGATGGCGGGCTACAAGTTCGAGAAGAACGAGATCGTCGAGGACATGCTCACCCACCTGGCCTCGACCCAGGGCGCGCTGCCGCTCTTGCAGTTCGCGGCGATGAAGCTGTGGGAGAGCCGCGACCCGGCGCGCAAGATGCTCACCGAGGCCAGCTACCAGGGCATCGGCGGCATCGCCGGCGCCCTGGCCAGCCACGCCGACGCGGTGCTCAACGAGCTGGCGCCGGCGGCGCGCACCCTGGCCAAGACCCTCTTCCTGCGCCTGGTCACGCCCGAGCGCACCCGCGCCATCGTCAGCCTCGACGAGCTGCGCGAGCTGACCAGCGCCCAGGGCGAGATCCAGCGGCTGCTCGACCACCTCGTCCAGGCCCGCCTCATCGTGGTGCAGACCGGCGGCGGCGTGGCCCAGGCGGAGATCGTCCACGAGTCCCTCATCTCCAGCTGGCCGACTCTGCGCCGCTGGCTCGACGAGAGCGGCGAGGACGCCGCCTTCCTGGACCAGCTGCGCACCGCCGCCAAGCAGTGGCAGCAGAAGAGCAAGGACGTCGGCCTGCTCTGGCGCGGCGAGCTGGTGGAGGAGGCCCGCCGCTTCCAGCGCCGCTACCGCGGCGAGCTGCCCAAGCTGTTGACTGAGTTCCTGGACGCCGTCTTCCACCAGGAGGCGCGCGCGGCGCAGCGCAAGCGCGTGCTCACCATCGGCGGCATCGCCGTGCTGGGCGTCATCGTCGTGGTCCTGATGATCGGCCTGGCGGTCGTCGCCGGCGCGCGGTCCGAGGCGGAGGAGCAGCGCGCCCTGGCCGTGCAGCAGGCCGAGGCCGCCAAGGTCTCCGAGGGCGTGGCCACCCGCGCCAAGGGCGAGGCGGAGAAGCAGCTGACCATCGCCCAGGAGAAGGAGCGCCAGCGCGCCGCGGCCCAGGCGGCGGCGGAGAAGGCCAGCGCCGAGGTGAAGAAGGCCTACGACGACCTGCAGGCCTCCAACCAGCGCCTCTTCGACTCCCTCAAGGCCGAGGAGTCGGCGCGCAAGAACGCCAACCGCTCGCGCACCGAGGCCGAGGCCAGCGCCCGGGCCGCCCGGCGGGCGCGCGACGAGGCCGAGCAGGCCGCCGCCAAGCTCAACGTCCAGCTGCAGCTCGAGAAGGAGCGCACCAAGAAGCTGGAGAGCGCGCAGGGCGGCGAGGCCATCGACGAGCTCAAGAAGTGACCGTGACCCTTTCTGAACCTCGAACCTTTTGTCGGGTGGTGCCGGCCGGGAAGGTTTTGCGGAGGATGCCCATGAGACTCCCGTGTGCTGCTGCGGCCCTGGCCGCGATGCTCCTCACCCTCGCCGCGCGGCCCGCGGCGGCCCAGGACGAGAACCCCTGGGCCAAGGGCGTCAGCCCCGAGGCGCAGAAGACGGCGCTCGCGCTCTTCCGCGAGGGCAACGCCGCGCTCAAGGACGGCGTGTTCGGCGACGCCGCGGCCAAGTACCGCGAGGCGCTGGGCCACTGGGACCACCCGGCCATCCACTACAACCTGGCCCTGAGCCTGCGCACCCTGGACCAGCCCCTCGAGCAGCGCGAGCACCTGGTGGCGGCGATGAAGTTCGGCGCCGACCCGCTCGACGCCGCCAAGTTCGCCAACGCCAAGCTGATGCTCGAGCTGGTGGAGCGGCAGCTGGCGCGCGTGCAGATCCGCTGCGACGAGGACGGCGCCCAGGTGGTCATGGACGGCAAGCAGCTGTTCACCGCCCCCGGCCAGTTCGACGACTACGTGCGCCCCGGGCCGCACTCCCTGGTGGCCACCAAGACCGGCTACCTGACCTACCAGGTCTCCAAGGCCCTGCCCTTCGGCGAGGCGTCGACCTTCGAGATCAAGCTGTTCAAGGCCGAGGACCTGACCAAGTACAAGCGCCGCTGGAGCCAGGCGGTGCCCTACGGCGTCCTGGCGGCGGGGCTGGCGGTGGGCTTGGCCGGCGGCGGCCTGCACTACGGCGCCAAGGCCAGCTACGAGAGCTTCGACAAGATGGTGGAGACCGGCACGGGCGGCCAGCCGGGGATGATCCCCACCGCGGACCTGACCGCCAAGCGCTCGCAGGGCGACGCGATGCAGGGCATCGCCGTCGGCTGCTACGCGGTGGGAGGCGCGGCGGTCGTCGCCGGCGCCGTGCTGCTCTACATGAACCGCCTCATCCCCTACCAGGACACCGCACCCGCCCCCGACGCCCCCAAGGGCGACGAGAAGCCCGCCGAACCGGCGCCGCAGCTCTCCGTCCTTCCGCTCCTGGGCCCCGACGGCGCCGGCGTGTCGGCCACCATCCGCTTCTAGGAGACGAACGACCATGCGAACCGCACAGACCTACCGGATCGTCGTCGCCACCCTCTTCGCGCTCGGCTCCCTGACCGGCCTGGCCGGCTGCTTCCAGCCCGCCTCCAAGACCTGCGACAACGGCAACTTCTGCCCGCCGAACATGCGCTGCGTCTCCAAGGACGGCTTCGACCTCACCCACAAGATCTGCGTGAGCGAGGCCTGCGGCGACGGCGTCATCCAGCGCGACCTGGGCGAGGAGTGCGACGACGGCGAGGAGACCGCCACCTGCACCTCGCTGTGCCTGAAGTCGCGCTGCGGCGACGGGCACCCCAACTCCGCCGCCGGCGAGATTCTGCGACCCGGGCGAGAAGGGCGAGACCTCGGAGTGCACCGCCAACTGCAAGCTCTCCTCGTGCGGCGACGGGTACGTCAACAAGGCCCTCAAGGCCGACGGCGTCACCCCCACCGAGGAGTGCGACGACGGCAAGGAGAGCGCCACCTGCACCAAGGACTGCAAGGTCTCCACGTGCGGCGACAGCTACGTCAACAAGACCCTGGTCAACGGCAAGCCGGTCGAGGAGTGCGACGACGGCGGGGAGACCCCCACCTGCACCAAGGACTGCAGGACCTCCACCTGCGGCGACGGCTACATCAACAAGGCCGTGGGCGCGGACGGCAAGCCGACCGAGGAGTGCGACGACGGCCAGGAGACCCCGAACTGCACCAAGGACTGCAGGGTCTCGGTATGCGGCGACGGCTACCCCAACAAGTCCCTCAAGCCCGACGGGAAGGTCGCCGAGGAGTGCGACGACGGCCAGGAGACCACCATCTGCACCAAGGGCTGCAAGGTCTCGTCCTGCGGCGACGGCTACATCAACAAGGCCCTCAAGTCCGACGGCAAGCCCTCCGAGGAGTGCGACGACGGCCCCAACGGCTCGGCGACCTGCACCGCCCAGTGCACCGTCTCCTTCTGCGGCGACGGCAAGACCAACTCGCTCGCCGTCCCCAAGGAAGACTGCGACCCGGGCGCCCCCGGTGCCGAGACCGCCATCTGCAACAAGGACTGCACCCTCTCCCAGTGCGGCGACGGCAAGCTCAACAAGGCCCTGCGCCCGGACGGCTCCGCGGAGCAGTGCGACGACGGCCCCAACGGCTCGGCCACCTGCACCGTCAAGTGCACCGTCTCGGCCTGCGGCGACGCCGTGGTCAACTCGCTGACCGTGCCGCCCGAGGAGTGCGACCCCGGCGCGCCCGGCGCCATGACCCACCAGTGCAACGACAACTGCACCACCGCCTCCTGCGGCGACGGCAAGGTCAACCCCAACCACCTGGTGGCGACCTCCGGCGGCTCGCACCCCGAGCAGTGCGACCCCGGCGCCGCCGGCGAGACCGCCAACTGCAACTCCGACTGCACCTTCGCCAGCTGTGGCGACGGCGTCGTCAACAAGCACACCGTCCCGCCGGAGGCGTGCGACCCCGGCTCGCCCGGCGTCGACACCGCGCTCTGCAACAAGGACTGCACCGTGGCGCGCTGCGGCGACGGCTACGTCAACCACGAGCTGGGCGAGGAGTGCGACGAGGGAACCGAGACGGCCAACTGCAACGGCCCGGCGGCAGGCGCGGTCGCCTGCCACTTCGCCAAGTGCCACGACGGCTACACCAACGGCCTGGCCGGCGAGAACTGCGACCCGGGCGGCACCGACCTGACCGAGAGCTCCACCTGCAACAACGACTGCACGACCTCGCGCTGCCACGACGGCAAGAAGAACGTCGCCGCGGGTGAGGCCTGCGACCCCGGCGGCACGAGCACCACCGAGACGTTCGACTGCAACAACGACTGCACCGCCCAGCGCTGCGGCGACTTCAAGCTCAACAAGGCCGCCGGCGAGCAGTGCGACGCCCCGATCAACTGCAACGACTGCAAGTCGGCCGACTGCGGCGACGACATCGTCAACCCGGCGGTGGGCGAGGAGTGCGACCCCGGCGCCGCGGGTGAGACCCCGACCTGCACCTCCAGCTGCAAGATCTCCAAGTGTGGCGACGGCTACCCCAACCATGCCCTGGTCGCCCTGACGGTCACCTGCACCAGCGCCCCCTGCGACACCGGCGACACCTGCGTCGGCGGCCTCTGCTACCGCCCCGCCGAGACCTGCGACCTGGGCCAGCCGGGCAAGGAGGACGCCACCTGCAACAGCGACTGCACCTCCGCCGCCTGCGGCGACGGCACGCTCAACCGCGCCAACGGCGAGCAGTGCGACGACAAGCTCTGCGAGGACCACCTCAAGGCCTGCAAGGGCGACAGCGACTGCCGCGGCATCGGCGCCGGCGCGTGCCTGTCCGGTTCGGCCACCTGCAACGGCACCGCCGCCAACGCGCTGGCGTGCAAGACCAGCTACTGCGGCGACAGCTACACCAACGCGCTGGCCAGCGAGGACTGCGAC
This sequence comes from Myxococcales bacterium, assembly GCA_049841135.1. Lineage (GTDB taxonomy): Bacteria > Myxococcota > Myxococcia > Myxococcales > UBA5297 > JACRCT01. The sequence goes on from JASGHK010000008.1 coordinate 389,523, forward strand.
CCCGGCCCGTTCTTCGAATCCGACGCCTGCAACTCGGACTGCACCCTCGCCCAGTGCGGCGACGGCAAGGTCAACCGCAAGCACGCGCTGGCCGGCGGCGGCTTCGAGGAGTGCGACCCCGGCGGCTCGGCCTCCGTCGACCCCACCAAGACCTTCCAGACCGCCGACTGCAACTTCGACTGCACCGCCTCGCGCTGCGGCGACTTCAAGAAGAACCTCGACGCCAACGAGGAGTGCGACGACGGGCCGCTGGGCTCGACCACCTGCACCACCGACTGCAAGCTCTCCAAGTGCGGCGACGGCAAGGTCAACCCCAAGGCCGGCGAGGAGTGCGACGAGGGCACCGCCACCCCCAGCGCCCTGTGCAACAACAACGCGGCCGGGGCCATCAGCGCCAACGTGCAGTGCAAGCTGACCCGCTGCGGCGACGGCTGGCGCAACACCGCCAAGGAGGCCTGCGACCCCGGCGCCGGGCTCATCGAGAGCCCCAGCTGCAACTCGGACTGCACCAGCCACCAGTGCGGCGACAGCAAGCTCAACGTCGCCGCCGGCGAGCAGTGCGACGACGGGGCCACCGGGTCGTCCAAGTGCAACGGCAACGACTCCCTGGCCATCGCCGCCGGGGTGCAGTGCAAGTTCGCCCGCTGCGGCGACGCCTACACCAACGCCAAGACCTCGCCCGTGGAGCAGTGCGACACCGGAGGCGAGTCCACCAACTGCAACCGCGACTGCACCACCGCCTCCTGCGGCGACGGCAAGATCAACCTCGCCCGCCTCGAGCAGTGCGACGACGGCTCCGCCGGCAGCGCCACCTGCAACCGGCCCGGCGCGGTCAAGGCCTCCAACCCGACGGTCAAGGTCGAGTGCCTCATCTCCAAGTGCGGCGACGACTACGCCAACACCGTCGGCAGCGCCGAGGCCTGCGACCCCGGCCCCACCGGCGAGTCCAATGGCTGCAACCGCGACTGCACCGCCGCCACCTGCGGCGACGGCAAGGTCAACCTGACCCGCGGCGAGCAGTGCGACGACGGCGCCGGCGGCAGCGCCACCTGCAACCGGCCCGGCGCGGTCAAGGCGGCCAACCCGACGGTCAAGGTCGAGTGCCTCATCTCCAAGTGCGGCGACGACTACGCCAACACCGTGGGCAGCGCCGAGGCCTGTGACCCCGGCCCCACCGGCGAGTCCACCGGCTGCAACCGCGACTGCACCGCCGCCACCTGCGGCGACGGCAAGGTCAACCTGACCCGCGGCGAGCAGTGCGACGACGGCGCCGGCGGCAGCGCCACCTGCAACCGGCCCGGCGCGGTCAAGGCCTCCAACCCGACGGTCAAGGTCGAGTGCCTCATCTCCAAGTGCGGCGACGACTACGCCAACACCGTCGGCAGCGCCGAGGCCTGCGACCCCGGCCCCACCGGCGAGGCCACCGGCTGCAACCGCGACTGCACGGTCGCCTCCTGCGGCGACAACAAGATCAACGTGACCCGCGGCGAGCAGTGCGACGTGGGCGTCAACGGGAGCGCGGCCTGCAACAAGAAGGGCGCGCTCACCGGCGGCGGCACCAACGTGGAGTGCAGGTTCTCCAGCTGCGGCGACGCCTACACCAACGGCCTGGCCGGCGAGACCTGCGACAACGGCACCTCCAACAACGGCAACGACAAGGACTGCCTGGCCAATTGCCTCGTCGCCAGCTGCGGCGACGGCTACCTGGAGACCAACGGCACCGCGCCGCACGAGACCTGCGACCAGGGGACCGACAACGACCGCACCACCTGCCCGTACGGCTCGGTCTCCTGCACGTCCTGCCGCAGCAACTGCACGCAGCTCATCACCATCAACGGCGCCTACTGCGGCGACGGCATCGCGCAGACCGGGGAGTCCTGCGACAGCGGCAACAGCCTGGGTTGCGGCCTGTGCTCCGCCGACTGCCAGGACGTCCTCTCGGCAGCAGCCGCCAAGGGCTACGTCACCTTCCCCGACCGGTGGGAGCTCGACGGACAACATGCTGCTGACCCTCGACGACGGCATCAACGCACCGGTGGTCTTCCAGCTCGTCCAGAACGGCTCCACCTCGGTCGCCGCGCCGCGCGTCAAGGTGGACATCTCCGGCAGCTCCGGCGACAAGGGCAACGAGATTGCCGGGAAGCTGGTGACGGCGATGGGCACGGTCTACGACCGCCTCCGCCTGAAGGCGACTGCGAGCAACAACGTGGTGACCGTCGAGAACGCCTTGACCGGCAAGTTTGGCAACCGGCCCATGTCGACCACCGACACCGACGTCCACCTCTACAACGACCTCGACAACGCCGACACCCTCAAGGGCGGGGTCGGCTACAGCTGCTCGGAGGGCGTGGGCTGCGCGGACAGCCGCGACTGCTTCCCCGGGACGGCCTGCGTCTCGAACATCTGCACTGACACCAGCTACAAGCTCACCGTCGTCACCGGCACCTACCTCGGCCGCATCCAGGCCGACGTCGGCGCGCTCGACTGCGGCACGGTCTGCGACGACGACTACCCGGCCAACACCCTGGTGGTGCTCACCGCCTCGGTCACCGCCCCCGCCACCTGGGGCGGCTGGGAGGCCGGCGGGCCGTGCGGCTCGGCCGGCACGGCCACCAAGTGCACGGTGACCATGGACGCCGCCAAGACCGTCCGCGGCATCTTCAACGGCGTCAACAAGTACCAGCTCACCGTCACCCGCAGCGGCCTCTCCGGCAGCATCAGCACCGGCGACGGCAAGATCACCGGGTGCACCGGCACCTGCACCGCCGCCGACTACGCCGCCAACGCCTCGGTCACCATCACCGCCACCGACGGCGCGACCGACGTCTTCACCGGCTGGGCCGGCGCCTGCACCGGCACGGTCAACCCCTGCGTCCTGAGCATGGGCACCGCCGACAAGGGCGTCACCGCGACCTTCCTGCCGGGCGCCTCGCTCACGGTCGCCACGGCCGCCAGCCACGGCGGGCTGGGCACCATCACCACCACCGACGCGAAGATCAGCTGCGGGGCCGACTGCAGCGAGAGCTACACGGTCGGCACCGTGGTCCGGGTGAGCGCCAACGTGGGGACCAACTCCATCTTCAAGGGCTGGACCTCGACGCCGGCAGGGGTCTGCACGGCCAACCCCTGCGACCTCACCTTGAGCGAACCCACCTCGCTCACCGCCACCTTCGAGCAGCCCGAGCTGACCGTCATCAAGGCCGGCGCGGGCAGCGGCACGGTGACCGGCGACGTGGGCGGCGCGCCCGAGGAGCTGAACTGCGGGGCGAGCTGCGCCCACACCTTCACGCTCAACGACACGGTGAGCCTGACCGCGACCGCCGACTCGGGCTCGCGCTTCGACGCGGCCACCGGCTGGACGGGCGACGCCGCCTGCACCACCAACCCCTGCACGGTGAGCATGACCGCCGCCAAGAGCGTCACCGCCACCTTCATCAAGACCTGGACCGTGACGGTGCAGGTCACGGGCACCGGCACCGTCACCGACAACTTCTCGCACAGCTGCTCGAGCGGCAGCTGCCCCTTCGTCTACGACGCGCTCGCCGACGTCACCCTCACGGCCACGACGGGAGGCACCTTCACCGGCTGGGGTGGTGGCATCTGCACGGGCACCACGCCGTGCAGCCTCGTCGACCTCGCCGCCGACCACACCGTCACCGCCACCTTCAGCCCCTGAGCGACCCCATGATCCGAACGCTTCTCTCCTCGGCGCTGGCCGTGTGCCTGCTGACCGTGCTCACCCTCCCGGGGGCGGCGCGGGCGGCCGGCACCTCGTCGGTCACCCTCACGCCGGTCTGCGTCACCAAGTCGGGCGCCTCGCTCTTCCTGGCCGAGCAGAGCGACGACTGCGCCGGTGCCACCCGGCGCTGCCGCGGGCTGCGCTGGAGCTGGGCGGCGCTGGGCAAGGCGTGGGAGTTCGAGGCGCTGGGCGAGGCGGCCGACGACGAAGCCGCCTCCCCGGAGAGCAACGCCGGCGCCGTCAAGCAGCTCTTCAAGGCCCCCGCGTCGGCCTCGCTTTCCTGCGAGCGCTACCTGAAGGCCCCCAAGCTGCGCGAGCCCAACCTCGCCGACTCGGACACCTTCTTCACCTACTCGGTCGAGCGGGGCGTGCTGGTGCTGCACTGGGCCGACCAGAAGGCGACCGTCGGAGGCGACGTGCGGCTCTCGCGGCTGTCCTGGTGCACCGCCAAGGGCTGCGCCACGCCGAAGGCGGAGGCCAGGGCCATCGAGTCCGGCTTCACCCTGGTGGAGAAGAAGGGCGGCAAGGAGCTGACCGCCGAAGCCCTGCCCGCCCTCTCCTTCGCGAGCGGCGCCGACGCCGTCCTGGGCTTCGCCGAGCCCTCGCAGGGGAGCGGCGACACCGGCTTCGTGGTCCTGCAGGTCCCTGAGGCGCGGCTGCGCGAGGCGCAGGCCAAGCTGCTGCACCAGGACGCGCAGAAGCTGCTCGCGAAGTCGGGCGACCTGCTCTCCGAGTCCAAGGCCGCAGGGCTCCTGGACGCCTCGCTGCAGCTCAACGGCGCCGACGCCGAGGCGCGGCTCGACTACGCGCGCATCCTGGCGCGGCAGGGCGACGCCGTCTCGGCGGTGCGCGAGCTCGAGAAGGTTCGGTCGACCAAGGACCTCAAGTCCAAGCTCGACTCGGACAAGTCCTTCGTCCCGGTCAAGGGCAAGGACGCGTACAAGAAGTTCTTCGACAGCCTCAAGTAGGCCCGTAGCAGCGCCCTCGGAAGGGGTGGTTCCATGAAGACGTTCTCCTTTTGGCGGGCGGCGGTCGCCGCGGCCTGCCTGCTCTCCTCGCTCCTGTGGGCCGGCACCGCGACCGCGCAGTGCCACGGCACCATCGCGCCGTACGACGCCTGGGACGGGCTCACCGACTGGAAGAGCCAGTTCAAGACGGGCCCCAGCACGCTTTCGGTGTTCGACAACGGCAACCAACTCCTCGTCGGCGGCACGAGCAGCTACGGGCTGATGCTGCTGACCAACCCGCTCGCGCCCTTCCCCTCGAAGAAGGAGGACCTGTCCACGCACCAAGATTGCACCGGTAGCTCCAGCGACTGCAAAGTCATTGACTCCGCAGGGGCGGCGGACGGCTCGTACTTCCTTCTGGGCACCAACGGCTGGGGCCTGGGGGCCTGGGTCTTCAAGCTCTCCAACGGCACGTACGTCCCGACAGGCCACTTCGACCAGGAAGCCGTCACGGCCGTCGGCGTACACACCACCGGGGCGCGGCACCTGGGCATCTCCAAATCGGCGATGGCGCCGCTACGCGGCCCCATCGCCGCGGACCTGGACGCGAACCCGGGCAGCCTTGCGACCGCTCTGGCGACGGAAGCCGCCGGCGGCGTCAGCCAGGCCGTCAGCCCGATCGTCTCCGCCGGGCCCTACATCGTGATGAACGACGGCGCCAACATCTGGGTCGTGAAGGCCGACGAGACGTCCATCGGCGCCTCGGTGCCAGGCTTGTCCTCGGGGCTGCAGACGCAAAAGATTCAGCACATCGCACTCAACAACAGCGGGGGCGCCGAGTCGATGTCGTCCTTTGCCGTCGTGGTGGACCCCACCGACAGCTCGCCAACACCCCGGGTCTACCTCTTCACCCGCTGGAAGCACATCCTCAACCACACCTTCACCTTCCGGCTGCACGTGATCGATTCGAGCGGCCCGACCCTGGTGGGAGAGCACACGCCCGGTGGCATGTGGGGCATGGATAGCAACGGCGCCGGCCCCGAGATCGCGGCGTTGACGGTGGGAGGCCAGGCCGTGTTCCTCGGCTGGGCCGCGGACGGCGACTCGCTGAGCGGCACGGCTCCGACCACCCTCGCGCTCCTCTCGTTCACCCCCTCGACGATGTCGCTCCCGATCGTCACCAACTACGACCGCCTCCAGTCTCCGCTCAAGGTGGTGGCGCGGATGGCCGTCCGCGCCGGCACCAACGACGCCCAGGTCTACGTCAGCACCGACAAGTCACTGGTGGTCCTCCCGCTCACCTGCACGGGCCAGGTCACGGACGCCGGCATCATCACCCCGCCCATCGACGGCGGCACCATCTCCAGGCCCGACGCCTCGACGGTCCCGCCCGACGCCGGCTGCCTCAGCGGCACGGCGTGCACCTCCGCCGACGGTTGCCAGACCGGCAAGACCAACTGCGTCGGCGGCGTTGCCTCCTGCGGCAGCCTCGTGAACAAGACCGACGGCACCGCCTGCGGCGCGGGGGGCCAGTGCCAGGGCGGCCAGTGCATCGTCTGCCATGAAGGCGAGGCGTGCGATGGCCCCGACGGCTGCACCGAGGGCGTGCTCTCCTGCGCCGGCGGCCCCACCTGCACCTCGCTCTCGCCCAAGGCGGACGGCTCCGGCTGCGGCACCAACAAGGTCTGCTACCAGTCGCAGTGCGTGACCTGCGTCGCCGGCGGCAAGTGCACCTCGGTGGACGGCTGCCAGACCGGGAAGGTCAACTGCTCGACCGGCCAGCCCGCCTGCGGCGCGCCCTGGACGAACGAAGCGGACGGCACCCTCTGCAGCAGCACCGGCAAGTGCCAGAGCGGCGTCTGCTCGACCTGCAGCCCGGGCGCCGCGTGCTTCTCGGACAACCACTGCCAGAAGGGCACCATCGCCTGCTCCGGCGGCGCGGTCTGCAGCGGCCTCAAGAACGTCGCCGACGGCACCGCGTGCCCCGGCGGCCTGTGCAACGCCGGCGCCTGCATCGCCTGTGTCGCCAACCTCCCCTGCGAGACCGCGGACGGCTGCGCCAGCGGCGCCACCAACTGCAACAGCGGCACCGTCAAGTGCGGCAACCTGATCTTCAAGCCCAACGGGAGCGCGTGCGAGGGCGGCGTCTGCTCCAACGGCATCTGCAAGATCCCCGCGGACGCCGGCGTCCGGCGAGACGCCTCGATTGCGGCCGGAACGGACGCCGCGGCGCCGGGCGAGGACGCGGGCACGGTGGCGAAGGCCGACACCGGCGGGGGCCAAGTCCCGGCCCAGGGCTGCGGCTGCCAGAGCGGCATCGGCACCGCCTGGAGCGCTCTCTTCCTGCTGACCGGGGCGACGTTCCTGCGGCGGCGGCGCTAGCGCCCACTTCGGCTTCCGCTCGTCGAGGGCACAACCCGGCGGTCGTCTTCGCTCCCGTGCTGGACGGGCTCGCGTGAGGAGCATCCGATGCCAGCCGAAGGAGCGGAATGCGCGGCGGTCGCCTGGCTGCAAGGCACGACGCACGCCGAGTACGAGGACGCCTTCGCGCTGCTCGTTCGGTCCACGCCCCGGGTTGCCGGCGCCGGTCGCGGCGAGGTCCTGGCAGTCTTCGATGGGGTGACGACGACGCCGATGGGACGGCAGGCAGCGCAGGAGATGGTCCGCCAGCTCGAGCGCTTCTTCCTCGAGCCGGACCGACATCCAGCGAACGAGGACGGGCTGCGGACGCTCTTGGCGCACGCCAACGACCTCGTCTCAGCGTGGCAGGCGCCTCCTCAGGTCGCCGGCGCCTGCGCGGGCACGGTGGTCTGGGTCAACGGCCCGTTGGCCAAGGTCTTCCACGCCGGTGACACCGGAGCCGTTCTGCTCCGTGGCAGCGCCGCCGAGCCACTCGTGGAGAGCGGAGCCAGAGGGGCGCCCCTGCGCCACTTCTTCGGCAAGGGCCCGCTGCTCTGCATGGCCGAGGCGACCGTCGCCCTCGATGAGGGCGACCTCCTGATGCTCTACTCCGACGGGCTTACCAAGACGTTCGAGCCCGCCGAGGCGGGCCGCCGCGCGATCGCGCTCCTCGCCGGTGACGCCGACCTCCGGAGCGCCGCTGAGGCGCTTGCGGGCGAGGCCCGCCGATGCGGCTCGCAGGACGACATCACCGTCGCCCTCTGGGCGGCCTGAACAGCCAAGAACGCCTCGCAAACACCAAAAGAAGCGCCGCGGCGATCTGCTCGCCGCGGCGCCTCGATCCAGTCACGCCGGCACGAGGCCGGCGATCCGTCTAGCGCTGCCTACTTCAGGTCCAGCGCGGCCACGCCGGGGAGGAACTTGCCCTCGAACATCTCGAGCGAGGCGCCGCCGCCGGTGCTGACGTGGGTGACCTTGGTGTCGAAGCCCATCTGGCGGATGGCCGCGGCCGAGTCGCCGCCGCCGACGATGGTCATGGCGCCCTTGCCGGTCGCCTCGGCGATGGCCTTGGCGACGGCCAGGGTGCCCTCGTCGAAGCCCTTCATCTCGAACACGCCCATCGGGCCGTTCCAGAAGACGGTCTTCGCGCCGGCGATGGTCTTGGCGTAAAGGTCGCGGGTACGCGGGCCGATGTCGACGCCCATCCAGCCGTCCTCGAGGACCTCGACGGGCTTGGACGGGGAGCCGGCCGCCACCTTCTGCGTGGCGACGTGGTCCAGCGGCAGGACGATCTTCTTCCCCTTGGCCTTGGCCAGGTCGAGGATCTCCGTCGCCATCTTCAGGACCTGCTTCTCGTTGCCCTTCTTGTCGACGACCACCTTCTCGTACTTGCTGGAGCCGACGTCCTTGCCCATGGCCTTCATGAACGTGTAGGCCATCGCGCCGCCGACGAGGACCTCGTCGACCAGGCTCAGGAGGTTCTTGATGACGAAGAGCTTGTCGCTGACCTTGGCGCCGCCGAGGACGGCCACGAACGGACGGCCGGGGTTCTTGAGCGCCTTGTTGATGACGTCGACTTCCTTCTGGACCAGGTAACCGGCCACGCCGCCCTTGAGCAGCTTGGGCACGCCGGTCATCGACGCGGCGTCGCGGTGGCTGGTGCCGAAGGCGTCGTTGACGTAGAGGTCGGCGAGCTTGGCCAGCTGGGCGCTGAACTTCTCGTCGTTGGCGGCCTCGCCCTTGTAGAAGCGCAGGTTCTCGAGCAGCGCGACCTCGCCGTCCTTGAGCTCGGCGACGGCCTTCTCCGCCTTCTCGCCAACGCAGTCCTCGACGAACTTCACGCTCTTGCCCAGGTGCTTGGCGAGCACCTCGGAGCAGGCCTTGAGGCTGAACTCGGCCTCGTAGCCCTTCTCGGCCGGGCGGCCCAGGTGGCTGGCCAGGACGACCTTGGCGCCGGAGTCCATCGCCTTCTTGATCGTCGGGATGGCGCTGACGATGCGGAAGTCGTCGGTGACCTTGCCGCCCTCCATCGGGACGTTGAAGTCGACGCGGATGAAGACCCGCTTGCCCTTCATGTTGAGGTCGTCGATGGACTTGGTCTGGATGCTGTCGCCGGCGTTCACGCCGAGCTTGGCCATGTGCAGCGTCAGGTCGACGACGCGCATCGAGTAGCCCCACTCGTTGTCGTACCAGCTGACGACCTTGAAGAAGCGCTTCTCACCCTTGAGGTTGTTCTCCAGGGTCGCCTTGGCGTCGTAGATGGACGAGCGGTTGTCGTGCACGAAGTCCGTGGAGACGAGCTCCTCGGAGGTCACGCCCAGGATGTCCTTCAAGTAGGTCTGGGAGGCGTTCTTGAGCGCCTTGTCGATCTCGTCGATGGAGGTGTCCTTCGCGGTGCGGAAGGTCAGGTCCACCACCGAGACGTCCGGGGTCGGCACGCGGAAGGCCATACCGGTGAGCTTGCCCTTGGTGGCCGGGAGCACCTCGCCGACGGCCTTCGCGGCGCCGGTGGAGGACGGGATGATGTTCACCGCCGCGGCGCGGCCGCCACGCCAGTCCTTCTTCGACGGACCGTCGACCGTCTTCTGGGTCGCGGTGTAGGCGTGGATGGTGGTCATCAGGCCGGTCTCGATGCCGAACTCCTTCATCAGCACGTGGACGACCGGGGCCAGGCAGTTGGTGGTGCAGCTGGCGTTGGAGACGATGTGATGCTTGCGGGGGTCGTACTCGTCGTGGTTGACGCCCATGACGATGGTCTTCACGTCCACGCCCTTGCCCGGGGCGGAGATGATGACCTTCTTGGCGCCGGCGGCGAGGTGGCCGCGCGCGAGGTCGGACTCGGTGAAGAGGCCGGTGGCCTCGATGACGATCTCCACGCCCATCTGCTTCCAGGGCAGCAGCGAGAGGTCCTTGGGCGCCGGCAGGCACTTGATCTTGCAGCCGCCGACCACGACGACGTCGTTCTCCTTGGCGTCCGGCGAGTTCTTCTCGGTGCGGATCTCGCCCTTGAAGCGGCCGTGCACGGAGTCGTACTTGAGCTGGTAGGCGAAGTAGTCGGCGTCGGTGGAGACGTCGACGCAAGCGACGACGTCGATCTCCTTGCCGAGCACGCCCTTCTCCAGCATGGCGCTGACGACCTGGCGGCCGATGCGGCCGAAACCGTTGATTGCGACTTTCACCATGGGTTACCTCGCGACTTTCCTTCAGGTTGTGGGAAGAAGACGCGCTGGATGCCTACCGCACTTTGGGCCCGCCTGACAACCGAGCGCTTGCCTGCCGAAACAGGTCGCCGTTCGGGAACCGAACGATAGGGGCGGCCGTCCAAAAACCCCAGCGGCGGCCACCACTTAGCCTGCCCCCCGACGTGCCGCCCGGGGAACACTCGGACGCGCGCGAGGAGCCTGGCTTCTCACGCGGACAGCAAGGGTTGTCGGACGTGAGTCAAAAATGCGGCACTACGCTCGGCGGGCGGGCCGCGGCGCTCGCTCGGGTGGACGAAGTGGACGTCGTGGACTTGGGTGGACAAGGCCGCGGCACCGACCTCGTCGGCAACGTCTGGTCCACCAAGTCCACCAAGTCCACCAAGTCCACCAAGTCCTCTCCGTCCACCCAGCCCAGCGCTCTGGCTTCGGGAGCCTACGGTCCGTCGTACACGCCGACCGTCCCGCGCTTGAACGACACGACGATGCGCCGCTGAGCCCCCGAGCGATCGACCTGGATGTCGGGAATTTCGCCGCCTGGGAGGCCAACCACGCTCCAGTCCGTGAAGACGCCCGCCTGAATCCGCGTGAGCCCGCCCGTTCTCCCGCCGACCCAGACCGAGCCGTCCAGCGGGTCGACCGCGACCGAGGAGACCTGGGCGGGCGTCTTGAAGAACTCCACCGTGCCGTCCGTCTTGCGATGCGCCAGGCCATTGGTGGACGAGCTTATCCAGAGCGAGCCGTCCAGGCCCATGGCCATCCCCGAGACGTAATCGTCGGTGCGCTGGCTCGGGCGCGAGTCCGAGGGTAGCGGGTCCTTCCACCAGTCGAGGGAGAACCGGGCTTGTTTGTCGGTTCCCTGGTCCTCGCAGTCGAAGAAATTCAGGCCACCGACCCCAGCGAAGCAGCTCATCGAGCGGTGGATGCCGCCGATCCACGCCGTGCCGGTGGAGTCCACCGTCAGGCCGTAGTAGCCGCCGGTAAGCGCGACCTCGGTGGTGCTGTCCTCGTACTTGTAGCCGTTGAGAATCGGGTGGGCGTGCTCCCAAACCTGGGTGCTTGTGGCATTTCCCCATGCGTAGCCGTGGTTGGCACCGAACCAGACACCATTCGTCTTCTTGTCGTAGCGGATGCGGTAGACCTTGCAGAGCTTCTCGCGGCCGGCAGGCTCGGCAGGGACGAAGTCGGGCGGGCTGGAGATGTCGTAGTGCGAGACCGCAATCCCGCTTGCGGTGAGGGACACTCGGTCGGCGTCACCGCTCTTGTAGATGTTCGGGTCCGGGTTCGGGCCGTCCCAGTTGTCCTCGCAGCCCACGGCGCCGGGCGGGTCGGAGCCCTCGTAGCCTACGAACGCCGTGCCAGCGGGCCCGCCTGCGACCGAGATGACGTTGAGGTCATAAGACGTCACCGGCCCCTGCTTCGAGCCCGGGTAGGGCTCGCCCCATGGGTGGAGCCCCTCCGCCAGGCCGAAGTGCTGGTAGCGGGTCGTGCCCGACTTCATGACGAACAGGCCGCTCTGCCCGCCGGCGACCCAGAGGTTCCCGCCCTCGTCCACGGTCGCGCCAAAGACCTGCCCGGGACCTCCGTTGCCGGTCCCAAAGAAGGTCCACCCCTGCAAGGTGGGCTGAACGATGGTCGCGTCCGGACCTGGCGCCGCCGCATCCGGGGGCTCCTCGGCAGCATCCGGGATTCCCGCGTCGAATCCTGAGTCCACCGCGGGGATTGCGCCGTCCTGCTCGCTGACGATCCCCGCCGCGTCCAGCGCCCCGCTCGAGCCGCCGGAGCTGCACGCGCCGACGATGACGACGAGCCCGCCCAACGCCGCCCACACCGCTGCCCGCGCCATCGCCGCCCTCCCCTGCACCTCCCGGAAACCTGTCCCCCGGCCGCGCCGCCGGCAAGCGACGGACCACCTCCGCGGCTGGTCGGCTGCCTGGCTGCCCCGTCCGGTACTCTCCGGTCAGCCCTCCGCCTCGAGCGAGACAACCACCACCACCCCGCCGAAGACGACCGCGCCCGGGAACGAGTTCCAGCGCACCTGGGAGCGCATCCAGAGATCGTCCCAGCGCTCGAAGTAGGAGCCGTCCGCTGGGGTCCGCGCGCTACAATGCCGGCCGCTCGACGCCCCGGGGGCCCGCCGCCATGGACATCAACGCGCTTCGCTGTCGGAACTGCGGAGCGACCATCGACTCGCGCGACGTCCACGAGGACCTCGCCATCGCCAAGTGCCGGTACTGCAGCACAGTGCTGGACCTCGCTCGCCGTGACCCCGCGGGTGAAGGCCCGGCCACTGCTCGCCCCGGCCGCGCCTCGGTCCCCATGCCCGAGCGGTTCAGCGTGGACGAGGGCCCCGGAGGCCTCTCCATCGAGTGGCGCTGGTTCACGTTCAAGACGATCTTCCTGATCTTCTTCTGCCTCTTCTGGGACGGCTTCCTCGTCGTCTGGTACCAGTCCGCCTTCACCGACCGCGAGTGGGTGGCCATCCTCTTCCCCGTCCTCCACGTCGCCGTCGGCGTCAGCATGACCTGGACCGCCATCGCCCAGCTCTTCAACCGCACGCGCATCGTGGCCTCCCGTGGCTCCCTGCGCATCCAGCACAGCCCGCTGCCGTGGCCGGGCAACCGCGTGCTCAAGCTCTCCGACATCGACCAGCTCTTCTGCGACGAGACCGTGCACAAGGGCGACGACTCCACGACGTACACCTACAACTTGCGCGCGATGCTTCACGGCACCAGCAAGCGCCTCAAGCTCATCGGCAGCCTCGACCGCCCCGACCAGGCGCTCTTCCTGGAGCAACAGCTCGAGCGCTTCCTGGGCATCGAGGACCGGCCCGTCCACGGCGAGCTGTCCAAGGGCCCGCTTTAGCGCGCCGGCCCACCCCCTGCCCCTCCCATACTGCGGGAGGGGTTTCGCTCCTCGCCTTCGGCCGCCCTGGCCGGAGCTCTCTACCCACCGGTCCCACGGGCCCGCGCCAGGCTGACGACGCCCCGGGCAAGCTCCTTTCCGCCTCCCGCTCGGAGCTGTCGAGACTTGAACGAAACGTCGAAGGCCCAGTCGCATCCTTAGGTGGCAGCAGCGGCGCGCAGCTCCGGTCCAGTCGGACAGGCGCGGCAGCGCGTCGGCTCGTGAGGGGGACCTCGATCTTTCGGCCGCGCGGCAACGCACGGCCTGGAGCTACCGGCGCGCCATGAGTTCCTTGCCAAATCCAGAAGCTGATTGGGAACAGCCCGCCTGGGGCCACTCCATCACGCTGGCCGGCATCCAGGAGCGCATCGGGCCGCTCGAGGATCCGCCCTCGCTCTTGCCTGGCGGTCACACCAACCTGAACCTGCGCCTGTGCCCGTCCAAGGTCCTGCGCATCTTCCGGCACGACCCCAAGGCCTCGGGCAAGGAGGCCGCGCTCCTGCGCCGGACCTGGAAGCACCTGCGCGTGCCCAGGGTGTTCTCGCGGGGAGCCGACTTCATCCTCATGGAGAACGTCCACCACAAGCCGCTGGAGGACAAGCCGGACCACGGCGCGCGCGTCGGCCGGGCGCTCGCGGAGATCCACTCCAAGGCCTACGCCGCTGCCGGAACCCTCGACGCGGACCTCGACCTCGATCGGCGCACCCCCGACTTCGTGCAGTCGCTCGTCGAGCGCGCCGCCGGGAAGACGCGCGACGCCTTCTCGGACCTGCGCGATGGCGTGGCGGCCCTGCTCGCCCGCACGCGCGGCTTCCTCGTCGACGCCGCCGGACCGGCGGTGCTCCTGCACGGGGACTTCAAGCCCTCGAACCTGTTCGAGACGAGCTTCGGCCTCCTGGTCCTCGACTGGGAGCTCGCCTGCGCCGGCCCGGCGTTGGTGGACGTCGCCACGCTCCTGCGCTGGGCGCCGCCGGAGGCCTTCGTCTCCGCGTTCGAGAAGGGCTACCAGGACGGGGGCGGCCGGCTGCCTCAAGGATGGCGCAAGGCCGCGCGCCTCTTCGACCTGGTCGGCCTGGTCGAGCTGCTAGGTAACACCGCCCCGGGCACCCGCCGGGCGCACGACGTGCGCCAGCTCATCGAGCGCACCGTCGCCGAGGCGGCCTGAGCGTCACGCCGCGGGCCGCTTGAACGCCTTGCGCGCCGCCTCGACCTCCGCGCGCACGCAGCAGCCGTCGAGGTGGTCGTCGACCAGCCCCATCGCCTGCATGAACGCGTAGACCGTGGTCGGGCCCACGAAGGTCCAGCCGCGGCGCTTGAGGTCCTTGGAGAGCGCCACGGACTCGGCCGAGGTGCTCATCGCCATCAGCGCCTGGCGCGTCAGCTTCTTCGGCCGGCTCTTGGGGTCGGGCTCGAAGCTCCAGAAGTAGGCGGAGAGCGAGCCGCGCTCGTCGACGAGTTCGCACGCGCGCTGGGCGTTGTTGAGAGTGGACTCGATCTTCCCGCGGTGGCGGACGATCCGCGCGTCCTTGAGCAGGCGCTCGACGTCGCGTTTGCCGAAGCGGGCGACCTTCTCGAAGTCGAAGCCCGCGAAGTCCTCCCGGAAGGCCTCGCGCTTGCGCAGGATGGTCAGCCAGCTCAGGCCGGACTGGAACCCCTCCAGGCAAATTTTCTCGAAGAGCCGCCGGTCGTCGCGCATGGGGAAGCCCCATTCGCGGTCGTGGTAGGCCGCGTAATCCTTCTCGCCGGAGCCCCAGAAGCAGCGCCAGAGCCCGTCCTCGCCCTTGACCAGACCGTCGTCACGCTTCGCCATCCTCGTCGCTCCTCTGGACCCATCGGGCCTATGCGTCCCAGTCCCATGCGTCACCTACGTCCCATGTGTCCCATTCGTCCCAGCCCCCGGCGCGCGGCACGCATCAGCAGAAAGACCACGCCCAGGCTCGCCACCAGCCCTGCCGCGCCGGTGGCCCAGTCCCACGGGCCCCAAGCTGAACGGCCTGCGAGCGCCTGCGCCACCGAAGGCGCCATGGAGCCAGTCCAGGCATAGAGCGCGTTGAGCGGGACCATGCCCAGGAGCGAAGCCACGACGAAGTCGCGTGCCCGCACTCGCGTCAGGCCGAGCCCGTAGTTGACGAGCCCGTACGGGAACAGCGGCGAGAGCCGCATCAAGAGGACGATGCCGAAGCCGTCGCGCTCCACCGCCTCGTCCACGCCGCGCCAGCGGACGTCCTTGGCGACCTTGGCTTCGATCCACGAGCGCCCGACCGTCCGACCGATGGCGAAAGAGAACGTCGCGGCGGTCACGCTCGCGAAGAGCCCGACGGCCAGGCCCCCGACCGCCCCGAAGGCAAACCCGGCGCCGAACACGAGCAGCACCTTGGGGACGAGCAGCGAGGCCGCGACCACGGCCACCGCGAAGTAAGCGCCCATGCCGAGCGCTCCAGCCTGACGCGCCCAGTCGACGGCGGCGGCGAGCCATTCGCTCACGGGCAGCAGAGCGACCGCCATGGCGGCCAGCGCCAGCGCCGTGGCGAGAGCCGCGCCGCGCGCGAACTGAGCCTCGCCTGGTCTCTCCGGCCACCTAACTGCTCCGCGGCTTTCTGGCCTTCGCTGCCTTGCCGGTCTTCCCGCCCCTCACGGACCCGCCCGCGCCCCGAGCAGCGATGAGCTCCGCCAGCTTCTCCGGGACGGGCCGGCACTGGCAGGCCCTGGCGTGCGCCTCGTGCCAGGCGATCCGCTGCTCGGTCGTCGGGTTCTTGGGCATCCGGTTCTTGCGGTGCCACTCCGCGTTGATGGGCATGGAGCGGACTCTCGCGTTTCGTCCCCTTGCTCGCAAGCTGCTCGCCGGCTCCGTGGTTCGCAGATTGCGGCCACGAGGGGGATTCCGACATGAAGGCCATCCGCATCAACGAGTTCGGGTCGTCCGACAAGGTGCAGGTCGAGGACCTGCCGTTGCCCGAGGTCGAGACCGGCTTCGCGCTGGTACGCATCAAGGCCGCGGGCGTGAACCCGGTCGACTGGATGGTCCGGGAGAACATCTACAACCCCGAGGGTGCCGACCAGGTGCCTTTGACGCTCGGGCAAGATTTCGCGGGTGTCATCGAGAAGCTGGGCGACGGCTCGAAGACCGACCTGAAGCCAGGCGACGAGGTCTTCGGCGAGGTCTGGGGCTCGTTCGCCGAGTTCGCGCGCGTGCCGATCTCCGACCTGGTCCGAAAGCCCAAGGGCCTGACGTTCGAGGTAGCGGCGGCTCTTCCCATGCCCGCCCTCACGGCCTGGCAGTCGATCGTCGACACGGCGGGCGCCAAGCCCGGGATGCGCTTCCTCATCCATGGGGCGGGAGGCGCGGTCGGCTCGTTCGCCGCTCAGATCGCCAAGTACAAAGGCTGCTGGGTCGCAGCCACGGCCAGCCAAGCGAGCTTCCCGTTCCTCGAGAGCTGCGGCATCGACCTGCTGATCGACTACGCGAAGGAGGACTTCGCCCAGAAGGTGCGCGACTGCGACGTGGTGCTCGACCCCATCGGTTCGGACGTGCTCGCGCGCTCGTACCAGGTGCTGAAGAAGGGCGGGATGCTCATCAACCTGCTGGGCGAGCTGAACGACGCGCAGGCCAACGCCGCAGGCGTGCAAGGGGTCAACTTCGGCATGGAGTACGACGTCGAGGACCTGGAGGAGTTCGCCGGTCTCGTGGAGCAGGGAGCCATCAAGCCGCACGTCTCGCAGGTCATGCCGCTCGACCAGGCGCGCAAGGCGCTGGACCTGAACCAGAACAACCAGTCCCACGGGAAGATCGTGCTGGTGCCCTAGCAGTCGCGACCGCCCGAGTGGACGGGCTTGCTAAAGATAGGCAGCTAAAACGTGACATATCCGCGGCCTAACCGAGCGGGTCCGCGAGCTTCCAGCCCTCTGCGACCAGCCGGTCCACGGCCTCCAACGCGGCCTGCAGCCGAGCCGCCCGACCCCCGCGGATCCACGCCCATCTCCGTCCCGACTCCCGCAGTCGCTGCTCGAAGAGGCCGGTCATCCAGCTGCGGATCCTCTCGCCGTCGCGCAGGACGTCTGCCGCGAACGGGACGTCGTCGGGATGGGTGAGCAGGTAGAGCGCGTTGCGCCGGGCGAGCGCCTCCACCGGCGCGGCTCGCCTGCCGACGTAGCGCTCGTGCCAGACACCGGTCGCGAAGGCATCGGTGTCGCAAACGAGCACCGGCCCGCCAAGGCGCGCCTCCCGGTCCTCCCAGCGGTTCTGCTCCGCGGCGATCTGCTCGAAGGCGCTGCTGGGCCAGGCAAGCTCCTCGAGCTCCGGCACCAGCCGACCTTCGAGCTGGGCGCGCGCGCGCTCCTGTGCGAGGAACTCCGCGGTGAAGGTCCAGCCGTACTCGGGCACCCAGCGCGTCGTGCCGAACGCTCCGCCGCGAACGCGGAGCGCCTGCGCCAGCTCCGCGGCCAGCGTGGTCTTCCCCGTCGACTCCGCGCCGACCAGCACCACCCGCTTCGCCAGCCCGCCACGCACCGGCTCCGCGAGCTGCGCCCAGGCCGCCGGCACGTCCTTGCGAACCAGCGTCCCGGAGATCGGCGCGAGCGCCCGCCCTGGGTCGACCGAGATCGCCTTGGCCCCCAGCCTGCGACCGAGCTCCTCGCCGTAGCTCTCGGAGGTGAAGACCGCGTCGATCGGCTCGCTCGTCAGCTGCCGCGCACCCTCGAGCATCAGGGCCACATGTGCGCGCCAGATGGCGTCGTCCTCGTATTCGATGGGGTGGTCGTCGCGGACGCCGGCCACCGAGACGTTCCGGTCCGGCGCGTGGACCTCCTTCATCCAGGCCACCCGGTCCTCCAGCGGGATGGACTCGACGCTGGCGGCCATGACCACGACGCTGACGCGCTCGCACAGCGCCGCCGCGGTCCGCACCAGCAGGTGGTGCCCGGCGTGCGGCGGATAGAACTTGCCGATGACCAGGCCGTGGCGCGGCTTCATGTCGCGACCACCGGAGATTCGGCTTGGGCGCGGGCTTCCTGGCTCCAGGCGCGCAGGCCCAGGAAGCACATTCCCAGGAAGACGCCGTAGACCGCTGCCGTCGGCACCAGAATCCTTGTAGAGGTAGAGCGGTATCGAGACCACGTCGACGGCGATCCAGAGCCACCACGACTCCAGCAGCTTCTTGGCCTGGCCGTACGTCGCGGCGAGGCTCAGCGCGACCACGCTGGCGTCCCAGACCGGGACCTTGGAGTCGGTCTTGCTCGAGAGCAGCGCCCAGACCGCCACGGTCCCCGCAGCCGTCGCCATCGCGAGCACCGCCCACTCGACCGAGGTCGTCCGCCGAATGGGCAGCTCCTGCCGAGCCGAGTCCTTGCGCGCCCACTCCCACCAGCCATAGACGGCCAGGATGGCGAAGATGCCTTGGAGCGACGCGTCGCCGTAGAGCCCGGCCCACCAGAAGGACAGGAACCAGAAGGCGTTGTTGAGCAGCCCGATGGGCCAGTTGAGGATGTGCTTGCGCGCCACGAGCCAGACGCAGGCCAGCCCGGCGACGTCGCCTATCAGCTCCGACCAGCTGATCTTCCAGAGCAGCGGCTGGTTCAGGGCCGTGAAGAGCGCTTCCATCTAGGTCAGCTCGCTCCGGTAGGGGATCGCCTTGCGCTCGACGCCGAGCGTCTCGTCGAGGCGCACCGAGATCGTCGCGTCCTTCCCGAACAACTCGCGCAGCTCGGTGGCGACTTGATCTGGGTCGATGGGCGAGCCCCACGCCGGCCGCAGCGTCGCCTCGCAGGCGCCGTCGGCGCGCTGGACGAACTCGTGCTGAACCACCGCGAAGTTGTTCCGCAGCGCCCGGCCCACGTCGACTGGGTTCACCGGCGACCCGTCGGTGGCGCGGAAGACGACCGACCCGCGGCCCTCGAGGTCGACGATGCGGGGGCCGTCCGCACCCCAGACCATCCGGGCGAAGTCCCCGGTCCGGTAGCGCAGGAGCGGCAGGTACGGGTTGCGGCCACCGCTGACCACGATCTCTCCGCGCTGCCCTTCCGGGACCGGCAGGCCTTCGGCGTCCAGGATCTCGACGAAAAGGTCGCTCGCCAGCAGCGCCAGGCCGTCGCCTCCCGGCCTGCTGCAGGCGATCGGTCCCGTCTCGGTAGTCGAGTACCAGTCGAGGACCGGGCAGCCGTAGCGAGCCTCCAGCGACTGCGCCAGCGGCCGGGTCAGCGCGACCGCAGTGGAGAGCATGGCGGAAGGCTTGGCCGAGACCTCGAGCTTGAGCAGCTCGGAGAACGAGCCCGGGTCGCCGGAGAGGAAACCGGGATCCATCTCCCGGACGAACCGGCGGCAGTCCTCGACGCCGCCGGACCAGGCGTGCGGATTGAGGTTGATGCGCGCGAAGCCAGCCTCGCGCCAGACCGAGAAGATGCTGGCATAGACCCAGACGCTCGCCTGGGCGCGCAGGTTCATGCACGACACCTGGCCGGAGCCTTCGCGAACCTTCCGGCCGTGCCAGCCGAGCGCGGTCTCGGCCAAGACGTGAAGCAGCGCCACGGCCCGCGGGTGGTGCGGGACGCGCACCGCATGGCCGGTCGTTCCACTGGTCTCGTAGACGATGAGCCGGTCGCGAGGCTCGTCCACCGGAAGGCACTGCTCGACGCGCGAGGCGATGTCCTCACGGGTCATGGTCGGCAGGTAGCCCCAGTCGCGGGCGAAGTCGAAGCCCTTGGGGACGCGCTCCTCCCAGAGCGGGACCTTCTCGCGCAAGGCAGCGATCCGCGCGACGAGCTCGTCCGGGGGCGTGAGCCGCGACGTCGGCTGAGTCGCGGCCTGTGCCTTTCGGAAATCCGCGACCACCGCGAGGTCCCCGGCGATGACATGGTCGCCGATCTCGTGCGTCCACTTCGGAGCGCTCCCGTGCTGCCGGATCCGCTCCAGCGTGCGCAGCCCGGCCTCGGTGGCGAGCGGGAACAGCCTTCGTGCCGCGTTCAGGTCCATGAGCTACTCCGAGCCATAGCGGGCCGCCGCCTGCCTCGCCGCCTCTGCCGCCATCTGCTCGCGGAGCTTTCGCGCCGCCTCTTCCTTGGCGCGCATCTCGCGGATGACCTTCGCGCGCTCCACGCTCCCCAGGGACTTGAGACGGTCGGACGCCTGCGCGGTCGACTCCCCCCGCGGCAGTACCCCCAGCGCGGCGAGGAGCAACCGCGCCAGCTCTTCGCGCCGGTCGGGGTCGGAGACGAACAGGTCGGCGGCGACGAGCTTCCGAGAGCGGCCGCAGGCCGGTGGCGAGCCAGCCGCGCACCGGCTCGGCGAACGCGCCCTCCTCGACGAAGACCCGGTCGTGGCAGAGCCAGCTGGCCACCAGGGTGAGCCGCATCAGGTTGCGATCCTGCGACTTCGGCTGCTCCCAGGGGCCGACAGCCTTGTCGGGGATCGGCGTCGGAGCGCCCAGGTCCTCCAGCAGGTCCGACACCACCGCATCGACGCGCACGCCCTCGGCCTTGCCGCGCAGCCGCGGCTCGGCGAGGAACTCGCGCGGGCATTCGGCGAGCCGCCGCGTCAGCGACTCGATCAGCGGTGCTTCCCTCATGCCGTGCCCTCCTCTCGCATCCCGTAGCGCGCCCGGGAGAACTCGCGGGCGAAGGTCACGACCTCGGACATGTCGGTGACCGGATGCACCTTCCAGCCGATCTGCTCGAGGCGGTCGACGTCGTCCTGGTTGCTGCGCACGTCGATCTGCAGGACCGCCGTCGCTCCGCCACCCGCGCGCACGGCCGCCTCCCGGGCGATCTCCCAGCCGTTCTTCACTTCCTTGAGCATGTAGAAGAAGTCCGAGTCGCTCACGACGATGATGTGCGTCGGCCGCTTCATCGGCTCGCCGTCGAGGAAGGTCTCCTTCAGCCGCAGCACCCCGAAGGCGTAGCCGGTGCCCAGGTAGTTGGTCATCACCGCAAGCACGTCGCGCTCGCTGCGCACGAAGCCGTCCGTCTGCGCGTGCCGGCCCGGCTCCCCGGAGAGACAGGCCATGACCTTGGCCTTGGCGCGCAGCGCCGAGAGCGTGACCACGGCGCCGGCGAGGACCGGGTACGACAGGCCCACCGCGGGGTTGAGCATCGAGCCCGAGCAGTCGATGCCGATGTAGAGGTCGAGCGGCACGCGCTCGGGATCCGAGCCTTCGGTGGTGCCGTAGGTGCGCTCCAGCGTGGTGATGCCGGGGATGACCAGCGGGCTGTTGGCCAGCGTCCCCGTCCAGTCGATCTGCGAAACGGGAGAGCCGACGTCCCAGACGTCCAGGCCCTCGGGCAGCGGGTCGGCCGCCTGCTTTCGCAGCCGGACCGGGAACGGGACGAGGTGCGGGATGGCGCGCTCGCGGTAGTAGCGCATCACCAATTCCTTGGCGCTGGCCTTGACGCCCAGGCTCGCCATCAGCTCCACGTAGGCGTTCGGCTCGCGGTAGCGGTTCTTCACGCCGCCGTGGAGCTCACGCCCGACCGCCTTCCCGGGGTGCTCGGCGCCGGAGAGCTGCTCGCTCAGGCCGGTGATGTTCGGGTCCTCGCTGGGGTGCAGCGCGCCGCTCTCCTCGTCCTCGTCGATCCCGGAGAGGCCGTCGGGGATGTCGTCGCTGGCGCCGGCGCCCTGGGTGTCGAGCCACTGGCCGCGGCAGCCCTTGGCTTCCGGCAGGTCGCGGATGTACGGGAACAAGAGCGCCGCGAAGCGCCCGGCCCCGCCGAGCCAGTCCTTGGAGTAGGCGCGGATGACGCGCGCGCCCAGGTCCGCGTCGGTGCGCACGTTGGCGTCGTCCTCGGCATCCACCAGCGCGGTGCGCGGCATCCTCCAGAGCGTCTCGTAGATGCGCAGGTAGAGCGTCCAGAGCTTGTCCTTGTCGCTCCCCGGCTTCTTGAGCTTCTGGAAGACGCCGGCCATGTCCAGCTCGGCGCCGCGCTGCAGGCGGTCGTTGATGAGCAGGTCCGTGTAGAGGTTGGCGACGACGCCGGCGTAGCCCTCGCGGGAAGGCAGCCCGCGGCGGATGCGGGCGATGAGCCGGGCGTTGTCGCGCAGGTCGCCGGGCGCGTAGACGTGGTGGCCGATCTCGTGGGCGAGGATCTCCTCGCCGAAGTCCTGCAGGCCCTCCGCCTCGATCTGACGCAGGCTGATGACCACCGCGTGGTCGTCCAGGCGGATCATCGCGAACGAGCTGCTGAGCTTCTCCTGCTTCTCCTGCTCGACGGTGAGGCACCAGCGCGGGTCCTGGAGCTTGGTGAACTTGCTCCACGCCTGAAGCGCGGGCTCCCACGCCGCCCGCCAGGACTCGAGCAGCGCGTCGGCGCGCTCCTGGGACAGCCCGGCCGCGCTCAAGCGGCGCTCCCGACGCGGGCGACGAGGACGATCTTGTGGCTGTGGCGCAGGACGACGGCGAGCACCGTCTCGCTGGCCGCGAAGCCGCTCGCGCCCGCCAGCTCCGGCAGCCTGACCGTCAACCCGGCGAAGCTCACGTTTCCGTCGTCCTCGACCATCGCCGGCCCCATCTGGCGCTCGTCGTCGGGCGGCTGCACTGCGCGCTGCAGCGTCTGCCCGAAGCAGTCGGCGTGGATGGACCAGAAGTGCTCGGCGTCGGCGGCGAAGACGTGCCGGCCGAAAGTGAAGAGGCGCGGCGGCGTGAGGAAGGGGCCGCCGAAGCCCCGGAAGCCGCCGACCTTGCCCACGACCTTGAGCCTCGGCGGCAAGACCGCTGCTCCGGGCCGCTGCCAGGGATCGCCGAGAGCAGACTCCAGCACCGCCTTGGCCTCGCTCGAGCCGCGCGGCAGCCCCAGCGCCTCGCGCGCCAGCGAGTCCGGGAGCGTCCGCCAGGCATGGAGCGCCGAGTCGCGGTAGTGCGCCAGGCCGCAGCGCCACGCGAGGACCTGGCCGCAGCTCAGCAGCTCGGCGACCCCCGGGCATCGCGGACCGAGCTCGCGCATGGCGGCGAGCCACTCGGATACGCGCGCCGAGGGCTCGAGTTCCAGGTTGTAGGCCGCGTTGGTGACGGCGCCGGCCACCCTGCCCGGCTCGTCCGCCAGCCGCGCGGCGAGGGTGGGGAGCAGCGTGCGCCAGGCCTCGACGACGTATGGGTGGCGGCTCGTCGGTCCGACCACGTCCTTCCCGACCAGGTCCACCGAGAGGTCGAAGAGCGCCTCGGTCACCGCATCGACGCGCTTCTCGTCCACCTTCTCAGCCGCAGCGACGGCTGGCGCGACCGCGTCCGCCAGGTGGGCCAGCAGCGCGACCGGGTCGATCTTGCGGCCCTGCCGGCGAAGCGTGGTCACGCGGGAGTTGAAGCGGTCGCGGTTGCGCTCCAGGGCGCGCGCGAGGGCGGAGTCGGCGGGGAGCGGCGGGCTCATCCCTTGAACTCCAGCCACTTCAGGTAGTTCGAATAGCGCTGGTGCAGGTACTTGAGCTTGAGGATGTCGTCGTAGAGGTGGCCGTAGAGCTTGCGGCCCTTGGACCACTGCCCCAGCGTGCGGGTGATGGCGTCGAGCCGGGCGCGGACCTGCTTCTCCTCCAGCCCGTCGAGGCCGGCCTCGAACTCGGCGGTGAGCTTCTCGACCGGGTCGTCGCGGTCCAGGTCCAGCCGCTCGAACTCCTTGCAGGAGAGGTCGAAGAGGTTGCGGATCCAGCTGACGTGGTCGATGCGGTAGGCGGCGTTGCCCTTGCGCTCGAACCAGGGCGAGTCGGCGTTCTGCACCAGCTTGTCGTGCAGCACGAAGGGCAGCATCTGCCGCACGTCCTCGAAGCTCACCTTCCGCTCGCCGCGGAAGAAGGCCATGGCCTTGAAGAAGACCATGCAGGTCATCAGCGAGCGCACCGACAGGCCGTTCCGGGTCTGGGTGCCGAGGTCCGCGACGGGGTCCTTGCCGGTCTCGGTGGTGGCCAGCGTCCCGGCGTCCACGCCCGAGAGCTTGAAGGTGTCCTTGGTCAGGTACTCGAGCTGCCGCGCGGCGGGCTCCATGAACTCGAAGTGGCTGGCGAAGAACTCCAGGCGCCGGCGCAGCTCGGGCGGAGCTCGATGGCCAGGATCTCGCGCTCCATCAGGTCGAGCTCGACCGGCTTGAAGATGATCTCCGGCGGGACGACCTCCTCGGGCCGAACGTCCTCCTCGACGCGGGTCAAGAGCTCGCTGAGGAAGCGGGTGTTGAAGTGCAGCGCCTTGACCACCACGTCGATCCGGTCGCGCAGCGCCTCGATGACCTGGTAGGTGCCGCCGCCGGCGTCGTCGTTGGCGGTCAGGTACCAGGCCGCCTTGGGGCACTCGTAGATCTGGTCGTAGACCTCGGCGTAGTTGTCGGCCATCACCGTGAGCAGCGCCGACTGGGTGCGGGTGGGGATGCGGTTGTACTCGTCGATGATCTTCAGCCGCATGCCCAGCCAGCGCCGCCAGGCGATCTTCACCTCGTCCATCTCCTTGGCGTTGACGAGGCTCGACGGCAGCGGGTTGCCGAGCAGGTCGGAGACGGTCATCTGCGGCTGGCCGTGCTGGATGGCGCGCTTGATCTCGCGCAGCGGGTAGCCGGAGAGCACGCCCATCAGGATGGCGATGGTCGTCTTGCCGCGCCCCGGTCCGCCGACGAGCAGGCAGCGGCGGCGCACCGCGAGGTTCAGGAGCGGCAGCAGCACGTAGCTCGAGTAGCTCTGGTCGCTGGGCAGGACGACGTCCACGCCCTGGTCGCCGAACGCGAAGCGCTGCGGCGGGCCCTGGTTGTACTCGACGTCGTAGAACGGGTTGATGACCGCGTGGTTGGTGATCCAGAAGTAGGCCTGCCGCAGCTTCTCGTCGAGCGGCAGGCCGGTCGCCTCTCCGGAGGCCGACTCGATCTGCGCCGGGCCCTTGTAGAGATCGGCGACGTCGAAGCGCGCTTCGCCGGGCTTGGGGGCAGGGAGCGTCGGGGCCTGCGAGACCTGCTGGATCTTCTTCTTGGACATGGTGGCGAGAGCTTCCCTTGGCCCTGCGATGGCGGTCAACGGCGGCCCTCCCGGCGCCGTGCTACTCCATGGCCCCATGGCTGACCCGAAGCGAGGCAAGTGGTTCGAACGCGAGGTCGAGCGCGCCAGGAATCCCGAGCCCGACGACCCGGAGCGCCAGCGCCTGCTCTCGCTCGTCCTGGCCTCCCCCGACGACGTGCAGCCGCGCCTGGTCTACGCCGACTTCCTGATGGAGCGGGGCGACCCGCGCGGCGAGTTCGTCGCCGTCCAGTGCGAGCTGGCCCGCCTCGGCGGCCGCGACGCCACCGGACCGCGTGCCGAGGAGCTGAAGGCGCGCGAAGCCGAGCTGCTCAAGAAGCACAAGAAGAGGTGGGTGGGCCAGTACGCGGGGACGAAGACCCGCTACGGCATCGATGGCGGCCCGCAGTGGGTGAAGGGCAGCCCGACGACCTGGCAGTTCGCGCGCGGCTTCGTCGACTACGTCGGCATGTCGACCCGCGACTTCACCGCCAACGCCGAGGCCATCTTCGCCCACGAGCCGCTGCGGTGCGCCCACGTCACCGACCGCGACCTCGCGCCGCTGCTGAAGGACTGTCCCTGCCTGGAGAAGCTCCGCGCCTTCGACCTCTCGCGGGTCGCGCCTCAGGAAGCCGGCGCCCGGGCGCTCTTCTCGTCCGAGCGCTTCGAGTCGCTGCAGGTGCTCAACCTCAACCTCGCCCGCCTCGGCGTCGGCGCCACCCAGGTCGCGGTGGCGGTGGGCCAACCTGCCAGCTTCCCGAAGCTGCGCGAGCTGTGGCTCTGGGAGAACGCTCTCGGCGACAAGGGCGCTGAAGCCATCGCCGGCTGGCCGCTGCTGAGCGGCCTGAAGCGACTGGAGCTCGGCCACAACGGCATTGGCCCCCGGGGCGCGACCGCACTCGCCCGCTCTCCCCACCTCGACGGCATCGAGCGGCTCTCGCTGTTCGCGAACGACGTCGGCGACGCCGCCGGCGCGGAGCTTCGCGAGCGCTTCGGGAGATCGCATCGTGCTGCGGTGAG
This sequence comes from Myxococcales bacterium, assembly GCA_049841135.1. Classification (GTDB taxonomy): domain Bacteria; phylum Myxococcota; class Myxococcia; order Myxococcales; family UBA5297; genus JACRCT01. The sequence goes on from JASGHK010000008.1 coordinate 415,674, forward strand.
CGGCCGGGGTATCCTCTGGAGCCCGTACCGGCACCGCCCGAGGCACCATGATCAACCACTCCCATCCGCCGCGACCCTTCTTCCCCGCCCTCGTCCTCGGCTTGCTCCTCTCCTCGTTCGGAGCGGGCTGCGACTGCGAAACCACCACGGGCAAGTCCCACGAGAACCACACCGTGGACGTCCCCATCACCGGCACGCAGCTCAAGCCCTACGTGATGATGCTGGTGGACAAGTCGGGCTCGATGCTCGACCCCGCCGACTGCGCGCCGGGCGAGCCTGCACGCGCTGCGCGGACACCACCGAGGGGCATTACGACCCCACCTCGACGAACCCCTGCAAGTGGAACGACCTGAAGGCGGCCCTGGCGTCCCGCGACCCCGCCAACCCGGGCTTCCTCGTCGCCGGCAAGGACATCGCGGCCTATGGGCTGGCCGTCTTCCCGGGTGGCTTCCCGCGCGGCGAGTCCTGCGAGACCGGCATGACGCTGGTGGGCCTGGAGCCCGGCGCGGACCACGTGGACCACATCATCGACCAGCTGGACGTGGTGAGCCCCGGCGGCGGCACGCCGACCGCGGCGATGCTGGAGCTGGTCTCCAAGCTGACCCGGCTCTCGGTCGAGGAGCCCGGCCGCAAGCGCTTCGTGATGCTCCTGACGGACGGCGAGCCCAACTGCAGCCAGACTCCGACCAACGTCACGCGCTGCCAGGAGTGCAACAGCACCAAGGACTGTGAAGGCGCCGGAAGGTGCAACCCCACCTTCCATGGCACGACCTCCTCCGCCCCGCCCTGCCTCTCGGATACCGCCTGCCTGGACGACACCGGGCTCATCGAGCAGATCACGGCGCTGCGCGCGAAGGGCGTCGACACCTTCATCATCTGGTTCGGCTCCGCCTCGGCACAGCCGTTCGCTGCCAAGGTGCTCAACGACGCCGCCGTCGCCGGAGGCAGGCCGCGCCCAGGCGCCACCACCAAGTACTGGGACGCCGCCAGCCGCGACGAGCTGCGCGCCTTGCTCAAGGACATCTCCAAGTCGCTGCAGACCTGCACCTTCACGCTGGACCCGGCGCCGACCGACCAGGACATCCTCGAGGTGACCTTCGTCGACAAGGCCAACGACGACGCCGAGACCACGCTCAACAAGGGCACGGACTACACGCTCAGCGCCGACGGCACGGTCGAGATCCTCGGGGACCGCTGCAAGCAGATCCAGGAGGCGGCGCCGGGGAGCCTCAACGTGCTCTTCCAGTACGTGAACTGACCGCCGGCGGGCGGACGATGTTGATCAACACCGACATATCTTTAGCAGCCGGCGAGCCACGGCCGCAGCTCCGCCAGAGCGGATGGTTCCCCGTGGGCGGCCTGCGCGCGTCAGTCCTTGACGGCGCCAGCGAGCTCGGTGAGCGGCGCCAGGCCGTTCTCCAGCGCCCCGGAGTGCGACGGTAGGAGCACCTTCACCTCGGCTGCCCGCTTCTCGAGCCGTGCCGCCAGCTCTCGCAGCGACCTGCGGTTTTGCCGCGTGTCTTGCGAGTAGAGCCAGTTGCCAGCCTCGAGCTTGCCACCGCTGCCGACCTCGGCGCTGTCGCCCAGGAAGAGCACTCCGCGCGCCAGGAAGGCGGCACTTCCCGGCGTGTGACCGGGGATGGCGAACACCTCGAACTTCGTCCCGCCGATCTCGACCGCCTCGCCGTCCTTGAGCACGCGGCCGACCTTGAACCCTGCCGGCTTGGGCGCGGTCAACGGCGTGCGGGAGACGCGTCCCTCCGCCAGCGCCACGTCGGGCTCGAGCGCCATCACGGTGGCCTTCGGGAAGTGCCGCGCGCCGCGGGTGTGGTCATAGTCGCCGTGCGTCAGGAGGATCGCCTGGACCGCGTCGGGACCCAGCCCGCGCTTCTGGAGCGCCGCGAGCAGCGGCCCCGCGTCCTCGGCATCGCCCGCATCGATGAGCGCCACCTGCCCTGGAGCGACGTCGACGATGCAGGCGCTGACGAAGCCGTCCTTGACCACCTCCACACCCTGGACCCGCTGGCCTTCGGCGATGGGCGCCTTCCCGGCCACCGCCGCGGCGAACACGCCTGCCAGGCAGACGGCCAGCACGAGCACCACCCCTGCGACGGTCTTGAGGAGCCTCTTCATGGTGCGCGGGAGGATACCTGAATGCATCGCGGCCAGCGCTCGTCCCCTCCTGGCACAAACTCCCCACTCCCCAGGCTTGCGGTAGGCCGCGGCTGGGCTACGCTTCGTCCCATGCGAATCTTCCCTTCCCTCCTCCTCGCCGCCCTCGTCTGCGCGCCCCTGGCCAGCCACGCTGCGGATGCCAAGGTCGAACGTCCGGTCCTCAGCCTGTCGGGCGCCAACTTCCGACCCCTGCCGCTGGCCATCGCCGCGCCCCTCTTCGCCAACGCCCAGGCGCCACGGCCCGCCGGCCAGGAGATCGACGACACGCTCCACCAGGACCTGACGGTCTCCGGCCTCTTCGACCTGCTCGACCGCAAGAGCTTCCTCGCCGAGGCGAACGAGGGCGTGGAGGTCGCGGCCATCAAGTTCTCGCGCTGGCAGGACGTGGGCGCGGAAGGGCTGGTGAAGGTGCTGGTCTCTGGCTCCGACCCGGTCACCGCCGAGTTCCACCTCTACAGCTCGGTGGGCGCGAAGGAGGAGCTGAAGAAGACCTACACCGCCCCGCTCGCCTCCGTCCGCACGCTCGCCCACCGCTTCGCGGACGACCTGTTCGCCTTCTACACGCGCGAGCCAGGCGCCTTCCAGACGCGGCTGGCGTTCGTGAAGAAGGTCAAGAACATCAAGCAGGTCTTCGTCGGCGACTGGGACGGCCAGAACGCCCGGCAGATCACCCTCTCCAGCCTGAACCTGCTGCCCGCCTGGTCCGCCGACGGCAACAAGCTCATCTACACCGGTTACGGCTCGGGCACGCCCGACCTGTGGAGCTTCGACTTCCGCACCAACAAGGCGCAGCTCGTCTTCCACCGCAGCTCGGCCCTCATCACCGGCGGCTGCTACAGCCAGGACGGTCGCCGCATCGCCTTCGCGATGAGCGAGGACGACGGCAACAGCCACCTCTGGGTCGCCGACGCCAACGGCGAGAACGCCAAGAAGCTCACCGACGGCTTCGGCATCAACTCCAGCCCGACCTTCTCCCCGGACAGCAAGCAGCTGGCCTTCGTCTCCAACCGCGCCGGCACCCCGCAGATCTACGTGATGCCCGCCGAGGGCGGCGCCGCCAAGCGGCTCACCTTCCAGGGCAACTACAACCAGACCCCGGACTGGTCTCCCCGCGGCGACCTCATCGTCTTCACCGCCCGCGACGAGCGGAACGTCTTCGACATCTTCACCGCCGACCCGGCCACCGGGAAGATCGCCCGCTTGACGCAGGACCAGGGCAACAACGAGGAGCCGACCTTCTCGCCCAACGGCCGGCTCATCGCCTTCACCTCCACGCGCAACGGCACCAGCCAGCTGTTCGTCATGAGCGCCGACGGCAACTCCCAGCGCCAGATGACCGCCGGCAAGGACCCGGTCTACACGCCGGCTTGGGGGCCCTTCCTCAAGCAGTGACGCTCGCCCCGTCGTGATCGACGAGCCCGGCCCCTTCTCCTGGGACCGGGCTCGCTGCTTTCTGGGGGCTCGCTAGAACTCCACGTCCAGCGCGTCGGACAAGAAGCGCACGAACGGCACCTGCTCGCGGTAGCGCTCGACGACCAGGTCGAGGAGGCCGGCGCTCACCACGTCGCGGTCGGTCAGCGGCACGCTGATGGCGAAGTCCTTGCGCTTGAGGTCCTCGATGGCCGGGTGGTTGGGGTCATAGCCCGCGGGCGGGCGCTTGAGCGACTCGCCGATCATCCCGCAGCCGGTCTGGAACCGGCGCTTGGCGGCCGCCTTCTCCCAGCCCTTGGGGTCGGTGGCGATGGCGTCGCGGATCTGCTTGAGCGCGCCAGGCTCCGGCCGCCACAACCCCGCCCCCAGCCCGGACTCGCCCGGCTCCAGGTGCAGGTAGAAGCCGGGGTTGGCGTCCTTGGGCGCCCGGGAGTTCAGGAAGCGGGCGGCGATGCCGGTGCGAAGCGGCGCCTTGTCCGCCGAGAAGCGCGTGTCGCGGTACATGCGCATCATCGAGCCGCCGCTCGGCCTCGGGTCGGCCACGAGGTTCGGGCTGAGCTTGGCCAGCCGCGGCCCGAGGTCCCGGATGAGCTGCAGGAACGGGTCGCGCGCCACCGACTCGAAGCGCTCCTTCTGCTCCTTGAACCACTCGCGGTCGTTGTTGCGCCGCAGGTCGGTCAGGAACGCGAAGAGCTCCTTGGTGAAGTAGGCCTTGGCCACGGGGTCCTCCTGGAGAGAAGCCGATGCGGTTGGTGGGTGCGTGCAGGAGCAGCTGTCTCATCCTCGCCGCTGGCGCACGCAGGCCGCAAACGGGCGGCTTGGCGCCTAGCTGCACGGCCGTGCGATGATGCGTCCGGTTTCCAACCGTACCCGGGGGTTCTTCCATGGCTGACCACGAGGACATCCAGAAGGAGCTGGAGCGGCTGCGCGCCGAGAACGAGGCGCTCAAGAAGCGCAACGCCAAGGGCCTGTCGATGAAGGTCAGCGAGAAGGGCGCCGTGTCGGTCTACGGCCTGGGCCGCTTCCCGGTGACGCTCTACAAGGAGCAGTGGTTCCGCCTGCTCGACATGTCCGAGGACATCCGCGCCTTCATCAAGGAGAACGAGGCGCAGCTCAAGTCGAAGGAAGCCAAGGCCGAGGGGTCGGCGGCTCCAGCCTCGGAGTCCGGCAGCTAGAACACGCCGATGCTGAAGTGGGGGACGACCATCCCCTCCTGCAGCGTACGGTCCGGTGTCAGGTTGATCCCTACGTCCAGCGCCGCCGGTCCGATGGGCGTGACGAAGCGGATACCTGCACCCACGGAGTAGCGCAGCTGCAGCCGCAGCAGGTCGAAGTACTTCTGGTCGAGCCACAAGTTGCCGGTGTCGAAGAAGAGCGCCCCCTCGAGCGCACCGGTGATGGGGAAGCGCAGCTCCGCGCGCCCCAGCATGAAGAGCTCGCCGCCTTCCGAGAGCAGCTGCTGGCCGCGGCTGACGCTGCAGCCGGTCTTGTTGAGGATGGCGTCGCACTGCGCGATCTCGTCCCGCAGGATCTGCCGCTGGTCCTCGGCCACGATGCCGTCGTCCAGGAAGCCGCGCATGGTGGTCGCGCCGCCCAGGAAGAAGCGCTTGGAGACCGGCGTCTCGGAGTCCACCTGAGGGTTTAAGTGGAAGACCATGCCCCCCCGCAGTGACAGCGCCAGCACGACTCGGCGCCAGAGGGGGACATAGCCGTTGGCCTGCAGAGTGGCCTTGATGAGCGACGTGTGCGGCTCGCGCTTGGGCCCGTTCTCAGGGCCTATCGACCCGCCGAGCGAGGTGACGTACTCGGTGCTGGCGAGAACCAGCAGGCCCCGATGTGGGTTGGCGGGGTCGTCGCGCAGGTCCCAGCTCACCGAGGGGCGCAGCGAGAAGAGCGCCGTGAAGCCTTCGGGGAAGCGCAGGCGCTCCGTGTCGGCGCGCGAGAGCCCTACGAGCGCCCCGGTGATCCACACGTAGTCGCCCATGACCTCGGCGGCGAGCCCCGCGGAGATGCCCTTGGGCCCGGTGACGTCCGCGCCCAGGATGGCGCCGGTGCGCATGGCGTCGAAGGCCGGGCGGTTGACCAGCTCGTGGATAAGCTCCAGGCGCACGCCCGTCTCCACCGGCAGGAACTGCAGTACGCGCGGATACTGCAGCGACAGGTTGATACGCCGACCCAGCGCCCGGTCGGCGCTGCGCTGCTTGGCGGCGCTGGAGAGAGCGACGTAGCCCAGGTTGAAGAAGTTGAGCTTGGCCCGGCCGGAGAACTGCAGCGCCCGGCCGAAGAGGTTGACCTTGCTGTACTCCAGGAAGAACCGGGGCCCTTCGACGAACGAGTAGCCGGCGCCCAAGGTGATGGCCTGCGTGGCGCGCTCGTCGACGGTAACGAAGACGTCCTTGGTCTCGTCGGGCACCTCCGGCGCGTTCATGCGCAGCGACACCGCCTTGAAGATGCCCAGGCGCACGAGGTTGCGCTGGCTCTGCGCCAGGTCCTCGGGGTCGAGCAGCGCGCCCTCCTCGACCGACAGGGCGCTGCGCACCACGTCTTCGGCGGTGCGCCCGGTGCCCTGCACCAGGATCCGCCCGACGCGGACCTTGGGGCCGGCGGCGATGCGGAACTCCACCGCGGCTTGCGTCTGGTCGGCGTCATAGAGCTCGTCGTCCTCGACCTTGGCGAAGACGTAGCCCTCCCGCCCCAGTGCCTTCTGGATCGCCTGGCGCGAGTTCTCCACGTCCAGCGAGTTGAGCGGCTTTCCCTTCTTGAGCGCGACGAACGCGCAGGCCTTCTCCGGGTCCGGCGCCCCCGGGCAGCGCACCTCGGAGACCAGCGTCTGCGGTCCCTCGTGCACCTGGATGACGACCTGCGCCTCGCGGGTGCGCTCGTCTCGCGAGATGCGCGGCGGCTCCACCTTGGCCGAGAGGAAGCCGTCGGCGCGGTAGAGCTCCACGATGCGCGTGAGCGCCTGCTGGTAGGCCGGCTCGTACCAGACGGAGGCGGGCTCCGGGGCATAGCGGGCGCGCTTGCGCGGCGGCCCGCCCGCCAGCACCTCGTCGGGCTTGGCGGGCTCGGGGATGGTCCCCAGGGCGGCCTCCAGGAGCGACTCGTCCAGGCGGTCCCGGAGGAACTGGGCGTCGAAGTGGGCGTGGCCCACGAAGGTGATGGTCGAGACGCGCAACGGCGCGCCCTCCTCGACGTGGAAGACGATGAAGTTCTTCTTGCGGTCGGTGCCGCGGACCTCGCTCCAGCGCACCCGGGCCTCGGCGAAGCCCGAGAGCCGGTAGAAGAGCACCAGCCGGTCGGAGAGCTGGCCCAACAGGCCGTCGTCGAGCGGCTCCTCAGGGTCGTAAGAGAGGCGGCTCTTGAGCTCCGCGTCGCTGAACGCGTCGTTGCCCTGGAACCGGAAGTCCACCGCCGGCCCGGCGGTGACGGGCAGGCGCACCGTCGCGCCCTGCTCGTCCTCGGACACCTCCGGCGGGCCGAAGCGGGCCCGGTAGTACGCCTCCTCGCGGTAGCGCGCCTTGAGCGCGGCGATGCCCTTCTCCAGCTTGCCCAGGTTGAGCACGTCGCCCTGGGCCAGCCCCAGCGTCCTGGCAATCTCCTCGATGGGCAGCTGCGGGTCGCCCGCCACGTGCAGCGCCACCAGGCGGATGGGCTCGCCTTCGCTCACGCGGAAGGTGAGCAGCGTCTCCTTCTGCTCGGTCTCCAGCAGCAGGTGGTCGATGCGCGCGCGGGTGTAGCCGATCCGCCGGTAGGCGGCGAGCAGCCGGTCGGTGAGCTTCTCGACGAACTCCGGGTAGTACTCCAGGCGCCGGTCGGGGACGGCGAGCGCCTTGCGCAGCTCGGCCTCGGAGAGGGCCTTCTGCCCCTCGAAGTCGATGCGGTCGACGTAGGTGCGGCTCTCGGCCTCGACGACGACCTCGAGCTTGCCGTCCGCGCGCGGCGCGGCGGTGATGACGATGTCCGCGAACCGGCCGGTGCCGTACAGCCGTTCCAGCGTGCGGCGCACGTCCTTCTTCTCCAGCGGCGTGTTGGGCCGCAGGGTGATGAGCGCGGCCGCCTCCTGGGTGTCCTCGCCCTGGGACAGGTGCAGCTCGACGCTGCCGATGACGCCCGGCGGCGATGCGGCCGGCTCCGGCTCTGGCGCGGAGCTGGTCTCCGTGGCCGGTCCGAGCTCGGACGGAGGCGCGGCGGGAGGGGCAGGCGCCGGCGCCTTCTTGGCGGCCGCCACCGCGCGAAGCTTGCCCGCGACGGCGCCGGCGGGCGTCGCCCCGAGCAGGAGGCCCAGCACGGCCAGGAAGGTGGCTACTCGAGTTCCCAACGGAGTTTCAGGTCGAGGCCCAGGTCGCCCAGCGAGCTGCTGGTCGACTCGTTGTCCCACTGCATCTGCAGAGAGGTGTTGTCGTTGAAGCGGTACTCGGCCTGCGCACGGCGCCCCTTGCCGGAGATGACTGGTTGGGAGAGGCGCAGCCGCAGGTTGTCGGTGAGCACCTTGGCCTCCAGCTCGGCGGTCGGCTCGACCATCTGGCTCACGTCCGAGTACTGGGTCGAGATGCGCACGTTGAGGTCGCGGATGACGGAGTTCTTGGGCATGAACTTCTTGAGGGTCTTGTCCAGGCCGGACGCGTTCATGATGGCCTCGCCGGCCAGGCCCAGGCCGGCCTGGGTGGACATGGCGTTCTCGCTGGTCACCCCCGTGAAGAGCAGCGCCACGATGTCGCCGCGGCTCAGGGCCGGCTCGCAGGTGAGCACCACCTCCGGGTCCTCCCAGGGGCCGATGGCGTGGAGCAGGACCTTGTAGTCGCGCACCTGCGTCTCGGCGTGCACGTCGATGTTGTAGGCGATCCGGTCGCGCTCGCGCATGCTGACCGCGCCTCGGCTGATCCAGAACTCGTTGTTGTGGAAGAAGCCGCGCCCGCCCTCCTCGGCGACGAGCGTCCCCTCCAGGCCCATGTGCACGTTGGTGCCGGTCACGTGCAGCGGCCCCTCGCTCTTGAAGGTGAGCTTGATGATGTTGTTGTCGATGCGCGCGCCGCCGCCGCCGGGGACGGTGACGTTCACGTCGTAGCGCAGGTACTCCTCACGCTTCTCGAAGCTCTTGGCCTCGACCCGTCGCCGCTTGGGGTCGTTGATGAAGGAGTCGAGGTCGAAGTCGTCGGAGTAGCGGAAGCGCACCATGTCCACGTCGCCGGCCAGGGTGAGCGCCCCGGACGTCCCGTAGAGCGCCATCGCCCCGGAGAAGGTGGTGGGGATGTTCTCGGGGTATTTGAACTGCACCTCGTCGAGCTGGGCCGACAGGTTGTAGCGCTGAGGGACGAAGTCCTTGAGGACCAGGTCGCCGGAGGCGCGCACCCGGCCGTTGTTGACGGTCCCCTCGACGTCCCGGAGGAAGAGCTTGTTCTGGCTGAACTCGAACTGGCCGGCCACGTCGCGCCCCTGGGCCGGGGGCATGCGGGTGGTGAAGCGCCCGTTCTCCAGCGAGGCGGCGCCGACCACCTCCGGCTTGCTCGGCGGGCCGGAGACGGTCGCCGAGACCTGGAACTTGCCGCCGGTCTGCTCGAGCCAGGGCATGACGAGTTCCAGCGCCCGGGCGTCGAAGCTGCCGTCGACCGAGACATCCAGGTCGCCGTCGAGGACGCCGGCGAGCGTCAGGCGCGTCCCGGCGGTGCCCTTGAGCGTCGCCGCCTTGAGCTCCACCAGCGAGCCCTGGAAGCTGAGCGCGACGGGACCCTCGTTCGCGAAGCTCCAGTCGCCCTTGCCGAAGGTCAGCGTGGGCACCCAGAGGTCGCCGCGGGCCTCCTCGTAGCGGATCACGGTGCCGGTGGCCAAGGCCTCGCCCGCGAGCGCTCCTTTGAGCCCGGAGACGGACGGGAAGTAGTGCCCGAGGTCGGCCGTCGAGGCGGAGATGCCCATGGCGAAGGGCATGTCGCCCTCGAAGACCAGGCGCCCGTCGAGGAGCAGGTCCGTGCCCAGCGGCCCCTTCAGGGACATCGTCGTGCGGTCCATCTTCAGGTCCCAGGTACCGCTGCCCAGCCCGACCCCGAACATCGCCAGGTCCTTGGCCACGACGCTCCCTTGGGCCTGCACGTGGTCGGTCGGGCCGAAGAAGTGGACCTTGGCCTCCAGGACGCCGCGCATGCCCAGGAAATCGCCGTTGGGCTTGGCCAGGTGCTCGGGGAAGAGCGTGGGCGCGTCGAGGTCGAAGTCCAGGCCCTCGTCGAACATCACCTTGCCGGCGAAGGTGAGCTTGCCGCTCGGCCCCTCGAGCTCGATGGGCTCCAGGCTGATGCCCTTGCCGTCCAGCGCGTGGAAGACGAGCCGCCCGTTGCCAAACTTGCGCTCCAGCCAGGTGAAGTCCTCGAGCCGGGCGTCGACCGTGGCGTGCGGCTCGAGCACCGGGCTGTCGATGCTGGCGGTGCCGCTGATGCGCGCCTCGGACTTGCCGCGCAGCGGGTCGAAGATCCAGTGCTCGTCGCCGATGGCCTCGACCAGGTCGGACAGGCGTCCCCCCTCGAAGCTCATGCTGGCCTTCACCGCCGGCTTGTCGGCGCCCAAGTCGAAGGCTCCCTGGGCGTTGAAGCGCGACCGGCCCTTCAGCACGGTGACCGCAGGAAAGATGAGCGAGCTGCCGCGCAGCTGGATCTGCGCGTCCACGGCCCCCAGGCTCAGCTTGTGGAAGCGGAAGTCGCGGATGCTGGCCTGGGCGTCGATGCGCGGCTGCCAGTCCAGCACGCGGATCATGCAGCGGCCCGTGAGCTTGCCGTCGAAGGGGATGCCGATGAGGTGCTTGAGATCGCCGAGGTCGAGCTCGCGTGGAAGGGCCTCGATGGTGAAGCCCTTGGTGTGCGGCTCGAAGGCCAGCACGGTGTCGTTGTCGATGAAGGTGCCCCGCGGCGTCTTCACGGTGGCCTTGTGCAGGTGCACCCGCTCGGTGTTGAAGTCCGCGATGAGGTCCACCCGCGCCTGCTCGAAGTCCAGGACGTGCAGCTTGTCGGGCTGGTCCCAGCCGCCCAGCGTCACGTGGAAGTCCCTGACGTCGATGCCCGCCGGGCCGCTCAGGTGGAACGGCACGAGCTCGCCCTTGACCTCCACGTGGCCGCTCGCGCGGTAGTCGACCCAGGCGTGCTTGATGATCAGCTTGTCGAGCAGCTTGCCGAACGGGATCTCCTCCAGGTCCACCGACGCGGAGACCGGGAAGCCCTTGCCCAGGCCGACGGTGCCCGAGACGCGGGCCTTGCCGTCGCCCACGCCCAGGTCGAGCTTGCCGATCTTCACCTTGCCCTTGTCCAGGCGCGCCTCGAGGTAGGCGTCCCCGACGTCGAACTCCTCGACCTTGGCGCGCGCCAGCGTCACCTCGAGCTCGGCGCTGGGGTTGTCCAGCCCGCCCTCGAGCTTCTTGAGGTTCACCACCGCGTTGCCCGAGAGCCTGGGGGCCTGCGGCCCGAGGATGGTGGAGGCCAGGTCGAGCGGCAGGTACAGCGTCGCCTCCAGGCCGAAGCTCGGCTCGCACAGGGTCTCGACGTCGCCGCGGGCGAACAGCGCCAGCTCGCCCAGCGCCACCTCCAGGTGGTTCAAGGTCAGCTTCCTGCGGTCGAGGTCCAGGGCGCTCGAGACGCGCAGGCGCGACAGCGGCAGCTGTACCTGGCCGGTGCGCACCGTGCCGCGCGGCACGCCCAGCCGGGTCGCGTACGCCCGCCGCGACAGGCGCAGGTCGAGGTCGGCTTCCTCCAGGTCCACCACCCGGTCGCCGGGGGCGATCACCTTCACGTCCGCACCGTTGACGGCCAGGCTCTCGACCTCCAGCGCCCCCTCCACCGCGTCCAGGAAGCACCCGGCGCTGGGCTCACGCGGGGAGGTGAAGTCGAGCTTGGACAGGTCCACGCGCACCTTCGGGCGCTCCACTTCGATCCGCTCCAGTGCCAGGCGTCCGAACAAGAGCTGCAGCGCCCGCACGCGCACCAGCAGCCGGTCGGCGGCGACCAGCGGCTCGGGCGCCCCGTGAGGCGTGGCGCTGAACGAGCGGATCTCGACCTCGCCCGACAGGGGGTCCACCTCGCAGCGGCCGAGCGAGACGTCCATCGAGAGCAGCGCCGGCAGCCGGCCCCGTGCCCAGCCGCAGACCTTCTCGCCCGCCCACTCGGTGCGCAGCACGCCGGCGGCCACGGCCATCAGGCCCAGCAGGAGCAGCACGAGCGTGCGGCCGAAGTGGCGCTTCATCGCGTCGCCGGCAGCGCCCGGACCAAAAGAGTTGCGGCCTAGGCCTGCTTGAGCCCTTCCAGGTAGCGGTCGATCTCCCCGAGGTCGACCTTCGGTCCGGGAGCAGGCCGGTCGCCCTTGGCGGGGGCCGGGGCGGCGCTCATGCGCTCCTTGGCCTTGGCATCGGCGGCCGGCACGACGGCCTCGAGGCCCAGGTCCTTGGCCACGCGCTCGAGCAGCTTGGCGTCCACCGCGTCGCGCTTGGCCACGAACGCCTCGAACAGCGCGTTGTCGCACAGCGTGTTGATGACCCGCGGCGTGCCGCCCGAGTACCGGTGGACCGCGTGGACGGCCTCGACGGTGAACGGGTTGCGCGGGGCGCCGGCCAGGCGCAGCCGGTGCTTGACGTAGGCCTCGGTCGACTCCTGCGAGAACGGCTCGAGCTTGTAGCGCAGCGCCACCCGCTGGGCGAGCGGCGGGTCGAGCTTGAGGTTCTGCTCGATCTCCGGGAGCCCGAAGAAGACGAAGGAGAGCAGCTTGTGGCCGGGGACCTCCAGGTTGAGCATCCCGCGGAACTCCTCCATCAGCTCGCGGGTCTGCAGCATCTGGGCTTCGTCGATGAGGACGACGGCCTTCTTGCCCGACTCGTGGATCTGGTAGAGGCGCTGGTAGAGCTGGCTGAGCAGCGCCAGCTTCTCCTCGGCGGGCCGCTCCACCCCCATCTGGAGGGCGATGCGCTTGAGCAGCCAGCTGGCGGTGATGCCGCTGTGGATGATGACCAGCAGCGCCGCCTCGTACTCCTGCTCGGGCAGCGAGTCGAGCAGCCTGCGTGCGAGCGTCGTCTTGCCCGCGCCGATGTCGCCCACCAGCACCGCCAGGCCCTTCATGTACGAGACGGCATGCATCAGGCGGGTGAGGGCCTGCGAGTGCTGGACGCTGTTGTAGTAGAAGCGGCTCACCGGGGCGTTGGAGAACGGCTCCTGCGAGAGCCCGAAGTGCTCGAGATAGGTCATGGGCTGGCCGTCACACGTACCCTATCTTGCCGGTCCTCTTGCCTGTCCCGCCCGCCTTGGGGTCGGGCTTCTCGGGCCCGGTCGCGCTCTCGGGCTTGGCCGCGGGCTTGGCGGTCGAGCCATTGGCCGGGCGGCTGGGCTTGGCGGCGGCCGGAGCGGGCTCGACGGCGCCGGCCGCGACCAGCCGGTCGAGGGCCTCGCCCACCTGCCGGAAGTCGGGGTCGGTCTTCTGGACCTTGCGCAGCTGCGCGAGGGCCTCGCCGAGCTTGCCCATCTTCTCGAAGACCAGGCCCAGGTCGAACTGGACGGCCTTGGCCGTGTCCGGGGTCACCTGCGGCAGCGCCAGCGCGCGTTGGAAGGCCTCGGCGGCGTCCGCCAGCTCGTCGCGCTCGAGGCGGCAGGTGCCGACCATGGCGAGAGCCTCGAGCTCCTTCTTCTTGCCGGCCGCAGCGGACGCGGCCTGCTCGAACTCGCCGATGGCGTCGTCGATGAGTCCCATCTCCTTGTAGGCAATGCCCAGGTCGAAGTGGGTCTCGACGTCTTCGGGCTTGACCACCTTCTTCAGGCCCTTCTTGAACTCGCCGAAGACGTCCTCGACCGACACCTGGAAGTCGTCGGTGGCCGGCGCGATGGGCCCGCCCAAGTCGCCCAGGTCCTCCTTGGCGAGCTCGCTGGCGAGGTCGAAGGCGCCGTCGGTGCTGGTCTCGGCAATCGCCGGGATGTCGGACTCGGGCGGCGTCTCGTTCTCGTCGGTGCTGCTCTTGGGCCCGGTCTCGAGCTCCTCCAGCCGGGCCATCAGCTCCTTGGCGCGGGCCGAGCCAGGGTAGGCCAGCATCACCGTCTCGAGGATCTCGCGAGCCTCCTCGAGCATCCCCTGGTCCATGAAGAAGGCGGCCTCGTCCAGCTCGTCCTGGGCCCCTTCCTCGTCCTCTCCCTCGGGTTCTGGCTCCGGCGCGGGCTTGGGCGTCGGCTTGACCGGCTCAGGCTTGGAGGCTGGCTTGGCAGGGGCCGCCTTGGCCTCGGGCTTGACCGGAGCAGCGGGCTTTGCGGCGGCCTTGGGCTCCGACTTGGCGGCCTTGGGCTCGGGCTTGGGGAGGTCGACTGGGGTCGTGGCGCTCGACGCCTTGGTGGGCTCGGGCTTGCGGGCTCCCACCGGAGTGGCGCTCGAGGCTTTGGCGGCCGAGTCGAGCACCTCCTGCGCATTGCGCAGGTTCGGCTGCGTCTTGGGTGAATGGGCGCTCTTGCTGGCGAGCGTCGGCAGGACGGAGGTCGGCTCGTCATCGGAGCCTTCGTCCAGCGGCTGGCCTTCCAGGGAGGACGGCTCGGGCTGCTGGACGACGGCGCCGAAGCTCTTGCGGATGACCCGCGGTCCGGCCGACTGCATCAACAGCATCGGCAGGTCGGCGACCCGGGTCGCCTCGTTCTGCCCGTCCTCGTCCTCGGGGGCCCGGCGCGCGGCCGCGGGCATCGTCTGCCGGCCAGGCATCGTCGGGTGCAGCTCGATCTCGCCGTCGTCGCCGCGGAGGGCGTTGGGGCCCTCGAGCGCGTCGCCCAGCTCCTCCGGCCCCCCCAGCTGCGCGCGCTGGTCGCCCAGGTCCTGCGCGTCGAACTGCTCCTCGGGTGGGACGGCGAACTCGGCGCTGCTGTGCTCGATCTCGACTTCCTCGTCGCCGGGCTGCGCCGCCGCAGCCAGGGCCGGGTCGAGCTCCGCCGGGGCCAGGTCCTGGAACGAGGCGTCGGGCCCATCCTCGAGCGAGGCTTCGGCGACGGAATCCCCCTCGAAGCCCGGGTCGACGAGCGGCTCCTGGTCCACCAGCTCCGGGGAAGCTCTCGGCGCTGGCCAGCGCCAGCTCGTCGTCGCCGGGGCCGGCGATGAGCTCCTCGTCGGATGGCGACTCGGCCAAAAGCTCGGGGCCGTCGACCTGAGGCTCCTCCGAGGCCAGCGACTCGGCGGCGGCGTCGAGCGCGGCGTCGTCGCTGTTGGCGATGCTCACCGCTGCCAGGTCGACCGGGTGCTCGGGCTCCGGCGCCACCTCGACCGCCTCGTCCGCAGCCTCGACGAGGATGGCGTCCTCTTCGATCTCGGCAACCTCTTCGACCGGGGCCAGGCCTCCCACGGCGTTGAGGAACCCGGGGATCTCGGGGTGGGTCGGCTCCTTCTCGCACAGCTTCTGCAGCGCCGTCCGGGCGCGGTCCAGCTCGTTGCGGGCGATGCAGGTGCGCACCACCCGCGTCAGGCTGTCGAGCGCGGCCTGGACGTTGCCGCTGGCGGCGAAGAGGTCGGCCGCCTTCTCATGGGCGTCGACCGAGTCCGGGTCGATGGCGAACACCTTCTTGAGGTGCTCGATGGCCTTCTCGTGCAGACCGTACTTGACGTAGACGTCGGTCTCGGTCAGCAGCCGCGGGATCTGGTCGGCGGCAGGCTTGGCCGCAGGCGAAGCGGCCTGCTGGGCGGGCCTGGAGGGCTGCGCCGTGGCCTGGGCCACGGGTTGAGCGACCGGGGCCGCGGGCTGCGCAGCGGGCGCTTGTGCGGCGAAGCGCGAGCGGACGTCAGGGTCCTCCGGCGCCAGGTCCTGGATCTTGCGCCAGGTCTCGCGCTCCTCGTCGACGCGGTCCTGCTCGTCGTAGATCTTGGCGAGCTCCTTGTAGACCGAGACCGTCTTGGCGATCTGCCCGAGGTCCTTGAAGGCCTGGGCGAGCATCGTGAGCGTCTCGACGTCCTTGGGGTCCGCCTTGAAGCAGATCTGCAGCTTGGCCAGTGCGCGCTTGGTGTCCTGCTTGGTCAGGTAGATGTTGGCCAGCTCGCGCGTCAAGTCGAGGTTGTTCGGGTCGAGGAAGACCAGGCGCTCGGCGACCTTGATGTAGTCGTCGACCCGGTTGTTGCGCTTGAGGTACTCCGCGGCCCGCCCGAACTCGGCGATGGCCTCGGGGTTCATGTTCTCGCGCGCGTAGAGCTCGGCGAGCTTGATGCGGCTGGCGACGTTCTCCGGGTCGAGGTCGACCATCTTGCGCAGCGTGTCGAGGCTCGCGCGGATGTTGCCGGACTTCTCGTAGTGGTTGGCGACGAGCTGGAACTGCGCCATCGCGTCGCTCATCAGCCCCAGCTGCTGGTGCAGCTCCGCCAGCTTGAGGTTGACGTCGACGAGGTTGGGGTTGAGCTTGAGGACCTGCTTGTAGACGGCGACGGCCTTGAGGAAGAAGCCGTCGGCGGCGTAGCTCTCGGCGACCTTCAGGAAGCAGTCTGCGGCGAGGGTGTTGTCGCCCTTCTTCTGGTAGAGCTCGCCAAGCTTCTGCTGGATACGAGCGTCCTTCGGGTCGACCTCGAGGAGCTTCTGGTACTCCTTGATCGCCTTGTCGTATTGGCCCTTCTGGACGAACTTCGTCGCGGCCTCGATGATTTTGTTCTTGTCGATCGCCACGATGGAAGGCCACTCACAGTGCGTCGCCCGTTCGCGGTCGGCGAGCGAGAACAGTCAGCTTCCGGCCTTCCATAGGCCGGGGCTTCTGTCGCGGACGCAGGTGTCTCAGGTTAGCGAAAAGCCGCCGGCGGCGTCAAGAAAACGCATTGGCCAAAAAAACCCCGCCTGTTGGGCACTTAGCCCAATCCAGGCGGGGGTTGGCTCGAGCGCGACCGGGGTCGCCGCCGAGGCGAAAACTAGGCCGTGGCGGTGCGGGTCAGGTACTCGCCGCTGCGGGTGTCGACACGGATGATGTCGCCCTCGTTGATGAACAGCGGGACCTGGAGGGTGTAGCCGGTCTCGAGCGTGGCGGGCTTCTGGGCGCCGGAGACGGTGTCGCCGCGGACGCCAGGGTCGCACTTGCTCACGCGCAGCTCCACCGTGTTGGGCGGCGTCACCGCGACCGCCTTGCCCTTGTAGAAGAGGATGGAGACGATGAGGTTCTCTTTGAGGAAGTTGCGCGCCTCGCCCAGCTGGTCCTTGGACAGGAAGGTCTGGTCGTAGGTCTTCTGGTCCATGAAGTAGAAGTCTTCGGTCTGGACGTACAGGAACTGCATCTCCTTCTCTTCGATTTCGGCGCGGATGAACTTCTCACCGGACTTGTAGTTGTATTCGAGCGTGCGTCCGGAGAGCAGGCTGCGGATCTTGGTGCGCACGAACGCCGAGCCCTTGCCAGGCTTGACGTGCTGGAAGTACACGATCTCGAACGGCTCGTTGTCGATCTCGATCTTCAAACCGTTGCGGAACTCGCTGGTATCGACCATGTCGCCCATTGGCTTCGTCTCCTTGTGAGCGCCCTGCCAGCGCCTCGAGGCGTGGGAGCGCGGGGTTCGTTTCCGTGTCTACCGAGAGAGCGTCGCGTTGCTTCAGCCCAGTTCGGCCGTCACCTTCGGGGCTACGATGCGCAGCGCGTAACGGCCCTTGCCGAAGTTGCCCTCGGGCGCGAGCGCGAGCACGAGGTAGTACTGGGGAGTGAGCGGCCGCACGATGGTGGTGAGCTTGTCGGTGTTGACGACCACCTCGCTCACCGTCCCGGCCTGCAGGCCCTGCGCGGTCTCCTTGACCTTGGTGAGGACGGTCCCGTACTCCACGAGCATCGCCTCGAAGTCGACGCCCGGGTCCCTGCTCGTCTGGGTCTCGACCGCATAGCCGTCGAACCCCATGATGCTGCAGGCGACCGCGCCCTCGACCTGTTTGAGGACACTCTCCAGATGCGCGCTGAAGGACATACTCGCCTCGGTTCTTCTTTTCCTTGAATGCTGCAGGCGCCGCCTCACCCTCTACGGGCGGGCGGCGCCGTGACACATGAAAGGCTCTAGGTACCCTGCCCTTGCCTCGCTAGTCAACCGGGGCGGTGCAGACGAGCCGAATCGAACCCGTCCTGGCCGAACATGTTGGGACAGGTAGTCAAGCTCGGGATCTGCCCCGTGCTGCAGGTGTTCAGGGGCGCCGAATAGACGAAAATCGGGTAGCTCAACGTGTCGGTCTCGATAGCTGCGCCAGAGGCAAGCACTCCCTTGAACTTGATGCCGACCAGGATGGTGGCGCCTTCGGGCTCCCACAGGGCGAGCTCCTCCGCGACCTCATCGGTGAGCACGCTGAGCGAGAAGTTGCCGTCGCCTCCGGCTGCGATGTAGCCAAGTTTGGCTTCAGACTTGGCTTGGGGCGGCTTGAACCCCGCGCAGTTCGCGGTGGAATCGCGGCAGGTGTAGGAGTACTGGATTTCCTTCAAGACGAAGTCGTTGCGCGTCTTGTCCGAAATCACCGTGCCCTGCGTCTGCACCGGGTCTTTGGACATGTTGTTGGTGATCTGGACCACCAATTGGTAGGTCGGCACGAGCTTGTTGGCAGCCTTGAGCACGTCCGGTGAAACGTTGAGCTCGCCGTCCAGGCTGTAGACGTTCCCCGTGGTCCCATCCCAGCCACACGTGTCATTGAGTTTCAGGAAGTAGACTCCCTTGAACTCGAGGCTGGAGCGGTCGGGCACACGAGCTCGACGCGACCACCAACCCCACCAGTGCGGCCGACAGCTTGAAGGTGGACTTCATGGCGTTCCTCGCGTTCCGGGGGGTTCTCACTGGATGCCGCCCTCGCTGGCAGCAACCACCTGGTTGCGGTTGACGATGCGCGGCGTGATGAAGACCAGCAGTTCGGAGCGGTTGTCGAAGGTCTTGCGGTTCTTGAAGAGCCATCCGAGGACGGGGATCTTCGAGAGGACTGGGACCGCCGTTTCCTGCAAGGACTGCTGTCGGGTGTAGATGCCGCCGATGACCGTGGTGTCGCCGTCCTTCACCAGCACCTGGGTCTGCGCTTCCTTCTTGGCGATGGCAGGCTGGCCATTGGCGCCGGTGAGGCCCGGGTCCGGCTGGTTGTTGGCGGCATTGATGTTCATCAACACGCTCCCGTCAGCCGTGACGTGCGGGGTGACGGTGAGCTCCAGCTTGGCCTCGATGAAGGTCGTGTTCACGCCGGAGGCCGATGCCTGGCTGAACGGGATGGCGAAGCCCTGGCCGATCCTCGCCGTGTTGTTGTCGAGGGTGGTGATCTTCGGGGCGCTGATGGTCTTGAGCTGGCCGCTGTTCTCGTACGCAGTCAGGCGCAGGTTGAGCATCGCCGCGCCGCCGGCGGAGCCGAACAGGAAGCCGATGCCACCACCGGACCCCTGACCCGTAGCCGCTGGGAGGTTGACGGCCCAGGGAGCGCCGTTACCCGTGTCTTCCGTGCTGGCGCCGCCCACACGGATGGCGCTCGGGAAGGCGAGGCCGGTGGGATTGCCGGTCGCCGGCCCGAAGTTGACGGAGCCGCCCCACTGCACGCCGACCTCACGGGAGATGTTGGAGTTCATCTCGACGATTCGGGCCTCGATGAGGACCTGCGGCGTCTGGGTGTCGAGCTTGCGGACCAGGCCCTCGGCGCGTGCCAGGGCGTCGAGCACGTCCTTGACGATGATGACGTTCGTCCGGGTGTCGACGCTCATGCTGCCGCGCTCGGAGAGCAGGTCCTTGACCTTGGTGGCCACGTCCGCCGCGGTCGCGTAGTTGACCGGGATGAGGCGGACCTTGAGGGGCTCCTGGGTCTTGGCCGCCTTGATCATCGCGTCGCGGACCTTGCGCTCCTCCTCGAGCTCCTTCAGCGGCGCCACGCGGATGATGTTGCCGCTCTCCTCCTTGTCCAGGCCCTTCGACCTCAAGATGATGTCCAGCGCCTGGTCCCACGGCACGTTGCGCAGGCGGATGGTCACCTTGCCGCTGACGTTGTCGGCGACGACGACGTTGCGCTTCGAGACCTCGGCGATGATGCGCAGCAGGTTGTGGATGTCGATCTCCTTGAACTCGAAGGAGACGCGGCGCCCGGTGTACTTGGCCTTGCGCGGGGCTCCTGCCTGGGCGTAGCCGGGGGCCTCGGCTGCGAAGCCGCTGGCGCGAGGCGCCATGGCCTCTTGCTCCACTTCCACCTTCTGGCCGTCGATGACCACCTCGGTCGAGGCAGCGCTGCCCCCGGCGCCGAACGCCCAGGCAAGTTGGCCGTCTTCGAACGAAACGCGGTCCTCGATGGCCCCGTCGAGCGTCGCCACGATCTGCACGGTCTGAGCCTGACCGGGAGCCGTGAAGGAGCTGACCATCTTCACCGGGCCACCAAAAGCCGAGGTGTCGAGGCTGCGCTCGAGCCGCTTGGGGAGCTGGGCGCCGCTCAGGGTGAGCACCGCGGTCCGCGGATCCGGCCGGGCGACGTGATACTCCGTGCCCGGCGGAACGCCAATCACGACCTTCCCGGAGGCCTCGTCACCGCGGAAGACGACGTCCTTGACGTTGACGCCCTTCCCCGCCCTGGTCTCGACCTTGGCGACTTCGGCCTTCTTCGGGGTCGGAGCACTGGCCACCGGGGCCGCGAGCGCGGGGGCGCCCAGCGCCACGACCAGGCCGGACTTGGCGCGGGTCACCTGGTAGGCCGGCATGCTCTCGTTGGCCTCGATGACGACGCGAACCTTGTCGGCGTGCTTGCCGTAGCGGATCTCCTTGACCGGGGAGCCCGCCTCGCCCTTCTGCGCCTTCAGCCCCTTCTCGAAGCCGAGCAGGTCGATGGCGAGGCGCGGGGAATCCGAGAGCTCGATGACGTCGAAGGTCCCCAGCTCGCCGTCGACGGCCAGGTTGACGAGGTACTGGGCGTTCTTCTTCGAGGTCTTCAAGCCATTGAGGCGGTGGGCTGGCTGGACGACGGTCTTCTCGTCGCGGTGCGAGGTGACGACGTTGGCCTCGTTGGCAGCCGCGGGAGACGGCGGAAGCTGCTTGGCGGGCTCGGCCTTGGCGACCGCAACCACCGCCTCGGCCCTCTGCGCCTCGGGGGCAGCGACCGGCTCGGCCTTGAGGGCCTCGCCCTTGACCGCGACGAGGTCGGCGTGAGCGCCGCCGGTGACGGCGATCACCACGCTGTCGCCCACAGCGCGGACGTCGTACCGCGCCTCGTCGGCGATGGCCACGACCACCCGGCCCACCGCCGTCTTGTCGTCGGAGAACTGGGAGACCGCGACGCCCGTCACGGGGCCCTTGCCGTCGC
This sequence comes from Myxococcales bacterium, assembly GCA_049841135.1. Lineage (GTDB taxonomy): Bacteria > Myxococcota > Myxococcia > Myxococcales > UBA5297 > JACRCT01. Next base: position 436,498 of record JASGHK010000008.1, read on the forward strand.
GCGGGCCACGGACGGCCGACACGTCGGCGCCGGCGAGGTCGACGACCACCCGAGCGGGATCGGCCAGGCGGAAGACGGTGAAGGTCGGAGCGTGGTTGCCCGCGATGACCACCTGGGCGCCCTTCTCGTCCCCGGTGACCTCCAGCCCCTGCACCACGTTGACGGCCGCGGCCTGTGCCGAGAGCGGCGCGAGCAGGGCGGCCAGGCAGGTGATGAGGCAAGTGCGAGCATTCATCGCGGTTTCTCCTTCAGCCTTCCAAGCCCGGTCTGCGGTGCCTGCCACGTCGAAAGGGTTACGAGTCATTCGGAGACCTCGGGCGTGAGGAGGTTCTGGTCTTCCTGCTGGCCCGTCTTCTCGTCGCTGGGCAGCTTGATGGGCACCGGGTTGATGTGCGGCTTGCCCATCTGGTCCTTGTAGATCTCGGTCACCACGAGCTCGCCCGCGCGGATCTGGGTCACCTTTCCGTTGCGCTTGCCGACGAAGGTGCCCCGCCGCACGATGTAGCCCCGGCCGTTGGGGTCCTCGACCATCGCCAACGGGTTGGACACGCCGCTGATGATGGCCACGAGCCGCAGTTGCTCGAAGCTCCCACTTGCACAGCGGACCGCAGTCCGGCCGGTCAGGCGTCGCGTCGGTGGAGGCCTGCTTCTCGTCCAGCGACGAGCGGAACGGGTCGCGCTTTCCCACCGGGCTGTACGCGTACTCGATGGTCGGCGCGGCGGCGACCTCGGCTTGCTTGTCGTCTGCCTTCGGCGCCTCCTTCTTGGCCGGCGCCGGAGCCGGCTTGGGTTGTGCCGCGGGCGCGGGCGCATCCTCGCCACAAGCGGCGAGAGCCAGGAGCGCCACGAGGATGGGAATTCGCACGGACATGCGTCACCTCGAAAGGTCGCTCACTTCTTCTTGTCGTCCAGGAAGCGGAAGGTCGTCGCCATGTAGCTCGCGCTCAACACCACCTTCTCGGCTCGGCGCGCCGGGCTCTGGAAGGTGATGCCGCTGATGTTCACGATTCGGCGCAGCTTCGAGACGCTCTCGAAGAAGACCGCGATCTCGTGGTAGTTGCCCGCCACCTGCATCTTGATGGGGATGGCGGCGTAGAAGGTCTCGGGCTTCTCCTGCCCGGGCTCGAGCACCACGATCTCCAGGCCGCTCTTCTTGCCCACGTCGTTGAGCTGGCGCAGCAGCTCTTCGATCTCGGGGTTCCTGGGCAGCTTGGTGAGCGCCTCCGCCAGGCGCCGCTCGAGCACTTCCTTGTCGCGGCGGTACTGGTTGAGGTTGTCGGCGATGACACGCTTCTTGACCAGCTCGTCGTCCAGGGAGCGCTTCTTGGCGCGGTGCCCTTCGATCTGGGTCGTGAGGTCAGCGACCAGCAGGAAGTAGTTGCCGGCGGTCACCGCCGCCAGCAGCAGCAGGACCACCACCGCCTTGGTGGCGAGCGGGACCTTGACGAGCTTTTCCAGCAAGTTGTTCATGGTCGGCCTCGCCTAGATGGTGAAGTTGGCGCTCAGAGACATCGAGAAGCTCACCACCCGGTTCTCGCCCTGCCCCGTCAGCTCGGCCCTCTTGAGCTGGATGTTGGTGAAGAACTGGCCGATCTGGTCGTTCTTGATGTCGGCGATCTGCCCCGAGGGCGACAGCTCGACCTTGCTCGTCTCGCCCCGGCGGCCCGACTCCACCAGCCGGCCCATGCCCTGGGGCGTCCAGACCACGTTGTTCATGGCCTTCATGAACTCCGCCAGGTCGTCGTTCGACACGGCCGAGCCGTCGATGCGCATGGCGCCGCCGGACTCCTCGAGCTTGATGAGCCACACGTTCTTCGGGATGGAGGTGGCCATCGCGTCGAGCATCTTCACCGGCCCGGTGCGCCCCTTCTCCAGGGTATCGAGGACCTTGAGCTTCTCCTCGAGCGCCTTGTTCTCCTTCTCGTAGTTCTGCACCTCGCCGATGATGCGGTTGAGGTCGGCGATCTCCTTCTCGGTCCGCTGGACCTCGACGCGTTCGCGCTCTTCTTGCTGGGAGGTCTGGGAGTACCACCACCAGTTGCCGCCGATGCCCAGGGCAAGGGCCACCACGAACAGGAACAGTTGCTTCTGTCCCGACTCGCGCTTCTTGGCTGCCTTGACCGGCAATAGGTTGATGCGAATCATCGCGTGCCCCTTGGGCTGGACTGCGTGCCTACGCGCCCTGCTGCTCCACGATTACTTGTCGCCCGGCCGACGCAGCGCCAGGCCCACGCTCACCGCCGCCATCGGGGCGATGTCCATGATGTGGGCCGGGTCGAAGCGGCGGTTGTCGATCTCGATGTTCTTGAACGGGTTGAGGATCTCGACCGGCACGCCCACCCGCTGCTCGATGGTCTTGAAGAGCGCTGGGATCTTGGCGGTGCCACCCGAGAGGAGCACCTTGGCGAAGTGGCTGTCGGCGGCGGTCGAGGCGTAGAAGTCGAGGGAGCGCTGGATTTCGCCGGCCATCTGCTCGGCCACCGAGCCCAGGACGCGCTCCACCTCTTGCGGGACGACGGAGTCGGCGTCGGCGCGGTTGCCGCCGATCTTGAGAGCCTCGGCCTCGTCGTAGGAGACGTTGAGCTGCTTCTGGATCTCTTCGGTGAACTGGTTGCCGCCGATGGTCACGTCGCGGGTGAAGGTCGTCACGCCGTTCGCCAGGATGTTGATGTTGACGACCGACGCGCCCGCGTTGATGAGGACGATGGTGTCGCCCTTGGGCATGTCGTAGTTCGCCTCGTAGCAGTTCTGCACCGCGAAGGCGTCGACGTCGACGATGACCGGGGCGAGGCCCGCCTCGGTGACGACCGAGGTGTAGTCGTTGATCATGTCCTTCTTGGCCGCGACCAGGAGGACGTCCATCTGCCCGGCCTGATCGTTGCCCGTCGAGAGCGGGAACGTGTCGATGTTCACGTCCTTGACGTCGAAGGGGATGTACTGCTCGGCCTCCCACTGGATGGACTCGTCGAGCTCCTCCTGGGTCATCCGGGGCAGCGAGATCTTCTTGATGATGACGGAGTGGCCCGACACGCCGATGGCCACTTCCTTGTGCTTGATCTTCAGCTCCGCGACGAGCTCCTGGACCGCCTGGACGATGGCGGTGGAGTTCATCAGGGCGCCGTCGACGATCGCTTCGGGCGGCAGCGGCTTGGAGCCGAAGGCCTGGAGCTGGTAGGCGGTCGCACCGCGGCGGCGGACCTCCTTGAGCTGAACCAGCTTGACGCCACTCGATCCGATGTCGAGGCCGAGTGCGAGCTTTGCCTTGGCCATCTAAGAAGCCCTCCAGCGAGGGGGAGAGAGCCGCTGCTGCCTCGAAAACCGGCTCCCATCAGTGAGGCGCTTGGAGCGTAGCATCAGAATTCCGACCCTCAAAAAATTCAGCCCTTCTTCACCGACTCCCTGGTCGCAGCGTCCTCGAACACCTTGTCCTTCTCGGAGACCTTCATCCCCAGCGCGAGGATGATCTTGCGCTTGGTGTCGAGCCGGCAGCTCTCACCGCGCTCGACCCGGTCGATCGTCAGGACCGAGACACCGGCGCGACGGGCGAGCTCGGCCTTGGAGAGGAGCTGGTCCTCGCGGAGCTTCTGCACGTTGTTGGAGGGCTTGTGCTCGGGCATGTTCTCCCCGTCTTTGGCCGCGGCGCGGCTTGGTTCCGTTCCCCTACCCCTGCCCAGACCTTCGAAGGATAGTCGTCTGCTCGAAGGGGTGTCAAGAAGACGAACCCTAAGTTGCAGTCATTTATGCGTCATTGATGTGAAATTATACTGCTTATTGTAGAGCCCTTGCGGGCATCCACGAGATCTTGTGGTGGTGGCCGAGGGCGGTCTCGGGACGCGGTGTCTAGGTCCGGGGGGCGCCGCCTTCGCCCTTCGCCCCTTCTTGGTCGGGGTCGATGCCGTACTCCTTGACCTTGTAGAGCAACGCTCGGTGGCTGATCTCGAGCAGCTCGGCCGCCCGCGTGCGGTTTCCGCGCGTGCGTTGCAGGGCACGGCGGATGAGGTCCACTTCGAGAGCCCGAGAGGCCTTCTTGATGGAGAGGTCGGCCCCTGGCCCGCTCTGCCCCTCCACGCCGCTCGCGCCGTCGATCGCGGCGCTGCGCGGAACGATCATCAGGTCCGGGAGCCCGTCGACGGTGATGGTCTCCCCCTCGCAGAGCACCATGGCGCGCTCGACCGCGTTCTCGAGCTTCGCGGACATTGCCTGGCCAGGCATAGTCGGCCATCAACTGAAGGGCGTCGGGGGCGATGTCCTTGACCCTGCGCCCGAGCCGCACGTTGTACTTGGCCAAGAAATGGGTCGCGAGCGCCTCGATGTCCCCCTTGCGCTCCCGGAGCGGGGGCAGCTTCAGGTTGAGCACGTTGAGGCGGTAGAAGAGGTCCTCACGGAAGAGCCCGCGCGCCACCTGCTGCTGCAAGTCGCGCTTGGTCGCCGCCACCACCCGCACGTCGACCTTCTCGCTGCGCGAGTCGCCGACACGGCGAATCTCCTCCTCCTGCAGCACGCGCAGCAGCTTCACCTGCAGCTGCGGGGGCAGCTCACCAACCTCGTCGAGGAACAGCGTCCCGCCGTCGGCCTCCGCGAACAGGCCCTTCTTGTTGCGCACCGCGTCGGTGAAGGCGCCCCGGACGTGGCCGAACAGCTCGCTCTCCATCAGCTCCCCGGGGATGGCGCCGCAGTTGACTGGCACGAAGGGCATGCCCGAGCGGGGCGACAACTCATGCAACGCGCGCGCGACCAGCTCCTTGCCGGTTCCGCTCTCGCCGGTGACGAGCACGGTCGTCTTTACCAGCGCCACCTTCCGCAGCTGCCGAGCCACGTCCTGCATCGCCGAGCTGTCGCCCACGAGCGACTCGAGCCGGAAAGCCCGGGACAGCTCCCCTCGCAGGCGTTCGTTCTCGCGCTTGAGCCGCTCGCGCTCCTCGGCCTTGCGCAGGACCAGCACGACCTCGTCGGGCTTGAACGGCTTGCTGATGTAGTCGTAGGCGCCTTCCTTCATCGCAGCGATGGCGGTGTCGGTGGTGCCATAGGCGCTCATCACCACCACCGTCAGGTCCGGCGTGCGCTTGCGGATCTCTCGAAGGAGGGCGATCCCGTCCATCTTCGGCATCCGCACGTCGGAGATGACCACGTCGTAGTCCCGGGCCTCGAGCTCCTTGAGCGCCTCCTCGCCTCCCGGCACCCCGCTCGCCTCGTACCCTCGGTCCTTGAGAATGACCGTGAGCACGTGGCGCATGCTGTCGTCGTCGTCGACGATGAGGACGTTGTGGAAGAGCATGTCGGCCGCAGAGCCTAGCTGGAGCCGGCCTGTCTGAACACCAGCGTGAAGACGGCCCCGCCCTCGGTCCGGTTGCCTGCCCGGATCTCCCCGCCAAAGGTCTCCATGATCCGATGGCAGATGGCCAGCCCGAGGCCGGTCCCCGCCCCCGGCTCCTTGGTCGTGAAGAACGGGTCGAAAACCCTCGGCAGATCCGACGGTTGAATGCCCGGCCCCGAGTCCGCGAGACTCAGCTCGACCCGGCTGGCGGGGGGAGGATCCGACGCACGGCGTGCGGGCGGCGAGTCCAGGACGACTGCTCGAATCTCGACCCGCCCCTCACCGTTCATCGCGTCGCCTGCGTTGAGCAACACGTTCACCAGCACCTGGCCGAGGTGGTGTGGCTCGGCGACAACCCCGAGCGCCTCGGGGAGCTGGACGTCGAAGTCCACGTACTTGAGGCGCTTCTGCACGGAGGCGAGCCGCACCGCCGAGTCCACCGCCTCGCGGAGGCTCACCGTCCCCAGCGCTCCGTCTTGTGGACCTGGACGGGAAAAATCCAGCAGCTCCCGCACGGTCCGGTCGATTCGGCTCACCTGCTGGTCGATGCGGGTGAGGTAGTCGACGACCTCCGGCGGAGCCTTGGACTTGGCCAGCTCGAGATAGCCCAGGATGGCGCCGAGCGGATTTCCCACCTCGTGCGCCACCCCGGCGGCGAGACGGCCCACCGTCGCCAGCTTCTCCGAGCGCACGAGCGAGTCGCGCGCCTCGCCCAGCTGTCGGTTGAGCCGCTCCAGCTCGGCGATTTGAGCGGTCACCCGGGCCCGCTCTTCCTTCAGACTGGTCGCCATGCGCTCGAAGGCGCTCCCCAGCCGGCCGAGCGTCGGTACTCCCCCGCCCAGCGGGTCGTCCAGCTCCAGCCGACCGATGCGGTCGGCAGCGGAGGCCAGCTTGTCCAGCGGCCGGGCGATGAGGCGATTGAGCAGAACCGTGCCGACCACGAACGTCGCCAGGGTGCCCAGCAGGATGTAGGCGGCCAGGAGCGACGTGGCGCTTCGACGCTCCTGGTGCAGCGCCGCTCGCTCGACCGTGACGGACCCGCCTCCTGGCAACGGGCTCGCGTTCGCCGCGACCGACGCCGGCAGCGGCGAGATGCCCACCTTCAGCTCCGGCCCCGTTACCTGCACGGCCAGGGAAGCCGGGCAGGTGTCGAGGCCCTGGTCGCTGCAGGCCGCGCCGACACAACGCGCGACCACCTGGGATGCGAGCGTCAGGTCCCGCCGGCCACGAAGATCGAGCGCACGCTTCAAGACCCCCACAGAAATGACGATCTCCAGGCCTGCGCCGAAGAGCAGCGCCAATGCGAGCGCCACGGCGATCTGTACGCGCGTTGAATAGCGGGATCCCATCCGCCGCCAGTATCCACGCCCCGCGCCCGGCCGCCAAACACGTCAGGCGAGGTCACGCCTGCGAAAGATGGCCGTGGCGATGACCAACAGGCAGGCGATGTAGCACAGGGCATAGCCGACCCCGAATGCCGTCTGCACGGTCAGGACCTCGTGGCCGTAGAGCAAGCGCGGGAGGGGGTCGAGCGTCGCAAAGTCTGGAAGCAGGTAGTAGAGACCGTTCCCCACCCACCGGGTCATCTCGCTCTCGCTCTTGGACAGGAAGTACTTCACCTCACCGGTGAAGTAGCCAGCCACCGAGAAGCCGAGCGAGGCGATGAACGAGACCGTCGACGAGGTGAAGGTCGAAAAGAGCACCGCGGCCGCTGCCACCACGGCCACGCGAACAAGGACCATCAACAGCGTCACCGCGTAGTTGCCCCACGAGAACAGGAAGCCCCCCTCCCAGCGGTAGAGCTGCACCACGGCCGTCGCGGCCACCATCATCAACAGCAGGTTGAGCCAGGCGGTCAACACGACGCCCAGGTACTTGCCGACCACGTACTCCGCCCTGCCGGCCGGCTTGGCCAGGATGGGATAGGCCGTCCGCCGCTCGACCTCTCGCGCGACCGAGCCCACCCCCAACAGCACCGCCAGCATCATCCCCGCGAACGGAGATGGCGCTCAGCGAGAGGTCGGTGATGATCCGCACGCGGTAGCCGAGACTGAGGTTGGACAGCACGACGGAGAGCAGGATGAGGGCGATGGCGAAGAGGACGAGCCCATAGAGGATGCGGTCGCGAATCGCCTCGGAGAGCGTCGCCCGCGCCAGTGCGAATATGAGACGAATGCGGCTCATGCGTTGCTTGCCTTCACCTTGAGTTCACCTTGATTTCGCTGGGCCGCTTCACCTTCCATCGCCGTTCGAGCTTGCGACAGGTGACCTCGCCCGTCGCCGGGTCGTACTCGAACTCGGACGAATCGTGAAGGAGCAGCCCAAAGAGCCGGGAGTCCAACTCGGCGAAGCCCCATGGCAGCCCGCCGCGGATCCTTTGGAACTCCGCCACGGCCTTCTCAAGCAACTGCACGTCTCGCTCGTATCGGAACTGCACGACCTTGTGCTCGAGGTCCGCGCGCGTCTTCTCGTCTGGCGCCTGCTCGAGCATCGCCTGCACGAATTGGATGGCGCTGTCGACGTTGCCGGCGGTGGCCAGCAGGCGTCCGACGAGGACAGGCAACCACTCCGGGCGGCCTGGGACCGCGACCGCCAGCTTCAGGTACTTGGCTCCTCGCTCGTAGTCCTGAAGCTCGTACCAGTAGTTGAACGCCAGGTTGAACGGGATCTCCCAGCGAGGGACGTTGTTCTCGACCCCCTTGAGCAGGAGCTCGTTGGCTTCCTCGAACCTCTTCTTCGAGGAGATGACCATCGCCGGAGCGAGGTAGGCGTAGCCATACTCCGGGTCGAGGTCGGTAATCAGGTTGGCGAGGGGAAAGAGGTGCGGCTGAGGGCCCTGGACTCCGCCGATGTACTGAACGAGCTTGAGCCAGTAGAAGTCTGCGAGCGTCGTCGGCTGCCCGAGCGAGAAGTGTCTCAGAAACGTCCCGTTCGGCAGGTAGAGGACGGAGTCGCCACTGTCCGAGGGGCTGGCTGAGGCAGCGCTGGCGTGGAGGCGGTGAGTCGCAGCTCCAAGCCCGATGATCGCGATGAGGGAGAAGAGGTGGGCTCGCAACATCGCGACGCACACTAACACAGCCCTCGAGGGGCTGGGGCTAGTAGGTGTCCAGGCCGGTGACTTGAACGACCTGCTCGCGGTACTGGGGCAGGATGACGATTCCGAAGGGCGGGTCGGCGGCGTTGCCTTCAGTGTCTGGGTGGACGTTGCCCCACTGCTGGTAGGTCCCGTCCCCGTCGATGTCGCCGACCGCGCCCAACGAGAAGGCAGACTGGTAGGAAGGATCCACCACCGCTTGGTACCGGAAGTAGACCTGGCCCTCGGGCCGATAGCCCATCGACTCGAACGCTCCCGATGGGTCCGACCACGCGACCTTGGCGTTGATGGGGTCAGAAGGGGGGGACTGGTCGCAGGAGAGGAACCGGTCTGCGCTCGAGAAGTAGCTGAACTCGGCGGTCTGGATCGACTTGAGGTTTGGTGCCGCCTCCGCCGAGCGCGACCGGTACTGGTACTTGAGGAACATCGGGATGGCGATAGCCGCTAGGATCCCGATGATCGCAACGACGATCATCAACTCGATGAGCGTGAAGCCATCTCGCTGACGGGTGGCCATAACCTTGCCGAGGAAGGAAAGGCACGGGCGCCGTGAAGCACCCGTGCCTTTCGATTGATTTCGAACTTAGTACACGTCGTCCTGACGAGAAGTGACGCCATCGTTCATGAGGAGCGTGTCCTTCTTGCTGAGCACGCTGCTCGCGGCGCAGCTGTCGCCAAGGCCGTTGATGCAGCTGCCGGCGTTGTTGGCCTTGCAGTACGCCCAGCAGGAGTAGCTCTGGTCGCCGTCGACGTCGCCCATGGCGTGCGCGGTGAACTGGTCGGAGTCGGCCGCCTCGACCTGGTACACGAAGAAGACCGAGCCCTCAGGACGCCAGGCCAGGGTGTCGAAGTAGTCGCAGGAGTTGACCGCGCACCAGGAGGACTTCTGGTTGGTGGGCGTGCCGCGGGGCTGAGCAGCGGCGACGACGAACGTGTCGCGCGAGCCCTGGTACGAGATCTCGGCGGTGCGGATGGCCGCGACGTTGACCGAGCCCTCGGAGCGCTTCGACCGCAGCTGGTACTTGATGAAGTTCGGGATGGCGATGGCAGCCAGGATTCCGATGATGGCCACGACGATCATCAGCTCGATGAGGGTAAAGCCGCGAATCAGCTTCTTCATTTGTCTTCCTCCTGAAATCCCCGCTTGTTCGGCTTCTCCGAGGCGTCCCTGCTCCCTCCACCATTGAAGGGGGCTTGGATGACCAACCGCGGACCGGTCGGAAGCGTTAGCAACGCGCATGCCGGGTGGCCCCTTATACGTGAGCGCGCTAGGTGCCCGCAAATTCTCGGGACCTACCTCGAGCGCCAATGTGCCACCTGTGACAAAAAACGTCAGCGAGGGTGCCCTCGACTGCCGGAACACGTCGCTTGCCCCGCTTCGAACACAGCCTAGAATCCTTGGCCGCGTGGAGGTTCGTGACATGGCCGAACAGGTTCTCGTCGCCGAACACTTGACCAAGACGTTTCGGTTGGGGCTGCGCCGCAAGGTGGTGCGAGCCGTGCGTGGGCTCTCGCTCTCGGTCGAGCGAGGGGAGATCTTCGGGTTTTTGGGGCCGAACGGCGCGGGCAAGAGCACGACCATCAAGATGATGATGGGGCTCATCTTCCCGACTTCGGGCTCGGCTCGAATCTTCGGGCAGCCCATTCCCTCTCGCGAGGCGAAGCGCCAGCTGGGCTTCCTGCCGGAGAACCCGAGCTTTCACGAGTTCTTCACCCCCGAAGAGCTCCTGTGGTTCTCCGGGCGGCTCTGCCAGATGCCCAGTGGCCGTATCGCCGAGCGCGTCCCCATGCTCCTCGACCTGGTGGGGCTCGCGCGCTTCGCCAAAGTCCCGCTGCGCCGCTTCTCAAAGGGCATGGTCCAGCGCGCCGGCATCGCCCAGGCGCTCATCAATGACCCGGCGCTGGTCGTCCTCGACGAGCCGATGAGCGGGCTCGACCCCATCGGGCGCAAGGACGTGCGGGACATCATCTTCAAGCTGCGCGAGCAGGGGAAGACGGTCTTCTTCTCGACGCACATCCTCCCGGACGTGGAGGCCATCTGTGACCGCGTCGGGCTCGTTCTGCGCGGCGAGATGCGCGAGCAGGGGAAGCTGGAGACCCTCTTGACGGCTCGGACCCGCGCCATCGACGTCATCGCCGAGCGGGTCTCGCCCGAGTTGGCCGAGAAGTTGAAGGCCAAGGCCTCGCGCATCAGCCCGAAGGGCGACGGCTTGGCCCTGACCTTCCTGGACGAGGAAGGAGCCGACGAAGCGATCGCCGCGCTGGTGACCGCGAAGGCGCGCGTGGTGCAGGTCACCCGTCACCGCGAGACGCTCGAGGACCTCTTCATGCGCCTCGCCGAAGAGGCCGGTCAGGTCGGGGCAGGTGGCCAGGTGGCCTGAAGCACCTCGCCCAGCCCACTCCCATGGCGTACGTCGACCTCGTCTGGAGCCTCACCGTCCCCGCGCTCGCCCTCATCGGCTGGCCGGCGGTCGCGCTCTTCAGACGACGCTTCGCGCTCGATGGCCGCACGGCGGTCGCTGCGTCCTTCGCGGTCGCCCTCCTGTTTTGCCAGGCAGGAGCGATGCTGCTCGGGTTCCTCGGGCTGCTGCGCGCCTGGGCGGTGATCGCCTGGACCGCCACAGGATTCGTCCTGGCCAGCGGCATCGCTTGGCGTACTCGCAAGGCACCCGCGCTGCCAGCGCCACCGCTGCGCTTCGACCTTGCCGCCGGCGCGACCATGCTGCTCTTCGTCCCGTACCTGCTCGCCGCCACCGTCCCGCCCTGGTATCGCGACGAGCTCGTCTATCACCTCGCGCTTCCCAGGCTCTTTGCGATGGCGGGCGGCTTCGTCGTCACCGACGACAACATGTACGCCTCGATGCCCTTGGGCTGGGAGTCTCTCCTGGCCGCACTGCACGCGCTCGGCGCGGCGCCGGATCGCTTCCCTCCATTCAATCCCCGGGCCTTCGGCGCTTGGACCACCTTCGCCGCTTCGCTCTCCTGTGTGGGGCTCGCCAGGGCTACCGGCGTGGGCGAGCGTCTCGCTCGCTGGACCCCCGTCCTCTTCCTGCTCACGCCGACCGTCTTCGAGTTCGGATCCAGCGCCTACGTCGAGCCCTATCTCCTGCTCCTCACCACGCTGGCGCTCACGGCGGTGCTGCGCTCGGAGGAGGGCGACGCCTTCCTCCCCCTCGCCGGGGCCTTTGCGGGCGCCGCCTGTTCGGTGAAGTACCCTGCCCTGGCGTTGGCGCTGTTCTGCGCAATCGTCCTGCTCATGGCCAGGGCCCGCGTGTCCGGGCGGTTTTCCGGTTATCGCGCGCTGGGGCTCTTCTGCCTGGCCGCCGCGCCCTTCGCCCTCCCCTTCCTCGTCCGCAACCTCGTCGAGCGCGGCAACCCGGTCTTCCCCTTCTTCTTCGACGCCTTCGGCGGCCGCGGCTGGGACGAGTGGCGGTCGTGGGGCTATTCGACGTTCCTGTCTCGCTTCGGGGCCGGCCACACCCTCGCCGACTGGCTCGCACTGCCTTGGCGCACCTTCACCTGGCGCGACCTGAGCTCGGGGTTCGAAGGTTCTCTCGGCCCCGTCCCGGGACTGGGCGCCCTGGCCTCGGGCTTCTGGGCCTTGAGGGCACGAGGCCCTGCTCGCGTCACTGCAGTCTTCGCGCTCGTATGGGCGGTCTTCTGGGCACTCTCGACGCAGCAGCTGCGGTTCTTCCTCGTAGCGGTCCCTGCTCTGCTCGCCCTCCTCCTCCTCACCCTCGAGAAGCTCCGGCGGCAGCCGCTGTTCCTGGCTCTCGTCATCGCCGGGGCGGCCGTCTGGACCCTGCCGCCGGCGGCGCAGGTCTGGAACCGGCAGCGCACGACCGAATGGCTGGCGGGCCGCATTGACCGCAAGGCCTTGCTCGACGAGCAAGTCTTCATGCACCGGATCGAGCCGGACCTGGAGGCGCTCGTGCCGCCGGAGGGCCGAATTTGGCTCGTCTGGATGAGCAACCACACCTACTACCTGCGCCGGGACTCCAAGCAGGACTCGGTGTTCGAGGCCTACCGTCTCGAGGCATTGCTCGACGAGGCCGGCGACGACGCCACGCTCTTGCGCTCCTTGCGCTCCGAGCGCATCTCGCACCTGCTCGTCGACGGCGGTCTGTTCCTCAACGGCGACAACGCGGACCTATGGCCGGGGCGGACGGCGAAGCTGCGGACGCGGTTCGACGCGCTCGTCGCCTCGGGAGCACTTTCGCCGCTGCGCCGCTGGGGCCGCGCGACGCTCTACGAGGTCTCTCGCCGCGACTAGAGCGGGATGTTCCCGTGCTTCCGGGACGGCACCTCCGGCCGCTTGTCCTGCAGCATCTCGAGGGCGCGGATGAGCCGGCTTCGGGTCTGCTCGGGCCGGATGATCTCGTCGAGGTACCCCAGCTCGGCCGCCTTGAACGGACTGGCGAAGCGGGCCCGGTAGTCGGCGACCAGGCGCTCGCGCTCCGCCGCCGGGTCCGCCGCGCGCTCGATCTCCGCACGGAAGACGATGTTCACCGCGCCCTCCGGTCCCATCACCGCGATCTCTGCGGTCGGCCAGGCATAGTTGATGTCGCCGCGGATGTGCTTGGACGCCATCACGTCGTAGGCGCCGCCGTACGCCTTCCGGGTAATGACCGTGACCTTCGGCACCGTCGCCTCCGCGTAGGCGTAGAGCAGCTTCGCGCCGTGCTTGATGATTCCCCCCACTCCTGCCCGGTGCCCGGCAGGAAGCCGGGCACGTCCACCAGGGTCACCAGCGGCACGTTGAAGCAGTCGCAGAAGCGCACGAAGCGCGCGGCCTTCACCGAGGCGTCGATGTCCAGACACCCGGCAAGGACCATCGGCTGGTTCGCCACGATCCCCACCGAGCGGCCGCCGAGACGAGCCAGTCCACAGACGATGTTCTGGGCATGTCGCTCCTGCACCTCGAGGAAGCGCCCTCCGTCGACGACGGCGCGGATGGCCTCCTTGATGTCGTACGGCTTGGTCGGGCTGTCGGGGACCAGCGCCGCGAGCCGCGGAACTTCCCGCTCGGGGTCGTCCTCGGCCGGCGTGAGCGGCGGGTCCTCCGCGTTGTTCGACGGCAGGTAGGAGAGCAGTTCCCGGACCTGCGTGAGGCTGGCTGCTTCACCCCGCGCCGTGAAGTGCGCGACCCCGCTCTTCTGCGCGTGTGCCGCCGCACCACCGAGCGCCTCCTTGCTGACCTCCTCGTGCGTGACCGCCCGGATGACCTCCGGACCGGTGATGAACATGTAGCTCGAACCCTCGACCATCACGGTGAAGTCGGTGATGGCAGGGGAGTAGACCGCCCCGCCCGCGCACGGGCCCATGATCACCAAGATCTGCGGGACGACGCCCGAAGCCAGGGTGTTGCGCAAGAAGATCTCCGCGTAGCCCGCAAGGCTCTCCACCCCCTCCTGGATTCGCGCCCCGCCCGAGTCGTTGAGCCCGATGACGGGCGCCCCGGTCCGCACCGCGAGGTCCATGACCTTGCAGACCTTGCGGGCGTAAGCCTCCGAGAGGCTGCCGCCAAAGACGGTGAAGTCCTGCGCGAAGACGAAGACCCTGCGGCCATCGACGGTGCCGTAGCCAGTGACCACGCCGTCGCCCGGGACCTTCTTGGCCGCCATCCCGAAGTCGGTGCACCGGTGGGTGACGAGCTTGTCGAGCTCGACGAAGCTCCCCGGGTCGAGCAGGAGGTCGAGCCGCTCGCGCGCCGTGAGCTTGCCCGCCTCGTGCTGCCTGGCGATCCGCTCGTCGCCGCCGCCGGCCTCCGCCGCGCGGTTCAGCGCCTCCAACCGCGCGCGCGCGTCCGGCTTGGCGCACGCCCCCCGACCGGCACCTTCTTGGATCTCCTCGAGGTTCTTGGCCATTCACCGTTCCCCGTCGGTCCCAGCCCGTCCAGAGCGCCCTTTCCAGGCCCCTGCGCCTGGCGCTATCGTGGGCCCGTGGAGCGCGACGAACTCCTCGCCTTGAGCCTCGCAGAGCTGCGCGAGCGCTTCCTCGACCAAGATAGGGCCGTGCCCGAGCCGCTGCTCGAGGCGCTGCGGGCCGACTCGCGCCGTGGCGCCCAGGATCTCGCCCGGCGCATCGAGGCCAAGCGCCAGAAGAACCGAGCCGAAGGACAGCGCCTTCGCCACCTGCTCAAGTTCGAGACGGACCTCTGGGACAAGGGGGTCCGGCTGGTCGCCGGAGTGGACGAAGCGGGGGCAGGTCCTCTCGCCGGCCCGGTCGTCGCCGGAGCGTGCATCCTTCCCCAGGACTTCCGCCCCGTCGGTATCGACGACTCCAAGAAGCTCGACGGAAAAGCCCGCGACGAACTCGAGGCCCAGATCAAGCAAGGCGCGATCGCCTGGGCGGTCGCCCAATCGGAGGTCGAGGAGATAGACCAGCTGAACATCTACCGAGCCTCCTTGCTCGCCATGCGCCGGGCGGTCGAAGCCTTGTCGCAAAAGCCGGATTACCTGCTGGTGGACGCGCGGACGGTCCCCGAGACCTCCATTCCCCAGCGGGGGATCGTCCACGGCGACGCGCTCTCGATGAGCATCGCGGCCGCGAGCATCCTGGCGAAGACCGCTCGCGACCGCCTGATGGAGGCGATGGGGCGCACGTACCCGGGCTACGGCTTCGAGCTCCACAAGGGCTATGGCACTCCCGAGCACTCGGAGGCGCTCAAGCGCCTGGGCGCCTGCCCCATCCACCGGCGCAGCTTCGCCCCGGTTCGAGAAGTGCTGGGCATCGGCCCTGCCCAGGGAGAGCTGTTCGGCGCCTCACCCGCCAAGGCGAGAAGGAGCCCTTGAGCGCGGACCGCGAGATCGGCGAGGTGCTCTCCGAGTTGGGATTCGCCGACCCCGCCGCCATGAAGGCAGCCCGCTTGGCGCTCGAAGCGGACGGGCTCGCCCATCCAGGCAAGTCCCGCATCAGCGAAGGGAAGCTTGCGAGGGTCCGCGCGCTCCTCGACACTCGGTTTGGCCGGGTGTGCAGCGACCCGACCTGCCGGTCGGCGCTCGCCCGACAGAAGCCCTCGGCCACCCTCCTCCCGGTCCCCAAGACCGCCTGCGAGTTCTGCGGCGGCTCCGACAATCGCAAGGAAATGCGCAGGCTTGCGGCCCTCTGCCGCGCCCGCGGCATTCAGCGGATCGTCGTGGTCGGCGGCTCGCCCTCGGTTCGGGAGAGGCTGCGTCGCCCTCAAGCCCGCGGAGTGGGAGCTGCGTCTCGTCGAAGGGACGGAGCGACGGACCCTGGACAAGGCGCGTGCGGATTTGGAGTGGGCGCAGATGGTCTTCGTCTGGGGCTCGAGCGAGCTGGACCACAAAGTCTCCAGACTCTACACAGACACCTCGAGCCCTTTCCGTCGTAAATTGGTGCTGGTGGCACGTCGCGGTATCGCCGCCCTGCTCAACGCTGGATCGGAACACGTCGAGAGGACGCCATGAACGAACCGAACGGCTACCCCAACAAGCGCCGCTTCCCGCGGCTGGCTGTCGCCGTCAAGGTGGAAGGCTTCTGGTGGGACCTGGAAGGCGGGCGGCGCAAGCTCAACGCTTTGATGACCATGGTCTCCGAGGGCGGCGTGCAGCTGCGCTCGAGCGAGCCCATCCCCGCAAACGCGCGCGTCGAGTTCGCGGTCAAGCTCGGCACCTTGCGCAAGTTCGATGTGAAGGGGCTCGTTCGCTGGTGGCGCCGCAACGGCGAGATCCGCGACCTGGGCGTCGAGTTCGAGGAGCCGGTGCGCCGCCTCGGAGCCTTCGTCGAGAAGGAGCTGGTCCCCGGCGCCATCAAGAGCGAATCGGCCGCCTAGCAGCGGCAGCTCACGGCGCCCGCCCCAAGCACCCCTGGACGACCACCGCGCCCGCGGTCGCGGAGCAGCGCACCGTCCGGCCCACGCACGCGCCCGCCTGACGCAGCGCGCTCCCTTCGTCGGCGACCTCGGAGGCGACCCGCACCGTCCTCAGGTCCTGCGCGGCCAACCTCTGCCCAGGCACGACGTCCCGAGCGAAGGCGACCACCTCCACCCGGCCGGCGAGCGCCTGACGCCATTCCAGAAAGACCGGGACCGCGCGGCCCGATACCCAGGCCGCCCCGGCGATGGTGCCGTACAGGACCGATTTGGCGAGTAGGCCCATGGCTAGTCCCGGCTCCAGTCGTCGGGTCGCTCGCTTTGCAAGCACTCGACGGCGCCCTCGACCAGCATCGGCTGCACCAGGTCCCCTCGGACCACGTCGGCCAGGACCCGGCGCTCGGCGACGCACTCCGCGCGCCAGGTGGGGATGGTCGCCGGGCTCTCCACGGGGAGCCACTCCGAGGTGAGGCTCTCGGGATCGATGCGCCCTCCCCTGGCGATATCGCGGTCGAAGCGGAGCCGCTGCTCCCGGTGGGCCGTCCTCCGGAGGAAGCTCTTCAGGCCCTTCACCGTCAACGCCGCGGAGCCGCCCGCGGAGACCACGAAGAGGACGATGGCCACGAGGATGCGCAGAGCCTTGCGGAACATGGCGGCTGGCGTCCCAAGAGAGGTCGAAGCGGCGGGTGAGACGGGATCAGCTGGCGTTGCGGCCGAGGGCGGGGATTTGGAGGATGCGCTCGCGGATCTCGTCGAGCAGGACCAGCGCATCCTCGATCTGCGGCATCGCGCCGTCCCGGAGCAGGGCGTCGACCTTTTCCAGCAGCTGCCGGATGCCTTCCAGCTCCTTGCGCTGGAGGGCCTCGGAGTACTTGTCCACGAGGTGCCGCGTCATGATGAACGCAGCCTGAGCGTTTCCCCGCTGGTGCTCCAGTTTCGAGACCTCACTCTTGCTGGAGCTGCCGTTCGACAGTGCCATGAGCCCGATTTTTACCACGAAGCGCGCACCATTGCCCGCCCTCCTTTAGGTGGCAGTGCGTGGGGTGGTCCGTTCTGGCGGTCACGGCGCGGCGCCACAGGCGGCGCGGAGCTTCGTGGCGTAGGGGGAGTGCGGGTGGTCCGCCAGGAAGCGCACGGTCTCGGACCGGGCCTCGGGGACTCGCCCGAGCGCGCACAGGGCCTGGACCCGAGCCGCCACCTGCTCCTCGCGAAGCGCGCCCCTGGGGAAGCTGCGCACGTGCTCGTCGAGCAGCTCGAGGGCGCCCGCGGCATCCTTGGCCCTCAGCCTCATCTGGGCCTGGCTCACCAGCCGAAGCTCCTCGGCGAGCTGACTCTCGGACGACTCCGCCGGCGGCGCTGCGGGACCTGCAGAGGTAGAAGGCGCGGAAGCAGGCCGCGGTGGGTCGCGCAGGTCGAGCGGGGCAAAGACCGCGCTCTGCGGCTGCTGGACCGCCCGGAAGCGCGGGGCCTGGGCCGCCGGGACCGGGACGAGCGCCGGCTGACGCTCCGCCTGCGGGACGAACTCAGTCGAGCCCCCGGCGCAGGGATCGGCACCCCGGGACCCGCCGAAGGCGCCTGATAGCCATGCAGCGGAGAGCCACGCAGGACAGGGAGTGGGGCCGGTGCTTGCGCGGGCGTCTTGAGCACCACGAACACGACGGCGCCAACTGCGGCGAGAACGGTCACGACCAGTGCCTTGATGACCGCCGAGCCCGCCCCTGCCGCCACCGGCATCTTGGGCAACGACGGTGCCGGCCGCGCCGGGGCTGGCACCGACAACGGCATTCCCAGGACCTGGGAGAGCGACTGCTGCACTCGGTGACGATCGCCCTCGGTGGGCACGCCGTCCTTGCGCGCAGCCTCCAGCAAGGCCCTGGCCTCCGGAGATAGCTCACTCATCGTCTTCCCCGCTGGTATCGGACCACCGCCTCGTTGAACTGCTCGCGGGCTGCGCGCAGCCGCGAATAGACCGTGTTCGGATTGGCGCCGACGATCTCCGAAATCTCCGGCGCCGAGAGCTGCTCCAGGTCCGCCAGCACGAGCACGTCGCGCTTCTCCTCGTCCATGCCCTCGAGGATCTTCTCGAGGAGGCGCAGCCCCTCCGTCCTCGACGCCGCTTCCTGGGGCCCGGGCCGGCGGTCCGCCCATCCTTCGTCCAGCGGCTCGCTCTCGCCCTTCCGCTGCCTCGCGCGTCGGTGATCGTGCGCCACGCGCAGCATGATTCCGTAGAGCCAGGTCTTGATCGCCGAGCGCCGCTGGAAGTCCGGCAAGCGGCGATGGACCACCAGGAACACATCCTGGACGGCGTCGTCGAGAGCCGCCTCCTGCACTCCCAACCGCCGCAGGCCGGTCCACGCGAAGGCGAAGTAATCCTTGAAGATCTCCTCGAGACGCGGCTTCGGCTCCGCGCCGCACGCGGCCGTCCCTTCCACATCTGCGGGCAGAGCGAGTCCCACATGTGCTGGGTGGCCGCTACCGCGACGATCCGTCATCGGAAGCGCACCTCGAGCCCCAGCCGCGCCCGCCCGAACACCGGAGCCGGTCCCCGCGAACCGTCGTCCCCGGGATCCAGCCGAGGCCCCACCAGGGTCAGCCCCAGCCCCACCTCCAGCCGCAACGCCAGCCACGACGAGAAGCTCCAGCCCAGCGCCGCACCCGCGGTCAGCCCCAGCCAACCGTGTACCACCCGCCGGTCCGTGTCGACGAAGCGAATCTGCATCCGCCCGCCCTCGAGCCCTGCACACAGGCCGATTTCCGGGGCGTCGGTCACCGGTTGGCAGGCGTGCAGACCCGCCCCGACGAGCTGGTACTCGAGCCCGCCCACGGTCTGCGGGAACCAGTACGCCGCCGAGAAGCTCGACACGCATTCGCCCGACGAACAGGCCTGCCGCCAGCCCCGGTCCCGGGCTCGGAGCGCGCAGCGTCCCCAGGTCACCCGCCAGGAACGCCCGGAGGAGCCAGCGGGGCGGCTCGGGCTCCGGTTCCTCGGCTCGCAGCGGGGTCTGGGGCGGGGCCACCGGGGGCGCGCTCTCCAGCGCCAGCGCCAGGGCCAGCGCCGCGACCTGACCGAACCTGGCGCACGAGGCGTCCTGCACTTCGCGGACCCCGGAATCGTCGCCTGCGTCGACCTCGAGCTTGAGCGTCCAGGCCTCGCCACGGCGGCCGACCGTCCCCCGGGCGAACACCGGCACTCGGCCCGGCGCCGCATCGGGCGCCATCCGCTCCAGCGCCTGGAGGACGGCGTCGCGTCCGGGGCATCCCTCGGGCGCCGACCACTCGAGCCCGACCACGGCCTCCGCTCCGTTCGCCGCGGCGGGCGGCAGAGCGAGGGCGGACAGGAGAAGGAGCCAGCACGAGGGCAGCCGGGGACGCACGGACGAGGAGTCTACCGCCCCAGGCCGGCGCGTCGACCGCGCCCTATCGTCCTCGACGAGGAGCGCCGCCATGGCCACGAACCTGCAGATCAAGAGCTTCCGCTCACCCGACGAGCGCCGGTCGTTCGCAGACGGCAAGGGCTACCTCGACCTCCTCCGCATCGGAGGACAGGACGTCGGGCTGGCCGTCTTCCAGCCGGGTTGGAGGTGGTCGAGCCACGTCAGGCCCCTCGCCGGGACCGACACCTGCCAGTCGGCGCACCACGCCTATGTCGTGTCCGGACGCCTGCACGTGGTGATGGACGACGGGCAGGAAGGCGACCTGAGCCCGGGGGACTTCGCGCTCATCGAGCCGGGCCACGACGCCTGGGTCTTGGGCGACGAGCCCTGCGTCATCTTCGACTTCGCCGGATTCGCGGACTACGCGCGCCCCGCGGCGGGCCAGGCGACGGCCTCGGCCGAGCCTGCGCCCGTGCACTGACCGCTCAGCCCATCGCCGCCAGGCGCTGGAGCGCGTGCGGCTCGCCGGCCACGAGCAGCGTGTCGGACTGCGTCAGCTTCCGGCGATACCCCCGACGGCAACTGGTTGGATTCGTTCATCACGTCGGCTCGCCCGCCTTCTGCGCGGGCGAGCGAAGGCCATGGCGCTTCGCGCAACCGGTGCGACGGGAGTGACGGGTGGGCAGGCCCTCGGCATTGCAGCCTGCAACGGCGCACGAGCCTCAGCGTGCGCGACGCAATCATCCCCCGCCGGAGAGACGCCTAACCCGTGGAATTCACGACGCGAATCGTGGCACGCCGGCTGCTGAGGTCCTTGGGAAGCAGGCTTTAGGAGGCCACATGCTCGACGTGGTGGCGGGCCTCGCAACGCTCGCTTTCTTTGCGGTCGCTTGGCAACTCGCGCGGGCCTGCGAGCGCCTGGGAGCGTGAACAGATGTCGTTCGACCATGCAGTGGGCTTGGCGGTGGCAGCGCTCCTGCTCGCCTACTTGGGGTACGCGCTGGTGCGGCCGGAGAGGTTCTAGGCGAGGCCATGTCCTTCCTCGGTTGGGTCCAGAATCGTCCTGTTCGCCGCGGTGGTGGCGGCGCTGGCCAAGCCGGTGGGGCTCGCCCTGTTCCGCGTCTTCGAGGACGAGCGGCGCCCGTGGCCGCGCCTGGTCGTACCGGTGGAGCGCGCCCTCTTCCGTATCGGCGGCATCGACCCGAAGCGCGAGCAGACCTGGCTCGGGTATGCAGGCGCGCTGCTCGCTTTCAGCGCGTTCGGCGTGCTCGCGACCTACGCGCTCCTCCGCCTTCAGGGCTTGCTGCCGCTCAACCCGCAAGGGTTCTCGCCCCCCAGCGAGCACCTCGCCTTCGACACCGCCGCCAGCTTCGTCTCGAACACCAATTGGCAGTCGTACGGCGGCGAGTCCACGCTCAGTTACTTGGCGCAGATGTCGGCGCTGACCTGGCAGAACTTCGTGTCCGCCGCCAGCGGCATCGGCGTGGCGTTGGCGGTCAGCCGCGGCCTCACCCGGAAACCCTCAGCGGACGGGTCTCCGACCTTGGGCAACTTCTGGGTCGACCTCGTCAGGGGAACCTTCCTCCTGCTGCTGCCCGCCAGCGCGCTCGTCGCCTTGGTGCTCGTGTCGCAGGGCGTGCTGCAGAACTTGTCGCCCTACCTGGAGACCACCACGCTCGAGGGGGGCAAGCAGGTGGTGGCGATGGGCCCGGTCGCGTCCCAGGAGGCGATCAAGATCCTCGGCACCAACGGCGGCGGGTTCTTCAATGCCAACAGTGCCCACCCCTTCGAGAACCCCACGCCGCTGACGAACTTCCTGCAGCTGGTCCTCATCTTCACCCTCCCCGCTGGCCTCACCTACACCTTCGGGCGGATGGCACGCGACCAGCGGCAAGGCTGGGTGCTGTTCGCGGCGATGACGGTGCTCTTCGCAGCCGGGGTGACGGTCGCCTACGCCGCCGAGTCGCAGCCCAACCCGGCCCTGGCACCACTCGCAGCCGACCAGACCGCCGGCAACCTGGAAGGCAAGGAGACGCGCTTCGGCATCGCCACGTCCGCGCTCTTCGCGACCGTCACCACCGACGCCTCGTGCGGCGCGGTGAACGCCATGCACGACAGCTTCACGCCGCTGGGCGGACTGGTGCCGCTTGTCGACGTGATGCTGGGCGAGGTCGTCTTCGGCGGCGTCGGTGCCGGGCTCTACGGCATCCTCGTCTTCGTCCTGCTCTCGGTCTTCATCGCCGGGCTGATGGTCGGCCGCACGCCGGAGTACCTGGGCAAGAAGATCGAAGTCCGGGAGATGACCCTCGCTGCGCTCTACGTCCTCGTCTTTCCGGCGCTCGTGCTCGTCCCCTCCGCTTGGGCGTCCGTCTCGGACTGGGGCACGCAGTCGCTGGCCAATGCCGGCCCCCACGGGCTCACGGAGATCCTCTACGCCTTCACCAGCGGCGCGGGGAACAACGGCTCCGCCTTCGCCGGGCTCAACGCCAACACCCCCGGCTGGAACGTAGCCCTGGGCTTCACCATGCTCGCGGGCCGGTTCTTCATGATGGTCCCGGCGCTGGCCATCGCCGGCTCGATGCGCGCCAAGCGAGAGTCGCCCGCCGGCCCGGGGACCTTCCCCACGTACGGCCCGCTCTTCGCGGCGCTGCTCGTGGGCGTCATCGTCATCGTCGGAGCGCTCACCTTCTTCCCGGCGCTCGCGTTGGGACCCATCGCCGAGCACTTCGCGGCGCGCGCCGGGAGGACGTTCTGATGAGCGCCCCCGCATCCCTCGTCGATCGCGCGCTGCTCACGCAGGCGCTGCGCGACAGCCTCCGCAAGCTCTCGCCCCGTGAGGTCGCGCGCAACCCGGTCCTGTTCGTGGTGGAGGTGGGCAGCGCGCTGGTCACGCTGGTGGCCGTTCGCGACCTCTTCGCCCCTGCCCGCAGCGAGCCGCTCTGGTTCACCGCGGCCATCGCGCTCTGGCTCTGGTTCACGGTGCTGTTCGCCAACTTCGCCGAGGCCGTCGCCGAAGGCCGCGGAAAGGCCCAGGCCGCCTCGCTCCGACGGATGCGCAAGGAGACCCAGGCGCGCCGCCTGGTCGACGGCCGCGTGGAGGTCGTCTCCGGCTCGCGGCTGGCCAAGGGCGACACCGTCGTCGTCGAGGCGGGCGAGCTCATCCCAGGCGACGGCGAGGTGATCGAAGGAGTCGCTTCGGTGGACGAGTCCGCCATCACCGGCGAGTCCGCGCCCGTCATCCGCGAGAGCGGCGGCGACCGCTCGGCCGTCACCGGAGGCACCAAGGTCCTGTCCGACCGCATCGTGGTGCGCATCGCCTCCAATCCGGGCGAGACGTTCCTCGACCGGATGATCGCCCTGGTCGAGGGGGCTCGGAGGCAGAAGACGCCCAATGAGCTCGCCCTGCACATCCTCCTCGTCGCCCTGACGATCGTCTTCCTGCTCACCTGCGTGACGCTGGTGCCGCTGGGGCTCTACTCCGGCCTCCGGCTCTCGACGACCGTGGTCGTCGCCCTCCTCGTCTGCCTCATCCCCACGACCATCGGCGGCCTGCTCTCCGCCATCGGCATCGCCGGCATGGACCGGCTCATCCGCAAGAACGTCATCGCCACCAGCGGCCGGGCGATCGAGGCGGCGGGCGACGTGGACACGCTGCTGCTCGACAAGACCGGGACCATCACCCTGGGCAACCGCATGGCGACCGAGTTCGTCCCCGCGAGCGGCGTGCTCCCCCAGGAGTTGGCCGACGCGGCGCAGCTGGCGAGCCTGGCCGACGAGACCCCGGAAGGCCGCTCCATCGTGGTGCTCGCCAAGGAGCAGCACCACCTCCGCGGACGCGACCTCGCCGCGCTCGGCGCCCACTTCATCCCCTTCTCGGCGCAGACCCGCATGAGCGGCTGCGACCTGGATGGCCGGCACATCCGCAAGGGCGCGGTGGACGCGGTCGGCGCCTGGGTCGCTTCCCAGGGCGGCTCCTTCCCCACCGACCTCCAGGCCCGGGCGCACGGCATCGCCGACGAGGGCGGGACGCCGCTGGCCGTCGCCGACGGCCCGCGCATGCTCGGGGTGGTGCGGCTCAAGGACGTGGTCAAGGGCGGCATCCGCGAGCGCTTCGCGCGCTTCCGGGCCATGGGCATCCGCACGGTCATGATCACCGGGGACAACCCGCGCACCGCGGCCGCCATCGCCCGCGAGGCGGGAGTGGACGACTTCCTGGCGGAAGCGACGCCCGAGGCCAAGATGCGCCTCATCAAGGCCGAGCAGGCCAAGGGCAAGCTCGTGGCGATGACGGGGGACGGGACCAACGACGCCCCGGCGCTGGCCCAGGCCGATGTCGGGGTCGCCATGAATTCCGGAACCCAGGCCGCCAAGGAAGCCGGGAACATGGTCGACCTCGACTCGAACCCCACCAAGCTCCTGGAGGTGGTCGAGGTGGGCAAGCAGCTGTTGATGACCCGCGGCGCGCTGACCACCTTCTCCATCGCCAACGACGTCGCCAAGTACTTCGCCATCCTCCCCGCGGCGTTCGTGGCGGCGTTCCCGGAGATGGCGCCGCTCGACCTGATGGGCCTTCGCTCGCCGCACAGCGCCATCCTCGCGGCGGTCATCTTCAACGCGCTCGTCATCGTGGCGCTCATCCCGCTGGCGCTGCGCGGCGTGCGCTACCGCCCTCTGGGCGCGGCAGCCATCTTCCGGCGCTCGATGCTCCTGTACGGGGCCGGTGGAGTCGTCGCGCCCTTCGTGGGGATCAAGGCCCTGGACCTCGTGCTCGGGGCCTTGGGGGTGGGATAGGCCATGAAGACGCTCGTCCTCGCGCTGCGCGTCGGGCTGCTCACCTTGCTGGCGACCGGCCTCGCCTATCCGCTGGCCATGACCGCCGTGGCCCAGTTGCTGTTCCCGGAGGCCGCCAACGGTTCGCTGGCCCGCGACGACGCCGGTGCCGTCGTCGGCTCCAAGCTCGTCGCGCAGCCGTTCACGAACCCCTGGTACTTCCAGCCACGGCCCTCGGCTGCCGGGGTGAAGGGCTGGGACGCCACCGCCTCGGGCGGCAGCAACCTCGGGCCCACCTCCCGAGAGCTGCTGCAGGTGGCGACGCAGCGCCTGGCCCGCCTCGAGCGCGACAACCCGGACGCACCGCGCCCCGTGCCCGCCGAGCTCGTCACCGCGTCGGCGAGCGGCCTGGACCCCCACCTCTCCCCGCGGGCGGCGCTGTGGCAGGTCGCACGGGTCGCCCGGGCGCGAGGCCTCGCCTCCGACCGGGTCCGAACCCTCGTGGAGGACCTGGTCGAGCCGCGCGATTGGGGCGCCTTCGGCGAGCCGCGCGTCAACGTCCTGCTGCTCAACCTCGCCCTGGACCACCAGTTCGGCGCGCCGCCCTAGGAGCCCCCCGTGGAGCCGCCCACCCTCCTGCGCATCGACCCGGAGAAGGACCCTCGAGCCCTGCGGGACTACCTCGACGCCCATTTCGCCCAAGAGAGGGCCGGCCTGCTGCGCGAGCTGCTCGTCCACCTGCTCGCCGTGCTCAGCGTGTTGGTCTGGGCCTGCGCGGTCTGGCCCCACTGCCTGGGCCGGGTCGGCAGCGACGCAATCCTCGCGGCGTGGGCCATCTTCGCCGCGGCGACCGTCGCGGCGGTCGCCGCAGAGGCCCGGTGCCGCCAGCGGTGCCACGGCCTGCGCGACCGGGATGGCGTGGAGCCTCCCTCTCCATCCTGATGCCGGGAGAAGGGGCCTTTGCGCGATGTATGCTCGCCGCCCCATGGCCGACGACCGCACCAGAGCGGGCGACTTCCTCGAGGCTCGTCCAGCGGGCCAAGCGCGGGAAGCTGCGCCTCTACCTCGGCTTCGCGGCGGGCGTCGGAAAGACCTACCGGATGCTCGAGGAGGCGCACGCGCTCGTGGACCGCGGCACCGACGTGGTCCTGGCGCTGGTCGAGCCCCACGGCCGCGAGGACACGGCGCGGCTCGTGGCCGGCCTCGAGGTCGT
The DNA here is from genome assembly GCA_049841135.1 of Myxococcales bacterium. Classification (GTDB taxonomy): domain Bacteria; phylum Myxococcota; class Myxococcia; order Myxococcales; family UBA5297; genus JACRCT01. The sequence continues at coordinate 462,097 of JASGHK010000008.1, forward strand.
CCCGCGCCGCGTGGTGGAGTACCGGGGCGTGCGGGTCGAGGAGATGGACCTCGAGGCCGTGCTCGCCCGCCGCCCACAGATCGCCGTCGTCGACGAGATCGCCCACACCAACGTGCCGGGCAGCAAGAACCGCAAGCGCTGGCAGGACGTGCTCGACCTCCTGCAGGCCGGCATCAACGTCATCGGGGCGCTCAACATCCAGCACCTGGAGAGCCTCAACGACCTGGTGCAGCGCGTCACCGGCGTCGCCGTCCGCGAGACCGTGCCCGACAGCTTCCTCCAGCAGGCCGACCAGATCGTCAACATCGACCTCGCCGTCGAGGACCTGCTCGAGCGGCTGCAGGGAGGCAAGATCTACGCGCCCGAGAAGGTGGCCTGGGCGCGCGAGCACTTCTTCCGGGAGCCCAACCTCGCCACCCTACGCGAGCTGTCCCTGCGCGAAGTGGCCGAGAGCCTCGAGCGCACCGCGCGCGCCTCCCCATCCGGCCGCCCCACGAACGGCGAAGGCAGCCGCGCGCGCGGCCGGGTGATGGTGTGCCTGTCCTCGCACCCGCCCCACGCGGCGACGCTCTTGCGCCGCGGGTCGCGGCTCGCCGGGCGGCTCAACACCGACTGGTTCGTGGTGTACGTCGAGACCCCCGGCGAGGCCCCCCACCTCATCGACGCCGAGGCGCAGCGGCACCTCTTGGCCAACATCGAGAAGGCGCGCGAGCTCGGCGCGGAGTTCGTGCGCCTGACGGCGGCCGACCCGGTGGAGGCCATCCTCGACTTCGCCCGCTCCCACGGCGTGGGCAACATCCTCATCGGCCGCTCGCAGCAGCCCTGGTGGAAGCAGGTGCTGGGGCGCTCGGTACCGTTGAGGCTGGTGCGCGAGGCGTCCGGCTTCGACCTGCAGATCGTCTCCTTCCCGGACGAGGAGGAGGGGCGGCCGTGAGCTTCCGCACCCGGCTCCTGCTGGCCCTGGCCCCGCTCGGCCTGTCGCTCTTGGCCGTCGCCTGGCTGTCCAGCAGCGTCGTGGCCCGCCTGGGCGAGAGCTCCTCGCACATCCTGGCCGACAACTACCGCAGCGTGCTGGCGGCGCAGCGGATGAAGGAGGCGCTCGAGCGCATCGACAGCGGCGCGCTCTTCACCGCGCTCGGGCAGGCGGGGCGCGGCGCGGCGCTCGTCGCCGAGCACCGGCGGGCCTTCGAGGACGCGCTGCGCGTCGAGGAGGGCAACATCACCGAGGCCGGCGAGGCCGAGGTCGCCCGGACCCTGCGCGCGCAGTGGACGGCCTACCTCGGCGCCCTGGACGCGTTCCTGGCGCTGCCCACCGACAAGCGCGGAGCCGGCTACTTCGAGCTGCTCGACGCGCGCTTCGCCGCGGTCCGCGCCGGCGCCGACCAGATCCTGGCCCTCAACCAGGACGCCATGTCGCGCAAGAGCGACCGCGCCCGGCGGGAGGCGGAAAGCTTCGTGCGCGCCGTCGCCCTCGCCGCCCTCGCGCTGTGTGCCTTCGGAGTGTGGGCCTCGACGGCGCTCACCCGGCGCTTCCTGCGGCCGCTCTCCGTCGTCAGCCAGGCCGTTCGCCGCTTCGGCGAAGGCGACGTGCAGGCGCGGGCGCGGCTGTCCGGCAAGGACGAGCTCGCCAAGCTGGCCTCGGACTTCAACGACATGGCCGACCACCTGGAGCGCTACCGGCGCAGCTCCCTGGGCGAGCTGCTGCTGGCCCAGCAGGCCTCACAGGCGGCCATCGACGCGCTGCCCGACGCGGTGGTCATCCTCGGGCTGCACGGCGAGCTGCTCAACGTCAACGCCGCCGCCGTCTCGCTCTTGCGCATCGCGCCCGAGGCGCCCGAGCCCCTCGCCGGCCTCGCTCCCGCCCTGCGCGCCACCTTCGAGCGCCTGCGCGCCCACGTCTTCGCAGGCAAGGGCGCCTACGCCCCCAAGGGCTTCGAGGAGTCGTTCCGGGCCCAGACGCCGGAGGGCGAGCGCACCCTCTCCCCGCGTGCGGCGCCGGTCTACGGCGAGGAGCGCCAGGTCGCGGGCTGCGCGCTGGTGCTCTCGGACGTCACCCGCCTGTTGCGCGCCGACGAGCTCAAGAACGACCTGGTGGCCTTCGTCGCGCACGAGTTCCGCACGCCGCTCACCTCGCTGCAGATGGCGGTGCACCTGTGTGCCGAGGAGCTCGCCGGCCCCGTCACCGAGAAGCAGGCCGATCTCCTGTTCGCGGCGCGGGAGGACTGCGAGCGGCTGCAGTCCATCGTCGAAGACCTGCTCGACGTCTCGCGCATCCACGAAGGTCAGCTGTCGCTCGCGCTCTCGGAGCTCGACGGCGAGGAGCTGGTGCGCCAGGTGGTCCTTGCGCACGTTGCGGCCGCCGCCGACCGCGGCATCCAGCTCGTCTGCGAGGCCCTGCCCGGCTTGCCTCCGGTCATGGCCGACGCCGCCCGGGTGCGCCTGGTCTTCGACAACCTGGTCGGCAACGCGCTGCGCTACACGCCCGCTGGTGGCCGGGTGAGCGTGCGCTCGCGAGCCGAGGGCGACCAGATGCGCTTCGAGGTCTCGGACACCGGGCCCGGCATCCCCAAGGAGCTGCAGGCGCTGGTCTTCGAGAAGTTCTACCGGCTCCCCGGGACACAGCCGCAGGGCGCTGGGCTGGGGCTGTTCATCGCCCGGGAGATCGTCCGGGCGCACCACGGAGCCATCGGCGTCGAGAGCGAGCCCGGGCGAGGATCGACCCTCTGGTTCACCCTGCCGCTCGCAGGCAGGACTGGAACGACCTGAGGCCCGGCCCCGCGTTCAACCGCCCCCCGCGCCCCCGCCCTCGTCGTACTTCTTGCGCTTGCGCCACAGCGTGGAGGCGTCGATGCCCAGCACCGCCGCGGCGGCCTCCAGCGTCTTGGTGCGCGCCAGCACCTTCTGGACGTGCTCCTTCTCCAGCGCCTCCAGCGTCCAGTCGCCGCCCACCTGCGGCCCCGCCGGCTTCCCCTCGCGCATCCGCTCCGGGAACGCCTCCGGCTCCAGGAGCGAGGCGGGCCAGAGGATGAGCGCCCGCTCGAGGGTGTTGCGCAGCTCCCGGACATTGCCGGGCCAGGGGTAGCCGCGCAGGAGCTCCTCGGACGCCGGCGAGAGCTCGGGATTCTGCCGGCCCAGGTTGAAGGCGAAGAAGCGAAGGAAGCGCCGCGCCATGGGGACGATGTCCTCGCTGCGCTCGCGCAGCGGCGGCACCAGCACCTCCACCACGTTGAGCCGGTAGAGCAGATCCTCGCGGAACCGGCCGGCGCGCAAGTCCGCCTCCAGGTCGCGGTTGGTGGCGGTCACCACCCGCACGTCGGCGGTCCGGGTGCGCGACTCGCCGACGCGCTCGTACTGCTTGTCCTGCAGGAAGCGCAGCAGCTTGGCCTGCAGCCCCGCGGCGATCTCTCCGACCTCGTCCAGGAAGAGCGTCCCCCCGTCGGCGGCCTCCACCCGTCCCGGCTGGTCCCGGACCGCGCCGGTGAAGGCGCCGCGGGCGTGGCCGAACAGCTCGCTGGCGAGCAGCTCCTCGGACAGCGTGGGGCAGTTGATGACCCCGAAGCTCTTCCGGGCTCGCGCGCTCCGGTCGTGCAGGGCCCGCGCGAGGACGGTCTTGCCCGTGCCGGTCTCGCCCCGCAAGAGCACGGGAGCGTCCGAGGCCGCCGCCCGGTCGAGCATCTGCAGCGTCGCACGCATCTTCGGCGACTCGGTGGAGAGGTCCACGTCGGGCGCCGCGCTCGCCAGCATCGACTCCAGGTCGGCCAGGCGGTGGGCCGTCTGCACCCGCTGCGCGCAGCGGTCCACCAGGAGCCGGATCTGCGCGGGCGTGAAGGGCTTGGCCAGGTAGTCCCACGCTCCGCGCTTGATGGCCTGCACCGCGCTGTCGATGGTCGCGTAGGCGGTGATGACCACGATGGCCAGCTGCGGCGAGGACTCCAGCAGCTTGGGGATGAGGTCCAGCCCGCTCTCCGTCCCCAGCCTGAGGTCGACGAAGGCCAGGTCGAACGCGCGGACCTGCTGTGCCACGAGCGCGGCCTCGCCCGAGCCGACCGCCTTGGCCTCGCACCCCAACCCCTCCAGGCAGATGGCCAGCGTCGTGCGGATGTTCTTCTCGTCGTCGACGACCAGGGCCCTCAGGCCCGACTTGGCAACCGCGTCCATGGGCATGATGGCCTGAAGGGGACGCCTGGCTGAGGCTGACGTCAAGGACCGGGGCCGTGCGGCGCGCTTCGCGTTGCGGAATGCAAGGTGGCCGGAAGCTCAGCCGCCGCGGTGGCCGTCCCCACCAGCCGCATCAGCGCCTGCAGGTCCGGCGGCTTGCAGACGTGCGTGTCGAAGCCGGCGTCCAGCGCCCGGCGCCGGTCGTCGGGCTGGCCGTAGCCCGTGAGCGCGACCAGGAACGCGCTCGCGGTCGCGACCTCGCTGCGAAGCGAGCGGGCCACCGAATAGCCGTCCATGACCGGCAGGCCGATGTCGCAGATGACGACCTCCGGCCGGAAATCTCGGGCCTTCTCGACCCCCTCCCGCCCGTCGCGGGCCACGAGCACCCGGTGCCGGTCGAGCTCGAGGATCTCGCGCAGGTTCTCGGCCGTGTCCCTGCTGTCTTCGATCACCAGGACCCGCTTCTGCCTTCGGCCGGCCTGGAGCGAGAGGGCCGGCAGGCGGCTCCGCTCGGCGTGCGCAGGGTCGTCCAGGGGCAGCTCGACGGTGAAGCGGGCGCCGCGCCCCGGCCCCTCGCTCCTGGCCTCCACCGTCCCGCCGTGCAGCTCCGCCAGCCCCTTGACCAGCGCGAGGCCCAGACCCAGCCCTCCCTTGCTGCGGTCCAGCGAGCGCTCGGCCTGTGCGAAGGGGACGAACAGCCGCGCGAGCGTCGCCGGGTCGAGGCCCACGCCGGTGTCGACGACCTCGAGCCGGGCCAGGCACCCGGTGTCGGCCACCGAGATGGCGACCTCCCCGCCCTCGGGCGTGAACTTGGCGGCGTTGGTCAACAGGTTGCTCGTGATCTGCGCCAGCCGCGCCGCGTCGGCGAAGACGGGGACGCGCTGGTCCGGCAGGTCGAGGCCCAGGCGGTGGTGCGCGAAGAGCTGGCGGTGGTCCTCGAGCGTGCGCCGCACCACCTCCCCCAGGTCGACGTGCTCGCGCTGCAGGCGGATTCTTCCCGCGAGATGCGCGTGGCGTCGAGCAGGTCGTCGATGAGCCGCGTGAGCTGCCCGACCTGCCGCTCGATGACCGCCGTGGTCCGCTTGCCCCGCTCGTCGAGCGCGGACTTGCCCAGCAGGTACAGGCTCGCGCGGATGGACGTCATCGGGTTGCGCAGCTCGTGGCTGAGCATGCCCAGGAACTCGCTCTTGCGGTGGTCCTGCTCGCGGAGTGCGTCCTCGGCCCGCCGCCGCTCGGTGGTGTCCACGAAGATGCCGACGTGGCCCGCGAAGTCGCCGTCGCCCGAGAAGCGCGGCTCGGCGTGGCTGCTCACCCAGCGCCACTCGCCCCCCGGCCCGCGCGCCCGGGCCTCCAGGGCGAACGAACGGCGTTCGGCGACGGCGCGCAGGAACGCCTCGCGGTAGCCCGCCGCGTCGTCCGGGTGGAACACGGGCAGCCACTTGGCGCCCTCGACCTCCGCAGCCGAGACGCCGAAGTACTCGCGGTAGGTGCGGTTGACGAAGACGTTGGCGCCTTGCTCGTCGGTGACCCAGAGGATGACCGGCGAGCCGTCCGCCATCGTCCGGAAGCGGGCCTCGCTCTCGCGCAACGCCTCCAGCGCGCGCTCCCGCTCGGTGACGTCCTGGACCAGCGAGAGAACCCGCGGCCCGCTGCCGGGGACCGTCAGGACCGAGGAGTACCACTCGGTGTGGACGAGCGTGCCATCCTGGCGACGGCAGCGCTTCTTGAGCACCGTGCGCCCGGCGCCCGCGCGCATGTCCTGGATGAGGCTCGCCACTCGAGGCACGTCCTCCGCCAGCGTCCAGCCCATGGCCTGGATGCCTCTGCCGAGGGCGTTCTCGGGCAGACAGCCGAAGATGCGCGTCGCCGCCTGGGACCAGCGGAGGATCTCCAGGGTCGACAGGTCCCACTCGATGACCGCCAGCGGGGAGTTCTCGAGCAGCGAGTCCACCCGCTGCTTGGCCTTGAGGAGCCGCAGGTCGGCCTCGACCTGCTCGGTGATGTCGCGGTTGGTGCCTGCATAGTGCACCAGCCGCCCGCCCTCGAACCTCGCCTTCCCGCTGCTCGAGACGGTGTGCACCGAGCCGTCGGGGTGGCGGACGCGGAAGACGGTCTGGTACTGCCCGCTCGCCCCCGGCGCCATCGCCCCGCGCACCGCCGCGGCGAACCTCTCGCGGTCCTCGGGCAGGACCTGTCCCAGGGCCTCCTCCAACGGCAGTCGGTGGCGCGGGTCGCCGAAGAGGGGGCGCGCTTGGGCGTCGCGCAGGACCTCGCCGGTGGCCAGGTCGTACTCCCAGAAGCCCAGCTCGGAGGACGCCAGCGCGAGCTCGAGCTTCTCGCGGGTCTCACGCTCCGCCACCTCGGCCCGGCGGCGCTCGTCCAGCGCCGCGCCGAGCGAGCGCGCCTGCGCGTCCATCCGGGTCAGCGCCCAGCGCAGCGAGCCGGTCAGCAGGGTGATGGCCGAGCCGACGACGGCGAAGACTGGAGTGACCGTTCCGGCCACTCCGGTGAGCTTGAACGACCCCGCTGGTTCGAGCAGCCAGAAGTTGCCCAGCGCGCACGCGAGCAGCGTCGCCAGGAGCCCCGGCCCAATGCCCGCGGTCCAGGTCGCCAGGGCCACCGCCAGGGTGAACAGGACGAACGGGCGATTGTGGAGCCCGGGGAAGAGCACGCCCTGCACGGCACCGGTCGCGCCGACGATGGCCGCCGCCGCCAGGTACCTCAGCGGAGCTGGGAACCTCCTCGGCGGGCGGAAGAGCAGGTCCCTGGCCGCTCTGGACAAAGCTCGAAGCCCCCTTCACGGTCCGCCGCGAAAGGATGCACGGGTCGCGCGGCGGCGTGCAGGGTGAAGCTACTCACTCGCGGCGAAGGATCAGCGCGGGTCCTCGCCCGCCCGAGGGCTGCGGCGGGGAGCGGGGCCTGCGTACTGCACCGCCTCGGCGGGGAGCTCTCGCAACGGCGCCTCCCGTAGCCGTGCTCCCTCGCGCGAGGCCCCGAGCAGCAGCGACGCCACCAGGCCCAGGATGACGTCGCCGGCCTCCTCCGGCGCCAGGCCCGCCTCGAGCACCATCGCGCCACCGTGAAGCACGATGTTGGGCTCGAGCCCGCGCAACCGCCTGGCCGCTGCCGCGGCCCGCTCGGCCAGCGCCCAGTAGCCCAGCGCGTCGCGACCGCGCCGGTGCATGCACTCCCGCAACGCCACGAGGCGCTCGTCCTCGGGGCGGAAGGGCGCGCCGAAGCCGGGCAGGCGCTCGCCTTTCGAGAGCAGCGCCGCGACCTCCCGCTCCACGGCCTCGTCGTCGGCCTCCCGCGCCCCCAGCCGCTGGCGCAGGTCGCGCAGGAGCCGGGCGCTGTCGCCGACGATGAGCGGCCCGATCCTCTCGCTGGCCAGGGCCAGCTGGCCGGCGCAGAAGCCGGCGGCGCAGGAGCCGAAGCTGGCGACGATGCGCCCGACCTTGAGCGGCCACACGCGCGTGTCCGTCGCATGAAAGGAGCTGGCGTAGTCGTCCAGGAGCTCGCAGGCGGTCGGCGTTGCGATCCGGCCGGTGACCGAGAGCACGACGAGGCCGGTCAGTGAGAGGCGACCCGCCACTTCCTGGCGCACCGAACGGCCCCAGACCAGGTTGTCGCCGGCGACGTTGAGGCCGACGCGGCTGCGCATGGCAGGGACGGTGGGGCGGAGGGGGGCGCTCATTCGTCCACCTCGTACTCGAGCGGCGGGAGGTTGAAGGGATAGTCGCGCACGCCCATCAGCGGCCGCGCCGCCGCTTCGGCCGCCGCGGCAGGCAGGCCGGCCAAGACCCATGCGGTCTGCATGGCCTCCCGAGAAAGCCCGCAGGCCGCGAGGACCGCCAGGACCGCGGCGACGCGCGTGGGCCCCACCTCGAGCGCCGGGACCGGGATCGGCAACAGCTGGCTCAGCCGCTCGACGCTCGCGCGGTCGTCGCCGTCCTGGGCCAGCGAGCCGTCGGGGGGAGCGGACGCGTTGTCGCCCCGGGCCACCCAGTCGAGCCAGGCCGAGTGGCTCTGCACCACGGCGGCCGCCTCCTCGGCCAGCGTCAGGGCGCACAGCCCCAGGGAGACCGACCAGCGGCTGCCGCCGACCCGGCTGAGCACCCCGACGTGCCCCGGGGCTCGCGCCACCGTGACGGGCGAGAGGAAGACCAGCGCCACCTCCAGCGCCTTGGCCACCGGTGCCGGAGCGAGCTCCCCGCGCAGCAGCAGCGCCGCGACCTCGGTGAAGGCGTAGTGGCGGGCGAGGTCGGACTCCACTTCGTACCCGGCGATGCGCCGGGGCGGGCCGGGGTCCACGACCCGCGCGGTGAGGCGGTCGGGCCCCTTCAAGGCGTCGAGGTGGCTGGGAACGATCTTCCGGGTCATGACTCGATGAACCCCGCGAGCGAAGCGGTCCGGGCCGCGCTGGGAGGTGGGACCGAAGGGTCGACCCGGACCTCGATGAGCCCCGGCCCCTTGGCCTGCAGCGCCTGCGCCACCACCTCCTGGAGCTGGCCCGGCCGGTCGACCACCCAGGCCCCCAGCCCCATGGCACGCGCGATGCCGGCCACGTCCAGCGCGTGCCGGAAGCGGGCCGCCCCCATGCTCTGCCCGCTCAGCGCCGCGGTGGAGTGCCAGGTGATGCCGTGCATGTTGTTGCTCTCCACGACCCACACCACCGGGACAGCGTATTCGCGCGCGGTCAGGAGCCGGTGCCGTTCATGCTGAAGCACCCGTCCCCGACGATGGCGAAGACCGGCCGGCCCGGGTGCGCCAGCGCCGCGCCGATGGGCGCCACCGTCCCGTGGCCCATCGAGGCGAAGTTCAGGTTGATGTAGAAGCGCTGCCGCCGCCCGATGCACAGGTGGTGCATGTTGAAGAACATGTGGCCGCCGATGTCCGAGAAGACCAGCGCGTCGGCCGGCAGCGCCTGCTGCAGGTCGCAGCGCCAGCGCTGCGGGGTCAGCGGCAGCGCGTCGCTGGTGCGCAGCGCCGGGTCCAGGTAGCGCGCGTGACCGCGCTCGAGCGGGGCCGCCTCCGGCCACTGCGATCGCGGCCGCGCCCCCTCGCGCATCATCCGGTGCAGGCTGTAGACGGCCTCGATGAGGATGGTCTGCGCGTCGCCCAGGAGCGCCACGTCGACCGGGTAGTTGCGTCCCAGGCGGTCCGCGTCGACGTCCAGCTGGATGAGCGTCTTGCTGGGGCGCAGGCGCCGGTCCCAGTTGAGCGTGGTGCCTTCGTTGAGCGAGGCGCCGGCCGTCAGGAGCACGTCGACGCTTCCGCCCAGCACCGTCTGGGTGGCGTCGTGGTGGCCGGCGGCCCCGAGGATCCCCAAGGACAGCGGATGGTCCTCCGGGAAGACCCCCTTGGCCCGCGGAGTGGTCGCCACCCGGGCCGGCAAGAGCTCCGCCAGCGAGAGCAGGTGCTCCTCCGCCCCGGCCGTGGCCACCCCCGAGCCGGCGAGAATGACCGGGTGCTCGGCCGCAAGCAGCGCCTCGGCCGCCCGCCGCACCTCGTTGCGGTCGAAGGAGGCGGTCCGCGGCCGGTAGCTCTTGGGGTCGAACCAGGACTCGGTGACCGGCTTCTCCCAGAGATTGACCGGGACGTTGACGTGCACCGGGCCCGGCCGGCCAGTGAGCGCCTGGCGCAGGGCCCGCCGCAGCTGCGCCGGGACGCCCTGGGCCTCGGTGACCATGGCCGAGTACTTGGTGACCGGGCGGAACATGGCCACGATGTCCATGTGCTCGCCGGACGACTCCTGGAAGGCACCGCGGCCGAGCGCCTGGATTCGGGGGCTGCCCGGTGACGACCAGCAGCGGCACGCCGTCGGCGAAGGCGCAGGCCACCCCGGTCAAGAGGTTGGTCGAGCCCGGGCCGGAGGTGCCGGCGCAGACCGCCAGCTTCCCCGTCGTGCGCGCGAACCCGTCGGCCATGAACGCCGCGCCCTCCTCGTGCCGCGCGACCACCAGCGACATCTCCGGGTCTCGCTCCACCGCGGCGAAGAACGGGTGGAGCAGGCCCCCAGGGATGCCGAAGACGTGGCGCACGCCCTCCGCCTTGAGGTAGCGCAGGAAGACCTCGGCCAACGGACGCGGCGCCGGCGGTGAAACGGGCATCGGGGCTCCTTCTCGAGCTGGGAGAGGTCGCTAGCTGGGAGAGCGGCGGATGTTGACGACCTTGGCGACGCGCGAGGTCGCCTCGCCGGCTGCGGTGGGCATGGCCGCTGCGTTGACGGGCCGCTCCGGGACGTGGAGCCAGAAGGTCGTGCCCATTCCCGGCTTGGACATGACCTCGAGCCGGCCGCCTATCTCCGCCAGGAGCTGGACGACCACCGACAAGCCCAGACCGTAGCTGTCTCGCGCCCGTTCGCTCGCGTCCGAGCCAGCCGGCAGGAAGATGCGCGGCAGGTCCGCCTCGGCGATGCCCCGGCCCGTGTCCGAGACCTTCACGGTCAAGAACCCGGGCAGCCCGCTCAGCTCGACCACGATGCTGCCGTGCTCGGTGTACTTGGCGGCGTTGGAGAACAAGTTGTCGACGGCGCGGTCGAAGAGCAGCTCGTCGATCTCGATCCGCTCGGGGGCCTCTCGCGCGGAGAAGACGCTGGTACGGATGTCGCGGTGGTAGCACAGGGCGGTGATGCGCCGCCGCAGGCGCTCGACCAGCTCGGGCACCTGCAGGACGCGCGGCGTGCTCTGCAGCTTCGAGGACTCGGAGCCCATCGCGTCCATCAGCCGGTGCACCAGCTTGGTCATCCGGTCGGAGGCGGAGGCCATCAGCTCCAGCTGGGCGCGCGCGCGGGCGGGCGACCGGGTCTCGGGAGCGTCGAGCAACATGTCGGTGGAGGTCCGCAGCACGGTCAGCGCGTTGTTGACGTCGTGGGTGAACCCCCGCGTCAGCTCGACGCGGTGCTGCTCGAGCAGCCGCAGCTCCTCGACGACCTTGGCGCGGTTGGCGAGCCGCTCGGCGACCTGCTCCTCCATCAGGCGCACCCAGTCGCGCTGCCGCTGCTCGAAGGCCATCAGCTCCCGGCGCGCCTCGGCGTCCTCCTGCGCCAGCTGGAGCATCGACTCCTGGCTCTGGAGCACCGCGTGCTGGTTGGCTCGGTGCGCGCGGCGCCACTCGTAGCCCAGCCCCGTCAGCAGCCCCGCCACCGGCAGCAGCGCCGCCGGCTGGGAGGCCGCGGTGCCGAGCAGTGCATGGAGCAGCGCCAGGCCCAGCGAGCCTCCCACCAGGCCCACTGCCGCGGGCAGCCACCGGGCAGGCTCGACGAGCTGGAAGACGTACTCGCAGCAGGGGTCTCCGCGGGCAATGCACCGCGGGTGCTCGACGCGCACCGGCGGCAGGTCGAACATCGTCGTCACCGCCGAGATCTGCGATGCCCGGACGGTGCAGAGCAGGTGGCTCTCGCCGCCCTTGCTGACGTAGCGCAGCAGGCAGCGGCCGCCCACGCGCTCCGAGTGCTCGAAGCGGCCATAGCGCGTGACCGAGGAGTTGATGAACTTGCGCCCAGCGACGTAGGCGGCCCAGGGCGTCGTCAGGGCGGTGCCCATGGCCAGCATCCAGCCGTAGCTGCGGTTCCGGTAGTCGTAGGCGCAGGCCTCCCGGAAGGCCTCGTCGCTCGGGAGCAGCGCCCGCGCCGCCTGCAGGAAGCGCTCGGTCTGCTCCAGCGTCATCCAGCGCGAGCGCCCGTCGAAGCTCTCGGCTCCGAGCCCCGCGCTCGACGCGGCCGACGCCAGGGCCGTGCTCCCCTGGTGTTCCTTCAAGTAGTTCGCCAGGGGCAGGACGATCCGGACGTTGAAGTCGTCAGCAACGCCCTTCGGCTCAGCCATGGCGGACCCCTTGTGCGCTTCCCCCCGGACCGAGAGTCTGGAGGCCTGTCGGCCATAAGACAATAGCCCTGGGAGGCCTGTCCGGCCGGCCAAGAACCGGCAGGCTTCGCAAAAGCACTCCGGGGCTGCCGACGCGCAGGCCCCTTTGGGGACGGGCCCATCGCGCGCGGGCGCTTCACGCGCTCGGCTCATCGGCCTCCAGGAGCGCCGCGTCGTACTCGGTCGCGCACTTCTCGCACAGGCGACTGGGCGGCGGCAGGTCCGCGACGATCACCAGCGGGCCATCGGCGCCGCAGACCTCGCAGCGTCCCACTCCGCTGGCCTCCCCGCGCTCCGTCACCGACCGTTCTTCCGGACGCATCTCGTCCACTCCTCGCGCCAGGCGCTTCGAAGGGCCACGCCGAGCCCTCAGCCCTTCACGTGTAGGCATTCGCAGCATCGAGGTCCCGCGGCGCGGGGCGGGTGAGCACCGCTCGGGGCGATCGCCCAACCGTGGGGTGTTCAGGGGCGCGGACACCCCCACCTTGCGCCACCTGGAACGCATCAACGCGGAAATGCAGGAGGAGGGGCGATGGCGCGCGTCTTCGTCTTCGACTCGGACTCAGGGCTTCTCCACGACACCGGCGAGCTCCTGGTTCGCCACGGCTACGTCGTATCGCTCTTCCCGACCGTGGGCGCCCTGTTGCCGAGGCTCGCCGAACAGCCCGACGCCGTCGTCTGCTCCCGCGACCTCGACGGCGTGGACGCCTGGTCGTTGGGCCGCGCGGTCCTGGCGCGCTCTCCCCGCTCGACGGTGCTCCTGGTCTCCGCGAAGCACGAGCCGGTCAGCCACCCGCTCGAGTCGACTGCGCCGGCCCCGTTTCCGTGTCGCCGCGCAGACCTCTTGTCCGCCCTCGACGCACACCTAACCACAGCGCCCATGCGGGCAGATGGGGAGGACTCCCGATCGCGTATATAAGGTGGTGACTCGCCGCGTCATGCCGCTAACCGCTTGATTCACGGGCGCTTTTTGACCACCGGAGAAGGCGCCTGTTTTCAATGGGTTACGAGCAGGCCTTCCGGCTTGGCCGGCGCCTGCGCCGGAGGCCGGACCGACGCTCCGTGGAGGCAAAGCCAAGCGTCGATGCGGTCGACGACCGCAGCCCAACCCGGCTCGAGCATCATCGCGTGCGACATGTTGGGAATGACCTGGCAGTCAGCACCGTAAGTCCGAGCCGTGCGCTGAACCTCCAAGCTCGGCACGAAGCAGTCGTTGGAGGCGCCCAGCACGAGAAGCGGAGTCCTCGCCACCCGGGAGACGATCGGGAGGTCGGCCCAGTAGAGGTCGGCCAGCACGCCCTGCGACTCCGTCTGCGCCTGCTCGAACAGCGGCTTCAGGACCTCGTCGGAGACCTCGGGCGAGAAGAGCGCGCGCCGCAGGGCGGTGGCACTGGCGAAGCGCGGTCCCAGGCCCGACGCCACCGCGAGCTGCAGCCAGAGGCCTGGCTCGCGCAGCAACATCGACAGGGCCGAGCCCCAGAGGCCCGAAGGCGGCACGGAGGCCATCAGGACCGCCGCCGGAGCCGGCTCGGCTTCCAGCAGCTTCTGCACCACCATTCCACCCATCGAGTGCCCGACGAGAACCGTCGACGGCCCGAGCCGGCGAGCCACGCTGCGTACGTCTTCCACGAAGTCCGCCAGGCGCGCCCACGGCAGCCAGGCTCTGCCCTCGCTGCCGCCGTGCCCGCGAAGGCTGACGGCGAAGGACGGGTAGCCGCGCTCGGCAAACGCGTCGAGGAACCGGGTCCAGCAGGCGGCGGTCATGAACGCGCCGTGGACGAACAGGAGCGGGGGCCGCCCGTTGGGCGCCGCGGGCCGGCGCTCGAGGACCTCGAGCTCGAACTTCACGGGCCGGAGCCACATGGGGCACCTCCACCTGCGACCGCCGTGGCCCCCGCTGCATCCATCGCCAACCTCAGCGCCAGCGTCCCCCTCGCTTCCAGGAAGGCGATGCCGCGAAGCTCGCGCTCCAGCGCCTCGATGGCCTCCGGCCGCCCGAGCGCCACGCAGCTGTCTCCACCCCCGGCCCCGCTGACCTTCGCCGCACATCCGAACCGTCGCGCCGCCTCGGCGACGACGCGGTGCTCCTCGGTGACCACTGGAGTCGCGGAGCGGTCGCCCAGCACCTGCAGCTGCTCGCCGGCCGCCTCCAGCGCCTCCCGCATCGCGGCGTCGTCGCAGGTCCGCAGAGCCTTGCGCAGCCGGTCGCAAGCGGCGCTCGAGAAGGCGATGAACTCCGCCCACCCCTTGGGCTCCTTCACGGCCCAGGCCTCGATCTGCTTCATCAGGGAGGGCGTGGACGCCGACTTCCCCGAGAAGACCAGCAGGAGCGCTGGGGGCTCGCGCAGGCGCTCCACCGGCGGAGCCTCCGTCCGGTCGACGGCCATCGCGAACGCCACAGGTCCAGCCTTCCACGCCGCCACCAGCGGAGTCGCCTCGAAGCGCCAGGTGAAGAGCACGCCGCCATAGGTGGCCGCCGCGACGTCGAGCGCGCTGCCCTGCTTCTTCTGCGCCGAGGCGTGCGCGGTGGCGGCCAGCTTGAAGACCAGCGGCTTGTCGAGCGACTGGCCCACCGAGGCGAGAGCCGCCGAGACCACCGCGGCGCAGGTGCACGCGCTGCCGCCCAACCCGAGCTTCTTCCCGTCCGGCGCACGCAGCTCGTCGTCGATCGTCAGCGCCAGCGGCGGCAGCACGCGCCCGTGTCCGGCGAGGTAGTCGCGCGTCGCTCGCAGCGCTTCGTGCGCGAACGTCAGCACACCGACCTCGCCGCCCTCCTCCCACCGCGCGCCCGCCCCTTCGATGCTGAACCTCGCCGCCGGCCGCGCCGCACAGGTCAGGTGCCGCTCGACCGCGGCGACGATGCCCGGAGCGCCAGCGAGCACGGCATACTCGCCCGCCAAGAGCAGCTTTCCCGGAACGCGGACCAGGATGTTGGGGCTGGGATCACTCACTGGAAGACCGGCCGCTCGACCTTTTCGACGCCCTTGCCGGGCCCCGCGACGATCGTGCGCAGGACGCCTGGCACTGCACCCAGGCGCATCGCCGCGCGCTGGGCCCCGGCGGCGAGGCAGAGGATGACCGGGTTGGGTCCGGCGTCGAGCGTGAAGTAGGCGGGCACGCCGCCCGCGCGCAGCGCCGCCACCGTCTCCAGCACCGCGAGCGTCGTCGGCCGCAGGTAGACGATGGAGGGGTTGGCGGCCATGGCCGAGGCGTGCATCCGCCAGGCGTTGCGCTCCGCGACCGCGCCCAGCGCCGCGAGGTCCTTGGCAAGCACCGCCGCGCGCGCCTCCTTCAGGTCCGCCTCGGCCGCCTCGACCCAGCTGCGGTAGTACGGCGAGGTCTCGACCGTGCGCTGCATGGCCTCGCGCGAGGAGACCTCCTTGGCCTGGTCCGCGCAGATGACGACCACCATCCGCAGCTCGGGCCAGTGCGTCTCCGGCGCCACCTGCAGCGCAAAGGAATCGCTCCCGTCCTCGGCCGTGCCGCGCGCCCACTCGCAGAACCCGCCCTGCACGGACCGGCACGCCGAGCCTGAGTTGCGCCGCGCGAGGATCGACAGCTCGGCGGACGTCGGCGCGAGCCCGGCCGCCCAGCTCGCCGCCGCCGCCAGCGCCGCCCCGCCCGCCGCGCTGGAGGCGAGGCCGGCGGCTCTGGGGAAGTCGGTCTTGCTGGCGACGCGGGCCTTGTGCGTCAGGCCTGCCTTCTGGCGCACGAGGTCGAGCACGCCGGTGATGCGCGCGAGCTCCTCGCCGTCCAGGCGGCGCGTGTCGATCTGCGCGGTGTCCTCGGCGCGGTCGGGAGAGAACTCGACCGTCGTCGTGGCCGAGAGGCCGTCGAGCGTCATCGAGAGGCTCGACTGGTGCGGCAGGATGAGCCTCTCGTCGCGCTTTCCCCAGTACTTCACCAGGGCGATGTTCGGGTGCGCGACTGCGGTCGCCTTCATTACTCGGCCTTCTCCCAGCGGGCGACGAACGCGCGCTGCCCCTCGGCCCCCAGGGCCGAGACGACCGGGTCGGCGTCCTCGAAGAGCGCCACGACCGCGCCTCCTCCGCCCGCGCCGGTGAGCTTGGCCCCGAAGGCCCCCATCGAACGCAGCCGGGCGCACGCCGCGTCCAGGCCCGGGCTCGACAGCCCCAGCTCCTGCAGGAGCTTGTGGTTGCCGTCCATGCACTTGCCGACGGCGCGCAGGTCGCCCTTCTCCAGCGCCTCCACCGCCTCGTCCACCAGCGAGCCGATGCCCTGGAAGATGCCCTGCGCGCGCTCGGGGTCGAGCTCCTGCTTGCGCTTGATCTCCAGGACGCGCTCGCGCGTGGAGCCGCGCGGCTCGACGACCCAGACCACCGCCTCGACCTGGCGCGGAAGAATGATCGGCTGGCCGCGGCGCCCCTTGACGAAGCGGATGAGCTGCCGCTCGAAGCTGACGTTGTGGTCGACGCCGGAAGCCGCGCCGTGGAACTCCTGCTCCAGCTCCTGGGCGCGCTCCAGCAGGCCCTGCGGCCGCATGCTGATCTGCCCAGCGGCGGCGAAGGCGCGGACCAGCGCGACCGAGACCGCCGCGGAGCTGCCCAGCCCCACCGACTGCGGCAGGTCTCCGGAGATCTCCACCTGGGCATTGGAGACGTGGAACGCCTGGGCGCACTTGCGCAGGACGTGGGCGATGGCGCTGGGCCCCTCTTCGACGCCCTTGAGCGTGACGCCGCCGCCGGAGCCCTGCTCCAGGGTGACGGTGACGCCCTGCTCCAGCGGGCCGGCGATGGCCGGGAAGCCGAAGACGACCGCGTGCTCTCCGAGCAAGATGACTTTGCCCGGTGCGAATGCCTTGGCCAGACTCACGGCGACCTCCTGCAACCCCTGCCCTGTCCCGAAAAGGGGAACGGGAGATTACCCCATCCGCACGCCCTGCAAGAGGCCCCTTCTCGGGTTTGTCGGGGCTGCAGAGCAGGCACGCGAGCTCAGCCGGTGGTGCCCGTCGGCAGCGGCGGCAAGCTCTTGAGCAGCTCGCGCGCCTTCTCGACCTTCACGTGCCCCGCGCCGGCCTTCACCAGCAGGTCCGCCAGGCGCTCGACCTGCTCGCCGCGCGCTCCGGCCTCGACCGCGACGCAGCGGGCGTGCAGCGCCATGTGGCCCTTCTGGATGCCGACCGAGCCGAGCGCCCTCAAGGCCGCCAGGTTCTGCGCCAGGCCCACGGCCGCCATCACCTTGGCGAGGTCCTTGGCGTTGGCCGCCCCCAGGATCTTGTGGGCCAGCTTCACCGCGGGGTGGACCTTGATGGGCCCGCCCACGGTGCCCACGGCCAGCGGCAGCTCGATGCGGCCGACCAGCGCGCTGTCCTCGACGACCCAGGTGGACAGCGGCCCGTAGCGTCCGTGGCGGGCGGCGAAGGCGTGGGCGCCGGCCTCGATGGCCCGCCAGTCGTTGCCGGTGGCGATGGCGACCGCGTCGACGCCGTTCATCACACCCTTGTTGTGTGTCGCCGCGCGGTACGGGTCGGCCAGGGCAAAGCGGCTCGCCTGGTGGATTCCGCGCGCCACCTCGTCGCCGGTCATGCCGAAGTCCGCCAAGAGCGGCACCGGGATGCGGCACGTCGCGCGGGCCAGGCGCCGGTCGCACAGGTTCGACAGGATGCGCAGGAAGACCTTGCCGCCGGTGAGCCGCTCGACGAACGGCGCCACGCCCTCGGCCACGGTGTTGATGAGGTTCGCCCCCATCGCGTCCTGCGTGTCGATGAGGATCTGCACGACGAGCAGCGGCTCGGCCTGAGGCCCTTCGGGTGCCTCCAGCAGGCGCACCTCGAGGTCCTTGGCCCCGCCGCCGCGGCGCTGCATGGCCGGGTGGAAGCTGTTGGCCAGCGCGAGCAGCTCCTCCTTGTGCTCGAGCAGCGTGCTCCGGGCCTGCTGCGCGTCGCCGAAGTGGGTGACCTGGATCTGGCCGACCATCAGCGCGTCGTCGGCCTCGGCGGTGAACCCGCCGCCGTCGCGGACGATCTTCGCGGCGAACGAGACCGCGGCGATGACCGACGGCTCCTCGACGGCCATGGGGACGATGAAGTCGCGTCCATTGATCTGGAAGTTGAGCCCCAGCCCCAGCGGGAGCCCGAGGACGCCGACCGCGTTCTCGATCATCCGGTCCGCGGTCTCCAGCGGCAGGCCGGCCTGCCCGTAGAGCGCACCCGCCTCTTCGGAGGTCAGCTGGCAGAGACTGGCGATCTTCGCGACCCGCTCTTCGACCTTGAGCTTGTAGAAACCGGGCAGCCTGGAAGAGAAGTCGTCGGACATGATGGCGGTCTCCTTAGCACCTTCGGTCCGACGGGGGAACGAACCCGCTCGAACCGCCCTCCTGCGTCTGACCACTACCCTTCGCTTCCAGCGACGTGAGCCAGCGCTGCAGCACCGGGCCCGTCACCCGCGGCGCCCGCCGCAGCTCCTCCACGGTGCGCGAACCGGTCAGGAGCATCGCGGTCTTCAGCCCCTGCCCCATCGCCACCAGCTTGGCCCTCGCCCCCTCCACGCCCCTCTCCTGGTAGGCCCGCAGCACGGGCAGCGCGGTGCCGGCGAGGCTCGCACCGAGCGCGATGGCCTTCGCGGCGTCCAGCCCGTCGCGGACGCCACCGGACGCTAGGATGCGCGCACTCCCCTGGACGACGCGCGCCGCGCCGGCCACGCACGCGGCCGTGGGGATCCCCCAGCCCGAGAAGGCCTGCCCGACCTCTCGCGCGGGGCCCTCCGAGCGGAGCATCTCGACCCGCACCCAGCTGGTGCCGCCCAGCCCGGAGACGTCGATGACCTTCACGCCGGCGTCGACCAGCCGCTTCGCCGTCGCCGGTCCGATGCCGCAGCCGGTCTCCTTGACGATCAGCCGGTCGCCCAGCGCCTTCGCGAGCGCGGCGATGGTCCGAAGCCCGTCGCGGAAGTCGCGGTCGCCCTCGGGCTGGATGAGCTCCTGGCCGACGTTGAGGTGCACCGCCATGGCGTCGGCCTCGACGGCGTCCATCAGCCGGCGGACGCCGTCGACGCCCAGCTCGCGCGCCTGCCACAGCCCGACGTTGCCGATGAGCGCGACGTTCGGCGCCGACTTGCGCACCTGGTAGGTCGCGGCCGACTCCGGCCGGGTGAGCATCGCGCGCTGGCTGCCGAGGCCGAAGGCGACGCCCAGTTCCTGCGCCACCACCGCCAGCTCGTGGTTGAGCTTGCCGGTGCGCTCGGTGCCGCCGGTCATTCCGGTCACCAGCAGCGGCAGCGCCAGCCTGCGGCCCGCGAAGTCGGTGGCGGTCACCACCTCGTCGGCCGACAAGTCCGGGAGCGCCTCGTGGACCAGGTTCACGTCCGAGAAGAGCGGGTCGTTGCCTTGGGGCTCGACGTCCCCGGTCGCGCAGAGGTCCAGGTGAGCGTCCTTGCGCTTGGCGGTTTCGTCGGACATGGAGGGCTCGTCGTGCAAGGCGCAGGCCTTCGTCCGCTCGGCCGCTGGGGGGTGGATGCGAGGCTTCGGACGGGGCCTCGAAAGGGCGAAATTACTTAGCCGCGTTGCGGACTTATTTCAACCCGGGGCACAATCGCCGAGTCCTTCCGAGCGCTTGCTGTCCAAGGTGCTGCGGCAGACAGGAAGCGGCGGGTTGGCCGCACCGCACGATGAGGATGCCGAACCGATGACCGAGCGCCTGGCCGTCTTCCTCCACAGCGGCGACTACGACCGCGTCCAGCAAGGGGCGTCCATCGCCGTCTCGGGTGCCGCCGCTGGCCGCGCGGTCGACGTCTTCTTCTTCTGGTGGGCGCTCGACCGCCTCATCCGCGACGACCTGGACGCGCCCGACTTCGGACCTGGCCGCGAGCTCGTCACCGAGGAGTTCGCCGAGAAGGGCTTCCCGACAATCCGCCAGCTCCTGGACGCCGCGCGGTCGACTGGTCGCGTCCGCCTTCACGCGTGCAGCGGCTCGCTGGCCATCCTCGGCAAGACCCCGTTGGCGGTGGAGGGCAAGGTCGACGAGGTCGTCGGCTGGGCAGCCATCCTGGAACGGACCGCTGGGGTCAGCGACCGCTTCCTGCTGTGAGTGAATGAGTCCGGCTGCGGCAACCGGCCCCGCTCGAACGCATCACAACCCGCGTGCAAACCAGACGCACCTGCCGCTGCGGCCACGACCGCCGACATCCCGCGGTGAGCGGCGAGCCCAGCTATTCGGTGCTGGGGTGGCTCGGCGTGTTCATGGGCGCCACGATGCGCCCGGCCATCGTCCGGTTCCGCTGCTCGAGTTGCGACGCGGTATTCGACGAGTCCACGGATCCCAAGGAGCTCGAGGCTCACGCCTAGGGTCCAGCCCTCTTCGCTACTTCGCCGCCAGGATCTCGCGCAGCTGGCCGTGAGCGCCCTCGACCCGCTCGAGGCTCTCGCGCAGACCCCGACCCGCCTCCGAGAGCCGGCTGGCCACTCCGACGAGGTCCTGGATCCCTGTGGAGATCTCCCCGATGCCCGCCCGCTGCTGGTCGGCGGCGCCGGCGATGCCCTCGACGCTCTTCGAGGCGTTCTCGAAGCTCAGGGTGATGCCCTCGAGCAGGCTGGAGACGGCGACCAACCGTCCGTACGACACCTGCAGGTCGTTCGTGCTCGCGTCGGCGTCCTGGGCGATGACCGCCGCGCGCGCCCGAAGGTGCTCGAGGATTCTGGTTGGCCTGGCGCAGGTCCGCGGTCGTCTGCGCGACCAGCTTCTGCAGCTCGCCCGCAACGACCCTGAAGCCGACGCCCGCCTCGCCCGCCCTCGCCGCTTCCAGCGTGGCGTTGATCCCCATCACCGTGAGGTTCTTGGCGATCTCGTGGATGGCGCGGTTGACCTCCTCGGTCTTGGCCACCTCGGCTGCCAGCTCGTCGATCTGCGCGCGCACCGACTCGATGCGCTTCACCGCCGCCTCGAAGCGGCCCTCGACGTCGCGCAGCTTCTCGCGGCCCTGCGCGGCGTCGTCGCGGATCTTCTCGGTCGCCTCGCGCGTCCCCTTCGCCGCCGTGGCCGTCTCGCTCACCATGTGCGCGACCCGGTGGGCGGTGGCGCTCATCTCGCTCGAGGTGGCGGCCTGGGCGCTCGCGGTGGCGGCGAAGGCTTCGGCCATGGGGCGGATGCCGGCGATGGCCTGGTCGAGCACCGGCTGCACCCTGGCGACGGCCTCCAGCACCTTGGCTTTGTGGGCCCCGGCCTCGACGTTCTCCCGGAAGAGCTGCCTCGTTGATGCGCTGGCCGGCGCGCAGGAAGTAGGCGGCGATGGGGAAGAAGATGACGGCGAAGGCGATGATCTGGACGAGCGCCGCCTTCTCGCTCTGGCTGTACTGCGGCAGCAGGTGGAAGGACCCGACTGCGAGCCCGGCGACGTACAGCGGCGTCGAGCAGAGGACCGCCACCAACAGCGCCCGGTCGGAGAAGAGCGCGACGTAGGTGTAGAGGGCCAGCAGCGCGATGGCGCAGGTCGTCGCCGAGTTCTCGCGCAGGACAAGCACCAGCAAGGACATCGCGATGCCCGAGCCGGCGCAGAGCGCGACGGCGTTCCTCAGCAGACTCTTCGCCGCCATCCGCGCTCCCAGCCACCAGGAAGCAAGCAGCGCCAGCGAGCCCAGGAACAGGACGATCGTCTGCCAGCACGGGCTCTTGACGACGTGGACGGTGTACGAGAGCACGACGACCGGAAGCAGCCCGCGACTGGCGGCCTTCCAGACTTGCGCGTGGATTTTGATCAGGAAGTCCTGACGTGCTCCGTAGAGCTGCTCAGCCATGGCCCTCTTGTCGCCCCAAACGGCGGCTTCGGCAAGGGGCGTCAGTCCTGAGCTTCGTCCAACCACGCCATCTGTATGGCTTCGAGCACCTTCTCGTTGGAGCGGTTGGGATCGTCCGCGAACCCCTCGAGTTCGCAGACCCACTTGTGCAGGTCGGTGAACCGAACCTTCAGGGGGTCGACCCCAGGGTGGGCCTCGTAGAGAGCGATCGCGAGGTCGGGAACGTCGGTCCACTTCAGCGCCATGGCGCCCTCCGTCTCAGCGCGACTCCGGGTGTTCGTCAAGCCAGGTCTTCTCGCTCTCCGGGGTGATCTGGAAGGTCACGTCCGCATCCCCCACCCGCGCCACGCAGCCCAGCCGCGAGCTCGGCCGGATGTCGAAGGCCTTGTCGAGGATGTCCTGCTCACGCTCGCTCGGCTCGGAGAGCGAGTCGGCGCCCCGGGTGACCCACACGTGGCAGGTCGAGCAGGCGCAGACCCCGCCACAAGCGCTGCCGTGGTGCGCGCCTGCCTTGGTCGACGCCTGGAGCAGCGTCGTGCCCCTCGGCACTTCGACGGTCAGGCCCGACGGCAGGATGGTGACCTTGGGCATGGCTACTTCCCCTGGCCTTTCGCCTGCTCCTGCGCCGCCTTTTCGTCCAGCTCGTGCAGATGCTTGAGACCGCGGCTCTCGCCTGCTCCTGCCGACCGCTCGAGCTCCTCGGCGGACTTGCCCTTGATGGCCTTCTCGATCTCGAAGTTCATGACGCGCTCGGCGAAGGCGTTGGAGACCGCGACGAGATCCTGCTGGCGCGAGAGGATCGCCCGGTAGTCCTCGCCGACGCAGGCCGCCTCGAGCCCCTTCAGGCACTTCTCGATGAGGTCCCTCTCATCGGCCGGGAGCAGGAAGCCGTGGTCGGCCACGCGCTTGCGCGCCTCGTTCATGATCCGCTCGGCCTCGACGCGGGACTCCTTGAGCAGGCGCCGGGCGACGTCCTCCTCGGCGTGGTCGATGGAGTCCATCAGCATCTGCTCCACCTCTTCGTCGGTGAGGCCGTGCGAGGGCTTGACGGTGATGGACTGCTCGACGCCGGTGGAGAAGCTCCTTGGCGCTGACGTTGAGGATGCCGTCGGCGTCGATGGCGAAGGTGACCTGGATGCGCGCCAGGCCTGCGGCCAGCGGCGGGATCTTCGAGAGCCGGAAGCGCGCCAGCGAGCGGCAGTCCTCGACCAGCTCGCGCTCGCCCTGGACGACGTGGATGTCCATGGCGTTCTGGCCGTCCTTGAACGTCGTGAAGATCTGCGCGGCGCTGGTGGGGATGTTGGAGTTGCGCGCGATGACCTTCTCCACGACCCCGCCCATCGTCTCCAAGCCGAGCGAGAGCGGCGAGACGTCGAGCAGGAGCACGTCGTCGCGAGGTCCGGTGCCGGCAAGCAGGTCGGCCTGGACCGCAGCCCCCAGCGCGACGACCTCGTCGGGGTTGATGTCGGAGAGCGGAGGCCGGCCGAAGAACCGCTCGACCTCGCGGCGGACGAAGGGCACGCGGGTCATGCCGCCGACGAGCACGATGCCATCGAGCTCGGCCGGCTTGAGCTTGGCGTCCATCATCGCCAGCCGGGCGATCTTGATCGTCTTCTCGACGAGCGCCTTCACCTCGGGCAGCGCCTCGAAGTCGACGCGGGCGAGCTCGACGTCCTCGAACGTCGTCTTCTCTTCGGAGGTCAGCTGCTCCTTGGCGGCGCGGGCCTTGTAGAGCAGCTCGCGCTGCCGCGGTCCCACGTCCTTCTCCCAGTCGATCGCTCGGCCCAGCTTCTTCTCCAGGCCGAACCGGACGATGGCGCGATCGAAGTCGTCACCACCCAGGGCCGTGTCGCCCTTGGTGGCCATGACCTGGAAGACGCCGCCGTCGAGCGAGAGGATCGACACGTCAAAGGTGCCGCCGCCCAGGTCGTAGACCGCGAACTTGCCGTTGACCTTCTTGTCCAGGCCGTAGGCCAGTGCGGCGGCGGTCGGCTCGTTGATGATGCGCAGCACGTCGAGGTTGGCGAGGCGCCCGGCATCCTTGGTCGCCTGGCGCTGCGCGTCGTCGAAGTAGGCGGGGACGGTGATGACGGCCTGTTCGATCTTCTGCTGCAGGAAGCCCTCGGCGCGCCGGCGCAAGGCCTTGAGGATCTCCGCGGAGACCTCGACCGCGGTCAGCGCCTTGCCGCCGGCGAGGAAGCGCGGGATGTCGCCCTCTTCGGCGAACTCATAGGGGCCGCGGGCCTTGGCGTCGAGCTCGGCCAGGTTGCGGCCCATGAAGCGCTTGACCGAGACGATGGTGTCCTTGGGGAACTGGGCCGCGAGCTCCTTGGCGGCCTTGCCGGTGGTGGGCAGCCCAGTCTGCGGGTCGAAGTGGACGACGGACGGCAAGAGCCGACCGCCCTCGTCGTCGGCCGGCATGCACTCGGGTTTGCCGGCGACCACACGGGCCACGAGCGAGTTGGTGGTGCCTAGGTCGATGCCGACCGGTGTGCCCTTCTTGAGCGGGTCGCCGATCTGGAGAAGGCCGGACATGGGTGTGTGCTCACTCGAGGGCGGCCATCTCGATGGCCTCGACCTCTTCATGGAACTTGCTGAAGTACTTGAGAACCGCGAGCGCGCCGCCTGCCTTCTCCAGCGCAGCCGTCTGCCCGGACTCGAACGCCTTCAGGGCCGTGGTCAGCGACTCGACGACGCCTGCTTGCCGCTGCTCGATCCCCGAGGCGAGCGCGCGGACCTTGTCGAGGTCCTTGGCCGCCTTGGCCTCTTCCAACGCCTCGCGATCGTCCATGACCTGCATGAGGAACTCTGGCGGTAGGCGCGACATCGCGTTCTTGCCCGACTCCTTTTCGACGTCGATCCCCTGCTGCTTGACGAAGTAGGTCGCGCGCTTGAGCGGGTCCTTGAGCGCTCGGTAGGCGTCGTTGACCTGGGTCGTCCACTCGAGCGACATGCGGCGCTCCCGCGGCTCCTTCTGCGCGAAGCGGTCGGGGTGCAGCTTCTTGTTCAGGTCCTTGAAGCGCTCCTCGATGGCCGAGGCTTCCAGGAAATAGCTCGCCGGCAGGCCCAGCACCTCAAAGTAGGTCGCGGCGGGGCGCGCCGGCTGGACGGCGCCGCAGGCGGTGCACAGCGGGCCCGTGCCCGCCTCTCGTTGGCAGCTCCAGCAGATCATGGGGTTCGTCCCGTTCACCCCGAGCGTGGCAAAGCATGGCGATGCCGGAGTCGAGGGGCGCTTGGTCAGACGGTTCAGACGGTGAAGCTCTCGCCGCAGCCGCAGGTGCTTCGCACCTGGGGATTGGTCAGCTTGAAGCCGGCCTGCAGCATCTTCTCCTCGTACTCGATGACCGTGCCGACCAGGTAGATGTAGCTCTTGGGGTCGACGAAGACGCGGACCGAACCGCGCTCGAAGACGCGGTCCTTCTCGCGTGCCTTCTCGTCCCACGTCAGAGCGTAGGCCAGGCCGCTGCACCCGCCGCCCTTCACCGCCACCCGCAGGCCGGCCTCGGGGGTCTTGCGCTCGTCCAGCAGCGCCTTGAGCCTCGCCGCGGCGCGGTCGCCGATGGTGATTCCGTTCTTGCCGGGCACCGCGACGGTGCCGGTGTTGGGGCCGGCGACGCAGACGGTCTGCTCGGACGAGCTGCTGATTGGGGCGGCTTCCACTTTGGCGTCGGGGCCCATGGTCTCGGGGGTCATGGCGAGCTCACTTGGCCGCGGCCGCGGGCTGCGGATCCTGGGGTTGGGACTGCGCCCCCTTCTTCCTGGCCTGCTTGGCCTTGAAGTCCTCGATGGCGGCGCGGATGGCGTCCTCGGCCAGCACCGAGCAGTGAATCTTCACCGGCGGCAGCGCGAGTTCCTCGGCGATCTGCTGGTTGGTGATGGTCCGGGCCTCCTCGAGGGTCTTGCCCTTGACCCACTCGGTCACCAAGGAGCTGGACGCGATGGCCGAGCCGCAGCCGAAGGTCTTGAACTTGGCGTCCTCGATGCGGCCGTCGTCGGTGATCTTGAGCTGGAGGCGCATCACGTCGCCGCACGCCGGGGCACCCACCAGGCCCGTGCCGACGTTGTCGTCCTTCTGGTCCAGCGTCCCGACGTTGCGGGGGTTCTCGTTGTGGTCGATGACCTTGTCGCTGTACGCCATGACGTCCTCACTTCTCCTGCGATGCCGTCGCCCGGTTGCGCGTTCAGCCGGCCCAAGGCCGGCCATCCGAAGCCTAATGCCCAGCGGCCCACTGCACCTTGGAAGGGTCGATGCCTTCCTTGGCCATTTCGTAGAGCGGGCTCATGTCCCTGAGTTTCTTCACCTTCTGGATGACGAGATCGACGACGTAGTCGACCTCCTCCTCGGTGTTGAACCGGCCGAGGCCGAAGCGGATGGAGCTGTGGGCCAGGTCGTCGGCCACGCCCATGGCGCGCAGCACGTAGCTGGGCTCGAGCGAGGCCGAGGTGCAGGCGCTGCCGGAGCTGACGGCGACGTCCTTGAGGCCCATCATCAGCGACTCGCCCTCGGCGAAGGCGAAGGAGACGTTGAGGGTGCCCGGCAGCCGGCTCGCGCGGTTGCCGTTCAAGGTCACCATGTCGAGCTGCGAGAAGATGCCCTTCTCCAGCCGGTCGCGCAGGGCGGCGATGCGCGGGCCCTCGGTCGCGAGCTCGGCCTTGGCCACTTCAGCCGCCTTGCCGAAGCCGACGATGCCCGGGACGTTGAGCGTGCCCGACCTCATGCTGCGCTCGTGGCCGCCACCGTGGATCTGGCAGGCGACGCGGACCCGGGGCTTCTCGCGACGGACGTAGAGCGCCCCGACGCCCTTGGGCCCGTAGATCTTGTGGCCCGAGAGCGAGACGAGGTCGACGCAGCTCTCATTGACGTCGAAGGGGACCTTGCCGGCGCCTTGCACCGCGTCGCAGTGGAAGAGGATGTTCCGGGCGCGGCAGAGCTTGCCGATCTCGGTCACGGGCTGGAGGGTGCCGACCTCGTTGTTGGCCAGCATGATCGACACGAGGATGGTCTTGTCGGTCAGCGCCTGCTCGAGCTGGTTCAGGTCGATGCGGCCCGTTTTGTCGACGGGCAGGTAGGTGACCGTGAAGCCGTTGCGCTCGAGGTGCTTGCAGGTGTCCAGCGTCGCCTTGTGCTCGGTCTGCTGGGTGACGATGTGCGTGCCCTTCTCACGGTAGAACTCGGCCACGCCCTTGATCGCCAGGTTGGTCGCCTCGGTGGCGCCGCTGGTCCAGACGATCTCCTTGCCGCTCTTGGCGCCGATGAGGGCCGCGACCTGCTCGCGCCCCCGCTCGACCGCTTCCTCGGCCTTCCAGCCGAAGACATGCGACTTGGAGGCGGCGTTGCCGAACGTCTCGCTGAAGTACGGCAGCATCGTCTCCAAGACTCGGCGGTCCACCGGAGTCGTGGCGTTGTAGTCCATGTAGATGGGGAGCTTCGGTGCCATCAAACCCTCGGATGCTCGCCAGGCCCCGTCAGAACCTGGCACCAACTCCACTAACCACTGACAACCACGTTGTTTTTCCGGCTCAAGCCCACCGGCATCCGAACGTGGAGTGGACCGGTCTAGTATAGGAGGAGAGGGGTCGTCGTCAAGCTGGTCGGGAAGCGTCCGGATTCCATTGGGGTTCCTCCTCGGAACCGCGTTCGGCGGCTCGCGCTCTCACCTTCGGCAAGCGCGAAATAAACCAATCGAGTCGCTATACTGCGGCGCCTTTCGCATCGAGGATTCTGGAGGACGACCTGTGAAGTTCGCCAAGCTCGCACTCGGCGCGGTCATCGTGGGCCTGCTCGTCGCGCTGGTGCCCGAGTTGTTCGGGCCCGGCCCCCGTGCCGACTTCGGCGTGGGCGAGAAGCTGAAGACCGGCGCCATCTTGTTGCCCCTGGGTCTCATCTTCCTCGGTGGCCTGCTGACCGCGCTGACCCCTTGCGTCTATCCCCTCATCCCGATCACCGTGTCGGTCTTCGGCGCCAAGCAGTCCGAGGGGCGGGGCAAGTCTCTCGCGTTGACCAGCGTCTACGTCCTGGGCATCGCGGTGATGTTCACCTCGCTCGGCGTCGTGGCGGCTTTGACCGGGATGG
Organism: Myxococcales bacterium; assembly: GCA_049841135.1. Classification (GTDB taxonomy): domain Bacteria; phylum Myxococcota; class Myxococcia; order Myxococcales; family UBA5297; genus JACRCT01. The sequence goes on from JASGHK010000008.1 coordinate 489,937, forward strand.
CCTTCGGCTCCCTGCTGGGCAACCCCTGGTTCGTGACCGGGCTGGCGGTGCTCTTTGCGACCTTTGCTGCCTCGATGTTCGGCGCCTTCGACATGCAGCTGCCCGCCTCGCTGCAGACCAAGCTCGCCGGGGTCGGCAAGGCCGGCTTCGCCGGAGCCTTCGTGATGGGTCTGGTCGCGGGCATTGTGGCCGCCCCCTGCACCGGTCCGGTCCTCTCGGGAGTCCTGGTACACGTGGCCGCGACCCAGAACGTCGTGCTCGGAGCCGTCCTGCTGTTCTCCTATGCGCTTGGCCTGGGGGTCCCCTTCTTCCTCATCGGCGCCTTCTCGCTGTCGCTACCCAAGAGCGGGTCCTGGATGGACTCGGTCAAGTCGGTCTTCGGCATCGCGTTGCTGGCCCTGGCCGCGATGTACGTCCGCGACGCCTTTCCTGCCCTCAGGCAGGTGCTGACCATCAAGACCGTGGCCTTCGGTGCAGTCATCGCCGCGGGGCTCGTCGGAGTCGGCATCCTCGTCGGCGCAGTGCACCGCAGCTTCGGCTCGTGGCCGGTCGACGGCGTGCTCAAGAGCCTGGGAGTCCTGCTGGCGGTCATCGGGCTGACCCTGCGGCCCGGGGCTCCGCTGGCGAAGCCATCTGCGGTGCAGCGTGCCGAGTGGCTCACCAGCGAGGAGAAGGCTCTGGCGCAGGCCCAGACCTTCCACAAGCCGGTGCTCATCGACTTCTTCGCGGAGTGGTGCACGGCCTGCAAGGAGCTCGACCGGTACGTCTACACCGACGACCTCTTCCTCCACGAGGCCGGCCGCTTCATCCTGGTGAAGATCGACGGGACGGAGTCCACCGATGCGCTGGAGGCGCTCTACAAGAAGTACAAGGTCGAGGCGCTCCCGACGGTGGTCTTCATCGACTCGAGCGGGAAGGTCCACGAGGACAAGACCATCGACGGCTACATGAAGCCCACCGACTTCGTCGCCCTCATGAAGAAAGTCCCCTGATCAGGAAGGCTCCGTGGACGCCGCCGTCTCATCCTCACGCCGCAACCCCAACCCCAAGCCGCTGCTCGCCGTGCTCATGGGCATCGCGTTGTTCGGCGGCTCGTGCACGGTCCAGCAGATCATCGGCACCTCCGCCGAGGCGAAGGCAGACAAGGACCTGGCGGCGCTCCTCTCCGACGCGGACAAGGACCCCGAGCAGGGAGCGAAGGTGTTCGCGGCGATGGAGACGATGGCCGCCGAGCAGACCCGCGTGTTTCAGCGCTTCCGCCCGTACACGACGGTCTTGGGCCTGGTGCTGGCGACGCTCTACTCCTTCGCGTTCCTGTCCGGCATGCGCGCCTGGAACTTCGTCCCGGGCGCCTTGGCGCCGCTCTCCAAGGTGGCGGTGCTCATCTTGCCGTCGCGGGTAGCCCTCGCTGCGGTGGATCTCGCCACGGCCAAGGCGCTCGAGCCCGCCGCCATGGCGTTCGGGGCGACGCTCGCCCAGGCGCAGAAATCGACACCGCCCGACCAGTTCGAGGCGTTGACCAGGACGCTGGCCCAGACGGCATCTTGGCTCAGCCTGGGCACGGCACTCGTCGTCTGCGCCATCTTCCATTTCGCCTGGCGCTACTTTCAACGGCCCGACGTCGTGGCCTACTTCGACAAGATGGCCGGGCCGCCTCGGGAGGAGTGAGTGCGTCCCGGCCTCTACCTCGTCCACAAGCCGGTCGGCGCCACGAGCTTCCAGCTCGTCCAGTCGTTCATGGCCGACGAGGCCGCCGACGCGAAGGCCGAAGGCCGCAAGCCCCTGCCGATGTGCCACGGCGGCACGCTCGATCCGTTCGCCGAAGGCCTGCTCCTGATGCTCGTGGGCCAGACCACTCGGTTGATGGACCTGTTCCACGCCGCGCCCAAGGTCTACGAGGCGGAACTCGCCTGGGGCCTGGAGACGGACAATGGCGACCTCGCCGGAGTCGAGATCTTGCGGGGCGACGCGTCGCGGCTGACACCCGAAGCGCTGGACGCCGCGCTGCCGCAGTTCCTGGGGTGGCGCGACCAGGTTCCACCGGCGACCAGCGCCAAGAAGATCGGCGGCGAACCCGCCTACAAGAAGGCTCATCGCGGTGAAGAGGTCGTCCTCCCTCCCTCGAAGGTCTTCCTCCACAGCGCGCGCTGGCTCTCGCACACGCTTCCGTCGTCAAGCCGTGTCGAGCTGACCTGCCGCGGCGGCTTCTACGTCCGCGCCTTGGCGCGGGACCTTGGCCGGACGCTCGGCTGCGGGGCGCACGTCCACAGCTTGCGACGCTCTGCCATCGGCCCCTGGAACGACCCGCCGCCGGGCGAGCGGATCCTCATCAGCGGTGACGGTCTGCTGCCCTGGTGTCCCTCGAGACAGCTGAGCGAACGCGACCTCGACGATCTCCGCCACGGACGCCCCATCCCCAAGGGCGAGTTGAGCCCGCCAGGATGGCCCCTCCCGGAGGGCTTCCCGGATCCCAAGGCGCCCGTCCGCGCACTCCAAGACGGCAAGCTCTGGGCGATGCTGCGCGATGACGGAGAGACCCTCTCGACGTTCGCGAACTTGCGGGGCGGGCTGTAGGAGCCTGGGCTACGGCCCCTTGAGGAGCCGGCCAAGCCGCCGTTCGTCGAAGCCGAGCATCAGCTCGCCCATGGCGTCGATGACCGGGACACCACCGAAGGCCATGTTGGCGCGGCGCATCTTGCGCTGCATCTCCGCCGAGGCGCGCTCGTCCTTCTCCACGTCCCTGTCCGAGAACGGGATGCCGTTGGCCTTGAACCACGCCCGCGCCTGGGCACAGGCCCCGCACCATGAAGTCCCGTAGAGCACGACCCGATGACCGCCGTCGTCGGGCTCCTCCACAACCTGGAAGTCCCCATCGCGGATCGAGCGGTCGACCCCGATGCGGCTGACCACCGAGTGCGGCCAGGCGCCGTTCTCCTCGCGCGAGAGGTCGGCGATGTAGACGAACTGGTCCGCCTTGAGCTCCTCGGCGCCCCTGGAGAGATCGCGGACGAGCACCTGCTTGCGACGCTCCTCCGGCACCTTCTCGGCAGAGTCGACGTCGTGGAGCTTGCCGTCCGCGTCCACGTAGGTGAACAGCAGGTCCCTGCGCTCCTTCTTGAAGACGACCTCCGGCGGAGCCACAGGAGCAGCGGCGTCGGGCGCCGGGGTCGCGGCCTTCGTGCAGCCGGCCACGACCAGACCGGGGACGAGCAGAATCCAAGCCTTCATGCGCGAGGAGTCTACTCGGCGCTGGCTCGGCGTGAAGACCTGGACCTCAGAAAACCCGGAAGCCGAAGCCGACCATGCCCTCGGCACTGACCCGGGTCGTCTGCTGGACACCCGAGCGGAAGTCGGGGCCGACAGCGGCGCTGAGGGCGAGGAAGTACTCGCGCGTGAGGGCAAACTCGGCGCCGCCGCCGACGAGCGCCAGCACCTTCGCGCTCCCGCCGTCGTTGAGTGCTATCTCGGTCGGCACCTTGAGGAAGGCTAAGAGGCTCACCGGGGAGCTGACCTGGTAGCTCAGGCTGGTGCCGACCTCGAAGCGGACTCCGCCGCCGCCGCGGTTGGCGTTGTCCGCCCAGCGGGCGCCGGCCGAGGCGAAGCCGCCGAGGCGCCCATCCACCGAGAGGTTCAAGCCCCCATGGTCATAGAGCGTCCGACGGCCCATGGCGGTGGCGAAGAAGTCTGTCGCGATCCAGTCGAAGCCCACCTCTGCTCCGACCTCGAACGACGCGTAGCCCTGGCGGAAGCCGGCGCGGACGGAGGGGTAGCCCATCATCCCGTAGACGGCCTGTCCTCCGCGGACCAGCGGGGCAGCGGCGACGGCCCCAAACGGCTCCTCGGCATGAGCCGGCAGGCTGGCGACGAGAGCGATTCCGAGGGTGAGCGTGGCCAGGACGTTGGGCTTCATGCGATTCCTCCTACCTTGTCGCACCCAAGGGTAACCCCGCGCGAAGAGCAGGCAATTTTTCGTCCACCCCTTGGCTCTACAGCCTTGTGACGGGGCGTAGCCCGCCGCAGGAAGTAGGTGCCGGAAGTGGATAGAACCGATCAGAAGACGGGTGCTACCGCGCCATCTCCTTCTCGCGTTCCAGCGCCGCCTTGCGGTGGATCTCGTCGGCCTTCTTCATCCGCTCGAGCTCGTCCGGGCCGTTGCTGGCTCGCAGGCTCAGATAGATGAAGACGCCGCCCACCGCCAGAACCGCGGGAATGAGGACGACGAGCAGCGTCCGGAGCCACACGCTGCCTCGCTTCTCAACAACGCGGACCGGTTGGTTCCGGATGTCGTCTTCCAGCGTGTTCGGCAACTCGAACTTGGGAGCCGCCTGAGCCCGCTCGAGCGCCTGCTTGTCGTACTTGGATTGGAAGTCACCCATCTCCAGTGCGTTGGCGCCGATGCGGTGCGCGCCAGCCGCCTCGCGCGACTTGCCCAGCACTTCCGCGAAGTCGATCTTCAGCGGCGGAGCAGCGGGGCGCGTCACCGGCGTCGATACGACCTTGGTGGCCGCCTGGCGGTCGACCTTGGGAGCGGGTTCAGGGGACGAGGTGGGGATGGGCGCTTCAGTCCCGCCCAGGCTGCTCGTACGAGGAGCAACGCGGGTCGCAGAGTTGGGATCGAGCGGGTCGAACTCCAACTCGTCCTGCTCTCCCTGCTTGTGCGGGTCGACCATCGTGCGGCGATTCTAGCCGCCCGCTGCCCGGCCCCTCAATGCACCCGACCGGTCGTTTTCTTGCCTACCTGGTCCTACATGCCACTATCGCGGTGTAGCGACCGCACTTTCGAGGAGCTTTCGATGACCCCGCGCACGATGGACCGCCGCAATCGCAATCGCGAATCCCTCTTCCTCAGCCGCCGCCGCTACCCGCGACTGATGGTGAAGGCCGACGTCTTCTACGAGAGCGAGGAGGCGGTCGCGTTCGCTGAGAAGGTCGACGTCAGCATGCGTGGACTCTTCGTCCCCTGCCGCTTCCCCGACCGCCGGGAGGGCGCGCGGGCGACCGTGCACATCGACCTGGGTGAGGGGCCGATGGTCAAGGCGGAGACCGAGGTCCTCCGCGCCTTCGAGGGCGCCAAGGCCGGCATGGCCCTGCAGAATCGTCTCCATGCCCGAAGCCGACCGTCTGCGTTTCGCTGCGTTCCTGCTGCGCAAGGGTGGCCTGTCGATGCTCCCGCAGCTCGACCGTCGATTCCACACCGTGGCCATCGCGCCCCGGACGTTGGAGTCGTTGTCGGCTTAGCGGCGTCCGAACCCCGGACTGAACCGTACGCTCGGTCGTCAGTGCGGCCGAGGCCCGAAGAAAATCGGGGCTTTGGCGCGAAGCCGGACCGGGGCAGAATGTGCGCTTCGCTCTGGGAGGCCCGCATGGGCAAGGCACCGGTCCTCATCGCCGATCCCGACTCGCGCGTCGCGTCGCTGGCGGCGCACGGCCTGCGCAAGGAAGGCTTCGAGGTCCTCGTCGCCAACCGCGGCGAGGACGCCCTGGCCATGCTCGCGGGGGTCCCCTCGCTCGTCTTCTGCGAGGTGGCGCTCCCCGGAGTCGACGGCATCTCGCTGTGCGAGAACATGCGCAAGGAGCCGGCGACCCGCGAGGTGCCGTTCTTCCTGCTCTCCCGAAAGCATGACCGGTCCGAGCACGATCGCGCCATCGCGGCCAAGGCAGACGATCTCCTGGTCAAGCCGCTCTACGCGCGCGACCTCATCATCCTTGCCAAGCTCTTCGCTGGGCGCTCGACGAACGACTCCTACCTCGAGGGCAACCTCAAGAGCCTGCCCTTCTTCTTCTTGCTGCGCGCGCTCACCTCCGGACAGCGCAGCGGCGAGCTGCACGCGCCAGAGGAGAAAGCGGTCGTCCACTTCCGAGAGGGCAAAGCGATCGAGGCGGTGGCCGGCGACCTGACCGGCGAGGCCGCCATCAACCGGCTGCTCCTGCTCTCGCAGGGACCTTTCTCCATCCGGCTTGGCCCCGTGCTCCTGCGCGGGACCCTGTCGCACTCGGTGCGCGACCTCGTCACCCAGGACGAGCCGCGGCGCAAGCGCTTCGCCGAGGCGGTGAAGCTGATGGGCGGGCCCGAGACGCGGCTGGCCATCGACTTTCCGGTCCTGACCCGCGAGCTGCCCAAGCTGCCGACCTCCATCGAGCAGATCGTCCGGCTCTTCGACGGCAAGCGCACCCTCCTCGAAGCGTTGCGCGCCTCGGACCTCGAGGAGGTGCTGACGGCGGAGGCCGTGCTGCGCCTGCGCACGACCGGCATCCTCACCCCGGTCCTCGACGACCCGAAGCCGCCCACGGCTGACGTGAAGCTCTTCGAGCCCCGTGACGACGAAGCCATCCTGCAGATGCGGAAGCTCTTCCCCGATGGCGCCCCGCTCGAGGTCTCGGAGTCGACTCCGCGCGAGGTCCGCGACTGGTTCGTCGTGGCGACGCCGGTCCTTCCCATCCACGAGCTGATGTCGGTGCGCGACGGGGGCTGGGTTGCCCAGAGCGCCAGCGAGGCCGGCAAGCAGCTGCAGACCGCCGTCGGCGCCGAGGCGCTCACCGAGATCGACGAGAAGATCGCGGCGCTCGAGCCGAAGCCCGCGCCGGAGCCCAAGCCCGCCGTGGCCGGCACGACCAAGGTCGAGGCAACCGAGTTCGAGTCGGCGCCCACGCCTGTTCCCGGGTTCCGCCCCACCGACCCCTATGGCGCGGTCCCCGCCAGCGCCCCGGCTGCGGCGTCGACCCGCGTCGCGACGCCGCTGCCGTCGCCTTCGCCGTCGCCGAACACGGCGGACCTCCTCGCCGAGCGAGACTTCTTCACCGAAGAGTCCGACGGCTTCTTCGACCGATTCATCGACGTCGTCGGCACCAGCCGCATGGGCAAGGCGCTGGTCGTCATCGGCGCGCTCGCCTTCGGCGTCTCGCTGGGCATCATCGTCCCCTTCTTTTTGATGAAGCGCCCGGCCCAGACCATCCAGCTGCCGCCGCCACCCCCGCCCCAGCGCGCCGCGCCCGCCACGTTGCCGACCCCGCCTCCGGTGCCCGAGGAGCCCACGCCGCCAGAGCCGTCACCCGAGGTGACCGCCTGGCTCGCCGAAGGTCAGGCGCTCTACGACAAGGGCCAGGCAGCCGCGGCGCTCGTGCCACTGGAGAAGGCCGCCGGCGCTGCCCCGGAGCTTGCGAGCGCTCACATCCTCATCTCCCTCGCGCGTCTCGACGCTGGCAAGTTCGAGGGAGCCGAGGCCGCGGCGAAGAAGGCGCTCGAGTTGGCCCCCGAGGAGCCTCGAGCACACCTGGCCATGGGCACGGTGCTGCAGGCTCGCGGGCAGGACAAGGCTTCCAGGCCCTTCTTCGAGAAGTACCTGTCTTTGGCGCCCAAGGGCGAACATGCCCAGGACGTCCGGGCGATCCTGAAGGCGCTGCCGCAGTAAGGCTTCCGTTCGGCGGGAAAGCGGAGCCCGGGATGGAATTCAGACTCGCTCGGCCGCCTGGTTGCTCAGGTGGATGACCGCCTCGAAGAGGGCGCGCATCCCCTGCTTCGGCTCGCCCACCGCCGGGACGACGCCTCCGACTCCCTTGAGCGGCTTCGGGACCTCGCCCTCCCCAAGGAGGAGCAGCGGGATCTTCGCCTCGCGCGCCAGCCAGGAGGCGAGCCGCAGCGTGGCCGGGCCGCTATCCAGCGCGAGCGCGCCAAGCGCCCCGGCTGCAAACGGGCGCCACAGAGGCATCGCCTCGTCTGCGCCGGGGATGGTGCACAGCTCCACGCGTAGACCGTCGGGGAAGTCCAGCCGCGCCCAGGTGCCGAGCAGCTCCGGGGTCGGCTGCCGTTGCACCTTGAAGCCAGGAAGGTCGCCCAGCCGCCCCAGGAAGCTGCGGACCACGCGCTGGGATTCGGCGACCAGCACCGCCTTGCCCACCACCTCCTTGGCAGCAGGACGGCCGCGCAGGATGCGCGCGCGCAAGGCGTGCTGCTCGGCGGGCCCCAGAAGAGGCCCTCCCGTGGGCGCATCAGCGGCGGGGGCGACTTGGGCGATGCCCTTGTCGAGCAACGCGGCGATGGCGGCCAGTACCTCGAAGTCGGTGGCGGCCGTCAGGTCCAAGAGCTCGCGCAGCGAGTGCGGCTCGGAGAGCAACTTCACGACTTCGGCGGTCACCGGGTGCTGCTCGCCGAGGATCGCCGCGTCGGCCGCGAGCTTGAGGCGGGCGCGCTCGTCGGGGAGCTTGGACCGCAACGCCGCCGATTCGTCGGCCTGGCGCATGCCCTCGAGCAGCGCCTCCTCCATCGCCCGGCGGATGCGGGTGGGGCCGGAGTGCGAGGCCGCGGGCACGAACGCGAAGGTGCCCTCGCTCCAGGAGATGAGGCGGAAAAGCGCCTTGTCGCCCTCGACGGTGCCGAAGCGGGCATTCACGGGCACGCCGTTGGCCATGAAGATCTCGCCGCGCTCGTCGCCCTTCTCCAGGGCGAGCGAGCCGGTGCGCCGGTTCTGCCCCAGCACCTGCAGCAGGTCGGCGATGCCCATCTGCTTGAGGCTGCCCTCGATCTCCCGGTTCTCGCCCTTGAGCTCCTTGGCGGCGTCCAGGCGCCGGAAGATCTGCGCGATGCGCCCGAGCACGTCGTCCAGGTTGAAGGGCTTCTTGAGGTAGCCGTCGCGCAGGCTGCGCCGCTCGCCGTCCTTGGCCAGGCCGGTGACGACGATGGGGATGTCCTCGGTGCGCGGATTGGTCCGCAGGATCTGCAGGAACGTCCGGGCGTTGACCAGACGGCACGACTCGTCGAAGAGGATGAGGTCCGGGTGGCGCAGCACCGCCACCTCCAGCGCCCGCGAGCCGTCGGTGGCGGTGGAGACCTGGTAGCCCTTCTCGCGCAGCGCCCGCGACAGGTCGTGCGAGGAGTCGGCGTCCGGGTCTGCCAGGAGGATTCTTCGCGCGCGTGCCATCGTCGCATCGCCGGCCTCGCGCCGGCGGGCCTTTCCTAGAGTGGCTGCAGGTCGTAGCGCTCCTGCAGCTTGGTCACGAGCTCGTCCACCACCGCGGCGTCGCTGGTGTGGAAGCCCCAAGGCGCGCCGCGGGTCGCCTTGCGCTGGATGAGGGCGTAGGACGCGTTCTCGGTGAAGAGCAGCAGGAACTCGTGGGTGGCGATCCGCTCCTCGCCGTCGAGGAACACCGGCGTCGCCCACGGGTTGGACTCGACGTCCGCGCGCCGGCCGAGCAGGTAGACGCGAATGGCGCACTCGGCGGGGAGCTCGTCGAACGCCTTCACCGCCGGCAGGTCCGAGCGGATCTCGCCGCAGCCCAGGTAGAGGACGCCGCGGGCCTTCGGGTTGCGGGCGACCTCCAGGGCCATTCTCGATCTGCAGCTGCGAGAAGAGGCCTGGCGGCAAGTAGCCGCGACGGGTCGGGCCGGCTCGGTCGTCGTGCGGCAGCTTCGGCGACTCCCGGCTGCCGAGCAGGAGCTCCACGCTCTGCCAGAAGTCGAGCGGCCCCAGGTCGAGCTTGCGCGCCAGGCTCGTGCGGGACTCGGCGGTGCGCAGCCGCGCCACGCGCAGGAGGTCCTCGAAGCCGTCGCCGTCGCGCGGGAAGGTGGCGGCGCCGATGGTGAGCGTGACCAGCCCGTCGGTGCCGTCGCCGAAGGTCTCCCGGGCGATGGCGGCGCGGGCGCGGCGGGCGAAGAGGAGCGCGCCCAGGTAGTCAGTCTCGGGCAACAGGACGAACAGCTCGGTGTCCGAGCCCTTGGCGACGACGTCGCTGTCGCGGGCGACGTTGTTGAGCGCGGCGATGGCCCCGCGCACGAGCTGCGCCGACCGGTCGGTCCCCCGCTGCTCCTGGAGCTTCTCCAGCCCGTCCAGGCTGACCACCAGCAGGGAGAAGACGCGCCCGTAGCGGCGGGCCTTGTAGGCCTCCTTGCCCGCGTAGTCGACGAAGTAGGCCAGGTTGTAGGCGGCGGTCTCGCGGTCCTTCAGGCCGTGGCGCTCGAGGGTCGCGAACCGGCGGGCGTTGCGCAGCGCCATCGCCGCGAAGTCGCCCACCGCGCGCACCACCGCCAGGTCCGCCTCGCGGAACTCACCGGTGAGCCGATCGCAGCACAGGGCCAGGCCGACCAGCTCGCCGGCGACGCGCAGGGGCAGGTAGAAGGCCTGCGTCAGCGGCTTGCCCGGGACCTCGAAGGCGTTGGGCCCTGCCAGCCGCTCGGAGAGGACGCCGGGACGCAGCGCGATGCGCGGCGAGAGCGCGGAGCGGTCGACGAGCCCGCGGTAGGAGCGCAGCGTCAGCTCGTCGCGCTCGTCCATCAGCCACAAGGCGCCGCTCTGGGCATTGCAGACCGAGCACAGGTCGGCGAGGCAGGTCTCCTGCAGCTTCTCCAGGTCCAGCGTGGAGAGCATGTCCATGCAGCGGCCGTAGAGGGCCTGGTTCTTGACGAACTCCAGGTTCTCGTTGAGCAGCTGGGCGCGTTCGCGGCGCAGGGCCGCGCGCTCGAGTGCCCGGCTGACCCGCTGGAGAAGCTCGGCGTCCTCCACCGGCTTGAGCAGGTAGTCGCTGGCCCCGGCCCGCAGGGCCGCCACCGCCGCGCCCACGTCGGCCTTCTGGGTGAGCAGGATGACCTCCTGCTCGTGGGCGATGCGGCGGATGGCGCTGGCCACCGCCAGGCCGTCGACCTCGGGCATGAGCACGTCGGCCAGGACGAGGTCGAAGCTGGCGGTGTCGAAGAGCTTGAGCGCCGAGGCGCCGTCCGCGACGGAGACCACCTCGAAGCCGTGGCGCGTCAGCTTGCCCGAAAGCGACTCCCGGAAGAGGCGATCATCGTCGGCGAGCAGGATTCGCGCGGTCATTCCGGCGCAGGACGGTAGCGGAACGGCTGGCGATAGTCGATAGGCCCCAAGCGCCTCGTGCGCAGGGAACGCCGCTCGCAGCAGAAGGACTGTCGCTGCGTTCTATCCACCAGGTGGTGGCGCCAAAGGTGGGGTGAAGTGCGCCGCCGCCGGCGAAGCCAGCCCACGGAAATTCAGGCACTTGGAGAAGTTTTCCACGTGGAAAACTTCTCCGACGGCACCCGAGCGCCCCAGGCGCACAACCCTCCGCGCGAATCAGCCCCGGTTGCTCCAGCGGCTGGATGCGCCGAGCCGCTCGATCGGTCGGCGGCCTCGTGCTGCCGTTCGGACCTACTGCCCGAGGATCTGCTTCACCTTCTTCTTGTCGGAGTCGAAGGTGTAGTGACCGTAGAGTTGGAAGGCGTTCTGCGGGTCCAGGATGCGCGGGCGGGTGATGGAGACCACCTTCACCTTGCCGTCGGAGAAGGTGAACAGGTCCACCAACTGACCGACCTGGTTGATGGTGAAGTAGGCGCCGCCGGCGGCGGTGCTGAGCACCGCGGTCTTCTGGTCCTCGAAGGCCTCGTTGGCGATGGCGGACTTGAGTGCGGCGAAGTCGCCCTCCGGCATGGGCATCGGGCCGGGAGGAGGCGTGCGGTCGTGGTCGTGGCGGTGGTGACGGCGCTCGCCGCGGTCGTCGTCGCGGTCATCATCGCGGTCGTCGCGGTCGGCAACCATCACCACGGCCGGCGCCGAAACCAGGAGCGAGAGTGTGCCGGTGCTGCGCCGCTTGGCCTGCAGCTTCTTCTCCCAGACGCGCCCGTCCGGCAGGCGGATGACGAAGCGGTAGAACGTGTCGGGGTTGGCGTTGAAGGTGGTGGGGATGTCGTCGTTGTGGACCATCTGCTTGCCGTTCCAGACATCGAGCCGCGCCCCCTCCGGGCTGACGACCTTCATCACCGTCGCGCCGTCGGCGTTCTTCTCGAAGTCGAGGCGATAGGACTCGGCGGGAATCGGCGCGGCGGCGGCACCGTCGCGGACCTGCACGTTCATGCCCATCCCCATCCCGCCCACACGGACGTTGACGTCCTGGGCGAGAGCACGGGTGGAGAGCAGGAGGGCCAAGCTGACGAGCGCGGTGCGGACCATGGTCGACCTCGAGAACGGCGTTGTCTTCTTCTGCGACCCACCAGCGGCGGGCCAGGTGCAAGCGGTCAATGGACTTCAGCGGGGCTCAATCCATTCGCCGTCGAAGACCCGCTCGGCCGGCCCCTGCATCCACACGGTGGAAAGATCTGTCGGAACGAGGACTTGCAGCACCCCGCCCGGCAATCTTACCGGTCGGTACCCTCCCGCGGGGAGCCGGCCTTCCAGGACCGCAGCCACCATGGCGGCGCAAGCTCCGGTCCCGCAGGCCTGAGTGAAGCCGACGCCGCGCTCCCAGACCGTGACCGCCAAGCCAGCGCCCTCGAGCTTCGCGAACTCGATGTTGGCGCGCTGCGGGAAGAGCGGATGCGTCTCGAGCTTGGGTCCCAGCATCTCCATCGACTGGGAGACCGGCAAATCGAAGACGACGAAGTGCGGATTGCCCATCGACACCGCGGTCCCGACCACCTCGAGGCCACCGACCGAGATGGCTTGGCGGACGAAGCGGCCTGCGACCGTCGTGCTCAACGGGATTCGCGCGGGGTCGAGCTCGGGCTTTCCCATGTCGACGGCCACTGACGAGACGCTTCCGGCGTCGCGGGTGAGGCGGCAGAGCTTCAGCCCGGCGTCCGAGTCGATCGGGAGTTCGTCGCCGCTCAACCCGCGTTCGTCGGCCAGGTACTTGGCGACGCAGCGGATGCCGTTGCCACACATCTGGGCCACGGTTCCGTCGGCGTTGGTGACGTGCATGCGCCCGACGCCACCGCCGCCAGGCAGGAGCGTGAGAACGCCGTCGGCGCCGACGCCTCGCCGCCGGTCGCACATCCGCCTTGCGAGCGCGGGCTCGACCGGCTCGCCGCCGCTCAGCCAATCGAGCAGGACGAAGTCGTTGCCTAGGCCGTGGTACTTCGCGAAGCGCACGGCCGGGACATTAGCACGCAGGTCACGGAGCCTGGCAGGCAGCGGCGCAGGCATTCGACGTGCACACGCCGGAGGCGCACTCGGAGCCCTGCTGGCACGCCTGCCCCTCGCCCTTCAACGCGACGCATCGCCCGCCGGAGCAGGTGCCCTGAAGGCAGTCGGAGAATTCCCCGCTCGCCGCCGTCGGGTCGCAGGTGCCCCCCAGGCGCGGGAACGCCTGGCATCGGCCGGAGACGCAGGAGGTCAGCACGTCGCACTCGTAGAAGCCTTCGGTGCAGGCCGTCCCCTCTGGCTTCGCCCGCGCGCACTGCGAGCTGCCGTTGGGCCCGGCGCAGGCGAAGGTCGGCAGGCACATCGACGAGGTCGAACAGGCTCCGCTGGCCGCAGCGGGCTGGCACCTCCCCGTCTTCGCATCGCTCGACTGGGCCAGGCAGACCAGGCCGAACCCGCAGGGGTGCTCCTCGCTGCACGACTCACCCGTCGACGCGTCCGCCGTGCAGGTACTCGAGACGCAGCTGGTTCCAAAGGCGCAGACCGCTTCGGGCGCCGCGCAGCTCCCCCCGGCCTCGACCCGCGCCGCGCACTTCCCGGGGCAAGTCGAGGTCAGGTCGCAAATCGTCGCGTCGCCCGAGCATTCGGCGTCGGCAAAGCAGGCTCCTCCCGTCGCGACCTGGCCTGACAGCGCTGCCTTGCATGCCGTCGGCTGGGGTCCGCCGATCAAGTCCGCGCACGCGACGGCCGGTAACGCATCGAAGCACGTCCTGGTCTCCGAGGCGTCGAAGGTCATGCGTCCGCCAGCGACGCCCCTGGACCACTGGCTGCACAGCGCGTTCGCGCCCTCGCCTTCGACGAGCGCGCGCCAGGCGGCGACGGGTCCGCCAAAGCAGGTGCCGGCCCGGTTGGCGATACCGTCGAGGACCGCAGGGCAGAAAGCCTCGACCGTCTCCACGTTCGTCGTGCCCGCGTCGGCTTCGCCGCCACCGCCTCCACCGCCGTCGTCCTTCCCACCACAGGCGGTCAGGGCTCCGCACGCCACTGTGACGAACAGCCAGCCCCTTGCCTTGCTCATGGAGCCCCCTCGGCGCGAGGCGCCGGCTCCATGGGGAAGTACGGGCCAGCCGAGTGCCGGGCTAGCCTCTGTTTGCGTCGCGCATGCCCGGGCCCACCGAGGGCTCCGGCCATCGCTCGAAGGCCCCAAAAGCGGCCGACCAAGCCTGCCGAGACTCCGAGGCCGCCGTTAGGAGTGACGACACCTCAAGGTTCCTCGCCCCGCTCGATCTGATGGGCGAGGCGCCGGGCCTGGCAGAAGGAGAAACAAAGTCGTCGATGGCGAAGAAGAGGTAGCCGAGCGCAGCCGTGCCGCAATGCCGATGATCAGCCCACCCCGCGGCGTATCGACCGCCACGCCTTAGACCGTGGTGACGACGCCGGTCACGATCATTCCGGCGTAGAGAATCCACCCGAGCACGCGCAGCGGAATGGCGCCGTTCAGGTCCGTTCCCTTTCGCGCCGAAGAGCCGCCCGACGCGGTGACGGCAATCATGATGATGGAGAGCACGAGGGCGGTCGCCCCCAGCGGAAGCGAAGACTCCAGACTGGACCGCGGTCCTCGGTACCAATCGCCCCCCTTTTCCTTCGCTCGGAGTGCGTGCTATCTGAGCAGCCCGAATGCGCGTCCTATTGGCAACGTTGCTCCTGCTGGCCTTGCCCGAAAGCGGCCTGGCCGCGTCGCCCGCCACGAGCGATGGCGGGATTGCGGTCCTGGGTTTCGGCGACTGCGCCAACCCCGTTCTCGCCAACGCCACCCGCGCCGTCCGCACGCGGGTGGACGGTGCCCTGTCGGAGCAGGCCACTGCTGCTCCTGGCGGTGGCCTGGCGGCGATGTCAGTCGAAGAGGTCCGCAGGACCCTCGAGATGGGAAAGACGGCTTTTCTCAATCTCGACCCGAAGGCGGAGTCGACGCTGCGGGACCTGCTCCCGCAGATCGACCACTTGCCTCTGGGGACGGCGCGTTGGGAGCTGTTCTGGGAGACGAGAGCGTGGCTCGCGCGGGTGCTCCAGCACGGCGGGCAGAAGGCGAAAGCGACCGAGCTCTACCTGCAGATCCTCCGCGTCGACGAGGATTTCCAGCTCAGCAAGGTGGACTTCCCCCCCTCTTCGCGTGACCTCCTTGATCTTACGCGGCAACTCTCGCCCAGTTTCCCGCGGGCCCGACTGACCGTGGCTGCCCGCGGCGGCAAGGGGCAGGTCTACCTCAACGGCTTCGCGGTGGGGCCCGCGCCCTTCTCCAAGGCCCTCATCGCCGGGGACTACGAAGTGGTCATTGCCGATGGCACGCGCCGCAGCTTCGTGCGGCGCGTGAAGCTGGCGGCCGACACGACGGTCGAGGTGGACCTCGAGAGGGAAGCACCGTTCGCCCCGGCCGCCGGTCCCTGCTACCAGACCGGAGCCAGCCGCGAGGAGCGCTTGAAGGCCGCGGCCACGCTCGCTGGCGCTCTGGGCACGAGTCGGGTCGTCGCGGTCCGGCTCGAGCGTCTGGGAACCGAGGAGTACGTCGCAGCGGCGCTCGTCGAGGTCGCCAAGGGCCGCGAGACGCGCGAAGGCCGAGTACGTCACGAGACCGCGAAGCTGCCGAGTCTCGGCCGGCTCGCCCAATTCGTGCTCACCGGAGAAGGCTCGCCCGACCCCGTTCCCGAGTCGGTCGAAGCCAAGGAGAGTGCCCCCGCGGAGGCCGTCGCACCGGCAGCCTCCACCCGTCCGATGTCCACCTCGAGCTCGGAGAGCCTCAAGTGGCAGCGTCCGGTGGCCTATGCCCTCTGGGGGTTGGCGCTGGCGGCGGGCGGCGTGGCGGTGTACGAGCAGGTGCACGCCGGGGACGTCGAAAAGGAGATCTCGACGCACCTGAGACCCGACGGCTCACTAATAAGTTCCGACGACGAGGCGCCGTACAACCAGCTGAAGGCCGAGTTAAACACGACCAAGGCCTTGCGGACGGGGATGGCCGTCGGCGCAGGCGTGGCGGCCGCCGCGGGAGTTGGGCTTTTCGTCTGGAGCGTCGTTCCCAGCCAGGATGGCCGCGGGGCGTCGTTGATGGTGGCGGGGAACTTCTGAGGGGAGGAAAGAAGCATGCGAGTGTTGGTCGCGACCCTGGTCGTCGCGCTGCACGGAGCGGCGTTCGCAGCATCGCCCAAGCTGGCGCTCTATCCGCTCAAGGCGGTGGGGACGAGCGCAGAGGCAATGCAGCAGCTGGAGGCCGCGCTGCGCATCGAGCTCAGGCGCGCGCAGGACCTGGAGATCGTCGAGGGGCCCGTCGCCCGCGACTGCACGGACGTCGCCTGCTTCGCGACCTACGGCTACTCGCTGCAGGCCAAGGAAGTGCTATCCGGAGAAGTGCGAGCGATGCCGGACAGCTATTCGGTGACGATGCGCCTCATCGACGTCGCCAGCGCGAAGGAGATCGCGCACACGGCCGGTAGCTACAACCGTGACCTTGAAGAGATGGTTTGGGCGACGAGGGCGCAGGTCGCACGCCTCAAGGCGCCGCAACGCTATGCCGGGCAGCTCGTGGTGGAGGGAGCGGCAGGCTGCACAGCCAGCGTCAACGGCAGCCCGGTGACGCTGGGAGAGAACCTGGTGCTCAGGGCGGGTCTGCACGAGGTGCGCATCGAGCGCGCCGGCAAGGTCGCGCAGGGCTGGGTCGAGGTGCGGTTCGAGCATGTGGCGAGGGCGAAGATGGCGGGCGAGCCGGCAAAGCTCGCGGTGGCGTACGAGGCGTGGGCGCCGCCGGAGAAGGTCGTGTACGCGGCCATCGCGGCGCCGAAGAACCCTCCGGTGGCCGAGGATCCACTCGCGCCGCTCGTCTCGGTGGAGACCACGCCGGCCAAGCCGTCGGTCCCGGCCGAGGCAATGGCGCCCAAGGAAGAACCCAAGCCGAAGGTGGTGGAGGCGAAGAGCGGATTGCCGCTGTGGCCAGGGATAGTGGCCGTCGTGGCTGGGGTAGGGTTGGCGGGAGGCGGGATCTACGAACTGGTCGATGCGAATCGCCTGCAGAGCGACCTGGAGAATCTGCGGCGTCCGGGACAGTCCCTCCCGCCCGCCTTGGCCGACCAAGCTCGCACCACAGCGAATCAGATGAATTCGGCGCAGACGATCGGGGTCGCGCTGACAAGCGCTGGCGCCGCGGTGGCCGTCGGTGGCGCTCTCTACATGATCCTTTCGCCATCGCCCGCTGGAGCGCAGGTCACGGTCGGCGGGTCCTTTTAGTGGTTCGGTCTCGGGAGGTTGGGGGCATGCGATACGTAGCCATTCTTCTCGGTGCTTCGCTCGCGTTCGCTGGATGCAAGCTTGGAGTCCCAGGCGTCACCTGCACGACCAACAGCGAATGCGACGAGGGCGTGTGCGACCAAGGCATCTGCGTCGAGATTGATGTGGACGCGTCTCAACCACTGGACGGATCCATCCGGCCTGACGCCGCACGCCCAGACGCATCTGCTCCCGACGCGGGGCCCGAGTGTGTCGAGAACAGCAACTGCCTGAAGTGCCAGAAGTGCAGCAACGGCAAGTGCGTCTTCCAGTCCGCAAGCGAGGACCTGAAGGACGAGTGCGACCTTCTCGACTGCTCGACCGGGAACTGCGACGGCGCTGGGGCGTGCGGACTGAAGCTGAAGGACACGGAGTGCCGCAAGGCCGACGGCGACTGCGACGTCGCTGAGGTCTGCACCGGCGACTCCCCGGAGTGCCCGACCAACAAGTTCAAGGACTCGAGCATCAAGTGCCGCGATCACGCGGGCGACTGCGACCTCGACGCCTTCTGCACGGGGACCGGAGCCGCGTGCCCGGCCAATGCCTTCAAACCGTCCACTCAAGTCTGCCGGAACACGAACGGCAACGTCTGCGACAGGCCCGAGAACTGCTCTGGCACTTCAGCCCTGTGCCCGGATGATGAGAAGCAATCGGACGGCTTCGTCGGTGTGGCGGAAAAGTGCGAGGGGTCGACGCACACCCCCGCGCAGACTTGCGATGGCAATGGCGGCCTCCGACCTCCGGCGCCCGGAGAGCTGCGCGCCGTATGTCTGCGGCGGGCCAGTATGCAAGACGGATTGCACGACGGACGCGGATTGCACCGAACAACTCTGCGACCTCCGGGGGCAGGTGCACGAGTGCGCTGCGGTCGTCGTGGCGGTCGATTGTGCGACAAAACCGACCGCACTTCAGGCCGCGATCAACGGCTGCACAAGCGCGTGCTACTTCAGAGTCTCGGGCACGTGCGACAAGTTCACGGTGCAGGCAAGAGATGTGTACGTCGCCGGGGCCGCAGGAGCGGCGATCCGGCCGACGAGCCTGGATGTCTCAGCGGTGACTGTGCTCGAAGCTGGAACCTCTGAGACGACGCGGCTTGCTCTGACGAACTTGGCGATCAAGGGCGCGAAAGGCACGCCGGGAATTGGGATCGAGGCCGGCGGCTCGGGCGGCGGGAATCCCGAAGTCTTCTGTGCGCGATGCACAATCGGCGGGCCTGGAGCCGAGAGCAATGATGGGGCGGGGATCAGCGCCACCAACGCGACGGTGACGGTGACGGGCGGGACGGTCCAGAACAACTCTGGGGCGGGGATCAGCGCCACCAACGCGACGGTGACGGTGACGGGCGGGACGGTCCAGAACAACTCTGGGGCGGGGATCAGCGCCACACAAACAGGATTCACTGTCGAAAACAGCATCCTTGCGAGGAATGGCCTCGTGTCAGGTCGGCCGGGAATGGCGGTTCTCTCGGATACAGCCGGGCTTCCCAAGGTCTTTCGACACAACACCGTGGCTGGTAACGGTCATGGCGGCATGAGCTGCAGCGGTTCGGAGGCGATCACAACGATTTACGCGAGCCTGTTCTGGAATCCGGGTGCCTGGCCGGAGGTTGACGGTTGCGTAGCGGACGCTACTTCCGACATTCCAAACAGGCAGGACGCGTGCGGGAACGGCGAAGCGACGGAGCCGGGGTTCGTGGAGTTGCAGCCACCGGATAGCAACTTCCATCTGCTGCCTACCTCCCTGTGCATCGACAAGATCGCGTGCCTACCCGAAGTGACGACCGATATCGACGGCGAGTCCCGTCCTAACGGCCCTTCTCTCTGCGACGTCGGCGCTGACGAGGTCTACCCTTAGCAGCCTGTTCCGTGCCGCGACGACCTGACCCGCCGCAGCACACCTTGCTTCACCCACCACTCCTCCTTGGCACAGCTTCCTCGGGTGGCACAGTGATTGCCGTGGCAGGCGCCGCGCCTATCTAGCTTCGGCGCCAACCACCGTCGAACCATTCCGCCGGGAAAGCCGGCAGCAACGTGAGGGGATCAATGCGCAGACTCGCCACCCTGCTCTTCCTGGCATTCGTGTGTTCGTGCTCCGAACCACCTCCACCGACCAAGACCTGCTCCAACAAGACCGATTGCGCGGCCAAGCAGTACTGCAGCAGCGGCGTCTGCATCGCCGACGACGAGGGCCCGACGGTCACTATCACGGCGCCGGGCGCTGCCGCCGTCGTGACCAGCACGGCCATCAAGCTCGAGGGCACCGCCTCGGACAACTCTGGCCTGGACCTCGCGAGCCTCGAGTACTCGATTGATGGCGGGGACTACGTTCAGGTCCCGATCGGAAGCACCTTCTCGGTCGATCTGGTGTTGCCGACGGTCGAGCAGAAGGACATCACGGTCGCCGTTCGCGCGACGGATGCCGTCGGCAACCAGGGCAGCGCCTCAGTCACCTTCACCCTCGACCTTCGTGCCCCAAGCGTCGTCATCGCGTCGCCTATGGCAGCTTCGACCCTGACTTCGGCCAGCACCATTCTCGCCGGCTCGGTGACTGACGTCGCGGGGGCAGGCCTGACCAAGCTCGAATACTCGGTCGATGACGGCGAGTTCCAGACGCTGCCAGTGGCCAGCACCTTCTCCGTCGAGATCCCGCTACCCGAGACCGATCGCAAGGAGATGAGCGTCACGGTGCGCGCCACCAATACCGCCGGCTACGTCGGTTCCGGCTCGGTTGCCTTCGCCGCGGACCGCGTCGGCCCCACCCTGACGGTGCCCCCCGCCTCCAAGGCCCTTTACGTCTTCTCTGACCTCGGGGCCTCCGTCGACTTCAAGGCCTCGGCCAGCGATGGCAGCGGAATTGGGAAGCTCGAATGGAGCTTCGACGACGGAACGACCTGGCAGGAGTTCGCCACCCCGGACGACCCGGTCGTCTCGCACGTGGTCAGCGAGCTGGATGATGGCGTCGAGTATCGATTCAAGGTCCGCGCAACCGACCAGGCCGGCAATGCCACCGAAAAGTCCGCGGACCCCGTCTACATCGACGCGGTTCTCCCGACGATTCAGCTGGATTCACCGCCCGTCGGCACGGTCGTGGAGCTTGGGGTCGACATCCCGGTCGCAGGCAACGCATCGGACAAGCACCTGAAGGAGATCACCGCGACGGTGAATGGTGCCCCCCTGGCGCTGACGATCGGCGCCGGCGGCTTCGCCGCGACCCTCTCGCCCACCGAGGAGCGTGACTACCGGATCCTCGTCAAGGCCACCGACGAGTCCGGCAACGAGGCGACGGCCGATGCAACCTTCTCGGTCGACAACAAGCCGATCCTGGTGATCGTGAGCCCGAGCGACAATTCTGTGTTCAACCTGGCGTCTCCCGAGCACTTCACGGTTTCGGTGACGGTGACCGACGCAACCCCGACGACCCTGACCTACCAGATCGACAATGAGCCTTCGGTGACGAAGCAGGTCACCTCTGGAAGCCTGTCGTTCCCAGTGCCCCTCGCGCTCGAGGATGAAACGCCCCATACCATCGTCCTCGAGGCCACCGACGCTCACCTGCAGAAGTCGCAGCCGGCGACGCTCCACTTCACGACCGACCGAGTTGGTCCCGTCATCTCTCTCTCGGCGCCGACCGAGGGGAAGGTCTTCAACCTGTCGGCGGCCTCGCCGTTCAAGGCCACTGGCAGCGTCACCGACAAGCACCTCGCCTCCGCTACTTGGAAGCTCGATGGCGACGCCGCCCAGGCACTCACGTTCGCGGGTGACGCCTTCACCTTCGACCTCGCGCTGTCCGGGGCCGACGACAACGTCACTCACACGCTGGTCCTCGAGGCACTGGACGCTGCCGGCAACAAGACCACCCTTCCCGCGCGCCACTACGTCGTCGACAAGGTCTCTCCGAAAGTGGCCTTCGTTGCGCCGTCGCAGAACTACGCTTGCGGCACCACGTGCGGCCCGCTCGAGGCCATCGCCAGAATCGATAGGCCTGCCCTCCACTTCGCCGGTACCGCGTCCGACGGCGGTGCGGTGACGCTGGCCCTCGATTTCGGAGGCGCCCCCGTGGCGCCCACCGGTTCGGCGACCTGGCAGTACGACTGGACCGCACCGGCCGACAACGGGAAGCCGTACACGGTCACCATCAAGGCCACGGACGGGGCCGGCAATACGGCGAGCGCGGCGCGCGAGGTCTGGGTCGACAAGGTTGCCCCGACGATGACGATGCTCCAGGCCAACAAGCGCAGGGTTCCACGGACCGCCGATCTCGTCTCATTCTCCGAGCAGATGGATCCTGCCACCATCACAGCCACCTTCACGCCAGCAGCGAATCTCGTCGCAGGCGGGGCTGCGAATGCCTTCCGCGCTGCCGACGGCGCGCTAACTCCATACACACTCTACAAGCTCGAGATCGCTGCTGGAGCGAAGGATCGGGTGGGCAATCCTGCGGCCTACGGAAGCGAGGACTTCCTCACGGAGACCGTGGCGCCACCGGCAAATGTCGCCATTCACGTGCCGGTCTCAAGGCCCAGGATGGCAGTCGATTCCGACGGCAACCCAATGATCGCCTACTGGGATGCTACCGCAGGGATGTTCTACCTTTCGTTCTGGAATGGGAAGGCGTGGACCACGACCGTTCTCCCACCGGTCTCTGGCTCCATCAACAACCGCGGCGTCTTCCAGATCGAGGTGACTGGGCCGGCGCCCTCAGGCATCGCTGCGCTCAATCGCACCGTACGTGTACTGTACGGGCATACCGCCGGCACCTACGGTCCTGTCGTGAAGCTGATCTCCAACTCGACACTCGACGAGTCCTTATGGGACGGCTTCACCCCGATCAATGGAAGCCCCGTCTCGCCGCTTCCACACCTCATCGGCACGCCAAGCTTCCGCAGTGACGCGGCCTACACCAAGGTGAGCTACACCACCACCGAGTTGAAGACGTACACCGAGCGCTACTCGGGCAAGACGTTCGTCGATCGCACAACCGACTTCACTATCGGCAACGCAAAGACTCCTCATGGTGTGCGCGGCCTGGGCCTCGCAGCAACGGGTTCGCTCACGCCAGAGACGGATGCGCTCGCGATTTACACACCCAAGGGCTATCCAGTCTCAGCGTTCGATGCCTCGCGTGGTGGCGTGGCTATCACCGGCGCTCCCCTCGCCGGACCGGCAGCGTGGTTGGCTTGGTCTCAGGTGGTCCTCGTGTACAACCCACACCTTGGATACCTCCAGTCGCACCAACTCTCCCTGGCCTGCAGCACCAACCCCGAGTCTGCCAATCCAAACTGGCAGAAGTTCTCCGACACCATCCTCTCTACAAGTATCGACACCGTCATTTCTGCAATCGACCTCGCCCTCACCGCATCAACGGTCGGCATCGCACTCGAATCGGCCTCTTCACAAAGTGTTGCGTTCGCTACCATGCCAAACGACTGCTACTCCCCGACCTCACCAACCTGGGATTTGGGCTTCTACGACGCAAAAGAACCCACGGTCGCGGTGGGCACTGACGGGAAGATCTGGAAGGCCTATGTGAAGGCCTCGACAAACCAACTCGTCATCGCCGAGTAGTTCGGAGACTTCCTACACGAACAGGCTCGAGAGGCTGTCCCCCTCGTGGATCCGGTGGATGGCCTCGCTGAAGAGCCGCGCAGAGCTGAGCACCTTGATCCTCGGGCAGCCCTGCGCGGCCTTCGACAGCGGGATGGAGTCGGTCACAATCAGGCTCTCGAGCACCGAGGCGTTGATGCGCTCGATGGCAGGGCCGCTCAGCACGGGGTGCACGACGTAGGCGTGCACCTCGCGCGCGCCCTTGGCCTTCAGCGCCGCCGCTGCCTGGGTCAGCGTCCCCGCGGTGTCCACCAGGTCGTCGAGCAGGATGGCGACCTTGCCGGTGACGTCACCGATGAGGTTCATGATCTCCGAGACGTTGGGCTTGGGTCGCCGCTTGTCGACGATGGCCAGCGAAGCCCCCAGGCGCTTGGAGTAGGCGCGGGTTCGCTCGACGCCGCCCGCATCCGGCGAGACCATCACCAGGTCCTCGGTCTTCGGCCACAGCTGCCGGATGTGGTCGAGGAACACGGGCGAGGCGTAGAGGTGGTCGAAGGGAATGTCGAAGAAGCCCTGGATCTGCCCGGCGTGCATGTCCATCGAGAGCACGCGCGTCGTGCCCGCGGCGACGATGAGGTTGGCGACCAGCTTCGAGGTGATGGGGGTCCGTGGCGCCACCTTGCGGTCCTGTCGCCCGTAGCCGTAGTACGGCAGGACTGCGGTGATGTTGCCCGCCGAGGCGCGGCGCATCGCGTCGCACATGATGAGCAGCTCCATCAGGTGGTCGTTTGTCGGCGGGCAGGTGGGCTGAAGGATGAAGCAGTCGCAGCCACGCACGTTCTCGCCGATCTCGACGTTGATCTCCCCGTCCGAGAAGCGGCCGACTTCGGCCTTGGACAGCGGCTGGCCCAGGTTGGCGCAAATGGCCTTGGCCAGCTCGGGGTTCGCGGTGCCGGCGAAGAGCTTCAACTCGCCTCGTAGCGCGTTCTTCATGGTCGCCTCTCCCGACAGGCGAGTAGGCCTGTCGCTCCAAGCCGGGTGGGGTGCCGTACGAGCCCGTTGATGTGGGCCCTCCAATGCCGTGCCGCTCCTACCTTGTCAACGGTTTCGCGGACAGGTGCGGGCAGGCCAAGGCACCCCAGGCCTCAAAAGCCGAGTCCAGGAGAGTTCGGTGTGCTCGTGACGCGGGACGGTCGACTAGCCCTCGTCAGCGTCGGCGTGCGTCGTCGTGGAGAAGCGAGCCGGGTCGCCGCCCTCGGCGGCCACCCTCTTCAGCTCCTTGTCGTACTCGGCCAGGATGACCCGCTCCATCTTCTGGCGGGTCTCGACGTTGAGCGGGTGGGCGATGTCCTTGAACGTGCCGTCCTTGCGCCGCTTGGCCGGCATGGCGATGAACAGCCCGGTGTTCCCGTTGATCACCTTCAGGTCCCGGACCACGAAGCAATTGTCCAGGGTGATGGTCACGTAGGCCTTGAGCTTCTCCTCGTTGACCGGGTAGACGCGGACCTCGGTGATATCCATGGCGTTTGCTTCCTCCCCCGGTGCACGGAACACCGCCACGCCAAGTTGCCTTTTCAAGTCGTGGAAGCTCCGGGGTAGCACGCAGTTCCGTCGGCTGTCAACGGACCCCTCACCCTCGGTCTCAGCTGGGAAGCGCGAGGGCCCAGCTGAGAAGCAGCGTGCCGTACCAGACCACGTGGTAGGCCACCACCATGGCGTAGACCCCCAGCCCCGCGTAGAGGGTCGCCCCCGCCGCCAGGTATGCCCGGTACCTCGCCAGGACCGCCACGGCGCCCCCGACGACGACGAGCTTGATGGCGAAGAACGCGTACGGCGACGCCTCCCACGCCAGGCGCATCAACGGGTTGGCCTCGCGCGCCAACTCGGCCCTCAAGAGGATGGCGGTCAGCACTGCGTCGGCCAAATTGAGCACCAGCAACGCGACCGCACCGTCGAGGCCCGGTGCACTCCGCGCAAGCAGCCGGCCCCGCCTCGTCTCCCACCCCGCAAGCCGCACGTCGTCCCCCCCCGCCGCACGCCCGAGGTTTCAACCCACGAGCCAGCGCCTGGCAGTCCCCCGCTTTCGCCCCTGCAGGCCTGAGCGGTCGCACTCTCCCTGTGCCTTGACACCTGTGGGGGGTGGCCGCGATCATCCGCGCGCCTCCAAACCTGAGGGCGGGCATGCTCGGATTCCCAAGGAACGTCGGCTGGATCGAGGTCATCTGCGGGTCGATGTTTTCGGGCAAGACCGAGGAGCTCATCCGCCGTCTGAAGCGGGCGCAGATCGCCAAGCAGAACGTGCAGATCTTCAAGCCGCGCATCGACGACCGCTACGGCGTGGAGAGCATCGTCAGCCACTCGTCGCAGAGGCTCGAGTCCGTCGCCATCGAGCGCGCCGAGGAGATCCTCCAGAAGCTGCGGCCGGACACCCACGTCGTGGGCATCGACGAGGTGCAGTTCCTGGGGCCCGAGGTGGTGCCGGTCTGCGAGAGCCTGGCGGAGAAGGGCCTGCGGGTCATCTGCGCGGGGCTCGACCAGGACTACAAGGGCAAGCCGTTCGAGCCGATGCCGTACCTGCTCTCGGTGGCCGAGTACATCACCAAGGAACTGGCCATCTGCATGGTATGCGGCAACCCGGCCAACCGCTCGCAGCGCATCATCAGCAAGAGCGACCGGGTGGTCGTCGGCGCGGCGGGTGCCTACGAGGCGCGGTGCCGCAAGTGCTTCGTCCCCGAGCCCGTCGAGGCGACGCTGCCCGAGAACCTGAAGCTGTTGTGAGAAAGGCAGGCTGTAGGCTTTAGGCTGTAGGCTCTCGGCGCGACGCCCGCGGTCGAAATCGGCCCTTCGTGGCTGTTCCTACAGCCTACGGCCTACCGGCTACAGCCTGCTTCCCATGAACCTCACCCTCGCCACCCGCATCTTCCTGGGCTACGCGGTGGTGATCCTCACCTTCGGGGCGGTCTCCATCTACTCGGTGACCGAGCTGCACGCCATCGGCCGCGAGATTCGCCTGGTGTCGCAGGGCTACCTGCCGCTGACCAAGGCGGTCGCGCAGATCGAGAGCTTCCAGAAGAACCGGCAGCGGGACACCGACCGCCTGCTCGAGGAGAAAGAGGTCGACACGCGGCGCGCCCTCATCAAGCTCGCCCGCGTCTACTTCCCGCAGCTGGTGCGCGAGAAGCTCACCGCCGCCGCCAACCTCGCGCGCGAAGCCCGTGCCCAGGCCCCCGAGTCGGAGCGCAACTTCCTGCTGGGCCTCGACGCGCGCATCAACGAGCTCACCGGCCTCTACGAGGAGTACGAGAAGAGCTGCATTGCCCTCTTCGCCGACCTCGAGACCCCCACCATCCCCGACCGCGGCTCCGACGAGGCGCGCGCGGTGGGTGGGCTCGAGCGCAAGATCGACCGCGAGATCAAGGTGCTGGGGTTGATGCTGGACCAACGAGTCGCCGAGCGTGTGCGCGGCGCGGAGCAGCGGGAGCGGCAGAGCGCCTGGGCCATCATCGCCTTGTCGCTCTTCGCCATCGGGCTCGGGCTTTCGGCGACCTTCATGGCGGGACGGCTGCTCGCGCCGCTGCGCCCGCTCACCGCGGCCGTCACGCGGATCGGGATGGGCGACTACACCGCCGAGGTCCCGCTGACCGCGCGCGACGAGGTGGGAGTCCTGGCCCGCGAGTTCAACGCCATGGCCAAGGCGCTTCGCGAACGCGAGCAGCAGCTGGCCGACAAGCAGCTCGCCCTGGTCCGCGCCGAGCGGCTGGCGGCCATCGGCCGCATCAGCGCGCAGATCACCCACGAGGTCCGCAACCCCCTGTCCGCCATCGGGCTCAACGCCGAGATGCTCGAGGAGGCGCTGGGCTCGGCCCGGTTCACCTCCGAGGAGCAGGGCAACGAAGCCAAGGACCTGGTGCGCGCCATCGTCCGCGAGGCCGACCGGCTCGCCGAGATCACCGAGCAGTATCTGTCCTTCGCGCGCTTTCCCAAGCCGGTACTCGCCGCGGAGGATCCCAACGCCCTGCTCGGCTCGCTCCTCGACTTTCTCGAAGAGGAGCACCACCGCGCCGGCGTGAAGCTCGAGCGCAGCTTCGCCGAGACTTGCCCGGCCATCACCTGCGACGCCGGCCAGATTCCGCCAAGCGCTGATGAACCTGTTGCGCAACAGCCGCGAGGCGTTGGTGCACGGCGGCACCATCCGCGTCGAGACGCACCCCTTGGTCACGCACGTCGAAGTGGTCATCGCCGACACCGGGCCGGGCATCCCCCCCGAGCAGCTGGCCAAGATCTTCGACCCCTTCTTCTCCACGAAGGAGCGCGGCACCGGCCTCGGCCTCGCCTTGACCCAGCAGATCATCCACGAGCACGGCGGAGAGATCCGCTGCGAGAGCGAGCTGGGCAAGGGAACGAGGTTCGTCCTTCGCCTCAAGCGCGCTGCCACCACCTGACAGCTTCCGGATAAGAGGCCCCTTGTACAAGCGCCACCGAGACGTCCTGCCCAACGGCCTCCGCGTCGTCACCTTGGAGGTCCCCCACCTGCACACCGCGCTGCTGGCGGTCTATGTGCGCTGCGGCTCGCGCCACGAGACGGCCCGCGTCAACGGCGTCTCGCACCTGCTCGAGCACCTGTTCTTCCGCGGCAGCGAGCGCTACCCGGACTCGGTGGGGATGCACGGGCTCCTCGAGGCCGCCGGCGGCGACCTGAACGGCTACACGATGCGCGACCAGGGCCTGTATTACACGCCCATCCACCCGCGCGAGTTAGGCGTGGCCTTTGAGGTCCTGGGGGACATGCTCTGCGCTCCGCTGCTCAAGGAGACTCGCCATCGAGCGGGAGGTCGTCCTCGAGGAGATGATGGACGAGGTCGATGCCTCGGGCCGCGACGTCGACTTGGGCAACCTCTCCAAGCGCCTGGTGTTCGGGCGGCACCCACTGGCCTTCAAGATCGCCGGGACCCGGACCAGCGTGAAGCGCCTCAAGCTCGACGACGTCCGCGAACACCACCGGCAGCACTACGTCGCCTCGAACATGGTGGTGACCGTTGCCGGCCCCGTCCGGCGCCGCCAGGCCGTGGACCTCGCCGCCAAGGCCTTCGGCCGCTTGCCGCGTGGGCGCCCGCCGGTCGAGGCACCGCCGGTGCTGGCGCCCAAGGGCCCCAAGGTCCTGTTCGTCCCGGACATCGAGAGCCAGACCGAGCTGATGCTCTGCTTCCCCTGCCCTCCCGAGGGCCACCCGGACTACCTGGCCATCACGCTCATCCGGGCGGTCCTCGACGACGGGCTGACGAGCTGGCTGCCCCTGAACATCGTCGAGCGGCGAGGCCTGGCCTACTCGGTTCACGCGGCGGTCGACACCTTCAGCGACGCGGCGGTCTTCGAGCTCGACGCGGCGTGCTCGCCCGCCAAGGTCCTGCCCGTCCTGGAGGAGATGGTCCGGCTCCTGGGCAAGCTGCGCCGCGAGCCGCTCTCGCCCGAGCTGCTCGCGAGCGTCAAGCGCCGGTACCGCATCGGGCTGGACTTCATGCTCGACGACCTCAACGCCCTGTCCGGCTGGTATGGCGGCGGCGAGCTGTTCCGGTTGCCCGAGACGTTCGAGGAGAAAGTGCGCGCTCTGGAGGCGGTGACCGCCGAGCAGATCCAGGTGGTCGCCGAGCGCACCTTTTCGCGCAAGAACCTCCATCTTCTGGCGGTCGGCCGGGCGGCAGGGCGGGCCGAGGACCGGCTCCACAAGGCGGCTCGAACGGCCGACCTCTGACCTCGACCCATATGATCGATGCGGGCCGCCGCGTGACCCAGGTCACACGCGCCGCTCAAGTGCGGACTGCACCTGGGAAAACCACGACGGAGGGCCCTACTTCCCGCCCTTGATGACCTGGATGCCGCCGCCTGCCTCTCCCGGCTTGGGGCGGTTCAGGCGCGGCGCCTTAGCCTCGAGCTGCTTCTTGAAGCCCAGGAGCTTGCCGTTGCCGGGATCGCGCTTGAGGGCCTCGTTGCACATCTTCAGTCCCTCGACGGGATTGATGCCGGTGTCGGCGTAGAGCCCGATGAGCTCGACGTCCTCGTCCGGCGTCGCCTCGCCCAGGATGCGAAGCCGCTCGAGCATGCTGATGGCGTCGTTCTTCTGGTTCTGCTTGAGGTAGAGCCGCCACAGGCGCGAGAGCGCCTCGGTCTGGTTGGGGTCGCCTTCGATGGCCTGCTGGTAGGCGTTGATCGCGCGCACCGGATCATCGGCGGACTGCACCTCGATGGCCCTGGCGCGTACGTACAGCGCGCGGCCGTTCTTCGGCTGCTTGTCGATGACGGCCTTGGCAACGCTCTGCGCCTCCTCGACCTTGTCGGCCAGGAGCAAGACCTCGGCGAGCGACGACTGTGCGTTCAGGTCGGTGGGGCGGGCGGCGACGATCTTGCCCATCAGCTCGGCGGCCTCGGCCGTCTGGCCCGAGGCGGCCATGGCACGGGCCCGGGCGAGGCCGATCTCGGTGTCCTCAGGAGCGGCTTCGGCGGCGAGCTCGAACTCGCGCAGCGCCTCGTTCACCCTGCCGCGCGAGAAGAAGTAGCGGGCGCGAGCGGTGCGCACTCGTGCCGAATTCGGGTGCGCCTCCACCGCTTGGTCGAGCAGCTGGACGGCGGTCTCCTCCTGTCGCTTGGCGATCATCACCTCGGCGAGCAGCGCCATGGTGTCCGCGTCACCCGGAGAGAGCCCGTTGACCTTCTTGGCGATGGCCTCCGCCTCATCGACCTGACCGGAGCGAAGCTGTGCGTAGCCCAGCTGGCGCAGCAGGTCGGGGTCCTCCCCTCCGCTGGCATCCACCGCCTTCTTCAAGTGCTCGGCGGCGTTGCCGGGCTGGCTCGAGCGAAGGTAGAGGTCGGCCAGCTCCTTGCGCGGACCGGGATCGCTGGGAGCCGAGCTCGGCGGCGCGCTTGAGCGCGAAGATGGCCTGCGCCTGCTCCCCCAGCTTCTCGTAGACGCCGCCCAGCGTGCGCTGCGGTTCGGGGTCGGTGGGGTTGAGCGCCGCCGCCTTCTCCAGCAGTCGCTGCGCCGTGGGGAGGTCGCCTTTGGCAGCCGCAGCCCGCCCCTTGGCGAGGTAGGTGCGGGCCTGCTGGTCACGCGACGGCTCCTCCGCGACCATCTGCGCAAGCTTGTCGCAGCCCGACAGCAGCAGGCCGACGGCGACGAGGTGAGCGATGGGAAGACGCACGGGCAAACCGTATCCCCCGCCGTTCGCGCGGGTCAAGGAAGCTTCCGGATTCTCTACTCGATTCGCTCGACCACCAGGGGCCGCGGCGCCGGCGCCTTGGGCCCGATGCGGTAGGCGGCCTGGA
The DNA here is from genome assembly GCA_049841135.1 of Myxococcales bacterium. Classification (GTDB taxonomy): domain Bacteria; phylum Myxococcota; class Myxococcia; order Myxococcales; family UBA5297; genus JACRCT01. The sequence continues at coordinate 519,950 of JASGHK010000008.1, forward strand.
TGCGGCGGACGACCTCCGGTCCGCAGGTCTGGCCGTTGATGTGCATCTGGGCCAGCGGCTCGCCCTTCTGGACCCGGTCGCCCACCTTCCTCTCGAGCATGAAGCCGACGCCGGGGTCGATGACGGAATCCACCTTCTCGCGGCCCGCGCCGAGCGCCACGCCGGCGAGCCCCACGGCCTCGGTTTCGATGGCGGTCACGTAGCCGGACTCGAGGCTCTCGATCGGGCGAACGTCCTTGGCCCGCGGCAGCACCGAGTAGTCGTCGACGAAGCGGGGGTCCCCGCCCTGGGCCTTGGCGATCTCCGCGAACTTCTTGAGCGCCGAGCCGTCGTCGATGCACTTCTGCAGCTTCTCGCGCGCTGCCTTGACGTCCGGTGCAACCTTGGCGAGCACCAGCATCTCAGCCGTGAGCGCCATGGTGCACTCGGTCATGTCCGCGGGCGCCCGGTTCTTGAGGACGTCGACGGCCTCCATGACCTCGAGCGAGTTGCCCACCGCGCGCCCCAGCGGCTGCTCCATGTCGGTCAGCAGCGCGACGACCTTCTTGCCCATCTCGCGGCCGATGCCGACCATCGTCCTCGCCAGCGTGCGCGCGTCCTCGAGCGTCTTCATGAACGCGCCGGAGCCGACCTTGACGTCCAGCACCAGGGCGTCGATGCCCTCGGCCAGCTTCTTGGACATGATCGACGAGGCGATGAGCGGGATGCAGTCGACGGTCGCGGTGACGTCGCGCAGCGCGTAGAGCTTCTTGTCCGCCGGCGCGAGCGTCGAGGTCTGGCCGATGAGGCAGGCGCCCACGTCACGGACCAGCGCGCGGTAGCGGTCGACGCCCAGATCGACCCGGAAGCCGGGGATGGACTCGAGCTTGTCCAGCGTGCCGCCGGTGTGGCCCAGGCCACGCCCGGAGATCATCGGGACGCGCACGCCGCACGCCGCCGCCATGGGCGCCAGCGCCAGCGAGACCTTGTCGCCCACGCCACCGGTCGAGTGCTTGTCGACCTTGATGCCTGGGATGTCGGAGAGGTCGAGCACCTCGCCGGAGCGCAGCATGGCGCTCGTCCAGGCGGCGAGCTCGGGCGGAGTCAGGCCGCGGAAGAAGACCGCCATGGTCATGGCGGACATCTGGTAGTCGGGGATCTCCCCGCGGGTGTAGGCGGCGATGAACGCTGCGATCTCGTCCGCGGTGAGGGCAACGCCGTCGCGCTTCTTCTTGATGGTCTCGTAGGGTCGCATGGCGCGATGTCTCCAGGGTCCGGCAAACACCCGGAGCACGCTGACCGTGGCCATGGCCTCGGTCGAGGCGGGTCTCTCCAGGCGTGGAAGGTAGCGTTCTTACCCTGGAATGCCTTCGCAGCCAAGGGTGCTCAAGCCGTGGCCCGTCTGACCCATCAGGCGCCAGGCATCAGGCAGGCGCGGGCGAAGCGGAACGTCTATGATCCTTTCGCCAATGACGACGACATTTTGCCCGAGCTGCGGCATGAACCAGCCCTCCGACGAGCGCATCCAGGGCGGTTCGAGACAATGGGTCTGCGCCACCTGCGGCCTGGTCCTCAAAGAGGAGCCGGCACAAGAAGCAGTGCTTGGACGGGTGCCCATTCGCCGGGTCTCCCAGCCCGAGCTCGAAGCGGCCCGAGCCGCCGAGGAGTCCGAGAAGGCAGCAAGAGCGGCTGCGGCGGCGGCGGCGGCAGCAGCCGCGGCGGCGGTCAAGGCAGCCGCCGAGAAGAAGGCTGCGGCCAGCCGTCCTCCGGCCAGAACGGAGGTCGGGCCCGAGGGGCTCGAGTTCGACCAGTCGTCTAACAGCGACTTCGAGATCGAGATGGGCGGCGAGGTGAAGCGGATACGGGGCACCAGCGCCAGAAGCGCTCAGGGCCTCGCCTCCGGGATCCCGCTCGACGAGCCGCTGGCAGACTTCGGTCCGGCGGCTCCCGCTCCAGTGCCCGTACAAGCGCCGGCGCCGCTCTCCGCGCCTCAGCCAGAGTCCGTGTCCGTCCCGACCGCCCTCTTCAGTCGGGTCATCGTCGCGGAAGACTCTGCGCTGCTGCGCGAGCTGGCGAAGGACCTGCTCATCCGCTCTGGGCTGGTCCAGCACGTGCGCGCCTGCCCGGACGCGATGGAGATGCTCCAGCTGATCGCCGAGTCCATCTCCGCGGGCGTCGCGGTGGACCTCGTCATCATCGACCTCGACATGCCCGTGCTCAGCGGCCACCAGGCGGCCATCGCGCTGCGTGCGTTCGAGAAGGGCCTCATGGCCAAGGCGGCGCCCATCCTCTTCTTCACCGCGTTTCCGTGCGACGACCGGATCAAGAAGGTGCTCGAGCACTGCCAGCCGGCCCGGTACCTGAACAAGGGGACGGATGCGGCGCCCGACCGGATTGCCGCGCGCCTCGTCCAGGTCCTCGCAAGCCTGAGGCGGTAGCGCGAACCCTTCCCGGACTTGTCGGCTCCCATGGGCAGACCACCCACAACGAGGAACACCGCGATGCAGATCAGCGAGAAGGCCCGCGAAAAGCTCGCCGAGGCGATTGGGACGAGCAAGGAGTCGCGCATCCGCATCCACGTCGGACGTGGGTGAGGGGGTCCGAGCATCTACCTGTCTCTGGATGAGACAGCCGACAGCGACGATCAGCAGTTCGAGGTGGACGGCATCCCCTTCGTGGCCGGGCCCACAGCGGCGAGCTACCTGGACGGGCTCGTGGTGGATATCCAGGAGTACTGGGGCCGCCCTGCCTTGGTTTCCACGCACCCCGACATTCGGGGCTGCTAGTGGTAGCGAAGCCATTGCGCCCGGCCGAAGGCTTGGAGCCACGCTGCTAAAGATAGGCACCCATTTCGTGACATGACGCTGCGGCGAGATCCCCCGCCGGACACAGATTGAACTGGCCGCTGCCGGGAAGACGCTAGGATTCACGCGTCGATTGAAGGCTCCGGAGCGCACCCGTGATGTTCTCGAACCGCACGCGATGGGACGCGACGGCCAACCCGCTCGCCGAGGCCATTGCGCGCCGGCGAGCCAGTGGCAAGCCACTCCTCGACCTCTCGGAGTCGAACCCCACCGCCGTGGAGTTGGGCTTTCCACCTTCGCGCCTCATGGAGGCCCTCTCCGACGAACTCGCGGCGCTCTACCGTCCCGACCCGCTCGGGCACGAGCTCGCGCGAGCGGGAATTGCGGGCTACTACGCCACCCGCGGCCTGCAGGCCCCGCTCGACCGCATCGTGGTCACCTCGTCGACCAGCGAGGCGTACTCCTACCTCTTCAAGCTCCTGTGCGACCCCGGTGACGAGGTGCTGGTCCCCGAGCCCAGCTATCCGCTCTTCGGCTACCTCACCGCGCTGGAGTCCGCCGTCGCCCGAGGCTATCCGCTCCGCTACGACGGCGAGTGGCACCTGGACCGCGAAGCGCTCCGGCAGGCGGTGGGGCCGCGGACGCGCGCGCTGATCGCCGTGAGCCCGAACAACCCCACCGGCTCGTACCTGAAGCGCGAAGAGCTCTCGTTCCTGGCCGGCCTGTGCGCGGAACGCGGCCTCGCCTTGCTGTGCGACGAGGTCTTCGCCGACTTCGGGCTCGAGGCGCCGGCCGGGCGCGCCCCGAGCGTGCTCGTTCAGCACGAGGCGCTCGCCTTCGCCCTCAGCGGCGCTTCGAAGGTCGCTGCGGCGCCCCAGCTCAAGAATCGGCTGGCTGGTGGCCTGCGGACCGGAGACGCTCGTGGCCAGGGCCATGGAGCGCCTGGAGATCATCGCCGACACCTACCTCTCCCCCAGCACGCCTTCACAGCTCGCCGTGCCCCACCTGCTCCATCACCGAGACCTCGCCCAGGCCCCCATCCTCCAGCGCCTTCGCCAGAACCTGGCTGCCGTCGACTCGCTGCACACGTCCCGCTCGGCCTGGCAACGCCTCAAGGTCGAAGGCGGCTGGAGCGTCGTGCTGCGGATTCCGGCCGCCCGCTCGGAGCTGGACTGGGCCGTCGGGCTCGTGGAGGAGGAGGGCGTGGTCGTGCACCCAGGCTTCTTCTTCGACTTCCCCTCGCCGGCCTTCGTCGCGCTGAGCTTGATCGTCCCACCCGAAGAGTTTCGGGAAGGGCTCGAGCGCATCACCCGCCGATTCGACCAGGGCTAAGTAAGTAGTCAGCTACCTGCAGCCGGAGCGGCCGCGGTCGGCCCGGGCTTCTTGGGCCAGAACAGGCGCCCACCTCCCGCTTTGGCGAGGAAGAGGCACGCCGCCAACATCGCCACGTCGCGGGCCACGGTCCACCAGCTGGCGAGCTCCGAGCCACCGAAGCAGCCGCAGCGGAGGTCGATGCCGCGGAGCAGTGCCTGCGAGAGCGCGATGATGAACGCCACCAGCATCAGCCCCATGACAGAGGCGGTGGCGCGCACCGCGACCCCGAGCGTCGTCAGGATGCCGGTGAGCAGCTCGACGCCCGCGAGGCTGACCGCGAAGAACGAGACCAGCACCGCCGGGAGCATCCGGTAGTTGGCGGTCTCCTCCGCGAAGACCTGCATGTTCGGGAACTTGGAGGAGGCCGACCAGACGAACGCCACGCCCATCCCCACGCGGATCAGCGCGAGCAGGATCTCCTTGACGCGCGGGCTCATGGGTGCGCCTCCGTCGACATCGCGCCGCGGTCATGCGCGTGGCCGTCGCAGGCCTGGCAGGCGCCCGAGAGCGCGGGCCCACCGGCGATCATCCAGTCGGTCCAGCTGCCCTCGAGCAGCCGCACGTCCTTGAACCCGTGCACCGCCAGCCGGTCGGCGACGCCCTCGGCGAGGCCGCAGCCACCGCCGGAGTCGTAGACCACCACCGTCGGGAAGGTCCTCAGCTTGGCGAGCTCTGCGGGCTCGTCCGGGTGCCCGGCGGGCGGCAGGTGCACGGCCTGCGGGATGTGCCCTTCGGCGAAGGCGGCCGCGCCCCGCGCGTCCACGAAGCCGACGGTGCAGGCGCCGCAGGCGACCACCGCTTCCTTCTGCGGCATCACCAAATGCCCGTGCTTCTCGTGCTGTGCCTCGGGCGAGGCGCCGCACACCTTGTTGCCCGAATCGGACGCGGCGTAGACCGCGTGGAAGAGGCGCGCCGGACGGGCGCTCGCGAGATTGAGCGCGAGGCCGAGCAGCGCGCCTGCGACGCAGATGACCGCCATCTGGAGAGCGAAGCGCATGTCGGGGGGCATCCTAACCGAGAAACGGCCGGCCCAAGCCAAACCGCTGGCCGGGCCGGACATTCCGCCCTCGCTCCCCCGCCCCTCCTCCGCGGCGGAAGAGGCGCGTCAGGCCTTGGTCACCTTCTCGGCCGCCCCGGCGATGCCCCGGGTCGCGTTGCGCGTGTCGACCACGAGCCGCGCCTGCCGCACCACCCGCTCGTAGTCGACGTCGGTGTGGTCGGTGAGGATGAGCACCACGTCGGCGGCGCCCAGGAGGTCCGCGGTGAGCGGCTGCGAGACCTGGCGCAGGTCGTGGTGGCGCATCGGCGGGAGGCTGGGGATGTACGGGTCGTGGTAGGCGACGTGCGCGCCGCGCTCGGTCAAAAGCTCCATCACGCGCAGCGCCGGCGACTCGCGCAGGTCGTCGATGTCCTTCTTGTAGGCGACCCCCAGCACCAGCACCCGCGCCCCGTTGAGCGACTTCTGGTGCTTGTCCAGCGCCGCGACCGTCCGCTCCACCACGTAGCGGGGCATGTTGGTGTTGATCTCGCCGGCCAGCTCGATGAACCGGGTGGAGAACTCGTACTCGCGCGCCTTCCACGTCAGGTAGAAGGGATCGATGGGGATGCAGTGCCCGCCCAGCCCGGGGCCCGGGTAGAAAGGCATGAAGCCGAAGCCCTTGCTGGAGGCGGCCTCGACGATCTCCCAGATGTCCAGCCCCATCCGGTCGCAGAGCATCTTCAGCTCGTTGACCATGGCGATGTTCACGCTGCGGAAGGTGTTCTCCAGCAGCTTGCTCATCTCCGCCGCGCGGGTCGACGAGACCGTCACCACCTTGGGAACGGCCGAGCCGTAGAGCGCGACCGCGACCTCCAGGCAGCGCGGCGAGTAGCCGCCGACGACCTTGGGCGTGTTGCTCGCCGTGTGCTCGCTGCCCGGGTTCTCGCGCTCGGGCGAGAAGGCCAGGTAGAAGTCCTCACCCGCCTTCAGTCCGCTCCTCTCCAGGATGGGCCGGAACACGTCGTCGGTGGTGCCCGGATAGGTCGTCGACTCGAGCACGAAGAGCTGCTCCGGGCGGACGTGCTCGACCAGGGCCTCGGCGGTGCTCGTGATGTACGACATGTCCGGCTCGCGCGCCGGCGTCAGCGGCGTCGGGACGCAGACCAGCACCGCGTCCAGCGCCTCCACGCGGGAGTAGTCGCGGGTGGGGTGGAAGCGCCCGTCGAGCACCGCCTGGGCGATGGGGCCTTCCTGGATATGGCGGAAGTAGCTCTTGCCCTTGCTGAGCAGGTCGATCTTCCGCTCGTCGATGTCCAGCCCGGTCACCGGGAAGCCCGCCTCCGCGAACGCCATCGCCAGCGGCAGCCCGACGTAGCCCAGCCCCACCACCCCGACCTTCGCCTCTCGCGCGTGGATGCGCTCCAGCAACGAGCTCGTCTTCTCCTGCCTCATGACATTGCCCTCCCTGTCTCCGACCCGTTCCCGGCCAGCAGCAAGATGACGACGCGCTGCTCCACCGGAAGCTCACCGACCGCGCGCAGCTCGACCGTGATCGCCGGGGTGCGCCTGCCGTACCCCGGCGAGTACCAGGACGGCACGAGCGCGACCTCGAGCCCCTCCGGCGGCACCAGCAGCGCGCGCGGCGCCTCTGGCGTCCCCAGCTCCAGCGCCCTTCGCGCCGGCACCAGCCCGAAGCGCGCGATCCGGTCGAGCTCGACCTGGCTCGGTTCCCTGAAGCGGACGAGCGTGTCCGGCAGCAGGAAGCGCGAGACCACCTCGTGGCATCCCGAGCCGGCGAGGCGGTCGAGGACCAGGAAGGCCCGCGCCGCTCGGTCGAGGACGAGCTCGCGCTGGTGCCGCAGCCCTGGGACCAGCCTCTCGAAGCCGCGGTGCTCGCCGACGAACCGCTCCCGGCCGGGCGTGGACTCGAACCCGAGCGCCCGGGCCCGCGCGTCGTCCGGCAGCGCGAACGGCCGCCCGGCGATGAGCCGGCACTGCTCGACGCCGTCCACCTGGATCGTCGAGTGCGCCGCGGTCGAGCGGAAGCGATCGCGCTCGGCCGGCTCGCTCGTGTAGCAGTAGGTGCCGGGGTCGACGACGACCGCCTCGCCCCCGCTGTGGAGCTCGATGGAGAGCTTGTCGCAGTGACCGTGGCCCCCCAGGCCGGCCTGTCCCGTGGAGCCGCAGGACGCGGCCGCGTACGCGGAGCCGCTCCGCAAGAAGTAGAGCCCCGCCTGGGGCAAGCCCCGGCTCGTGCGGCACTGCGACTCCGGCAGCACCTCCCAGCGCGCGAGCGCGTCGGCTCCCAGCAGCCAGGCCGCCTCTTCGCACAGCGCCGCGCCCTCGAGCCTCAGCTCCGGGTCCTCGAAGAGCACGGCCCCCAGCGGCAGCAGGTAGGCGTGCTCCAGCGGCTCGCGGCGCACTAGCGGCAGCGCCTGCCCCGAGTCGTTGTCGCCGATCTGAGGGGCGGTCCCCGACGGGGTCAGGTAGGCAGCCACCGCCCGGAACATCCCGTGCAGCCGCTGCCGGTACTCCTCGCCCAGGTCGAGCCGGCCCGCCTGCCCGGCGAAGAGCCCCAGCGTGAACAGCTCGGTCGCGAGCCGGTGGTACGAGGTCGACCCCTCGAAGGTGAAGCCATCGGCCAGCACCTGCCGGCGGATCTGCTCGCGCAGGCCGTCGACGGCGCGCTCCCGCCAGGCTCGCGCGTTGGGCAGCTCCGGGAAGAGCACGCCCAGGTGCAGCAGCCCGACGAGGTCCGCGACGTAGTGGTTGTTGGGGACCGCGGAGGTGTTCTCCAGGTGGCGCTCCACGAACAGGCCGTGCGTCGCCAACAGGCCGGCGAAGGCCACCGCGAACTCCGGGTCCTGCAGCTCCGGGCGGTGGCGCATCATCAGAAAGGCAAGGCACAGGTTGGCCGCGCGCAGCGCCACCTCCATCGGCGACAGCCAGTGCACGCCGACACCCGGCGGGTTCTCGCGGGCGAAGTGGCGCACCTGCTGCGTGAACTCGTGCGCGTAGCGGGCGCGGTCCGCGTCGGCGGGCGAAAGCCAGACCCCTTGCCCCAGCCAGACCAGGTGCTCCATCCGCGCCAAGAGCCACGGCGCCTTCGGGTCCAGCCCCTGGGCGCTGGCCGCCCCCGCGAACGACGCGCCGTGGAGCGCGTCGAGCTGCCAGTCCACGCGCCGTCCGCGCCCGAAGGCGACCCGCCGGCCGAAGACGTCGAACTCGCGCCGCCACGCCGCCTCGGCCCGGCCCAGGGCCCGCTGCCTCATCCCGGCCAGCTGCCGCGCCGCCGGCACCACCCGCTCGCGCCGGGTGGCGTCGGCCCAGCAAGCCGAGGCGCGCGGCGCAGCCAGCTTGAGCGCCAGGTCCTTCGCGTCGTGGGCGCAGAAGACCTCGAAGAGCTCGGCCCCGCCTGGAGCGGGCCGCCCCAGCACCTGGACGGCGCGCTGGACCAGCTTGCGCGCGGCGGCCTTGGCCAGCTCTCCGGGCGCGACCGTGGAGGCGAGGTACGCGTAGTACTCGAGCGAGGGCTCCATCGTGGCCCTGCTGAGCAACGCCCGTGCCTTGGACGCCGCCCTCGCTCTGCGACTTCGTGTGAGGGCGGTCGGCGCCTCCGGGTGGGAAAAGCATTTCCACGCGAGGCCCGCGCGCTCGCCGCGGCTGGGCCCTTTGCGCAGGCGCATCGCTTGCTAGCTTCTGGCGTACGGCGCGCGGGCGGATGGGCGGGTGCGTGGATGATGGGAGCGGGCCTCTACGTCGAGGAGTGTCTCCAGGAGATCGTCGGCCGCTTCCTGTCCGCCGTGACGGCGGAGCTCAAGTTCCAGGAGGCATCGCTGAGGCTGGCCGCGCCGATCCTCCTCAGGGACCTGGCGCGAAGCCTGCGCAGCCCGGCGCCTGCGCCCGAGCCTTGGCTGCGCTCCATGACCCTGGTGCTCTCCCAGCCCGCAGGTGGGGTCCGCGGGCTGATGCTGGAGTTCGGCCTGCTGCGTGCCGCGCTGTGGGACACGCTCGCCGCCCGGGGCCACGCCGTGCCCTCGATCGAGCGCCGTGCCGTCGACCGGTTCCTCGACGAAGCGGCGGCCTCGGCGGCGGACCGCTGGGCCACCTACGCGCGGCTGCTCGTGCCCACCTCGATGCGCGAGCGGCCGGCCTCGCCGGTCCCGCCCCCGGTGCGCCCCCCGCCGTTGCCCAAGAAGGCCGCCCGCTGATCGGGCAGGGCGCCAAGTGCAGGACCGGCTCTGAGGTGCGCCCGACGATCCGCGCTAGGGTGCGCGCCTGGCTGGGTGCTGCACCAAGTCCACGAGCGCCCGGCGGCGAGACCTGCGCATGGGAGTCCGCTTCGGAAAGTACGTGGTACGCACCCGGCTCGCTCGCGGCGGCATGGCCGAGCTGTTCCTCGCCACCGCGTCGGGCCCGGAGGGCTTCGTCCGGACGGTGGTGCTCAAGCGCCTGCTGCCGCACCTCGCCGAGAACCCGCAGATCGTCTCCATGTTCCTGGAGGAGGCCCGGCTGGCGGCCTCGCTGCCCCACCCGAACATCGTCCAGGTCCACGAGCTGGGCCGGCACGGCGAGGACCCCTACATCTGCATGGAGTACTTGGCGGGCAAGGACCTGGCCGCCGTCGTGGCCCGTTCACGCGAGCGAAGCCTGCCGGTGCCCGTGGAGATCGCGGCGCAGCTGGGCGCTGGCGTCGCCCAGGGTCTGCAGTTCGCGCACGAGCGCGGCATCGTCCATGGCGACGTCAGCCCGGCCAACGTGGTCGCCACCTTCGTCGGCGAGGTCAAGCTCGTCGACTTCGGCATCGCCAAGGCGGGGGGCGCCGCGCAGGGCCCATTCCCGGGCGGCTCGGTGCAGGGCAAGCTCGCCTACCTCGCCCCCGAGCAGATCCAGCGCGGGATCTGCGACTGCCGCGCCGACGTGTTCGCGCTGGGCGTCGTGCTCCACGAGCTCCTGACCGGCGAGCGCCTCTTCCGCCGCGACAGCGACGCCGCCACCATCGAGGCCATCGTGCGCGAGCCCATCGCCGACCCGCGCGAGCGCCGCGGCGCCGTGCCCGACCGCTTCGCCGCGACGGTGATGCGCGCCTTGGAGCGCGACCCCGCGCGGCGGTTCTCGTCCGCCGACGAGCTGCGCGTCGCGCTCGAGGGGGTGATGGCCGAGCGCGGCTGGCTGCCGACGAGCACCCGGCTGGGCTGCTGGTTGACGCACCTGTTCGGCGACGCCGACGCGCGCCACGCCCTGAGCCTGCCCGTGCCCATCGAGCCCACCGCCACCTCGACCGATGCCGCGGCCGCACCCGTTCTGGTGGAGCCGGTCGGCGGCGTGACGGCGGTGCGCCTCTTCACCGAGGCGCGGCGCCGGGGAACCCGGCAGCTGGTGCGCGTGGTGGGCGAGGTGCCAGCGGCGCTGATGAAGGCCGGCCAGGAGCTGGTCGCGGTGCCGCTGCACGTCGTCCAGTCGGCCCAGCGCTTCACGCGAGGACGCATCGCTGGCGCCGCGCTGGGGCTCTCGCTCATCGGCTTCGGGCTCGGGCTGGGCATGCGCGAGGTGCGCGAAGCCCTGGACCTCCCTGCCGTCGAGCCGCCGATGGACCCGCCGTTGAAGCCGGCGATCGCCTCCCCGGGACCCGAGGCCGACCTCGAGTCCCTGCTCGAGGCGACCCCGCCGCCCGTGCCACCGACACGGCCTTCGACACCTGGCCCCTCGGCGAAACGAGCGGCCAGCTCACGGCCCGGCCGCGGCCGCCCGGCGTCCAGGCTCGGCCGCCTCGAGCTCGTGTCGCGAGGCACCGTCCTCTTCCAGGGACTCCGGATGGGACTGGCCCCTTTCTCCCGCTCGCTGCCCCCGGGGAGCTACTCCGTCACCCTGGTCGCGCCCGACGGCACGCAGCGCACGTGGATCGCCGTCGTCCGCGCGGGTCAGACCACCCGGCTGGCGCCCTGACCTACGTCTGCTCCGGGCCTATCCACCGCGGCTCCTCTAGCGTCGGCTTGAAGGCACGCAGCTTCGCGACCAGCTCCTCGGGGTCGGAGGCGACCTGGATGAACGAGCGGTGCTCCGCCTTCACGAAGCCCTGCGCGACGGCCGTGTCGATGAACGCCACGAACGAACGGAAGTAGCCGCCGACGTCCAGCAGGCCGCAGGGCTTCTGGTGCAGCCCCAGCTGGGCCCAGGTGACGATCTCGCAGAACTCGTCGAGCGTGCCCATGCCTCCCGGCAGCGCCACGAAGGCGTCGGAGAGCTCGGCCATCAGCGCCTTGCGCTCGTGCATCGTCTTCACCAGCCGCAGCTCGGTCAGCCCCGGATGCGCCCGCTCCTTGATCTCCAGCACCTCGGGGATGACGCCGTAGACCCGGCCGCGCTCGGCGAGCGCCCCCTCGGCCACCGCACCCATCACCCCGACGCGACCTCCGCCATAGACGACCGCGAGGCCCTGCCGGGCGAGCAGGCTGCCCAGCGCGCGGCCCGCTTCACGGAAGACAGGGCTCGCCCCGTTGCTGGAGCCGCAGAAGACACCGACGCGCCGCATGGACCTCTCCTCCTCCATCCCCTCGATTCGGCTGAGCATTCTAGCCTCGAGCGCTCGATTGACAGGCCAGGGTCTTCTCTCGACACTGCCCACGGCTCGCTTCGAGCCCTTCAGGAGCCAACCCATGCGCACTCTCATCCAGGGCGGCACCGTCGCGACCGGTAGCGACCTCTTCGTCGCCGACGTGCTGCTCGACGGCGAGACGGTCGCCGCCGTCGGCGTCGACCTCGGCAAGCTCGGCCCCTTCGACCGCACGGTGGACGCCCGGGGCAAGTACGTGCTGCCCGGCGGCGTCGACCCGCACGTCCACCTGCAGCTGACCATGGGCAACGGCATGGTCAGCTCGGACGACTTCGAGAGCGGCACCCGCGCCGCAGCCCTGGGCGGGACGACCACGGTCATCGACTTCGCCGCGCAGCCCAAGGGCGGCACGCTCGCCGCCGGCCTGGAGGAGCGCCTGAAGGAGGCGGAGGGTAAGGCCGTCATCGACTTCGGCTTGCACATGACGGTGCGCAGCGCGGCCAAGGAGTCGCTCGCCGAGCTGGACACGATGGTCCAGCGCGAGGGCGTGACGTCCTTCAAGCTCTTCACCGCCTACCCCGGCTTCTACCAGCTCGACGACGGCTCCATCCTGCGGGTGCTGCAGCGCACTCGCGAAAACGGCGGGCTCGTCGCGGTGCACGCCGAGAACGGCCACGCCATCGAGGTGCTGGTGGAGCAGGCGCTCGCCCGCGGAGAGACGGCGGCGCGCTTCCACGCGCTGACCCGGCCCGCCCGGCTCGAGGGCGAAGCCACAGCGCGCTGCATCGCGCTCGCCGAGATCGCCCAGGCCCCGCTCTACATCGTCCACCTGACCTCTCGGGAGGCGCTCGAGCCCGTCCGCGAGGCGCGGCTGCGCGGCCAGACCGTCTGGGCGGAGACCTGCCCACAGTACCTGTTCCTGTCGCAGCGGGACATCGAGGCTCCGGACGGCTCGAAGGTCGTCTTCAGCCCGCCGGTGCGGGCTCCGGGCAACGAAGAGCACCTCTGGCGCGGCCTGGCGCTGGGCGACCTCGCCACCGTGGGCACCAATCACTGTCCCTTCCTCTACAAGGGCCAGAAGGACAAGGCCTCGAGGTTCACCGAGATCCCCAATGGGCTGCCGGGCATCGAGACGCGCCTCATGCTCCTGTGGGACGAGGGGGTGCGTCAGGGCCGGCTGGACGTCAACCGCTTCGTGCAAATCGTCAGCACCGAGCCGGCGAAGATCTTCGGGCTCTACCCGAGGAAGGGCGCCCTGGTCCCAGGGGCCGACGCCGACGTCGTCGTCTGGGACCCCGAGCGGACGCAGAGCCTGGCGGCGAGCGCCCTGCACATGCGCACCGACTACTCGCCCTACGAAGGCCGGACCGTGAAGGGCGCGCCGGCGCTGGTCTTCAGCCGCGGAGAGGCCATCGTCGAAGACGGCCGCTGGCAGGGCCGCGCGGGCCGGGGCCGCTTCCTCAAGCGCAGCGCACGTCCAACTCCCCAAGGAGGCGCCAAGTGATTCGGCTTTCCGCACCCTTCGGACTGCTGTGTGCCCTGGCTCTCGGCTGCGCCAGCGCGAAGCCCACTGGTACCGCCGGGAGCGGCGGCACGAGCGCTCCAGTCCTGACGATCGGCGCCGTGCCACTCGGGGAGCAGGCGGTGCGCACCCGGGAACTGGACGCACTGGCGCAGGTCCTGGAGCGCGAGCTCGGAGGACGCGTCGACTTGAGCGTCGCTGCCGACTACCGCGAGTTCTCCAAGGGGCTCGCCGAGCGCCGCTGGGACCTGATCGTGGTCGGCCCGGTCCTCTACAGCCGCGCCCACGAGAACGGCTACGACGCGGTGGCCATCGGCATGCGCGGCGGCACGTTCGTGCGCCAGGGGCTGTTCATCACCCGCGCCGACAAGGGCATCTCGCGCATCGCGGACCTCAAGGGCCGCAAGCTGGCCTTCGTCTCGCCTCACTCCTCTTCCGGGTTCCAGTTCCCGTTCGCCTACCTGTTCGCCCAAGGCCTGGGCCCCGCCGACTACACCCGGGAGTTCGTGGGCAGCCACGACGCGGTGGTCAAGGCGGTGCTCGAGGGGCGGGCGGACGCCGGCGCGACCTACGACGGTGCGCTCGAGGATCTTGCCGGCGACCAGGCCGCGCTCCTGACCGTCTTCGCCCGGACCGACCCCATCCCCGGCGAGACCTTCGCCATCCGCGCCGACTGCACGCGGTTGCCCAAGGTCCGCGAAGTCCTGCTCGGACTGCACCAGCGCGAGGACACCAAGGCGCTGCTCGCCATTCTTCACGCCGACGAACTGGTCGCGCCGCCACCGGGAGTCTTCGAAGCGGCCAAGGGGATCGACCTGCTGGTCACCGAGGCCGCAGGCCTCTGACGCCTTGCCCGCCCCGCCGCCTTGCGGCGAGGATGAACCGTCTCGAACGGAGGTCTTATGCGCATCCGCCTGCTGGTCCCCTTCACCCTCGCCGCCCTGGCCGCGCTCGTCGGCTGCAAGACCGTGGACGTCAAGCCCACCGGAGCCGGGTCGACCGCGGTGCTACGCGTGATGCGCGACTGGCGGGGCGTCTGGGCGGGGACGGTGCGCGAGAGCCCGATGGGCCCGATGAACTACACCCTCTACATCGAGCCCAAGGACGACCACCTCGTGCTGGCCTCGGCCCCCATCCGCGAGGCGGGGCTGGACTCCATCAAGCACGAGTACCGGCTCTACCACTTCGACAAGGGCATGCCCTCCGTCGAGTACACGCTCTCGCAGAAGGGGCGCACCGACCAGGGCAAGCTCGCCTACCAGGAGGACGCCTCCACCGACGAGGACGCCATCTTCTGCCCGGTCGACGGCACCTGCGACAAGCTGCGGATGACCTTCTCGCTGGTGGGAGAAAGGTCCATCACCTTCAAGACCTCGGTCGACGAGGCGCCGCACGCCCAGTTCACGTTGTCCTTCGTGACCAAGGACATTCCGGCGAACCACGGGGAGTGGACCGAGAAGCCGCCGCCTCCTCCGGGCATTGGCGGAGAGAGCACCAAGAGCACCAAGCCCAAGCCGAAGCTCGACGCCGACGGCAACCCGCTCGACCAGGACCTCGTCCTCAAGGAGAACGTGGACGAGGACGCGGGAACGGCCAAGAAGAAGAAGGACGAAAAGAAGGACGAGAAGAAGAAGGGCGCCGACGAGGGCTGGTAGCGCCGCGGGCCTACGATGGGGCAGACGACCCGGAAGGCGGCTCGCCGTCGTCGGCAGGCCGCTGCTCCAGCGCATCGCTCACGAGCCTGACCGCGTCGGCCGCGTCAAATGGCTTGCGCAGGAAGTGGTCCGCCCCCATCCGCTTGTAGGTCTCGATCTCCTTGTCGCTCATGCGGGCGCTCATGAGCACGAGGTAGGTCTTCTTCCAGTGCGGGTGAGCCTTGAGCAGCCGGCAGACGTCCGCTCCGTTGATCTTCGGCATGTAGACGTCGAGCAGGAGCGCGTCGGGGTTGAACGCGGTGATCTTGCGGAAGACCTCTTCGCCGTCGATGGCGTAGGCCACTTCGAAGCCGGCGTCCGTGAAGGCCCCCACCAGCTGGTCCAAGAGGACCGTGGAGTCGTCGACGACCAGGATGGTGGGCTTCTGCTTGCTCATGGACGGGCTGGATTGTCCGTGCGCCTGCGGCGAGCGGTCAAGATTCCCGCCGGCGCCGAGGGAGCCCCAACAGGGCGATCACCGCGGCCACGAGCCCTCCCATCGGCGCCCCGCCAGCCGAGCAGCTGCACCCGTTGCCGATCCCGTCGAAGCGCTTGAGGCACGCTGCGGTCTTCTCGCCCTTGGGGTAGATGGCGCACAGCCCGTCGATGTCGTCCTGATGCAGGGTGCGCTTGTTGGTGTCCCCCAGGGACGCGCTCGAGTACATCGTGTCCTCGGCGTCGTGGGTGTGGTCGACGGTGTCCTCGGGCGAGAGGTCCGGGTGATCGAGACCGACGATGTGCCCCACCTCGTGGGTGAGCGTGTTGCGGACATCGGTCGCGACACAGTTGGTAGCCGGGCGCGGCGGCGGGTTGGAGCATGTAGGACCGTCGACGGTGCTGAAAACGAAGCCCGCGCCGTTGAGCTCGATGTCGGCGTCCAGAAGCTCCCCGGTCTTGTTGTTGAAGGTGGTGGTGGTCAGGGCGATGGTCTGCAGCGAGCCCTCCCAGCAGTTGTAGAGGTTGTTGCAGCCGCCGCTCTTGAAGCACTCGGCGTCCGCCGGCGCTTCGCGCACGCAGGTCGACTCGCGCCAGACGACCAGGTTGATGTTGTTGGCGTTCTGCGTGTAGCCGATCTCGTAGCTAGACGTCGTCCCCTGGTCGATGAACTGGAGATCGGTACACTCCGGGGCGGTCCACGCCAGGAACGACTGTCGCGCGGCCTCGATGGACGACGCGGCACCCGCATCCTTGCTGCCGGACTCGTTGATGGTGAACGGCACCTTCCTGTCCGGATCCGGCTTGCCTGGAGTGCCGCACCAGAAGAGCTGTTCGCAGGTGCCGCAGTATGACCCGTCGGAGTGCGGCACCCGGCTGCGCACCCAGCCGGCGTGCGCGGCGGAAGGCAGGGCGACGGCCAGGCCGAGCAACGAGATGGCCGCGATGCGCAGGAGCGTGCGCATCAGCGCTCTCCTCGCGTGGCCTCGACGGCGCGGCGGACCCGCTGCAAGAAGTCGGACTCGGGCACAGGCGCCACCGCCTGCGCCGGCGTGACCGACCCGTCGGCGTTCCGCACTTCCAGCCCCTTCGCGGCGCGCTGCTGGACGACCGCCGAGCCGTCCTGCCGCCGCAGCACTTCGAACTTGCCCAGGGCGAGGTTCTCGACGGTGTAGCGGATGGCCGCCTCACGATGGAGGAAGAGCACGACCTCTTCCCCGCTCGTGAAGCTCGGCGCGCCGTGAACGACCTGGGTGATGTCGCCGACGGTGCCGCCGGGACTGCGGACCTCGACGGTCTCGCCGGCCTGCCCCTTGAGCTTCTCGAGGACTCGAACGGTGGTGACCGTGTGGATGAGCTTGCCGTCGGCGCTCGTGGCGGCGACGGAGCGCTCGGCGCGGCCGCGGACGACGAGGTCGGCGCGACGGGCCAGCGCCTCGACGCTCGCAGGGAGCACGACGCTGGCCCAGACGGCGGCGGGCACAGCCAGGAGCAGCGCGGACGATAGCAGGAGCGTTCGGGGAAGAGAGAGGGGCAGGCGCATGGGCTAATCGGGCGGGAGTTGGTGAGACCGGCCGGAGGTTGCAGGAGCTTAGCATGGCGCTCGCGCTGCGCCCGGTTGACGCCTCTTCGAGGCTGGTGCCATCGTGCCCGCCGCCATGAACGAGCCGCTGCCCACCGCACCCGAGCCCACTTCGCCCAGCCTGCCGCCGTCAGAAGCGCCGCGACCCGCCTGGCGCCGCGCCGTCGACGAGGTGCTGGGACTGCTGCGGTGGCTCGACCCGCAGACCACGGTGGCCATGGTGGTGGGCATGACGATGATGGTGGTCTCGCACCACCATGGGGACACCTGGTTCTACCGGTCGAACTTCGCCCGCTTCATCGGCGAGGGCAAAGAGCCCCTCTACGACTACCTCCCGACCCTCTACTGGCACCTGTCGAGCTTCACCTTCTACCTGCTCATCCCGCTGGCAGCCGCGGCGCTCACCCCGGGGATCCGCGTCCGCGAGCTGGGGCTGGGGCTGGGCGACTGGAAGCTCGGCCTGAAGGCGACGGCCTTGGTGTGCGCTTGCTTCATCCCCGTGGTCTTCGTCGCCTCGCGCCTGGACACCTTCGCCAACCACTACCCGCTCTGCAGCGCCGCCAAGACCTCGGTCGGGCTCTTCCTCGCCTACGAGGCGAGCTTCGCGCTCTACTTCATCGCCTGGGAGTTCGTCTTCCGCGGCTACCTGCTCTTCTCGTTCGAGAAGACGATGGGCAAGGCGGCCATCCTGGCCCAGACAATGCCCTTTGTGATCATGCACTTCGGAAAGCCCGAGCTCGAGACGCTCGGGTCGATCATCGCGGGCATCGCGCTGGGGCTCTTGGCCCTGCGCACCCGGAGCATGTGGTACGGGGCGATCATCCACATTGGCGCGGCCTTCTCCATGGACCTGTTTGCGACCCTCAAGTCCCTCGGCCGTTGACACGCAGGACGACGAAAGGTATCTCCCGAACGTGATTTCTCGCTCTCCGCTTGACAGGTTTTCGGGGCGCGGCTATAAGGCCGCTCTCGTTTTTGGCGCGTGGCTGTTGATGGCGGCGCCGGTGGCTGCTGCTGATGGCGTGGTGGTGAAGGGCGCGGTGCTCCCAGGCGGGAGCCAGCAGGTTGGTGAAGACCGGTACAAGTCGCCAAGCAACTGGAAGGACACGCTCACCTGGATCGAGAAGAAGTACCCGAAGTCGACGTATCCCTATAAGACGATCGTGAATCAGCCAGGCATCCGCGGCTTCCACATCGTCAACGTCGACAAGAAGGGTGAGTGGGAAGGCATCAACGTCTACGAGTTGGACGGCGAGACGAGATTTTTCGTGGTCAGCAGAGATCCGCCGAAGGAAGCACCGAAGGACGGCGGCATCAAGGCCAAGTAGCCGGAAAGGATATTGGGAGATCGTCTAACGGCAGGACGGCAGGCTCTGAACCTGTCTATCTAGGTTCGAATCCTAGTCTCCCAGCTCTCCCAATCCGACCGGGATTTCAGAGACCCGGTCAAACAGGCAGGACGAATACGGCCCCGTTGTCTAGCGGTTAGGACGACGCCCTCTCACGGCGTAAGCCCGGGTTCGATTCCCGGCGGGGTCAAGTAAGACGCGGGTGAGACGCGTCAGGGAGAAAGAGGCCCGGTCGGTTTCCGACTGGGCCTCTACTTTTGGGGTCGGAGTCGGCCCCGACTCAACAGGCAGGACGAATACGGCCCCGTTGTCTAGCGGTTAGGACGACGCCCTCTCACGGCGTAAGCCCGGGTTCGATTCCCGGCGGGGTCAAGCAAGGTGCGGGTGAGACGCGCCAGGGACGAAGAGGCCCGGTCGGTTTTCCGACCGGGCCTCTGCTTTGGGAGTCGGGCTTCTTCTGCCGACGGCCGCCCTCGTCAACCAGCGGCCTTGCGCGCCTGGCCGAACGTCTCCTTCCAGACCGGGTGGTTGCCCAGCACCTCGAGCGCTTCTGCCAGAAGCGTCTTTCCTGGCTCCATCTTGTGCCACGTCGATGCGCCGGAGGGGTGCGGCAGTGCGATGGCGTCGCATTCAACCCCAGCCACCGCCACTTCGACGGTCTGCCCTACGACGTCCGTGAGCGCCGGCTTGCCGCCGATGATCTGCTCGATGGCCAGGCCACCGACCGGAATGATCAGCTTGGGCTTGAGCAGCCGGACTTCCTCGTCCATGAAGGTGCGGCAGGCGGCGATCTCGTCGGCGTCGGGCTTGCGGTCGCCGGCGGCTTTGGCCTTGCCCGGGAAGCAGCGCGCCACTGCCGCCATGAACGCCTTGGCGCGGAACGTCTCCTCGTCGACGCCCAGGGTCGCGAACCACTTGAACAGCTGCTTGCCGGCAGTCCAGGCGAACGGCTTGCCCTTCTCCCCCTCGTGCGGGCCCGGCGCCTGGCCTACCAGATAGATCCGGGAGAAGTTCGGCTGGCCCTGTACCACCGGCCCGATCATGTTCGGGCAGCGCTTGCAGACGGCCAGTCGCCGCTGCAAGTCCGCCAGTGCTGCGCGCGCGTCGCTCATGGGGCTTGTCGAGTACCGGAAATCTCCTCGGGCGTCGAGCCCGGTTCGCGCCCCTGTTGGACATTGTGACCGGGCCGCGGGCGGTTAGAATGCCCCCCTCGTGCCTGCCCTCACCCGACTCTCGACGCTCCTCGCCGCCGCCGCGCTCGTCGCGAGTTGCGCGGCTGCAAGCCGCCCGGCCTCCGGCCCCCAAGCCCCATCCGAGCCCATCAAGCTCACCATCGTCTCCACCAACGACCTGCACGGCTGGGTTCAGGCCAAGGAGACCCGGCTCTCCGACGGGCGGGTGGTGCGCACCGGTGGCGCCGAGATCCTCGCCGGCTACGTCGCCCGCCTGCGCGAGGAGAACCCCGGCGGCGTGCTGCTGTTCGACGCGGGCGACATGTTCCAGGGGACGCTGGTTGCCAATCTCTCCGAGGGCGAGGCGGTCGTCGCGGCCTACAACGTGCTCGGCTACGACGCCGCCGCCATCGGCAACCACGAGTTCGACTACGGCCCCAACGGCCCCAAGTCCGCGGCGGTCGATCCAGGGGACGACCCGCTCGGCGCCCTGGAGTCTCGAGCGCGGCAGGCCCACTTCCCCTTCCTGGCGCGCAACGTCTACCTCGCCAACGGCCAGCGCCCGGCCTTCTTCAGGAACGATGGTCTGGCCATGGTCGAGCGCAAGGGGCTGAAGATCGGCATCGTCGGCCTGTTGACCCCGCTCACGCCCCAAGTGACCAACCCGGTCAACGTCTCCGGCCTACGCTTCGGTCCGCTCGCGGCGGAGGGCCAGGCCGCGGCCGCCGAGCTGCGCAAGCGGGGCGCCGACATCCTCATCGCCCTCGTCCACGCCGGCGGAAGGTGCGCCAGCTTCGCCGACCCGAACGATCTCGCCAGCTGCGATCCCAAGGGAGAGATCTTCGAGATGCTCCAGCAGATGCCGCGGGGCCTCTTCGATGCGGTCCTCTCGGCCCACACCCATACCCGCCTGCAGCACGTCATCAACGGCACGCCGGTGGTGCAAGCCAACTCCTACGGCACGCACTTCAGCCTGCTGGAGCTGGTCGTCGACCCCGACACGCGCCGCGTGAGGACCGAGAGCACGAAGCTCGTCGGCGCGGTCGCCGTTTGCGAGAAGACCTACCCCGGCAGCGAAGCCTGCGACCCCAAGAAGCCCGCCGCCGGTGACCTCGTCCCGGCCACCTTCCACGGCAAGGCGCTCGTCCCCGACCCGGCGGTCACCGCGGCGCTCTCTCCCTACATCGAGCGGGTCGCGCAGGAGCACCGCCGCGCCCTTCGCGTCGCCGTCCCCGAGCCCCTGACCCGCAACTACAAGGGCGAGAGCCTCTTGGGCAACGCGCTCGCCGACACCGTGAACGCCATGGAGAAGACCGACGTGACGCTGCTCAACGCCGGCGGCCTGCGTGCGGACCTGGCCTCCGGGGAGCTGACCTTTGGAGCGCTCTACGAGGTCTTCCCCTTCGACAACTCGGTCTCGACCGTGACGCTCACCGGCGAGCAGATCCTCAAGTGCTTCGAGGTGCTGGCCTCGAGCGGCCACGGCGCCCCGCAAATCGCAGGGGTCCGGGTGAAGGGCCGCAAGTGCGGCGAGACGGTGAGCATCGTCGAGGCGAGGTTCACCGACGGCCGCCCGTTCGACCGCACCGCGACCTACCGGCTGACCACGAGCGACTTCCTCGCCCTCGGCGGCGACGGGTTGGGCAAGGTGTTCGACACCCTTCCTGCCACGCAGAAGGACTTCGGCCACCGCCGTCAGCTCAACATGCGTGACGCCTTGGCCGCGTTCCTCGAGAAGCGGGGCGGCACGTTGACCGCACAGCTGGACGGCCGCCTGACGATCGAGACGACCGGGTGCCCAACTCCGCCGTGAGTTGCGCCTACTCCGCGGGCTCGGGCTCCTCCGCCTCGTCCGATGGCGGGTCCACGTCCTCCTCGGAGTCCCCACAGGCGTCTTCCTCCTCGTCGGCGATCGCCGACCCCGGCACCGGCGTGGGCGTCGACGCCAGGGCCAAGGGAGGCACCGCGAGCGAGGCGGCGGCGAGCAGAGCGGCCAGCAGCCGGAGGACGGGTTGCATGGCGGCAACCTTACTCTCCTTTTCGGCGGCGCGGCGCGAGTGCGAATCGGGAGGCCCACCCGCCCGTCCCAGCTTCGAGAGGCTCGCGTGACGCAACCGGCATCCTGGGACCTGAGGCGCTCCGTGGCTCCGCTGGGGCTCTTCTACGCCTGCCTCTACGCCTCGGTGGGCATCACCATGCCCTTCCTTCCCCAGCACATGAAGGCGCTGGGGCTGTCAGGCACCGACCTCGGCCTGCTGATGGCTGCCTACCCGTTGATGCAGGTGCTGGTGCCGCCCGCGGCGGGCTTCGTCGCCGACCGTACCCGGCGCGGCGCGCTGCTGCTGTCGTTGCTGACGTTCGGCCATG
Source organism: Myxococcales bacterium (assembly GCA_049841135.1). Lineage (GTDB taxonomy): Bacteria > Myxococcota > Myxococcia > Myxococcales > UBA5297 > JACRCT01. Next base: position 541,760 of record JASGHK010000008.1, read on the forward strand.
CGCTCGCCTTCGTCCCGCTCCTCTTCGCGACGACGCGCGCCGCCATCGCGCCGTGGCTGACGGTGGCCGCGGTCTGCATCGCTCCCCTGTCCATGCTCGCCGACAGCCTGACCCTCGAGCGCCTGGGGCCGGACAGCGCGCAGTACCCGCGGGTCCGGCTCTGGGGCAGCCTGGGGTTCGTCGCGACCACCCTGGCATTCGGGGCCTTCTGGACCGGGGAGCGCCCGGCCACCGCCTCCGCCCCGCCGGTGGTCCTCGCGGCCATTGCCGCCGCCACCGTGGCCTTCGGTGCGTCGCTATTGGTGCGCGGGCGCGGTGGTGCCGGCAACGTCCACCTCTCGGAAGCGCCCGCGATCCTGCGCGACCCGCGCATGCGAAGGCTGGTCGCGGCGACCAGCCTGCACTGGCTCGCCTTCGCCCCTCACAACCTGATGTTCGCCGTCTACCTCGAAAGCCTCGGCCATTCCCCGTGGATCACCAGCCTCGGGCTGGCGCTAGGGGTCCTCGCCGAGGTGTCCGTGATGGCGCTCTTCCCGCGCTTCGGCCGGCGCTTCGCTCCTCGACACATCCTGGCCGTCGCCTTCGCCGCCGCGGCGGTGCGGTGGCTCCTGGTCGCCCTCTCGCGCGGCGCGGTCGTGCTCGTCCTGCTCAACCTTCTGCACGGCCTGGCCTTCGGGGCCTTCATGGTCAGCAGCGTGACCTACGTCAACGACCTTGCCCCGACCCGGCTGCGCGCCACCGCCCAGGCGCTCTTCGTCTCTCTGACCTATGGCGTCGGCGGCTTCTTGGGCTACGTGCTCGTCGGCCGGCTCTTCGACCTCTTCGAGCCCCGCCAGGTGTTCATGGCCGCCGCCGTGCTCGAGGTGGTTCCCTTCTTGCTGTCGCTGCGCCTGCCCGACCCGCGGAAGGCGGTCGAACGAGTGCTAGGATTTCCGGAGGTCACGCCATGAGAACTCTCGCCCTCACTGGTTCAGCGCTCCTCTTCGTCTCGCTGGTCCTCACCTCCGCGCCTGCCCGCGCCCAGGTGGACGACGAGGTCTTCGCCAAGAAGCCCTACGTCTGGAAGCTGGACGAGAAGGACCAGCGCCTGGTGAACACCAAGCTCTTCAAGGCCATCGCGGCCGAGAACGGGCTGAAGAACCCGCACTGTGCGCGCGTCGCCGCCTCCCTCTTGGCGGCTTTCGCCGAGGCCACGCCCTTCTTCCACAAGAAGGACAACCGCTTCGCGCTCTTCAAGGTCTTCACCGACCCGATGACGACCGACAAGTTCCCCGCCGACGACTACCTCGTCCACATGCTCCACCGCGCCATGTTCGACGGGAAGGCGCCGGAGGCCTGGCTCGAGGCGGCCAAGATGCTCAAGGCCAAGTACAAGGCGCCCATCGACCTCGGGAAGCTCTCGTACGCCGTGGACGGCCCCACGCCCATCGACAGCATCGACTTCGGGCTGGCGGTCTTCCTCGACCGGTACAAGACGGAGGTGCTGCTCTCCCCCACCGTGGCCTTGGCCTCCGCCCTGGAGCGCTTCCAGGACCGCTACCTGGACCGCGACCTGGCCTGGGGCGGCCTGGTGCTGGCCGACATCCACAAGGAGGACAAGCCACCGCCCCCCAAGCTCAAGAAGGGGCAGAAGCCGCCGCCGCCGCCACCTCCCTCGGACGACGAGGAGGAGGAGCAGTGGCCCAAGTACTTCGCGAGCCTGCTCGTGCCGCAGTTCACGCCGTACCAGAACCCGATGTTCCCCACCAAGCAGCCCGAGCCGATGCGCGTCATCGTGCAGATGAGCGCGGAGCAGTACCTCGACGTCAAGAAGGTGGTCGTCTCCCGGCCCTACCTGGTCCACGGCCGCTTCTACGGCTTCAAGACCGGGGACGTGAAGAAGGACGAGCCTCCGATGACCATCGACATCCGCAACGGCCTCCTCTTCGAAGAGCACGACTGGACGAACTACGCGGGCTTCGCCAACGCCGAGGACGTCGAGGCCTGCGAGATCGCCATCAACGACCTCTCGCCGCTGGGGCTCAAGGACCACACGGGCGTCGGCGATCGAGACGCCTTCGCTCACTGACGGGACACGGACCCGACGAGCGCGGTCCCGCCCGGAGTCACAACCCCTCGTTTCGACGGGATTTTGCCTCGGAGCACCTTGGCTGAGCCCTTGCAGCCTCGCGAGCCAATTCACGCTCACGAGGGGTCGCCATGAAGGTCCAGAACGAGCAGTCCACGCCCAGCTCGGGTGCCGCTCCCACTTCGTCCACCACCTTCGCCCAGGCCCTCCGGAACAAGTCCGCGCCGAAGCATCTGGGGCAGGCCAACAGGCCCACCAAGCCACCGACCCAAGCCAGAGCGACGCCTGAGGCCGCCAAGCCCGCTGCGACGAAGACCGGGACGCCCACCACGCCCGCACGCCCTGCTCCGAAGTCAGCCCCGGTCAAGACGGACGCTCCCAAGGTGGGCCGCGTCGTCGCGCAGCTGCGGGCCCGAGCCCAGGCCCAAGTCCAAGTCCAGCGAGGCGTCGCCGAGAGCCGGACGAAGGCCTCGCGGCAGCTCCTGGCATCCCGGTCCGCCGACCAGGTCCACGCCGCCGCCCACGCCGCTTCGGCCAAGGTCAACGCCACGCACCAGGTCGAGCGCGCCCAGGACCAGGTTCGAGCAGGGCTCTTCCAGGCGATCGAGCGCGAGTGCGCGAAGGCGCCCACCTCTTCGACCGAACGGGAGCCGGAGCAGCGCCTCTCGACGCCAGCGCCGGACACGTCGCCGCGGCCCGAGCACCAGGCTTCGGCCGTTGCCGAAAGCTCGACGGCCAGCGCCTCCTCGACTCAGCGGGCCGAAGCGGTCGCGGCGCTGGTCGAGCGCATCGACGCGGCGCTCAAGGACGGTCAGCCCACCCTGAGCCTCGGGCTTGCGGACCGCTCCGGGGCGTCCTCGGTGGAGATCTCCAAGACCGCCAAGGGCGAGGTCGCCGTGCGCATCGCCGCCCGAGCTGGGCGCAGGCAGAACCTCGAGGCCGCCGGCGAGGAGATTCGCTCCGCCCTCGAGGCCCGAGGCCTCCGGCTCAAGAGCCTGACCGTCGCCTGAGCCGTTCGCTCCGGCAGCAATCCATTCAGCGAACTGCGCGACGCCCCTGGATGACCGGGAGCGCCCCGTGAAGGAACAAGTCGGCGACGAACGGCGCCTGGTTGACCAGAAGCCCACGGGGGTTGGACCGCAGCCAGCGCCGGAGGAAGCCTTCACTGAGCGAGAGCAGCACCACGGCCAGATCGTCCGCGATCTTCCGACCGCGCGGTCCCAGGCGCTCGTTCTCGCGGAACCACCGGGCCAGCCGCAAGCGGAACACCTCGTACCCGTCCCCATGCTCGCCGTCGGCGGAGCGGCCCTTGATCGGAAGCGTGAGGAACACCGCCAGGATGTCGCGCCGGCGGTCGCTCATGGCAAACATGCGCCGCAGCAGAAGCTCCACTCGCTGCCCGGTCGTCAGGCCCTCGGGAAACCCCTCGTCGAAGACCGCCAGGATCTCGGAGGCGAGCATCGCCGAAAGCGCCTCGACGATTCTGATCCTTGCCCCCGAAGTACGCGTACAGCGAGGGCACCGTGTACCCGGCCTCCTCGGCGATGTCGGCCATCGTGGCCTGTGAGTAGCCCTTGCGGGCAATGGCGCGCGCCGCGGCGTCGAGGATCTCCTCGCGGGCGCGGCCGTTCCTGCGTTCCCGGGCGTGGTCAGGTGTCGGGACCATTGTGTCTCCTTTATGGCCCCCTCAAGTCGGCTTTCATTGTCTCTCTGCCACCGGGGCAAATTCAACCACCGGCCAGTCGCGGCCAGCCCCTCCAGCAGCCGCGTGCGCCACCTGGGTCGCTCCGCTACTGTTCGGACTCGCCGACTCAAGGAGGCGCGCTTGCCAGCGGTGGAAGTCAGCGAGCTCTTCAAGAGCTACGAGCCGAGCCGGCGCGAGCGCAAGGACGGCAAGGGGCCGATCGAGGCCCTCAAGGGCGTCAGCCTCGCGGTGAACGAGGGGGAGCTGTTCGCCTTGCTGGGCCCCAACGGAGCGGGCAAGACCACCCTGTTCTCCATCCTCTCCACCCTTCGCCGTCTCACCCGCGGCTCGGCCAAGGTCCTGGGCCACGACGTCGTCGAGGACCGCCAGCCCATCCGCCAGCAGATAGGCATCGTCTTCCAGGAGCCCGCCCTCGACTTCCGGCTCTCGGCCCGCGACAACCTCCTGGTGATGGGCATGCTCTACGGCCTGCCGGGCAAGGTGGCGAAGGAGCGCGCCGAGAAGGTCCTGACCGAGCTCGACCTCGCCGAAGCCGCCGGTCGCACGCCCCGCGAGCTCTCCGGCGGCCAGAAGCGGCGCCTGGAGCTTGCCCGCTCGCTCATCCCCAGCCCACGGCTGCTCTTCCTGGACGAGGCGACGCTCGGGCTCGACGTCGACGCGCGCCGCACCTTCTGGGCGCAGATCCGCGACCTCTCCCGCCACGGCCGCACCGTGGTCTTCAGCACCCACTACATGGAGGAGGCCGACGTCGCCGACCGCATTGCCCTCATCCACGGCGGAAAGATCATCGCGCTCGACAGTCCACAGGCGCTCAAGGCCCGGCTGGGAGGCGGAGTGATCCTGCTGGGCGTGAGCGAGCGCGAGAAGGCCGCCGCCTGGCTGAAGGATTGGGGGCTCGCCTCGGAGAGCACCCAGCAGGGCCTGATGCTCGTCGCGCGCGACCCGGCGGCGCTGCTCCCCGAGCTGCTCAAGAGCGCGCCCTTCCACGTGTCACGCGCCGAGGTGCGCGAGCCCAGCCTCGAGGACGTGTTCCTCTCGTTGACCGGCAAGGGCCTGCAGGGTGAGCGCCCATGAACTCGCCCGAGCCAGCCCCCATCGGCTTCGGCCGAGGCCTATGGGCGGTGCTGCTGCGCGACATCAAGCGCTACCTGGCGGACCACCTGCGCGTGGTCACCAACCTCGCCCAGCCGCTGCTCTACCTGTTCGTGCTCGGCTCCGGCATCGGCGCCTCGAGCCGGCTCGCGGGCGGCTACCTGCCGTACATCTTTCCGGGCGTGGTGGCGATGTCGCTGCTGTTCACCGCGACGTTCTCCGGCATCGGCATCGTCTTCGACCGCGAGTACGGCTTCCTCAAGGCGGTGCTGGTCGCTCCGGTCAGCCGCCGGGAGATCGCTCTCGCCAAGGTCCTCTCCGGCGCGCTCCAAGGGTTGATGCAAGGGCTGCTGCTGCTGTGCTTCGCGCCGCTCACCGGCCTTCGGCCCTCGGTGCTCCAGGTCGGCGGTATGCTGCTGGGGATGATCCTCTCGGCCCTGGTCTTCTCCGCCATGGGAGTCGCCATCGCCACGCGCTTCAAGTCCGCCGAGGTCTTCCCGGTCATCATGAACGCGGTGCTCCTGCCGATGTTCTTCCTGTCCGGCGCTCTCTACCCGCTGACCAACGCGCCGCGGTGGCTCACGCTCCTCGCCTACCTCGATCCGGTGGCCTATGGGGTGGACCTGATGCGCGGAGAGCTCCTCGGCGAGCACCACTTCCACCCCCTGCTATCGCTGGGCGTGATGGCCTTCGCCTTCGTGCTCCTCACCTGGCTCTCGGTGCGCGCCTTCGAGCAAGGCGAAGAGGTCTGAGCTCGTGGCTGCGAGCCCACGCCGACTAACTCGGGCCGCGGCTGGCGACACGCCAGTCGGAGACTGCGAAGATGGCGCTGCGCTTCCGTGGGTGACCCGTCCATGCCGACCGCAGCCCTCCTCCTGTTCGCGATGCTCGCCGCGCCCCCGCCCGACGCGGCTTTCGAGTCGATCGTCTCGGGTCTTGCCGGTCGCAGCCACGAGGACTCCTGTATGCAGATGGCGTCCTGGCTCTCGGCGAACCCGAATTCGCCGGAAGTCCCGCGCGGGCTGCTCTGGGTCGCGCGCATCCGTCTGCTCGAGGGCCGCTCCGACCTCGCGCGACCGCTGATGGAGCGCGCCCGCCACGAGGGCGCTGGGACACGCTGGGAGAACGCCGCGCTCAAGGAGCTGGCGGACCTCGACGCGGCAGAGCACCGCTTCTCCGAGGCGATCGCCGGATACGACCGCCTCGCCAGCTCCCCCGAGCGCTACTGGAGCACCCTGGGCCAGCTCGCCGCGAAGTCCGCCCGGGCGGAGCGCGTTCGCTGGTACAGCGGCTGGGGCGTCGGCCTCGCGCTCTTCACCCTCGTCGCCTTCCGCTTGTCGCTCGCGCTGCGCTCGGGCACGCGACTGCTTCCTGTTCCGCTCGAGGCTTGGATCGCCCTGCCCGTCGCGGCGGCACTGCTCTTCCTCGCTTTCAAGAAGCCGCCCGCGCAGCTCCAGGCCGTCACGACCATCGCGGTCGGAGGCCTGGCGCTCTTGTGGGCCAACACGGTCGTCCTGCGAGGCAGGGTCCTGTCGGGCAGACGGCGGGCAGGAGAAGTGTTGCTCGCCGCCGGGCAAGCGCTCGCGCTCTCCTACTGCGCCTTCGTCGGGAGCGGGCTGTGGGCCAAGCTGCTGGCAACGCTGCGCCTGGGGGCCGACTGATGCGCCGGCATTCACCCGCGAGTGATCCTCGTCCGCGCGTCCTCGGCGTGCGCCTGGGGGCCAACCCCAACTCGAGCTCGCTCTCCGTCGACGTGATGCAGCTCCTGCTCGGCGGCGCGGGAAGCCTGGTGGTGGGGATGGTGCTTTCCGTGCTTCTGCGCGGCCGCAGGCCCAAACCGCCGCCCGAGTCCGAGACCAGGCCGTGAAGGTCCGCCCCGAGTGGTTCGGCGCGACCGTGAGCCTCGAGCGGCCGCGTGCCCTGGTGCAGGTCAACCGCTCGATGGCGCGCCTGCTCGGCGTCGCCGCGAGCCCGCTCTGGCGCGGTCCCGACCCCGGCCAGCTCTGCGCCCCGACCGAGGTCCATGTCGTCGTCTCCAAGCGTTGCTCGGCCGGCTGCCGGAGCTGCTACGTCGACGCTCGCCCCGACGGCCCGGCCCTCTCGCTCGAGCAAGGCAAGGCCGTCCTCTCCAACCTCGCCGACCTCGGCGTCTTTCACGTCGCGCTCGGCGGCGGCGAGGCCCTCGAGCTCGACTGGCTCTTCGAGCTGGCGACCCACGCCCGCCGGGTTGGCCTCCTCCCCAACTTGACGACCAACGGCCTGGACCTTACGCCGCGCACCGCCGAGCAGTGCCGGGACTTCGGCCAGATCAACGTGAGCATCGACGGCGTCGGCGAAGGCTATCGGCAGGCGCGAGGCCTGGATGGCTTCGAGCGCGCGCGCCGGGGCCTGCGGCTGCTGCGCGCGGTCAAGCGAGAGGTCGGGCTCAACTGCGTCGTGTCGCGCTCCAACTTCGATCGGCTCGGCGAGGTCCTCGCCTTCGCCAAGTCCGAGAAGCTGAGCGAGGTCGAGCTCCTGCGACTCAAGCCTGCGGGCCGCGCCTTGGAGTCCTGGCAGGACGAGGCGCTCACGCCCGACCAGGCCCGCTCGCTCTACCCCAGGGTCCGCTGGCTCGCGCTGCGCCACCGCATCCGCGTGAAGCTCGACTGCTCCTTTGCGCCGCTGGTCTTCTGGCACCGCCCTTCGCTCGCGGCGTGCCGCTTCTTCGGAGTCGTCGGCTGCGCCGGCGGAGACCTGCTCGCCGCGGTCCATCCCGACGGTTCGCTCACCGGTTGCTCGTTCGGCGGCCCGGTGGAAGCCAGCGCCTTCGATCCCGCGGCGGTCCGCGCGGCCCTGGACGTGGGCTTCGGCTGGTTTCGCGCCTTCAAGGCCAAGGCACCCGAGCCCTGCCGCAGCTGCCGATACCTCGAGCTCTGCAACGGCGGCTGCCGCGTCGTCGCCCAGGCCTCGGGCGGCGACGCGCTCACCCCCGACCCCGGCTGTCCCTACGTCGCCGGCGCTGCGCCAGGCTGGGCGTAGAAGTCCTTGTCCCAGGCCTTGCGGACCTTGTCGCTCCAGAAGAAGAGGTCACGGCCGAGCACGCCCCAATCCACCGGCTTCTTCGTCTCGGCGAGCAGCTTGCGGATGCGGGGCACCAGCTCGTCGACGTCGCGCGCCTGCGTCAGGTGCTTGTACTTGAGCGCCTGCTCGGGGGTCTGAGGGTTCTGTCCCGGGTACAGCGCCTCGCGCAGGAAGATCCCGGGCTTGAAGCCAGCCGGATCGGCCAGCTGCGGCGCCGCCGGGAAGCACGCCACCAGGTGCGCCAGCCGCAGCCGGTTGTCGTCGGACTGCGAGCCCGCGAGCTTCCAGAACGTGCGGTCCATCATGATCGCGCTGGCATTGGGGCAGCGCTTGAGCGCCTCCCGCTCCGCCTCCGCCAGGGCTTCGTAGCTCTTGCGCAGCTCGCGGATGTCCTGCGCCGTCAGCAGATCGGCCATCGTCACTCCTCCGCTTCCGCGGGCGCGCCGCCCATCGCCGACAGGTCCTCCTTGCGGACCGAGGCGACGTCGAACTTCTTCGCCGACTCGAGCATCTGCCCGAGGATCTTGTCGAACTCGCCCTCGCCGGTCCCGCGGGTGCCCTTGAGCGGGTTGATGCGCGCGACGACGAAGTTCTTGAGGTAGCTGGACTCGAAGCCCTTCTTCTTGAGCGCGTCGACGACCGCCACCACCACGTCGTCGAGCTCGAGCACCTTGGCGGCGTGCTCCTCGCGCATCTTCAAGGTCTCGGTCAGCGGCTGGTCGACGAAGACCTCCACCCGGCGCACCACGGGGTTGTAGGCACCGGCGGAGAAGCGCGGCCGCTTCTCGTAGGCCGCGCCCATGGTGGCGAAGGCGGGCTCCTCGAACACCGTCGCGAACTCGCTCTCCTTCTCGCTGCCCCGCGCGCCCACCAGCCCGCGGTACATGCGGATGACCTCGAGCGAGCGCTCCTTGAGGTTGTGGGCCTTCTCGGTGTTGAGCGCCAGGATTCTGGAAGGCGACCTCAGGCTCGGGCATCACCAGCGCGACGATGGACTTCATCCCCATCGCCTTGGCGGTGGTCAGCCGGTGGCTGCCGTTGGGGGTCCAGTACTTGCCGTCGTGGCGCACCGCGACGATGGGGTCCAGGTAGCGGCCGACGCGCTCGAAGGCGCTGGTCAGCCGTTTGACGTGGGTCTCGGAGACGTCGCGCTGGTAGGGGGTGGGCTCGACCTTGTCGATGGGCAGTCCGGCGAACACGACGAAGTGGCCGCCGAGCGGGTCCTTGTAGGTCGAGAGCGCAACGCCGCCGTCCGCCTGGATGTCCTGGACGAGCTGCGCGGCCGCTCCCTCGGCTTCGCCCGTCAGCTCGGCGGGCTTGAGGCCGCGCGAGCCCGGCTCCGGCTTGGCCTTTCGCGGCTTGCGGGCGGCCTTGGGCTTTGCCTCGGCGCCCGTCGTCGGCTTCTTCTTGGTGGCCATCGTCGCTGCCCTCCCGGAAGGCCGGCCCACGGCCGGCGAGGTGAGCCCGGAAGTCTGCGCGAGCGCCCCTCCGGCCGCAACCTCGCGATGGGGGCCGGCCATGGAAGACCGCCTGGGCAGGCGAGAAGCGCTTGAATTCCGTTTCCTTCCAGGGGAAGAAGTCCCGACGGAGGACGCACATGCCGAAGGTCGTTCTGCCCCTCGAGCGGGCGCACGAGCTCAAGGGGGCGACGCTGGGCCCCACCGAGTGGAAGGACGTGACTCAGGAGGTCATCAACCAGTTCGCGGAAGCCACCGGCGACCGCCAGTGGATCCACCTGGACGCCGAGCGGGCCGCCAGGGACTCGCCCTTCCGCAAGACCATCGCCCATGGCTACTTCACGCTGTCGCTGGTGCCAGTCTTCTTCCTGGAGATGGTCGAGGTGACCGGGGTGCGCATGGTGCTCAACTACGGGTCGAACAAGGTCCGCTGGCCCGCACCGGTGCCCATCCCGTCCCGCATCCGGATGGTGGGCGAGATCAGCGACATGATCCGGCTGGAGACCTTCTTCGACGTGGTGCTGCAGGCCAAGATCGAGGTCGAGGGCCAGAAGCGGCCGGCGATGGTGGGCGAGGTCCTCTACCGCTACTACCACTGACCCGCCGCCCGTCCCGCGAGTGATGTCCGCACACCCCAGCGTGCTACGATGCCGCGCTTTGGAGGGAGTCCATGGGAGCCAATTACCGCGTTCTGGCGACGGGCGGAGACCGCGCCGTCCTGATCGGCCTCGCCCGGGCCTTCCAAGCCGCCGGGACCACCTTCGCCGCCTCGACGGACCCCGCCCGGCTGCTCGACTCTACGGCCAAGTTCGCGCCGCACCTCATCCTCGCGTTCGCGCGGCCCTCGCCCGACGAGGCCATCAAACGGGTGAAGCTGCTGCGCTCGGACCCGCGCTTCTCACAGACTCCGATCGTGCTGGTGGCCAGCCTGCCGCCCAAGGGCCTGCAGGGCGTCACCCAGGTGCTGCCCGACCCCTCGGACATCGGCGAGTTCGCGGGCAAGCTGCTCAAGTTGATGGAGACCGCCTCGCCCCACCCGACGCCGCCGCCTCCTCCTCCGGTGACCACCGAGGAAGAGATCGAGGAGATCGCCGTCGTCGAGGAGATCCAGTCGCTCCCCGCCCGGATCCTGCTCGTCGACGACGACCCGTCCCTGGTGAAGCTGTTCTCGCTGGCGATGCGCAAGTCGGGCTTCGAGGTGCTGGTGGCCGCCGACGGCCTGCAGGGCATGGAAGTGGCGATGCGCAGCCGGCCGGACCTGGTGGTGGCCGACCTGAACATGCCGCGGCTGGACGGCTGGGGCCTGCTGCGCGCCATGCGCGCCGACCACCGCGTCGGCGAGACCCCGGTCGTGTTCCTCTCCGCTCACGACGACTACCGTGAGGGCCTCAAGGCCCTGAAGGCGGGCGCGCAGGACTACATCGCCAAGGGCGGCAAGCTCGAGGCGCTCATCGGGCAGATCCGCAAGCTGCTCGCCCCGCGCGACGCGTTCCTGGGCGCCATGACCGCCAACGAGCGGGTGGGCGCCAAGATCGAGGACCTGGGCATCCAGTGGACGCTGCGGCGCGCGCAGGCGATCCGGGCCTCGGGGACCTTCAGCATCCGGGACGCGTTCTGGCAGATCCAGGCCGGTGTCGCGGGTGGCGACCTCGTCTGGGTCCACGGGGAGATCGGCCGGCACAAGCTGGACGGCGAGACCGCGCTGCAGCCGCTGGTGGTGCTGCGCCAGGGCGAGCTCGTCTTCGACCCGAGGGCGGCGCCGCCGGCACGCAACATCAGCGGCGACTTGTCTCAGCTACTCGAGGCGGCCTCGCTCAAGAACAACCAGAACGAGTCGGACGCGCTCGACCGGCTGCTCACCCGCGCCACGCGCGTCGAGGTCGACGAGCAGCTCTACCTGCTCTACGAGCAGCTCGGCCCGCCCGAGGCCCGTCCCATCGCCTCCCTCATCCGCCAGGGGAAGACCCCTCGGGAAGTCATCGCCACCGGGCAGCAGAGCCCCATGGAGATCGAGTCGGTCGTTCGCGATCTCGTCCGGAGGCGGGTGCTCAAGCTCTCGCCGTGACTCAGGGCCGCTCCCGCGACGCCCTGACCACGATTCTCCTGCAGCCAGCCCGCCCAGCCCGGCTCGTACCGCTCGATGCGCAAACCTCCGCGCTCCACCAGGCCCTTCACGTCCCGGTCGAGGTGACAGTCGCCGGTGAAGGCAAGCCAAGCCGGCGCGAGGGCCCGCTGCACCCTGGCCCAACGCCCCTGGGCGAGGACGTGATCCAGCATCCGGATCTCGCCGTCGGGCCTGACGACCCGGGCCAGCTCCGCGAGGCATCGATCCGGCTCGGGAAGGCTGCAGAAGACCAGGCTCTCGACCGCGACGTCGAAGGTTCCGTCCCGGAACGGGAGTTCTCGCGCATCGGCGCACACGAGCTCGGAGCGAATGCCCTGCTCCTTGGCTCGCTTGAGGAACGACAGGTCGCGGTCGACGGCCACCGTGGCCGCACCGTGGTGGCGGCCATTGCGCCCGGTCCCCGCCCCGAGCTCCAGGACTTGGCCGGCGAGCCGCGCCATCAGCCGGCGGCGGCGCCCGGCCAGCCCCAATCCGTCGAGGGGAGCCATCAGCAGGTCGTAGAGCCAGCCTGGAAGGGACATGCACGCACCTCTCCCGCGGTGGGGGAAGACAGGTGCGAGCCTGCCGCGACGCTCTTGGGTTCAGCCGGGCGAGGTCAGGCGCAATCGACTCAGGCCGCGTCGGCCGCTGCCGAAGCCGGGCTCTCCACGGACCGGGGACGGCGGTTCTGCCACAGGCTCATCAGGCCGCAGTAGAGGAAGCCGACCTGGAAGAGGATGAGGAAGGGCAGCGAGAAGAACACCCGGTTGTCGATGGCGAAGACGATGGCGTAGGTCAGGTACAGACCCATCGCGACCTCGATGAAGGGCAGCACGTTGACCTTGCCGCGGTACTTCTTCTCCTTCCACGCCTGCTTCTTGCCCTCGCCGACGATGCCGTGCTTGGGGGTGCGCGCGAAGCCCGACTGCTGGTTGAGCAGCGCCTCGAGCACCGCCTTGGCGTTGTTCATCGACATGCCGATGCCCAGGGACATCAGGAACGGCAGGTACTTGAGCTGCGCCCACAGGCTCTGCCCCACCTCGCGCTGGCTGGCCACGAAGAAGGCCGAGACCGACAGCGTCGCCATCACAAAGAACGGGAAGTCGAGCAGCAGCACTCCGTACCAGCCGTGGCGGAAGCGGATGACCATCGAGATGGGCATCAGCAGGGAGAGGACCACCATCAGCAGGTAGGCGATGTTGTTGGTGAGGTGGACGAAGGCTTCCTGCTTCACCTTGAACGGCAGGTCGGCCTTGAGGATGGCCGGCAGGAGCTTCCGGGCGGTCTGGATGGAGCCCTTGGCCCAGCGGTGCTGCTGGCACTTGAAGGCGTTCATGTCCACGGGGATCTCGGCGGGCGAGACCACGTGGTTCAGGTAGACGAACTGCCAGCCCTTGAGCTGGGCGCGGTAGGACAGGTCCAGGTCCTCGGTCAGCGTGTCATGCTGCCAGCCGCCGGCGTCGTGGATGGTGCCGCGCCGCCAGATGCCGGCGGTGCCGTTGAAGTTGAAGAACCGGCCCGAGCGATTGCGGGCGGTGTGCTCGATCATGAAGTGGCCGTCGAGGAAGATTGACTGGGCCTGCGTCAGGGTCGAGAACTCGCGGTTGATGTGCTCCCAGCGCACCTGGACCATGCCGACCTTGGGGTCGGCGAAGTAGGGCACGGTCTTCTTGAGGAAGTCCGGCTGGGCGACGAAGTCGGCGTCGAAGACCGCCACGAACTCGCCCTTGGCCTTCCTCAGCCCTTCTTCCAGCGCGCCCGCCTTAAAGCCCTGGCGGTTGGTGCGGTGGATGAAGACGACGTCCAGGCCCTCGGCCTGGTGGCGCTTCACGCACGCCTCGGCGATGGAGCTCGTCTCGTCGGTCGAGTCGTCGAGGACCTGGATCTCCAGGAGGTCGCGCGGGTAGTCCATCTTGCAGACCGCGTCGATCAGCCGCTCGGCGACGTACATCTCGTTGAACATCGGCAGCTGGATGGTGACCTTGGGCAGCTTCTCGAGCTGCCCCTTCGGGGTCGGCATCTTGTACTTGTAGCGGTAGTACAGAAACGCCATCCAGTAGCGGTGCGAGCCGTACATCGACAGCACCGCCAGGATGAGGAAATACAGTCCCAGCAGGATTGACTCGACGAGCGTCATCTCGTTCGGCCCTCGGACGGGCTGCATGGCGGACCTGACTCGCCGCGGAAGCTGCATCCATCCACGCCCCAACCGCCCTGTTTTCGAGCCCTTACGGGCCGCCGAGCGGGGGAGGCGAAATTGCGCCCCAAAAAGCGCGCGCACTATAGGGCAGGCGGCCAAGCGACGCAATGAGTTCGATCAGACAGCCGCGGCGCGTCACGAGGCGGATTGTCTAGGACAAACGCGACGTTGCGTCGGTGCGTACGGAAGTCGCACCCCTGAGGCGTCGCCTCAGCGCGGCTGGATGGTGCCCAGGTCGCTCGACGGCAGGGTACCGGCCTGGCTGACGAGGATGCCGGCTGCCGCTCCGACCGCCACGGCAACGACGCCGACGGCCCCCCAGAACCAGCCGCTCTTGTAGATGGGGACCTCGGGCTCGACCGCCACCTTCAACGGGGAAGTGGCTGCGGCCAAATCCACCAGCGACCCGCCGCCGGCATCGGACGTGGTCAGGTAGTACTCGACCTGGAAGGAGGCCTCGGTCTTCGTCCACTCGGCGGGGATGGCCCCCGACCAGCGCCCCGAATCGCTGCGCGCCAGCGGCATCGAGGCGAACTCCTTCTCGCCCTCGCGCCGGTAGCGCAGGTTCATCTGTGCCACCATCCCGCGCGGGTCTCGCAGCTGGAAGCCGAAGACCAGTGGCGCCCCGCCTTGACCCTGGGCCGGCGGCTCCCCGGTGAGAGAGAGCTGCTTGAGGTCGAGCTCGCGAACCTGCTGGAGGATGGCCTTCTCCTCGCCCTGCACCTTCTTGAAGACCGCGAGGATCTTCGGGTCGGTGTCCGCGGGCAGCTCGAAGTCGGGGCGGCCGCGCAGCAGCAGGCGGAACGGCTTCTCCGCTTCAGAAGCGCCCGCGACCATCGCCAGCGCGCAGGCCTGCATCAAGGTCGCGTCGAGCTTCTGGTCGAGCGTGGCCTCCGGCCGCGTAAAGAGCTCGCCGGCGACCGGGAGCAGCGCCTCCCACGACTTCTCGGCCTGGAGGGCCAGGGCGCGCTCGACCAGCTCGGCGATGGGTCTGGGCTGCCCCTCCGCCCGGGCGAAGGAGGGGCACAGTCCTAGAAGACAGAAGACGACGATGGCGAACGCGGCTCTCAAGACCTGGACAGCTTAGCCCGCCTTGGCGGCGCTGCGCTGCGGCTTGAAGCTGGGCTCCCGGTCAACCGCGCGGTTGGCAGCCGGATCCTCGAGCGCCGCATGGTCCAGGATGGCGCCGACGAGCTCGTCGAAGGCCATGCCCGCCGCCTTGGCGATCTTCGGCAGCAGGCTGGTCGCGGTCATCCCCGGAAGCGTGTTGACCTCGAGGACGTAGTCGTTGACCTCGTCGGAGGCGATGAGGTCCACCCGGCTGTAGCCGCGGCAGCCCAGCGCCTTGTGGGCGGCAAGCGCCAGCGACTGCAGGTTGCCCAGGCGGGTCGGGCTGACGCGGGCCGGAAGGTGGTACTTGGTGCCGCCCTGGTACTTGCTCTGGTAGTCGAAGGTCTCGTGCGGCGGGACGATCTCGCAGCTGCCCAGGACCTTGTCGCCCAGGATGCCGACAGTGATCTCCTTGCCGCGGATGAAGCGCTCCACCAGCGCCTCGGGGCCGAAGCGCCAGGCCTCGCGCAGCGCCGGGACGAGCTCGCTCGCCTCGCGGACGACCGTCAGGCCACAGGAGGAGCCGCTGGCCGCGGGCTTGACGATGGCCGGGAAGCCCATGTCGCCATGGGTCTCGAGCGCCTGGTCGGCCTCGGCGGCGGTGAGCGTATAGCTCGTCGGGGTCGGGATGTTGTGGAAGCGCAGGACCTTCTTGGCCATCGGCTTGTTCATGGCCAGCGCGCTCGCCATGACGCCGGAGCCGGTGTACGGCACGCCCAGCACCTCGAGAAGGCCCTGGATCTTGCCGTCCTCGCCCATGCGCCCGTGGAGCGCCAGGAACGCCGCATCCACCGCCAGCTGGCGCAAGGAGCGGTCCACGCCCGGTCCCGCCAGGACCCGATGGACTTCGTGGCCACGCTGCTGCAGCGCCTTGGCCACCGCCTCGCCGGTGCGCATCGAGACTTCGCGCTCCTCACCCCACCCACCCATCAGCACGGCCACACGGCGGAACGTCACGGGATGCCTCCTCGAAATGGTGTCGACTCCGTCTGCCCGACTCACCTTCGACGTCGTCCTCTCCCAGCCCAACGGGCCGGCAACCATCCCCTCAGCACGCTCGGTGCCAGGGCAACCGGAATCACAGTAGCGGCATGTAGCAGGTCTGTGAATTTTTCGGCCAACTTCTCGAAAGCCCCGGGATTTGAAGCACCTCTGAAGGCTTGACGACGAGGAAGAGCTCGACCGGCCGAAGGGAGGACCACCGGGCAGGCGTGGCTGGACGCCCACGCCCTCGAGGCTCGCGAGCCTCAACCCTTGACCACGCGCACGTGCAGCCGAGGTCAGACGTCGGCTGGGCCCAGTTGGGCGTCGAGCTTGCCGGCGTCGGTCGGGCCGGCCTGGGCTGCGTCGCCGGCGCCGACCGGACCCGCATCGCGCGCGGCGCCGCCATCCTTCTTACCGGTGGCGCCCGCGTCCTCGTCGGCGAGCCAGCAGGCGTTCTTGATGCAGACGTAGCCCTCGAGACAGGTGTTGTCGTTGCCGCACGGCTTGCCCTCGAGGTCGAAGTCGACCATCAGCGAGCAAGACGCTGCGCCGCACAGCGCGAGGAGGCAGAGGGCCTTCTTGAGGTGAGCTGGGGTCATCGGTCGTCGCGCAGGTCGTCGAAGGTCTGGATCTTCCGGTCCGCTTCCCTGCGCTTCTCCTCTTCGAGCCGCTTCTCCTCGGCCTTGCGGCGCGCCTCCGCCTGCCGCTCCTCCTCGACCCTGCGCTGCGCCTCCTCTTCCTTCTTGATTCTCTCGGCTTCGGCCTTGCGCGCCTCGTCGTACTCGCGGGAGGCAGCGTCCTTCCCGTTCTTCTCGGCGGCCTTCATGGCGTCCTCGGCCGCCCTGCGCTTCTCCTCCGCCCTGCGCTCGGCCTCCGCCCCCCGCTCGTCCTCCAGGCGCTTCTTCTCGTCGAGCCTGCGCTGGCGCTCCTCTTCGGCCTTGGCCTTCCTCTCCTCCTCCGCCTTGCGCTTCTCCTCCGCCTTGCGCTCCGCCGCCGCCTTCCGCTCCTCCGCCAAGCGCTTCTTCTCGTCGAGCTTGCGCTGTCGGTCCTCTTCGGCCCTGGCCTTCTTCTCTTCCTCAGCCTTGCGCTTCTCCTCCGCCTTGCGCTCCGCCTCGGCCTTCCGCTCGTCCTCGGCTCTCCTCTTCTCGTCCGCCTTGGACTTCTTGTCGTCCTCCGCCTTGCGCTTCTCTTCCGCCTTGCGGTCCGCGTCCGCTTTCTTCTCGTCCTCGGCCCTCTTCTCGTCCTCAGCCCGCTTCTTCTCTTCCTCCATCTTGCGGTCCGCCTCGGCCTTCCTCTGCTTCTCCTCCTCGGCGCGCTTGTCGTCGGACTTGGCCTTGTCTTCCGGCTTCTTCGCCTCGGTCGTCACCGTGGCCGGCTTGCTCGGCTCGGGCGTCGGCTTCTTCTCCTCGATGCGGACGGTGGGCCGGGCCGGTTCGGCCGCCGGCTCGTCGGGGCCCCCTCCGACGATGGCCAGCACCGTCCCCACCACCGCCAGCACCGCCGCGCCCGCGTAGGTCACGTCCGCCGCGAGGGCCCAGTTGCGTCCCTCCTCGGCCCGTCGGGTCCAGATGGGATTGCCCTGCGGCGCGTCCTTGAGCGCCTTGAAGTTGTCGGAGAGCGTCTTGGCCTGGAAGCCCACCCCGGCACCCGCGCCGCCGGCCCCGGCCCCCAGACCGATGAGCAGGATCCCGGTGTGCCGCATCGTCCAGCCCGAGCTCTCGCTGACCGCACCCGGGACTCCCTTGGGAGGCTTGAGGTCGGTTCCCAGGACCTGTGCCAGGAACCGGGTCGCGGCCGGCTTGGACTCGCCCTCGTTCGGCAGGTTCTCAGCGAGGTAGCTGCGCTCCTTGCCGTCGGCGCCGCCGCGGGTCGCGACGACCTTCATCTCCTTGCCCTGGACCGTCACCGCGAGCGCCAGCACCTGATCGACGCCGAGCTCGACGGCGAGCGCCTTGAGCTTCTCGCCGCGGGCGGAGGTGTTGAGCGCAGCCTTGAGCGCGTCGACCTTCGGCTGGAGCGAGCCCTGCTTGAGGGTGCTCTCCAAGGTGAAGGTGTCGGCGACGCCGGGGCCGCCCCGGAAGCGCTTCTGCACCCGCTGGTGGCCCGGTGCGACCAAGGTCAGGAAGTGCTCGCCGGCGGTGAGGTCCTTGACGGTGAGCGGCGAGACCCCGCGCAGGTCGCCGTCGATGAACACGAGCGCCGAGACCGGCTTGGTCTCCACCGCGTACTCGAGCCCGCCCTTCATCGCCAAGTCGGCGCGCTTGGACTTGATCTGCGCGATGAAGTCGGGCGCGAACAGGTTGGGGTCGAACACGGCGCGGCCGCCCGACGGGAGCATCAGCCCCAGCTCCGCCAGCGCTGCCTTGTTCTCGAGGTTCGCGAGCAGCGAGGCGACCCGCAGCGCCCAGGCGCCGATCATCTCGTCGAAGGCGGCCCCGGACAGGTCGGCGCCTTCATAGGCCTTGAGCGCCTTGTTGCACTCGGCGGCGGCCTTCTGCGGCTCGAGGTCGTCGAAGAACTTCCGGGCCGCGAGCGTGGCGCTCTTTCCGGTCTGCGCCTGCCCGTCGCGCGCGGAGGCGCCTGCCGCATCGAGGATGCCGGCCAGCTCCACCAGCTCCTGGCGTCCGACCGCGCGCACCGCGACCTCGGCCTGCTGGTGCAGGGTGGCGGCTGCGGGCCACGAGGCGGGCTCGGTCGGGAAGGCGACGACGGCGAGGCGCTTGGGCTTGCTCGACTCCGGTGGCGCGGCCCAGACGCGCGAAGGCGCCAGCAGGGCCAGCAGAAGCGCGGCCGCCACAGCCTGGGCGCCGCCAAAGAAGCGGGTGTTGCACTTCATTTCTTCTTAGTGGGCTTGGTGGTGGAGGCGGGGGTGGGCGGCGGCGGCGCGGGCTGGCCTTGCTGCCCTGGAGGCCCCTTGAAGATCTGCCAGGTGTGCAGGTAGTCGAGCGCGGTCTTGAGCAGCTCGTCGTCGCTCCCGGAGGCATTCGCGGCGGGTCCCGTCGCCTTGGTGTCGACGGGCTCGGCCTTGGCCGGCGCCTTGAGGTCGGCCTGGGCGTCCGGCGAGTCGGACTTGAAGTGGTTCTTCAAATCCACCTCGCGCAGCCCGCTCTCCCCGGTCTTGACCACCACGTCCGGCTGGATGCCCTTCTCCTGGATGCTGCGGCCCTTGGGCGTGTAGTAGCGGGCGATGGTGAGCTTGAGCCCGCTGCCGTCCTCGAGCTCGATGAGCGTCTGCACGCTGCCTTTGCCGAAGGTCGGCTGGCCCATGATGACCGCGCGGCCGTGGTCCTGCAGCGCGCCCGCCACGATCTCCGAAGCCGACGCCGAGCCGCCATTGACGAGCACGATCATCGGATAGGGCGGCTCGGTGTCGCGCTCGTGGCTCTTCTCTTCCTCGGCATGCCGCCCGCCGCGACCCTTGGTGGTGACGATGGTGAGCCCGCCGGGCAGGAACCGGTCGCTGATCTTCACGGCCTGCTCGAGCAATCCTCCGGGGTTGTTGCGCAGGTCGAGCACCAGGCCCTTGAGCTCGGCCTTGTTCTCCTTGCGCAGCTCGTCGAGCGCCTTCTTCAGGTAGCGGTCGGTCGACTCCTGGAAGTTCTTGATCTTGAGGTAGCCGTAGCCCTCGTAGAGCCGGCCCTCGACCGAGACGATCTTGATGTGATCGCGCACCAGGATGAGGTCGCGCGGCTCGGTGAAGCCTTCGCGGTTGATGGTGAGGACGACCTTGCTCCCCGCCGGCCCGCGCATGCGCGAGACCGCGGTGACGAGGTCCATGTCGGTGGTCGGCTCGCTGTCGATCTTGAGGATGACGTCGCCGGCCTTCACTCCGGCACGGGCCGCGGGGGTGTCGTCGATGGGCGCCACCACCACCAGCGCCTCCATCTTCACGCCGTTCCTGAGCAGGATCTTGTTGGTCAGCTCGATGCCCAGGCCGCCGAACTCGCCCGAGGTGTCGACCTTCATGTCCTTGAAGATCTCGGGGGGCATGAACTGCGTGTGCGGATCGAGCGTGTTGACCATGCCCTTGATCGCACCCTGGACGAGCTGCTTCTCGCTGACCTCTTCGACGTAGTTGTTCTCGATGTACGAGAGCACGCGGGTGAAGACGTCGAGCTGCTTGTAGACCTCGTTGCCGCTCGCGCCGAAGGCGAGACGGTCGGCAACCATCCCGCCGAGGAAGGCGAATGGGGCCAGCAGAAGGACGGTGCCCCACGTCGAACGGGGGGATCTCAGCGACAAGTCGAGCCTCCGCAGAACGAAGGGCAGCTTAGCAGACTTGTCGCAACCGGCTTGCTCGCGTGTTCACCGCCCCCACACGGTCCTCAGCCGGGCGAGCTCCGCTCCTGTCACCGCGTTGCTGATCCGGTGGATGAAGGCCGGCGGCTGGGCGTCCTCGGGCGGTGCCGTCGGCGCCATGGCCGAGACGACGCGGTCGCCCCAGCGCGCCTCGGCCCGGTAGCTGATCTCAATCTCGGTTGGGCGCAGCCCGGAGACGGCGGCCGGGTCGACCGACTCGATGCCCCACTGCGCATAGACGATGTGGTTGACGTGGTCGTTCATGTCCAGGTCGCGCCGCATCACCGGCAGCTCGACCTGGCGTTGGACCTGCGTGTCGTCGAGCCGGGGCAACGAGGAGAAGCCCTGGCCGAGCACGCGCCGAGGGAGCACGAACTCGGGCGGCACGACGTCGGTGACGTTGATCGGCCGCTTGGTGGCCATGTCGAGGATCGCCCAGCTGGTCGAGGCCAGGGCCACGGGCGAGCCGTCGGCGGCGGCGACCTCGAAGTCGCGGGTGGCGAAGACCGAGGTGCGTCCGGAGGGCCAGGTCGTCACGTCGACGACCTCGCCATGTCGCACCGGCCGCAGCAGCTTGAGGTGGTAGCGGGCGAGGACCCAGGTCATCCCGCGCGGCATCAGGTCGAAGATGCTGAGCTTCCAGCTCATCGCGTGCTCGCCGGCGGCCTCCTCGAGGAAGCCCATGATGGCGGAGGGACGCGCGGTCCCTCGAAAGCCGATGTGGTAGCTGGCGACCCTGAATTCGCGGTGTCCGGTGAGCTCCATGCGGGGCGGCACGTTGCTCGCCCCCATGGCCTGCGTCAAGGACGAGGCCGGCTCGGCAGCGCTCACTTCGCCTCGGGTCTGGGCGCCTGCGTCGCCTGAGCCACTGCCAGCACCTCGTCCGCGTGCTTGCTGGGGTCGACGTCGTCGAAGAACTTCACGACCTTGTGGTCGGCGTCGAGCAGCACGCTCTGGCGCTTGAACCAGCCGACGACCGGCATGCTCCTGATGCCGAAGGCCTTGGCGAATGCGCCGTCCTCGTCCGCCAGCAGGTCGAAGGGCAGCTTGTGCTTCTGGATGAAGGCCTTGTGGCTGGCCGGGTCCTGCTTGGAGATGCCGAGGATGACGATGCCCGCCTTCTGGTACTTCGTGTACGCGTCGCGCAGCAGGCACGCCTCCTTGGTGCAGCCCGGGGTGTCGTCCTTCGGGTAGAAGAACAGCAGCACCGGGCTGCCCTTGAAGTCGGAGAGCTTGACGGTCTTGCCGTCCTGGTTCGGGGCCGAGACGTCGGGGGCCGCGGTGCCAGGCTCGAGGCCGGCGAGCAACACGGACAACAGGATCGCGGTGGTCATGGGCATCCTCTCGCGCCCGCTACCGGGGCTGCCGGTCAGATGCCTGCGTGGCCGACGAGTTGCTTGCCGCGCACCTTGCTGAAGATAGGCATGCGTTTGGTGACATGAACGGCGACCCGCTCGCGGAGCTCACGCCGCCGTGACGCTCGCCCTCACCCGCTCCCGCGCGAAGCGCACGACCCACTCCACCAGCTCCTTGGGCCGGTCGAGCTGCGGGCTGTGGCCGAAGTCGTCGACCTCCTCAATCTGGGCGTTCCTGGGCAGGTGCGCGCGGAAGTGCTCCAGTCCCTCGTAGGGCAAGACGCGTTCGTTCTTGGCCCACAGGAGCAGCACCGGCGGCTTCATCCCCTCGAGCTTCCGAGTCCTCGAGCGCCGAGACACGGATGGCCTCCTCCAGCAGCTTGCGCACGCTCGGCCGCGCCATCAGCGGCAGGAGCGTCGGGCCCATCAGGAACGGCATCAGGAGCGGCGGGCGGGAGAAGAAGCGCCGTGACAGCGCCCGGGCCTCGCGCTGGGTCTGCACCTGGAAGCCGTCGAGGAGCTCTTGCATCCGGTGCGGCTCGACACGCCCACCCGCCGGCGAGACCAGGACGAGGCCCGAGACCTTGTCCGGGTTGTGTGCGGTGAAGCGCGCGGCCATCGCGCCACCGAGCGAGTTGCCGAGGTAGATGGCCGGCTCGGGCACGGCCTGCACCGCGAACTTTTCGAAGACGTCCATGACCTCGGGGAAGCCCAGCGGACCCGAAGACGGCAGCGGCGAGAACCCGGAGCCTGGGAAGTCGGGGACGACCACCCGCCCTGCGTGGAGCGCCAGCCGGAACATCACCCGCCAGTAGCCGACGGACGATCCCCCGAGCCCGTGGATCAGCACCAGCGTCGGTCCCCCGGCCACCTTCCCGGGGATGTCGAAGGAGTGCATCCGCAGGCCCTTGATGTCGACCACCCGCGAACGGGCGCCCTTGTGCTCGGCCGCCGTGCGGATGGCATTCATGGCCAGGGCCAGAACCTTGTTCGGATCCATCTCGCTCCTTCGTCGGCGTTGGGATGCGGTGGACGAGGCTACGGCGCGCCGAGCCACTCCTTCGGGTCGACCGGCTTCCCCTTCTCGCGGACCTCGAAGTAGAGGTACGCGCCCTTGAGCGAGCCGGTGTCCCCCACGGTGCCGAGCGCCTGGCCGCCCTCCACCTCGTCCCCGACCGCCTTGGCCAGCGTCGCGAGGTGCGCGTAGAGGGTGTGGTAGCCCTCGCCGTGGTCGACGATGACCAGGTTGCCGTAGCCGCGGAATGCCCCGGCGTGGACGACCTTGCCGTCGGCCACGACCGTCACCTCGCTGCCCTCGGCTGCCCGGATGTCGAGCCCCTTCTGGAAGGTGACGGTGTTGAACTTGGGGTTGAGCACCTTGCCGAAGGCGACCTCGATGTGGCCCTTGGCCGGGAACGGCATCTTCCCCTTCCTCTTGGAGAAGCCGTCCTTGGCCGCAGGCTTGGCGGCCGGCTCGGCGGGCGCCTGCGGCAGGTGCTTGACGTAGCGGGTCAGCTCCTGCTGCACCTGCTTGAGCTCCTTGAGCGTCTTCTCCTTGAGGTCCTGCTGCTCGAGCAGCGAGTCGTGGAGCGCGACGAGCTCATCCTTGCGCCGGGTGGCCTTCGCCCGCTGGCCGGCCGCGAACTGAGCGCGCTGCGCGTAGTCAGCCTTGACGGTCTCGAGCTTGGCCCGCTTGGCCTTGAGTGCGTCCAGGGCCGAGCGCGCCTTGCCCACCAGCTTCAGGTCGCCGGCGAGGACCTGATCGAGCGCGCGCTGGCGCCACATCAGGTCGCCGACGGAGTCGGCGGTGACGAGCAGGTTGGTGCGGCGCTGCTTGCCCAGCTCGTAGCGGGCCTTCAACCGCGGCGCGAGCTCGTCCAGCTCGGCGACGAGCTTGGCCTTGGCGGCGTCCTCCTCCTTCTGCGCGGCTGCGACCCTGGCGTTGGCGGCGCGCGCCGCGGCCTCGGCCTGGGCCGCCGCGTCCTGGAGCGCGCGGACCTCGTCCTCGGCGAGCTGGAGCGAGTCGAGCACCGAGATCGTCTGCTCGCGCAGCTTGGTGAGCGCCTCCTCCTGCGCCTGGACCTGCCTCGCGACCTCCTCGGCGTTCTGCGGCTGCTGCTGCGCCGGCGGCTCCTCGGCGGCGCCGGCCCGCATCGGCAGCGCTGCAGCGAGGACGGCCAGTGCGCAGGCGAGAGGGCGGGCCGCGCGGCGCATCACACCCTCAGGAAGCGGCGGACGGCGAGCAGGCTGCCCACCAGGCCGAGCGCCGCCCCGGCGCCGAAGAGCTCGGCCGCACCGCGGGGGTCTATGAGCGCCGGGAACGACAGGCCCTCGATGGCAAACGCCACGGCCTGCCCCACCACCGGCCCCAGGTAACGCGCCACGGCGTAGAGCCCGCCGACGCCGATCCCCGCCCCGAGCACGCCCTGGAGCACCCCCTCGAGCAGGAACGGCGCCTTCACGAAGGAGTCGGTGGCCCCGACCAGCTTCTGGATCTCGATCTCCTCGCGGCGGGCGTAGATGGCGAGCTGGAGCGTGGCGGCGACGACCGTGACCGCGGCGATGAGCACGATGAGCAGGATGAGCGCCCCCGCGCCGCGCACCGCGCGCCCCAGCATCTCCAGGCGCTCGACCCACTCTCGGCCGTACTCGACCGAGGCCACGCCCGCGAGCTTCTTCCACTTCTGCGCCAGCGCGGCGATCGCCCCGGCCGACCGCTGCAGCGGCGCCGGGCGGACCTCGAGGGAGGCCGGCAGCGGGTTCTTGGGCAGGTTCTCGAGCACCTCGCCGGACTCGCCCAGGTCCTTGCGCAGCCGCGCCAGCGCCTCGTCGGGCATCACCAGCCGGACCTCGCCGCCGTCCTCCTTCTGGATCTGCGCGGCCAGCGCCTTGGCGTCGTCGAGCGGCAGCCCGTCGGCCAGGTAGACCGAGACCTCCACTCCGCTGCCCCAGGTCTCGAGCACGCGGTCGGCCGCCCGGCTGCCGAAGCGTGCCAGGCCGACGGAGAACATGGCGACGCCGATGGTGAGCGCCGCGACCAGGTGCACGAACGGGCTCTGCCTCAGGCCCGAGAACGCCGCGCGCAGGAAATAGAAGAGGCGGGTCACGCGCGAGGTCCCTCGTTCAGCTCACGGCCAGCGTTCGCTGCGGCGTCGCGGAGTCGGCGACGACCTGCCCGCCCGCCAGCGAGATGGTCCGCTTCTGGTAGCGCGTCAGCAGGCCCTCGTCGTGGGTCGCGACGACGACGGTCGTCCCGCGCGCCGAGAAGTCGGTGAGCAGGTCCATGATCTCGAGGGTCAGCTTGTGGTCCAGGTTCCCGGTGGGCTCGTCGGCGAGCAGGATCGCCGGGTCGTTGACCAGCGCCCGCGCGATGGCCACGCGCTGCTGCTCGCCGCCGGAGAGCTTGGCCGGGTAGCTGTCGATCTTGTGGGCCAGGCCCACCTGCTTGAGCATCACCTCGACCCGGCGCTGCGCGTCGCTGCGGCTCATGCCCAGCACGTCCAGGGTCAGCGCCACGTTGTCGCGGACCGTGCGGCCGGGCAGCAGCTTGAAGTCCTGGAAGACCACGCCGATCTTCCGGCGCAGGTACGGCACCTGCGAGCCGGCGATGCGCGCCACGTTGCGCCCGGTGACCAGGATCTGCCCGCTGGTCGCCTTCTCGGCGCAGAAGATGAGCTTGAGCAGCGTGGTCTTGCCCGCGCCGGACGGGCCGGTGAGGAAGACGAACTCGCCCTTGTCGATGGAGAGGTTCACGTCGACGAGCGCGGGCGCGTCGTGGTCGTAACGCTTGTTGACGTGGAACAGCTGGATCATGGCGAGCGGCCTTCTCTTACCACAGGGGCGGACGATCGTCGGCCGTCTATCCCTGTCGGGTAGGGGGCCCACCCGACGCTCGACCGTCGGGTGGGCGGCATCGCAGAATCCACGGCTTTTCCAGCGGCAAGGGGGCCTGCATGCCAGCGCCGTCCATCTTCCGGTTCAACGCCGAGCGCGCGACCATCGTCGACGAGGTCGTGGCGCGCGTGGCCAGCGAGACGAGCGACCCGCTGCTCGCGCTCAACGACGCCGCGTACCACGAGCTCCGCCGCCTCGAGGCCAGGCCCGGCGACGAGCAGGACGCGCTCGCCCGCTTCCGCCGGCTGGCCCGGAGCGTCGGCCGCATGAGCGAGCCTGCGCGCCGCGAGGAGCTGCGCACGCTGGCCCGAGAGTGCGCCTGGGACGTGGCCGGCAACTTCGACCCGCGCGTCTACCAGTTCTCCTCGCGCGTCGTTCCCACCCTCATCTCCAGCCTCATCTCGCCGCGCGAGACGCTGCGCGACCTGGGCGGCGACCGCGCCGTGCGCCGGCACGTCGTGGTCCAGGGTCCGACCGCGGAGATCCGGGCCCTGGCCGAGCTGGGCACGCTGGTCTTCGTCCCCACCCACCTGTCCAACTTCGACTCCATCGTCTTCGGCTACGGCCTGCAGCGCGAAGGACTGCCGCCCGCCACCTACGGCGCCGGCAAGAACCTGTTCACCAACCCGCTGCTCAGCTTCTTCATGCACAACCTGGGCGCGTACCAGGTCGACCGCCGGCTCAAGTACGGGCTCTACAAGTCGGTGCTCAAGGCCTACTCCTGCGTGCTCATCGAGCGCGGCTACCACTCGCTGTTCTTCCCCGGCGGCACGCGGTCGCGCTCGGGGGCGGTGGAGGAGAAGCTCAAGCTGGGCCTGGCGGGCACCGGGCTCGAGGCCTTCGTCCGGTCGGCCCGGCGCGGCGAGACCCGGCGCGTCTTCTTCGTCCCGGCGACCATCAACTACCTGCTGACCCTCGAGGCCCGGACGCTCATCGACGACTTCCTCGCCGAGGTCGGCAAGCACCGCTACGTCATCGACGACGACGAGAGCACCCAGCTCAAGCGCGTGGTCACGCTCGTGCGCAAGCTGCTCCTCACCGACGGGTCGATCGTGCTGCGCTTCTGCCCAGCCCTGGACCCCTTCGGCAACCGCGTCGCGCCCGACGGCCGCTCGCTCGACCCTCGCGGCCGCCCGGTCGATCCCCTCAGCTACGTGCTCAAGGACGGCGAGCCTGCGCTCGACCCGGCCCGCGACTCCCAGTACACGCGCGAGCTGGGCGAGGCCATCGCCCGCTCGTACGCGCGCAACGTGGTCCTCCTCTCGACGCACGTGGTGGCGGCGGCGGCCTTCGCCCGGCTGCGGGCAGCCTTCCCAGGCGAGGACCTCTTCGCCGCGCTGCGCCACCGCGACGAGGTCAAGGTCACCCGCGGCGAGCTGGTGTCCGACGTCGACGCCTTGCGTGAGCAGGCCAAGGCGCTGGCCGATTCCGGCCGGCTCGTGCTCGGCCCCGGCGTTCGCGAAAAGAGCGCCTCCGCCCTGGTCGACGAGGCCGTGCGCGCCTGGAACGGCTACCACAGCGTTCCGGTCCTCGCCCAGGAGGGCGACGGCTTCCTCCTCTCGGACACGAACCTGCTCCTCTACTACCAGCACCGGTTGGCGGGCACCGGGCTGGGCTACCAGGTCGGCGCGGCGCGCCCGGCGATGGGAGGTGCGGCATGAGCACGACCATCGGCATCATGGGCGGCGGGCGGTGGGGCCTGGCGCTGGCGGTCGCGGCGAAGGCCGCGGGGAACAAGGCGCTCATCTGCAGCCGCCGCGACGCGGGCCTGTCCGGCAACGAGAGCATCCAGGTCACGGCGGACGCCAAGCTGTTGGGCCAGCGCTGCATGCTCATCCTCTTCGCGGTGCCCTCGGGTGCGGCGCGGGCCGCGGCGGCGTCCCTGGGCGAAGCGGTCGACGGCCGGCACCTCGTCGTGCACGCGGTCCGCGGACTCTCGGACGAAGGCCTCCTGCCGGTCTCGGAGATCCTCCGGCAGGAGACGCCGGTGCGCCGCGTCGGCGCGATGGCTGGCCCGGTGCTCGCCGAGGACCTGCTGCGCAGCGAGCCCGCGTCGGTGGTCGCCGCCTCGCGCTACCCGGAGGTGCTGGACGCCGTCCAGCGTGGGCTGGGCAGCTCCACGCTCCGGGTCTCGGAGACCGACGACCTGGTGGGCCTGGAGTGGGCGAGCGCGCTCGTGGGAGCGCTGCTGGTCGGACTGGGGTTCGCGCGCGGCGTCGGCCTGTCGCCCGGACTGCTCGCCGGGCTGATGACCCGGGCAATGCACGAAGCCGCGAGGATCGGCGTCGCCGCCGGAGGGCACGAGAGCACCTTCTTCGGCATCGCCGGCTTCGGCGACCTGATGGCGGCCATGGGCCAGGAGCAGCGTCCCGAGGTGCGCTTCGGGCGCTCGCTCGCCGCAGGAACGCCTCCGGCGACGGCGCTCGCGCAGGTGGAGAGCCGCATCGAGGCCGTCGAGCTGGTGCCGCGGGTCATCGCCTTCGCGCGCGAGCACGGCGTCTCGGCGCCGGTGTTCACGGCGCTGGCGTCGGTGCTCGAAGGCCGGGCGGACCCGGGCAAGGTCCTGGCGGAGCTGATGACCCGGCGGTGAAGGGGCCTCCGCCGTACCGGGGGTGAGCGCTGGAGGGGAGATCCGTCCCGGGCGGCGAAGGCCACCCTGAGGACGGTCCTGCGCCGAGAACCGTTAGCGGCGGCGAGCCCGGGCTCCTGGCGGCTGCGCGGCTAACGGCGGCGAAGGATTGGTTGTCTGCATCGTCGATGGCCGGCATCGCGACGAAGCATCGCCCCACACCTCCGAGAGACTCCCGATGCCGCCCCTTCGACCCCTCTTGCTCGCGCTCTGCGTCCTTGCGTTCCCCGCCGCCGCGCGCGCCGACGGCTACACCAACCAGCCCACCCTGTCGGTCGCCAGCGGCGCCAGCGCCTCCTTCGGCCAGTCGGCCTGCCGGAGCGGGTCAGGAACCGCGGTCACCTACAGCTTCGATGGGGGCTACTCCTCGGGAGCGCGGCTGATGGTCTACGCCACCGCGTCGTCGACCTGCTCGGATCCCGACTCGCTGCCCGACGACGCGGTCGTGTTGATGGACGAGACGACGCTCTCATCGAGCAACGCCTCGGACACGCTGGCCATCACCGGCAAGTCGCTCGCCTCGACCTGCCCTGCGGACACCGAGACGGAGTTCCTCGTCTGCGCGGTCAGCACGGTCGCCACGACCAGCAGCACCACCGGCGCCACGAGCTGGGAGGTCGCCTACAAGACCTCGTTGACGGTCCGCTACGACTCGGCGCCGCCCGGCCGGCCGGTCTTCGCCACCTCGGCGGCGGGCGACAGCGCCATCTACCTCTACTGGAACACGCAGGACGACGTGGACGAGTTCCGGGCCTACTACCGGCGGGTCGACGCCGACGACGCCGCCGCCGAGGAGTCCATCTGCCCCGACACGGATGCCGGAACCGCCGCGACGACGAGCGCGGCGACCGACGAGTCGCCGCCCGACGCCGGCAGCCCTCCCACCAGCGCCGACGCGGGCCCGTTCGTCGCCGCCACCTACGACTGCAGCTCCGCCGAGAGCGGCTGCTACGCGACCTTCGCCGACGGCGAGTCGGGGGCAGGCGCGGTGCGCGGGCTCACCAACGGTTACCGCTACGAGTTTGTGCTGGTGGCGGTGGACGAGGCCGGCAACGCGTCGCCGGCCAGCGATCCGATCGTCGCGAGCCCGGTCACCGTGCAGGACTTCTATCGCCGCTACCGGTGCGCAGGTGGCACCGAGACCGGCTTTGGCTGCGCTGCGGGCGGGCAGAATCCCATCTGGCCCATCGGCGCAGCCGCGGCGCTCGTTCTCCTCGTCCGCCGCCGGGCTTCGGACGGGCGCCGGCTCGAGCAGTCCGTACGAAGCGGCGTGGCTCGAACTCGACAACGGACGCGGCGCTTCTGACACACTGGCGGGCAGCGAGACGCTCTCGCTACGGCGCGGGCCCGTTCAGGCGCCTGGCAGGCGGGTTGCAGAGTCTGCGCCGTCCCCAGGAAGCCGCATGCTCCTCGAAGTGCACACTCCTCCGCTCCACGCCCGGCAACGCCTGACGGCGGTCGGTGCGCGTGCCGCGGCCCTGCTGCTGCCAGCAACGTGGTTCGTGCTTCAAGCGCCCGTCCTCTCCTGGCTCTGGCGCCACCTTCCGTCGGAGGAGTACTTCTCGAGCCTCGCGCTGCTCGCCGTCGCTGCCGTCCCCGTCGCGCGCGCGACGCTGCGCGAGCGGCGCTCGACTCCCTGGACGCTCACCGCCACTCCAGCCGCCGTGGCCCTTTTGCTCGCATCGGCGGTCGCCTCCCTCGCCGCCGACGCCCTGTGGGACGTCGACCTCCTCGCCAGCGTCCTGTTCGGCGTCGGCACCTACGCGCTGTACGGCCTCTACGTCTCCCGCGCGCGTTGGCGCAGCGCCTTGCCGGCTGCGCTCCTGCTCATCGCCACCCTGCCCTTCGGACATCACCTCCACTCGTACCTGGGCTTCCCGGCCCGGCTGGCTGTCGCCTCCATCGTCCACGAGGGGTTCCAGGCCATCGGCATTCCCTCGCTCACGGCGCAGACCGTGCTGCAGCTCGAGACCGGTGCCATGAACGTCGATCTTCCCTGCAGCGGAATCCGCAGCGCCTGGACCGGCCTGGTCTTCTTCCTCGGCGCGACCTGCCTGCTGCGCACCCGCCTCGGGCTCCGATGGGCGGGCGCCGGCGCCTCGACCTTGTCGCTGCTCTTCCTCGCGAACGTGCTGCGCGTGGCCGTGCTCGCGCTCCTCTCGCACGTGGGCCAGGGTGCGCTCGCACGGCTCGTCCACGAACCGCTGGGCGTCGCCGGCTTCGTGCTCTGCTGCTCGGCGGGCTACGGCATGCTCCGCAGAATCGGGGCCACCACCACCACCACCACCACTACCGAGCGCTCCCCGCCAACTCCTGCGCCGCGGCTGCTCGCTCCTGCACTGACGATCGCGCTGCTGGCCCTGGCACTGATGCGACCCGCGGCCGCAGCTCCGGCGCCCGCGGCGGCGTCCCTGGAGATCGCCCTGCCCGAATCGCTCCCGTCGTCTCCCCTGTCTCTGAGCGAAGTCGAGCGCGACCTCTTCTCCCGTCACGGAGCGCGGGCCCAGAAGCTGCGCCTCGAAGGAGCGCTTCCCGGCACGCTCGTCATCGTCCAGTCCCGCTCCTGGCGCAGCCACCACCCGCCCGAGCAATGCCTGCGCGGAAGCGGGCGCACCCTCGTCTCCGACGTGCCGGTCGTCCTCGCGAGCGGGCTGCCGGTGCGCCTCATCCGCCTCGCGGACGGCAGCGCGGCCGTCTGGTGGTTCCAGTCTCCGACGGGCTCGACCAACGAGCTGCTCCAGCGAGTCTGGGCCGAGCTTCGCGGCCGGGAGTCGCGCTGGACCCTGGTCTCGCTCGTCCTCGACTCCCTGCCCGCCGACACGCGGGGACTCGAGCCGCTCACCTCCACCCTCTCTGCTGCGGTCGATCAGCTCCCCGCGAGGTCGCCATGAGTCCCATTCCCATGAGGCCCTTGAGACGCATCGCCGGCTTCGGCCTGTTCTGGACCTGGAACCTCTTGTTCGTCAGCTTCGTCTCGTGCGGGCTCGCGCCATTCCTTCTGCCCGAGCTGATCCGCGACCTGATCCGCGGCAACGCTCCGGCGTCGTTCCTGGGCTGGCTCCTCGGGGCCATCGCGCTCCCGTTGGCCATCGCGGGCTTGGGGCTCACCCGGGCGTACCGCAGCGACCCGGCCAAGCTGCTCACGCTGCTCTTCGCCGTCGAGGCGCCCCTCTTCCTGCTCGCCCTCGTCCGTCTCTTCGCCGTGCGCGAGGCGAGCACCGGCTTCTCCGTCGTGGGCTTCGCCGTCGCCGCCTCCGCGCTGGTGGCGTTCGCAGATCTCCACCGCCCTGCCCCCGAGCGTGCCGCGCCGCTCGCCGCGAAGCTCGTGGGCCACGCCTTCGGCCTGATGGCGGCGCTGCACCTGGCGCTCTGGGCGCTCTTCTATGCCGTCCCCGCCGCCTCCGCGCTGGTCTCGTTCCTCTTCCGCGCCTCGACCTGGTCCGACCTCTTCCAGAGCATCCAGCGCACGGCGGGCCTCGCGCTCGTCGCCCTGCTGCTCGGCACCTCTCTGCTCACCTTCTCCGCGACGCTCTTCGCGGCGCTGCCCTTTGCGCTGCCCTGGCTCCACGGCTCGGCGCTCCGGCGCACCTGGGCGAGCGCGGCGGGGCGGCTGGGCCGCAACCCGGCCTCGGCGCTCGCCGGCGCGGGGGCGCTCGCGCTCGTCGTCTCCTACGCCCTGGCCGCCCACCAGCCGCAGGCCCGCGCCTTCGAGCTGCTCGCGCAGACGCCGGGAGACGACGGCGAGCGGGCCCGGCTCGTCGCCGCCTCCGGCCCCATCCGCGACGGGCTGGTCAACGCCTACCTCTCCTCCTACCGCTACGTCGGAGCGAGCGGCGGCGACCGGCACGTCGCCGCGATGTTCGAGTCGGCGCTGGGCCTGAGCCGCGAGAGCGCCCAGACGCTCCAGGA
The DNA here is from genome assembly GCA_049841135.1 of Myxococcales bacterium. Lineage (GTDB taxonomy): Bacteria > Myxococcota > Myxococcia > Myxococcales > UBA5297 > JACRCT01. The sequence goes on from JASGHK010000008.1 coordinate 573,626, forward strand.
CGCTTACGGGCTGTTGGGCTGGCCCGTGCGCTACCAGGGCGAGTCCTTCGAGCAAGACCGACAACGCGCGCAGGCGCTCTACGAGTCCTTCTTCGACCAGCCGATTGAGGCGGCCGAGCGGGAGGCCATCCGCGACGCGGCGGCCTCGAGCTTCGACCGGGGCTCCCGCGAGACGCGCCTGGCCGACGTCGCGGCCGAGCGGGTCTTGTTGGCGCGCCAGGAGCTCGTCGTGGAGGAGCACGGCGACTGGGCGCAGGTCGAGCTCCATGAGGTCTACGAAAACCAGACCACGGCGGCGCAGGAGGTCCTCTACTACTTCCACCTCCCCGAGACCGCGGTCCTCACCGGGCTGTGGCTGGGCGACACCGACGACCGGTCGAAGCGCTTTCCGTTCGTCGTCGCGCCGCGCGGGGCCGCGCAGGCCGTCTACCGCGAAGAGGTCCAGAAGCGGCGCGACCCGGCGCTGCTGGAGCAGGTGGGCCCCCGGCAGTACCGGCTCCGGGCCTTCCCCATCCCCGCCAAGCCAGGGGACGGCAACGAGGCCTCGAGGATGCATTTGTGGATGACCTGGCAGGCGCTCGCCGAGAACGGCGCCTGGCCGATGCCGCGCCTTGCCGAGCGCCGCAACGTCTTCTGGAATCGCCGGACCGAGCGGGTCCTGGGGGGCGCGAAGCTCGCGGACGACGGCTGGCTCCCGGCCTTCGTTCCGCCGCGCGCTCCGCTGCTCGGGACCCGCCACCAGGTGACCCTCCCCGGCGGCTTCGTGGTCACGGCCTCGCCGGTCGACTTCGAGAAGGTCACCGTACGGCCCGGCCTGCGCGCCGCGCTGGTGCTCGACACCTCGCGGAGCATGGAGCGCCGAGTGGAGGAGCTTCGCGCCGAGAAGGCCTGGATGCAGAAGGCGCTGCGCGAGGCGAAGGTGGACCTGTACCTCGCCTCCGCGCCCTCGAGCGGGCGAGGACCGGAGCGGCGAGCCGACGCCCTCTCCTTCAACCCCGACTCGATCGTCTGGTACGGCGCGCTCACCGGGCCCGAGCTCCTCTCGCAGTTCCAGGCGAGCCGTGGCGAGGCCGAGTACGACGCGGTGTTCGTCCTGACCGATGGTGGCGGCCAAGACCTCGTCAAAGAGCAGCCTCAGGTCCCCGCGCTCGCCGAGGCGCTGTGGATGGTCCACCTCGGCGGCGAGCTGCCGCGCGCCTACGACGATCAGACGAACGCGCTCCTCTCCCGCCCCGGCAGCGGCGTCGCCACGAACCTGGGCGAGGCGGTGCGTCGCTCCTCGGCGGCGGCCTCGATGCCGGGGTCGATGACGGACCTCGCGGGTGGCTACCTGTGGACGATGGAGGCCGCCCAGGCCGCGACCTCGGCCGGCGATCCCTTCGCGCCGCTGGCCGGCCGACAGCTGATCCTCGCCATGGGCCGCTGGGCGCAGGGCGACGCGCTGGCGCGCCTCGACGCGGTCCACGCGGTGGCCCGCGAGCAGCGCATCGTCACGCCCTACTCGTCGATGCTCGTGCTCGTGGACGACGAGCAGCGACGGCGGCTGGCCCAGCTCGAAGCGCAGGCGGACCGGTTCGAGCGCGAGGTGGAGCCTGGGACGGAAGGAGCGCGAAGCGGGAGCGACCTCTTCGACGTCTCGGCGGTGCCCGAGCCCCACGAGTGGGTGCTCTTGTCGCTGGCGGCCCTCATGCTCGTCGTCGCCAGCCGGTGGAAGCAGGAACGGAGGGCGGGCACGTAGTCCCGCAGCCCGAGGCGGACTCGATCGCCGTAGTTTCTAAGGTTGGAAACTACGTCCCGACGGGCCCTCCCTATATAAGGATGCGGGCCTGTTCCAGATTCCCGTGTAAGTCCGCAAGGTTGCGATTTCGGGCCCCAGGCCGCCCAGAATTCCCCTGGAGTTACGGGCACTTGGAAGCGGTCTTTGGGAGGCAATTTCGGGGAGGCGTGTACGGAGCCGGCGCTCGTTCCGAGTTGCTCCAGCCCCCACTGTTGCGCGTCGCGTGCAACAGCCCACTTCGAGGCAACTCGTTCATCGCTCCCGAGTGGTTTGGCTCAGCCGTTGTGCGCAAGGTTGGCTCCTTTGCGTCGCCGTGCTTCCATGCGGGCCCATGGGGCGAAGCCGCTACACCATCGTGCGCAAGCTGGCGACCGGCGGGATGGCCGAGATCTTCCTGGCGACCCAGCACGGGGCCGAGGGCTTCCAGCGCCCGGTGGTCCTCAAGCGAATCTTGGCGGACCTGTCGGCCGACCCGCAGTTCCGCAACGCGCTCATCGACGAAGCCCATGTCGCCATGGGCCTGACCCACAGCAACATCGCGCAGGTGCTCGACCTGGGCGCCAACCGCGGCCGCTACTTCCTGGCGATGGAGCTGGTCGACGGCTGGGACCTCAACAAGCTGATGCGCCGCGCCGGCGCCGTGGGGATCGACCTGCCGGTGCCGCTGGCGCTCCACATCGTCACCGAGGTCTGCCGGGCCCTCGCCTTCGCACACTCGCGCACGCGCCAGGGCAAACCGCTGGGCATCGTCCACCGCGACATCAGCCCGCACAACATCCTCGTCAGCGAGCACGGCGAGGTGAAGCTGACCGACTTCGGCATCGCCAAGGCGCTCATCAAGCGCGACAAGACCGCCACCGGCGTCGTGAAGGGGAAGATCTCCTACATGGCGCCCGAGCAGGCCATCGGGGGCACCCTCGACGCGCGGGCCGACCTCTTCTCGCTGGGCGTGACGCTCTACGTCGCCGTCACCGGCACCCGCCCCTTCGACGGCGACTCGGAGATCGAGACGCTGCTGCGCGTGCGCGACTGCCGGTACGTCCCGCCGGGGAAGGTGCGCTCGGGCCTGCCCGGTCCGCTGTGCAAGCTCATCGAGCGGGCGATGCGCAAGGAGCCGGCGGACCGCTTCCAGACCGCCGAGGAGATGCTGGCCGAGGCGGAGCGGGTGCTGCGGACGATGCCGCCCTGCGGCGCGACCGAGCTCAAGCGCTGGGTGGCCTCGCTCGCGGCCAAGGACGGCAAGGTCCCCCCGAGCCGGCTCAGCGCCGCGCCGCAGGACGGCGACTTCGAGACCGACGCCGAGACCGAAGGGCTCTCGGTGGAGCTGGACGACGAACCGTCCTCCCCGCCGGCGCGGTCCGCGGCCGAGCCCCCTGCCGCCTCGGCGTCCAAGTCGCTCAGCCTGGCCATCGACGTCGTCGACGAGCCGCCGGCGCCCAAGCGCGGCCTGAGGCGCACGCTCGTCCTGGCGCTGCTGCTCGCCCTCGTGGCCACCGCCGGCTACTACGCGTGGACGGGGGTGATGGTCGTCGAGCGAGCTCGAGGCCTTGCTCGGCCGGCCGTCGTCGCTGCCCGCCCCGACTCCGCCTCCACCCCTGCCGCTTGCGACCCCGGACTCAGGTTCGGCGACGACCGAGACCTGGGCCGTCCCGCCGCCGCCGGCGCTCGCCGCCCTGGCCGCGCCGGACGCGTCGACCGAGCTCGACGCCTCCGCGCCCCTCGCCGACGCCTCGGGCGCGACGCAGGCATCGGAGCCGGTGGGCGCCGACGCGAGCGCGCTCGGCCCTGATGCGAGCCTCGAGCCGGAGGTCGCCGTGGAGCTCGAACCGGACGCAGGCCCGGCGGCCGCCGAGACCGCGATGGGTCCCGGGCGCCCTGCTGCGGCGGCCACGACCGCCAAGGACACAGTCTCGCTGCGGGTGACGAGCGAGCCACCCGGCGCCAGCGTCCGGGTGGAGAAGACGACCTTCGGCGTCACGCCCATCCGCCTGCGCTTCCGCCCCGGCATCACCTACGAGATCCACTTTGCCAAGGCGGGCTACCAGCCGGCGCAGAAGCTGGTCACGGTGAGCGGGCGCGCCGACCAGGTCGTGAGCGCGACACTGAAGAAGCGCTGACGGTTCCCGGCGCCTGGGCTGCCGAACCCTTCTCCGGGGTCCGGGCTCTCAAGCAGTGTCGAGCAACTGTCTTGGCAGTCAACGGGAACAGTAGACGCCAAGGCCGCTCACGGGAGTTGCCGTGAGCGGCCTCGGTACTCCTTCTCGTCGTGTGTGGCTTCTAGAACGGGATGTCGCGGTAGCGCTCGCGCAGTCGCTTGCGCTCGCTCCTGCCGAGGGCCTCGTGGTAGGCGGCCAAGGCGGCGCCGAGCCTTCGGCTGGCGACCAGGACCGAGTGAGCGCGCATGGCATCGGGACCGCGCTCGCACACTACCGCGGCGCCGTACGCGAGTTCGTCATGCGCGGCCAGGAGCGCTTCCTCGCAGGGCCCAAGTGCCGCTTCAAGGATGGCCAGTGCGGCCAGTTGAGGGGAACGGGAGAGGCGTTGAGCTGGTGGGAGAAGTTTCAAGGGACCTCCTTCGCTGGTGGGGATGACCGCCATGGCTGACCGGACTTGGCAATCTGGTTGAGGATCAGCAGCAGCTTGCGAATGCACGCCGTCAGGGCGAGCTTCTTGGGCTTGCCCCTGGCAACGAGTTTCTCGTAGGTGGCTTTGAGTACTGGGTTGCTCCTGCTTCCGACGAGCGCGGCCATGTAGAGCGTCGTACGGACGTCGGCGCGGCCACCCCAGACAGAGCGGGCACCGAAGGCCCGGTGTGCGGTGCCCAGCGACAATTAGACCTCCCCGCTGACGACAACTATTTCTCCCCATTCCACAGCAGCGCGTCGGTCATCGGGGCATAGGCGCTCCGCGGCCGGATGCCGAGAGCCAGGAAGCGGTTCGTAGAGGAAAACCGCGACAGGCAAGGCCCCGGCGGCGTACCAGCCCCCGGCTTCTTCCGTGAGGAGATGCCGGTGACCGTGAGCGACGCGCAGGTGAGGCGACTGATGGAGGAGAAGACGAAGTCCGGCCAGGTGGGCATGGCAGCGATGAAGGCCGGGATGGACCGCAAGACGGCGAGCAAGTACCTCGAGGAGGGGAAGCTGCCGTCAGAGCTGAAGACGCCTCGAGACTGGCGGACGAGGCCGGACCCGTTCGCGGAGGACTGGCCGGCAGTGAAGGCGCTGCTGAAGGACACGCCAGAAGCTCGAGGCGAAGACGCTGTTCGAGCACCTGCTCGAACAGCACCCCGAGCGCTACCAGCCGGGCCAGCTACGAACGCTGCAGCGGCGCGTGCAGGAGTGGCGGGCCAAGGAGGGGCCGGAGAAGGAGGTCTTCTTCGCCCAGGAGCACCGGCCCGGCGAGGCCATGCAGACCGACTTCACGCACTGCGACGAGTTGGGGGTGACGATCGCTGGCGAGCCGTTCCCGCACATGCTCTGCCACGTGGTGCTCCCCTGCTCGAACTGGGAGTGGGCGACGGTCTGCCACTCGGAATCGTTGATGGCGCTGCGGCGCGGGGTGCAGTCGGCGGTCTTCAAGCTCGGCAAGGTTCCCGAGTTTCACCAGACGGACAACTCGACGGCAGCCACCCACAACGTGGCCGACGGCAAGCGCGGCTTCAACGCCGAGTACCAGCAGTTGATGGACCACCTCGGGATGAAGCCGCGGACGATCGAGGTCGGCAAGAGCAACCAGAACGGGGACGTCGAGGCGCTCAACGGCGCTGCGAAGCGGCGACTGGAGCAGCACCTCCTGATGCGCGGCAGCCGCGACTTCGAGAGCGCCGACGCGTACGAGCGCTGGGGGCAGCAGGTGCTGGAGAAGGCCAATGGACTGCGGCGGAAGAAGGTGGCCGAGGAGCTTGCCGCGATGACCGAGCTCAAGGTCTCGCGGCTACCAGAGTGCGTCGAGGAGACGGCGACGGTCACCTCGTGGAGCACGATCCGAGTGCGGCGCAACACCTACTCGGTGCCATCACGGCTCATCGGGCACGAAGTGCGAGTGAACGTCTTCGAGGATCGGCTTGAGGTCCTCTTCGGCGGCGGCGAGCCGCAGTTGGTGGTCGAGCGGCTGCGTGGCGAGGGAGGGCGCCGCATCAACTACCGTCACCTCATCTGGTCGCTCGTGCAGAAGCCACAGGCGTTCGCGCGCTACAGGTACCGGGAGGAGCCCTTCCCCTCGCTCGTCTTTCGGCGCGCCTACGACGCCCTCAGCGCAGGGGGCAGCCGCGCCGCAGACCGCGAGTACTTGCGCATCCTGCACTTGGCGGCGACCACGATGGAGAGCGAAGTCGAAGCCGCGCTCGAGCGGCTGCTGGCGGAACATCGGCTGACCAGCGCAGAGCCGGTCAAGGCACTCGTCGCCCCGAGCAAGCCGGAGGTGCCGGTGATGGAGGCGCCCCAGGTCGATCTGCGCGACTACGACGGGCTGCTCAGCGAGGAGGTGGCGTCGTGAGCGAAGCCACCCTGGGGATGTTGTTGCGGGCGCTCAAGCTGCCGGCCTTCGCCGCTCATCACGACGAGGTCGCGCGAGCGGCCGAGCGCGAAGGCTGGACGTTCCAGGCCTACCTGCTCCACCTCGTCGAGCTCGAGTTGAGCGAGCGCAAGCAGCGCAAGATCCAGCGACTGCGTAAGGACTCCGAGCTGCCCGCGGACAAGACGCTCGCCACTCTGGACCCCGAGCGTCTGCCAGCAAAGGTGCGGCGCCAGCTGCCAGCGCTGTGCGAGGGCGGCTTCGTCGACCGGGCCGAGAACGTGCTCGCCTTCGGGCTACCTGGCCGAGGCAAGACGCACTTGGTCTGCGCCATCGGCCACGAGCTCGTGCAGCACGGCCGGTCGGTGCTCTTCACGCCGACCTACAAGCTCGTGCAGCGCCTGCTCGCCGCGAAGAAGGCCCTCACGCTCGAGGACGAACTCAAGGTGCTCGACCGCTTCGACGCCGTCATCCTCGACGACATCGGCTACGTGCAACAGGACCGAGAGGAGATGGAGGTCCTCTTCACGTTCCTCGCAGAGCGCTACGAGCGGCGCAGTGTGGTCATCACCAGCAACCTCGTCTTCTCTCAGTGGGACCGGATCTTCAAAGACCCGATGACCACTGCGGCTGCGATCGACCGGGTGGTGCACCACGCGCTGATCCTGGAGTTGACCGGCAAGAGTAAGCGGGCCGACGACGCGGCCGCGCGCGACGGACTACAACTGGGGAGCCAGCCGTGAACCGCTTCCCACAAGCGTCCACAGGTTGCGAGTCTCCCCCCACGCCCCCCTCATCCACAGCCATCTCCACAGGAGGTGCAGAACTCGAAGCACCGAGGCTTCGAGTACCCGACCACTACGACTACTGACATAGAAGTATTAGGAGTAAGCGCGGTAAACCGGGATGGGGAGATCTAGTTGTCGCTGATGGGGAAAGGTAGTTGACGCTGGGGAGTGCGGTGTCTCGGTTGAAGGGAGCCACACCAACGAGTGCTGCGATCTGTTTGCGATTGATCCGTCCCAGTTCGGGAAGGCTCGCGATGAGCGTGGCTGCCGTGACGGGGCCCACCCCGGGCACCGAGCAGAGCAACTGGTATCGGGCCAGCTGCTCCTCGGATTGACGGGTCTGCGCGAGCAGGAGCGCATCCAGCTTGGTGCGCTCCTCGACGAGCCAGGCGAGGTGCCTCTCGGTCATGGCTCGCACGTCGACGGCCTCGGCGGGCATGGCCGACAGCCGGCCACGCTCTGCAGTGGCCAGCGCGATCAGCTGTCTTCGGCGCGTGAGGAACGTTTCGAGCAGCATGCGTTCCGGCGAGGGCGGGCAGTAGCGTATGGGGCTGGCGACCTCGGCGTAGTGGGCGATGACGCCGGCGTCGATCGCATCGGTCTTGGCGTCGTACCCGAGCGCCTTGGCGAACTCGCGCACGCGACGGGGGTTGACGATCGCGACCTCATGCGTCGCGTTCGCCAGAGCGGTGATGACCGGCAGCTCGAGGCCGCCGGTGGCCTCCGCTGCGACGAGCTTGGGGACGAGCTTACGGATGCGCTCGGCCACACGCGTGATGCCCGCTGGGGAGTTGGGCTCGGTGAAGTTCTCCCCGGAGGGCCAGACCGCGCAGTCCAACCATTTCTTCGATACGTCGATACCGACACAGCATCCGTTCTTGACCATGAGTTCTCTCCGGTTCGCGTTGGGCGAGCTCCTGCGAAAGGCAGCGCGGCGCAACCTTGCGAATGCGAGCTCCCGTCAAGAGGGCTCGAGCAACTGTGCGGGCTCGCGCTGGTACAGCGGCAAAACGAGCCACCGCGACCAAGCTCGACAACGATCTCGCCGAAGCGGAATCCGAGGGGCAGCGGACTGCGGTGGCTCATCTACTGCGCTCGGAGGGATAGCCCGAAGACGGGCCGGCAATCCATATGCGCTGCCCCATTACTGAGAACACCAGACTGACGCGAGGCTCTATCCTTCCGGCGCTTTGCCAGGATCTCGTCGCGATGCGCCTGGTAGTAGCGGGCCGCCGCCTCGCGGTTGAGGCTCTTGGCGCGAGCGGCGTGCTTGTGGCGCCAACCCCTCATGTACTCGGCTTGCTTGGACCGACGCCGATGGGTCTCTCGCTCACGCTGCGCCTGGCCCAGCCCCGTCTGCCGGTAGCTGGTCTTGTGCGCGCGATCGCGCAACTTCTTCGCTGCTCGCGCGCAAGCCCGGCAACGCTTCTGCCGTCGGCGGACACGGCGATCCAGACGAAGCCGCCGCCCACAACCGGTGCAATGGGCAACGGCCAGCCGATAGACCCATCGCGGGCCCGCTGGAAGGGCTGCCTACGGCTGCCTGAGCGCCCTCTCGAGAGGTTGACCCGGCCGAAGTACGCCGCGGATAGTGCAAACAGGAGTCGGAACGTCTCGGGGCCCGCGAAGCATCGAGGCGTACCGCTCCTGGCGGCTGTCGCTCGTCTTCTCGGGCGACAGCCGTATTTTCAGACACTCTCGTGCTTCCAGAGGCCGGACACCAACTCCCTGCCGGAGCGCCGCCAGCGCGTAGGCTCCCGTCCCGCCTCGATGAGGAACTGACGGGGGGAGGGGGCAAAAGGCCGCCCCCTCCCCCCGTCCGCCCCTCTCCCCAAACCGACCAGCTACGCTCCCAGAAGGTCTCACCCTTGGATTGCGGCCTCGCCTCTGCGGCGGCATGCCCCAGCAACTGTTCGAGCCTCTCCCTCGGAACGCAGGAACCAGATACAAGGGGCGCCCGGATGCCGTCCGGGCGAACGACGACTGACCGCTTCGAACTCTCTCTTGGACTTGGCAGCCTCGCGCTGCCTGGAGGTCGCCACATGCGCAGTGTCCTCGCTTCTGCCCTGCTCGTCTTCGCAGTCTCCGGCTCCGCCTTCGCCGCCGCGCCCCCGCCGCCGGCCAAGCCTGCGCCCGCGCCTGTCGCCGTGGCCGCGCCGGCCCCAGCGGTCGCCCCGCCCGTGGCGGACTCCGGCGTTCGCGTCCCGCTGATCGGCGAGACCGCCCCCTCGTTCGTCGCCGAGACCACGCAGGGCACCATCCACTTTCCCGAGGACTACAAGGGCAAGTGGGTCGTCCTGTTCAGCCACCCGGCGGACTTCACGCCGGTGTGCACGACCGAGTTCATGACGTTCGCGACGATGATGAACGAGTTCAAGGCGCTCAACACCGAGCTGGTCGGGCTCTCCATCGACTCCATCTACAGCCACATCGCCTGGCTGCGCTCCATCAAGGAGAAGGTCGAGTACAAGGGGATGAAGAACGTCGAGGTGACCTTCCCGCTCATCGCCGACCTGAAGATGGACGTGGCCAAGAAGTACGGGATGCTTCAGCCCAGCGCCGCGGACACCAAGGCGGTCCGCGCGGTCTTCTTCATCGACCCGACCGCCAAGATCCGCGCGCTCATCTACTACCCGCTCTCCAACGGCCGAAACTTCCAGGAGATCAAGCGCCTGCTGGTGGCGATGCAGACCTCCGACAAGCACGGCGTGGCGACGCCCGCCGACTGGAAGCCCGGCGACGAGGTCATCGTGCCGCCGCCCGGCTCGTGCGGCACCGCCAAGGAGCGCATGGAGAAGCCGCAGGGCATGAAGTGCAACGACTGGTTCTTCTGCACCAGGAAGACCGAGTAGGCCTTCCTTCATCCCTCCCGCGCCGATGCGACGGTCAACCGCCGGCGTCCTCCTTCGGGGGCGCCGGCGGCGGCGTCTTCGGCAAGGGCAATGCCTTCGCCTTCTCCAGCACCAGCTTGACCCATTGCACGCCGAGCTTGCGCCGGCTGCCGGTGGCCATGAACGCCGGGATGCTGCCGCCGGCCTCGGTGTGGATCTGGTAGGTGAACCTCGTCTTGCCGCCCTCGCCCGGCGTGAAGCGCCAGAGCACGGCCAGCTTGTTCACGCGCACCAGGCCATCCACCGGGTCGACCCGGTCGTTGGCCAGCCCGGCGGTCACCTCACAGGCGCCGTCCGCCTTCTTCTCCCGCCGGGTGCGGGCGACGTACTCCCGGTCGTTGAACACCGGCGTGTTGATCACGTCGTGGGTGTAGCGCTCGTTCTCGTTCTCCTCGAGCACCTCGCGCGACTTGAGCCCCGGCTCCTTGGGGTCGAACTTGCCGTCGGAGAACGCCGCGGCGCACAGCCGGTCCACGGTCTCGTCGCTGGTCCCGGTGAAGCGCAGCTCGACCCAGCTCGAGCCTTTGACCTCGCGCTCCTCGAGCTGGATGCCGTCCACCACCTCCCGCTTCTTGAAGCCCTCGCCGTCGGCGGCGAGCAAGGTGGCGAGGACGAGCGGCAGTGCGTTCATGGGCGCAGGGCTCCGGGGCGGAAGGCGGCGCAGGTGTTGTAGGCCGAAGCGCGCAGGCGCGCCACGGGCGAGAGGCCACCCCGACAGCCCAAGACGGACGCTCCGCCCGCCCGCGGAATGGCTAGACTCCCGCTCCTTGGAGCGCCCGCGACCGATGGCGGCCGCTCCCTCGAGAGGCAGCCGTGAACAATCTCTTCACCCAGGCCGCAGAGAAGGACCTGTCCAACGCCCCGCTCGCCGAGCGCGTCCGCCCCCGCACCCTGGCCGAGGTCGTCGGCCAGGAGCACATCCTGGGCGAGGGCAAGCTCCTGCGTCGGGCCATCGAGGCCGACAAGGTCCCCTCGCTCGTCTTCTGGGGCCCGCCAGGGACCGGCAAGACCACGCTGGGCCGCATCATCGCCGAGACCACCGGCAGCGCCTTCGAGGCGCTCTCCGCCGTCGGCGCCGGCGTCAAGGACATCCGCGAGGTCGTGCAGCGCGCCAAGGACCGCTGGGCCGCGCGCCGGCAGCGCACCCTCCTGTTCATCGACGAGATCCACCGCTTCAACAAGGCGCAGCAGGACGCGCTGCTGCCGCACGTCGAGCGCGGCACGCTCACGCTCATCGGCGCCACCACCGAGAACCCCTCCTTCGAGGTCAACTCCGCGCTCCTGTCGCGCTGCCGGGTGCTCACCCTGCGCTCGCTGCAGGAGGACGAGCTGGCCACCCTCCTGCGCCGGGTCATCGCCGACGAGCGCGGGCTCGCCGGCAAGGTGAAGGTCGCCGACGCCGCGGTCGAGCACCTGGCCCAGGCCTCCTACGGCGACGCGCGGCGGGCGCTCTCGGCGCTGGAGGTGGCGGTCGCGCACGCCGGCGGCGCGGAGGTCCAGGTGGAGCACGTGGAGGAGGCGCTGCAGTCCCGGACGCTGCTCTACGACAAGGCGGGCGAGGAGCACTACAACGTCATCTCCGCGTTCATCAAGTCGATGCGCGGCAGCGACCCGGACGCGGCCGTCTACTACCTGGTGCGGATGCTGGAGGCCGGCGAGGACCCGCTCTTCGTGATGCGCCGGATGATCATCTTCGCCGGCGAGGACATCGGCCTCGCCGACCCGCAGGCCCTGCAGGTGGCCGTCTCCTGCCTGCAGGCGCTGCAGGTCGTCGGGCTGCCCGAGGCGGTGCTGCCGATGAGCTCGACGGCGGCGTACCTGGCGCTCGCCCCCAAGTCGAACGCCGCGCTGATGGCCTACTCCAGCGCCCGCAAGGACCTGATGGAGAAGGGTCCGCTGCCGGTGCCGATGCACATCCGCAACGCGCCCACGGCGCTGATGAAGAAGCTGGGCTACGGCGGCGGCTACAAGTACCCGCACAACTTCGAGGGGAGCTACGTGGCCGAGCAGTACCTGCCGGACGCGCTGCGCGGGCAGCGCTACTACTTCCCCACCCGGAACGGCTTCGAGAAGGAGCTGGGAGAGCGGCTGGAGCGCATCTTCGCCGCGCGCAAGGCCGGCGGCGACGGGAGCGGCGGCGAAGGCGAAGGGGGCGGCGGCGGGCCGAAGTAGGCTCGCGCCCTACTCGAGCATCCGCGGCTGCGCGAGCAGCTCGGTCAGGTGCGCGACCAGCTGCGAGGGCTCGAGGTACTTGACCACCTCGCCGCCGAAGCTGATGTGCGCCTCGGGCGGCAGCGGCATGGGCTTGGTGGGCGCGAGCCGCACGCCGTCGAGGAAGGTGCCGTTGGTCGAGTCCGCGTCGACCAGCGTCGAGCCCTCGGGGCCGTGCTTGATGTACGCGTGGAAGCGCGAGACGTGCTGGTTGGGCAGGACGATGTCGTTGTTCTCGGCGTGCCCGATGGTGACCCCGAAGGGGAAGCCGTTGATGACGCCCTTGACCACCTCCACCGCGATGGGCTCATCGCGGACCGGCTCGGTGGGGATCTTGGACACGCACGTCTTCTCGATGAAGTTTGCGCCGCTCTTGGCGGGCGCCCACATCAGCACCGCGTGCGGGTGCTGGGCGACGAAGCGCTCGCGATCCCTCGCGAAGTCGCGCATGAGGATTTCCAGTGAGTAGCGAGCCATGGTCCGCTCCGGCAGTCACTTCGGCGGCCGGGGAGGATACCGCCGCCGCGAGCCGCGAGGGCCGGAAATTCGAAGGCGGCCGTGGCGCGCCGCCGCGTCGGGCTGCTCACTCCAGGGTTGGCCGCGCGAGCAGCTCCTCGAGGTGGGCGACGAGCCGGGCCGGTTCCAGGTAGGTGACGGTCTCGCCCCCGAAGCTGATGCGGGCAGCCGGGAGCAGGGGCGCGGGCTTGTTGGGCGTCAGCCGCACGCCGTCGAGGAAGGTGCCGTTGGTGGACTCGGCGTCCACCAGCGCCGCGCCGGAGGGGCCCTGCCGGATGTAGGCATGGAAGCGCGAGACCCTCTCGTTGGGCAGCACGATGTCGTTGCTGTCCGCGTGGCCGACGGTGACCCCGAAGGCGAAGACGTTGGCCGGCGACTTGACGACCTCGATGACGACCGTCTCTCCGCGTCGCGCAGGGCGTGCGGCGCCGGGGGCGAGCGTCTTGCCGATGATGTCCGACTCGGCCTCCGGCGGGGCCCAGAGCAGCACTGCGTGGCGGTGCTGGCGCGCGAAGCCGAAGCGGTCCCGGCTGAACTCCAAAGCGAGCGCTCCCAAAGTCTGGCGTGCCATGACGCTCCACTCCCCCAAGACGGTGACAACAGGATACCGGAGGGGCCAGCCGAGGCGACTTTCCCTGCCGACGGCCGCAGGAGCAGGTGCCGCGCTGTGCGTTCTGGAGTAGCGTTCGCCCCCTTCCACGCACCGCGAGGACGCCATGGGCAGCAAGCGAGACAAGAGGCGGGAGAAGAAGCGCAAGGAGAAGCTGGCCCAGGGCCCCGAGAACGAGTACGACGGCATCGGCCTGCTCAGCTCGATGCGCGGCGGCTTCCGGAGCGCCGTCGGCACCGGTGGCAAGAGCGTCCAGAAGGGCCCGAAGACGACCTGGGACTGGGTCAAGGACATCGTGACCTGGGTCCTCATCGCCGCCCTGATCGTGCTCATCTTCTACAAGTTCGGCACACGCGGACGCTGAAGGGCTCGAGAAGCTTGCCGGCCAAGCCGGCCAGACGGCCGGCGATCCAAGAGAGCCTCCCGCCAGGTCGCGCGGTGGACAGTGGCCCCCGTCCACCGGTATGACCCTGCCCCGTGGGTGGGAACTCCGAGCACTGCGGCTGCCACCAGGGCCTGGGCGTCGAGATCGGGCGGGCGGGACGCTTCGTGCGCCTGGCCGATCTCCTCCTTCCCCGGTGGCTCGTCCGGCTGGGACTGTGGTTGCTGCTCCTGCTGGCGCGCCCCTTCGTGACGACCGAGCGCGTCCAGCGCTTCTGGAGACGGCGCTTCCTGTGCGAGACGCCGCAGGGCCCGGTGGGCACGCACGGCGCCTTCCTGCGCAGCTTCTACGACGCCGTGCTCTCCTCCGGCGCGTTCGAGCGTCTCGTCGCCTATCTTCGCGGCGCCCCACGCTGGGACTCCGCGTGCCGGATCGAGGGGCTGCTTCGCCCGCTGGCGCTGGCGACGCTGCGGCACCGGCTGCTGGAGGACAACGGCGGGCCACCGCCGCTCACCGAGATCCACCTCGCCTGCTGCGTCGAGTGCGACCAGTCCTGTCAGGGCTGCTACTCCGCCTGCGACCGCGGCGGGAAGACGCCCGACGCCGCCCGGCTGGGCCAGCTCTTCAAGGAGGCCTCGCGCTCCGGCGCGGCCGTCGTGCACCTCCTCGGCAAGGGAGAGCCCTTCCTCGACGACGCCCGCGGACTCAAGCTCGTGGGCGCCCTGCGCGCCCACCGGCAGCTCTTCTTCACGCTGGCGACCTCGGCGCTGCACCTGACGCCGGCGCTCTGCGAGGCCGTGGCCCAAACGCCCAACCTGCTGCTCCTGGTGAGCATCGACGGCTTCGAGGCGCTGCACGACGACCGCCGCGGGCGCGGGACATGGCGCCAAGTCGTCGCCGCGATGACCCGGCTGCGCGAGCGCCGTGCCTTCTTCGCCTACTCGTGCACGGTCGCCTCGACCAACTGGCGCGAGGTGGTCTCCGCCGAGTTCGTGCGGTCGATGCTCGAGGCCGGCTGCGGGCTGGGCGTCTACAGCCGCTACTTCTCGGTGCAGTCGGCCGCGGACGATCCCTGGGCCGTGCCCGCCTCGGCCCTGCCCGAGTACCGAGAGAGGCTCGACGCGGCGCGGCGGCTGGCCTCGATGCCGCTGATCGACCTGGACGAGCTCGAGTCCTGCACCGGCTGTCGCGCGCGTGCGGGCCTGTCGGTCTACGTCGACGGGACCACCGGACGGGTATTGCCGTGCATCCGCCTGCCCTGGGCGCCGGACGCCTGCCGCCTGTCGCAGGCGCCACAGGGCGAGCTGGACCAGGTGCTGCGCCACCCTTTCTTCGCGGAGCTTCGCCAGGGCCGCTGCAGCGCGGGCTGCTGGTGCGGCGCCGACCTTCCCGCCGAGCAGCAGGCCGTCCGCGAGCGCGCTCAGGCCTTCGACAGGACTTGAAACAGAGGGGACCGCCATGACCGACGAGACCAGGCCGCCCGGATTCTGACGAACCGCGAGGTCCGATCCCTCCCGAGAGGATCCTCGACGCGCCGCGGGCGCAGCCCAAGCCTTCCCGCCCACCCGCGGGGCAGCTGATGCAGGCCGGCTTCATCATCTCGATCATCGCGTTCTTCATCGGGTGGATCCCCTTCGCCGGCTACCTCGGCGTCGTCGCCATCCTCCTCGGCGTCCTGGGCCGCGCGCAGTACGACCGCGAAGGCAACGCCAAGATCATCGGCACCCTCGCCTTCGGCGGCCTGGCCGTGGCCGCGGCGGCGTTCTGGACCTACGTCGCGGCGACGGCCTCGTGCCCCCACGTCTACGCCTGGGACGGCAAGGCCTGGCAGCTCGACGCCGACATGCTCTCGGGCTCGCTCTACCGGGGCGCGGAGAGCGACGACGTCGATCGCCTGGAGTCGCTCGCATCCGCGGACGGCCAGTACCGCGTCCGCATCGCCAACGACCGCCAGGAGCGCGACTTCGTCGACGCCGTGGCGCTCGAGGTCATCGACCACCCGGCGGGCACCGCGGCGCTGCCGACGCCATCGAACGAGGTGGTGCTGCTCGGCGAGCAAGCCGCTCCGTTGGCGGCCGCGGACGCCCGGGGCCGCGACCTGTTGGCGGCGCTGGCGGCAGACGATGGCGCGAGCTGGCAGGGGAACGCCGCCGACCACGATCTGGCCAAGGAGCCCAGGCCCCGAGATGCGGTCGAACTCACGTTGCCGCCGGTCCAGGGCCCCGCCTACCTCGTCCTGCGAGTGCGCAACACCGAGGTGGCGACGGAGGCGCTCTACCGGTACCTGGCCTCCATCGGTCCCGGGGTGGGGACGCTGCTGAGCCTGGCAGAGCGTGACTCGAAGTACCCGTACCAGCAGCGCCTGGCTGACGAGCTCGAGCGGATGGGCGTTCCGATGACCATCGAGGTGAGCTCCTCCAGCGGCGCCGAGTGGCAGCTCGCCCACAAGCTCAAGCCCATCGGGCCCGCCGCGCTGCGGTCGTTGGCGATTCCGGTGGACGTCGAGCCCGGCCAGCCGGTGCGCGTGCGGCTCTCGATGGTCCCGGTCGCGTGGGAGATCGACCGCGTCGCCATCGCCACGCGGTCCACTGCGCTGGTCGCACGAGCTCAGTTGAGCGCGACCTCGCCGGAGCCGGAGACCGCCCGGCTGCTGGCGAAGCCGGACGGGCAGCGCGTCGAGCTCGAGCAGGGCGCGCACGTCGAGCTTCGCCTTCGCAGCCCCGCCAGCACCGCCACCCGGAACCGTGCGCACGCTGATGCTGCACATGCGCGGCTACTACGACGTCCAGGTCGGCGGACGGGCGTTCCTGAACCCGGTGGCGCTCGTGCGGCACCAGACTCAGCAGGACGCGGCGGCGCGGTTCTTCCTCGAATCGCTGCAGCGCTAGGCCCCTCCCCCGCCTCCCCTTCGCATACAGATTGGGAAGCGCGGGGACGGATGCTCACTGCTCAGGGGAGGAGCCCGCATCTGCTGCTCAATACCTCTGGCGTGACACGGCAGTCCTTGCGTCCCTCCGTCAGATGCTCACTTCCCAGATGCGCGTGTCGCGCCCAGGGTCGCCGAAGGCAACGAGCGAGCTTCTCCCCGGAGCAGTGAGCAACCCGTCGAGCGCTGTCGCCTCTATCAGCGACGGGGAGACGGGAGAGGGGCCCTGAGGCGTTACTGCCGCTTCTTCTTGGGCGCCACGTAAGGCTTCGCATCCGACTGCTTGAGCCGCCTTCGCGGCCGCCCCAGCGCCCGCAGCTCCCGGGCGCGCTCGGTGTCGCGCGACAGCTCGATGGCGGCGACCGCCTTGCGATCCTGCATCGTCTTGTAGAGCCAGACGACGAGGATGACGAGTCCGCCGAGCACGCCACGCTGGGCCACCTGGAAGGGCACCTGCTTGGCGCCCTCGATGTCCCAGATGTCGTACGCGCCGATGGGCAGGACGCCCTTCTTGGCATCCATCGCCACCCGGTGCTTCATCGCCAGCGCGTCGAGCTGCTTCTGCAGGTCCTTCGGGATCTTCATCCCGCGCTCCTGGAGACGACGCGCCACGACCTCCACCCGCTGCTGTGCCCAGGTGTTCTCCGGGACGTGCTTGATGGCCAGGAGCAGGTTCTCGGCGGCCTCGAGGAGCACCTCCTTGGGCACCGTCTTGCCGTCGTCGTCCCCCATGAGCTGTGCCGCGACGCGCAGGTAGCGCGAGGCCTTGTACTGGGGCGAGTTGATGTACTCGTAGCGCGTGTAGAACGTCACCAGCGCCCAGTACACGCCCAGCGCGATGAACAGGCCCCACGGGATGGGCCACTTGTGCTTCTTGGCCCGCGCCTCCGGCCCTTGCTTGGCCACGTAGGCCTCGGCCGCCTCGAGCACGTCCTCGGGGACCTCGTGGTGACACTCCGGGCAGTCCGGTTGTCCCGGATCCACCCGCGCGCCGCAGTTGGGGCATCGGTCGTTCGCCACGCCGGCATCATCCGGTGTCACCCCTGAGGCCGCAAGCTTCAGACCTCTCGCTCCCGTGCCTGGAGGGCCGGCGCGCGATGTCGGCTGGCCGCCCTCATCCACCTACCGTGGAGCCTCGAACCTTTTCCTAGGTCCGACATCTTTGCCATGCGCCTGTTCGGGGCGGCTGGGACGTGCCAGATGGAAACGGTAGAGGGATCGCCAGGTTCGACATGTCCCACCCGGTCGCATCCAGAGGGCACGTGACCTGCATCCCAGAGGCCTCGACGCATCGAACGAGTCGGGCGAGAGGAGGACGCAATGAAGAAGCCTCAGCGCCAGCACCTGCGTCTCGCGGCCTATCGCCAGCTGTACGCGGCCATCTGCTCGCTCTCCGACACGCTCTACGAGGAGGCTCTGGCGGTCTGCGAGAACGATCGCGACGCAGCCTTCGCGGCCTCGTGCGCGCTGGTCTCCCGGCTCTCGCGCGAGGGCACGCCCGCTGCCCAGCACGGCCTGCTCGGGCGGCTCGAAGCCCTGCCGCGCTCCAGCGCCAGGCCCGCTCGGCGCCCTGCCAGCGCCTCGACCTGAGAGCAGGAGGCGGCGGCAGTCCTTTCGCGGTATCTTCCGCCCGCAATGCTGCTTCCTGCCGCCCTGCGTCCCTCGGATCGCGTCTCCATCGTCGCCCCGGCCGGACCCTTCGATCGCGCCGCCTTCCAGCGAGGCCTGGACCTCGTCGCCGCCCGCTACCAGCCCGTCTACGACGACGCGCTCTTCAGCGCCGAGCGCTACCTCGCAGGCAGCGACGACCGACGGCTCTCGGAGCTTCCAGGCCGCGCTCGACGCACCCGACACCCGCGCCGTCTTCTGCGCGCGCGGCGGCTACGGCGCAATGCGCCTGCTCGCGAAGCTCACACTGCCCAAGATCCACAAGCCGCTCGTCGGCTTCTCCGACGTGACCGCGCTGCACGGCGCGATGCAGGCCGCTGGCCGGGTCAGCGTCCACGCCCCGGTCGTCACGCACCTGGGCGCGCTCGGAGCCTCGGCGGCCGAGCCGCTGTTCGAGCTGCTGGAGCGCCCCGGCGCGCGTCCGGTGCTCCGCGGCCGCCCGGTCGTCGAAGGCCGTCCAGTCGAGGGCCCGGTCGTCGGCGGCAACCTCTCGGTGCTCACCCGGCTCATCGGCACGCCGTTCATGCCGCCGCTCGACGGCGCCATCCTCTTCTTCGAGGACGTCGGCGAGCGCCCCTATCGGCTCGACCGGATGTGGCAGCACCTGGCGCTCAGCGGCGCCTTCTCGCGGCTGCGCGGAATCGCCCTGGGTGAGTTCGAAGACTGCGGCGAGCCCAAGGGCGGCTGGACGGCCGAGGAGGTCCTCGGCGACCTGGCGCGCGCGACCGGCCTGCCCTGCGTCATCGGGCTGCCCGTCGGGCATGGGAGGGCGAACCAGCCCTTCCCGCTCGGTGCCCGGGCGCGCCTCGACTCCGCCGCCGGGACGCTCACCTTCCTCGAGGGGGCGGTCGCGTGAGCGTGAAGATCGTCACCCCGCTCCGCCGATCGATCCCCGTCGTCCCGGCCATCCACCAGGCGCTGCGCCGGGGCGTCGAGGACGAAGTTTTTCCCGGAGGCGCCGCTGCCGTTTTCCACCGCGGCAAGCTCGTCCACCTGTCGGCGACCGGCGAGTCGCACTCGGTCCCCGAGCACGCCAAGCTCCTGCCAGACGCGGTCTTCGACCTGGCCTCGTTGACCAAGGTCGTCGCCACCACGCCGGCGGTGGCCCTGCTCGTCGGCCGCAAGCAGCTGGACCTGGACGATCCGGTGGTCCGCTACTGGCCGGAGTTCGGCCGCGGCGGCAAGAAGGCAGTCACCGTGCGCCAGCTTCTGGCCCACTGCTCGGGACTGCCGGCGTGGAAGCCTTTCTTCCTGGACGTGATGGCCGACCCGGGCGGCGCACCGCTCTTCCGGGATCCACCGCCGGACTTCAGAGCGCGCCTCGCGGCTTGCCGACGCGGCCGCGCAATGCTGTACGAGGCGATCTGCGCAACCAAGCTCGAGCGCCCGCCGGGAAGCGCGGCGGTCTACAGCGATCTGGGCTTCATCGCGCTGGGCAAGGTCGTTGAGCTCGTCGGGAGCGCCCCGCTCGACCGCTTCGTCGCCAAGGAAGTGTTCACGGAGCTGGGCCTCGCCTCGCTCGGCTACCGCCCGCTGGACGAGAAGACGCGAAAGGCGCCGCAGCTCGTCGCCACCGGCGTCTACCGCCCCCGCGAGCCGGCCCCTGGCCAGGAAGCCATCGTCCCCTCTCCCGCGGCGGACGCGCCGCCCCAGCTGCGGCTGGGCGAGGTCGACGACGACAACGCCTTCGCCATGGGCGGCGTCTCCGGCCACGCCGGGCTCTTCGGGAGCGCTCAGGACGTGGCGGCCTACGGCAACGCCATCCTCGATGAGCTGCGCGGCGCCTCCCGGCTGGCACCGGCCGCGACCTGGCAGGCCTTCTGCGAGCGCGAGGGCACCCCCAATTCGAGCCGCGCGCTGGGCTTCGACACGCCGTCCGGCGACCAGCCCGCCGCCGGGACCAAGATGGCCGCCTCGCGGACCGTCGGGCACACCGGCTTCACCGGCACCAGCCTTTGGATCGACTGCGGGCGCGAGCTCTGCGTCGCGCTCTTGACCAACCGCGTGCACCCGCGCCGCGCCAACACCCGCATCACCCTTTTCCGCCCCGCCTTCCACGACGCCGTCGTCCAGGCGCTGGAGAGCTGAGCCCGCCGAAAGAGGACCGCCATGGAGCAGGAGAACATCGTCTCGAACATCGACCCGAGCAAGGTCCGGCGCATCCACCTGCTGGGCGTCTGCGGCACCGGGATGGGCTCGTTCGCCGGGATGCTGGCGCGCCAGGGCTTCGAGGTCAGCGGCAGCGACGAGAACATCTACCCGCCGATGAGCGACATGCTCAAGGCCTGGGGCATCCGGACGATGATCGGCTACAAGCCCGAGAACCTCGACGCCGCCAAGCCCGACCTGGTCATCGTCGGCAACGTCATCCGCCGGGTGAACCCGGAGGCGACGGCGATGCGCGAGCGGGGGCTGCCGCACATGAGCTTCCCGGCGGCGCTGGGCGAGCTGAGCATCGGGCTGCGGCACGGGGTGGTGGTGGTGGGCACGCACGGCAAGACCACGACCACGGCGCTGATGGGCCACCTGCTCACCGAGTCCCGGCGCGACCCGAGCTTCCTCGTCGGCGGCGTGACGCTCAACTACGACTCCAACTTCCGCGTCGGCCAGGGCGACCACTTCGTCGTCGAGGGCGACGAGTACGACACCGCCTACTTCGACAAGGGGCCCAAGTTCCTCCACTACCGGCCGCGCACCGCCATCTTCACCTCGATGGAGATGGACCACGCCGACATCTACCGGGACCTGGCCCACTACCGCTCGTCCTTCGAGAAGTTCGCGGCCATCGTCCCCGAGCACGGCTTCATCGCGGTCTGCGCCGGCTACCCGGGCGCGGTGGAGGTCGCCCGGCAGAGCAAGGCCAAGGTGCAGACCTACGGCCGGCCGGGCTCCGACTGGTTCGCCGACGAGCTCACCCACAGCCAGGGCAGCGCCTGGTTCGACCTCGTCCACCTGGGCCGCAAGGTGCGGCGGATGCAGCTGAGCCTGGGCGGCCCGCACAACGTCGAGAACGCGCTGGGCGCCATCGCCGCCTGCCACGCCCTGGGGATGGAGTGGGACGAGATCGCGCACGGGCTGGAGACGTTCAAGGGCGTCAAGCGCCGCCAGGAGATCAAGGGCGAACCGCGCGGCGTGCTGGTCATCGACGACTTCGCGCACCACCCCACCGCCGTGCACGAGACGCTCACCGCCATCCGCATGCGCTTCCCCGGCCGGCCGGTCTGGGCGATCTTCGAGCCGCGCTCCAACACCAGCCGCCGCAACATGCACCAGGCCGAGTACGCCCAGGCTTTCTTCGGCGCCGCGCGCGCGGTCATCGCCGTGCCGGCTCCGACCGACAAGGTCCCGGCCGACCAGCAGCTGGATGTGCGCAAGCTCGCCGCGGACATCACGGCCAACGGCGTGCCCGCGCTCGCCGCGGCCAACGTCGACGAGATCGTGGCGGCGGTGAAGAAGGACGCCAAGAAGGGCGACGTGCTGCTCGTCATGTCCAACGGTTCGTTCAACGGCCTGGTCGGCAAGCTCATGGAGACGCTGGCGAAGTAGGCCCTCCCCCCTGCCCCCTCCCAAACTGCGGGAGGGGGTTCGTCTCTGCTTGATCCGACCTGCTTCGGAGCTCTTCCGCCGCCACGGCCCTGCCTAGATCGTCCGGCCCGAGCTCTTGGTCGCGCGAGCTTGAACCGGCCGGCGGTACCATGAGGCCATGCTCCTCGTCGCCCTCTGCCTCGCGGTGACGCTCCAGGCCGCGCCGGCGGCTGCCCCACCACGTCCCGCCGCGCGGGCTGCGACTGCCGCCAAGCCCTCGACCCAGGACCGGATCGTCTCCGAGGCTGAGAAGTACCTGGGCAAGCCGTACGTCTTCGGCGGGCGAGATGGGCGTCCGGGCTGCGTCGGCGTGAAGCGGTGCGAGGAGGGCGTGGACTGCCTCTCGCTCCTCTTCTTCGCCTTCGAGAAGGTGCTGGGAAAGCCCTGGCAGCGCTACGCGGTGAAGCCGAGCGTGACCGTCGCGCGCAAGGAGTTGGGCGCGCCGGTCACGGGCCTGGCGGGCGTCCTCACCGCGGAGATTCGATCGAACGCTGCTGCACAAGGGAGACGTGCTCCTCTTCCTCCTCGAGGGCTACAACCTCGCCGCCGACACACCCCTGCTCACACGCGGCGAGGCCCAGTACGGCGTCTGGCACACGGCCCTCGTCCATTCCGTCGAGGAGGGCCAGGTCCGGGTCATCCACGCCAAGCCCGGCGACCGCGTGGTCATCGAGCCGCTCGACGCCATCACCTTCGACGGCCTCTTCGCGCTCCGGCTCCCCGCCGGCCGGTAACGTCCCCTGCTCACGCACTCGCCGGCGGGTTCGTGCGGCGACGCAAGCAACGCGAGCACGCCCGCTGAGCGAACTTGCGACCCCCGCGCCACCACCTTGTCAGCCACCTGCTGGAGCCTGCTCGCGGCGCGCTTCTTCATCTCCTCGCGCTGCTTCTGGGCCCGGAAAGAAAGTCCAATACGTTTCTCCGAATCGCGACCGAGGAGGCTTCCGAGCGGGCCGTCCGCCCGGTGCAGGTTGCGCAGGGCGAGAGCGAGGTCGTCCCTGAAGCTCCGGAGCCGGGGTCGGTCGAAGGGGAGGTGGGTCGCGGTCGCGAAGGAGCAGCACGCTCCCTCGCCTGCAGAGTCCCTCAGCCCGAGAGCGAGCACTTCCACGGATGAGCGGCGGCGCGCGTGCCTCGCGAGCCTCCTCGACGGGTAGCAATGCCGCAGGGGCGTCGGAACGTTGAAAGATCCGAGGCCTCGCGACATGGTTGACCTTCACGGTGCGCTCAGGGAATGCGCAGCCGCGTCCGGCGGGCCGAACCCGGCGGACTGGCTGGTCGGCGGGGGCGAGTTGGGAGCGCTCATCCGCTCCTACGACTGGTCGGCCACCGTCCTGGGCGCCCGCGAGCTCTGGCCGCAATCGCTGCGCACGGCCGTCAGCATGGTCGTCGATTGTCCATTCCCGGCCGCGCTCCTCTGGGGCCGCGAGTGGCGCCTGCTCTACAACGACGCCTTCCGCGACGTCGCCGGCACAAGCCACCCGGGTGCGCTCGGCCGGCCGGCCCTCGAGGCCTGGCCGCAGCTAAGCCCGCTCGCGGACCCGGTACTCGCCGCCGTGGCGGCGCGCGGAGAGCGCTTCTTCTTCGAGGACGGTCGGTTCCCCACCGGAGGGCAAGGTCGCACGAAAGACGCCTCCTTCGCGATCAGCTACGGCCCGGTACGCCTGGAGGACGGGAGCGTGGGCGGAGCGCTCGTCACCTTGCAGGAGCGGCCCAGGCCACGCGCGTTCGTCCGTCCGCTCAGCGAGAGCGAGTCGCTGCTGCGGACGGTGATCGACAACCTGCGCGAGGGCCTGAGCCTGCTGGACCTGCGAACGAAGCGACGGGTCCTCATGTCCCCCTCGCACGAGGAGCTGACGGGCTTCACCCTCGACGAGCTCAGCCGCCTGACCGGGGACGAGATCGAGGCGCGGGTTCACCCGGAGGATCGCCGCACGTTCCACGAGCTGCAGCGCAAGGCCGCGGAGGGACAGGACCCCGGCAGGGACCGCGTCGAGTACCGGTGGCAGGTGAAGAGCGGCGAGTACCGCTGGTTCAGCGACAGCCGCCGGCTCATCCGCGACGCCCAGGGACGGCCCTCGGCGCTGGTGGTGGTCAGCCGCGACGTCACCGACCGGCGGCGGGCCGCGGACGAGCTGCGCCGCAGCCGCGAGGACCTCGACCGCGCCCAGGAGGTGGGACAGCTCGGCTGGTGGCGGCTGGACACCCGGCACGACGCGCTGACCTGGTCCGCCGAGATGCACCGCATCTTCGAGGTCCCGGCGGGCGCCTCGCCCACCTACGAGTCGTTCCTGCGGCTCGTGCACCCGGACGACCGGGAGCGCGTGGACGGGTACCGGCGGCGAGCGGGCGAGCGCGGCGAGCCCTACGACCTCGAGCTGCGCTTCGTGGTGGACGGGCGGGTCAAATGGGTGCGCGAGAAGGCCTACCCCGAGCTCGGTCAGGGCGGGGAGCTGCGCGGGTGCTTCGGCATCGCCCAGGACGTCACCGCCCGGCGCCAGGCCGAGGAGGCGCTGCGCGAGAGCGAGCGGGGCCTGCGCCTGGCCAACGAGCAGCTCTCGGTCGAGCGCTCGACGCTGGAAGCCATCATCCGCACCCTCCCGGTGGGCATCGGCATCACCGACGCGCGAGGGGTGCCGCTGACCTTGAACGAGGCCGCCCTGAGCCTGAACGAGTTCGGCTCCGTGGCCGAGATGCTCGAGAACCTGGAGCGCTACCCGGAGCTCTTCGCCCTGCGGCGCCTCGACGGCACCCGGCTCCCCTTCGAGGACTGGCCGGTGCTCCGGGCCTGCCGCGGCGAGCGCGTCGAGGAGGAGGAGCTGCGGCTGCTCAGCGTCCGTTCCGGCACCGAGCGCACCATCTGCGTGACGGTGGTCCCCGTGCGCGACTCGGAGGGCCAGGTCGTGCTCCTGGTGTGCCTGATGCGCGACGTCACGCAGCGCAAGCAGGCGGAGGAGGCGCTGCACGCGGCCAACGAGCAGCTGAGCGAGGTGGACCGACGCAAGAACGGCTTCTTGGCCATGCTCTCGCACGAGCTGCGCAACCCGCTCGCGCCCATCCGCAGCAGCCTCTTCGTCCTCGAGCGCGCCGAGCCGGGCGGCGAGCAGGCGCGCCGGGCGCAGGCGGTGATCGCGCGCCAGGCCGAGCACCTGCGCAGGCTCGTCGACGACCTGCTCGATGTCACGCGCATCACCCGAGGCAAGCTCCAGCTTCGGCGCGAGCCGCTCGAGCTCGACGAGCTCGCCCGGCGCACGGTCGAGGACCACCGCTCGGTCTTCGCAGCCTGCGGGATCTTTCTGGAGCTGGAGTCCGCGCCCCGCGAGCTGTGGGTGCGCGGCGACCGGACCCGCTTGGTGCAGGCGCTGGGCAACCTGCTGCACAACGCGGCGAAGTTCACCCCGCGCGACGGTCGGACCACGGTCTCCCTCGAGGTGGACCCTGGGGCTCGCCAGGCGATCGTGCGGGTGCGCGACACCGGGGCGGGGATCGCGCCGCAGGTCCTGCCGCGCCTGTTCGAGGCCTTCACCCAGGCCGAGACGACCCTCGACCGCAGCAAGGGCGGCCTCGGGCTCGGGCTCGCCCTGGTCAAGGGGCTCATCGAGCGCCATGGCGGCACGGTGCGCGGGGAGAGCGAGGGCCTCGGCAAGGGGGCGACCTTCAGCTTCGCGCTGCCGCTGGGGGCTCCGACCGAACCGGACAGGCCGAGGACGCCCGGCCGTGGCGCGGACGCCGCCGGGCCGACGCGCGTGCTCGTCATCGAGGACAACGCCGACTCGGCCGAGAGCCTGCGCGAGGCGCTGGGGCTGGGCGGGCACGTGGTCGAGGTCGCGCCGGATGGCCCCACGGGCCTGCGCAAGGCGCGCGCCTTCAGGCCCGACGTGGTCCTGTGCGACATCGGCCTGCCGGGCATGGACGGCTACGCCGTCGCGGCCGCGATGCGCGCCGACCCGGAGCTCGGGCACGTGCCGCTGATGGCACTGACCGGCTACGCCCAACCCGAGGACGTGGCGCACGCCCGGGAGGCGGGCTTCGCGGTGCACCTGGCCAAGCCGCCGGACCTCGAGGCGCTCGAGGCGGCGCTGACGCAGGCATGCGCTTCTGATGGGGAGGGGTAGCGAGGTCGGTCCGATTGCGACGAGGACGAGAACGCAGCGACGAGGGGGCACTGCCCCGCGTCCGAATTTCTTGATGCGCGGGTCCGGCCCCAGGCAGGAGCAGCGCTCAGGGAACCTGGTCGAGTCCGTCGGCTCAGGGCAGGCTGCCCGCTCGCCGGGTACGGCATCGGCCACCGGCTCCTCGCCCGAAGGCACGGAGGCCAGGGCCGCGGGCTTCTCGCTGCAGGCCGCCAGGCAACTGCATGAGCACGATCGCCCGGGCTCGCCTTCCTGATCCGCTACGACCTGCGGGCGCCCATCTCCAAACGCGAGGAGGCGGGAGCTGCTCGGCGGCAAGGTCCTGGTGAGCTTCAAGCGGCCCCAGGCCGACGGCACTGCGGGCCTGGTGCTCGAGCCCCTGTCGCTCCTGCGCCGGCTGGCCGCGCCGGTGCCGCGTCGCGCCGCCCGACGGCGCGGCCTTCGTCTGCAACTTCAAGGACTACGCCCCGCTGCTGTGGCAGAGCCCCCGGCAGCCACGACACCTCCTCCTTCGGCGTCTTCTCGTCGCGCAGCGCCCACCGCAAGAAGTTCGTGCGCGCGCGACGAGGGCATCCGGACCGCCCGGGCCACCCGGGGCATTGCGAGCACGCCGAGAAAGCGGCCGGAGCCCCGGGGCCCGCCCTCGCATTCCGTTCGCCATGACCGCTTCAAGGCCGGGACCAGCCCTGGGGCCGGTGCGGCAAGGCCCAGTGTCGCGGCTCAGTCGGGAGCAGGGGGGTCGCAGCAACGAAAAGCACCAAATCCGCTAGCCTCGCGGAACCTTCTGATCGGGTCCCTACCGGAGGCATCGCCGTGCGCGTCCGAATTTCTCTGTTCGTCCTGCTGGCCTCCTTCGCCACCGCCTGCGACAGCCCCCCACCAGCTCCCCCCACCTGCACCCCCAAGTGCCAGAACAAGGCCTGCGGGAACGACGGCTGTGGCGGCTCGTGCGGCACCTGCCCCGACGGCCGTCAGTGCCGCGACAATGGCACCTGCGCGCCGGCTCCGACCTGCTGGGACAGCGTCAAGAACGGCAGCGAGAGCGACGCCGACTGCGGCGGCCCCGACTGCGATCCGTGCCCGCCCAACAGCAGCTGCCTCGAGCCGGCGGACTGCTCCTCCTTCGTCTGCGCGGACGGCCTGTGCAGGGCGCCCAGCTGCACCGACGAGGTCAAGAACCTGAAGGAGACCGACGTCGACTGCGGCGGCACCCAGTGCCCGAGGTGCGCCGACGGCATGAGGTGCCTGGTCGCCGCGGACTGCGACAGCGGCCTCTGCGCCAGCGGCGTGTGCGCCAACTGCACCAACGGCAAGAAGGACGGCGCCGAGACCGAGGTGGACTGCGGCGGCGGCTGCCGCGGCTGTGCGACAGGCCAGGCCTGCAAGGCGCCCACCGATTGCGAGAGCGGCCTGTGCAACCAGGGCACCTGCGCGGCCGGCAGCTGCAGCGATGGCGTCAAGAACCAGGGCGAGGGCGACGTCGACTGCGGCGGGCCCTGCCCCGCCAGGTGCTCCGACGGCCAGGGCTGCGGCGCGCCCGGCGACTGCACCTCCGGCAACTGCGTCGGCGGCTTCTGCATCAACTGCGGGGACGGCAAGAAGAACGGCGCCGAGACCGACCTGGACTGCGGCGGCGGGGCCTGCCCGGCTTGTGCCATGGGCCAGGCGTGCCTCGAGAGCAGCGACTGCGCCTCGGGCGAGTGCAGCAGCGCGGTCTGCACCGCCTGCCGCGACGGCGTGAAGGACGGCCAGGAGACGGACGTCGACTGCGGCGGCCCCTGCGCCACCAAGTGCCCGGCCGACGCCAGCTGCCGGGTCGGCCTCGACTGCGCCAGCGGCGCCTGCACGGCGGGGCGGTGCGAGTCGCCCGCCTCCTGCCGCGACCACCAGGCGAGCGGCGAGGAGACCGACGTGGATTGCGGCGGCGCCGAGTGCCCGCCCTGCGCCACCGGGCTCATCTGCCGCAACGGAGCCGACTGCCTGTCCTTCTGGTGCCACAACGGGCGCTGCGAGAACCCCAGCTGCAACGACACGCTGCAGAACGGCAAGGAGTCCGACGTCGACTGCGGCGGGCCCTGCGCCAAGTGCGTCGACGGCCGCCAGTGCGTGGCCGGCTCGGACTGCGCCTCCGGCGACTGCTCCGGCGGGCTGTGCGTCAGCTGCTCGGACGCGAAGAAGGACGGCACGGAGACCGACGTCGACTGCGGCGGCGGCTGCGCCCCATGCGTCGACGGCAAAGGGCTGCGCCCTGGGCGCGGACTGCACCTCCGGCCTCTGCTCCGGCGGGGTCTGCGTCAGCTGCCAGGACGGCAAGAAGAACGGCCAGGAGTCCGACCTCGACTGCGGCGGCGTCTGCGCCAAGTGTGTCGACGGCAAGGGCTGCGTGGGCGGCACCGACTGCGCCTCCGGCCTCTGCTCGGGCGGGGTCTGCGTCAGCTGCCAGGACGGCCAGAAGGACGGCGCGGAGACCGACGTCGACTGCGGCGGGGGCTGCGCCAAGTGCGCCGATCGCAAGGGCTGCCTCGCGGGCGCCGACTGCCTCTCGGGCCAGTGCTGGGGCGGCGTGTGCGTGAGCTGCTCCGACTCCGTCAAGGACGGGACGGAGACCGACGTCGACTGCGGCGGCAGCTGCGGCCGGTGCGCCGACGGCCGGGGCTGCGGCAGCGCGAGCGACTGCCTGTCCGGCAGCTGCGCCGCGGGCGCGTGCGCCCCCAGCTGCTCGAACCAGAACGGAGGGTGCTCGCAGTACGCCAGCTGCGCGAACACCCCGACGGCGCGCACCTGCACCTGCAAGGCCGGCTTCACCGGCAACGGCGTGAGCTGCACCGACCTCGACGAGTGCGGGAGCGGGAGCGCCGGCTGCTCGCCGAACGCCGACTGCACCAACACCCCGGGCAGCTTCTCCTGCTCCTGCAAGGCGGGCTTCTCCGGGGACGGCAAGACCTGCACCGACCTCGACGAGTGCGCCAACGGCACCGCGGGCTGCTCGCCGAACGCCACCTGCGCCAACAGCGTCGGCAGCTACGCCTGCACCTGCAAGGCGGGCTTCGCCGGCAACGGCAAGACCTGCACCGACGTCGACGAGTGCTCCAACGGCACCTCCGGCTGCTCGCAGTACGCCAACTGCACCAACAGCCCGGGGAGCTCCTCCTGCGCCTGCAAGCCGGGCTTTTTGGGCGACGGCAAGACCTGCACCGACATCGACGAGTGCGGGAACGGGAGCGCCGGCTGCGCGGCGAACGCCACCTGCGCCAACACCCCCGGCGGCTTCACCTGCACCTGCAAGCCGGGCTACCAGGGCGACGGCAAGAGCTGCGCCGACCTCGACGAGTGCGCCAACGGCACCTCGGGCTGCTCGCAGTACGCCACGTGCACCAACACCGTTGGCAGCTTCAGCTGCGCCTGCAAGGCGGGCTTCACCGGCGACGGCAAGACCTGCACCGACAACGACGAGTGCGCCAACGGGACCGCGACCTGCTCGCAGAACGCGCGCTGCACCAACACCCCCGGTAGCTACTCCTGCGCCTGCAAGCTCGGCTTCACCGGCAACGGCTGGACCTGTAACGACATCGACGAGTGCGCGACCTCGATCTGCTCGGTCAACGCCAGCTGCGCGAACAGCCCGGGCAGCTTCACCTGCACCTGCCATTCGGGCTGGGTGGGCGAGGGGGTGGTCTGCGACCTGAACCTGCTCCAGCCGGGGGCGCCCTGGCCCCTGCCGCGCGGCTTCGCCAGGCGAGGGGGGCGCAGCCACGCCCCCGGCCCCGCCACCGCCAACGTGCGCTGGAGCCTTGCCGGCACCTACTCCACCCCGGTCATCGCCGCCGACGGGACCCTCTACGTGGTGGGCAGCGACGACGCGCTGCGGGCGCTCAACACGGACGGGACCGTTCGGTGGACCTACCCGGGGGTGTACCGCTCCGGCGGCCTCGCGCTGGGGGCCGACGGCACCGTCTATGCCCGAAACACCGCCGGCGCTCTGCTCGCCATCTCGCCTTCGGGAGCGCTCACGTGGAGCTATGCCGCCGGCGGGTCGGGCGGGATGACCATCGGCTCGGACGGGACCCTCTACGTCGCCTCCTCCGAGGCCTCCACCCTGTGCAGCCCCTACAGCACCTGCGGGAGCCTGGCGGCGGTCGGCTCGGACGGGCAGCTCAAGTGGAGGTACAGGACCGGCGGCTACGCCATCGACACGCCGTCCATCGGCCCGGACGGCACCATCTACACCTCCTCCTCGGCCGAGTACTACATCTACGCCGTCAACCCGTCAGGGACCCTCAAGTGGAAGTACACCGGCAGTTACTGGGCGGGCTCGCCGGTGGTGGGAAACGACGGGACCGTCTACTTCACCACCATCGTCGCGGTGGTGGCGCTCAACCCCAGCAACGGGACGGTCAAGTGGACCTTCAACACCCCCGGCGACGATGCCGGCACTCCCGCCTTCGGGGCCGACGGCACGCTCTACGTGGCCGGCTACAACAGCAAGGGGTGGGACGAGGCGATCCTCTACGCGGTGAACCCGGCCAACGGCAGCCTCAAGTGGTCGGTGAAGTACAACACCTGCAAGTCCGGCAGCACCATCGTCAGCGTCCCGGCGGTGGTCTCCGGCGACGGCACCATCTACTTCGGCGGCGGCAAGTACTTCTACGTACGTCCTCGCCCGTCCCCGTCTCGTAGCCTTCGCCAGGCCGCGGTATTCGCGCGTGAACTCCCAAGGAGGCACGCGCGATGGACGTGAAGCAACGGGCGGAGCGGGTCAGGCAGCAGCGGGAGCAGTTCGGGCATGCGTCCGGACTGCGGCCCCTGCCTGAGGAACTGCGACAGGAAGCGGTGGCGTGCTATCGCGCCCTGCTGGCGACGGGCGAGAGCGCCCAGGCAGCCGCGGACCGGCTTGGGCTCGGGGCACTGACGCTGGGGCGGTGGAGCAGGCGGGAACGCGCGCTGCTCGCTCCAGTCGTCGTGGAAGACGAGCCCGTCGCTGCTGTTCCCGTTCCGAGCCGCCTGGTCGTGCATGGGCCGCGCGGGCTTCGCATCGAGGGGCTCGACGTTGCCGAGCTCGCGGAACTGCTGCGGAGGCTCGCGTGATCGGCTCGACTCGGCAGATCTCGGTGTTCGCCTGCGGAACGCCGACGGACATGCGCAAGTCGTTCGACAGCCTGCACGCGCTCGTCTCGCTGCAGCTCAAGCGCGACGCGCTTTCGGGCGACATGTTCCTGTTCGTGAGCAAGAACCGACGGCGGGCAAAGGTGCTCTTTTGGGACGGCACCGGCCTGTGCATCTTCGCCAAGCGGCTCGAGAACCAGCTCTTCGCTGCTCCGTGGAAACGGCTGGGGCCAGACGGGGTGATGCGGATGACGACGAGCGAGCTGGCGCTCTTCCTGGAGGGCAGCGAGCTGGTCGGCAGGGTCGCGCTGAGCCCGGCGCCGTTCACGCTCGCGGCGCAGGCGAAAGCTTCCCCGGCGAGCGGTTGACCTTCGCCCCTCATGCGTTAGCTTGGTCGCGCTTTGGTCTCCCTTGAGCGCGAGAAGAACATCGAGGTGCTGCGGCAAGCGGCGATACTCCTCGAGGCCGAGAACCGGCACCTGCACCGGCGCATCGCCGAGGTGCTCGCCGAGCTGACCGCGCTCAAGGGCGGCGACACCAAGGCGCTGCAGCTCGAGCTCGAGAAGCTGCAGCGGCAGCTCGCGCTCCAGAACGAGAAGCTCTTCGCGCCCTCGTCGTCGGAGCGCCGCGGCGAGCCGACCTCGGCGGCGAAAAAGCCGCAGACGGGTCACGGCCGCCGGGAGCAGCCGGCCCTGCCGTCCATCGAGCGCATCTGGGCGCTCGGCGAGGACCAGCTCCAGTGTGAAAAGTGCGGCGGGACGCTCAATCCGATGAAGGGCGAGTTTGAGCCCTCCGAGGAGATCACTGTCGTCCACCGCCGCTTCGAGCTGCACAAGCACCTGCGGCAGAAGTACCGCTGCTCCTGCAACGAGTGCATCGTCACCGCGCCCGGCCCGCTCAAGCTCTTCGAGGGGGCGCGCTACTCCATCGACTTCGCCATCGGCATCGCCGTGGACAAGTACACCGACCACCAGCCGCTGGAGCGGCAGTGCCGCGCCATGAAGCGCGACGGACTGGTGACCGACTCCCAGACGCTGTGGGACTACCTCGAGGCGCTGGCGGCGGTCCTCGAGCCGCTACGACCGCGGCTGCGGGCGCTGGTGCTGACAGACGCCGTGGTCCACGCCGACGAGACGCGCTGGCGCAAGATGGCTGCGCGCGGCGAGAAGGGCAGCGAGTGGTGGTACGACTGGACCATCTGCTCGAGCCGCGCGGTCTACCACCACATCGACCCCTCGCGCGGCGCGCAGGTGGCCCGCGAGCTGCTGGCCGGCTATCGCGGCACGGTGATGGCTGACGGCTACAGCGTCTACTCGAGCTTGGCGCAGTCGCGTGACGGCCCCAGCTTCCGGCTCGCTTCTTGCTGGCCGCATGCGCGCCGAAAATTCCTGGAGGTCGAGAAGAACTTTCCGCAGCCGGTCTCGGAGATCCTGGGACTGATCGCAGAGGCTCCATCGAATCGAGGGCGAGGTCGCTTCCAATGGCGCCGAGGGCCTGGCTCAGCGCGCCCGTCTGCGCGCGGAGAAGTCCACCCAGGTCATCGAGGACATCGAGCGGTGGGGAAACCGGACGCTCGCGATGGTGCTGCCGTCGAGCGGCCTGGCCGAGGCGATCAAGTACATGCAGGGCCAGTGGAAGGGGCTGACGGTCTTCCTGGCTGACCCGCTCGTGCCGCTCGACAACAACTTCGCCGAACGCTCGCTGCGCGGCGTGGTGCTCGGGCGCAAGAACCACTACGGCTCTCGATCCGAGCGCGGCGCTGAGGTGGCGGCGCTGATGTACACGCTGATGGAGACCTGCAAGCTCCACCGCGTAGACCCGCGCGCCTACCTCAAGGCTGCGGTCATCGCGCGCCTCACGCACCAGCCAATGCCGCTGCCGCACGAGCACGCGGCCGCCGTGCCCCAGCCCTGACCACTACGCCGCCGGCGCGCGGCGCCGGCCTCGCACGCGCGCGCGAATACGCGCCCCTGGCGCCCTCCGCCAGACGGGGACGGGCGAGGACGTACACTTCTACGCGGTGGATCCCACCGGCACGCTCGTCTGGTCCAAGACCGGCGCCAACAACCTCATCTCCTCCTTCGGCTTCGCCCTCGGCGACCGGACGGTCTACGTCCAGGATGGATTGTCGTTGATGGCCATCGGGCCGTAGCGGGAGGAGCGGGTGCAGGAGGGGCTTCTCGGGCTCGCGCCGCTGGGGAGCCCCGCCTGATGCCGGCCAGCCCCTCGCCCCCTCCTCGGCCCCGCCGCCCCGAGGCCGACGTATCCGCTATCGGAATCGGGGTCGTGCCCGGTCACGTGCACCCCGCAGTCTGGCCACGAGAGTCGACGATTCCGGCGGCGACCGCCGCGGGTCGCGAAGGAAGGGATAGGAGGAGGGGCGGATCCGGAAGCAGAAGCTCCGATAGCGGGCGGACATCTACCGGGACCTGGCCTGCTACCGCTCGTCGTTCGAGAAGTTCACGGCCATCGTCCCCGAGCACGGATTCATCGCGGTCTGCCGGCGCGAGCAGCGCAAGCAACGCGAGGAGCACGTCCCCGAGGCAGGCGAAGGCCGCGAGGCCCGAGGGCCGGCAACTTGGTCCACGTGGACCAAGTGCGTGCCGTGGACCACGTAGGCCCCGAGGCAGGCGAAGGCCGCGAGGCCCGAGGGGCAACTTGGTCCTTGGTCCACGTGGACCAAGTACATGCCGTGGACCAAGTAGGACCCGAGGCAGGCGAAGGGCGAAGGCCGCGAGGCCCGAGGGGCGGCAACTTGGTCCACGTGGACCAAGTACGTGACGTGGACCAAGTAGGCTCCGAGGCAGGCGAAGGCCGCGACGCCCGAGGGCGGGCAACTTGGTCCACGTGGACCAAGTAGGTGCCGTGGACCAAGTAGTCCCGGAGCGCCGGGGAGATGTCGGTGGAGATCGACAGCGAGCACCGAGCCGAGAGCGTCCTCTGTGTGGACTCCGCCGGCGTACTGATCCTGGCGCTCGAGAACTGCCGCACCGGGCACTTCTTCGTCGCGGCCGCGCCTTCGATGCGCAATCCCTGGCGGCATCCGGGCTGGGGCGGTGTAAAGACAGGCATCCGGCCCCTGCGGCCGCCCGACCCCGAGGAGCAAGCGTGGACTGCATGGACTTTCCCCACTGTAGGGACCTGTGCTGCCAGTACGGCGTGGACCTCTCGCCCGCCGAGCGCGAGCGCATCCTGGCCCGCGCCGCCGAGATCGCCCCGCGCCTGGCCGGTCGCACCGACTGGTTCGAGGACGAGGTGACGCTGGGCGACCCGGACGAGGAGTTCCCCGACGGGCGCATCTTCCGCACCCGGTCCGACGGCGGCGGCTGCGCTTTCCTCAACCCGCACGGCCGCGGCTGCGTCCTGCACGACCTGGGGCTCAAGCCGCGGGTCTGCCAGCGCGCCTTCTTCCTGGTGGACGGCAAGACGCTCGACGAGGACGTCGAGTGGCTGCCCTGCAAGCCACTCTGGCTCGAGGAGTTGCGCAAGCGCTCGCCCACCGGATGAGCACAAGGCCCCACTCTGACCGTTCCTTCCCTCGCCCCTTCGCTCCACCTTCGCGGTTCCCGTGCGCTTTTGCCTCGCAGCAGTCGGCGCCCACCTCCAACAGATCACGCTGGAGATGCTCGACCCGCGCCTCGCGGGGTGGCTCGACCACCTTCTGCTCGAGTCGCCGCCCCTGCCCTGGAACCCGAAGATTCGAGTTCGTCTCGGAGGAGGGCAAGCTGACCGCCAGCCGTGGAGCCGATGGGCGCTTCTCCAGCGTCGAGTTGCACCGCAACCCGGAGATGACCTCGGACGGTTGGGTCTCGACGTTCACGCGCCTCTCCAAGGGCATCCGCGAAATCCGCCTCAGCGGGGCGTCTTCCCAGGCCGACCGCAAGGCCTTTGCGGCCACGTTCGGCAAGCGGTTGGTCCAGTAGTAGCTGCCAGCCTCAGCGCCGGATCGGTCGCGCCGGGTGAATCCGGGGCACGGACGGACATTGGCCGACACGGACGAACACGGACACCTCGTGCGGCCGCAAAGAGCCCGGCGAGCGGGCAGCCTGCCCTGAACTTGCCGAGGTGCGCTGGGCGGAACTGATTCGCAAGATCTGGGACGTCGAGGTGCTGGACTGTCCGTGCGGCGGCAAGAGGACGCTCGTCCACGGGGTCTGCAAGCCCGACGAGGTACACAAGACGCTCGAGCGCCTCGGGCTGTGGGCTGTGGCGGGCTGCGCTGCCGTGGGCCTAGCTAGGCGCGACCGCCGAGGCAGCTGGATTCGAGGTGGGCGTAGTTCCCAGGTTACCGAGCGCCCGCCCCTCGGGAAGCGCGGGAGTTAGTCGTGGAAGGAGGCCTCTCTCGTTCGGATAATCGCTTTTGCGAGAAGAGAAACCCGAACAAGAGAGGCTCCGGTGCGGAGTATTCAGGAGGCGCGGGTCGAGGTCCAGCAGGCCGCTGACATCGTGACCCAGTTGGCGGAGGGCCGATCAGAGCGGCTGGCGGACTTCGAGTCGCAGTTGTGGAGCGCGTTGCTGGCGCTCGGTCGTGCCGCGGTTGGCCTCTACCTGGTGGTCCGCGCCGCTCGGCCGCGCGCTTCGGAATACGAGCACGATGGGCGCCACTGGTTGTTGGGGCCCTGCCGAGATTCTGAGCTGGGGACCCGGTTCGGCAAGGTTCGGTTCGAGCGCCCGACGGGGGTCGATGCGTCTAACCGGCGTGCCGCACGTGACTTGCCGGTCGACCGCGAGTTGGGGCTGTGCGGCGGCTTCAGCCTAGGGACGGTGACGGCGATGACTCGCCTCTGCGCGCAGCTGGCGTTCGCCAACGCACGCCAGAACTTTCGCGAGACGTACGAGTGGGCTCCCAGCCCCCGAGCGGTCCTTCGAATGGTGGACGCGATCGGATCGAGGCTCGCAACTTCCTCGAGCAGGCGCCCGCGCCGGATGGCGAGGGCGAGATCCTCGTCATCCAGGTCGACGCCAAAGGCGCGCCGATGCTCTCGCCCGAGACGTGCCGGCGACGGTCGCGGCCCCACGAGCGTGAGGAGGTCTCGGGCCGGACGGCTCGAAGGGCCAGCAAGCGAAGATGGCCCAAGCCGAAGCGGCGCTCGGTGGGCAAGAAGGCCAAGAACGCAAAGATGGCTGTGCTCGGTGTCATCTACACCTTGCGCCGAACGAAGAACGGCTACGAGGGGCCGATCAACAAGCGAGTGATCGGCACCTTCGATAGCCATGAGGCGCTGTTCGCCTGGCTCAGGCACGAGGCCGACAAACGGGGCTATGGCCAGAAGCGGACGCTGTTCTTGGCGGACGGCTCGGAGCACATCTGGCGCGGCCAGCTCAAGCACCTCGCGCAAGCGGAGGTGTGCATCGACTGGCACCACATCGTCGAGAGACTCTGGGACGTGGGCACCTGCTTCCACCCCGAGTACAGCGCCGAGTTGGAGGCATGGGTGGCGCGACAGACCACGAGGCTGCGACGCGGGGCGATCGGGGCGATCCTCGGCGAACTCAAGCAGCGGCTCGAAGGCACGCCCAAGACGGGGCCGGGCAACAAGTTCAAGCGCCGGCGACTGTGCCGAGCGATTGACCACTTCGAGGAACACCGAGACCGAATGCGCTACGCCGAACTGCGCAAGGACGACCTGGACATAGCCACCGGAGCGGTGGAAGGGGCAGCGCGCAACGTCGTGGGCCTACGCCTCGATGGCCCGGGGATGCACTGGGGCCGCGAACGGGCAGAGCGGGTGCTGCACCTACGCTGCATCCTGGTCAACGGGATGTGGCAGGACTTCGTGCGCCATCTCGGACAGCTTCCAGAGATCGCTTTGGCAGCCCAACCAGCGCCCGCCACGCCACATCTGGCAAAAGCCGCATAATCCTAATTTAACTAATGAATCTCAGGATCTACACCCATTCGAGGTCACCCGCCTGAGCTCGCGGATGGCCCCGCCATTTCGCAGGGCGCGAATGCCGCCGGGGTCGCTGGGGCGGGACGCCAACGCAGGAAAGAGAAGAGCCGCCGCACGACCTCCGCTTCGATCGCGCCGTCGGTGGAGGCGGAGCTCCACAGACCGTACTGCACCCGGGCACCCGGGCTGGCTTCCAGGCCCTGCTTGACCATGCGAGGCAGGGCGCGGGCGTAGACCACGGTCGAGCCGTCGCCGCGGGGCCACCACCAGACGAGCAGGACGGAGTCGAGCGCCTCGTTGACCGTCCACCTCGCGATCGTGGTCCAGCGGAAGGGGTGCCGATCACCGAAGGGACCATATCCATCGCGCGTCCGGACCTTTCGCTCCTGCGGCACGCCCCGCGGTGCGACCGAAGCCTTGAGGAATGAGGTGGTGGCCGCCGGGTCGTCGACCTTGACGAGCTCCGGCGCCTGCAGGCGCGGGTCGCGGCGTTCGATGCGGTCGTAGAGAGCGGGGGAGTCGCGGTGGAAGGCCTCCCACTCCCGCTCGACGATCGCCCGGGTCAGGCCCCAGACCTCCTCGCCCTCGGGCGAGGGACGGTAATGGAAGGGCAGGCGGTCCAGAGTCTCGGAGACCTGGCCCTGCTCCTCGGTGACGAAGCTGCGCAGCAGCGCGCCCACCGCCTCGGGTGAAGCAGGGACGGCGATGAAGCGCTCCCCGGGCCGAAGGTGGCTGTCGCTCGTGTACTTGAAGTCCACGCGCGTGAAGTGGCGTGTGCAGCCGATAAACGAAAGAAGCGCCAGCAGTCCCTGCGCCACCTGGCGCGCCCGTCCGCGAGTACGGTTCGTCACGACGAAACCCTCCTGCTAGGCCGCAGTCGCTGGGTGCATCGCGCGGCGCACCCGGCTCGCTCGAAGGCAGCACGGCGCCAAGGACTTCCAGCAGTTGGTGGGGGCGTGCCGCGAGGTGCCGGCGCCCGGCGGCTGGCTCCTGGTGACATGGACCTCGACCGAGCTTCCCCGAAGGCGCTGACCGTCGCGGTGGCTGGGCGAGCCTCGCGAGGCCGTGCGCAGCGGCGACGACTTCACGCGACGGGGCACCGCGCGGGCCGAGCTGGAGGAACCGATGCGTGGAAGAGATAGCTGCCGATATTCAGGGTGCCGCGGACCTCGCCGCCGGCGCTCTCGCAGCACGTACTCGGCATGCCTGCGAAGCTGCTCCTGGCTGACTGCGGCCACCTTCGTTGCGGGCGCCGTGCTCTTCTTCGGCATGTCGGTTCCCCCGGTGGCGATGGAACCCGCCTGCGCCTTCAAGCTGGCGCGTTCCGGTGAGTGCTCCCCTCTCTTGCTTTTCCTACGGGCTCGGCGGCAAGGACTCGCTCCGCTCCGCGAGGGTCCCCGAGGCAGGCGAAGGCCGCGATGCCCGAGGGCCGGCAACTTGGTCCACGTGGACCAAGTAGGTGCCGTGGACCAAGTAGTCCCGGGGCGCCGAGCGCCATCCCTGCGCCACCAGGGCATCGGCGGCGGACGGGCCGCCGCCTCAGCCGGCAAGCCCGCCATCCTTCTCCGGAGTGAGTGCCGCCCGCCGCACCATGTTGGTCCCGACGGCACGAAAGCCGAGCCCTTCATAGAGCCGGCGCGCCCGCGCATTGCCCGGCGTGACCCCGAGCGCGATGGCGACGGGGGGCGCGGGCCAGACCTCTCCGCGCTCGATCGCCGCGAACAGCGCGCGCCCATGGCCCTGGCTTCGGTGGTCGCGCATCACGAAGAGCTCGTCGACCTCGCAGATCTCGCCGCCCAGCTCGTTCGACCAGAAGGCGACCAGCAAGGCATAGCCGATGGGCCGGTCCTCGAGCTCGCAGACCACCGCCCGTCCCCGAACGGGCTCCCGTCGCAGCACCGCGAGCGTCTTGCGGATCTGCGCATCGGTCACCGCCACCGGTCCGGGGTCCTCGCGGTAGAGCTCCAGGCACATCCCGACGATGGCGTCGTCCTCGCCCTGTCTCGCGATCCGCCACATGACCGAGTCCCCTTTCCCGCCTCGCGGCAGCGGGTCACCGCCGGCGCCCGACCACGACCGTCGGGCGAAGGTGCGGGCCGCATCAAGTCACGAGGGCCCGCGACCAGGGAAGCCTAACGAGCGGGACGAACCGGCCTGTTTGGGCGTCAGACCGGTGCGACTCGGACTTCCGATTGTGTAGCCTCGCCGTCCACCCGGCAGCCACGCGGAGGACCCAATGGACGAGAAGCCCGAGGCCGCGCTCCACTTGGTGACCCTCGTTGTCGACGAGTACGACCCCGCCGTGAGGTTCTTCGTCGACGTCCTGGGTTTCGACCTCGTGGAGGATTCTCCGTCCACGACCAACGACGGCCGCGTCAAGCGCTGGGTGGTGGTGCGGCCTCCGGGGGCGACCACCGGGCTCCTGCTGGCGCGCGCGGACGGCCCGGCACAGTCGGCCGTGGTAGGCAACCAGACGGCGGGACGGGTCGGGTTCTTCCTTCGCGTCGGCGACTTCGAGGGGACCCTGCGCCGGCTGGAGGCAGCGGGCGTCGAGATCACCTCGCCGCCGCGGAACGAGCCGTATGGCCGGGTGGCTGTGTTCCGCGACCTGGCGGGCAACAAGTGGGATTCTGCTCGGGCCGCGCCCCGCGGGCTGACCCGAGGGGCCGGGGCGGACTGGAGCCCCGAACCCGACTCGACTCCGCCTCGTTCTTGGAGGCGCTCCAGCCCAATCGCTGAGCGAGTGGTGAGGGGCTCCCTCAGGAACTTGTGCTCGCGCCTCTGGTCGGAGGCGCGGGAAGGTTGCGTCTGTGTCGCAAATGCAGCCCGCCTTCGAAATCGAGCGTGACCATGGTCGCGACCCGCGAAGACATCGAGGCATCAGCGATAGCGCTGGATGCCGCGGGCGCCGGCGAGGAAGAGGTCGCGCGCGCTGGCACCCCACAGCCTGCCGGCGTTGTTCGGGTCGCCCAGCTCCCTCCAGCTCGTGCCGTTCCAGTGGAGCAAGCCGAACGCGCTCTCGTAGGCGAAGACGTCGTTCTTCCCGGCCACCCATAGCCCGGAGACCGTGAGCGGGGAGACCATCGCGAGCTCCGGCTTCTTCTTCCAGGAGGTCCCGTCGTAGGCCCAGGGCACGCCGTCGTAGTCAAAGACCCACAGGTTGGTCGCCGAGGTGCCGTGGACGAGGGCCGTCGACCCGGTCATCCCGCTGATCACCGTGCGCGTCCAGGCGCTGCCGTCGTAGTGGAGCAGCGCGCCGGTCGGCCCGGCCGCCCACACCTCGGTCGCGCTCAGGCCCCAAGGCTCTTGATGGACGCGCCGATGGCCGGGACGGCGACGCTCCACGCGCTTCCGTCGTAGTGCAGGAGGGCGTCGTAGGTGCCGGCCCACACGTCACTCGCCGAGCTCGCCCCACAGGGAGTTGATGGCGTAGGACGAGGGCTTGCCAAGCGAGGCCCAGGCGCTGCCGGACCAGCGGAACATCTCGCCGGTGCTGGCGCCCGCCAGCGCCTGGCCGTTGCCGGTCGCCCATACCGCGCTCAGCGAGCCGCTCGCCAGGGAGGCGGCAGGGGTCGTCGTCCAGCTCGTGCCGTCGTACTTCGCCAGGGTCTTCCCGCAGGCGGCCCACACCTCGCTCGCGCCCCGGCCGGTCACGTCCGAGCAAGAGATGGCCGGGGTGGAGCTGCAGGGTGGCGGCGGTGCCGTTCCAGTGCGAGAGCTGGCCGCGGTAACCGGCGATCGACACGTCCGTCGCCGAGGGGCCGTGGACGGCGCGCGGCCAGCTCATCCCCGGGTCGAAGGTCGTCCAGGTCGAGCCGCTGCGGTGCGCGAGGTCGCTCGAGTAGCTGGCGTCCCAGACCCAGACGTCGCTCGCGGAGGTTCCCCAGATGGAGTCGGCGCCGATGGTCACCCCCGTGGTGTCCA
Organism: Myxococcales bacterium; assembly: GCA_049841135.1. GTDB lineage: Bacteria > Myxococcota > Myxococcia > Myxococcales > UBA5297 > JACRCT01. The sequence continues at coordinate 614,543 of JASGHK010000008.1, forward strand.
GGTCCGTCCAGCTGCTCCCGTTGGCCCGCCGGATCTCGGTCGGGCCGGTGTCCCCCGGCGCGACGGCCCACAGGTCGGTGGCGCTCAGAGCCCACAGCCCGGTGGTGTAGGCGGAGGGGTAGGACCCCTGGGACCAGGTGAGGCCGTTGAAGTGCACGATGTCGCGCCCGCCGCTCGCGGAGAAGTACTGCGGCGCGAGCGCCCAGGCGTGCCCGTCTGGCGCTCCGGCGAAGGCGAAGAGCTCCATGGGCCCGCTATAGGGCGGGTAGAGCGGCACCGCCTCGCGGTTCCACTTCGCGCCGTCCCAGGAGAGCACGTCGTCCATTCCCCAGGCGAAGAGCGTCCCGCCCGCCTTGACGACGCCCGCGAGCAGGTCCCGGTTCGGGGCCGTCACCTGCGCCCAGCCGGTGCCGTTCCAGCGCAGCACCTTGCCCACCGGCCCCACCGCCCAGGCGTCGGTGGCGGAGCCGGCCCAGACTCCGTAGAGGTCGTCGGTGACGCCGCTCTCCACCTTGGACCACGACGCGCCGTTCTAGCGCACGATGGCGCCGCGCTCGCCGACGGCCCAGGCGTCGCTGGCGTTCAAGCCGAAGACGCCGTTGAGCGTCTCGCCCGTCGGGGAGGGCAGCTGCCAGGAGAAGGTGCCGGCCGGCGCGCCGAACCCGCACACGTTGGCCACGCCGCCGCTGCCGCACGTCGCCGGCGCCGCGCAGCTGCCGCAGGCCGCGGTGCGGGTGACGTTGCAGAGATCCTTCGCGGTGACCGAACCGCAGTCCTTGCCCAGGCGCAGGCAGAACGCCGCGTCGGTCTCCAGCCCGCAGCCGCAGACGTTGGGCTTCCCGCCGCCGCCGCAGGTGAGCGACCCGGAGCACGACCCGCAGCTGACGCTGCGCGAGGCTCCGCAGAGGTCGGTGCCGCTCGCCGTCCCACAGGAGGCGCCGAGGCGCTGGCAGAAGGCGGCGTCGCTCTCGCTGCAGCCGCAGACGTTGGCCGCCCCGCCGCCGCCGCACGTCGCCGGGGCGCTGCAGGTGCCGCAATGGACCGTGCGACTCGCGCTGCAGTTGTCGTTCGCCGTGACCGCGTCGCAGCTCTTTCCCAGGCGCGCGCAGAAGGCGATGTCGGTCTCGGCGACGCAGCCCGTGCCGCAGACGTTGGGCGTCCCGCCGCCGCCGCACGTCGCCGGGGCGCTGCAGGTGCCGCAGTTGGCCGTGCGGGAGACGCTGCAGTTGTCGTTCGCCGTGACCGCGTCGCAGCTCTTCCCCAGGCGCGCGCAGAAGGCGGCGTCGGTCTCGGCGACGCAGCCCGTGCCGCAGACGTTGGGCGTCCCGCCGCCGCCGCACGTCGCCGGGGCGCTGCAGGTGCCGCAGTTGGCCGTGCGGGAGACGCTGCAGTTGTCGTTCGCCGTGACCGTGCTGCAGTTCTTCCCCAGGCGCGCGCAGAAGGCGGTGTCGGTCTCGGCGACGCAGCCCGTGCCGCAGACGTTGGGCGTCCCGCCGCCGCCGCACGTCGCCGGGGCGCTGCAGGTGCCGCAGTCGGCCGTGCGGGAGACGCTGCAGTTGTCGTTCGTCGTGACCGTGCTGCAGTTCTTCCCCAGGCGCGCACAGAAGGCGGCGTCGGTCTCGGCGACACAGCCCGTGCCGCAGACGTTGGGCGTCCCGCCGCCGCCGCAGGTCGCCGGCGCCTGGCAGGTGCCGCAGCTCGCCGTGCGCAGGTTGCCGCACGTGTCCTCGGCCGTGATGACGCCGCACTCTCTCTCGAGGCGCGCGCAGAGCTGCGCGTCGGTCTCCTTGCAGGGGCGCACGCCGCAGACGCCGGGGGTGCCGGCCCCGCCGCAGGTCTCGGGGCTCGTGCAGCCGCAGAAGAGGGCGCCCCCGCACCCGTCGTCGACGTCGCCGCAGGCCTTTCCCATCTCGTCGCAGCGGAGGGGAACGCAGCCGTCGGGCCCGCCGGTCGCCACAGGGTTGGGGCAAGCCGACGCTGCCAGCGCGGTGGCGATCAGCAGAGCGCGAGATCTCGACGAGGGGAGTCCTCGAGGCGACGACGGGCGAGAGGCCCGTCTGCAGGGGTGATGACCCGAGGGCGCAACAGTCGCACGGAAAGGTAGGCCAAGTCGCCCGGGCGAGCGCCGCGGAGGGGAGCGGCCGCCCGACGAGGTACACAAGACGCTCGAGCGCCTCGGGCCGTGGCGGTCTCCGCTGCCGTGGGGCAAGAAGCCCGTGGGCTAACCGCTGCCCCGGCGCCGCTGGGACGGCGTCGTCGAAAACCACCGCCGCCATGCGCGCGTAAAGGACGCCTGCTCGCAGAACCCCACCCTCGCCGCCACCTCGCCCATCGTCAGCAGGCCCTCCGCGACCAGCTCCTCGGCTCGGTCGCGCCGGATCTCGTCGTCGATCCGCGAGAGCGTGGTGCCCCTCGACTCGAGCTTGCGCTGGAGAGTGCGCCGGCCGACGCCCAGGGATGAAGCCGCGTCATCGAGCGTGAGCGGCGCTGGCAGTCGCTCCCGCCCGAGCGCGCGCACCGCGACGAGCAGCGCGTCGGTCGTGCGGTGCTCGGTGCCCACCATCGACCTCAGGGTCTCCAGCAGCCGCGGGTCGGCGTTGCGCAGAGGGACGGTCCAGTCGCGCGCGGAGAGCTGCGCGGTCGTTCGCCGCGCGCCGAAGCGGACCTTCGGAACTCCGAGCAGCTCCCCCCAGCGCCCCTTCGCGCCCTCGGCCTCGGTCAGCTCGATCAGCGGGAGCTCCAGCGACCGGCTCGCCAGCACGCGGACGCGCCCGATGAGGATTCCCAGCACCAGCAGGTCGCTCTCCTCCTGGCCCGGGAAGGGCGGCTGGTTCATCAGCACGACGCGGCGACCGCCCCGCCCCGCCCGCTCGAGGGAGAGCTGGATTCCGGGCGCGACGAGCGGGAAGACCTGCTGCGTGACGATCAGCGCCGCCCCGACCGTCGCCGAGGCCGCCGCCAGGTAGTCCACGACGCCCATCACCCCCAGCGGCAGCGCGAGGCCGAGCCTCGAGCGGCAGCGTGCGCCGACCACACCGTGCGATGGCCCTCGTAAACAGCAGGGCGAGCGACTCGTCATCGTCGATGCGCGGGACCCCGAGGCGCGCCGCGTCGAGCCCCATGCGGGCCAGCCCTTCGACGATCGCCTTCACCGAACGCTGCGAGACCGGCATTGGACACGCTCGCACGTCCTGGCGCGCTGCGACAAGAGATTGGCGCCCGAGGACAAACGGCGGCCGGTACCGTCAGGGCATGCACTCCCACGACCTGAAGCCTCAGGACCTGCTCGCCCGAGCGTTCCACCACGACCCGTACATCTCCTGGGCGGAGCCCGACGGCGAGCGCCGCCCCAGGACCATGAGTCGCGTCTTCGGCGGCATGCTCAACTACGCCAAGACGTGCGGCGGCCACCTCTTCGAGCCCGGGGTCGGCTCGGTGCACTGGCGCGACGGGGCGGCCGCCGACATGGGCCCGCTCTCGGTCGCGACGAGCGGCACCTGGCGCGTCGCCCTGGTGGCACCGCCCGCGGTCTGGTACCGCCTGGCGGCGCACGAGGGCGCGTCGATGGCCCGCGTCCAGCCGTTCCTCGGCAAGAGCTCGGTCTACCTGTGCACGATGGGGATAGAGCCCACGCTCGCCGGCCAGGGACACGGCAGCCGCCTGCTGAGCCGCGCCCTCGACGCGATGACCCGGCGCTGGCGGACCTGCGTGCTGCGCACCGAGCAGCCCAAGAACGTGCCGTTCTACCTGCGCAACGGGTTCAGCCAGGTCGACGAGCAGGTGGTGCCCGAGAGCGGCCTGCGATCTGGGTCTTCTCGCGCCCGCTCACGCCGCTCGGGGCCTGAGCGCCCGCACCGTCGCGCGGCTTGCCGGCGCGCTTCGGGTGCCTGACACCGGCACCCTTGATCCGATGCCCTGCCTGCAGCGCGCTCCTCGTCTCCGTCTGGCCTCGTCGGGCTCAGGCTTCCCGCAGGCCGGTCACGTTCCCTACCCCTCTCCTCTCGCCAGCGGGTTCGTGCGGCGGCGCAAGCAGAGAGCACCAGCAACGCAAGGAGCGCCGGGGCCCTCGGTGCTTCGCGCTGCTCTCCGGCGCGGCCGGCTTCAGCGTGTCGAAGACCGGCGACTTCCTGGAGGTCCTCGGTCGCTCGCCCATCCGTGCAGCCCTCGAGCGGCACTCGGGCAAGGAGCGCGGCAACGCCATGGAGCTCGACCCCGAGGCCCGCGCCGACCCCGAGACGTTCGTCCAGAACCTGTGACCCCTCGGCAGCGCGGCGAGCGTCAAGGCGCGGGCCGTTCGAGCAGCGCTCGAGCCTCGGCGCGCAGCGCCTCCTCCTGCGCGGTCTCGGCGAGCTCGCGCAGCCGGTCCTGGCCCGGCTTGTAGCCCGGGAAGCGACTGGCGAGCAGGAGCATGCCGAGCCTGCGCTCGTACTCGCTGGCCGCCTTCGTCATCTCCAGCGCGCCGGCGTCGCTGACCTCCAGCTCGCGGTAGTGACTCTGCAGAATTTCGAAGCACTGGCGCGCCATCGGCCCCGGCTCGCGCATCTGCGCCCGCAGGCGGTTCAGGAGCGCCGGTGGCAGCGGGAATATCTCGACGAGCGGTAGGCTCGCAGCGACCCGGAACTGCATCTTCGCCTCCGGGTCGAACATCAGCCGCTCGAGCGGAGCGACGTTCTTTTCCGTGTGGTAGCTGTTCCTGCCCTGCCACGACCGGAACAGCCGAGTCAGCGCAGTCAGCGCGGCTGCGCGTTCGTTGTCTGCCTCCGCCATGTCCAGCGCCTTGAGCGCCGGGTCGAGAAATCGCACGCCCAGGGCCAGGTCGCTCTCCGCGACCAACCTGAGCGCGTACGTGCGCACGACCCAGTTCTCGTCGGTCACGAGCTTGACCAACTTGTTCTCGGTCGCCGGCTCGAGCGGCCGGACGGGAAACCTCTTGAGAGAGCCCATGCTCAGGACGAGGACCTTCGCGCTCTTGTCCTCGGAGGTCTGGAGGCTCGCCTCCCACTTCTCCTGGCTGTAGCCCGGCTTCAAAGCTTCTGCGCGCGCCTTCCGTTCGATCGCGGGCTGCCAGAGGGCGTAGAGCGCGCCGGGAGGGCCGAGGTAGACCGCCACCGCTCCGCCGGCGGCGAGGGCCATCGCGACGGCGCCGAGCACGGCCGCCTGCTTGGGCGAGCGCCTCTTCGCAGGCGACCGCCGCCACTGCGCGAGCGCGTCGAGCGCCGCTCGCGCCGAGGCAAAGCGCTCCTCCGGCCGCCGTGCCACGAGCCGCGAGAGGAAGAAGCGCCACTCGTGCGTGAGGAGCACCTTGTCGAGCTTGAGCTCGAGCCCGTCCACGAGCAGCAGCTCGGGATGCTTGCCCGTGAGCAGGTGGAGGAGCGTCGCGCCCAGCGCGTAGAGGTCGCCCGACGGGCTCGCCGTGCCGCCGAGCTGCTCGGGCGGCATGTAGCCGAACGTGCCGACCATGGTTCCGCCGTGCGTTCCTCCAGGCCGCACCTCGCGCGCGACGCCGAAGTCGACGAGCGCGACCTTCCCGTCGGGGCGCAGGATGACGTTGGCGGCCTTGACGTCGCGGTGGACGACGGGCGGGGTGCGCGTGTGGAGGTAGTCGAGGATCTCCAGCAGCTGCGCGGCGATTTCCTTGACCCGCGCGGGCTCGAGCGCACCCCGTTCGGCGAGGCGGTCCAGTGGAGTGCCGGCGACGTGCTGCTGCACGTTGTAGAGCCGCAGGTGGACACCCTCGCCCTCGCGGAAGTGCCCGAGGAAGCGCGGGATGCCCGGGTGGTCGAGCGTCGCGAGCAGCCTGGCCTCGCGCTCGAAGTCCTCGATCTGCTTGACCGTCGGCGCGAGCGTGAAGACGAGCTCCTCGACCGCGACGCGGCCGTCCCCCGCTCGCTCGCCGAGATAGACGCGGCCGCGCGGCCCCTGGGCCAGGAGCTTCTCGGTGACGAGGCCGCCGGGGGCGCGCGCCGAGCCGCAGGCATCGCAGTGGCTTGCCGCCAGCTGAGCCCCGCAGCCCGGGCAGCTCGTGCGTTCTGCGTGTGGAGCCGCCTGCGTCCGTTCCATCGTGACGACTCTACGCTCGCTGGTTCTCCGGCGTCACAGGGCAGCGCCGAGACGAGCTCGCCGGTGAAGTCGGCGCGATGCCCGAGGGCCGGCAACTTGGTCCACGTGGACCAAGTAGGTGCCGTGGACCAAGTCGTCTCGGGGCGCCAGGTGCCTTCGCTGCTGCGCGGTCTGGGCGAAGACCGCCAGGCTGTACCGCGCCCCTCCCCAGCAGGCACGGAGTGACGTCCCCGCTCACCCGCTCGCCGGCGGGCTCGTGCGGCGGCGCAAGCAGGAGAGCGCCAGCAACGCGAGGAGCATTCCAGGGGCGCTGGGGCTTTCGGTCATTGGCAGCTGCTGCTCCCGCCCGGCGTCGACGGCTTGAACTCGGCGGAGACCTGCCCGACGGCGAGGCTGCGCGTGCGAGCGCGCTTGAAGTCGTCCTGCGGCCTGCGCCTGCACGCAACGTAGGGAGAGCTGCCCCTGAAGATCAACGCTGCCCCGCCGGGCCCCGAAAAGCTGCTGGCCAAGGCCGCGGCCTTCTCGCTTCAGGCCGCCAAACACCTGCATGCGCACGATCGCCAGGGGCTCGCCTTCCTGAGCCGGTACAACCTGCGGCCGCCCAGCTCCAACGCGCGGCTGCCTGTGCTCGAGGCCTTCGCAAAGCCTGGGCTGGGCATGTCCTCCGGCACAGACCAGCGGTCACTTCAGCGCCGCGCACTGGCAAACGTCGCGAACGAGGCGCTCGTCGGCTTGGCCCTCGGTATACCGACCATCCGCTGCTCGCCTGAGATCATCTGTGACACTGAAGACGCCGACGACGCCGCCCTCCGCGTTGAGGATCGGCGCTCCGCTGAACCCCCGCACGTCGACCGGAGGGTCGAGGCTGTAGCGAATATGGTCGTTGCGACGGCCGGTGACCACGCCGCGATAGACATTCTGCGTGCACGTCGGCTCCGAATAGGGGCAGCCCGGGAGATAGACGGTGTCACCGATCTTGGCCGTCTCGGCGGCGAGAGGGAGCGCCTCCAGCGTGGAGGGCACGGCGCCCTCGATCTGCAGGATGAGCCAATCTCCATGCGCCGCGGGCTCGGCCAGCGCGTGCGCCGTGACCGCCTCCTCCTCGCGCGTTCGCGGGAAGGCGAACCACACTTCGAGCGCCGCGTCGAAGAGCGCGGGAGCCATCAAGTCGACGGCGCGTAGCGGAGGTTCGACGCCACCGCTAGCTCCGGTGAGGTGGGCGGCGGTCGCGAGTACGGGCCTGCGTTCGGTCGTTGCCAGCAGGAACGCGCTAGCGCCCTCCAGGTCCGAGCGGCCGCCAAACCGTGCGACGTTGGTGAGCAAGACCTGCGGCCACCTCTGATGCGGTTGCTTGATCCAAGCGGGCGCAGCTCCTCCTCCGCGCGCGAATATGCATCGGGCGCATGCCCCGCGCCGATCTGCCTTGAATTGCTCCAGGATGTCTTGAGCCCTGACCTCGATGCGGGGTTGCTCGCCGGAGTCAGCCACGATGGCGCGCGCGACGACCTTGCTCGCGGGCGCAAGGACGCTGAAATGCGTGAGCTCCGAGACCGAGACGAAAGTGACCGGAGCGCGGCCTACGTGCTCTCCGAGTGCCTTGAGCGCACCAATATTCGAGGGATTCGCTTCGCCCTCGATTGCGAACGTGGGCGTGCGCACGCTTGCGATGAACTTCACCGGGGCACGGAGGTCGCGCTCCCTCTGGTCGAGATGCGCAGGCAGGCAGGCGTCCGGACCGTAGTTGTCCGGATGGTCGATCGCGCCGAAAGCGAACGCGCTGCGAAATCGGTTCGATGCTGCGACTGCAAGCAAGGCCAGGGTCGCGCCCGTGCTGTGTCCGGCAACGTAAATGCGCTCGGGATCGACGTCCGGACGGGCAGCAAGGAAGTCGGCAGCGGCAAGAACGTCGTCGACCTCCCCGAAGAAGCACTCGTTGTGCCCGGGGTTGTCGTGCGAGCCGCGCAGGCTCGGCCGCATCAACGCGATTCCCGCCTCATGAAACGCGCGGCCGCTTTGGTCATTCTCAGGCAGAGCGGGGAGCCAGGCGCTCTCGCCGACCCCCCAGTCGAAGCCCCCAGCGAGATAGACCAGCCCGGGCCGGCGCTTGCCGACGACTGGCGGTGAGACGTAGGCCCAATTCTCGCCGAGCGGAGCAGGGTAGCGGACCAGCTCGAACATTCCTGCCGGCGGGGCAGGTGGCAGCGTTTGGTCGACCGGATACGCGACTTGCGTGCGAACGCCGCGCCGTGACTCGGCCAACGATGGGGACTTGAAGGCTGCCGGGAGCGCCCACACCGCCAGTCCTACGCACGCGACCGCTGCGGGCGCGATCAGTAGGGCCCGGTTTCTGGCCTGCCTGGGCAACGGTGACGACGAATTCAAGACTGACCCTCCCTCATCGAAGTGCGCCTCGTTGTCCATGAAAGCCGAAGCCCAGGCAAGCGAGGACTCTGGCGCATTGGGCCGACATGGGTGGCGCTCGAGGCTTGGAGGGTCCCCGAGGCAGGCGAAGGCCGCGACGCCCGAGGGCCGGCAACTTGGGCCACGTGGCCCAAGTAGATGCAAGTAGCCCCGGGGCGCCGGGGCCTTCGCTGCACTGGCAGCTGCTGCTCCCGCCCGGCGTCGACGGCTTGAACTCGGCGGAGCCTCGACGATTCGGGCTGCCTCGAGGTCGAATCCGGCGACTGACGGCGCGCCCTACTCGGCCACCACCGAGAAGCCGGTCATGTAGCAGGAGGCGGTCCGGCCGACGCTGCTCGCATCGAAGACGCGGATGCTCTGCTCGCTGCCGCCGGCGACGAAGGAGACCTTGTTCTCGTCCAGCGCCCCCTCCTGCCCGACGACGAGGCTGCGCGAGCTCTCCTCGCTGCCGAACTGGACCCGAAAGTCGATGCCGAAGACGTCCGTGCGCACGTCGGCGTAGCCCAGCCGGACCTTGCGGCACGAGCCGCTCGCGCGGAAGACGTAGCGCTGCCCGGGCGTCAGGCCGTGGGCGACGAACACCCGCTCCTCGCCCAGCGATAGCCAGACGTCCCAGGCCGCGACGACCTGCCCCGGGGGATGGCGCGGGAAGGGCGCCTCGGTCTTGGCTGGCGCGGCCGGAGCCGCCTTCGGCACCGTCACCGCGCGCCTCGCCGCCTCGTCGAGAGCCACGCGCTCCGCCTTGCGCTTCTCCACGGCGTCGCTGGCCTGGGCGAGCAGCGGTGCGGCGCGGTCCCGGTGCGCCGCTTCGCCGGCCAGCGCGGTCAGCAGCTCCACCGCCCTCTCGGGCTCGTTCTCCTCGCTCGCCAGCTTCGCCCTGAGGAACCACGCCTCGGGGGCCTTCGCCGCGCCCTGGGACTTCACGAGCTCGGTCGAGCAGCGCCCCCGCCTCGCCGCGCTCCTTCTCGACCATCAGCCCTTCGGCGTGCGCGACCAGGACCTCCGGCTCGTCCGGCGCCAGCTGCGCCGCGAGCGCGGAGAGCGCCAGCGCCAGCTTGGAGTCCTGGCCGCGGCACTCCACGGCCCCCTTGGCGATGGCGCGTCCGGCCTTGCGGCCTTCGGCGGTGGGCGGGGCGGGCGGGCGGACCTGGGCGATGGCGAGGAACGCCTCGTCGCACTTCTTCTGCCCGAGGTGGGCGACGACCTGCTCCAGCGGAGCGGGCGCCGCCGCCGTGGAGACGGTCAGCAGGAGGCAGGTGGTGAGGAGCATGGCCGGCATCCTCCCGCCACCCGCCCCGAGGCTTCAAGCGCGGTCAGCCGACGTAGCGCATCACGGCGATGATGGGGTTGCCGCCGTAGTAGTTGTAGCTGACCGCCTGGGTGCCGTCGGAGAGGATGTTGTTCGAGCCGATCAGCTTGAGGCCGTTGGAGTCGCGGCCGGCGACGATCTCCACGTGCTGGCTGCTGGTGCGGAAGGCGATGACGTCGCCCGGCTGGGCCTCCGAGAGCGGGACCTGCCGCCACTGCGGGTCGGCCTTGAGGTTGTTGATGAGGCCGTAGACGCTCGCGTTGCACTGGCTGCTGGAGATCTGGCCCGCCGCGTCGAGGACGCCGGAGACGAAGTTGGCGCAGTTGACGTTGCCCGGCACCCAGTCCTGCATGGCGGCGCCGACGGGGTCGTTGTTGGCGAGCTTGAGCTCGTTGGCGTGGCGGCCGAGGTAGCGCGCCGCGACCTGCGCCGCGTTGCCGCCCGAGCCGGAGGGCGTCGTCGTCGGCGCGGTCACCTCGCTGGCGTGCCCGCCGGCCTTGGCCATCGCGGCGCGGGTCATCGGGCCGTAGTACCCGGTCGAGGGGACCCCGTGGCTCGACTGGAACGCCTTGAGCGCCGCCTCGGTCGCCGGGCCGAAGGTGCCGGGGCCGGTCGCCATCTTGGCGCTCGAGAGGTAGCCCAGCTTCACCAGCGCGGTCTGGAGCTCTTTCACCGCGGCGCCGGTCATGCCGCGCTGCAGGTCGCAAGACGGGATGTCGAAGCTCGCGCCCGAGGTCGCCGGGGCGGAGGGCGTCGGCGCCGGAGTGGTGGACGGGGTGCTCGGCTGCCGGGTCGCCGTGGTCAGCGCCGCGCGGGTCATCGGGCCGTAGTAGCCGGTCGAGGGCACGCCGTGCGCCGACTGGAACGCCTTGACCGCCGCCTCGGTCGCCGGGCCGAAGGTGCCGGGGCCGGTCGCCATCTTGGCCGCCGACAGGTAGCCCAGCTTCACCAACGTGTTCTGCAGGTCCTTCACCGCCTGGCCGGTCTGGCCCCGCCGGAGATCCTGCGGCGGCACCGCGAGGTCGTTCTGGAACGACGAGGTCGCGCCGGGGATGTTGAGCGTCTGGCCGGCGCTGATGACGTTCGGGTTGCGGATGCCGTTGGCCGAGGCGAGCCGCTCGACGCTGGTGTTGTAGCGCGAAGCGATGGCCGAGAGCGTGTCGCCGGAGCGGATCGTGTAGGTCGTCATGGCGTCTTCCAGGTCAGGGTCCAACGGATTCTCGGGCTTCGTCCGAAAATGTTTCGCGACTGTCCGAAGACAGGACAGGCGCCGCCGCGAGGCGGCCCGAACTGGACCGGGGCTCGTCGGGCGCAAGCCGCTAAGATGGCCGGCGTGCACCTTCGCTCGCGCTCTCTCCTGGCCCTGATCCTCGTCCTGCTGGTCGCGGCGCCCGCGAGGGCCGAGTTCGTCGACGGCACGCTCTGGCTCGACGGCCGCGAGCGGAAGGTGAGCTGGAACGACGGCGACAGCTTCTCCTTCCGCCAGGGCAAAGGGCGGCGGAAGCGGGCGCGCCTGGTCGACTTCAATACGCTGGAGAACTACGGGCCGGTTCACCGCTGGGGCGACTGGAACGCCTGGAGCTCTACGCGCTCGCCCACGAGCCGGCCAAGGTCGCGGCGTCCAAGGCCTGGAAGTGCACCACCGCCGGCGGCGCCGACGGCTACGGGCGCCTGCTGGTGCGCTGCCCGGACCTCGCGCGAGAGCTCGTCCAGCAAGGCCTGGCGATGGTCTTCGCCGTCGACGCGGCCGCCTCGAAGGACCTGCTCTCGGCCCAGGCGCAGGCCCAGAAGAAGAAGGCCGGCATGTGGAAGAAGGGCGTGCCGCCGCGCCTCATTTCCAGCGCGCACTCGGTGCTGGAGGGCAAGGGCTACAACCGCATCGTCGACACCAAGACCGGCCAGGCAACCGCCGAGGAGCACGCCGAGGCGTTCGAGACCTGCGACCAGATCTGCACCAGCGAAGGCAGGGACGCCTCGTGCCTGATGTTCGTGCCCTTCAAGCGCCGCTACACCGACCCGCCGGCCTGCCTGACCGACCCGCGGCTCGCGCCCCGCCCACCCCGCGTCGTTTCGGGCTATCCACCGCCATAGAGGTAGTCGCTGACGCACGAGCAGCGCGCGGCCTCGTCGAGAGGGAGCGGCGCGAACCGCTCCTCGCCGTGCCTCATCGACAAGAGGTACGCGCTCTTCCAGACGACGCCGTCGCGGTCGCGGGCGAGAAAGAGGATGCCGTCGGAGAGGTCGTGGCCGACGAAGAGCGGGTTGGTCAGCCCTCCGTTGTCCGCTGCGATGCCCGCGAGCGAGACGGTCCTGGCGAACTCGAACCAGCGGCCGCGGCGGGCGAAGACGTCGATCCTCGGGCCTGCGCTGCCGGGCACCGGAGCGACGAGATCGTCCGCGGAGCGGTGCAAGACCAGCAGGAGCAGCCCTTCGTCCGAGGCGGCGAACCGGACCACCGCGCCGAAGGGTGGACTGCTCCCGCTGCGCAGGACGACCGACTGCAGGTAGCGGTCGTTCTCGAAGAGGTGGACCCGGGTCTGGAAGTCGGCGGTGAGCGCCGAAACGACGAAGCCCTCGCCTGCCAGGCTGTCGGTGCGCACCCCGACGAGGCCCTTGGTTTGCGCGGCCGCGGCGGCCTGCTCGGAGGTGGAGCCCTCGACGAGCCCCAGCTCCCGTTCACTCAGGTCGCTCCAGTTGCCCAGACGCAGAGCTTCGCGGTCGGCGGTGATGATGCGGCAGCCGGCGGTGGTCGCAGCCAGGAGCAGCGCCACGACGAGCGTCGCGGCCATGGGAGCGCTTCGGGTCACGGGCAGGAGGTGCCTGCCCGTGGCCGCCGCATTCATGGTCGCTTCAGGCCGCTCGGTCTCTTCAGGCACGTGCGCTTCTTGTCTCCACGCCGGCCCGACGTGTGGTACCCGGCCTCCGCGCCGGGGACGTCCGACTAATAGGCACGATCCAAGGCGCGCCTTCCACCTGCGACCCGATGTCAGCGCGCTTCGGACCGATAGATTGCCAGGGTGTCCCCGGCACGGAGGCCGGGTACTACACGTCGTCGTCGCCAGGGTGCCCCCGGCACAGGCCGGGTACTAGACGTCGTCGTCGCTAGGGTGTTCCCGGCACAGGCCGGGTACTACACGTCTTCGTCGTTAGGGTGCCTACAGCACTCGCCGAACTGTCGCTTGGGCGCGCGGCTTCCCCACGGCCCCGCTCCATGTTGATGAACGCTGACATACCTTACGCAGGGTCGGCTGGCCGCGCAGGCGCTACAGCGAGCTCGAGTCATACTTCGAGGGGACCTCCACGGCGAAGCGCAGCTCGACCGTCTTCTTCTCCTTGGGCGCGAGCCCCACCTTCCAGGTCAGGAAGCCGTCGTCCTTGGCGAGCTCGTAGCCGGGCGTCGTGCCCTTCGGGTCGACCTGCACCTTCACGTCGTCCATCTGCGAGACCGGCACCTGCTCCTGCAGGCTGACCTCGGTGGCCCTGGGCGCGAAGCTCTGCAGCTCGACCTTGTAGGCGTACGTCAGCTTGCGCGTGCTGCCGAACACGCCCGGGTCCTTCTTCAGCTCCTCGATGACGATCCGCTTCACCTTGACCTGCTCGTCGATGCCGAAGGCGAGCTTGATCTTGTCGCCGCGCGCGACGAGCGGCAGCCGCGTCGAGCCGATGAACCCGCCGCCCGAGAAGAGATCCACGCGCCCGGGGATCAGCGGGTAGCGCGCGGCGTTCTGCGCCTCCGCCGAGCGGAAGGCGTGCGGCAGGAGCTTGGGGAGCGTCAGCAGCTTGAAGCTCGCCGCGAGCTTGAGGGTCTCGACATTCACCCGCGTCGGCCGCCCATCACCCGTGAAGTCCACGGTCCCCGGGACCTTGAGCTGCACCGACAGGCCCTGATCCTCCGCCTGCACCGGCGCTTCACCCCCGCTCGCCGGGCCCGAGGGCGCCACCGACGACAGCCGGCTGACCTCTTCGTCGCGGCGCACCAGGACCTTCTTCTCCTGGTCCTCCGGCGTGGCCCCCAGCTGGAGCCGCTGCAGCTGCGGCGGGGTGGCATCGCGGCGCGTGGTCGCCGTCGAGAGCGTGACCTCGACGTCCTTCCAGACCTCGCCCGTGGCCTGGACGATGCTCGCCAACACCGAGAGGTCGATGCCGTTGCGTGCCTCGTTGGCCCGCGCCTCGTACAGCGGCTCCCAGCTCACGCCGCCGGTCATGTACGACAGCTCCACCCGCGCCGGCCCGGTCGAGCCGCAGTGGACCGCCAGCTCGGCGTCCTGCACGCGCTTCGGCGCCGCCGAGGCGACGGCCCCACGCTTCCCCTGCAGCTCCTGCAGCTTCTGCCCCAGCTCGCGCAGCGCCACGTCCGACGCTCGCCGCCGCCCGTCGGCCTCTTCCATTAGATCGCGCGTGGCGTCGAGCGCCGTGGCCCAGGCCGCGACGTTGGGCTTCTTCTCCGCCGCCGCCTCGCGGGTCAGGAACGGCAGCGCCGAGGCGCGCAGGCTCTCCGCCTGGCCGCGCTCGGCGAACGCCCGCTCGCGCACCAGCTGCTGCTCCTGGACCTTGAGCTGCAGCGCCTCGATCTGCGCGTCCAGCTCTCGCAGCTGGGCCGTCTGCGCCTCGGCGAGCACGCGCTGGTAGAGGCTGACGCCCTCGACCTGGGCCTCGGCGCCGCTGGCCGTGGCCTTGAGCGTGGTCGCGTCGAGCCCGAACGGCAGCGCCTTGAAGACCGCGGCCGTGGGTCCCTTGGCGCAGTCCACCTTGATCATCCGCGTCACCAGCGCGCGGTCCGGGTAGACCACCACCTTCACCACCGGCGGCGGCGTCTCCTTGGCTTCCTTGGCCTCTTCGGCGGCCGGTGCGAGTGCGGGCGCGAGCAGGTTCGCGGCGACCAGCGTCCACGAGAGGGTCTTCTTCAGGGTCGTCATGATGGCGGGCTCCCGGGTTACCACTGCCGCAGCTTGGCGCCGCGGGGGCGCGTGACGGTGTAGGCGAACTTGACGACCTGCTTGGCTCCGGGCGGCAGCGTCAGCCGCCACTCGAGCGAGCCCTCGACCTTGTCGTGGATGGCCCACGGCTCCATCCGGTCCAGCTTCACGTCCACCGTCTTCTCTCCCGCGAGCGGGACCTGGTCGACGATGCGCGCCTCCACCGGGGCGGAGCGCGGGTTGAGGAGCTCGACGACCACCTCGTAGGTCGTCACGTCGTCCTTGGAGACGAACCCCGTCTCCTTGGTGACCACGTTGACGTTGCGCTCGAACTGCACGCCCTCGTCGACGCCGAGCGGCAGGGTCAGCTTCTCGCCCGCGGCGGTGGTGGGGAGGCGCGCCTGGCCCTGGAGATCGGCGCCGACGAAGAGATTGGCGTTGCCGGCGAGCAGCGGGCGGTCCGAGGCGTTGGTCACGTCGGCGACGAGGTAGGCCGCCTTCTTGAGGGCCGGGTAGATGGCGAGCCGGGCCGCAGCCGGCAACTTGGCGGAGTGCAGGGCCACGCGGCGCGACTCGGGACCGCTGCGCAGGCTCTCGCGGCGCGCCGACGGGTAGGCGAAGTCGTAGCCGCCGGCGAGGGAGGCGGGCAGGTCGGACGCGTAGCTCGGCGCGCTCCAGCCCGACGGTCCGTTGATCGAGACGCCGTTAGCCGCCGGCACGAAGCTCGTGCCGGGCTCCATCGGAGACATCGAGGCTGGGGCGCCGGCGGCGAAGTCTCTCTTCGCCTTCTGCTTGTGCGGCGAGGGCGGCGCGGACTGGACGGTCGTTTCGGCGGCCATGGATGGAGCCGGGGGCGGCGGCGGTGGGGGTGGCTCCTTCTTCGCGTACTCCCTGCGGCTGTCGACGACCGCTTCCTCCGGCCGAGCCAGCTCGCCCTCGAGCGTGCTGTCCTCGAAGTCGATGATGGTCGTGCGCAAGGACGCGGCCCCGGCCCCCTTGCCCGGCGCGGCTCCTGCGAGCGCGAGCAGGCGGGCGCGCACCTGCTGGTCGGCGCTGGCGCGGGAGCGCTCGCCTTCGAGGACCGGCATCGGCGGCCGGGGCGCGGGCGGCTCGGGCCGCGCGACTGGAGTGGGGATGAACCGGTCCCTCTCGCCGATCTTCCAGACCAGCATCTTCGGCAGCGTGGCGGTGGTGGCCGGCACCGCGGTCGAGAAGATCATCCTGGCGTCGGTCCAGTCCTCGCCCGTCTGCTGGGTAGCGAGCGCGGCGAAGCCCACCTCCACCTCGGCCTTTCCCGGCACGTAGCGCACGTCGTAGGCCGGGTACCAGCGCGCGCCGAAAGTGACGTAGGTGAGCGAGACTTTGGCCACGCCCTTGCCCTCGAGCCAGGCCTCCACCAGCCAGCCCTGGGCGGCGTTGGACCCGGCGGCGAGCAGCTGGGCCTTCTCCGCGAGCTGGGCGAGCTTCTTGCGCTGGGCGCGCACCTTGTCGTCCACCTCGCGCAGCGACTGCTCCAGTGCGGCCTCACGGGCGTCGAACCAGCTCACCGACGCCTTCCACCCGCCCGCCTCGAGCAGGACCGGCACGCCCTTGGGATCCGGCTGCGGCGACGCGGTCGGCCGCAGGCCCTGGAGCAGCGAGCGCTCGCGCTGCAGCCCTTGCTTCTTCTCCTCGAGCGCCAGCAAGGCGTCTCCGGTCGCCTCCAGCTCCTTGATCAGCTGCTCCGCCTCGGTCCGCGGGAACTCCTCCAGGCCCGCGCGACGGACCTCGACGCGCTTGACCTGGGCGCCCTCCGCCGTCACCCGCACCGACTCGGTGTCCAACGTCGGCGGCAGCAGCGCCAGACGGACCGCGCCGGCCGCGGCCGCCAACTCGCCCTGCCGGGTCACGCGGGCCCGGTCGCTGAAGACCGTGACCTCCTGAACCGGGAGCGAAGTGGGCGCGGGCGACACCACCGCGGGGACCGCCGCTTCGGGCGAAGCGCCGAGTGCCAGAGCCAGGCTGGCCGTGAAGACGAGAGAGAGCATGTGGAGCCTCCAGACCGACGTCGCAGTCTAGCGCCCACCCTCTTCAGCTGCAGGTTGGCGTTCGCCGACGTGGCCCATGCCCTTGGACGTTGTCTGGCTGGCGCTCACCGATGGCCCGTACGGGCTCGCGCTGGAAGTCATCCGCGAGGCCCCCGGCCGCTGAAGATAGGCATGCATCTTGTGACATGACCGGTGCGGTCCTCGACGACGATCGCTGCACCGTGGAGTCCCGAAGCCGTTCGCCGCCTGGTGGCAGTCCGTGTTAGTCGATCGTCTTCCTCGCTCCGCCGGACCGTCCGCTCGGCCCCTTACGGAACGTCGCGTGCTCCAGCCCACCCCGCCTCACCTGCCGCCGTCGCGCCGCGCCCTGTGGGGAGCGCTCTGGGTGCTCGTCCTCGGCAGCGGCTGCGCGGCCACGCCGGTGACCCCGCTCCCCGACTGGCAGTACCGGTGGGGCGACTCCCCGAAGGACGGGGCGCGCTTCGCCTGGGAGGCAGAGGCGTGGGAGGCGCCTGGCTGGTCGAAGCTCGAGTTGCCAAACCTGCCCACGGGCGAGCGCCAGAAGTTCATGTGGATGCGCGTGAAGCTGCCCGAGCGCACCGATTCCACCTCGCGCGTCTTCTTCCTCTACGTCGACCAGAACCTCGAGGCCTACGTCGGCGGCAGGCGTGTGCACGCGTTCGGCGACCTGGCGAGCCGCTTCGTCCGCCTTGGCCGGCCCGCCCAGCTCATCCCGGTCGGCGCCGGGCCGGCAGGCGAGATCCTGTCGCTGCGCATCCGGTCGGAGCACGTGACCATCGGCCCGTTCGGCGTCGCGCGCCTGGGCTCCTCGTCCGCGCTCCAGAGGGATGTGCTCCAGCGCGGGCTGCCCGCCTTCCTCATCGGCCTGCTGCTGCTGGCCTTCGCGGTCGTGCTCCTCTTCGCGAGCCGGCTGTTCTTCCGCGCCGACCCGAGGATGACCTGGCTCGGGCTGCTGAGCCTGTGCGCGGGCGTCTACGGCTTGACCGTCGTCCACTCGCCGGTCAAGCAGCTGTTCCTCGACGCCCCCGAGGCGCTCTGGTACCTCGAGCTGGCCGCGCTGTACTTCGTCCCGGTCTGCTACTTCGGGTTCTTCGCGTCGATCACCTCGGGCCCGCCCGCGCGGATCTCCCGGTGGGCCAGCCGCTTCTTCCTCGCCTGCGCCCTCCTCTCGCTCGGGCTGCCCTCGACCGGGCTCTTCACCGTCACCGACACCCTGCCCTGGTTCCAGAAGCTGCTGACGCTGGCCATCGTCGGTGGCATCGCGCTGTCGGCGCGGGCGGCGCACGCCAACCTCGACGCCCGCTCGTTCCTGGCCGGCCTCCTGGCCGTGCTGGTCGTCGGGGTCCGGGACGTGATGATGGACAGCCGCATCCTCGCCGCCGAGACCGCCTGGTGCCTCTGGGGCTTCCTGGCCTTCGTGGGGTTCCTGGCCATCTCGATGCTGCTGGCCTACGCGCGCGAGTACGCCCAGCGCGACACCCTGTCGGAGCGCGTCGCCACGCAGAACGCCGAGCTTCTCCGAGGCCCGCGAGCGGATGCTGCACGCCGCCGGCGAGATCGGCACCGAGGCCGAGGTGGTCATCGAGTCCGCGGCCCGCCAGGCCTCCACCTCCAGCGAGCTCTCCGCCACCAACCACTCCACCTCCGCCACCGCCGCCGAGATCGCCCAGATCTCCCGCGAGGCCGCCCGCGCCGCCGGCGTCGTCGTCGAGACCGCCGAGAAGTCCGTCGCCCTCCACAAGAGCGGCGAGGCCGCCGTCGGCGCCACCGTCGCCGCCATCGAGTCCCTCGCCTCCCAGGCCGCCTCCTCCGCCAGGAGCGTCGGCCTCCTCGCCGAGCGCGCCGAGCAGATCGGCACCTTCGCCGAGCTCGCCCAGGACATCGCCGAGCAGTCCAACCTCCTCGCCATCAACGCCTCCATCGAGGCCGCCAAGGCCGGCGAGCAGGGCCGGGGCTTCGCCGTCGTCGCCTCCGAGATGCGCGCCCTCGCCGAGCAGTCCCGCCAGGCCTCCGAGAAAATCCGCGCCCTCCTCGCCGACGTCCTCAAGGACTCCCGCGCCGCCGTCGACGCCTCCCAGCAGGGCGAGAGCAGCGCCGCCAAGGTCGTCGACCTCGCCCGCCAGGCCGGCTCCGCCATCGCCAGCCTCGCCACCGCCATCCAGGACTCCGCCAAGGTCGCCCAGATGATCGCCCGCTCCAGCCACGAGCAGACGCAAGGCGTCAATCGGATCGTCGGCGCCATTGCCCAGAGCTCCAGGGCCATCGACGACGCCCTCGACGGCAGCCGCCGCATCGAGGCCGTCGCCCGCAAGCTCGCCGACCTGTCCCAGGCGCTCTCCGGGCCGGTCCGAAACGCGGGCGCCTGAGCTTCGAGCGAGCGAGGCGGAGGCGAGCCAGTCGTGCTAAGTCATGGCCCGTTGAAGGGGGCTTCGTCGTGCCGGCAACCCCGACCCACATCGCCATCCTGACGCTCGCGCTGGCGACGGCCGCGCTCGCCGGCTGCGCTCGGCCCACGGTCACCCCGCTCCCCTCGGGCTGGCAGTACCGCTGGGGCGACTCGCCCAAGGACGGCGACCGCCTGGCCTGGGAGGCCGATCCGTGGGACGCGCCCGGCTGGTCTGGGGTCGAGCTGCCGGCCATGCCGCCCGGCCGGAAGGACGGCGAGGCCTTCCTGTGGATGCGGGTGCGGCTGCCGGAGCGGACCGACGGCAGCTCGAGCGTCTTCGTCCGCTACGTGGACCAGAACGTCGAGGCCTACGTCTCCGGCCAGCGCGTCCTCGCCTTCGGCGACCTCTCGAGCCCGCGCGTCCGCATGGGCCGCCCCTTCCTGCTGGTGCCCGTCGGCGCCGGACCCGCGGGCCAGATGCTCAGCCTGCGCGTGCGCAGCGAGCACAAGACCATCGGCCCGTTCGGCGTGCCGCAGCTGGGCTCGGCCGAGTCGCTGCAGCTCTTCGTCCTAAGATCCGGGCTGGGCGAGTTCCTGATCGGAGTCACCCTCATCGGGCTCGGGGCCGCGGTGCTGCTGATCGCCCGCGTCCTCTACCGCCACGACCGGCGGATGGCGTGGCTGGGCGGCCTGAGCCTGGCGAGCGGCGTGTACGCGCTCAGCACGGTCTACTCGCCGGTCAAGCAGCTGGTCTTCGACGCGCCCGAGCTGGCCTGGTACGTCGAGCTCGCCTCGGTCTACGTCATCCCGGCCTGCTACTTCGGCTTCTTCTCGGTGGTGGCGACCGGACGTTCGCAGGTGGCAGCACGGCACTTCTCGCGCTTCTTCTTCGCCTACGCCGTCGGCTCGGTCCTCCTCTCGCTCGCCGGGCCGTTCGGCCTGAACCTCACCGACACGCTGGCGCCGTTTCACATCCTCATCACGCTGGCCATCGTGGTCGGGCTGGTCATGGCGGTGCGGGCGGCGCGGGTGAACCTCGACGCGCGGTTCTTCCTGGCCGGCATGATCATCGTCGGCATCACCGGCGCGCTCGACGTGCAGATGGACGAGCGGCGGTTCATCTCCGAGACCCCGACCGTCGTCTGGGGCTTCCTGGGGTTCGTCAGCTGCCTGGGGATGGCCGTCATCCTCGCCTACTCGCGCGAGTACTCGGTGCGCGACGCGCTCACCGCGCGCATCGCCGCGCAGAACGACGAGCTCTCCGAGGCCCGCGAGCGGATGGTCCACGCCGCCGCCGAGATCGGCGCCGAGGCCAAGGAGGTCATCGAGTCCGCCGCCCGCCAGGCCTCCACCTCCAGCGAGCTCTCCGCCACCAACCACTCCACCTCCGCCACCGCCGCCGAGATCGCCCAGATCTCCCGCGAGGCCGCCCGCGCCGCCGGTGTCGTCGTCGAGACCGCCGAGAAGTCCGTCGCCCTCCACAAGAGCGGCGAGGCCGCCGTCGGCGCCACCGTCGCCGCCATCGAGTCCCTCGCCTCCCAGGCCGCCTCCTCCGCCAGGAGCGTCGGCCTCCTCGCCGAGCGCGCCGAGCAGATCGGCACCTTCGCCGAGCTCGCCCAGGACATCGCCGAGCAGTCCAACCTCCTCGCCATCAACGCCTCCATCGAGGCCGCCAAGGCCGGCGAGCAGGGCAAGGGCTTTGCCGTCGTCGCCTCCGAGATGCGCGCCCTCGCCGAGCAGTCCCGCCAGGCCTCCGAGAAGATCCGCGCCCTCCTCGCCGAGGTCCTCAAGGACTCCCGCGCCGCCGTCGACGCCTCCCAGCAGGGCGAGAGCAGCGCCGCCAAGGTCGTCGACCTCGCCCGCCAGGCCGGCTCCGCCATCGCCAGCCTCGCCACCGCCATCCAGGACTCCGCCAAGGTCGCCCAGATGATCGCCCGCTCCAGCCACGAGCAGACGCAAGGCGTCGACCAGATCGTCGGCGCCATCGCCCAGAAGCTCCAGGGCCATCGACGACGCCCTCGACGGCAGCCGCCGCATCGAAGCTGTCGCCCGCAAGCTCGCCGACCTGTCCGACAGCCTGTCGTCGGTCGCGAAGAGCCAGCCGTAGCCCACATCGGGCGCTTCGTGCTGGCTCGTTTGGGCTTCTATGAAGGGAAGCGGGTCCGGGATCGAACGAAGCCGCTCGGCCGGCCGAACCGCGCTCCACCGCCCTGGTGAGGTGTCCGGCGCACCGGAGGCAACGATTCGAAACATGAGTATGTTTCGAACCATCGACTCATCTTTCGAATCATCGCTTCTGCCTCGGGAGAGGTGACGCGTTGGCCGATACCGGCACCGTCCGTCGCTGGCTATCGCTAGAGCGCGCTCGTACGGCCGCAGCCGACGCCTGCTGCAATGCCGGGCGCCCCTTCCTTATGGGCCAGCGAGGCAAGGCATCAGGGATCGCCTTTCGCCAGGAAGCATCGCAAGCGAGCGCGCAGCCCCCCGCCCCTGGCAGCTTCGCCAGGACCGACACGCCGGCCGCCTCCTCGAGGCGATGAATCATCCGGCTAGCTCAGGTGCCGCCGACGGCGGTCCTCAGGCGCTGGCCCAGGGTCTCGAGGTCCTGGGAGTGCTTCTTGACCGGGCCCTCGGGGAAGTCGACGCACTGGCCCCACTTGATGACGTTTCCGTCGGGGGACTGCGAGCCCTCGGTGCAGCGCTGGTTCTCGAGCCGCATGGTCACCGTCGCGGTGCGGTCGTTCTTGGAGACGATGACGAGGTAGCGCCGCCAGATGGTGGCGCCCACCGACTCGCGCCCGAGCCCGATGAAGCCGTAGCCGAAGGCCGTGTTCTGCCAGCCCGTCACCAGCATTCCGGCCTGGGGGTTGGACTGCACGGTCATCAGGCCGTTCATGGCCAGGCCGCGCATGAGCACCTGCAGGGGATCCTCCGCCTGCACCGGCATCGTGAACTGGTAGCAGAGCTTCAGCCCCTTCGACGAGGTGCACTCGGGCCCCAGCGCGGGCGGCGCCGTCGCCGCGGTCGGGGCTGGCGGAGGTGCAGGAACCGGCGCTGGAGCCGCCGCGGCCACTGGTGCCGCTGGGTAGGCCGCGGATGCCGGCACCGCTGCAGCACCTGGGGCAGGGGCGGGTGCCGGGGCAGGAGCGGCTGCGGGCGCAGGCGCCGGAGCAGGCGCCGGAGCAGGCGCCGGAGCAGGCACTGGCGCAGGTGCAGGCGCCGGCGCAGCGACCGGAGCCGGCGGCGGAGTCGGAGCAGGCTGGCCCGCGGACGGCGGCTGCAGCTGGTCGGCGCGCGCGGCCGCGCGGGTCTTGAAGTCCGGGAAGGCGTTCGGGTCCTGCGACTGGGCGTACTGGCGGTAGAGCTCGGCGGCATCCGCGGTCCGACCGAGCGCATCGTGGGCCGCGGCCAGCCCGTAGAGCGCCGGCGGATACCCTGGCTTGAGCCCGAGCGCCCGTCCGCAGTCACCGGCCGCCGCGAGCGGGTTGCCCAGGCCCAGGAACGCCGAGCAACGCGCGGCGAAGACCTCCCCGACCAGTGGAGACTCGGTCGCCAGGCCATTGAGCGTCTGCAGCGCGCGGGCGTTGTCGCCGGCCTGGAGCTGGGCGGCGGCGGCCTGGTAACGGGACAGCCCGGACGCGGTGAGGCTCGGGCTCTGTTGGGCGGCGGTGGTCGGTGGTGCGGCGAGCAATGCGGCGGCGAGAACCAGGCTCGAGATCACGGGGGCCTCCCGGCGATGTGGCCGCTTCCCCGTGCCGGAAGCGGAGCCGTGGATGGAAGCACGCGACGCGCCGGTTCTCAAGTCAGGCCGACGCAGGGGCCTCGACCGCCAAGCCGGGTGGTCCGGCGCGCGCCTCCTCGGAGGCCATCGCCTCGGGCACCAGGAGCGCCAGCGGGAAGGACTCGAGCACGGCGGCGACGGGCAGCACGGGCCGCCCGGTCGCCAGGACCGGACGCACCCGCCGGCGCGTGAACACGTCGACGAGCGTCGCGCCCGCGAGGCTCGTCGGCAGCGCGAGGACCGCATCCCCCCAGGCCCTCTCACCCGTCAGCTCCGGGCTCTTGTCGAGCAGGGCCGCGACCAGGCGGGGCGCGACGACGACGGCCGAGTGCTCTCCCAGGTGACGCGCGAAGGCGACCAGGCTTCGCGCGCGGTCCCCCTCGGGCCAGAGCGAGGCGTAGTCCCCGTGGCGGAAGAGATCGGGGAAGCGCCGCCGCAGGCGGAGGGCGCGGCTGGTCACGAAGAGCTTCACGCGCCCGTCTTCGAGCGTCGCGAGCACCTCGCGCGAGAGCGCCGCCTCGCCGTGAGCCGAAGCCCGGGCGTCCAGCGAGGCGAGCAGCTCGCCTCGCCGGGCGAAGTCGACGCCACGCCGGTTGTCCGGGTCGACCAGCGACAGGTCCCACAGCTCGCAGCCCTGGTACAGGTCCGGCACCCCAGGCGAGGCGATCTTCAGGAGGACCTGCGAGAGCGAGTTGAAGGCGCCGGCGCGCGCCACCCGCGCCGCGAACGCCGCCAGGTCCTTGAGGAAGCGTGGGGCGCGGCGCGGGTCGAGGACGGCCCCGACGAAGTCCGCGACCGCCTTCTCCCAGTCATCGTCGGGGTTCACCCAGCTCGTGTGCAGCTTGGCCTCGCGCAGCGCCTTGGCCATGTAGGCCTGGATCCGGCCGCCGTACTGCTCCCACTCGTCGCCGCCGCCCGTGCTCGCCGGAGGGAAGGGCCAGGTGCCCACCAGCGTCTGGTACAGGAGCAGCTCCTCGTTCCGGTCGGGGGCGTACCGGTCGCCCAGGGCGAGCTTCAGGTGGCGGTTCAGGCGGGACCAGGCGACGACCCGCTTGCGCCACTCGCCCGGGATCTCCGAGAGCACGTCGATGCGCGCGCGCACGTCCTCGCTGCGCTTGCTGTCGTGGGTCGAGGTGGCGGTGAGCGACCCCGGCCAGCGCTCGGCGCGGAGCCGGTTGGCGGCGTGGAAGGCCTCCAGGCTCGTGCCGAAGCGGGCGGGCTCGCCCCCGACCTCGTTGAGCGAAACCAGCCGGTTGTAGAGGTAGAAGGCCGTGTCCTCGACCGACTTGGCCATCACCGGCGCGGTCACCTGCTGCAGCTTGAGCACGAACTCCACCCGCTCGGCCTCGGCGGCCTCGGCGGCCTCGTCCTTGGGGGCCTCCGGCGAGCGACCGAGCAACACCTCGCGGAGGAAGGCGAAGAGCGACGCGTTGAGCGTGGGGTTGCGCCGCCGGGCCTGCGCGACCGCCGCCTCCACGTAGCGCCGGTCGCGCTCGTCCGCGGGCTCGCCGCGATGGCTGCGGTAGGTGCGGTAGACCGGGAAGCAGGCCAGGACCTCGACCAGGACGCGTCGCAGGCTGCCGAGGGTGAAGTCTCGCGTGCGCCGGTCGAACTCCGAGATGCGGTTGAGCCGGCGCGCCAGCACGTTGATCTCGCTGGCCATCGAGTCGGCCATGGTCTCGCGCCGCTTCTGGTAGACGAGCTCGCCCCAGTCCAGGGGCTGCCCGGTGAAGCGCGTGAAGAGCTCGTCCAGGAGCCGCTCTCCGCGCGGGTCCACGAACAGCCCGTTGACCCCGTTCATGAAGTCGTAGCCGGTCGTCCCGTGCACCGCCCACGAGACCGGCAGCGCCTCGTCCCCGGCCAGGATCTTCTCGGCCACCACGTACAGGGGCCTGAACAGGGGCGAGGCCGGGCCCCGCCCCCGCTCCTTGCGCACGGCCTCCCGCAGCGCCTCCTCCAGGTCCTCGAACGGCTCCCCCTCACCTGCCTCCCGCGGCGCCAGGCGCCTGGCGACCGTCACCGCCAGCTCTTCCTGCAGCGAGGCAAAGTAGGCGGCGGGGTCGAACAGTCCGTCCGGGTGATCGATGCGCAGCCCGCCGAGCTTGCCCTCGGCCACCAGGTCTAGCACCAGGGCGTGCGCCTGCCGCAGCACCCGCGGGTCCTCCATGCGGATGGCGGCCAGGCCGTTGATGTCGAAGAACCTGCGGTAGTTGATCTCCTCGGCCGCCACCTTCCAGAACGCCAGCCGGTAGGCCTGCTCGCGCAGGAGCTTGTCGAGCAGGTCGAAGCTGTGCGGGTCGCCCACCGTCCCGTTGAAGAGCCGGACGTTCTCGTCGATGAACGTGCGGACCTGGGGGCAGGCCTCGCACAGCGTCACGATGCGCCGCTTGAGGACCTCCTTCTCGCGGTGCCGCTCTTCGATCTTGGACGGGTCCGTCTCGGAGCGGGGCGGCAGGCGCGCGAGCGCGTTGACGATGGAGACGTAGTCCTCGAAGTGGACGTCGCCCGCGGGGAGCGACCGCTGGAGCTCGTCGATGCGGTGCCGCAGGATCTGCGGGTACTGCCGCGGGGTCACCGGGAAGCGCAGCGGGCCGTAGCCGAGCTGGAAGCCGCCGGTCTCGTAGACGAGCTGGAGCTCGCCGCGCTCGAGCACCGCGCCGTACTGGTCGCCCAGGACCGGCACCAGCACCTGGTTCTCCAGCTCCTCCTTGATGGGCTTCCAGTCCACGTCGAAGAAGCCGGCCCACACCGACGACGGGCCGTTCTCCAGCACGTCCATCCACAGCGGGTTCTCGGTCCCGATGGCCATGTGGTTGGGCACGAAGTCCAGCACGTGCCCCATGCCCCGCTCCGCCAGCGCCGCGCACAGCGCCTCGAGCGCCTCGCGCCCGCCCAGCTCGGGGTTGATCTCCCGATGGTCGACGACGTCGTAGCCGTGGCTGCTGCCCGGCGCCGCCTTCAGGTAGGGCGAGGCGTAGACGTCGCTCACCCCCAGCGCCCACAGGTACGGCACCAGCCGGGACGCCTCCCCGAGCCCGAAGCCGGGCTGAAGCTGCAGGCGGTAGGTGGCGACAGGCCGGCGCTGCAGGCGCGCGAGCTCCCGTACGACCGCCTCCACGAGCCCCTCCACGGCCCGCGCGCGGCGCTCTGGGTCGGTGGCCATCGTCCTCCGGGGCGCCCCTGGCACGGCGCTCGTCCGGCACGGTGAGCATGCCCGCTCCGTCACGCGACGCCCTGCCGGGGAAGGAGCCTTGTGCTAGAAGAGGGGCCCCGCGTCCGGCTTCCGACCAGGGACCCGACGCGTGCTCCCAGATGGAGGGTTCGAGCTCGATGTCCCAGCCGTCCTCGTTCAAGGCCGTCGTCGCCGCCCTGGCGGGCAACGTCGTCATCACCATCGCCAAGTTCGTCGCGTTCTTCCTCTCCGGCTCGGGCGCGATGCTCTCCGAGGCGGTGCACAGCGTGGCGGACACCGGCAACCAGGCGCTGCTCTTCGTGGGGCTGCGCCGCGCCGCGCGGGAGAAGGACCCGGAGTTCCCCTACGGCTACGGCGCCGAGCGGTTCGTGTTCGGCATCCTCTCGGCGGCGGGCATCTTCTTCGTCGGCTCGGGGGTGACCGTCTACCACGGCATCCACTCGCTCCTGCACCCGCAGATGCCGGAGATCGGCGTCGTCACCTTCGCGGTCCTGGGCGTCTCCACCGTCATCGAGCTCGTCTCCATCTCGGTGGCCATCGGCGCCATCAACAAGACCCGCGGCGACAAGCCGTTCCTGCGCTACCTCTTCGACGGCGCCGACCCGGCGGCCATGGCCATCGTCTTCGAGGACGGCGCCGCGCTCCTGGGCCTGGTCCTCGCGGCGCTGGGCATCGCGCTCTCCTACTGGACGGGCAACGGCCTCTGGGACGCGCTGGGCTCGACGCTCATCGGCGTGCTGCTGGGCTTCGTGGCGCTGTTTTTGGCCGAGGAGAACCGCGAGCTCCTGCTGGGCAAGGCCATCCCCGAGAAGGACCGCGAGGCCTTCCGCGACATCGTCGCCAAGACCCCCGGCGTGCGGCACGTCCACGACATCAAGACGCGCATGCTCACGCCCGAGACCTACAAGCTCAAGGCGGAGATCACCCTCGACGAGGGCTACATCGCCTCGCGCCTGGACGCGGTGCTGCCGCCGGCCGGGACGCTCACTCCCGAGGCCAGGACCAAGGCCCTCGCCGCGCTGGCCGACGCCTCGGCGGTCGCCGTCAGCGACCTCATCGACGAGGTCGAGAAGCGGGTGAAGGCCGCCATCCCCGAAGCCGCCCACATCGACCTCGAGGTCGACCACACCGACGAGGGAATCGCGCGCGGCCGCGGGAGCCAGTCGGCGGCGCCCGCGGCCTGAGCCAGCCGCGCAGGCGATTAGTTGCGAGCCTTCCCAGCCGTGCCATCCTAGGAGGCGATCGCCCTCTGAGAGGGGCAGGCTCAAGGACGTCTCCCATGGCCGACTTCGACCTGGTTCTCAAGCGTGGGGTCATCTACGACGGGACGGGCGCGAGCCCGCTGCGCGGCGACGTGGGCCTGCGCAGCGGACGCATCGCCGCCGTCGGGGCCGACCTCGCGGGCACCGAGACCCTCGACTGCGACGGGCTGTGCGTCGCCCCGGGCTTCATCGACCCCCACGGCCACTCCGACGTGGTCGCCCTCTCGCCCGACCCCACGCTCGACATGAAGGTCCGCCAGGGCGTGACCCTGGAGATCATCGGCCAGGACGGCCTGGGGGTCGCGCCGCTGCGCTCCGGCGACGTGTTCAGCCGGCGCGAGCAGCTCAAGGTCCGCCTGGGCAGCCCGGACATCGACTGGAACTGGCGGTCGGTGGGCACCTACCTCGACGCGCTCGACCAGGCCCGCCCCGCGCTGGACCTGGCCTACCTCGTCCCTCACGGCGCGGTGCGCGAGAGCATCATCGGGCTGGCCGACCGCCCGGCCGCGACCCACGACACCTTCCGCATGAAGGGCCTGTTGGCGCGCTCCATGGACGAGGGCGCCTGGGGCCTGTCCTTCGGCCTGTCGCACCCTCCGGGCTGCTTCGCCGAGAAGGAGGAGCTGGTCGAGCTCGCGGGGGTCGCCGCCTCGCGCCACCTGCCGGTCGTCGCCCGCTTGCGCAACGACGGAGAGGGGGCCCTCGACGCCGCCGCCGAGCTGGTCGCGGTCGGGCGCGAGTCGGGGGCGCACATCCACCTCGCGCACCTGAAGCTCTCCGGCTCGGCCCACTGGGCGCGCCTGCCGCAGCTGCTCGAGTCCTTCCAGCTCGCCAAGCGCGGCGGCGTGGATCTGACCGCCGACGTCTACCCGTACACCGCCGGGCAGGTGATGCTCGCCGAGCTGCTCCCCGGCTGGGTGCACGAGGGCGGCGAGCAAGCCGCCCTCTCCCGCCTGTCGAACCCCGAGTCGCGCCGGCGCATCCGGGCCGCGCTCGAGTCGGCCGGCAGCGTCTGGGCCTCGTGCGGGCCCTCGCAGATGCTGCTCTGGAGCCTCCCCTCCGGCCGCACCGACCTGCTGGGCAAGGACCTGGCCGCGGCGGCGCAGCAGGAAGGCAAGGACCCGGTCGACTTCGCCCTGGACCTGCTCGGCCACGAGCGGCTGGGGATCTCGGTCCTGTGCCGCGACCAGACCGACGAGGTGGTCGAGCGGCTGCTCGCCTCCGCACAGGTCTGTGTCTGCGCCGGCGCCCTCCCCGGCGGCCGGGCCCACCCGCGCGCCTATGGCGCCTTCCCGCGGGTGCTCTCGCGGCTGGTCCGCGAGCGCAAGGTGCTGACGCTGGAAGCCGCCGTCCGCAAGATGACCGGCCTTCCGGCCGACACCTTCGGGCTCGACGACTATGGCTACGTCCTGCCCGGCAGGCGCGGAAACCTGGTGGTGTTCGATCCGCTCCAGGTGCAGGACGCCGCGACCTTCGAGGAGCCGAACAAGTCGCCCGAGGGGATCCCGTACGTGCTGGTGGGTGGCAAGCTCGTCGTCCGTGACGGGCGGCTCACCGGCGAGCGGCCTGGACGCGTGGCGCGGCGCAAGCGCAGCTGACGCCTCGGGCTCTCGAGCCTGGGCAGTGCCCCGAGCGTTCCTGCTCCGAGGCCTGGCCTGACTACTTCCTCTTGCCCTTGGGCTTGGGCGCGGGCGGAGGAGGCCTGGCCCAGGGGTCCTCCTCGGCGACCGCGACCTCGACCGTGGTGAACGCGGTTCCGTTCTCGGCCGCGACCACGACGTCGGTGGTGCCCATGGAGATCGCGGTGAGCTTGCCGTCGCTGCCGACCTTGACCACGGTGGGGTTGTTCGAGGTGTAGCTGAAGGTCGCGCCCGCGATGGGCTTGTTGCCGTGCCTGGTGCGCTCCAGGGCCTCGGGCTGGATCTGGCCCTCGGTGTTGGGAGCGAGCCAGATGCGGGGTTGGGCCTTGACGATGTCGACGGTGGGCAGCGTCACGTCCACCGAGCCCTTGGCGACGATGTTGCCGGCGGTGACCAGCACCAGGTACTTG
Organism: Myxococcales bacterium; assembly: GCA_049841135.1. Lineage (GTDB taxonomy): Bacteria > Myxococcota > Myxococcia > Myxococcales > UBA5297 > JACRCT01. The sequence continues at coordinate 643,969 of JASGHK010000008.1, forward strand.
CCGACGATCCCGGTCGAGTGGAGCACGCCGTCCTTGTCGATCTCCACGCCCATGCGCCGGGTCCCCGCGCGGTAGTCGGGGTCGGACACCTCCCACCTGTGCTCGATGGGCACCGGCTCGCCGGCGTTGTCGAGCACGCGCGCGGTCAGCTTGGCGCTCGCGCCGACGCCCTCGAGCTTGACCACCAGCGGGTCGGCGGTCAGCTGGGTGCAGCGCGTCTCGCACGTGGCCTCGATGGTGATCTTGGCGGGCAGGCTGACCTTCACCGGGATCTTGGCGGAGAGCTTGTCGCACGCCACCCGGATCTCCGCCTTGCCGCTGTTGTTGGCCTTGACGGTGCCGTCCTGGCGAACCTCGGCGACGAGCGCGTCGGAGGTGACGAAGACGCAGGGCTCGTGCTTGACGACGGTCTTCCCCTCCTTGTCGGAGAGGTTGGTGATGAGGATGACCGTGTCGCCCGAGGCAGTGAAGGAGAGCGTGCTCGGCTCGACCTCCAACGTGACCGGGGTCGGAGAGCAGGCCGTGGTGCAGCCCAGTCCGAGAAAGGCCGCGAGCAGCACGAGTCGTCGTTCCATGGTGGCGCATTCTAGTCGAGAGCGCGCGCCGGGGAACGGCTGTCGTCGGGCGTGGCTGCTAGACCTTGCGGACGTTCGCCGCCTGCAGGCCCTTGGGCCCCTGCACGACCTCGAACTCGACGCGGTCGCCCTGGGCGAGCGTCCGGAAGCCTTCCGCCTGGATGGCGGTGTGGTGGACGAACACGTCCTCGCCGCCCTCCTGCGAGATGAAGCCGAAGCCCTTGGCGTCGTTGAACCACTTCACGCTGCCTGTCGCCATCGGGGTGCGTTCCTTTCGAATCGAGGTGCACCTCCGCACTTGTCGTGGGAGGCGCACCCCTGGAATATGGGCACGGCTCGCGCTCGGGCGAGGGAGTCCGGCCTTCCGCGCGCGAGGCACCTGAACGAGGGCACCATGGCGCACAAGGACCACGACAAGAGCAAGGCGAAGCAGGGCAGCTTCAACAACTCCCCGTTCAAGGGCCTGAAGGCCGCGCTGAAGGAGGCGAAGGCCGCGGCCGCACCGGCTCCTCGAGCGCCCGCCGCGTCGCCTTCGACTGCGCCCCCTCCGGTCTCGACCTCGGACGAGGAGCTCTTCCAGCGCGCGATGTTCGGGGTCGAGCGGGTGGTGGACGTTCACGGGATGGCGCCGCCGCCCCAGCCGAGAGCGGCCAAGGTCGTCGACGACGACGCCGAGGCGCTCGCCCGCCTGGCCGAGCTGGTCTCGGGCGAGGGCCCGTTCGACATCGCCGACACCGACGAGTTCATCGAGGGCTCGGTCCCGGGCGTCGACAAGCGGGTGCTGGCGGCGCTGCGCCGCGGCGAGTACGCGGTGCAGGGGCACGTCGACCTCCACGGGCTGACCAAGGCCGAAGCCAAGGAGTCGGTCGACCAGTTCCTGACCGGCTCTCGCCGGGCCGGCAAGCGGTGTGTCCTGGTCGTGCACGGCCGCGGGCTCAACTCCAAGGACCACATCCCGGTGCTCAAGGAGCAGCTCAAGGTCTGGCTGCAGCGCGGGCACATCGGCAGGGCGGTGCTGGCCTTCGCGACGGCTCGGCCCCATGACGGCGGCGCGGGAGCGGTCTACGTCCTGCTGCGGCGCTGAAGCCGACTGCTCGAAAAGTGGGAGGGATGACATGGAGCTTCGCTTCGCCGTCGGCACGGGCACCCTCACGCTGCTCCAGGGCGACCTCACGCGCGAGGAGACCGACGCCATCGCCAACGCCGCCAACTCCGGGCTTCTTGGCGGGGGCGGCGTCGACGGCGCCATCCACCGGGCCGCGGGGCCGGAGCTGCTGCAGGCCTGCCGCGCGTTGAAGGCGACGCTGCCCGGCGGGCGGCTGCGCACCGGCGGGGCGGTCCTCACACCGGGCTTTTCTCTCAAGGCTCGCCACGTCATCCACTGCGTGGGGCCGGTCTACGGCGAGTGTGGCGGGGACGAGGCGAAGCTCCTGGCGAGGTGCTACTCGGAGGCGTTGCGACTGTGCCGAGAGCACGCCTTGGACTCCATCGCCTTCCCTTCGATCAGCACCGGCGTCTACGGCTATCCGGTGGAGAAGGCGGCGCCGGTTGCGCTCGGCGAGGTGAAGCGGGCGCTCGAATCGGGGGGATCGGCCGAAGGACGTGCGCTTCGCGCTCTTCGACGCAGCCACCTTCGCGGCCTACGAGACAGCGGCCCGGGCCCTGTTCGGCGATCCCATGTGAGACAAGAAGCGGGGCGGAGACCGGGTGCCCCCGAGCACCGGTCTCCGCCCCTCCCTGCCCCACCCCGTCCCCGTCCCCGTCCCCGTCCTGCATCCTGCGTCCTGCACCTGCTCCCCCCCTGACTGCCCCCTCCCCCTCTGAAATCTTCAGCGAACCGCGGCCTTCGCTGCTGCCTGGGGCTGCGCGGCCTTCGCCTTGGCGAGCGCGGTGAGGAGCGTGCGCGCCCGGCGCCCCGCCGCCGACATCCCGCGCGTGTCGACCTCCACCGCCTTGGCCAGGTCTTCGAGGCCGCCGGCGTCGCCAGAGCGCAGCCGCAGCTCACCGCGGTTGGACAGCGCGACCACGTTGCGGTCGAAGAGAGCCAGGGCCTTGTCGAAGCACTCGATGGCTTCGGGCTTGCGCTGCAGCTTGGCGTAGACCGTGCCGAGGGCGGCCTGGGCCGAGTGGTCCTTCGGGTTCCCGGCGACCAGGCCCTCGAAGATGATGCGCGCGTCGTTGAGCCGGCCGGCGGCGGCGAGCTGGCAGCCGATGCTGCTGATCTTCGCGGCCTGCTCGGCGGTCATCCCCTCGACCTCGGCCCAGGTCAGCTCGTTCTCGAGGAACCGGCGCATCCGGTCCCGCGTGCCCTCGTCCACCCTGCCCGACTCCAGCTTGATCACCTTGCCCATGGCTTCCTCCGAAAGAGTCTTCGACATGCGACTTCGTCGGCTGCTGCTTCGGTTCCCGTCCGACGAAGTCTTCTGCGTCGCGTTCCGGGCGCTAGCGGATATTGTTGATGGCGGTCATCGACATGGCGTGCTCGTTCGCCTCGATGTTGCTGATGAGCGTGTACATCTGCTTGCGCCGGTCGGAGAGCGTCTGGAGCTTCTGCTGGAGCTTGGCGAAGTCCTCGCTGTCCTTGGCCACGTTCTTCATCTTGTTGGCGACCTCGTTGATGTCGCCGTTGATGTCCCCCATGATCTCCCAGAGGATCTCCTCGATGGACATGTCCTGGTAGTGGGCGTCGACCGCCACTTTGGCCTGGGTGGCCTCGGTCGAGGTCGTCTTGGCCTCGTCCTTGGGCGCGGTCGTGGTCGTGGTCGTGGTCGGGGTCGTGCTGCCGCTGGTGCCGGTCTTCGCCGAGCCACCGGTCCCGGTCGTGCTGGCGCCGTTCTTCGGGTCGGTGCCGTTCGCCTTGGCGGGCTCGGTCTTCTTGGGCAGCGCCTTGAGGGCGGCCTCGACGTCGCACTTGCCGATGAGGCCGTCGACCTTGCCGATGCCGGCGCTGACCTCGAGCTGGTTGAAGGCGGCCGGGTTCGCGAGCAAGAACGCGCAAGCCTGCTTCAGCTCGGCCGGCAGCGACGGGTTCCGGAGCGCGGCCTCGAGGTCGCAGCGGCCGATGAGGCCGTCCTTGCCGCCCACACCGGCGGCGGTGTCGAGCAGGTCGTAGTACTTGTTGACGTTGTCGAGCGCGCTGGCCCACTTCTCGTCGTAGGTGCGCGGCTGGTTGCTCGCCGGCTGGCCGGTCACCGGCTGCCCGTCGTTGACCGAGCCAGGACTCGCGCTGGAAGGCGAACCACCCACCGGCTTGCCGGAGTTCGCTCCAACCTTGAGGGCGGCCTCGATGTCGCATTTGCCGATGAGGCCGTCGACCTTGCCGATGCCGGCGCTGACCTCGAGCTGGTTGAAGGCAGCGGGGTTCGCGAGCATGAACGCGCAGGCCTGCTTCAGCTCGGCTGGCAGCGACGGGTTCTGGAGAGCAGCCTCGAGGTCGCAGCGGCCGATGAGGCCGTCCTTGCCGCCCACACCGGCGGCGGTGTCGAGCAGGTCGTAGTACTTGTTGACGGTGTTGAGCGCGCTGGTCCACTTCTCGTCGTAGGTGGGCGACTTGCTGGTCGCCGGTGCCGCGGTCGAGGACTGCTGGGTGCTGTCCGAGTAGCCGAGCTTGCTGCACTCCTCGAAGATCTTCTTGGACAGCGGGTCCACGAACATCATCGGGTTCATCATCTCGGTCATGCTGCCGCCCATGTTGCCCATGCCGGTCACCATGCCGAGGATCTGGCCGATGCCGCCCATCATGTCGCCGTTCTTGAACGAGTCTCCGATTTGCTGGAAAGAGTTGCTCTTGGCGCCCTGGCTGCCCTGAGCCTTGCCCTCGTCCCCACCGCCGATTCCCATCATCCCGCCGAGATTTCCCACGATCTTGTCCAGCAGCATTTTCTGTCTCCCGTTCGGCGGTGGTGGTTGGCTTCGGCCCCGCCCAAGCTCGATGGACGCTGGGGATTGCAGCTGCGGTGCCGAGCCCTTTTTCTCGTAAATTCGGCCACTTCAGACCGACGCCCTCCCTGCCGCCCGTATCGGCCCAGCACGGCCCGTCCCGGCGCAGAACGCGTTGACGGCACGCCGGGCCGACCTCTAGATTCGAACGGCACCATTTGGAGAGGGGCACTCGATGCGGCGGGCGCTGGGCCTGGACGTGGGCGACAAGACGGTCGGCCTGGCGCTCTCGGATGCGCTGGGCATCACCGCTCAGGGGCTTCCGACGGTTCGGCGTATGGGCTTCCAGGCGGACCTCGAGGCCGTCGCGGGGGTCTGCAGCGAGCACGCGGTCGAGGTGCTGGTCGTCGGCCTTCCTCTGAACATGGACGGGAGCGAGGGCCCCCGAGCCGAGAAGAGCCGCAAGTTCGGCGACGCGCTGGCCGCCAAGGCCGGCATCCCGATCGAGTACCAGGATGAGCGGCTGACCACGGTCCAGGCGGAGCGCGTGCTCCTCGAGGCCGACGTCAGCCGTCAGAAGCGCAAGAAGGTCATCGACAAGCTGGCCGCGCAGGTCATCCTCCAGAGCTGGATGGATGCCCAGTCCTTCCGTCCGCCCGACTCGGTGGACGACCCGTGAGGCGGGCCCTCCTCATCGGCGGGGCAGTCGTCGGGACGCTCGGCCTGGCCGCGGCCGGTCTGGCGCTGTGGTGGTACCGCTCCATCGACGAATTCGCCGCCACGCCCTTCGGCTCGGCCGAGGAGAAGGTGGTCGAGGTCGCCGCGGGAGCCCGGCTGCGTGAGGTCTCCTCGCAGCTGGTGGCCGCCGGCGTCGTCTCCGACCAACTGCGACTCGAATGGCTGGCGAAGCGCTTGAAGGTCGACCGCCAGCTCAAGGCCGGCGAGTACGCCTTCTCGGGGCCGCTGGTGCCCGAGAAGATCCTCTCGGACCTCGCGCACAACCACGTGAAGCTGCACCACTGCACGGTCCCCGAAGGGCTTCGCCTGGACGAGGTCGCCAAGCTCCTGGAGGGTTGTCACTGGGGCGCCGCCTCCGAGTATCTGCGCCTGGCCCGCGACGAGAAGCTCGCTCACCAGTGGGGCGTCCCCAGCGCCTCGCTCGAGGGCTACCTCTTCCCGGACACCTACGCGTTCCCCAAGGGCCCCAAACCCGAAGCCGTGCTCCACAAGATGGTCGAAGGCTTCTTCGCGGCGCTCAAGGCGGCCCAGGCCCACGCGCGACCCGAGGTCCACCTCGACGTCAACGAGACCACCACGCTGGCGTCCATCATCGAGAAGGAGACCGCCGTCCCCGACGAGCGGTCGCACGTCTCCTGCGTCTTCCACAACCGCCTCAAGAAGCACATGAAGCTGGAGACGGACCCGACGGTCATCTACGCCAAGATCCTGCGCTACGGCAGCTTCGACGGCGACATCAAGCGCGACGACCTCCAGTACAAGCACCCCTACAACACGTACACGGTGAGAGGCCTGCCGCCGGGCCCCATCGCCAACCCCGGCGCCGCCGCCCTGGCCGCCGCGCTCGCCCCCATGGACTGCGAGGACCTCTTCTTCGTCGCCTGCGGCGGCGGCACGCACCAGTTCTGCCCCGACTTCCAGTGCCACAAGAAGTTCGTGGCCCGCTGTCAGCTCGGCAAGCCGTGAGCCTCTGGGACCGGCGGAGACGTGTCCTGCCGCCGCCTCGCCGTCAGGGCAGCGCTGGACGAAAGGCTGCTCAACCGACCTTGAACAGCCCCGTCGGGCGCGAGCCGAGCAACCCCGCTTCGAGCGAGCGCTTGTCCATCTTGGCGAAGCGCCGGATCTGCTTCGGCGAGGCGATGGGGACGTGCCGCGCGCGGTTGAGGTAGTCGCCGACCTCGTCCAGGCGCTCGTCGCGCGTCATCCACTCCAGCGCGTCCACCTTGGTCAGATCCACCGGCCCCGCGAAGCTGCGCAGCGTCTTGTCGCCCAGGGAGTTGTAGTAGTCGTTGAAGTAGCTGATGACGACCTCGCGCACCGTGCGGTGGATGGGCTCGCGGTAGCGCAGCCCCACGAAGTTGCTCTTGCCGACGCTTCCCCAGCAGCCGAGCTGCTTGAACAGCGCCACCACGTGGTCGTCGTCGAGCGTCGGGTCGGGCCGCATGTCGAGCAGGAGCGGCTTGTGGCCCAGCTGCCGCAGCGCCGCGGCCGCGAAGAGCGCGCCGTCGAAGCAGTTCGCGAGCCGGTCGCGCATCACGCTGCGCGGCGAGCGGGCGAACTTGTCGTCGCTGTAGACCACGCCATCGAGGTAGCCCTGGACGTCGAGGGGCGTCTTGAGGCGGGCGAAGACCTTGCGCTCGGCAGCGGTCCAGGGGGCGGGGCTCTTCTTCATCGATGCAATCCTCGGGTCGTGTGGCTTCGGGTGCTCGACGGGCCGCCAGGGCAGGAAGCCCGGGCGGCCCGTCGTCGAAACGCTGACGTCTTCTTAGCGGCTGCGCGGCCTCGCGGCTTCGAGATCTTCCGACCCCCAAGCGGCGCGCGCGGAGGCTGCGTTCAGCCTTCCTTCGAGCGCTTGGCTTCCTTCTCGGGCTTGGCGGTGGGCATGCCCACGTCCAGGTGCGAGTTGGGGGCCTTGCCGGGCGCGAAGAGCATCAAGGGCTCGGGCTCGTACTCGCACAGGTAGCCGAAGTCGCTGCGGAACTGATCGATCGTGATGCCGGCGGTGGCGGCGTACTTGGCCAGCTCGTGCGCGTCCTCGAAGTCCTTGCGCGTCAGGCGGATCATGTACTCCCGGGCGATCTTGTAGCCCTCGGACTTCACGTCGACGTAGCGCACCGCCATCTTGCCGGTCTTGGGGTCGAGCAGGTCCTTGAGCATCAGCGGCTTGAACTTGCCGTCCTCGATGGACACCAGCGCGCCCGAACCGCCCTCCTCCAGGAACTTGGCGGCGTAGTAGCCCAGGTCGCGGGTGTACTCCATGTCGTACGGGACGGGGTCGGTGCAGCGCAGCTCGTAGCCGACGTTCTTGGCCACCACCGTGGTCTTGACGTTGTACTTCTTGAGCTGCTCCTGGACCTTGGCCTTGACGATGTTGCCGAAGTCCACCTCGGCGATGCGCAGGTGCCCGTGGGCGTCGCGCTCCTCAGGGGCGCCGGCCTCGGCCAGGTCCTTGGGGTCGATGGACTCGACCAGGCCCTCGGCGAGCACCGCCACGCCGTGCGGCAGACCGTACGCCATGCGCTTGATGATCGCCCCGACCAGCGTGTCGACGATGGTCTTGAGCTTGACCGGGTTGGGGAACTCCTCGGGGATGAGCGAGAGCGTCGCGCCGGCGGCCTTGCCCATGCCCAGCGCGAGGTGGCCGACCTTGCGGCCCATGCTGATGACGAAGTACCAGCGGCTGGTGGTCTTGGCGTCCACCATCAGGTCGCGCACGATGCCGGTGCCCACGTGCCGCGCGGTCTGGAAGCCGAAGGTGTTGCCGTGCAGCGGCAGGTTGAGGTCGTTGTCGATGGTCTTGGGGACGTGCACCACGCGGATGCGGCCCCTGGACTGCTCGCTGACGCGGTAGGAGGAGGTCGCGGTGTCGTCGCCGCCGATGGTGATGAGGCGGTCGACGTTGAGGCGCAGGAGCGAGGTGACCACGTTCTCGAGGTGCTTCTCGTTCTTGGTCGGGTTGGCGCGGGCGATGCCGATGAAGGAGCCCCCGCGGAAGTGGATGCGGCTGACCGAGTCGATGGTCAGCGGCGTGACGTGCTCGACGTTGCCTTCCATGATCCAGCGGAAGCCGTCGTTGATGCCGATGACGTCGCTGCCGCCGAGGACCGCGCGGATGGTGGCCCCGCCGATGACGCTGTTGATGCCCGGGGCGGGCCCGCCGCCCGCGACGATGGCCATGCGCTTGCCTTGCTGGTTCATGTCTGCCTCCGCGATGAGTTGCTCCAAGAGGTTCATGGATGATGGCTGCTGAAGGTGTGGCGAAAGGTGTCGGGGCAGTCTTTTACCTCAAGCAGCGAGCGCTCGTCTTGCCTGACGCTCGCCAGCCCGCCAGCCCGGGTGCTCAGGCGAGGTGCTCGCCGAGGTGGGCCAGCCAGCGCTCGTACTCTTCAGGCGCCGGGTGCAGCCGGGCGAACGCCGAGCGCGGCCGCCCCCTGGGCTCTGGCGCTCCCGCGGGCCCCAGCAAGAGCTCGCGCTCGCGCAGCGGGGCGCCGACGAGCAGGCGGGCCGTGTCCAGCCGGTCGAGGCCGTGGTCGAGCGCCAGGAGCCTCTGCGGCGGCGTCGCCGCGCACGGCGTTGACCTCCGCCACCAGGCGCGCGAGCAGCTCCTCGACGAGCTGGCAGACGAACGGGTCGTCGAACGGCGAGAGCGCAGGGACCACCTCGCGCAGCATCGCCTCGGCGGCGCGGCGGTGGTGATCGGCGGCGGTCGACTCCGGGCGCATGAAGGCGCGGGCCAGTGCCGCCCCATCGCAGGGCCAGAGCGCCTCGTCCCACGCGTCGTCCACGCTCACGACGAGCGCGTCGGTCAGGGTGGCGAGCGCCGCTGCGACCAATCCGTGCGCCAACGCGGCCAGGGGCGGCTGCCCACGGTGCCGCTCCACCGCCCACCCGCCGCCGGCCCCCCGGCGGCGCTCGACCTCGGCCGCAAGCCCCCGCTCGGCGCCGGCGAGCACCGCGGACTCCATCGCCGCTCGCATCCCTGGATCCTTGGCGTCGACCCAGCGCACCAGGCCGCCCCCGCCTCCCGGCTCGACCGCGAGACTCGACCAGCCCGGTGCCCCCGGTCGCCGTGACGAGCACCCGGGGCTGGCACGCGCCCAGCGCCCGTCTCGCCCGCGCCGCGAGCGGCTCCGAGAGGTCGACCAACCTCTCCACCGGAAGCTCTGCGACGTAGGCGCGCAGCAGCTCGCTCGCCCGTGCGGCCATCGCCTCGGCGGGGAGGGCTTCGCGCCGCGCAGGCAATAGGTGGAAGGTCAGACCCATGGTCGCCGCAGAGATTGGACCTGCCGGGCGACGGGTTCAAGCAGCTCGATGGGCGGCCGAATCCGCCCGTGCAGCGCGGCTTCGGCGCAAGCGGCTCCTTGCCAAGGTGCCGTCCCGACGAGCGGGCGCGGCCCACCATCCTCCGAGTCGCCGAGCGCGCCGAACGAATGACCATCTCCATCACCCGCCTCCACCGACCTTGGGCGCGTTGCCGGTAGTCGCCTCGGTCCTGCTCCCGGGTCGCGATGCGGCTCCCTTCGACGGCGTCTTCGACGCTCCCCGCGCACCGAGGGTGGCCCTCAGGCACCTGTGAGACGCGGGCCCTCGCGCTCCGGCGCGTTGACGCCGGGGCGCGGCGCGCCTAGATACGAGCCCATGCTCGTGCTCCACGGTTTCGCTCAGGCCAAGGGCCAGCTCGCCGGTTGCGCCGTCGCCCTCGGCAGCTTCGACGGCGTCCACCGCGGCCACCAGGCGCTCTTCGCCGAGGCCATCGCCCGCGCACACTCCCGGGGCGCCAAGGCCGTCGCCGCCACCTTCGAGCCCCACCCCGGCAAGGTCCTCTTCCCGGAGCTCGCCCCGAAGCTGCTCACGCCGCTGCCGCGCAAGCTCGAATTGCTCGAGGCCTGCGGGCTGGACGCCGTGATCCTGCAGCCGTTCGACCGGGCCTACGCGGGCGTCTCCGCGGAACAGTTCTTGGAGCGGGACCTCTTCGAATCCGCTCGCGCCCCAGGACGTGGTGGTCGGGCCCGACTTCACCTACGGCAAGGCGCGGGCGGGCACCGTCGCCACCCTCTCCCAGGCCTGCCGCGAGCGCGGCGTCGGCTTCGCCCAGGTCCCGGCGGTCACCTGCGAGGGCGGCGCCGTCGTCTCCTCGAGCAAGATCCGCGAGTTCATCGCCGAGGGTCGCGTCTCGGCGGCGTCGCGGATGCTCGGCCGCCCGTTCGACCTCGTCGGCACCGTCGTCCGGGGGCTGGGCCGTGGCCGCACCCTCGGCGTCCCCACCGCCAACATCCACGCCGACAACGAGGTGCGCCCCGGCCTGGGCGTCTACGCGGTGCGCGTCTTCTTCGGCTCGGAGGTCCGCGCCGGGGCCGCCAACATCGGGCGAAAGCCCACCTTCGGCGAGGACGAGGTCACCATCGAAATCCACCTGCTCGACTTCCAGGGCGACCTCTACGGGGTCCGGCTGGCGGTGGAGTTCCTGGAGCGGCTGCGCGGAGAGCAGCGCTTCGGCGGCGTCGAGGAGCTCAAGAGCGCCATCGCGCGCGACTGCGCCCAGGCTCGGACCCTCGCCGCCCAGGCGGCTCCGCCGGGGCCGCTCGCCCCGTTCGCCCGCTCGCGCGGCGCCTGAAGGCGACGGCGAGGCAGAGAGGAGCGGCCAGCGTGGCAGCACCGGCGAGCTTCGACCTTTCGCGGCTTCGCTCGAGGCTCGCGGGCCGGGCTCCCCGCCGGGCATTCCGCCTCCTTTCGCCCCGGCGCGCGGCCGTCGCCGTCGTGCTCGACCCAAAAGGCTGCGTGCTCCTCACCCGCCGGGCCGCCCGGGCAGGCAATCCCTGGGCGGGTCAGGTGTCCCTGCCCGGAGGCATGGCCCAGGCGTCCGACGGCTCCGCGCTCGGGACGGCCGTGCGCGAGACCCGCGAAGAGGTCGGGGTGGACCTCGCGGACCCCGACGGCGCCGCGCTGCTGGGCCCGCTGGACGAGGTCCGCGCGATGTCCCATTCCGGGCTGCGCCCGCTCGTCATCTCCCCGCTCGTCTTCCTGGCCTCGACCCGGCCAGCGGCGAGCCTGGGCCTCGAGGTCGTCTCGGTGTTCTGGTTGCCTCTGGCCGCGGCGGCGAGCGGTGCGCTCGACTCTCGCCTGCGCTTTCCCGTCCTGGGCATCCCGGTCCGGTTCGCCTGCTGGCGCAACCAGGGCGAGGTGGTCTGGGGCCTGACCTACGGGATCCTTCGCGCCCTGATCAGGCTGGGCACGTAGGCTCTCCGGCACCGGTTGGGATGCCGCAGAATCAGGGGCGTTTCTTCTCTGTTGGGGGGACGTGTCCTTTCTCCAACGGCGTCCACCAGGACACGGCGCAGGCCCGCTCTCGCCATTAGAACCCTGATGTGTCGCGCGGACGCTGCCCACGGGGGAGCGCCGCGAGCGTCCTGACCTCGAAAACTCGCACTGCCCTGACCTGCCATGTCCCTGAACGAGCGAGCGACGAAGCTACAGAAAGTCCTGGTCGTGGACGACGAGCCGGACATCCGGCGGGTCGGACAGATGAGCCTGGAAGCTCGTCGGCCAGCTCGAGGTGGTGCTGGCGTCGGGCGGCGAGGAGGCCGTCAGCCTGGCGGCCCAGGAGCGCCCCGACGTCATCCTCCTCGACGTGATGATGCCTCGCCTGGACGGCCCGGCGACGCTGGACCTGTTGCGCCGCGAGCCCCAGACCGCGGACATCCCGGTGATCTTCATGACCGCCAAGGTCCAGAAGCACGAGGTCGACGGCTACCTGGCTCGCGGGGCCAAGGGTGTCATCTTCAAGCCATTCGACCCCATGACCCTCTCCCAAGAGATTGGCCGAATCGCGTTCAGCGGGTAGCGAGGAGCGTGCATGAGGACGGCCCCGCCGCCCCCCGACGAACAGGCCCGCCTGGCCGCGGTGCGCGCCACCGGTCTGCTCGACAGCGCCCCCGAGGAGGAGTTCGACGAGATCGTGAGGCTGGCGACGCTGGTCTGCCGCGCGCCCTATGGCCACGTCAGCCTGGTCGACGCGGAGCGCGTCTTCTTCAAGGCCCACCTCAACTTCCCGCTGCGCGAGATGCCGCGGGCGGGCTCGTTCTCCTCCTGGTGCCTGCTCTCCGACTCGGCCCAGGCGGTGCCCGACACCTTCGCCGACGAGCGGTTCGAGGGCTCGCCCGCGCTCCTGCACGACCCACCGGTCCGCTTCTTCGCGGGGGCGCCGCTGTGCGACGGGCAGGGGCACAGGCTGGGCGCGCTGTGCGTGCTCGACATCGCGCCGCGCCAGGCCGGAGAGGTGCCGCTGGAGGCGCTCTCCATCCTCGCGCGGCAGGCCTCGGCCCGCATCGCGCTGCGCGCCGCGCAGGCCCAGCAGGAGCGCGCCCACGCCGAGCTCTCGCACACGCTGCTGGAGCTGGCCGACCGCGAGGCCAGGCTGGAGGCGGTGCTGGCCACGGCCGCCGAGGGCATCGTCACCATCGACGGCGCCGGGCGCATCCAGACCTTCAACCGCGCCGCCGAGCGCATCTTCGGCTGGAGCGCCCAAGAGGTGCTGGGCCGCAACGTCTCGGTGCTGATGCCCGAGCCCGACCACAGCCGGCACGACGCCTACCTGCGCCGCTACTACGAGTCCGGCGAGGGGCGCATCATCAACCGCGGCCGCGAGGTGACCGGGCGACGCAAGGACGGGAGCGTCTTCCCGCTCTACCTGGCGGTCAGCGAGGTGGGCTCCGGCGAAAGCGACCGGCTGTTCACCGGCATCCTGCGCGACCTGACCGAGCTGAAGGAGGCGGAGCGGCTCAAGAGCGAGTTCGTCTCGGTGGCCTCGCACGAGCTGCGCACCCCGCTGGCCTCGCTGCGCGGCTCGTTGGGCCTGCTCGAGGGCGGCGTGGCGGGCCCCTTGTCCAAGGAGGCCAAGGAGCTGGTCCGCATCGCGCGCACCAACGTCGACCGCCTCGTCCGCCTCTCGGCCGACATCCTCGACCTGGGGCGCATCCAGGCCGGCCGCTACGCACTGGTGCTCTCGCCGGTCGAGGCACGGGAGCTGGCCGAGGTGGCGGTGGCGAGCCTGAAGCCCCTCTCGGACGAGGCGGGGGTGCGCCTGTGCCTGCAGGCGGCGGAGGCGCGCCTGGTGGCCGACCGCGACCGGCTCACGCAGGTGCTGGTGAACCTGTTGGGCAATGCCGTGAAGTTCTCGCCCCGCGGCAGCACGGTGCAGGCGCGCGTGCTCGAGTCCGGCGAGCGGGTGCGCTTCGAGGTCTGCGACCAGGGCCCGGGCATCGCCGAGCGCGACGTGGCCCGCCTGTTCCACCGCTTCGTCCAGCTCGACGGCTCCGATCGCCGCGCGGTCGGAGGCACCGGGCTGGGCCTGGCCATCGCCAAGGCGCTGGTGGAGCAGCATGGCGGGCAGATAGGCGTGCAGACCGCCTTGGGAGCCGGCAGCACCTTCTGGTTCGAGGTCCCCTGCGGCGGCCCCGGCTCCCCGGCGGCGGGGGAAGGGGTCGTTGCGTGAAGACCGTCCTCGTCCTCGACGACGACCGCGAGTTCCGCGATTCTGATCGTCCCCGCCCTCTCGGCGCGCGGCCACAACGTGCTGCAGGCGCGGACCGGCGCGGAGGCGCTCGCCGAGGTCGAGGCCCGCAAGGTCGACCTGGCCGTCGTCGACGGGCTCCTGCCGGACACCGACGGCATCAGCTGGATCGCCCGGCTGCGCTCGGCGCGGCCCGACCTGCCGGTGGTCTTCGTCTCCGCGTTCTGGCGCGACCTCGCCTCCTTCAACCGGCTGACCAAGGACCTGCGGGTCTCGCTCGTGCTGCACAAGCCCGTGGCCCCCACGCTCTTCGCCGAGGAGGTCGAGAACCTCCTCGCCGGGCGCCCCTCGCCGCCCCCTGCCCCGAGGCCCGACCTGGCGCAGGCGGAGGCCGCCCTGCGCGCGCTCTCCGCCGACTATGCCCGCGGCCTCCCCGCGAAGGGCCGCGAGCTCTCCGAGTCCGTGCGCAGCCTCCGGCTCGACGCTTCCGACCCCACCTCCCGCTCCAAGGCGCAGACCCTGGCGCACCGGCTGCGCGGCACCGCCGGCTCGTACGGCTTCCACGCCATCGGCGAGGCCGCGGGCGCCATCGAGGACGCGCTGCCCGAGGCCCTGGCCCCGGCCGCCCCGAGCGAGGCCTGGTCGGCGCTGGGCGCGGCGCTCGAGGCCTTCGAGGCGACGATCGCCGCGCTGCAGCAGCCGGCCGACCCCGAGCCCCAGGCCGGCGGCTCGCTGACCAGCGGCCGGCTCCTCGCGGTCAGCGCGCGTCCCGAGTTCCTGGATCAGGTGCGCGCGCTCGGCCGCCAACAGCTCTACCAGGTGCAGGCCGCCTCGACCGCGGAGGAGGCCCGGGCCTGCGCGGTGCGCGCCGGCCCGGACGCGGCCTTCCTCGACCTCCCCTTGCCCGAGTCGACACGGCTCGCCCGCGAGCTGCGCTCGCTGCCGGGCTGCGAAGGCGTGGCGCTGGCCTTCCTGGGCGAGGCGGCCTCCGGCACTCCGGCCCGCATCGCGGCCGCGCACGCCGGCGCCTCGCTCTTCCTGTCCCGCCCCGTGGACGCCGAGAGCCTGTCGGCGGCCGCCCGGCAGCTGGTCGCCGCCGCCCAGAGTCGCAGGCCCCGCGTGCTGCTGGTCGACGACGACGAGGAGTTCGCGCGCCGGACCTGCCTGCTCCTGGAGAAGCGCGGCTTCGCCGTCCGACACCTCGCCGAGCCCGGCCGCCTGCTCGAGTCGCTGGAGGAGGCCCCACCCGACCTGGTGCTGCTCGACGTGGTGATGCCGGGGGTCTCCGGCTTCGACCTGTGCCGCGTGCTGCGGGGGACTCCCCGCTGGCAGGACCTGCCGGTGGTGATGGTCACGGCCCAGCCGGGGGTCCAGGCGCGGATCGGCGCCTTCCAGTCCGGGGCCGACGACTACCTGGCCAAGCCGGTGATCGAGGAGGAGCTGCTCGCCCGGGTCCAGGTCCGGGTGGAGCGTTCCCGCCTGCTGCGCGAGCGCTACGACAAGGACGCGCTGACCGGCCTGCTGCTGCGCCGTCCGCTCGTCGAGACGCTGCGCGCGCGCCTGCTCGAGGCATCCCGCCACGACCGCCCGCTCGCGCTGGCGATCATCGACTTCGACCGCTTCAAGACCGTCAACGACACCCACGGGCACCTGGCGGGCGACGCGGTGCTGGCCGCGTTCGGCAAGCTCGTCGGCCGCCGCTTCCGGGCCGAGGACCTGCGCGGGCGGTGGGGCGGAGAGGAGTTCCTGCTTGCGTTCCCGGGCGAGAGCCGATCGACCATCCAAGGCGCCCTCGAGCGCTTGCAGTCGGAGTTCGCCCAGCTGGACTTCAAGGGCGACGGCGGCGAGGCCTTCCGCGTCGGCTTCTGCGTCGGCATCGCCGGCTTCCCCGAGGACGGGCAGAGCCTGGAAGAGCTCATCCGCTGTGCGGACCGCCGGCTCTACGCCGGCAAGCGGCTGGGCACGGGCCGGGTCATCGCCAACGACCCATAGGTGCGGCGAGACCCAAATGAAAGAGGCGGAAGGCCGCGAGCCTGTCCGCCTCTGTCATTGCCTGCTGTCTTTTGCTCGGAGCGCCGGGCGCCGCTGGATGCGAAGTCGAGGATGTGGGCGCCCGGGCTCAGGGCAAAAAGGAAGCGCAACGACCAACGAAGCGGCGGGGGGGGGGACCAGCTTCTCAGTTCGTTGCGCTTCGCTGGCTTCTATGAGCATTGGCCATGCCAGCGAGGAGCGAGCGCTAAGTTGCCGATTTCACTGGACGCGACAACTCGTCACGAATTCGCATCTTTTCACGCGTGAAATTCGTTCCTGGTAACGACCTTGCAATGGTGGACGCTCCGCACCTCGATCACCAGGCCGATTGGGAGGTGAGCGGCAGGTCCAAGGTCTTGTACTGGAGCGGGTCTGCGGCATCGAAGTGCCACCACTCCATGTACATCGGCTTGAAGCCGGACCTCATCATCGCGTCCTGGAGGATCGTCCGGTGCCTCTGCGCGGCCTTGGACGGCAGCGTGGAGTTGATCCGCGCCGCCTTGCCGAAGTCGTCGTACTCGGTCGGCATCTCCACCGCCGAGCCGTCCAGTCGGATCAAGGTGATGTCCACCGCCGCGCCGCGGTTGTGGTTCGAGCCGCCCTTGGACGGCGGCGCCACCAGCCCGCGCACCGGCATCGCCTCCCACATCTTCTTCTGGACCGAGAAGGGCCGGTAGCAGTCGAAGACCTTCAGGCCGTAGCCCTTGGGCTTGAGCAGCTCCTGGGCCTTGGCCAGGTTCGCCGCCACCTGCGGGCGCAGCAGGCACCGGGCCGCGTCATAGAGCTTCTTGCCGGTGAAGTTGTTCTCGGTCGCGTAGCGGATGTCGAGCACCAGGCCGGGGACGACCGAGGTGGCGTCCACCAAGCTCCGGCGGAGGCGGTTGAGGCGGCGGCGAGGCGGCGCCGGCCGGCCCTGCCCCGAAGAGCACGAGGGCCAGCGCGAGCGCGGCGGCGGACGACGTCACCTCGACGCCCCCTGGGCCCCGGCGTACCGGGTCGGGTCCGGAACGCCCGCCTCCTCGAAGCCCCTCCGGCGCAGGCGGCAGGCGTCGCAGTGGCCGCAGGCGCCGCCGTCCTCGGCCGGGTCGTAGCAGGAGTGCGTCATGCCGTAGTCGACGCCCAGCGCCACGCCGCGCTTGATGATCTGCGCCTTGCTCAGCTCCATCAGCGGCGCGTGGACCGTGAACTTCGTCCCCTCGACCCCGGCGCGGGTGGCGACGTTGGCCAGCGCCTGGAAGGCCTGGACGAAGGCCGGCCGGCAATCGGGGTAGCCGGAGTAGTCGACCGCGTTGACGCCGACGTACAGGTCCGCCGCGCCCACGACCTCCGCCAGCCCGAGGGCGATGCCCAGGAAGACGGTGTTCCTCGCCGGCACGTAGGTCTCGGGGATGCTCCCGTCCTCGACCCGGTCCTTGGCGACCGGCGCCGCCGAGGTGAGCGACGAGCCGCCGACCGGGCGCAGGTCGAGCTGGATGACGCGGTGGCTGGCGGCGCCGAGCGCCTTGGCCAGCGCGCGCGCCTGGTCGACCTCGCGCGTATGCCGCTGGCCGTAGGCCACGGAAAGCGCGTGCACGTCGAAGCCCTCGCTCTTGGCGATGGCGAGGCAGGTGGCGGAGTCGAGGCCGCCGGACAGGAGCAGGACCGCAGGCTTGTTGGCCATCTCTTCCCTCACAACCCCCAGACAGCGGCCTTCATTGCCGCGTGCCGGCTATCTCATACACCACCAGGCACGGGGCGCAGGCGCAGCCGGCGTCCGGGTCGCTGGCCGACATCTCGTCGATGATGTAGCCGCACACCAGCTGGGCCTCCAGGCCTCCGTCGCGTGGGAAGGGACCTTCGTTGTCGACCACCGGGCCCTTGCAGCCGCCCGCCGTGACCTGCGCCTTCCCGAACATCGAGCCCTCGACCCGCTCGGCGATGGTCCCGTTGCAGCTGCAGGGAGCGGGGAGCTTCCGCTTGGCGTCGTGGCGGACGACGAAGGCCTGACCGCCGTCGAGCAGGCTCCCCTTCAGCTGGGTCGCTCCGGCCGTCAGGTACAAGGAGCTCGTGCGGGAGTCCTGGAGAGCGTGGCGCTGAACGGTGGTGGATTGCCCACCCGCGCGCTGAGCGAGTAGGGATTGCCCGTCTCGGGCTGGTCGAAGTTGCAGCCGTCCTGCTTGAGGGCGACCTCGAACTGGAAGCTGCCCAGGCTCTCGCCCGGGACCGGCTCCTCGCCCGGGCAGGCCGAGAGGCCCGCAATCCCCACTCCGACGCCCGAGAGCACCGCCGCCAGCCACCCCCGCCTGCTCACGACTCGTCTCCGGCGAGGCACGCAGCGCGCAGCACGCCGTAGTCCTCGCGCAGGCTCGTGCGGACCAGGTCCTCGACGAGCGGTGCGCGCAACCCCGCCGCGGCCAGGCCCTCGCTGGCGACCAGCGTCCCGCCGACCAGCGCGCGCAGCGCCGCGCCCGGCTCGCCGCAGACGAGCAGGGCCACCCGGGCCGCCGAGCGCTCCAGGGCCTCGAGCAACGCCGCAGGATCCAGGTTCGGCAGCGCGACCATCGCCTCCAAGACCAGCGCGTCCAGGCCCGCCGGAGCGAGCGACCGCACCGCCTCGGCCGTCACCTCGACCATGCCGTCGAAGGGCTCGGGGACCATCAGGCTGGCCCCCGAGGCGGCCAGGGCGCAGCGCACCAGGCCCTCGAGGCCGTCGGGCCCGGCCTGCGCGGCGAGGGCATGGCCCGAGAGGGAGAAGCTCGCAGGCCCGGGTCAGGAGGAACGACAGCGCGCCCGGGTCGAGCTCGGTCAGACACGGCAGCCCCACGACGATCCGGTCTGGCGCGCCCGGCTCGAGCGCCACCTCGTTGCCCAGCGACGGAGCCAGGAACACGTCCACCGAGGGCAGCCCCACCGACTCGCGGGCCTCGCGCACGCGGGCCGCCAGCGCCGGAGCGTGCATCGGGCCGACTTGGTCCGCCTCGCCCACGCCGTAGCGGCCGAGGTCGCTCGGGAAGGCCGCTCCGAGCGCCGGGGCGAGCACGCGCAGCAGTCGAGACACCGGGCCCAGGGCCTCGGGGACGTAGAGGCGAGCCCGCAGCGTGTCGTGCACCCGAGCGCCCGTGTGCGCCGCCGGGAACCGCTTCGACGGATCGGCGAAGCTTCGGATGGAGTCCAAGGCGCTCGCGCGCGCGAGGTCGCCCGAGGCGCGCAGCGCGGCAGCGAACCGTCCGAGCACCGCCTCGTCGAGGGGCCGCGCCGCCGCCACCAGGGCCAGCGGTCGCGCGGCGCCGGCCAGATCGCCCGCGCGCTCGCGCAGGGAGGCTTCGCGCTCGGAGTCGGCGGGGACGAAGGCGAGCGCGGCCGCCCGACCGATGAGGTCGGCGGCGCGAGCCGGGTTCTGCTCCTCGACGCGGCCCGCCGCCTGGCGCAGGCGCGCTGCGGCTTCGTCCTTGCCGTCCGCTCCCAGGCGGTCGACCAGCTGGAGCTCCAGCGCCAGCCAGGCCTCGAGGTTTCCTGCGCCCTGCGCCAGGTCCCGGGCCCTCAGGGCGAGCGCCTCGTCGAACCTCTCCGCCAGCTCCTGCTGCAGGAGGGCCAGCGCCTCCGCCGCCCTGCCGACCTCCCCCAGAGCCGTCCCGTAGGCCTTGCGCAGCCCCGCGAGCGAGCCAGGTCCCGCCGCTCGCTGCAGCTCCTCGCAGGCGGCCACGATTCCCGCCGGCTGGCCGCGGCGGACCTCGAGCTCGCACAGCCACTCGAGCAGGTCGACGGCGCCGGGCTCGATGGCCAGGGCTCGACGGGCCACGCTAGCGGCCTGCGCGGGGTCCCCCACCTCGTCCGCGTAGATGTGGGAGGCCCGCCGCCAGGCCTCGGCTCGCGCCCCCTCGTCCCCGGCGACCTCGGCGAACCAGGTGAGCGTGGCCGCCGCTTCGGGCCAGGTCTTGGTCTCGTCGTAGTGGCGGGCGAGCTTGTGCAGCGCCGTCGCTCCGCCCGCCCCCTGCAACACCGCGACCTCGAGGTGCCTCGCGGCCTGCGACGCCTGGCCGAGCGCTTCGCACCAGTCACTGGCCTGCAGGTGCACTTGGGGGGCGTCCGCGCCGCGCGGCTCGAGCGAGAGCAGGCGCTCGCACGCCGCCAGCCCCTGCTCCACTGCCCCGGAGCCGCCGGCGGCCCGGATGATCTCGCGCAGCGCCACCTGCGGCGTCGGCGACAGGCGCGCCGCGAGGTCGAAGTGCGCGAGCGCCTGCACGGTTCGCCCCTGCGCCGCGCACGCGCTCCCCAGCAGCATGGCCGCCCTGCAGACCTGCGGCACTGTGAGCGTCCCGGTCCGAGCCTCGAGCTCCGCGGCCTCGAGCATCCCTGCCGCCAGCCGGGCCTGGACCAGGAGGCGGATCGCGTCGTCCGAGTCCTGCCGGGACAGCGAGTCCTCGAGCGCACGCACGGCGCCGGCCGCATCTCCCGACTCCAGCCGCAGCGCACCGACCCGCTCCAGGAGCTTCGCGGCCTCGGCGGGTTTCGCCTCGGCACGGCGCTCGAGCAGGACGCAGCGCTCTTCGGGCGAGGGCTCGAGCAGCGCGTCGAGCCGCTCGAAGGCCGCCTCGCTCGTCGGGTCGGACGCCATCACCCTCTGCAGCGTCGCCCGCTCCTCGTCCACCCTGCCCGCTTCGCGCCAGCTGCTGGCCGCCGCCAGCCAGAGCGCCACCTGCGGCGCCCCCGGCGCAGCCCTCGCCGCCCGCTGGTCGTAGGCCCAGGCCTTGTCCGCCGGAGCGTCGGCGCTGAGCGCCTCGAAGCGCGCGAGCAGCCCTTCCTCGGCTCCCGGCTCCTCGATGGCGCGCCGCAGCTCGCGGCGGGCAGCCTCGACGTCGCCCAGCGCGACCCGCGCCTCCGAGAGCAGCACGCGCAGCTTCGCGTCGCCCGCCCCCGCACCGAGCAGCGCCTCGGCGAGCGCCGCGGCGCGGTCCGGACGGGTCGGGAGCAGCAGCTCGGCGAGGCTGCGCTGCAGGCCCGACGCCGGCAGGCCCAGCGCCGCCGCCACGGCGATGGCCTGGTCCAGCGCCGCCGCCGCGCGGTCGGGCTGCGATCCGCGCGAGGCGGCCGCCACCTGCTCGAAGAGCGAGATTCTGATCGGGGCCCGCCTCGCACGCTGCGGCCTCGGCCTCCAGGAGCTCGAGGTAGCGCTCCGTGTCCTTCCGGGCGCGGGCGAGCTCGCGCAGCCCGGACAGCGCGGCGCGGCAGCGCCCGTCGAGCTCGAGCGCCTTGCGCCAGGCGCGCTCGGCGTCGATGAGCGTCCCCAAGGGGCCGGCGAGCAGCGCTCCCCGCTCGCACAGCAGCGCCACGCGCTCGGCCCGGACCGGCTCGCCGCGCTCGGCGGGAAGGCCCTCGAGCGCGTGCTCGCGCAGGTCGAGCAACTCGGCGCGGGTCTTCGGCTCGCCGAAGCCGGCAGCCGCGCGCAGGGCCTGGAACGAAGCCTCGTCGGTCGGGTCGAGCTCGAACACCTGCCGCTGGACCCGGAACGCCTCGCTCACGCGGCCGGTGGCCTGGGCGAGCGCGACGGCGCGGCCGAGCAGCGAGCGCTGCGCCTCGCCCTGCTCCAGCCCGGCGGCGAGCAGGAGGTGCTCGAGCGCGCGGTCGGGCAGGGACTGGGCCTCGGCGACCTCCGCGTCGGCCAGGTGCGCGCGGACCGAGCCAGGCGCCGCGGCGATCGCCTGGTCGAACGTGGCGAAGGCCTTCTCGAACTGGCCCGCGGCCGCCCAGGCCCGCCCGGCCTGCGTCAGCCGGTCGCCGCGCTCGGCGGCGTCCTTGGTCCGGCTCGCCTCCTCCTCCAGCCCCTTGGCCTGGCCGGCCCAGTCCGAGCGCCGCCGGAAGACCGAGGCGAGCGCGGCCCAGGGCTCGGGCAGCTCAGGCGCCGCGGCGGCGGCCTCGGCGAGCAGGCCCTCGGCCTGCCGGGGCTCGTCGGCCAGCTCGTCCAGGATCCGCGCCGCCTCCACCAACTGCAGCGCGCGCAGCCGGGCGTCCGGCTCCTGGCGAGCGCCGGCCGCGTGGGCCTCGGCGGCCTGGCCGTATCGGCCCAGCTTGAGCAACAGCTCGTGGCCGCGCTCCGTCGCGTCGACGAAGCCCGGCCGGCCGGCGTCCTTGCGCGCGACCTCCAGGAAGGCGTCGGCCGCGGCCGCATCCTGGCCGGTGCGCTCCAGCAGCCGGGCACGTTCCAGGCGGGCCCCCGCGGCCTCCTCGGCGTCCGGCGAGCCCTGGGCGACGACCGAGAGCGCCCGGTCGAGCTCGGCGGCCTCCTCGCGGACCCGGAGCTGCGAGAGCACCGACCGCGCCGTAGAGACCGAGGGCTGCGAGCGCCAGGCCTCCAGGCGCAGCGCCGCGGCGCGGTCAGGCTCGCTCGCGCCCTCGAACAGCTCGGCGGCTCGGACCAGCAGGCGTGCCCGCTCGGCGCCGTCCTCCGCCTCGCCGGCGGCATGGCGGAACGCCTCGGCGGCCGGCAGCACCCGCCCGGCCTTGAGCAGGCTCTCGGCCAGCCGCTCGGCCAGGGCGACGTCGCCGGCGCGCAGCTCGACGAGCGCCGAGAGCGCGGCGACTTCGCTCGCGGCTTCGGGCGCCGCGTCGGCGGCCGCCGCGAGCGCCTCGGCGCGCGCGCTCGCTCCGTCCGCGCGCGAGGCCTGGGCCATGCGCACCCGGAACAGCATCGCCCGGTCGCCGGAGCGGCCGTACTCGTCGGCCAGGACCTCCAGCGCGCGCCCCGAGCGCGGGTGCACCGCGTCCAGCGCGTAGCCGGCCTCGAGGTGCTCCTTGGCCTTGGCGTCCCCGCGTCCGAGCGAGACGAAGCCCAGCCGGTAATGGGCTCGCGCCAGCGCCGCCTTGGCGGCGCGACCGCCGGCCGCGGCAACCTCCACCAACCGCGCATCGAACGGCTCGGCGGCCTCGTCGCCGCCCATGGCCTCGGCCACCGAGGCGCGCAGCTCCAGCGCCACCGCGTCCAGGGCGTTGGCGGCGAGCGCGTCGTCGAGGGCGCCAACGGCCTCCTCGTTGCGGCCGGCATCGAAGAGCAGCTCGCCGCGCTGGCGGTGCAGCGCGGCGGCCTGTACCGGCACGGCGCGGGCGCGGCGCAGCAGGAGAATCGCAGACGGCGTCCACGCGGGTGCCCGCGCGGGCCAGGGCGGCGGAGAAGGGCCGGTCGGCGACCGGGTCCAGCTCGAAGGCGCGGCGCTCGGCCTGCTCGGCGCCCGCCCGGTCGCCCAGCCGGTCGCGCAGCACGGCGGCGTCCACGAGCAGCCCCGCGGCGACGGCCGGGGCCTCCCGCGCCGCGCGGGCCTCGAGCAACAGCGCCAGCGCGCCCGCGTCGCCCGACTCCTTGAGCCAGGCCGCCTGCCGCTCGAACGAGCCCTTGCGGGTCGGGTCGGCCGAGAGGACCTTGGCGTCGTACGGGCGGGCCTCGTCGAAGCGGCCCAGCGCCACCAGCGCCTCGGCGCAGGCCTCGGCGAGCCCCAGGTCGGCCGGGGACGCCTCGCAGGCCGCCCGCCACGCCTTGGCGCACGCGTCGAGCTCGCCGACGTCGCCGAAGAGCTGGGCGGCCTTGCGGAAGTGCGCGGCGCGCTGCGCCGGGTCGACCTCGACGGCCGCCCGGGCCTGCACGCTGCGCGCGAGCTCCGCCAGCCGTCCTTCGAGCCCCAGGATCTGCTCGTAGATCTCGCGGGCGGTGTCGAGCTGCGGGTCGATGCGCAGCGCCTCTTCCAGGTAGGTGGAGGCGAGCGAGGAGGCGCCCTGCTCCTGGCGGATCTGCGCCAGGCGCACCAGCGCGTCGCACCGCTCCGGGCCCTCGAGCCGCGGCACCATCGCCTCGAGCAGCTCGGCCTCGCCCGACGCGTCTCCGCGCTGCCGGCACAGCGACGCCGCGGCGCGGCCCCACCCCAGCGAGGACGGGTCGAGCTGGAAGGCGCGGCGGAACGCGCTCTCCGCGCCCAGCGGGTCGCTCAGGGTCTGCTGCAGCAGCCCGCCGCGGGCGGCCAGGCGGCGCGCCGCGTCCTGAGGCCGGCCGGCCGACTCGCACAGCCGCGAAGCGCGGGAGAGCGTCTCGACGGCCGCGCGCGCGTCGTCGTCCGCCTCCAGCATCGCCAGCTCGTCCAGGGCCACCAGGGCCCGGTCGAGCTCGCCCTGCTTGACGGCGCGATCGGCCATGTCGCCCAGCGCCCGGCCGAGCGCGGGGCGATCGCCGGCCTCGCGCAACAGGTCGACGCGCGCCAGGTCGAGGTCGAGCTCTTCGCCTTCGATGTTCTGCGCCTGCTCCAGGAAGCCGGCGGCGGTGCGCGGGTCGGCCAGGCGGGTCCGCGCGACGTCCGCCAGGCGCAGGAACAGCGTGCGCGAGCGCGAGCCCTTGCACAGGGCGCGGGCATGCCGCGCCAGCATGGCCAGGGCGCGCTCCGGCTCGGTGGGCAGCAGGGCCTCGAAGAGACGCTCGGCGGCGGCGGCGTCCGACGGCTCGCGGGCGAGCAGCGCCTCGAGCGCCGCGGCGGCCCGCTCCACGTCGCCCGACTCGTGCAGCAGCTCGGCCCAGGCCAGGTGCACGTCACGGGCCTCGTCGGGCTCGTGCTCGAAGTCCACCTTCGCCGCCGCGCGCTCGAGCAGCGGCAGCGCCTCGGCCACCGCGCCCGCAGCGTAGAGCAGACGGGCGAGCCGCCGCACCACGAACAGGTCGCGCGGGGCCCGCGACTGCGCCAGGCGCGCGTAGCGCAGCGCGAGGCCGGCGTCGACCCGGCCCGCCTCGGCGCGCTCCGACAGGTCGAGCAGCCGCCGCGACGCCGGACCGTCGGCGAGAGCGCGCGCGAGCCGCTCCCCCAGCGGCAGCGCCTCGTCCAGCGCGCCGCGAGCGACCAGCAGCACGAAGAGGCGCTCCTCCACCTCGGGCAGCGCCCGGTCGTACGAGAGGGCCTTGCGCAGCGCCGCCTCGGCGCGCTCGGGCTCCCCCAGGCGCACGAGGGCTTCGGCCAGCTCGCTCGACTGCAGCGCCGCCTCGCGCCGGTCCGGCAGCGGCAGCGCGAGCAAGCGCTCGAGGGCGCCGACCAGGCCCCGGTCGTCGCGGGTCTCCAGGCACAGCGCGCGCAGGGCCTTGAGCGCCAGACGGTCGCCCGGCGAGGCCTTCAGGGCGAGGTCCAGCAGGCCGCGCGCGAGCTGGCCGTCCGCCTCGGCGCGGGCGAGCGAGGCCGCGCGCAAGAGCGTGGCGCACCGCTCGGAGCCCTCGTGACGGTCCGCCAGCCGCACCAGGACCGCCGCCGCCTCACGGCGCTCGCCGTCCCCCGCGTGCAGGCCGGCCAGGGCCTCGAGCGCGTCGTCGGCCAGAGACGATTCGGCGCTCGCCAGCTCGCAGGCCCGGGCGACCAGGCGCTTGGCCTCCGGGCGCCGCCCGACCTCGCCCAGCCGGCAGCCTGCCGCGAGCAGCCGCTCGGCGGCGTCGGCCTCGCCAGCCTCGGCGGAGAGCACTGCGCGGCGCGCCAGGGCGTCGGCCTCCAGCCCCCGGTCACCCGCCTTGCGTGCGGCTTCGATGAGCTTGTCGAGCAGGCCCGACGGCCGTCGCGAGGCGGAGGCGGCCTCGGCCCAGGCCGAGGCGGCCTCGGCCCAGCGGCCCAGCTCCGAGAGCGACTCGCCGCAGCGGGAGAGCAGGCGCACCCGCTCGTCGGGCGTCTCGGCCAGCGAGAGCAGGCGGTGCAGCACGCGCACCCGCTCGGCGGCCTCGCCGGGACGGTCCAGCGCCGAGGCCAGGGCCTCGAGGCAGGGCCGGTCGGCCGGGCTGAGCTTGAGCGCGTCGCGCCAGGCCTCCAGCGCGTCGGCGCGGCGCTCGGGAAAGGCGTGGAGCACGCCGGCCAGCTCGCGCAGGGTGGCGATGGCCGCGCTGCCCTGCTGGCGGGCGGCGAGGCGCTCCAGCGTGCGCGCCAGGTCGGCCGAAGAGCCCGTCCTGCGCTGCAGCGCCGCCAGCTCGACCAGGGCCGCCTCGTCGCGCGGGGCGTTCTCGGAGTAGGCGGCGAGCAGCTCCTGCGCCCCCTCCAGATCGCCCAACTCCGCGGCGGCGCGCGCCGCGACGCGCTGCAGCCGGGTCCGCTCGTCGAGCTCGAGCGCGTCGGGGTCGCGCGGGCTGCGCAGGGCGACGCGCGCGTGGGCGAGCGCCGCGGCCGCATCCTTCTCCTTGAGCTTGAGCCAGGCCAGGGTGGCCCGCGCGGGCGGGTAGTCGGCGTCGCGCTCGAGCGCGGCGGCCAGCAGCGTCCGGAAGCGGCCCGGGTCGGCGTCCTTGATCGACGCCGCGGCGCGGTACAGGCGGCGGGAGGCGGCGCGGCCCTCGACGTCGAAGGAGGCGCGGCGGGCGAAGAGCTCGCTCGCCTTGACCGGATCCCGGCCGGCGAGCGCGGCGTGGGCGAGCGCGTCGAGCGCCCCCGGCGCCGCCGGCCCGTCGGGGTCGGCCTCCAGGCTGGCGGTCCATGCGGACCGCGCCACCTCGGCCTCGCCGAGGTCCTCGTACAGCTTGGCGGCGGCGGCAAACTGGGCGGCCGCGGCGCCCACGAGCCCGGCCGAGAGCTTGGCGCGACCGCGGGCGAGCCGGGCGGCGGCGCGGTCGGAGGCGCGGCCGGAGTCGGCGAGCAGCGCGTCGAGACGGCTGCCCAGGTCGTCGTCCTCGGGCCGCGTGGCGAACGCCAGCGCCAAGGCTTCCAGGGCCGTGTCGCGCTCGCCCAGCGCCTGGCAGGCGCGGCCCAGACCGGCCTGCATGCGGGCCACCTCCTCGGCGCGGGCCTCGCGCGGGAGGGTGGAGAGCAGGGAGCGGTAGGCTTCGCGCGCCACCGCGGGTCGGCCGTGCTCCAGGCAGAGCTCGGCGAGCTGCTCGACCAGGGCGCGGTCCTCGGGGGCGAGCGCGGCGGCCTTCTCCAGGAGCGGCAGCGCCTCGGCTCCCCGGCCCAGCTTCTGGTGGTAGAGGGTGGCCAGCTCGCGCAGCGCGCCCGCGGCCGGCACGAACTGGCCGTCCTTCTCCAGGGCGCGGGCGAGCGAGGCGAGCGCCGGCGCGAGCGCAGCGAAATCGCCGCGGCGGCGGTGCACTTCGACCAGCGCGGCGCGGTCGGCGAGCTGCTCGGGCTCCAGGGCGAGCGCGCGGGTGAGCGCGTCGGCGGCGAGGTCGAGGTCCTGCGCGACGTCGCGGGCGCCGCGAGCGAGCCGGCGCAGCAGCGCGGCCTTGGCGCGCGGCTCGGTGGCGAGCTCCGAGAGCTTGAGCAGCGAGCGGCACAGGCGGGGGCCGTCGAGCTGCGACTCGGCGAGCGCGGCCATGGCCTCGAGCGCGCGGGTGAACCGGGGGTCGACGAGCAGCGACTGCTCGAGCACGGCCTCGGCGCGGGCCGGCTGCGCGAGTGGGCCCATGAAGACTCGCCGGCCTCGGTCAAGAGCGCGGTGCGTTCGGCCGGGTCGACCGCGGAGGCAGCGCAGCGCTCACAGGCCTTGGCCAGCAGGTCCCACTTGCCTTCGATGCGCCAGGCCGGCAGCAGGGCCCGCAGGGCGACGGGGTCCTCGGGGTCGAGCGAGAGCGCCGCCTCGAAGTGCCGGCGCGCCGCGAGGAGGTCGCCGAGGCGGTCGGTGCAGATCCGCGCCAGGGCGTGGTGGGCGCGGTGCGCGCTGGCGCGGGCCACCTCGGCGTTGCGGCCGCGCGACAGCCAGCCCTCGGCGGCGATGGCGGAGCGCTGGTAGCTCTCGACGGCCTCCGCCGGCCGCCCCAGCCGCTCGAGGAGCGCCCCCAGCTCGAGCGAGGCCTCGAAGCGCTCCGGCGCCAGACGCTCGGCCTCCTGGTAACGCAAGAGCGCGTTGGCCGGGTGGGCGAGACCCGCGTCCCAGGTGCCCCCGGCCTCCAGGCAGCTGAGCGCCTCCAGGTCGCGGTCGCCGCGGCGCTGGGCCTCGGCCCGCAGCTCGTCGAGCAGCTTGATGGCGCGCAGGTGCTCGCCGTCGGCGCGGCACAGGCGCTCGAGGCCGAGGAGCGCGTCGGGGTCGGACGGAACCCGGCGCAGCGCCGCGTCGAAGTGCAGGCGCGCGGCGGCGCGGTCCTTGGTGAGGCGCCCCAGGATCTCGCCCAGGCGGACGTGGGCGCGGGTGGCCTGGGCCGGGTCGCGGGCCAGCGCGGCGATGCGGCGGTACGCCCGGAGCGAGCCCTCGGGCTCGCCCGCGCGGTCGCTCGCGATCGCCAGGGCCTGAAGGCAGTCCAGGTCGTCGGGTCGGATGGCGAGCGCGTCCTGGAAGGCGCGGCTGGCCAGGCCGGGAGCCGGGGCGAGCAGCGCGCGGCCGGCGGCGGCGAAGGCGTGGAAGGCGCTCGCCTCCTCGTTGCGGGCACGCGCGAGGGAGCCCAGCTTGAGGAAGAGCTCGCCGGCGGCCTTGTGCTCACCCCGCGCCAGCCGGAGGTTGGCCTCGACCACAGCGGCACCGCCGTCCCCGGCCGAGCCTGGCGCAGCGCCATGGCCAGAATCGAGCGCCAGGTCCTGCGCGTCCCAGCGGGCGGCGAGCAACCCCAGCAGGCGCTCGCGGGCGAATGGGTGCGAATCGGTCCCCTCGCCGCGGCGCAGGTAGTAGGCCTCGGCGGCGGCGAGGTCGCCGCGCGAGAGCAGCTCCTCGCCCTCGGCGAAGGCCCGCGTGCCCTCGACGCACGAGAGCAGCTCGGCGTCCAGGGCCACCTCGGCGCGGGCACCGCTCTCGAAGTGGAGGTGGAACGAGCGCGGGCCGGGATCGACCCTGCCCAGGCGGGCGCCGGAGAAATCGGGGACGCGGAAGCCGCGCAGCGGCACCGCGTGGCGCACGAGCTGCTCGACCGGATCGAAGGCGACGCCGACGGCGCCGAAGGCCTTGGACTCGGGGACCGCCGCCGACTGCAGCGCGCCCCGCGCGAGCAGCGCCGCCGCGAACGGCGCCGGGACGGGCGCCGGGCCGTACAGGCGCACGTCGTAGACGCAGGCCAAAACCCCGCTGCCCTCGGGCTGGAAGCCGACCCGGAAGGTGAAGGGGGCGGGCCCCTGCGGCGCGTGGAGCAGGCCTTCGCCCTCGAACAGCCCCGGGGCCAGGTGCAGGCGCAGGCCGGCCACGTGCTCGGCGCAGGCCTGCTGGACGCGGGAGGCGGCGCGGGCGAACAGCTCGTGGCCTATCTCGAGGTCCAGGTAGCCGAAGCGGCACTTCTTGCGCTGGTAGCGCGTGGCGGCGCCGCCGGCGATGTCGAACGGGAAGCTGACGTCCGGGACGATCAGCGCCAGGTCGGCGATGGACAAACCTTCGCCGAGC
Organism: Myxococcales bacterium; assembly: GCA_049841135.1. Lineage (GTDB taxonomy): Bacteria > Myxococcota > Myxococcia > Myxococcales > UBA5297 > JACRCT01. Next base: position 672,961 of record JASGHK010000008.1, read on the forward strand.
GGCGTCGGGCCGAACCCCACGTACACCTGCCGGTCGTGCAGGCGCAGCTGCGGCAGCGGGAACTTGCGAGGACCCGGTGCAGGGCGTGCCGGCTCGGCAGGGGCCGTCGTTGCTGCTTTGGGATCGGCGTCTGCGGCCATGCGCCCCTTCAGCGGGAAAGCGGTGGTTGGCGCGGAGACGCTCCGCGGGCCGCTCGCTCGCCCTCGACGGTCGAAATCCTAGCCCTCGTCCTGGGGGGCATCCAGTTTTCAGCCGCCCTGCCGCCGGCCCAGCGCCCGGAGCGCCATCTGCGCCGACAGGAGGCCGTTGAGGATGCCGTCCTCGTAGTTGAAAGGGCCGTCTGCGTAGAGGTCGGGGTAGGCCTCAGGCGTCATCACGTCCTCGCCCGTCAGGTGGGGATCTTCTTGCGGGCCGTCTCGAGCACCTTCGCCCGTTGCGCGTCGACCATCTGGTCGAGCAGGCGATCCACCTCTCGAGCGTTCAGCTCCTGGGCCATCGGATCCTCGCAGTCACTCGCCTTCGAAAGCCTCGCGCTCCTGCCTGGCTGCGCTTGGGGGCGCATGGTAGCAGGGCCGTCTGGCCAGCCAGCACCATCCACGCCGGTCGCCATCGACCGCCAGCGCGCCAACTCTTCCTCGATTTTCGATTGGCTGGCGATAGGTGCGCCGGCCGCGGAGGGCCGGTACTCCCCAGCCAATCGACCTCCAACCCATCGACCGCCAATGGATCGCGCAGCCGCGCCGGTTCTTCCTCCGTCGCATTGGTGCGCCGGCCCAATTCCGCCTCGCCGCGGCCGCGCGGCGATGCCATGCTTGGGGGGAGATGCCGCCCAGGAAAGTCATCGACATGCCGGAGGAGCAGTTCGTCGGCGCGCTCGAGCGTCAGGTGGAGCAGCTGCTCGAGCGCGTGGTCGCGACGCTGCGCGAAGGCGACAAGAGCCGCACCGCGCGCGACCTGGCGGACGAGGCCGAGAGGATCCTGACGGCGTCGGGGCGCAAGCGCGCCGGGGAGCGACGGGATGGCGTTCGGGGTGGGCGAGAGGCCGGAGAAGAGCGTGGCGGCATTGCTGGACGGGGTGGACTACCCCGCCGACCGCGAGGATTCTGGTCGAGGCGGCTGAGGACTCGGAGGCCGCGCTCGACGTCATCAACTTCCTCAAGAGCTTGCCGCGGGAGCGCTACGACTCCCTGGAGATGGTCCAGCGCGACCTCGGCGAGGCCGCCCGCCGCTTCGGCATGGGAGGCCACGCGCCCCTCGTCGGCTCGGTCGACCGGCGCAACCTTGGCCGTGACGCGGTCGAGGAGAACATCGACGGCAACTCGCGCCATCCGTAGAGCGAGCGGCCATCCGCTCGCCCAGATTGAAGAATTCCAGCGTCACGACAAGGAGCACTGCCGCTCTCGCCGTGGCTGGACAAACCACTTCTAGGCGCGCTCCCGAAGGTGATAAATGAAGTGGCTTTCAGGGACTAGGGGTTGGGGGACAGCCATGCATCCCCCCGAGACCTCTTGAGCGACGATGTCCAGCTCTGCAGCCGCGTGCGCCATCTGCGGAAAGCCCCACTCCGCGCTCGACCCTTGTGAAGGGGCGGCGGAGACGCGCCTTCCCAGCGCCCACCACGGCTCCACGCCGGCGACCCTCTACCCCGACGCCCAGGACGAGATGATTGGCCAGTCGCTGGGCAACTTCCGGATCGTCCGGATGCTCGGCAAGGGTGGCATGGGCACGGTCTACCTGGGCGAGCACGCCATCATCGGCAGCAAGGTGGCCATCAAGTTCCTCCACCCGCACCTCGTCGGCGAGAAGACGCTCATCGAGCGCTTCTTCGCGGAGGCGACCAGCGTCAACCTCATCGGGCACGAGAACATCGTCAGCATCTTCGACCTGTCGATGATGCCGCCCAACCGCTGGTACCTGGTGATGGAGTACCTCGAGGGCGTGCCGCTCTCGACCCTCGCCGGCACCCCCATGGCGCCCGAGGTGGCGGTCCCCATCCTCTCGCAGGCCTGCGACGCGCTGCAGGCGGCCCATGCCGCCAACGTCGTCCACCGCGACCTCAAGCCCGAGAACATCTTCCTGGTGCGCCGCGGCGGCAGCACCCAGTTCGTCAAACTCGTGGACTTCGGCATCGCCAAGCTGGGCGCGCAGAACTCCGGCAAGCCGGGGGTCACCGCCGCCGGCCTGGTCGTCGGCACCCCGGAGTACATGTCTCCCGAGCAGTGGGTGGGCGAGGAGATCGACGGTCGCGCCGACCTGTACGCCCTGGGCATCATCGCCTACCTGCTCGCGACCGGCCGGCTCCCCTTCTACGAGAGCTCGCCTTTGGCCTACTACACGGCCCACCGCGAGAAGACGCCCGACCGGCCTCGCCACGCGGTGCCGGCCCTGCCCGAGGCCTACGAGGAGGTCATCCTCCGGGCGCTGGCCAAGCGCCGCGAGGACCGCTTCCAGACGGCCTTCGAGATGCGCGAGGCGCTGCGCCGCGCGGTCGAGGTCCCGCTGGCCCGGCAGCTGACGCCGTTCCCCGGCCGGATGCCGACCCCGATGCCGCCGCCGCCTGTGGCCCCCGAGCCCGCGCCGGTCGCACCGCCGCCGCCGGTCACGGCCCCCGCGGGCCCCATCGCCCGCCAGGTCACCCCGGCGGCCGCCCCTCCCCCGCCCCCGATGGAGGCGGTCATCTCCGGGCCGGGCTACCCCGCGCGCACCGTGCCCACCGCCGACCTGACGAAGGCCGGCCTGTTCGTCCCGGCCGCGCCGCCGCACCCGGCGCTGTTCACGCGCATCAAGATCACCCTCAAGCACCCCCAGCGGGCGGTGGAGCCTCTCCGGGGACGTGGTGCGCTACGTGGACGCCGCGCAGGCCAAGGCCTGGAACCTGCCGGCAGAGGGCTTCGCGGTGCAGTTCGCGCAGCTGACGCCCGCGCAGCGGGACGTGCTCGCGCGCACCCTCGACGGCCGCGCCCTGGAGGGCGAGAAGGTCTACCCGGACGACCCCAAGGCCGAGGGGGCCATCGCCGCCTGGAACAAGCGGCTGCACGCCGACCACTACACGCTCCTGCTGTCCGAGTTCGACGCCGACCGCAGCGACGTGCGCGGCAAGCTGCGCCGGGCCCAGCAGGAGCTCGCCAAGCTCGAGGCCTGCCCGCTCTCCGAGCGCCAGAAGGTGGCGGTCAAGGCCATCGGCGAGCGGCTGCGCGCGGTCGCGGTCGCCTTCGAGAACCCGGTGCGGCGGGCCGAGTACGACGCCTCGCTCGCCAACTGGAAGGGCATCACCCGCTGCATGGCGGAGGGGCTGGGCGCCCCCGACATGCGCACGCTGCGCAGGAGCTTCCTCGCCTCCAAGCCCAAGAACGAGACCAACGCGCAGCTGCGCGCGGTCTCGGCGGCGGCGATGGCCAAGGGCGGCAACGAGCGGGCGGCGCTGCAGGAGTTCGAGGCGGCGCTGAGCCTCGACCCGCTCAACGACGAGTTCCATCGCCAGTACTGGGCGCTCAAGCGCCGCCTGGCCAGGGAACGGGAGGGACTGCGATGACCAGCCTGCTGTTGTCGGTGCTCGCGCGGATGCACCGCGCGCAGACCGCCAGCGAGTTCGCAGCCGCGCGCCCGAACTGCTGGCTCGTGTGGGAGCCCGGGGTCTGGAAGCCGCCGACGAAGGACGGCGAGACCCTGGCCACCCTGAGCGTGCCCACCCCGCCGCCGGCCGTGGGCGAGGCGCTCGCGCTCGCCCTCTCCGCCCGGTCCGGCCAGCCCGGGCAGATCACGCTGGGCCGCGCCGCCAGCTGCGACATCGAGATCAACGACGCCACGCTCTCGCAGCTGCACCTGCTCTTCATGGAGGCCTCGCCGCGCGTCTGGACCGTGCGCGACGCCGGGTCCCGCAACGGCAGCTGGGTCGACCAGGTGCCCATCGCCAAGGGCGTGCCGCTGCAGCTCAAGAGCGGCTCGCGCATCCAGGCGGCCCAGGTCTGCCTGACCTACTACGACCCCGCCGGGCTGTACGACCGGCTCTTCACGCTGACGCGGACGCCGTCGAGGCTTCAGCTTTGAGGTCAGGCTTTAGGCCTTAGGCCGGTTCGCTGAACGCGTCGAGTGAACTGCACCTGCTAGAGGTTCTTCGCCTCCGCAGCCTTCTGCTTGTCCTGCTGCTTGAGCGGGTCGAGCTCGTCGGGGAGCACGAAGAGCTGGGGCTTGGCTCGGGCATCGGCAGGCCCTTGGCCTTCGCGAACGCCTCGGCGGCGGCGATCCGCTCCATCACCGGCGGGTGGCCGGCCCAGATGTAGCGGATGTAGGCCGGGGGGTGGACGTCGCTGAGGTTGTTGCGGGCGATCTTCACCATCAGCGAGCGGAAGGCGGCGGGCTGCTCGAGGAGCTCGAACGCGTACTGGTCGGCCCGCCGCTCCATGTGGCGGCTGTAGGCGTTGCCGAGGGGATCCGCGAAGAGCGCCGCGACCCAGCAGACGAAGAACATCATCGGCAGGCCGGCCACGTCGCGGTCGTCCTCGAAGCCCCAGCGCCCCTTCCGGCCCAGCCAGCGCATCACCACCGCCAGCGCCCACAGCGAGGGCAGGATGGCGATGCTGGCGAAGAAGAGCCGGCCCGGGGACCGGTCCTTGAGGTGCCCCAGCTCGTGCGCGACGGCGTTGGCGATCTCCTCGGGGCTCATCGCCTTGATCAAGGTGTCCCAGAGCACGATGCGCCGCGTCGGGCCGTCGCCGGCGATGTACGCGTTGGTGCGGCGCGTGAGCTTCTCGCGCTTCTCGACGTAGACGTCCTCGTACTCGACGCTGGCCTTCTTGAGCGTGGCGACCACCGCCTGCTTCACCTCGCCCTCGGGCAGCTTCTCGTGGTCGACGAAGACCTGCGCCCGGAGCGGGTCGAGCACGCCGCCGATGAGCAGGATCCCGACGGCGCTGGGCACGCCCAACAGCAGCCACCAGTTCCGCCTGCGCCGCGCCAGGCCGTACATGCCGAAGACCAGCGCGCTCAGCACCGGCGCCTCGGTCAGGCCCGCCTTGAGCACGTCCCACCACCAGTGGGCCAGGGTCTCCACCGAGGTGCCGTGCTGATGTTCGTACCACCAGGTGAAGTAGAAGGCGGCCGGCGCGTTCTGCACGAACATGATCAGCATGAAGCACAGCACGAAGAGCAGCGCCCCTCCCCAGGTGTCGTCGCCCCACACCTTGGAGAGCACGCCGCCGACCCGCGAGAGCAGGCCGACCCGGCCCAGCACCTCGCCCCAGCGCTTCGTCACGCGCTCGCACCAGAGCTTGAGGCGGCGGTTGAGCTTGAAGCCGAAGAAGACGCCGATGAAGACCAGGTAGAGGGCCGGGTCGACGATCAGGTTCCAGCGGTGCGGGACCTTGAACTCGTCGTGCCGCCCCACGGTCTCGGCCGTGAAGTAGCGCAACAGCTCCGGTTCGACCTCGCGCGGGCCGCAGGCGGTCAGCAGGAGGAGTGCGGCGACGGCGGCGAGCAGCAGGCGTGGGCGCATCGTGGCGGCGATGCTCGCAAATCTTCCGGCGCGAGGCGAGCCGCCGGCGCTCACATCAGGCCGAGGGGGTCGACGTCGAGGCTGGCGCGCGCGCCCCCCGGCAGGTCCTCCGCGGCCTTCTCGATGGCCAGCGCCGCCGGCAAGAGCGAGCGCGCCGTGGGGCCCTTCACCAGGAGCTGCCAGCGCGTCTTGCCGCGCAGCCTCGCGAACGGCGCCTTCGCCGGGCCGATGACCCGCAGCTCGCCCCCCGACTCGCGCGCCGCCTGCCCCGCTGCGCGGGCGACCAACCGCGCGGCGTTGCGGGTGTGGTCGGGGTGGATGCCCTCGATGCGGACCGCTAGGAGCCGGCAGAACGGCGGGTAGAGGTAGGCCTTGCGCAGCGCCAGCTCGTGCTCGGCGAAGGAGAGGAAGTCGTGCCCCACGACGTGGGAGATGGCCGGCGCCTCGGGGTTGAAGGTCTGCACCAGCACCCGGCCGGGCTCGGTGCCGCGGCCGGCGCGCCCGGCGACCTGGGCCAAGAGCTGGAAGGTGCGCTCGGCGGCGCGGAAATCGGGGAGGTTCAAGGCGACGTCCGCCAGGAGGACGCCGACCAGCGTCACGCCCGGGAAGTCGTGCCCCTTGGCCACCATCTGCGTGCCGATGAGGATGTCCTTCTCGCCCTTGGCGAAGCTGGCGAGCACCGCGGTGATCTCGTCGGCCGCGGTCGCGGCATCGCGGTCGAGGCGGCACAGGCGCGCCTCGGGGAAGCGCTGGCCGAGCTCCTGCTCGACGCGCTCGGTCCCCGCCCCCAGGCTCGCCATCGGCCCGCTGCACGTCGGGCACAGCTCGGGCAGCGACGCCTCGTGGCCGCAGTAGTGGCACACCAGCCGGTTGCCCGCCCCGTGCGCGGTCAGGCTCACCGCGCAGTTGGTGCAGGTCAGCGACTGCCCGCAGGCGAGGCACACGTGGTAGGTCGACTGCCCGCGGCGGTTGAGGAAGAGGATGGCCTGGCGGCTCTTGCCCAGCACCTCCTCGATCGCCGCACACAGCGCCTGCGACAAGAGCGGCGGCTCCTTGGCCTCCTCCTCGGGCGCGGGCGGGGCCGGCACGTAGTCGGGGCTGGCCTCCGCCGCCTTCTGCGCCTCGAGCGCGCGCATCTTGGCCCGCGCCGCCAGCTGCGGGAACGCCGCCGAGACGTGGCCCCGGCCCTCCTCGCGCATGTCGACGATCGACACCGCCGGCATGGGGCGGTCGTCCACGCGGTGGGCCAGCTCCAGCAGGCGGTAGCGGCCCAGCCGGGCGTTGTGCAGCGTCTCGAGCGAGGGCGTCGCCGACCCGAGGATCACCGGGCAGCCCTGGCGCTGAGCCCGGACCACCGCCAGGTCGCGCGCGTGGTAGCGAAGCTTCTCCTCTTGCTTGAAGGAGCCGTCGTGCTCCTCGTCGACGACGACCACGCCCAGCCTGGGGACGGGCGCGAAGATGGCCGAGCGCACGCCCACCGCCAGCGGCGCCTCGCCCTTCTTGAGCCGGCGCCACTCCTTGAGCCGCTCGGCGTCGCGCAGCCCGGAGTGGAGCACCGCCACCTTGTCGCCGAAGCGCGCCCGGAAGCGTCCCACCAACTGCGGCGTCAGGGCGATCTCCGGAACCAGCACCAGCGCTCCCAGCTCCAGGTCCAGGGCGCGCTGGATGGCCCTCAGGTAGACCTCGGTCTTGCCCGAGCCGGTCACTCCGCGCAGAAGGAACGGGGCGAAGGCCTTGGCGACGATCGCCTTCTCGAGCTCGACGAGCGCCGCTGCCTGCTCCTCGGTGGGGTTGGGGACAGGCTTGCCGGCCAACGCGAGCTCCGGCCGCTCGGGGACGATGGGCTCCTCGCGGACCACCACCAGGCCCTTGCCCAGGAGCCGCTTGAGCGGGTCGCGCGCGCCGGGGATGGCCGTGGAGAAGCTCCTCGAAGTCCACCTCGCCACTGGCCGCCTCGAGATAGTCGAGCAGCGCGTTCATCGCCACGCCGCGCGGGCGATCCGCGGTGGCCGCGGCGGCGCTCAGGGAGACGAACTCGCGCACCCCCGGCTTGGACTGCGGCGCCTCCCCGGGCTGGGTCAGCCCTGGCGGAAGCGCCGAGCGCAGCACCTCGCCCAAGGGGTAGCGGTAGTAGGCCGCGGTCCAGGTCAGGAACGAGAGCAGGTCGGGCTCGAAGATGGGCTCGGCGTCGAGCACCTGCGCCACGTCGCGCAGCTTGCCTGAGGGCGGGGCCGCGCTCGCCTGGCCGACCAGGAAGCCCAACGCCTTGCCGTTGCCGAAGGGCACCAGCACACGACTGCCCTCCTTCGCCCCCCAGAGCGCCTCCGGGAGCCGATAGGTGAAGGGCCCTCGAACCGGCCTGCCCACCGCGACCTGCACCAGCTTCTCTTGCACGGCCGCTAGTCTACGTTCTGGGCCAGACACTGTCGGGGACAAAGAACGGGCCCCGACCCGCACCGCTCGCCACCTTCGAGGTGATGGAGGTGACGTCGGAGGGCCTCGAGGTGTCGCGCATCCTCGTCGGGACGAGCGGCTTCGCGTTCGATCGTTGGCAGGACTCGGGCTTCTACCCGCGCTGGGCGAGGCGTCCTCCGCTCGAGAGCTACGCGCGCCACTTCGGCTTCGTGGAGGTCGACTCCACGTTCTACCGGCCGCCGCGTCCGGAGACGTTCGCCCGCTGGCGCGACGCGGTCCCGCCCGGGTTCCGGTTCTCGCTGAAGGTCCCTCGGGAGATCACCCACCAGTCGGGTCCGGCTCAGGCGGCGGAGCGGCTGAGGAGCTTCCTCCTCGACGCCGCCGAGCTGGAGGGCAAGCTCGCAGCGCTGCTCTTGCAGTTCCCGCCCCGGCGAGCCGTCGACGTGCCGCTCCTCGATGCGCTGCTCCAGGCGATCCCCGCGGGACTGCGCGCCGCCTTCGAGTTCCGACACCCTTCGTGGTTCACCCCGTCGATCGCCCGGCGCCTGCTTGCCTGCGGCAAGACGTTCTGCGCCACCTCGGCCGCCATGGTCGAGGTGCTTCCCCACCCCGGCTGGATCTATGTGCGGCTGCCTGGGACGCACTTCTCTCGCTCGCAACTGGGGCGGCTCCGTTCCACGCTGCCCTCAGCCGCGGCGGCCTCCGCCTTCGTGGTCTTCCGCGACCAGGCCCGCCTGCCTTTCCCTCGCGACGCCTGGCTCTTCCGGCTCCTCGTTTCTCGCGCGTCGGCCGCCGCGACCGCCCCGCCCGACACCATTCACGATTTATAGGCCATCCTGGCGTTGCCACTTGGCAATTCGGCCGCAATGAAAAATACGATGCATCCATAGATCAGCAGAGCCGCCGCGATCTGGGGTCCCCCGCTTGCGACGAGGGGCCCCGCGGCTGCATCCTTCCGCTCTTTTCGCAGGCCGGCAGAGAGGGACCCAAGTCATGAGAAATCTCCTTTCCGTCGCGGGGGCGGCGTTCGCCATCAGTCTGATCACTGGCTGCGGCCAGCCCGCGAAGAGCAGCGCCGACGGGTCGTGCACCCCCAAGACCTGCGACGAGGAGGGCTGGGAGTGCGGCTCCCCTGACGACGGCTGCGGCCACTCGCTCTCGTGCGGCACCTGCTCCGCCCCGCTCATCTGCGGCGCCGGGACCAACCCCTACGGCTGCGCGCCCTGCCGCGCGGAGACGACCGCGGCCTTCTGCGCCCGGTACGAGCGCAACTGCGGCCCGTTCACCGGCGAGAACCTCTGCGGCGCCTCGCGCAGCGTCAACTGCGGCGGCTGCTCCAACGGCATGACCTGCGGCGGCGGCGGAATCGAAGGCCGCTGCGGCACGCCGGCCTGCCAACCCGAGTCCGACCTGGAGCTGTGCGCGACCTTCAAGCGCACCTGCGGACCGCTGACCACCGCCGACAAGTGCCAGCAGCAGCGGACCGTCGACTGCGGCGTATGCCCGGACGCGGCCGTCCTGCCACCCGGTCCCGACGCAGCGCAGCCCGCCGGCCTCGATGCCTCGCTCATCCCTCCCGACGCCGCGTTCGTCGATCCGCCGGATGCCGCCTTCGTCGAGCCGCCCGATGCCGACGTGGTGGTCGCCGGGCTCGATGCCAGCGCCCCGCTGGAGTACGACGCCGGTTCCCAGGCCTGCGCGGCCCAGAGCACCAAGGCCAAGCAGCTGCCGCTCGACATCTACATGATGCTCGACCAGTCCATCTCCATGAACGGGAAGGTCGGCACGACCACCCAGACCTATTGGCAGGCGGTCACTGCCGCCATCGACGCCTTCCTGAGCCAGCCACAGACCGACGTCTCGGTGGGAATCCAGTACTTCGGCATCCCGCACACCAACCCGACCGGCGCCTGCTACGCCTACTACTGCGCCACCAACGCCGACTGCTACACGGGCTGCGGCACCTGCAGCAGCGGCTACTGTAACGGCTACACGTACTGGAGCGACACCTGCGTTTCGGCGGACTACGCGACGCCGGACGTGGAGATCGCCCCGCTGCCCGGAGTGGCCACCGCGATCCGCAACTCCATCAAGCGGCACGGCCCGAACTCGCTGACCCCGACCGCGCCCGCGCTCCAAGGGGCCATCGACCACGCCCGAGCGTGGGCCAACGCCCACCCCGGCCACGTGGTCATCGACATCTTCGCCACCGATGGCATGCCGTCGACGTGCCCCCCGACCGACGAGACCGGCGTCAATGCCATCGCCGCGAGCGGCGCGGCCGGGACGCCCAAGGTGCTCACCTTCGTCATCGGCGTCGGCAGCTCTCTGACCAGCCTCAACGGCCTGGCCGCCGCCGGCGGGACCACCAAGGCCTACCTCGTCGACACCGGCGCCAACGTGACGCAGCAGATGCTCGCCGCGCTCAACACCATCCGCGGCACGGCGCTCGGCTGCTCGTACACCATCCCGCCGCCGACGACCGGCACCACGCTCGACCTGACCAAGGTCAACGTGCAGTACACGCCCGGCAACGGCAGCAGCGCGATCGTCTTCCCCCAGGTGCTCGCCGCCGCCAACTGCCCCGCCGGCGCCGACGGCTGGCACTACGACAGCGGCACCAACCCCACCCAGATCGTCCTGTGCGGCACCACCTGCCAGAAGGTCCAGGCCGACTCGAGCGGACAGGTCGACATCCTGGTCGGCTGCGCGACCCAGCACTGCCCGCCTACGGTGCAGTGCGGCTACGGCTTTTAGCTTCTAGCTCGCCCGATCGGCCGCTCACCCGGCTGGCGACCCTGCTCGACCGGAGGCCCCTGGCCTTCGGACCGGGTGGGTCTGCCCGTCGAGAGGCGGGCGAATCGCTGGCGCCAGTGTCAAAAACGAGCTAGTTGTCTTGCCGTCTTTGACCGGAGTTCCGGGGGCTCGTCGAGGACGTCCGTTGCCGAAGCCCCCTTGCGTTTCATGGCCTTCTCGCCCTCCCCCACCCGGGAGGTCCAGCAGCAAGGAGACCGTATGCGAACCCTGTCTCTGCTCGCCGCCAGCGCGCTCGTGCTCGCCAGCGTCCCAGCGCGCGCCGAGGTCCCCGAGTTCGAGCCCTACATCGGGCTGACGGGCGGCGCGACGCTGCCCACGCGCTCCTGGGACCTGGGCACCAACGTCGTCCGCGGGCAACTCGAGCCCACCAACTCGATGCAGTTCGGCCTCCGCCTCGGCTTCCAGCTCACCTCGCAGCTCGCCTTCGAGGTCGGGGCGCAGTACCTGGCGCTGCAGGCCCTGGAGAACCGCGGCAACGGCGGCATGGTCTACCACGGCGACGTGCTGTTTCACTTCCTCAAGGGCGACTTCTCGCCGTTCATCATCGGCGGCGCCGGCGCCTACCACTCGCTGGAGAACCCGCTGGGCGAGGACGTCGACTACCAGATCCACCTGGGCCTGGGCGTTCGCGCCATGGTCAACGACTGGCTGGCGGTGCGCCTCGAGCTGCGCGACGTCGTCACCGACGGCTTCGGCGACTCGAACGCCATCGCCGGCAACAACCTCGAGCTGAGCTTCGGCGTGGACCTCTTCCCGATGAAGGCCGCCGAGCCCAAGGACACCGACAAGGACGGCATCATCGACCTCAACGACAAGTGCATCGAGGTCAAGGGGGTGGAGAGCGCGCAGGGCTGCCCGGACGCCGACGGCGACGGCATCACCGACGCCGACGACGCCTGCCCGAACGAGCCCGGCGCCCCGGAGCACCGCGGCTGCCCGGACCGGGACGGCGACGCCATCATCGACCGCGAGGACAAGTGCCCCGACGTCCCCGGCGTGGCCGCGCTCGCCGGCTGCCCCGACCGCGACGGCGACGGCATCACCGACGCCGCCGACGTCTGCCCGGACCAGGCCGGCCCCAAGAACCTGAAGGGCTGCCCGGACCGCGACGGCGACGGCCTGGCCGACAAGGACGACGCCTGCCCCGACGTGAAGGGCCTCAAGAAGTTCAAGGGCTGCCCCGACACCGACGGCGACGGCCTCACCGACGCCGAGGACGCCTGCCCCACCGAGCCGGGCAAGAAGGAGGCCTCCAGGGCTGCCCGGACAAGGACGGCGACGGCGTGGCCGACAAGGACGACAAGTGCCCCGAGGTGCGCGGCCTCAAGGAGATGGAAGGCTGCCTCCCGAAGGAAGCCGAGAAGTTCACCGGCACCATCAAGGGCATCAACTTCGAGTACAACAAGGCCCGCCTGCTGCCGGCGTCCTACAAGGTGCTGGACGAGGCGGTGGCCGTCCTCGTCAAGTTCCCCAGCATGCGCATCCGCATCGAGGGACACACCGACAACAAGGGCGACGCGGCGTTCAACAAGAAGCTCTCGCAGGAGCGCGCCCAGTCCGTCATGAACTACTTCCTGGGCAAGAGCGTCGACACCGCCCGCCTGCAGGCCGAGGGCTTTGGCCCCGACCGGCCCATCGCGGAGAACAAGACCGAGGCCGGGCGCGCGCAGAACCGGCGGGTCGAGTTCAACCTGATCGCCCAGTGACGTAGGGCGGAAGGCGAAATCAGTCTCGAGGCGGCCGCGGCGCGCATCGCGTCGCGGCCGTCCTCTTTCGGAGGTGAGCATGGCGGCGCACGTCTCGGAGCAGCTCGGGCCCGAAGTCTTCGCGGCGGTGGAGCGGATCTGGAAGGAGACGGGAGTCGGCAACCCGCTGCGCGGCGACACGCTCTCGTCGGTGGAGGAGACGCTGCGCCACGGCGGCCGGCTGCTCACGGTGCGCGGCGGCGAAGGCGCCGAGGCGAACGACGTGCTCGCGGTCTGCTGGCTCACCGACGACGGCCGCCGGCTCTACCTGCACCACATGGCGGTCGCGCCCTCGGAGCAGGGCCGGGGCCTCTCGAAGCTCTTGATGGATCGCGCCGTCGCGATCGCCCGGGAGCGGGGCCGGCAGGTCAAGCTGGAGGTCCACCGCGACAACGCCCGTGCTCGCCGGCTCTACGAGCGCTACGGCTTCGCGCCGCTCGAGGGCTACGACACCTTCATCCTGCGCGACCCGAAGGCCCGCCCGGCTGCGCCCCGCATCCGCTGCTTTGCCTGCGGGCGCTTCGCCGACGACGTCGGGCCGGAGGAAGGCCCCACCGCGGAGCAGGCCGGCCAGACCGGGCGGTGGGCCGTGGGCGTGCTCGACGTGCGCCGCCACTCCGCGGGACGCTGCTTTGCCGCGGTGGCCTGCTGGCCCTGTTTCTGGAAGGCCGATCCGGAGCTGTGGATCTCGCCTGCGACGTGGGCCTCGCTCTCGCCGGCCGTCCCGTTCGAGAAGCTGCCGCCGCTCGACCACGACCACGCCGCCTGCTGGGACCCGGCGACCTACCCCTGGCCCTCGTAGTCCGAGTCCGGGCCCTCGTCGGCACTACCCTCCGGCTCTTCCGGCTTCTCTTCGAGCGTCGGCGGCGCGGCCGGCGCGCTCAACCGAGCTTCGCTCTGCGACAGCTTCGCGCGGTCGAGGCGCCCTTGCCGCTCGGCCTCGAGCAACCCCGCCATCACCTCCCAGTACTGGTCGGCGTCGTAGGAGACCAGGAGCAGGTCCACCCCGGCGGAGAGCGCCTGGGCGCCGGCGCCGCGCAGTCCTCCGGGCCCGCCGGTGATCGGCCCCATGCACAGGTCGTCGGTGATGACGAGCCCGGCGTGGCCCAGCCGCGAGCGGAGCACTCCGTCGACGACCAGCGGCGAGAGGGTCGCCACCCGCTCCGGGTCGACCGCGGTGACCACCACGTGGCCCACCATCACCAGGCTCTGCGTCCCCGCCAGCGCCTCGCGATATGGCACCCAGTCCGTCAGCTCCAGCTCCGCCAGCGGCGCTGAGAGCTCGGTGCGGAAGAAGTGCGTGTCCGCGCGGGCCCGCCCCAGTCCCGGGAAGTGCTTGAAGGTCGCGCGCACGCCCTGCGCCTCCAGCCCTCGCGCATAGGCCGCCGCCAGCCGCGCCGCCTCCGACGGATCGGTGCTCACCGCGCGGGTCGCGATGCGGCTGTAGGGGTCGACCAGCGGCGAGGTGCCGCCGTCGGGGACGTCCACCACCGGGCCCAGGTTCACGTTCACGCCCATCGCCGCCAGCCCCTCGCCCTGGGTCGTGCCGAAGGCGCCGGCCAGCTCCACCCGCGCGGCCTCGTCCTTCGCCGCCGAGACCGCCTGGGCGATGGACGGCAGGTAGGGCAGCGGCGGCGACAGCCGCGAGACCTTCCCGCCTTCCTGGTCGGCCATCACCAGCAGCGGCGGCCGCCCGGCGTCCGCCTGGATGGCCTGCAGGAGGGCGATGTTCCGGGCGATCGACTCGATGCTCTGGCCGCGGACGTTGCGCGGGGCCAGGAAGAGGCCGCCCACCGCGCCGCGCTCGACCAGCGGCACCAGGTCCTCGAACCGCTCGAAGCCGACGACCAGGTGGCGGCCCAGCCGCTCGACCGCCGCGGGCTCGGCCGAGAGGACCTCCGCCCGGGTGCGCTCGACCTGGTCGTGGCTCGCCCACCCGGTCCCCAGCGCCGCGAAGCAGAAGGCGGCCGAGAACGCGCGGTGCCGGCAGGGGCGAAGAAGCGCCAGCGCCATCAGGAGGATCGCCGCGGCCATCGCCACCGGAAAGAGCGGCCGCAGCCGATGGAAGAACGGGACCGTGTGGTAGAGCGCGAAGACCAGCAGGCCAGACGCCACCGCCAGCTCCAGGACCTTGGCTGCCCATGAACGTGTCATGGCCCGCGGGGTTGCAAGGAAGATTCCAGGCAATTTCCCCAGCAAATCCGTGCGGGTGCGGCCAGACGGACACGCCTCTCGCCTCTTCCGCTCCGCACCCGGGCCGCCACGAAGCGAGCCCACTACAATCCGGGCCTATGCTCTTTGCCCGCCTGCTGCTCGCCTCGATGCTGCTCACCTGCGCCGGCTGCCGCGACTTCACGGTGCCCTCGCTCTCCTCGTCGGACCGCCCCATCGAAGACCTCGACGTCAGCCCCAAGCGCGTCGGGCCCGGCGGGACCCTGACCATCGCCTTCTCCGTCGGCTCGGCGGGTGACTTGACGGTCACCGTCAACGACCGCCCGGCGACGCTCGTCTCCTTCTCGGGGAAGAAGGTCGTCTACACCTACGCCGTGGCCGGCGACGAAGGCGCGGTGCTGGTCGCGACCGTCAAGCTCTCGCTCGGCTCGGAGACGAAGATTGAAACGGCGAACGCCAACCTCGACACCACGCCGCCGCCCCCGCCCGACCCGACCCTGCTCGTGCTCACGATGAACCCGCCCGGCTCGAGCGACCTGCTCTCGGGAAAGCCGGGGGCACTTCGGGAGGCGTCGCGCGTCCTGGTCGCGCTCGACCCGCTTGGCAAGGTCGCGCTCGCCGAGGCCGACGTGGCCGCGGACGGCAGCGTGCCGGCCCTGGACCTGGGCGACAACCCAGCAGCGCGCCTCTACGTCCTCGCCCAGGACGACGTCGGCAACCGCAGCAAGTCGGTGGCCCTGGTCGACGACGTCGCCGGCCCCTCGCTCCAAGCGATGGACCTCTCCCCGCTGCAGCCGCACTCCACGCTGCCCTTCGCCGCCACCCTGCGCTTCGACGAGCCGCTCGCGGCGCCGCCGGAGGTGACCGTGACGCTCGCCGGAGAGGCGCTGCCCGCGGCGGTGGAGGCCGCCGCCGACGGCAGCTACCGGGTCGTCGCGACCACCCAGGCCACCGGGACCGCGCTGCTCTCCGTCGCGGCGCACGATGCCGCCGGGAACGCGAGCCAGGACCTGCGCTCCTTCACCGTGGCTGCGCCGCTCTCGCTCGACCCGGGCCAGGTCCTGCTCGCCCGCACCGAGCCCGACGGACCGGACTGGGCAGTCAGCGGCCTGCCGGGCGCGGTGCCGGCGCGAAGCGACCTCGAGGTCCAGACCGAGAGCCCGGCCGGAGGGAAGGTCATCTGGGGCAACCTGCGCTCCGCCTCCGACGGATCCTTCGCCCTCGTCGGAGTCGGCTCGGACCTCGCGGCGGCGGACACCGTGCGCGTGGTGGCCTTCGACTCGACGGGGGGCGAGCTCGGGCGGGTCGACCTCGTGCCGGACCTCGTCCCGCCCCAGCTGCTCGCGGTCACGCTGTCCGCCGAGGTCGTGGGACCGAACCTCCCGCTGGACATCCAGCTCGAGGCCGACGAGCCCCTGGGAGCGACCACGACCGTGAAGGTCGGCGGCCGGGCCGCCACCTACGTCTCCGGCGCCGGCACTTCGCACGCGACCTTCCGCTACGCCGTCAACGGGACCGAGAGCTCGGGCACCACGCCGCTCACGATCGCGCTCGCCGACCGCGCCAACAACTCCGCGGCCAGCCCGGCCCGCTCGGTCTCGCTCGATTCTCGCGTCGCCCCAGGTCACGGTCACCGCGGACGGCAAGTCGTACTCCGACCCGGACGAGCCTCCCTCGAGCTCGCCGCTGCCTGCCAAGGTGGTGGTCTCCGCCGCGGACGCCGCGGGCGTCGCGGCCCTGCGCTACAGCCTGGTCAACGTCCGCTCGGGGGAGAGCTGGAACGGCACGCAGTGGGTCGGCGTCAGCCCGCCCTTCTCGCACGAGGTCTCCGCGGCGACCTCCTTCGAGCTCGTCTTGAAGCCCGCTGCCCAGCCTCCCGTCCTGCGAGCCTCCGAGCGCGCCCGCCTCGAGGTCACCAGCACCGACGCGCTGGGCAACACCGGCACGGCGGTGACCCACTTCAACTCCTACTCGGAACCCGGCTTCGTCCACCTCTACCCGAGCTGGGACGCCCCGCGCGCGGAGCTCATCGACGGGCGCGCCCTCGTCATCCGCCGCCTCGGAGAGCACGGGCTGTGCATCGTCGAGTACGAGGACGTCCCGAACCAGCTCTTCACCCTGTACTCCCCGGACGGCGGGACCACCTGGACGAAGACGCCCATCACCGGCGTCGCGGCGACCGAGGACGAGTACGGCCCCCACCCGATGCCCTGGGCGCTGGCCTACGACGCCGCAGGCGAACACGGGGTGCTGGTAGGCGAGGACGGCCTGGTGGTTCGGCTCGACGGCACCTGCAAGAGCGAGGAGGTCGTCGCCGGGTTCACGGGCTGGATCCAGGGGGTCGCGTGGGACGGCGCCAAGGCCTTCCTCGCGGGCGACAACGGCGTCTTCTCCAGCACCGATTCCGGCCACACGTGGACCAAGGCCCCGCTGGTCCAGCAGCGCTACAGCGGCGTGGCGGTCGCGGAGCCGGGCCACGTGCTGGTGGTGGGCCAATACGCGACGCTGGCCGAATCGCGGGATGGCGGCGCGAGCTTCGCTGCGACCCAGCCCTTCGGCGACACCACCACCGAGCTGTCGACCGTGGCGGTGGCGGCGGACGGCACGGTGTACGTCGGGGGGCCCAACCTGGCCAAGCGCAAGCCCACGGGCCAGACCACCTGGCTCGAGCTTCCCGCGCTCGACGGCCTCTCCCCGCAGGACGAGTACGAGCTGGTGCTCGTCTACCCGACCGTCGCGGGGACGTTCGCCGCCTACGGCTACAGCTTGTCTGGAGCGAACTACTTCACCTGGGTGCGCCTGTCCGCAGACGGCCAGTCGTGGGCGAGAGTGGTCTTCGACTCCTTCAACTACGAGTGGGAGATCCGCGACGACCTGCTGGCCATCGACCGATACTCGCTGCTCATGGTGGGCGAGGACTTCGGCTCGGCGGGCGTCTGGTACACGAGCTCCGGCGGAGACTGAGACTTGAAGCTGCTCGTCAACGCGTTCGGCACTGCCGGCGACGTCAACCCGTTCCTCTCCATCGCCCGCGCGCTGGCGGCGATGGGCCACGAGCCCGTCCTCGCCCTCAACCCGGCGTGCGAGGCCGCGGCCAAGGCCACCGGCCTGCGCTTCCACCCGGTGGGCCCGCGCTGGGACGTCGACGAGGTCTCGGGGCTCGACCGCTACCTCGACCCCAACCAGGGCGGCATCAACGTCTGGAGGGAGATCTGCATCCCCAACGTCGCGCCGACCTTCCGCGAGCTGAAGGAGATCCTGGCGCAGGAGAAGCCCGACGGCGTCTTCGCCCACTTCCTCTGCGTCGGCGCGCATTGGGCCGCCAAGGCGGCGGGGCTGCGCTGCGCCATCGCCATGCTCGCGCCCATCTGGTGGGTCTCCAAGGAGCGGCCCGGGACCTTCGCGCCGCAGGTGCCGCCCGCGTGGCTCCACCCGCACGTCGTCTGGGTCGCCAAGGCCGCCATCAACTGGAGCATCAGCCGGCCGCTCGCTCCGGTCTGCCGCGAGCTGGGCCGGCCGTTCCGCAAGGACGAGTACTTCCGCATCTTCCAGGAAGCGGACCTGGACCTGGGGCTGTGGTCCCCGGCGCTCCGCCCGCCCGCCGCCGACGACCCGCCGAATTCGCGCATCGTCGGCTTCCCGTTCCCGCCCGGGCCGCTGCCCGCGCTCGAGCCGAAGCTGCGCGCCTTCCTCGAGGCCGGCCCGGCTCCGATCGTCGTCGGCCTGGGGACGAGCGTGCGCAACCTGGGGCCCGCCTTCCTGCCGGCCGTGGCACGCGCCTGCGCACGGCTCGGGCGCCGCGCATTGCTGATCGGTGCCGAGCTCGAGGGCCTGCCCGAAGGGGCCTTCTCGATCCGCGCCGCGCCCTACTGCGCGGTCTTTCCCCATGCCGAAGCGATCCTCCACCACGGCGGGGTGGGGACGACGGCCGAGGCCCTGCGCGCGGGCAAGCCGACGCTCATCGCGCCCTTCGCCAGCGACCAGTTCGACAATGCCCTCAACTCCGAGCGCGCCGGCGTCTCGCGCACCCTGCCCCGCTCGAAGCTGACCGAAGAGGGCGTCGCCAAGGCGCTCGAAGCGCTCCTCGCCACGCCCGGGATCCAGGAGCGCGCAGCGAAGCTGGGTGAGACGCTGCGAGCCGAGGGCAACGGTGCAGAGGCGGCGGCAAGGACCTTGGCGGAGTTCTTCTCCGGCTGACCGCTGCGGAGAAGACGGACCTCCGGCCACCTCTACACGTCCCAGGCAAGCGGCCCTGGCGGCGCCAGCCATGTTGATGGGTGCTGACATATCTTACGCAGGCAGGAAGCCGGCAGCGGGCGGCGCCAGAGGCTTGGACGCGGCCGCCTGAAGTCGCACGAAGCCCCGCGCGGACGGGCGTCCGGCGGGGCTCCTTTGAGCCAACGAGCGGGATCTCGCGCGCCTACTTCTTGTCGCGGGTGCCGCAGCTGCTGACGTTCGCCGCGGTCGGGCACGACGAGGTGCCACCGCGCACGCAGCCCTTGGCCTTGCAGTACTTGTCGCCGTCGGACTCGCTGCCCGAGTAGCAGCAGTACTGGCGGGCCTTGCACTCGCCGGTGCTCTCCGACTTGCAGATGATCGCCCCATCCGCGAACGCGGTCGCCGACAGGCCCATCGCACACACCGCGGCCAACGCAACCAGCATCTCCCTCATGGCACTCCCTCCAGGCTTCGAAGTGGAACGGCCCGCCAAGGCTAGCTGGTCACCCCCGCCGCTTCCAGTCCGTGGTCCCCGCACGAGCCCGCCCTTATCCCTGCTCCGATGACCGCGCCCTCCTCTTCTCCGCATCCGACCACGCCGCCTACCAGGAGGCCGTGAAGGAGGCGCTGCGTCGCTAGCGACGGCCCCAAGCCGGCAACTTGGTCCACGTGGACCAAGTAGGTGCCGTGGACCAAGTAGGCCCCGAGGCAGGCGACGACCGCGATGCCCGAGGGCCGGCAACGTGCCGAGCCGGCGATCACCCCGCTGACCCCTCAGGCCGTCGACCGGATCGCCGGCCTGCTCGCCGAAGCCGACCACGTCCTCATCGGCGCGGGCGCAGGGATGAGCATCGACGGGGCTTCGTCGTCACCAGCGACGCCGACGATCTCTTCGAGCGGCAAGGCTTCGACCCTCGGCGGCTCTGGACCCGCCAGGGCAGCTACGGCCGGCTGCAGTGCCTGGGCCCGTGCAGCCCCGAGTCGACCTGGCCCTCGCGGCCGTTCGATCGACCTCACGACCGAGGAGCTGACCGATCCGGCGCTCGTTCCGCGCTGCCCGCGCTGCGGCGGCGAGGCGATGCTGAACGTGCGCGGCGGCGACTGGTTCCTCGAGACACCCTATGAGCCGCAAGGCGAGCGCTTCGTCGCCTGGGCGCGCGAAGCCTCCAAGGGCCGCCTGTTGGTGCTGGACGTCGGCTCGGGCTTCAACACGTCCACCGTGGTGCGCTGGTTCGTCGAGAGCCTCGCGCTCGGCCACCCGGAGGCCACCTTCGTGCGGGTGAACGCGGCGCACCCGGAGGTCTCACGCGAGCTGGGCCTGCGCGGCCTGGGCATCGCCTCGGCGGGTGCTCCTCTGTGGGCCGCCCTCGCCGCTCGCCGCCCCTGACGGCGGGCCGGGACGGCGCCGGAAAATGCCCCGCCCCGGTTCGGGGTTGTACGGAATGGGCACCATCCGCCCATTCCCTCCATGAACCCCGACACTCCCTGGATCGAGCCAGCCCTTGTGCCCAAGCCGGCGAGCCCCCGGCGCCCTCCCCCGAAGGCGAGCGTCCCGGTCTCGTCCGAGCCCCTGTGGTTCAAGGACGCCATCTTCTACGAGCTGCGCGTCCGGGCGTTCTTCGACGGCAACGACGACGGCATCGGCGACTTCGCCGGCCTGACCGAGAAGCTGGGCTACCTGCAGGACCTGGGCGTCAACACGCTCTGGCTGCTGCCCTTCTACCCCTCGCCGCTGCGCGACGACGGCTACGACATCTCCGACTACGCCGACGTCCACCCCGACTGCGGCACGCTCTCGGACTTCCGGGTGTTCCTGCGCGAGGCGCACCGCCGGGGCCTGAAGGTGGTCACCGAGCTGGTGCTCAACCACACGAGCGACCAGCACGCCTGGTTCCAGCGCGCCCGCCGCGCGCCGCCGGGCAGCAAGGCGCGCGACTACTACGTCTGGAGCGACACACCCGACCGCTACGCCGAGGCCCGGGTCATCTTCCAGGACTTCGAGCGCTCGAACTGGACCTGGGACCCGGTCGCCAAGGCCTACTTCTGGCACCGCTTCTACTCGCACCAGCCGGACCTGAACTTCGACAACCCCGCCGTGCGCCGGTCGATGCTGCAGGCGGTCGACTTCTGGCTGGGGCTGGGCGTCGACGGCCTGCGCCTGGACGCGGTGCCCTACCTCTTCGAGCGCGAGGGCACGAGCTGCGAGAACCTCCCGGAGACGCACGCCTTCCTGCGCGAGCTGCGCGCGCACGTCGACCGGCACTTCCCTTCGCGGATGCTGCTCGCCGAGGCGAACCAGTGGCCGGAGGACGCCGCCGCCTACCTGACCGGCGCCGACGAGTGCCACATGGCGTTCCACTTCCCGATCATGCCCAGGCTCTTCGTCTCGCTGCAGATGGAGGACCGCTTCCCCATCACCGACATCCTGGCGCAGACCCCGGAGCTGCCGGAGCACAGCCAGTGGGCGCTCTTCCTGCGCAACCACGACGAGCTGACGCTGGAGATGGTGACCGAGGAGGAGCGCGACTTCATGTACCAGGTGTACGCGCGCGACCGGCGCATGCGCATCAACCTGGGCATCCGCCGCCGGCTGGCGCCGCTGCTCTCCAACGACCGGGCGACCATCGAGCTCTTGAAGGCGCTCCTCTTCTCGCTGCCCGGCACCCCGGTCCTCTACTACGGGGACGAGATAGGGATGGGCGACAACGTCTACCTGGGCGACCGCAACGGCGTGCGCACGCCCATGCAGTGGAGCCCCGACCGCAACGCCGGCTTCAGCAAGGCCAACCCCCAGCAGCTCTACCTGCCGGTGGTCGTGGACCCCGAGCACCACTACGAGGCGGTGAACGTCGAGGCGCAGCAGCGCAACCCCACCTCGCTCCTGTGGTGGACCAAGCGGCTCATCGCGCTGCGGCGCCGCTTCAAGGCGTTCGGGCGCGGCTCGATTCGAGTTCCTGCACCCCGAGAACTTCCGCGTCCTGGCCTTCACCCGCGCCTTCAAGGACGAGCAGCTCCTGGTGGTCGCGAACCTCTCGCGCTTCGCGCAGCACGTCGAGCTGGACCTCTCGCGCTTCCAGGGCCGCGTCCCGGTGGAGCTCTTCGGCGGCACCGCCTTCCCCGCCATCGGCGAAGGCCGCACGCCGATGACCCTGGGGCCGCATGGCTTCTACTGGTTCAGCCTGCAGGAGGCCGACCGGCCGTCGGTGACGGACGCGGCGGGGCGGCCCGCGGCGCCGCCCGTCGTGCGTGCCGGCGCGCCGCTGCAGCTCTTCCGCGGCGAGGGCCGGCGCGAGCTCGAGTCGCTGCTGCCCGGATGGCTGCGCTCGGCGCGGTGGTTCGGCGGCAAGGCCCGGCCGATCAAGAAGGTGGCCGTGCGCGACGTCATCCCCTTGCGGGCCGAGCCCACCGCCGCCCACCTCGTGCTCGCGCAGATCGAGTACGAGGGCACCTCGCCGGAGACCTACGCGTTGCCGCTCTCCTACGTCTTCGGCGAAGACGCCCGCGCGCTGCGCGAGAAGCACCCCTCCGCCGTGGTCGCCTCGGTGCAGGGCCCCGCCGGCGAGGGCGTGCTTGCGGACGCCATGGTCTCCGCCGAGGTGCAGTCCGGCCTGCTGGAGCTCCTCGC
Organism: Myxococcales bacterium; assembly: GCA_049841135.1. Taxonomy (GTDB): domain Bacteria; phylum Myxococcota; class Myxococcia; order Myxococcales; family UBA5297; genus JACRCT01. The sequence goes on from JASGHK010000008.1 coordinate 695,444, forward strand.
CCGCGGCCGCCCGCTGCGCGGCGAGCACGGAGACCTGGTGCCGAGCCGCGAGCCGGCGTTCCGCGACCTGGGCGGCTACGAGGCGCTGCCTCCGCGCGCCGTCGGCGCCGAGCAGAGCAACTCCTCGGTCGTCTACGGCGAGAAGCTGGTCCTCAAGCTCTTCCGGCGGCTCGAGGAGGGCCCCGGGCCGGAGCTGGAGTTGGGTGAGCACCTGTCGCGGCGCGGCTTTCCCCACGCGCCTCCGCTCGCCGGGGCGCTGCGCTACCGCCAGGGCCGTACCGAGCCGACCACGGTCGCGGTGCTGCACGGCTTCGTGCACAACCACGGCGACGCCTGGCAATACAGCCTCGACGAGCTCTCGCGGTTCTTCGAGCGGGCGCTGACGGAGCCGCTGGCCGTCGGGGTCCCCAAGGACGAGGTCGTGGAGCTGCTCGACCGGCAGCCGCCCGACCAGGTGGTCGAGCTGGTCGGGCCGTACCTGGGGGCGGCACAGCTGCTCGGCCGCCGCACCGCCCAGCTGCACGCGGCGCTGTGCGACGGGTCCCCGGAGTCGGACTTCGCCCCGGAGGCCTACTCGTCGCTGTACCAGCGCTCCATCTACCAGTCGATGCGCAACCACTCCGGCCGGGTGCTTCGGCTGCTGCGGCGCAGCTTGCCGACGCTGCCCGACGCGGTCCGCCCGAAGGCCGAGCGGGTGCTCGCGCTGGAGGGAGCCCTGCACCGGCGCTTCGAGCCGTTCCTGCGCCAGCGCCTCCACACGCAGCGCATCCGGATCCACGGCGACTACCACCTCGGGCAGGTGCTCTACACCGGCAAGGACTTCGTCATCGTCGACTTCGAGGGAGAGCCGGCCCGGCCGCTCGAGGACCGCCGGCGCAAGCGCTCCGCCCTGCGCGACGTCGCCGGGATGCTGCGCTCCTTCCACTACGCCTCGGTCGCCGCCGCCGGGCGCCACCTCGCGAGCGCTCTCGCCACCCCGGGGTCCGAGCCGACGGTCCGGACCTGGGCCGCGCTGTGGCAGGCCTGGACGAGCCGCGCCTACCTGGCGGCCTGGCTCGAGGAGTCGGGGACCGCGCCGTTCGTGCCGCCGACCCGCGACGAGCTGCGGGTGATGCTCGCCGCGTTCACCGTGGAGAAGGCGCTCTACGAGGTCGCCTACGAGCTCAACACCCGCCCGGCCTGGGTCTCGGTGCCTCTCGACGGGATCTTGAGGCTCGTCGGCGAGCAGGGGCACTAGCTGGGCTTCGGGCTGCGGGCTTCGGGCTTCGGGTCAAGCCGCCCTGCCTGTTTTCGGTGCCCAGTGCCAAGCCGGGCTGCGGGCTTCGGGCTTCGGGTCAAGCCGCCCTGCCTGGTGTCGGTGCCCAGTGCCAAGCCGGGCCTCGGGCTGCGGGCTTCGGGTCAGACCGCCCTGCCTGGTGTCGGTGCCCAGCGGCCAAGCAGGGCTTGCCCCCAGCCCGCATCCGGTCAAGCCGCCCGGCCTAGTACGGCGCACCGAAAATTCTTTCCGGGATCCGTGAATGTCCTCGGGGCAAAAACCCACGAAGGGGCATGCCTGGTCCGCAAGCAATCAAGGTCATCATTCCCGAGAAGATTCGCGCGGAGTTGGAAGCAGCCGCGAGGATGGAGTGCGGTTCGCACCGCGACGTGGTCCGGGCGCGAATCGTCCTGCTGGCTGAGCAGGGGCTGACCAACCCGGAGATCGCAAGGCGTGCCGGCTGCACCGAGCGGAATGTCTACCGCTGGCGGACTCGATTCGCGCTGAACCCATCGATGGACAGCCTGAAAGACCGTGGCCGCACCGGCCGTCCGGCCCGAGTCGGCGTCGACGTGCGCTGTGGGCTCATCAAGCTGGCCTGCGAGCGGCCGGACAAGGAGAAGGCGCCTCTGCGGGACGTCTGGACGCATGCCGCCTTGCGGGCCGCGCTCGAGGCCGAAACCGGCGAGCGGATCAGCCTCACCGAGATCGGGCGCATCCTGAAGGCGGCGGAGTTGAGGCCGCATCGAGTCCGCTACTGGCTCCATAGCCCGGACCCGGACTTCCGGCCCATGGTCCAGCGCATCTGTGACCTGTACGTCTCGCCGCCGCCGGGCGCCTCGGTGGTCTGCATCGACGAGAAGACCTGCATCCAGGCGCTCGAGCGAAAGCATCTCGGACGGCCGGCGGCGCCGGGGCGGGAAGGTCGGCGCGAGTTCGAGTACATCCGCCACGGCACCCGCGCGCTCATCGCTGCCTTCGACGTCCGCACCGGCAAGGTCTTCGGGCAGCTCCGGAAGCGGCGCACCGCGGCCGACCTCGACGCTTTCATGGAGGCGCTTGCTCGCCGCTATCCCCGCGGCCCGGTGTACGTCATCTGGGACAACCTCAACATCCACCATGGCGACGCCTGGGTCCGCTTCAACAAGCGGCACGGCGGACGGTTCCACTTCGTCTACACGCCCAAACACGCCTCGTGGGTCAACCAGGTCGAGATCTGGTTCGGCATCCTGCAACGGCGAATCATCAAGAACGCGAACTTCGCCACACCCGAGGCGATGGTGACGCGCATCGAGGACTTCATCCGCTACTGGAACGACTTCGAGGCGCACCCCTTCCGCTGGACATTCCGCGGTCGCTTCCATGACGATGGCTCGCGCCACGCCGCTTGAGCGGCGGGCACGCGAGCCCATGAACAAGAGCGACGACGGCCGACGCACAGCCGAGCAGCTCCTCTGCGAGCACCCCGAGCACAAGCACCTGCGCGTGCGCGCCAAGGGCGACCTCGTGACGCTGGAGTCGGGCCCGGAGGACGACCCGATTCCCCACCTGCGCTTCCGCCGCGCCACCGTGCAGTGGTGGTACCTCGGAGATGCCCACGCACACTGGCCGCTGGGAAAAGACTCCCTACCGCGCGACCATGCGCGAGCTATTCGCCATTGTTGAGGAGCAATTCGGCTGGACTCTGGAACCAGTGAATATTCCTGGTGATTTCAACCCAGAAAGATCTTAGGGCGCGCAGTACTAGTGCCGGTGCCAAGCGTCCCGAAGCCCGCAGCCCGAAGCCCGAAGCCCGACGTTGTCCATGATCGGGCGTGAGGGGCCTGGGCCCCACCGCCGCTAGATCCCCACGGCCCCCGTTCGAGGTATCGAGCAGCCCTCGTTCCGAGGCGCCGCCGCCATCCGCTGGCCGTGCGAATGCGGCGTTGCCTCGCCTGGGAGGGCCGATGGGGCGGGCCGCGCCATCCGATTCGGGCACCTGCCTCGCCTTCGTCTGCCGGTGCGGGCCGAACCTCGCCGGCCACCTCGACCTCGAGGCCGTCGGCGCGGCGCTCCGCGCGGACCGGCGGGTGGGCACCACCCTCTTCCACGACACCCTGTGCACGCCGCAGGGCCAGCAGTTCCTGGTGCAGTCGCTGCGCGACTCCGGCCTGACCCGCTTCGCGGTCGTCGGCTGCTCAGCGCGGGAGCACGAGGGCACCTTCCGCGAGGCCTGCCGCCAGGCGGGGCTCAACCCGTACCTGTTCGCCATGGCCAACGTGCGCGAGCAGTGCGCCTGGGTCTGCACCGACAAGGAGGCGGCCACCGCCAAGGCGAGCGCGCTCGCTCGGGCCGCGGTGGCCCGCGCCGTGGCCCTCGAGCCTCTCGAGGAGCGCGAGGTCGAGTGCTGCGCGGACGCGCTGGTCGTCGGCTCCGGCGTCGCCGGACTGACCGCCGCCAAGGCCCTCGCCGAGGCGGGGCGCAAGGTGGTGCTCGTCGAGCGTGCTGAGAGCGCGGGCGGCCGGGTGGCCGTCCTCGCCGACCTCTTCCCCGACCTCGAGTGCGCCTCGTGCATGCTCGACCCGCTGGTGGACGACGTGCTGCACCACCCCAACGTCGAGTTCCTGGCGCTGAGCGAGGTGGTCGACCTGGTCGGCCGGCGCGGCGCCTTCGCGGCGCGCATCCGCCGGCGGCCGCGCCGGGTCGACGCCGCGGGCTGCTACGGCTGCGGGACCTGCCTCGAGGCCTGTCCGGCTCCGGGCGTCTCCGGCTACGACCCGGGCGCCGTCCAGAAGGCCATCCACTTCGCCTACACCGGCGCCGTCCCGCACGTCCCCTACGTCGACCCTCGCTGCTGCCTGAACCTGACCGGCGGCGGCGCGTGCTCGGCGTGCGAGGCGGCCTGCCCCTTCGGCAACATCCACCTCGACGAGCAGGAGCGGCTCGAGGAGCGCCGCATCGGAGCGGTCATCGTCGCCACCGGCGATGTGCCCCAGGCGCGCGACCCCTCTCTCCCGGCAGGCGTCGTCACCGCCTACGAGCTCGAGCGGATGCTCAACCAGGCCGGGCCGACCCAGGGCGCGGTGCGCGTCCCGGCGACCGGACGCGAGCCCGAGACCATCGCCTTGCTGCGCTGTGCCGACGGCCGTGGAGAGGGGCCCATCGCCGAGTGCTCGGGTCTGTGCTGCGCGAGCTTCGACAAGTACATCGCCATGCTGCGCAAGCACCTGCCCGAGGCCCGCATCTACGATCTGGGCGGCGAGCGCCGTCGCGGCGGACCGGCGATGCCCGAAGACGGGCGGCTGCTTCGCCTCTCGCTCGGTCCCTCGGGGCGCTACCGCGTCGCAGGGGATCCGGCCGGCCGAGGGACGACGACGATCGACTGGGACGGCGCCAGTGGGCGGAGCCGCCTGGTGGTCGACCTCGCCGTCGTTGCCCCGCCGCTCGTCGGCTCCGAAGGAACGGCGGCGGTCGCCCATGCCCTGCGGCTGGAGCTCGGGCCCCGAGGATTCGTAGTCCCCGAGCACGCGCGGCTGCGCCCGTTCTTGACGCGCGCCGAGGGCGTGTTCGTGGCCGGCTCGGCGCAGCGGAGCAAGCCCGTGCCCGAGGCCGCGACGGCGGGCGCCGCGGCGGCGGGCGCGGTGCTCTCGGCGCTTCAACCCGGAAGAAAGCTGCGGCTCGACCCGCTCTGCGCCTCCATCGACGCCCAGCGCTGCGGCGCCTGCGGCGTCTGCGCCTCCGGCTGCCCCTACCAGGCCATCACCCGCCGAGTCGACACCGGCCGGTACGCCGTCGACGAGAACCTCTGCCGGGGCTGCGGCTGCTGTGCCGCCTCGTGCCCGTCCGCCGCCGCACGCTCGCCCCACTTCGAGCAGGCGCAGCTTCGCGCCGAGCTCGCCGCGCTTCTGCAGTGAACCCCGCAGTCCGCGAAGAAGGAGCCGACCATGGCCGTCAAGGAGGCTCAACGCCCTCGGGATGAAGTGCCCGCAGCCCGTCCTCAAAGTCGCCGCGCTGGTCCCGCAGATGGCCCCGGGCGACACGCTGAAGGTCTCGGGCAACTGCCCCACCTTCGAGGCCGACGTCCGCAAGTGGGCCGAGCGGATGAAGAAGACCATCCTCGCCGTCGAGAAGCTCCCCGACGGCCTGCTCATCCACATCCAGTTCTGATCCGCCCCCTCGCCCGGAGCCCTTCCGCCATGACGACGACCATGACCACTGCCCCCTTCCAGGACTGGGCCGACGCGCTCGAACGCTTCTCCAAGGGCGAGTTCACCGAACGCCTGACGGGCGCCGGCTTCGACCCGGCGCTCGTCAAGCTGCGCGACGCCATGAACGCCTGCCTCGAGCAGTCGCAGCAGCGCGAGGAGGCCGCCCACGCGAGCTCCATGGAGCTGGCCATGGGCCTGTCCGACTGCTTCTCGGTGCTCACCGAGGTCAAGCGCGGCCGGCTCGACGTCGCGGTCACCGACCAGACGCTCGGCTCCACCGAGGAGCTGGTCTGCCGGCTGGGCGAGGCGCTCAACGAGGCGGTGAGCGGCCTGCGCGACGTCCGCGAGCTCACCGAGCGCCAACAGGTGACCATCCGCGAGCTGTCCACTCCGGTCCTCCAGGTCTGGGAGGGGATCATCGTCCTGCCGCTCATCGGCGTGGTCGACGCCCACCGGGCCAACGACATCATGGAGAAGGTGCTGCGCTCCATCGGCGAGCTGTCGGCGCGCCACGTCATCCTCGACCTGACGGGCGTCGACACCGTCGACACCAAGACCGCGGACCACATCATGAAGGTGGTCCGGGCGGCGCAGCTCCTGGGCGCGCGCTGCGTGCTCACCGGCATCCAGCCGGCCGTGGCCCAGACGCTGGTGGAGGTGGGCGTCGAGCTGCAGGGCTTCAAGACGCTGCGCAACCTGCAGGCGGGCCTGCGCGCGTGCCTGCGCGACCTGCAGGAAGCCAAATGACCGAGCGCGTCCCGCTCATCCGCGTCCGCGGGTACCTGCTGGCCTCCGTCCAGGTCGCCCTGAGCGACCAGATGGTGGTGCGGCTGCGCGAGGACGTGGCCAACACCCTCGCGCACGGCGACGCGCGTGCGCTCATCGTCGACGTCTCGGGGATCGACGTGATGGACAGCTTCATCGCCCGCGCCATCCGGGACATCGGCCTGCTGTCGCAGATGATGGGCGTGCCCACCGCCGTGTGCGGCATCGACCCGATGATCGCCATGACGCTGGTGGAGATGGGCATGGAGCTCGAGGGCGTCTCCACCACCCGCGACCTCGACTCGGCGCTCGCCCAGCTCGACGCCCGGCTCGCCCGCGAGCAGGCGGCCGAGGTCTCGCTCGCCGCAGCGCTCGCCGGGGGTGCTCCGGGCGACCACGAGGCGGGCGACGACGACCCGCTGGTGGCACGGGCCATCGCCGAGGCCCTGGCCCGCGAGGAGGACGACTGATGCCCCTCCAGGAGACCCGCAGCGAGTCCGCCCGCCGGCTCATCGACGCCTTGCAGCGCTACGTCGGCCCCCTGACCGCCCAGACCATCGTCGAGACGGGCTGCCTGCGGGCGCAGCTCACGTCCCAGTCGCTGCGTCCGGAGCAGGTGCCCTTGCTGGTGCCCGAGCTGGAGAAGGGCCTCAAGCTCTTCGTCAAGGAGCCGGTCAAGCAGGCGGCCTGCCTGGCGGACCTCGCTTCGGTGGCGAGCCGCGGGTCGTCCACCTCGCTCTTGCCGACGCTCGTCAAGGTGCCGGTCGCCGACGAGCGCGCGCTCCTGGAGGCCCGCGGCCTCGCCCGGCAGATGGCGGCGGACCTCGGCTTCTCCGTCTCGGCCCAGACGCAGGTCGCCACGGTGGTCTCGGAGCTGGCGCGCAACATCGTCAACTACGCCGGCAAGGGCATGGTGACCCTCATCTCCTACCCGGCGGGACGGGTGACGCTGGAGGTCATCGCCGAGGACCAGGGACCGGGCATCCCCAACCTGGAGTCGGTGCTCGGCGGCACCAACCGCTCCAAGACGGGCATGGGGCTGGGCCTGCGGGGCTCGCGGAACCTGATGGACCGCTTCGACATCCAGACCGGGCCCGGCGGGACGCGGGTCATCGCCGCCAAGTACCGGAGGTAGCCGATGCTGACCGCGGTGTGCCAGCGCTGCGCCGTCGGCGAACGGGTCTGCGGCGACGACTGGGCGGTGGTGCAGGCCGGAGCGGCGTGGCTCCTGGCCGTCATCGACGGGCTGGGCCACGGCCCGCAGGCCCAGCACGCCGCCGCGCTGGCGCGCCAGGCGCTGCAGCGCAGCCCCGACCTACCGCTCGACCAGCTCGTGGGCGAGATGGGCCGGGCGCTGAAGTCCTCGCGCGGCGCCTGCGTCGGACTGGCGCGGGTCGACCCCGAGACGAGGAAGCTGTCCTGCGTGATCGTGGGCAACGTGGAGATCGCCGGAGATGGCCACGTCCGGCCGGTCCCCAGCCCAGGCATCGTGGGCCGGGAGATCCGCAAGCTGCGCGTCTTCGAAGGGCCATTCGCGCGCGGCGACCGGCTCTACCTCTACTCGGACGGCATCTCGCGCAAGGTGCAGCTGACGAAATACCGCGCCCTGGTCCCGCAGCAGGCCGCGAACGCGGTGGTCCGCGAGTTCGGCCAGTCCCACGACGACGCCACGTGCCTGGTCGCGGAGCTGGTCCCATGAGCTGCGCCGAGCCGTCCCAGCTCAATCTTCTGGTCCGCTCGGCGACCGATCCGCTGTTCTGCTCTGCCGAGGCCCGGGCGTTGGCGCGCCGGGCGGGCTTCGCGGCGCCGCGCGCGGCCGCACTGGCCATCGCCGTGGCGGAGCTGGCCTCGAACATCGTGCGCCACGCCAAGGAGGGCTCCGTCTTCCTGCGCCTGCACCAGGACCCGCCTGAGGCCACGATGATCGAGGTCGTCGCCGCCGACCGCGGCCCGGGGATCGCCGACCTGGCGCTGGCGCAGCAGGACGGCTACTCCCGCGGGCGCTTCAATGCGGCCGCGCTGGAGCGTGGGGAAGGGCTGCCGCCCAGCCTGGGCTGTGGGCTGGGCGCTGTGCGGCGGCTGACCGACGAGTGCGAGATCGAGTCCGTCCCTGGCCGCGGCACCACGGTCACCGTCCGGCTCTACTTGCGAGGGAGGACCGGATGAGCTTCGAGCCGCGCATCGTCGGCTTCCTGTGCAACTGGTGCTCCTACGCCGGCGCGGATGGAGCCGGGGCGAGCCGGACGCCCTACCCCCAGAACCTCTCCAGCATCCGGGTGATGTGCTCGGCGCGGGTGGAGCCCGGGCTCGTCCTCGAGGCGCTCGCCCTCGGCGCGGACGGCGTCCTCGTCTGCGGCTGCCACCCCGGCGATTGCCACTACCTGGAGGGCAACCACAAGACGCTGCGGCGGCACCGCCTGCTGATCCGCCTGCTCGCCTCCCTGGGCGTCGAGCCGGAACGCGTGCGCCTCGAGTGGATCAGCGCCAGCGAGGGCGCCCGCTTCGCCCAGGTCGTGGCCGAGTTCACCGAGGCGCTGCGCGCGCTCGGGCCCTGCAAGGTCAAGCCGGGGCTCCGGGAGCTGGGCCATGGCTGAGCGCAAGCTCCAGCTCGCCCTGTACTGGGGTGCCGGCTGCGGCGGCTGCGACGTGGCGGTGCTCGACACGAACGCCTTCGTGCTCGAGGCTCTCACGGGTGGCCGACCTGCGCTTCTGGCCCATCGCCGTCGACGCCAAGCTCTCCGACGTGCGCCGGATGGCCGACGGTGAGCTCGACCTGGCGCTCTTCAACGGTGCCGTCCGCAACTCGGAGAACGAAGAGGTCGCCCGGCTGCTGCGGCAGAAGTCGAAGCGCCTGGTCGCCATGGGCGCCTGCGCGCACCTGGGCGGGATCCCCGGGCTGGCGAACCTCTTCGACCGCGAGCAGCTCCTCCGCCGGGTCTACCTCGACAATTCCACGCTCGAGCCGGGAAGCCGTGTCGCGCCGGAGCCGCGCTGCCAGGCCACCGGACGCGAGCTCGTGCTGCCGGAGCTGCACCCACACGTCCGCCCGCTCGGCCAGGTCGTCGACGTCGACCACACGCTGCCCGGCTGCCCGCCGAGCCCGGCCCAGGTCCAGGCGGTGCTCTCCGCCTTCGCGCAGGGCGCCCTGCCCGAGCGCGGCGCGGTGGTCGGCGCCTCCGCGACCTGCGTCTGCGACGAGTGTCCGCGCGAGAAGTCGCAGAAGAAGGTGAAGCAGTTCTTCCGTCCGTTCGAGGTCCTGCAGGACCCGTCCCGGTGCCTGCTGGAGCAGGGCATCGTCTGCGCCGGCCCCGCCACCCGCGGCGGCTGCGGCGTGCGCTGTCCGGAGAGCGGGATGCCCTGCCGCGGGTGCTACGGGCCGCTCCCGGGTGTCGCGGATCAAGGCGCGCGCCTGCTCTCCGCGTTGGCCAGCATCATCGACAGCGCCGACCCCGAGGAGATCGACCGCATCCTCGACGCCGTCCCCGACGTCGTCGGGCTGGCGTACCGCTTCGGGCTGCCGGCGGCGACGCTCCCGCGGAGATTCCCATGACCCGGCGCATCACCATCGACCCGATCACCCGGCTCGAAGGCCACGGAAAGATCGAGCTCTTCGTCGACGACACCGGGGCGCTGCAGGACTGCTTCTTCCAGATCCCCGAGCTGCGCGGCTTCGAGCAGTTCGTGGTCGGCCGGCCCATCGAGGAGCTGCCGCGCATCGTCACGCGCATCTGCGGCGTCTGCCCGGCCAGCCACCACCTCGCCTCGGCCAAGGCGGTCGACGGCTGCTTCGGCGGCGAGGTGGCGCCGCTCGCCCACAAGCTGCGCGAGATGTACTACCAGGCGCACTTCATCCACAGCCACGTCGCCCACTTCTACGCGCTCGCCGCGCCGGACTTCGTCTGCGGCCCGACGTCGGATCCCGCGACGCGCAACCTCCTCGGCCTGGTCTCCAAGCTGGGGCTGCAGATAGGCCGCCGGGTGCTGGAGGCGCGGGCCCACGCGCAGCGCATCCAGCAGCTCCTCGGCGGCCGCAGCACCCACTTGGTCTGGTGCCTTCCCGGCGGGGTCTCGAAGGGGCTCTCCAAGACAGAGCTCGAGGAGATCGTCCCGCTCGCCCACCAGCTCCTCGACTTCGCGCGCTTCAGCCTCAAGCTGTTCCGCCGGCTGGTGCTCGAGAACCCGAGCTACCTGAACCTCGTCACCCGGGGCCCGTACGCGCTCGCGTTGGGCAGCATGGGGCTCGTCGACGCCGCCGGGGCGGTGAGCCTCTACGACGGGCAGGTCCGGGTGGTCGACTCGACGGGCCAGCCCATCGTCCAGTTCGCGCCGCCCGAGTACACCCGGGTGATCGCCGAGCACGTCGAGCCTTGGACGTACCTGAAGTTCCCGTACCTCAAGGAGCGTGGCTGGAGGGGCTTCGTGGAGGGCGCCGACTCGAGCCTGTACCTCGCCGGCCCGCTGGCGCGCCTCAACGCCGCCGACCGCATGGCGACCCCCGAGGCCGAGCAAGCCCGCGCGCAGATGTTCGAGACCCTCGGCGGCCGGCCCTGCCACGCGCTGATGGCCTCCCACTGGGCGCGGCTGATCGAGATGCTCCAATGCGCCGAGTCGCTGCTGCGCATCTGCGCCGATCCGGAGATTTGCAGCGCTGCCTTCCGCGTCGTGCCCCAGCGGATCACCGGCGAGGGCGTGGGCATCGTCGAGGCGATGCGCGGCACGCTCATCCACCACTACACCTGCGACGAGCGCGGGCTGTGCACCTCCTGCAACCTCATCGTCGGGACCACCCACAACAACGCGCCCATCCAGATGGCGACCCGCAAGGTCGCGGCCCGCGTCATCCGGCCGGGCGTCGAGCCGAACGAAGGCGTGCTCAACCTCATCGAGATGACCTTCCGGGCCTTCGACCCCTGCTACAGCTGCGCCACGCACTCGCTGCCGGGACAGATGCCCCTGCAGGTCCGCATCCACTGCGGCGGCAAGGTCTGGCGCGAATTCCGGCAGGGCGGGGCCTGAAGCCATGCCGCCGTCGACGCTGCTGGTGGGGATGGGCAACCCGATCCTCCGCGACGACGCGGTGGGCGTCCGCCTCGCGCGGGAGATCGCCCGGCGGCTAGGCCCCGTCCCCGGCCTGGGCGTCCTAGAGGAGTGCTCGGTCGGCGGCCTGGGTCTGCTCGACGTGGTCAAGGGCTTCGAGCGTGTGGTGGTGCTCGACTCGATCAAGGCGGGCGGGCCGCCGGGGCACTGGTACCGCTTCGGCGGCGCGGCGCTGCGCCCCACGATGAACCTGCGCAACGTGCACGACGTGAACTTCGCCACCGCGCTCGAGCTCGGGCGGAGGCTGGGCGTGCGCGTCCCCGCCGACTCTGACGTACACGTCTTCGCGGTGGAGGTGCTGGACAACACGACCTTCGACGCCCAGATGACTGCCCCGGTCGAGGCCTGTCTCGCGGGGTGCGCCGAGGAGATCGCCCGCGAGATCGCGCAGCTCCTAACCGTGCCTCCCCGTCGCAGATTGAAGCGTCCGGGCGATCCAGTTCATGTCACAAAGTAGCTGCCTATCTTCAGCATCGCGGGTCCCCTGCGTTCCTTCGCACGGGGGCCGGTGAAATAGCCCTCACGCGCCCACGACAGCCGTGGTCGCCGGCCCCTTCGGCTGCAGCTCCCAAGCGACGACCGGCTGCTCGCGCCCCTTCACCGCCGCCTCGCCCACCCGACGAGCCTCGATGCCGTCCTGGAGCAGCCGCTTGGTCTCCTCGCTCGCCAGCACCCGCGTCCCGAACTGCTTGTTGAGCCCCTCGATGCGCGAGGCCAGGTTCACCGCATCGCCGATGGCGGTGTACTCGCTGCGCTGGCTCGACCCGATGATCCCCACGACCGCCGGCCCGGTATGGATGCCGATGCCGATCTCCAGGCCGGGGTGGTTCCACTTCGCCTTCATCGCCTCGACCCGCTCGACCATCGCCAGCGCGGCCCGCGCCGCCGCCGACGCGTGGTCACCCCGCGCCACCGGAGCGCCCCAGAGCGCCATCAGCCCGTCGCCCAGGAACTTGTTGACGATGCCGCCGTGCTGCTCGACGACCGTGCACATCTCGGCGAAGTACTGGTTGAGGAAGTCCACCACCTCCACCGGGTCGCGCTTCTCGCTGAAGGAAGTGAAGCCGCGGATGTCGCTGAAGAGGACCGTGATCTCGCGCTTCTCGCCCAGCCGCCCGGTGGAGTGGAGCAGGAGCTGCGCGACCTCGGGCGTCACCTGCGTGCCGAGGATGGAGCGCACCCGCACCTCCTGGCGCACGCTCTTGACGAGGTCCCCCAGCAGGCGCAGCAGCACCACGCTGACCCAGTACGCCGCGAGCCCGCCGCCCGCGACGTAGACCGCTCGCTGGAGCTGGTTGCTGAAGGAGAGCGCCGGATTGGCGGCGACCGTGGCCGGATCGAGCTGGGCCCGGAGCAGCAGGTAGCTCGCGAAAAGCTCGCCCCCGGCGAGGGCGCCGACGAGCAGGCAGAGCCGCGGCTGCAGCCGCAGGCAGGTGATGATCACCACCGGGCCGTAGAGCATCAGCGGCGCGCTGGTGAGGGCGTAGGCGGGGTGCACGGTGACCGCGTCGACCGCCAGGACCGCGGTGGGGATCGAGACCTCGATGATGGCCGAGGCCCAGTTCATCCAGTCGTGGTACAGGCCGCGCCACAGGCGGATGGCGACCGTCGCCTCGAGGGCGGTGATGACCGCGACGACCACCGCCAGGCGCTGGGCCAGCAGCGGGTCGAAGGTGAAGTAGAGGTAGACGGTGAACGGCACCGTGAGCGCGCACATGAAGAGCGCGATGCGGGCGATGCGCACCGCGCCGTCGCGCTGCCCCTGGTCGATGGCGCTCAGCGCCAGCCGCTGGTCCTCTCCGCTCAGGTTCGGCACCAGCCTCGCCATCGCGCGCAGCTCGCAGGGCGTCGCGGAGGTCCCCTCGTCCGTGGTCTCCATGACGCCGGATTCTAGGCGGCTCGCCGCTCAGCCCACCAGCGTGGGCCAGACGCGATCGAGCCGCGCGCGCAGGCTGGCCTCCTGCTGCCAGCGCTCGTCGCTCACGTCCGGCCGCCGCGCCGAGGCGAGCAGCGGCTCGAGCCCGGCGAGCAGCGTCCCGGCCGCCGCGCGGTCCTCGACGAGGAGCAGCGCCTCGCTCTCCCAGTAGGCGGAGGTGACGTCGAGGTTGGCGCTGCCGACCGCCGCCTCCTCGCCGTCGCGGACGAGGACCTTGGCGTGGACGTACGGGAAGACGCGGGCGAGCTCCGGCTCCCAGCCCGGCAGCGGCGGTTCGATCAGCAGCTCGCAGAGCTCGCCGCCGGCGCGCAGCACCGGGTCGAGCCGGGCGCGGATGAGCCGGTCCGCCAGGTCGCGGAGCACGCCGCCGCCGAACGGCCGGTCCTCGCCGTGGCGCGGCCGGGCGCAGCCGAAGAGCACCTGCACGCGCACCCCGCGGCGCGCGGCGTCGACGAGCGCGCGCTGCATCTCCACCGCCAGCGGGAAGGCGTTGACCACCACCAGGCGCTCGCGGGCGCGCCGGACGAGGTCCAGCTGGGCGTCGAAGGTGTTCGTGTCGCGCAAGCCGTCGTGCAGGACCAGCGTGCACGCGCTCGGCCCCGCTGGCGCCGGCACCGGACCGGGCTCGAACGGCGTCCCGCCCGAGGCCCTCCACGAGGCCAGGAAGGCGCGCTGGACCTGCGCGACCACCGGGCCGCGGACGGTCGCGCCACAGTCGAGCCAGGGCACGTGGCGGTAGCTCGACTGGCGCTTCAGCGCGACCTCGGCGAAGCCGGTGTAGTACGGGGCGCCCAGGTTGCGGCCGGTCACGACCGCGAGCTCGTCGTCGACGATCACCAGCTTGCGGTGGTTGCGCTGCTTGAGCGCGACGAGATCCGGGACGCCGGCCACCGGGCGGTAGGCACAGACGTCGACGCCCGGCACCGCGTCCAGCCGCTGGAGCACCGGGTTTCGGGCCCGGAAGACGTCGTGCCGGCTGTAGAGCGCGTCGATGAGCAGCCGGACCTGCACGCCGCGGCCGGCCGCTTCGGCCAGCGCGGTGGCGAAGCGCTCCGCCACCGGGCCCTCCTCGACGATGTAGCACTGCCAATGGACCGACCGGCGGGCGCTCGAGATCGCCTCGAGCAGCGCCTCGCGGGCACGGGCGTTGTCCAGCTCGAACCGGACCTCGTTGCCTTCGACCCGCGTCGGCGCCACCACCTGCGCGCTCTGGTCCTCGTCCCCCGACTCGACGACCGGCCAGGGACGCTCGACGGCGCCCCCGACCACCGAGCGGATGCGCGCGCCGAGCGCGGCGAGCCGTGTGGCCAGCCGCCGCAGCCGGATGGGGTCCACGGCCTCCGGGAGGTCACTCGCGCCGCCGTCGCCGAGCCAGGCGCTGGCGTCGATGAGGAGCGGCACGCCCGCCCACGGGGCGCGCTCGGTCAGCTTGTGGCGCAGCCGGTCGATGGGATCGTCCCAGCGCAGGCGCACGAAGACGACGTGGCTGTCCGCAGCGAAGGGCTCGAGCGGCGCCAGCACCTCCACCGGAGAGCGCGCGTCGACCAGCAGCAGCGGCATCGTCGGCGCGAGGCTGCGGAGGCGGCAGCGGTTTGGGGGGTCGGCCTCCGGCGCCAGCCACTCTTCCTCGCCGGGCTCGCTCGCCGGCAGCGCCACCACTCCCAGCTCGTGGTCTAGCGTCCGGCCACCGCAGAGCAACCGCTCGGCCTCCGCCAACTGGACGCGCCCCAGCGGGCCGTTGCGCTCGACCGCCAGGGCGCGCGGCTGGCCGGGAAGATCGAGCGTGTCGGACGCCGCGAGCCGGTCGGCGAGGAGCGCCGGCGCGCGGGTCGTGCGCGGGAGGATGAGCGTCGGCCGCTCGGCGGACTGCAGGGCGTCCGCGGCCAAGAAGCCACCCGCCAGGACCGCGGCATCCGGCACCGCGTCGCTGGGCACGACCACGAGGTCGACCCCCGCCGCCACCGCAGCCCGGTCGATGGCATGGGCGAGCTGGGTCGGGAAGCCCGAGAACCCCATGACGGAGACGAGGCGGTCTCGCCCGGCCGTCCGCAGCGTCGCCTCCAGCGCAGCCCGGCGGCCATGGCCCTCCAGCCACAGGAAGCCCGAGAGCCGTGCGACGTGGCTGAACCGCGGCACCAGGGCCGAGAGCGCCTCGAGCTCGCTCGCGTCTGCGGCCGAGAGAAACGCCACGTGGCGTGCCGGCCCGGAGGGCTGCGGGCAGCGGCTGCCGACCGAGAGCACGAAGAGCCCGTGCTGGATCGCCAGGCGCACCGCGAGGTCGGCGCGCGCCCGGGCCGAGCGTTGGCGCATGGGTCCCAGCACCACGAGATCCTCGCGCTCGAGCCCCAGCGCAGCGACGAGCGCTCCCGCGTCCAGCGGCGCGCGTCCCGCCGGGCTGCCTCGGTCGTGGACCTCGGGCCGTCCGACCTGGGCGAGCGCGGTCTCTTCGCCGACGAGCGCGAGCGGGGCGCCCGGGGCAAAGGCCTGCACCGAGGCCACGCTCGGCAGGACCTCGTGGTCGATGACGAAGATGCGGCGGAACACGAGGCTCAGACTCGCCCGAGGCGGCGTGCTTGCGCAATCGGCCCCGGTTGAGTCATCCCTTTCCTACCATCCACGGAGGTTCCCATGGCTCGAGTGACCGGCATCGGCGGCGTCTTCCTGAAGGCCAAGCAGGATTCCAAGGCCCTGGCCGAGTGGTACCGCAAGCACCTTGGCATGCATTTCGAGGAGTTCGGCGGCGCGATCCTCAGGTGGCCGGAGGACCGGGCCGAGGACGGCGGGCTGACCGTCTGGCACGTCGCCGCGCCGGGCGATGACTGGTTCCCCGGTCCGCTCATGGTCAACTACCGCGTCGACAACCTCGACGGGATGCTGGCCCAGCTTCGCGCCGGCGGAGTCGAGGTCGTCCAGGGCCCGGAGTCCCACGAGAACGGCCGGTTCGCCTGGGTCGTGGACCCGGAGGGCAATCGCGTCGAGCTGTGGGAGCCCAAGGCGGGCTGAGGTCCAAAACGTTTGGGCCTGGTCCCTACCCTGGCGGCAGCGACACCTTGCGCACCTCGAACCGCAGCGCCGGCAAGTCATAGCGCTCCCACTTCTTCTGGTAGCGCGACTTGAGCTTGGGCTCGAAGCCCACCAGGTGCCGCTCGGCGTGCGTCTTCACCAGCCCGGGCTGAGCCTCGACGAGCCGCAGGGCCTCGTCGAAGAGCTTCCGGCTTGTCGGAGACGACGCTCAACGTCCCGCCCGGCATGAGCGCCTGCTGCATCGCCTTGAAGAAGCGGGCGTTGAGCACCTTGTGCTCGCCGCGCGAGCGCACGAATGGGTCGGGGAAGTGGCAGTAGGCGGCGGCGATCGAATCGGGCACCAGCAGTGGGTAGAGCACGCCCATCGTCGAGCGAACGAGCCGCAGGTTCGCGAGCTTCTGCTCCTCGGCCATCCGCGCCGCGAAGAAGAGCACCTTGGTGACGGGATCGACGCCGAGGAAGCGTGACTGGGGCTTCTCCGCGGCGAGCGCGCACAGGTACTCGCCCGTGCCGCAGCCCACCTCCAGCTCCAGCGGCGCATCTTCGCCGAACAGCTCGCGGCTGGTGAGCCTGGGGAACTTCTCCGGGTGGAAGTGGACCTCTTCCTGCACCCAGAGCCGCACGTAGCGCTCCATCGCCTCGGGCGAGGGCGGCACGCGCTTGATCTTCCTGGAGAGAGCTCGGTGTCCCATTGCGGGCGACACACCTACAGAAGCGGGCGCCGTCCGTCCAGCGCCCAGTCGCGTCCGTTCGCGTCGCCGGGGCCGGCGGCGTAGCATCGGCCGCGACCATGCTCGAGCGCCTGCGCCAGCAAGTGGACACCTTCTTCGCGCGAGCGCTCGCCGCCCAACCGGACGAGTTCGCCTGCCACGCGGGCTGCCAGCGCTGCTGCCACGCGGACCTGGTCGTCTTCGGCATCGAGGCCGACCGGGTCGCCGCCGCGCTCGCCGGCCTGCCCACGGCGACCCGCGAGGCGGCGGCCCGGCGCGCCGAGCAAGGGACCCATTGCGCGCTCCTCTCCCCACGGACCGGGCGATGCCTGGTCTACGAAGAGCGCCCGCTGATCTGCCGCGCCTTCGGCCTGGCGACGCTCTTCGAAGGCGTCGTCACCTGGTGCCCGCTCAACTTCGCCGACCACCCTCCGCGCCGGGAGTTCGTGCTGAAGCTGGGCGAGGTCAATCGCGAGCTGCGCGGGCTCGAGCTGAGAGCCAACCCGCGCGAGCGGCACGTGCGAATCTCGGAGATCGCGCTGCAGGACCAGTAGCGGGCCGCTCACATCCGATGGGTGCCGGAACTACCCGCCAGCGCGCCTCAGACTGATGGATCTCGAGAGTGCCCCGGGCGTGGAAGCGCGTGGAAGCCCCGGCACTACCCCAGCGCGCCTCAGACTCGATGGATCTCGAGGGCGCCCCGGGCGTGGAAGCCCGGCACTACCCCTACTGGTCGAACCGCCCCAGCTCGCGCGGGTCGATCCCGCCCGGCTCGACGCCCGTGTCCTTGGGCTCCTGGTCGCGGACGAACGGCGCATGCACGCGCTTCTTCGCACCCGGTGCGACCCGGTTGCCCGTCTCGGGATCGATGTCGACCCAGACGATGTCCGCCTCCGGCGGCGGCTCGAAGTTCTTCTGCGGCTTCTCGCCGAGCGCTTCCTTCATGTAGTCGACCCACACCGGCAGGCTGGCGCGGCCACCCGTCTCGTACTTGCCCAGCGGGTGCTCGTTGTGGTCGTAGCCCATCCAGACGCCGGTCACGAGGTCCTTGGTGAACCCCATGAACCAGGTGTCGAAGCTGTCGTTGGTGGTGCCGGTCTTGCCCGCGGCCGGCTTGCCCAGCTTCTGCGCCGGCGTGCCGGTGCCGAACAGGACGACCTCGCGCATCAGGTGCGTGATGAGGAAGGCCGTCTCCGGCTTCATCACCCGCTCCGGCTTGTCGAAGAGCTTGGCGTAGCCGGCGGCGACGCGGTCCTCGAAGCTGGCGAACTCGTCGTCGTAGGCGGTGTGGTCCTCCAGCGTGCGCCCGAAGCGGTCCTCGACCCGCCGCACGTAGTAGGGCCGGAAGCGGATGCCGCCGCGGTTCATGGTGGCGTAGACGTTCACCAGGTCCACCGGGTGCACGCAGCTGCCGCCCAGCGCCAGCGCCAGGTCCTGGTTGAGCGAGGTGGTGATGCCCAGCTTCTGGGCCCAGTCAGTGACGCCCTGCATCTGCACCTCGTGGCGCAGCGCGTCCATCGTCTTCACCGCCGGGATGTTCATCGAGTTGATGATGGCCGTGCGCAAGAGCACGTCGCCGCGGAAGTCCTCGCCGTAGTTCTCCGGCTTCCAGCGCAGCTGGCTCTCCGGGTCGTCGAAGACCACCGGCGAGTCGACCAGGATGTGGTTCACCTGCCAGCCCAGCAGCTCGATGGCGCCCGAGTAGACGATGGGCTTGAAGGAGCTGCCCGGCTGCCGGCAGGCCTGGAAGGCGCGGTTGTACTCGCTGGCGTCGAAGTCGTACCCGCCGATCATCGCCACCACGTAGCGGCGGCTCGGGTCGACGCTGACGATGGCGCCCTGGAGCGTCGGTTCCTGCTCGAGCGTGACGTACGGCCCCTCGGCAGGGATGAGCTTCTTGAACTTCGCCTCCTCGTCCTCCTCCAGCGTCTTCTTCTCCACCGCCTTGACGACGACCACGTCGCCGGCGCGCAGCGCCTTCTTGACGTGGTCGATGAGGGCCGAGGGGAAGTAGCGCTCGGGGTTGGGCTCGCGCGCCCAGCGCATGCCGGCGATGGGGAGCTTCGCCATCTGCCCGCCGATGTTGACGTCGGCGTAGTTGGCGTCGCCGTGGACCTTCTCCACCATCCCCACGTAGTAGGAGCCGACGGTGAGCTTCTCGTCTCCGAGCTTGGAGGCGATCTTCTTCTCGAAGGCCACCTTGGCGGTGTCCTCCTCGATGTGCCCCAGCACGCCGGTGAAGCCCTGGCGCTTGTCCACCCGGATGAGCCCGTCGAGCATGGCGAACTGGGCGGCGCGCTGCGACTCGCCGTTCACCGTCATGTAGACCTTGAGCCCGTCCTTGAGCATGCGCTCGTTGCCGTAGCGGTTGACGATGTCCCGGCGCACCTGCTCGGTGAAGAACGGCGCGAACTCGTGGAAGACGTCCTCGACAGCAAAGACCTTGACCTCTTCCTTCTCGGAAGCCTCGCGGTCCGCCGCGCTGATCATCCCCTCCTCAAACATGCGGCGCAGGACGTAGTGGCGGCGGCGCTTGGCCTCGTCGGGGTGGGCGAACGGGGAGTAGGCGGAGGGGGCCTGCGGCAGGCCGGCCAGGAGTGACATCTCGCCCAGCGTGAGGTGGCTGACGTCCTTGCGGAAGTAGTTCTCCGCGGCCGACTGCACGCCGTAGCTGTGGTGCCCCAGGTACACGTTGTTGAAGTACAGGTAGAGGATTCTGCTCCTTGGTCAGCGCCTTCTCCAGGCGCAGCGCCAGGATGAGCTCGCGGATCTTGCGCTCGACGCCCGCGATGCCCTTGCGCACGGTCGCGCGGTCGTGCGCCTCCTTCTTCATCTTGGCGTGGACGCGCAGCGTCTCCTGGCGCACGGCGTCCGGGTCGTTCTCGAGGCCGCGGGGCTTGAGGCGCCGGCGCACCTCGGCGCGCAGCTCCTCGTCGCTGATCTTGGAGAGCTCGACCGAGACCAGGACCGCCTTCGCCGCCTGCTGCGTCAGGGACGAGCCGCCCTGGACCTTCTTGCGCACCACGAAGGTCTTCCACACCGCGCGGAAGGTGCCGATGGGGTCGAAGCCGGGGTGGTCGAAGAACCGCTCGTCCTCGGCGGCGATGAAGGCCTGCACGAGCTTCTTGGGGATCCGCTCGTAGGGGACGACCTTGCGGCGCTCGTCGTAGAACTCGCCGGCCAGCACGCGGTCGCTGGTCCAGAACTCGGAGAGGATGGGCGGCCGGTAGTCCTTGACGCTGGGCAGCTTGGGCAGGCCCACCGAGTACTTGGCGTAGACGCCGACGGCGACCAGGACTCCGGCGTTGACGCCGAGCACGCCCAGGAAGAGCAGCGCCAGGAAGAACTTCTTGAAGAATCCGCGCTTGGGGACGTTGTCCAGCACGAGCCGCGTGCGCCGCGGCGGCGGAGGCGCGGGCCTCTCCTCGGTCGTCTTGGGGCTGTCGGCTTCGGCTTCGGCCATCGAGAGTTCCTGAAGGGAGGCGGTATCTTAGGTCGCCGTCCGCCAGGGCAGCAATCTTCTCGAAGGGGACCGTCCGGACGGCTCCTGGGCCTGGGGCCGACGGGGAGAGCGCTCGCCCGCGTCCGTCGGGAACCTCCCGAATGCCCCAGGCTCCAGGCTTCAGAGCAGTCTAGCCCGGAGGATTCGCCGCTCGAATTCGAAGAGCCCCTGCGAGGCCGTCGACGGCCCCAAGGATTGCTGCCGACGCGACGGCGTGACCAGAGATAAGCACGGAGAGGAGGTGGGCGAGTCACCTCGGAGCCGAGCGCCGGGTTCCCCCTCTCCGCTTGCCGGAGAGGGGGTCAGGGGTGAGGCTCGGCTGGCGGCCCCCGGCCACCCGACGGCCTTCGGCTTACTTCTTCTCCTCGGCGGTCTGCGCGCCCTTGTCCCCGTCCGCCGGCGCGGCCGCCTCGGGAGCCGTCACCGGAGCGGGCTTGGACACGGGCACCTTCACCTCCACGATGTTGGAGTCGCCGGCCGCGCCCTCCGGGACGACCTGCACGTCATTGCGGCGATTGACCCGCCAGGCCTCCTCGTCGTGGCCCTTGGAGACCGGCTTGAGGGCGCCGTTGGTCCTCACGATGACCTGGTCGGGCATGACCTTGATTGTCAGCAGGTACTCCTTGGCGGCGAGGGCCCGGCGGGCCCCCAGGTCCATGTTGTAGTCGCACGCCCCGCGCTCGTCGGCGTTGCCCTCGATCCGAGCCTTGAGCGCCGGGTAGCGGCGCAGGACTTCGGCGATGCGCGCCAGCTTCACCTTGCCGTCGGGCGAGAGCGTGGCCTGCCCGGTCTCGAAGAACAGGGAGGTGGTCGCCACCGGCGCGAGGGTCTCCCCCAGCTCCAGCCCAGACAGCGCGGCCATGCCCCGCGACTGCGGGTCCTCGGGCGCCACGATCAGCTGGACCACCACCGGCTGCGCTGCCGGCGCAGCCGCGGCGGCCGGCCCTGCTGGTGCCGCCGTCACGAGCTGCGGACTGGGCACCGTCATGATGTTCGTCGCGCACCCCACCAAGCCCGAGTCTCGCCAGCGCGAGAAGGCCCCACCCGAAACGCCCGACCATCGCCACTCCCCTCGAGCCCTTCCGGCTCCGTACCCTGCCCGCCAAGCGGGCAGGCGCATGAGCCAAGGGTAGGCATGGAGACGGGGGCCGGGAGCCTGGAAGGCCACCTGCCAAAGGCTTTCGGGCTCGAGTTCTTGGGGGCCCCCGGCCGTGGATTGCCGATGGCCGGTGCACGAGCAGGGTTGGCTCAGCCTATCCACATCAGCGGCTCGCGCTGCTCGATGAACCGGTCGATGGCGAGCCGCTGCTCCTCGTCGACGCCGACCAGCTTCACGCCGACGCCGGGCGGCTGCTTGAGCCCGAACGAGCGGCGCGTCCGCTGCCACGACACGACGCCTTTGAGCTCCAGAGGCTTGCGCCCCATCAGGCTCACGCCGAGCGCGACCTGCTCGCCCATCGCCGGCGGGACGCTGGTGACGACGAAGACGCCCATCGCCTGGTCCTTGCCCACCCAGAAGGTGGCGTCGCTGAACAGGTCGATGGCCACCTCGTAGCGCTGGCCGCCCGGGGCCGCCGCCACCCGTCCGAGCACCGAGTCGATGACCACCCGCACGTCGACGGCGGTGGCGACGATGCCCAGCGCCGCGGCCCCGTCGGCGACCAGCGTCGCCCGCGAAAGAGCCGTCGCCCCGGGAGCCTCGCGCGCGGCGTCGAGCCCGCCCTCGGCCACCACCACGACCCGGGCCAGCGGCAGGCGCGCCCGCAGCGAGCGGACCAGGACGAAGAGCGCGGCGCGGCTCAGGCCCGGCAGGCCGGCGTCGATGACGAGCCAGTCCGGCGCCGAGAGCGCGATCAGGTCAGGGGTGAGCCCGGCCGTGCTCGACAGCGTCTCGACGGCCGCGCCCCCGCGGGCGAGCTCCACCGCCAGGCGGTCGAGCAGCGCAGGGTCGCGATCGACGAGGACGGCCTTGCGCAGGCTCACTCGCCGCCTCCGAGCATCAGCGTCCGCTCCACCTCCGCGCGGCGGGTGGCGAAGTGCTTGGCGGTCTCCGGGCTGATCAGCCGGCTCCGGCAGAGCTCCACCAGGTGCTGGTCGAAGGTCTGCATGCCCAGCTCGTCGCGGCCGCGCTCCATCAGGTTGAAGAGCTCGTCGGTCTTGGCCGGGTCGCGGACGGCCTCCTGCACCGAGCGCGTGGCGAGCAGCACCTCGACCGCCGGAAGCTGCCCCGCTCCGTCCTGGCGCATCACCAGCCGCTGGCTCACCACCGCCTTGAGGTGGTCGGCCAGCCGGTTGCGCACCTCGCGCTGCTCCTCCGGCGAGAACATGCCCACCAGCCGGCCCACGGTGCGCGTGGCGTCGGTGGTGTGCAGCGAGGAGATGACCAGGTGCCCGGTCTCGGCGGCCTTCAGGCAGGTCTCGGCCGTCTCGCGGTCGCGCATCTCGCCGACCATCAGCACGTCCGGGTCCTGGCGCATCGCCGCGCGCAGCGCCTCCTCGAACGAGGCGGTGTCGCTGCCCACCTCGCGCTGGATGACGACCGACTTCTCGGGGTGGAAGACGTACTCGACCGGGTCCTCGATGGTGACGATGTGCAGCCGGTCGCTCAGGTTGATGTGGTTGAGCAGCGCCGCGATGGTGGTGGTCTTGCCGGCGCCGGTGGCCCCGGTGACCAGGACCAGCCCGTGCCGCGCCCCGGCGATCTGTTGGAGCACCGCCGGCAGGTGCAGGTCACCCAGCGAGGGGATCTCGAAGGGGATGACGCGCAGCACGACGCCCACGCTGCCGCGCTGGCGCAGGAAGCTCGCCCGGAAGCGCGAGACGCCCTGGATGCCGAAGCCGCGGTCCACGTCGCGCACCGCTCCCGCCAGAAACGGCGAGCTCTCGCCCAGCACGTGCCGCGCGAGCAGCGCCGTGTCCTCGCTGGTGAGCTTGTCGAGCTTGGCCGCGAACAGCTCGCCGTTGATACGGTACCAGGGCGGGTAGCCCGCCTCGAGGTGGATGTCGCTCGCGCCCTTCTTGGCCCCCAGGCTCAGCAGGCCCAGCAGCTGCTCGAGGGTCATCGGTTCCTCCGCGCTCCAGCGCCAACGTTCGCCATCAAAAGGTTTTGGATGATACTGCACCCATGACGTCGAAGCCCCCGAAGATCGAGCTCGGCGAGGCCCACGAGAAGAAGGGGGACTGGGCGAAGGCCGCCGAGGTCTATGAGCTGTGCGTCGCTGCCGCGCCGGAAGAGCGGGCCCTGCTCAAGCTCGCCACGGTGCGCGAGAAGCTCGGGCAGTCCGCGGAGGCGGCGACCGCCTACCGGCGGGTCGCCGAGCTGCACGGCCAATCCGGCTTCGCGGCCAAGGCCGTCGCGGCGCTGCGCCAGGCCGCCCGCCTGCAGCCCGACGACTCGGCGCTCGCTCTCTCGCTCGCCGAGCAGCTGGAGGGCCAGGGCAAGCTGGGCGATGCCGCCCAGGTGCTGGAAGGCGCCGGCCGTGCCGCGGCGCTGCGTGGCGACGAGCCCGCCCGACTCTCGCTGCTCGAGCGCCTCTCGAACCTGGACGGCTCGCTGCCGCTGGCGCTCTCGCTCGCCGACGCCCTGGCCCGCGCGGGACGGCGCACCGAGGCCATCGGCCGCCTGCACAAGGCCTCGCTCCGGCTGGGCCAGGAAGGTGCGCACGCGGACCAGCTCTCGGTCCTGGAGCGCCTGCTCACGCTCTGCCCATCGGACCGCGACGCCGCGCTGCGCGCCTGCAAGCTCGCCCTGCTCGTGCGCCAGCCCCGCCGCGGCCTGCTGGCCGTACGCAACGCCATGGACGAGCACCAGGCCGACGCCGCGCTCGCCAGCGCCGCCGCCCGCGCGCTGGACGCGATGGGCGAACGCGTCGCCGGCACGCTCTTGCATCGGGAGGCGGCGCGGCGGCTGGAGCGCGATGGAGACTCCTCGGCTGCCTACGACGAGTGGCGCACCGTGCTCGCGTTCGACCCGTCGGACCACGAGTCGCTCGAGCACATGAGAGCGCTCTCCGCCGCCTCGCCCAAGACCACGCCACCGCCTGTGGCCGTGATCCCGCCGGAGACCGTTCGTCGCGTCGTCCAGCCGTCGCCTACGCCTTCCCCGCTGCCGTCACCCGAGCCCGAGCCCGAGCCCGAGCCCGACCTGCCACAAGCGGAGCCCGACCTGCAACAGCCGCAGGGTCGCGAGCCGACGCTCGAGTTCCAACTGGACGAGGTCAGCCCGGCCCGCGTGGAGATCGATGTCTCGATCATCCCCCCCACGGCGACGCCGGTGCCGATCCTGCTGCCCGAGCCGCTCTTCGTGGTCGACCCCGCTCCCGCCAAGGCCACGCCGGCCAGCCTTCCCTCCTCGCCCGCGCTCGACTTCCCGGCGGTCGCCGGCCCCTTTGGCTCGGTGACCGTCGGCGTCCGGCCACCGGTGCCGACGACGGCGACGCCCCCAGCACCTGGACCTGAAGCGCTCCCCGCCGGCTCCACCATCGAGACCCCGGCGACGACTCGGAACGTCCTCCTGCTGGGCGACGGCCCGGAGATGGGGTGGATCGAGCGGGCGCTGGCCGACCTGGACGTGCCGGTCGAGCGGATGGGCCGCGACGCCATGAGCCAGGCGTTGGAGCGAGCGGAAGCTCTTGCGCCCCGACTCGTCTTCTCTCCGCCCGGGCTCGCCCAGGTCTGGCGCGAGTCGGGGCCCTGGAAAGTGGCAGCGCTGGTCGCCATGTCCCGCCCGTTGGCGCGCACGGCGGTCGCCGGCGAAGGCCTGGAGGTCGTGCCCTCGGCGCCGATCGAGTCGACCGACGGCTTGAAAGCCGCGATGGCCCGGTTCGGCGTCCCGCTCGAGCTGGTCGGGCCGTTCGAAGGGCCGGTGGTCGTCGCGGGCACGGGCTCGCCGAGCTACCACCTGACGTTGGCTCGCGAGCGGCTGGGACCCAACCTCTTGGCGCAGGCGGCGCTGGCCTCGCGCACGTGCGTGCTGGTCGCCGGGGATGGCCGGGAGGCGGTCTCGCTCGGGGCCTGGCAAGAGACTCAGGAGTCGGGCCTGCTGCTGCACGAGTCGCCAGGGCCCGGGGACGAGGAGGCCGCGCTCGCGCTCGCCCAGCGGGTCGCCCGCGTCCTGCGCCTGGAGGGCCTGGCGGTGATCGTCCTGGGCCAGACCGGCGAGCGCGTCTGCTTCGAGTCGCTCCGACTGCAGTGGGGCCCCGGAGCTCTCGCGGTCGAGGAGCGCATCGGCCAGTCGCTGCCCGAGCTCGCGGCGAACCTCGCGCGCGGGGTGGCCATTCCGGCGGGAGTCGAGCGCCGGGGGACCGCGCTCGCCGTGCTGACCCGGGAAAAGCTCATGTCGGTTGCGAACCTGCGCGTCGAGCCCAGCCCCGACGAGTCCGAGTCTTTCGTCTGCGCCCGCGCCGGCGACCGGCCCCAGGCGCTCAGACGGCTCCTGCGAGCCCTGGGCCTGTAGCCGGAAGAAGGCCGGAAAGCCGAAGCCCCGCTCCTCGTGAGAGGACGCGGGGCTTCGAGTCAAAGCGCTTCGGCCGGCGGCTCAGGGGCCGCTGACGTCGCTGCACTCGGCAGGTTTGGGCTCGCCGCACTTCATCTTGAGCATCGCCTTGGCGCAGGCGGCCACCTTCCTGCTCCGCTCGCCGGTGACGGTGGTGCGCGGCTTGCTGCGGCAGACCTTCGACTCCTGCTTGCACCGCTCCTGGGGGTTCTCGCCGCACTTGGCCACTGCGCACTGCGCGCCCGCCCACAGGTCGCACAGGCTCTTCTCGGTGTAGTCCGGGGGCTTGGCTCCCTGGGACATCAACAGCGCTCCGGACAGCATCAACGCGGCCAGCATGGCGCCTCCTGCGCTCGTTCGTGGGCCACATCTTACCGGAATCGTGAGGCAGCGCGAGCTTTTGCCCGACGCGGCTTCTGCGGCGCGAATTCACTCGCGCGGGGGACTCGTGGAGGCTGCGCGCGGTGCGGCGCCAGGGCCGATCGTTGTAGAGTCGCCGCTCCTCTCCACTCGACACGACGGAGGTCGTCCCGTGGCCAAGGCCCGCCCGCAGTCCCGCTCGTCCCTGAAGACCGCCAAGAAGCCCGCCGCTCCCAAGGCCGCTCGCAAGAAGGCGCCGGCGAAGAAGGTCCCCGCGAAGAAGAAGCCGCAGCGGAAGGCCGCCGCGAACGACGCGACCGAGGCCTCCCCTGCCGCGGCGAAGCAAGACGAGCGCAACGTCTTCGGCGTCGAGGTCGAGCCGGGCTCGGTGGAGAAGACCCTGGCCAAGGTCCGGGAGGAGCTGACCCACTGGGTGAACAAGGGCCGCTACACCAAGGTTCGCTTCATGCTGCGCGGCAAGCCCATCCTCCCCGACCTCCCGGTCGCCGCCGTCGTCGCCGCTGAGGCAGTCACGTTCTGGTGGGCGGGCCTGCTGCGCGCGCTGCTGGTCACGGTGGGCGCCGGCACCCTCCTCAAGGTGGAGCTGGTCAACGACGCCGACCGCGAGGTGGCCTACGGCCGGCAGTGCCTGCTCGCCGGCGACCTCGACAAGGCGGTGGAGGCTTTCCAGAAGGCGCTGTCGATGGATCGCGACAACCCCGCGGCGCTGCTGAGCATGGGCATCACCTGCAAGCTCAAGCAGGACCTCGCCAAGGCGCGCGAGTACCTGCAAAGGGTCGAGCAGGTCGATCACGACGGCCCATCGGGCCAGGAAGCGGCCCGGCTGCTCGACCAGATGAACGCGGCCGCCCCCGCCGCTCCCGCCCAGCAATAGCCAGGCGCCCCCGATACGTTCGCTTGACCGGCAGCGTGCGTGCGGCTCCAATGCCCTCGCCAAAGAATTCTCGTGGAGGCAAAGGCCGTGGCTGAGAAGAAGACTCCGAAGAAGAAGGAACCGAAGGCCGCTCCGGCCGAGACCCCGGCGCCGGTCGCGCCGCCGCCGGCCCCCGCCGCGCCCGTGGCGGCGGCTCCCCAGGTCATCGGCCCCGGCGTGGTCAAGCGCCCCAGGCGCGATCCGTCGGCGCCCCCGCCTCCCGGCGAGGTGCCCAACTACAAGCCCAGCGACCAGGTCTTCCGCCGCCGCGGCTAGGTTCGCGCAGGTCCTTTCAGCAGGCGCCGGTCCAATCCATCCGCAGTTCTCCTGGGGGCCGTCAGGCCCTCGAGGCAGGGGGATGACATGAAGATCCTGTACGGAGTGGTGGGCGAGGGCATGGGCCACGCGACGCGGTCGAGGGTCATCCTCGACGCGTTGACCCAGAAGCACGAGGTGCACGTCGTCGTCTCCGGACGCGCCTACGACTTCCTGTCGGCGCGCTTCCCCAACGTCCACAAGATTCTGGGGCGCGACCATCGCGTACGAAGACAACGCGGTGAACAAGCTCAAGACGGCCATCCAGAACGCCAAGGCCGCGGTCTCGGGCGTGCCCGAGAACGTGAAGCAGTACTTCGAGATCAGCGAGAAGTTCCGCCCCGAGGTCGTCGTCAGCGACTTCGACACCTTCGCCTACCTGTACGGCAAGAACTGGATGCTGCCGGTCATCAGCATCGACAACATGCAGGTCATCAACCGCTGCAAGCACGCCGACGCCATCACTGACGGGCACGAAGCGGACTTCCAGCTCACCAAGAACATCGTCAAGGGCAAGCTGCCCGGCTGCTACCACTACCTCGTCACCACCTTCTTCTACCCGGACGTGCGCAAGCCCCGCACCACCCTGCTCCCGTCCATCCTGCGCCCCGAGATCCTGGAGGCGACGCGCGAGAAGGGCTCGCACCTGGTCGTCTACCAGACGTCCACGAGCAACAAGGATCTGCCCGAGATCCTCAAGAAGTCGGGCTACCAGTGCCGCATCTACGGCCTGCGCCGCGATCTGAAGGAGCCGCTGGTCGACGGCCCGCTCACCTACAAGCCGTTCAGCGAGAAGGGCTTCATCGACGACCTTCGCACCAGCAAGGCCGTGATCGCCAACGGCGGCTTCACGCTGATGAGCGAGTGCGTCTACCTCCACAAGCCGATGCTCTCCTTGCCGGTCGCCGGCCAGTTCGAGCAGGTGCTCAACGCCCGCTACCTCGAGCAGATGGGGTTCGGCCTGTACGCCAAGGAGCTGACCGGCGACGGGCTCAAGAAGTTCCTGCTGCAGCTGCCCTTCTTCGAGGAGAAGCTCGCCGGCTACCACCAGGACGGCAACAAGCTGCTCCTCGCCAAGCTCGACGAGCTGCTCGATCAGGTGGCGAGCGGCAAGGCCCAAGCGCCGGAAACGCTTGAAGAAACGCCCTCCATCGAGGCGCCGGCCTTCAAGGAGCGCTAGGCCAGGCCCCGGCCCCGGCGCAGCGTTAACTCGCCGTGCTCACCGGGGTTTTCGGGGACGTTGCACGCCACGGAGGAAGCCACCATGAAGAAGCTCGCGCTCCTGCTCGCCCTTGCTCTCGTCCCGGCCTTGGCGCTCGCTCAGTCGAAGACCTTGTCGCCCGAGGTCCGCAAGCTGCGCAACGAGATCGCCGCCCTCAAGCTCGACCGCGCGATGAACCTGACCAAGGACCAGGCCCGCCAGCTCCTTCCGCTGCTCAGGGAGACGGCTGCCGTGCGCGACCAGCTCCGCGCCGAGCAGGAGAAGCGCGAGCCCGAGATCGTCAAGGCGCTCGCCGCGGTTCGCGAGGACCTGGTCAAGACGGGCGTCGTCTCCGAGGCCAACCGCAAGAACCTGGAGCAGGCCCGCGGCGAGGTCGCGATGAACGACCTGCGCGCCCGGATGCGCAGCATCAGCGAGAAGATGCGGACCCTGCTCAACCCGGAGCAGAAGGCCCGCCTGAGCGCCTACGACCACCACCCGGTCGACGAGGTCCGCGAGTTCGAGGGCGGCTTCGGTGAGGCTGACCGGCCGGCCAAGGCGGGCGCGGGCCGTGGCTCCAAGCTCAAGAAGATCCTCAAGGTCGCCGCCTCGCCGGAGTTCATCGCGCTCGTCGAGGCGCGGGCCAAGTAGTCCGCAGCCAGCGACGTGTGAAGAAGTCGCCAGGGCCCGGCCACCCCGCCGGGCCCTCGGCTTTTCAGCGGCTCAGGCCATCCACGAGCGCAGCCCGGCCTCGCCCTTCCGGCGAGCCGTCAGCTCCTTGTTCAGCGTCGCGGGGTCGACCAGGAAGGGGTTCTTCACGGCCGCGCCCCGGCAGAAGACGACCGGATGGCACCCCAGCGCTCCGTCGAGGAGGATGGAGCCGGGAAGCTGCCGCGCGTCGTAGAGACACAGCGCCGCCGCGTCGTGCTCCTCGCACAGCTCGCTCATCCCCGCCTCGAGCCAGAGCAGGTCGTCGTCGTCCGGCCAGCCCTCTTCGCGCCAGCCCAGGTTGAGCAGCAAGCGCGCCGGCCGGCGGGCCTTGCGGCTCTTCTCCAGGAAGCGCGAGAGGTCGGCGTGGAGCTCCTTGCCCGTCTCGCGCGCCTCGAGGAACACCAGGGCGCCTTCGGCGGTCGAGCGCTTGACGTCCACGGCGTGCAGGTCGCGCAGCTGGGCCGCGAGGCGCTCGCCATGGCGCGCGTACGACAGGACCGCGCAGGCCTCCCGCGAGGCGAGGCCCTCGGCGAGGAAGGCGACCGCCTCCTCGGCCGCCGCCGCGTCTCCGTAGAGGTGCGCTGCGTGCATCCCCGCCTTGACCTTGGGGATCGAAACCGCCGGAGCCTTCCGTTCGGACCGCCTGGTCATGTGTGCCCCTCTTTTGGTTCTTCGTCGCCGCGCAGGTTGCCGACGACCGCGCCGGCCGACAAGCCATGAACGGGGGACGAGCGCGACGAGTGAGGAGCTTTGAACCCTTGCGCAGGGCCGCCGGCGCCCGGCGGGGAAGTAGAGGGCCCTGCCCCTGCGTGCTATCAATCGGTGGGGAGTGGAGGTCGGCTCATGGGCGCATATCGCCTGGTGCGAAAGCTCGCTACCGGCGGCATGGCAGAGGTCTTCCTCGGCAAGGTCGTCGGCCTGGACGGCTTCGAGAAGCCGGTCGCGGTCAAGCGCATCCTGCCGCACCTGGGCGAGGACCCGGTCTTCGTCAGCCTCTTCCTCCAGGAGGCCAAGCTCACCGTCACGCTGCAGCACGCCAACGTGGTGCAGGTCTTCGACCTGGGCGCGCTCAAGGGCCAGTACTACATGGTCCTGGAGTTCATCGACGGCGACAACCTGCGCTCGCTGCTCACGGCCTGCCAGCAGCGGCGGGTGGCGGTGGGCCTGCGCGAGGCGTGCTTCATCACGCAGCAGGTGGCCGAGGGGCTGGCCTACGCGCACGAGCGCAAGGACCCGCAGGGCCGGCCGCTGAACATCGTCCACCGGGACGTCAACCCGACCAACGTGATGATCAACCGGACCGGCGAGGTGAAGCTCGCCGACTTCGGCATCGCCAAGGCGTCGACCTCGCAGAGCACCACCGGCTCGGGGACG
This sequence comes from Myxococcales bacterium, assembly GCA_049841135.1. Lineage (GTDB taxonomy): Bacteria > Myxococcota > Myxococcia > Myxococcales > UBA5297 > JACRCT01. The sequence continues at coordinate 726,309 of JASGHK010000008.1, forward strand.
CTGAAGGCCAAGACCGGCTACATGGCGCCGGAGCAGGCCGCCGGCGAGGAGCCGGACCAGCGCAGCGACGTGTTCCTGCTGGGCCTGCTCCTGTACGAGCTGCTCGCCGGGCAGCGGCTCTTCCAGGAGACGGAGCTGCTCAAGAGCGTCAAGCAGATCGCCTTCTTCGACCCGAAGGCGATGCAGTTGCTTCCCGGGGTTCCACCCGCGCTCTGGGACATCCTGATGCGGGCGCTGTGCCCGCACGCCTCGGCGCGCACGCCCAGCGCCCGCGAGCTCTCGAACCAGCTCACCGGCTTCCTGTTCGACAACCGGCTCCGGGTGAGCCCCCAGGACATCGCGGCGTTCTTCGCCCGCGCCGCGCCCGACTTCCGCTCGGCGCTGGAGGTTCAGGGCGACGAGGACTACGAGGAGATCCGCCTGACCTCCTCGGCGGAGCCGCGCCACTCCGAGCACACGCCCACCCCCACGCCGTCCCGCTCGCTGGTCTCCGCGGTGGCTCCGGGCAGGCCGCAGCCGAGCTTCCCCTCGCCCAGGCCCGCGGCCGAGTCCTCGAGCCCGCTCCTGCGCCTGCCGCAGTTCGTCGACACCGGCGGCGCCCAGTCCATCAAGATCGACCGGCGCTCCCAGCGCGTGGTGCTGGCGCTCATGTCCGGCGGCCAGCTGGCCCAGGACAAGCTCCCGGAGGTCGCCTCGCTCCAGGCGACCCTCGACTGCGACTTCCTCACCGCGCTCCAGCGCAGCGGCCTGGTGGCCGAGCAAGACCTGATGCAGGCCCAGGCCGAGGTCCTGCGCGTGCCCTACGTCGGCCTCTCCCGCCTGGAGTCGATGCCGGTCCCCAAGGACGCCGTCCGCCTCGTCAACCGGACCCAGGCCGAGCGGCTGGGGGTCGTTCCCATCGCGGTCCGGGGCCCGCAGCTCTTCGTCGCCACCAACGACGCCACCAACCTGCGCGCGCTCGACGAGCTCAAGCTCATCAGCGGCAAGACGGTCATCACGCCCATCCTCGCCACCAGCGAGGGCCTGGAGCGCGCCCGGCAGCGCTTCTACGGCGCCTGGAGCACCTCGGGGTCCCTGGACCTCGAGCTGGGCTCGGCCCCAGCGCCCGGACGTTCACCGCCGAGCCGCCCAGGCGGACCGGCCCCAGCCAGGGCGGACTCCCCGCCCCTCGACCCGCCCCAGGCCGCCGCGGTCCTGCCGGTGGCCGACGCCGACGCGGGGACCTCGCGCGTGCAGCAGCGCCTCCTCACCAGCCTCTTCGCCATGGCGGGCCCACCGCTCGCCCAGGCCCCGGCCTTCGTCACGCTCGCCCAGCGTCTCTCCGAGCGGCTGGGGGCCTCGCCGCTGGAGCTGGAGCGGGTGGCGGCTGCCGCCGCCGCCTTGGCGGTGGCGAGCCGGCTGGAGGGGCGCGAGCCCTTCGCCATCCCGGGCATCGCGACGCTGCGGGCGGTCCTGGGCCCGTCGTTCGAGGACATCGCCGACCTGGTCGACCCCGTCCTGGCGCCGACGCTCCCCGCGGACCTGGGCCCGGGTCCCTCCGGCCTGGCGACGGCGCTGCGCTTCGTGGCGCTCGCTCACGGTCCGACCCCAGGCTTCGAGGAGGCCAAGGGCGCCATCGGGGCGCTTCACGCCGAGGTGCCTGCCGCGGCCCTGGGTGCGCTCGGCGACGAGCTGTCCGACCGCTACGGGAGCGCCCCGGGAGCGAAGAAGCCGCGAGTGCTGGTCGCGCTCAAGGACGCGGGGCTGCTCGCCGACGTCAGCCGGCTGCTGACCAACCAAGGCTTCGCCTCCGTCTCCGTCCGCTCGCGGGCCGAGATCGCCCAGCAGCTGCGCAGCGGGTCGGCGACGCTGCTCGCCGAGCCCTCCTTCTCGGGGCTGGGCACACCGGAAGCCATCTTCGAGCTGCGCAACGACCCGGACCCCAAGTTGACCGACATGCCCATCGTGCTGGTGGCGACCCCTGCCGAGACCCCGCTCGCCCACCTGGGAATCGAGGCGGGCGCCGACGACGTCTTCTCGCTGCCCTTCAACGAGGCGGTGGTCGTGGAGAAGCTCAAGAAGCTGGCGCAGCGGGCGAGCGCCTAACGCCGCCCTTCGGCCTTGGCCATGTCGTAGACGAACTGCAGGACCTCGGCGACCGCGTCGTAGAGGTCCTCGGGGATCTCGTCGCCGATCTCCAGCTTGTTGAGCGCGTGCGCGAGCGGGACGTTGCGCATGATGGGGATGTTGTTGGCCTTGGCGATCTCCAGGATCTTCTCGGCCTTGCTGCGCACGCCCTTGGCCACCACGCGCGGAGCGCTGTCCTCGTCCTTCTTGTACTTGATGGCGACGGCGATCTCGGGCTCGTTGTCTGCCACGGCGCACCTCTGCCCCCGATGATGCCAGGGGGACGGCACCCGGGTGAAGCTTTCGAGCCGGCTTGTCCCCGACGGAAGGGGTCGGTGGCTACGGCGGGCCGATCAGGCGGCCGCCCGGCTCGCTGCTGGGCGACAAGTTGTGGCAGGCGTTGCAGGAGCCCGACCAGACCGGGACGGACATCTCGTAGTGCACGTCCCCGCGCCGCGCCCGGGCCGTCAGCGGGAAGGCGAGCCTCTCGGACGTGTAGAAGTTGCCCGCGGGGTTGCTCTCCATCGAGACGGTCTTGCCGTTGGCGTCGGTGAGCTCGATGTAGATGTGCGCCATGCCCTGGCTGTCCTCGGAGTTGCGCTCCGGGTAGACCGTCCCGGCGGCGGTCCAGGCGATGTGCGCGCCCGGGCCGTGGCACTCCATGCAGTCGGAACCGGGATCCATCCACGGTCCGCGAGCCGGCGTGCACGCGGCGAGGGAGGCGAAGGCGACAGCGAAGCCAAGGAAGAGAGGCAGGGAGCGCACGGGCGGGTCCTCAGAAGATCATCACCGAGGCGCCGAACGCCATGGCCACGAAGGTCCCGTAGCCGATGAAGAGGTGGGTCTTGGCCAGGTCGCGCTGCGCGCCCTTGCCCGCGAGCTCGGCGGTGGTGATACCCAGGACGACCTCCGCCAGCATGCCGGCCATCGCCGTGAACATGCCGATCTTGTGGAGCAGCGTGCGGTCGACGCCTTGCGACTGCCGGTGGATGGGCGAGGGCGCCAGCAGCGCGATGAGCTCGTTGGTCACGAACAGCGCGAAGGTGGAGTACGAGAGCGCCTGGTGCGGCCGCCGGAAGGCTCCCGAGCGGTCGCCGCCGCCGTACATGTCGCGGTAGTTGAGCTGCCCCAGGACCACCGTCGACAGCTGCAGCACGAGCAGGCCGATCCCCAGCCCCTGGTGCACCTTGAGCATCGCGCGACGGGTGGCGACCGCCTCCTCGTCCACGGCGGGCTGTGCCAGGCCCTCGGGCTGCGCGGGCTTTCCCAGCAGGTCGAAGTCGAGGTTGGGGGCCGCGTCGCCGGGAGCAGGCTCGGCCGGCTTGGCCGTGGGCTCGGCGGGGGCGGGCTCCGCGGGCTTGTCGCCAGGCTGCTGCGGGGCGGCGTCGGCCTGCGCCAACAGGACGGGCGGGGTCAGCTTCAGGCCCTCGAACGCGAGCCCTCGTGGCGCCTGCGCCTGCGCGAGCGCCGGGGCCGCCGCCAGCGCCATCGTCAGCATCGCCGCAAGCCGGCTCATCGTTTCCTCCTGAACAAGTTCATCGCTGCTGCTTGCTTAGTCGCCGCCCGGGCGGGGGTCAAGAACACAGGTTCGGTATCGCCGGCGTCTCCACCGTGCCTGGGTGGCTCGTCGATCCTCCCAGCGCGTCGCCGACCCGCCGCAGGGGTTCCAGTACCGGCCCGATCTGCTCTCGCCGGCGGAGGAAGCGCGGCTGCTCGGAGAGCTCGGCCGCGTGGCGCTCGCCGCGCCGGTGCTGCACGGCACGTCTGCGCGCCGGCTCACCGCGCACTTCGGCTGGTCCTACGCCCTCGAGGACCGCCTGCTCCAGCCGGCACTGCCGATTCCCGACGATCTGCTTCGGCTTCGACGACACGCCGCGGAGCTCGCCGACGTCGACCCCGAGTCGCTCGCCGAGGTCCTGGTGACGCGCTACCCGCCCGGGGCCGGCATTGGCTGGCACCGCGACGCGCCTCAGTTCGGCACCCCCGTGGTGGGCGTCTCGCTGGCTTCGGCCTGCCGCTTGCGCCTTCGCCGACCTCGCCCTGACTCGTACGAGCTGCACGAGCTCCTGCTCGAGCCACGTTCCGGGTATGTGCTGCGCGGCTCGGCCCGCTGGCAGTGGCAGCACTCGATCCCAGCGGTGACGGCGGAGCGCTGGTCCGTGACCTTCCGGACCCTGCGCCAGCCTCGCGCCCTGGTGAGCCTGCCCAGGCCATCGCCGGCCCCAGCGCCGGGTGGCTAGCTTGCGCGAGTGCGCCCCCTCGGCCCCACAGCGCTCGCATGCCTCATCCTCCTGCCGCTCGCTGCCGGGTCCTGCCGCCGAGCGGACAAGCCTCCGCCTCAGCGCCCGCCAGCCCCCGTGACAGTCGCCCGAGCAAGCACTCGTACGGTCCCGGTCACCCTCCAGGCGGTGGGGACGGTCCAGCCCATCACCACCGTGCTCATCACGCCGCGGGTGTCGGGGGTCCTCGAGACGGTGCACTTCCGCGAAGGCGATGAGGTGCCCGAGGGCGCGCTGCTCTTCCAAATCGATCCGCGTCCCTTCGAGCTGGCGCTGCGGCAGGCGCAGGCCGCGCTCGCGCGCGACGAGGCACAGGCCCGGAATGCGCAGATCGAGCGGGAGCGCTACCGGGCGCTGATGCCCGGCCTCGTCAGCCGCCAGGAGTACGACACCCGGGTGGCCGCCGCCGAGGCCCTCCAGGCCGCCGTGCGCGCCGACCGCGCCGCCGTCGAGCAGGCGCGGCTCAACCTCGGCTACAGCGTCCTGCGCGCCCCCATCTCCGGGCGAACCGGGTTGCTCCAAGTCACGGCCGGCAACCTGGTGAAGGCCGACGACACCGCGCGGCCGCTGGTCGTCATCCGGCAGCTCTCGCCCATCGACGTCTCGTTCGCGGTGCCCGGCCAGCGCCTCCAGGAGATCCGCGAGCGCTCGGCCGACGGGACGCTGCGCGTCGCCGCCGGGGCCCGCGCCCAGGGCGAGCTGCGCTTCATCGACAACGCCGTCGACGCCACCACCGGCACCATCACCCTGCGCGCCCGCTTCGCCAACGAAGACCGCTCGCTCTGGCCGGGCCAGTTCGTGGACGTGCGCCTGCACCTGTCGGACCTGCCGGGCACGGTGGTGATCCCGTCGCAGGCCGTCCAGACCGGGCAGCGGGGCGAGGACTTCGTCTACGTCGTTCGCCCGGATCAGACCGCGGAGCCGCGCGAGGTCCGGCTCGGGCCGCGAATGGACGACGGGCAGCAGGCCGTCCTCTTCGGCGTGCGCACGGGCGAGACGGTCGTCACCGACGGGCAGTTCGCGCTGGTCCCTGGCGCCCGCGTGCAGCTGCGCGGCAGCAACGGCAGCGGCGCCTCCGGGCCGAGCGCGGCGCCCGCGGTCGGCGGGTCGGGGCGCTAGCAAATGTCCGAGCTCTTCATCCGCCGCCCGGTGGCGACGACGCTGGTGATGCTGGCGCTGCTCCTGTCCGGCCTGCTGGGCTACCGCGCCCTTCCGGTCAGCGACCTGCCCAACGTGGACTTCCCCACCCTGCAGGTGAGCGCCTCGCTCCCGGGCGCGAGCCCGCAGACCATGGCCTCGTCGGTGGCGACCCCGCTCGAGAAGCAGTTCTCGACCATCGCCGGCCTGGACACGATGACCTCGGCCAGCTCGCTCGGCACGACGCAGGTCACGCTGCAGTTCAAGCTCTCGCGCAGCCTGGACGCCGCCGCGCTCGACGTGCAGTCGGCCATCTCCGCGGCGAGCCGGCAGCTCCCGCTCAACATGCCCGCGCCGCCGACCTTCCAGAAGGTCAACCCCGCGGACCAGCCCGTCCTCTACCTCGGCCTGACCTCTCCCTCCCTGCCGCTCTCCCAGCTCGACGAGTACGGCGAGACGCTGATGGCCCAGCGCATCTCCATGGTCGAGGGCGTGGCCCAGGTGCAGGTGTTCGGGGCGCAGAAGTACGCGGTGCGCGTACAGGTGGACCCGCGCCGGCTCGCGCAGCACGACCTGGGCCTCGAGGACGTGGCCACCGCCCTCGCCGCCGCCAACACCAACCTGCCGACCGGCCAGCTGAGCGGGCCCCAGCAGGCGTTCACCGTGGAGTCCACCGGCCAGCTCGAGGCTGCGCCGGCCTACCGCTCGGTCGTCGTGGCCTGGCGCAACGGCAGCCCCGTCCGCGTCGAGCAGCTCGGCCGGGCCCTGGACGGGGTCGAGAACGACAAGGTGGCGGCGTGGGTCGGCGACGACCGCGCCATCGTGCTCGCCATCCAGCGCCAGCCGGGGACCAACACCGTGGCCGTCTCCAAGGCCGTCCAGCAACTGCTGCCCGCCTTCCAGAAGCAGCTGCCCGGCTCGGCGAAGCTCAGCGTGCTGTACGACCGCGCCGAGGCCATCGAGGCGTCCGTCGACGACGTGCGCTTCACGCTGGGGCTGACGCTGGTGCTGGTGGTGCTGGTGATCTTCGCCTTCCTGCGCAGCCTCTGGGCGACGCTCATCCCCAGCCTGGCGCTGCCCTTCTCCCTGGTGGCGACCTTCGCGGTCATGCACCTGCTGGGCTACAGCCTGGACAACCTCTCGCTGATGGCGTTGACGCTCTCGGTGGGCTTCGTGGTCGACGACGCCATCGTGATGCTCGAGAACATCGTGCGCCACCAGGAGCTGGGCGAGCGGCCCTTCGACGCCGCCATCCGCGGCGCCCGCGAGATCGGCTTCACCATCGTCTCGATGACCCTCTCGCTCTCCGCGGTCTTCCTCCCGATGCTGTTCATGGGCGGCATCCTCGGGCGGCTCTTCCGCGAGTTCTCGGTGACCATCGCCGCCGCGATCCTCATCTCCGGCTTCGTCTCGCTCACCCTGACCCCGATGCTCGCCAGCCGGCTCATTCGGCCTCATGGCGAGGCCCGCCGCGGCCGGCTCTACCAGGCCTCGGAGAAGGGCTTCGACTGGATGCTGCGCGGATACGAGCGCGGCCTGGCCTGGTCCCTGGGCCACCCGGTGGTCGTGCTCGCGCTCTCGGGCCTCGTCCTGGTGCTCTCCGGGCTGCTCTTCACCCGAGTCCCCAAGGGCTTCCTCCCCAGCGAGGACCAGAACCGGCTCTTCGGCGCGACCGAGGCCGCCGAGAGCACCTCGTTCGAGGCCATGGTCCGTCACCAGCAGGAGGTCGCGAGGATCGTCGCCGCCGACCCGAACGTCGAGTCCTTCATGTCCAGCGCCGGGGCGCGCGGCCAGGGCGCCGCCAACACCGGGGTCATCTTCCTGCGCCTCAAGCCGCGCTCGGAGCGCGCCCTCTCGGCCGACGCGCTGGTCGACGCGCTGCGGCCCAAGCTCGCGCAGCTCCCCGGCGTGCGGACCTACCTTCAGAACCCGCCGCCCATCGCCCTGGGCGGGCGCATCTCGCGCAGCCAGTACCAGTTCACGCTGCAGGGGCAAGACACCGACGAGCTGTACCGGACGGCGCAGGCGCTGGAGGCCCGGCTGCGCGAGCTGCCCGGCCTGGTCGACGTGGTCAGCGACCTGCGGCTCAAGTCACCGCAGATCGAGGTGCAGATCGACCGCGACCGCGCCGCCAGCCTGGGGCTCAGCGCCCGGCAGATCGAATCGGTGCTCTACGATGCCTACGGCTCGCGGCAGGTCTCGACGATCTACGCGCCCGCCAACACCTACCAGGTCATCCTCGAGGTGCTGCCCGAGCTTCCAGGCCGACCCCGCGGCGCTCTCGAGCCTGTACCTGCGCGCGCCCGCGGGCACGGTCCCGCTCGAGGCCGTCGCGACGCTTCGCCGGACAGTGGGGCCTTTGACCATCAACCACTCAGGGCAGCTGCCGAGCGTCACGCTGTCGTTCAACCTGCCGCCTGGGACCTCGCTGGGCCAGGCCGTCTCGCGCATCGACCAGGCCGCGCGCCAGGTGGTGCCGGCCACGATCACCACGAGCTTCCAGGGCACCGCGCAGGCCTTCCAGTCCTCGCTGCAGGGCCTGGGCCTGCTGCTGCTCGCCGCGGTGCTCGTCATCTACGTCGTGCTGGGCATCCTCTACGAGAGCTTCATCCACCCGCTGACCATCCTCTCGGCGCTCCCCTTCGCGGGCTTCGGCGCGCTGGCGGCGCTGGCGCTCTTCGGCCAGGAGCTGTCGGCCTACGCGTTCGTGGGCGTCATCATGCTGGTGGGGCTCGTGAAGAAGAACGGCATCATGATGATCGACTTCGCGCTCGACGCGGAGCGCTCCGGGCTCGGCACCCGGGAGGCCATCTACCAGGCGTGCAAGGTGCGCTTCCGGCCCATCACCATGACCACGCTCGCCGCCCTGGTCGGCACCCTGCCCATCGCGCTGGGGTTCGGGGCAGGGGCGGAGTCGCGCCGGCCGCTGGGGATCGCCGTGGTCGGAGGGCTGCTCTTCTCGCAGACGCTCACCTTGTTCGTGACCCCGGTCTTCTACCTCTGGATGGACCGCCTCCGCCTGCGCTTGCGGCGTCGGCGGCCGAGCGCCACGGCAGCGCCTGCCGAAGCGTGAAGCAGGGCCCGCCATCGCCGCTGGGACTCGACCAGCGCTTCCGCCGGCGCCAGGGCGCCCACAATTCTGGGGAGGCATTGGGAGGTGCCAGACCATGAAACGACTGACAGGAGTCCTCGCGGGCCTCGCGATGATGGGCCTGACGACCGGCGCTTGCGCGCACGGCGGTGGCACCGGCGGAACAGGGGGCTCGCCTCCGAGCACCGGCACCTATGGCTCAGGCTACGGGTCCACGGCCTCCAACGCCGGGGCGACGGGCGAGCGCCAGATCGCGGGCCAGGTGCTGCGCAGCAGTGACACTGCCGTCACGGTCCTCAGCAACGGCGCGGCAGTCTCGCTGAACGTGGGGACCGGGACCCAAGTTCTGCAACGTGCACTCGGCGATCGAGGCTCAAGGAAGGAGACCAGATTCGCGCGAGCTTCAGCCTCAAGGACGGGACCAACCAGCTGCTCTCCATCACCAAGACGAGCGGGACGACGGGCGGCACCGGTGGCGCCGGGACGTATGGCAGCGGAACCGGCGGCTCGGGCAGCTACGGCGGCCATGAGAGCGGCACCGGCGGCAGTGGAAGCAACGCGGGGAGCGCGGGGACCAGCAGCGGGAGCACCGGATCCACCGAGCCGGATTACTAACCTCGGCGAGCGACGAAGCGCGGCGGGGGCTGCATCCGCCGCGCTCGGCTTCGACCGAGGAGCCCTGGATGGCGGTCAGTACACGCCGTCGGCCGGCCGCTGGATGCTGCCCGGCTGGCCGTCGGAGATCTCCACGCTGTACTCCGCGACCTTCCCGTCGCCGTCGATGTCGCCGCGCGCGGTGACCACCACGGACTTGGGGCCGGTGACCTTGACCTCGTACTGGTAATAGACGCGGCCTTCCGGGCTCCAGCCCAGCGCCTTGAACCCGTCGTCGGCCACGAACTCCTGCTTCATCTTCCCAGGAACCTGGGCGGGCACGGGGCCGGCGGCGACGTAGCGCTCGTGTTCCCCTTGGTACGCGACCTCCGCGGTCCGGATGGCGCTCAGGTTGATCACCGCTTCCGAGGCCTTGGACCGGAGCTGGAACTTGATGAAGTTCGGGATGGCGATGGCCGCGAGGATGCCCAGGCACGGCACCGACCCGGCGGCGATGATGGCCAGCACGACGACCCAGCTCAGGCCGCCGCTCTTCTTGGGCGTCTCCAGCACGTTGCCGCAGCCGCAGCTGAAGGTCTCCCCGGCCTTGCGCTGCGAGACGTCGTGGCGCTGCTTGCACTTCGGGCAGGCGATGATCATTCGGCCCTCCTCGCGAGTACTGGTTCAGACTGCTGGCTACGTCAGCTCCCGACTTGCTGCCGCTTCCCGCCGCCGCTGCTCGGCGTAGACGAAGTTCATGACCTCGGCGACCGCGTCGTACAGCGCCTCGGGGATCTCCTGGCCGACGTCGACCCGGTACAGGGCGTGCGCCAGCGGGACGTTGCGAACCTCGGTGACGCCGCTCTCGTGCGCGATGGCCTTGATGCGTTGCGCCCGCGCGTCCAGCCCCTTGCAGACGATGCGCGGGGCGTTGTCGGTGTCGCGCTGGTACTTGAGGGCCACCGCGTAGTGGTCGGGGTTGGTGACGACGACGTCGGCGTCGGCGACGCCCTCCATGGCCGCGCTCTCCAGGATCTCCTGGTGCATCTCCTTGCGCTTGGCCTTGTGGTGCGGGTCGCCTTCGGACTCCTTGTACTCCCGCTTCACCTCGTCCTTGGTCATCATCATGTCCTTCATGAAGGACCGGTGCTGCCACCAGACGTCGAAGATGGCGAAGAGCACGAAGACGAGCGCGACGCGGGTGGTGAGCTTGTAGATGACCGCGCCGGCCGCCAGCATGATCAGGTCCGGTGTGCCGCGGGCGCTGGCGACGACCAGCCGCAGCTCGCCCTTCACCACGCCGTAGGCCACGTAGGCGGTGATGGCGAGCTTGGCGGTGCTCTTGAGCAGCTCGACGAGCTGCTTCTTGGAGAAGAGGTTCTTGAAGCCCTCGATGGGGTTGAGCTTCTCGAGCTTGGGCATCAGCGGCTCGAGCGTGAAGTTCGCGCCCACCTGCAGGAAGTCGCTCAGCCCGCCGACCGCCGCCCCCGCCATCGCCGCCGGCAGGGTCAGGATGACCACGAGGTACAGCCCCTGGTAGACGATCGCGGCGATCATCTCCTCGGTGATCGGCCGCACCGCGACGGCGGCGAAGGCCTGGTAGAGCACCTGCCGGTAGTGCTGGTAGGTGAGCGGGAAGGTGGCGGCCATGGTGAAGAAGCCCGCCATGAAGACGAGCGCCCCCGTCAGGTCCTTGGACTTCCAGACCTGGCCCTTCCGTCTTGCGTCGTCGAGCTTCTTTTGCGTTGGTTCTTCAGTCTTCTCGCCGCCCTCGTCGGCCACCCGCCACCACCTCCTCTCCAGTCCAGGGGCCGGCGAACGAGCGCCGGGAAGCGCCGCTGCAGCTCACGAGAACAGGAAGATGGCGTCCTGGACGTGGCGGAGCATGGCGTGGAAGAGACCGACGAACCGCTCGTAGAGCACCGTCAGCGCGGTCAAGGTGATCACCGCGACGATCAGCGGCTTGACCGACATGCTGATGAAGAAGACCTGGATCTGCGGGACCACGCGGTTGATGAGGCCCAGCGACAGGTCGGTCAGGAAGGTGGCGATGGTCGCCGGCGCCGCCAGCGCCACCGCGACGATCAGCATGTCCGCGGTCATGCGGATGATCATGTGGAACAGCGGCCAGAAGCCGTGCGCGAAGTGCGGCCAGCCGTTGAGCGGGATGTCCTTGAAGGACAGGAACAGCGACTGCAGCACCACGTGGTGCCCGTTGAGCAGCAGGAAGATGACGATGGTCATCTGGAACTTGAAGTCCGAGTAGAGCGTCGCCTGCTGCTGGATCTGCGGGACGAACACCGTGGCCATGTTCGCGCCCGAGACCGTGTCGACGAAGGTGCCCGCCGATCTCGCCGCGTCGAAGGCGAAGGAGGCCAGGTACGCGATGGTCGTGCCGATGAAGACCTCCTTGAGCATCAGCAGCACGAAGGCGATGGAGCCGGGCGGGATGGGCGTGTCGGCGACGAAGGGGTAGAGCAGCAGGCTGAAGGCGATGCCCACGCCGAGCTTCACCTGGCTGGGCACGACCTCGCCGCCGATGAAGGGCGCCAGCAGGATCAAGGGCAGCACCCGGCTCATCAGGAGCGCCCAGATGAGCAGCACCTGCGAGAAGTTGGCCTTGATGCCCAGCTGGGAAAGGATGTCTTCCACTCGCCTGCTCGCTTTGACGCCAACGTCGGACGCTGCGCCGGCCCCTGGCCGGCGTCACCGCACCATGAACGGGAAGCGGTCGAACAGGTGGTAGGTGAAGGTCAGCAGCTGGTGGCCGATCCACGGGCCGGTCAGCCCCAGCACGCCGAAGACGATGAGGATCTTCGGGGCGAAGGTGAGGGTCTGCTCCTGGATCTGCGTGGTCGCCTGGAACAGCGAGATGATGAAGCCCACGATCAGGCTGATGACGATGGGCGGCGCCGAGGCGATGAGCGTCAGGTAGAGCGCTTCGCGGGTGACGTTGGTGACGTAGGTCTCGACCATCGCGCGGCTCCTACAGGTAGCTGATGACCAGGCCCTTGGTGATCATGTACCAGCCGTCCACGAGCACGAAGAGCAAGAGCTTGAAGGGCATCGAGATCGTGGTGGGCGAGAGCATGTGCATGCCCAGCGCCAGGAGGATGTTGGCCACGACCATGTCGACGACGATGAAGGGGACGAAGAGGAAGAACCCGATGATGAAGGCCTGCCGCAGCTCGCTGATGACGAACGACGGGATGACGATCATGAAGTCCCGATCGGTCATCTCCACGCGGTCGACCTCCTGGCGCATGCGCTTGGCCAGGTTGAAGAACATGTTCCGGTCCTTGAGGACCGAGTGCCGCACCAGGAACTCGCGCATCGGCTCCTTGGCCTTGTCGCTGGCGCGGATGAGCATCCCCACCGACTGCGTGCTCATCAGCTCGCCCGGCTGGTCGACGAGCGAGCCGGCTGCCCGGTACATGTCCAGGCCCACGGGCGCCATGATGTAGATGGTGAGGATGATGGCCAGGCCGGTGATGACCTGCGTCGGGGGGATTCTGCTGGGTGCCGAGCGCGCTGCGCACGATCGACAGGACCACCGAGATCTTCACGAAGGACGTCACCATCAGGATCAGGAACGGGACGAGCGAGAGCGCCCCGAGCGCCACCATCAGCACCAGCGGCTTGCTGGCGATGGAGTCGGGGTTCATCGCGGGCATGGCGGCGTCGGCGGCAGGCCCGGCCTTGGCGGCGGCCTTCGCGGCGGCTTCGGCCAGGGTCGGGAGCAAGGACGCAGTCACGAACGCCCACGCCGCCATCGCCAGCGGGCGGCGCGCCGTTCGTGCCCCTCGGCTCCGCTCAGGAGTTTGGCGCGTCGTCATATGCGACCTCGTCTCGTCCGCTAGGCCGTCGGTGCGGGACCGCCTTGCGTCCCGTCCTCGTCCTTGTCACTTGGCTTCGGTGGCTTGACCATCAGGCGCTCCCAGAACGGCCGGACCGCGAGCACCGGCGCCGGCGCCGCGGCGCGCTCGGCCAGCACCGCTCGCATCCGCTCCGCGTCCAGGCGCGTCAGGAAGCTCACCTCGGACTCGCCCGCGCCCAGGAGCATGAACTCGTCGCCCGCCTCGACGAGGTAGACCGTCTTCTTGGCCTCGAGCGGGATGCGCTCGTGGACCTTCACGACGGCGTGGCGGGTCGGGCTGATCTTCATCAGCTTGCGCAGGCCCCAGTTGAGGCTCACGTAGACCAGCGCCAGCACCAGCCCGAGGACCAGCACCATCCGCACCAGCGAGCCGATGAGGCTCTCGGTGTCCTCGCCGTACTCGGACCGCTCGAAGCGGAAGTCGTCCGGGCTCGGCTTGTCGATCTTGAAGGGCTGCGCCGGAGCAGCCGAGGCCGACGGACTCGCCGGAGCCGCAGCCGCAGCCGGAGCCTGAGCCGCGGGCTGCGCGGCCGCTGCGGCCGGCGCCTCTGGGGCGGCAGTGGGCTTGTCCTGGGCTGCCGCGAGCGACGCAGCGGACAAGGTCAGAACCAGGCAGACGGATCGCAGAAAGTTGAGCAAGGAGGCGGTTTTACCGTGCGCTATCGGACAGGTCAAACGAGCGCCCGGACGCGGCTCGCGGGCCGTCCAGCGCAACCGAGCTATCCCAGCTCGCCGTCCAGGAACCGGGCGACCGCCAACGCCGCCAGCCCCGCCGTCTCGGTTCGCAGGATCAGGCGGCCCAGAGTGACGGCCTGCGCGCCTTGCGCCTGCCCGAAAGCCACCTCGTCCTCGGTGAAGCCGCCCTCCGGTCCGACGGCGACCACGACCGGCCCAGCCGAGCGGGCCAGCGCGCACGAAAGCCGCAGTGCCTTCTCCTGCTCGAAGAGGACCAGGACCTGGGCGCCGTCCGCCTTCGCTCGCTCCAGCAGCGCGGCGAAGCCCTCCAGCGGCCGGACCCGAGGCACGTCCGCGCGACCGCACTGCCGGCTCGCTTCCTCGGCGATGCGCTGCCAGCGCGCGACCCGCTCCTCGGCCTTCTTACCCTCCAGCTTCACGACGCAGCGCGAAGCCGCGAACGGCGCGACCTCACTCGCGCCGAGCTCGGTGGCCTTCTGGACGATGAGGTCCATCTTCTCGCCCTTGGCCAGGGCCTGGGCGAGGACCAGGGTTCGTCCCGCGGCCGCCTCGTCCTGGCGCGGCCCGAGCGCGAGCGAGTCGTCGGCGCCGAGCGTGGCTGGATAGCGCCCGCCCTTTCCGTCGAAGACCTCGAAGGTGGCGCCGGGCTGCAGCCGCAGCACATCGATCAGGTAGTGCCGCTCCGCGCGGTCGAGCGCGACGCGGCTGGCGATGCGCTCCTGAGGGATGGGCAGGCGAATCACGTCGTCCCCCGGTCACCCTTCACAGCGTGGACCTCCCAGGGGCCGGCTCCATGTTGATGAACGCTGACATACCTTTAGCAGTCCTTGGCAGCCGAAGCGGAACACGCTGGTCCCGTAGGTCCCATCGCTCGACTAGGTCCGCTCGTACCGGAGCAGCACCCACTCGCCGGAGGCGCGCTTGCCCGCGCTCTTGAGCCCTTCGCGCGCGAAGGCCAAGGAGACCTCGGAGGCCTGGTGCGCGAGGATGCCCGTGAGCGCCAACGCGCCCTCGGGCGCCACCCGCGCGGCCAGCCGCGGCGCCAGCTGCACGAGCACTCCGGCGTACAGGTTGGCGACCACGACGTCGAACTCGCCGGGGATGCGCTCCAGCGGCTTGTCGGTCAGCTCCAGGCCCTGGGCCTTGTTGAGCGCGGCGTTCTCCTGCGCGATGCGCACCGCGGCGGGGTCGATGTCGTTGCCGACGACGCGTGCGGCGCCGAGCCGCTTGGCGGCGATGGCCAGGACGCCCGTGCCGGTGCCGACGTCGAGCACGCTGCAGCCCGGCTTCTTCTCCACGAAGTCCTGCAGCGCCTGCAGGCACATCGAGGTCGTCGGGTGGTCGCCGGTGCCGAAGGCCATGCCCGGGTCGATGACCAGCTGGATGGGGGCGTCGCCAGCCTTGGGCAGGTCCCACGACGGCCCGACCCAGATGCGGCCGACGCGGACGGCGCGCACGTGCTTCTTCCAGCTCTCGGACCAGTCCTCCTGCTCCACCGGCAGGACGACGATTTGCGCGTCGGGGAACTCGCGGTGGACCTCGCGGCCGGCCTCGTCGAGCTCGTGCTCGCTCTCGTAGTAGGCGAGCACCATCACCCGGCCCGGGGCGAGCGGCGGCGTGTTGGGAGGCAGCTTGAGGGTGGAATCGCGGACCTCGAGGCCCAAGGGGCCCGTCCCGTCCAGGACGGCTTGGAGCAACTCTGCGGCTTCCTCTGAGATGTCGATTCTGGAGTGAGTAGTACACGTAGGACCGCCGTCCGTCGTCGGACCGCCAGCCTCCCAACCGGCGGTTCCTTCTAGTCCAAGGTCACATCCGCGGCCTTGGGGCCGAGGATGGCCAGCGCCCCACGCGCTGGAACCAAGAGCTTTCGCGCCACCTCGAGCACGCCGTCCGCGGTGACGGCTTCGATCTGCTCCTGGTAGCGCAGGTACGTGTCCGCGCCGACTTGATACGCCTCATCGTAGGCGATGAGTGCTGCCCGGGCGCTGTTTTTCTGGAGCCCGATGGCGTGCGTCCCCACGAGGTAGCGCTTGGCCCGGTCGAGGTCGGCCTGCGGCAGCGGCCCCTGGCAGACCAGCTCCAGCTGCTCGCGGATGCCGGCGAGCGCGCCTTGGACCTTCTCCGGGCTGGTGCCCATGTAGACGCCGAAGTACCCCGGGTCGGTGCCTTCGACGGAGAAGGAGCTGACGCTGTAGGCGAGCGAACGCTTGTCGCGCAGCTCCACGAAGAGCCGTCCGCCCTGCCCGGACAAGACGCTGGAGAGGACGTCGAGCGCGTGCCGCTCGGGCGCGGAGACGGTGGTCCCCAAAAAGCCGTAGACGAGGTGCGCCTGCGCCTTGTTGAGTCTCGCGGAAGCTGCGGCGCGGCGCCTCCAGCGGCGGCTCGGCCGGCACCTGCGGCGCCGCCGGGCTCTGGCCGTCCGGCGCGCCGAACAGCTCGTCGCACAGCGCGAAGGTGCGCTCGACGTCCACGTCGCCGACCACCGAGAGGACGAGCTGCGAGCGGTGCATGGCGCTCGCGTGCAGCGCGTGGAGCTGGGCCGGCATGAGCGCCGCGACGCTCTTCTCCTCGCCGATCGGGTCGAGCCGGTAGGGGTGGACGCGGTAGAGGGTGCGCGTGAACTGGTCGAAGACCGCGCCCGAGGGGCTGTCGTCGCGGGAGCGGATGTCCTGCAGGAGCGCGGCGCGCTCCTTCTCGAACTCGCCGGGCTCGAACGCGGGCTCCAGCAGGCACTCGGCCATCAGCCGCAGCGCGGGCTCGAAGCTGCGAGTCAGGAACTCGCCGCGCAGGCCGATGGAGTTCCGCCCGGCGCTGCCCATGAGCGTGCCGGCCATCTCGTCGATGGCCTTGGCCACCGCCGCGGCGCCGCGGCGCCGCGTGGCGCGGGTCAACAGGCGGCTGGCGAGCTGGGTCTGGCCGTTGGTCTCCACCGTCTCGTAGCGCAGGCCGCCCGGGTAGACCGCGCGCACCGCGAACAGCGGCACGCCGGGCTCGCGCTTGACCAGCACCCGGGCGCCGGAGGCGAAGACGGCGCGCTCGATGCCGGAGCGCGACGTCCGCGGCGCCTTGGCCCGCGGCGCGGGATCCGCCGCCTTCGCCGCCTTGGCCGAAGCCGCCGCAGGGGCCTGGGCATGCCGCGGCGCGGGCTTGGCGGCCAGCGCCTCGTCGATGAGCGCCTGCACCTCGGCTTCGGACAGCCCGGAGCCTTGCGGGAAGAGCGCGGCGACGGTGAGCTTGGAGAGGTCGAGCCAGCGCGCCGCGGCCTCGTGCGCCTGGGCGACGGTGAGCTTGGAGACCTTCTCGTAGTAGGCCGCCTCGAACTCCAGGCTGCCGGCCACCGTCTCGTAGAAGCCGAGCTTGCGCGCCACGCCCTGCACCGTCTCCTTGCCGTAGGTGGCGTCGGCCTCGACGATGGCCTTGGCCACCTCGAGCTCCGCCTCGTCGAGCGGGTGCAGGGTCAGCCGGCGGATCTCGGTGAACAGCGCCCTGAGCGCCTCGCGCGCGTTCTCCGGCGAGGCGTTGGCGCCGATGACCGTGATGCCCGGGTCCCGCGGCGTGTAGGCGTAGGCGTAGACCTCCGTCGCCAGCGCCTTCTCGATCTTCAGGCCCAGGTTGAGCCGCGAGCCCTCGCCCTGCCCGAGCGCCACGGCGAGGACGTCGAGGGCGGGGATGGCCGGGTCCGAGACGCGCGGGGCCGGGAACGAGAGCGCCAGGTGCGCCTCCTGCACCGCGTCGCTCGTCAAGGAGAAGCGCGGGCCGACCTGGCCGGGCTCGAGGGTGCGCTCCGGCAGGGCCGCGCGGCGCCGGCCCCAGTCGCCGCCGAACAGCCGGTCGATCTCCCTGCGGGCGGCCTCCTCCTCCACGTCGCCGACCAGCACCACCACCATGTTGTCGGGCGTGTAGTGCTTCTGGAAGAAGGCGAGCACCTTCTCGCGGGTGAAGGAGCGCACCGACTCCTCGCTGCCCAGCACCGGCCAGCGGTAGGGGTGCTTGAGGAAGGCGGTCTCGAACAAGGACCGCGAGACGCGCCGCGACGGCAGGTCGTTGGAGCGCTTGATCTCCTCGACCACGACCTCGATCTCCCGGGAGAAGCTCGCCGGCGTCGAAGGCCGAGCAGCGCACGGTGTCGGCGAGGATGTCGAGGCCTTGAGCGAAGTGCGCGGAGGCCAGGATGAGGTGGTAGACGGTCTGGTCGAAGCTCGTCCAGGCGTTGATCTCCCCGCCCAGCGCCTCGACCTCGCGCGCCACCTCGCCCATCGCCCGGCGCGCGGTGCCCTTGAAGAGCATGTGCTCGTGCAGGTGGGCGAGCCCGGCCTCCTCGCGGGTCTCGTCCGCGCTCCCTGCCTTGACCCAGACCTGCATCGCGGCGACGGGGGCGGACCTCTGCCGCTCGAAGATGACGGTCAGTCCGTTGGCGAGCTGGTAGCGCACGTGGAACCTCGGAGAGCGATTCGCCTGAAGGATCGTCGGGTGGGCCGAGGAAGCTGCCACCTGCCTGCTCGGTCCGTCAAGGAAGCTGCCAGGGCCCACCCCACCCTGCGTTGCCGCCCCTCCCCGCCGGGGGCACCTTCGGGGGGATGGTCCGGCTCCTGCGCTGGTTCTTGCTGAGCATGGTGGCGGCGGCGGTGCCGTGCACCGCATGGACTTACTCGCGGCCCGGCGTGGCGGCCAGCTGCGCGGTCGCCCTGGGCGTCGCCTGGCTGGGACCGTTCCTGTTCGCCCGGCTGGGGATGCGCCTCTCGAGCGGGCTCTGGCTCCTGTGGCTCTTGCCGTTCGCGCTCGCCTGGGGCCTGGGCGAGGGGATGGGGCTCTTCGCCCGCCTGCCCTGGTGGGACCACGTCGCGCACGCCGCAGCGGGGGCGATGGTCTTCGCGCTGGTGCGGTCCTGGACGGCTCCCCGGCTGCGCGCCGGCCGAGTTTCCCTGGAGCTCGCCTGCGTGCTCGCCGCGCTGGCGGTCGGAGCCGCCTGGGAGATCGGCGAGTTTGCCTGCGATTCGTGGCTCGGGAGCGCGACCCAGGCGGGCAACACGGACACGATGCTCGACCTGGTGTTCGACGCCTGCGGCGCGGCCGCCGCTGCGCTCGCCCTGGCCGCCTCCGACCTGGCGGGCCGGGTCCGCTTCCGGCTGCTTCCCGCGCGCGAACGAGGTGCCTAGGTTGCGCGGCGTCACCCTAGGGAGGTGCTCTCGATGGAAACCCTTCCCCCGCGACGGCCCCTGGATGCGGACGAGGAGGACGATCGCCTGAGGCAGTACGAGCGGCTCGCCGACCTCTTCGACGAGTCGGACGAAGACGAGGACGAGGAGCTCGAAGAGGCGGGCGACGAGTTCGAGGACGAGCTCGACGAGGAAGCGTCCGCCGAAGACGAAGAGGAGTAGCCGGACGCTGCGGCGCCGCTCCCTCCCGGAGGAGGAAGCGGCGCGTCAGCCGGAGCCTTCGAGGCTAAGGCCCTACTTCTTGGCCTCGGCGGGCGCGGCCTCCTTCTTGATGAGCTCCGCGTCGATGGAGAGGTCGACCGTCTCGCCGACGAGCAGCCCGCCGCCGTCCAGGGTCTTGTTCCAGGTCATGCCGAAGTCCTTGCGGTTGATCTTGCCGGTGGCGGAGGCGGCGACGACCGTCTGGCCCCAGGGAGACTTGGCCTCGGCCGACGGACCGGTGACCTCGAGGGTGACGGGCTTGGTGACGCCCTTGATGGTCAGGTCGCCGGTGACCTTGAGCTTGCCGGCCCCCGCCTTCTCCACCTTGGTCGACTTGAAGGTCGCGGTGCCGAACTTGTCGGCGTCGAAGAAGTCCGGGCTCTTCAAGTGCCCGTCGCGCTTGGCCTCGCGGGTGCTGATGGAGCCGATGTCGATGGTCACGTCGAGGGCGGTGGCCTCGGGCTTCTTGGGGTCGTAGCTGACCGTGCCGCTCACCTTCTGGAACTCGCCCTTCACCGTCGACACCATCAGGTGCTTGACCGCGAAGCCGACCTGGCTGTGCGAGGTGTCGATGTCGAAGTCGGCCGCCAGGGCCTGAACCGGAACGGAGACCAGCACCGCGGAGACGATTCCCAGCATGCGCATCATGGCGTTCTCCCTGCCTTTTCGAGTTTGGGACCAGGTCAGCCCGGCGGAGTCGCCGGTCCCTGCCTGCTCCGTGTGCGCAATAGATGAGAGGTCGCCCGAAAACGTTTCGCCCATGAAGCATTCCCGGTTCGGGAGGCTCGGGGGAACCAAGCCAGTGAACGCGGTCAGCGCCCGGTCAGCCCCCAAGCGACCAGGCGCACCGCCCGCGGCTTTCTTCGGGCCGCGCTCACTGGAGGCAACATGCGCAAGGCACTACTGGCTCTTTCGACCCTGGCGTTCGCCGCGTGCGGCGCGCCGACGACGCCGGGCGGCACCATCGTCGGCTTCCTCATCGACGGGCAGACCGGGCAGGCGAAGAACGTCTTCGAGAACAGCGGCAGCCTCGAGAACCTGTCGGGCGGCGCGAGCGGCAAGAATCAGGTCTACACCATCATCAACGGCGACTTCGTGCGCGCCACCCCGTGCGGGCAGGGCTTCATCTCCGAGGCGAATGGCGTGAAGGCGACCGGCTGCTTCAAGTTCGCCAACGTGCCGTTCGGCGAGCTGCCCATCTTCGCGGTGTACGACGGCTACGAGAAGTTCCACGGCATCCTCGACTACCCGGCGCCGGAGAGCGGCACGGCCTCGCAGGTGGTGGCCAACGTCCGCATCTTCCCGAAGAACTACTCCGTCGATTACAAGCTGCTGGTCAACCTCGACGGCCGCGGCATCAACGACGTGACGGTGGCCTGCCAAATCCGCCAGGAGTCGGTGGCGCTGTCGACCGACGGCAAGTTCGTGCCGCCGATGAACACCACCAGCCAGGCGCTGAGCGCCACCACCGGCACCGACGACACCTTCGGCGACGGCTTCGTGCGCCTCTCGGGCGCCGACCTCGTCATGGGCGCCAAGTACCACTGCGAGGCCTACAAGCTCGACCTGTACGAGAACCGCGGCGTGCTCACCGGCTCGGTGGACTTCCGTGCCGGCGTCGACGCCCCCGAGGTGTCGCTCAAGCTGACCGCCACCAAGTCGGCCGACCTGGACATCGTCTACGCCATCGAGTCCAACGCCGACGACCAGAACAACCTCGTGGGCTCGACCGGCTCCCTGCAGATCGTCTTCAACCGCCTGGTGGAGATCGTCCCGGGCACCTCCGACTGCCAGACCGCCAACATCACCGCGCCCGACACCAACAGCAGCGGCGACGCGACGGCCACCGAGGTGAACGACATCCCCAACAACGGCGTCTCGGAGCAGGTGACCGTCAAGACCTTCGGCGAGACGGGCCTCATCATCAAGTTCAACTACAGCGGCACCTTCGACAAGTTCGACGTCGGCTCCAAAGTCGCCTTCTCCGGCATCTACGTCCGCCCGAAGGGCTCGCCGGCGGACGGCACCGACATCCGCGTCATCGGCGGCAGGGGGGTCAACGGCTGCGCGGCCGCGACCATCCTCGGCGACGTCCCGGTGCTGAAGAACGCCCGCACGGGCGACGACCAGGCGAGCGTGCTCCATCTGTACTAGGCCGTAGGCTTCAGGCCTGGCTGTAGGGACTTTCGCGGGACCCGAGACCTCTCGGGTCCCGCTCTGCATTTCGTCAGACGTCCATCCCGCCGTTCACGTGCAGCACCTGACCGGTGATGGAGTCGCCGCCGTCACGCCCTGCGTATCAGGCGGCGTATCAGGCCATTGGCTGGCAGGCTCTAGGCTGTAGTGACCTACGCGGGACCCGAGGCGGAGAGGGGTCCCTCTCGCCCCGGAGCCACGCCTCGAGTTCCCCCTCTCCGTCCTGTCCTGAGCTTGCCGAAGGAGAAGCCGGAGAGGGGGTCAGGGGGTGGGGCCCGTCAGACGTACATGCCGCCGTTCACGTGCAGCACCTGGCCGGTGATGTAGTCGCCGCCGCGCCCTGCCAGGAACGCCACCGCCTCCCCTACCGCCTCCGGCTCGCCGAAGCGGCCCAGGGGGATCTGCTCGAGCAACTTCTTCTGCGCGTCCTCGGGCACTCCGCGCACCATCGGCGACTCCATGAAGCCCGGGCAGATGGCGTTGACCGTGATGTTCGAGCGCGCCAGCTCCTTCGCCAGGGCCTTGGTGAACCCGATGAGCCCCGCCTTCGCCGCCGCGTAGTTCGTCTGTCCCAGGTTGCCCATCGCGCCGACGATGGAGCTGACGTTCACGATGCGGCCCCACTTGCGCTCGCGCATCCCCGTCACCGCCGCCTTGCAGACGTGGAAGGCGCCGCGCAGGCTGGTGTCGAGCACCGCGTCCCAGTCCTCCTCGGTGAGCTTCCAGAGGACCTTGTCCCGGACGATCCCGGCGTTGTTGACGGCCAGGGACAGCGGCCCGAGCGCGTCGTGCAGCTCCGCGAGCATCCGGTTCGCGTCCTCCTGGCGACGCACGTCGCCCTGAACGATGCAGGTCCGCGCCCCCGTCTGCGCCAGCTCGGCCTGCAACGCCTCGGTCTCCTCGCGGCGCTCGCGGTAGTGCAGCGCCACCGCCCAGCCGCCCTGCGCCAGCCTCCGCGCGATCGCCTTGCCCAACGCCCCCGGCGAACCGGTCACCAGGGCCACACGTTGCTCTGCCATGCCATCCCCCCTTGTCCAGGTGAATCCAAACCGGGCTGCCTTTTGCCTCAGACGATGGCGCTCACCTCGTCCGCCGCTGCCGTCCCCACCCTCGTGTCGGTCCCCTGCTCCACCGGCCGCTCGGCCCTGGCCATCGCCTGCACCGCGATGCCGAGCTTGCCGGCGTGCTGGTTGGCGGCCATGCGCTCGTGCGCCTCGGCGGTCTTCTCGAACGCGAAGATCTCGTCGACGAACGGCCGGATGCGGCCGTCCATCACCAGCCGGTTGGCCCGGTCCGCCTCGTAGGCGTTGGCGAAGTGCGAGCCGATGATCTGCTTCTGGCGCATCCACAGGTGCCGCACGTCGAAGGTCAGCTCGTAGCCCGACGTCGCGCCGCAGATGACGATCCGCCCGAAGCGCTTGGCCAGCAGCACCGAGGCCGCGAAGGTGTCCTTGCCCACGTGCTCGAACACCACGTCGGCGTCCTGGCCACCGGTGAGCCGGCGGATCTCGGTGCCCATGCGGCGGATCTCCCCAAGGCGGGCCTTCTCGTCCTTGGCCGTGATGTCGTACTCGGTCCGGTCGATCACCGCCTCGGCCCCGAAGCGACGCACCAGCTCCGCCTTGCGCGGGCTGGAGACGACCGCGATGGGGTTGGCGCCCATGGCCCGGCACAGCTGGATGGCGAAGATGCCCAGGCCACCGGCGGCGCCCCAGACGAGCACGTTCTCGCCGGGCTGGACCCGCGCGCGGTCGACCAGCATCCGCCACGCCGTGAAGTAGGTCAGGCCGTAGACGCTGGCCTCGATCCAGTCGAGGTGCTTGGGCTTGGGCACCAGCTGCTGCGCCTGCACCTTGGCGAACTGGGCGAAGGAGCCCCAGCTCGTCTCGTAGCCCCAGATCTTCTGCTGGGTGCAGGCGAGCGGGTCGAGCCCGTTGCACTCCGGGCACTGGCCGCAGCTCTGGTTGCAGTGGACGACCACTTCGTCGCCCGGCTTCACCCGCTTCACGTTCGAGCCGACCTTCCAGACGATCCCTGCGGCGTCGCTGCCGGCGATGTGGAACGGCTCGTCGTGCATCTTGAAGACGCTCACCGGCCTGCCGCGCGCCGCCCAGACGCCGTTGAAGTTCACGCCGGCGCCCATGACCATCACCAGGCACTCGTTCGGGCCCAGCTGCGGGACCTTCACCTCCTCGCGCTGCATCGCCTTCAGCGGGTCGCCCTCGCGACCCGGCCGGATGACGATGGCCTGCATCAGCTCCGGGGTCTCACCGACCTCCGGGATCTCCCCCAGCTCCAATCGCTTCATGGGTCTCCCCCCTCTCGTCCTTCGGCGACCGGCGAGCCGGCTCCGAGTCCCTCTCCTCCACCGCCTGCTCCACCCGCTCCACCAACTCCACCAGCACTCCACCGGCCGCCTTCGGGTGAAGGAACGCGACCGAGTGCCCGCGCGCGCCCCGGCGCGGCGCTTCGTCGATCAGCTGCAGCCCTCCGGCGCGCAGCGCCCTGAGCCCTTCGCTCAGGCCCTGAACCTCGAGAGCCAGGTGGTGCAACCCGGGGCCGCGCTTGGCCAGGAACTTCTCCAGGCCTTCGTTGCCGCCGCGCGGCGCCACGAGCTCGAGCGAGACACCGCCCAGGTCGAAGAAGACGGCCTCGGTCCTCTGCTCGGGGACCCATTCGCGGTGCGCCGGCGGCCTGCCGAGGATCTGCTCGAACGTCTGCGTCGCCTGGTCGAGGTCGCCGACGCAGACCGCGATGTGGGCCACGCCGAGGACCCGTGCCCGCTCAGGAGTCCTGGGCGTCAATGTCGCCACCTCGGCGGCACGCCCCTCGGCCAGGGCGCGGACCTCCGCCACGATCTTCGGCAGCGGCGTCTCGGGACCGAAGACCGCGCTCACGCCCAGCTCGCGCAGGGTCCGCGCGTCGCCCTCGGGAATGATCCCGCCGACGACGACCGGGACGTCCATCCGGTGCGCCTGCAGCCCGGCGAGCAGGCGCTTGCAGATGCTCTCGTGGGCGCCGGAGAGGACCGACAGGCCGATGACGTCGACGTCTTCCTGGACCGCCGCGGCGACGATGGACTCCACCGAGGCGCGCAGGCCGGAGTAGATGACCTCGAAGCCCGCGTCGCGCAGCGCCGCGGCCACCACGCGGGCCCCACGGTCGTGACCGTCGAGCCCCGGCTTGGCGACCAGCACACGGATCTTCCGCTCAGCGCCCATGCTTGCCCCTCCTCGATGACGGCCGAGCGGCCGCTAGAACGCCGTCGGCGGCTGGTACCGCCCGAACGCCTGCTTCAACGTGCCGGCGATCTCCCCGACCGTCGCGTAGGCGCGGACCGCCGCGCGGATGGCGGGCATCAGGTTGGCCCGGCCATGCGCCGCGTTGAGCAAGCCCTCGAGCGCGAACCGCACCGAGGCGCCGTCCCGCTCGCGCTTCAGCCGCGCCAGCGCGTCCCGCCTCTCACGCTCGGCCGCCGCGGAGGCCGGGTGGAGCTCGATGCTCGCAGGCTCCTCGGTCCGGTAGCGGTTGACGCCGACCACCGTGACCTCGCCGCTCTCGACCCCGCGCTGGTGCTCGTAGGCACGCCGGGCGATCTCCTTCTGCACCCAGCCGCGCTTGAGCGCCTCGACGAAGCCGCCCAGGCCGTCGATGCGGTCCATCACCTCGCGGATGCGCTTCTCCATCTCGTCGGTGAGCGCCTCGACGAAGTAGCTGCCGCCGAGCGGGTCGATGGTGTCCGCGACCTCGGTCTCGTGCGCGACGATCTGCTGGACGCGCAGCGCCGTGCGGGCCGAGAAGCTCGGTGGGGATGGCGAAGGCCTCGTCGTAGGCCGCGGTGAACACCGACTGCACCCCGGCGCAGGCCACCGCGAAGCACTCCAGCGTGGTGCGGGCGATGTTGTTGAGCGGCTCGGCGCGGGTCAGCGAGTGGCCGCCGGCGACGCAGGCGGTGCGCATGCGCATGCTCTCGGCCTCGCGCGCGCCGTAGTTCTCCTTCATCAGCCTGGCCCACAGCCGCCGCGCCGCCCGGTACTTGGCGACCTCCTCGAAGAAGTTCGTGTACGTGTAGAAGAAGAACGAGAGGTGGGGCGCGAAGCGGTCGACGTCCATGCCGCGCTTCAGGCACTGCTCGACGTAGGCCTTGCCCGCCGACAGCGTGTAGGCCGCCTCCTCCACCGGGTTCGCGCCCGCGTCGCGGTAGTGGCTGGCGATGGAGATGGGGTTGAAGCGCGGCAGCCGCTCGACGCAGTCCTCGATGAGGTCCACCGCCAGCCGCAGCGACGGGTCGATGGGGTAGATCCACGCGCCGCGCGCGCCGAACTCCTTGAGCAGATCGTTCTGGACGGTGCCGGAGATCCGCTCCGGGGCGACGCCTTGCCGCCGCGCCGTCTCCTCGTACATGGCGAGCAGGATGGGTGCGGTGGCGTTGATGGTCATGGACGTCGAGACGCGATCGAGCGGGATGCCCTCGAAGACCCGCTCCATGTCCGCGAGCGAGGTCAGCGCCACGCCCACCTTGCCGACCTCGCCCTCCGCCTCTGGGTCGTCGGAGTCCAGGCCCAGCTGCGTGGGAAGGTCGAGCGCCAGTGAGAGCCCGGTCTGCCCTTGCGCCAGCAGGTACTTGAACCGCTCGTTGGTCTGCGCCGGGGTGCCGAAGCCGGCGTACTGGCGCATCGTCCACAGCCGGCCGCGGTACATCGTCGGGTAGATGCCGCGGGTGAAGGGGTACTCCCCCGCGGGCTCCGGCCCGTAGCTCGGCGCGATCTCGATCCCCGAGCGCGTGCGGTGCGCGCCCGCCCCGTCCCCATCCGGTCTGCGGCTCATCGCGAACCTCTACGCCGGCAGCGCCGACGACTCTTCGACCTGCGGCATCGCCAGCCGGTCGGCGGCGTCGAGCAGCCCGGCCTTGCGCGCCACGCAGATCTTCTTCCACTCGATGCGCAGCGTCGCCGCGTCGACCATCTCGTCGCCGTAGACGATGGCGCCCTGCCCGGCCTCGGTGTCGGCCTTGCGGTAGGCCTCGACGATGGCCAGCGCCCGCTCCAGCTCGCTGCGCGACGGCGTGTAGACCGCGTTGATGACGTCGATGTGCGAGGGGTGGATGGCCCACTTGCCGTCGAAGCCGAGCCGCGCCCCCGCCTCGGCGTCCTTGCGGACCTGCTCGAGGTCCTTGAACTGCAGGGTGACGTTGTCGATGACGTCCAGCCCGGCGGCGCGCGCGGCGGCGATGGTCTTGCTCTTCGGGTAGTGGAAGTTGAGGAACTGGTCGTGGGTGAAGTCCTTGGCGCCGGTGTCGCCGGCGTAGTCGGCGATGCCGAAGATGAGCGAGGCCATGCGCGGCGTGCAGGCGGCGATCTCCTCGGCGCGCAGGAGCGCCTTGGCGCCCTCGATGAGGACCTCGAGCCTGATGCGCCCCGGCTCGCAGCCGACGTTCTCCTCGATCTGGCTGAGGAGCCGGTCGACGAAGAGCACGTCGCTCGCGTCGTGGACCTTGGGGACCACGACCACGTCGATGTTCTTCCAGGCGGCCTCCACCACCTCCACCAGGTCCCGGTAGAAGAAGCGGGTGCGGACGTTGTTGGGGCGGATGGCGCGGATCTTCCCGTGGAAGTCGAGCGAGTTGAGCGCCTGGATCAGCGTCTGGCGCGCGCCGACCTTCTGGCTGACCGCGCAGCTGTCCTCCAGGTCGAGGATGACCTCGTCGGCGGCGGAGGCGGCGGCCTTGGACATCATCTTCAGCGAGTGGGCCGGGCAGGTCAGCTCGGTGCGGCGGACGCCGAACTCCCGGGCGATGACCAGCTGCTCATAGGGCTTGTCGGACATGGTCGGTCGGTCTCCTCGTCACTCCTCGAGCTGCTCTTCGTCGCGTTCGTCCACCGGCATCGGCAGCGGGTCGCGCCGCAGCACCAGGACCTCCCGGTCGATCTGCAGGACCACCTCGCCGCGCTGGTTCTTGCCCACCAGGCGGAAGCGGACGATGCCGGCGTCGGGGACGGTCGCCTCGCGCTTCTCGAGCACGGTGGACTCGGCGAAGAGCGTGTCGCCGGCGAAGACCGGGTTCAGGTGGCGGCCCTCGTCCATCGACAGCTCGGCGATGGCGTTCTCGGTCGTCTCCTCGCTGGCGAGCCCGGCGACGAAGGCGAGGACGATGCCGCCGTAGACCACGCGGCGCCCGCCGAAGTACGTCTCCGGCTGCTCGTCGCACATCGCCTGGTTGAAGTGCAGCTGCGCGGTGTTGAGGACGAGGTTGGTGAGCATCATGTGCTCGCCCTCGCTGACCGTCCGCCCCCGCGGGTGGACGATGGTCTCGCCCACGACGAAGTCCTCGAAGTAGTTGTCGTCGCGCGTCAGCCGCCGCTCGTCTCGGATGCGGCGGCGCTCCAGGTGGCTGAGCTCGGTCGGCGTGAGCATGGGATCTCCCCTCCGGGCCCTTCAGGCCCGCGGTGTCATTCCAGAAGCCGCTTGGCGATGACCTCGTACTGGATCTCGCTGGTGCCCTCGAAGATCCGGAACACGCGGGCGTCCCGCCAGAACCGCTGGGCGGGGAACTCGCGGCTGTAACCGTAGCCACCGAAGACCTGCAGCGCCTCGCTGGTCACGCGCTCGGCCATCTCCGCGGCGAAGGCCTTGGCCATGCCCGCCTCGAGATCGCAGCGCTTCCCGGTGTCCTTCATGCCGCACGCGTGCCAGGTCAGCTGGCGGGCGGCCTCCACCTCGGTCGCCATGTGCGCGAGCTTGTGGCGGATGACCTGGAACTCGCTGATGGGCCGGTCGAACTGGCTGCGCTCCTTGGAGTAGGCGAGGGCCGCGTCGAGCGCGGCCTGGGCCACGCCGACGGCGCGCGCCGCGGTCTGGATGCGCGCGTACTCGTAGGTCGCCATCAGCTGGTAGAAGCCCTTGCCCTCGACGCCGCCGAGCAGGTTCTCCGCCGGCACCTCGTAGCCGTCGAAGGCCACGTTGTAGGAGTTCATGCCCTTGTAGCCGATGGTCGGGATGGGGCTGCCGGCGAGCTGCGGCGGCATGAAGCGGTCCCCCGGCTCCTTGGGGACGAGGAGGATCGACAGGCCCTTGTGCTTGGGCGCCTCGGGATCGGTCCGCACCAGCGTGGTGAGCAGGTGCGCGCGGTTGGCGAAGGTGCACCAGGCCTTCTCGCCGTACAGGCGATAGCGCTCGCCGTCGCGGACGGCCCGCGTGGTGATCGCCGCGGTGTCGCTGCCGGCGTTGGGCTCGGTGAAGGCCGCCGCCGCCAGGATCTCGCCGCTGCAGATCCGCGGCAGCAGGCGCTTCTTCTGCTCCGGCGTCCCGCTGGCCTCGATGAGCGAGCCGGTGATGAGCATGCGGGTCATCACCGAGCCGACCGAGAGCCAGGCATAGCTGAGCTCCTCGGTGACCAGGGCCATGGCCAGCGCGTCCATGCCGCCGCCGCCATGGTCGGGCGAGAAGATGAGCCCGAAGTAGCCGAGCTCGGCCATCTTCTGGATGACCGGCATCGGGATCTCGGCGCCGGCGTCGTCGAGCTTGCCCGCGATAGGCGCCACCTCGTTCCTGGCGAACTCGCGCACGCTTTCCCGGATGGCCTGGTGCTCCTCGCTCAGCATTCCGCGCCCCCTCTTCCACGCGCTCCTCGCGCCGCCCCAGCCGACCGCGTCAATCTGTGACCGCGCCCGTCAGCTGGCCGCGCCCGGCGCCTTGGTCGGGGCGACGTCCCCCGGGTAATGGCTGCGCTTCTTCACCAGGATGCGGCGCTCGTAGCGGAGGACCTCGTCGCCCTCCTGGTTCAAGCCGCGGGTGCGTACGTGGACGATTCCCCGGTCGGGCTTGCTGCCGCTCTCGCGGACCTCGAGCACCTCGGACTCGGCGGTGAGCGTGTCGCCGCCGTAGACGGGCTTCTCGAAGCTCACGTTCCAGTAGCCCAGGTGCGCCAGCGCCTGCTCCGAGAGGTCCTCGACCGACAGGCCGAAGACGACGTTGAGCACCAGCATCGGGTTGACCGGCATGCCGTGGTAGCCGCTGCGCCGCGCCCACTCGGCGTTGAAGTAGAGCGGGTTGGCGTTGCCGGTCCAGGTGGTGAACTGCACCGCCTCGGCGGCGGTGATGGTGCGGCCCCAGTGGTGAGCGAGGACCTGGCCCGGCTCGAAGTCCTCCAGGAACCGTCCGTAGCGAACCACCCGCCGCGCCGCCATGGTGAGCCTCCTTGCGATCGGTCGCCCGCTTCCGGTACGCAGGCATCATCCGCCGTTCACGTTGGAGCGCCCGGCCATGGTGGAGGAGAGCCTCGTTCAGGAGGTGCACCGCGCGGCCTTCGTCGCGGACGCCCACGCCGACTCGCTGATGTGGAACCGCGACCTCACGGTCCGCTCGGAGAAGGGCAACGTGGACTTCCCGCGGCTGCGCGAAGGCGGCGTGAAGCTGCAGTGCCTGCCGCTGGTGACCCGCGGGCTGCCGGTCATCGGCGGCTTTCCCGCGCTCGCCCGGCTCAACGGCTGGCCTCCCGCAGCGCTCACGGACGAGAAGGCGCGCGCCGACTGGCAGATCGATCAGCTCGAGCGCTTCTGCGCCTGCGCGCCGGAGCAGGTGGCGATTGCCCGGTCGGCCGAGTACCTGGGGCAGAACCAGCAGGCCGGACGCCTATCCACCGTCCTGGGCATCGAGGGAGCGCACGCCCTGTGCGGCGACGCCGGGAACGTCGAGCACTTCCACCGCCGCGGGGTGCGCTTCGTGGGCCTGACGCACCTCATGCACAACGAGGCCGGCGGCGCCTCGTTCCCCCTCGCGCGCAAGCAGGGCCTGACGCCCTTCGGTCGCGAGGTCGTCGACGAGCTGCGGCGGTGCGGGATGGCGGTGGATCTCCGCACGCCTCCCGCGCGCTCCTCGACGACGTCCTCGCTGCCGACGTCCAGGTCTTCTGCTCGCACACGGGGATCGACTCGGCCCACCGCAGCTTCCGCAACCTGCCCGACGACGTGCTCCGGGCGGTCGCGCAGAAACGCGGTGTGGTCTGCGTCATGTTCGCCGTCGAGTTCCTCGGTGGGCGGACCATGGCGCACCTCGCGCGGCACCTGCTACGCGCGCTGGAGGTGGCGGGCGAGGACCACGTCGGCCTGGGCTCGGACTTCGACGGCTTCATCCACCTGCCCGCGCCGATGCGCGACGCGCGGGACTTCCCGCTCGTGACCCGGGCGCTGCTCGAGCACGGCGTCGACCGCGCCGTGGTCGCGAAGGTGATGGGCGCCAACCTGCGCCGCTTCCTGGAGCAGGGGCCGCTCGCCGTCGTGGGGTCGGCACCGGCGTCGGGCGTGGGCGGATAGGATGGCCGGACCATGCACCTCATCGCCCACTGCGAGTCGTCCTGGCTGGCGGCCCAAGCGCTGCCCAAGCGGCGCGATCGGGCCATCGCGACCGTCGCCGGCCTGGCGCCCGACCTCGACGCCCTGACGCTGCTGGGCGGTGCGGACTTCTACGGCACCTACCACCACGTCATCAGCCACAACTTCGTCGCGGCGATTCTCACCGCCGTGGCGTGCTTCGCGGCGGCGCGCGACCGGGCGAGGACCGCGCTCATCTCGGTGCTCACCTTCCATCTGCACTTGCTCTGCGACCTGGCGGGCAGCGGCTCGAACGGCGCGGACTGGCCGCTGCTCTACTACTTCCCGGTGAGCCGGCACGAGTGGCTGTGGAGTGGCCAGTGGAACCTGGCCTCGTGGCAGAACGGCGTCATCGCCGTCCTGGCCTCCTTCGCCTGCCTGGGGATGGCGTTTCCGTTCCGCCGCACGGTGGTGGAGTCTTCTCGCTCAAGGTCGACGCGCTCGTCGTCCAGGCGCTGTGGATGCGCTTTCGTCCGTCGCGGGTGAAGGAGCTGGAGACTTCGGCCCGGGATCTGAGGCGCGGTTCGGGGTAGTGCCCGGCTTCCACGCCGGGGTCATCCCGAGCATCCGTGGGATCTGAGGCGCGGTTCTGGGGAGTGCCCGGCACTCCCCCACCGACCGCCGCCGGATGACCGAGTGCGCATCAGAGAGACGGATCGCAAGGATGCCCCGGGCGTGGAAGCCCGGCACTACCCCCACCGACCGCCGCCGGATGACCGAGCGCGCATCAGAGAGACGGATCGCAAGGATGCCCCGGGCGTGGAAGCCCGGCACTACCCCCACCGACCGCCGCCGGATGACCGAGCGTGCATCAAAAGGTGCACTACGGCGCTGGCCGGACGAACTCGAGCTTGAGCTCGTTGTCCGGCACGGCCTTGCCTCCGGCGATCTTCGCGTGGATGCGGGTGTGCAGGACGAGCACGCCGTCCGAGAGCGTGAGCGCGTGCGCGAAGAACCCCACCGAGCCCGGGGTCCACTCCTTCACCACGCTCCAGCCCGCCGTCCCCTTCTTGGCCAACCGCAGGTCCGAGGCGGTCGAGTCCTGGTAGGCGACGTAGACGCCAGTGGAGGTGGAGATGAGCGAGGCGTTGGCTCCGACCCAGGCGGGCCCGTCGGCGGTGGGCTCGGAGATGCCGCGGTCGATGATCAGGGTCGAGGGCGGCGTCCGCTGCTCGGCGACCGGGACCAGCGTGCTGCTCGTGTACCAGCGCAGGCCGCGCCGCGTCAGGTCGTGGTAGGCGATGAGGTAGTTGCTGCCGTCGATGGCCAGCGACGGGAAGGTGCCGACGTTGCCGGTGTCGCCGCTCTTGTCCTCGCCGTCGATGACCTTGCGGTCCCAGGCCGTGCCGCTCCACTGCGCGACGACCAGGTTGCCCTTGTTCCGGTCGTAGTAGGCGATGGCCGGGTTGCCCGCCTTGAAGGCCAGCGACGGGAACAGGCCCTTGCCCCGCGGCACGTCCGCCAGCTCCTGCGGGCTGCCCTGCGGCTGGCACTTGTTCCCGGTGACGCACACCTGGCCGGTGCTGCAGGCCGGCGCACAGCCCGACGACGAGTCGACGCACGCGGTGCCTCCGGGGGCGGTGGCGTCCAGGATGCAGACCTTGGAGCCGCCTCCGACGCAGCCGTAGCAGGGAGGCGGCGGGCGCGAGGCGCAGTCGACCATCTCCACGGTCCAGTCGGACTCGGCCTTCGGGTGCTCGACCTTGGCGCGCGCCAGCTTGACGCCGGTGATGAGCGCCTTGGCGGCACCCGGCTCCTGCGCGCAGCCGACCGACGGATTGTCGCTGCCCGCGCGCATGAAGTAGGCGACCGCGGGCTTTCCGGAGGCGTCCACGGCCAGCGAGGTGTAGAGGCCGACGTCGGCGGCCGCGCCGTCCACGCGGTGGCTCGTCCACTTCCCCTCCGCGTCGCGTTCGGCGAAGCGCAGGTCGCCGTTGGTCTGGTCGTAGTAGCTGACGCAGAGCGTCCCGTCGGCCCTGGCGGCGGTGGAGGTGAACTTGCCGACGTCCGGGCCGGGGTCGCTGATGCCGCCGCGCGGGCCGCTCGGGGCGCCGAGCACGGTGCCGTTGGCGGGCACGCCGTCGACCCACACCGTCTTGGTCTTCTTGCCGGCCGAGTCGTAGTCGGCGACGACCAGGTCGCCGTAGTGGCCGTCGTACTCGGCGACGGAGATGCCGCCGCTGGTGACGGCGCCGGACGGATGGCGGCCCAGATCGATCGCCGGCAGCGGCGGGAGCTCGGCGTACTCGCAGGCCTCCTTCGAGAGCGTGCAGGTGTCGAAGACGTTGTCCGGCTCGGTGAACACGACCAGGTAGCCTGCCTTGGGCTCGATCTCACAGCGTTGGCCGAAGGCCTGGCAGCGCCCGGCGCCGGCGCCTTGCGGGACGCACGCCGTACCGGCCGGGCACTGGCCGCCACAGGGCGGGTTGACGACGCAGAAGTGGGCGAAGCACGCCTGGCCCTCCGGGCAGCTGTCCCCGGCGCCACACGGCTCGTAGGTGCAGCGCTTGGTCTTGCCCAGGCGCGGGTCGGTCCACTCGCGGCAGACGCGATCCGGGGTCTCGCCACAGTCGGTGTCGGTGGTGCACTCGTCGAACCGGTCGACGCACTTGCCGTCGGCGGTGCAGATCTGCCCGGGGCAGCACTCCGACTCGTTGAGGCACTTACGCGTCGAAGGGGTGCAGCAGCTCAGCCCGCTCGTCTTGTCCAGGTGGCAGACGTTGCGCGCCGGGCACTCGTCGTCGGTCGTGCACGTCCGCGAGCCGACGCCGCACGCGCCGCCGTCGCCCTCGGTCGGGCGGATGCGGTCCTCGCAGTTGCAGCTAGCCAGGGATGCGAGGGCAATCGCCGCAGCGACGAAGGACGTGCGCCACAACACCATGGAGACCTCCAGCGACAGAAGCGGTGATCCTAAGAGCCACCTCGCCAGCTCGGCAAGGCGACATGCGGCGAGTCGCGGACAGCGTCCGCTGGCGGTCATGACGCAGAGCGTCGCCGCCGCTTCGGCCCGACCTGTCCATCGGCGGCCCAAGGCGTGGACGACTGGTCCCTTTTCTTGACCGGTGTCCCACCCCCCAGTACCTTCGCCCCTGGAAGACGGAAAGGTGCAGGAGGACGAGGACTTGCCAGCTTGTCCGAAGTGCGGCTACCCGCAGGCGACACCACTCACCTGCCCGAAGTGCGGGGCGACTTTCACCAAGCCGCTCTCCATCCCAGAGCAGTCGGCGGCCCCCGTCCCCTCCACGGCCCTGGGCAAGGAGATCCAGATTGATTGTCGGTCGGTGCCGCGTGCTGCACCGGCAGCGCCTGCCGCGCCGCCGGCCGCCAGGTCCGCTGCTGCCCCAGCGGCCGCCGCACAAGAGGAATCCTGGATGATGGAGCCGGGCGAGTCGCCCCATCCGAAGCCCGCTCCCAAGCCAGCGGCCAAGTTGCCTGCGACGCCGCAACGCCCGCCTGCGGCGACGCCCGCCGCCGCGGCACCGCCGCCTGCGGCCCCCAAGGCCGCCGCGCCGCCCGCGCCGGCCCCCTTCCCTGCCGCGAAGCCGCCGGCACCGGTCGCCGCTCCCGAGCCGAACAAGAACGCGATCACCGGGAAGTTCGGACGGCCCGAAGACCTGGCCGCCCCCGCCGCGCCCAAGCCGGTCGCACCGGCGGCCGTGCCCGCGCCCGCTCCTGCCCCCGTCGCTGTCGCCGTCGCTCCGGTCGCTCCGCCACCGATGCCCAAGCCTGAGCCCGTCGCTGCGCCAGCGCCCCAGCCCGAGCGCCGGGACGAGATGCTGAGCGCCGGGCAGATGAGCGCCATCGCGCCGGAGCCCGAGTTCGAGAAGTCGCCGCTGCCGCGGGTCGACGCGCCCTCCGAGCCACCGCTCTCCCGAATGAAGCTGGAACCACGGGACGAGGCCCACGCCGAGCCGACCGCTCCCTCCAAGCCTCCCCACGCTGCTGCAGGCTCCGAGCCGGTCGTGCTCTCGGGCTCCACGCCTCCGGCGGCGCGCTCGATGGCCGTGCGCTCCGCGGAGATCCCGGTCGAAGCGATCCACGCCGAACCCGGTGGAGCCTTCGCGCAGCTGGGCGCAGGGCTGGTCGACGCCATCGTCGTCGGCGTCCTCTTCGTCGCCTGTCTGTCGGTCGCGCAGCTCATCGCGGGCAAGATGCCCGCCTCCGACGAGACCGGCCTCGACTGGCTCATCGAGCGGACCCTCACCTGGCGTCGCGTGCTGGTCCCCGGCCTGGGCTTCCTGGGCGCGCTCTGGTTCGTCTACGGCTCGCTCTTCCACGCGCTGGGCGGCAAGACGCTGGGCAAGCGCCTGTTCGGCTTGACGGTGGTCGACGCGACGGGCTTGCCGCCCCGGCTGTCGCGCAGCGCGGCCCGCTCGCTCTACTCCTTCGCCTCCGCGGCGCTGTTGATGATGGGCTACGTGCTGGTCCTGTTCGACGCCAAGAAGCAGGCGCTGCACGACAAGCTCGCCCACACCTTCGTCGTGCGCCTGGCGGACTGAACTTCCGTCGCGGCGCCGTTGGGGCCGCGGTACACTCCGCGGGCCGGACCACGCATCGGGGCAGCACCGGCCGAGGACACCCACGCCCCAGGGACCCCGGATGTCGCTGGAGCTCGCCGGCCTCTTCGTGACCAGCGGCAAGGTGTCGCCGAGCGTCATCGACGACGCGCTGCGCCGCCAGGTCCTGGCCGGCGGCTCGTTCGACACCGCGCTGCTGGAGGCGGGCGCCGCCATCCGCGAGGCCGACTGCCTGCGCTTCCTGGAGCGCGCCTCGGCGCTGCCCGGCATCGACGGTCCCCACCTCTTCGAGGCCGACCCCGGCGCGGCCGCGCTCCTGCCCGCCAAGTTGGCCGAGCGCCACTGCCTGCTGCCGCTGCGCGGCGAAGGCAAGCTCCTGCACGTCGCCGTCCCCTTCCCCATCAGCAAGACGATGCTGGAGGAGATTGGCTTCTTGCTCGGCCGCGAGCTCGAGGGCCTCGGTCTCGCTCGAGGTCCGGCTGCGCGAGGCCATCGCCCACGTCTACCGGATCCCGCTGGCGCCCCGGTACGCGACCCTGGCGGCGATGCTGGGGCCGACGCCCGTCCCGGTCACGTCCTCACCCGCCCCTGGTCCTGCCCTCGCCGCTGAAACGACTCCGGCCGACGAGCAGGTCGCTCCCGAAGCGGGGCCAACGCCGCCGCAGCCCGAGGCGGCCACCGAGCCGATTCCCCTCACCGAGGCGGAGGTTGCTGCACCCGAGCCGCAGCCGGTGCCTGCGCCCACCCCGGACACAGCCCCGGTCCTCGACGTCTCCGCTCCGGCCCCGGCGGCTGACGCGGAGACGGCGGTTGCCGCGTCGGCCGCCGATTCCAGCGCCGCGGCGGCTCCCGCGACCGACTCGCCTGCCCCAGCGCCTTCGCCGACCGGGGACGAGGTTCCCCACGTCCAGGTCGAGCCGGAGAAAGGCGCCCGGCCGGCCCCGCTCACGCTCCAGAAGGAAGACGACGGGCTCAACGCGGCGCTCGAGCGCGTCCTCGAGGCCGCCGAGCGCGACCCGCGCGTGCTGCACCGGCGCGCGGCGCCCCGCGACAAGGTCGACGTCGCGGGGATCGCCGGCCGCATCGCCCAGGCCGCCGGCGGCGTGGCGCCCACGCCGGTGGAGAAGTGGACCTTCGGCAAGGCACGCAACGAGCTGCAGAAGGCCGAGGACCGCCACGCCATCATGGGCGTCGCGCTGCGCTTCGCGCTCAAGACCTTCGACTTCGCCGCCTCCTACGCGGTGGTCGGCGGCAACGCCGTGGGCTGGACCGCGCTGACCCAGCAGGGCTTCGCCCCCGAGCGCGTCGAGCGCGTCAGCCTCCCCCTCGACGCGCCCAGCGTCCTGCGCACCGTGCTCTTCACCCGCGGGCGGTACCTGGGGCCCATCCCCGAGGACCCCATCTCGCAGCAGCTCATCTCCGGCATGGAGCGCAAGGCGCCTGCGGTGGCCTTCGTCTGCCCCGTCGAGGTGCGCGAGCGGCCGGTGGCCATCCTCTATGCGGACAGCGCCCGGCACGTCAGCGAGAAGAAGGTCAGCGAGCTCTTGGGCTCTCGCTCCCTGCTCGGCCGCCGGCTCGAGAAGCTGATCCTCGACAACAAGAAGCGCCTGGCAGCCTCCCGTCCGGCCGAGCCACCGCCCGCGAACCCGCTGTCGCCGGTGCCGCCGCTGGTGGAGCCGGCGCCCGCGCAGGGTGGCGGCGCCGCCTTCCTGGTCCCGCCGACGGCCACCGCCGCGGAGCTCTTCGCGCGCAGTCCCCTGCGCGGGCGGCGCCAGACCGGGCCCATCTCCACCGGACCGGCGCTGCCCAGCCTGTCGCCCATGCGCGCGCCGGGCGTGTCGCGGCTGGGGGTCAACATCCTGGGCAGCTCCATCCCGGCCATGGACGAGCTGTACGCCGCGGCGGACAAGCTGGTGGGCACGGACCTCTCCGAGCGCGCCGCGGCGTTGGGCACGCTCTCGCACGCGCCCGAGGTGTCGGCGGCGGTGCTCGCCTCGCGCTTCCCCGGGCCGGTGCTGCGCGCCCGCGTGCAGGTCACCGAGTTGCCCGGCGCCGAGGAGCTGGGCCCCATCCCCGGGGCGATGGCCAAGATGGGCGTCTCCGCCGCTCGGTCGCTGGCGCCGCTGCTCGACCACCGCGACGTGGACGTGCGCTACTTCGCGGTGCTGACCGCCGGTCGCATCCCCTCGCCGGTGCTGGTGGGACCGGTCGCGGCGCACGTGTTCGATCACCATGCGCTGGTGGCCAACGCCGCGCGGGTGGCGCTGGGGGCGATGCGCAACGTGCCGGGCTTCGCCGATGCGGTGGTCCGGCTGCGCCAGGGCCTGGGCAGCAAGGAGCCCGAGACCGCGGCCAACGCCGCGCGGGCGCTGGCGCCGCTGCACGACCTGGACGCGGTCCCCAAGCTCATCGAGCTGACGGCGCACGAGGACCGCGAGCTGGCCCAGGCCGCGGCGGACGCGCTGCGCGAGATCACCAAGCAGACCTTCGGCGTCAACAGCGGCAAGTGGAGCGCCTGGTGGCTCAAGAACGGCGAGCTGCCCCGCGCCGCCTGGCTCGTCGAGGCGCTCACCCACCGCGAGCTGGACATCCGCATCGCGGCCATCGACGAGCTGGTGAAGGTCACCGCCGACAACCTCGGCTTCTACGCCGACGGCCCCAAGGCCCAGCGCGACGAGGCGCTGCTCCGGTGGGCCGAGTGGCTGGCCGGCCCCGGGCAGAGCGCGCCGATCGAGTAGCCCTCTAGCGGGCTTCGGGCTGCGGGCTTCGGGCTGCGGGCTTCGGGCTTCGGGTCAAGCCGCCGGCCTGCAGTGCCCGAGGCGTCTCGCCGCGCAGCGTCGGCACCCGCCCAAAGCGCAGTCCTTGGCGACCTTGGTCCCTTGGCGACCTTGGCGTCCCAAAACACGCCGCAGGGCAACGCCGCCTGTCTATTCGAAGCGTCGAGCGCCGATTCCTCGGCGTTCCAAGACATCCGCGCCGCGACGAGCGGGCGCCGTTCATGTCACAAAGTAGCTGCCTATCTTTAGCAGCCTGGCTGCGGCGGGCCCGCGACCCTGAAAATCTTCGGGGTGGGCCCGGATCCGAGCCCACCCCGAAGGACACTGCTTTCAGCTTCTAGCCGCTACTTCCGGCGACGGGCGACCATCGCCAGCAGCGCCAGGGCCAGGCCGAGCGAGGCTGGAGCCGCGCCGCCGGTCGCGCCGCAGCCGCAGCCCTGCTGGGCGACGTTGAACGCCGGGACCAGCACGCTCATCGGCTCGCCGTAGCTGGTGCCCGCCGCCGAGCTGGCGACCGCGCAGTACCAGTAGGTGGTGTCGGCGGTCAGGTCGGCGACCTCCACCGCCAGCGGCATCTCGTCGAAGCCGCCGCCCAGCACGAGGTCCTCGGAGGGGACCTTGCGGCCGAACGAGTCGTCGCACTTCTCGGGCTTGGTCGTGTCGATCTGGAACCAGCCGGTGGTCTCGACGCCGTTGGGGTTCACCATGCCGTTGAGCGTGGCCTTGGTGCCGGAGATGGTCGCCTCCTTCGTCTCCACCTTGGGCGGCATGCCCGCGGTCTTGAAGGTGCGCACCGCGCCGAAGCCGGCGCCGCCGGTGTTCGAGCCCAGCGCGCAGAACCAGTACTTGGTGCTCGGCGTCAGGCCGGTGAGCGCGACCGAGAACGGCACCGCGCTCGTGCCGCCGCCCACCGTGATGCCCTCCTGGGCCGGGGCGCGGGTTCCGAAGGTGTCGTTGCAGCCGGCGGCCGACGGGGCGGTGGTCGAGTAACGGAACCAGCCGATGGCCACCGTGCCGTTCGGGTTGACCGTGCCGTTGAGCGTCGCCGAGGTCCCCTCGAGGTCGCCCGCGGCCAGGGTCTCGACCACCGGCACCGGCGCGCTGACCTGCACCGAGAGCACCGCGCCGAAGCCCGTGCCCACCGGGCTCTGCGCGATGGCGCAGAACCAGACCGTCGTGCCCGGCGACAGCCCGCTGATGGGCTGCGAGAACGGCACGTCGGCGCTGCCCGAGCCCAGCGCCGTGCCGCCCGTGGCCGGCGTGCGCGTGCCGAAGGTGTCGTCGCAGGAGGCCGGCGCCGTGGTGGCCCAGCGGAAGTAGCCCACCGCGTCCGCGCCGTTGGGGTTCGCCGCGCCGTTGAGCGTGGCCGCGGTCGCCGTCACGTTCGAGGCCGAGGAGGTGACGACCTGGGGCAGCCCGGGGGTGCGCAGCGTCTGCACCTGGCCGAACGCCTTGCCCTCGGCGTTCTCGGCGATGGCGCAGAAGTAGTAGGTGGTGCCCGGCACCAGCCCGGTCAGATCCTGCGCGAAGTCGACGTCCGCCGCGCCGGCGCCCAGCACCGTGCCCCCGGTCTCCGGCGAGCGGGTGCCGAAGGTGTCGTCGCAGGTGCCCGGGTCGGTCGTGTCGACGCGGAACCAGCCGGTGGCCTCGGCGTGGTTCGGGTTGGCGCTGCCGTTGAGCTTGGCCGTCGTCCCGGTCACGCCGCTCGCCGCCTGGGTCGTCACCGCCGGCTTGTCCGGCGTGGTGAAGGCCACCGGCGTGCCCACGCCCAGCCCGGCCGAGTTCTGCGCCAGGGCGCAGACGTAGTAGGTGCGGCCCGCGGCGAGCCCGGTGATCGCCTGCGCGAACGGCGCGCTGGCGCTGCCCGAGCCGAGCGAGACGCCGCCCGTGGCCGGCTCGCGCGTGCCGAAGGTGTCGTTGCAGGTGCCGGGGTCGGTCGGCGCGTAGCGGAACCAGCCGGTCGTCGCCGCGCCGTTGGGCGTCGCCGAGCCGTTGAAGGTCGCCGTGGCGCCGGTCACCAGCGTCGGCGCCGCGGTGGCGACCACCGGCGCGGAGGCCGGCGTCGTCACGCTCATCAGCGCGCCGAAGGAGGTGCCGACCGCGTTGGAGGCGATGGCGCAGTACCAGTAGGTGGTGCCCGCGGTCAGGCCCGTGAGCGTCTGGCCGAAGCTCACCGCGCTGGTGCCCGAGCCCAGGCTGGTGCCGCCCGTGGCCGGGGTGCGGGTGCCGAAGGTGTCGTTGCACGAGGCCGGCGCCGTGGTGGCGTAGCGGAACCAGCCGGTCGCCGCCGTGCCGTTCGGGTTGGCCGAGCCGTTGAGCGTGGCGCCCGTGCCGGTGACGGACGTCGCCGCCACCGTGGTCACCGCCGGAGCCGACTGCGTGGTGAAGCTCATCACTGCGCCGAAGGAGGTGCCCTCCGAGTTCCGGGCGATGGCGCAGTAGTAGTAAGTGGTCGACGCCGACAGGCCGGTGAGCGCCGCGGAGAACGGCGCGGGCGTGGCGGCGGAGCCGACGTTCGTCCCGCCGGTCAGCGGGGCGCGGGTGCCGAACACGTCGTCGCAGGTCGCCGGGTTGACCGCCGAGTACCGGAAGTAGCCGGTGGTCGCGGCGCCGTTGCCGGTGGCCTCGCCGTTGAGCGTCGCCGTCGTGCCGGCCACCGCCGTAGCGGCCAGCGTCGTCGCCTTGGGCGCGCCCGGGGTGACGAAGGACTGCAGCGTGCCGAAGGAGGTGCCGACCGAGCTCTGCGCGATGGCGCAGAACCAGTACGTCGTCCCCGCGGCCAGGCCGGTCAGCGGCTGGTTGAACGTCTGCACCGCCGTGCCGCTGCCCAGGCTGGTGCCCGAGGTGGACGGGGCGCGCGTGCCGAAGGTGTCGTCGCAGGTGGCCGGCTTGGCCGTCGCGTAGCGGAACCAGCCGGTGGTGGCGACGCCGTTCGGGTTGGCCATGCCGTTGACCGTCGCGCCGGCGGCGGTGACGGCCGTCGCGGCGAGCGTGGTCACCGTCGGGCCGGCCTGGGTGGTGAAGCTCATCACCGCGCCGAAGCGGGTGCCCACCGAGTTCTGGGCGATGGCGCAGAAGTAGTAGGTCGTCGCCGGGTTCAGGCCGCTCAGCGCCTGGTTGAACGGCGCCGCGGCGCTGCCGCTGCCGAGATCGGTGCCGCCCGTGGCCGGGGTGCGCGTGCCGAAGGTGTCGTTGCAGGCCGCACCGGGGCTGGTGGTCGAGTAGCGGAACCAGCCGGTCGCCGTGGCGCCGCCGGGGTTGGCGGTGCCGTTGAGGGTCGCGGCCTGGCCGCCGATGGCGCTGGCGGCGACGGTGGTGACCACCGGGGCCGACGGCGTGGTGAAGCTCAGCGGGGTGCCGAAGGCGGTGCCCGCGGCGTTCGAGGCCAGCGCGCAGAAGTAGTAGGTCGTCCCCGCGGCCAGGCCGGTCAGCGTCGCCGAGTACGGGGCGGCGGCGGTGCCGCTGCCCAGGCTGGTGCCGCCCGTGGTCGGGGTGCGCGTGCCGAAGGTGTCGTTGCAGGACGCGCCGGGGCTGGTGGTCGAGTAGCGGAACCAGCCGGTCGAGGCCGCGCCGTTCGGGTTGGCGGTGCCGTTGAGCGTCGCCCCCGTGCCGGTGACCGACGTCGCGGCGATCGTCGTGACGGTGGGCGCCGACGGCGTGGTGAAGGTGAGCACCTGGCCGA
This sequence comes from Myxococcales bacterium, assembly GCA_049841135.1. GTDB lineage: Bacteria > Myxococcota > Myxococcia > Myxococcales > UBA5297 > JACRCT01. The sequence continues at coordinate 768,046 of JASGHK010000008.1, forward strand.
AGGAGGTGCCGACCGAGTTCTGGGCGATGGCGCAGAAGTAGTAGGTCGTCCCCTGGCTCAGGCCGGTCACCGCCTGGTTGTAGCTGGCCGCGGTGGTGCCGCTGCCCAGGCTCGAGCCGCCGGTGGCCGGGGCGCGGGTGCCGAAGGTGTCGTTGCAGGCGGCGCCGGGGCTGGTCGTCGAGTAACGGAACCAGCCGGTGGCGGAGGCGCCCCGCGGGTTGGCCGAGCCGTTGAGGGTCGCGCCGGTGGTGGTGATGGCGCTGGTGGCGAGGGTGGTGACCTGCGGCGCGCCCAGCGTGGTGAAGGTGCGCAGCGTCCCGAAGCCCGAGCCGACCGAGTTCGCGCCGATGGCGCAGTACCAGTAGGTCGTGCCCGCGGTCAGGCCGGTCAGGACCTGGCTGTAGGTCGTCACCGTCGTGCCGCTGCCCAGGTCGGTGCCGCCGGTGGCGGGGACGCGGATGCCGAAGGTGTCGTCACAGATACCGGGATCGGTGTCCGAGTAGGCGAACCAGCCGATGGCCGCAGCGCCGTTCGGGTTGCCCGAGCCGTTGAGCGTCGCGCCGGTGGCGGAGACGGCGCTCGCCGCGGAGCTCACCATCGTCGGCGTGGAGAGCGTGGTGAAGGAGAGCGGCAGGCCGTAGCTCTTGCCGCTGGCGTTGCTGGCGATGGCGCAGAAGAAGTAGGTGGCGCCGGGGGTGAGCCCGGTGACCGCCTGCGAGTACGGCACCGCGGCGGTCCCGCTGCCCAGATCCGTGCCGCCGGTGGCCGGGGTGCGCGTGCCGAAGGTGTCGTTGCAGGTACCGGGGTTGGTCGTCGAGTAGCGGAACCAGCCGGTGCTGGCGCCCGCGGCCGGGTTGGCCGAGCCGTTGAAGGTGGCGCCGGTGCCGCTGATCGCCGTGGCGGCGAGCGTCGCGACGCTGGGGGCGCCGGGCGTGGTGAAGCTGAGCACCGCGCCGTAGGAGCGGCCCACCGTGTTGTTGGCGATGGCGCAGTAGTAGTAGGTGGTGCCCGCGGTCAGCCCGGTGACGCCGAAGTTGTACGGGACCGGCGTGCTGCCGGTGCCGATGCTGGCCTGGCCGGTCGTCGGAGCGCGGCTGCCGAAGGTGTTGTTGCAGGCGCCGGGGTCGACGTTCGAGTAGCGGAACCAGGCCGTGGTGGAGATGCCGTTGGCGCTGGCGGTGCCGTTGAGCGTCGCCGTGGTGGAGGTCACCGCCGTCGCCGCCTCGGTCGTGACCGTCGGCGCGCCCTGGGTGACCACCGTCATCACCGCGCCGTAGCTCGTGCCCTCGGTGCTGGTGGCGATGGCGCAGTACCAGTAGGTGGTCGACGTGGTGAGCCCGGTCAGGGCCTGGCTGAAGGCGACGTCCGCGGTGCCGCTGCCCAGGCTGGTGCCGCCGGAGGCCGGGACGCGGGTGCCGAAGCTGTCGTCACAGTTGCCGGGATTGGTCGCCGACCAGCGGAAGTAGCCGGTGGCCGCCGCGCCGCGCGGGTTGCCCGAGCCGTTGAGCGTGGCGCCGGTCTGGCTGATCGCCGTCGCGGCGAGGGTGGTCGCGGTCGGAGCGTTGGGCGTGACGAAGGACATCACGCTGCCCCAGGCCGTGCCGGCCGAGTTCTGGGCGACGGCGCAGTAGTAGTAGGTGGTGCCGGGGGCGAGCCCGATGAGCGGCTCGTTGAAGGTCTGGGCCGTGGTGCCGCTGCCCAGGTCGGCGCCGCCGGCCGCGGGGACGCGGGTGCCGAAGGTGTCGTTGCAGGTGCCTGGGTTGGTGGTGTCGAAGCGGAACCAGCCGGTGGCGGCGGTGCCGCGCGGGTTGGCGCTGCCGTTGAGGGTCGCGCCGCTGCCGGAGACGCCGCTCGCCGCGACGGTGGTGACGGTGGGCGCCGCCAGCGTGGTGAACGGGGTCAGCGTGCCGAAGCGGGTGCCGTTGGCGTTCTGGGCGATGGCGCAGAAGTAGTAGGTCGTGCCCAGGGTGAGCCCGGTGATGGCCTGCGAGAACGCCTGCACGGTGGTGCCGCTGCCCAGGTCGGTGCCGCCGGTGGCCGGGAGACGGGTGCCGAAGGTGTCGTTGCAGGCGCCGGGGCTGGTGGCCGAGTAGCGGAACCAGCCGGTGGTGGCCGCCGCGCTCGGGTTGGCGGTGCCGTTGAGGGTCGCGCCGGTGCCGCTGATGGCGCTGGCGGCGACGGTGGTGACGCTCGGCGCGCCGGGGGTGGTGAAGCTCATCACCGTGCCCATGGCGGTGCCCACCGAGTTGGAGGCCAGCGCGCAGAAGTAGTAGGTGGTGCCCGAGGCCAGCCCGGTCAGCGCCGCGGTGTACGGAGCGGCGGTGGTGCCGCTGCCCAGGCCGGTGCCGCCCGAGGTCGGAGTCCGCGTGCCGAAGGTGTCGTTGCAGGTCGTGCCGGGGCTGGTGGTCGAGTAGCGGAACCAGCCGGTGGCCGCCGCGCCGTTCGGGTTGGCGGTGCCGTTCAGGGTGGCGCCGGTGCCGGACACCGCGCTCGCCGCGACGGTGGTGACCGTCGGCGTGGAGAGCGTGGTGAAGCTGAGCACCAGGCCGAACTGCGTGCCCTCGGTGTTCTGGGCGATGGCGCAGTAGTAGTAGGTCGTCGCCGGCGCCAGGCCGGTGAGGGCCTGCGAGTAGGCGGTGGCGGTGGTGCCCGCGCCCAGGCTCGAGCCGCTGCTGGCGGGCGCGCGGGTGCCGAAGCTGTCGTTGCAGGTGCCGGGGTCGGTCGTGTGGTAGCGGAACCAGCCGGTCGTCGCCGAGCCGCTGGGGTTGGCCGAGCCGTTGACCGTCGCCGTGGTCAAGCCGACCGCGGTCGCGGCCATCGTCGCCACCACCGGCGCGCCGGGGGCCACGAAGGAGAGGACGGTGCCGAAGGAAGTGGCAACCGAGTTCTGGGCGATGGCGCAGAAGTAGTAGGTCGCGCCCGGCGTCAGGCCGGTCAGGTTCTCGGCGTAGGGTGCCGCGGCCGAGCCGGAGCCCAGGTCGGTGCCGCCCGTCGCCGGCACGCGGGTGCCAAAGGTGTCATTGCAGGTCGCGCCGGGGCTGGTCGTCGAGTAGCGGAACCAGCCGGTGGTCGCGGCAAGGCGCGGGTTGGCGGTGCCGTTCAAGGTGGCGCTGGTGCCGGTGACCGAGCTTCGCGGCGAGGCTGGCGACCACCGGGGCGGCGAGCGTGGTGAAGTTGAGCACCGTGCCCAGGCCCGTGCCCACCGCGTTGTTCGCCAGGGCGCAGAAGTAGTAGGTCGTCGCCGGGGCCAGCCCGGTCAGCGCCTGGGTGAAGGGGACGTCGGCGCTGCCGGCGCCCAGCGCGGTCCCGCCGGTGCCGGGCACGCGGGTGCCGAAGCTGTCGTTGCAGGTGCCAGGGTTGGTGGTCGCGAAGCGGAAGTAGCCAGTGGCCGTCGCCAGCTTCGGGTTGGCCGAGCCGTTGAGGGTCGCGGTGGTGCTCGTCACCAGCGTCGCGGCGGTGGTGGTCGCCACCGGCGTGGCGGTGGTGGTGAAGGACATCACCGCGCCGAAGCCGGCGCCGCCCGAGTTGGAGGCGATGGCGCAGTAGTAGTAGGTGGTCCCCGCGGTCAGGCCGCTCAGCGCCTGGGTGTAGGCGAGCGCCGCGGAGCCCGAGCCGAGCGAGCTCGCCGCCCGTGGACGGGGCGCGGGTGCCGAAGGTGTCGTTGCAGGTGCCGGGATTGGTCAGGCTGTAGCGGAACCAGCCGGTGGCCGCCAGGCCGTTCGGGTTGGCCGAGGCGTTGAGCGTGGCGGCGGTGTTGGAGACCGCGCTCGCCGCGACGGTGGTGACCGAGGGCACGGTCAGCGTGGTGAAGGAGAGCACCGTGCCGTAGACCTTGGAGACCACGTTCTCGGCGATGGCGCAGTAGTAGTAGGTCGTGCCCATCGTCAGGCCGGTCAGCGCCTGGCTGAACGAGGTGGCGGTGGTGCCCGAGCCCAGGTCGACTCCGCCGGTGGCGGGAACGCGGGTGCCGAAGGTGTCGTTGCAGCCGCCGGCGGGGCTGGTGGTCGAGTAGCGGAACCAGCCGTTGGTGGCGGCGCGGTTGGCGATGCCGCTGCCGTTGATCGTCGCGGTGTTGGAGCCGATGGCGCTCGCGGCCACTGTGGTCACGGCCGGGGCCGCGGCGGTGGTGAACGCCATCAGCGTGCCGGTGGTGATCCCCGCCGAGTTCTGGGCGATGGCGCAGTACCAGTAGGTCGTGGCCGAGGTGAGCCCAGTCAGGTTGGCGGTGAAGGGCACGACGGTGTTGGCCGAGCCCAGGTCGGTGCCGCCGCTGGCCGGGGTACGCGTGCCGAAGGTGTCAGTGCAGGAGTTGGGGTTGGAGGCCGAGTAGCGGAACCAGCCGGTCGCGGCGTAGCCGTTGGCGACGCCGGTGGCGTTGAGGGTCGCCGACACGTCGGTCACGGCGGTCGCGGCCAGGGTGGTCGCGCTCGGCGGCGCGGTGGAGGTGGTGAAGGAGAGCACCGCGCCGTAGGTGAAGCCGATGGTGCTCTGCGCGATGACGCAGAAGTAGTAGGTCGTGGCCGGCGCCAGCGAGGCGATGGCCTGGGTCATGCCCGCCACGCCGGTCCCCGAGCCCATGGCCTGGCTCGTGGTCGCCGTGCCGAAGGTGTCGTTGCAGGTGACCGGATCGGTAGCCGAGTAACGGAACCAGGCGCTGGTGGTGTAGCCGTTCGGGTTGACCGTGGCGCGCAAGGTGGCCGTGGTCTGGGCGACCGGGGTCGCGGCCAGCGTGCTCACCGCGGGCGTGATGGTGGTGGTGAAGGAGAGGATGTTGCCGAAGCTCGTCCCCGACGAGTTGGAGGCGATGGCGCAGTAGTAGTAGGTCGTGCCCGGGTTCAGCCCGGTGATGGGCTGGGTGTAGGTGGCGTTGGTGGTCCCGCCGCCGAGCGGAGAGCCGCCCGAGGTCGGGGCGCGGGTGCCGAAGCTGTCGTTGCAGGTGCCGGGGCTGGCGGTGGCGTAGCGGAACCAGCCGGTGGTGTTGGCCCCGTTGGGGTTGGCCGAGCCGTTGAGCGTCGCCGTCGAAGTGGTGATCGAGGTCGAGGACACGGTGGTCACGGTCGGCTTGGTGGTCAGCGCGGTGAACGAGAAGACCGCGCCGAACGAGATGCCGTAGTTGTTCCGGCCGATGGCGCAGAAGTAGTAGGTGGTCCCCGGGGTCAGCCCGGTGAGCGCCTGCGAGAAGGCGACCGCGGTGGAGCCCGCCCCGACGAGGGTGTCGCTGCCGCTGTTGTACGGCAACCGGTTCCCGAAGCTGTCGTTGCAGACGATGGGGTCCACCGTCGAGTAGCGGAAGTAGCCGTAGGTGTTGTCGCCGTTGGGGACCGCCGTGCCGTTGAGGGTCGCCGTGCTGCTGGTGACCAGCGTCGCGGCGGTGGTGGTCACGGTGGGCCGCGTGGCCGTGGTGAAGGACATCACGCTGCCGAAGGTGGTGCCCTCGGCGCTCTGGACGATGGCGCAGAAGTAGTAGGTCGTCGCCGGGGAGAGGCTGGTGAGCTGCCAGCTGAAGGTGACCGCGCTGGCGCCCGACCCCAGCGAGCTGCTGGTAGTGGGGGGGGCGCGCGAGCCGAAGGAGTCGTCACAGGTGCCGGGGTCGCTCAGGCTGTAGCGGAAGTAGCCGATGGCCGCCGAGCCGTTGGGAATGCCCGAGCCGTTCAGGTAGGCCGACGTGTCATAGATGTACGAGGCTGCGGAGGTGGTGGCGCTCGGCGGGGTCGGCGTGCGGAAGGTGACCACCGCACCGAACGAGGTGCCTTTCGAGTTCGAGGCGATGGCGCAGTAGTAGTACGTCGTCCCGGCGGTCAGCCCGGTGATTGCCTGTGTGATGGTGGCGTTGGAGTTGCCCGATCCGGCCGAAGAGCCGCCGGTCGCCGGGGCGCGGGTGCCGAAGGTGTCGTTGCAGCTTCCGGGGCTGGTCGTCGCGTAGCGGAACCACGCCGTCGTCGCCGCGCCGCCCGGGTTCACCGAGGCGCTCAGCTGCGCCCCCGTGCCGGTCAGGTTCGAGGCGTTGTTGGTCGTCACCGTCGGCAGCGCCGCGTCGGTGGTGAACGAACGGACCGCGCCGAAGTTGGTGCCGTAGTTGTTCCGCGCCGCGGCGCAGAAGTAGTAGGTCGTCCCCGGGATCAGGCCGGTCAGCGCCTGCGAATAGGCCATCGGGCTCGCCCCCGAGCCCACCTGCGGGTCGCTGGAGTAGTAGTACGGGACGCGGTTCCCGAAGCTGTCGCTGCAGGTGCCGGGATCGTTCGTGGCGTAGCGGAAGTAGACGTAGGTCAGGTCGCCGTTGGGCGTCGCGCTGCCGTTCATCGTCGCCGAGGTCGCGGTCACCAGGGTCGCAGGGCTGGTGGTCACCGTCGGGCGGCCGGTCGTGGTGAACGACATCACCGCGCCGTAGGAGATCCCCTCGGCGCTGCTGACGATGGCGCAGTAGTAGTAGGTCACGCCCGAGGTCAGGAAGAGGATGTCCTCTTTGAAGTTTTGGGCCGAGTAGGACGCGCCCAGGTTGGTGCCGCCGCTGGCCGGCGCGCGCGAACCGAACGCGTCGTCGCAGGTGCCGGGGTTAGTGGTTCCGTAGCGGAAGTAGCCCGTCGAAGCCGACCCGTTGGGCGTGCCGGTGCCGTTGATGCGGGCCGAGGTGTCGGCGACGTAGGTCGCTGCCGCCGTCGTGGCCAGCGGCGGAACCGGAGTGATGAAGGTGACGACCGAGCCGAAGGTCGTGCCCTTCGAGTTCTGGGCGATGGCGCAGTAGTAGTAGGTCGTCCCGGCGGTCAGCCCGCTGATCGTTTGGTTGAACGAAGCGCTGGTGTTGCCGGAGCCCACCGGCGCCCCGCCGGTGGCCGGCGCGCGGGTGCCGAAGGTGTCATTGCAGGTGCCGGGGCTCACCGTGGCGTAGCGGAACCAGCCGGTCGTCGCCGCGCCGCCGGGGTTCGCGCTGCCCCTGAGCCTCGGCGCTGGTGCCGGTGAGGTTCGCGGCGCTGCCGGTGGAGACCGTCGGCGGCGTCGCCGGGGTGGTGAACGAGAGCACGGCGCCGAAGATGGCCCCGTAGTCGTTGCGGCCGACGGCGCAGAAGTAATAGGTCGTCGATGGGAGCAGCCCGGTCAGCGCCTGCGAGAAGTTGACCGGGTTGCTGCCCGTTCCCAGGTTTGCGTCGCTGGAGGTGTAGTACGGAACCCGGTTCCCGAAGCTGTCGCTGCAGGTCCCCGGATCCGTCGTGTCGTAGCGGAAGTAGCCGTAGCCCTGGTTGCCATTGGGGTCCGCGGAGCCGTTCATCGTCGCGCTCGTTGCCGTGACCGAGGTCGCCGCGCTGGTGGTGACGGTCGGGATCGCCGCGGTGGTGAAGGCCATCACCGCGCCGAACCCCGTACCCTCGGCGCTCTGGGTGATGGCGCAGTAGTAGTAAGTCACGCCCGAGGTCAGACTGCTGATGCTCTGCGAGAAGGACCGAGCCGTGGTGCCCGCTCCCAGGTCGCTCCCGCTGGAGGTCGGGGCACGCGAGCCGAAGGTGTCGTTGCAGGTACCCGGGTCGGTCGCCGCGTAGCGGAAATAGCCCAGGGTCGCGGCACCGTTGGGGATGCCCGTGCCGTTCAGCGTGGCCCCGGTGTTGTAGACGCTCGACGCCGCGACCGTGGTGGCCGAGGGCGGCGTCGGAGTGGTGAAGGAGACCACCGAGCCGAAGGTCGTGCCCTTCGAGTTGCTGGCGATGGCGCAGTAGTAGTAGGTCGCCCCGGCGGTGAGTCCGGAAATCGCCTGGGGGACGCTGGCCGTCGTGTTTCCAGAGCCGGCGGAAGTGCCACCAGTCGCCGGGGCGCGGGTGCCGAAGGTGTCGTTGCAGCCTCCGGGGCTGGCCGTCGCGTAGCGGAACCAGACGGTCGTCGCCGCGCCGCCCGGGTTCACCGACGCGCCCAGCTGCGCTCCCGTGCCGGTCAGGTTCGAGGCATTGTTGGTCGTCACGGTCGGCAGCGCCGCGTCGGTGGTGAACGAGACCACGCTGCCGAAGCTGGTTCCGACGTTGTTCCAGGCTGCCGCACAGAAGTAGTAGGTCGTCCCCGGAGTCAGGCCTGTGAGCGCCTGCGTAAAGGGCATCGGGCTGGCGCCTGAGCCGACCGACGGGTCGCTGGAGGAGTAGTAAGGCAACCGCGCCCCGTAGCTGTCGTTGCAGACGGTCACGGCCGCCGTTCCGTAGCGGAAGTAGACGTTGGTCGTCGCGCCGTTGGGCGTCGCCGAGCCGTTCATCGTCGCGGAGCTCGCGGTCACCGACGTCGCCGCGTTGGTGCTCACCGTCGGCCCGCCCGTCGTCGTGAAGGACATCACCGAGCCGAAGGCAATCCCCTCGGCGCTCTGGACGATGGCGCAGAAGTAGTAGGTCACCCCAGAGGTCAACCCCGAGATGTCCTGGATGAAGCTTTGGGCCGAGTAGGACGTGCCCAGCCCGCTATCGGGGCCGCTGGCCGGCGCGCGGGAGCCGAAGGTGTCGTTGCAGCTGCCCGGGCTGGTGGTGCTGTAGCGGAAATGGCCCGTCGAGGACGAGCCGTTGGGCGTGCCGGTGCCGTTGAGCCGCGCGCCGTTGCTGGTGACGTAGGTGGCGGCCCCGGTGGAAGCCAACGGTGGCGTCGGCGTGACGAACGAGACCACGCTGCCGAAGGCCGTGCCCTTCAAGTTCTGGGCGATGGCGCAGTAGTAGTAGGTCGTCCCAGCCGTCAGCCCGCTGATCGCCTGGTTGAACGAGGCGCTGGTGTTGCCGGAGCCGAGCGAGGACCCGCCCGAGGCCGGGGCGCGGGTGCCGAAGGTGTCGTTGCAGGTGCCGGGGCTCGCCGTGGCGTACCGGAACCAGGCGGTGGTCGCCGCGCCGCCGGGGTTCGCGCTGCCACTGAGGGTGGCGCCAGTGCCGGTCAGGTTCGAAGCGCTGTTGGTGGAGACCGTTGGCAGCGTCGCGTCAGTGGTGAAGTTCAGGACCGCGCCGAAGACGGTCCCGTAGGCGTTACGGCCGATGGCGCAGAAGTAGTAGGTCGTCGACGGGGTCAGCCCGGTCAGCGGCTGCGAGAAGGTGACCGCGGTGGTCCCCGTGCCCAGGTTCGCGTCGCTGGAGGAGTAGTACGGCACCCGGTTCCCGAAGCTGTCGTTGCAGCTGCCGGGGTCGGTGGTGGCGTAGCGGAAGTAGCCGTAGGTGTAGTCGCCGTTCGGGTCCGCCGAGCCGTTCATCGTCGCGGTCGTCGCCGTCACTCCGGTCGCGGCGGTGGTGGTGACCGTGGGGCTCGTCGCGGTGATGAACGAGAGCACCGCGCCGAACGCGGTCCCCTCGGAGTTCTGGGCGATGGCGCAGAAGTAGTAGGTCGTGCCCGCCGACAGGCCGAGGATGTTCTGGCTGAAGGACTGGGCCGAGTTGCCCGACCCCAGCAGGGAGCCGCTGCTGGTGGGGGCGCGCGAGCCGAAGGTGTCGTTGCAGGTGCCGGGGTTGGTCAAGCCGTAGCGGAAGTAGCCGGTGGCGGCGGCGCCGCTGGGATTGGCCGAGCCCCAGAGCGTCGCAGTGCTGTTCCCGATGCTGCTGGCGGCGTTGGTCGTGACCGAGGTCGGCGCCGACGGCGTGGTGAAGGTGCCGACCGAGCCGAACGCGGTGCCCTGCGTGTTCGAGGCGATGGCGCAGTAGTAGTAGGTCGTCGCGCCGGTCAGGCCGCTGACCGCCTGCGAGTAGGCGACCGAGCTGTTGCCCGAGCCGAGCGAGGTGCCGCCGCTGGCGGGGGAGCGGGTGCCGAAAGTGTCGTTGCAGGAGCCGGGGTTGGTCGTGCTGTACCGGAACCATCCGGTGGCCGCGTCACCGCCGGGGATCACCGAGCCGTTCAGCTGGGCGCCGCTGCCAGTCACCGAGGCAGCGCCGGTCGTGCTCACCGTCGGCAACGTGGCGAGGACGGTGAAGGTCAGGACTGCGCCGAAGGAGGTACCGTGCGTGTTCTGGGCGATGGCGCAGAAGTAGTAGGTCGTCCCGGGCGTCAGGCCGGTGATCGCCTGCGAGTAGCTCACCGGGGTGGAGCCCGAGCCCACGTTGGTCCCGCCGCTCGACGGCGCGCGGACGCCGAAGCCGTCGCTGCAGGAGCCGGGGTTGGTGGTGCTGTAGCGGAACCAGCCGGTGGTGGCGGCCGACCCGGGGTTGGCCGATCCGTTCAGCGTCGCGCCGCTGCTGGTCACGCTCGTGACCGCGGCGGTCGTCACGTCCGGCTGCGAGGGCACGAGGAAGGTCAGGACCGACCCGAACGCGGTCCCGGACGCGTTCTGGACGATGGCGCAGAAGTAGTAGGTCGTCCCGGCGCTGAGGCCCGAAGCGACCTGGGAGTAGTTCACCGAGGCGGCGCCGGTGCCCAGGTTGGTGCCTCCGGTGGCCGGGACTCGAACACCGAAGGTGTCGTTGCAGCTCCCCGGGTTGGTCGAGCTGATCCGGAACCAGCCCGTCGTCGCCTCGCCGTTGGGCGTGCCCGCACCATTGAGGCTGGCCGACGACGTGGTGATCGACGTCGCCGCCGAGGTGTTGGCGGCAGGCGCTGCGGCCAGCGCTTCCAGCGAGGAGGAGACAGCCGCCACCAGCAGCGCAACGCGAAGGACTTTGAGTGACATGAGACTTGAACCCCGGGCTATGGGCCGACCCATCGGAAACGGCGCAGACTACACGGGCCCCAACCCCAGGGACCAGTGGCTGCCGGTGCCATCGTCGTGTCTGGTAGTTCCAGATTCCTTCTCGTTTTGGCACTACTGGGCGAACCGGCGTTTTCGGCCAGGCGCTGGACAGGCCCAGCGGCCCCAACCAGAATCCCCACCCTATGAAAATCACTCGCCATTTTGCCCTCCCCCTCCTCGTCGCCTCCGCGCTCTCAGCTGGCTGTCAGTGCTCACGCTCTTCGCCTTCCTCGACTCCAAACTCCGCCCCTGCCCCCCTTTCGGAGCAGCCCATCAAGCTCGCCAATGGTCTGGCCGTCGACCTCGGCTCCGGGCCCTGCGGCGAAGGCCCGACAGCGCTGGTCGTCCTGCTCGACGGCGGCGCCAATCACGACCCGGCTGGACGCTCGGGCATGGCGCACGTCGCTGCTCGCGCGCTGACCGCTGCTGCCCAGGCTGGCCACGCCGCGCGCGCGGCCGAGGTCGGCGAAGACTTCATCCTTTACTCGGTCGCCACCAACGCGGAAGGAGTGCTCACCGAGCTCGACGACGTCGCAGCGTGGATGGGCAAGGAGCCCGGAGAGGCCGAGCTGTCGAGCGCTCGCACCGCCGTGCTCGAGGACCTCGCCAAGCTCGCGAAGGCCGAGGCCACGCAGGTGGCGATAAGTCTGGCCGAGCATTCGTTGCAGCCGACGCCAGGGCACGGGAAGCGTCGCGGCGTCGCCCAGGAGATCGAGGCCATCACCCTCGCCGAGCTGAAGTCTTTCTGGCGCGAGCGGATCAAGCCCGGCAACGCGCGCCTTGTGCTCGCCGGCCGGTTCGACGCGGCCAAGGTGCGCGGGCGGATCGAGACCGCCTTCGCATCTCTGCCCGCCGGCACGCCGCCCGTCCTTCGTGAGGGGCTCGGCGCGATCGTGCGCGGCACCCTGGTCATGAGCCAGGAGCCCGGGGCGGCCATCGCTATCGCGGTGGGCGCCCCGCCGGTCGACAGCCCCCTCTTCCCGGCCTTCCTGGTGCACGCGTCGCGGCTGGCGCACGCCGCACAGCCTCCGCGCACGTGGCGAGTTTACTACGACCCAGTCCGGCGACCCGGGATGCTGCTCGTGACCTCTCCGGTCGGCGCCGCCGAGGAGCCTGAGCCGGCCGCAGCCCGCGTCCACTCCGAGTTTCGCGAACTCCTCACCCGCCCGCTCGCCGCCACCGATCTCGCGGGCGCCAAGGATCGCTTCGCGCTCTTCATCGAAGCAGGCCTCATCCCCGCCGTCTGCTCGCGCGACCCGAAGGCGTTTTCCGTCGCACGGGCGCGCAGGGCCCAGCTCAAGCTCGAAGGCGCGACGCTCGCCCAGGCGCTTTCAAGCGTGACACAGGCCCAGTTGGACGAAACCGCGCGGCTCTTCGACGAGAAGAGCAGCGCCGCAGTCATCGCCGGTGCCTGGCCCGCCCGCTAGCAGGGCGCGAGGGATCGCTGGCGCCGAGACCTCGCGCATGTCGAGCCGCACGAAGACCTTGGCGGGCTCAATCTCGATCACGGGCGTCGTCTCGTGACCGACATCAGCTCCCTCTCAAATTCGGCCAGGGCCGCGATGAGGTGGACCAGCAGCCGGCCGGTCGGCGTGGACAGGTCGATGGACTCCCGCAGCGAGATCACCACGCAGCCGGCGGCCGTCAGTTCGTCCATGAGCAACAGCAGGTCCCGCAGGCTCCGGCCCAGCCGGTCCAGCGCGAAGACCATCACCTGCCGGACCTTTCCTTCTTTAGCCGCTCGTCGGAGGGCATCGAGCGCCGGCCGGTGGGCCTTGGCCCCGCTGTGGCCCAGGTCCTTGTACTCCAGGACCGAGGCCCAGCCCCTGGCCCCGGCCGCCCGGTGCAGCGCGTGGAGCTGGGCCGCGCCATCCTGGTCCGTCGTGGACGTGCGGATGTAGACGGCCTTCGCGTCCGCGGCCGTGCCGCTGGTGACGTTGGGCATGGAGATCCCCTCCTGGCCGGCGCCGATGAAGACGCGGCCGATAAGAAAGGCGCCCGCCCCTCGGTGGAGGCGAGCGCCTTCGGTGATGTTCTCGGCTTTTGGTGGTGAACGACTACGCCTTGAGGTCGCTACGCTTCGCCGCCGAAGCTCCTTGCCTCAGTCGAACGCTATTCGAGCGGCCGGGTCCTCTCTATCTGCCCAAGCGGCTTTCCTGCTCGCACCTCCAGCCTGAACTCGGACTCCACCATGTCTGCATTGAGATCGCCGCGGGCAATGACAATCATTGTTTCAGGCCCGGAAACAACCAGCTCGTACTGATACCGAACGACTGTCGGCAGAGCCGAAGCGGTCCCCCGCAGCTCATCCGGCCAGGAAGCTTCCGCCTTTCTTGCTCGCGGCACAGTCGCGGGCATCTTCCCCAGCGGAAAGAACGCCCCATTCTTGGCATGGAACTGCTGCTCCGCCTTCGCCAAGGCGGCAACAGTCGCCAGTGCCTCCTCTGCCTGGCTTTCAAGGTTGTAGCGGCCAAGACGCATGACCAGAGCGTAGAGACCGACAGCACCCAGAACACCGGCGACTACCGCCAGCAGCTTCCCTTGAGCTGAGAGCATGGCTCGCTACCACCAGAAGATCTGCGGTGTTCCCGAGCCTTGAACCGACGTCGAGTTGCCGTTGGCATCGGTGTCTACCCATCCGCCACCGATCGGCTGCCAGGGATATGAGGTTGGGTCCATCGAGACGGTCCGGGATGAACCGTCTTCGGCCCCGAAGGTCACCTTCACCAGGCTGTGGTTGCCCCAGATCGGCTGGGCCTGATCATCCATGCCGATTGTGACACCCTCCAAGTCGAGCCCGGACCGGTTTTTCAGGTAGGACATCAATGAGAGTTGCTGACCGTCACACGCAGCTCGCCCCTGTGAGTTGGGCAGAAGGATCGGGGGCTTTCCCATAGCAGACCGGATGACATCCGCGATGTAGATCAGGACGCCCCAGTTCCCGTTCGGTCCCCCCGCCGAGGTACTGGAGTTGTACCAGGAATCCATCGCCGTCACGGTCTCGCGGAAGCGCGTGTTGATGTCTCCGCGATTCTTCATCGGCTTGAGGCCGTCCCAGTCCACGTAGGCCAGCGGGTTGTTTGCGGCATAGGCGTAAGCGAGCAGAAGCCCGCCAGGCGTCTTTTTCAAGACGGCTCTCGGGATCCCGCATCAAAGGTTCCTGCTGCAAATACCGCCCAGTCCGCGGATCGTAGTACCGGTGCCAGTTCTCATAGTTGCCAGTCTCGGCATCCACGTAGTGGCCTGGGAGAGCTAGCGATGGCCACGCAAAAGTGGAACCAGTCTCATAGACGCGATATTCGAATGAATCGAGCGACACTCCGGTATAGCTGCCCGACTGCCCCGGAGGATTGGGGGTGCAGGTGCACGAGAACGAGTCGCACACTTCGATATAGTTCGTATCATTGGTGGTGAACAAGACCTTCGCGATGCCGTCATCCACTCCGCCAAGCCATCGGCTAGGCACGGAGCCCCACCTGTGGTTCATGCTCAAGGTACCATAAAGCCCGGTTCCTGCCGTGAACAAAGGCAGCATTTGGCTGTTCGCAAATTGGAGCCCGTCGTAGCCGCCACAATCTCCATCGATCATTGCAAAGCGGAATCGAACCTCTTTCTCAAGGCCCACGCTCTCCACACCAATGTTTGCAGTCGCTAGGGGGGGATCGATCCTGGTCTCATTGCCGGTATACGGGTGACTGCTATCTCCAGCAAGCGGCCGAGTATTCACGCCTCCAAACGGGGCGTTCTCAAGAGCCACGCCCGCGAGCTGCAACTTCCAATCGATCGTCGCGGCCGGCCTTCCTCCCTCATCGGAGACAATATAATATAGGCCGCAATTGCGACTTCCATCGCCAAAATTTGGCGACTCCTTGTTCCGCCCACACGAGCCCGCCATGTCCAACTGGTGATAGCGCGTATCCTTGTCCAACTTGGCAAGAACCAATGCTATTGGCCGACCAGCCAGCCAGATGTACTCGTCGAGCGTCCGGTACTCAGCCGCCCATGCGACGACATCATTGCCTCTGTCCTCAAGCATCTGGTGGCCGGTGTCATAGAAATACTCATCAGTTTCGTCGGTAGGATATGTCTTTTGCCAGCGACGACCGTTGGCATCATAATAGTATGAGTAGATTCCTCCACCAGCTAGCAGTGGCCCATCATCCCGGTACGTCACACCATACACGTCATCAATTGCTCCGAGCGGCGGCATCCCGCTGCGATATTGGTTTTCCGGCTGATTGTAATGATAATAGCGAATGCCTCTGCTCGGGAAAGAACTGGGTCCAGGACTGAGGTACTCCGAAAATTGCTGCTCCATAACACGTCCATCTCTGTCGTAGGCGCTGGTCAGCGTCTCCGCTCTCCAGCCAGTGCCCGGCCCCTGAACAGCCGACAGGCGATCGGGCTCAGAGCCCTGTCCATAGGTGTAGCTTATGGGCGACGGCGCCGATGGATCCGTCGTTGACTCGGAGGTGCGTAGACCTCGACGACCTGAAGCACCTTCAAAAGCGTAGGTTCGCGTCCCGCCGGGGGAGGAGTAGTCAGTGAGTCGCAGCGCCCTGTCGTATGCATACCCTTCTACAACTGGGGAAGTCATGCCGCGGGCGCAGGTCTCGCTCTCCGCTATCTGGTCGGCGCGCCAACGCAGCGTCTTTCGGAACAAGTCTCCGCTCCCGGCGGCAGAGCTGGAGACAAGCAAAGAGCGCGTGCGACCAGAGTAGTCGCTTGCCGCGTCTCGCTGGTAGGAGTTACACGCGCCGCCAGACAGAGCGGACTCGGGCAGCCCAGCCAGTCGCTCTATCCAGACATCGCCCAGCACGGGGGTACTCCTGTTGTCTGGAATCGAGTACCTGCTGAGGCCACCGAATGGCTCCCACTCGACGTTGCGCACGACAGTCATCGTCGAGGCGGAGGGGTCCTGGCCAGCGCTCGTCCACTTCGATGTACGAACCCTCGAGACGCGGTCGCTACGGCCGAAGTCGCCATAGTAGTCGTAGAAGACGGACCTGTGATGCGGGTATCTGACCGACTTGAGGCGTCCGTCGGGATGATAGGTGTATTGCGTGACTGGGAGGTCTTCATCGCAGCCGCCGCAGACCTCAGCGGCTCGCTGGCCTCGCTCGGCAACGACGCGGCCCGCGAAATCATAGCAGTAGGTGGTGGCGCCGAAGGAGTCGGTCCGCGTAGAGAGGCGCCCGATGCCATTACTGGGATGCTCACAGTTGGTGGATTCAGCATCGTAGCTAAACAACCACAACGCCACCCGACCGGCGGAAACGCCACTATAGATGTGGTATGCGTACTCAGCAATGCTTCCCAATTCACGACCCACAAGGTCATAATAGATTTGGATTCGAGGCGGGAACGCTGGGCCCTCGCCAGCCATCTCATCCAGGAGTCCATCCGACATCCTGACGATGACTTTGCCGCTCGCGTCGTGGGTGAACCTCCAGCGTCCCTTTCCTTCGCTCGGCCCCCTCGTGTTTGGCAGACTTGCCTCGATGAGATTGCCAAAGTCATCATAGCTGTATTGGGCTGAGGCCGACGACGCGAGACAGTCCGCACAGCTGACTTCACCATCGCAGCCATACTCGACCTTGGTGATGTTAAGATTGGTATCATGCTCAAAGCAGGTCTTCGATTGAGTCTTGTCATCCAAGTACTCGGTGACCGATGTGAGGGCATGGACCTCGTCATAGGCTAGCGTCTTGCAGCTGCTATCAAAGGCTTTTGCTACTGAGTCCCACCCACAGTGAGCGGGAGGATCGTTATATGGCAGTCCTAGTGCTCGAAGTTCGTCCGCATGCCCAAAGCTTCGCTCGCCAGTGAATGCCGCGGCGCCCTCGCCGGTGGTCGCTCGGATTTGGCGGCGCTGCGCGTCCGAAGCATAGGTCTTTTTCGTGCGAAGCTTATGCTGTGCCGGCAGCTCGGGATGGCAATCCACGCTCTGGGTTTGTGGATCGTAACCACACGAGGTGAAGGTGTACTCCCCCAATAGGGTTCCATCCGCGGAATAGGTATAGACGATCTTCTCAGACCAGTTGAGCCCTTGAGCGTCGGACGCGAGCGCCTTCCAACTGACTCTATCTGTAAGGACGTCCGTGCCCGTGCGGGAGCACGTATCCGCGGCGTACTCGCCCGGAGTGCCCACAAGCTTTCGGTAGCAGAAGACCTCGTATGTGCCCGAGGGGTGGTGGATGCTCTTCAGCTTGCCTCCCTCATAGTCGTACACCGTGTCTACGTCCTCGCTGTCGTCTGAGACCTCATGGCGAGTTTTGAGAAGGTCAGTGCCGGGGACATAGGTTTTTGTGATTTGGTGGGCCCCTGCCTGCTGGCCTGTGCTTCGCAAGAGAAGGTCTGTCTCCGCCGTTACGTTGCCAGCCGCGTCGTAATCGTCGAAAGTGTGCACCAGCGCGTCGGTTGCACAAATGGCGGTTCGGCCATCCGCGCAAGCGTACTGTTCTTGCTGCGCATCCCACGAACAGCCGCCGGTCAAACGAATCGTCTTCCACACCTGCGCCTTCTTATGTCCTGCGGCTGCAGACGGATAGTAGACCGTCTGAGTGATGGGATATGAACCTGAGCAATCGGTTGCGGTCGGGCCGTTGACGTAGCAAGGTCCATGGACCTCGACGACATCCACGCCGCCAGCGCAGTTTCCGGACGCGGCGACGGCACCGTCCGTGCCGTAGAAGTGGAAAGTCGCGACGAATCTCTCGTTGGCCGGTTCGCCAATGGCAGGCGGAGACCAGCCCTTGACAATATGGCTCTGAATGCGGTTCGGGCGCCTCTGGTCGCTGTTTTTGTAGGCGAAAGTCTCGACCGCGGAGCGCCCCGGATACACGCTCGGCCGCACGACTGTCTCCGGTCTTTGAATCTTGTAGTCCTTTACCTCGCCAGGCGGCTGCGAGGAGATGTATTGGTAAGAATAGGCAGTCTCGAGTTGGTGAGAACCGCTTGCATCGGTGTAGTCCTGTGAAACTCCTCGCAGTTCATAGAGTTCGGGGAAGTCAGGGTATGGGCTACTTGCATAGGAGTAGTCCTTGCGATGCAGCTCCGTGTCTACCTCATAATCCACAGCCCCGAGACCGGCGGCGCCTGCAACTCGCGCCGCCGTAGTGACGCCCCCTGCACAAGAAGTCTCGAAGCCACAGCTCGTCGTCACCGCATCCACGATAAAGTCAAACTCGCCCGGCAACTGAATCGTCGAGTATGTCTTCGTGATCCCACCATCCGACGCGGCGACATCGATATGAGTCTTTCCGGAAGCTCCAGTGACGGAGATGTGCTCGGTTTGCGTCAGAATGTCGGACACGATGCCATTTGCAAACGAGTGGCTAGCTAGCAGTCTGGACTGGGCCGCCACCTCTTCATAGAAGTGGATGTTTGAATACGCGCCGCTCGACTTTATGTAGTCGATTTTGATCGTCTTCATGGGCGCGCCAGCTGCAGATATCCCTATCGCCGACACTTCCCCGATTTGGGAGCCGTCAACTCCATACTGATATGATACGGTAGAAATTGTCGTCGTTCCGCTCTTAAGCTCCACTGAGTCGAGGACACACTCCGTGAGCGAGCCGCGCGAGTGCTCGTCGTAGTGGAATTTTAGGAACGAACCATTGGCTAGTTCCACCCTGTCAATAAAAGGAGCCGTACATTGGGTTGGCGCGGCGTCTAGCGCCGGAAACCGCGAGTCAGGGCAGGCCGTGCGCGGGCCTCCGGCACGAGGGTTAGCGAGCGCACACTCGGTCGCATCTGGCAGACCGTAAACGATGTTGGCCAAGAGTTCGTTCTGAGGGTTCCGGATACTAGAGAGGAAGTAGAAATAGGAAGGGTGTTCGCCCTTCCACACCTGGTCGTAAAGGTAGCGAGTACCATCCTTCTTCCAGAGCGTATACTTGTGGCCTGAAGAGTAGTCAGCGACCAGTTTGTCCGGCGACACACTATCGAAGAACAGGCCTCGGTCGTTGTAGCCAGTACCATCGCGGTTACGGGCGTAACAGATCCCTGTCGACTCAGTGCATTCCGTCGACATGAACGTATTCGAGGTGCACGTATCGAACAGTGCGTACTCGATCTGATAGAAGGGGGCTTGGCTGATTTCCCGCGTACAAGGGTGTCCTGGCATTCCGCCAAAGGCCAGCATATGACCGTCAGTGTCTCGCACAAAAAGACCGTTGGCCTCCACTACGAAGCTATAGAAGTTATGCCACCAGTTGAGGGAACCGGATTGTCGTGGACTGCTTCCGAATGGCTTGGGCACGCCTTCCATAGGAAGGGCGACTGTCTCCTTACCATCGTCCCTCCAATCGTTTTGGGAGCGCTCAAGGCTCCAGCTGTCGTCGGCGGAAGTGAATGTGTGGAAGAGACCGACCTCGCCCCGCGCTGTCCTCACAATGATGTCGGCGTCTCTGAGATAGCTGGCACCATTCGCGACCGTCACGGGATCTGAAACCACGCCGTTGGCGTTCTTGCATTTGTAATCACACGGATGGCATCTTGGGTTGTTCGGCGATGTTGCGCACTTTGCTTTGTCGTCATCGACCGAAGAGTCACAATTGTTGTCTTGGCCATTGCACTTTGGCCCGGATTCATCTGAAGGCACGCAGGAGGTTTCTTTCGCCCATCCTGGTAGGGGCAGGTTCTGAACGGAGTCGACCTTGCAGTGCGCAAGCGCCTGTGCTCGATCCACTAATCCCGGAACGACGCACGGATAGTACGTCATATAGTAGTTTAGCATTTCCTGATTGGTGGCTGGCGGTGGCGGAGGAGGCCTATGGGCGCTCTCTCCTGCGTTTGCACCACCGGGATAGGGTGAGCCACTCGGGCACATGACTCTGTCCCAATGCTTGTGATAGCAGCCTTGGTTCGGAAAATTCACGTCTGGCTTCCATACGCACCCATCCCCTTCGCCCTGGGTCGTATTGAGAACCATTTTGTAGTCTCGGCATGTCCCGGCCAGAGTTGAGGCAGGAGAACAGAAGACGGCCAGGATGATGAAACCTGCCCCAATGGCATTTTTCATAGACATTTGTGTCCCCTCAGGTGCGGCCATTGAGACTAGTTCTTCGACGTGGTTTTCTGCTGAACGCAGAGACTGACCCCTATTTCCGGATAGACCAGGGCACAACCCCACGCAGCGGGGCAGTCCGTTGCCTTCGTGCAGCGCTTCGTGCACACAGACTCTCCTGATGCGCTCGCGGTAGTTCGCAGGCAGACCGGCGCGTCGGTGGAGCAGTCCTCATGCGCATGAACCGTGCAATCCTTGCCCATACCCTTGTCATGATTTCCGCCCTTCAAGATGGAGCGGGCGGTGAAAACCTGGGGAGCGCCCTGCTTCTGAGACGCAGACCCCTTATCGCAGGCGATTAGTGAGATGCAGCAGACGATTGTGGCGATGGCGTGCCACCTTACCGGCTTAGTCATTGGGGTCCTGCCCCTCTTGCTGTTTGAATTCGCAATCGCGAGTTGGTCGGGAGAAGATGGCTTTGCAAGTCTCGGTCGGAGAGTCCAAGGCCGGAAATGGCGGCAATGTAGCTGACCTTGCTCTGGTTCGCGGTAGGCTACTGCGGCGTGCGAATCTGTCCATCACCCGACATTCGGGTGACATCGGGTGATAGACATCTAAGTGCTGGAGTCGCCTAAATAATCCCGCGCTGCCGTGCGAGCGTCACCGCTTCCTCACGAGTGGCCACGCCAAGTTTCTCGAGGATACTGCGCATCTGTGCTTTGACCGTCTCGAAGGACCTTTTGCGCTCAACGGCAATTTCCTCGTTGCTCAAGCCCCGCCCGCAAGCGCGTAGTACTGCGACTTCGGCGGGTGACAGGAGCAAAGTCTCTCTGGCTCGCCGGTGGGCTGCTGCGACAGCGTCCAGGGCAAGCCCTTCGGCAACGACCGGATCGATGAACCGACGCCCGTCCAAGACGGTCTCGATCGCGCTGTGGAGGCGCCTAAAGATCGCATCTTTGGTCATGTAACCGTCAGCGCCCAAACCGAGGGCCCGAATAGCCGTGCCTGGCGACCGGTCAGAGGTGAGTATTAGAGTTCGCATTCGAGGCGCCACCAGGCGGAGATCTGCGGGCGAGCTCACTGCCGGTCTTGGAATCTGCGCCGAGGTTCTCGTCAAGGATAGCAAGGTCAATCGGTTCGGCGAGGGCCGCGCGGCGGGCAGACTCGTAGGTCTCCGCGGTGATCACCGTGGTGTACTCGGGGTGGAGCCGAAGCACATTCGCCAAGCTTTCGGCCAACCCGGGCGTATCGTCTACGACGAGGATTCGCATGAGGTCCCATGCCAATCTTTGGGTGCGCAACTGCAGCGCCGACAGCGAAACGAGACATATTCCATCGTCCGGTCGGATACCACAGTAGTTTTTTGCAGCCTTTTTGAGATGGTCTGGGCGGGTCGGCCGAAAGTCGTGACTATTTCGAGCCGGAGCACCGAGCACACGCCAAGGAAAGCGGAGGGGAATCGCAAGGAGAACGTGGCTCTCCCCATGGCCGAGCTGCAGTCCTTCTGGCGCGAGCGGATCAAGCCCGGCAACGCGCGCCTCGTGCTCGCCGGCCGGTTCGACGCGGCGAGGGTGCGCGCGCGGATCGAGAGCGCCTTCGCATCTCTGCCCGCCGGCACGCCGCCCGTCCCCCGCGAGGGCCCCGGCGCGATCCTGCGTGGCACCCTGGTCATGACCCAGGAGCCCGGGGCGGCCATCGCCCTCGCCGTGGGCGCCCCGCCGCTCGACGGTCCCCTCTTCCCGGCCTTCCTGGTGCACGCCTCGCGGCTCGCCCAGGCCGCACAGCCTCCGCGCACCTGGCGGGTCCAGTACGACCCGGTCCGGCGGCCCGGGATGCTGCTCGTGACCTCGCCGGTTGGCGCCGCCGAGCAGCCCGAGCCGGCTGCCGCCCGCGTCCGCTCCGAGATTCGCGAGATTCCTCACCCGCCCGCTCGCTGCCGCCGATTCTCTCGGGCGCCAAGGATCAGTTCGCTCTCTTCCTCGAAGCAGGCCTCGACCCCGCCGTCTGCGCACGCGACCCGAAGGCGTTCGCGGTCGCCCGTGCGCGGCGAGCCCAGCTCAAGCTCGAGGGCGCGACGCTCGCCCAGGCACTCGCGGGCGTGACCCAGGCACAGCTAGACGACACCGCTCGGCTCTTCGACGAGAAGAGCAGCGCCGCGGTCATCGCGGGCGCGACCGCCCCCCGCTAAGGGCGAAAAGGATCGCTGGCGCCGGCAGTCCGGCCCCGTAGAATCACCTCCAAGGGGGGGTGTCGCCGGATGCGGACGCCCGCGCGGCACGTCTCGTAGCCGCGCCCGCGCCGTGCCGCCCATGCCTCTTCCGCCCTCCTCTCCCCTGCGCGACGTGTTCGCTCCCATCGTCGGGCTGCTGACCACGAGCGCCTCGCACCGGCCGGCCATCGACGAGGCCCGCTCGCGCCTGCTCGACGTCTGGCTCCTGATGGCCGGTGGCTTCGCCGCCCTGCCGGTGTGCCTGGGCATCCTGCGCGCGGTCCGCGAGGACCAACCGCACTTCGCCCTCGCCTATGGCCTGACGCTGGTGGTGCTGACCCTGGCGCTGGCCTTCCGCCGGCGCCTCTCCTACGACGTCCGGGCCGGGATCCTCCTGTCGGCGCTGACCCTGTGGGGCATCTCCAGCCTGACGCGGGTGGGGCTGACCGGCATGGGCTTCACGCTGCTCATCTCGGCGGTGGTGCTGGCGGCCCCGCTGCGCGGCGTGCGCACCGCATTCGCCCTGCTGGTGCTGGGCGCCATCTCCATCGCCGCCATCGGCGCGGCGCACCTGGACGGCGTCTTCGCGACGGACGCCGCCTCGGCCTCCGCCCTGCTCAAGGCGAGCGCCTGGGTCAACGGCGGGCTGCTCTTCCTGACCCTGGCGACCATGCTGACCATCTCCCCCCAGCTCCTGCTCGGCCGGCTCGAGGACGCCTTGCGGGATTCGGAGGCTCGCGCGGCGGAGCTGCAGGCGGCGCAGAAGGCCGCCAGCGAGAGCGAGGCGCGCTTCCGCGAGCTGGCCGATCTCTTCCCGGAGCTGGTCTTCGAGGCCGACCTCGACGGCCGCTTCACCTACCTGAACCGCACCGCCTTCTCGATGTTCGGCTACCCGGAAGGCCCCATCCCGGCCGGGCTCACCGTCTTCGACACCGTCCATCCCGACGACCGCCCCACGGTCCGCGCCATCGTGTCGTGGATGGTGGCCTCGCAGCAGGACCGCGGCGGGCTCCACGAGTACCGGGGCCTGCGCAAGGACGGCAGCCTCTTCCCCATGATGGTGACCACGGGCGCCATCCGCCGCGACGGCAAGCTCGTGGGCGTTCGCGGCCTGGTGCTGGACGTCACCGACAAGAAGGCGGCCGAGGAGCGGCTTCGCCAGTCGCTCAACCTGGAGGCGGTGGGCCGGCTCGCGGCGGGCGTCGCGCACGACTTCAACAACCTGCTCTTCGGCATCCGGGGCCGCGTGGCGCTGATGCAGGGCAAGCCCGACCGCGCCGACCTGCCCGAGCACCTCTCGCACGTCGACGAGTACGTCACGAGCGCCTCCAACCTCACCCGGCAGCTCCTCGCCTTCGGGCGCGGGGGCAAGTACGAGCCCGTCCCGCTCAACCTGACCGAGCTGGTGCGCAAGGCCGCCGCGATGTTCGCCCGCACCCAGAAGCGGCTCACGCTCGACGTGCACCTCGAGGAGAAGGTCTGGGCGATCACCGCCGACGCCGGCCAGCTCGAGCAGGTGGTCCTCAACCTGCTCCTCAACGCCGAGCAGGCCATCCCCGCCACCGGCACCATCGACGTCGCGGTCCGCAACCTCGAGGTCGCCGAGGCGCGCGCCGCCGTGCTGGAGATGAAGGCCGGCGACGCCGTCTGCCTGGAGGTCCGGGACACCGGCGTGGGCATCGACCCGGCCGACCTGCCGCGCATCTTCGAGCCCTTCTTCACCACCAAGGGTCCCGGAAAGGGTACCGGGCTCGGGCTGGCCTCCGCGTACGGGATCGTGCGGGCCCACAAGGGCGCCATCGAGGTCGAGAGCAAGAAGGGCGAAGGCGCCTCCTTCCGCATCCTGCTGCCCGCCACCTCGCGCGAGACCGTCGCGCCGCCGGCGCCACCGGCCGCGAAGGCGCCGGCGCGAGGCTCGGAGCTGATCCTGGTGGTCGACGACGAGCCGCTGGTGCTGAACGTCACCCGACCGCTGCTGGAGCGGGCCGGCTACTCCGTGCTCACCGCCGCCAGCGGGGCCGAGGCCCTCTCGATTCTCGAGAAGGAGCGCTCGCGCATCGGGCTGGTGCTCCTGGACATGGTCATGCCCGGGATGTCCGGGGCCGAGGCGTTCCGGCGGCTGCGAGGGCTCCGCCCCGACCTGCGCGTCCTGCTGGTGAGCGGCTATGCAGATTCCGAGGAGGCGCGCGCCCTGCTGCGCGAGCCGCACGTCGGGTTCCTCGCCAAGCCGTACCGCCTCGAAGAGCTGTCGGCGAAGATCCGCGACGTGCTCGGCCAGGGTGTCTGCGCCGCGTAGCCCGAGGGAGCCCCAGACTCTGCGGGCGGGACGCCCGCGACCACAGGGGCCTCCACCTCCATCAATTGAAAATGGGACAGGACAGAGTCAGACTAACGTCCTCCCGGGCGGGGTCAGTCAGTTCAGAGCCGCCGGAAGAGGTCCTTCGCGGCCTCGCTCGTCAGCTCGGTCACGGTCGTCAGCTCGTCGGCGACCTTGCCCAGCTCCTTCGCTGCGCGCGAGAGCGCGTCCTCGCCGCGCACCACGTTGCGCGACGAGGCGGGGTCGTCGACCAGCACCGCGAAGATCGCCAGGTCGCGCTTCTTCTTCTCCTGGCGGACCTCCTCGGCGAAGGCGTCGGAGAGGCTGGCCTCGCCGTCGGTGATGAAGACGACGTCGGCCCCCGCGAGCTCGTGCGTCTTGACCGCCTCCAGGGCGGCGCGCAGCGGCTTCTCGAAGTCCGTGCCGCCTCCGGGGAAGCACTCGGCCAGCCTCACCACGGAGTCCAGGGCCACGGTGCGCCGGCTGCCCAGCTTCCCAGAGCGGGTCAGGTCGAACTCGGCGAGCGGCGCCTCGGGCCCGGAGAAGACGATGGCCTTCGCCCTGCGGCCCTGCCGGCGCGCGACGTCGAGCAGGGCCAGCGAGACCGCCTTGGCCCACAGCTCGCGAGGGCCCGCCATCGACCCCGAGCCGTCGACGCAGACCACCACCGGGCCGCGCCCGTGCCGGTCGTCGCCGCGCAGGTCGTACTGGCTCAGCTGCTCCTCGATCAGGCGGCGCAGGAAGTCGCGGCGGCGCAGCGGGTGGCGCAGCGCCACCAGCTCGCTGGGCAGCAGCCGGCCGATCTCCGCGCCGCTGCCCACGCGGTAGACCTCGGTCGCGGCGCGCTCGCGGTTCTTGCGGCGCACGGCGCGGGCGTCGGCGCGGAAGGCCCCGGCGAGAGCGGCCAGGGCGCGCAGCTTCTCGCTCTGCTCCAGCTTCTCGGCCAGCTTCAGCCGCTCGCCGGCGCTGCGGGGCCCCGAGGCCCCCACCGAGCGCGAGAAGGAGTCGACCGATTCGTCGAGCCGCGGCAGGTCCTCGGCGAGCCGGGAGGCGGCCTGGGAGAGGTCGGCGTCGAACCGCTGCGGGAGCTCGGCGTTGGACTGCGCGACCTTGCGGGCGAGCGAGCGCACGCGCCGCTCGGCCTGGTCCGCCTGGTCCTCGAGCTCCTTCGCCGTCTCCGGGGACGCCTGGTCCTTGAGGTCTTGGGCCGCCTCGCGCAGGCGCGCCGCGCGCTCCTCTTCGCCCGCCAACTCCTGCGCCTGCAGCAGCTCCTCCTCCAGCAGCAGGTCGCCCCCCTTCACCAGGGCCAGCGCGCGACGGGCGAGCCGGGCCGCGGCATGGGCGGCGCGCGCGGCGTCGAGCGAGGTCTCCTCCTTGAGCGCCCCGAAGTCGGGCGAAGAGGTCATGGCCGTCAGGAGCCGGCGGTTGAGGCCGGTGGACGCCGGCGCGTCAGCCTCGGCGCGGACGCGGACCACCAGCTTGAAGAGCGCGGCGAAGAGGTCCTCGAGCAGCGGCCGGAAGTGCGGCAGCAGGCGCTCGCCGTGCTCGACCAGCTCCTCCGCGCCGTCCACCTGGCGGAGGGCGCGGGCGAAGGCCTCGCGGTCGTAGGCGTCGGTCTCGACGAGGCAGGGCTCGAGCATCAGTGCGTCCGCGAGGTCCCGTCGCTCTCGGCGTCCTCGTCCTCGGAGAGCAGCCCGCGGACGAGCGACTTCACCTCGTCGCGGCAGACGGCGACGCGGTCCGCCCGCTTGCCGCGCGACTGGACGTCGCGGACCATCCCGTCGAGGCGCCGGCCGAGCTCGTGGAGCTTGGCGAGCGCCTCGGTGCGGCGCGCCTCTTCGTCACCTTCGGCGTGCGCGTTCTCGGCGATCTCCCGGGCCTGGAAGAGCAGGCGCTGCGCCTCGTCCTCCTGGCCGAAGGCGAGCGAGCGCAGCGCCTCCTGGACCTCGGCGCGCTCGGACGGCTCGCTCCAGAGCACGTGCTCCAGGATTTGCAGGTCCTCGCTGGTGCAGGCGTCGCGGCCGTCGAGCACCGCGCGCGCCCGGAGCAGGTCGAGCGACTGGCGGTAGCGGCGGTCGGAGGCCACCACACCCTTGCCGTTGAGGAGGTTGCGCAGCTCGAGCAGATCGCGCCGCACGCCCTCGGGGACCTTCGCCTGCTGCGCCCGCGCCTGCAGCGCCTCGAGCTCCGCGAGCGGCAGCGTCGTCCCGCCGTTGGAGGGCTCGAGCGAGAGCATGCGCAGGAAGAGGTAGTCCTCGCGCAGGTAGTCCACGTCGAAGCGCAGGAGGAACCGGTCGAAGAGGGCGAGCAGCTCGTCCTCCTCGGGCAGCTCGTTGGCGGCGCCGACCAGGGTGACGAGCGGGGCCTCTTCGGGGCCGTCGCCGCCGTGGTAGCGGCGCTCGTTCATCAGCGCGAGCAGCGTGTTGAGGATGGCCGAGCTGGCCTTGAAGACCTCGTCGAGGAAGGCCACGTGGGCGCGCGGCAGCTTGCCGTCGGTCACGCGGGTGTAGCGGTCGCCCTCGAGGGCCTTGAGCGAGACCGGGCCGAACAGCTCCTCGGGGGTGGTGAAGCGCGTGAGCAGCCACTGGAAGTACTGGGCGCCCTCGACACGGCGGCAGACCTCGTGGGCAAGCTCGCTCTTGCCGGTGCCCGGGGGCCCGACGATCAGCACGTGGGCGCGGGCGACGAGGGCGCAGAGCAGGCCTTCGACGACGTCCTCGCGCTCCAGGAAGCGCTCGGACAGCTCGCGGCGAAGGCGCTCGAGCGGGTTCGGGTGGGCTGCGGTGGAGAGTGGGGTCATGGCGTTCGTTCGTGAAGCTCCGGGACCGGCGGATCGTACACGTCAACCGCCTCTGACGCCGCGCCATTTCCCCGCAGCAGGGCGATCCGGGCGCCGGCCTAGTCCGGCTTCGGGCGCTCCCCTTCCTCCTCGCGTCCAAGCGTCACCAGCCAGCCCAGGTACGCCTGGAAGGTGGTCGCGGTGCCGATGGACCGGCCGGCGGAGAAGAGCACGTGGTGGTGGTCGGTCCAATCGACGACCAGGCCGGCGTTGAAGCGCGTATCCGAGTCCTCGCCGGTCTCGTGGACGACCTCTATCCCCACCAAGAGGCGATCGAGGAAGCGGCGCTGCACCTGCCAGCCGAAGAACCAGCTGCTGGTCTCCGAGCTGATGCGGAAGCCGGCCCCGCCATACGTCGTCCAGGCGCCGAAGCTCTTCTGGATCCAGACCGGCAGGAACGCCTCCAAGGTGCCGCGACCGAGCCTCCGGTCGGCGCTTCCGGTGGGAATCTCCAGGAGCGGGAAGACGCCGACCTGCGGGACGTACTTCGATTCGTGGACCAGCCGGACCTTGGCGCCCAGCTCGACGTCGCCCGGGCCCCACAGGATGCCGCGGCCGTTCTGTCGGTGGAACGCCATGGGCACCAGGACGTGCAGCTGGAGATCGGGCGCCGCGCCGACGTTGCCCTCGACGAGGGGGAGCAGCCCCGTCCATTCGTTCCCGGCCCGCCGGCCCGTCGCCGAGAGATAGAGCTCGACGTGGCGGGGCTCCACGGGCTCCGGGTCGTCGGTCTCGAACGGCGGGCCAGCCCAGGCGGGCGCGGCGGCGAGGAGGCTGACGGCCATGGCGCAAAGCGTGCGCACGCCCTGGTCCTAACAAGGTCCCTGAACGGCCGGCATGGTTGGGCGCGGCGCGAGCGCGCACTCAGCCCGTCAGCGAACAGAGGCGACCGGCGGCTGGGAGCCAAGGCATGTCGGCGGTCGGGTTGCAAGCCGCCGGGCGTCGCGCGCGCCGCTTGCGCGGTGCGGCCTGGATGCGGTGGGATTCGGGGCCACGAACGCGGAGGCCGTATGGACGCCCAGAAGACGATCCAGGACTTGCGCCTCCAGCCGCACCCCGAGGGCGGCTTCTACCGCGAGACCTTCCGCAGCTCGCAGCGGGTGACGCTGGCCGATGGCCGGGTGCGCTCGGCGGGGACCGCCATCTACTATCTGCTGCGAAAAGGCGAGTTCAGCCAGTTCCACCGCATCCCGGCGTGCGAGGTCTGGCACCACTACGACGGCGCGCCGCTGCTCCTGCACCAGCTCGGCGTGGGCACGGTGCGCCTGGACGCGAAGACCCCACAGGCCTTCGTGCGCGCCGGCGCTTGGCAGGCCGCCGAAGTGGAAGGCGACTCGGTGCTGTGCGGCTGCACGGTCTCGCCGGGCTTCGAGTTCGAAGACCTCGAGTTCGCGCACGCCGGCGACGTGCTGCGCCTGTTCCCCAAGGAAGCGGACCTCATCAGGCGGCTCTGCCGGGACTGAGCCCGAAGCAGCCTTGGCCGCTTGGCGTCGAAAACGAAGCCGGGACGGGTGCGCTTCGGTGTGCTCTGGCCCCTCGGCAAGCTCGGGGTGTCGAGCCGACAAGCTCGGGGTCTCACGTGCGCCGCCGTCGTTGTTCCGACCCCTCGCCCGTGTTATCGACACGAACTTTCACTGACCCGGCCTCCTCCCAAGAGGGGCGCCGCACCGCCACGGACGACCTCATGAAGAAGCGCACCGCCGCCGAGATCCGCGAAGCCTTCCTTGCCTACTTCGAGAAGCAGGGCCACCGCCGGGTCGCCTCCTCCTCGCTCGTGCCGCAGAACGACCCCACGCTGCTCTTCACCAACGCGGGCATGAACCAGTTCAAGGACGTCTTCACCGGCCGAGAGAAGCGCGACTACACCCGCGCCTGCTCCAGCCAGAAGTGCGTGCGCGCTGGCGGCAAGCACAACGACCTGGACAACGTGGGCTACACCGCGCGCCACCACACCTTCTTCGAGATGCTGGGGAACTTCTCCTTCGGCGACTACTTCAAGAAGGACGCGGTCAGGTTCGGCTGGGAGTTCGTGACCAGCCCCGAGTGGCTGGGCATCGACCCCTCCGTGCTCGCCATCACCATCTTCGAGGGCGAGGGCAAGATCCCCGCGGACACCGAGGCCGAGCAGTTCTGGAAGGACGTCGGCGTCCGCCCGGAGCGCATCTTCCGCCTCGGCCGCAAGGACAACTTCTGGCAGATGGGCCCGGTCGGCCCCTGCGGCCCCTGCACCGAGATGCACGTCTACCGCGGCCCGGAGCGCGACCCGAAGTTCATCGACGAGCACGCCAAGAAGTTCTTCGTCGACCAGTCCATCGCCGACTCCGACGCCTGGATGGAGATTCGGAACCACGTCTTCATGCAGTTCGAGATGTTCGAGGACGGCTCGCTCAAGCCGCTGCCCAAGCCCTGCGTCGACACCGGCGCCGGCCTCGAGCGCCTCTCCGCCGTGGTCCAGGGCGTCGCCTCGAACTACGACACCGACCTGCTGCGCTCGATCATCGCGCGCGTCGAGGAGCTCTCGAAGAAGCAGTACGGCGCCACGACCAGCGCCGACGACACCGCGATGCGCGTCATCGCCGACCACAGCCGCTCCACCGCGTTCCTCATCGCCGACGGCGTGCTGCCCTCCAATGAAGGCCGCGGCTACACCTTGCGCCGCATCATGCGCCGGGCCATCCGCTACGGCTCGCGCCTGGGCCTGAAGGACCCGTTCCTCTTCGAGACCGCCGACCGGGTCATCGAGCTGATGGGTGGCCACTACGCCGAGCTCAAGTCCAACCGCTCGACCATCCTCGAGTTCGCCAAGCAGGAGGAGATCTCCTTCCGCAAGACGCTCGACAAGGGCACCAAGATGCTCGCGGGCGAGATGGAGGAGTTGGGCAAGAAGGGCGAGAAGGCCATCCCCTTCAAGACCATCCACTTCCTGCACGACACCCACGGCTTCCCGCCGGATCTGACCCGCATCATCGCCAACGAGAGCAACTTCACGGTCGACGAGGACGGCTACAAGAAGTGGGTCGAGGAGCAGAAGACCGACCAGGAGTTCGTCTCGAAGGACCAAGCGATCGCCGACATCTACCACCAGCTCTTCGAGTCGCTGAAGGACACCGAGTTCGTCGGCTACGAGGTGATCGAGGCCGACTCCAAGGTCCGCGCGCTCGTCGTCGGCGGCAAGAAGGCCGACTCCGCCAGCGAGGGCCAGGCGGTCGAAGTGGTCGTCGCAAAGAGCCCGTTCTACGGCGAGTCCGGTGGCCAGGTCGGCGATACGGGACTCATCGAGGCCGACGGCCTGACCATCGAGGTCACCGACACCAAGAAGCCGGTCGGCGGCATGCTCGTCCACCAGGGCAAGATCAAGAAGGGCACGGTCAAGGTCGACCAGGCGGTGAAGCTCAAGGTCGACCCCGAGCGCCGCGCCGCCATCCGCCGCAACCACTCGGCGACGCACCTGCTCCATCTCGTGCTGCGCGAGACGCTGGGCGACCACGTCAAGCAGGCCGGCTCCAAGGTCGCGCCGGAAGGCTTCCGCTTCGACTACACCCACTTCTCGGCGCTCACCGTCGAGCAGATGGGCGAGGTCGAGGAGAAGGTCAACGCGCTGGTGCGCACCAACGTCGGCCGAGACCTGAAGGTCGTGGGCATCGAGGATGCGCGCAAGGAAGGCGCGATGATGCTCTTCGGTGAGAAGTACGGCGACAAGGTCCGCATGGTGAAGTTCGGCCCGTCGCTGGAGCTCTGCGGCGGCACCCACGTCGACCGCACCGGCGACATCGGCACCTTCCTCATCGACAGCGACGAGTCGCTGGCCTCCGGCGTGCGCCGCATCTGGGCGGTGACCGGCGCCGAGGCCGTCAAGCGGATGCAGGAGAGCCGCAAGAAGGTCCGCGCCATATCCGACTTGCTGCGCGCCACGCCCGACCAGGCCGAGAAGGCCGCCGAGAAGGCGCTGGCGACCATCAAGACGCTGGAGAAGGAGCTCGACGCGCTCAAGAAGAAGGGCTCGGCCGAGTCCAGCGGCGACCTGGCGGAGAAGGCCAAGGACGTCAACGGCGTGAAGGTCGTCACCGCCCGCATCGATCCCGCGGACGTCGACACCTTCCGCGACCTGGCCGACAAGCTGCGCGACAAGCTGCCCGTCTCGGTCATCGCGCTCGGCGGCGAGAAGGACGGCAAGGCGGTGCTGCTGGTCGCGGTCTCCAAGGACGCCGTGGCCAAGGGGAACAAGGCCGGCGACATCATCAAGGAGATCGCCAAGGAGGTCGGCGGGCGCGGCGGCGGCAAGCCGGACCTCGCGCAGGCCGGCGGCCCCGACGCGGCCAAGATCCCCCAGGCCCTGGAGCGGGTGTACGCGCTCGTAAAGTAGACGCGAGCGGAAAGCGCGGGGACTATCCAAGGCGATGGCAGGGTTGCCGCTCGTCAAGCTCCGGTTGCCGTACGAGAGCGAGGAGGAGTTCCTCGCCAAGCTCGGGCCGAGCCTTGCGCGCAACTTGCTCTTCGTCGCCACCCGCACGCCCAAGCCCGTCGGCTCGGCCTTCGCCTTCCTCTTCGTGCTCAAGAACGGCGCGAAGATCCTCGGAGGCGAAGGTCGGGTCGAGTCGATCTCGCAGGACCCGGCACGGCCGGGGATGACCATCGCCATCCAGACCCTGGACCGCGACAGCCAGCACCTGCTCGGCGCAGCCGCCGGCGCGCGCCCGAGCCGACCGGCTGCGCCTCCCGTCGACGCTGCCGCCGACGAGCGCAAGCGCCGCCGCGAAGCCATCCTCAGCGGCGCCTCGAGCCACTCGCAGCCGCCCACCAAGCGGACCGAGCCGCCCATCCTCGGCATCGACCTGGGCACCACCAACTGCCGCGTGGCGGTCTGGCACAAGGGCGGTATCAAGCACCTGCCGCTCGACGGCAAGAACTTCAACCTCCCCTCGGTGGTGGCCTTCGATGAGAAGGGGCGCCTGCTCGTCGGTGCGCGCGCCAAGGCCCAGCTCCTTGTCGATCCCAAGAGCGCCATCTTCGGGGCCAAGCGCCTGGTCGGCCGTCGCGCCGGCTCGCGCAAGGTCAAGGAGATGGCCTCGCGCTTCCCGTACGAGCTCGACCGGGACGACCACGGCGACGTCGCGGTGCGGGTGCAGGGCCGCGTCGTGCCGGTGCCGCAGGTGCTCTCGTACCTGCTCCACGAGATCCGCGACCGCGCCAGCACCGAGCTGGGCTGCGAGACGGTGCGCGCCGTCCTCGGCGTCCCCGCCTACTTCAACGACCGCCAGCGGCAGGCCGTGCGCTACGCGGGGCAGCTCGCCGGCCTGGAGATCGTCCGCGTGCTCTCCGAGCCCACTGCGGTGGCGGTCGCGTACGGCTTCGGCAAGGGACTCACGCGCAAGCGCCTGCTCGTCTATGACCTGGGCGGCGGCACGCTCGACGCCTCCGTCCTCGAGGCCACCGGCGACGACCTGGAGGTGGCGGGCGCCGGCGGCGACAACTTCCTGGGCGGCCTCGACTTCGACGCCCGCGTCGCGCGCTGGCTGGAGGATCGCTTCCAGTCGGCCCACGGCTTCGCGCTCCCCGACGATCCGCTCTCTCGCCAACGCGTGCGCGACGCCGCCGAGACCGCCAAGATCCAGCTCTCCGACCGCGCCGATGCCCGGGTCATGCTCCCGGTCATCGCCCAGAAGGACGGCGAGCCGGTGAGCCTGGACGCCTCGCTCGAACGTTCCCAGCTCGAGTCGCTCACCGCGGACCTCGTCGAGCGCTCCGTCGCGGTCACCAAGATCGTGCTGCAGGCCGCGGAGATCCCGCCGTCCGGAGTCGACGAGGTGCTGCTCGTCGGCGGCCAGAGCCAGAGCCCGGCCATCCGCTCCGCGGTCGAGGCGCTCATCGGCAAGCCCGTTCACCGCGACCTCGACCCCTTCGCCTCCGTGGCCATCGGCGCAGCGCTCATCGGCCGCGCGCTACTCGACGACCCGTCCGCCGAGACCTTCAGCCTGCATGTCGAGGAGAAGCTCTCGCTCGCCGTCTTCGCCCGGACTCCCGAGGGCGCCTTCCTCCAGGTCCTCGACGCAGGCACGCCGCTGCCGTGCGAGAAGACCGTGGCCTTCGGTGACTCGAAGGACGTCTACGTCTACCAGGGCGAGAAGGACGACTCGCAAGACCTCGACTTCCTCGGCCTCGCTCGGGTACCCGCGACCGCACAGGGCGAGCTGACCTTCCAGCTCGGCGCCGACGGCATCCTCACCGTCCTCGCCGGCGCGAGCGGCCAGGCGCGGCGACCGCTGACCCTCGACACCCGCGCGGCCGACCCGTTCGCGGCGCCCGAGACCGCGGCCGCTTCGGCTCCCGGAGAGCGCAAGTCCGGTCTGCTCTCGCGAATCTTCAAGAAGTAGGCGTCCTTTGGCTCACGCACCGGCCTGGCGCACCCTTTTTGGGGCTCCTAGCATCTAAGTCGGCGTGTGGACGGCAGCAGGGAACGCCCGCCGCTCCGCATCGACAGCAACCGCCCTGGAAGCCATCTTCCGCCCGCCTCAAACCTTCAGCCCCTCGCACGCGAGGGAGGAGACAAGACCATGACGACCACCCGCAAGAACGCCGTGACCTTCCTTGGCAACGGTGTCGATCTCGAAGGCCCGGCCCTCAAGGTGGGCGACAAGGTCAGCGCCGACTTCGTCCTCGTCGCCAACGACATGGCGCCGGTCACCGGCAAGGACCTCGCGGGCCAGAACCGGATCATCGCCACCGTCCCGTCGCTCGACACGCCGGTCTGCGACATGGAGACCCGCCGCTTCAACCAGGAGGCGGCCAAGCTCGGGAACGTGAAGGTCGTCACCGTCTCCATGGACCTGCCCTTCGCGCAGGCCCGCTGGTGCGGCAACGCCGGCATCGACAAGGTCAAGACGCTCTCCGACTACAAGGACCGCAACTTCGGCCGCGCCTACGGCGTCTGGTCGCCCGGCATGGGCCTGCTCGCGCGCGCCGTGTTCGTCGTCGACAAGAACGACAAGGTCACGCACGTCGAGTACGTCGCCGAGATGACCAAGGAGCCGGACTACGCCAAGGTCATCGAGGCCGCCAAGAAGCTCTAAGTCGCGGCAGCCAGCGAAGTCACCGAAGGCCTCCGGCGCCCAGCGTCGGGGGCCTTCGTCGTAGATCCATCTGCCTGTGCATGCGGACCTCCATTGCCAGGCTCGTCGACAGAGAGCTACAAGCCAGTGCGACGGCCGCCAAGAAGGGATTCCCATGCACCAGCATCCTGAGCTCACCGCGGGCCCCCAATGGCGTCGCCTGTCCGTCGTCGCGGCTCTTCTCTCGCTGGGCGTGTGGACGGGTGGCGCCGGGTGCCAGGGCGGTCCTGAGAAGAATGAGCCGCGAGCCACGGCAGAGGAGCTGCGTGCCTCCGCGCAGCGACTGCCGTCCGCCTCGCCTGCTTCGCCTTCTGGGGCGGCCCTGCCGGCCAAGGACGAGGTCACTCCGCGCGTGCGCGAAAGCTTCCTGCACCTCGTGGTCAAAGGGCGCGCGGCGCGCGACTCCCTCGGCAGAATCGTCAGCATCGACCGCGTTTCAGGCGACGAGGTCTGGGCGTACGCCACCCCCTTGCAGCTCGAGCAGCTCGAGGCCAAGGGCATCGTCTACGAGCGTTTGACGCACCCTGGCTTCAACCCCGGAGTGCGGATGGGGCTTGGCTCACGATCCAAGGGAGGAAGGCTCGCGTGGACGGGCTACCCGACCTACCCCCAGTACGTGCAGGCAATGCAGGACTGGGCGACCGCCTATCCTCAACTGGCGCGCGTCGTGAATCTGGGCGCGACCACCAACCTTCGGCGCCCCCATGCCCTGTGGGCGATGAAGATCTCCAAGAACCCGGACCTCGCCGAGGACGAGCCCAGGGTCTTTCTCACCTCGACCATGCACGGTGACGAGACGGTCGGCTACATGCTCCTGCTGCACCTCATCGAGGACCTGCTCACCCAGTACGGTACCGATGCCGAAGTGACCTCGCTGGTGGACAGCCTGGAGATCTCGGATCAACCCGCTCGCCAACCCCGACGGCACCTACTTCACGAGCGACAGCACGGTGAGCGGCTCCATCCGCGCCTACGCGACGGCCCTGGGTGGCGAGTCCTCGATTGATCCCAATCGCAACTTCCCGGATCCCCTCTCCGGCGACCACGCGGACGGCCTCGCCTGGGCCCCCGAGACGAAGGCGATGATGGCCTTCGCCACGCAGCACGCCTTCAACCTCTCGGTCAACCTGCATGGTGGGGCCGAGCTCGTGAACTACCCCTGGGACGATCAGTCGACCCGCCATGTCGACGACGTCTGGTTCCGCCAGCTGTCCAGGGCCTACGCCGACCTCGCCCAGGCCGACGGGCCGTCGGGCTACATGGACGAGGAGAGCAACGGCATCACCAACGGTAACGACTGGTACTTCGCGGACGGCACCCGTCAGGACTACATGACCTACTTCCAGGGCGGGCGCGAAGTGACCATCGAGGTCTCGGGTACCAAGACGCCGGCCGCGTCCGCACTCGCCTCCTACTGGCAGGCCAACCGCAGAGCGCTGCTCGGCTACCTGAGCTGGGCGCTGCGTGGCGTGCGCGGGAAGGTCACCGACCCACAGGGGGCGCCCGTCGCCGCGACGGTGACGGTGGTCAACACGGACACCGCTACGAGCCACTCTGCCGTCACGACCAACCCTGCCGTCGGCGACTATCACCGCATGCTGCCCGCAGGGACCTACGACCTGCGCTTCGAGTCCGAGGGCTTCGTCCCGCGCAAGGTCACCGGCGTCGTCGTGGCGCCCGGCGCCGCGAGCGCGACTCGCGTCGACGTGGTCCTGACGCCCGCGGCGCGTCTCGACCTCCACGGAGTCGTGCGCGACACCAATGGCTGGCCCGTCCCCGAGGTCCAGGTGGAGCTGGTCGGTACCAGCCAGGCCCCGGTGCTGAGCCGGCGAAATGGGTCCTACTCCTTCAAGAACCTGCCCGAGGGCAGCTACACCGCGCTTTTGACCCCACGCAGCGTATTCGCGACGAAGGAGCAGCCGTTCGATGCTTCGGCGGCCAGTCCACAGGTCGACTTCCGTCTCTCTCGAATCGTGGAGGTCTTCTCGGCCGACCTGGAGAGCAGCGACGGCGGTCTGGTCGCCGCAGGGAGCCCGTCTCCCCGATGGCAGTGGGGCACGCCAGGCGCGGCTGTCGGCACACACACGGGAACCCGGGTCTGGGGCGCGCCGCTCAACGGGACGTATGCCAACAACGCCGCCTGGACCCTCGACCTTGGCCCGGTTTCCCTGCCACAAGGTCTGGCCTCGAGCCTGTCCTTCTGGCACCAGTTCGAGACGGAGTCGGGCTACGACGGCGGACAGGTCCAGGTCTCGATTGACGGCGGTGCGTTCCAGCTCCTTCAGCCGATCGGCGGTTATCCCCAGCCTCAAGTCGATGCCTTGAGGGGTGCGGGCTTTGCCGGCTCGTCGTCGGGCTGGAAGGTCGCGCGATTCGATCTCTCGGCGCAGGCCGGGCATTCGGTGAAGGTGCGCTTCCGCTTCGCGTCCGATGCGGCAGAGGTGGCGACAGGCTGGCACCTCGACGACCTTCAAATCGAGAGCCACAAGCTCTGAGCCGCGAGGGCCTCAGGCGCGACTTCAGTCGCCGGCACTGGAGTCGGAGGAAGTTTTCAGCGCTGAAAACTTCATCCCATATGGGGGCCTCCGCCCAGCCGCCCAATCCTTTAGCGAGTCGGGGCCCCATTCCCGCGCGGCGTATATAAGGATGCGGGGCACCCAAGAAATCCCCAAGAAGAACAGGGGCTTGTCGGGCGACCCTCCAGAACTCCCAGGAACTACAGGAGGTTGGCGGAGGGGGTGTTTCGCAGCCGTCTCAGCGCCTCGGCAGCCTCCGCCATGCGGTTCGCCTCGCCCGTTCGCCGCGCCCGCCAGAGCAGGTTGTGCGGCGTGACGGTCGGCGGAACGATCGGTGAGACCGTGACCTGCCATCCCGCCGACTCGAGCCGCAGCGTCCGCTCGGCATCGACCAGCGCGGTGACCAGCCGGCGGCGGACCTCGGGATGGTGCGCGACCCCCGCGGCTTCGGCGTGCTCTTCGGCTCGCTTCGCGAACGGCACCTGCGCGCCATAGCAGCACGGCACGAGCAGCAGCCACTTCGCGTCGCCCGCAACCGCTGCATCGATGATCGCGTCGGAGGCCGGTCCACAGGCGTGGAGCGCAGCGACGAGGTCCGCCTTCCGGGGCCAGCAAGAGCGGTCGCCGACGTCGCCTTGGACCACGCTCACCTTCGCCTCGACCCCGAGCCGTCGCGCCGCCTCGCGGCTGGCCTGGACGCGATCCGCATCGCGCTCGATGACGGTGACCTTCTCGTAGCCGACCAACTTCGCGGCGAGGACTCCGACGTAGGCCTTCCCGGCCGCGGCGTCGACCAGGTGCCCGCGCTTCTTGGTCCGGGCGAGCTCCGAGAGCAGCGCGGCGATCTCCAGCGCCTTCTTGCGCTCCTCGTCGCGCAGCCCGGTGCCCTCGACGGCGACGTAGGCCTCGTGGAGCAGCGCCTCGACCGCCTTGGTCTCGAACTCCAGAGCCGCCCCCTACTCCGCGCGCATCGCCTCCACGGGATCGAGTCGGCTGGCGCGGACCGCCGGGTAGATGCCGAACAGCAGGCCGCAGCCCGAGGCCGAGAAGAGCGCCAGCAGGACCGCCCAGACCGGCACGCTCGCCGGCACCTCGTACACCTCACGCGCGAAGATGGCGACCCCGGCCCCCAGCGCCACGCCCAGGATGCCGCCGATGAGCGAGAGCACCACCGCCTCGACCACGAACTGCGAGAGCACGCGCCGGCGGCGGGCGCCCAGCGCCTTGCGAATGCCTATCTCCCGGGTCCGCTCCACCACCGAGACCAGCATGATGTTCATGATGCCGATGCCGCCCACCAGCAGCGCCAGCGCGCACACGCCGAAGGTGGCCGCGGCGACCGTGGCCGCGAGGTTGTTGAACATGCTGGTGACCGACTCGTTGGAGAAGACCTCGAAGTCGTTCTCCTCGTTGGGCCCCAGCCGGCGGGTGCGGCGCAGCTGGCCCACCACCTCGTCCTCGGCGATGCGCATCTTGTCCGGCGAGATGGCCTGCACGCCCAGCTCCAGCTCGTGGCTCTTGCCCAGGTCGTCGTTGAAGGCCGGCAGCGGCACTACGGCGATGGCGTCCTTGGAGGCCAGGCCCAGGACGCTGCCCATCCGCTCCAGCACGCCGATGACCGTGTACGGGTAGCTGCGGATGCGCACCGTCTCGCCCAGCGGGCTCTGGTGGGGGAAGAGGATGTCGGCCACGTCGGCGCCGATGACGATGACCCGGCGGGCGAGCGCGACGTCCACCTCGCTGATGAAGCGGCCCTGGGCGATGGCGTAGCCGTTGACCGGCTCGTACTCGGGCATGACGCCGCCGACCCAGATGGTGGGGCGCGTCGCGCGCTCGCGGGTCGAGAGCTTCTCGGGCGGGAAGGAGAAGCGCTCGGGAGAGACGCGCTGCACGTGCGGGCAGTTCTCGGTGATGGCCCGGGCGTCCTCGACGGTGAGGCTCTTGCGCCGGCGGTACTTGTTCCAGTCGGTGCCCGGCGTGCCGATGGCCGGGTACTTGGCGACGTGGATGGAGCCGGCGCCCAGGAACGCCAGGTCGGTCTCCACCTTCACCCGCAGCCCCTCGGTCAAGGACATCATGGCGACGACCGTGGCCGCGCCGATGACGATGCCCAGGAGCGTCAGCAACGAGCGCAGCGGGTTGGAGCGCAGGGTCGCCAGAGCGAGGGCGATGGTGTCGATGAGGGCGGTCATGGTTGGCAGCTCACTCCCACCGCAGCGCCTCCACCGGATCCAGGTTCGCCGCCCGCCAGGCCGGCCAGCTCCCGAAGAGCAGCCCCACCGCCGCCGAGAAGGCGATGCCCAGCGCGATGGCCGAGGGCGTCGCCGCCGCCGCGAGCGGAGAGACCAGCGCCACCAGCTGCGCCACTCCCAGCCCCAGGGCCGTGCCCACCGCGCCTCCCACCGCGGACACCGCCAAGGACTCGAGCAGGAACTGCAGGAGGATGGTCCGCTTGCGCGCCCCCAGCGCCCGGCGCAGGCCGATCTCCCGGGTCCGCTCGTGCACCGACACCAGCATGATGTTCATGATGCCGATGCCGCCGACGATGAGCGTGATGAGCCCCACCGCGATGGCCACGCCGTACAGCGCGCCGGTGAGCTGGTTGTAGACCTTGAGGATCTGCTCCTGGCGGTTGATGGCGAAGTCGTCCTCCTTGCCCGGCGGGACGGCCCGCACGCGCCGCAGGATGCCGGTCAGCTCGTCCTCCAGCTGGCTCAGCTTCTCGGGCTCGCCCACGACCGCGATGGTCATCGAGCGCTTGGCCCCGTAGACGTTGAGGAAGGTCGTGTAGGGGATGACCACGGTGGTGTCCATGCTCATCCCCAGGAAGCGGCCGCGCCGCTCCAGGACCCCCGCCACCATGAACGAGCGGCCGCCCAGCTGCACCTTGCGGCCGACCACGTCCTCGAAGTCCTCCTTGGGGAAGAGCTGGTCGGCCACGTCCGCGCCCAGCACCGCCACCGTCCGCGCGAACTGCACCTCGCCGTCGGCCAGGAAGCGCCCGGCCTGCAGGTTGGCGCCGTTGGCCTGCAGGTACTGCGCGCCGGTCCCGGTCACCTCGACGTTGCCCAGCTCCTTGCCGTTGCCGGCGACCGACGTGTGCGAGTGGATCTGCGGGTCGACCCACTTGGCCAGCATCGACTCGTGCTCGATGGCCGCCAGCTCCTTCTTCCCCAGCGGCTTGCGGTTGCGGAAGCTGAACCAGTCGTCCTGCGAGTGGACGAAGCTCATCTTCGAGACGTAGATCGTGCTCGCCCCGAACCCGGAGAGCGAGGTCGCGAAGCTGGCGTTGAGCCCCTGGATGATGGCCACGATGGCGATGACCGTCATCACGCCGATGACGATGCCCAGCGTGGTGAGCAGCGTGCGCATCCGGTTCGAGGCCAGCGCCACCGCCGCGATGCTGGTGCCCTCCCGGAAGCTCGCCGAAGAGCCTGCGCAGGCCGCGGATCATGTTCCGGTCACCCGCGGCAGCTGCATCGCCGCCACCTCGCTGCCCACGCCGTCCGCCACCACCTTCCCGTCCGAGAGGCGCACCGCCCGCGGGCAGCGCGCGGCCAGCCGCGGCTCGTGCGTCACCAGCAGGATGGTGTGCCCGGCCCGGTGCAGCTCCTGGAACAGGCGGATGATGTCCTCGCCGGTCGCGGTGTCGAGGTTGCCCGTGGGCTCGTCGG
This sequence comes from Myxococcales bacterium, assembly GCA_049841135.1. Lineage (GTDB taxonomy): Bacteria > Myxococcota > Myxococcia > Myxococcales > UBA5297 > JACRCT01. The sequence goes on from JASGHK010000008.1 coordinate 808,374, forward strand.
CCAACAGCAGCGACGGCTCGCCCACCAGCGCCCGGGCCACGGCCACACGCTGGCGCTGGCCGCCGGAGAGCTCGTTGGGCCGGTGGTTCATGCGCTGCGACAGGCCGACCTTGGCCAGCGCCTCCTGGGCCCGCTTGCGCCGCTCGCTGCGCGGGATGCCGCGGTAGATGAGCGGCAGCTCCACATTGGCCAGCGCCGTGGAGCGCGCCAGGAGCTGGAAGGTCTGGAAGACGAAGCCGATCTCCTTGTTGCGCAGGTCGGCCAGCGCGTTGTCCGACAGGCCCTTCACGTCGGTGCCGTTGAGCCGGTACAGCCCGCTGCTCGGCGTGTCCAGGCAGCCCAGGATGTTCATCAGCGTCGACTTGCCCGAGCCGGACTGGCCGACGATGCCGCACCACTCGCCCTTCCGGACCGAGAAGGTCACCCCGGCCAGCGCGTGCACCTCTTCGTCGCCCACGCGGTAGACCTTGCGCACGTCGGCGATCTCGATGAGCGCGGGCTCGCTCGCTGCCGGCGTCGCCGCCTTATCCCCAAGCGTCCCGGTTGGAGACGCGCTGTGGGACGCCTCGGTCACGACTTGCTCCCCTTCTCGCCCTTCTTGTCCTTCTCCTTCTCGGGCTCCACCGGCTTGCCGTCCTTGAGCTCCTTGGAGACGGCCTTGTAGGGGCCGACGACGATGCTCTCGCCGTCCTTGAGGCCGGAGAGGATCTCGATGTCGGTCTCGCTGGCGAGCCCCACCTCCACGCGGCGGGCCTTGGCCACGCCCTCCTCCACCACGAAGACCACCTTCTGCAGCGGGTCGCGGGCCTTCTTCTTCTTGCCGGCGATGACCGGGACCTGGCCCTCGACCACCGCGCTCGAGCCCGACTCGTCGTCGCCCTTGAGCTCCTTCTCGGTGCGCGCCGCCACGGCCTGGATGGGCACCACCACCGCGTTCTCGTGCGTCTCGGTGGCGATGCTCACCTCGGCGCTCATCCCGGGCAGGCCGCCGGGCATGGGCGTGGTGAGGGCCATGCGCACGAAGAAGGTGGTCACCTCGGCCTCGGTGCCCTGGTTCTTGATGTTGGCGTTCTTGGCGATCTCCACCACCGTCGCCGGCCACTTCTTGTCGGGGAAGGCGTCGACCTCGACCTCGGCCTGGTTGCCCTCCTTGATGTAGACGACCTCGTGCTCGCCGACCTCGACCTTCACCTCCATCGCGTTGAGCGTGGAGATGACCAGGATGACGTCCTCGGTGAAGTCCGAGCCGCGCACCCGCTCGCCGACCTTCTTGGGGGCGCTGGTGACCACGCCGTCGAGCGGGGCGTAGATGGTGGTCTGGGACAGGAAGTGGGCGGCCTCCGCCAGGGCGGCATTGGACTGGGCGATGCGCTCGGTGGCGGCCTTGGCCCGCGCCTCGCCCGCGGCGATTCTCCGACTCGGCCCGCTCGAGCTCCGCCTGGCTGGCGCTGGAGGTGGCGACCAGCTTCTTGATCCGGTCGCGCTCCTGCTTGAGCCGGTCGATGTCCACGCTGGTCACGCCCAGGTCCGCCTTGAGGGAGGCCACCGCCGCCTGCGCCTGCTGCACCTGGGCGGCGTAGCGGCGCGCCTCGATGCGCGCCAGGAGCTGGCCCTTCTTGACCGTGTCGCCTTCCTTGACGGTCAGCTCGAGCAGGTCGCCCGAGAGGTTGGAGGAGACCTTCACCTGCGTCGCGGGGTCGAGCTTGCCCGCGCCGCTCACGGTGCGCGTGATGGCGGCCCGCTGGACCTTCGCCATCTGCACCTCGACCGGCTTCTCCTTCTTGGGCTTGAGGGAGAGCGCCACGATGCCCGCCACGGCGAGCAGGAAGAGGACGGCGACGATTCTCTTGAACCAGGTCATGGCTGTTCTCGGGTCCTCTACGGTGCGCCGCCGGCGGCGCGGTTCATGTCGGCGCGGGCGACGATGGCGTCGATGCGCGCGTTGACCAGGGTGAGCTGCGCCTGCGTGAGCTTGAACGCGGCGTCGCGGACATCGAGCTGGGTGGCGGCCCCGGCCTCCAGGCGCTGCTTCGCGAGCAGGACGCCCTCCTCGGCCACCTTCAGGTTCTCGGCGGAGAGCGCGACGGCCTTGGCCAGCACCACCAGGTTCGTCCGCGCCCGGGCGAGCTCGCCCTCGACCTGGACCGCCAGCTGCTCCGCCTGGGTCAGCGCCGTCCGCTCGGCGATGGCGGCCCGCTGCTCGTTGGCCAAGGTCTGGCGGCCGTTGAAGGCGTTCCAGCTGACGCTCACCGCCCCGGTGAAGACGAACTGCCGCGCCGGGTTGCCCCAGACGCCCTCCTCGCCGGCGAAGGTGGGGCCCTGCCGCTCGTAGGCGAGCAAGCCGCTGACGACCGGCCACCACTCGCCCGCGGCGATCTTCTTGTCCAGCGAGGCCCGCTCCACGAGGGCCTTGGCCTGGGCGAAGGCGGGGCGGCGCTCCTTGGCGCGCGCCAGCAACGCATCCGCCGCGGGAGCCTCCTGCCGGGCGATGTCGTCCCGGTCCACGTCGGCGGGGGCTGCCAGCGGGCCGATCTCCCGGGGTGACACGCCCAACGCCACCGCGAGGTCGGTCCGCGCCTGCTCCGCCCGCGCCCGGCGGTCCTCCAGGCTGATGCGGTCGTTGCCGAGGTTGCCCCGCGCGGTGATGACGTCGCTCTTCGGCACTCGGCCGCCCTCGAAGAGGGCCTCGGCGCGCTGCACGATTTCCTCATCGCGCTTGACCGAGTCCTCCAGGACCGCCGTGCTCTTGTCGGCCTTGACCACCTCGTAGAAGAGCCGGGTCACGGTGAAGGAGATGTTCAGGGCCGTCTCGTCGATTTGCCGCGCCTCGGCCGTCTCCGACAGCTTCGCCCGCTCGATCAGGCGCGGACCGCGCAGGCCGTCGAAGATCGGCTGGGTGAGCCGGACGCCCAGGCCGAAGCTGCCGATGCCCTTGCCCTCGGTCTGCACCGTGCTCTGCTCGTAGGCGAGCGAGAAGTCCCCCGTCACCGGGTCCCTGACCAGGGTGGCCTTGGGGGTCACCGTCTCCTGGGGCCCGTAGTAGACGCCGCCGAAGCTCGCGGAGACGTCGACCCGCGGCAGCACATTGGAGTAGCTGGCGTAGACGTCCACTCCGGCGCTCTCGCCCTGCAGCTTGGCGAGGAGCAGGTCGTAGTTCTTGCGTGCCGCCATCGCCAACGCGTCGTCGAGGGTGAGCGGCGCGGGCTCGGCGGCAGCGGCGGCCGTGGCAGCGAAGAGGGTCAGGACGGCGATGAACGTGCGGGCCATGGTGGTCTCTAGCTCGGTCCCGGCGAGGTGAGGGTGGGAAGCGCGAAGCGGAAGACGAGGACGAACGAGACCCAGAGGATCACGTTCACGATGCTCGATCGCACCATCGAGACCTTGGCCACGTAGGCCATCCCGATGCAGCTGAGGACCAGCGCCCAGAGCGTGAACAGGTCCACCGAGGAGAGCAGCGTCAGGTGCGGCAGCGCCGTGCCCTCGGGCGCGAGCGCCGCGAGGTTCGAGGGAAGAAGCTTGAAGACCTCTTCCAGCTCCATCTTCTCGCGCTGCAGGAGCGCGGGGATCGAGAGGAGCTGGGGAAGAGCCCGGCGATCTTGGTGTGGGCGGCCACCGCGAAGCTGCCCATGAAGGTGGGCTTGCCGCCGGCGACCTTGAACCCCAGCCAGAGCATGAGGGCGGTCACCAGCGCCGAGAAGGCCGGCCCGAGCGCGGCGGCGGCGTAGGAGCTGATGACCGAGAGCTTGCCGGCCTGCTCGATCTTCTCCTCGCGCTCGTGCGGGGTCATCTTGGCGGCGTCTTCGGCGGGCAACTCGTCGAGCTTCTTCTCGGCGATGGCGACGAGGTCGGCGCGCGGCAGGAACAGCGCGGTGTAGCCCACGCCGATGACCGTGGCGAGGAGCAGCGGCCAGAAGAAGAGGCGGCCGTCCGCCGCCTCCTTCAGGGCGCGGCCCGGCGCCCAAAGGGTCGCCAGCGCGGTCTTCAATGCGGACATGGGGTCACTCCGGGATGGCGCCGAAAATACGACCGGCGCGCGCGGCTATTTCCGCCCCCTGGCGCCGCACTGTCAATCGACTGAAAGTTCAACAGGTTGCAGAGGACGAAACCGGTCGTTCGAGGGCCTTCGACACCGCGGCGGGTTCCCTCGACGAGCTCGGACTCCTCGACACGCTCGGGGTGTCGGAAGTCTCAGTACGTCATCAGCGTGCCGTCGACGGGGTTCTCGTCCTCGGTCCCCTGGAAGGTCAGGGTCATCACCCGCGCGACCTTCACCGACGTGCGCGGCTTGACCTTCGCCTCGGCGCCCTTGGGGATGGCCACGCCGTCGACCTCGGTCACCGAGTCCGAGACCGAGCGCAGCACCAGGCCGTCCGCCCGCCGGCGAAGCTCGAAGTGCCAGCGGCTGATCTGCTTGGCATGCATCTTGTCGGGCAGCGACAGGACGATGTCGTTGGCGGCCTGGCCGTTGTGCTCCACCAGGCGGCCGAAGCAGATGATGTCCTGGTCGGGGAGCGCCAGCTCCTCGCCGGTCTCTTCGATCTTGAAGCCGGTGGGAAAGATGGAGCGGTCGCGCCAGTCCATCAGCAGCAGCTCGACGGGGCGGCTGATGCCCTTGAGCGTCGCCGGCGGCAGCGACTTGCAGGCGATGCGGCGGGCGGGCTGGCTGATCTCGCGGTGAGCCTCGCGGGTCAGGCGGATCTCGCCGGGCTCCGCGGTGGAGGTCACGCGCGCGGCCAGGTTCACCGAGTCGCCGGAGACCATCACGCCGTCGGTGAGCGCCGGCCCGAAGTGGATGCCGATGCGCACGTTGAGCTGGTGCTCGCGGGTGCGCACCGCGTTCTCCCGCGAGAGCGTCTTGAGGAAGTCGATGAGCCCTTCGAGCGCGCTGTCCACCTTGGGGAAGGCGGTGAAGGCGCCGTCGCCGGCGGTGTCGACGATGCGGCCTTCGTAGGGCTTGATGGCCGCCTGCAAGAGATCGGTGTGCAGCTGCTGCAGCTTGCGGCCCGCCTCGTCGCCCCAGCGCGCGAAGTACGGGGTGGACCCGACGATGTCGCTGAAGGCCACCGCCACCTGCTTCTCGAACCGGCGGGAGAGGACCTGCGAGAGCTGGTTCTGGAGGCGGATGATCTCGGTCAGCGAGAGTTTTTCCAGGTCGAGGTCGAGGCTCATCCGCTTTGCTCCACGAGGCCGAGCGCTGAGGGGATTGTGACGGACGTCACTCTACCGCCCGCCCCCGACCCGCTCAACCCGTGCGTGGACGCTCGTTGACCGTCTCGCTCTCCGGCAGGGCGGGCTGCCGGTAGGTGATGAGGTCCGCCGCCGCGTCCACCGCCACCCCGGGGATCTCCAGGGCGACGTCCAGCGCCGACTCTTCGGTCAGGCCGTGGCGCTTCTTGAGCCGCTCGCGCAGCACCGCCCAGGGAGCCGCGGCCAGCTCCCCCTGGCGCGTGCCCATCGCGACATGCGAGAGGACCGCCAGCTGCGCGGTCCGCCGCGTGCGCTCGGAGACCAGCGTGGTGACCTGGGCGTCGGCGTCCTGGAAGCGCTCGGCCAGGACCTTGATGAGGCGTCCGATGAAGAAGGTCTGGCCCAGCTCCTGCGCCAGCGAGTCGGCGGTCAGCACGCGGACGGAGACCGGCTCGATGGCCTCGACGGTGGCGGTGCGCAGCGTCTGGGTGAGGATGGCCATCTCGCCGAAGATCTCTCCGGGGCCCATCTCGCGCAGGATCTGCTTCTGCCCATCGACCATCTTGTAGGCCACGCAGCGGCCCTTCTCGATGGCGTACGCCGAGCTGCCCTCCTCGCCCTCCTTGACGATGACCTCGCCGGGCGCGACGGCGCGCACCGGCGTGCGGCCCGAGCCGGAGAGGTAGCGCTCGATCTCGTCCTTGAGCTGCTCGACCGTCTGGTAGCGGTCCCTGGGCTTGGGCGCCATCGCCTTTTCGCAGATGGCACACAGGCGCGGCGGCAGGCGCAGGTCCTTGGGCACCACCTCCTGCGGCGGGACCCACCGGCCGTCGGCGGCCAGCTCCAAGATCTCGTCCTCGGTCTGCGCCAGGTAGGCCGGCCGGCCGGTCAGCGCGCGGTAGAGGATGGCGCCCAGCGAGAAGACGTCGCTGCGCTCGTCGAGCTGGCCGTTGAGGCCCTGGGCCTGCTCGGGGGACATGTAGCCGATGGAGCCGACCACCCGGCCCTCGTCGGCGCGCTCCTTCTCGCCCCGGCGCACCGCCACCGCGCGGCTCTGGGTGTCGGCGCCGGAGGGGCGGCTGACGGCGCGCAGCCGCGCGATGCCCCAGTCCATCACGTAGACCTCGCCGTGCTTGCCCACCATGATGTTGGCCGGCTTGAGGTCGCAGTGGATGACGCCGTGGTGGTGCGCGTAGTCGACCGCGTCGCAGGCCTTCACGAAGACCTGCAGCGCCTGGAAGAGGTGGCGCTCGCTGCGCACCGAGAAGTTGTTGCGGAAGACCTGCTCCAGCGTCTGCCCGCGCACGTAGTTCATCGTGAAGAAGTAGGTGCCGGTCTCGTCGATGCCCAGCTCGTGGACCGCGGGGATGTTCGGGTGCTCGAGCTGCCCGGTGATCTGGGCCTCCTCGACGAACCGGTCGAGCTCGCCCTTGATGTCGGCCACCCGCGGGTCGATAAGCTTCATCGCCACCGAGCGCAAGAGGTTGCGGTCGTAGACGCGGCGGACGCTGGCGAAGGCGCCCCGGCCAATCTCGCCCAGGTCGCGGTAGCGGTCGGAGGCCTGCTCCTCGGGCACGGCGGGGGCGACGGTCGCGTCTTGGCCGGGTGCGCCCTCGGCCTCCACCGGAGCGCTCTTCGCCTCGCCGCGCAGCCAGCCCAACAACCCGGAGCCCTTCTCTGCCATGACGACGTCCTTTCGAAGAGCACGCAGTATCGCCAAGGAGCCGCGGACAGCCAAGGCTCTGCGGGGCTGCCGGCATGGCGCTCTTCGCCCGTGATCATCGTCGCGCGGCGAGGCGTCGCTGGACTCTCGCTGGAGGCCTCGGCCCGGTCGGCGTCGGGCCTTCTTCGGCCCTCTTTCGCATCCTGCAGAGCATCTCGAAGCCAGCTCGAGCGACCGTCGCCCCCGGTGAGGCGCGCCGCGAGGGGCGCGACAGAAAGCGCCCTACTGCCGAACCTTCGACTCGATGCGGCGGTCGGGGATGAACCACATCGCCGCCACCAGCACATACAGCGCGTACGCCAGGCGCTCGTCGACGAACGCCAGCCCAATGGCGGCGACGTAGACGACCAGCGAGATCTTGCCCTTGAAATCGCCGCCGATGGCCTGCGCCAGCTCCGAGTCCCTCCCGTGCAGCGCGAGGAGTGCCCGGACGAGCACGGTGTAGGCCACCGCGGCCATCAGGAGCACGAAGCCGTAGACCACCGCCGGCCACTCGCCGCCTCCACTGCTCCCGAGCCAGGCAGTGGCGAAGGGCACCAGCGAGAGCCAGAACAGCAGGTGCGAATTGGCCCAGAGGATCCATCCGTTGACCGAGCGCACCGTGTGCATCAGGTGATGGTGGTTGTTCCAGTAGATGCCCACGTAGATGAAGCTCAGCACGTAGCTGAGGAACACCGGCAGCAACGGCCGCAGCTCCGCCAGCGCCCGGCCCTCGGGCGGTCGCAGCTCGAGGACCATGATGGTGATGATGATTGCCAGGACCCCGTCACTGAAGGCCTCGAGCCGCCCTCGCGTCATCCCACTCTCCCGGGCCGCTCCCGTCTCCTCTCCTTCATAAGGTGACCTCGCGGGCCCATCATCCGTGCGTACCCGTGAAGGCTCGCTCACGCGGGTGGCGGGCGGGCTGCGACAGCCGCCTCTTGCTATGCCTGCGCTTCGCCAAGAGAACGCCTCGACGTACTGCGGCTCCTCAGCGGCTCGGTTGCTCGCTGGAACGACAGGTCCCGGTCCCCTCGGGCTCTTCGCCGGCACCGCCCGGAGCGTCGGAGTCCTGCGCCTCTCCGGCGTGCGCATTGCGCAGATTGGTCACGAGCCTCATGCGACGCGTCTTCCTGCTCTCACCGGCCACCTGCAGCGGCGAGCGCGCCAAGCTGCTCCTCTCGGCGCGGGCGAGCTTTCCTTTGGCCTTGTGGCTCCGCTCGCCCGAAGGGCTCCCCCTCGGCGAGACTTTCGCGTTCCTGAGCGGGCTCTACTTCCGGGGCAAGCTCGCCTACGCCCGCGCCTTCGCGAACCCGCCGGCGGTGCTGCGAAGGGCGGGGATCCTGGTGATCACGCCGACCCGAGGCCTTCTTCCTGCGGAGACGATCGTCAGGCCCGAGCTGCTGCGCGAGTTCGCGCAGGTGGACGTCCACCCTGCCAACCCGCACTACCGAGTGCCGCTGGCGCGAGACGCCCGGCTGCTTGCGGCCGCGCTCGGACGGGCCCAGGCCGTGCTGCTCGGGAGCGTCGCCACGGGCAAGTACATCGACGTACTCGCCCCCATCCTCGGGACGCGGCTCGTCTACCCGCGCTCGTTCCCGGGCCGAGGCGACATGAGCCGCGGCGCGCTCCTGCTTCGCTGCGTGCAGCGCGGACGCGAGCTGGTCTATGCCCCCACCCGGCCGGTACCCGGCTGACCCTCCTCGGCCGCGCCGCTTCCCGTCCTCTCCGCGCCCGTGCCAGAGTGGCGCGAACGGAGAGGGCCCATGACCACCGCGATCGAGAAGTCCCGGGAAGCCAAGGAGAAGGGCTCGCAGCTGCTGGCGAAGGGCAAGCTCGACGCGGCGCTCAAGGAGTTCCAGAGGGCCGTCGAGGTCTTCCCCGAAGACCTCGCGGCGCAGAAGAAGGTCGCCGAGGTCCTGGCCAGGCTGGGCAAGAAGCGCGAGTCCATCGCCGGGTACCAGCGTCTGGCGGGCTTCTACGCCGCCGACGGTCAGCTGGCGCAGGCGATCGCCATCTCCAAGCTCATCCTCCAGCTCGACCCGGCCCACACGCAGACCCAGGACACCATCGCCAAGCTCTACGCGCGCAAGTCCGGCGGGTCGGGCGGCACCTGGCTCGAGAAGATCCCGTCGTCCATGGCCGGCGCGCTCAACACCCGGCACGTCAAGGCCGTCGAGCCGCCCCAGCCGGCCCCCATCCGGCCGCCCGCGCCACCCAGCCCCGAGCCCGCGGCCGAGGCCAAGCCCGTGTTCACCGAGCTGGAGCCGGAGCTGGCGGTCGACGTTCAGATCGACACCTCGGCGCTGCCCAAGCAGCCGCTGTTCTCCGAGCTCCCCAAGGAGATCTTCCTGGCGCTGCTGGCCGAGCTGGAGATCTCCACGGTCGACGCCGGGACGCCCATCGTCACCGAAGGAGAGCCGGGCCGGTCGATGTACGTGCTGGCGCAGGGCACCGTGAAGGTGGTGCGCGAGCTGGGTACCCGGCAGGAGAAGACGGTGGCCACGATGACCGAGGGCACCTTCTTCGGGGAGATCGCGCTGCTCTCCGACGCGCCGCGACTGGCGAGCGTCGTCGCCCAGGACGAGTGCGTGGTCCTGGAGATCAAGCGCGAGCTCTTGGGCGACCTGGTCATGAAGCACGACGCGCTCGAGCCGGTGCTCCAGCACTTCTACCGGGAGCGGCTGCTCGAGAACCTGCTGCGCTCGAGCCCCCTCTTCGCCGCCTTCGGGCCCGACGAGCGCCACGCGCTGATCGACAAGTTCGCGGTGCGTCGGGCCAAGAAGGGCGAGCTGCTGGTGCACGAGGGCGCCGCCGGCGCGGCGCTCTTCGTCCTGCTGCGCGGCTGCTGCGACGTCTTCCACGTGGACGCCAAGGGCCACGAGCACACCTACCCGCCCCTCTCTGAGGGCGCCCTCTTCGGCGAGATCACGCTGATGCAGGAGGGCGCCACCTCCGCCTCGGTGCGGGCCGCCGACGACTGCCTGCTGCTGGAAGCTCGACCCCGAGACGTTCCAGCGGCAGGTGCTCACCAACGCCGTGGCCAGGAAGGCCCTGGACGACCTTCGCGCCGCGCGCCTGAAGCGCACGGCCGACCTGCTCTTGAAGCTCGGCGACGACTACGCCGCCTGGGTGTGAGGAGATCATGACCGCGAACGCAGAAGCCCGACAGGCCAAGGACCGGGGCGCGACGCTCATCGCCGACGGCGACCTGGAAGGCGCCCTGAAGGAGCTGCAGCGGGCGGTGGCCCTGGTGCCGGACGACATCCCCGCGCGCCGCGCCGTGGCCAAGCTGCTCGCCCAGCTCGGCAAGAAGAGCGAGGCCATCGCCGCCTACCAGCACCTCGCGGGCTTCTACGCCGCCGGCGGGCAGCTGGCGCAGGCCATCGCCTTCTGCAAGTTCATCCTGCAGATAGACCCCGCGCACACCGAGACCCAGGAGGCCATCTCCAAGCTCTACGCGCGGCAGTCGGGCGCGGCCGCCAGCAGCCGTCCGGAGAAGCTGCCGGCCTCGATGTCCGGCGCGCTCGCGCAGCGGCCTGCGCCGAAGGCGGCGCCTGCGGCCGCGACCTTCACCGAGCTCGAGCTGGACGTGGAGTTCGAGGTCGATGCCGCGCTCCTGCCCAAGCAGCCGCTCTTCTCCGACCTGTCCGGCGAGATCTTCCTGTCGCTGCTCAACGAACTGGAGGTCACCGAGGTCCACGCCCACCAGGTGATCATCAACGAGGGCGAGACTGGCAAGTCGATGTACGTGCTGGCCCAGGGCGCCGTGAGGGTGGTGCGCGCGCTGGGGACGCGGCAGGAGAAGGAGCTGGCGACGCTGGAGAAGGGCGCCTTCTTCGGCGAGATCGCCCTGCTCTCCGACGCGCCGCGGCTGGCGAGCGTGGTGGCCAAGGACGAGTGCGTGGTCCTGGAGATCAAGCGCGAGATGCTGGGGGCCTTGACGAAGACGCACCCGTCGCTCGAGCCGGTGCTGCAGCACTTCTACCGCGAGCGCCTCCTCGACAACCTGTTGCGTGCGAGCCCCATCTTCGCCGCCTTCGACGCCCCCGCGCGCCACGCCCTCGCCGACGACTTCAAGCTCGTGCACCTGAAGAAGGGCGAGGTGCTCATCAACGAAGGCGACCCGTCGGTGACGCTGCACGTGCTCCTGCGCGGCTGCTGCGACGTCTTCCACGTCGACGCCAACGGCCAGGAGCACGTCTACCCGCCGCTGCTCGAGGGGTCGATCATCGGCGAGATTGCCTATGCCCAGGAGGGCGTCGCCTCGGCGTCGGTCCGCGCAGCCGACGACTGCATGCTGCTCGCGCTCGACCCCAAGGTCTTCCGCGAGAAGGTGCTCTCCAACGAGGCGGCGAAGAAGGCCATCGACGAGCTGCGGGCAGCGCGCATGAAGCGCACCGCGGATCTGCTGCTCAGGCTCGGAGCGGACTACTCCGCCTGGGTCTGAACGGGCGCTCGCGCTGCCACCGAGCCCTCGCTCAATCCTCCGCCTTGCGGCCAGCCCCCCCTGAAATACCCGACATTCCACTTCTCCGAGGAACCCCGCCAGGGGGATACTCGGCCTCGTCCGCTGGGGGAGGCAGGCAGCTCGAGGCACCCTGTGCCGCACACCGTTCTCCCAGAGCAGGAACTGCTGGCACAGCTCCTGGGCGTCTTCATCCGCGTCCGCTGGGTGTTCGTGGCTTGCCTCGCCTTGGTGGTCGTGGCCGGCTCGCTGCTGCTCGGCGCCGACCTGCCGATCTTCCAGACGCTCGGGGTGGGCGCGGTCGTGCTGACCTACAACGTCGCCTTCCACCTCTGGCACCGCTCCTGGGAGGCCGCGCCAGCCATCGACACCAGCCGTGTCGAGGCTGGCCTGCAGATCGGCCTCGACCTGATGGCGCTCACCGCCCTCGTCCACTTCCTCGGCGGCGCCGAGAGCCCCTTCGTCGTGCTCTACCTCATCCACGGCATCGCCGGCGGGCTGCTGCTGCCGCGGCGCAGCGCCATCCTCGTCGCGGTGTTCGCGTTCGCGCTGTTCGTCGCCATGGTGGCGTTTCCCCACGCCCACCCCGCGGCCCTGACCGGCCCGGTGACCGCCCAGCATGTCCAGTTCGAGATCCTGGTCAGCCTGGCGCTGCTGGTCACGTTGGCCATCAGCGTCTCCATCGCCGCGTGGATCACCGGCGAGCTGAACAAGCGAAGCAAGGCGCTCAGGCGGGCGCTCGACAGCCTGGCGCAGCGGCAGGATCAGCTGCTCCAGAAGGAGAAGCAGGCCTCGCTCGGACAGCTCGTGGCCGGCATCGCCCACGAGATCAACAACCCCATCCAGTTCATCCACGGGAACATGGCCATCTTCTCGGAGGCCTTCTCCGACACGCTCCCCGTCCTCGACGAGGCGGCCAAGGCCGATCCTGAGCTGCGCATCGCCCGGCTCGACTACCCCTACTACCGCCAACAGGTGCCGGTGCTCCTCAAGGACATGGCCGACGGCGCCTCGCGCATCCGCGCCATCGTCCGCGACCTGCGCACCTACGCCCGCAGCGACGAGCAGCGCGTGGACGAGGAGGTCGACGTCGCCGAGACGGTCCGCGCCTCGGTGCGCCTGCTGCACAACTCGCTCAAGCACCTGTGCGTGGTGCAGGAGCTCCGCCGAGCCTTCCCCGGCTGCACGGCAACGGCACGCGCCTGCAGCAGGTGGTGGTCAACGCCCTGCAGAACGCCTGCGAGTCCATCCGCCCGCAGGTGCCGGGCATCATCCGGGTGCAGGCCAGGCCCGAGCGCAACGGCACCTGGCTGCGGCTGACGGTCTCGGACAACGGGGCGGGCATCCCGGCGGAGCTCAAGGTGCGCATCTTCGACCCGTTCTTCACCACCAAGCAGCGCAGCGGCGGCACCGGCCTGGGCCTGGCCATCAGCCGCTCGATCGTGGAGCAGCACCAAGGGGCCATCGAAGTGGACAGCGAAGTGGGTCGCGGGACCTCGTTCCACTTCCTCTTTCCCGTGAAGCGAGACTGAAGCCGTATGACGCGCATCCTCATCCTCGACGACGACCGGGCGGTCCTGAACTCGCTCAAGGTGCAGTTCGCGCAGACGCGCCGCTTCGACGTGACGGTGCTCGAGGACAGCACCAAGGCCTTCGACACCATCGCCCAGGGTTCCTTCGACCTCCTGCTGCTGGACATGGACATGCCCAAGGTCACCGGCATGGACGTCCTGCGGCACGTGCGCGCGCACCACCCCAAGCTGGAGGTGGTGGTCATCACCGGGGTCGACGACGTCGAGCTGGCGGTGGCGGCGATGAAGCTGGGCGCGTACGACTACCTGTGCAAGCCGGTGGACGCCGAGCGGCTGTTCAGCTGCATCGACCGGGCGCTGGAGCGCTCGCAGCTGCGCGGCGAGCTGCAGCAGCTGCGCGAGAAGGTGGGCGAGCAGACCAGCCGCTTCAAGCAGGCCTTCCAGGGGTTCGTCACCGAGGACGCGGACCTGAAGCGCACCCTCTCCGAGGTGGAGCGGATCGCGCTGAGCAACAACAACGTCCTCATCTGCGGCGAGAGCGGCACCGGCAAGGAGCTGGTCGCGCGCGCGGTGCACCAGATCAGCCAGCGGTCCGGCAAGCCCTTCATCGCGGTCAACGCCGCGGCCTTCGCCCCGGCCCTGTTCGACGCGCAGTTCTTCGGACACGAGAAGGGCGCCTTCACCGGCGCCGAGATGGCCCGGGCCGGCGTCTTCGAGGAGGCGGACGGCGGCACGCTGTTCCTGGACGAGATCGGAGAGATGGAGCCCGGGGTCCAGTCCAAGCTCTTGCGGGTCCTGCAGAGCGGCGAGTTCTTCCGCGTCGGCTCCAACAAGCAGCGCCACGCCGACGTGCGGGTGGTGGCCGCCACCAACAAGAACCTCGAGGAGGAGATCGAGGCCGGGCGCTTCCGCCGCGACCTGTACTACCGGCTCTCCATCAGCACCATCTACGTGCCGCCGCTGCGCGAGCGCCAGGGCGACATCGAGGTGCTCTCCGGCTTCTTCCTCGACCGCTGGTGCAAGGCCAACGGCAAGCAGATCCACTCCATCAGCGAGGAGGCGATGGAGGCGCTCGAGGCGCACGACTACCCGGGCAACCTGCGCGAGCTGGAGAACGTCATCGCCAGCGCCGCGGTCCTGGAGACCAGCGAGACTTTGAGCCTGCAGTCGCTGCCTGTGCACCTGCGCCGGACGGCGCAGGAGCCGGTGGTCCCGCACGAGGTCCGCAAGACGCTCGGACAGCTCGAGGCGGAGCACATCCGCGCGGTCATCGAGCACACCCACGGCAACCGCAGCGCGGCGGCACGCATCCTCGGCATCTCCCGCATCGGTCTGCTCGGCAAGCTCAAGCGGCTGGGCATCGACGTCGAGCCCGAGGGCCGCTCTAGTAGCGGCAGCCCGCCGAAGCCCGAGAAGGCCTGACCTGCCCTGGAGCTGCCGAAGGACCCAGTCATTCGCGCGCTCCGTCACGAATCGCGCCTGGCCCCGGTGGCCGATCGCTCCCACGATCCGGCCATTCACGAATCGCCTTCTGCGCTCAAGGCGATCCGCTCTCCCGCGCCTAACCTGATCCACTGACAGCTTCGTTGACAGTCGGGCGCGAGCGAAAACGCCGACTGTCAACGACGTTGTCAGTCGAAGCCCAGCTGCGGGGCTTCGATTCGTCCCGCGCCTAGAGCGAGCGGTGGGCGCTCCCAGCGTGGTCTGGCCCTTGCTGTAGCGGCCGACCGACTGCGGACCACATCGCGCTTTAGGAGCGTCTCATGCCCGTCTCTCGTCGATCGTTGCTCAAGGGGGCGCTGTTCGCCGGGGCCGCCGCGGCCCTCGCGCCGGAAGAAGCCAAGGCCCGGGAGGTGAAGAAGCCCTCGGACCAGGCCGTCGGCCTGCTCTACGACGCCACCCGCTGCGTCGGCTGCAAGGGCTGCGTCATCGCCTGCAAGGACGCCAACGACCTTCCTTGGGACGACCCCAAGGAGCTGTCGAGCAGCACCAAGAGCGTGGTGCAGAAGAAGAGCTTCCCGCCGGTGAGGTCGGGCGGCGAGCCGACCCGCGCCAACGTCAAGCGCCAGTGCATGCACTGCGTCGACCCGCCCTGCGTCTCGGCCTGCATGCTCGGCGCGCTGCACAAGGAGGGCGAGGGCAAGCGCGACATGGGCGGCGAGAAGAAGGGCACCGGCATCGTCCTGTACGACAAGGCCCTATGCGTCGGCTGCCGCTACTGCCAGATCGCCTGCGCCTTCGCGGTCCCCAAGTTCGAGTGGTTCGAGGCCGTCCCGCGCATCGTCAAGTGCGAGCTGTGCCGGCGCCACGCCGACTCCAACGCGACCGGCCCCACCAAGGTCGCCAATCCGGCCTGCGCCCGCACCTGCCCGGCCGAGGCGGTGATCTTCGGCTACCGCACCGACCTGTTGGCCGAGGCCCACAAGCGCCTCGCCGAGGATCCCGAGGCCTACAGCGGCAAGGTCTACGGCGAGAGCGACGGCGGCGGCACCGGCGTCCTGTACCTGGCCCCCAAGGACGTCACCTTCGGCCAGCTCGGCTTCCCGGAGCTGCCCGAGTACTCCAACGCCTACCTCTCCGAGAAGGTGTCGCACGCCCCGTACCTGGGCGGCATCACCCCGCTGGCGCTCTACGCGGCGGCCGCGTTCGTCGTCCGACGCAACAAGGCCAAAGAGGCAGGCCACCACGAACCCACCGAGCAGAAGGCCGCCCCGAAGGCCGACGAGAAGAGGAGCGCGAAATGAGCCACGACACCAATGCCCGCCCGGTGGGGGGCCGCATCCTCACCGTCCCCATGGCCTGCCTGCTCGCGATGTTCGCGCTGGCCTGCGCCGTCATCGGCTACCGCTTCGTCGCCGGCATCGGCGCCGTCAGCAACATGAACGACGGCTACACCTGGGGCATCTGGGAGCCGGTCAACGTGGTGGTCTTCACCGGCCTGGGCGCCGGCGCCTTCTCGGTCGGCGCGCTCTGCTACCTGCTCAACCGCGGCAGCTACCACCCGATGATCCGCCCGGCGGTGCTCCTGGGCGCCATCGCTTACACGCTGGGCGCCGCGTCGATCGGCGTCGCGGTGGGCCGGCCCTGGAACATCTACTGGCTGGCGCTGCCGAGCATGTGGAACCTCTCCTCGGTGCTCCTCGAGGTCGCGGTCTGCGTCATCACCTACGTCTGCGTCCTGTGGATCGAGATGCTCCCAGCGGTGCTGGAGGCGGCGGCCGCCAGCGGCAACCTCAAGCGCGCCGAGCGGGCCAAGCGCTGGGGCGGCCGGCTGAGCAAGGCGATGCCCTACATCATCGCCCTCGCCCTGCTGCTCCCGACGATGCACCAGAGCTCGCTCGGCGGCCTGATGGTCATCGCCGGCCCCAAGCTGCACGCGTTGTGGCACACCCCGCTGTTGCCGCTGCTCGGCCTCATCTCCTGCCTTTCGATGGGCCTGGGCGCGGCGGTGCTGCTGGGCGCCGCCCTGCGCCGCGGCTGGAACGCGCGCCAGGACGAGCAGATCCTCACCGAGATGTCGAAGGTCAACGCGATCCTCCTCTTGGCCTACGGCATCGTCCGCTTCGCCGACCTGGCCGCTGCCGGCAAGCTCCACCTGCTGCTGGTCGCCGACTACCACCTCGCCGTCTTCGTCGTGGAGATGGCCCTCTTCCTGGTGCCGGCGGTGCTGTTCCTCACCCCGGCCGTGAAGAAGCACCGGGTGCGCGTCGCGGGTGCGGCGATGGCGGCCCTGGCGGGAGCGCTGTGGCGCGTGGACTGCTTCATCACCTGCTACTCGCCCGGCTCCAACTGGCACTACTTCCCGTCGGTCGGTGAGCTGACGGTGACCATCGGCATGGCCGCCTTCGGCGTGGCGGTCTTCATCGCCATGTCCAAGCGCTTCCCGGTGGTCGAGGTTCAGGAGCCCACGACCGCGGTGCCCGCCTCGGTCGCGGCCTTCGTGCTCACCTTCCCGCAGGGCAACGGCGCGCAACCGTCCGCGACCGGGACCGCCTCCACCTCCGGCACCGGCTCGCCGAGTCCCACCGGAACTCAAGGCGCCTGACCGGACCCGGCACTTCCGAAGGAACAGCGACCTGCTCGTCCTCTGAGCCGTCCCCGCCCCGCCCTCACGGCGGGGCGGGGCCTGGACAGGACGGGTGCGCCTCGAGGAGGCCCTTCATGTCCACCGCCGCCCTCTCCATCCACTTGGCGCCCATCGGCTCGCTCGCGCCGGCCGTCCTCGCGCCGCTCGCGCGCCCACTCGCGGGGCTCTTCGGCTGCGACGTCGAAATATCCCGCCCCTCGCTCGACCCTGCCTTCGCCTTCGACGCGAGCCGCCGGCAGTTCGACGCTTCCAAGCTGATGCTGCGGCTGCTGGCGCTCTTCCCGGACCCGCGCCACAAGGTGGTGGGGGTGCTCGGCGAAGACCTCTTCGCCCCCTGCCTGACCTGGGTCTACGGCCAGGGCCAGGTCGACGGCCCTGCGGCGGTGGTCTCTCGGCACCGTCTGGACGAACACTTCTACGGCCGGCCTTCGTCCGCTGACGCCGAGCAGCGCCGCTTGCTGGCCGAGATCGGCCGTCAGCTCGGCCATACCTTTGGCCTGCTGCACTGCCACGACGACTCGTGCGCCATGCGCTGGTCGGAGACCGTCGAGGAGATCGAAGCGAAGGGCGCAGCGCTCTGCGCCGCCTGCCGCCAGAAGGTGCAGCGGGTCCAACAGCTTCGCACACCCATCACGGCCCCTGTGGGCTACGCCCCTTCTCACGCCTGACGTCCGTTGACGTTCCTCGATGGATGTCGTCGCAGCCAGGCGACACAGGAGGACGTCGGCGCCACAGCCATCGCGGCGCGGCGTGCGTAAGATATGTCAGCACCCATCAACATGGGGCGCCCCCCGCCGAGACACACCCCACGAGTTGACACCGGCAGGCGAACGTCGGGAGATTGGTCGCACGGAGCGACCATGTCCCCCTACCGACTCACCGTGCTGTTCGCCGCCGTGCTCGTCTCGAGCTGCGGGCTGGGCGTCAAAGACATCTCCTCGCACGCTGGCGATGGTGGCCTGTGCTCACCCACCGGCCGCTCGCTGGTCGATACCGGCGTCTACATCGGGCCGGGGGCCTGCAGCACCGTCACGCTCTACGCGCTGCAGGATCAGAACCCCACCGCCTGGGTCTTGGCCGTGGCCTGGCCCATGCGCGGAGAGCACCACTACCTGAAGGTCGAGAACCTCACGACCGGCGGCCACGAGACCAAGCTCATCTACACCGGCGACCCGGAGTGGAAGCTCTACAGCGGCGACTACTACCTCGGCGGCCTCGAGATGGCCGCCGGCGCGAACGCGCTGCACTACAAGGTCTGGGACGCCGTCCCGGGCGATGGCGGTTACGTCGACAAGATCATCGACGAAGGGGAACTCACCCTCCAGGTGGAGCTCTCGTCGAGCACCGGCTCGTAAGTCGCGCCGGTCGGCCAGCGGCGTAGCGCGGCTTTCCACTTCGCCAGACGCTTTGACAGCGCCTCCACTGGCTTCCGAGCCAGCACGGGGTGGCGCGATCCATGCTCCTTGGAGAGGCCATGGCCCCTCTCCCGCTCCCGCTCCTGTCCGCCCTGCTTCTCCTCGCCGTCCCGCCGACCGCCGACCTCGCCTGGCGCACGCTCGAGCCCGGCCTGGAGACCGCCCAGGTCCCGCTCCCGGTGAAGTCCGACGTCGGCGACTCGACCCTCACCGTCCTGCGCATCGACCCGGCCCGCTTCGAGCTCTCCATCCTCGGCGTCAAGAGCCTGGGCCTGCCCGACCGCATCCCCGCCGCCACCTGGCTGAAGGAGCGCGGGCTGGTCGCGGTCACCAACGCCGGCATGTTCAAGCTCGAGGACGGCGTCTCGACCGTCGGCTATGCCCGCGCTGGCACCAAGGTCCTCAACGGCGACTGGAAGAAGGAGTACGGCGCGGCGCTCGTCTTCGGCCCGCGCAAGGCCGGGCTGCCAGCGGTGCAGATCCTCGACCGCGGCTGCGACGACCTGGTCAAGGCTTCGGCCGACTATGACTACGTGATGCAGAGCATCCGGATGATCGACTGCAAGGGCCGCAACTCCTGGGGCCCGCGCAAGCAGCGCTACAGCTCGGTCATCGCCGCGGTGGACGCCGCGGGCCGGCTGCTCTTCCTCCACTGCCGCTCGCCATACGTGATGCACGACTACATCGGCCAGCTCCTGAAGCTGCCGGGCCTGGGGCTGAAGCGGGCGATCTACCTCGAGGGGGGCCCCGAGGCGACCCTGCACGTCGAATCCGGCGCCACGAAGGTCGTCCGTGTCGGCAGCTACGAGACGAGCTTCTGGGAGAACGACGGCAACCACGACGAGTGGGGGCTGCCCAACGTCATCGCGGTCCGCCGCAGCGCTCCTACTTCGCCGTGACCCGGTAGGGCAGCATCGCCAGCGGCCCCTGCGGCAGCTCGAGCGACATTCCGACGCTCGCCGCGGCGTCTCCCAGCCCGCGGGCGAGCTGCTGCATGGCCTGGCTCCCGGTGCCGAGCTTGAGGTCCATCAGGCCGCCGCCGTCGCGGACGACCTCGACGTCGACCTCGGCCCCCCTGAGCCCCACCCGCTCCTTGGCCCAGGCGATGGCGTCCTGCAGCCCGCCGATCTCGTCGACCAGCCCCGCCTGCAGTGCCGCCTGCCCGCTGTAGACGCGCCCGCGGCCCAGGTTGTCCACCTGGACCTTCTCCATCTTCCGCGACTCGGCGACCTTGGTGATGAACAGGTCGTAGAACTCGTCGACGGAGGCCTGCACCGCCTTCTGCTCGTCCTCGGTCCAGGCGCGAGTGATGGAGAAGAGGTCGGAGTGGTCGCCCCGCCGCAGGGTCTCGCGGTGGATCCCCAGCTTCTCGAGCAGGCCGCCGAGGTCGGGCTTGAGGGCAAAGACGCCGATGGACCCGGTGAGCGTCGAGGGCTCGGCGAAGATGCGCTGGCCTGCCATGGCGATGTAGTAGCCGCCGCTGGCGGCGTAGTCGCCCATGGAGACGACCACCGGCTTGTACTCGTTGATCTTGGTCACCGCCCGCCAGACGAGGTCGCTCGCCGCGCCGCTGCCGCCGGTGGAGTCCACGCGCAGGACGATCGCCTTGACCATCGGGTCCCGGACCGCCTTCTCGAGCTCGCTCAAGGTCGACTCGGCCCCGGCGATGCGAAGCAGCCCGAAGGGATCCTCGCGCGTCTTGCCGTCGGAGATGAGCCCTTCGACGTTCACGATCGCGATTCTTGGGGCGCACGCCCCAGCGCCGGGGCCAGGACTGCTGGGCGGGCAGCTCGCCCACGACGTCCAGGCTCTTGCCATGGCCCTTCTCCAGCAGCCCCTGCAGCTCGTCGGGGTAGATGAGCTCGTCGACGAGCCCGGCGTCCTTGGCCATGCGCGCCGGAAGGATTCCCTGCCCGACGACCTTGGCGAGGCTCTCTTCGCTGAGCCCGCGGGCGCCGGCGATGGTGGCCATGGTCGACCCGTAGACCTGGTCGAGCCAGGCCCCCAGCATCTCGCGCTCCTCGGGGCTCATGTCCTGGCGGGTGAAGCTGTCGGTGGCGGTCTTGTACTGGCCGACCCGGGCGACGTCCACGCCGACCCCGAGCTTCTGGAGCGTGCCGGCCAGGAACGTCTGGGTGCTCGAGTAGCCGTTGATGGCGAGCGTCGACTGCGGGACGGCCCAGATCTTCTCGGCGGCGCTGGCCAGCAGGTACTCGTCGTCACCGCCGTCCATCCACACCGCCCACACGTGCTTGCCGCTGGCCCGCAGCGCCACCAGCGCCTGGCGGAGCTCCTCCACCCGCGCGTGGCCGATGTCCGGCAGCTTGCCGACCTTGAGCAGCACGCCCGCCGTCTCCTTCGACGTGCGGACCCGCTCGAGCAGCCCCAGGGTCTCGAGGTAGGGCTCGCGGCTGGAAGGCGCGATGAGCGAGGCGAGCACTCCCTGGCTCTTCGACATCAACGAGGACGGGTCGAGGACGACCACCCGGTCGCGCGCGAAGGGGAGCGTCCGGTAGCGGTCCGCGGACAGGCGCAGCTGCACCCCTTGGTCCCACCGCCCGCCGATGTCGTCGCCCGCGCCGCCCCACCAGCTGGCGCCGACGTAGGGGGTGTTCAGGGTGAGCGCGACCTGGCCGACCAGCTCGTCGTTGCCCTTCAGGCCGAAGGCGAGACCGCCGCTGAGCACCAGGCCCTCCAGCGGCTCGACCTGGGCGGCGAAGCTGAAGCGCGACGCGTCGACCCCGGCGAGGTCGTCGACCAGCCAGTCCCCCGAGAGCTGCACGCGGTCGGTGCCGGGCCGGATTCCCAGACCGACGTCATAGCGGCGCGGCAGGCGCTTGGGCTCGAATCCTGGAGGCGTCGGGGCCCCCGGCGGGAGCGCTCGCGCGTAGCTCAAGGTCGGGCCGTCGAAGTCCCGCACCGAGGCCGCGATCGAGAGGTACCTCCACGGCCGCAGCGCCAGGCCGGCGTCCCAGCTGGTGAGCGCGTCGAGCGCCGCATCGTCCGATCCGAAGTTGTTGAAGTTGACGCCGAGCGAGGCGAACCCGCCGCCAGCGGCCAGCGACAGCGTCGTCTTGCGGTAGCTGGGCAACCCCTTGGGGCGCACGAACTGCAGGGCCAGCCCGAGACCGCCGTAGCCGAACAGGCCGGTGCCGACGTGGAAGGAGTCCACCACCCGGTCTTGGCGCAGGTTGCGCTCGTGGAGGTAGATGAGCTGCGGCCGGTCGAGCAGCGCGAGGCCCGCGGGGTTGACCTCGGGCGCGGTCGCCTCGTCCACCAGGGCGGCCCCGGTCGGGGGGAGCGCGGTGCCATCGGTCTGGAAGCGCTCGAGGACCGCGTTGGCCTGGGCGAAGGCGCTCGCCGGTAGCAGGGCGAAGAGGAGGGCGTAGGCGGCGAGCGAGCGGATGAGCAGCAGGCGCATGGCAGCTCCGGTGTTCCCCAAGAGAGGGGGCGCGGGATTGTATGGCTGCCGGGCAAGCCAGGCGATGCCGGATTCGGGTGTCCTGGACGCACCCAAACGAAAAGCCCCAGCCGGAGCCGGGGCTTCATCGTCGAGTGGACGTTTGGGAAGGCTGAACGGCCTGTCCGGCCGTGACTACCAGTCGCCGGTGCCGCCCTCGTCCTGGTCCTTCTTCTTCTTGGTTTCCTTCTTCTTGGCGGGCTTGTCGCCCTCGTCCCCGCCGCTCGCGGGCTTGATGTTGGAGCCGCTGCCCTCCTCGTCCCAGTCCTCGTCTCCCGTTCGGCTGTCGAGCGGATCGCTGCTGGCCTTGGCGTTGCCGCGCCCGCTGTCCCCCTCGGCGATGAGGAGGTTGCCGAAGCGCTGGACCTCCTTGCCGAGCTCGCCGAACTCCTCGCCCTGGAAGCTGCGGTTCTTCTTGGAGAGCTTCTTCTTGCCTGGGAAGTCGACGAAGACGCAGTCGAGGTTCACGCGGTTGTCGTTGGTCCGGACCAGCCCGACGATGGCGCGCTCGACCTTGAGCTTGGTGCCGAGGCGGTAGAGCTCGGTGGCGCCCTCGCCACGCTCCAGCTCGTCGATGATCTTGTCCAGCGAGCCCTCGAGCGACGAGAACTCCGGGGTGGAGGTCAGCTTGGCCTTCACGGTGATCTCGTCGCCGCTGCCCACGTCGACCAGCTGCCCGTAGGTGATCGACCCGGGCCGCTCCACGCGCAGCAGGTGCTTGCCCGGAGTCTGGCGATCGATGGTGAGCGGCGCGTAGCCCTTGTAGTTGCCGTCCAGGAAGACCTTGCCGCCGGCGGGGTTGGTCTGGACGGTGATGGCCACCAGGGTCTCCTCGGCCAGCTTCCTCTCCACGTCGCGCACCAGCACCATCAGGTTCTTGCCGAAGACCGCGGAGTCGAAGCGGAAGGTCTTTTCGATGGCCAGCAGCTGCTTGAGGACGTCGCGGGCCCCCTGCTCGTCACCCTTCATCACCTGGGCGCCGGCCAGGTAGGCCAGGGTCTCGCAATACTCGCCGCAGCGCTCGAACGCGGCCGAGGCATTGTCGATGTCGATGAGGGCGGTGCGCAGCGCGGACTCCGCCTCGTCGAAGCTGCCGGCGGCGTAGAGCTTCCTTCCCTCCGACAACGCCCCGATGACCCGCTTTCGCGCCTCTAGCGCCTGGGTCGGGGTGGAGTCGCCGAGCACGGTCGCCGCGTCCTTGAGGACGTAGTTGGCTCGCTTGGAGACGGCGATCTCGAGGTACTCGGTGAACTTGATCGCCGCCGTGCCCGCGTTGCGATCCACGGGAATGAGCAGCACGGTGGTGCGCTTGGACGCCGCGTGCGTCTGAGGCGACGAACCGAGCGCTGCGAGGACGACGAGCGCTGAGAGCGCGAAGCGCGTTCGCATCCTGTAAATGACCTGACCTTTCCGGCACACCCGACGGTGGCCACCACCCGAAGTTGCGTATCCTAGCGTGACGCCGGTCACTTCTACATCCCATCCACCTTTCGACCGATGCGAGGCCTTCGATGCTTGGACGGCCGTGCGGCTGCGGCTGTTCAGGCGCCGTCCTGGGCTGGGGCTGCCTCGGCGCGGGTGTCAGCGCTTTGTCGCTCCGGGTCCTCGCGGCCTCGGGGGTCGCAGGAAACCCTTCCTTCCTTTGGGGGCGGCGTCAGCCGTTCGCCGCTCCTCGCGATGCAACTCATTGAACTTACGGGAGCAGGCCTCGGCACACCGCGTGCTTCGGGGGTGGACGAGACGCCACACCATCGGGTATCGACACCCTCACATCTCAACCCCTTCTTCGCCTGGAGTGACCGTATGAGCGTCACTGCTCTGCTCGTCGTTGCCTTCCTCACCGCGGATCCAACGGCCGCGACCGACCCAGCTCCGGCTCCGCAGCCCGCCGCGAGCCAGGCGCCGGCAGAGGCCGCCAAGCCTGCCGAAGCGCAGCCGGCGCCGCCTGCCGAGAAGGAGAAAGAGAAGGCCACGGCGCCGAAAGCGGCGACCGCCAAGACTCCCGGCCCCAAGGAGATGTCGGTGGGCATCTCCGGCTATTTCAAGCCCTTCGTCCTGGCCCACACCTGGTTCACCTGGGACAAGTTCGCGCCGAATACCACCAACAAGACGGCGCCGGTCTCCTTCAACTACGCCACCCTGGCGGCCTGCAGCACTCCGGTCTGCTCCACGTTCCGATTCCGCCGGGTCGAGCTCGGGTTTTCGGGCGCCGTGTTCGAGGGCAAGCTCCAGTACAAGGTGGCGCTCGAGCCGGTCCGCGCCCTGGAGTTCGTCAACAGCAAGCTGACCGTCACCGGCAGCACCACCGGCGAGACCGTGACCGTCAAGCAGCCGCCGGCCGCGACCTCCATCCTCAACGACGCGACCTTCACCTACACCTTCGAGTACGCGGACATCACCGCCGGCCAGTTCCGCATCCCGGTCAGCTGGGAGGGCTACAACGGCTCGGGCAAGATGCTCTTCCCGGAGCGCGCCCTCGCCTCGCGCACTTACGGCGACCGCCGCGACATCGGCCTGAAGGTGACCAAGAACTTCAAGTACTTCGGCTACGGCGTGTTCCTGCTCAACGGCCAGGGCCAGAACTTCTTGGACACCAACAACCAGAAGGAGATGGCGCTGCGGCTCGAGGCCTACCCGCTGGAGGGCCTGCTGCTGGGCGTGGTGGTCGACACGACCGTCGGCGCCGCGAACCAGGTCGGTCGCCGCTTCCGCGCCGAGATCGACCTGCGCTTCGAGCGCGGCCCGTTCGTCATCCAGGGCGAGCTCATCCGCGGCCAGGACCACCTCACGCCGACCAAGGGCGTGACCGGTGCCGACGGCATCGTCAACTCGTACGCGTACTACGTGGGAGCAGGCTTCACCATCAAGGACCTAGTGCAGCCGGTCATCCGCTTCGGCCACTACGATCCGAACATGGGCCACACGTTCAACCCCGCCACGGACGCCCCGGGCACCTCGCCCAAGGCCGTCGCCACCGTCGCTTCGAACTGGGGCGGCGCCGACGTCTACGAGATCGGCCTGAACTGGTTCATCTACAAGAACGAGGCGAAGATCTCCGCGTCCTACAGCATGTTCGACTGGACCGACGTCCGCGCCGAGCACCAGAATCATCGTCTCCAACCAGATGAGCTTCTAGCCAGCGCGCCCCGCTTCGGGGCATCCTGGCCGGCGTGTTGACCGACTCGCGTCTGCTCGCCGCCCTCGCGGGCCTGTTCGTCCTTTCGTGGCCCCTCGCGGCCCTCGCAACCCCAGTGGGATGCGAGGGCCGTGACCGTTGCGGGGCGGTCCCGCGGTACGAGTCTGGAAGGCCGGCCCTCAACTCGACCGATTCGTCGAAACCCTTCGTGGTCGGTGGAGCCGACGCGGTCTCGCTCGCCGGAATGATCCGGAGCCCGGGGCCGGATGCCACCGGGGTGCCCACGCTCTACCTGGTCGAGGACGCGGCACTCGTCGCCGACCGCTTGGGAGAGTCGCTCGCCCCTCTTCCTTTCCAAGTCGTCCTATGCGACCGGGCTCGTCTGGACGTCGTCGACAGCAGCCTGCGGTTCCAGGACGTGTGGGCGTCGGGCGAAAGCACGGTGGCGCTCTCCGGCTCGACGCTGGCGGCCACCGTCCATCTCCAGCAGCGCTCGAGCCTGTCCGGCAAGGCTTCCCGCCTCGACGCGGTCTCCTTCGAGACCTGCTCCGACCTGACGCTCGATGGCCTGCCCGACACCGTCGACCCGACCGGCCTGCCGGCGCCCCTCTCCGCCGCGGTGAAGCCGCCGCGGGCCAGCGCCAGCGTCGACCTGCAGGCGGTACGACTAGGGGCCTGGAGGGTCCGCTGGGTCGAGGGCTCAGCCCTCTCGATCCGCAACGCCGGTGAGCGGGCGAACCTGGAGGTCACGCTCGAGTTCGGCGGCGAGGGCCGGTCCTACGAGCTCCGGGCCACCCAGGGCCTGAATCCGTCCGTCACCGGCTTCGCGTCAGGCTCGCTCACCTTCCAGGACGCCGCGGTGAGCAAGCTGCACCTCGCCCCGGCCCCTGGAACCAGCGTGCGCCTGCTCGCCGGGTCGCGCCTCGCCGACTGCTCGCCTCCGCCGGGAGGCTCCATCACCGCCGAGGACTCGACGCTCGTCGGTGGCTCGGCGCGCGTGGCTCCAGGAGCCAGGCTGCACCTCGTCCGCTCCTCACTGGAGGAGCCGCTCGAGAACAAGGGGCCGTTCCTGTGCCAGCGCTGCGAGCTGCGGAGCTCGCTGACCACTCGCTCGACGGTCTGGCTGGCGGACACGCGGCTCGGTCACCTCACCAAGGACGCGCGCTGGCCCGGGAGCCAGTTCTACGAGGTCTCGCTCATGTCTCCGCAGGACGGTACGCGCGCCAGCGGCGAAGTGGTGGTGAAGGGAACGCTGACCGCCAACGGGGTGATGACCGAGAAGCTCATCCCCTTCCCGCCCGTGAAGCTGGATCTCGTCCGCCGGGATTCCGGGCAGCGACACACGCTCGCCACCTTCGACAACGTGCGGCACTACGAGGAACTGGCGCGCTTCGACGCCGCCTCGTTCGAGCCGGGTGCCTATGAGCTGCAGCTCCACTTCGACTCCGAGCTGGGCGCCCAGGCTCCGGCGACCCGCTCGCTGGTCATCGAGAAGAAGAAGCCCAGTGCGTGCGCGGGCGGCTGCAGCCAACCCGGGCAGGCTCCTGGCTGGCTTGCGCTCGTCTTCACCGCCGGGCTCCTGCGCCGCCGCCTCGCCGCGCGGTAGAGCACCGGCCTTCGCCCGTCCTGCTCTCCACAATGTGCGCGCTCTGGCCGTCGCCGGCGGGCGGCTTTTGCCGGGAGCGGACGACGTCTCCACCTTGACGTGCTGCTCCGATCGCCGGCGTGCCGCGCCTCCGTGGCCCCCTTGCAGGGACGCGGTCGCGTTCCGAGCTTTCCGGAGGCGGGCGGCGAGTCTCCGCCCGGGGAAAGGAGAGACGCCATGGCAGAGAAGGACAAGGGAGACATGACCGTCCGCGAAGCCGGGAAGATGGGCGGCGAGGTCCGCAAAGAGCAATTGGGGACCGAGGGCTACTCCGAGCTGGGCAAGAAGGGCGGAGAGACGGTCGCCAAGGAGCGAGGCCCCGAGTTCTACTCGGAGATCGGTCACAAGGGCGGCGAGGCTCGCAAGGAGCAACTGGGCCCCGAGGGCTATTCCGAGCTGGGCAAGATGGGCGGCGAGGCGCGCAAGGAGCAGCTGGGGCCCGAGGGCTACAGCGAGCTGGGCCACAAGGGCGGCCAGCGCGTGCGCGAGCTGATCGAAGAGGGCAAGGACACCGAGAAGAAGTAGCCCTTCGTCCCCGCAGCTGAAGCGGCGGAGCGAGTGCTCCGCCGCTTTGAGCCTTGTCGGGCTGACCGTCGCTACGGGTTGCGCTTGCGTAGCTGGATGGGGCCTTCGTACGGCTGCTGCTGGGCGTCGTTGGCGGCCACGTTCTTGGCCACGGGAGCGTCCTTGCCCCAGTGGGCGACCTCGTCCCGAATCTGCTCGTAGATGATGTCGTCGAGGTTGTTGCTCTTGAAGTCGCCGGCAACGCCGTACTTCTCGGCGCTGGCGGCGGCGCTTCCGTACTCGATGAAGATGAACTTGCCGCGCGTCAGCTGCGCCACCTGGCGCCAGACCAGCGTGCCCAGCGGCTCCAGCCCGCTCGCCGCGACCGAGTGGATCTTCACGCCCTTCGACAGCGCGATGCGGGCCGCCTCTCCATAGGTCGCGTCGCCGTAGTCCATGTGCGGGCTCGCGTCGCCGATGAGGAACATCACCTTGGCCGCCCCCGGCCGCCAAGCCATGCCGACCGCTTCGTTGAGCGCCTGGTTGACGCTCTCGGGCAGGTCGCCGCCACCGCCGGCCTCGACGTTCTGCAGGACGCGGGAGAACTCCTGGATGTCGGTGGTGAAGGGGATCTCACGGGTGACATAGGTGTCGCCGCGGTCCTTGTAGAGCATGGCGCCGTAGCGGAGGCTGAACTCCTGGCGCAGGCCGCGCAGGCGGTCGGTGACGCTCACCAGCGTGCCCTTGATGCGGTCGATCTCGTCGCCCATCGAGCCCGTGGTGTCGATGACGAAGACCACGTCGAGCTGGATGGCGCCCTTGACGCTGCGGTCGGCGTCGAACTTGAGGTCGAGGTCGCTCTTGCCGTCCCAGTTGGACTTGACGGTCATGCCGCCGAAGCTGGTCTCCACCTGGTAGCTCGAGGAGAGGATCCCCTTGCTGGCGATTCGCGGGTAGTAGGTGGCGCGGCCGTCGCCGTAGGTCATCCCGCTCCAGCTCTTCTGCGCGGTGAGGTCGGTCACGCGCACCTGGGCGGTGGGGATGGGCTGGCCCTTGGCGTCGGCCACCTTGATGAAGTGGCGGTCGCGAACGTCCATCAGGTCGGCGTGGCCCGCGGTGTCGGCTCGGTCGCTCCAGCTGGCGAGGAACTTCACGAACTCGGCGAACTCGGCGTTGTCGTCGGTGGCCCCGGCCTTGAGCGGGTTGCCCATCGGCATCTGCTGCATCGGCGCGCGAGCGAAGCCGTCGGAGTCCATCAGCGCCCGCTTGGCCTCGGCCTTGGCCAGGCCTCCGCCAAAACCTCCGGTTGCGACGCCCGGGGAGGGCGCCGCGGGTGCCGCGAATACGACAGACGGTTCCGCGGCGACGTAGCGCCCCCCTCCTTCTTCGCCGTCGGAGCTCGAGCCGAAGTTCCGGATGGCCTTGCGCTTGGACGTGAACGCGGACCCGGCGCTGCCGACGTTGGCGTTGGTGTCCTCGCCGCCCAGCGCGTTGGCGCTGGCCGAGAAGAGCGCCCGGAAGTTCTGGCCAAAGACCGTCACGGCCACCACCGCGGCGACCACGACCAGCAAGACGACGGTGAGGAGCGTCCCCTTCCCCTTCTTCGGCGCCTGCTCCGGCTTGGCGGCGGGGCTTGGACTCGGGTTGGCCTTCGGCTGGTTCGGCTCCGTCATGGGACCCTCCGGTCGGTCACTTGGGCGTGCATTCTGTCCCAACGGCCGAGCAAAAGGTTGGTTCGGCCCTTCCTCCCAACGACCGAACGGGCCTCCGGGATCTCGGTCAAACGTCCGATAGGCCGAGGGCCGCCTCTCCCGAAGCGGCCTCGAGCCCGAAGACGTCACCTTTCAAGGGCTTACTTCGGGTCGTACACGTGGCCGACGAAGAGGACCGCGCCCGTCGGCACGTCGCGGACGAAGAACAGGAACGGGCGGTCGAAGGCGACCTCCCTGCCCTGCGGCATCGAGGTCGTCCCGACCACCACCGCGGTCGCGGCCGCCGCCTCGGTGCCCGCCTCGTCCACCTTCACGAAGGTCTGGTGGATCACGTCGGAGATGAGCAGCCCGCCTCCGGCGTGGATGCCACTGAAGTCGGCCGCCTCGGTGAACGCGATGCCCATGCCCAGGCCGGAGAGAGCCTGCGCCAGGCTGGTCTTCCACTCGAAGCCGAACCTCGGCAGGTGGATGAGCAGGGTCTCGGAGTGCAGCGCGGCGACGATCGACGCGATCTTCTGGCCGTCGAGCCCGGCCTCGTAGGACGCCAGCGTGCCGGTCTTGGGCATCACCAGCGTCATGGCGATCTCGTCGCCGTCGTAGGGCAGCTCGGCGGCGATGAAGTCGGCCGTCTCGCCGTATCTGCCACCGATCTCGCCGTTCATGGTGTCGACGTTCTTGCTGCTGCCGTCGGCGAGGTGGAACGCGGCCGCGTGCGTGTCGTTGGCCTCGAACTTCGTCTTCCAGGCCGCGTTGAAGTAGACCGCGTTGGTCAGCACCAGCCGCGTCGTGGCGTCGACCGAACCCGGGGCGAGCAAGTCCTTGATGCGGTCCTCGGTCTGCTGCGCCACCCAGTCGTTGATCGTGAGCCGTGCGGCCTCCGATTGGCCCACGAAGTCGACGAGGTTGATGCCAGCGCCGTAGTTGACCGCGAGCGTGTCCAGGTAGGCCGGCACGAAGTCGAAGGTCTCTTCGCCCCAGGCCGCGTTGCCAATCTTGAGGCGGAAAGGCTTGCCGTCCTTGCCCTGCGCGTTCTGGCCGCGGCTGGCGAGCGCCACGTCGAGCGCATCGAAGGCCGGGTGGAACCTGTCCTGCGGCAGGGTGAAGCGCATGGCCTCGGCGATCGCGGTCTCGGTCTCCCCTTTCGCGCCGGCCCAGGTCATCGCCAGCGCCAGGGACACGCTGTGCGGCGAGACCATCGCGTTCTCGACCTTGGCGGTCGACTTGAAGAGGTCGGCGGCGAAGGCGGTGTTGCCTTCGACGAGCGCCTGGGCGTCGGCGGCCGGCACGCTGGGCGAGGTGTTGCGCGTCAGCTCCGACCTCGCCTGCTTCTCCCACGGCGTCGGGTCGGGCTTCCCAGGGCAAGCGCCGAGCGCCAGCAGCGCGGCGGCGAGGAGGCTTGTGCGAAACAGGTTCGTCATGGCGTCTCCCTGAACGGGTCAGGCTCTACCTGCATGCCGCTCGCTCGCGTGCTGCAAGTGGCCTGCCCGCCTGCTCTTCCCGTGCTCTCGCGAGGTTAGCCTTCAGGCAAGCATGGCGCTGCCGTCAGTTCCGCGCTCACCCCCACAGAAAGCTGAGCCGGCACCCGAGCGCCGAGTGCGTAGCTTTGCTCCTATGAGCCGTCGATTCGTGTGCCTTCACGGCCACTTCTACCAGCCGCCTCGCGAGAACCCGTGGCTCGAAGAGGTGGAGGTCCAGGACTCCGCCGGCCCCTTCCACGACTGGAACACCCGCATCGCCGCCGAGTGCTACGGCCCGAACGGCGCCGCGCGGATCACCGGACCGGACGGGCGCATCCTCGACATCGTCAACAACTACAACCACCTCTCGTTCAACTTCGGGCCCACGCTGCTCTCGTGGCTCGAGCGGGCCGCGCCGTCGGTCCACGCCCGGCTCCAGGAGGCGGACGCGGTCAGCCTCGGCCGGCGTGGACACGGCAACGCGCTCGCTCAGGGCTACAGCCACGCCATCCTGCCGCTGTGCAGCTCCCGCGACCGGCGCACGCAGATCCGCTGGGGGGTGGCCGACTTCCGGCTTCGATTCAGCCGCGAGCCGGAGGGCTTCTGGCTGCCGGAGACGGGAGCAGACTCCGAGACGCTGCGCGACCTGGCCCGCGAGGGGCTGCGGTTCACCATCCTGTCTCCGTTCCAGGCGGTGCGGGTGCGGCCGCCTGGCGGCGAGTGGCAGGACGCGACCGGGGCTCGCTTCGACCCCACCCGGCCGTACCGGGTGAACCTCGGCGATGGCCTGTCGATGGTCGTGTTCTTCTACGACGCCCCCATCGCCCGCGAGTTCGCCTTCGGCGGCAGCTTCGCGCGCGGCGAGGACGTGGTGCAGGCGCTCGAGCGGGGCTTCGACGCCAACCGGGGGCACGACGAGGTGCTGGTCGTCGCCGTGGACGGGGAGACCTTCGGCCACCACCGCAAGGGCTTCGAAGGGCCGCTCGCCCAGGCGCTGCGCTTGCTGTCGGCCCGCGAGGACCTCGAGGTGATCAACCTGGGGCAGGCCCTCGAGAAGGTCCCGGTCGAGTGGGAGGCGGAGATTGTCGAGGGGGCGAGCTGGAGCTGCGCTCACGGGCTGGAGCGCTGGAAGAGCGACTGCGGCTGCAGCACCAATGGCCAACCGGGCTGGCACCAGCAATGGCGCGGCCCCCTGCGCGACGCTTTGGATGGCCTGCGCGCGCACCTGTCGGAGCTGTTCGAGCGGGAAGCGAGCAAGCTGCTCGGGGACCCCTGGGCGGCGCGGGATGCCTACGTCGAGCTCGTGCTGGCCCGGGAGCGCCGGGACGTCGGTCCATTCCTGGAGCGCCATGCCGCCCGCCGGCTGGACGCCCCCGAGGCGACCACCGCGCTCAAGCTGCTGGAGATGCAGCGCCACGCGATGCTCATGTACACGAGCTGCGGCTGGTTCTTCGCCGAGCTGTCGGGCCTGGAGACCGTCCAGATCCTCAAGTACGCCGCCCGGGCGATCCAGCTCGCTCGCGAGACCGCTGGCGTCGACCTCGAGCCGCTCTTCCGCGACGCACTGGCGCGCGCCCCGTCCAACCTCCCCCGCTTCCGCGACGGCGCTGGCGTCTGGGAGCAGCTGGTGCGCCCGAGCGTGGTCTCCATCGAGAGCGTGGCGGCGCACTACGCCATCTCCAGCATCGTCGCGGGAGGCACCCGCCCGCTGGCATGCTTCCCGTTCGAGGTCCACGCCCGACGGCACGAGTCGGCGGGAGCAGCCACCCTCTCCTTCGGCCGCCTGTCGCTGGAGAGCGCGCTGGTCCGTGAGCGCCTCGACGCCACCTACTGCGTGCTCCACTTCGGCGGCTCGGACTTCCGCTGCGGGCTGCGACCCTTCGTCGACGCCGCGGCGCAGGCCGACTCCGAGCGCGCCCTCTTCGAGCGATTGGGCTCGCTCACACAGATGCTGCGCGAGATCGACCGGCTCTTCCCGGGCCGCGACTACACGCTGCGCGACCTGTTCCTCGACGAGCGGCGCCGGCTCGCCTCGGTGCTCCTGCGCGAGTCGATGCGCCGCTACGAGAGCGACTTCGTGAAGATCTTCGAGTCGAACCGACGGTTGATGGAGTTTCTCAAGGAGATTGACTCGCCCATCCCCAAGGCCCTGCGCGCCGCGGCCAACGTGGCCCTGACCCGGCGGCTGCAGCAGCTCGCTTCCCGTCTCGCCGAGGGTGCCTCGGACCGCACCGCCATCCATGCGGAGCTGCTCTCGGTCTCGCAGCTCGCCGAGCGCCTCGACGTGCACCTCGACCTGGAGAGCGTGAGGCCCTCCTTCGACGGATTGGTGCGCGAGCGGCTGGAGCTCCTACGAGTCCCGGGCTTGCACCGCGACCCTGCCTTCGAGCTCGTGGAGGTGATTGACCTGGGCGAGCGGCTCGGCCTGCACCTCGACCTGTGGCACGCGCAGAACTTCCTCTGGCAGCTGGTCGCCGCACAGGGTGGCCCCGCCTTCGAGCGGGACATGCTCGAGCGCATCGCTCAACGGTTGGCGTTCGAGCCCCGGGTCCTCGAGCAGCGAGCCCGTCAGGTCGCGCCGCAGGAACCGCCCAAAAGCAAGGAGGCGCCCGAGCCGATGCTGGGCGCCTCCGCGTCAGGTGACGGATTGCCGGCTTGAGCGCTGCTGGACCTCAGGGAGTCGCAGGCGCCGGAGCCACGGCAGGAGCAGGCGCTGCGGCAGGGGCAGGGGCTGCAGCAGGAGCGGGCGCTGCGGCAGGAGCAGGTTCCATGGCAGGGGCAGGCTCCACGGCAGGTGCAGGAACCGGAGCAGGAGCCTCGGGCGCCGCGGCGGGGGCCGGGGCTGCAGGGACCACCGCAGGGGCCGCCGGGGCAGGAACCGGCGCGCTGCCGCCAGCGAACGCCGTGACGGCGACGTATTGGCCGCCCTTGGTCTTGGCAACCGCGACGGCTGCCCCGTCAGAGTTCCATAGGGCCCGGGTCGCCGGCGAGGCGACGATCTCGGAGACGGAGCGCTCGATGGCGGAGCTGAAGACATCCCACACGAGCATTCCCTTGACGGCCGCGCACTCCTTGCCGTCGACCATCGCCAACGCGCAGACCTTGGCGACGTCCGCGAGGTCCTTCGACTCGGCGAGCGGCTTGCCACGCACCTCGCCCAGGACCTTGGTCAGAGCCTGCTCGAGCCCCTTCTCGTCGTTGACCTCGAGATCGGCAGCGCGGTTGGGCCACGGGGCCGGCTGAGCGCCGACGAAGACGGGGGCTGCGACGAGCGCGCGCTCGGCGCCCTTGAACTTGCCGGTCACGCCCACGACGTAGACGCCGGCGGCCGACGGGAGGTCGAGCGCGAGCGCGAACGAGTTGTCGGCGGCGGGCTTGAGCTCCTGGCTGTCGACCGTGCCGTCCGGCTTGAGCAGCTCGAGGCGCATCTCGGTCACCGCATCGAGGACCTTGCCGGTGAGCGAGAGCTTGGCGCCAGGCTGTGCCTGCATGGGCAGGCCGGCCAGCGAGAGGGCGCGCGGCACGGCCACGGTGGCCCAGATCCGCCGGTTGCGAAGGGGGTCCGGCAGCTCGGCCACGCCCACGTACACCGTCCCACCGACGGCACCGAGCGCATCGAGGAGGTCGCCGACGTCCTTGGCGGTGGGCACGCGGTCGTTGTAGCCAACAGAGGAGGCGGTCCAGCGCGCGCCCACGTCGGCGATACCGGCCTCGAGCAGCAGGCTACGCCCCTCGGACGGCAGGATGCCCTTGGCCTCGGCGCGGCGATTGGCCAGCAGCTTGGCGGCGAAGGTCGCGGACCCGTCCGCGACGATCTGGACCGTCAGGTTGCGCTCGGCGGCCGCCGTCTTCAGGTTCTCCACCACCTTTGCCTGGTCGGCGGTGAGCTCCACCGTGGCAATGGGATCGTACGCAGTGGTGGCGACGACGTTCAGCTTGACGGGAGCGCAGGCGGTGAGGGCAGAGATAGCCGCGAGCGCAGCGAGGCGGGCGAGCTTGGGCATGAGGGGCTCCGTCGTTGGCGATTGAGTGGCCCGGACGGTAGCGCCCCGGATCGCAGGGTGTCAACGCGCGCATCGACTGCGTGGATGGACCGGCTCTGGGACGGCGGGCCGCCCAGCTCAGCGCGTCGAGGTATCCGAGTCGTCGTCCGCGTCCGGCCGGGCGACGAGCGTGGCCATGAGCTGCGCATTGAGGAGCGTCGCGATCTCCGTGGTGCGCTCCTGGAAACGCGGCAGCTCGCTCTTCGACAGCGGCTCGGAGCGCGGCACCTTGAGCGCCAGCGGGTTCATGAAGTAGCCGCCGCGCTTGACGGCATAGTGAAGGTGAGGGCCCGTCGACATGCCGGTGTTTCCCGTGAACGCGACGACCTGCTTCTGGGTGACGCGAGAGCCGACCTTGAGGCCATCTGCGAAGCGCGACAGATGGAGGTAGCCGGTCTCGTATCCATTGGAGTGGCGCAGGAAGAGGAAGTTGCCGGCACCCGGGTCGTTGTAGCCCATGCGCGCCACCACCCCGTCCCCCACAGCCCAGACCGGCGTGCCGATCTCGGCGGAGAAGTCGACCCCGAGGTGCTGCTGGTGGTAGCCGGAGAGCGGGTTCGTGCGCCCGCCGTAGTGCGAGGTGATGTGGACGAACTTGAGTGGGGTCTTGAGGAAGGGCTTCTTCGCGCTGGTACCCTTCTCGTCGTAGAAGCTGGTCTCGCCGTTGAGGGCGGTGTAGCGCATCAGCCGCTTGCTGCCGACCGAGGCGCCCTCGTAGCGCACCCCGTAGATCTCGCCATACTTCAAGAGCTTGCCGTGGCAGGTCACCTTGTCGACCACCACTCGGATCCGGTCGCCCTTGCGGACATCGCGGTAGAAGTCGAGGTCCCAGGCGAGGACATCGGCGATGTCGACGGCGAGCTCGGGGTCCTCGCCCGCCTCGGCCATGGCTTCCCAGAGCGAGCTTCGGACCGCCAGGTCCACGCTCACGCGCTGGGTCTCGATGTCGAACTTGCGCTTGGAGGCGGCCAAACCGGCTGGTCCGCGTTCGACGAGCCACTCGTCCAGGGCGCCAGAGCGGATCTCCAAGCTCTGAAGTGTCCCGTCCTTGCGCGAAATGCGGAGCTGGTCGCCGACCTTGGACTTCCTGAAGTTGTAGACGTCCTTGAGCGCGCCCAGCGTGGCCTTGAGCTCGTCGCCGGAGAGCCCCAGGTCCTGCAAGGTGCTTCCGAGGGTCTTGTTCTTGCCGACGCGACCGACCTTGATGTCGAAGACCTCGGGAGGCGTCGGTGGCGGAGGAGGCGGCTCGGCCTTGGCGACGGGCGTCGGTGGGGCGACGACGGGAGCCGGAGGCTCCCCTTGGCGCGACTCGCAGGCGGCGAGCGCAAGGACGAGAACCAGCGAGGCTACAGGCTTGTTGCCAATCACGTGGCCAGGGTAACCGGGGAATGCAGGCCGGTCAAAAACTCGACCCAACAAGTGCTGGCTTCAGTTCCCCCCAATTGTTGGGGTAGGACTTGGGTCGACATGTGCATGGCCGTCTACCTGGCGACCTCGCAGCCATTGCCCGAGGCCGAGCGTTCGCCGCTGACCATCGAGCCCGCCGCGGCGGAGACCGCGGAGCGCCTGCGCACCCATCTCAAGCTCCCGCACCTGTACTTCGTGGCCTCGCACGAGGGTTGCGGCTGCGGGTTCATCCCCGACCAAGGCGACGCGACGGACGAGGAGTGCTCGATGCGGCAAGCGAGCGTGGACGCCCTCCGTGAGCTGGCCCAAGAAGCGGCGCGGCTTGGGAATGCGGAACTCCTCGTCACCTTCGACGGCGAGGAGTCCGCGGAGACCGAGCGTTCACGGACGTTGGAGGATTACGACGACCTGGTCGTGAAGTGGGGGGATCGGGTGCTGTGGTGCCTACCGAAAGACAGGTCATCTTGAAGCGCCAAGGTCGCCAAGGGGCCAAGGTCGCCAAGGTTCTCTTGGATGGCACGGCGGCTGGCTGGCGCGCGTCGAAAGGGTCCGCTACGAGCGAGGAGCAGGCGCCGTACGGCCAGCCGCGGAGGAGGGAGCCGACTCAGCGGGCCGACGCATTGGCGCGCTCGGTGATTGGGGCCGCCATCGCGGTTCACCGCGAACTCGGGCCGGGCTTTCCAGAGGTGGTGTACCAGCGCGCCCTCGCTATCGAGCTAGAAGCGCTCGGCATACCCTTCGAGCGCGAGCAGCCGTTCACGGTGTGCTACCGAGGAGCATCGGTCGGCAAAGGCCAGCTGGACTTCCTCGTCGGCGACATCTTGGTCGTCGAACTCAAGGCGGTGGAAGCTGTGTTGCCTTTGCACCGCGCACAAGTCACCGCCTACCTCAAGGCCCTCAAGCTCGAGCTAGGCCTCCTCATCAACTTCAACACCCAGGTGCTCAAGCACGGCATCGAGCGCGTTGTGCGCACGTAGCCAGTACAGGCAGTTCTTGGCGACCTTGGCCCCTTGGCGACCTTGGCGCTTCAAGATGCGCATCCTTGAGCTGCAGATCGACGCGCTTCTCGCTGTGGTCCTTGCCGTCGAACCGCATGATGACGCCCTTCCCGTCGATCTTCGTCATCAGGTTCGCCGGGCGCTTCCACATCGAGGCCAGGTTGCGCAGCGTGTCGCGCGCGTAGTCCATCTTCAAGTCCGTGCCGTCGTGCTTGTGCGCCAGCAGCAGCTCGGCCCGATTCTCGAAGTTGCCGTCCACCACCTCGATGATCGGCTGGCCGAAGTTCGTGAGCTGGTGCAGCAGCTTCTCTTTGATGGCCTTGAACTCCCGGCTCATGATCTCCCAGGCGTTGCGCTTCTCGTTGAAGCCGTAGACGAACAGCTTCTGCTCCATCGCGAACTCCATGGAGAGGAATTCGTCGATGAAGGTCACGTCGTTGTAGTGACGGCGCACCTCGAAGATCTTCTGCCGCCCGAGCCCCAGCTTCTTGTCCCAGGCCTGGCGCTCGCGCAGGTCGTCGCAGTCGTCGTACTCCTTGCCGAACCGGCCCTTGTTCCAGCGCTCCTCGATGTTCCCGGTACAGCTCGATGCCCAGCTTGTACGGGTTGATCGACCCGGGGCGCGTTCCCATGGTCCCCGAGTGGTGGTCGGCGAAGTCGATGACCTCGGAGTCCTTCAAGGCCTTCTGCGTCATGATCGTGGAGTGCCAGTAGCTGGCCCAGCCTTCGTTCATGATCTTGGTCTGGCCCTGCGGCGCGAAGTAGTACGCCTCCTCGCGGATGATGGAGAGCAGGTCGAACTCCCAGCGCTCCAGCGGCGCGTTCTCGAGCATGAACAGCAAGACGTCGCGCTCCGGCCGCTCCGGGAACTTCTTGGCCTTCGCCAGCTCGTCCTCGCGCTTCTTGCGCTCCTTGTCCAGGTACTCCTGCGGGTTGACGAAGCCGCGCATGTACTCGCGGTCCACCTTGAACCCGGTGATCTCCGGCTGCTGCGGCTTGTCTTCGTCCACCGCGCTCTTGGCGGGCCGGCGCTGCAGATAGTTGGAGTGGTAGTCGATGAGGTTCTCGAGCGACATCGCGCGGTCGAGGAAGTCCTCCACCTGGTCGATGCCGAGCCGGTCGATCGCAGCGGCGCACCCGCGTCGCGTGGTTCGCCATCTCGTCCATCATCTTCCGGTTGGTGTTGGCGAACGAGAAGTTGTTCTTGAAGAAGTCGCAGTGCCCGTAGACGTGCGCCATCACCAGCTTCTGGTCGACCTCGGCGTTCGACTCGAGCAGGTACGCGTAGCAGGGGTCGTTGTTGATGACCATCTCGTAGATTTTCGAGAGGCCGTACTCGTACCCCTTCGCCAGCTGCTCGTACTCCATCCCGAACTTCCAGTGCGGGTACCGGTTCGGGAAGCCGCCGTACGCGGCCACCATGTTGATCTCGTCGTAGCTGAGGACTTCGAAGATGGTCTCGAAGAAGTCCAGCCCGTACCCGCGGGCGTACCCTTCGATCTCCTGCTTCAAGTCGTAGAGGCGTGCAGTCAGGGACACGGTGTTTCCTCGTGGGCTACTTGCCTCTGCCCAGGAACTCTTTGATCGACTGGTAGATGGCGTCCTTGTCGGAGATCTCCGAGAGCGCCACGTTGTCGGCGTCCCCGAAGGACTCCTTCAGGTCCTTGATGAACTGGCCGCTTCCATACGGGCTCTCGACCTGCCCGTAGCAGAACAGGTTCGCGGCCGGCAGCACCTCGTCCTTGAGGATCTCCACGCACAGCCGCGTGTCGTCCGCCGACCAGTTGTCGCCGTCCGAGAAGTGGAACGGGTAGATGTTCCAGGACGACGGCGGGTAGTCGCTCTTGATCAGGTCCCGGCAGAGCTTGTAGGCGGAGCTGATCATCGTCCCGCCCGACTCGCGCGTGTGGAAGAAGGTCTCGCGGTCCACCTC
This sequence comes from Myxococcales bacterium, assembly GCA_049841135.1. GTDB lineage: Bacteria > Myxococcota > Myxococcia > Myxococcales > UBA5297 > JACRCT01. Next base: position 847,060 of record JASGHK010000008.1, read on the forward strand.
GCGTGCCACCGCGTCGTGGATGATGTAGCGGACCTCGATGCCCTTGTACTGGGTGCGCAGCCAGGTGTCGATCCAGAAGCTCTCGGCCCGAACGATCTCCTTCTGCTCGTCGCCCATCGAACCCGAGACGTCCATCATGTAGATGATGACCGCGTTGGACTGGGGCAGGTTCTCGATCTTCCAGGTGCGGTAGCGCTTGTCGGCCCGCGTCGGGACGATGACCGGGACTTCGGGGTTGTAGGTGCCGCTGGCGATCTGCCGCTTGAGCGCCGCCTTGAAGGTCCGCCGGAAGTGGCGCAGCGACTCGGGGCCGGTGGTGTTGATGCCCGTGTAGCGCAGCCGCTGGGTGAAGATCTTCTCCTTGCCCTTGGGCTGGATGCGCGGCAGCGAAAGCTCTTCGCCGAGGATCTCGGCGAGCTCCTCGAGGGAGACGTCCACCTCGAGCTGGTGCTCGCCCTCCCCCTCACCCGCCTGCCCCGGCCCGGGCTGCACGTTGCCAGGCGCCAGCGTCTGGCCCACCTCGCCGTCGCCTTGGCCCACGCCGCCCTGCTGCTTGTGCCCGAACCGGAAGTGGGGAATGTCGATGGTCGGCAGGGGGATGGTGATGAGGTCCTTCCCCTTCTTGCCGATCATCTCCCCCTTCTGCAGGTACTTGCGCAGGTTCCCCTTGATGCGCCCGCGCACGATCTGCTTGAAGCGGTTGTGGTCCTGCTTGATCTTCAATGCCATCGGCTGCCTCGGTCCACCGGCTGCGCGAGTCTTCGGATCGCCGGCTGCGTGCCGGCAGGCTCCCTGGTCACTTGAGGCCGATCACCTTGTCGACGGGTCCGACCATCGCCTTGAGCGCGGCGCGGTCGATCTTGGCGGCGAGCGCCTTCACGTCGTCGGTCGGCCCCTGCAGCAGGATCCTCACCGACTTGATGGGCGCCAGCTCGTCGCCCGGCTGGCCGGACGGCGAGCCCTTCTTCGCCGCCGAGCCGCCCACGATGACCGCGATCTTCGAGGTGCCCTTCTCTTTCCCCTTGAGCGCCTTGATCTGGTAGCCAGGGCCGGGCTGCATCCCCGGCTCCAGCGGCGCCGCGAAGGGCCAGGCCGAGACCTCGATACGGATGTCGAAGTACTCGATGTCCTCGTTCTCCAGGACGTGCTCCGCGCTGAGCTTGCCGCGGTCGCCTTCGCTCTTGAACGAGTAGGAGTAGGTCAACGCGAACGAGCGCGGGAAGGCGGCCTTGCCGAACCCGAGGGCCATGGTGTCGACGACGTTCGACGGGAAGTTGGCGGCCTGCCACATCTCGTCGGTGACCATGGTCCAGCCGATGCTGTTGGAGGCCCGCAGCCCGCGCTGCTCGTACTTCTCGGCGTCGGGCGTGGGCAGCAGGCTCATCAGCTTGGAGAGGACGCGCCCCATCTTGGCGGTCTCCTCCTGCGTCAGCTCCCGGCACGGGAACTTGGCGCATGCGTCGGTGGCGAACTCCACGGTCTTGCCGGCGGCGACGGCGCCGGAGGGGGTGGACAGGATGGCGCCGGCGGCGACGAAGCCACACAGCGCGGCGAGCGAGCAGGGGTTGGACGAGCGGGCCATCGGCGCCTCCGGGTGGGGCCCTGGCGCGCGCCTCGTCCGGCCCATGGGACCAGGCCGGACGAGCGAAGCGGCGCGCCAGGAGCGGATTAGTCCTTGGCGTCCCCGCGCGCGAAGATGCTCGCCACGAAGTTGAGGACGTCGGTCGAGCAGATCTCGCAGTAGCCGTAGTTCTTGATCATCCGGTCCTTGACGACGTCGATCTTCTCCTGCGTGTCCTTGTCGACGACCGAGCTGACCAGGTTCTTCAGCTTGATGGAGTCCTTCTGGTCCTCGAAGAGCTTGAGCTCCAGCGCCTTGTGGAGCCGCTCGTTGGTCCGGTAGTTGAAGGTCTTGCCCTCCACCGCCAGCGCGCCGATGTAGTTCATGATCTCGCGGCGGAAGTCGTCCTTGCGGCTGTCGGGGATGTCGATCTTCTCCTCGATGGCCCTCATCAGCCGCTCGTCGGGCTCCTCGTACTGGCCGGTGTACTTGTTGCGGACCTTCTCCTTCTGCGTGTAGGCCTTGATGTTGTCGATGTAGTTGCCGCACAGCTTGCCGATGGCGTCCTCGTCGGCGCTGATGGCGCGCTGGACCTCGTTCTTGACCACGTCCTCGTACTCCGCCTTCACCACGGTCAAGAGCTCGCGGTAGTGCTTTCGGATCTCCTCGCTGGAGATGAGCGAGTGGGTCTTGAGGCCCGCCTCGAGCTCGTTGAGGACCATGAACGGGTTGACGCAGCCCTCGCCCTTGTCGGACACGAGCGCGTTGGAGATCTTGTCCTGCACGTAGCGGGGGCTGATGCCCTCCATGCCCTCGCGCAGCGCCTCCTTGCGCAGCTCCTTGATGTTGTCCTCGGTGAAGTTGGGCAGCGTCTTGCCGTTGTAGAGCTTGAGCTTCTGCAGGACGGTCAAGTTGTGCTTCTTGGGCTCCTCGAGCCGCGTGAGCACCGCCCACATCGCCGCCATCTCCAGGGTGTGCGGGGCGATGTGCTTGCCGCGGATGCGCCGGGAGTTGAAGTCCTTCTCGTAGATCTTCACTTCCTCGGTGAGCTTGGTGATGTAGGGGATGTCGATCTTCACCGTGCGGTCGCGCAAGGCCTCCATGAACTCGTTGTTCTGGAGCTTCTTGTACTCGGGCTCGTTGGTGTGCCCGAGGATGACCTCGTCGATGTCGGTCTGCGGGAACTTCTTGGGCTTGATCTTGTGCTCCTGCGAGGCGCCGAGCAGGTCGTACAAGAACGCCACGTCGAGCTTGAGGACCTCGACGAACTCGATGATGCCGCGGTTGCTGACGTTGAACTCGCCGTCGAAGTTGAAGGCGCGCGGGTCGGAGTCGGAGCCGTACTCGGCGATCTTGCGGTAGTTGATGTCGCCGGTCAGCTCGGTGGAGTCCTGGTTCTTCTCGTCCTTGGGCTGGAAGGTGCCGATGCCGACGCGGTCCTTCTCGGCCAGGATGAGCCGCTTGACGCGCACGCTCTCGACGACGCGGGTCCAGTCGCCCTTGTACTCCTGCATCTTCTCGCGGAAGACGTACCGGCAGGCCGGGCAGAGCTCGCCGCCCAACGGGATCTCGTAGGGGGCGCCGGCGGGGGTCAGGTCGCGCAGGATCTTCTCGCGCCACTCGAGCGGGATGAGGTTGAGCGGCTCCTCGTGCATCGGGCAGGGCATCAGCTCGGTCTCGCCGCCCTTCTTCTGCACGGTCCAGCTGAAGGTGTAGAGCGCGCCCTCGGGCGTCTTGCTGTACTCCTCCAGGCCCTTCTTGAGCAGGCGGGCGATGGTGGACTTGGACGAGCCGACAGGGCCGTGGAGCAGGAGCACGCGGCGCTCGGTGCCGTAGCCCTGCGCGGCGCTCTTGAAGACGTTGACCAGCTTCATCAGCGGCACGTCGAGGCCGTAGATGGCGTCCTTGCCGCCGAACTTCTCGTCAGAGAAGAAGTGGTAGCGGACCAGGCGCTTCTTGTTGTCGATGTACTCGGTCTTGCCGTGCGACAGGACCATGTCGTACACGCGCTGGAACGCGGTGCGCGTGACCCTGGGGGTCTCGCGGACGATCTGCAGGTAGTCCTCGAAGCTGCCATCCCAGTTCTGCTCCTGGAACTGGGACACGTTCTGCAACGACGCGATCTTGGCGACCAGCGAATCTCCGCTCTTTTCACGCATCGGTGTTCCTCTCCCTCAGGGCTGTCCTGGTGCTTCGTTGTGGTGCAGCTTAGACGCCGTCACGGTTCCTGAAGCTTCGCGGGGTGGGGTGCTTTCCCGCCCCGAAAAACGTGCCTGAAGCGCCCAACGTGGGCGACCGCCTGCAAATTTCCCAAAGCCCCGGCCCCTTCCGCCTGCCTCCCCTTCGAACAAGGGCGCAGCCGCCCTTGACCCTAACGACCAGGAGCGCCGCCGCCACGTCCGTGCGGTGGGAGGCGAATCGCCCTACATGGTGCAGGTAGGCGAATCGACTCGGTGAATTATAGGGGTCCGGCTTCTGGAAGGGCAACCTTACTGCCCCTCCAGCGCGGCCCGAACGGCCGCCTGCCAACGGTCCCAGGGCAGCCTCGGTTCGCCTCGTTGGCCGGCTGTGGAAGAGACTGGAATCTGGGCGGTCCGAGATGGCCCGGCAACCCTCAGGCCTGTCCGAGCGTACCTTCCTTGGCTGCCCGCCGAAGGCACAGGCGAAGGACGAGCGCCGAGAGCGGCATGAGGACGGCCACGAAGGCCACGAGCGCCCCGAGCTCCGAGCCGAGCCTGTCGATGCCCGCCCCTTGAAGGAGCGCTCCGCGCATCGCCCGGAGGGCGTGCGTGGCCGGGACGAGCGTGGCGACGGGGTGCAGGATCTTGGGGAGCACCTCGACGGGATAGAAGATCCCCGACACCAGGAAGGTCAGGGCGTCGACGGCCCAGGCCACCGGGTCGCCACGCTTGAGCAGGATGACGAAGGAGGCCGAGAGGATGCCGATGGCCATGTAGGCCGCGACGCCCAGCGCCAGCGCGGCTGCCGCCCCGGAGATCGACGCGCCGGGGAAGCGCGCCCCGAAGACCAAGATCCCCAGGGTGAGCATCACCAGCCCCTGGAACAGCGACACGGCCAGAGGATAGAGCGCCAGCAGGAGGACCGAGCCGAAGGGCGGGACGGGCGCCGAGGCCAGCGTCTCCAGGCCGCCCATCAGCTGGAGCTCTCGCACGCGCCGGGTGACGCCAGCCATGCCCGCGCGCAGAGGCACGGTGACCGAGACGCCGACCAGTGCGAAGCGGAAATAGTCGCCACCGGCAGCGCGGATCATCGGAGAGGCGTTGCCGAAGGCCTCCCCGAGGAAGAAGAGGCTCCACAGCGAGAAGAGCGCCCCCGCGAAGGTGAAGATGAAGCTTCCCCGGTAGGAGAAGTCGACGAGCAGGTCGCGCCGCAGGAAAGCGGCAACGAGCTGGGCCGCGCGCCTCACAGCTTGAAGACCTCCTTCGCCTTGGACTCCACCTGGCCCCACGGGCCGTCGGCAACGACCTTCCCGCCTTCCACCACAGCCACCCGGTCACACAGCCCGGCCTCGGTCAGGTCGTGCGTGATGAGCAGCACCGCGCCGCCCGACTTTGCGTACTCCGTCAGCAGCGTCCGGGTCCGAGCGGCAGCGCCGGGATCGAGCACGCGCGAGATCTCGTCGAGGATGAGCAGCTTGGGCCCGTGGAGGAGCGCCTTGGCCAGAGAGACCTTGGCCTTCTCTCCCCCCGAGAGGGTCTGCACGCGCTGCGCGGCCAGCGACCCTGCGTCCACGCGCTCGAGCGCCGCCATCAACTGCGTCCGCCCGAGCGACTGGCGGTAGAGCGCAGCGTGGAACCGCAGGCACTCGAGCGGGTTGAGCCTTGGGTGCAGCGCCGGATCGTCCGGGCGGGCAAAGCCCACGTTGGCCCGCCAGCGATGCCCCTTTCCTGTGGGCTGTCCCGCCACCGTCGCGGTCCCTGAGTCGGGAAGGATGACCCCGCACGCAATGCGAGCGAGCGTGGTCTTGCCTGCGCCGTTGGGGCCGACCAGCGCCAGCCGCTCGCCCGCGTTCACGGTGAGCGTCAGCCCGGTCAGCGCGGGCTTGCGCTTCACCGCGAAGCGGAACCGCACCAGGTCGCGCACCGCGCGCTGCAGGCGGTACTCCTTGGTCAGGTCGTGGGCTTCGAGGGCGGCGCTCATCGTCACAGGGCCGAATTGCTATCAGCTTTCGCCTCGCTGCGCCCGTCGGTGCGCACCGGCCAGCGCCGACAGAGCCGCCTTGCATTCGAAGGTCCGGCCGCTATCCTCTCGCGCCCATGAGCGCGCCCGAAGCCCAACCGCAGCCTGCGCCAGCGCCGGCCCCCGTCCCCGAAGCCTCTCCTGCTCCCGCGGCGTCTCCGTCCCCTGGGACTGGCCCGGCAAGCGACCCGACGCTCGACCGCAAGGACTGGCTCGTCCTGGCGGGGCTGCTCGCCGTCTTCGCCCTGGCCCGCGTCCCGCTCTTTCCGTTCGCCGAGAACCTCTACGGCGACAGCGTCGTGCGCAGCGAGTTCGCCGAGCGCTGGGCCAACGAGCCCAAGGTCTACACGTCCTTCAACGACGGCGTGTATCAGTTCGGCCCACTGCACTTCTATTACATGGGCCTCTTGATGAAGGCCTGGCCCTCGCGCGAGCACGCCACTCGCCTGGGCTCGCTCCTGATGGGCCTCTTGCTGGTCCTGCCTGTCTACCGGCTGGGCAAGCGGCTCTTCTCCCGGCAGGCCGCGACCGTCGCCGCGCTGTGCATGTCCGTCTGGAGCCTGCACATCCAGGCCTCGACCACGGCTGCCAGCGAAGCGGTCTTCCTCACCCTCTTCTTCTTCGCCCTCGACCACCTCTTCCGCGGCGTCGACGAGCAGCGCTTCGGCCCGATGGCGCTGGCCGCGCTCTTCACCAACCTCTTCTGCGCGCTGCGCTACGACGGCTGGCTGTATGCGGCGCTCTTCGCGCTGGCCATCGCCCTGAGCGGCAAGGACCGGATCGCCTCGGGGACCCGCGCGCTGCTGTTCGGCATCCTGGTCAGCGCCTTCCCGCTCTGGTGGATGCAGGGAAACGAGAAGGCCACCGGCGACGCGCTCTACCCCATCCACTACATCGACCAGTTCCACGCCCGCTGGGTCAGCGACGGAATGGGCTGGCTGGGCTCGCACTGGCTGTACCGCTTGTACGTCCTCTTCTTCTGGCCCGGCACCCTGGTCGTGACCGCCTCTGTCCTCGTCGGCCTGCTCGCGCTCGTCGGGATCGTGCACGCCTTCGCCAAGAAGGCCCGCCGCCAGCTCGCGCTCCTCGCGCTCGTGCCGGTGGCCTACTACGTCTTCCGCGGCGCGCTCCTGCCCACCCCCAACTTCTCCCCGCTCGCCCGCTTCTTCATGACCCAGGTGGCGCTCGCGCTCTTCTACGTGTCCGACGGCTTCGCGTGGATCTCCGCGAAGTGGCCGAGCTGGGCCAAGAAGGCGTTCGTGGGCCTGACGGTGTCGGTGGCCGTGGCGACGCCGATCTACTTGGGCGCGGTCACCGCGTGGAAGGACGGCCCCAAGGCCGACGGACTGCGGCCCATCAGCCCGCTCTCCACCATCCCCACCGATCAGATGAAGGCCGCGCGCTTCATCCAGGAGAAGACCAAAGGCGGCGCGGAGACGGTCGCCATCGACGAGGCCCCGGAGTACACCGACATCAACGTGGCCTTCTTCAGCGGCCTGCCCGAGCCCCGCCTGATGCGGCGCCGCTGGGAGAACTTCGAGAAGCAGCTGCGTGAGCAGCCCAAGCCGACCTACCTGTTCGCAGCCAAGGGCGGGGTCTTCGAGACCAAGGACGGCCTGAGCGTCGGTGGGGAACAACTGGTCTGGCGCGGGGAGACCTGGACGAGGGTCCTCGTGGCGTCGACCAAGCTCTTCGTCTACCAGCGCCTCTGATTCCAACCGCATTTCAAAGTTGGATTGTGGCGGCTCTTCCGCTTCAAGAGTGAAACGAAGCCGCCGCGGGCCCGCTGGCGACACACCCGATCTCGCTGCACCCAAGTCCGCCTGATCCCTGGCAATTCGACGTCAAGCTCGCCCATCCGTGTGTCCCGAAGAGCATTGGCCCTTGGAATGCAGTGTCGGCCGGCGGACGTTGAGGTCAATAGCGAAGGGACGGCGAGCGATGCGCGGAGTCGTGACCAGCAGGGACGTGCTCATCAACCTTCGCACCATCTGGGTGGAGTTCGGTCCGTCGGTGGCGTTTTCCTGCCTGGGCGCGTTGATTCGCCGCAGGCCGACCACCTTCCTCGATTTGGCGCTCAAGGACTTCGCGCTGACGCCGACCCGCCCCTCATCTCGGCAACCTCGCGCCTGACGCACAGCACCTCGAACCGACCACCAGCGAAGGCCGGCTCCGCAAGGGGCCGGCCTTCCCGTTAGCGGGTCGACCCGGTGCTGTCGGGAAATCCGTACCTGTCTTCAGCAGGGTTCCCGCGGCTCCGGCTGCTTCCGTCTATAGTGCTGCGCCGTGACCGAGCACGTCCGGCGCTATGGAGATGGGCGGGCGCATCGCCCAGGGCGGCATGGCCGAGATCCTCGCGGCCTGTGCCGTCTCGCAGCCCGGCGTCTCCAAGCGCCTCGCGCTCAAGCGCATCCGCACCGACCGCAGCGCCGACCCGGCGTTCGTGGCGCGCTTCTTCGACGAGGCGCGGCTGGCGATGCAGCTCTCGCACGCCAACATCGTGCAGGTCTTCGACTTCGGGCGGCTGGAGAAGGGGCTGGGGGACGGCGAGTTCTTCCTCGCCATGGAGTTCGTCGAGGGCGTGGACCTGCAGCGGCTGCGGCGCATGGACCGTCACCGGACGCTGCCGCCCGCGGAGGCGCTGTACGTGGTCAGCCAGGTGCTGCGCGGACTGGACTATGCGCACCGGCGCACCGACGCCGCCGGGCAGCCGCTGAACATCGTCCACCTCGACGTCAAGCCGGCGAACGTCCTCCTGTCCTTCGAGGGAGAGGTCAAGCTGACCGACTTCGGCGTCGCGCGCTCCCGGGACGCGCAGCGGCCCCAGGTCGGCATCAGCGGCACCGTGCCCTTCATGTCGCCCGAGCAGGCACGTGGTCAGAAGCTGGACGTGCGCTCGGACGTCTTCTCGGCGGGGCTGCTCCTGTTCGCGCTGGTTGCCGGCGCATCGCCTTGGGGCGAGGAGGACGACGAAGCGACGCTCTTGCGAGTCCGCTCCGGCCGCGCCGATCTCAAGGGGCTGCCGCTTTCCGAGCTGCGGGAGATCCTCACGCGCGCGCTCGCGCCCTCTCCCGACGATCGATTCCCGACGGCCGGGGCCTTCGCCGATGCCCTCGAGGAGCTGGTCTTCGCCCAGGGCTGGCGCGGCGGCGCCGCGGCGCTTCGCGATCGGCTGGGCGAGGCGTTTCCGGGCGAGCGGGTCCGGCTCAACTCGCTCTTCGCTCCTTCCGCTCGGCAGTCCGGGCTGCAGGTGGCGAGTGAGGGCACCGTCGAGGGCACGCTCCTCTCCCGGATTCCAGAGGAAGAGCTGGCCCCGCTGATGCCGAAGCGCCAGACCGTCGTGGCGGTCGAAGAGCCGCGCCGCAACCGGGCGATCTGGGTGGTGCTGCCGACCGTCGCCCTGCTCGGCGCCCTCGGCCTCTCCGGCGTCTACCGGGTGTCGCCTGCCAACTCCGCTGGCCTCGCCCCCGACGCTGCCTCGCCGCCGCCCGCCAGCGCCGCCGCCGAGCCCGATGCCGCAGCCCGCGAGGCACCGGACGCCTCCGACACCGCCGCCCCGCTGCCCGGACCGGATGGTGGGACTCCAGTGCCGGCGGCTCGGCCCCTGGCCGTGCACCGGCCCGAGAAGGCCGCGATGGGCACGCTCTCGGTGAACGCGAGCCCTTGGGGGACGGTGACCGTCAACGGCAAGCCCGCAGGCACGACGCCTCTGCTCAAGTTCCCGGTCCGGGCGGGTCAGACCGCGGTCGTCATCGAGAACCCCAAGCTCGGCCGCCGGCAGATCTCGGTGAAGGTCCTGCCGAACCAGGACACCCCGCTGATCGTCGACCTTAAGTCGGGGGAGCAGGCCAAGTAGAGTGGGCGCCATGAGCTCGCCCGACCTGCCGACGGTCACCCTGAGTGGCCCCGGGGCCGCAACCCTCGCCTTCCCGAAGATCCGCCTCAAGGTGGTCAAAGGCCCGGACAAGGGCGTCGTGGTCACGCTCGAGCAGGACGAGATCCTCATCGGCAACGCCGAGAGCGCCCACCTGCGGCTCAACGACCCGACCGTCTCGCGCAACCACTGCGTCATCCGCCTCACCGACAAGGGCCCGCTGCTGCGCGACCTGGGCTCCACCAACGGCGTGCGCATCGAGGGCATCCTGGTGCGCGAAGGCTTCGTCCCCACCGGCGCGACCCTCGACCTGGGCAACAGCCGCGTGAAGTTCGAGGCGCTCAAGGACACGGTCGAGGTGCCGGTGGCGCAGTCGGAGAAGTTCGGCCGGCTGCTGGGCCGCTCGGCGCAGATGCGCCGGCTCTTCGCGGTCGCCGGGCAGGTCGCGGCCAGCGACGTCACCGTGCTCATCGAAGGCGAGACCGGCACCGGCAAGGACGCGCTGGCCGAATCCATCCACCAGGCGAGCCCGCGCGCGAACGGACCGCTGGTGGTCGTCGACTGCGGCGCCGTGCCCCCCAACCTCTTCGAGTCGGAGCTGTTCGGCCACGAGAAGGGCGCGTTTACCGGGGCCGACCGCTCACGCGCCGGTGCGTTCGAGGAGGCGGACGGCGGCACGCTCTTCCTGGACGAGATCGGCGAGCTGCCGCTCCTGCTCCAGCCCAAGCTGCTGCGCGTCTTGGAGGCCCGCGAGGTCCGTCGCATCGGCGGGGCGCAGCCCAAGCGCGTCAACGTGCGGGTGCTGGCCGCGACCAACCGCGACCTGCGCGAAGAGGTGAACCGAGGCACGTTCCGCCAGGACCTCTACTTCCGGCTCGAGGTGGTGCGCCTGCGCGTGCCGCCGCTACGCGAGCGCCCCGAGGACATCCCCATCCTGGTCGACCACTTCCGCAAGCTCGCCAGGCCGGGGCTCGAGGTCCCGGCCATCACGGCGGAGGCGCTCGCGACGTTCTGCGCGCACTCCTGGCCAGGCAACGTGCGCGAGCTGCGCAACGCCGTCGAGCGGATGGTCGTCTTGCAGGAGCTGCCGGTCCCGACGGCGGTGCCGGCTTCCTCGAGCGGCGGCGAAGGCATGGGCGTCGACATCAAGGTCCCGTTCAAGGACGCCAAGAACGCGCTGACCGAGGCCTTCGAGCGCCGCTACCTCGCGCAGATGCTGGAAGCCACGGGCGGCAACATCTCCGAGGCGGCGCGGCGGGCGGACATCGACCGCGTCTACCTGCTCAAGCTCATGGGCCGCTACGGGATGCGCAAGCCGAAGGAAGGCTGACCGGCCCCGTCAGCAGGACTGGCGCGGCCCAACCTGGGACGTCCTTCGTAATCGAGAGGGGAGGCGTTCATGAACGCATTCGACCATCGCCACCTGTCCCTCGCCCTGGCCCTATCGGCCTGCGCTCTTGCTGCCTGCACCTCGGCACCGGCTCCGTGCGAACGGAACGAGGACTGTTCAGCCGGCCTGTACTGCCGGTTCACGGAGCCAGCGTCGCAGTGCGCGAATCCGCGATGCACTACGTCCATCGTCGGAGAGAAGAAATGCCACTGCGGCGTGTGCACTGCTCCCAGCACGTCCGTGGAGGCGTGCGGGTCGGGAGAAGAGGGAGACCCGTGTGACGAGGCTGAGTGGAAGGGGTACGTCTGCCGCTTCAACAGCTGCACCCAGTACTGCTTGCCCCAGTGCACCTGCGTCGGTGGGCGGTGGTCCTGCGGTGCAAGCTGCAATGACTTCTGCGGGCCGCGGGGTGACGCGGGTTACGGCTGCCGGCCCTGCGGCACGCCGCCCAAGTGCGTCCAGGGTTGCGGGGCCTTCTAGCGAGATCACAACTCCTCTGGGAGCATCTCGTCGAGAATCTCTGCCGCCGCCTTCACCGCATCCAAGCAGCGCGTCTCGAACAGCTTCTCGTCCTGCGCCCGCTTGAGACCCTCCGGCGTGCCCAGGTTGAAGCCCAGCACCTGCTCGCAGCGGCACCCGCCAAAGCGGCCACCGAAGCGCTGCAGGAAGTCCTGGGCGAGCGCGTAGGTCTTCGCCTTGGCCTCGACCGACTGCTCGTCGCCGCGGCCGTGCTTCATCGACAGCGCCATCAGCGCGCCGCTCACCGCGCCGCACAGCTCGTTCCCGGTGCACGCCACGCCAGCGCCGAAGACCGTGGCCAGCCTGAGCGCGGTCGCCTCGTCCAGGAACTCGCGCTGCCGGTAGGCCGTGAAGACCGCCTGGCTGCAGTTGAACCGCTTGCGGAACAGCTCGATGGCCTCGTCTCGACGCGTCCTCATGGCCGCGGAGGATAGACCCAAAGACCGAGGGGCGCCCTCGCGAGCGCCCCTCAGTCCAGAAGCAGGTCGGCACGATGGCCGGCCGCTATTCCACTACAGGCACTTGCCCGTCGCCGGATCCATCTCGCCGCAGGTGTAGATCGGGCAGCAGGTGGTCGGATCGATCTCCTTGCTCAGCAGGCAGGCGCAGTCGATGGCCGGCATTGGGCAGGCGATCGCGGAGTCGCCGGCGCACTTGGGGCACTCGAAGATCGGGCAGCAGGTCGTCGGGTCGTTGCCGACGGCGACCGGCAGGGCGCCGTTCGCGCACACCGGAGGGATGGCCGGGCAGACGCTCGGGTCGACCTTGTCGCACACCGGGCCCATCGGCACGCACTTGCCCTCGCACGTCTGGCCCTTGCAGATGCCGGTGGTGGGGTCGCAGTAGCAGCTAGGGTCCTTGGCGTCGCAGGCGCAGCCGGTGGTGGGGTCGGTGGAGGCGCAACCCCAGCCCTGGCAGGAGAAGCTCGCAGCGCTGGCCGCTGGGGCACTCGAGGTCGGCCTTGCAGCCAGCCTGGACGTTGGGGACGCACACGCCGAAGCAGCCGGTGGTGGGCGGGCAGTCGAGCATCTCCCAGGCGCACTGGCCGGTGGCATTGTCACGCAGGCAGCGGCCGGTCGGACCTGCGACGGTCTTGCCGTCCTCGCACAGGCGGGCCGCGACGTCGACCGCGGGGCCGCAGTCGGCTGGGTCGCAGGCCGGGGCCGGGCACTCGGCGAGCTCCCACACGCAGCGGCCTTCGGTCTCCGAGAGGATGCAGCGGCCGGTGGGGCCCGCGACGAGCGTGCCATCCGGGCAGATCTTGGAGGGCAGGCCCAGCTCGGGGCCGCACTTGGTCTTGTCGCACTCGGTCACGACTGGGCACTTGGCGACCTCCCAGCCGCACGAGCCGTCGGAGTTGACCAGGCAGCGGCCAGTGGGGCCTTCCATCGTCTTGCCGTCGGGGCACAGGGTGTTGGGCATGCCGAGGGCGGGGCCGCACTTGTCGGGCGCGCACTGGGCGGGGCCAGCGTCGGTGCCGTACACCGGCGGGAGCAGGCAGGCCGACAGGTCGCAACGGGCGTCGGCGGAGCAGTCGGCGTCGGAGGAGCACATGCCGTGGGCCTGGACGCAGTCGCAGGGGTAGCCGCAGAGGTTGGCGCCCTTGCACTGGAGCTCGAAGCCGGCCGGGCAGACCGGGTAGGTGCAGCCGCAGTTGGCATCGACCGGGGCCGTCGGGTCGTCGCTCTTCACGCAGGGGCACTGATAGATGGGGCAGCAGTCGGCGGAGCTGCCGACGACCACCGGCTCGATGCCCTCGCCGCAGTACGGCAGCGCGAGCGTGCAGACGATCTCCTTGCCGCCGCAGGTCTCGACCGGCTGGCAACGGTAGGCGGGGCAACAGTCTTCGATGGCGGTGCCGATCCACAGCTTGGTGCCGGCCGGGCACGCGGGCGCCGGGGTGTCCTTGCAGACCGCCGCGGACTGGCAGACCTTCTGGCAGCTGAAGTGCGCGCAGCAGTCGCTGGAGTAGTCGATGACGGGCTCGCTGCCGTCTTCACACGCCTGGAACGCCACGGCCGGACAGGCCTTCATCTGGTCGTCGGTACAGGTCGACGGCGGGCTGTTGCGCAGCCGCGCCTGGGTGTTCTTGTTCTCGACCGGGGTGGTACAGCCGACGGCCACCAGCGCGGCGAGGACTGCTATCGCGAATCGCATTGTCTTCCTCCCTGAGTTCGGCCCGGATTCGGTGTTGTGGTGCTCGTGAGCAACCCCCGCGCCAGGGCGCAACCCCGCGAAAACACTGCAATCACTACCGCCTTGGACCTATTGACCATGGTCAATAGCCCCTGGTCTCGAGGCGACAGGCCCAACCTCGTGGGAAAAGGTAGGCGGAGGGCGGTCTCGAGGCGACCTTCGACGGCAAGGTGCGTTCTCGCAGGGGACACCTCGGGCCCGAGCCGAAACCGAAACCCAATTTCAGGTCCTGAAATTGGCGGCGGGTCCTGGCTTCCGGCGGAGCGCTCTTGCCGAAACCCAATTTCAGGTCCTGAAATCGGCATCCGGGTTCTGGCCGCCCGGTCTATCGGCGGACTCCGCACGTCCTCCCCGAGCCGCGAGACGTGGTGGGACCGGTCGGTTCAGTACGCCTTGCAGAGACAACCGTCCGAGAAGCTGCAGACGGGCGTACCGCCGCACACCTCGTCGCAGGTCTTCCCAATCCCGGTGAAGGGGAAGAACTGCTCCTTGCCTCCGCACTCGTGCTCGACGGAGATGCCCATGGAGATCGGCTGCCCGGCGGAGTCGCCGGCGCGGAAGGTCTGCGTGTGGCCGCTGAAGATGACGCGCGGCTGGCATTCGGACGACTCGCAGCTCGTTGCGGGGAAGGCGCGCATCCCGGTCAGCTCGAACTGCACTTCGTCGCCCGGATCGACGGTGAAGAGCACCCTGCCATCGGCGAGCCTGGGCAGGTCGCACAGGCTCTCCAGGACCTCGCTGACCTTCACGCACTGGGTGGTGAACTCGCCGTTCTTGCGGACCGAGAAGCGCAGGTAGTTCACGCACCTGAGATCGGTGTACTTGGCGCAGGTCCCCGCATCGCCGCCGACGTCCAGCTCGATGGGCGCCACCGTCGACCGGCAGCCGGCGATGGAGAGTGAGGCCACGGCGACGAGGAGCAGGCGCGTCATTTGCCGCTCCCGAAGGTGATGTTCACCGGCTCGGGCCGCACCGCGTAGTAGATGCCCGTGCCGGCCGCGCCCGCCGCGACGACGCCGACGATGGTCCAGACGTACCAGCGCTGGTACCAGGCCGGCCCGGGGGCGATGGCTGGAGCCGGCGGTGCGGTGCGCTTGAAGCGAAGCACTGCGCCGGCCTCCCCTGCCCTGCACGCCACCGTCCCGTCCGCCTCGTAGATCTCGACGTAGTACTCGACGTCCCAGCTCCCTTCGCTTCCGAGCGAGAGCGGCAGCGCCTTGAGAAACCGGCCGGGCGAGGTCTGCTCCAGCGGCAGCGTCTGGAAGCCGGGCTCCCCAGGCTTGCGGACAAAGGCGGTCGCCTGGCGCAGGCTGACGTCGGTCGCGCGCGCCTCGAGCGCCGGGATCCCCGTCGGCGTGTCCACGGCCTGCGCGTCCAGGCGCAGCGAGGACGCGACGACCGCCCGCACCGCCGCGGAGAGCTTGTCGAGCTCGGTCTCCACCAGGCGCGAAGGCTCCAGCGTCTTGAGCGCGCGGTCGGCCGCCGAGTAGAGCAGCGCCTTGAGCCCACCACCGCGGTCGCGGTCGAGGACGACGACCCATCGCGCCTCCTCCTCGGCCGCCAGCGACTCGAGGAGCACGGGCTCGAGGAACCAGGAGGTGTCCGTCGTCAGCCGCTCGCGGAGCTGGTCGCGCAGGTCGTCGCGCGTCGCCTTCTCGAGCTTGACCGACACCGCCGCGCCCTCGGGACAGGAGGCCAGATGCGTCTGGCTGCCGGGCTTGGCCACCGAGAGGAAGCAGCGCCCCGGAGGCAGCCTGACCTGGGCCGGAGCCCTGCCTGCGAGCTGGCCGTTGACCTCCACCTCGGCCTCGCCGGGCTCGCTCTTGATCTCGAGGATGCGCGCCGGCTTCGCCTGCACCTGCTTCTTGGCCGCCTCGAACGCCTGGCGGATTTGCGGCGGGTACTCGGCCTCGTCGAGCGCCACCTCGACCGCCGCCTCCGCCGCCTGCGAGACCGCCTCGTCGGCTTCCTTGGAGTGTCCTCGCGCCAGCTCGACGCGGCCGCGCAGGAGCGCCATGCGCACGAAGGCCGCCTCGCGGCGCTGCGAGGGCGGCAGGCGATCGAACGCGGCGGCGCACCTGCCCAGCAGCTCCGCAGACTCGTCCAGCCGCAGTCCCACGAAGGCGCTCTCGGCGCGCTTGAGGAGATCGTCGAGGCGCTGCTCGTCGTCGGCGCGCACGCGGCTCGCCGGCGAGGGCGTGAAGCGCTGCCCGACGTTCTCGGGGCTGAGCACCGTCAGGCTCCCCGGCCAATCGAAGGTCCGCTCGACGACGGGCTGGAGGCTCGCCGCGTCGCGCGGCAGCCAGACCAGCACCCGCGGCGCAGCGCTCGCGGCCGTCGCCTGGCAGATCGCGCCGACGACGAGGAAGGCCAGCGGCGCTCTTCGCATGAGGCTCCCGGGACGCCCGCCGCCTAGTCGTCGCCGCCGGCGATCTGATCGTCGTCGGTGATGGCCCGGTGCATCAGGGTGATGACCACCTGGCCCTTCTTGTCGCTGGGCTCGACGGTGACCTTGTAGAGGCGCTTGTCGTCCTTCGTGGGCAGCGGGGCGAAGGTGTACTTGTGCGTCCCCAGCTCCTCCTCGCCTTCCTTCTTGGGCTCGACCTTGGTCTTCCCCTTGTAGAACTCGAGGACCTTCTTGATGTCGACCTTGACCACGTAGACCGCCTGCACGAAGTCGCGCGCGGACTCCTTGGCCATCATCACTTCGTTGTCGATGACCGGCACGCCCTTGGCCGCGAACACGCCTACCTGAGCGAAGTCCTTCTCCAGCTCCTTGGCGTTGAACTTCGCGGCCTCCTGGGCGAACGCCAGGCTGGGCAGGAGGACGACGGCGGCGGCGAGAGCGAGGGCGCGGGTCATGTCGGGGACCTTTTGTCGGAGGCGAAGCGGGCCGATCTTGGGACGGCCGCAAAGGGCTGTCAATTCAGGGGGCTGGGCGCCTTGAGCTTGCCCGGCGCATCGTTCAAGATGCCCAGCCGTGACCGAGACGACCCCCAACGCGGCGCGCCGGCCCAATCCTTTCGCGGGCCGCCGGGTCCTCGTCGCCGACGACGATCGCGCCGTCCTCTCGCTCATCGTCCAGGGCCTCGCCGCCGGCGGCTACGAGCTGGCCGAGGCCCACGACGGCGCGAGCGCCCTGGTGCGCATCCGCGACTTCAAGCCGGACCTCATCCTGCTCGACGTCGAGATGCCGGGGCTCTCGGGCGTCGAGGTCTGCCGCATCGTCAAGGCCAACCAGGCCGACAGCGCCTTCGGCTTCGTGCCGGTGCTGCTGATGACGGCCCGCTCGACGGGAAAGGTCGAGGGCCTGGAGCTGGGCGCCGACGACTACCTGACCAAGCCCATCGACATGCTCGAGCTCGGGGCGCGGGTGAAGAGCATGCTGCGCCTCAAGGCGCTGCAGGACGAGGTGGCGCAGAAGTGCCGCGACCTGGACCGGATGAACCGCGACCTGGAGCGCAAGAGCCTGGAGCTCGAGCAGCTGGCGCGGGTCGACCCGCTGACCGGCCTGTACAACCGCCGCTTCTTCGAGGAGCGGTTCTTCGTCGAGTTCGCCCGCTCGCAGCGCTACCGGGTGCCGCTCGCCTGCCTGATGCTGGACATCGACCACTTCAAGGCCGTCAACGACACCTACAGCCACCAGGCGGGTGACAAGGCGCTCAAGGAGCTGGCGCTGGCAATGCGGCGGACGCTGCGCGACGTCGACCTGCTCGCGCGCTACGGCGGCGAGGAGTTCGTGGCGGTGCTGCCCGAGACCTCGCCCTCCGACGCGCACCTGGTCGCCGAGCGGCTGCGCTGCGTGGTCGAGGCGCTCTCGTTCCTCCACGACGACCAGCCGCTGAAGATCACCATCTCCATCGGCGCGTCGACCTACCCGCTGCCAGGCATCTCGGATCCCGAAGGCCTGTTGCGCGCCGCCGACGACGCCCTCTACAAGGCCAAGGAGAACGGCCGCAACCGCGTCCAGTTCCACGAGGAGTAGCCGACGTGAACCGCCTCTTCCCCCTCGCTGCCCTGCTCCTCGCGCTGTCCGCCTGCAGCCCGCCTGCGGACGTGGCCGTGCAGTTCCACGACGCGCTCTACCGCGGCGACGGCGCCAAGGCCTTCTCCCTGCTCTCCAAGCCCACGCAGGACCAGCTCTCGGCCATCGCCAAGAAGGCCCACGACATGAGCGGCGGCACGGTCCCCAACGACCCGACGATGATGATCGTCCACGGCGACTCGTCGCTCTACCCGGCTCCGACCTCGAAGCAGAAGGTCGTGCGCGCCTCCACCCTCTCCAGCGAGGGTCCGCACGCCAAGGTCAAGGTCCGCATCGGCGAGACCGACCACGAGATGGATCTCGTGAAGGAGAACGGACGCTGGCGGATCGACCTGCCCATCAGCAAGCCGTGACCTACGGGACCTTGCGGCCCACGAGCCGCGCCAACGTCTCCTGGAACTCCTGCTGGCCCACGTCCACCAGCTCCAGCACCCGCCCGTAGAGCATCGCCGTCGGCACTTCATGGCCGAGCTCCCGCTGCGTCTGCGCCAGCACCACCAGGATGGCCCGCTCGAGCCGGGTCAGCCCGTCGCGGACGTCCGGGATGCGGTCGAGCGCACGGCCTTTCTCCTCATTTCTGTGAGGTCGCTTCTTCACGTCCAAGAGCTTACGACGGCCCGCCGCCCAGGCGCTCCAGCACGTCGAGGTGCATCTGGTCTTGGAAGGCGAGCTCGGCGAAGAACGTCTCCAGCTCGGGGTCGCCCGCGACCAGCGCGTGGGCATGCACCGCCCCGAAGTTGCGCTCCAGCGCGACGACGAAGCGGCGGCCGTCCTCGGCCGACAGCGCCGCGCCATCCTCCTGCAGCGTCCGCAGCAGGGACTCAGCCTCGGCGATCAGCGCGTCGAGCCCCGCCGGGTCCACGCGCAGCTCCGGGAGGTACGGGCGGGCCTCGATCCGGTCGGCCAGCAAACGGATCCGCTGCGCGTGCTCGTCCTCCTCCTTCGCCAGCCGCTGGTAGATGTTCCAGGCGATCGCTCCCTCGCTGAAGACGGAGGCGAGCAAGCGGTAGATCTGGGCGCTGAGCGATTCCACGCGCTCTGCCTTGGCGAGCAAGCGGCGAATCTCGTCCATAGGATCTTCGACATAGCCTTGCCGCAGCCGCGCCGCACGCCCCGTCCAAGTGTGGCGGCCCGCTACGGGGCGCGCCGGGGCTGCCGCTGCAGACCGCGCGGCCAGAACGCCATCGCGCAGCCAGCGACGATGCAGAGCGTGGAGACGCCGAAGACCGGCATCAGCCAGGACGAGCCGCGCAGCGCCAGCACGACCAGGCCGAAGAGGAGCAGGCCCATGTGCAGCAAACCCGAGCCCGTCTTGGCCACCCGGCCCTCGTGCAGCACCCGCAGCGACGGCGATCCGGCGAGCGTGAGCACGACCACCGCGGCCTGGATGAGCGAGGCCAGCGCCAGGTAGGCCGCCAAACCCTCCTGCGCGTCTCCTCGGGCGAGCCCCACGCCTACGCCGGCGAGCACCATCACCGCGGACACCGCCACCAGCCACTTGCGCTCGAAGAGCCGCTTGGGGACGCACAGCCCCATCACCGCGACCAGCCCCACGAGCTGCGGTAGGGCGATGGCGTTCATCGTGTCGGCGTAGGCGTCGAAGCCGGACTGCATGAACCCGGGCTGCGCGCGCTGCGCCCACCAGACATAGAGCGTCCCGACCAACGACTGGAGGCCCAGGCCGCCCAAGAGGACGAGCGTCGCCACCATCAGCGCGAAGTCCCACCGGCTCCTGGTCTCGAGTCCCGCCATGTCAGGCCACCGAGTGCGCGCCGGGCACGAAGTAGGTCGCGAGGTAGGTGAGCACCAGCGCCGCGAACGCCGCCAGCCCGAGCGCCGCGCTCGCGGTCCACATCCCCCGGTTCTTCAGGTACAGCCGCGCATGCAGCCACGCCGAGTAGAGCAGCCACATCATCAGCGACATGTTGACCTTGCCCGACCACCACCAGGCCTGGTCGGTCCAACTCATCAACGCCCAGGGCACGCCCAGCAGGATGCCCGCGGTCAGCGGCAGATAGCCGATGCGCGCCCAGCCCGCCGCCACCGCCTCCAGCTCCTCGCTGTGCTTGGCGATCGCCCGGACGAGCGCCGCGAACGCCACCGCGAAGGCGCCGTAGGACAGGAAGAGCAGCGGAGGATGCACCCACATGTACCAGGCGTTGTAGTAGCCCTGGCGCGCGCCCTCGATGCCGCGGAAGGCGCCCATCATCGCGTACGGGTTCCCGGAGTAGAGCGCCTTCACGTAGCCGGAATACTGCTCGAAGAAACGCGGCAGCGGCTCGGCGAACGGCCTGCCCTGGAGGAGCGCTCCGGCGGTGAGCGCCGCGACGAACACCCCGAGGATCGGCAAGACTTCCTCGCGCCCCTTGCGCACGACCAGCCCAAGCGCCGCCAGCATCAGCGCCCAGACGTAGAGCTTCTCGGACTCGATCCACGGCGAGGGCGCGACGTGGCCCACCACCTCACCGGTCATCGGATGTACGACCGCGGCGAGCCGCCAGACTGCCAAGTGGAACCAGAGCAGCGCCAGCTCCCCAGCCGTGAGCGCGAGGAACGCGGCGAGCATTGCCCGCCTGCGTAGCCGGGCGAATGCAGGGGCCACGCTTGCCATCAAGAGCGCCGCCGAGGCGATGGCCAGCAGGACGGTCAACGGCAGGTGCCACGACGCGAGCGCGCCGCGCGCGGCCTCGAGCTGCTGCAGCGCTGCGGCCAGGTCGGTCATCGCGAACGGGCTCGCTAGAAGCGATAGGTGGCCGCGCCGACGGTGATTCCCGAGCCGAAGGCCAGCAAGAGAGCGCGCTTGCCGCTCGTGGCCTGGCCCGAGGACATCAGGTGGTGCAGCGCCAGGAAGGTGGAGGTCGAGTGCGTGTCCGCGAGCGTCGCGGTCAGGTCGACGACCTTCTCCTTGGGGAAGCCGATGCGCTCCGGCAGCTTCTGCAGGAACCAGGGCGAGATCTGCGCGGGCACCACGAAGTCGATCTCGGACTTGGCCAGCCGCTCGAGAGAGAGCAGCTCGTCGATCGCCGCGCCGGCGTGCTTGAGCCAGACCTCCTCGATCTCGATGGCCCGCTTGATGGTCAGCTTGCCGCGAGGGACGGAGAGGCTGACGGTCGACGCGAACAGGTCCAGGTGCTCCTCGTGCGTCTGGAACACGAACTTGCCGAAGCCGACGTTGCGCAGCGGCGAGACGTCGAGGAGCGCTGCGGCACCGCTGGTGGGGAAGAGGTAGCTCGGGTCCGGGCTCTTGTCGGCGTTGGCCTCGCTGGAGACCACCATGCCCACCTGCGCCTCGCCCGACTCGATGAGCGCGGCCATCACCTGCGCGGCGTTGAGCATGCCGCAGGCGCCGTTGAGCAGGTCGAAGGCCAGCGTGCGCCGGCCCTGGAACTCGACGTTGATGTCCAGGCCGTGCTGGATGTACGCGGCGATGGCCGGCTCGCAGACATGGCCGTCGCGGTGCACGCCGCTGTTGATGAGCACGCGCACGTCGTTGGGGTTGTAGATGGACTGCTCCAGGCACTGCTTGCCGGCGTGGACCGCGTGCTTGAGCGAGCCCCACTTGAAGAAGGTCTTGCGTGGCGGGCTGACGGCCAGGCTCTCGATTCGGCAGCGGCGCATGGCTAGGCGGCCTCCTGCGCATCGAGCTTCTTCTGCGCCGCGCGATACCGGTCCGGCAGGTCGTCCATCGTCAGCGTGGCGTGGGTGATGACGATGCCCGAGGCGCCGCTGATGAGCAGCAGGTTGTGCCCGGCGAGGATCTTCTCGTTGAGCACGTTCTCGTGGATGGCCAGGAAGTGGCTGGTGGTGGTGGTGTTGCCGTACTGGTCGGCGACCGAGAGGTAGAAGTCGGGCACGTCCATCTTGAGCCAGCGCTTGACCACCTTGATGCCGTTGCGGACTCCGCGCGGGCCAATCTGGTGCGGGATGGCGTGGTGCACGTCGTCGAGCGCCCAGCCGGTCTCGTCGAGCGCCTGCTTCAGGTAGAAGGGGAAGTGCTCGGCGCCCTTGCGCTGCAGGCCGCGGGCCTTGGTCATCAAGACGCCGCCCTTGCCCTTCTTCGAGGGCTGCGAGTAGCAGAAGTGGTCGTGCTTGGCGCCGGTGACGAGGTCCAGCCAGTGGAAGCCGACCCTGGGGTCGGTCGAGGCGTCGAGGATGACCGCCGCCCCGCAGTCGCCCAGGGTGAGCGCCGCCATCTGCTTGTCGAAGCTGTGCGAGACCTCGCGGGTGGCGGTCTCCGAGAGCGGCAGGTTCTGCTCGCCGCTGACCACCATGCCGCAGCGGGCGAGGCCGGCGCGGATGAGCCCCTGCACGACGTAGACGCCGTTGAGCATGCCGGCGCAGGCGTTGACGATATCGAAGACCAGCGCCTTCTTCGCCCCCAGCGCCCTTCGCACCATCACCGCGGTCGAGGGCTCCCAGCTGAACTCGTCGGGCGCGTTGTGCTTGGAGATGGAGGTGCAGACGATGACGTCGAGCTCCTCTGGCTTGTACTGGCTCATCGCCACCGCGCGCTGGGCGGCCTTGACGGCCAGGTCCTTGGCGTATTCGCCCTCGGCCACGCGGCGGGCCTCGACGCCGGTGAACTTCTCCAGGTCCAGGCGGGGGCGGCTGACGCACTTCTGCATCAGCTCCTCGGTGGTCATCACCTTGGGCGGCAGGTAGACGCCCAGGCTCTCGAATCTTGATCTTCGTCGGCATGTCAGGGAGCGGTGACCTCAGGGGTGACGGGCTCGGTCTCGGCGGCGAAGAGGCCGACGTAGAGCGCCAGCAGCGAGGCGCGGGGGCTCTGCCCGGCGGGGATCCGCGGGGCGCTGAAGACCGGCCGCGGCGAGGCGTAGGCGCGCAGCGACTCGACCACCCTGGCGTGCATCGCCGCGTTGGACTCGTGGTCGCGGCGCAGCTTCTCCAGCCGCTCCATGAAGCTCTTGACCCGCTCGCGCTCGGGCTCGCCGCCCAACAGCTCGGTGGCGCGCTCGATGGTGCGCTCGAGCTCTCCGGCCAGCGGGAGGAAGGGCTCGTCGACGCGGTTGACCACGAAGCCGTGGACCTTGCAGCCAGCGGAGGCCAGCCGCCGGTCGATTTCCTGGGCCTCGGCGAGCCGCGTCAGGTCCGGCGCGCAGACCACCAGGAACGCGGTGCGCGGGTCGCGCAGGAGCTTGCCCACCTCGAGGCCGCGCGCGCGAAAGCTCCCCAGGAGGTCCGCGAAGGCCCCAAAGAACCCGGCGGTGTCGTTGACGAACTCGTCGCCGGCGACCTTGGACATCAGGCCCAGCGCCACGGAGCCGGCGCGGCTGAAGATGCGCGAGGTCCAGCTCTCCTTGCGCTTGTCGGCGGGCATCAGCCACTTCACGACGCGCTCGGAGAAGAAGACGGCGATCTTCTCGGGCGCCTCGAGGAAGTCGAGGGCGTTGGTGGTCGGCGGCGTGTCGAGGACGATGGCGTCGAACTTCTTCGAGTGCGTCAGGTCGTGCAGCCGCTCCACCGCCATGTACTCCAGCGTGCCGGCGAGGCTGCGCGACATGTGCTGGTAGTAGCGGTTGGCGAAGAGCGCCTCGCGGCGCGCCGGGTCGGAGACCAGCATCGCCACCAGGTGGTCGAAGGTCGCGGTCGGGTCGAGCATCAGCGCGCTGAGCGAGCCGGCCGGGTGCATCTTCTGGAAGCTGGTCACCTCGACCGCGTCGTTGGTCAGCCCCGCCAGGCCCAGCGCGTCGGCCAGCCGCCGCGCCGGGTCGATGGTCAGCACCAGCGAGCGCTTGCCCACCGCGGCCTGCCGCAGGGCCAGCACCGCCGAGAGCGTGGTCTTGCCCACGCCGCCCGGGCCCAGGCACACGACGAGCGGGGCCTGGTCCACCAGCGATGCGAGGTCTGGTCCGCTCATCGCCCGAGCACCTTCATCGCCGCCTCGACGCTGGCGCGCGGCTCGACCGCCAGGGTCCGCGGCAGCTCGATGATCTGCGCGCTGGTGACCGACTGGTGCAGCTTCTCGATGAGGCTGCGGGCCTGGTCGGCGCCCTGGGTGTCGCCGTGGGCGGTCTTGGCGAAGGCGCCGACGGCCCCTTCGCCGTGCTGCTGCACCACGTCGAGCAGCTCGCGCTCGTGCGGCTCGACCGGGTGTGGCGGGACCTGGTTGACGACGATGCGCCGGGTGGAGATGCCGATCTCGCGGGCCTTCTTCACCAGCTCGATGGTCTCGTTGATGGGCAGCTCTTCGGGCAGCGCCACCACGACCAGCTCGGTCCGCGCCGGGTCGTGCAGCAGGATCTCCGCCTTCTCCGCCGCCGCGGCGATGGGACCGACCCTCAGCATCTTCTTCACCGCGCGGGGCGTGTCGAGGAAGGTGACCGCGTGGCCGGTCGCCGGCAGGTCGACGATGACCGGGACGTGCGCCTTGGACTCGGCCTCCACCCGCGCCAGCAGCTCGTCGAGCAGGATGGTCTCGCGCGCCGCCGGCGAGGTGCGGATGAACTGCCGGATGATGCGGTTCTTGGTGATGGCCCCGACCAGCGCCGGCATTCCCAGCATCCGCGCAAGCGCCCGGCTGGTGGCCTCTTCGAGCTCGAGGTTGACGATCTGGACCTTGCCCCCGGGCGCGACGAGCGTGTGCAGCCGTGGGTGCACAGCGAGCTCGACGGCCACCGCGCGGCCGCGGACTCGGGCCGCGAGCTCGGCGAGAGCAGCGACCAGCGTGCTCTTGCCGGTGCCCCCCTTCCCGGTGACCAGGATGAGGTCGCGTTGCTCGAGCATCGCGCCGAGCGTGTGTTCTTCAGTGCGCAAGGCTTCGTGCATGTCTTTCTGGAGCCGCAGGCCTCCCTCGCCTCGCCAGGCTCTGTCTCTCGTCTGAGCCGCGCGATTGTCTTCGCGCCAGCCCGCCCTGACAAGGACGACCTTTCGGGGGGTCCTCAATTCGCCTTCAGGCCCGCAACCCCTTGTCGGAACGACACGATGGCCCGGTATCCCAGCTCTCGTCCGGCACGAGACCGGTCATAGCGGCAGTCGCTGGCCACCAGCCGGACGCCGTACCGGCTCATGGGCGGGGCCTTCGTGCTGCCGAAGAGCTGGGCGCCCACCTCCATCGCACCCGCCGCACCGTAGACCAGCCAGAACGGGACCGAGGCCATGGGCTTGGGGGTGCCGAGTCCTTCGACGAGTCCGTCGATCACTTCCCGCGACGTTAGGTCCTCTTCGTCCACCACGTGGTAGACGCGGCCTGTCGCCGCCGGGACCTCGGCGGCCAGCGCCATGCCGAGGCTCAAGTTCTCGACGTGCGAGAGCGCGACGTGGTTCGTGCCGCCGCCGATGTAGACCATCCGCCCGCGCCGCAGCAGCGCCACGATGCGCGGCAAGATGTGTGGATCGCCCGGGCCCCAGATGGCCCCCGGCCGGACGATGACTGTGGAGAGCCCCTGCTGCCCGTGCGCCTCGCGCACCACCTTCTCGCCTTCGAGCTTGCTGTGCGTGTACTTGTCCAGCGGGCCGGACGCGTACGGCGAGTCTTCGGTGATGAGCTCGCCGGCGCGGGGCAGCCCGAGGACCGTGAGCGAGCTGAAGTGGACGAGGCGCTCGACCCCCGCCTGCTGCGCGGCCGCGACGAGGTTGGCCGCGCCGTCGCGGTTGATGGCGAGGAAGGCCTCCTTCGGACCCCAGTCCGAGATCTTGGCGGCGCAGTTGAAGACGGCGCGCACGCCCTTCATCGCCGCCACCAGGGAGGCGGTGTCGGTCAGGTCGCCGTGGCGCAGCTCGATTCCCGGGGCTTGGAGCCTGCTCGTGTCGCTCGTGGGCCGCACCAGCGCCCGGACCTGGTAGCCGCGGCGAACGAGGAAAGCGGCGAGGTGGCCGCCCAGATAGCCTGAGGCGCCGGCGACGAGGACGGGGGCCTCCTGGGGCGCGGTCACGCCGCCAGCTCCTCGCGCAGCATGCGCCGCAGCGGCTTGCCCACCGCCGACTTCGGCAGCGACAGCCGGAACTCGATGGCCGAAGGGACCTTGTACTTGGCGAGGTTCTCGCGGCAGAAGCCGAGGATCTCCTCCTCGGTGGGCGGAGCCACGTCGGGCTTGGCGACGACGAAGGCCTTCACCAGCTCGCCTCGCGTCGAATCCGGCACTCCGATGACCAGCACCTCGCGGACCTTGGGGTGCTCGGAGAGGACCTTCTCGATCTCCGCCGGGTAGACCTTCATACCGCTACGGATGATGAGGTCCTTGAGCCGGTCGACGATGCGGAAGTAGCCGTCCTTGTGCATCTGGCCGATGTCCCCGGTGTGCAGCCACCCGTCCTTGATCTGGTTCGCGGTGGCCTCGGGCGCGTTCCAGTAGCCCTTCATCACCTGCGGGCCGCGCACGACGATCTCGCCGGGCTCGGTCCACTCGCCGCCTTCCTCGAACGGCATCTCCCGCGTCCCGGTCTCCAGGTCGACGATGCGCGCGTCGGTGTCCGGGTAGGGCACGCCAATGGTCCCCGGGCGGTTCTCGCCGTAGACCGGGTTGCCCATCGCCACCGGCGCGCACTCGGTCAGGCCGAAACCCTCCATCACGCGGTAGCGGGCCTTCGCCTCGTAGGTGCGCTGCACCGCCGGCGCCAGCGGGCTGCCGGCGCACGGCGAGACCTTCACCGAGTCGAGCTTCAGCTTCTCGATCCCCGGGAGGTTCGAGAGCCCGACGAGCATCGTCGGCACCACCGGGAAGACCGTGGGCTGCGTCAGGTGCATCGTCTTGGCGAGCCCGGGCAGGTCGGTCGGGTTGGGGACCAGCACGAGCGTGCCCGCCGAGAGCAGGGAGAGATCGAGCCCGCAGGTCAGGCCGAAGGCGTGGAAGAGCGGCAGCGCGCCGAGCGTGACGTGCTCGCCGTCCTTCATCCGGGCCCAGGCGTAGTTCATCTCCGCGTTGTAGACGAGGTTCTTGTGCGTCAGCTCCACGCCCTTGGAGACGCCAGTCGTGCCGCCGGTGTAGAGCAGCACCGCGGTCTCGGTCTCGGCGCTTTCGACCGGCGTGGCCGGTGCCCCGCCGACGAGCAGGTCTCCCCACCGCAGGTCGCGGCCGTCGAGATTCCGGACGGCCTCCTTGCGGCCCTGCTTGGCCCAGTACAGCAGCTTCACCACCGGCTGGAAGTACTCCTTCACGGAGGTGACGACCACGCGCTCGAGCTTCGTGTGGGCGCGGACCTTCTGGACGTTCGGGTAGAAGCGGTCGAGCGCGACCATCACCTTGGCGCCGCAGTCGGCGAGCTGGGACTCGACCTCGCGCGGCGAGTAGAGCGGGTTGAAGGGCACGGCGATGGCGCCCACCTGGAGCGCGGCGCAGTAGGTGACGACGAACTGCGGGCAGTTGGGCAGGTACAGCGCCACGCGGTCGCCCTTGACGACGCCCAGGCGCTGCAGCGACGCGGCGCAGCGGTGCACCTCGGCGGCGAGCTCGGCATAGGTCGTTCGCGAGGTGAAGACGTGCCCGGCCGCGTGGACGGCGAGCACCAGGGCATCGCGCTGCGGGAAGGCCTCGGCCGCTCGCGGCAGCAGCTGGTGCAGGCCCAGCGAACGGTGCTCGATGCGCGAGGGGACGCCGGGGTCGTAGTGCTTCGTCCAGGGTCGATCCATGGCGCAGGTTGTATCGCCAAACCGGCCCGATCGGGCGGCCGGCGGCGTGTCCGAGGCGGGGCCCGCACTCCCAGCAATATCCTTGACGCCCCAAGGGTTCGGTGAAACAAGCGCCGCCTCCCGGGTGGCTGCCCGCCCGAGCCACGCTCGAAAGGACGAACCGAATGAAGCCCCTGATCCTTGCGGCGCTCTCCGCCGTCGCCCTCGCCGCCTGCAACAAGGCCGCGACCCCCGCCGCCAGCCCCGAAGCCCAGGCCGCGGGAGTGGGGCTCGACCCGGCCACCGTCGTCGCCACCTATGGCGAAGGCAAGAAGATCACCCTGGGCGAGCTGGACTCCAAGAATCGCCAAGGACCTCTTCGAGCTGCGCCGCAAGCAGCTCGAGAACATGATCATCGAGAGCCTCCTCAACCAGGAGGCGACGAAGGCTGGCAAGACCGAGGAGCAGTTCATCAAGGACCTCGAGGACAAGCTCGCCCCGCCCATCTCGGACGAAGAGGTCAACCAGAATCTACGAGGCGAACAAGGAGAGGTTCGGCGGCCGCTCGCTCGAGGAGCTCAAGCCGATGATCGTCGGCCAGATGCGCCAGCAGAAGGCGCAGTCCGCGGTAATCGGTTACCTCGAGAAGCTCAAGGCCGACGCCAAGGTGAAGATCACGCTGCCGGAGCCGCGGGTGGCGGTCGCCGCCACCGGCCCGTCGAAGGGCCCCGAGGGCGCGCCGGTGACCATCGTCGAGTTCAGCGACTTCCAGTGCCCCTACTGCTCGCGCGCCGCCAAGACCGCCGAGCAGGTCCTGACCGCCTTCGCCGGCAAGGTCCGCATCGTCTTCCGCGACTACCCGCTGCCCTTCCATGACAAGGCGAAGAAGGCGGCGGAGGCCGGCCACTGCGCCAACGAGCAGGGCAAGTTCTGGGAGATGCACAACTGGATGTTCGACCACCAGGACAAGCTGGACGTCGCGGGCCTGAAGGACGGCGCCAAGTCCCTCGGCATCGACGCCGCGAAGTTCGACCCCTGCCTCGACTCCGGCAAGTTCGCCAAGGCCGTGGACGACAACATGATGGCCGGCCAGAAGGCTGGCGTCAGCGGCACCCCGGCGTTCTTCATCAACGGCAAGCTGCTCTCCGGCGCCCAGCCGTTCGAGGCCTTCAAGGACTCCATCGAGGCTGAGCTGGCGAAGTAGGCTTCAGGCTTCAGGCCTCAGGTTTCAGCCTTCAGGCTTCAGGCAAGACGAAGGGCCCCGAGAACGTCGGGGCCCTTCTTGTTTTTCGGGTGCGGATGCGGGCAATGGCCGAGGCCTACTTCGGGAGCGGGTAGCCCCACTTGGCGATGCAGCGGTCGCGCTCCTTGAGCCCTTCGTTCAGCTGGGTCTGGCGCCGCTTGGTCATCACCACGCCCTTCTTGGGCCACACGATGAGCATCTCGTCGACCTTCTCGTAGACGCGACGGCAGTGAGCGCGGCTGACCTTGTCCACCTGCTTCTGCAGCCAGCTGCGATCGCCGGCGACGGCAGCGGTGGGGACGGCCTGCGGCTGCGGAACGCCGTTCTGCGGTGCCAGGCCGATGGGCTGCGGCTGCGCCTCGGCGGCCTGGGGCTGCGCGGGCTGCTCCACGGGAGACGGCATGCTCGCCCAGTCATTGTCGACGTCGGTGGTCTCGGGCGCCGGCTGCGCGGCGGGCTCGGGCTCGGCCGGGTGAGCCGGCGGCGGCTCGCTGGGCTGGACCATCGCCAGCACCGCCGCGTCCGGAGCGTCCGTCACCGGCAGGACGAGCGGCTTGGGCGGCTTGGGGGTCACCAGGGGCCGCTGCGGCACGATGACCTGCATCTCGCGGCGCTCGGGCTCCTCGACCTTGTCCAGCCGGGTCACGCCCTGGTTGGTCACGGTGAGCGAGCTGCCGGCCGGCACCATCGTCGGCTTGCCGTCGACGTTCGCCTCGACCATGCCCTCCTCGACCACCACGCCGCTCTTCTCGTCGTCGCGAACGACCATGAAGCGGGTGCCGACCACCTTCACCGACAGGAGCCCGGCGCTGACCTCGAGCACCCGATCCGGCTCGTACGCCGCCGCCACCGCGAGAGCGCCCTTGTCGAGCGACACGCGGACCGCTGTGGGGGAGAGATCGTCCAATTGCGCGGAGGAAGCGGCGAGCACACCCAGCTTGCTGCCGTCGGGGAGCTTGAGCCAGGCCTCGCCCTGGGCACGGGTCGCGATTCTGGAGCCCTTGGCAATCTTCTTGTCGGCCTGAAGCTCCACGGCGCCGGCGCTCGAGTCGACCGCGCTGACCACCGCCGCCTCGTTGACGAGCTCTCCCGGCAGCACGGCAATGGGATCGGTCGGGAGCGGCTCCGGGACGGCCTCGGGCCCCGAGCGCGTGGCGAAGACCACCACCAGCGCGACGGCGGCCATCGCGCCGAACGCCAGCGCGGGCTTGAGGATCGGCGCGTCCCACCAGGACCGGAGCGTGCGCCACAGGCTCGGGCGCTCCATCTCGGCGGCGACGGCGGAGAGGACCTTGTCGTCGATGGCGCTCCAGCGTGCCGCGCTGAGCTCCGGCACCGGCGGCGGCATCATCATCGGCCGCGCCAGCTCGATGCTCGCCAGCTGCGCCCCGCAGGCGGGGCAGCTCGCGAGGTGGGCGCGGACGTCCTTCGCCTCGGACTCGCCAAGGGTTCCCTGCGCTAGCGCCCAGAGGCGGTCGAACTCAACGTGCGACACGAGCGCCTCCATTGGCCGCCGCGAGCTCGCCACGCGCCTGCGAGAAGAGCTGCACCAGCTCCTCGCGCGCACGACCGAGCCGCGACCGCACGGTGTTGACGGGGATCGACAAGGCCTCCGAGATCTCCTCCGGGCCCATGCCCATGAAGTCGTGGTAGACGAACACGACCCGCTTCTCCGCCGAGAGCTTCTCCAGCGCCTTGCTCATCATCTGTGCGGCCTGCGCCGCCTGGGCCTGGTGCTCGGGGTCGCTCGCGGCGCCCGCGGGTGAATCAGGCAGCTCCTCGACAGGGTCCTCGCGGCGGCGCCGGCCGCCCCGCAGGTGCATCAGCGCGACGTTGGCGCAAACCCGGTAGAGGAAGGTGGAGAACTTCGAGTCGCCACGGAAGGTCCTCAGCGCCTTCATCAGCTGGATGAAGGTCTCCTGGATCAGGTCATCCATGTCTGCGTTCGACCCCACCAGGTGGAAGAGGATGCGGTGCACGTCCTGCCGGGTGCGGCGGTAGAGCAGGTCGAAGGCCGCGAGGTCGCCGTCGCGCACACGGGCGATGAGCGGCGCCAGAGGTTCGGGCGCACGGACAGCATCCCCAGTCTTTTCGACGGGTTCAGCCAACCCGGCTCCCCAGAAGCTCCAGCTGCATGGCAGGACCGCATCCATTCCACACGAATGGTTGCCGGGCAAGTCGAAGGCGATCCCGTCTTTTTCCCAGGCGGGCCTTTGAACCGCCCACTTCGGCTCCTCCTGTGAGGCGAACGGGAGGCCGAGCGGCCGAAAAATTGACCGATCGCCGGCGTGTCGTAGCGTGTAGGCAACACATGGCTGTAGCGCCTGCTACGGAGGAAATCATGACGAAGGCTCTGACGGTCCTCGGTCTCTTCGCTGCCCTCGGGCTTCTCGCTGCGGCTTGGATGCCCTCTGAGGACAGCAATCCTCAGGTGGTCGAGGCGGCCTTCAATGCGCAGGTCGACCTGCGCCTGCACACCACCCTCAACAAGCTGGCGCGCGAAGCCGAGGCCAGGCAGGCCCAGGCCCAGCTGGCCTCGCGCTGACGCCGTCGCAGCAACGTGCGGCGCGCGCGACCTGCCGCTGTGCGCCGCTCCGGCCGGCCAGCCTCCTGCCGATTCCCGACTCCGTCCGGCCAGCAACCCCGCGTCCAAGCTCGGCAATCTCGGCGCGGTTCGTTGACCCCTCCCCGCCCCTTTGATAATCAACGCGCCTCTCTTTGGAGGGCGGGTAATGCCTATCGCCGAGTCCGATCTCAAAGTAGGCGACCGGGTCGTCTACGCGAACCAGGGTGTGTGCAAGGTCGTGGGCACCACCGTGATGGAGATCGCGGGCAGCAAGCAGGAGTTCGTCAAGCTCGCGCGCGAAGACGACGAGGGGACGGTCATCTCGGTCCCCAAGGGTCGGCTCGACAAGGCCGGCATCCGCCGCGTCGCCGACGCCTCCGAGCTCAAGAAGGTCTTCGCCTACCTCGCTGCGCCGGTCGAGGGACCTGAGCTGGACTGGAAGGTCCGCGCGCGGTCCCACGGCGAGCGCATGAGTGAGGGTGGGCTGATGGGCCTGGCGCAGGTGGTCAAGAGCCTGACCACGCTCGCCGACCTCCGCCCGCTGCCGCCCAAGGAGCGCGAGCTCTACGACAACGCGCGCCACCTGCTGGTGAGCGAGGTCGCTGCCGCTTCGGGCCTGCTCGAGGGCTCGGCCGAGGACGCGGTGGACCTGGCGATGTTCCCGCCCGGCAAGGAGCGCGTGAAGCCCACGTTGGCGATGGCGCTGGGCGGCGAGGACGGCGAGGAGCTGGGCCTCGACGACGGGCTGGAGACGACGACGCTCGAAGACGCGGGGCTCGAGGAAGAGCCGGCCGAGGAAGAGTCTGGGAGCGAAGGGGAAGCGGGCGAAGAGGCCGAAGGCGAGGAGGAGTCCGCCGAGGCGCTCAAGAAGCCGCGCGCTGCCAAGAAGCCGGCCGGGGAAGAGAAGCCAGCGAAGGCGCCGAAGGCCCCCAAGGCCGAAAAGGCGCCGAAGGCCCCGAAGGCCGCCAAGCCCAAGGCGGAGCCGAAGCCGAAGGCCGAGAAGCCCGCGAAGGCCCCCAAGGCCGCCAAGCCCAAGGCCGAGCCGAAAGCCAAGCCGGCCGCGAAGGCCAAGCCCAAGAAGAAGTAGCGAAGACCTTTTCGACGACGGAGGCGCAGCGTGATCCGCCTGGTGACGCTCGACCCAATCGAGCAAGAGACGCTCGACAAGCTCAGCCGCATCGTCTTCCAGGCCTACGGCCTGGGCTGCGAGTACGCCGGCGACGTGGCCATCCCCAAGGAAGCCGTCAAGGGCGACGCGCTCGACGCGGTCGAGCTCGTGGCCAAGGCGCCCGCGGTCAAGTCCTTCGCCGACGACAAGAATCGTCTACCTGACCAACCGGCCCTTCGTGCCGCGTGAGCTGCCGAGCGGCAAGGCCCCGACCACCGGCTTCGCGCAGTACTCCGGCGAGCGTGCCGTCGTGACCACGCACGGCCTGCCCGGAGGCGAGGCCCTGCTCAAGCGGCTGGCCAAGCAGGTGGTGCACGACGTCGGTCACCTCTGGGAGCTGCACCACTGCCTCGACCCGCGCTGCTCGATGTACGCGACCTGGGCCCCTTCCTTTGCCTCCGGCGAGCCGATCCTCTGCACGTTCTGCCGCGAGAAGAGCGAGGCGAAGATCCGCCTGGCCAAGACCTAAGCTCGCGCTTGACCTGCGAGGTCTGGCTGCCGCCTGATGCGGGGCCTTCGATTTGGTGACCCCCTTGGCCGAGCCGCTCGCTGACTCACCTGCCCCCGCTCCACCGCCGCCGCCGGCTGCGCCGCCTGCGCCCGCCCCGGCTCGGCCGAGCCTCTTCGGCGCGGTGATGCTGCGTCTGGAAGCGGTCGCCTTCGTCGCGGCCGCGCTGCTCTCCATCCTCTTCTACCTGCGCTTGCCTTCGACGCTGCCCTCCGAGGCCGACTACCGGGCGGCAGCGCAGGAGATTGCGGCGGCGGCCAAGGACGGCGACGCCGTGCTGCTCGACCCGCACTGGGCCGAGCGCGCGCGCCTGTTCGTCCAGAACGTCCCCGTGCTCAACCTGCACCGCCACCCGGTGCGCGACGATCTGCGCGGCTACGGCCATCTCTTCGTCCTCTCGCTGCCGGACCTGCCCCGCTCCAACCAGGGCGCCACCTTCGAGCTGCTCGACTCCTTCAAGTTCAAGCAGGCCGGCGCGCCCAAGCGCTTCGGAGAGCTGACGGTCACGCAGTTCGACAACACCCGCCTCGAGCGGCCTTCCTTCGACTTCGTCTCCGAAGTCGCGCGCGCCAAGGTCTACTTCCGCCGCGGCGACGGCTCCGAGGAGCTCTGCCCCGAGCGCAACGGCCGCCACCCCTGCCCGCGGGCCGGGTGGATCAACGTCGGCGTCGAGGTGAAGGAGATCGACTCCAAGCCGCTGCGCTGCCTGTGGGCCCACCCCGCGCACAACGACCCGCTCGTCATCGAGTACGCGGGCACAGTGCTCGGGAAGTCGCTGGACGTCGTGGGCGGCATCGTCGGGCAGATCGTCTACCGCGTGGAAAAGTACGGCACGGTCAAGCTGGCCGTGAAGATCGACGGCAAGCTGCAGGCCGAGATCGACTTCCCGCCCGGCAAGCCTGGCGAGAAGCGGCGCAGCATCGACACCGCGGCGCTCGCCGGCACGCCGCACCTGGTCCAGTTCGAGGTCAGCGCCGACAACCCGGACATGCGCCACTTCTGCTTCGCCGCGGGGGCGTACCCATGACCGGCGAGCATTCGCCACTCCCCGCCGATCTGCGCGCCCCACGGAAGTGGGACCGGCTCATCGCGCTCGCGCTGGCGCTCGGCACGTTCGCCGCGATGGCGCTCACGCACTCCGCCATCGGCGTCCCCCGCGACGAGAGCTACTACTTCCGCGCCGGCCAGGACTACGCGGGCTGGTACGTAGACGTCTGGGACGCGCTCAAGCAGGGTGAGCCGCTCAAGGCCTTCACCGACCAGGCCATCGTCCGCCGCTTCGAGTACAACCACGAGCACCCGGTGCTCACCAAGGTCGCCTTCGGCCTGTCGCACCTGCTCTTCACCGAGAAGCTGCACTGGACGGGCGACGCAGGCGGCTACCGGCTCCCGGCGTGGGTCTTCTCCGGGCTGCTCTCGGCGCTGCTCTATTTGATGGCCTCGCGGCTCTCCTCGCGCCGAGGAGGCCTGTTCGCGGTCGCGGCCTTCTGGCTGATCCCCCGCCAGTTCTTCCACGGCCATCTCGCCTGCTTCGACATCCCCATCGCGTGCATGTGGCTCTTGACCGCGTACGCGTACTGGAGAGCCCAGTCGAGCCGCTGGTGGATTCTCTGGACCGGCGTCGCGTTCGGCCTGGCGCTCTCCACCAAGCACAACGCGTGGATCATCCCCGGGGTCTTCCTCGTCCACTTCCTGCTCACCAGTGCTCCCCAGTCCTGGCGCGAGGGCAAGGCGAAGGCCGTCGCCAGGGCAGCGCTCCCGCTCCTCTCGATGCTGGCCATCGGGCCGGTGGTCTTCTACCTGCACTGGCCCTACCTCTGGCACGCGCCCATCGACCGGTTCGCCTGGTACATGGGCTTCCACACCCAGCACATCAACTACCCGTGGGAGTACTTCGGCAGGCTGCTGGTCGAGCCGCCCTACCCGGTCGGCTACGCGTTCGGGCTCACGGCCATGACCGTTCCAGTCGGCATCCTGGTGCTGATGACCGCCGGGTCGCTGCACGAGATGGCGCGGTTCGTCGCGACCTACGTCTGGCACGGCGCGAAGCGGTTCGTCTCCGAGCTCGACGCCGACTCGCTGCTGCTGCTGGGCAACGCCTTCGCGTCCATCACCGTGCTGTCGATGCCCAACATCCCCATCTTCGGCGGCATCAAGCACTGGCTGCCCTCGATGCCCTTCCTGGTCCTCTTCGCGGCGCGGGCGCTGGACCGGATCGCGGACACGTCCGCCGACCTCTGGGCTCCGGCGAAGCGCTTCGCCTTTCCGCTGGGCGCCACCCTGGCGCTCGTCCCTGCGCTCTGGGGCGTCGTCCACAACCACCCCTACGGCACCAGCTTCTACAACGAGCTCGCCGGCGGCTACCCGGGCGGCGCCACGCTGGGCATGCATCGGCAGTACTGGTCGAACAACGTGACCGGCGTGCTGCCCTGGCTCAACCAGAACGCTCCGCGCAACGCCCGCGTCTTCTTCCACGAAGTGACCTACGACTCGTACTGGGCCTACCGCAAGGCCGGGATGCTCCGCGACGACCTGCAGTACGTGGGCGATATCGAGAGCTCGGAGGTCGCCGTCTACCAGTACATGCCGGAGTTCCGCGACTTCGAGATGCAGATCTGGAACAGCTACGGCACGCAGACCCCGGTGCACGGCCTCTACCTCGACGAGACCCCGCAGATCGTGATCTACCAGCGGGCTCGGCGTTGACGGTCGGGCGAGCTCGACCGGCTGACCTCGCTGCGCGTCGTGGTCGGCCACCGCTGCACCCAGCACTGCACCTTTTGCTACCAGCACCATCGCGACGGCACCCTGATGACCGCGCCGGAGCTCGCGGCCATCGTCGCCGACCTGCCCGCCTCCTTCGACCCGCGCTTCGCCACGCTGATGGGCGGCGAACCGACCCTCTGCCCAGACCTCGCGGAGATGATCGCGGGCTTGCGGTCCCGCTTCCCGCGCGCCGAGTTGAGCGTCACGAGCAACGGTTCCGCGCCGGCGCAGACCTACCTCGAGGCTCACTCGCCGCGGCGCCGACAACCTCACCTTCTCGCTCTCCACGCTCGACCCCGCGCGCTACCTCCGCGTCAGCGGCCAGACGGCGCAGGCGCTCGAGGAGTACCTCGCCAAGATCGTCCAGGTCCGCAGCTCGACCCGCGCGAGCATCCGCCTCAACGTCTACGCTGGCGGCGACGAGGTCGATGCCTTCTGCCGGTTCGCCAAGCGCCACGGCCTGAAGCTGACCTTCTGCGAGGACCTCGTGAGCCCCGAGCGCGCTGCCGCCCAGCACCTCCGCGTGCCCGAGGGGATGTCGCTCGTCGTCGACGATCTCCTGCGCCGGATCTACCGGGACGCGGATGGCTTCGAGGCCTGGCAGTACAAGCACGTCGCCAGGTTCGACGCCTACCGCAACCTCATCGTGTTGCCCGACGGGACCCTCACCGAGGACTTCGCGGACGTCCTCGCCCAGCGCGGGTCGCGAGCCGGCTAAGGCCTGCGGCCCCGCCCCCCGCCGGGCTTCTTGGCCACCTTCGCCTTGGGCTTCTTCGGCGCTTCGACTTCCGCCTCCCGCTTGCTCTTCTTGGACGGCGCCTTGCGCTTCGCTCGCGGGTCCGCGAGCACCTCGCGCTCGCGCCGGGCGATGCAGGCGCCGCAGAGGTGGAAGTCCAGGTAGGGGCTGAGCTTGGCTTCTTTGGCGGTCTTGCCGCAGTCGCGGCAGACGGGCGGCAAGAGCTGGAGCACGGCAGACCCTCCTGAGTGACTCGCGTCGTGCCGGCGGAGCATACCGCCGGGCCCTCCCCGGCGCTTTTCGGCGCATCGCTGCACCGCCTCCCGAATCTAATCAACCTGGCGCCAAGGGACCCGCTTGCCGGGGACGAGGCGCGACCCTTTCGAGGAACCCCGAACATGTCCCCCGCCGTCGCCGCCATGCCCGGTCCCGCGCCCGCACTCCAAGCCGTGGGGCTGGCCAAGCGCTTCGGCGGCCAGTGGGCCGTGGCAGAAGTCGACCTCTCGCTCACAGCAGGCGAGGGCCTGCTCGTCGCCGGACGCAACGGCTCGGGAAAGTCCACCCTGCTTCGGCTCATCGCCGGCGCCCTCCGACCCGACCGTGGAGAGGTGGCGATCGCCGGGCGGGCCGATCGCACTGGCAGGCTCGCTCGCTCCGCGCTGCTGGGCCACGCCTCCGCCACGTACGAGCCGCTGACGGCGCTCGAGAACCTCTCCCTCTTTGCGCGTCTGCTCGGTCGCCCTGCCGACCGCCACACCCTGCTTGGTCGCCTCGACGAGGTGGGCCTCGCCGGGCAGGGGGACTCGCTGGTGGAGACCTTCTCGGCAGGGATGCACCAGCGTCTCTCGCTCGCTCGCCTGCTCCTTCAGCAGCCAGCCGTGGCGTTGCTCGACGAGCCGCACTCGGCGCTCGACCCTGCGGGCCTGACACTCGTCGACTCGCTCGTCGCGCGCATGCGACGGGCCGGGACGGCGGTCGTCATCGCCAGCCACGACCTGCGCCGGGCCGCTGCCCTGTGCGACCGCGCGGTCCTCCTCGAATCCGGCCGCATCCAATGGGCGGGCCCCGTCGCCGAATTCCTGGCGCGCTTCGGTGCCGAACCGGCGTGGGCCGAGGGAGCGGGCTGATGCAGCTCTGGGCCGTGCTCCAGAAGGAATCTGGTCCTCTCCTGGCGCACCCGCAGCCAGGCCGCCGCGGTCTTCGCCTTCGGCGCCACCGCGCTCCTGATGCTGGGCTTCGCCGCCGGTCCCGACTCCCGGGCGCTGCGCCACGGAGCGGCCGGGTTCCTGTGGGTCGCCCTCGTCTTCGGGTCCGTCCTCGCGCTCTCGGAGAGCTTCCGGCACGAGCAGGCGCGCCGCGCGCTCGAAGGCCTGGCGCTCCTGCCGACGCGTCCATCTTGGCTCTTCCTCTCCAAGGCCGTCGCCAATGCGGCGCAGCTCTTCGCGCTCGGGCTCGCGCTCGTCCCGGTGATGGCGCTCTTCTGCGACGCGACCCCGGCCCGCCTCCTGGAGCTGGCCGCGGTCATCGCGCTCGGTGCGGCCGGGCTGGCGGCGCCGGGGACCTTCTACGCCGCGATGACCTCGCAGACCCGCGGGGCCCAGGTCCTCCTGCCGCTCCTGCTGCTCCCGCTCGTCGCGCCCGTGCTGCTGGCGGCGACCCGTGCGACCTCGCTGCTGCTCTCGGGCGATCCCATGGGCCAGCTCGGCTCGTGGATGGGCCTGCTCGCGGCCTTCGACCTCGTCTTCTGGCCCCTGGGGGCCGTCCTCTTCGGTGCGGTGCTGGAGGAGTAGCCACCATGCTTGGTCGAATCGCCCACGTCTTCCTCGTCGCGTCCGGGGTCGTCCTCCTCGGCCTGGGCTCGTTCTGGGGGCTCACCCGCGCCCCGGCCGAGCGCTTCATGGGCGAGGTGCAGCGCATCATGTACGTGCACGTGCCGACCGCGTGGATCGCGCTCCTCTGCCTGGTCGCGGCCTTCGCCTTCGCGGTGGGGTTCCTGGCGACGCGGCGCTGGAGGCTCGATGCCTTCCTGGAAGCCAGCGTCGAGGTCGGCGTGGTGCTCTCCTTCCTGCTCTGCGTGCAGGGCGCCATCTGGGCCAAGCCGACCTGGGGCGTCTGGTGGGACTGGGACCCGCGGCTGACCACCGTGGCGGTGATGCTCTTCGCCTTCGTCGGCGTGCTCGCCCTGCGCCGGTTCGTGCAGGACCCGGCCCGCCGCGCCGTCTGGTCCTCGCTGGCGACCATCCTCGCCTTCGCCGACGTGCCCATCGTCTACTTCTCGGTGCGCTGGTGGAGCTCGCTGCACCAGATGCAGTCGAGCCCGCAGACGGTCGACCCGGCGATGGTGCTGCCGCTGCGCCTGAGCGCCTTCGGGATGCTCTTC
Source organism: Myxococcales bacterium (assembly GCA_049841135.1). Classification (GTDB taxonomy): domain Bacteria; phylum Myxococcota; class Myxococcia; order Myxococcales; family UBA5297; genus JACRCT01. The sequence goes on from JASGHK010000008.1 coordinate 885,777, forward strand.
CTGGCCGCAGGCTTCGTCCTGATCCGCGCGCGGCTCGCCGAGCAGCGCCTCGCGAGCGAGCTGGCACCGCCGCCCGAGCTCTCGGCGTCGAAGTCCCCCACACCGAATCCAGCCCGCGCCCGCGGCGCTGCGCCCGATTCGAGGCGAGACATGAACGGCGTCATCCAAGGCGGCTGGTCCTTCGTCGTGGCGGCCTATGCGGCGACCGCGGCCGTGCTCAGCGCCTACGGCCTCTCGCTGTGGCTGCGCTCCCGAGAGGCGAGCCGGCGATGAGCACCGCGGTGGCACAGCGCGCCGACCTCGGCCGGCGCGAGCGTTGGGCGGCGGTGGCCGCGGTCGCCGTCTCCGCGTCGGCCGTCGCCTTCGTGGCCTGGGGAGGCCTCGGTCGCAACCTCGTCTACTCCTGGGACCCGAGCCAGCTCCGCGCCGCCGGCCCCCAAGCCGTGGGCGCCACGGTGAGGCTAGGTGGCATCGTCTCCGAGCGCTCGGTCAAGCCCGACGCCGATGGCGTCTCGTTCGAGCTGGCCGACGGCAAGAGCACCGTGCCCGTCCGGCACCACGGCCTCGCCCCGCAGATGTTCCGTGAAGGCATCGCGGTGGTGGTCGAGGGGACCCTCGGCCACGACGGCGTCTTCGACGGCTCGCGGCTGATGGTCTCGCACGGCAACGTCTACCAGGCTGAGAAGGGTGGGGCGATGGAGCGGCCCGAGTTCACCAAGGGGCGCTCACCGTGATCTCCCTGTTCGGCCGCGCCGCGCTGATCCTCGCGACCTTCCTGGGCGCGTTCGGCTTCGCCCTGGGCTGGGCGGGCGAGCGCCACGAGTGGGCGAGACGCTGGACCGGCTACGCCGCGGCCGCGTTCGCGGGTGCCCTGCTCTCGGCGACGCTCCTCTTGGAGGCCGCGCTCCTCGGGCACGACTTCTCGGTCTCGTACGTCGCCGAGGTCGGATCGCGCCTGTCTCCGGCATGGGTCAGCGCCGTCAGCCTCTGGTCGGCGCTCGATCGGATCAATCCTCTTCTGGGGCCTCATCCTCGCCCTCTTCACCGCGACCTTCGCGTGGCGCCGGCGCCGCTCGCCCACCGAGATCGACACCACCGCCCTCGCAATCCTGCTCGGGCTGGGCGCGGGCTTCGCGTTCCTGGTGGCCGGACCGGCGAGCCCGTTCCGCGACGTCCTGCCCCCACCGCTGGACGGCCCCGGCCCCAACCCGCTGCTCCAGAACCACCCGCTCATGGCCATCCACCCGCCCATCCTCTACGCGGGCTACGTCGGGATGGCAGTGCCCTTCGCGCTCGCCCTCGCAGCCCAGCGGGCCGGCCGCTTCGAGCGCGAGCAGGTGGCTACCCTGCGCGCGTGGCTGCTCGTCCCCTGGCTCCTGCTGACGGCGGGCATCACGCTCGGCGCGCGCTGGGCCTACGACGTCCTCGGCTGGGGCGGCTACTGGTCCTGGGACCCGGTCGAGAACGCCTCGCTGATGCCCTGGCTGGCGGCGACCGCCGCGCTCCACGCGCTCTTGATGACCGAGCGCCGAGGCTCGGCCAAGGTCTGGTCGCTGACCTTGGTCCAGTCGGCCTTCCTGCTCACGCTGCTCGGAACCTTCCTCACCCGCAGCGGAGTCGTCGGCTCGGTCCACTCCTTCGCCCCCGGCGACGTCGGGCCGTGGTTCCTCGCGCTCTTTGGCGTGGCGCTCGTCTCCTCGGTCCTGTTGCTCGCGTCCCGGGCCGGCGCGTTGGAGCCAGGCCCGAGCCGGCCCTTCACGATCGACCGGGAAGCCGGCTTCTTTGCCAACAACCTCGTGCTCGGCCTGCTGACCTTCGCGGTCCTCCTGGGAACGCTCTACCCGGTGGCCCTGCGCACCTTCACCGGCGCCCGCGCGAGCATCGGCGAGGAGTTCTACGACAGCTTCGCGGTCCCGCTGGGCGTCGCCCTCCTCTTCCTCATGGGCGTCGGGCCCGCGCTTCCGTTCGGCCAGTCCCGCCTGTCACGCACCTTGCGCGTGCTCGCACTCCCGCTCGGCCTCGGGCTCTCGTCCGCGCTGGTCGCGGCGCTGCTCGGAGCGCGCTCGGTGGGCCTGCTCTCAGCCGTCGGCTGCGCAGGCTTCGCCGTCGCGGTCTCCTTGGAGCGAGCCTTCTCGCCAGTCGTCCGAACGCTTCGCGCTGGCGCGGGTCAGGCCGCGGCGGGGACGAGCATCCTGGAAGGGCGCCGGAGGATCGGCGCGCACCTGGCGCACATCGGCATCGCCGTGGCGCTCGTGGCCGTTGCGGCCAGTTCCTCGGGCAGGCGCTCGCTCGAGGCCACGCTGGCGGTGGGCCGACCGGCCGAGCTCGGGCCCTACCGGGTCACCTTCCAGGGCGCGCAGCACACCCGTGAGCCGCACCGCGACTCCTACCTCGCCGTCTTCTCGGTCGAGCGTGACGGACAGCCCCTGGGCAACCTCGCGCCGAGCATGAACGTCTACTTCGCCCGCGGCGACGCGCTGGGAACGCCAGCCGTCCTCTCCTCGCCTCGGGACGACCTCTACCTGTCGCTGCTGAGGTTGGACCCCGAGAAGGGCGAGGTCGCCCTCCGCGTCCAGGTCGCGCCGATGGTCGCCTGGCTGTGGATCGGGGTCGCCATCTCCGTCCTTGGTGCGCTGGTGGCGCTCACGCCCGGCCGCCGCGCCCGAAAGCCGGTCGCTCGCGCCGAGGAGTCCTCGGCAGCACCCGCGGCCCCAGCGGAGGCGAGCGCGTGAACCTCAAGATCCTTCTTGTCGGAATGGCGCTCGCCGCGGCGCTGCTCGTGGTGCTCGGCGGCGGCCTCGTCGTCGGCAACGGCGAGGCGCAGGCCTCGGGCGTCGGCCAGCCGGTCCCGGCCTTCGAGCTGCCCTCGGTCGCGAGCGGGTCGCGCGTGTCGTCGGCCAGCTTGAGAGGCAAGCCCGCCGTCGTGAACTTCTGGGCGACCTGGTGCACCGGCTGCCGTGAAGAGCACCAGGAGCTGCAGCAGGCCGCTCGCGATTTCGAAGGGCGCGCCGGCTTCCTGGGCATCTCCGTGGACGACGACGCCAGCGCGGTGCGCAAGTTCCTTGACGAGCACGGCAGCGCCTACCCCGTCGTGGTCGATCGCCTGTCGCAGACGGCCTCCGCCTTCGGAGCGACCGGCGTTCCGCAGACGTACTTCCTCGACGCGAACGGAATCGTCGTCGCCACGCTCCAGGGCCCAGTGTCCGCCAAGCAGATCGCCGAAACCCTGACTGCGATCCTGGGGAGGGCATCGCCGTGACGGCCGCGGCCCTCGCGCTGGTGCTCGGCGTGGTGAGCGGTCTCGCGCTGGTTCATGTGCGCTCCGGCCGCGAGCCTCGACCGCCCGCGAAGTAGGCCCCACATGTAGGTTTAGTTTTGCACGTGCAAAACTTTACCTACACGTAGGTCGCCAAGCGCAGGCGTAGGACTCCCGAGACGAAGTGGCTGACTGTTGCCACGTGGCAACAGTCGGCCCCGCGCGCGACCCATATGATTGATGCGGGCGAAAGAACGGCTTCCTAACCCCGCGTGCGGACTGACGAATCGGGGCACCTGCAACCGCCTGATTTCTCAGCCGATTTCAGGCACCAAAACCTCGAAACTCGGGCTCTAGAACTTCACCACCGCCCTCGCGATCGACAGGCTGAAGTCGCGGCCCTCGCGCCGGACGCCGACGGTGACCGTGGTGCCGACCTCGCCGCGGATCCGGGCGATGACGTCGTTGAGCGGCATCCCCGCCGTCGGCGCGCCGTCCACGCTCGTCACCAGGTCGCCGGGACGGATCCCCGCCTCGCGCGCCGGGCCTCCCTCGAACACCTCGACCACCTGGACCGCGCCGTTGCGCCCGCTGAGCGTCATGCCCACTCCGGCGAACTCGCGCTCGGCGTCTTCGTTGCGGTTGCCGGCGAAGAGCCTGACCTCGACGCCCTCGACCTTGCCCGAGGCAGCATTGACCGGCGTCGCTCCGCGCTGCTCGTAGCCCTCCTTCGACGCGAACAGGTACATCCGGTCGCCGGGGTGGACGCCGTTGAGCACGAACGCGCCGGACTCGTCGGAGAGCGCGAAGGCTCCGGAGCTGACCGGCGCGGCGCGGCCGAAGGCGTAGAGCATGTTGCGGTCCGACGCGACCTTCACCCCGCCGATGGGCTTGCCTTCCGGGTCCACCGTCCGCCCACTGACGCTGGTGCCCTTGGTCAGGACGATCTTCACCTTCGGCCCCGGAGCGCCCTCGCGGACCTCCACGCTCGGCTGACCGCTCGACGAGTAGCCCGGGGCACCGACCTTGAGCCCGTAGCGTCCCGGCGAGAGCGACATCTTGAAGTCGCCCGCCGGCGAGAGGAACCGCTGCGAGCGCGGGCGGCCAGCTTCCAGCGACAGCGGCTCGGCGTAGACCACGAAGTCGGTGACCGGCTCGCCGCGATCGCCGACGACCTTGCCCTCGAGGTCCCCCGACCCGAGGGCGAGCACGATATCCTTGGTCCCGGGCACGACGCCGGCGCGCTCGGCCCGGCCCTGCGGCGCGGTCGCGGAGACGGCGAAGCGGCTGCCGGTCAAGCCGTGGAGCTCGAAGCTGCCGTCGGCCCGGCTCGATCCGGCGGGCGACTCCGGCGCCGCGCTGCCGTCGGGTCGAGCCGCGATGGCCGCTCCGGCGACCGGCTTGCCGGCGGAGTCGACCACGCGCCCGGCGATGGTGCCCGCCCCGAGGCGCAGGTCGACCTGCACCTGCGCGCCGTCGGCGACGCGCACCCCACCGAGCTCCGCCCGGCCAGCGTTGCAGGAGGCGACGATCAGGTAGATGGCCTGCGGCACCCCGGCGATCCAGTACTGGCCGCCGGTGCCGGTGTCGCTGGCCGCGGTGGTGCGACCGTGGATGGTGTCGAAGGCCTCCACCTTGCAGCCGCCGACGCCCGCCCCCTCGGGGTCGCGCACGGCGCCGAAGACGGTGCCACCTTGGCCGAGCGAGAGGTTCGCCTCGCGCTCCTCGCCCGCGCCCAGCTCGAACTCCTCGGTGCGCGCCTCGGCGTAGCCGACGGCCCGCGCCACCAGCTCCATCCGGCCTGGCGGCACGTCCCCGGCGAAGGCGCCCTCTAGGTCCGTGACCGCCACCGGCGAGAGCGACGAGAGGCGGGAGGCGAAGCCGTAGCGCGCGGCCCAGACCTCGGCGCCCGCGACCGGGGCACCGTTCGAGGTGACCCGCCCCTTCACGCGTCCGGCGCGGTCCAGGTGCAGCTCGGTGCCGGTGCGCTCCCGCCCGCGCGTCAGCTCGACCTCGGAGGTGCGCGGCACGTAGCCCTCGGCTGAGGCGGTGAGCACCACCGTGCCCCCCGGAAGCCCGGTCAGCCGGAAGGCCCCCTTCTCGTCCGCCGTGACCCGGCTCGCGCCGCCGGCGACGGTCGCGCCGGCCACGGGCTTTCCGTCGCGGGAGTCGAGGACGGTGCCGCTGATGGCCGAACCCCCTTCGAGCACGAGGGCGAGGTCGCGCAGCTCCTCGCCCGGCCCGAGCGGCACCGGCCCGACGGGATCGCTGGCGCTCAGCCCCGAGCTGGCAAAGAGCACGTAGTCGCCCGCCTCGAGGTCGCCGAGCCGCCAGGCGCCGTTCGGTCCCGCGGTCACCTCCGCGGGCATCGGCCCGTGGGCGTTCACGCGCGCGCCCGGGATGCCCTTGCCGGCGGGGTCCACCACGCGGCCGGCCAGGGCGCTGCGCTGCGTGCGACGGAAGAGGTTGTTGCGCAGCGAGCCGGGGGAGGAGGCATCCACTGCGGAGGTCGAACCGGCCGCCGGAGCCTCGGCCACCGAGCCGGAATCGCCGGTGCCACCGGCCTCGCGCAGGATGAGGACCGCGGCGCCCGAGAGCAGCGCGAAGAGCGCGATCGAGACCAGGATGCGCCGGGTCATCGCGGCGTCTTCCTTCACCTTCACGGGCCGGGCCTGAGCGGCGCTGCCTTGGCCAGGTCCTCTTCCGCACGCTCGGCCCGCTCGCGCGCCGTCCGCTCGAGGGCGGTCAGGGTCTCGACGTCGCGCTCGAGCCGGCGGGCCCGGAGGTTGGCGGCCGCCAGCGCCGCCTCCAGCTCGTGGATGCGCAGGTCGGCCTCGCTGGGCGCCAGCGCACCGGCCTCGGAGCGCGCCTGGTCCATCTCCTCCTGCGCCAGGCGCAGCCGCTCGGTCAGCTCGGCCCGCTTCTGCCCGGCGACGGCCAGCGGCGCCGAAGGCAGCGCGACGATGGTCTCCGCCCCGAGCGCACCCGAGCGCTGCGCCCCGGCGATCGCCAGGTAGTAGCCGCAGTCCTCCGCGCCCTGCAGCGTCGCGTCGACCGCGGTCTCGAGGTCGGTGACGCCGGCCGGCCCCAGCCGGTAGCCGACGAAGGCCAGCTGCGTCGCGGCCTCGACGACGGGGAAGCGCGACTCGAGCGCCGCCGCGAGCTTCGCCCCAGGTCGGCGCGCCCTCGTTCGGCTCGTCGCTGCACAGCACCGCGAGGCTCGTCCCGGCCAGGTTGCGCAGGCCCAGCACCAGGTGCCCGTCCTTGGAGAGCAGCCGCGCCAGCCGGTCGAGCAGCGAGGGCGCGCGCACCAGCGGAGCGGCGTCGGCGACGAGGACGAGGTCGTAGGTCGCGTCGGCCAGGTCCTCGATGCGCCCCGCCTGGAAGCGCAGGCCCGGGTCGGTGGCGAACTCACGCGAAGCCGCGTCGACGGCGATCGGGTCGGCGTCGAGCGAGAGCACGCTCGCCGCGCCGTGCGAGCGCAGGAAGGCCGCGCCGCGCCCCCCGGTGGCCACCGCCGCCCCCACCTCCAGCACCCGACGTCCCGAGACGAGCGACTCCAGGAAGGCATAGCGCGGGAGCAGCTCGCTGGCGCCGATGGGCTGGTAGAAGGCCGGATTCACGAGAGAGGCTCCTGGCGCTCGAGGCGCCGGATTATAGGCGTGCCGTCCGGCCGCGGGACAAAGTTCACCCTCCGAGCCTGAGCCCCGCAGCCCCATCCTCGGCCCTACGCCGCCGCTTTCGCGCTCTGCTATGGTCTTGCGCCTCGCGCGCCGACCGCCCGGCCGGTGTGACGAGGAGCGACGCGCCGGGCGAAGGAAGGGTTGCCTTGCAGCGCACTGCGTTCCTCGTGACCGTCCTCGCGTTCCTGACCCTCGTCCCCGTCGGGGCGCGCGCCGCCGAGTCGACACCCGCGCCCTCGACCGGCGACACGACCCCGGCGCCTGCGGCGACGAGCAGCGGCGGTGGTGGCTGGCTGCTCGGCGGCTCCACGGTGGGCGCCGGCCAGAACTACTTCCTGGGCGAGTTCGGTTGGCCCGGCCTCAACCTCTCCCTCATCCACGGGATGAGCGAGAAGTTCGACCTGGGCGGCACCTTCTCCTTCGTCTACGGCTTCGAGGGCGTCCCGCGGATTGCGCCTGGAATCAAGCTCAACGCCATCCTCAAGCTGAACCTCGTCAAGCAGGCCAAGTTCAGCCTGGGCCTGCGGCTGAACCCCGGCTTCACGGTCTACTTCCCGACCAGCGCGGAGGTGAGGACCCGGCTGTTCTACAAGCCGGACAAGAAGACGATGTTCGGCATCCAGTTCCCGCTGGAGCTGCTGGTGGGCATCCCGGTCATCTCCTCGCTGGCGATCAACATCGGCGTGTCGCTGCCGATGATCCTCTTCATCGTGCCCGAGGTGTCCTTCGTCATGCCCATCCAGCCGGGGTTCGGCCTCGAGTACAAGGTCGACAACTCGCTGTCCTTGACGCTCGACACCCGTTACGGCGTCAGCATCTTCATCGTGGACAAGCCCTCCTCGGTCCTCAGCACACCCACCGAGTTCTCGTTCCGCGCCCAGTTCGGCCTGTCGTACCGGTTCTGACCGGAGCGGCGCCGGGCGCAGGCTACTTCCACTCGTCGGGGATGTCGGGAACCGGCGCCGGCGACTGGGCCTTGTCGGCCGCCGATGCCTCTCCACCTTCGAGGACCGTCCCCGAGAGCACCGGGAGGTCGTCGGCGAGCACGTCCGCGTCTTCCAGTCCGTCCTCGAGGGCCTGAGCCGCGGCCGGCGTCTTGCGAAGCACCGGCACGCTGGCGCGAACCAGCGCGTCGAAGCTGGACTCGATGTGCCGGCGAGGCGGTCCCTGGACCGGCAGCGTCGCGGACGGCAGCGGCTTCCCGAGCTGCGGCGCTGGCGTCGACGCCTGGAGGAACTGCTCGTCGCCCTCCTGGCTCAAGAAGCCGTCCGCGCTCGGAGCGGCGAGGGCGTCCCGCGCGGCACCGAAGGCGTGGTCATAGACGGAGACGGGCCGGCTGGCCTTGAGGTCGTAGACGCGGTCGAGGTAGCGCAGGATCACCAACTCCGGCGCGAGCACCGCTCGAACCCGGCTGCGCAGCTCGCGCTCGAGCGCCTCCACCGCGTCGACGTCCCAGGCGCTGGCCATGGCGACCAGCAGCACCCGGTTCTCGACCCGAAGCGGCACCGCCAGGTGCAGCTTGGCCACGCGCTTGGAGACCAGGACGTTCGCGGTCGCCGAGTCCAGCTCCTCCCGGGTCGCGAGCGTGCAGCCGCGCTGCTCGGCGAGCGCCAGGCCCAGCTCCGCCAGCGAGAGGAACTTTCGCTCGACGAGGTTGGTCCCGAGCCGGCCCTTGTACCTGGCCTGGGCCGCGAGTCCGGCGTCGAGCTGGGCCTGCGTGATCAGCCCCTTGCGGAGGAGAAGGCTTCCAAGGAGGTCGGGCATAGGTGGCCACTCTACCTTTCCCCCTCTGGTTCGTCCCTTCAGCCCCCGACCGGCTCCGGCTCGTCGCGATCGCTCTCCTTGCGGCGCTTCTTGGGGAACGCCTCCTCGAGCATCGACAGGTAATCCACCGTAACGGGCTGCGGCGCAGGCGGCAGCGCGCCCAGGGCCGCGACCCGCTTGGCGAAGGCGGCGAGGATGTCCGGGGCAGGCCGGAGCAGGTTCGCCAGCTCGCCTGCTTCCCCGCGCGAGACGACCTGCGAGACCGACTCGACCAGCGCCGCCACCGGCAGGCCACGCCGAGCCAGGTCCTGCAGCGAGTTGCCCAGCGCCAGCAGGCTGTAGCCGTAGTTGGTGATCATCTCCGCGGCCACGCGCGCCACCGAGACCGGGCCCAGGTGGCCGTCGGCCATCAACACCAGCGCCGCCTGGAAGTAGTTGTAGATGGGCACCAGCCGCGGCCCGTAGCGCCGGAAGTAGGCCGGCGGCGTGCGCCGGTCGAGGTGGATGAAGATGCGCCGCACCGCGTCTCGCCGCTCGACCGAGCGCGCCGCCTCCAGCACGCGCACCGCCACGTCCTCGTAGGTCCCCGAGGCCTCGAGGATGGCGAAGAGCGTCTCCTCGTCCACCGCCCCGGAGAGGACGTCGGCGTAGAGCGAGTAGATGAAGGCGTCGGACTCGGCGTCGTCACCGAAGAGCGTCTCGTCCGCCGACACCGGTGCCTGCGCCCGGCTCTCGAGCAGGGTCGGCAGCTTGTAGCCCACCTGGTCGCGCACGGCCCGGAAACGGCCGCGCAGCATGTTGGAGAGGTTGGGCTTGAGCACCATCTCGTCCCACACCGCCCCGTCCAGGCGCAGCTTCTCGGTGAGCACCGAGCGCATCTGCCGCGGGCTGCCGGAGATGATGCACACGCGGTTGGGCGCGACCCCGCTCTCGCGCAGCTCGCGCATCAGCGCCGCCGTCCCCGGGACGTTGACCTTGTCGCGCGCCTTCTCGAACGCCGTGCGCAAGAGGTCGCGCAGCGTGTCGAACTCGGTGCGCAGGTACGTCTTGTCCAGGTCCCAGCGGTAGACATGCCGGACGGGCGGAGGATCGATGCGGTCCAGCAGCGCCATCGCGGGTCCTCGGCTAGCCCACCGCCCGCTCGGGCGCCGGCGGTGCGGGGACCGAGGCCTGGCGGGCCTGGTCGACCCCCGCGGCGATCTGCTGGAGCAGCCCGCTCCCGGCGGCCTTCGCCGCGACCTTGCAGGCGTTGATGACCGCGCGCTCGCCGCTGCGGCCGTGCGCCTTGATCACCAGGTGGTCGAACCCGAGGATGGGCGCTCCGCCGTACTGCTGCCAGTCGGTGAGCGCCTTGAGCCGCCGGATGCCGCCGGCGAGCATCGCCAGGCCGGCGCGCCAGAGCAGCTTGCGCTTGTAGGCAAAGCGGGCGAGGCCGAGCACGGTCTCGCCCACGCCCTCGAGCATCTTGAGCGCCACGTTGCCGGTGAAGCCGTCGCAGACGACCACGTCCGCGGTGCCCTTGGGGATGTCCACGCCCTCGACGTTGCCGATGAACTTGAGCCCCGGGTGGCGCGCCAGCCGGGCGTGCGCCTCGACCACCTCGCGCGTGCCCTTGTGCGCCTCGGTGCCGTTGGAGAGCAGCGCCACCGTCGGCTCGGGGTTCTTGCTGACCACCCGCGCGTAGGCCGAGCCCATCACCGCGAAGGCCACCAGGTCGTCGGCGGTGCAGCCCACCGTCGCGCCCACGTCGAGCATCAGCGAGAAGGGATCCTGCTGCTTGTCGCCATGCATCCGCTGGGTCGGGTAGACGGCGGCCAGCGCGGCCCTGCGGATGCCCGGGAGCAGGCCGAAGGTCCGGGCGCAGGCGAGGACGGTGGCGCCGGTGTTGCCCGCGGTGACCAGCGCGCTCGCCTCGCCGGAGGCGACCATCCGCGCGGCGACGACCAGCGAGGCGTCGGGCTTCGTCGAGAGCGCCTCGTGCGGGTTCTCGTCCATCGAGATCGACTGCGAGGCGTGCTGGACGCTCAGCCGCTCGGGGTCGTGGCGGACGGTCTCGAGCAGGGCGCCGATGCGCTGGGCGTCGCCCACCAGCACCGTCTCCAAATAGGGAGTGGAGAGAGACATGCGGGCGGCCGCCGCGACGACGGCTTCCGGAGCCTGGTCGCCCCCCATCGCGTCGAGCGCGATGAGGACCGGCTTCTGTCGCTTCTGCGGCTTCGAGCTTCTCGGCGGCCGGCATCCGGTCTTCCCCCGTTTGCGCGAGTTCTAACAGGGGAGCCGCTTCGTTGCCGAGGCGTTCAAATGACGCGCCGCGGCTATTGTGACCGGCGAGACGTCTGGCGCTGCCTACTTCTTGCCGAAGTCGGAGTAGTAGCTCTCGGCGATCATCTGCGCCTTGGCGCGCTCGGCCTCGTCCTGCACCGAGCCCTCCAGCACCAGCCGGCCGCCCATCACCTTGGCCTGCGCGCTGCTGATGCCCTGCTTCTTGAGCTCGAGGTTGATCTGTCCGGCGACGATGTTCATCGCGCTCGGGCTCAGCTTCACCAGGAGCTTCACGTTGGCATAGTCGGCGGTCAGCGCCTTGAGCCGCTGGTAGTCCTCCACGGTGTCGAGCTGGCCGTCGATGACCAGGTGCTGGCCGAAGACCTCGGTCTTGAGCGTGGGGTCGACCTTCTCCTTCACCAGCGCCGAGAAGCCTCCGCGAACTTGCCGTCGTCGACGAAGATCATCCGCGTCGTCGGCTTGTTCGGCTTGGCCTTGGTCCACAGCATCAGGCTCGTTTTGCCCTGCTTCTTGCCGAGCACGAGCAGCTCACCCGGCCCGGTCACCGTCACGTCGGCAATCGCCGGGTCGCCCAGCGCGGCCTTCGTCAGTCCAGGAACCTTGAGCACCTCCTGCATTCCGGGGCTGACGCGCACCGGGGCTTCGGAGGGCTCAGCAGCTGCACACAGCGCCACGGCGAGGACGATGGAGAGGTTCATGTTTCGATTATCGCGGCCACATGACCGATGGTTGCCCTGCCCTACACCACCGCGACACGGACGTCAGAGTCCCCCGAATCACCAATGCGCAGAACCGCCTCAACCCATCGACTTTCCTGGACTCCCTGCTTGGCGCGCTCGCTGCAGACCGCCCCAGCTCGAACGAACGTCGCAGTGGCTGCCGGCCGCCAGCCAACAAACCCAGAAGGTTCAAACGCTACGGTTCAAGGTTGGCGGCCGGCAGTGCTTTCGAAGTGACGTGGCGGACGAGCCGTCGGTCGTTGGTCGCCGGTTCCGGTCTGGCGACGGACGGCCGACGACTCTTTCGACCCGATTTCGGTTCGCTTCGCTCCCTCCGAGCCGAAGTCTTCGCGCGGGACGCCGCGACGGCTACTTGCCCGGCCTGGGCAGCAGGAACACCAGCCGCAGCGACGCCTCCAGCGCCTGGGCCGCGAGCCCGTTGTGGATGGCTCCCAGCCACGAGAGCTGCAGCGAGAGCTTCACCGTCCGCAGCGGGCGGTACTCCACCGAGAACGAGCCCTGCACCGCGAAGAAGGTGGCGGCGTCCAACTCCACCAGGCCGTCGTCGCGCACCCGGTCGAGCGCGACCCGGCCTCCGCCCAGCGCCACGGCCAGCGGGAACTCCCAGTGGCCGAAGGCGAACGGGTCGTAGCCCAAGAACAGGCCACCCCAGCCGATGGAGCCGGTGCGGCCGTCGGAGGTCGACGAGAGCACCGTGCCCTGCCCACCCCCGCCCAGCCGCAGCCGGCCGTCGAGGAAGTAGGTGTAGCCGTAGCCGCCGGTGGTCATCAGCGCCAGGGGCGGGTTGTTGCGCGGGATGAGGAGGATGGCTCCAGCGAACGGTCCGCCTGCGCCGTGGTAGTCGATGCCTTGCGCCCGGTTCGGATCCGCCTCGGCCGGTGGCTCCGCCGCGAGCGCAGGAGCGGGAGCCGCGGGCGCCTCGACGGGCGCTGCTTCTGCGGCTCGAGCGAGAGGGACGAACGCGAGCACGAGGGCAGCGGCGAAGGCGAGCGCGGTGGCGTTCGGGTTCATACGTCCTCGGCTGGAATGTTCGTTCCGGTCGCTCTGATTCATAAGCGACAAGTCGGCGAGAACGCCACCCTGCTATCGTCTTCGCCGGGAGGTTCCATGAGCGAGACCCCGGGCGGCGAGTACAACCTGGCCAGACGCATCGACCTGGCGTTCCAGGTGATGAACTACAACCAGGGCTTCGTGACGTTCGTCGACGGCAAGGCGAACTCGCTCCTCGTGGTCAACTCCATCATCTTGGCCACTTCGGGCTCGTCGAGCCTGGCGGGGTCACGACTCGCACTGGCCGCGCTGGCCGCCGCCACCGTGGCCATCCTGCTGTGCCTGTCGGTGGTCTTCGCGCGCCACCCCAAACCCGCCAAGCGCGACAAGGCGCGGCTGGCCTTCTTCGCGCACATCCTCCAGCGCAGCAACTGGAGCCAGTACCAGCACGACCTCGAGGAGGTCGAGCCCGACCAGTTGCTCGCCTCCTTTGCTCACCAGGTGCACGACCTGGCGGCGGTGGTGGACAAGAAGTTCGCGGCCTACCGGCGGGCCCAGACGGCGACCTTCCTGGCGACCGGGCTGTGGATCGCGACCTTGGCGGTGCCGGTGCTGCGCGGGCTCTGAACGCCTTCGCGCAGACTCGCGGACGGCTTGCGCGGACTCGCAAACCCTTGCGAGCGCTCGCGGACCGGTTGCGAGGACTCGCGGACCGGTTGCGAGCACTCGCGGACCGGTTGCGAGCACTCGCAGGCCGGTTGCGAGCACTCGCGGGCCACTTGCGAGCGCTCGCGGACCGGTTGCGAGCACTCGCGGACCGGTTGCGAGCACTCGCGGACCGGTTGCGAGCACTCGCGGACCACTTGCGAGCACTCGCAGGCCGGTTGCGAGCACTCGCGGACCACTTGCGAGCGCCTCGGAGGCCTCTTGACCCCGAGAACGCCGGACCGCTAGCGTTTCCGGCCAACTCGCAGCACCAATGGGGGACCCAATGGGCAACGGCGTCAGCAACTCCATCGGCAATCAGATCAACCGCTTCAAGCTGGCCGTCGAAGGCGCGAAGACCCACAGCAACGACTTGCCCAAGGAAGTTGCGACCCTCGCCGCCACGCTCGCCACGAACGCCGCGGCGATCGAGGCGCTCAACGCCAAGCAGGAAGACCTCAAGCAGCAGCTCGCGGCGACCACCGCGAAGCTCCAGGCGGCCCTCAAGGAGAGTCAGGGCCAGCGCACCCGCATCGTCCGCTTCGCCGAGGCCACCTTCGGCCCCACCGACAAGCGCCTGAAGTCCTTCCGCCCCGCGGCCGAGGGCAAGATCGCCTCGAAGAGGAAGGTCGGCTAACGGGCGCAGCCCCGCTCGTTCGCACTCGACGCTCCAGCTATCCCCCGGCCGGCGACGCCCCAGATGCGCACCTTGCGACCCAAGGGGGGTCGACCATGGAGCGGGAGGAGACGTTGGGCCGTGTGATCCCGGCTCAGGCGCAAGCTCCGGTGTTCCGCTGGGGCGCGGTATTTGCCGGGGCATTCGTGGCGCTGGGGCTGTGGGTCCTTCTGTATGCCTTCGGGCTGGCGGTAGGCCTGAACTCGCTGGACATGAACAACCCGAAGTCGGTGGGCACGTGGACGGGCGTCTGGTCGTTCATCGCGCCGCTCATCGCGCTCTTCGTCGGCGGGCTGGTCGCTGCGCGAGGCGCCGGGCCCGTCGACCGGACGGTGGGCCTGATGCACGGCGCGGTGGTGTGGGGGCTGACGACGGTCGTCGGGGTGATGCTGGTGGGGATGATGGCCTCGGCGGTGGTGACCGGTCTGGCCGCCGCTGGCACGGGCGTGGTCAAGGGCGTGGGCGGCTCCGGCGCGGTGCAGGGCCTCAACGCCAACGACCTGCTCGGACCGGTGAACCAGAAGCTGCAGGCCGAGGGCAAGCCTGCTGTGACCGAGCAGCAGATCGAGAACTCGATCAAGGCGCTGGGCAATCAGGCCATCGCCGGCGGGAAGATCGACGAGAACGCGTTCGCCCAGGCCCTGTCGCAGAACACCAACCTGAGCCGCCAGGACGCGATGGAGATCGCCCGCGGGGCTCAGCAGCAGCTCGGCCAGGCGGTGCAGGGGCTGCAGCAGGGCGCGGTCCAGGTCGCCAACGCGTCGGGCAAGGCGTTCTGGGGCATCTTCGCCGCGCTTGCGCTCGGACTCATCGCCTCGCTGATCGGCGGCGCCATCGGCGTCTCGCGCAAGCAGGCGGCTTTGGCGATCTGACGTTTGGCGGTGGGCGGGATCCTACGGCGCCGAGGCGTCCGGGGTCCCGCCTGCTTCCGGCGTCGGGACCGCTCCTCCTGATGCGCCATCGCCATCGAGGCCCCCGTCGCCGGATCCGCCGGTGGAGTCGGCGGGCCGCAGTCCCAGGGGGAGCTTCTCGGCCGGCAGGTTCGACGGCGCCGGCTCTTTCTTTGGTTCGGGCGTGGCGCTGGCCTTGGCTTGGCGCACCGTCTTGGAGAGCTGCTCGCCAAGCGGCGAGAGCTGATCGAACAGGACCCCCGCCTCCTTGGCGTACCGGTTGCGGGTCTCGGAGGCGAGCTTGAGCTTGGCCACCGCTTCGCGAAGGGCGACCTCGGCCTCGTCGAGCCGCGCACGGCCCTCGACGTAGGCAACCTTGGCCTGCAGGTCCTTGAGCTGCTCGCGCTGCTCGGCGGCGACGCCGGTCAGCAGCTCGATCCGCTTGAGGAGCTTGAAGGCCTGGGTGAGCCGCTCGGGGTCCTCCGAGTCGAGCCGCGCTTCGATCCACGACTTGAAGGTGCGGAAGAGCGCCTGGTCGAGCGCGTCGCGGTCGTCGTACGGGGCGATGACCAGCTCGCCCGGCGAGTCGCCCATCAGCGGGATGGGCGCGTAGGCCGCCGACTGGATCTTGTCAGCCGGTCGGTAGGGTTCGAAGCCGACCGGGAACTGCCGGCCCTTGACGACCCACAGCTCGCTCTCGTGCTGCTCGACTGCCCAGGTCTTGGCGTGCAGCGCCGAGAACAGCACGAGCGCGGCGCCGCCGAGCGCCACGATGAACAGCAGCACCAGGAATCGCTTGGCGGCCTGCAGCGCGCCGCCCCCACGAGGGGCCTCTTCTCTCACGTCGTCCTCCTTGCCCCCAGCCGGAACCCGCGAGGGGCCCCGGCCATGCCTGGCTTGCTACGCGGCCGGCTCGACCCGATTGCGGCCCGTTTGCTTGGCCTTGTACAGGGCGTCGTCGACCTTCTTGAGCAGCGCTTCGTCGTTGGGCACGTCGTCGCCCAGCGTGGCGATGCCCACCGAGATGGTGACCCGGAGCCGCCGATCGCTCCAGGGGAACTCTGCCTGCTCCACGGCCTTGCGGATCCGCTCGGCGATGACCCGCGCGCCGTCGAGCGGCGTGTTGGGCAGCAGCACCAGGAACTCCTCGCCGCCGTAGCGCACCAGCGCGTCGACGTCGCGGCTCTGCCCCTGGGCCAGGCGGACGACCTCCTTGAGCACGAAGTCGCCGGCGGGGTGGCCGTAGGTGTCGTTGAAGCGCTTGAAGTGGTCGATGTCGAAGAGCGCGACCGACAGCGGGTCCTTGTAGCGCCGGCCGCGCTCCACCTCTTCGGGCAGGCGCTGGTAGAGGTACTGGCGGTTGAAGGCCTTGGTCAGCGAGTCGGTGATGGAGAGCCGGTAGAGCCGCGCGTTCTCCAGGTCCTTCACGATGGCCGAGCCCAGGTACATGAGCAGGTCCTCGTGCTCGGCCTGGAAGACGCCCGGCTTCTCGTTGGTCACGGTGATGACGCCGATGATCCCTTCCTTGGTGATGAGGGGGACGGTCAGCAGGGACCGGATGCGCGTCACCTGACCGGGCACCGACTTGAAGCGGCTGTCCGTAGACACGTCGGCGATGAGGGCCGGCGCGCCGTGCTCGGCCACCCAGCCGGCGACGCCCTCACCGACCTTGAAGCTGATGGAGGACTCCTCCTGCGCGGGCAGTCCGGCGCTGGCCTTGGAGAGCAGCTCGGTGCGCGCGTCGTCGAGGAGCATCACCGAGCAGGTCTCGGCGTCGAGCAGGTCGATGGCGGCCGCGGCCACCGCCCGGAGGAGCTCGGGCAGCGGCACGGCCTCGTTGATCTTCTTGGTGAGCTGGAAGAGGACCGCGATGACCCTCTTGAAGCGGCCGGCCGTCGGCTCCGACTCCATGCGTCGTGCCTCCCTCCGCTCCGCCGCCGCCCCCGACCCCAGGCCGTCCTACTTCTTGTTGAGGACGCCGATGAACGGCACGTTGCGATAGCGCTCATCATAGTCGAGGCCGTAGCCGACCACGAAGGCGTCGGGGATGACGAACCCCTTGTAGTCGACCGAGACCTGCTTCACCGCGCGCGAAGGCTTCTCCAAGAGCGCGCAGACCTTGAGCCCCGCGGGGTGGCGGGTGGCGAGGTTCTCGAGCAGGAAGGACATGGTCAGCCCGGTGTCGACGATGTCCTCGACGACCAGCACCTGCTTGCCCGCGATGGGCCTGGACAGGTCGCTGGTGATGCGCACCACGCCGGTGGTCTCGGTGTTGCCGTCGTAGCTGGACAGGCCGAGGAAATCGACCGAGAGCGGCAGATCGATGGCCCGCACCAGGTCCGCGCAGAAGATGAACGAGCCCTTGAGGACGCAGACCACCGCGAGGTCCTGGCCCGCCAGATCCTTCGTGATCTGCGCGCCCAGCTCGCGGATGCGCGCCTGCAGCGCCTCCGCCGTGAACATCACCGTCAGGTCGTCGTGGTAGGGCATGGGATCGGGCTCCAGGGCTTCGGGCTTCGGGCTTCGGGCTTCGGGCTTCGGGCTTCGGGGGTGCCGACTTCGGGCTCCGTGCTCGGCTCCAGCTAGACGTAGGCGTTGTTCATGATCTCGCCGAAGCCGCCGCCGCCCGGGACGATGTACTGGTGCTCGTCGAGGCCGCGCTCCCGGTCCCAGTGCGTGCCGGGGATGGTGTCGAAGACCTCGGGCGGCGAGAGCCCGCGGTCCAGGCGGATGGCGTAGATGACGGCGTCGGGGTGCTCGTCGCGCATACGGCGCAGGTACTCGGGGGTGACGATGAGGTGGATGCAGATGTATCGGCGAGCCTTGCCCTGCACCTTCTCCTTGTAGGTCTTCATCGCCATCGAGAGGCTGCTGCCGGTGGCGCCCATCGGGTCGGGGAAGAGCACGAAGGCGTCGTCGATGTCCCCGCCGATCTTGGCGCCGCCGATGTTCGAGCCGACCACGTGCGAGCCCTCGTCGATCATCCGGCTCATGATGATGTGGTCCTGGCGGACCAGCCGCGGGTCGAGGACGGTGTTGAGGAGGTCGTAGGTGATCTGCGAGGGCAGCGTGCCGGCGCGGGCGATGTTGACCGTGACGGAGCGCACCGCAGGGTCGATGACCTGGCCGTGGAAGATGCCACGCGGGTTGGTGGCGATCATCCGGGTCGGCGTGGAGATTCTGCTTCCGCGGGAACTCGACGTTGAGGACCATCTTCACGAGGTCGGTGTAGATGGCCACCACCATCTGGTTGATGGTCGGCTGGATGGTGTCCTTGGCGCACAGGGTCGCCAGCTGCGAGAGCGAGTACGGGTTGGCCACGATGTGGACGTTGGGCCCGTAGCGGTGCTCGAGCTCCGGAAGCTTGAAGTCGACGTGATCGTAGAGGTGGTCGCGCATTCGCTCCTCCAGGGCGCCAGCGGGAGGGGCGAATGCTAGCCAAAAGGCTTCGGGCTGGCGAGCCGTGCAGGGCGAGCCGCTCCCGGTGCAGAATCCGGCGCATGAAGATCAAAGTCTTCGCCGACTACCACCAGTTCCACCTTCGCGACGGCGAGAAGTTCGGCGACATCTCCGACGGCTGGACGGCGCAGGCCACCGAAGATCGGGTGGCGGTCGCCGACCACGTCGTGGGCATCGGGACCGTCAGCGACGGCGACGTCCTCGTGACCGTCGAGGTCCTCGACGCGCAGCCCGAGCTCGACTTGGCCAAGGCCGAGCACGCCACCGAAGCCAGCCTGCGCATCGAGTCTGGCGCGCTGGCGGTCCTGGGCTGCACCGACGAGTACGCCAAGGCGCGGCGGATCAAGGTCGCGAACGGTTGGTGGCGAATTCGGACGCTCCTTGGCGGCTTGGGCAAGGCCCGGGAGACGGCCCGCATCCTCATGTGGAAGGAGGCCCGGGCCCGCGCGCCCAAGGTGCTCCAGCGGTGGAGCCCCCCTGCCGCCAAGCCTCCCAAGCCGGCGAAGTCCCCCAAGAACACCAAGCTGGCAGCAGCGCTGGCCCGGTTCGGGCAGACCGACGGTGCGCTCGAGGCCCTGACCCGCTTCGCAGACGCCGGCGACCTCGTCGCCTCGGCCGCGCTGGCCGAGCTCCACGCGTTCCGCGGCGAGTGGGCGTCGATGGTCCCGCGAGCAGAGGCCTTCTTCGCCGACCCTGGAGTCGTCTACGCCGGCAACGTCTTCACGGACCTGACCCGACTCTTCCGGCGTGCCGCGCGCGAGCTGCGCACACCGAAGATCATCCAGCGCGCAGCCGCCACAGTCCCCGAGCGCTACCGGTCGATGCGGGACGCGACGCTGCTCAAGAACGTGGTCCTCCCCAGCGAGAGCGTCTCCCCCATCAAGCCCGCCGCGGTCGCGACCTTCGAGAAGGCAGTCGCCGAGGCTCGGACCGGCAAGAGGTTCAAGGGGAAGCCCGACGTGCTCGCCTGCCATGAGATCGCGCTCGCCGACGTGTTCCGGCACGAAGAGGCGCTCCTCGAGCGCTGGAGATCGATGCCGGAGCGCTTCAGCTTCGACCAGGCGGTCTCGGTCGCGCGCTGGATGGCCCACCGAGGCAAGCCGGACGAAGCGTGGGACGTCCTGCGCGGCAAGATCTCGCAGTGGTACCCGGTGGCTATCTGCCAGATCGCTCCGGTCGTGCTCCTCGTCGACCCGATCCTGGCGAAGGTGATGACCCCGCCACGGTGCGCCGAGCTGCTCGCGACGCCGCGTGGTCCCGAGGCCGCCGGCGCAAGCTGAGCGGAGTCTACGGCTCGTACCAGATGGGGCTCGTCCAGGCCCG
The DNA here is from genome assembly GCA_049841135.1 of Myxococcales bacterium. Lineage (GTDB taxonomy): Bacteria > Myxococcota > Myxococcia > Myxococcales > UBA5297 > JACRCT01. The sequence continues at coordinate 905,546 of JASGHK010000008.1, forward strand.
CTCCTGGACGGTCTTCACGCGCCCGGCCTCGTCGCACTTGGCGGGCCGCTCGGCGCCCGTGGTGCGCGCGCAGTCCCAGCTCGACCACCGGCACGTCGGCGCTTCGAGCACGCGGACGTAATAGAAGGCCGGCACCGCCGGGTCGAACCCCGGGTCGGACCAGACCTGGAAGAAGCTCGCCTCTCCGTTGGCATTCGCGCCGCACTTCGCGTCATCGTAGTTGCCGCCCGCCTTCGAAGAGCGGACGAGCGTCTCCACCTTCTCGTGCGCGACGCCATCCGCGCTCCGCCAGCCTTTGACGATTCTGGATCTCCTCGAGCGCGTTGCCGGGCATCTGTGCAGTCCCCGGGTCGGCCACCGCGGACACGACGAACCTCGGCGACTCACCGCTGGGCGCCTTGGCCAGCACGCCGCCCATGGGCACGGCGCTGGCGTAGGCCTTGGCTTCCCAGCCTTCGGCGGAGGAGAAGTCGGCGGGGACCTCGAACCCACCGAAGAGGCGGACCTGGATGCGCGTGCCGCTGGTGGCGAACGCCTCTCGGCGCCGGAAGGCAGCGAAGATCGCGTCGCGCGAGTTCTCCTCGGCCCAGACGCCGGTGAGCCCGCCGGGGTTGGTGATGTACGTGTCGTGCGTGAGGGTGCCCTTGGCGAAGCGCTTGGCGACGGAGTCGTCCACCAGGCCGACGTGGCCGTCGAAGTCGTGCTCCTCGGTCCGGCCGACGGTGGCGTTGTGGGTGTCGGTGGTGGCCATGAACGCCATCCGGTAGGGGTTGACGCCCAGCTCTTCGCGTTGGCGCAGCCCCTCGAGCAGGATGCCCCGGCCGTAGTCGTACTTGGACGTGCAGCCCTTCAGCCGCATCCCCAGGGTCCCGACCTTCTCGCCGCAGTCCATAGCGCCCTCGGGCCAGAGGTCCTCGAAGCGGCAAGCCGCGTCGCCGCTCGTCGAGCCCAGGCCGTCGCGGCACTCCGAGGCGCCCTTGTTCTGGAAGATCTCGAAGAGCGGCTCGAGGTAGCCGCGCGCCGTCGCACGGTACACGCGCTCGTCCTTCGTCCGCCCGTTCGCCGGCTCCGGCGCGAACATGGCGCCGCTGGCGAGGTTGGTGTTGTGCGCCTCGGTCATCACGTCGCAGCCCGCGACGTCGAGCAGGCAGTCCTTCATCAGGCCCGCCCATAGGTGCCAGGCGGTCGGCGCCTCGTAGTGCGAGAGCGGAACCTCGGGGACGTGCGCGTTGCGGAAGAGCACCAGCCGGTGGAGGTTGTCGATGCCCGGCGTCGCCGTGTACTCGTAGCCCACGAACGCGGTGAAGCCGCAGGAGGCTGTCTTGTCGTCGGCGCCCTCGGCAGCCTGGCGTATCGCCTGCCAGCGGGTGGCGCGCGCGGCCTCGACGCACCCCTCTTCGCCCTCGCAGATGGGGACGCGGGCCGGCACCATCTCGGTGCACTCCACGCCGAAGCGCGTCGTGCCGGTCTCCGGATCCGAGCGGTAGAGCTGGCGAGATCTCGCTGTCGTAGGCGGCGTGCCCGGGCTCGGTGCACAGGGCAATCTCGCCGATGAACTCGATGTGGTCGCTCACCGCGGCGAAGTCCAGCGGCCGCGCGAGCTGGACGGTGCGCGGGCCGCCTTCGAAGGCGATGGCCTCGCCCTTGGCGTAACGGTAGAGGTCGGCCGGCGTCGCGCGGTTCCCGTAGGCCCAGGCGTCGAACGAGAAGCCGGTGTGCGCGTGGAGGTCGCCGAAGAGCGCGCGACGCGTCGGCGTGCGCGCGGTGCAGGCCTGACGCGTCTCGGTGTAGGTCCAGCTCGAGCCGTCGTCCAGCCTGGCGAAGTCGATGCTGGGCAGGACGGGCTCGGGCAGCGCGGCGTCGAGGCCCGCGAGCGGCCCGGCGTCGGCCGGGGTCTCCGCCGGCTTCGGGCAACCGGCGAGCAGTGCGAGCGAGAGAAAGACGGAGGGAGTGCGCATGGCGGCCGGCACGTTAGCCAAGCCGTGCGCCACCAGCCAGGACGACCGGCGGCCGGGCGTGCACGTTCGCACGCCCCGCCCAGAGCCGATCGTTCGAGACGGTCAGTTGGCTGCCTGGCAGATCTTCGTCTCCGGCTTCATCGAGCAGGCCTTGGTGCCCTTGACGACGCAGCCCAGCTTCTCGCAGTTGGCCCTGCGCTTGGCGTCGTCGTGCCCGTCGAACTTGCACTCGTCGCAGCCCGTCGAGCCTGAGCCGCACACGTAGCAGTGGGTCTTGGGGTCTGAATCCTTGCTGTCCTCGGCCCTCGAAGGGGCGCCGACCATGAGGACTGCGAGCGCCACCGCCATCGTCAGTGCGGACTTCATCGTTCGTTCCTCCTGGGACCTTGCGTGCGTTGCACAGTGTAGCCCTGCCGCCCCGCCACCCGCGAGGCCTTGCACGCCTCGAGCCACTGGCCCCGAGGCGCCGACCCAGGTTAGGTTCCGCCCGCGCATGGACCTCGTCCTCTTCGACATCGACGGCACGCTGGTGGACACGGGAGGCGCTGGCCGCCGCGCGATCGAAGCGGCGGCGATGCAGCTCTACCGCCGGCCAGACCTCTTCGAAGACGTCGCCTTCGACGGCGCGACCGACCGCGCCATCTGCCGGGCCGCCCTGCGCAACCTGGACCGCCCCTTCGACGACTCCGACATCGACCGGCTGCTCGATGCCTATATCGCGCTGCTCGGTGACGAGGTCGCGAGCTCGCCCCGCTATCAGGTCTACCCGGGTGTCGAGCACCTGGCGGCGACGCTCGAGTCGCGGGGCGTCGTCCTCGGGCTCGGGACCGGCAACGTGGAGGCCGGCGCCAGGGTCAAGCTCCAGCGTGGCGACCTGAACCGCTTCTTCTCGTTCGGCGGCTTCGGCGACGACGCCGAGGAGCGCGGCGCGCTCATCCGCATGGGCCTGCGGCGCGGCGAGCAGATCCTCGGGCGCCGCGCCAAGGACCCCTGGATCATCGGCGACACACCCAAGGACCACGCCGCCGGACGCGCTGCCGGGGCCAAGGTGATCCTCGTGGCGACCGGCCGCTACTCCGTGGCGAAGCCCGGGCTTGCGGGCCCGACCTGTGCGTCGAGACGCTGGAGGACAAGCAGGTCCTCTCGGTCCTCTGGCGGTCGGCAGACTGACCCCGCAAACTGGCCTGGCGCCGGTTCCTGGACCACAATGCGGGGCTTGGAGCCCTGAAAAAAGTGCGTGGTCGGCAATAGATGCGAGCTTCCAGACGCAATCCACCACCAGAAAGCACTGCGCTTTCCGATGGTTGCATGACGTTTCCGCCGGGCTCGAAGCTTGCTAGCGGATGCCCCGAGGCCCTTCCATGCGAACGAATCGCGGTTTCACGCTGATTGAGACGATGGTCACCATCGCGATCCTGGGCATCCTGCTCGCCCTGGCGGTCGCGAGCTACGGCGCGGGAGGAACACGCGGCGCCGTCCAGAATGCCGCGTCGGACTTCCAGTCCACCCTGCTCAGCGCGCGGCAGCGGGCGATGGAGCGGGGCAGCGACGTGTGGGTCATCCTCTACCCCTACATCAACCGAGCCGGGTCCGAAGACTCCACCAAGAACGCGGGCGCCTACTTCGTGGTCGAGGACGTCACGCTGACGTTCGCCACGGACTACGCCAGCTACTCCCCTCCGGGGACCATCCGCCCAAGCAATACGACCAACTCGCTCATCGACCAGGTGTGGCTGGAGGACTACCCGCGCCGGAACGCACGCTTCTTGAAGGACGACCTCGCGGCTGGGGCCTACCGCGCTCCCTTCAACACCGTGGTCGCCGCGGGCTGCGGCTTCTGCTCGGGATCGCCGCGCCACGGCGCCATCGTGTTCAGCGGCGAGGGCGCTGCCCGCTTCATCAAGGGCGATGGCACGGTGGACTCGACCAGCAAGAACGTCTCCGTCAGCTTCTCGAGCTTCGAGCTGCCCCTGACCAACCACCTGCTCGTGGTGACCGGTCCCACCGGTTTCATCGGCCTCTACCCCTGAGGAGGAAGCCATGACCTCTCCCCGCCTCCTGTCTGCTTCCCGCCGGCGCTTCCCCCGCGGCTCCGTCATGCTCGAGGCGATCATCGCCAGCGCGGTGTTCGCCATCGGCGTCGTCGGCGCGTTCCAGGGCATCGTCTTTGCCAGCCGCCAGAACGCCATGGCCAACCGGATCATGCGGGCGACGGCCATCGCTCAGCAGATCCGCACGTCGATGGAGGTCCAGGCCTATACGCGCTTGACCGGGTCTGGCGGGGCGCTGGCGGCCACCCCGACCAGCAACGGCACCATCAAGGCCCAAGCTGGCGGCCTGGAGGGATTGCCGGGCGCCCAGGTCATCGACTTGGACGCGTACGAGGGCGGCGCCGCCGCTGGCCTGCGGCTCCAGCCGCTCTTCTCCGGCGAGGACCAGCGCATCTACAAGCGCGTGCTGGTGCTCCTGCCACCGAAGGTCGAGTCCGGCGTGACGATCTCCCGGAACATCGGCATCGTCGTCTCCTGGCAGGAGATGGGGCGCCAGCAGTACCACAAGCAGTGGCTGATGCTGCTCGCGCCCACCATGGACAACGGCAGCATCCTCCTCTAGCCACCCTCACGGAGAACCAAGGGAATGCGCTCCAATACTCCCATCGCCGACGCCAGGCGGGCTCACGCGCGGGGCTTCACGCTCATCGAGCTGATGGTGGGCTCCGTCGTCAGCTCCATCGTCGTCCTCGGCGTCCTGTCGGCCTACGCCGGCATCAATTCGGCCTACCTCTCGGAGACGAAGATCAAGTCCGCGGTCGAGCACTCGCGCAGCGCGCAGGCCTTCCTGGAGCGCACCGTGCGGCTGGCAGGCTACGGCGTGGACCCCAAGTACGCCTTCGACTTTGCGACCACCAACCTCGGCTCGTACGGCACCACCAAGGACAACTACGTTCCCTCGACGACGCCGCCCACCTTCGCCACCGACGACCTCGCCTTCCGCTACCGCGACCCCGGCTACTTCCGTTCCGGGAAGCTGACGACCGCCGGGGACAAGATCACCTTCAACACGTCCCTGGGCGTCGACGTCAAGGCGGGCCAGCAGTCCTTCATCGTCGCCTGCCCGAACAGCGGCGGCGAGTACGTGGTGGTCAAGTCGCAAGGGACCGGCACGGTTTCGGCGAGCGCGACGAGCATCACCACGGCCACGTACGGCGCGCCCTTCTCCACCACGGTCCCCACCTGCGCCACGCTGAACGCGACCGTCTTCCTGATGTACGAGATCCGGATCCGGGTGAAGGAGTACGGCGGGCTGCCCTACCTGGTGGCCTTCGACAGCTTCGAAACCCCTGACACGGCCGCCTTCGTGCCCATCGCCGCCGGCGTCGAGAGCTTCCAGGTGGCCTACGTGATGAACCGCCCCGTCGGCACGACCCTGCCCGCGGGCGTGACCATCCCGGACACGGCCGGCAACTCCAACTGGATCCTCATGGACGTGGGGAGCGAGCCGCTGCCGACCACCGGCGACCTCGCGCCCAACTACGACACGAGCTACTCGGACAAGAGCCGGTTCAACAAGAACCCCACCAACATCCGCGCCGTCCGCCTCTCCCTGGTCGTTCGCAACAACAGCGCCTTCGCCAACCTGAAATACCCCCGCGGCCCAGTCGAGAACCAGCCGGTCTTCGACGCGACCCCGGACGGGTACTTCCGGACGACCATCACCACCACCGTCCCCGTCCCCAACATGAAGAGCCGCGCGTTCTTCCTCGGCACCACCGCCACGGGAGGCTGAACCATGACAACCCTTCGGCAGCCGCGCGGAAACGCGCTCCTCATCACCGTCGTCGCCTTGGCAGTCCTCATGGTGCTCGTGGTCGGGGCCATCCGCTTCACCGGCACCAACCGCGCCTCGGCAGGCGCCAAGCTCAGCGCCGACCGGGTCGCCGCCTGTGCGGAGGTCGCGCGCCGGACCCTCATCTCCCGGCTCAGGGTCTCCCAGAAGGTTCCGACGGAAGAGATCAAGTTCGACGAAGCCATCGTCGACGACATCAACCCGGTGAAGCAGTCGAGGATCCTCACCGCGCACTACGGCGGCGCTCAGGCGGCGACCGTGCTCGCGGTCTCCTCGTCACAGATGTCCGGCACCAAGAGGTCGGCGCGCGGTCTGTCGAACGTCCTCGTCGAAAGCCCCACCGGGGGCGGCCAGTACTTCTCGGTGACCGTGCTGTGCCGCGAGGCGCCGCCCTCCACCCGGGAAGCCGAGGTCGAGTACCTCTTCCGCTACGGCGCGTACTAGGAGACGTCCATGACCCGAACTGCTCTTTCTGCCGCGCTGGCCCTTGCCGGACTCTTCGCCTCCTCCGAGGCCCTCGCGCTCGACGAAGCCGCCTGCTGCGTGCAGTCGACCTCCAAGGTCGACGCCATCCTCAACCCCGCCCGCGGGTCCGACGAGAAGTTCTTCGGGCGCGCCGGCGGCCCGCCCAACATCCTCTTCATCCTCGACAACTCGGGGTCGATGGAAGGCCAGTCGACGGGCGATTACGGCGCCTGGCCGCAGGTCTGGGACGATGCCGAGGGCTGCGGCTGGAGCGCGCTCAACAGCCTGGGCTACAGCAAGAACGTCACCTACCCGCCGATGCGCAAGAGCGTCACCGCCACCAACCCCTTCAACACCGACTGGTTCGACAAGACCAAGTACTACGATGCGCCGAAGCTGGGCTACGGCAACAACTTCAACAAGAAGCCGGGCGACACCGCCAACAACAACCGCGGCACCATCTTCAACAGCGACACCGACGCCTGCAACGGGGCGCCCGACGTCGCCAACTGCAAGAGCTGCCTGGCGAACTCCGGCTACTACATCTTCGGCCGCAGCACCGGCACGCTGACCAACGCCAACATGGAGGGCTACTACGGCGACACCGAGAACCGGCAGAACTGGATGGTGCGCGACGACGACAAGACCGCCCTCGTCAACTCCCCCGCCCCCACCTTCCAGGTGGGCACCGGCTGCAACAACGCCGCCAGCCCCGTCTGCTCGTCCTGCACCACCTGGACGGACACCGCCCCGGCCAACATCTACTACGACAGCTACAACACCACCCGCGTGGAGTTCTCCTCCACCGTCGAGTGCGCCCGGGTGAAGTCGGCGACCTACCAGAACTACTCCACCGAGCGCCGCGTCACCGGCAACTTCCTCAACTTCTACGCTCCGCGCGACTCGGGCGCGGTCATCACCCTCTCCAACATCATCAACGACCTCAAGGAGGTCCGCTTCGCGCTCTACACCCTCAACCGGAACACGTCGAGCGACAAGTGCTTCTGGGGCAGCGACGGCGGCTGCGTGGTCAAGGCGATCGGCCCGTCCTGCGCCAAGAGCTACCCCTGGGACCAGTCGCACTGCGACAGCAACCGCAACAGCATCCTCACCCCGCTGACCTCCACCATCAACTTCAACAACGGCACGCCCATCACCGGCGCGCTCTACGCCGCCGGCTACTACTTCAACACGCACACCGGGTCGGGCTCGACTCCGACGGCCGGCTACTCCACGGGCGCCGGTTGGACCTCCAACAGCGACTTCGACGACGCCGACGCGGTCTGCTGGTCCTGCGGCTTCAACGCCATCGTGCTGCTCTCCGACGGCGAGCCCAACACCGAGAAGCCCATGCCCTCGGCGATCACCTCCATGAGCGCGACCGAGAAGTGCGCCGAGGTCTCCGAGTACCTCTGGACGCACGATGCCCGCGCGGACATGGCCGACACGCAGAGGATCGCCACCTACACCATCGGCTTCTCGGACAACGCGGCCTTCAGCACCACGCTCCAGGAGGTGGCCAGCAAGGGCGGGGGCAGCTTCTACCCGGCCACCAGCACCCAGGGGCTGCGCGACGCCATGCTCCTCATCATCGAGGACATCGCCCGGCGCAACACCGCCTTCTCCACCAGCAACATCGCCTCGGTGCAGAGCGGCCAGACGGCGATGGCCGCCATCATGCCCCGCATGATGCCCTTGAGCGGCAAGCCCTGGACCGGCGACCTCTACCGGTTCGAGCTCTACAACGAGTGGGTGATGAACAACGACAACACCACCCTCGACAGCGACAAGAACGGCGACGGCGACGAGAACGACGTGTTCATCGTCGACAAGGACGGCTCCATCATCCTCGAGGACGGCGAAGGCAAGTTCGTCAAGAAGGGGACGTCGACCCCGGCCGTCCCGCACTGGGAGGCGCGCAAGCAGCTGCTCACCAACGGGTTCGCCAGCCGGAAGATCTACACCATCGTCGACACGGCCAGCGCCTCGGGCGCCACCAAGGACGGCTACTTCACCGAGCACGACAACGCGTCGGGTCTCATCGAGTTCGACAGCGCCCACTGGAGCCAGCTCATCGACTACCTGGGCATCAAGGGGACGGGCATGTGCCCCTTCGGGACCCTCACCGGTGAGCAGGGCGCCTTCTTCGAGAAGCTGCACCTGACCCTGCCGATCGCGACCGCGGCGGTCAAGGCGTCCACCGGCTACGACTTCAACACCACTCCCAAGGCGGTCAGCGACTACAACGAGCTGTGCGCCCGCGCGCTCATCCAGTTCATCCGCGGCCAGGACCTGGGCGACGAGGACGGCGACAGCGACCGCACCGAGCCCCGCAACTCCATCCTGGGCGACATCTTCCACTCCTCGCCCATCGTCGTGGACCCGCCGGTGGACAAGGCCTTCTGCCGCGCGGGCATGCACAACCAGTGCGTGCGCACCCTCTTCGACCAGAACCTGCCCATCACGCCGACCGAGCTGGTCACCACCAACGAGACCCACTGCGCCAGCCTCGGGGCGAACGACTACGACGCCTACGACGTCTACCACTGGAACAACCGCAAGCGGGCCCGCCAGGTCCTGGTGGGCGCCAACGACGGCATGCTGCACGCCTTCGACGGCGGCACCGAGGACAACAGCGGCACCTGCCAGGACGGCGTCTTCCAGGCCTCGTACAACGCGGGCACGGGCAACGAGCTGTGGGCCTTCATCCCGCCCGACGCCCTGCCCCGGCTGGCGGACATCGTGCTCAGCCACCAGTTCTACGTGGACGGCGACATCATGGTCCGCGACATCTGGGCCGACGGCAGCGGCAGCGTCTCCTCCCCCGACGGCAAGAAGCAGTCGGACGAGTTCCACACCATCGCCATCGTCGCCGAGGGCCGCGGCGGCACCCACTACTTCGCGCTGGAGCTCAAGTGGGACGGCTTGCTGTCCGCCGCCGCCAAGCCGGCCTTCCGCTGGATGTACCCGCAGCCCTGCACGCCGGAAGCGGCGCTGTTCGGCAAGACGCTGTTCGCCCTGAGCCCCAAGGCGCCGCCGGTCGGACCGGTGCTGCTCGACTCCAGCACCTTGTCCAGCCTGCCCGGAATCCAGCGTCACGGCGCCAACGCCGGCGACCCGACGACCACCGAGCGCTACGTGGCCTTCCTCTCCGGCGGCTGGTCGCCTTCGCTGGAGAAGGGGCGCGGCATCTACATGGTGGACGCCTGGAACGGCTTCGTGCAGGGCCGCAACGACAACCTGTGGTGGAAGTTCGAGCGCAGCAAGGACGGCGCCGACACCGGCGAGGTCAACGAGCCGCGCGCGAACCTGACCCACAGCATCGTCGCGCCGGTGGCCATGGTCGACTACGACTCGCTCCTCGAGTTCAAGATGGACGGCTTCTTCGACACCGCGCTCGTGGGCGACACCCGCGGCCAGCTCTGGGTCACCCGCTTCTCCAAGCCCGGCAAGTGGAACAGCAGCGACAAGACCATCAGCAACTGGGGCGGCGCGCGCAGCTTCGAGCAGGACCTCCAGGGCGCTCCCGCCGGCACCGACGAGGACTCCGGCGGCGCGGCGACCGCCAAGAGCGTGCGCCACGACTGGCCGTTCCACTACGTCGCCGAGACCGCCGTGCAGCTGGACACCGCCGCGCTGCGCGCCTTCGTGGGCACGGGCGACCGGTACTCCATCCTCGAGGACAAGGCGGGCCAGTGCCGCTGGGACAGCCCGCTGCCGTGCGCCAAGCTGGGCTGCGACGAGTACAAGACCATCTACAAGATGAAGCGCCTCACCCGGGAGTACAAGAAGATCGAGAACCACTGGAAGGACCTGCAGTTCGAGCACGGCAAGCGGGACGAGGCCAACGCCAGCCTCTCGGCCTGCGGAACGGTCGCGAACGAGGTGGTGGTCACGGCGGAGATCAGCGAGAGCAAGATCAACAGCTGCCCCGGCGCTGGCGCCAACTACGACCCGCTGCGCAACATGAAGGTGGAGTGCGGGCGCGACGCGAACAACAACTTCTTCTGCCAGCGCACCGACACCGTGGCCCCGAACTACTACGACATCACCGCGGACACGGCCGACGACACCACCTACATGAGCGGCCTGGGCAAGAACCGCTTCTACGGGCTGGTGGTGTTGGACCGGACGCGCACGTTCGACGAGGGCCGCACGACGGCGTCCGACGCCACCGGCAACAGCGCCAAGGGCTACGACGCGATGCGGCTGACCGACCGCCAGGCGTCGCCGAGCGTGAACACCTACGGCGACCTGGTCGACGTCACGGACGTCTACTGCGACACCACCGGCACCTGCAAGTTCAAGGCGACCAACCTGGTGACCTCCGGCGCCGCGTCCGCCGACAAGGGCTGGTTCTACGAGTACATCGACGGGCACAAGTTCCGCACGGCCACCGGCGCCGCCGTCGCCAACGGCTGCGCCCTCTGGAGCAGCCTCTTCCCGGTGCTCTCCGGCTCGTCGGCGTGCGCCAACACGGTCGCCCGCTCCCGCCTGTACCAGGCCGACTACATCTCCGGCCTGCCCAACTGCGCGGAGGGCATGGCGGCCGGAACCTACGCCTGCTCCTCCTCCTCCGACTGCCCCGAGGGCGGCACCTGCACCTCCGGCAAGTGCTCGAACAACGCCCGCTTCGTCGAGGCCGCTGCCCTCACGCCTCCGCCCGAGCCCAAGGTGGTCGTCCAGATCTCCAAGCTGGGCCAGGTCAAGTACAGCGCCATGACGCCGCCCAAGGGTGGCGAGTCGCAGGTGTCCAGCGTCGACATCGCGCAGGCCCAGGACATCCTGCAGTCGGTCTACGAGCTGCCGGTGTCGCGCCGCATGCACCAGTGCCGCCACGTCGACGCGAGCAAGTGCGCGCCGGTCCCGCCGTGACACGGGGCTGACGCAAGAGGAAGGCCGGGGGGACCCGCGGGGCGGCCGCTCGAGAGAGCGGCCGCCTCCTTTTTTGCCGAGCCAGGGCTTTCGGCACTAGGCTGGGACGCCCCGTTCGGACGCCCAAGACGATGACGATCGTTCCCGCCCTCCTCGCCCTTCCGCTGTTGCTCGCCGCCACACCCGCTCCCACGGCCCCGGCCCCTTCCGCCGCGCTCGTCGACGCCTTGCTGTCGAGCGACGAGGGGACGTGGCGCCAGGCCGCGCTCGAGCTGTCGTTCAGCGGCCCCGAGGGCGCCCGCGCCGTGGCCGCGCGCGGCGAGCGGCTCAAGGCGAGCCACCGCGCGGTGAAGACCTACCTGATGCTCTCGCTGCTCGAGAGCACCACCCCGCAGCAGCTGCGCGCCTTCCCCGCGCTCAAGAACTTCTGGGAGCCGGCGGTCGCCGAAGCGCGCCAGTGGATGCAGCGGCCCATCGTCTTCCAGCGGCCCGGGCCCCGCCTCAAGCCGCGCAAAGCGACCGAGAACGAGACCCCCGACCAGCAGGAGGCGGCCAAGAACCAGCGCGCCGCGCGCCGCATGCAGGGCTTCTTGGTCCCCCTGTTCCTGGAGCGGCTGGAGAGCCCCGAGCCGAACGCCACGCTCGACGCGGTGCTCGCGCTCGAGCGGCTGGAGGCGTGGAGCGCTCGCTCGGAGGTGGAGAAGGTGGCGAGCGACCCCAAGCGCGCCCCCGACGACATCGCCGCCAAGACCGCCCGCCGCTTCCTGGACTCGCGGGCCAAGGCTTCGCAGGCGCCGCACGCGCTCGCCCTCAAGCCCCGGCTGGCCGCGATGGTGGTCTACGAGGAGGCCGGCGAGCCCGAGATCCTGTGGAAGGGGCTCCAGGAGGCCGTCCCTACGGTGCTCGAGGCCAAGACCCCCGAGCAGTTCTGGGCATTGGCCCGTCCCACCTTCGAGGCCTTCTGGCGCGCCGCCGCTGCCCCTTCGCCGGAGCGAGCGCCGGCGCTGGAGCGCTGGTCGGACCGCAACCGGGGTTACGCGATCGCGTTCACCGACGGTCCGGCGCCCCAGAAGCTCGCCGTGACCGGCCCGGCAGGCGTTAGCGGCACCCTCACCGAGCGCGGCACGGGCAAGGTCCTCAAGCAAGGCAGGCTGCCCCTCGCGCTGGAGCCGATCCCGCCGGCTGGCTGTCGGCTGTCGGCCCAGCTGGCCGCCCGCAAGGTGGAGGTCGAGGTCCCCACCCGCCCAGGCGGGGTGGTGAAGATCGAGCTCCTTGCACCCGAACCGCCGGCGAAGCCCAGCGCATCCCAGAAACGCTGACGTTCGGAGGGAAGCGGAGCGCCGAACCGAAGGCGCGGTGAAGATACTCGAACAGCGGCCCGCCTCTCGAAAGAGGAGGTGCGGGCGAAAGGACTCTCAGTGCCCGCCTCGCTCACCCCCGAGCAGATGAAGACCCTGCTCCAGTCCGTCTTCCGGCTCAATGAGGAGGACCGCACCCTGGCGCTGCTGGTGGACGTGCCCAACGGCGCGGTACCGGACCACGACGCCTGGCGCGACCGGCGGGCGCTGGCGTGGGAGTGGAAGAGGACGATCGAGTCGGTCAAGGCGGAGCTGAACCTCGCCGAGGTGCTGCTGCTGGGCTACGAGAACGTCGGCAGCAACAACAACGACCTGCCTCGCGTGCTGGTGGCGGTGGGGAGCGATCCGGCGGACCTGGACGCGCGGCTGCTCTCCGCGTCGGGCCCGGAGATCGACCGCGACGAGGTCCTCGGCCGCACGCAGATCATCCTCGCGCCGACCGAGTTCTCCACCACCGCACCGCTCAAGCTCCTGGCGAAGACGCACCGCTTCCGCGCCGCCACCCTCCCCGGCTTCTCGCGCGCCATGCTGCCGGCGCTGGGGCTCGACTACGAGAAGGTGCACGCGCGGGTCTCGCAGCTGGCGCACCGGCTGGACGAGGCCGAGGGGGCCGAGCTCGAGTTCGCGGTGGGGCCGGCGAAGTATCGCCTGCACCTCGACCTGCGGCTGCGCCTGGCGCACTCGTCGAGCGGGCTCCTCCGGGAGATGCACGCCGCCGGGAACCTCCCGTCCGGCGAGGCCTACATCGTTCCCAACGAGGGCGAGCGGGAGAAGAGCGCCTCGCAGGGGGAGCTGCCCGTGCAGTTCGGCGACGAGGTGGTCGTCTTCAAGGTCGAGGCCAACCGGGCCGTCTCGGCGCGGGCGCACAGCTGGGCCCGGCGCGCCGCGTGTGAGGCGCAGGCCAAGGCGCTGGCCGAGGAGCCGGCGTACGGCAACCTCGCGGAGCTGGGGCTGGGCGTGCTCGGCGAGTTCGGGGTCGAGGCCTGCGGCGCGACGCTCTTGGACGAGAAGCTGGGGCTGCACGTGGCCTTCGGCCGCAGCGACCACTTCGGCGGCATCACCTCGCCGGCTTCGTGGAAGGATCCCAAGCGCGTCATCCACATCGACTGGGTCTACGTGCCTTCGGTGCAGAAGGACGTCACCGTCGCCAGCGCACGGCTGGTCTACCCGGGCGGCCGAGACGAGCTGGTGATGCGCGACGGGAAGTACACCGTCTGAGCCGGTGAAGACGGGCGCGGTGGCGCGCGGACGAGCGGCGGCCTTGCGTCGCGAGCCCTCTGAACACCGAACTCCGCAGTGCTTGCTGGAGGCGCCAAGGGGCCGTGCTCGATTCGGACCTCATCACTGCCCAGGGCTGAAGGAGGCCCGCGCGCTCACGCTTGCGGCTCGGGCCGGTTGTCCGCGCGCTGCTACGGTCCCTGCTGTCCTTTCTGCGCCGGCGCCTTCGGATTGACCGCCGGCACCGCCGGAGCCGGCGCGCTGGGGTTGCCGCCGATCGCGCGGATCATCTGCTGGAGCAGCTTCGCGGTCGCCGGGTCCACCTTCATGCCGCCTCCCAGGTTCTCGAAGTCGATGGACGCTCCGATGTCCTCGTCGCCATGCAGCTGGCGCATCCACCGATCGTGCAGGGCCAGCGCGGCCTGCGCCTGGTTCGGGGCGGCGCCGGCCGCTGCGATGAGCACGGCGTCGCTGTCGATCTCCTTGAAACGGTGGGCCGCGACCGACTCCTTGAGCGCGGCGAAGAAGGCCTTGTCGCCGACGAGCCTTCGCAGCCGCTGGTAATAGAGCCCGCCCTTGCCGCGCAGGATGCCCTCGATCTCGAGGCGCGCGGCGTACTCGTTGATTGGCCGGTCCACGGCCAGGTCCGGGTGCCCCAGCGTCCGCCTCAGGCGGTAGGAGCGCATCATCTGCTCCTCGACGAGCCGGCGGCTCTGCTCGCCGCCGCGCCGCTGCTCCACATACAGGTAGGCGCCATAGCTGGTGACGGGCTCGTGCAGCGCCGGCCGCCCCGCCCCGTCGGAGCCGACCACCCCACCCCACCACTGGTGCGCCACGTGGTGCGCCACCACCAGCTCGAGCACGTCGTCGACGATCTTCCCCGGGTCACCGGCTTGCGCGAAGCGGGGGTCGAGCTGGCTCGAGTCGGTGAGCAGGCCGCTGACGAGCAGCAGGGTGGGGAACGAGATGGCCTCGACAGAGCCCGTCAGCGGCGCCTCGACGACGTCGAGCTGCGCCCATGGATAGGGTCCCAGCTTGTCGGTGAAGAAGCGGAGCGCCCGCGCGGCCGTGTCCATCAGCTTCTTGGCCTGCAGCTCGTGCCCTGGCGCCGCCAGCGCGCGCACCTTCACCTCGCCGACGACCTGCTTCTGCTCCTTCCACTCCTCGCCCGCCACCAACGCGAAGCCCCGCACCGCCGCCGCCACCCGCGTCGAGCGCTTGCGGCCGTCCTTCTCGGGGGTCGAGCCCAGCTCCACCCCGGTCCCGGCCACTGCCAAGGACGTGGGCGCCACCAGCGAGACGACCCAGTTCCCCAAGGGCCCCCAGCGCGGCTCGCCTATGACCGGCTCGGGGCTGGCATCGAAGACGCCCGCTTCGCGCCGCGCCAGCTCGGGCGCAAAGCCCGCCAGGTTGAAGCTCGAGCCGTACCAGCCGAAGGCGCCGTTGCGCACGCCCTGCTCCGCGCCTGAACGCCCCGAGATCATCTGCATCGCCTGGTCGAGCATGCCGCTCGTCGCGTTGGCTCCCACGCCCTTGAGCTCGGGGACGTCCGCACGGAACTCGATCTCGACCAGCGCCGGCCCGGCCTCGAGCGGCGGCTCCAGCGGCAGGCGGTACATGCCCGGGTCGCGCGCGTCGAGGGTCACCTCCTTGCCGCCGGCGACCACGCGGACGATGGACACCGGCTTCGCCTCGTCGGGGACGGCATTCGCCGGCAGGCGCAGCCACAGCTCGCGGTGCTCCTCCTTGAGCGCCAGGACGATCTGCTCGCGGCCCTTGAGCGACTTGGCGGCCGGGTCGAGCTCGAGGTCCAGGCGGTAGCGCGGGAGCGCAGCGAGGCCGCCCGTCTCCTTGTCGACGGCGGTGCGCTGCGACGGCGCCAGGCTCTGGGCCAGCATCTGCAGCTCGGGGTCCTGCTCCTGGGTCGGTGCCGAAGAGGGATCCTTCGCGGGCGCGGCGGCCGGCTGGGCTTGCGCTGGCCTGGCCGGCGCGGGCTTGGCACCGGCGCCCTTCGAGGCGGGAGCCGCGGGGGCGGCAGAGAGCAGGACTGCGGCGAGAAGACCCCAGTGCATGGCCACCTCTGGCTCGACGGAAGCGGCCTTGACCAAAGCCGCGAGGCGCCAGTTTACTAGCGCCTTCGTTCCGACGCTCCCCCGCTCAGCGGGCAGACGTCCCTCCCGGAGAAATGCGATGTCCCGCGCCGCCGTCGTCGTCCTCGCTGCGTCCGCCGTGCTGGCCCTCGGGGGCTGCGCCAGGGGCGGCGCCCGCCCGTCGTACTCGGGGCCGCCGAAAGCCTTCAAGCTGCTCAACGAGACGCCCGAGGCCGAGACCTTGACGCGCGTGGAGAAGCGCTCGGACCTGTTCGTGACCGTCGAGAACGGCGAGCCGGTGCCCTTCGTGGTGGCGGTCGGCGAGGTCCCCAATCTCAACCGCCAGGGCGGCGCGGTGAAGCTCTACGGCGACGAGGCGGGCAAGGAAGGCTGGTCCGTCGACAACTTCCTGTTCATCGAGGTCCTCAACGCCAAGGGCGTGGTCGTTGGGCGCGGCGTCGTCGGCTACCAGCACGGCCTGACCGCGGGCAAGGAGCAGGTCGACTCGCTGGGCCAGATGAAGTTCAGCTTCGGCGCCGGGGAGATCGACCTCTCCCCCATCATCCCTGCCAGCGAGACCGTGACCCTCCGGGTCACGGCGCTCGACTCGGGCGGCGTGGGCCGGGTGAGCAGCCTCTACGCCATCCTCTCCGCCGACGCCGCCGCCGCCGCGACCTCCGAAGAGGACATGAGGAACTAGTGCGCGTCCGGGCCCGGCTCGACGCACCGCTCCCGCTGGGCCGGCTCCTTGCCGTCCCCGCCGGGGACGCCTCGCTTCCCCGTGTCGGCGCCTGCATCGAGGCCGCCGTCGACTACTTCCGCCGCAACTACGCCGAGCGCCAGGTCGGGCGCCTGGCCGCCGAGCTGCTCTCCGACGCGCTCGCCGACCCCTCGCGGCGCCTCTTCGTGCTCGAGGACGCCCAAGGCGCCCCGGCTGGCCTGCTCGATCTCGCCCTCGACGCCCCGGAGCCGCGCGAGGCGACGCTGGCGCTGCTCGTGCTCGACCGGCGGCTGCGCGGCCGGGGGCTGGGCCGAGAGGTGGCGGAGGCGCTGTTCGCGGAGCTGGCAGCCGCGGGCTTCGACCGGGTACGCCTGGGCGTTGCCCCCGGCGAGAGCGACGCCAACCGCTTCTGGCGGGCGATGGGCATGTGGCCCTGCGGCGTGGAGGAGGGCGTGCGCCTGTTCGAGCTGCCTCTTCGCGCCTGAGTGCGGTTGGGCTATGGTCCCGCGCCCGATGAAACCAGGCTCCAGCACCTTCGCCGCGTCGCTCGTCGCCGGCTGCGCGCTCTCCTTCGCGGTCGCACTCACGTCCTGCGCCAACGAACGCCCGGCGCGCGCCGAGCCGGCCGTCGCGAATGCCCTCGACGCCCAGGCGCCTGACGCGACTCCTGCTCCGGCCCCGGTCGCGCCCACTCCATCGCCTCTGCCCGACAAGGTCGTCGTCCCCAAGGGCTGCGACATCAACCTCGCCGGCCGCTACAAGCTCGCGAAGAAGCCGTTCTGGACGTACCTGCTCGAGGACGACGGCGTTCACGTCCTGGCGCGGCGAACCGACCTGCCGGATGCGGGCGAGCCGGCGGATGGTGGCGAACCGCAGTCCAACGAGCCCGCGATGGTCCTCGACCGCACCGGGAACGGCTTCGTCGGAAACGAACTGGGCTTTGCGCGCAGCCCCTCGGGCACCCGCTGCCCAGTCACCTTCCGCGCCGAGGTCGTCGCGTGCGACGCGCAGGGCGTGACGCTGCGCTCCGAGGACCACGTGGCCCTCGACGACCAGTGCCACATCCAACGGCCTGCCTCGAGCTTCCGGGGCGACGACCGAGAAGGTTCTGGTGCGCCAATGACGCCGACCGCGAGCCGCCTGGAGAAGCGCCTGCTCTACGACGTGGGCCGAGCCATCCACGACTGGGACCTCATCGTCCCCGGCGACAAGATCATGGTCGCGGTCTCGGGCGGCAAGGACTCGCTGAGCCTGTTGACCCTCTTGATGCGGCTGCAGGAGCGCGCCCCCGTCCACTTCTCGCTGGTGGCGGTCAACGTCGATCAAGGCCAGCCGGGCTTCCCCGCCCACACCCTCGAGCAGCACTTCCGCGCCCTGGGGGTCGAGCACCGCATCCTCCGCGAGGACACCTACTCGGTCGCGCTCAAGCTCACCGAGCCGGGCAAGACCTACTGCTCGGTCTGCTCGCGGCTGCGGCGCGGCATCCTCTACACGAGCGCAGTGGAGATGGGCTGCACCAAGATCGCCCTCGGGCACCACCGCGACGACCTCATCGAGACCCTGCTCCTGTCCGCCTTCTTCTCCGGCGCGCTCAAGAGCATGCCGCCCAAGCTCCTCTCGGACGACGGCCGCAACACGGTCATCCGCCCACTCGCCTACTGCCAGGAGGCGGAATCTCTCGGCGTACGCGGCGGAGTTGAAGCTGCCCATCATCCCGTGTGGGCTCTGCGCCCAGCAGGAGAACGCCCAGCGGCAGCGCGTGAAGAAGCTCATCGCCGAGATGGCCAAGGAGCACCCGGCGGTTCCCGGGAACCTGTTCAACGCACTCCAGAACGTCATCCCCTCGCACCTGCTCGACCCCTCCGTGGTCCGGGCCGTCATCAGGTCCGATGTAGGCAAGCCGCCCGCCGAAGGCAGCTGACGCGCCGGACCCATGTGATCGATGCGGGCCGGGCGTGACGCGCGTCACCCTCGACGCTCAAGCCCTCGCGTTTCCTCGCGATTTTCCAAAATTGACCGTCTTGTCAGTTTCGAGACAACAATCGCACGACGCGCTGCGACAATTCCGAGTGCTCAACCGGGGGCGTCGAGGTCGAAGTCGATATCGAGGAGAGACACCATGCGCATTCAGCCTGCTTCTGTCCGTCCCGTCGCGTCGGCCGCCGCCACTCCCTCCACGGCAGCGCCGGTGGGCGAGAAGCCGGTCGCCAAGACCGCCGACGCCTTCACGCGGGCGCCCCGCGAGCCCGTCGCGCTGGCGATGCCTCCGCCGCCCGCGACCACTCAAGCCGCGGACAGCCTCTGGTACCGAACCAAGAAGCACGTGGTGCTCACCTTCACGGGCGTCAACTACGACCCCCACGCCTCCAAGCTCGACGCGGCCGCGGTCCAGAAGCTGGGCCAGGTGCTCCAGCCCGGCGACGTGATCCTGCGCCGGACCGACGGCACGACCTCCAACTGGTTCATCCCCGGCTACTGGGGCCACGCCGCGCTTTACGCCGGCAACGGGACCATCGTCGACGCGACCACCCATGACGTGCGCCGCATCGGCCTCGAGGACTTCTGCAAGGAGGGCGACGCGGTCATCGTCGTGCGGCCCAAGGGCGCCCAACCCGAGCAGATCGCCAAGGCCATCGACTACGCGCAGGAGCAGGTCGGCAAGCCCTACGACTTCGACCTCGACTTCGAGGACGAAGGCCGGTTCACCTGCACCGAGCTGGTGGAGACGGCGCTCAAGAGCGCGACCGGACGGGGCTGGGCGGAGAAGAACCCGCTGGGCAGCATCTCGCCCAAGGACTTCCTCAACGACCGCTTCCAGTTCGTCTGGAGCAACCTCTCGGCACCGACGAAGTAGTCAGGCCCGGAACGCGCGCTTGAAGGCGGCGAAGCCTGCGCCGTCCTTCCACGCCTGCATCGCCGCCAGGCCCGCCTCGGGACCGCCCTGGGCGAGCTGGTACTCGACCCACGCCCAGCGGGCGGACGTCGCCCGCACCTCGGCCTTGCCGCGCAGCGCCTTCTGCAGCCGCGAGAGCTTGGACTCGAGCGAGGCGATGGGCTCGAAGGGCGCGCCGTCCAGCGGCGTGCGGCGCTTGGCGCAGAACGGCGAGATGCCCAGCGAGGCCGGCAGCACGGCGCCCAGCTCGCGCATGAAGCGGGCGAAGCTCGTCCAAGTCCGCCTCGGTCTCGGTGGGCAGCCCGACCATCATGTAGACCTTGATCCGCTTGAGCCCGCCGGCCTTGGCCAGCTCGGCGGCGCGCAGGATGTCCTTTTCGTCGGTGCGCCGGTCGATGGTGTCGCGCAGCCGCTTGGAGGCGCCGTCCAGGGCCACCGTGAGCGTCCGGTAACCGGCGCGGGCGAGCAGGTTCACCAGCTCGGGGTCGAGCCGCTCGGCGCGCATGCTGGACATGCCGACCTCCAGCCCGCGGCGGACCAGCGCTTCGAGGATCTCGCGCAGCTTCGGGTGGTCGGTCACCGCCGCCCCGACGAGCCCCACCTTGCGCACGCCCTCGGGGACCGCGGCGAGGACGCGTTCGGGCGGGATGAGCCGCATGCCGCCGTTCGTCGAGCGGCGCATGACGCAGTAGGTGCAGCCGCGCGAGCAGCCGCGCTCGGCCTCCACCAGGAACATGGAGCTGAGCTCGGTGTCGGGCGTCAGGATCTGCGAGCGCGCCGGGAGCCGCTCGTCGGCGGTGCACCCCAGCGCGGGCATCGGCTTTCCGGACGCGGGCACGTGGAAGCCCGGCTTGCCGTCCAGCGCGGCGAGCGTCGCCTCCTTGGTGCCGCAGGTGCGCGCCGCTTCGAGGAGCTGGTGAATCGTCTCGTCGGCCTCGCCGAGGACCACCAGATCCACGAACGGCTCCAGCGGCGCCGGGTTCGAGAAGGTCAGCGGCCCGCCGGCGACGATGAGCGGGTGGGCGGCGCCGCGCTCCGCGCGCAGCAACGGGATGCCGGCGAGCGCGAGCACCTCGAACAGCCCGGTGAGCTCCAACTCGTACGCCACCGAGAACGCGACGATGGAGGACTGCGACACCGGCGACTGAGTCTCGAGGGTCAGGAGCTCGCAGCCGGTCCGCTTGAACGCCTCGACGTCGTCCGGCAAGAACGCGCGCTCGGCGGTCGCGCCCGGGTGCTCGTGGACTTCGCGATAGATCGCCTGGAAGCCCAGCGAGCTCATGCCGACCGAGTAGGGGCTCGGGTAGCAGAGCGCCACCTTGAGCGGCGCGTCCTTGACGAGCGTCCCCTGCTCCTTGGCCAGCTGCGAGCGAAGCCCTTCGATGAGTCCCCAGCGATCCACGCGGCTCCTTCGAGGCAAGTCCGAGGGGTGAACGCCTAGCCGCTCGGGCGAAAGTTCTCAACTGGGAAGGCGAGCGGGCGGGTCAGAGCCCCCGTGCCTTCAGCATCAGGTCGTACACGAAGCGGTTGGGCAGGTACTCGCGGAAGAAGAAGTCGTCCTCGCCCCCGAGCGCCCGGGCGATCGCCGCGGCGACGGCCGGGCTGCGCGACAGGCCCATCTCGCAGTGGACGACCATCAGAGGCGCCGAGGCCTTGTGCCGGTCGACGAACGCCCAGATGGCCTTGGCGTGGTCGGCGGTCATCAGCTGGATCGACTTGGGCAGCAGGAACCTTCCGCCGGGCTCGGCGTCGTCGAAGGCCAGGCAGAGCACCTCGCGCAGCTTCGGGTCCTTCTGGATGCGCGCGGGCTTGCGGTCGGGGTCGCGGATGGAGACGACGACATGCTCGAGCAGGAGCCCGAGCCCTGCCTCGACCCGCATCCGGTCGGCGACGATCACCTTCATGCGTCCTTGCCTACCATGAGCTGACCGACCGGAGCCCACCTTCCGACCTCGACATGGGGCAGGTCGGCCGCCGTGCGCTGTGTTACACCGAGCCGGCGATGTCCCTGACTTTCCACACCACCTCAGTCGACCCCGGCTGTGCCGCCCGCGCCGGCGTGGTCGAGACGCCCCACGGGCGCATCGAGACGCCGGCCTTCATGCCGGTGGGTACGCGCGGGACGGTCACCACGCTCACCCCCGACGACCTGCGCGCCCTGGATGCCCAGATCATCCTGGGCAACACCTACCACCTGCTGCTGCGCCCCGGCCCGGAGACGATGCGCCGCTTCGGCGGCCTGCACCGCTTCATGGCCTGGGACCGGCCGCTCCTCACCGACTCCGGCGGCTTCCAAATCTTCTCGCTGCCCTCCGACCGCACGCTCAGCGAGGAAGGCGCCCGCTTCAAGAGCTACGTCGACTGCCGCTACCACCTGCTCACCCCCGAGTCGTCCATCGACATGCAGGAGGCGATCGGCTCGGACGTGATGATGGTGCTCGACATCTGCGCGCCCTCCACGGCGGAGCGGGCGGAGATCCGCGCGGCGATGGAGCGGACCCACCGCTGGGCGTTGCGCAGCCTCGCCGCGCGCCGCCACCCCGAGAAGCAGGCGCTCTTCGCCATCGTCCAGGGAGGGCTCCACCCCGACCTGCGCGCCGAGTCTGCCGCCTTCCTCTCCGCGCACCCGTTCGACGGCTTCGCCATCGGCGGGCTGGCAGTGGGCGACACCCGCACCGAGCGGTTCGACGTGGTCGGTGGCACCGCCGCACACCTCCCGTCCTCCAAGCCGCGCTATCTGATGGGCGTGGGCACCCCGCCCGACATCCTGGAAGGGATCGCCCACGGCGTGGACCTGTTCGACTGCGTGCTGCCGAGCACGCTCGCCTGGCAGGGCATCGCCTTCACGTCCACCGGACGGATCAAGCTCCTGCGCAGCGAGCACCGCCTCAGCGACGCCCCGCTCGACGCCGCCTGCGACTGCCCCACCTGCGCCGTGTACTCGCGCGGCTACCTGCACCACCTGTTCAAGTGCAAGGAGACGCTCGGCCACCGCCTGCTCTCCATCCACAACCTCGAGCACTACCTGTCCCTGATGAGCGCGGCGCGGCGAGCCATCGCCGGGGCGCGCTACCCGGCCTTCTTGCGGGAGACCCTTTCCGCCATCGACCGCTACGAGCACGACGAGTCCGCGCGGCCTCCCGGGCGCGTGCTCGCCGCGACCGAGCGCCCCGAGACGAAGGAGCGCTTCGAGCTGGTCGAGACCGAGAGCGGCGCGGCGTCGGTGATCGATCACGACATCGGCGAAGTGATGCACCCCATCGTCGGTGCGGCCCAGGAGTCGCGCGAGCTGTACGTCGTCCAGTCGAGGCTCGCCGAACGGCTGGTGGCCGAGAGCGCTGCGCCGCTGGTGGTGCTCGACGTGGGGCTCGGGGCGGCTGGGAACGCGCTCGCAGCCCTCCGTGCGGCCCGCGAGCTGGAACGCCGCCGACCGTTGGAGATCATCAGCCTCGAGCGGGAAGCTCGGAGCGCTGGAGCTCGCCTGCTCGGAGGCGGGAGCCACGCGCCTGGGCTGGACCGCTTCCGATCGGAGCGCCGCGGAAGCCCTGCTCCAGGCCGGACGCCATGAGGAGCGAGGCGTCGCGTGGCGGCTGGTCCGCGGCGACATCGAGCGCACGCTGCCATCCCTCGAAGCGCGCGCCGACGTGGTCTTCTGGGATCCGTTCTCACCCAAGGCCAACCCGAGCCTTTGGAGCGCGGCCCTCTTCGCGGCGCTGCGCGAACGCTGCTCGCCGGACGCCATGGTCTTCACCTACTCCAACGCCACCTCCACGCGCGGAGCGCTCCTCCTGGCCGGCTTCTTCGTCGGGTACGGCGCGCCGTCCGGAGCCAAGGAAGAGACCACCGTGGCCGCGATGCGCCTGCAGGATCTTGCGAGGCCGCTCGACGATCGCTGGTTCGGCAGGCTCGAGCGCTCCACCGTCCCCTTTCCACCCGACGCTCCGGCCGCTGCGCTAGACCGGGTCCGCCAGCATCCTCAATTCCGACGTGAAGCCCCGCCGCGCAAGCAGGCGGGGCCCGTCGCCAATGGATAGCGGGCGGGACGCCCGCAACCACAGGGCCCTGCGCCTCCATCACACGGAGATAAGGCAGGACAGATTGATGGCGGGCGGGACGCCGCAACCACCACCGCAAAATGACGTAACCACCTCGACCCACTCCATGGAGACGAAGATGAACGTGTCTGGACGACTCGCAGTAGCACTGGCCCTTGCACTCATGAACGCGGCCTGCGCCTCCGCCAAGCCGAAGGAGGAGGCGAAGCCCACGTCGTCGGCGTCCTACTTCGTCGGGACGATGAGCGTCAGCTCGCCCGACGGGAAGATCCCCTACGGGCCCCCGAAGAAGTCGGTGGTCATCCGCACCCTCACCCCCTCGACCGGGACCATCGTCGAAGAGGTCGCCCAGGACGGCATGGTCAACATCACCACCCTCACCCGCCGCGGTCAGACGAGCGTCTTCGACACCACGGACACGGCCAGGAGCTTCTCGGGGACGGTCACCTTCCAGGCCGATCCCTTCGCGATGACCTCCTGGGCGTACGCGATCGCGATGGCCGACGGCAGCAGAGATCAGCGGGGCGGGCTCGTGGTCCGCCGAGGGGATCAAGACGCAGAAGCTCTTCTCGGCGCCGGATGGGACCCCGAAGGTGCAGATCGTCGACGCGCTCCTGCCCTCCACCGAAGCCGAGGCGGCGACGGCGCGCGCTGGGCTGGAGCCTCCCAAGAAGTGACCGACAGCGCCCGGCGGACGCGGGCTGAGCGAGCCATCACGCGGGGCCGCTGAAGCGACCGGCTCAAGATAGACATGTCGTTGGTGACATGAGTTTCGAGGGTGGGGACGTCGGACGCCTCAACTCCCGGAGTCCTGCTCCGCTCGGAAGCGGCCCAGCGCCTCGAGCACCGGCTCCAGCTTGAGCACCGTCTTGTAGGTCAGGAAGCCGTCGGGGATAGCGGCTCCTTCCTTCACGTTGGCCGCCGCCACCGCCACCAGGAAGTGGCGCCGGCACGGCCCGAACCGCCGCAGCGTCTCGCGCTTGGCCGCCAGGTACTCCGGCGTCCAGAAGCCCACGATCTCGAGCAGCACCTCGGTGCCGTCCTCGTGGCGCAGGACGAAGTCGGGGACGAAGACGGTCTGGCCCTCGTGCAGCACCTCGCTCTCGCGCTCGAGCTTCCAGCCGTCGCGCCGCTCCTCGCCGAACTTCTTCGCGAAGGCCTCCTCGACGCTCGAGTCGAACTCCTCGGGCGCAGGCAGGGGGCTCTTCAACCCGTCTTTCGAGGTGAGGTCGAACCGGACCGGCTGCCCCCACGGCGCCACGAGGCGCGCAGTCAAATCCCAGTCGCGGCAGGCGAGCAGCGCGGTGAGGAAGGCGGCGAAGCTCACTCCGTACCGGCGGGTGTGGGTGAGCACCGAGGCAGGCCCGGTCAGCTCGATCCGATGATCGTTCGGCCCGTGCCGCACGATGGTGTGCAACAGCCGCGCGAGCTTGGCGTGCCGCAGAACGGTCTTCAGGTCGGCCCGGGCGTGCACGACCATCCGCGTGGCCCGGTACAGGCAGGCCTGGATCTGAGCGACGTTGTAGCGCGAGAGCAGAGCCGCCGCATCCGGGTAGCCGGCAAAGGCGGCCAGCCGGTGCTGGTCGATGACGTCCGCGAAGAGCTCCGCCTCGAGGCTCCGGCCACGGCCTGCCGAGCTCGGCGGCGATGCGCCCTTGACCTCGGCCTCGGTGTTGTCGAACAGGCCGTCCTTCTCGGTGACCAGCGGGTGCTGCGGCGCCGCCAGGGAGAAGACCCTGAGCCTCAGCTCGGCAGCCCCGCACGGGTCGCTGTGGAAGTCGCTGACCTCGTCGAGCAGCTTGCAGAACGACTCCACGCGGCGCGGCGGGCACTCGGGCTCGTCGCGGAACAGGCGCCCGACGGCCCGGTGGAGCTCGCCGCGGGTCCGGCCGAGACCTGAGCGATAGAGGGCCAGCATCCGCTCGGCGTGGCCCACGTAGTGGCCGTGCTCGCGCTGGCTCAGGCGGTCCGGGAAGGCCCGGCCGGCCTCATACCTGACGATGGACTGGTCGCCCGTAAGCATCGCTGCGCCTTCGGCTGCGGGACCGCTCGACCTCGCCCGTGTCCTCGCAGACCACCTCGTAGAGCGTCGCCTTGGCCTGCCCGGACCGCCGCAGGATGCGCCCCAGCCGCTGCTTGGCCTGCCGGGTGGAGGATTGTCCGCCGATGACCACCGCCACCTTCGCCGCCGGCACGTCTACGCCCTCGTCGAGCACCTGGTTGGCGACCAGCACCTTGAAGCGGCCCTTCTCGAAGCCGTCGAGCACCTC
The DNA here is from genome assembly GCA_049841135.1 of Myxococcales bacterium. Taxonomy (GTDB): domain Bacteria; phylum Myxococcota; class Myxococcia; order Myxococcales; family UBA5297; genus JACRCT01. Next base: position 931,295 of record JASGHK010000008.1, read on the forward strand.
CATCCGCTCGCGCTTGCCGGTGTGCGACAGGATGGTGGGGCAGAGGAACCGGCGCGAGACGGCGAAGGCCATGGCGTTGGAGCCAGCGAAGACGATGACCCGCTCGCCGGCGTGCAGCCGGAAGACGTCCTCGAGCACGCGCAGCTTCTCCTCGGCGCGGTCCTCGATGGCCTTGCGCAGCTGGAAGGCCCGCTGGGCGGCGCGCGCCGCCGGGTCCTTGCCGCAGTCGGCGCACAGGTCCTTGAAGCCGTACTCCGGGGCCCCCTCGCGCTGCTCGGCGATGAAGGAGCGCACCTCGTGGCCGGCCTGCTCGTAGATGCGCCGCTCGCGCAGGGTCAGCTCCACCGGGATGCGCACCACATCGTAGTCGGCGAGGGTACGGCCCTTGGCTGCCGTCACCAGCTGCCGGTAAACGATCGGCCCGACGAGCCAGTCCAGGTCGGCGTGGGCGCCGTCGCCGCGCTCGGGCGTAGCCGACAGCCCCAGCCGCAGCGGCGCGGCGCAGAAGGTAGCGGCCTCGCGGCGGCACTTGCCGGGCAGGTGGTGCACCTCGTCGAAGACGACCAGGCCGAAGCGCGCGCCCAGCTCCGGCATGTGGATGTAGGCGCTGTCGTAGGTGGTGACGGTCACCGGCCGCACGTCGCGGCTCGAGTCGCCGAGGATGCCCGCGTCGTAGCCCAGCCCGCGGCGGATGCGCCGGTGCCACTGGTACATCAGGTCGCGCACCGGGGCGACGATCAGGGTCGCGACCGAGGTGGGCTCCATCGCCGCCAGCGCCACCTCGGTCTTCCCGGTGCCGGTGGGCATGACCACCACGCCCCGGCCCGTGGCCAGGAACGCGCCGAGCGCCGCCTCCTGGTCGGTTCGCAGCTTCGGCAACGCGGGCGCCGGCCACCCGACCCGGAGCGGGACCTCGACCTCGTCGGCCACTCCGGCCTTCCCCAGCAATCCCTTCACGTCCGGGTACCGCAGCGCCTCGAGCCGCCAGGCGCCCACTCGGGCATCCCACTCCCAGGCGAAGGAGCCCAGCTCGCCCAACGCCTCAGGACGGACGCCCGCCAGCAGGAGCGTGCCGCGGTCGAACCGCAACGTGGGGGAAGGGCCCGTCATCGAGCCTGAAAGATACACCGCGCACCCGACGGCCCCGATGGCCATCAGCGCGAGCGAGCGGGGCGCTTCTTCCCGCGGCAACCTCCACAGGACCGACGCGCCTTGCCCCTCAGGCACAGCCTGCAGCGCTCGTCGCTGCACCACTGACAGGAGTAGCAGTCGGCGCAGGGGTGCTTCTTCTCCCCGCCGTCCTCGTCCGGCACGTAGACCAGCCCCACGACGCCTTTCATCCGCTTGAAGGCCATCGCCTCTTTCTAATGCGGAGCGGCCCCGGCGACCGCCCCATTCGCGGAGCCGCGCGGACGCTGAGCCGGTGTACCCTCTGCCGCGATGCCCTCCCCTTCCGCTCCGGTCGCGGTGCTCCAGCTGGCGGACCCGCTCTCGACGCTGCGGGACGCGCTCGAGCTCTGCGGCGGCTTCGAGCGGCTACGCACGACCGACCGGGTGCTCCTCAAGCCGAACATCTGCGTCTCCGAATGGATGCCGCCCTTCGGGATGGTGACGACCACCGCGCTGCTCGAGGCGCTGGTCCAGCTCCTGGCCGAGCATGGCTGCCGGAGCATCAGCATCGGCGAAGGCCCGGTGGACGTGTTCGGCCTGACGATGGCCCGGGGCTACCGGCGCCACGGCATCGCCCGGCTGGCCAAGCGCTTCGGCGTCGCGCTCGTGGACCTGAACCGCGGCCCTTTCCGCTCGGTGGACCTCGATGGCCACACGGTCCAGATCGCCCGCGCGGTCGAGGAGCACGACTTCCTGATCAACGTGCCGGCGCTCAAGACGCACAACCAGGTCAAGGTGTCGCTGGGCTTCAAGAACTTGAAGGGCGTGCTCAGTCCGGCCTCGAAGACGAAGTTCCATGGAACCCGCCGCCTGGAGCACCTCATCAAGCGGCTCAACGACGTGGTCCGGCCGCAGCTGACGGTCCTCGACGGCACCTATGCCCTGGAGCGGGGACCGGACACGGTGCTGGGCGACGCCTACCGGACGAACCTCCTCGTCGCCAGCACCGACGCCTTCGCCGTCGACGTGGTGGGGGCGACGCTGCTGGGCATCGACCCCAGCGAGGTCGGGCACCTCAAGGAGCACGCCGACGACCACCAACGTCCGCTGTCGGTGCGCGACCTCGAGCTCGTCGGCGAGACCGACCTGGGGCCGCTGACGCGCAAGCTCGCGTGGAAGGCGGACGTCGTCAGCGAGAATCCTCGCTCCGGCCGAGGTGACCGGGCTCGCGGTGCCCCACCCCGGCGAGACCCTGTGCTCGCGTTGCTACGCGGCGCTCGGCTACTCGCTCATCGCCCTGGCCGCCGACCGACCGGGCGCCGACTACGGCGGCGCCACCCTGTGCTGCGGCAAGGAGGCGAGCCCCGCCCCGGAGGCCCAGGGCACGACCGTGCTGTACGGCGACTGCGCCATCAAGCGGAACGCCGGACAGCCGGGGGCGCATCCAGTGGCCGGCTGCCCGCCCGAGGTCCTGGACAGCGTGTTCGGACTGAGCCGGGCCCTGCTGGGGACCGGCGGCATGCTGCGCACGCTGCCGGGCCGGCTGCTCAAGATGGGCGGCATGAAGCTCGGCCGCTCCGGAGACCGGCTTCCGAAGTGGAAGCGCTACGACTCCCCGGAGTTCGACTGGCGCCACTTCGCCATGAGGGGATGAGGCGCTTAGGGAAGCGAAGCGCCGAACCGAAGTCGTGCTAAATGCTTCCAGTTCCGGAGAACAGCGATGACCCCTGCCCAGCTCAAGAAGTACCAGCAGCAGCTGACCGAACTGCGCGCGGAGCACCTGGGCAAGGGGCCGGCGAAGATCGAGCCGAACCGGACCGACGAGACCAAGGTCGGCGGCGACGAGGACGAGCAGCCGCTCAACGAGATGCTGCAGTCCATCGCCTCGCACCGGAACAAGAACGACGCGGCGCTCATCGCCCGGGTCGACAAGGCGCTGCGCAAGCTGCGCGACGATCCCGGCGAGTTCGGCCTGTGCGAGGACTGCGGCGACGACTTGCCCGAGCCGCGCCTGAAGGCGATGCCCTACGCCGAGCTGTGCCTGGAGTGCCAGTCCAAGCGCGACGGCCCGAAGGGCCCGAAGACCCGCCGCAACCTCTACGACTTCAAGTAGTCGGGTATCCGAAACAGTTCCGCCCGCGCTCTCCGGATTTCGCCGGCGGGCCTTGGGTCTACCCATTCGTTCCCGATATCCTCTGTGCGACCTGCTTCACCTACTCAGTGGGGGTTCCATGCACGCTTGCCGTCTGCACCTCGTGGCCGCTGCTTTGGCCACGGTCCTGTGCGCCTGTCCCACCCCGCCGGTCGACACCGCGGATACCGGAGCGACGCCGCAAGGCGACACCGGCATTCCTCAGAGCGACGCGGGCGTCTCGCCACAAGGTGACGGCGGTCCGCAGCCCCACGGCGATACCGGCGTCCAGCCCCAGGGCGACGGAGGCACGCAGCCGGGGGACCTGACCCTCTCCGACGGGCCCGCCTACGACTTCGGCCGCATCGCGGTCGGCGCCTCGGACGAGCACGCCTTCACCTTGAGCAACATGGGCGCCGCCGAAGCGACCGCCATGACCATCGGCGCGCTGGCGGCGCCGTACGACCTCGGCTCGGGGAGCACCTGCGTGACCTCGCTGCCCTCCGGCGCAAGCTGCCAGATCGTCGTCAGGTTCGCCCCCACCGCCGCCGGCGACGCCTTCCCGGCCGAGCTCTCCGTCAGCTACGGCGACGCCGCGGCGCGCAAGACCGCCAAGGTGTCGCTCACCGGCTCGGCCGCCCTTCCCGCGAAGCTCGCCTTCTCGGAGGCGTCCTTCGACTTCGGCGACAAGTCCCTGGGAACGGTGGTCGACCACACCTTCACCCTCGCCAACTCGGGCGGCCTGGCTGCCACGGAACTGACCGCCGCCTCGCTCGCGGCGCCCTTCTCCTTCAAGGGCGGCACCTACCCGGGCACGGGCGGCACGTGCGGCGCCACGCTCGACGCGGCGGCGAGCTGCACCGTCGTCGTCGCGTTCACCGCGCCGGTCTTCGGCAACCACACCGGTACCCTCTCCATCGGCTTCAAGAGCGGGCTGGGCGCCTCGAAGGCCGAGGCGGCCCTGACCGCCAAGAGCCACTCGCCCGCCGTCCTCGCCCTCTCCGACGACCCGTCCTTCGACTTCGGCAACGTCGTGGTCGGAGCCGTGGCCGAGCACGTCTTCGAGGTCACCAACGCCGGCGGCGCCGACGCCAAGCTCGTCTCCGGCGCGGCGTTCACCGCGCCGTTCGGCTACCAGGGCGGCACCTTCCCGGGGACCGGCGGCGACTGCGGCGCCACCCTGGCGCCGACGGCCACCTGCAAGGTCGTGGTCACCTTCACGCCCACCTCCCGAACCGGCTCCTCGGCGGACCTGAAGATCAACTACGACGACGGCGCCGCGTCGCAGACCGCCGTCCGCCACCTGATCGGCACCGGCTCGACCGTCGCCATCGTCGCGTTCAGCGGCTTCGACTACGGCCAGGTCAACGTCGGCTCGACGGCCGACCACACCTTCACCGTCACCAACTCCGGCGAGGCCCCGGCCAGCGGGCTCACCGCCGCTCCGCTCGGAGCCGGCTTCTCGTTCAAGGACGGCGCGTACCCCGGCACCGGCGGCACCTGCGGGGCGTCCCTGCCGGCCGGCGCCTGCACCCTGGTCATCACCTTCGCCCCGACCCGGGCGGGCACGGCCTCGACGGCCCTCGAGCTCTCGTTCAGCGACGGCCTCGCCCCCGCCTCGGTCTCGCGGACGCTGACCGGGTTGGGCTTCGTGCCCGCGACGCTCGCCTTCGGCGCCAACCCCTACGACTTCGGCACCATCGCGCCCAACGGCACCGCCGCGGTGCTGGTGATGCTCGCCAACACGGGCTCGGTGGCGGCGACCAACCTGGCCTTCGACCCGCTGCAGGTCCCGTTCACCTACAAGGGCGGCGCGTTCCCCGGCCTCGCGGGCACGTGCGGCACCCGGCTCGACGCCGGCGCGTCCTGCATCCTCGACCTCGTCTACAAGCCCACCGCCGCCGGCAGCTCCACTTCCCCCCTCCAGGCCACCTACGAGAACGGCTCGGGCACGACGGCCACCGCCTCGACCGTGTTGACGGGAGCCGCCGTGGGCACCGCCTGGCTGGAGATCACCGACTTCCCGCCCGAGTACTACTCGAACTATGGCCTTCCGCCCGACCCGGCGACCTTCACCTTCATGGAGCTGGGCGTCGGGCTGACGGTGGACCACACCTTCTCGGTCACCAACACCGGCGCGGCGGACGGCACCTACGCCGCGGCCAACACCCTGGCGGCGCCGTTCTCCTTCAAGGGCGGCACCTACCCCGGCGTCGGCGGCACCTGCGACACGAGCTTCCCCAAGGGCAGCACCTGCACCGTGGTCGTCAGCTTCGCCCCCACCGCGGTCGGGACCTCCACCGGCACCCTCTCCATCGGCTTCGGAGCCGCCACGGCGACCCGGGCGCTCTCCGGGACCGCCACCGACCAGGCGCAGTTGGTCCTGTTCGACTACGACATCGGGGTCAGCTTCGGCCCGGCGTTCGACTTCGGGATCGTCGGGGTCGGCGTGCCGGCGGAGCACACGTTCTTCCTGGCCAACGCCGGCGCGAGGGCCGCGACGGCCATCTCCGCGCTGACCCTGCCGGCCCCGTTCGCCTTCACCGGCGGCGCCTTCCCGGGCACGGGCGGCACCTGCGGCACGAGCCTGGACCCGTACACCGGCTGCCAGCTCTCGGTGACGTTCCAGCCTGCCGCTGCCGGCCCGTTCGCCTCGACGCTCGACCTGTCCTACGACCGCGGCGGGGCAACGGCACACGTCACGCGCGACCTGGCCGGCACCGGCACCACCGCCGCGCGGCTCCAGGTCGGCGGCCAGGGCCCGACGCTCGACTTCGGCCCGGTGGCGGTCAACGGACGCACCGAACGCGGAATCGACCTCATCAACGTCGGCGGCGCCACGGCCACGGCCCTCGCCGCGCGCACCCTGGCGGCGCCCTTCCAGTTCAAGGACGGCGCCTTCCCCGGCACCGGCGGCACCTGCGGCACCTCGCTGCTCTCCAACGCCAGCTGTCGAATGGTGGTGGTCTTCGAGCCCACGGCGGCCGGGCCTTTCGGCGCGGCGCTGGCCTTCGACTATGACGACGGCATCGGCGGGCACCCGGCCGCGCAGGTCGCGCTGCAGGGCACCGGCGTCTCCACGGCGCTCCTGGTCATCCTCGACTGGCAGGGCGGCGGAGGAGACTTCAACGGCGGCGCCTTCGACTTCGGAGTGCAAGGCCAGCCGGCCGAGCACACCTTCTTCGTCTACAACGCGGGCGCCCAGACGGCGACCACCGTGTCCGGCTCGCTCGCCTCGCCGTTCAGCTTCGCGGGCGGGAGCTTCCCGGGCACCGGCGGCAACTGCGGCACCAGCCTCGCGGCCGCCTCGGGCTGCTCGGTGGTCGTGACCTTCACCCCCGCCACCGACGGCCCCGTCGGCGGCGCCTTGCGAATCGGCTACCACGACGGCGCCGCCACCCAGACCGCGGTCCGCGCTCTGGCCGGCACCAGCACCACCGGAGCCAACCTGCAGATCAAGATGTGCGAGGACTGTGGCGATGGCGGGGTCATCGACCTGGGCGTCGTCGGCCAGGAGACCCACGGCCTCCTCACCGTCCACAACAACGGCGCCAAAGCGGCGGCGAGCCTCCAGCCGAGCGGCACGCTGGAGAACGGCTTCTCGTACTTTGGCGGCAGCTACCCGGGCACCGGCGGCACCTGCGGCCAGGACCTGGCGGCGGGCGCGTCCTGCACGCTCGGCGTCCAGTTCACGCCCCAGGGCACCGGCCCGCGCAGCGCCACGCTGCGGCTCGCCTACCAGGACGGCAACGGAGGATCCAAGACGGCCAGCCGCGACTTCTACGCCTACGCCGTCGAGACCGCGCTGCTGACCATCATCGACTGGCCCAACGAGGATGCCCTGAAGAACCCCACCCCCTCCTTCGACTTCGGCCTGGTCGGCATGCCGGTCGAGCACACCTTCTACGTCCTCAACCCGGGCGCGGTGGCCGCGACCTCGCTCGCGCCCGGAGCGCTCGGCGACGGCTTCGCGCTCAAGACCGCGGGCCTGCCCTCCGACGCCTGCGGCACCACCCTGGCCCCCGGCGGCGTCTGCTCGGTCACCGTGGTCTACACCCCGGGGATCGACGGGATGCACCGGGCGACGCTGACGCTCGGCTACCAGAACGGGTCGGGCGCCGCCACCGCGACCCGGCCGCTGGTGGCGACCGCGACCACGCTCGCGCTGCTCGAGCTCCACAACTGCGCCAGCTGCAACGCCAACGACAGCTCGATGAGCTTCGGCATCGTCGGCCAGCCCAGCGAGCGCACCATGTACGTCTACAACCGCGGCGGCGGCACGGCGACGAGCCTCGCCGTCGGGGCGCTGGGGAACGGCTTCTCGCGCAAGACCGCGAACCTTCCGGCCGACGACTGCGGGGCGACGCTCGACCAGGGCCAGCGCTGCTCGCTGACCCTGGTCTTCACGCCCAACGGCAACGGGGAGCGCCGCTCGACCCTCACCGTCAGCTACAACAACGGCGCGGCCGTCGGTTCGGTCAGCCGCGAGCTGACCGCCACCTCCACCGACCGGGCGATGCTCCTCGTCTACGACTGCAGCGGCCCGCAGTGCGGCTGGTTCGACTCCAGCCGGCCGTTCGACTTCGGGACGAGCGGTCTGCCGGTCGACCACGAGTTCACGGTCGTCAACCTGGGCGCCCGGCCCGCGACGAGCCTGTCGGGCGGCCTGCCCAACGGCTACACCTTCAAGGGCGGCACCTTCCCCGGCGCTGGCGGCAGCTGCACCACCGATCTCGCCAACGGGTCGAGCTGCACGGTGGTGGTGACCTTCACGCCGCCGGCGAACACCGACGCCACGCTCGCCGGCGACCTGGTCCTCTCCTTCAACGACGGAGTCGGCCAGTCCCAAGCCGCCCGCGCGCTGACCGCGACCGCCACCTCGCTCGCGCTGCTGCGGATCAACGACTCCTTCAACTGCCCCACCTGCGGCAGCGACCGCTTCGACACCGGCCCGGTCGGCCAGCCCGTCGAGCACACGTTCTACGTCTACAACCTGGGAGGCCGGGACGCGACGTCGATGGGTTCCGCCGCCCTGGCGACCGGCTTCTCCTTCAAGGGGGGCCAATACCCGGGCGCGGGCGGCACCTGCGGCCAGACCCTGGCCAAGGGAGCGAGCTGCTCGATGGTCCTCGCCTTCTCGCCGTCGGGGCTGCCCGCCGGCCTACACACCACGGCGCTGACGATCAGCTACCAGAACGGGGCGACTACGACGTCGGCGAGCGTCACGGTCAACGTGACGACCACGGACCTCGCCCTGCTGCGCATCGCCGACTGGGGCGGCTGCCCGACCTGCGGAGGCTCGAACGACCAGCCCTTCGACTTCGGCACCAGTGCCCTGAACCGCACGACCGAGCACACCTTCCACGTCACCAACCTGGGCGCCCAGGCCGCGACGGGGATCAGCGCCGAGACGCTGCTCAGCCCCTTCGCCTTCAAGGGCGGCCAGTACCCCGGAACCGGAGGGGATTGCGGCACCGTGCTCGCGGCGGGCGCCTCCTGCGCCATCGTGGTGACCTTCACTGCCGGCGGCACCGGCCGCTTCGAGTCGCACCTCCGGGTGCACTACGCCGACGGCTCGGCGGACCGCCAGGCCGCCGATCGCTGGATCGCGGGCTCGGGCACCAGCCAGGCCGTCATCCAGCTGAGCACCTGCACGAACTGCGGCACGACCAACTTCCTGGAGTTCGGGACGACCGGCGTGACCGTCGAGAAGACCCTGCTGCTGTTCAACGTGGGCGCCAGCAACGCCAGCTCCTTGGGGGTGGGCCTCGGCCAAGGCTTCGCTTTCAAGGGCGGCTGGCCCGGCACGGGCGGCACCTGTGGCGCGACGCTCGCCGCGGGCGCCACCTGCTCGCTCGTCATCACCTTCGACCCGGCCCCGCTCGCGGACGGCGAGTACCGCCAGCAGACCTCCCTCTCGTACTTCGACGGCCAGCAGGCCCAGCAGGCGGAGCTGACGCTGCATGGAGTGGCCACCCACGCGGCGCTGCTCAAGCTGGGCGACTGGTCGGGCTGCGCGGACTGCGGCAGCGGCTCCGACTCGTTCGACTTCGGCACCACCGGCTCGGCGCAGCAGCACGAGTTCTGGCTCTTCAACGTCGGCGGCGCGACGGCCACCGGCGTCGGAGCGGGCAGCCCGGTGCTCGGCGACGGCTTCTCCTTCCAGGGCGGCAGCTGGCCGGGCACCAGCGGCACCTGCGGCAACACCCTCGCCATCGGCGCCAGCTGCTCCATCGCCGTCACCTTCAACCCGGTGGGGCTCCCCAACGGCGTCCACACCAGCAGCCTGAACGTCCAGTACGGCGCCTCCACGGTCTCCCGCGGGCTCAAGGCCACCTCCACCGACGAGGCCTTCCTGGCCATCACCGACTGCGACACCTGCGGCGCCACCGACTCGCCGCGCGAGTACGGGACCTGGGGCGTCCCGGGCGGGCGGACCCTGTACCTGCGCAACCTCGGGGCCGCGGCCGCGACCAACCTGCGCCAGGGAACGCCGGGGCTCGGCGACGGCTTCGCCTTCATGGACGGCTTCCCCCCGCTGATGGGCGGCGGGTGCGGCACGAGCCTGGCCGCGGGGGCCTCCTGCACCTTCGCCGTCAGCTTCATCCCGGCGGGCCTTCTGGACGGCTTCCACCAGTCGACCATCGCCATCGCCTACGACGGCGGGGCGGCAGCCGGAACCACCGCCACCCGGACGGTCACCGCCACCAAGACCTCGAGGGGATTCCTGGTCTTGAGCGAGCGGGGCTGGGATGCCTGCACCGACAACTGCGGGTCCTGGTGGTTCGGCGACCTGACGGCGGGCGCCACGGTGACCCAGACGATCGAGCTGTCCAACACCGGCGGCGCCGCGGCGACCAACATCGCCGAGCCCAGCCCCTATGTCCCCTGGGTGCCTTGGGACTGGGCTGGTCACACCGGGCTGCCCGGCCAGGGTGGCACCTGCACCCCCAGCCGGCTTTCCAGCATGTCTCCCGGAGACACCTGCACCTTGGCCGTAGGCTTCTGGGGCACCACCCCCGGGTCCTACAGCGCCCGGCTGAGGCTCGAGTACGACGACGGCTCGGGCACCCGGCAGCCCGTCGGCCGCAACCTCGGCGCGGCGGTCCACTAGCCGGCCAGCGAGCCATCGCTTGGCTCCCTAGGCAGGCCCCCGACGCGAGGTCAACCTCCGCGTCGGGTGGCCCTGGGCCCCTGTTGGGCCGCGAGTTCCCCCCGCCGGGTCTTTTTGCCATGATTCGCGCCGCATGAAAGTCGTCATCGAGCGCGGCCGCACCCTGGACTTCAAGGATCTGCCCCCCTGGTCCATCGCCCTGGACGGGTACGTCCAAGGGCCGGCGCTCGACAACGTCCTGCACCGCTACTCGTTCGACCACCACAAGGGCTGCATCCGGCTCATCACCACCGCCACCTGCGAGCAGGTGCGCGACGCCATCCTGCTGGGCCTGGAGCCGTCCAAGTACACGATCTTCGTCAACGACGTGGACACCGACACCGCGCTCGCCGTGTGGGAGCTGCGCAACCCGAAGCGGCTGAGCGAGCCCGTCGTCGGCCACTACATCGCCAGCGCCGGCCTGCTCGACGCGCACGGGGGCGGGTACCCGCTGGTGTACGAGCGCCGCCAGGTCGAGTGGATAGGCCAGCCGGAGACGCAGTCGCGCATCAGCGGCGAGTACGAGAAGCTGGATGCCCAGGGCCTCTCGGACCTCATCGACCGCATCGGCGAGCGCTTCGAGCGGCTCTTGCGCAGCCAGGCGCCGACCGAGGAGGAGCTGCGCCGGACCGAGCAGAAGGCCGACTTCGAGCGCCTCTTCGACGGCACCGGCTGGACGATGGTGCAGGCCACCGACCCCCACGTCCTGTTCGATCTTTACGCCCAGGGCATCGAGCGCATCGTGACCTGCCGGCCGCAGTCCGACGGCTCGTACGCCTACACCGTGGCCCGCCGGAGCGACTTCGTGGACGGCTTCGACGTCCCGAAGAATCCTCGCCAGGCTCGACTCGGTGGAGAAGGGCTGGGGCGGCGGGAGCACCATCGGCGGTGCGCCGCGACACCCCGACGGCTCGCGCAGCCGCCTGCCGCCCGCGAAAGTCTTCGAGATTGTCGAGCGCTGCGTGCGCAGTCCCTGAAGAGCCGCACGCCCTGCGACGTCCTGACTCAGACCCCGGAGGTCCCTCATGCTGACCCTCTTCGCCGCCGCCGTCCTGTTCGCCGCTGCCCCCGCGCCCGCCGCCAAGGCCGAGCCCAAGCCCGAGACGAAGGCCCAGGCGAAGCCCGAAGCCAAGCCGGCCGCGGCTGCCGAGCCCGCGGTGGACGACGGACATGGGCATGACGACGGGCACAACCACGGCAAGCAGGAAGAGAAGCCGCTGGACGAGAACGGCAAGAAGATGGTCGTGCTCTCCGACACCCTCGTCGCCTTCACGCACGAGAACGTGACCGCCTACCAGGAGATGGTCGCCTTGGCGCGGGACTTCAAGGACTGCGCCGCCGCGGCCAAGGACGTCGCCGCCCGCAGCAAGAAGCTGGAGGCCGAGCTCGCCGCGCGGCGGGGCAAGATCGACGAGGCCAAGAAGGCGCTCGAGCCCCGCCTGCAGCAGGAGTCGGCGGGCCTCGCCCTCATCAAGCTCAAGGACGAGCTGGCCAAGGTCCGGGCTGGGTTCGAGAACGACTCCACGATCGTGCTCGCCTACCGCGGCAAGTGCCCCAAGCAGGCCGACGAGGTCGACAAGACCATCGCCGCCCTGCGCAAGCGCATGTCGCCCTGAGCGACCTGCCTCCGGCCCGCTGAAGGTATGTCAGCGCCCACTGACATCGTCCAGCGGCGCCCTCGCTGCCTTTGAGCGCACCTTAGCCGCCGCCCGACCGCATCCAGCTCCGCAGCCACTCGACGCCCTGAGGCACCGCCTCCTCGAGACGGGCTCCCAGCGCGAGCCTGGCCGCGATGGCCGAGGCCAACCGGCATCCCGTTCCGCGCCGAGCGCCAGGGATGCGCTCGCCGCGCATCCAGCTCGGCGCGCCCGACGCCCAGAGCAGATCCGCTGGGTTGCCCTCGAGGTGCCCGCCCTTGAGCAGGACCGCCCGCGCGCCGAGGGCGACGAGCCGCCGAGCCGCCTCGGCCATCTGGGCTTCGCCGGCGCACGGCAGTCCGGTCAGCGCCGCCGCTTCGGCCAGGTTGGGGGTCACGAGCGTCGCAGGCGCCATCAGCGGCGACCACTCGGCGGCAGTCCCGTCGAAGAGCGCCCCGCCCCGGGAGGTCTGGAAGACCGGGTCGACCACGATGGCCGCGCGAGCGAGCGGGCCCTCGAAGAGCGCCAGGAGCGTGCGGTGGATCTCCTTCGAGCCCACCATGCCCACCTTCACCGCCGCGATCGGGCCGTCCTCGAGCGCCGCCTGGGCCTGCGCCTGCACCGCGGCAGCCGAGACCGGCTCCATCCGCACCAGGCGCGAGCTCGACTGGGCTGCGATGGCCGTGGCGCACAGGACCGGCCGAGCCCCGCTGGCGAGGACGGCCTGACCGTCGGCCAACAGCCCCGCCCGGCCTGACGAGTCGAGGCCTGCGAAGACGAGGACCCTCGGCGTGGCTTGCCCCTCGACAAGCTCGGGGTGACGGCCGACTGGCTCGGGCTCAAGTCCGACAGGCTTGGGGGGATGGGTCACGGGCGCGTCCGAGCCGCGGCCTTCACGAAGGCACGATAGAGGCCCAGGTTGGCCGGCACGGTGAGCATCAAGAGCTCGGGGTGCCACTGCACGCCCACCACGAAGCGGTAGCCAGCGCACTCGAAAGCCTCGATCACCTCGTCGGACGCCTGCGCCGTCGCCGTCAGCCCCTCACCCAGGTGGTGCACCGCCTGGTGGTGCGTCGAGTTGACCATCAGCGCGCCTTCGCCGACGGCGCGGGCGAGCCGAGTGCCCCGGCGGACCTCGACCCCGTGCCAGGGTCTTCGCTTGTCGACCCGCTGCTCGTGCGAGATCGCCGTGGGGAGGTCGGTGGCGAGGTCCTGGAAGAGCGAGCCGCCGAGCGCGACGTTGATGAGCTGCATGCCGCCGCAGACGCCCAGCACCGGCAGGTCGCGCTCCAGGACGCCCTTGAGCAGCGCCCGCTCGAACGTCGAGCGCTCAGGCTTGGCGGGGCCGCACTGCGGTCGCCGAAGCTCGCCGTAATCCGCCGGGTCGAGGTCGAAGGCGCCGCCGGTGATGAGCAGGCCGTCCAGGCCCTCGAGGTAGGCCTCCAGGGCCCTGGCGTCGTCGGTGTAGGGAGTCACCCATGGCAGGCCGCCGGCCACCAGCACCGCATCGGCGTAGGCGCGGTTGAGCTCGTACCGGCTGGGCTTGCCCTCGACGCGCGACCAGTCTGGAGTGATGGCGATGAGCGGGAGCTTGCGCTCGTGGGCGCGACGCGCGGCGCGCTGGGCACGAAGCCGGCGGGTCACGAAGCCTCCACCGACCGGGCCAGCGCCTGCCCCCGAGCGAGGGCGAGGCTGAACTCGCGCGCACGAGCGGCCGGTTCGGCGGCGCCCAACACGTCCGAGACCACCGCGACCGCTGCGGCCCCGGCTCGGGCCACCGCTTCGGCGCGGTCCAGCGTGATCCCGCCGATGGCGACCACCGGCGCGCCGAGCCCGCGGACGACCTCGGCGAGCCTCTGCAGCCCGCGCGCCTCGACCGCCAGCTCCTTGGTGGAGGTCGGGTAGACGGGGCCGAAGCCCACGTAGTCGGCTCCGGCGGCGATGGCGGCGCGGGCGTCGACGAGGGTCCGGGCGGTCGCGCCGACGATCATCTGGGGACCGACGATGCGGCGGACCTCGGCCACCGGCAGATCCTCGGCGCCGACGTGGACCCCGTCGGCTCCGGCGGCCATGGCCACGTCCGGCCGGTCGTTGACGACCACCAGCGCCTTGCCGGCGGCGAGCTCGAGGGCCAGCCGCGTGCCGTCGAAGAGCTCGCGCGCGGGCCGGTCCTTGGCGCGGACCTGGACCACGCTCGCACCGCCGGAGAGGAAGGCGTCGATCTTCTGCCGCAGCGAGAGCTCGGGCCGGTAGCCCAAGTCGGCGATGCCGTACAGCCCCTGGATGATTCGGCCGTCCATTTGGACAGGCTTTCTACCACCAGCCCGGACCCTGGGAGCAAATGCCTGTGGCTTCGGTGTTTGACAGGCGGGCCCCCGATCCCTATAAATCCGCGCCCTACGGTGGGTTGCGGCTGTGCCCGCCAGCCAGATTTGAGGAGAAAGCCCCATGACGGACTCCATCGACCCCAAGATGCTCGACAAGCGGGTGGCCCACCGGTTCATCAAGAAGGGCCTGCTGGCCGAGAAGGAGTTCGACAAGCACTTGAAGTCCCTGCCGGATCTCGCCGAGAAGGCCGCGCCCGTCGAGGCGACCATCGAGCCGATGCACGTCGGCGCCACTGGCAGCCACCCCGAGGAGGAGTAGGTCCCGACCGGCACGGTGGCCGGCCGCTCCCCTCAAGGAGCCTGGTTGTGTTCGGTCCCCTGTCCCGTCCCGCCCTCATCCGCGCCGCGCTCACCGCGGCGACGCTGTTGCTTTGTCTGCGCGCCGAGGCGGGTCCCGCCGAGCGGCGAGGCCCCGTGGTCATCGCCACGGAGAAGGCCAAGGCGGCGGTCGTCAACATCTCGACCGAGTCGCTGGTCCGCCAACGCCGGCGCGACCCCTTCTTCGACCAGTTCTTCGGCGCTCCCCAGGAGCGGCGCTTCGTCACCAACTCGCTCGGGTCGGGCGTCGTCATCGACCCGCGCGGGTACGTGGTCACCAACTTCCATGTCATCGCCCGCGGCTCGCGGGTGAAGGTCGGCTTCGCCGACGGCAAGGAGCTCGGTGGCCAGGGTGGCCGGGACCGACCCCCAGAGCGACCTCGCGGTGCTGGTCGTCAAGGCCGACGGTCCGTTGCCCGCCCTCCCCCTGGCCTCGGGCGAGCCGATGATCGGCGAGACGGCCATCGCCATCGGCAACCCCTACGGCCTGTCGCACACGGTCACCTCCGGCGTCGTCTCCGCGCTGCACCGCCAGCTGAAGACCGAGGAGGCGAGCTTCTACGACTTCATCCAGACCGACGCCGCCATCAACCCCGGCAACTCGGGCGGGCCGCTCCTCAACGTGGACGCGGAGATCATCGGCATCAACTCCGCCATCTACGGCGGCGACGCCAAGGGCATCGGCTTCGCCATCCCCGCCGAGCGGGTGCGCGCCATCGCCTCCTCCCTCATCCAGTACGGCGAGGTCCGCGAAGCCTGGCTCGGGCTCTCGGTCGAGAACGTGAAGACGAGCGACGAGAGCGGCGAGCGGCAGCGCGTGGTCGTCAGCGACGTCGACCCGAAGGGCCCGGCGGCCAAGGCGGGGCTCGGTCCGGGCATCTTCGTGACCGCCTTCAACGGCGCCCCGTTGCAGGACGCGGACGAGTTCCACTACCGGCTGCACGGCGCGCTGCGCGGCCAGCCGGTCCTGCTGGAGATCATGCGGGCCGACGGGGCGAAGACGAGCTTCTCGGTCACTCCCACCGAGTTCCCGGCGTCGCTCTCCGAGGAGCTGGTGCAGCGGCGCATCGGGCTGACGTTGACCGAGTCCAAGGCCCGTTCGTCCTCCCACGGCATCGTCCCGGTGCTGGCCATCAAGTCCGTTCGCCGGGGCTCGCCGGCCGCTCGGGTGGGGCTCGCCCCCGAGGACCTCGTCCGCGCCGTCAACAGCGTGGAGGTCGAGACGCTCGAGCAGTTCCGGACCGCAGTCCAGCAGGCTCGGACCAGCGGCCGGCTGGTGCTCCTCATCCAGCGCGGCATGGGGCTGGATCAGATCGAATTCTCGCTGTGACCTGCGAGGGGTGAAGCCATGGGAAACGACAACGAGAACAAGGGATTCAAGGTCGTCGATCGCCGGATCTCCGCCGAGGAGCCGTCCTCGGCGGCCTCCACTGCCAAGCCCGAGGAGCCGGTGAAGGGGCCGGGCTGGGAGATGCGCGAGGAGAAGAAGTCCGAGCGCCCCCTGCCTCCGATGGACTTCACCACCTTCTGCCTGTCGCTGGCCTCCTCGGCGATGATTCACCTGGGCCAAGCGGCCTCCCCGGACAGCGGCAAGACCGAGAAGAGCCTGCCGTTGGCCAAGCAGACCATCGACATCCTGGTGCTGCTCGAGGAGAAGACCCGGGGCAACCTCTCGGCCGAGGAAAGCAAGCTGCTCTCCGCCGTTCTGTACGACCTGCGCATGCGGTTCGTGCAGGAGAGTGGCCGCTAGCCGACGCTCTTCGAAATCCTCCGCCGACCCTTGCCTGCCTGCCGTGCGTGCAGTAGGTTCCCGCCGCCTTGTCGCGGTCGGGCATCACCCGCGGTGTCCAGAAATCAAAGGGTTGGACCACCGCCCCCTGACAGCGATGTCGTCATTTCGAGGTCGCTGTCGCCTCCCAGAGAGGCACCAGGAGAGGGGTCATTCCAGCGCGCTCCAAAAAGCCGAGGGATATCAAGCCCTTCGCAACTACCCAGCAAAACCCCAGTCCGACCACCCACTTCGGTATGGGCATTGCTGGGTCCCGGCCTTCAGCTTTGCGAGTGGTCAAGGGGGCGTCTCTCGACCTGACGGGCCTTGGGGGCATCAAAGGAATGGAGCATCTGCGTCAGCGCACCATCGCCAGCGAGACCCGCGTCTGCGGATTGGACTGCACACCGGCACCCCCGTCACCCTCCACCTTCGTCCTGCGCCCGAGAACCACGGGGTCACCTTCCGCCGGCTGGACATCTCTGGCTCCAAGGAAATCCCCGCGCGCTCGCACCACGTGACCGACACCTCGCTCGCCACCACGCTGGGGCGCGAGGGGGTCCGGGTGGGAACGGTCGAGCACCTGTGCTCGGCGCTCTGCGGCTTGGGAATCGACAACCTGAAGGTCGAGCTGGACGGGCCGGAAGTGCCCATCCTCGACGGCTCGGCGGCGCCGTTCGTCTACCTGCTGCGCACCGCCGGCATCCTCGAGCAGAAGCAGCAGAAGCGCTTCCTGGTCATCCGGCGGAACGTGATCGTGCGCGACGGCGACAAGCTCGCGAGCCTGTCGCCCTCGACGCAGTTCACCATCAGCAGCACCATCGACTTCAAGCACCCGCTCATCAGCGACCAGCAATACCGGCTGAGCTTCTCGGCCGGCGCCTACCACCGCGAGATTGCCCGGGCCCGCACCTTCGGCTTCCTGCGCGACGTGGAGGCGCTCAAGCGCGCGGGGCTGGCGCGCGGCGGCTCGCTCGAGAACGCCATCGTCGTCGACGACTTCAGCATCTTGAACCCCGACGGGCTGCGCTTCCCGGACGAGTTCGTGCGCCACAAGATCCTGGACGCGATGGGCGACGTGTTCCTGTTCGGGATGCCCATCGTCGGGCACTTGCGACTCCACAAGTCCGGTCACGCGCTCAACCACAACCTGGTTTCGCGCGTGCTCGCCGACCCGGCCAACTTCCAGGTCATCTCCGCGACCCGCCAGGAGATTCGAGCAGCTCGACCTCAAGGTCCCGGCGTTCGGTCCGCTTCCCGAAGCCGTGCCGGCCTGAGACCCGACCCCAACCCTTCAAGCTCGCAAGGGCGCGCCCCGCCAAGGGACGCGCCTTCTCTTCTTGACCGCTGCCACACGGCCGCTACAGGAACGTGTACTTCAGCTCGAAGACGCCTCCGAACCGCTTGCCGGGCGTGTCCTGACCGCGGCTGAAGGTCAAGAGTCCCGCCAGCCCGAGCTGGATGGAGTCATCGCGGCCGGGGAAGAGCCGGATGGCTGGGAGCAGCGTGATCCGGTCGCTTCGGGTACCGGTCGTGTACATGGCGTCGAGCTCGACCATCGGCTCGATGGCCCCGGCCCGGAAGCCCAGGACGCCGCCATAGAGGAGCCCCAGGCGCAGCGGCTGGCTGGGCATGAACTGGTCGTAGCCGTAGCCCCCGCGCAGCTGGAGGGTGAACCCGTGCGCGCCGTAGCCGTACACGATCGCGGCGTGGCTGCTCTCCGCGAGGGAAGGCGCCTTTTCCATGGCGATGGAGCCGACCACGAACGCCAGCCGGTGGCTCTCGTTGCCCGGAATGGCAAATGGGATCTTGAGATCCAGCCGGACGTGCTGCGGCCCGTTCGCTGTTCCGTCCACGTACCCGACCACGGGGATTCGCACCTCGAGCAGGTAGAGCTGGAGGTTGACCCAGCTCGAGAACTCGACCGTGCCGGTGCTTTGCACCTGGTCCAACAAGAGGCTCGTGCCCGCGGAGACCTCCGGGTAGAGCAGCGTGCCCAGGAAGGCGTCGGCGAAGTCGCGGCCCTGCTCCAGGTGGCGGCGCGGCCAGTCCCAGCTCGCAGGCTCGAGCTCCTCGCTCAGCGGCGGGCCGGGCGGCAAGGAGCCCGAGTCGATCACCGTCAGCTCGTGCTCGCGAACCATCCCCTCCGGGACATCCTGCGCGCGCGCGAGCCCCGACCCCAACGACAGCAGCAACACTCCAGCCAGCAGGCCCCCGCGCATCCCCATCCCCTCCCTCGCGAACCTTCAACAAGCGCTCGCCCGCCCGCCTTCCGCGCCTCGTTGCGCAAGGTAGGCAGAGGCTGCCTGGCGGGCAATCGGGGCGGTGGGCGCCTGCTAGAATGCGCCTCCCTTGGAGGTGCGATGCCCCCCTTCCCCGAGACCGACCTGAGCGCCTTCGAGCGGCACTTCGGCGCGCGACCGACCTTGGCCGTCGTGGCCCCGGGCCGGGTCAACCTCATCGGGGAGCACACCGACTACCACGATGGGCGGGTGCTCCCGGCGGCCATCGAGCGGACGGTCCGCGTCGTCGCCAGGCCCCGGCGCGACTCGCGGGTGGAGCTGTACTCGGCCTCCTTCGCCGCGCTCCACCGCTTCGACCTCTCGGAGCCGATGCCCAAGGACCCGCCTGGCTGGTCGCGCCGCGCCGAGGGGATCGTCCGCGAGGTCCTCGCGCAGCTGCGGTGCGCCACGGGCTTCCAGGCCTTCCTCGACGCCGACCTGCCGCTGGGGGGCGGGCTGTCGAGCTCGGCGGCGTCCATGGCAGCCCTGGGGACCGCGGCGGCCCACGCCTGCGGTCGTTCACTCGAGCCGCTCGCCTTCGCGCGCACGCTGCAGAAGGCGGAGCACACGTTCGCCGGCGTGCGCTGCGGAATCATGGACCAGCTCGCGGTGCTGCTCGGAAGGCAGGACCGGGCGCTGCTGCTCGACTGCCGGAGCCTTACGACGCGCCAGGTCGCGCTCCCGCCGGCCTGGGCGCTGGTGGTGCTCGACACCGGCGTCAAGCACGACCTCGCCACCTCCGAGTACAACCGCCGCCAGGAGGAGTGCGCCTCGGGGCTCGCGGCGCTTCGCCAGCACCGCCCCGCCATCCGCGCCCTGCGCGACGCCACGCCTTCGGACCTCGAGGCCGTGTCCCATCGACTCGACCCGATCGCGCTGCGGCGCTGCAGGCACGTGGTCGCCGAGGACGCCCGGGTGCTCGAGGCGGTCGCGGCGCTGGAGCGCGCCGACGCCCGCGCGCTCGGCTCTCTCTTCGAGGCCTCGCACCAGAGCCTTCGAGACGACTACGAGGTCAGCTGCCGCGAGCTCGATGCGATGGTCGACGCCGCGCAGGGCGCCCCCGGCTCCCTGGCGGCGCGCATGACCGGCGGCGGCTTCGGGGGCTCCACGGTCAACCTCGTCGAGCGCGCGAAGGCCGAGGCGTTCGCCGAGGCCGCGCTCGCCGCCTATCACCGCACGACTCGGCGGCAGGGCCGGGCCATCATCACGCGCGCCGCCGACGGCGTACGCGCCTTCCCACTCTCCCAGACTGTCCCAGGCGCCGCCTGAGGCCTAGGTCTGCGTCGAGCCAGAGGACCCCGATGGCGGATGCCACACCCCACCGACGCCGCAACCCGCTCACCGGAGAGTGGGTGCTCGTCTCCCCGCACCGCGCCCTGCGCCCGTGGCTCGGGGCCGTCGAGAAGCTCGTCCCCGCGAGCCGGCCGGCCCACGACCCCTCGTGCTACCTCTGCCCGCGCGTGCCGAGGGCCGCTGGAGCGGTCAACCCGGACTACGAAGGCACCTTCGTCTTCGACAACGACTTCCCCGCCCTGCTGCCCGAGAGCACGAGCGCTCCGAGCGCCGAGGACGCGCGCCAGGAGCCGGCCTGGATGGAACGCAGGCCCGAGCGTGGCGTGTGCCGAGTCGTCTGCTACTCGCCCAGGCACGACCTCGGGCTCGCGCAGCTGCCCCCCGCCGCGGTGCGCCGCGTCGTCGACACCTGGACCGAGCAGGTGAGCGCGCTGATGGCCCGGCCCGGCATCGGCTACGTCCAGGTCTTCGAGAACAAGGGCGAGGCCATGGGCTGCTCGAACCCGCACCCTCACGGGCAGATCTGGGCGAGCGGGGACGCGCCCAACGAGATCGCCAAGGAGGACGAGCGCCAGGCCGCGTGGGCTGCCCAGCACGACGAGTGCCTGCTGTGCCGGGTCCACCAGGACGAGCTGGAGCGCGGCGAGCGCATCGTCGTCGCCAATGAAGAGTGGACGGTCGTCGTCCCGTTCTGGGCGACCTGGCCGTTCGAGACCCTGCTGCTCCCGCGCCGCCATGGGCCGTGCCTGACGGCCCTCCACGAGGCTCAGAAGGATGCGCTGGTAGCCATCTGGCAGAAGCTGTTCACGGCCTACGATCGGCTCTTCGAGGTGTCGATGCCGCTCAGCTGTGGCTGGCACCTCGCACCGAAGCGCTCCGTAGACCGTCTTGCCTGGCACCTACACGCCCACTTCTACCCACCTCTGCTGAGGTCGGCGACCGTCCGGAAGTTCATGGTGGGCTACGAGATGCTCGGCGGGCCGCAGCGCGACCTCACTCCAGAGCAAGCTGCTGAGCGACTCCGTACAGTCGCTACGTAGAATTCCTTACAGCCCTGCATTTCATCTTCGAAATCGCCGCAGCCGCTATCGCCTGTTGTGCTGCGAGGTCCAGTGACCTTTGCAGCCAGGAGTCCGGCAAGAAAGGAGCGGAAGTCCCTTCTTGTCGTAGGCGATGATCTTGGCATCTGCTCCACATTTCGCGCACTTGACGATGGGGAGCTCGTATTGGGCGAAGTCGAGGGCGGCAGAGAGATTGGACATGGGCGGCCTCCGTCTCCGGCAGTTGAATCAGGCGACGTCGGAGTCCCTTGCTGGTTTCGTGCCGAACCAGACAATCCCCTTAGGGGCCGGATTCGACCGCTCCGATGTCGAAGGGGGCTGTTCGCCAGCTTCCGTAGAAGTCGGAGTCGGGCGCCTGCTGTGAGGTGCCACCGGCGATGCAGCCGTTGCCCAGTGCGAGGTGGAAAGCGGCGTCCCAACCCGGATCCACCGAGACGTTCGCGGGGCCGACCGCTGCGTTCACGTCCGCGATCGTCCCGAGGAGGGTCTGGTTGCGGCGGTAGAGCTTGGCGCCGTAGAGGTCGTTGTTCGAGAACAGCAGGGGCCGGGCGGCGCCCTCTTCGAAGACCGAATAGGCCACCGCGCAGCCGCCGGCCTGGAGGATGTTGTTGCGGACGTGGCCGACGGCGGCGAGCTGGCTGGAAGGGCTGAAGTGCAGCGTGTAGCTGAGGCAGGTCCCAGCCTGGCTGCCACCGATGAGGTTGTTGGAGTGCAGGTCGAAGTGGCCGGGGGTCACGGCGCGGACGGCGCTGGTCTGCAAGAAGCCGTGATCGCACGCGTCCAGCGCGCCTCGGATGATGTTGTTGACGATGCGTGCCGGAGACTGGTCGATGAGCAGGCCCACCCCGACCCCCGTCCCCATCCCGACTGGGCATCCGGCGTCGATCGCGTTGGCGTCGACCATGGCCGAAGACGTTTGGAGCTCGATGCCGAAGGTCGCGGCGGCAGGCCCCGCCGACACCAGCGCATTTCGCTCGAGGGTCTGACAGGAGCCGCCCAGGCACGCGATGCCGTAGGACTCCTTGCTCGAACCGCCGCTGGCCGCGGCGTCGACCCCGAGGATCAACGGGTTGCGCGACACCACGCACCGGCTCGGAACCTTGGCTGCGTTGGCCTCGCAAAGCACGCCGTACGCCGTGGTCGTCGAGCCCGCCGCCAGGTTCCCCACGATCTGCTCGTTGCGGTCGATGCGCGTCTCACACGGTCCGGTGCTGCGAACGCCGACGGAGGTGGTGGCGCTCGCCGCGCTCGAGGCGAGCCGGTTGGCGGTCACGAAGACCGAGCGCTCCGTCCCCGAGCATTCGTTGATCTGGACCGCGGAGTAGTCACCCCCTGCCGCCCCCGCGCTCCCCGCGGACCCCGCCACCGCCCGGATGTTGTTCTGCGCGACGACGACCCCGTCGACGTTTCCGCCGACCCTCAGGCCCACCGCGTGAGTAGTCCCGCCTGCTCCGATGGCGTTCTGCACGACCATGGCGCCCGGGCAGTTGCTCAAGTCGATGCCCACCGAACCCACCGGGGTCTTCCCGGTGCTGCCGGTCGAGCGCCCGCGGATGTAGGCCACGGCGGTGCTGGTGTCGTCGGCGTTGACCGAGCAAGTGCTGGTCGGAGTCAGGGCGGCGTTGCTGGCACAGTTGAGGCGGATCTCGGGCTTCGCGTTGACGGCCGAAATGCCGATGGCGGTCGTTGCGCCAATGCCGCCTTCGATGGCGTTGAGGAGGATCTTCGGCGCACCCGAGCTCACCAGGATGCCTCGGGTATTCGCGCCGACGGTCGCCCCCGTCGTTCCGGCGCCGCCGCCGACGATCTTGTTCCCGATGATGATGGCTCCCGTGCTCCCCGCCACCTCCACGGCTCGCCCGAGGTCGACCGCGTTGGCCTTGATCACGAAGCCCGCCAGCTGGGTCGGATGGACGACGGACGAGCCGAAGAGGACGGCCCGCGGCTCCCCGGCCTCCGCCTCGATCTGGCTGACGCACGCGACGTTGCGGACCCATGCCGTCGTGGAGCGCTGGTAGCCGCCCACGACGTGGACGCCGTCGACCATGGAGAAGGTCTCGGTGTAGACGGTGGGCGTGGCCGGGTTGCACGCCGAGCCTCCCGAGACGCAGACCCGCTTGAGCTGGCCCGCGAGCCCGATGCCCTTCGTGATGGTCGCGACCGGAGCGGTCGGCGAGTCTCCGTCGTTGCTGTCGGAGCCGGTGGGGTCGACGTAGATGCACGGGCAGCCATCCTCGTCGATGAGGCCGTCGCAGTCGTTGTCGACCCCGTCACAGGCATCACCGTCGGTCACTGGCGGAGCCGCGGCGCAGACCTGGGGGACGCCGTTCACGCAGGCCAAGATCTCCTTCTCGCAGCTCCCCAAGCCGCAGCGCATGACCAGGCCCTCGTCGGTCGCCGAGTCGCAGTCATCGTCGACTCCGTTGCAGGTCTCGGGTTGAGGCAGGACCTCGCCGATGCAGTCGCTCCAGGTCCCGGCGACCGGGTCGATCAGGTAGGACGTCCCCTCGTGGCAACGGCCGATCAACGGGTTGCCTGGGGTGTGGCAGGCGACGCTGTTGGGCTGGACGTTGCCGGCGTCCGGCCTGTTCGTGCTTCCGGCGTCGCGAAGCGTCCCCGAGTCCGGCATCTCCAATCCCGAGTCGACCAGGGCCACTCCAGTGTCCGGACGCCCTGCCCCCGCATCCCAGCCTCCGTCGGGCCAGGCCGGGCCTCCATCCACGAGCGAGACCACGGTCGCGTCCGCCGCACCGACGACGTCCGCGTCGGGAGCGAGGCCCGTGTCTGGAATCGGTGGCTCCGCCGCGTCTGGGCGAGGCGAGGGCTCGCCCGAGTCGGTGACGGACCCGGTGTCGGGCCCAGGTCGAGAGGCGTCGCGGCCTGGCGTCGGCCCGGTGCAGGTGGAACCCTGGGGTTCGCACACCACGCAGACGCCCTCGTCGCACCAACGGGTCGGCGTGTCGCTGGGGTCGCAGTCCTTCTGGGTCTTGCAGGTCAAGCCCGCGACCGAGTCGTTGCAGGATGCGACGAACACCAACCCGAGCAGGGCGAGGAGCCGACGAGCCATCTTCCGTCCTCCAGTCGCGTGCGGCCTCAACGCGTGGAGCGGATCTTAGCCCGCCGGAAGCGCTACCGCCTTACCACTCCCCGGGCGCGCGGTACTCGGTGGCGAAGAGGTCGCGCTCGACCACCAGCGCCGTACCGGTGTGCGGCCCGTCCGGGCAGAAGCCGGAGTGCGGCAGCGTCACCAGCACCGGGCGTCCAGCCTCCAGCGGGACCTCGCGCAGCATCATCCCGTCCTTGATCACGAGCGTCAGCCTCCCTGACAGCAGGTGGAAGTACTCGGGGCAGGTGTGCCGCTCGAGCTCCACGCAGTCGGAGGCCCGGGTCTCGGGCGGCGAGTAGATGCCGACCCGCCAGTGCCCGGCGTCGCCGCCCATCACCTGCCAGCGGACGCCCGGCTTGACCTCCAAGGGCTGGTTCTCCGGCGCTGGCGGAAACGACGGCGCCTTCACCTCGACCGTCCTCACGACGACCTCCTCCCTTTGAGCCCGATGCCCAGGAACACCGCGCCGCCCACGCACATGATGGCGCCCCACCACAGCGCCGGCCGCAGCTCGGCGAGCACCGTAGGCCGCGGAGCCATCACCAGCCCGCTCACGGTGATGATGAGCCCGTAGACCAGCAGGATCAGCCCCACGAAGAACCAGATGGGAAGCGGCTCGGCAGGGGCGGCCGCCGATGCCTTGTCGGCGTGAGGCCCACCCTGAATCGCCGCGAGCATCCTCGCCCGTTCCTCGGGGCTCTCCGGCGGGAGCTTGACGGTCTGTCGTGTGTCGTCGGACATGGGCTCTCCGTTACCAGAAGTAGAGGTTGAGGCCGACCAGCGCGACCCCGGCGACGCCGGCCCAGAACGCCGGGCGGCCGGCGAGGCCCAGCGCGCCGTCGTCGGACTTGGGGGTCAGGCCCTTGACCAGTCCCTCGAGCTCGGCGTCGGCCTTGGGCCGGGTCACCAGGCTGAGGAGCAGGGTCACGACGAAGCAGACGAGCCAGGCCCAGATGGCCTGCCAGAGGTTGCGCGTCATCTCGCTGGGCGCCGCCGAGAAGGTCAGCGCCTTGGTCATGCCCGGCCCGAACAGCTCGAGCTTGAAGCCCAGGAAGATCGAGAACGAGCTGACCATGCCGGCGATGAGACCCCAGAACGCGCCGGCGGCGCTGGTGCGCTTCCAGAACATCCCGAGCAGCATGGTCGCGAAGAGCGGCGCGTTGACCCAGGAGAAGATGGCCTGGATGTAATCCATGATCGTGTTGAAGCGCATCGCCAGGTACGCGGTGGCGACCGACAGCACGATGCCCACCAGCGTGGTGACCCGGCCCACCCAGACCAGGTGCTCGTCGGTCGCGTCCTTTTTGAACACCACCCGGTAGATGTCGTAGGTCCAGACGGTGTTGAAGGCGCTGACGTTGCCGGCCTGGCCCGCCATGAAGCCCGCGAGCAGCGCGGTGATGCCCAGGCCGACCAGGCCCGCCGGGTAGTAGCGCGCGATGAGCAGCGGGAGCGCGGTGTCGTTCCAGGGCTCGCCGCTGACCGGGTGCTTGAGGAGCGTGAAGTTCGCGCCCGGCAGGTTGACCAGGCGGTAGGCGACCAGGCCCGCGACCACGATGATGAACGGCAGCGCCATCTTGAAGAAGCTGGCGGTGATGGGGGTCAGGCGCGCCGACCGCAAGTCCTTGGACGAGAAGGCGCGCTGCACGACCAGGAAGTCGGTGGTCCAGTAGCCGAAGGAGAGGACGAAGCCCAGGCCCATGACGATGCCGGCCCAGGTGACGCCCATCGCGTTCTGGCTCGCATCGCCGGCGGTCGTCCACAGGTGGCTCATCTGCTGCGGCACGCTGCTGAACACCGCGCCCAGGCCGCCGGCCTCGACGGTCCCCAGGATGGCGACCAGGAACAGGCCGAACCAGATGAGGAAGAACTGGACGATCTCCGTGAAGATGGCGCTCATCAGGCCGCCCAGCGTGATGTAGCAGCCCACCGCGATGGCCGAGGCCCACATCGAGACGTGCCAGTCCCAGCCGAGGATGGTCCGCAGCACCAGCGCCATCAGGTAGAGGTTGATGCCCGACATGAGCAGGGTCATCACCGCGAAGCTGAAGGCGTTGAGCAGGCGCGTCTTCTCGTCGAAGCGCAGCTTCAGGTACCCGGGCACCGAGTGGATCTTGCTCGAGTAGTAGAAGGGCATCATGTACAGGCCGAGGAAGAGCATGGCCGGGATGGCGCCCACCCAGTAGAAGTGCGAGACGAACATCCCGTACTTCATGGTCCCGCCGGTCCACCCGAGGATCTCCAGCGCCCCCAGGTTCGCCGACAGGAACGCCAGGCCCGCGACCCAGCTCGAGTTGCGGCGGCCCGCCAGGAAGAAGTCCTCGCCGCTCTTGGTGAAGCGGCGCAGGTACAGGCCGATGCCGACGATGAAGACGAAGTAGAAGACGATGATGAGCCAGTCGACGACGGTCAGCGTGACGACGTTCATGGCCAGCACCCCTCGCGGCGTGAGCAGTCCCCAAAGCCTACGGCCTACCGCCTACAGCCTGTTCCTCAGTAGCGCAGCGCCACCGACAGCTCGCCCTGGAAGACGGGATCGGTGCGGCTCAGGTCGATGGCGTTGACCAGCGCCGCGCCCGCGCCGCCGGGGAAGAAGCCCTCGATCAGCCCGTGGAAGCGCAGGTACTGGTTGAACCGGTACTCGAGCAGCAAGCCCGTCTCGACGCCCACGAAGCTCTCGCCCAGCGAGTTGTTCGGGTTGAGCGTCGCGGCCGCACCGACGATCAGCGAGGGCGCGAAGCCATCGACCACGTCGAGCGTCGCCTTCAGGTCGCCGACGAAGAGGCCGGCGCGATTGGCGTAGAAGCCATCGTGGAAGCTCGCCATGCGCAGGTCGAAGCTGTCGTACCAGTTGCGGACCTCGTCCTCGGTGAGCATCAGCGTCGCGCTCCGGGACTTGCCCGAGTAGAGGAAGGCGCCGGTGGTCGGCCCCCCGTCGTAGTCGCCGTCGGGCGAGAGCGCCAAGGCGTTGAGCTGCAGCCGCACCGGACCGGCCTCCACCTCGACCCGTCCCTGCGCCGCCCACGCCAACAGGTCCTGGTCGCCGCCGCCCAGCGCGGTGCCCGAGAAGCGGCCCGCCTGCAGCGCCAGGTCGAGCGAGCCGGAGACGATGCCCTTCTTCCCCACGAGCTCGAGGTTGGGGCAGAAGACCCTGCGGACCTGGCCGACGACGTGCGAGTCCCAGACCGCGTGCAGCGCCACGGTCAGCTCCAGCGCCTCGCTGAACGCGTACCGGGCCTTGGCGCCGTAGACGAAGATGTCCCGGGTGAAGTTGTTCTCCAGGACGTTCACACCCTCCCAGGTCTGGTCGGGCACCTGGCCGAAGAAGACCTCCGCCTGGCCCTCGGGCGCGAAGAACCAGCGCAGCTGCGCCACGCCGATCCAGTGGTGGACGAAGAGCCCCGTCGCGTCCTGGAACTCGCTGAAGCCGAGCTTGAACCCCGCCGGGCCAATCTCGCCCTCGCCGTAGAGCTCCTTGTGCCGCAGGACGAAGACGTCGGGCGAGGCGCCCTGCGCGTCCACGCTCTGCTTGCCCCAGAAGTTGAGCCCGAGCTCGGCCTGGTAGAAGAGGCGCAGCGACCTGGTCGGGCGCCAAAGGATGTCCGGGGTGAGGATGGTCGCCGCTGCGCCGACCTCCTGGCCGTCGGGGTCGTAGTAGGGCTTGGTGCGGTCGAAGTCGCCGTCGTTGCGGAAGAGCACCAGCGTCTGGAGGCTGGCGTGCGGCTCGAGCGTGGGCAGGTCCGGCGCCGCGGCGGCGACCGCAGGCGTGGCCTTGGGCGCCGGCGGCGGCTGGGTCGCCTCGGCCGGCGCGGACGCGGGAGACAACGGCATTAACGATGCCTCCTCCGCCAGCGCGAGCGAGGGCGCCGCGAAGAGCAGCGCCGAGAGCAGGAGGGACGTGGCGGCGATCCTCATCGAGGGCTCCCTCCGTTCTTCTGGACGACCTGCTCGCCCTTGAAGAAGTAGCTCCAGCCTTCGGCCTTGCGAGCCGGGTCCGGCGGCAGGAGGCGCACGAAGTGCTCGAAGCCCGGGTCGTCGGCGGTCGGCTGGTGGTAGAGCGTCTGCGTCTTCGGGTCGAAGGTGCAGCGGCCGTCGGAGAGCCAGACGTAGAAGCCATCGGGGTAGACCGCCGCGGGCACCGAGATCTCGGTGGGCGCGAAGGTCTCCTTGGACGCGTAGCGCACCTCGAACTCGCGCTGGGGATCCACCACGCCCTTCTGCGGGTCGAAGTAGTGGTAGTCGCTCCAGAAGTGCCGGGCGATGGGCTTGCCTGCCAGCGCCTTCGCGTGCGGCCGGCTCCACGAGAGCTCGCCGCGCGGCGCGTGCGCCGGGTCGAGGATGGAGAAGTCCTCGCGGTTCCAGCCGTCGCCGGTCCGGTAGCTGTTCTCGTACGAGTAGCACCAGAGGATGTTGCTCTGGAAAAGCCGGTCGAACGCCTCGTAGTAGTCGTTGAGGACGTAGGCGCTCGTCTCGTAGAGCGTCTGCTTGCTCCTCTCGATGCCGCCGTAGTTCCAGTAGGTGCCGAACTCGCCGAAGACGACCGGGATGTTCCCCAGCGAGTGCTTGGCCAGCGAGCGCGCCTCCTCGAGCTTGGGCTGGTAGTCGCGGAAGCGCATCTGCTGCCCGGTGAAGTCCCGCGGCGGCATGTTGAAACCTGGCATCGGGTAGATGTCCGGGTACCAGTGCGGCGCGAAGACCACCTGCGGGATGCCCTCCGGGTGCGTCATCGCCACCTCGAACATCGCGCCCTCGCCGCCGCCGCCGAACAGGCTCATCGCGCTCAAGGTGTTCTCGATGAAGAGGACCGCCTTCGGGTCCTTGGCCAGGATGGCCTTCCCGGCGCGCTCGAACAGCGGCCGCATGTGGTTCTGGTCGAAGCCGTTGTTCATGGCCGCCACGGCCATCACGTCCAGCTTGTCCAGGCCGTAGGCGGCGAGCGTCTCGGGCTTGGCGTCCGGCGGCAGCACCCGCAGCGCCACCAGGGCGTCGTAGGCCAGCTGTCCGTCGGTGGCGCCCAGGAGGTTGATCAGCGCGCTCTGCGCGCCGCCCGGCCCGCCCGCGCGCACGAAGCCGGCCGCCGCGGTGAGCGGGATGAAGTTGCCGCCGGGCTCGTTGATGACGTCGTAGCCCATCACGTTGGGCAGGTCGGCGACGCGCTCGGCGACCTTGCCCCAGGAAGCGGCGAAGGCGTCCTGCACGTAGTCCTTCAGGTTCTTGCCGTTCACCTTCACCGTCGGGAACGCCTTGTCGCCGGCGAGCAGGCAGGCGTAGCTGCGCGCGAGATCCAGCGAGAGCGCGTGGGTGATGGCCCAGCCGGTGAAGGGCATCATGTCGGTGGTCTCGTTGACCGGGAACGTGCCGGGCAGGTTGGCGAGGAACGTGGCCTTCCAGGTGTCGGTCTCGGCGGCTGGGGCCCCGGTGAACTTGGTGTAGAAGTCGACGACCTTCTGCGCGCCGGCGGCGTCGAGCCCGCTCACCAGCCGCGGCGTCCCCCACCACCTGGAGTCGATCTTCTTCTCGGGCAGGCAGGCCTGCAGCACCCACTTCGGCGCGCCGTCGCCCTGGACCCGGTCGTCGTACTCGCCGCCCGGGTCGCGCGGCACGAGCGAGAGCATCGCCGCCGCGACCGAGCCAGGCGTGCCCACCCTCGGCTGGCTCGTGAACTTCACGAACAGGTGGCGGCTGAACATGTCCTGGTGCATGTCCAGCAGCACGTAGAGCCCGTGCCGGCCGGCGGCGAGCACCAGCTCGCGCACGTAGTCGAGGTAGGCCTCGTCGAAGGTGTCCGGGCCGTCCGGCTGGATGGCCTCCCAGACCACCAGCAGGCGCACCGCGTTGAAGCCCTTCTTCTGGAGGAGGTCGAACTCCTGGTCGGCGACGGAGATCGGGAAGGGCTTGTTGATGAAGGTCGCCTTCGTCTCGAAGCCGACCGGGGCGAACTCGGCGACCTTGGTGTTGCCGGCGACGTTGACGCCCTGGAAGAAGACGTAGCGCCCGTGGTCGTCGCGCAGGTAGGTGCGGTCGACCTTGAGCCGGGTCATCGGAGCGGGCTCGGAGACCGGCGGCTGGCTCGTGCACGCCGCGGCGAGCGCGAGGAACGTCGCGACGAGGCACCGCTGTCCCATTGGCGTCCTCCCCTACTCATCACCCCGAGCCTGTCGACGGGGCCCGAGCCGGTCGAGCCTGGCCCTTAGCTCGCGCCGGTCGAGGGGCCCTTCACCCCGAGCTGGTCGGCCGACACCCCGAGCTTGTCGAGGGGCCCGTCGAAGCGCAGCACTTCGCTGACCACGAAGTTCGGCCGGCCGCGCACCTCGTCGTAGATGCGGCCGATGTACTCCCCGAGGATGCCCAGGCTGACGAGCTGCGCCCCGCCCAGCAGGCAGACGGCGATGACCATCGACGGCCAGCCGAGGATGGCGGTGTGCGTGATGAACCGCTCGACCAGGACCCAGACGACGATCAACAGGCCCAGGAGGCACGCCAGCAGGCCGATGACGGTGGAGATGCGCAGGGGCAGGTACGAGAAGCCGAAGATGCCGTCGAGCGCGAGCTTGACGAGGCGCTTGACGCTCATGCGCGGCTCGCCGGCGGCGCGCGCGTCGCGGTCGAAGGAGAAGCTCCACCTGCCTGAAGCCGACCCAGTTGCGGATGCCGGGCAGGTAGCGGTTGTGCTCGGGCAGCGCGTTGATGACCGCGAGGGCGCGCCCGTCGATGAGCGAGAAGTTGCCGGCGCCGGCCTGCAGCCCGGTGAGCTTCGGGTAGATCTTGTGGAAGGCGTCGATGGCCAGCCGCCGCGGGCCGGTCTCGGCGCGGCTCTTCTTGGTGGTGAAGACGACCTCCGCGCCCTTCCGCCACTCGGCGAGCAGCTGCGGGATGAGCTCGGGCGGGTCCTGCAGGTCGCCGTCCATCAGCACGACGACGTCGCCCTTGGCGTGGGCCAGCCCCGCCGCCACCGCCGACTGCAGGCCGAAGTTGCGCGACAGGCAGACGACCTTGAGCGCCGGGTTGGCCTGGGCCCGCTCGGTGAGCAGCGCCCGGGTCTGGTCGCGGCTGCCGTCGTCCACGGTGACGATCTCGAACTCGCAGCCCAGCTTCGGCAGCGCGGCGAAGAGCCGGTCGCACAGCTGGGGAATGATCGCCTGCTCGTTGAAGAGCGGGACGACGACGCTCAAGAGCTTCGGCTTGCGTTCGCTGGTCTGGCTGGTGTCGGGGGCATCCATCGGGCGCGGGAGTATAGCCCGCCCCTGCCAGGGGGGCGAACGCTCGGCCACCTCGTCTGCGCCGGCCGGCCGACGTCCTGGTTTTGAAGGCGAATCGCGGTGATAGACTCCCGCGCCCCCATGCCAGGCACCCCCAAGAGCCTCCTCCCCCTAGGCTTCGTCCTCGCCGCCTTCGCCCTCTTCGCGGCCTACAGCCTGCCGCACGTCTACGACCCGCCGATCGGCACGCACGGCTGGCGCCAGGCCATCGCCACCAGCGAGGCGCGGATGTTCGCCTCGGGCACGCCGTTCCTCTACCCGCGCGCCGAGGGCTGCGGCGACGAGCCCAACGTCTACATGGGCTCGGAGTTCCCGCTCTACGCCTGGACGATGGGCAAGCTGGGCGGCGCGGACGGCATCAACTTCGTCGGCCGGGTGATGGGCATCCTCTCCGCCTTGCTGCTGATGCTCTCGACCTTCGCCATCGTCCGGTTCCTCTTCCGCAGCTGGGAGGAGCCGTACCGGTCGGTCGCCGCGGCCGCCTCCGCCACCTTCTTCGCCGTCTCGCCGCTCTTCCGCTTCTACGGCATCAGCTTCGTGCCCGACCTCGAGGCGCACGCGCTGACCCTGCTCGGCATCGCGGTCTTCTGCGGGCCGGAGCCCGCGCGCGAGGAGGAGCACCGCCCGCTCTCCGTCGCTCGGCTGCTGGTCGGCTCGCTGCTCATCTGCTTGGGCGTGATGACCAAGATGATCGCCGTGCCGCACCTGGCCCTGGCCGGGGTGGTGCTGCTCGACCGCGCGCGGGCCAAGGAAGGGCTCACCGGCCTGCGCAGCCTGCGCCCGTGGCTGATGGCGGCGGTGTTCGGGGCCATCGTGCTGGTGCCGGTCTGGGCCTGGTACTTCCACTGGGTGCCGGTCCTGAAGCTCGGCGGGTGCGAGCTCGTCTGGCTGCCGGAGAAGATGGACGAGAGCTGGAAGACGATGACCTTCACCAACCCTGAGTGGCGCTTCCGCATGTCGAAGTGGGGGCGCGAGGACCTGCTCGGGCCGGTGTGGATCGCCTGCCTCGCCGGTCTGCCGCTCTTCCTCTTCGCGGGCTTCCGGGGCGTCTTGCTCCTCTTGTGGTCGATCGGCTGCATGCTGGGCTACGTCCGACTGGGCTGGCACACCCTGCAGCACGACTACGACTTCCTGCTGGTGCTGCCCGCCTTCGCCATCGGCTTCGGCACGAGCTTCGGCCTGCTCACGCGGCTGCTGGCCATCCCCGGCGAGAAGCTCAAGGGCCTGCCGCCGCTCGTGGGCAAGTGGGCGCCGTTCGCCGCGCTGGCCGTCCTCGTGGCCGTCCTCTCCCCGGGCGCGCACAAGCAGTCTCGACGGCACTTCTACACGGGCATCGACGAGGTCGGCCTGAAGAACATGGTCGACACCGTGCTGCCGGAGGGCGAGCCCATCCACTACGCCGGCGGCAAGAACGACCCGCGCGTGCCGTACTTCGCGCAGCGCCGGGCGTGGGGGCTCGACCCGTTCTGGCTCTACTGCCAGAACAAGCCGGAGCGGAAGTACGACTGCATGCTCGTCAAGGACACCGCGGGCAAGCTCTCGCCCTGCAACGAGCGGCGTCCCGCGGTCGCCTGGAACCCGGTCTCGCTCATCTGCGGCATCGGCAGCCCGCAGGATCCCGTCGTGCCGCCGCGGGTGCTGGAGACCATCAAGAAGAAGGTGCGCTTCCCCGCCGACCAGGCGTTCCCGGGCGTCGGCCGGTTCCTGGGCGCGCAGCCCATGGTGTGCGGCGGCATCGACATGCCGTGCGCCGGCAACATGGAGCAGAAGCAGCTCGTGAACCTCTACTTCCTGCCCGAGGTCGACGCGCCGCCGGTCGAGCTGCTCGCCGACGGCAAGCCCATCCCGATGCTGCCGCCGCCCTCGAAGTGGATGGCCGGGACGGTGATGGTGCCCCAGGCCGAGCTGCCCTCGCCGGACGCGAAGCTCGAGCTGCGCGTGCAGGGGCAATCCGTGCCCGTCGCTTCGAAGTAGGGAGGACTCGTGAATCGCGTTCTCACGTGGCTGAAGAGCTACAGCAAGGCGTTCTGGGTCGCGAACGGCTCCGAGCTCTTCGAGCGCCTGGCCTTCTACGGCACCTCGTCGATGCTCGTCGTCTTCCTGACCGAGAGCCGTGGCTTCGAGAAGGGCGAGGCGATGCGCCTGGGCGGCCTGTTCGGGATGCTGGTCTATGGCCTCCCGGTGTTCTCCGGCTTCCTGGCGGACCTGATGGGCTACCGGCGCGCGCTGCTGCTGGCCTACACGCTGCTGGCGGCTGGCTACCTCCTGCTCGCCAACCTCTCCGGCTACTGGCCCATCGCCGGCAGCCTGCTGGTCATCGCGATGGGCGCGTCGCTGGTCAAGCCGACCATCACCGGCACGGTCCAGAAGACCTGCAGCGAGGACAACCGCGCGGTCGGCTTCTCCGTGTACTACATGCTCGTCAACGTCGGCGGCGCGCTCGGGCCCATCGTCGCCGGCCTCGTCATCGACGGCTTTGGACCCGGCAAGAACTTCCTGGTCAGCGCGGCGTCCGCCGTCGTGGCGCTCGTCCTGGTCGCGGCCTTGTTCCGCGAGCCCTCCGCGGCCGCCCCAGTCGAGCGCAAGTCGTTCAAGGGCTTCCTCAAGGACTTCCTGCGGGTCGTCGCGAACTGGCGGCTCGACGCGCTGTTCGTGCTCGTGGCCGGCTTCTGGGCGCTGTTCTTCGCGCTCTACGGCCCGCTGCCGCTGTACTTGACCGGCCAGCTGGGCGCGACCAAGGCGCAAGTCGGCTACGTCATCGCCGTCGAATCGGTCACGGTCATCCTTCTCCAGGTGGTGGTCGGCAACCTCACACGCTCGTTCGCCGCGAGCAGGGCCTTCCTCCTCGGGGTGCTCCTGGGGGCGGTGGGCCTGGCGATCATGGGGCTGTACCCGTCGATTCTGGGTGGTCGGCGCAGGGATGTTCGTGCTGGCGCTCGGCGAGATCACGTACTCGGCGCACTTCTACAAGTACCTGGGCGACATGGCGCCACCGGACCAGGTCGGCATGTACATGGGCTTCGCCTTCCTGCCGATCGCGCTGGGCTACTTCGCCTCCGGATACCTCGGTAGCGCGTTCGACAGCCTGACCGCGGGCAAGCCGCAGCTCATCTGGTTCCTCTTTGCCGGCGTCGGCGTGGTCGCGGCGCTCGGCATCTTCCTGCTCACCGAGGTCTTCAAGGCCAAGAAGCCCGTCCCCGCAGCCGGAGCCCAGGCGACATGAGCCCCCTCGACAAGCTCGCGACAGGCTTCCTCCCGCTCGACGCCGCCGGCGGCTTCCAGATCGTCGCGACGATCACCCTGCAGACGGCCCCGCTTGCCGGCGAGCTGGCGAAGGCCGGCGCGACCTCGTTCCGCCTCAACGCCTCGCACATGGCGCCAGCGGCGCTGCGCCAGGCCGCGGAGCTCGATTCGCTCCAAGTCGCCGGACGCGCCCCTGGTCATCGACCTGCAGGGCGCCAAGATGCGGCTGGGCGAGTTCGCCGAGCGCACGGTCGCGGTCGACCAGCGAGTCCGGTTCTCGCTCTCGCCCGACGGCGACGCCTTCCCGCTGCCCCACCCCGAGCTCTTCGCCGGCACCCAGGTCGGCGAGACCCTCAGCTGCGACGACGACCGCCTGCGCTTCCGCGTGACGGCCGTCGCCGCGAAGGCGATGGAAGCCCAGGTGCTCGTCGGCGGTCCGGTGCGGCCGCGCAAGGGCATCAACGTCGTCGAGCACCCCGTGGCCCTCGCCGATCTGACCGCGGGAGACGTCGAGCGGATTGCCGCGGTCAAGGACCTGCCCAACCTGGCCTTCGCCTTCTCCTTCATGACCGACGGACGCGAAGCGGGCTGGCTGCGCCAGCGGGCCCCGAAGGCCAAGGTCGTCGGCAAGGTCGAGCGCCTCGAGGCGACCGAGGACCTCTCTTCCATCGACGAGCAGGTGGACGCCGTCTGGATCTGCCGGGGCGACCTGGGCGCGCAGCTGGGCATGGCCCAGCTGGCGGAGCTCGTCTCCGGGCTGGACCCGCGCTCGATGCGCCGCCCGATGATCATGGCGGGCCAGGTGCTGGAGCACCTGACCGAGCACCACGAACCAACCCGCTCCGAGGTCTGCCACCTCTTCGATCTGGTCGCCCGCGGCTATGCCGGCATCGTGCTGTCGGACGAGACCGCCATCGGCAAGCACCCGGTGCGCGCGGTCGAAGCCGCTGCCGCCCTCGTTCCGGGCTTCAAGGCGCTGCTGTAGGCGTTGGCGGCTGCCCCGCGTCGGCGCCGCTCTCGGACATCGTCACCAGGAAGCGCTCGATGGCCTCGCGCTCCTCCTCGGGCAGCTTGGCCTTCTCCGCCATGTCGCGCACCTCGGCGGGCCACTTCGACGCCGGCAGCTCCCGAGGCAGATGGAGCGCGTGGCAGCTCGAGCATCGGGCGACGTAGATCGCCCGGTCCTGAGCCAGGCGCTCCACGCTGACCCCGGACCGCCGCGCGTCCTCGGGCCCCGGGTGCGCGAGCGCCGCGACACAGCCGGCCACCAGCACCAGGGCCATCGGCACCGCCATCCTCGCGCTCACAGGTGGAACCCCAGGACGAGGCGGCCCTGGAACCGCTCGTTGTGCTCGAGGTCGAGGCTGCTGTTCGGGCTCGCGCCGCTGAAGGCGACCACCTGCGGCTGCAGCGACAGCGCCGCCCACCAGCTCTGCGAGGCGTAGGCGATGGTCGGCCCCAGGTAGAGCGCCGAGACGACCTCGTCCTCCTCGAAGAGGTTGACGCTGCGCACCTCGACGCCGACCGACCACCTCGGCGTGAGCAGGTAGCCCAGCCCCAGGGCGCCCTCGACCGCGATTCCTGCTCCATCTCCACGCCTTCGTTGTTCCACTCGATCTCGCCGACGAGGTTGAAGGCGGCGATCAATCCCCCGACCCGCTTGTCGAGGATGACCTTGACCTCCAGCTCCGCCTCGAGCGGGCTGAGCGTGCCCTCCAGGTAGAGCGCCGAGCCGACGACGTCCGCCACCGGATCCGAGAGCTTGAGCTTCCACTCCGAGCTGACCCCGAGCTTCCAGCTCGTTCTCACGCTGCCCGGCCGGGCCGGCGGCCTTGGCGGTCACGTTCAGGTAGAGCGCGCTCTGGAGGCGCTCGGTGATGCCGAACTCGAACTCCAGCCGCTCGTCGAAGCGCCGGTAGAAGTCCGTGCGGCCGGCGCGCAACGTCGTCCACGGCTCGAGCTCCAGCTGCCCGGGCCCGAGCACCGCCGACTCGTAGGTGTAGGCGAAGCGCCTCTCGTTCGCCTCGGCCACCACAGGAAGGGACACCACGGCCACCAACCA
Organism: Myxococcales bacterium; assembly: GCA_049841135.1. Taxonomy (GTDB): domain Bacteria; phylum Myxococcota; class Myxococcia; order Myxococcales; family UBA5297; genus JACRCT01. Next base: position 968,105 of record JASGHK010000008.1, read on the forward strand.
AGAGATCACTGCCCAGCGCATGCACCACTCCAGGACTTCAGTGGGGCGCTGGGCTCAGGGGCCTCGGGCCTCAGGGGTTGCGGACGTCTAGCGGCGCGCCTCCGGCGGCGGCGCGTCGTCATCCTCGGTGAGGGGCAGGACGATCACCCGCTTGCACCGGCGGCACTTGAGCTCCACCCCGCCTTCGACCCGCCGGGCGAGCAGGCTCCCACAGCCACAGCGGAGCTGGTCGCCCTCGCAGCAGCCGTTACGCTCGGGAACGGGATTCACCCTCGACCTCCTCGGCGCCACTGGCCTTCTGGCACGACCGGCAAAGCCCCAGCAGCTCGTGCACGTGCGAGCGCAGCTCGAAGCCGTGCTTCGCCGCCACCTCGCGCTGGAGCATCTCGAATGCCTCGAACTGGAATTCGACGACGGTGCCGCAGCCGGTGCAGACCAGGTGATCGTGGTGGGGGGCCGCCAACGCGCTCTCGTAGCGGCGGACCTCCCCGCCCAGCACCATCGGCAGCACGAGCCCCGCCTCGACCAGCAGCGGCAGCGCCCGATACACGGTTGCCCGCGACGCGGTACAGCCTGCCTGCCGCAGCCGTTGGGCGAGCTCGTCGGACGTGAAGTGCCCCGGCCGCCCCACCACCGCCGCCAGGATCTGCTCGCGCTCCGCGGTCCAGCGCAGGCCATGCTGCTTGAGGACGCTCCGGAACCGCGCCTCCGCCTCGTCGTTGTTGCGATTTGTTCTCATCTCGGAGCAGCTTCGCACAGCGACCACTCCTGAATCAATCCCATCTTCATGCACATTCGTCTCATCTTCCTGCAGACCAGGCAGGCGGACGCCCTCGTCCGGGTTCGCAGGTTTCCTTGGTCGCCATCCGCCCTTGGCCCGCCCGCGTGACGCCCGTCACAGGCCGGCCCGCAACGATCAGATGGGTCGCAGCGCACCGGCACCCCGAGCGCGCCCGGCCCAAGACCGCACCCGCTCCGTAGACCTCCGTGACCCGCGACACTCCGTGGGCCGGCCACTTGGGCGCCACCGGGCGCGGGCCTACAATGCCCCGTCTTCTGCTGTCGCCCGGGGGGCCGTCTCGGGCCTCGAGGAACCCGCCATGAAGAACTGGCTCGCCGTCGCGCTCGCGCTCGGGCTGTGCTCCTGCTTCACCCCGGTCGATCTCAACAGCGCCGCCGGCGGCGACGCGAGCGGGGAGACCTGCAAGCGACCCTGCGGCAAGCAGTGCTGCCCCGCCGACTCCACCTGCGACGTGGCGACCCTCACCTGCGTCCTCTGCACGCCCCGCTGCGACGGCAAGGACTGCGGCCCCGACGGCTGCGGCGGCACCTGCGGGACGTGCAAGGAGTGCGGCTCGTGCACCGCTTCCGGCACCTGCTCGTACACCGGCTGCTGCCCCGACTGCGAAGGACGGGAGTGCGGCACCGACGGCTGCGGCGGCCTGTGCGGCACCTGCTACGGCACCTCGAGCTGTGACCCCGGGACCGGACGCTGCACGGCGTGCCAGCCAAAGTGCAGCGGCAAGGAGTGCGGCGACGACGGTTGCGGCGGCACCTGCGGCAGCTGCGACGACGGCTTCGCCTGCGCCGATTCCGGCCGGTGCGAGGCCTGCCAGGGCACCTGCGACGGCAAGGAGTGCGGCGACGACGGCTGCGGTCACTCCTGCGGTCTCTGCGACTGGCCCCAGACCTGCGAGAACGGCCAGTGCCAGGGCTGCACCCGCAAGTGCATCGGCAAGCAGTGCGGGGACGACGGCTGCGGCGGCAGCTGCGGCACCTGCACCTCTCCCTTCGTCTGCACCCATGGCGACTGCATCTGCGAGGCCGCCTGCCAGGGCAAGCAGTGCGGCGACGACGGCTGCGGCGGCATCTGCGGCAAGTGCCCCGCCGGACTGGACTGCAACGCCTCGGGCCAGTGCCTGCCCTGTGCCCGGACCTGCGGGTCCGACGGCGGCTACCGGCAGTGCGGAGACGACGGTTGCGGCGGCATCTGCGGCTACTGCCCGGACGGCCAGGAGTGCACGCCCGAAGGCTTCTGCAAGGCGTGCCAGCCCAACTGCTGGACCTCGGACGGCCGGCACAAGAGCTGCGGCGACGACGGGTGCGGCGGGCTGTGCGGCTGGTGCGACTGGGGGCTGGTCTGCGACGAGCCGACCGGCCAGTGCGTCGGCTGCACCTCCACCTGCGCGTGGGCCGGCGGCACGCAGCAGTGCGGCATGGATGCCTGCGGCAACTGGTGCGGCGGATGCCCGCCCGGCCAGGCCTGCGACGCCAAGGGCCAGTGCGCGTTCTGCCAGCCCAACTGCTGGACCCACAGCGGCCAGTGGAAGGCCTGCGGCTCCGACGGCTGCGGCGGACAGTGCGGCTGGTGCGACTGGAGCCAGACCTGCAACGAGACCACCGGCCAGTGCGAGGGCGGCTGCAAGCCGAGTTGCGCCTGGGCCGGCGGCTGGATGCAGTGCGACTACGACAGCTGCGGCAACTACTGCGGCTCCTGCGGCCCCGGTCAGTGGTGCGACTACAACGGCCAATGCAACGGCTGTACGCCCAAGTGCTGGACCGACGGAGGCTGGCGGCAGTGTGGCGACGACGGCTGCGGCGGCAGCTGCGGCACCTGCGGCTGGGGCCAGACCTGCAACACCGCGACCGGCCAGTGCGAAGGCGGCTGCCAGCCCTCGTGCAGCTGGGCGGGCGGGTGGCGCCAGTGCGGCTACGACAGCTGCGGCAACTGGTGCGGCAGCTGCAGCTACCCCGCGGTCTGCGAGACGTGGGGCTCCTGCAGCTACGTCGGCGGCGACGTCGGCACCTGGTACGACGCGGGCCGCGATGCGGGGCGCGACGCCGGCCGTCCCGACATCGGCTGGAGCTGGTGGGGCGACGCCTGGACGCCCTACCCGGTCGACGCCAACGTCTGGCCGTGACCCGACACCCGCGGCCCGCTCGACGGTTGGGGGTGGAATCCGGCGCCAGGCGCTTCGCTTTTCTTGCAGCCAAAGCCCGGAGAGATCGGGCAAGGTGTCCGCGCGCTCGTTAGCTTCGAGCCAGATTTCGACCCCGCCTCGAGCCCGGGCATCCCGCCCGGCGCCGCGCGGGACGACGGGAACAGGCAGGCAATCATGGATCCGAACGACCCCAAGGGCCTCGAGCAGATGAAGGTGGACGTCGCCAACCTCTACCGCGAGGAGATCTTCACCGACATGAAGGTGGCCACGCTGCGCCGCCTCTCGCCGGTCAAGGTCGACGGCAGCCCGGATCCGGCGCGGCCCGCGCTCTTCGTCGGGCAGACGCACGTGATGACCCGCGCCGGCCCGATGCCGCTCGAGTTCGGCATCGAGGCGCAGAGCCTGCAGGAGGCCGCCGACCGCTTCCCCGGCGCCGTGCAGGAGGCGATGAACGAGATGATCGAGGAGGCGCGCCGCGTCCAGCGCGAGCAGGCCTCCAGCCTCATCATCCCCGGCGGCCCGGTCCCGCCCGGCAAGATCCAGATGCCGTAGCACCAGCAGGCAGCCAGCCGCTGGTGCTCCGGCGGCCTGCTTGCGGCTTCATCCGAGGCTCCCCACCATTTTCTGGAAGGGGGAGCCTCGATGGTCGAACGCCCTGCAGCTCGGTTCGCCGTCCTCGCGGCAGCGCTCGCGGTCGCGACCTCCCTCACGTCCTTCGCGCGCGCGGCGCCCCGCCCCGCCGAGCCCCTCCCGGACCTGGTCGGCATCGACGTCAACGGCCGCTCGCAGCGCCTGCGCGAGCTGGTGCGCGGGCCCACGCTGGTCATCGCCATCACCGACCGCGGCGCCGAGGGCCGGATGCGCGACTGGTTCGAGGCCGCCGACCGGTGGCTGCCCTCCGGGACGCAGCGCGTCTCGGTCGTCTCCATCGGCGTGCCGTTCTTCGTCAGCGACGGCTTCGCCCGCGCCAAGGCGCGCGAGCACGTGCCGCCGCAGTGGCGCGAAGAGACGCTGCTCGACACCGACCGCCGGATGGCGCGCGAGCTGGGCCTCACCGAGGACACCCTGCCCTGGGCCTTCGCGGTCGGCGCCGATGGGCAGGTGATCGCCTCCGCCCACGCCTACGTCGAGGACCCGGCCGCCGACGCCGTCTTCCGAGCGCTCGCGCCGGCCGGGATCAGCGGAGCGCGGCCGGGACGGTGAGGGCCGGTGGGAGGGCGCTCCAGTTTCTAGTCCTCCGCGATTGCCGGCCTTCTGCCGCCTGCCAGAAGGCTCGCCCGCGACACGCAACGACCCGCGACCGTCCGACCAATCCGGCTTGCTAAAGGTATGTCAGCGTTCATCAACATGGACGGCGACCACCTGAGCGACCTCTGAAGGCCAGTGGCACTCAACGCGGGGTGACGCCCCTCGCTCGTTCGGATTCGCACAGCGCCCGCAGGCGTGGAGTCGGCCGTCCGAGAGCCCAGTGGCTATCATCGCCGCCCCATGACGACGACCGCCCCGTCCGCTCCGTCCGATCTTTCGCCCTCCGGCGCCGCGCTGCCCCGCGCCCTCGAGCACCTTGCCCGCGTCCAGTGGGACCGCGGCTGCTGGGTGGGCGAGGTGGTGTGGTGCACGATGCTGGACAGCCAGTACGTCATCGCCTGCCACCTCACCGGCCAGCCCATCCCGCCGGAGCGGCGCGAGCGCTTCCTCAAGTACTTCCGCGCCTGGCAGACCGAGGACGGCGGCTGGGGCATGCACCGCGAGTCCAAGGCCTACGTCTACATGACGGCCTTGGGCTACATCGCGCTCCGGCTGCTGGGCCTGTCGCCCGAGGACGAGATGCCGCGACGCGCGCGCGCCTGGCTGCGCGCCCATGGCGGGGTGCTCGGCATCCCGTCGTGGGGCAAGTTCTGGCTGGCGATGCTCGGGCTGTACGGCTGGGAGGGCGTCAACCCGATGCCGCCCGAGATCTGGCTCTTGCCCGACTGGTCCCCGGTCCACCCGCGCCGCATGTACAACCACACGCGGATGATCTACCTGGGCATCGGCTACCTTTACGGCCGGCGCTTCACCGGGAAGCTCACGCCGGTCATCCAGGAGCTGCGGCGCGAGCTGTACGACGAGCCGTTCGAGCGGATCGACTTCGCCGCGCACCGGCACGACCTGGCCGCGACCGACGTCTACGACCCGCCCTCGCTCGTGCTGCGCGGCGCCTACGACACGCTGTACCAGTACGAGCAGCACCACTCGAAGCGGGTGCGGCGCAAGGCGCTGGACCAGTGCTTCGAGCGGATCCTCTTCGAGCTGCACTCGACCAACTACGCCTGCGTCTCCCCCGTCAACGGGCTGCTCTTCGCGCTGGCCGTCTACGACCAGGACCCGCACCACCCCGACTTCCTTCCCGCGCTCAATGGCGTCGACTACTGGTCCTGGATCGACGAGGAGGAAGGCGAGCGGTTCAACGGCGCGCACAGCCACACCTGGGACACCGCCTTCACCGTCCAGGCCATCCTCTCCGGGCCGCAGGCGACGGTGGAGCCGATGCGCGCACCGCTGCGCAAGGCGTACGCCTACCTGCGCGAGTCGCAGATGAAGACCGAGATCCCCGACCGCGAGAAGTGGTACCGCGACCGGCGGCTCGGAGGCTGGTGCTTCTCGGACGAGCGGCACCAGTGGCCGGTCTCCGACTGCACCGCCGAGGCGCTCTCCGCGGCCATCGCGCTCGAGGAGCAGATCCCCGAGGACGAGCGGATCTCCGAGCGGATGCTGGAGGAGGCCGCAGCCTTCGTCCTCAGCCGCCAGAACGACGACGGCGGCTTCGGCAGCTACGAGAGGAATCGCGGCACCCTGGCGCTCGAGCGGATCAACCCGTCGGAGATGTTCGGCAACTGCATGGTCGAGCTTCTCCTACGTCGAGTGCACCGCGAGCTGCGTCGCCGGCCTGGCGCGCTTCCGCCGGCGCTTCCCCGAGGTACGGCGCAAGGAGATTGACCAGGCCGTCGCGCGCGGCGTCGAGAAGCTCCTCTCCCTGCAGCGGCCCGACGGCAGCTGGGAGGGCTTCTGGGGCGTCAACTTCACCTACGCCATCATGTACGCCATCGAGGGCCTGCTGGCCGCGGGGCTGCCGCGCCACCACCAGGCCATCCGCCGCGCCTGCGCGTGGCTCCTCTCGAAGCAGAAGGCCGACGGCGGCTGGGGCGAGCACTACAGCTCCTGCGAGAAGCGCCGCTACGTCGAGCACGAGACCTCGCAGGTCATCATGACCAGCTGGGCGCTGATGGCGCTGCTCGCCGCGGAGGACCCGAGCTGGGCGGCCATCGAGCGCGGCGTGCGGCTCCTCGAGTCGCGGCAGCAGTCCGGCGGCGACTTCCCCAAGGAAGGCGTCGGCGGCGTGTTCTTCAACACCGCGATGCACCACTACTGCCTCTACAAGGACTACTTCACGGTCTGGGCGCTGGGCCGCTACGAGCGGGCGAAGGCGCGGCGCGAGGGGCGCTGAAGACCAAGCGGACGGCCGTGCTAGCGTGAGCGCTCCCCTTCCCGGAGCGCACGCCATGCACATGTTCTGCTTCCAGTGCCAGGAGACCAGCGAGGGCCGCGGCTGCACCTCCGGCGGGGTCTGCGGCAAGTCCGAGGAGACGGCCAACTTCCAGGACCTGCTCATCCACACACTCAAGGGGCTGGCGCTCGTGTTGCGCGCCTCGGGCCAGCCGGCGGACCGCGAGACCGAGACCTTCGTCTTCGAGGCGCTGTACGCCACCGTCACCAACACCAACTTCGACCCGGACCGGATCCTCGGCTACGTCGCTCGCGGCCTCGAGATCAAGCGCCGCGCCCTCGCCGCCCTCCCCTCGAAGGCCGTGCAGTCGCTCCCCGGCGTCGCCCTCTGGGACGAGACCGCGCCCGAGCACCTGCGGGCCATGGCCTACACCGTCGGCGTGCTGCAGACGACCGACGTGGACGCGCGCTCGCTGCGCGAGACGATCACCTACGCGCTCAAGGGCATCAGCGCCTACGCCACGCACGCGCTGCTGCTCGGACACCAGGACCCGAAGACCATCGCCTCGGTGATCGAAGCGCTGGCCGACGTCACGACCGTGACCGACGTGGGCCGGCTGCTCGACCGCGCGCTCGACGTCGGCCGCACCACGGTGGAGGTCATGGCGCTCCTGGACCAGGCCAACGCCGCGGCCTTCGGCGAGCCGCGCGAGACCCGCTTCTCGCTCGGCGTGCGCGGCCGGCCGGGCATCCTCGTCTCCGGCCACGACCTCAAGGACATCGAGGAGCTGCTCGAGCAGGCCAAGGACCAGGGCGTCGACGTCTACACCCACAGCGAGATGATCTCCGCGCACTACTACCCCAAGCTCCAGGCGCACCCGCACCTCGCCGGCAACTACGGCGGCGCCTGGTGGCGGCAGGACGTGGAGTTCGAGAAGTTCGGCGGCCCCATCCTGATGACCTCCAACTGCATCGTGCCGGTCAAGGAGAGCTACCAGGACCGCATCTTCACCACCGGCGTCGCCGGCTACCCGGGCGTCAAGCACCTGAGCGCGCTGCGGCCCGACGGCACCAAGGACTTCGGGGAGCTCATCGCGCTCGCCAAGAAGTGCCCGCCGCCGCAGGCCATCGACCAGATGGAGAAGAAGGGCGGCTACAACCACCGCCAGCTCACGGCCTACGCCGACACGCTCCTGGGGCTGGTCAAGGCCGGCAAGGTCCGCCGCGTCGTCGTCATCGGAGGCTGCGACGGCCGCGAGCTCTCAAGGGAGTACTACCGCTTCGTCGCCGAGAAGCTGCCCAAGGACACGCTCATCCTGACGGCCGGCTGCTCGAAGTACATGTTCTTCAAGCTCGACCTGGGAGAGATCGAGGGCATCCCGCGCGTGCTCGACGCCGGGCAGTGCAACGACTGCTACTCGCTGGTCGCCTTCGCGCTCAAGCTGCAGGGCGTGCTGGGCCTGAAGGATCCCAACGAACTGCCGCTCTCGCTCAACGTCGCCTGGTACGACCAGAAAGCCGTCGCCGTGCTACTGGCGCTCCTGCACCTGGGGTTCAAGGGCTTCCGGCTTGGGCCGACGATGCCCGCCTTCCTCTCGCCGAAGATCCGCGAGGTGCTCACCGCGCGCTGGAACCTCAAGCGCATCGGAGAGGCCCAGGCCGACGTCACGGCGATGATGGCCGGGAGCTGATCGAAGTCCTCCCGAAAGACCGTGGCGGAGAGCGCGTGTCAGAGCAGGCAACTTGGGCCACGTGGACCAAGTACTCGCCGTGGACCAAGTCGGCGCCGGGCCTGGCGGGGAGCGCGTTCCGGAGAGGGCAACTTGGTCCACGTGGACCAAGTTCCCGAGGTGAGGCTCGGCTCGCAGGGCGCTCGGGCCGCCCTCGAGTTGCTCGGAGTGCCCGGTGGCGCCCCCCGACCAAGCGCTCGCAGGTGGCGGCTCGGACCCCCGCTGCATACCCCCATGGGTGAACAGAGCGAATCGGGGGCCCCGGGGCCAGGGTGGGCGGAAGCGGTCGCCTGCTGAGCCGCGGGGCATCGTGGAGAGCCAGGCCATGAACTGCAGCGACATCATGAAGAAGGCCGTCGTGTTCCTGGGCAAGGGGGACACCGCGCTCACTGCCGCCAAGCTGATGAACGACTCCAACGTCGGCTTCCTGCCCGTCTGCGAGGACGGCAAGGCGATAGGCACGCTGACCGACCGGGACATCTGCTGCCGGGTGGTTGCCTACGACAAGCCCTCGAGCACGTTCGTGGGCGACGTCATGACCCACGACGTCGTCGCCTGCCTGCCGGAGGACAGCATCGACACGGCGGCGCAGACCATGGCCGACAACCAGGTCTCGCGGCTGCTCATCTGCGACTCGAACAACATCCTCAAGGGCATCATCAGCCTGTCCGACCTGCCCCAGGCCAGCGCCGAGCAGGCGTACCAGGCCTTCCAGGGGGTCACCGAGCGCGAGTCGGCTCCCCAGCCCACCTAGCCCATCGAGTTGCGGCGAAGTGCGCCGCGATCGGGTAGGAATGGCTCCCTCGAAGACACAGCCGTCGGGAGTGAGGGAGCCATGAGTCCAAAGTCGAAGGTCGCCATCCTGCGCACGTCGCCCGCCACCGTGCTGGCGGACTACCACGAGCTGATGAACCTGGCGGGCTACCAGGACGTCGTCGCCAAGGACGCCGAGACGGCGCTGAAGGTGAACATCTCCTGGCACTTCTTCTACCCGGCCGCCTCGACGACTCCTTGGCAGCTCGACGGCGTCATCCGGGCCATGAAGGCGGACGGCTACTCGCCGGACAAGGTCCACGCCTGCCACAACCGCACCGTCGTCATCGATGCGCACCTGGGCGAGCGCGAGAACAAGCAGATCGACGTGGTGCAGGCGCACGGGCTCAAGAACGTGCACCTCTACGAGGGCGAGGAGTGGATCGACGTCCGCGAGGCGGTGGGTGACGTCGCGAAGCAGTTCCTGGTGCTCAACGAGGTCTACCCGGACGGCTTCAGAATCCCCAAGCGCTTCATCGGCGAGAGCATCATCCACCTGCCCACGGTGAAGACGCACATCTTCACCACCACCACCGGCGCCATGAAGAACGCCTTCGGTGGGCTGCTCAACGAGCACCGGCACTGGACGCACCCGGTCATCCACGAAACGCTGGTCGACCTGCTGCGCATCCAGAAGAAGATCCACCGCGGCGTGTTCGCGGTGATGGACGGGACGTTCGCCGGCGACGGCCCCGGGCCGCGCTGCATGGTGCCGCACGTCAAGAACGTGATCCTGGCCTCGTCCGACCAGGTCGCCATCGACGCGGTGGCGGCCAAGCTGATGGGGATGGACCCGCTCTCCATCAAGTTCATCCGGCTGGCGCACGAGGCGGGGCTGGGCTGCGGCGACGTGCGCGACATCGAGATCGTCGGCGACGCCAGCGTGGCGGCGCAGAACTGGCGCTTCGACGGCCCGTTCAAGAACATGACCTTCGCCTCGCGCAACCAGCACCGCATCTACTGGGGCCCGCTGAAGAAGCCGCTGGAGTGGTCGCTGAAGACCTGGCTGGCGCCGTGGAGCTACGTCGCCTCCGTCGGCTACCACGACATGTTCTGGTACCCGGTGTACGGCAAGAAGCGGATCCAGGAGGCGCTGGAGAGCGAGTGGGGCCGCCTCTTCGCCAACTGGAACAGCGTGCAGCCCGACGCCGAGGGCAAGGGCTTCCCGGACGTCGGCGCGGCGCACCCCGAGTTCGTGAAGATGGGGCTCAAGCACATGCTCGAGGCCACGCGGCTGTTGGGCATGGCGGTGACGGAGTCGCCGGAGCTGCAACACTGGAAGGGCCGGAAGTGGGGCGTGATGCGGTAGCGGCTACTTCTTCACCACGTACTCGAGCAGGCTCCACGTCAGCATGCCGGTCGAGATGGCCAGCAGGATCAGCCCGATGATGGCCGGGATCCTCGAGCTTCGCCTCGGCACCGGGTGAGGTCCGCTGTCGAAGGAAGGCACCTGCGCGACCTGGCTGGTCCACGCCGGCTCGGCGCTGGCGTGCGCGGGCGGCTTGGGGAGCGGGATGGCCGGCGCGCTGGTACCAGGTGACGGCGGCGCGGAGCGCAGACCGGGCTGCGGCGCCGCCGCTGGGGCCGGAGGTGTCGAGCGCATTGCGACGGCCGGCATCGAGCCCGAGAGCGGCGGAGAGGGCGGCGGCATCGGCACCGTCTTCTCTTTCCAGTGCGGGTCGGGCTCGGTCTTGTCTCGCCAGACCCCGTCCACCGTCTCCTCGTCGTCGGTGTTGCGGTCCCCCTCGGCCTCGAGCTCGGTCTGGTCCTTCCAGTCGCCGGTCGGGTCGGTCTCCTGGCTGGCGGCCTGGCGAGGCGGCGCCATGCCGATGGGCTGGGCGATTTTGACCTTGAGCGGGTCGGTCATCCACTTGGCCGCGACCGGTTCGGGCGTCGGCTCGTGCGGCACCTGCTCCGACTCCGAGAGGTTCACCAGCGTCAGCTCGGGCTTGAACTCGGCGAGCTTGGGCTTCTTCTGCGAGACCGAGATCGGCGCCTCCAGCGGCTCGGGCGTCAGCTCCGGCGGCGGGCGCAGCTTGTCGGGGAACCGCGCCGCGAGGTCGCGCGCCCAGGCGCCGACGTCGGTCGGGCCCTTCATCGCCTTGAGCGCCTCGCGCAGGTCCCTGGCCATCGCGGCGGCGTCCGGGTAGCGCTGCTCGCGGTCCTTCTGGAGCGCCTTCAGGACGACGGCCTCCAGCACGCTCGGGTAGCCGGCCACGACGCTCGAGGGAGGCTCGGGCTCGAAGCGCAGCACCGCGCGCAGGATGTCGACGATCTGCTTGCGGTCGAAGGCGCGCTCGCCGGTGGTGATCTCGTAGAGCGTCACGCCCAGGGCGAAGAGGTCGCTGCGCCCGTCGAGCGCCTTCTGCTCGATCTGCTCGGGCGACATGTAGCGGAACTTGCCCTTCACCACGCCGGGCTGGGTGAACGTCAGCTGGGTCTGCGCCTTGGCGACGCCGAAGTCGATGAGCTTCACCTCGCCCGTGGTCGTGATCATCACGTTCGAAGGCGTGACGTCGCGGTGGACCAGGTTGAGCGGGCGGCCGTTCAGGTCGGTGCGGGCGTGCGCGTGCGCCAGGGCCTCGGCCACCCCCTGGGCGATGCGCGCGCCGATGGTCGGCGGGATCCTGCCGCCAACGACCTTGGCCAACGCGTGCAGGTCCCAGCCGCGCACGTACTCCATGGCCAGGTAGATGAGGTTGTCTTCCTTGCCCAGCTCGTGGACGTGCACGATGCCGGGGTGGTCGAGCAGCGCCGCGACCTTGGCCTCGCCCACCAGCATCGCGAGGAACTGCACCTCCTCGGACAGCTCGGGGAGCAGCCGCTTGATGACCACCGGCTCGTCCCGGCCCTTCTGCCGCGCCAGGAAGATCTCCGCAGTGCCGCCGTGCCCCAGCGAGCGCAGGAGCGTGTACTTGCCGAAGGTCTGAGGCAACGGCGAGGGCACGAAGGGTGGCACGAGGCGGAATCTTCCGGGGGTCCGGGAGCCCAGGTCAAGTCGGGCTTCGGCTCCAGGCCCGAGGCTCCAGGCCCCAGACTTCAGGCCCGGGCTCCGGGACCTACCCGAGGAGGAAGGCAAGACGAGGTACCCGAAGCCCGCAGCCCGAAGCCTGTTTCTTCGCGCTCCCCGCGAAAGTAGGCGAACATGGGCCCCGTTGAGTCCCATGGCCGATAAGGTCCCGAGCCCCATCAAGTTCGGGCGCTACGAACTCGTCCAGCGCATCGGCGCCGGCGGCATGGGCGAAGTGTGGCTCGCGCACCTGCCCGGCCTGGGCGGCGTCTCGAAGATGTGCGTGGTCAAGAAGATGCTGCCGCACCTCTCGAGCGACAAGACGTTCGTCAAACGCTTCCTCGACGAGGCCAAGGTCGTCGTCCACCTGAACCACGGCAACATCGCCCAGGTCTTCGAGATGGGCGAGGTCGAGGACGAGTACTTCATCGCCATGGAGTACGTGGAGGGCAAGACCGTCGCCCGCATCAGCTCCCGCCTGCGCGAGCGCAACGAGCGCTTCCCCCTCCCCCTCGCCCTCTACATCGGCGCCCGCGCCTGCGACGCCTTGAGCTACGCGCACCGCAAGACCGACCTGCAGAACCGGCCGCTGCACGTCGTCCACCGCGACGTCAGCCCGTCGAACATCCTCGTCAGCTACGACGGCGAGGTGAAGGTCATCGACTTCGGCGCCGCCCAGTCCACCATGAAGGAGGCGCACACCGCTCCGCGCGTGGTCATCGGCAACCTGGCGTACATGAGCCCGGAGCAGGCCCGCAAGAAGCCCGTCGACGGCCGCGCCGACGTCTACTCCATCTCCGTCGTGCTCTGGGAGCTCATCGCCTGGACCGCCCTGGCCACCGGCGGCGACCACGTCGAGCGCTGGCGCCGCGCCGCCTACCCGCGCTTCGCGCCACCCTCCAAGCTGCAGCCGGACGTGCCGGACATCCTCGACCCGATCATCATGCGCGGCCTGGCCCAGGACCCGCTCGACCGCTTCCCCAGCGCCGAGGCCCTGCGCGACGAGCTGCAGCGCGCGCTCCTGCAGGTGGGCGCCAAGACCAGCCAGTCGACGCTCGGCGCCTTGATGCAGGCCCTCTTCCGCCAGGAGGCGAACCAGGAGAAGGCCACGGTCGCCCGCGCGATGGCGGCCTTCGACGCCGAGTCGACCGACAAGGGAGAGCGCCGCGTCGTCAGGGCTCCGCCGCCGCTCGACCCCGAAGACGTCACCATGCCGGGCCACGGCGGCGCGCCCACCTTCAGCATGGAGGCGATCCCCGCCGCGGCTCCGCCTCCTCCGATGGGCCGGCCGCCGCCCCCCGTCGCCGACCCCGAGCCCGAGCCGCTCTTCCGGCGCGGGCCGCCGGCGCCACCGCCCGTCTCGGACTCTTCGCCGTCCGCCTCCAATCCCTCCGGCCGAAGCGGACCGTCCTCGTCTTCGTCGTCCGACTACGACCCCGACCGGACCCGCGCCGCGCCGGAGTCCGCCGAGGTGGAGAAGCCCCCGCCGCCCGTCGACCCCGCCACGGCAGAGCGCCGCGCCTCGGACCGCCAGAGCGACGAGATGCCGACGGTGACCTGGGTCCAGCAGCCAGCCCCACGCCGCCGCCGCTTCACCGACGCCCTCACCGCCGACTACGGGCCCCAGGACCGCAAGAAGCACATCCTCTTCCGCATCCTCCTCTTCGCCGGGGCCTTCATCATCGGCGTCGTGCTGGCGGTCCTGCTCTCGCAGCTGCTCTCCGGCCCCTCCCAGCCGGAAGCGACCCCGGTCGGCGCGCCCCTCCCGCCCGCCACCGGCGCACCCAAGCGCAAGTGACGGCGCCGCGGCGCCTGCCAGTTTTCGGGTTGCGGGCGGGCAGGCTGCGTGCTAAATCCCCGCGGTCGTTCGCAGCAGTCGAATTTGATTGGGCTTTTGGGGAGGCGCGCCGGGGTAGGACGCTCCCTTCCAACGGCAGATCGAGTCCGCGCTGACAAAGGAAAAGGACAATAACGGCGGAGACTTCGCTTCCGCCTACCGTCGGGCTTCGCCCATCCTCGACGGGGTCTATCAGATGGTGGCGGCAGTCCTGTTGGGAACACTGGGCGGGTGGTGGCTGGACAAGAAGCTGGGGACCTCGCCCTGGCTGGTCGTCGCGGGGTCGGTGCTGGGGGTCAGCAGTGGGATGGCGGTCTTCCTCAGGGCAGCCCTGAGAACGGGCCGAAGCAAAAAACCGCAGAAGCCGAAGTCGAAAGCGGACGGCGACACGTGAAGAAGAGCCTCTTCGGAAAGAGCCTCGCCCTCTTCGCCCTCACCACCGGGTTGGGCGTCGCCGCGCCGTTCTTCGTGCAGGGCCCCGCGCGCCTGGGCGCCGGCACGGGCGTCGTCGTGGGCGCCATCGCCTCCGCCTCGGCGCTCGGTCTGCTCGCCTTGGCGTTCGACCGCGGCCTCAAGCTGGTGCTGGGCGCGCTGGTCGTCGGCTTCCTCCTGCGCATGATGTTGGTGGCCGCAGGCGTGCTCGTCGCTCACGTCCTGGGCGGTGACCTGCTCGCCTTCGCCGCCACGTTCTTCGCGCTCTACCTCGCGCACCAGATCATCGAGCTCGCGGTCGTGGTCCGGCATGCCCGGCCACAGGCTGCGGAGGGCCAGGCATGAGCTCGCCCAAGTTCCTCGTCGCTCTCCTCGTCGCCGCGGCGCTGCCGCTGTCGACCTCCGCGTTGGCGCAGGAGGCCGAGGCGCCAGCGCACCACGCCGCCACCCCGGCTCCCGCCGAAGGCCAGCACGCGCCGCCCCAGCACGCGGCGGAGGCGCTGGACTGCCCGGCCATCCTCGCCGACCACGGCGGGCACCACGCCGCGAACCCCGAGGTGGCGGAGGTCATCTTCCACCACGTCACCGACTCCTACGTGGTGGCCTTCGAGAGCCCGTTCAGCCACGACGCCCTGGAGATCGACTTCAAGAAGCTGGAGTGCAAGACCCTGGGCTGGAACGGCATCGTCCACGTCGGCGGCAAGGCCGTGGACCTGACCCCCACCAAGCACACCTTCTGGATGTGGGTCGCGGCGCTGGTGCTCATCTTGATGTTCTGGTTCTCGGCGCCCAAGAAGGGCACCAAGGACCTCGTGCCGCGCGGCTTCGGGACGCTGCTGGAGATCCTGGTGCTGTTCGTGCGCGACGAGATCGCCCGCAAGAACATCCCCGGCCACAAGGACGCCGACCGCTACACGCCCTACCTGCTCAACGCCTTCTTCTTCATCCTGGTGATGAACTTCCTGGGGCTCATCCCCTACCTGGCCAGCGCCACCAGCAACTTGAACGTCACCCTCGGCCTGGCGCTCCTGACCTTCCTCGTGACCCAGGGGGCGGGCATCCGCGCCGCAGGCGTCGGCGGCTGGCTCAAGCACCTGACCGGCGGCGTGCACCCGCTGCTGTGGCCGATCATGATCCCGGTGGAGTTCCTGGGCCTGTTCACCAAGCCCTTCGCGCTCACCATCCGCCTCTTCGCGAACATGGTGGCCGGGCACATCGTCATCTTCTTCCTGCTGGGCCTCATCTTCATCATGAAGTCGGTGTGGCTGGCGCCGGTCTCCGTGCCGTTCGCCTTCGCCATCTACCTGCTCGAGATCTTCGTGGCGCTCGTCCAGGCCTACGTCTTCACCATGCTCTCCGCGCTGTTCATCGGGATGGGGGTGGCGATGGGCCACCACGGGCACGAGGAGCACGGCGCGCCGGGCGCGAAGGATGCCGGGCACGCGGTTCACCACTGAAGAAGGAAGGCCGGCGCTTCGAGGCCGGCCGCGACTGAAGGGTTCCGCAGCACTATTTCGGAGGCAGACGGACATGACGAACGTGGCATTGGCTTACTTCGCGGCGGGCATCGGTGCGGGTCTCGCGGTCCTCGGCGCCGGCTTGGGCATCGGCAGGCTCGCGGCGGCCGCGATGGACGGGACCGCGCGGCAGCCCTCGGCCGGCGGCGACATCCGCACCTCGATGATCATCGCCGCGGCGCTGATCGAAGGCGTGACCCTGTTCGCCGAGGTCGTCGCCATCATCCTCGCGGTCAAGTAACGAGCCTCGCTGATGGGGAGTGGCAGGCGTCCCCGCCTGCCCCTCCACGCTTCAGCCGCAGTCTTCAGCAGCTCCAGTCTCGAGCAGTGGTCGGACCGGCCGCTTTCGTTGCGGTGGCCGGCGCTTGCGGAGGCGTCCGATGGTGTCGCTCTTGGACCTTGCCAACTTCCCGGTGCTGGCCGCGAGCCTCATCGAGGTCAACCCCGGCCTGACCTTCTGGACGATCATCACGTTCATCGTGGTGTTCGTGGTGCTGCGCTGGAAGGCCTGGGGCCCCATCCTGCAGATGGTGCAGGACCGCGAGAAGGCGATCGTCGAGTCCATCGAGGCCGCCAAGCGCGAGCGCCAGGAAGCCGAGAAGATCCTCGGCGAGCAGAAGCAGGCCATCGCCGAGGCGCGCCGCGAGGCCTCCGAGCTGGTGAAGAAGAACCAGGCCGAGGTCGAGCGGGTGCGCGAGGACCTGATGGCCAAGAGCCGCAAGGACGCCGAGGAGCTGGTGGCCACGGCGCGCAAGCAGCTCGAGGACGAGAAGGCCAAGGCCATCGCCGAGGTCCGCAGCCACGCGGTGGATCTCGCGCTCCAGGCCGCCCAGCGGCTGGTGGAGTCCTCGCTCGACGAGGCGAAGCAGCGCCAGCTGGTGACCGAGTTCATCTCGAAGATCGAGACGGGCAAGGAGAAGCCGCGCGCGTAGGCCCCGGTCTCAGAATCAACCACAGACGCACGGATGGGACCGGGGACTGAAGGTCCCCGGCTACCTGTACCAAGCCCACTGAAGGGGCTGGCCCCCGTTGGCCACCTGCTGCGTCGAGTTTCGGGCGTGCGTTGCCTTCGCTCGGTCCTGAGAAGTGACCCCCTCGCGAGGGTCGCCACCCGGCGCAGCCGAAGTGGAAGTTGCTAGAGGTTTGACCGCTTCTTCTGACATGTTTTGGGGCGTTCGGGAGCGCTCGAACATGCTCGGCCCGGGGTACTAAGCCTCGGCGACCGTCGCCACCCGGCGCCGCCGCTTCTGCTCCTCGACGTGCACGCGAAGCTGGTCCGCGACCTGGGCCGGGTCCTTGATGCCGCGCAGGACGAGCTTGGCCTCGTTGCGGTCCGACGAGGTGACCACGAGCCGGCCGTAGCCGAGCATGCGCTCGAAGAGCGGTTCCTCGACCTCCAGGTCGGTGACCCGGTACAGCTCCAGGTACTCGGTCTTCCGTGAGAGCACGCCGAGCTTGAGGATGACGCGCTGGTCGGTCAGGCGCAGGTGAGTGCCGATCGCCTTGAACCAGTAGACGAGGGCGGCGATGCCGACGGTGAGCACCGCCAGAATCCAGCGACCGAGCGAATCGAGCGCGGCCGGGCGGCCTTCATAGACGGTCTTCTCTTCGGGCATCGGAGTGGCGTTGTCGGCCATGGCGGTCACCTCTCCCTCGACGAGCTCGGGATGATGGACGGTCTCAGGATGATGGCCGCCTTGTACCACTTCCCCGAGCGAAAGCGGGCTTCTGCGCGGGTAGGATAGACCCTGCTCAGCGCTCGCCCGTTCCAGGGGCGAAGGAGCCGGCAGTGCCCAGTCCTCTCTCCAAGGTCAGCCGCGCGGCCGCCCACCTGCGCTGGCTCTACATGCCGCTGGGACTCTTCGCGCTCATCGCCGTGGGCGTCCACGCCGGCGCCATGAGCGCCCACGACGGCCTGGTGGTCACCTTCGACTGGCTCGACGGGCTGGCCGACCGCGCCTCGACGACGGTGCTGACCGCGGTCGGCGCGCTCTTCGGCGCCGAGCCGGCCACCATCGACCGCTGGGTGATGGGCGCGGTGGGGCTCATCGACCTGCGCGAGCGCGAGATCATGGCCCGCTGGGTTGCGGTCCTGCTCGAGCTGGCGGCCGACTTCGTGCTCGCCCTGCCGGCGCTCTCCTACCGGGAGCGGCAGGCGGCGGAGCTGAAGGCCGAGGCGTCGCGCCAGGCGCGCCTGGCGGAGCTGGTCCAGCAGAAGCTCGCCGAGAAGCACCCCGACGCGCGGCCCGTGCCGCGAGGCGACGTCCTCAAGGTGCTGCTCCACTCGGCGGTCACGGACCCGACCCTGTTGCGCATCGGCATGCCCCTCGCGACGGCCTGCGCGGTGCTCGCCGGTGCTTGCCGCTGCGCGAGCGAGCTGCAGGCCATCTCGTTCGGCGTCTTCGCGAAGGTGCTCAGCGCCAAGGCGGCCGGGGATGCGGGTCAGGCGATGGGATTGTTCATCCTGGGCGCGATGCTCGTCTCGCTGGGGCTGCGCGCGGCGATGCAGGCGCTGTGGTGGGCGAACCGCGTCGCCGAGACCGACCGCAAGGAGCGCGTGGGCGGGCTCAAGCGCCGGATGCGCGGCTGGGTCCGGCTGGGCATCGCCGGTCCCTTGGCTCTGGGGGCAGCGCTCTTCGGCGCGCCCGTGCTCTCGTTCTTCCGGTGAGGCGCTAGCGCATGTTCCGCAAGAGCGCCTTCGGCCTGTTCGACCTCCTGATGGCGACGCTCGCCGTCTCGACGCTGATGACCACCACGCCGCTGGGCGAGCTCATCGGCCGCGCGGCGCGCTACTCCTTCGGCATCCCGTCGAAGTCCACCAGCCTGCTCTCCTTCTTCGGCAGCCCGGAGTCGAAGGCGAGCATCGCGGCGCTGGCGGCGCCGGAGACGGCGAGCCTGGTGTCGACGGTGGCCAGGGCGTTCGGAGCCGATCCCTCGGTGCTCAAGGGCTTCGCGCTCGCCTCGGGTGCGGACCCCAATACGCCCGACCTGCCGATGCGGCTGACGACTCAAGGCCGTGAGCTGTTGGTCGCGCGCGGTGCCACCGAGTCGGAGCTCTCGAACGGATCCGGGCGCCTTCGAGCGGTGAGCAAGACGCTCTCGGACCTGACGAAGGAGTTAGGGAGCGCGGATGCGGCGCTGTGTGCGCTGGTCGTCGGGCTCCAGCCGGTGCAGTACGCCGCCGAGCGGGTCCGGGCGGAGCGGCAGGAGCCGACGCTGGAGGCCATCGCCTCGCACCTGTCGCCAGGATCGCGCCAACAGGTGAACCAGACCGTGGGCTTGGCGCTGCAGCTGGCGACGGCCTACGACCTGGCCTGGCCGGTTGCGCGCTCGCTCAAGGTCGGCTCGAAGTTCGGCATGCGCATGGACCCCATCAGCAAGGCCTCGTCCTTCCACAACGGCGTGGACATCGGGATGGCCGAGGGCACGCCCATCGGTTCGGCGGGACGCGGGGTCATCAAGCGCTCCGGTGAAGACGGGATGAACGGCCGCTTCCTGGTCGTGGACCACGGGCGCGGCATCACCACGAGCTACTGCCACAACTCCGAGCTGCTGGCCTCGCGCGGATCCAAGGTCGACAGGCTCGCGACCATCGCGCACTCGGGCAACACCGGACGGTCGACCGGGCCGCACCTGCACTACGTCGTGGCCATCGAAGGCGTCGCGGTGGATCCCCTGGCGCTGTTCACGGAAGGCGACCGCGCGCTGACGGCGACCTCGGTGCCGATGGCGCCTTCCGAACCAAAGGCCCCTGCGCCGACGCCGACGCCAGTGCCGAAGGCCACGCCCGTTCCCGCCAAGGCCAAGCCGGCGCCGACGAAGCCTGCACCGACACCGGCCAAGGCTGGCGCGGCGAAGAAGCCTTCAACGCCAGCGAAGGCGTCCGAGGCCGCAAAGCCTGCACCGGCTGAACCTGCCACAGCGCCATCCGAGACGGTGGTCGAGCCCGCCCCACCGGCGACTCCAGCGCCCGCGCAGACCCCGCCGGAAGAGCCCAAGCCCGCCCCACCGGCGAGCTCCTCGAGCCATCAACGCCGGTTGGGACCGAATAGTCACCAGCGCTACGGTCCGGGAACAGGGCCACGCGCCGGGGGCCAGCCCCTTTAGTGGGCTTCAACCCAGGTAGCCGGCGGCCTTCAGCCGCCGGTGCGTCGATCGAAACCGTTCCGTCGTTCCGTCGTTCCGTCGTTCCGTCGTTCCGTCGTTCCGTCGTTCCGTCGTTCCGTCGTTCCGTCGTTCCGTCGTTCCGTCGTTCCGTCGTTCCGTCGTTCCGTCGTTCCGTCGTTCCGTCGTTCGTCGTTCGTCGTTCCGTCATCCCATCCGAGCGCGCCTCAGCGAATCCCGGACCCTCTGTGCCAACGTGCGTGAGACAGCGACCCCATCCGCAATTACTGTAGGACCACGAGGGTGGGGAGAGACGATGGATGCGCAAGGTGCAGACACCGCCCGAGTCCAAGCACGGACCCGTTCCCGAGCCGGAGCCCGACGTTGGGGCGTCGCGGAGCAGCGGAGGCGACCGAAGGGAGCCGCAGCGTAGCGGCGCCCCAACGTCGGCCGCGCCGCCCGACCCCGAGGTCCCCTCCGACCGCCCGAAGCGGCGCACGTTCACCGCGGAGTACAAGAAGCAGATCCTCGACGAGGTCGACGCCTGCTCCGAGCCCGGCCAGGTCGGCGAGCTACTGCGTCGCGAGGGCCTGTACTCATCGCACCTGGTCGACTGGCGTCGGCTGCGCGACGCCGGGGCGCTCGCCGGCCTCGAAGCCCGGAAGCGCGGCCGCAAGGCGAAGGTCGTCGACGCCCTCGCGGCGAAGGTCGCCGAGCTCGAGCGCGACAAGCGGCAACTCGAGGAGCGCCTGCGTAAGGCGGAGCTGATCATCGACGTCCAAAAAAAAGTCTCACAGCTGCTGGGGATCCCGCTGGCGACGCCCCCGGAGAAGGGAGGCGGCGAGCGATGAACGCCGTCCGCGAGCTCGCCGCCGAGGTCGGCATCGCGCCCGCGTGTGAGGCGTTCGCCGTACCCCGCGCCTCGTACTACCGCAGCCAGCGCCCGCCGCGGCCGGTCGACCCGCGGCCGGCGCCGCCGCGCGCCTTGAGCACCGACGAGCGCCAGGCCGTTCTCGACACCCTCCACAGCGAGCGCTTTGTGGACAAGGCGCCCGCCGAGGTCTGGGCCACGCTCCTCGACGAGGGCACCTACCTGTGCTCCCGGCGCACGATGTACCGCATCCTCGAGGAGGCCGAGGAGGTCCGCGAGCGCCGCAACCAACTGCGCCACCCCGAGTACAAGAAGCCCGAGCTGCTCGCCGAGGCGCCCAACCAGGTCTGGAGCTGGGACATCACGAAGCTTCTCGGCCCGGCCAAGTGGAGCTACTTCTACCTCTACGTCATCCTCGACATCTTCAGCCGCTACGTCGTCGGCTGGATGGTCGCCGAGGGCGAGTCGGCCACCCTCGCCAGCCAGCTCATCGACGAGACCTGCGCCAAGCAGCGCATCCAGCGCGGCCAGCTCACCATCCACGCCGACCGCGGCACCTCGATGAAGTCGAAGACCGTCGCGTTGCTTCTCTCAGACCTTGGCGTCACAAAGACACACAGTCGCCCGCACGTGTCCGACGACAACCCCTTCTCTGAGAGCCAGTTCCGCACCCTCAAGTACCGGCCCG
The DNA here is from genome assembly GCA_049841135.1 of Myxococcales bacterium. GTDB lineage: Bacteria > Myxococcota > Myxococcia > Myxococcales > UBA5297 > JACRCT01. Next base: position 989,535 of record JASGHK010000008.1, read on the forward strand.
ACTTCCCCGAGCGCTTCGGCTGTATCGCCGACGCCCGCGCCTTCTGCCGCCCGTTCTTCCGCTGGTACAACACCGAGCATCGCCACTCTGGCATCGGCCTGCTCACGCCCGAGGCCGTCCACTACGGCCGCGCCAGCGACCTCCTGGCCGAGCGCCAGCGCGTCCTCACCGCGGCCTACTTGGCGCACCCCGAGCGCTTCGTCGGACGGCCGCCGACGCCGCCCGTTCTGCCGTCCGCCGTCTGGATCAACCCGCCGAAAACCGAGCCCGAAGAGGTGCGGGCTGCTGCTCAGTAAATTCGTTCGGTCGCTGTCTCAACGGCGTTGACAACTCCCGGGATGCTCAGTTGCCCGCCCCGGCGCGGAGGCCGGCAGCTCCGTCGTTCAGCACGATCGCCAGCTCCCGCTCCCCCGCGTCCAGCTTCGCCAACCCCGCCTCGCCGACCACGACGTACACGTCCCGCCCCGGCGGCTGCCCCGCCGACAGCTTCACCGCCAGCGGCGCAACGACACACTCCTCGATGACGCGCTTGAGCGGCCGCGCGCCCATCTTCGGATCGAACCCCTTCTGCGCCAGCCAATCGCGCGCCGCGGAGTCCGCGCGCAGCGTCAGCCCCCGCCGCACGAGGCCGGTCCGCGCCGCGACGTGCGCCAGCTCCAGGTCGACGATGCGCCGCACGTCGTCCTGCGCCAGTCGCCGGAACGCCAGCACATGGTCCAGCCGGTTGAAGAACTCCGGACGGAAGGCCTCGCGCACCGCGCGCAGGTGGTCCTTGGCATCCGTCTCGGCGCCGTAGCCCACCGGCTCGGTGTCGGTGACACCCAGGTTGCTGGTCATCACGATGATGGCCATCCGGAAGTCCACCGAGCGCCCCAGCGAGTCCGACAGCCGGCCTTCTCCGAGCACGCCGAGCAGGAGGTCGAACACCTCCGGGTGCGCCTTCTCGATCTCGTCGAGCAGCACCAGGCACAGCGGCTGCTGGCGCACGCGCTCGGCCAGGCTCGAGACGCCGGGCCCGACCTCGAGCAGCCGCCGCGACGAACCCGGGAGCTGGTACTCGCTCATGTCGAGCCGGATCATCCGGTCCTCGTGGCCGAAGAGGACGCGCGTGAGCTGCTTGGCGAGCTCGGTCTTGCCGACGCCCGTCGGCCCGACGAACAGGAAGGTGCCGATGGGCCGCTCGGGGTCGTTCAGGCCGCTCTTGAGCCGCGCGAGAACGCCGGCGCTCTTGTCGCACGCATCGTCCTGCCCGATGACGCCCTTCTTCAGCATCAGCGAGAGCTTCTCGCGGTCGGCCGGAGCCTCGTCCGAGATGATCTCCAGCGGCAGCCCGCTGTAGCGCACGTACGCCTCGGCGACGTCCCGGGGGTAGAGCGTGCGCGCCTTGCCCTGGTCGCCTTGAGCGCAGAGCCAGTCCAGGAACCGGTAGGCCTTGCCCGGGAACAGACTGTCCTTGCGGAAGGACTGCAGATACGAGGTGAGCTGCACCAATCCCGACGGATGGATGGAGACGCCGGAGCGCTTCGCTTGCAGATAGCGCTCCATGAGCGGCGGCACCTTGATGGCCGCCGGCTCCGCGAGGTTGACGACCAGGAACGCGTCGACGACGTCCGGCGCCTTGCGGCGGCAGCGCACCAGCTCCTCGGGAGTGCACTCGGCGATCAGGGCGAGCGAGCCTGCCTTCGCCTCGGGGGCCAGCAGATCGGCGATGGAGGTCCCGTCCGGCTGCGGCGCGATGAAGTTGGTCAGCCGATCGACGTAGAGGAAGTCGCCCTCGCTAGAGAGCTCCTCGACGATCTTGAGGCACCGCTCCTGCCACATGCCCAGGTAGATCATCCCCGCCAGGATTCGGTCGGAGCTGGTGCGCCAGACGCGGGCCGTGCGCTGCTTGGTCTCCCGGCGCAGCGCATCCATCCACGCGGCCAGGTGGTAGACCCAGGTCGTCTTGCCGACGCCGGGTCCGCCGACGAGCAGGATGGACGGACGCGGCGTGCGCTTGAGCGCGCTGCCGGGCCAGCCGTTCGCCAGCGGTGACTCGAGCGGCACCAGCGGCGGGAGCTTGCTGCGGGCCGCGCGCTCGGTGAGGTCCTCCGCCACCGCCTCGAGGTTGGGCAACGGCTCGCGGTCGGGAGCGACCAAGATCTTCTTCAGGTCGAGGCCGGAGGGCTCCCACTCGCGCACCCGCTCCTCGCCCTCGTAGCGGAAGTCGTAGAGCGAGCGCGGCTTCTCGCCGAGCATCTCGCTGGAGACGGCCTGGCGCAGCACGTCGCGCGCGACCGACAGGTCCTCGAGCACGAAGGTCCAGCCGAAGCGCGGCACGACGATCTGCCAGGCGCCGCCCTTGAGCTTGCTCGCGGCGTAGGTGAGCTTGAGCGGCAGCCGCGCCTTGCCGATCACCGGCTGCTTCTTGCGCAGCGTCATCGGGTGGACCTCGACGCTCAGCGAATGCACCTCGAGCGCCGTCTCCCAGAGGTAGGGCTCCATCGCCCAGGCGTTGTCCGCCATCCGCGCGGCGCTGAGCACCTCGAGCCGGGACAGGACGTCGGCCTCGGTCGCGCCGTAGGCCTCGGGCGGCGGCTGGTCGATGGGCAGCTTGGCCGGCAGCATCAGGCCGGTGATGCGCCCGTCGTGATGGGTCTGCAGGTAGACCCGGAAGCTCTTCTTGGCGCCCATGGCTAGCTCTCACCTCCACGGGCCGCAGCCCCAGCCGCTGCGACGGCCTGCGACTCCACCGGCACCCGGCTCATCCGCAGCCGCCAGATCTCGGGCAGCACGTCGACCACGGACTTCACCTTGGTGGCAGTCGCCCACCCCAGCTCGTAGTCGTCGACCTCCAGCAGCGAGGCCGGCGCCGAGCCGACCGGCGGCTCGAAGCGGAAGACCCGGGTGGTGGCGAGCGGGGCGTCGGGATCGAACGCATCCAGGCGGTTCTCGGCGCGCGCTGCCCTGAACTCCTCTCGCTCGCGGGCGCGCTGCTCGAGCAGCGCCCGCGGCATCGGGGCCGAGCCGTCGTGCACGCGCACCTGCACCAGGAGCGGCAGCTTGCCCAGCGACTGCCAGATGTGCAGGCCGTGCTCGCCCTCGAAGAAGTCGTAGGCGCACAGCCCGGAGATGCGGACCGCGAGCTCGTTGACGCTGTCGGCGCGCGAGAAGGACTTCTCGAGCGCCTCGGCATTGCCCTCGACCCAGCCGCCGTCGAACTTGCGCAGCGCGAACGCCTCGACCGTGCCGCGACCCTCCGAGTAGCGCTTGGCCAGGTTGCGGATGAAGGCGAAGTCGTCCCAGACGTTCGAGCGCGCCGCGCCGAACCGGGCGATCTCCAGGGTCACCGTGTGCCGGGCGGGGTCGCTCGAGGCCGCGAGCGTGCGCCTCAAGAAGTAGAGCTCCGCCAGCGCGTCGAGGAGCTGCTCGCGGGTCACCCCCAGGCCCGCCTTCTGCAGCGCCCGCCGGTCGAGCATGCGGACGCGCTCGGGACCGGAGACGCTGTTGACCCGCTCGAGGATGCCGAAGTGCTCCGCTTCGTAGCGGTCGATCCTCGCCTCCTCCGGATCGGCGAGCAGCGCGTCCACCCGCGCCGCGAGCTCCACCGCGTGCTGCCGCACCAGCTCGAGGTCGTAGGCGCCCTCGCCCTTGCCCCGGCCGCCGGCCAGCTCCGCGAGGTGAGCTCGCATCCGCTCCGAGATGGCCTCCAGCTCGTGGCCCCGGAGCAACGTCTCCAGATTCCGCCCGCGCGTCCCGCAGCCGCACGGTGAGCTCGTCGATGCCTGCCTTGGTCGCGTCCTCGAGCGCCAGGTGCCCCGGCCGCGGGTCGCGCGTGACCAGCGCCTCGGCCTCCACCTTCAGCTCGTCCTGGTGCACGTAGACCTGGGCGCGCCGCATGGGCGCGGCCGGCGCGCGAACCAGCGCCTCCGCCAGCCGCCCGCCCACCCGCTCCTCGAGCCAGCGCTTGATGGAGCGTGCCCCCATCCGCGCGTCGAAGGACTTGGCGACGGCGTGGCTGCGCACCTCGTCGGCGACGGTGACGAACACGTTGCGCGAGGCGAGCCCCGGGCGGGCCAAGAGCCGCGCCAGCTCCTTCTGCGCCACCTTCTGGGCGATCTCCTCGGTGAGCGGCCGGAAATGGACGATCCGATCGATGCGGTTGAAGAGCTCGGGCGGGAAGAAGTCGCGGACCGCCTTGTCGGAGTCGGCCCGCAGCTCCGCCGCGCCCTCCTCGCCGAAGCCCACCGCCTCGCGCGTGCGGGCGCCGAGGTTGGAGGTCATCACCACCACCGCGTGGCGGAAGTCGGCGGTGTCGCCGTTGGCGTCGCTGAGCCGCCCGTCGTCCAGCAGCTGGAGCAGGAGGTGCAGCGCCGAGGGGTGCGCCTTCTCGATCTCGTCGAGGAGCACCACGCAGAACGGCTGGGCGCGCGCCGCGCGGATGAGCGTCCCCTCCGGGTCCCAGGCGTCGCCGCACAGCCGCGCAGCGGCGTCGGCGCCCTGGTACTCGCTCATGTCGAAGCGCAGCAGCCGGCTGCCGTCGCCGTAGAGCACCGAGGCCAGCGCCTTGGCGAGCTCGGTCTTGCCGGTGCCGGTGGGCCCCGCGAAGAGCATCGCGCCCCAGGGGCGGTTGGGGTCGGTGAGGCCGGTGCGGATCTCTGATGACGAGCTCGCGGCACGCGGCGACGGCCTCCTCCTGGCCCATCACCCGCTCGGCGAGGTCCTTCTCGATGGACTCGGCGGTGACCGAGTAGCCGCGGTCGACGACGAAGTCGGGCAGGCCCGTCTCCCAGGTCAGCTGGTTGAGGACCTCGTCGTAGGAGACGTACTCATTCTCGTAGTCGTTCGCGAGCTGGCGGAGCAGCCGCAGGGCGCAACCCGGGTAGGCGCTGGTGCCCCAGAGCGTGCCGGTCTTCTCGACGATCTCCAGGAACGCGGGCGGGTCGAAGGAGACGAAGTGCCGGCCCTCGAGCCGGCGGGCCTCGTGCAGCACCATCCGCAGCGTCTCGTCGGTCGAGGTGGGGTGGACGGTCAAGATGGTGAACAGCGCCGCGAAGGAGGGCGCCTCGTCCTCCAGCCGCTGCAGCTGCTCCGGGGTGCAGGCGCCGGCGAGCGCGATCTCCCCGCGGGAGAGCGGACCCTGGAAGAAGAGCGCCAGGTTGCTCTCGCTCTCGCGCGAGCGGCCGATGCGCCCGAAGGCGTGCAGGTCCTCGACGAGGAGCACGCGCTTGCCGTCGCGAGCGTCCTCGAGCAGCTCCAGGCAGCGCTGCTCCCAGTCGCCCACGTAGCTCATGCCCGCGATGATTCGCTTGCCGGCGACCGACCAGACCTCGTGGATGTCGTCGAGGTTCTTGTTCAGCGTCCAGCCGTCGTTCTCGAGGCGGTCGCAGGCGAAGCGGCGCAGCAGCGTGCGCTTGCCCACGCCCGGAGGGCCGACGAGCAGGACCGGGGTCTTGGTCTGGCCGCCCAGCAGCAGCTCGAGCTGCTCGCGGTACGGCGAGCGCGGCATCCCGCCCTCGAGCGTGCCCTCGATGGCCTGGGCGGTGAGGTTGACGCCGATGCGGTCCAGGACCTTGTAGCGGCCCTTCTTCTTGGGCGGGGCGCCCTTCGCCGCCGGCTCCAGGTCGTCCCAGATTCCGTTCTTCTTGCCGATCCGCTCGAGCAGGCTCTTGGGCCTGCCGGCGAAGCTGACGACGCGCAGGCCGTCCTTGCGGTCGGACTGCAGAGCCGTGACCGCGTCCTCCTCGAGATCCGCCCACGCCTGCGAGAAGTAGGCGTTCGCCTGGACGTCCAGCGCCTCGTCGGCACGCACCGGGAACCACTCGTCCTGCCGCTCCGGGTGGTAGGCGATGGTCATCGACTCGCTGGAGCTGCGCCACCGCGTCTCCAGGACGAGCGGGAACAAGCCGCTGGCGCGCCGGTGCCCGCCGCTGCCGCGCAGCGACAGCTCCAGCCGCTCGCGCTCCAGGTGCACGCCCTGCGGCATGCGGAAGAAGACCAGGTCCGAGGGCGAAGCCGCGGCGACGGCGTTGCGCACGTCGTCGACGATCTTCCGCTGGAGCTTGGTGGGGCTCTGGCCCTCGCGGGTCCTGTTGTGGGGCCCCAGGCCCAGGGTCACCCAGCGGAACCCGCCGGGGGTGCGGCGCTGGTAGACGGCGACGGAGAGGTTCATGGCGTGCGGCAGAGCTTCGCTTGCGCTGCCGGGACGGTCAATCGACGCCGGGACACGCGGGGACGGGCCGGCAGTAAGCTCTCGGGGCTTCTTCGACTACGAGGTTCGCCATGACCGCCCTGCCCTCCGTCCTCGCCGCGGGCCCTTGGGTCCCCGCCCGCCCACGCGCGGTGCTGTCGCTGACCCCCATCGAGCGCGAGACCATCCACTGGCAGCCCGGTGAGAAGGAGAAGCTGCTGTCGCCACACGTCGACGATCCCTCGCCTGGCGAGCTCGAGGCGCGGCGCCAGCAGGAGCGCGAGACCTTCCTGCGCGGCGGCATCATCCCCATGGGGACCGGGCGCCATCTGGAGGTGGACGACCTCGCGGCGCTGGCCAAGGCCGGGCTTCGCCTGGACTTCGTCCTCCACTACGGGCTGCTCCTGCCACCGCTCGCCCGCCACGGCGAGGCCGCCCTCCCGGCGATGCTCGAGCTCTACGCCACCTGGCCCTTCGCCGTCCGGCGCGACGTGCTCTTCCGCACCGACTCCACCCGGATCGCCCGGTTCCTGATGGAGAAGGGCGAGGACGAGACCTGGGGGCAGTACTTTCCCGAGACCAGCGGGCTGGTGCTCTTGCCGGCGGCGCTCGGCCCGGACGGCGACGTGCGCAAGAAGGCGCTCAAGTCGCTCAAGGCCCTGCGCAAGAACGGCTATGCCGCCCAGCTGCGCGCCGCCGCCGAGCAGTACGGCTCCGCCGCGGTCGAGGAGTACGAAGCCCTGTTCGCACCGCCGCCGCTGCCGCCCAAGGCTCCGAAGCTTCCGGCCTTCGTCCAGCCGGACCAACTGCCGGCGCTCGCACTTCGCGACGGTGCTCTCGTCCCCGCCGACGCCGCGCTGCGCCTCCTGCAGCTCGCGTCGCTCCTGCCGCTGGAGTGCGCTCGGGCGGCCATCGACTCGGCCACGCCAGCGCTGGATCCCCAGAAGCTCTCCGACCTCGCCGATGCCGTGCTCCGGGCCTGGCTCGCCGTCGAGGCGCCGACCAAGGAGAAGTGGGTCCTCTACGCCACGGCGCTCTTCGGCGACGAGCGCGCCGTCCGTGCCCTCGCCAACCACGTCGTCGAGTGGCACGAGGCCAAGCTCTCCGCTCGCGCGAAGCTCGCGCTCAAGGCCATCGCCGCCAACGGCTCCGACGTGGCGCTGATGCATCTGTCCTTCCTGACGCGCAAGAAGAGCTCGCTCGGAAAGGCGGCCAAGGCGGAGCTCGAGGCCTACCGCGAGGAGCAGGAGCTGACCGAGGACGCGCTCGCCGACCGCCTGGTGCCCGACCTGGGCCTCGACGCGAACGGCACCATGGTCTTCGACTACGGAGCGCGCAGCTTCCGGGCCGGCTTCGACCAGGACCTCTTGCCCTTCGTCGTCGATCAGGGCGGCGGCCGGGCGGCCTCACTCCCCCGCCCTTCCAAGACCGACGACGCGGAGAAGGCGGTGAAGGCACGCGAGCTGTGGGACGCGCTCAAGAAGGAGACCAAGGGCCTCGCCGCCGAGCAGCTGCGCCGATTGGAGCGCGCGATGGTGGCGCGCCGCGAATGGGACCGCGCCCAGTTCGACCGCTACTTCCTGAAGCACCCGCTGATGCAGCACGTCGCCCGGCGGCTGATCTGGGGCGTCGTCGATCGCGCCCGCGGCCAGGCCACCACCGGCTTCCGGGTCGCCGAGGACGGCACCTTCGCCGGCGAGGACGACAGCCCCTTCACGCTTCCGGCCGATGCGCGCGTCGTCGTCTGGCACGCGCTCGACATGCCGGAGCAGACGAAGGCGCGCTTCTCGCAGCTCTTGAGCGACTACGTCGTCATCCAGCCGTTCCCGCAGCTCTCCCGCGAGCTGTTCACGCCGACGGACGAGGAGCAGCGGGCGTCGAAGACCGCGCGCTGGAAGGGCGCCAAGGCCCGCGGCGAGCGCTTCTTCACGCTCAAGCACCGCGGCTGGCGCTTCATGGATTACGACATGTCCAAGCCGGTCATCGCCTCTGCGGAGCCCAAGGCCGCGATCGAGGCCATGCTCACGAGCGAGCCCGGCTTGTACTTCCTGGCCTCGAAGCCGGAGGACCAGACGTTGGGCGAGCTCACGCTGCGAGACGCCGCCGGCAAGGAGCGCACCTTCGGCGAGCTGACGCCCATCTCGGCGAGCGAGCTGTTCCGGGACGTCGAACTGCTCCTGCGGTAGCGCGAGCTACTCCTCGCCCACCCATGCCACTCTGCTCGTGCCCGGGGTGAACTTGAACAGCGGCGCCTCGCGCCAGTTCTCGGGCGTCATGATGACCGTTCTGCCCGTGAGCTCGCCCAGCTCTCCCATGAACGTGAGCAGCTGACGAAGCCGCGCCTCGTCGACCTGGTTGGGGACGAAGTCGAACTCGATCTCGTCGACAACAAAGAAGTGGCAGCAGAGGTCCGTCTCGCCGACCCAGACTGTCAGCAGCAAGCTCTCTCGCGAGACCTGGTCGAAGCGGGACGGAAGCGGGATTGGGCTTCCGTTCTGTGTGCACTCGGCTCGGCACCTGCTGCCTAGCCACGACAGCACCGTCGCCCAGTCTTCCGCGTTGGTGCCGAGCACGTAGATGTCGCGCAGGCTTCCATCCGGCGCAAAGAAGTCCTTCTGCCGCGGCCAATCGAGTTCCAGGTTCATGACCTGAGGAGAGTAGAGAACGCCCAGTGCGGTCGGGGATTGGCCGATTGCGGGACGGATGCGCTGGCCCTCGACAAGCTCGGGGTGTCGCGGGCACCCCACGAACCCCCTCCCGCAGTTTGGGAGGGGGCAGGGGGGAGGGCTCGCGCGCCGACTAGAACGGCCCCGAGTTGCACGTGCAGGTCGACATGTCGCACTGCTGCTCGGCCGGGCACCCGCCGCAGTCCGGCCTGCACACGCACGAGCAGCTCGCCGGGTCGGCCTGGAAGGTCTTGCCGCACTTGAGCGCCGCGGTGTCGCACTGGCACGCGCAGCTCGCCGCGTCGCACTTGAAGCCCTTGGCGCAGCCGCCGCAGTCGCTCTTGCACACGCAGCCGCAAGTGGCCGCGTCCGCCTGCTTCTCGGGCGGGCAGGTGATCGACGCGGCGTTGCAGCCGCACTGGCAGGTCGCCGGGTCCAGCACCTGGCCCGACGGGCAGGTCGTCGGCGCGCAGCCGCAGCTGCAAGTCGAGGCCGTGCAGGTCTCGCCGGTCGCGCAGCCGCCGCAATCGCTCTGGCACTTGCACGAGCAGGTCGCGGGATCGGCCTGGAAGCCCGGGCCGCAGCTGAGCGCCGCCGCGTCGCAGACGCACTTGCAGGCGGTGGTGTCGTACTTGAAGCCCGTGGAGCAGGTCACCGCCTGCTGGCACTTGGGCTGGCAGGTCGCCGCATCGCAGACCTGGCCCGGCGCGAGCCCGCCGCAGTCCGGGGCGCACTTGCAGCTGCAGCTCGCCAGGTCGCAGACCTTGCCCGCCGCGCAGCCGCCGCAGTCCGCCGGGCAGATGCACGAGCCGCTCACCGGGTCGCACACCAGCGGGTCGGCGCAGGGCGGGTTGCAGGCCGGGGCCTGCTCCACCCAGTAGCGGTAGCTGACCGCGACCGTCTGGTTCGCGGTGGGGCGGCAGTCGCCGTAGAAGACCAGCGACTTGCTGGCGCCGTCGTAGTCGAAGCCGTGGGTGCGGCTGCGCGGCATGTCGTCCTTGTTGCAGCTGGCGCCGGCGACCTGGTTGGCGGCCACCTTGAGCGACGCGGAGATCGGCGGGCGGGAGAGCTTGGTGAGCGTGGCGCTGCCGATGGCGCTGGTGATGATCTGCTGGATGAAGGTGGGCATGGCCGCCATGTCGCGCATGTCGGCCTCCAGGCCCTGCAGCGCGGTCACCACGTCCCGGTACTCGGGCCCCACCGTCTCCTCGCCGGTCATCTTCACGCCCACCGGCGGGACGATGGCGGCGACGAAGGCCTTGCCCATCCCACCGGGCAGGTTGCCGAAGTACTGGGCCCAGGTGGCGTAGCCCGAGGGCAGCGTCCGGTAGGGATTGTCGCGATCGGGCACCGCGGTGAGGTCGCAGCTGGTGCCGGCGGTGTCGCAGTAGCCGGAGACCGTCTGCTCCTTGGCGTCGGTGAGCCAGATGATGACCACCTTGGCGCCCTGGCGGAGCTTGTTCGCGTCCTCGGTCGCCGAGGCCGGCAGCCAGCGCGCGGACTGCAGCATGTAGTTGACCGGGGCGAAGGCGCGCTCCGGGCTCTTGGCTCCGGTGCCCGGGTAGGCGTCGGTCTTGAACTGGGTGATCGACCGGGTGAAGGGCCGCGGGGCCATGACGCGGGTCGTCTCGCGGTCGGTGTCGGTGTAGATGGTGGCGATGCGCCAGTCGATGGGCGCGGTCGCGAGCTGCGTCCCCATCTGCGCGGCGGCGTTGGCCACCTCCGCCTGCCAGAGGTTCATCGAGCCCGAGTTGTCGACGACCCAGATGAAGTCGACCTTGGGGACGGCCACCGCCGCGAACTTCTCGCAGACCGGGCGGCTGACGTCGCCGAACTGGGCGAGCGCGGTGCCGTTGGCCAGGTCGTCGACGCGGAACAGGTGGTCACCCTGGGCATAGAGCGACTCCGGGACGAAGGCCATGACCACGATGGAGTAGCTGGCGCCGCGGCGCAGGTACTCGGCCTGGATGCGGAAGGGGCCGTTGACGCCGGCGGTGCCGCTGAGCTTGCCGGTGGTGCCGGGCAGCAGCGCGTCGACGACCGCGTTGGCGCGGGTCTTCGAATCCACCGCGCCCGACTGCGTGTAGTAGGCCGCCATCGCGTCGTAGCGGTCCCAGCTGGTGAAGAGCTGGGTGATGGAGGAGGTCAGGGCGGCGACGCCGGTGAGCTTGCCGCGGGCGTCGGTCTCCTGGGCGGTGACGCTCGCCGAGGCCGGGACGCGCAGCGCCAGGCCGACGATCTTGTTGGTGCCGTCGTAGAGCATCGCGCCGACGGCGGTGCCGCCGCTGGTCAGCGTGGTGACCTGGGTGAACTCGTTGGCCGCGGCGACGGTGAGGTCGGAGGCGAAGCGCTCGAGCTGCTGGACCGCGCGGGGGTTGGCGCAGGCCTGGGTGACCGCGCCGCCGCCATCGCTCGCCGCCGGGTTGAGCTTCGCCCGGGTCGACCTTGCCGTTCTGGTTGAGGTCCTCGGCGCCGTCGGGGACGCCGTCGCCGTCGCTGTCGGCCTTGGTGGGGTTGGTCTGGCTGGTGCCGCAGTCGGCGTCGGCCACGAACTTGCCGGTGCAGCGGGTCTCGAGCGCCGTGCAGCGGCCCTTCTCCAGGCCGTCGGGCAGGCCGTCGCCGTCGGTGTCGGCATTGGCGGGGTCGGTCTCGCCGGTGTCCACCTGGCCGTTCTTGTTGGCGTCCTCCTCGTCGTCGGACAGGCCGTCGCAGTCGGTGTCCTTGGCGAGCGGGTTGGTGCGCGTGGAGGGATCGGCGTCGGCCTTGAAGCTGCCCGCGCAGCCCGCGACCGGAGCGGTGATGACGCCCTTCTCCAGGCCGTCGGTCAGGCCGTCGCCATCGGTGTCGGCCTTCTTGGAGTCGGTCTCGCCGGTGTCGACGGCGCCGTTCTTGTTCAGGTCCTCCTCGTCGTCACGCAGGCCGTCACAGTCGGTGTCCTTGCAGTCGCCGGCGACGGTGGGGCTCGACTCGCCGGGGTCCTTCGTGCCGTTCCAGTTCCGGTCCTCCTCGCCGTCCTTGCAGCCGTCGCCGTCGCTGTCGGCCTTGGTCGGGTCGGTCTTGGTGGTGCTCTTCTCGATGCCGTCGGGGATGCCGTCGCCGTCGGTGTCGGCCTTCTTCGGGTCGGTCTCGCCCGTGTCCACGACGCCGTTGTGGTTGGCGTCCTCGGCGCCGTCGGAGAGGCCGTCGCCGTCGCTGTCGGGGTTGACCGGGTCGGTCTCGCCGGCGTCCAGCTTGCCGTTGTGGTTCTTGTCCTCGACGCCGTCCGGGATGCCGTCGCCGTCGCTGTCCGCCTTGTCGGGGAAGGTGCGGCTTGTCGGGTCGGCGTCGCCGGTGAACCCGCAGGCCAGGTCAGCGGAGGTCGCGCGGCCGACCTCGACGCCGTCGGGGATGCCGTCGCCGTCGCTGTCCGCCTTGGTGGCGTCGGTCTTGAAGCCCTTCTCCTCGGCGTCGCCCAGGCCGTCGCAGTCGGTGTCGGCGCTCTTGGGGTTGGTCTCGCCGGTATCCACGGTGCCGTTGGCGTTGCGGTCCTCCTCGCCGTCGAGCAGGCCGTCGCCGTCGGTGTCGGCCTTGAGCGGGTCGGTGTGCGTCACCTGCACCTCGACGTTGTCCGGCAGGCCGTCGCCGTCGGTGTCGAGGGTACCCGGGGTGCAGTCGCCGGCCTTGAGCGGGTCGGTCTCGCCGGAGTCCACCTTGCCGTTGCGGTTCTTGTCCTCGTAGCCGTCGGGGCAGCCGTCGCCGTCGCTGTCCGCCTTGTTGGGGTTGGTCTCGCCGGAGTCGACCTTGCCGTTCTTGTTCGCGTCCTCGACGCCGTCGGAAAGGCCGTCGCCGTCGCTGTCGGGCTTGTTCGGGTTGGTCTCGCCGGAGTCGAGCTTGCCGTTCTTGTTCGCGTCCTCGACGCCGTCGGAGAGGCCGTCCCCGTCGCTGTCGGCCTCGACCGGGGAGGTGCGGGTGGCCGAGTCCTGGTCGAGCGGCACGGCGGCGCAGTGCGTCTCGCCGTCCACGCGAGCCGTCTTGCCGGCCTCCACGCCGTCGGGGATGCCGTCGCCATCGGTGTCGGGGATCCCGGGGTCGGTCTTCTTGGCGCTCGGGCCGAAGGTGTTGGCGAACTCCTCGGCGTCGGAGAGGCCGTCGCAGTCGGTGTCCTTGTGCGGGTTGTTCGGGTCGCTGATGTCCGGGCCTCCCGGATTGACGCCCACGTCACGCCCGATGATGGTGATGTCCGCGTCGGACGACCCGCCGGCCTGGCAGGTGCCCGCCACGCACACCTGCCCCGAGGGACAGTCGTCCTTCGTCTGGCACTCGCTCGCCGGCGGCTCGCCGCCGCAGTTGCAGGAAGAGAAGGCCAGGGCCAAGAACGGCATGAGCCAGACGAAACCGAAGCCGGGCTGAAGACTCGAGCGCATGGGACTTTCCAGGTTGTGGTGAGCGGCCGAAAGGCCGCCATTTTGCCAGAAGATGAGCGCCGAGGCCCATGCAACTTCTTGGTCGCCAAGGTCGCCAACGGACCAGGGTCGCCAAGAACGACTGGGGGTCCGGCCGGGTGCGACGCCCCGCGGATGAAATCGCCCCGAGCTCTCGGACCGCCGTCCGAGTCGGACGTCGGGACCGAGTCCGCAGGCGCAAGGCAGCTCTTGGCGACCTTGGTCCCTTGGCGACCTTGGCGAATCCCTCCGTCCTCGGATCGGCCTCCGGCGATCGCTCCGACCACGAGCAGCGGCTCGGCTCCCTCCGCCACGCGCTGCGGCAGCTTCGCGTCCGGCGCAGCGCTCGAGGAATCCTGCCGGCACGCGAAGAAGCGCAGGAACGGCCGGCGCCTCCCCGTGACCTGGTCGCGGATGGTCCCGCGCAGCACCGGGTGGCGCGCCTCCAGGGCATCGAGGACCGCGCCCAGCGTCGCCGGCCCGGAGACCTCGAGCTGCACCTCGTCGCCCTCCAGCTGCGCCAGGTTGCGCAGGTGGAACGGCAGCGCCACGCGGATCATGAAAGCGTCTGGACCTCCACCGAGAGCACGTCGGGCAGGTCGCGGACGATGGGCTGCCACGAGTCGCCGGAGTCGGCGGAGGCGTACACCTGGCCGCCGGTGGTGCCGAAGTAGACGCCGCACGGCTCGAGCGAGTCGACCGCCATCGCGTCGCGCAGCACGTCCACGTAGCAGTCCTTCTGCGGCAGCCCGCGGGTCAGCGGCTCCCAGTCGCCGCCGCCGGTGCGGCTGCGGTAGACGCGCAGCTTGCCCTCGGGCGGGAAGTGCTCGGAGTCGCTCTTGATGGGGACCACGTACACCGTCTCCGGCTCGTGGGCGTGGACGTCGATGGCGAAGCCGAAGTCGCTGGGCAGGTTCCCGCTCACCTCGCGCCAGGACTCGCCGGCGTCGTCGGAGCGCATCACGTCCCAGTGCTTCTGCATGAAGAGCGTCGCCGGCCGCGAGGGGTGCAGGGCGATCCGGTGGACGCAGAAGCCGACCTCGGAGTCGGGGTCCGGCAGCTCCTGCTGCATCTTCAGGCCGCGGTTGGCGGCCCGCCAGGACGCGCCGCCGTCGTCGGTGCGGAAGACGCCCGCCGCGGAGATGGCGACGAAGAGGCGCATCGGGTCCTTGGGGTCGAGGAGGATGGTGTGCAGGCCCATGCCGCCCGCACCTGGCTGCCAGAGCTTGGCCTTGATGCCGCGCAGCCCCGGAAGCTCCTGCCAGGTCTTGCCTGCGTCGCTGCTCTTGAAGAGCGCGGCGTCCTCGGCGCCCGCGTAGACGACCTCGGGATCGCCGAGCGAGGGCTCGAGGTGCCAGATCCGCTTGAACGCCCACGGGCGCTCGCTGCCGTCGTACCAGAGGTGGTTCCCGGGGTTGCCCTCGTAGCGGAAGTCGTTGCCCACCGCCGTCCAGGTCTGGCCGCCGTCGTCGCTGCGCTGGACGACCTGGCCGAACCAGTCGCTCGTCTGCGACGCCCAGATGCGGTTCGGGTCCACGGGCGAGCCCTTGAGGTGGAAGATCTCCCAGCCGGCGAAGTGCGGGCCGCTCACCTGCCAGCCGCTGCGCTTGCCGTCGGCGGTGAGGATGAACGCGCCCTTCCTGGTGCCCACCAGCACGCGGACCTGGCTCATGGAACCCCCGTATCTGGAGTCGATGCCCCGCCCGCGCGGCCGTTCCTTCCTTCTCACGCCCGGAGGCCCCCGAGCGGGACAGCGACGGAGCACCGCCGCCCGACGCCCGCTCGCGTTTGGCCTCACTGCCGGAGGCCGCGCATCGACTCCGGCAGCCGCACCGCCACGACCTCCCCGCGCGCGCACTCCTCGCCCGCCGCGAAGAGGCGCACCTCCACGACCACCTTCTTGGCCCCTGCCTCCTTCGGCCGCGCGCGCAACTCCAGCTCCGGGCCGAGCGGGGTCGGCCGGAGGAAGTCGACCTTGAGACTCGCCGTCACGCAGCGCGTTGGCTCTCCGCCCGGCGGCGTGAGCACCACGGAGGCCGTGGCCATCGCGTGGCAGTCGATGAGCGAGGCGATGAGCCCGCCGTAGACGAACCCCGGCAACGAGACGTGCTCCGGCTTCGGCGAGAAGCGCGCCACCGCCTCCCGGCCGTCCCAGCGCGTCTTGAGCCGGTGGCCGTGCTCGTTGTGCCGCCCGCAGCCGAAGCAGTGGGCGTAGTCGTCGGGGTAGCGGTCCTGGATGGGCGTCGCGTCCATGCCGCATTCCTAAGGACGGCCGTCCTGCTGCGCTCGGCCGTCGCCGCGCCCGGTCGTGCTCCTTGTCGGCGGCTTCGGCTTCCGGCACCTTGGCGCCCGTCATGAGCTCCGACTCCCACTACCAGTCCATGCGCGACCGCTTCCACCCGCGCTGCATCGCGTGCTCGCCCGATCGTCCGGATGGCCTGCGACTGGCCTTCTCCCAGACGGCGGACGGCGGGGTCGAAGCGCCGCTCTCGTGCACCCCGGAAGCTCGAGGGCTACCCCGGCGTGGTCCACGGCGGCGTGCTGGCGCTGGTCTTCGACAGCGCCATGGCCAACTGCATGTTCTCGCGCGGCTACCGGGCGGTGACCGGGGAAGCTCAACGTGCGCTACCTGGGCCCGGTGGCCGTGGGCACGGACGCCGTGGTCAGCGTCAACGTGACCCGGGAGATGCACCCGCTCTACGTGCTGGAGGGGCGCATCACCCAAGGCGGCCAGGAGCGAGCGCGGGCGACCGGGAAGTTCGTAGCGCAGCCGGAAGAGCCCTGAAGAGCAGGAGCAGGTAGCGCCAGCGCGAGCCAGCAAGGACGGCGCGAGGATCTCCGAGCGGATCGCCCACGGCAACCCACAGCTCCCCCTCCTGCAACGCAGGAGGGGGTTGGGGGGAGGTCGCTACTTCAGGAACGCCGTGACCTTGTCGGCCGCCTCCTCGCCGCCGTCGGGCGCGATGACGATGGTCTTGCCCTTGGCGACGACCAGCACCACCCGGTTGCCCAGCGCCAGGCCGGCCTTCAGGTCGGGCCGCGCCGAGAGCAGCGCGAAGTAGGCCGCAGAGAGGTACTTCACCTTGAGCTGCTTGCCCGGGCTGTCGAGCGCCACGGTGTCGATCCACCCGCCGTCTCGCCAGACGTAGGTGCGGTCGCCGGCGATGCGCACCGACTGGCTGGCGTCGGGCGCGCGGGTCTCGGTCTGCATCCGCCGCGTGGCCTTGGACACGTCGATGGCGTCCTTGCCTTCGGCGCTGGAGAGCACGTCGGCGGGCTTGGCCGCATCCGCCCTGCGGCCGCTGCCGGCGCCACCGAAGACGGAGTCGAAGTCCGAATCGACCTCGCCCCCGCCCTTGGCCTCGGCCTTCTTGCGCGGAGCGAAGGCGCCCGGAGGCGGCGCGGAGGGGCTGGCCGTGCTGGCCGCGCGGTCATCGCCCCAGTTCGGGCGGAAGCGCGGCTCCTCGGGCCTCGGCTGCGGCCGCGGCTGGTTGGCGGCGATCGGCGTGTCCTCGACCACGAGATAGCTGGTGTACGGCGTGACGATGCCGAACTTCTTGCCCAGCGTGACCACCTCGTCGCGCAGCTCCGGCTTCTCGCCGCGCAGGCGGATCTCCTCGAGCAGGTAGCCGACCTTCCGGATGGCCCACAGGCGCGGGATGAAGCCTTCGCTCTTGTGCTCCTTGGCGAAGGTGGTGGTGCCGTACTCGAACTTCTTGGCGTTGCCGTTCACCGTGCCGGTCAGCGTCACCTTCAGGTCGCCCGCGGTGCGGTAGCGGCCCATCACCACCAGCTGGCTGCCCTTGAAGAGGTCCGGCAGGCGCCGCGGGTAGACGTCGTAGGCGCTCATCCCGGACAGGTCGAGCGCGACGTCAGCGAGCACCGGGTAGCTGACCTTGTCGTAGAAGCCCGAGATCTTGGCCTCGAAGTCCTTGCCGCCCTTCACGTAGTCGCTGGCGCCCTGGCCGTCCGCCGCGAGCTTGTCGAGCAGGCGCGCGTTGAGGTCCTCGCCGACGCCGAAGGTGAAGATGCGGCTCTTGGCCTTGTTGCCGCCCAGCGCGTTCTTGGCGATGGCGTCCTCGCTGGTCTCGCCGATGGTCGGCTGCCCGTCGGTGATGAACAGGACGATGTGCGGCCCGTTGGAGCCGGCGGCCTTCTCGCCGTCCTTGAGCGCCAGCCGCAGGGCGTCGTCGATGGCCGTGCCACCCAGGGCCTCGAGCGAGTCGACGAACGAGACGGCCTTCTTGATCGCCTCGGGCTTGGCCTCCATCGGCGCCTGCCCCAGCGCCTCGACGTCGGTCGCGAAGCGGATGACGTTGAAGCGGTCCTGGGGATTGAGCCGCTGCACGCAGTACTTGAGCGCGTCCTTGGCGACCTTCATCCGCTCGCCGGCCATCGAGCCCGAGGTGTCGATGACGAAGGTGATCCGCTTGCCCAGGATCTCCTCTTGCTGGAACTCGGTCTTGGGGGTGATGAGCGCCAGGAAGTAGCCCGGCTCGCTCTCTTCCTTGTAGGTCATCAGCGAGAGGCCGATCGCCTTCTCGGAGGTCGAGTAGTAGAGGTCCAGGTCCTTCGACAGGTCCGCGCCCGGGCCCTGCTCGAGGCCGACGATCGCCGCGTTCTCGCCGCGGTTGGCGACCTGCAGCGGATGGGTGGGCGAGTAGACCGAGCGCAGCGGGACCTTGGAGCCGATGGTGGCGCTGAAGGTGAAGTCCTGCTTCACGCTGATGTTCTGCTGCAGCTTGCCGCCGGCGCCCAGCGGGTAGCGGTAGTGGTACAGGCCGCTCTGGAAGTCGAGCACCTGGCTGAAGGCGAGCTCGAATCTTCTGCTCTCCGTTGGCGGGCACCGGGAAGACGCGGGCGCGGAAGACGTCGGAGTCGATGTACTCGAGCAGGCCGGGGTCCTGCAGGCGGCGCACGATGCCCTCGTAGATCTGCGTCGCCTTCTCCTTCTCCAGCATCTCGCCCTTGGTCTTCTTGCCGTTGATCCAGAGGTAGAACTCGGAGAGCGCGGCGCCCTTGGGCAGCGGGAAGACGTAGTGCGCCTCGAGCTGGCGCGGCGTCTCGTTGACGAAGACCTGCTCGACGCGCGTGACGGCCGCCCCGTCTTTGATCTCCGCGGAGACGCGCTGGTACTTGACGACCAGGGGCCGCAGGTTCGTGTCGGTGGGGATGAGCATGCCTTGCGCCAGCGCCTGGGAGGCGACGAGCGCGGGGGCGACGGCGGCGAGCGCGGCGACGAGGGCCAGACGCAGGCGGGAGGTCATTGGAGTGCTCCTTGCTTCGTGAGGTGCTTCCACTTCAACGAACGGGACGCCGAAAGGCTCTGCGGCAAGATTCGGTCACGATCCCGCGCACTTGCAGCCCGCAGCCCGCAGCCCGAAGCCCTAGTTGTCATAGGGCTGCGGCGTGAAGCCGGCGCGGCGCAGCTCGGCGATGGGCAGGACCGTCACGGCGTTTAGGGGCTTGTACTTCAGGTACTGGCCGATGCCGAGGTTCACGGCGCCCTCGAAGGTCGCGTCGTGCGTGGCCGTCGTCTCCAGGAAGAGGAAGGAGTTGGCGTACTTCCCGTCGTGCGCGGAGGTGGCCCAGCCGACGAACGCATGGCCCGGGACGGTGACCACCAGCGGTTGCAGGCCGATGGCCTCGAAGAGCGTCGCGTAGAGGATGGCGCCCTCCAGGCACTGGGCGTTGGTCGAGGCCAGCACCTCCGACGGCAACCGGGTGCGCTGACCGAAGGTCCCGTCGGCGGTGAGCATGTCGGGGTCCATGACGTAGCTGACCCCGCGCGCCTGCAGCTCCTGGTAGAGCGCCATGACCTGCGGCACCGTCGCGGCCTGCTCGCCCGCGAAGGCCGCTCCGGGCGCGCGCTGCTTGGCCGTCTTGAGGAAGGCGTCGACGGACCGGGCGTTGGGCGTCGCCCAGGCGGCGATGAACTCGGAGACCGAGGACTTGATCACGTTCTCTTCCTTGTCGGTGAAGCGCGTGATCGGCAGGAAGTCCCGGGGCTGCAGGGTGAGCGCGGTGCTCTTCTTGAAGACAACGCGCTCGCCGGTGCCCTCCAGCGCGGTGATGCTCACGTCCACCTGCACCTCGCGCGCGGCCCGGACCTGGCCAGGATCGAAGCTGGGCAACAGCGGCGGGTGCACGCTGACCCGCTGCTCGCGTCCTGGCATGGCCACCACGGTCTTGGTGAAGCGGCCGGTCACGCCGGTGACCTCGGCCTCGACGCGGTAACGCGACGGCTCGGCGCCCAGCCGCGTGATGACCACGTCGACGAGCGGGTCGACGCCTTTGACCTTGCCGACCAGGTGGTAGGTGCCCAGCGGCATCTGGCTCTCGACCTCGACGTCGAGCACCGCGCCCGCCGACTTCGCCTCCAGCGCCAAGGAGCGAACCTGCTCCAGATCCTCGGAGTCGCCCCCCACCTTCTCCGAGGCGTCGGCGTCTGAGAGCGCGGCGTCGAGGCGACCCAGGTGCGCGTTGGAGCGGGCCCGGTACTTGAGCGCGCGATTGACGATGGCCTCGCGCAGCGCCTTGTCGCGCATGCCCTTGGCGATGGTGAGGGTCTGTTCCGCCTGCGCGTGGCACTCGGACCACTGCCGCACGCGGCAGAGCACCTTGGCCTTGGTGACGGCGATATCGGGGTCGTTGGGGAAGTCCTTCTCGGAGAGGAGCAGGAGCTTCCAGGCGGCGTCAGGCGAGCCCAGCCCCAGCACCGCACGCGCGAGGATCTCCGGGTGCGCGTTCTTCTTGCCGTACTTGAAGAGCACCAGGCCGAGGTTGCCCATCAGGCCGAAGAAGCCTCGCGCCTCGGCGCACCGCGCCAGCGCCAGGTAGCCCTTCGGGTGCGTGACGACGTCGCTGCTGTCGAAGTCGGCGGCGATGAGCTTGCGGCGCGTCGAGGCGTCCACCGCCTTCTCGCAGTCGAGCTGGCCGCGCTCGGCGACCTTCCACACCGCCTGCAGGAACTCGCGGGCTTGCTTCTTCTCCTCGGGCGAGAAGCGCGGCGTCTCATCCACCGCGTCCTTGGGCCCGGACGGAGCGGCAGGCTCGGTCCTGGTCTCGGGAGCCGGAGCGGCAGGCGCCGTCGGCGTCGCGGAACCTTCATCGTCGAGGTTGCGCTGCGCCTGTGACGGCGAGGCCGAAGGATCAGGCTCGGCGGGCAGCGTCGCCCAGTCGGTGTCGTAGGCTGCGCGGCCGGCGTCGATTCCGGTTCGCCGGATGCCCGCGTCCGGCGCGGCGGCCGCAGGGAGGCTGACGAGCGACGCCGCAGCGAGCGCCAGGACGAAGAGCCGACGGTGCATGGTGGAGACCCCCGGAAGGCCTCCGAGATAGCCGATCGGCAGGCTGACTGCCAGTGCGTCCCGTTCTTCCTTCTGTCGGTCCGGCTCGCGCTTGCCTTTGAAGCGCCGAGCTCATCCCGGCCGAAATTTCATGTCACAAAGTAGCTGCCTATCTTTAGCAAGTGCGCGAAGGCCGAAGCTGACGTCACTGGCCCGGCTAGGGACCTCCCTTGCCAGTCAGCAACTCCCGGAGAGGACCCGCCACCACCGCCCCCGCGACGAGCGCGGTCACCAGTCCAGCCGCGAACAGCGCCGCGCCGAGCCGCCGGCCCCACCGCCCGCGGGCGAGCTTGCGTCCGCTCCACGAGAACACCAGCTGAGTCGTCAGCAACGCGACTCCGCCCACCACCGGCACGTAGACGTTGAGCAGAGCCGAGTACGGCACCTCGAACAGCGCGAGGTTCGGCAGGTCGTCGAACGCATGGAAGTCGAGATAGCGGAACGTCTCGAGCAGTGCCGCGACGCTCGCCAGGCCCAGCACCTGGCAAATCGCCGCACCTGCGAGCCGTGGCCCTGCCCGCTTCTTCGGCGCCTGCGGAAGCGCGATCGCCTGCATCGGCGCGATGGCGTCCAGCACCGGCACGTTCACCACCGGCAGCGGCTTGGGCCCCGGCTTGGCGTGCAGCACCCCGCCCATGCGCAAGACGTGGAGCTCGCAGCGCACGTCGCCCTGCGCGGCCGGCCGGTCACAGCCCTCCTCGCAGCAGACGCGCTCCTGGGGCCTGCCCTCCCTGGTTCCTTCGATGGACATGCCGGCATTATCCGCCACTGCGCGCTCGATCGCGTTCCTTCAGCCGCGCGGAGCGAGCCCGAGCAACGAGGCCACGCGATCGGCGAACGGCAGCGTCAGGTTCGCCTCGATGACCGCCGCGACTGCGACCAGCACGAGCGTCAACGGTAGCCAGCGCCGCGCCTCGCGCCACGTGCCGTGCTCGTGGAGCGCCGCCGAGACGCCGTCGAGGTCGCCGGCGACGAGCTTGGGCTGGATGGCCCGGTAGTACTGCAGCAGCGCCGCGATGGGGATGAACAGGCCGGTCAGCTCGAGCAAGCCGTGCGGGAGCACCAGCGACAGCCCGAGCAGCACGACCGCCACCGGATGCTCGAGCCGGTCCGCCTGCGTATGCCCGCCCCCCACGAAGCCAGCCTGCAGCCCGAGCAGCACCGGCAGGAGGTAGGGCAGCACGCCGAAGGCGCACAGCCCCTTGAGCCGCAAGGTCGGCGTGCGGCGGAAGGTGGGCATCGGCCACAGCACGTAAGCAAAGTAGTTGGTCCAGCGCAGCAGCGGGCTCGTCCACATCAGCCGGTCGAGACGCTCGGCGCGATGGCCGCGTGGCTTCGGGTCGGCCATCGCGCGCATCAGCGGCATCAGCGAGAAGCAGACGAGGAGCGCGAGGGTGTTGACGAGGCCGATCTGCAGGGTCAGCGGCGCGGCGGCCGCGGAGAGCTTCTCGAGGATCGGCCCGGAGGCGGCGGCGACGGTGGAGTCCGCCGCGAGGCTCAGGTCCTGCGCCAGCGCGGCTCCGCGCGCGACGAGGAGGTAGAGGACCGACTCGCTGAGCAGATACACGACGAGCCAGCACAGCCAGAGCGAGCCGACGGCCCGCATCCGCTCCTGCCAGGTCTCGCGCGCAGGGTCGATCGCGCTCATCCCAGCAGGCTCGCCAGCGCGTCCGCCCCCAGGCGCAGCGCCATCCCGACCATGAGCACCGCGGCCGCCAGCTCGAACACCTTCTGGTGCCGGCGCGCCAGGCTCGCCGCGGCGGTGCCCAGCAGCAGGAGACCCGGGAGCGTGCCGAGCGCGAAGGCGGCGACCAGCACCGCCGCGGCGCCTGGCCCGCCCGCGCCCAGCGCCCGCGCGAAGGCCGCCCACGACAGGCCGCAGGGCAAGGTCCCCATCAGCACGCCGAACAGGAAGACCGCGCCCGGGCGCCCCGCGAGCATCCCGTCGCGCACGCGCGCGAAACCGGGCAGCTTCGACGGGCTGCCGGTGGCCGGCAGCCTGAAGAGGCCGAGTCGCTCCAGACCGAGCGCGAGCAGCAGCCCGGAGGAGAGGAGCGAGAGCCAGATCTGCAGGGTGCCCAAGGTGCGCGAAGGATCCGCACCCGCCGCGCCCGCGAGGCCGGAGATGGACGGCGCCAGCGCTCCGAGCACCGCGCCGAGCGCCACGTAGGTCGCCATCCGGCCGGCGTGATAGGCGAGCTGCGAGAGGAGCTTGGAGGACTTCGCCGACGAGACGGTCAGGACCAGCGGACCGCACATGCCCACGCAGTGCGCCGTGCCGAGCAGGCCGAGGAGGAAGGTGGCGGCGGCGTCAGCGGGATTCATCGAGGTGCGCGGCAAAGCGGGTGGCTGGCATGGAGATAGGGTATGGGATTCCTGCTTCGATGAGGTCTTCTTGAGCATCCGCCGCCGCGTCGCCCGCACAGCCTGCCTGCTCGCCGCTTTGTGGTCGAGCGCTGCCCTGGCTGCCGCGCCGGCGCCGGCAAGCCTGCCGCCTGATGCCGAAGGCCACTTTCGGATCATCGACGGTGACCGCTGCCCGGTCTGCCGGATGTTCCCGGCCCGCAACCCGAAGCTGGCGGCGGCGATCGAGCTCTCGGACGGACGGGCGTTCTATCCGTGCGGTCCGGGCTGCCTCCTCGAGGCTCTGGAGCATCCGGAGACGCACCTGGGAGTGGGCCGGGGCGAGTTGCGGCGGGTGTTGGTGCAGGAGTATCTGGGCGGGAAGCCGGTCGACGCTGCGGGCGCGTTCTTCGTCGAAGGCTCCGACGTCTCTGGGCCGATGGGGCCGGCGCCGATCCCGCTGGCGAGCGAGGCCGACGCCGCGACGTTCCGCGCCACGCACGGCGGGAAGCCTCCGGTCCAGCTGGCGAAACGTGGTGAGCCGCAAGCGTCAGCGCGCGGGGCTCCTCCAGCCCTGGGCAGTGATGAGGTCCGGAACGCCGCCGAGCCGCAAGCGTCAGCGCGCGGGGCTCCTACTGCCCTGGGCAGTGATGAGGTCCGGAACACCGCCGAGCCGCAAGCGTCAGCGCGCGGGGCTCCTACTGCCCTGGGCAGTGATGAGGTCCGGAACACCGCCGAGCCGATCTTGAATCCGCTGCCCTTGGTGCTGGCCCTCCAGTTCGTCGGCCTGCTCCTGCTGGCCTTCGTCGCCAGCGGTGCCATCCGGCACCTCACCACCTCGGCGGGCTCCGGCGGCAGCATCCGGGCCCACCGTGCAGCCACCCTCTTCCTCGTCCTCGGCGCCGCCGCCTTCGTCGCCGTCATCGGCAGCGCCTCCAAGTCGCTCGTCCCTGGCGCGATGTGCGGCACCGGCGCGCTCCAGGCGATGGCGAACGAGGGCGGCAAGACGCTCGCGCTCCAGGCCGTGGCATTACTCGTCCTGGCGGCGTCGTGGACGATTGATTCGCTACGGAGACAGCATCCGGACTCCCCGCTTGCCGGCGCCGCCGCCCGCCTGACGCTCCTCTCGCTCGCAGTCCAGGGCTCGGCGGCGCTCGGGCTCTTCAAGGCCGTCCGGGCGCTCGACCCGAACCGGCCCGTGGACTGCTGCTCGCTCGTCTACGGCCGGGCGACACAGGTCGCCTCCTCCCGGCTCGACGGCTCGGCGCTGCTGGCACTTGCTGCGGGGCTCGCGGCGCTCGCGCTGATGCTGGCGGTGGCGACGCTCTGGCGCCCGCAGTCCATGGCCGGGCTCGCGCTCGGCTTCGTCTCGCTCGCGGCGCTCCCCTTCTGCGGCCTCGCGCTGCTGCGCGTCGTCTCCGCACACTGGCGCTTGCCGCTCGTCAACGAGTGCCCGTGGTGCCTGTTCCTGCCGGAGCATGGCTTCCTGGGATATCCACTGCTCGCGGCGCTCGCCGTCGTTGGGTGGGAGGCTGCCTCGGCCATCACTGCTCGGCTTGCGGGCGGAGGGAATCCTTCGGCGGTCGCTCGGGTGCGCTCGGCGGCATGGCGCATCGGGCTTGCGTTGCTGGTCTTTGCCGGTTTGGGCAGCGGGGCGTTCCGGTAGCGCCTGGTTGCTCGATTCGCTGCCGGTCACTGCCCAGGGCTGTAGGAGGCCCGCGCGCTCACGCTTCCATGAGAAGGCCGTCGGGAGTCAAGTACAACCGTCCTATTGCACTCGCGGGTCTGGGGGCGCGCAGCCCCCAGCGGGTATGGGCAGAGCCCATAGATGCCCGCGGTGGTGGTTCGTGGCTGTCCAGTGGTGGCGCCGCCTTCGGCAGTCTTGAAACGCCGAGTTACGTCGCCCCCTATTTGCCCTACTGCGTTCGTCGTACCTTCCTGCCAGCTTCGAGACCTGCTTCCTTGTTCGTCGTGCTGCTGCATCAGGTGACCGTACCGTCAGGCTTCCATTCGCACTCGTAGTGGGCTGCTTGGCAGCCCGGTGCATGGGGGGATCCAATAAAGCTGGACGCTGCCATCTTGCGGTCGTCCTCAACAGCTCAAGCGTGAGCCCGCAGTCGTCCAGACAAGGCGGTTGGTCTGTTCCTGAATTCTTGCACTGCGAAAAGTTGGCGTGGCCTCGTGCCTTCGGTTGGCGACGAGAACGACCCTCTACTGAGCGGTCTTCTTGCCGCCCTTGGTCTTCTGCTTCTTGGTGCCCTGCATGGTTGTCGGCGCCTTCTTCTTCGGCGTTGGTGTGGTCTTGGGGGACTGCTTCTTCGCGGCGTAGCCGACCGGTTGGTACTTCTCCCCGGTCACCCATAACCGGTGCATCAGCACGCCCAGCTTTCGCGCCACCGCGACCTGCGCCTTCTTCATCGGCGCAGTGCCTCCCCGGCCCTTCAAGTGGAGACCCCAGTCCTTCAAGTCGGAGGCCGGACTGCTCTTCCGCAGGATGTACGCCGCGCTGTTGACCAGCAGTCGCCTCACGAACGGGTCGCCGGCCTTGGTGATCGGCAGCTGCTTGTCGATCTTCCCGGACTTGTCGTTCTTGGGCACCAGCCCGAGGTAGGGGCCTACCAGCCGACTCTCCTTGAACCGCGTCTTGTCCTCGATGGTGAGTACGAAGACCAGCCCCGTCAGGTTGCCCACGCCCATCGGCTGCGTGACCAGTTCCACCTCTGGATACTTCTTCGCCAGCTGGTCGATCTTCGCGTCGTACTCCGCGATCTTCTTGTCGAGGGTCTCCAACACCTCGTAAAGCGGCGCCAGCGCCGGCTCCAATATCGGGGGAAGCGCCGGCAGGGTCTGTGTGAAGTGCGCAGCGTCGCACTTCCCCAGCCGCTCCCCGAACGACTTGACCATCATGCGTATCTGGCTGACCAACCGCGTCCGAGCTCGAACCAGTCCGTCCCGAGCCTTTGCGACCGCCAGGTCGGCCTGCGCCTGGTTGCCCCGATGCTCGATGGGAGAGAGCAGCGCCACGTCCGCTCGCCCCAGTCGCGCTAGCAGTGCCGCATCCCGCTTGTCCGTCTTCTTCGTGCTTTCCGAGATCAGCTTCACCGCTCTCGGGTTGGAAACCGTTGGCCGGTGTCCCAGGTCCTTTAGCAACTGACTGACCCACCGCGAATGCGTTCCCACCTCGATAACCACGTGCGCCGGCTTCAGGCCTTTGAAGACCGTCGTCATCGCCTCCCGCGTCGTCTTGACGGGCGGGACCCGGTGGCCGTCCTTTTCCCCGCCCTTCAGCACGTACAGCTCGCTGGTCGTGTCGCCGAGATCGCATCCGATCGTATCGATGGTAGGTTCCGCCATGGCCGTCCTCTCCTTGCACCTTGAGTGCGCTATCCAACCGGCAGCTTAGCCGGTCGGGGAGGACGGCCTTCTCATCCCATCTTGCGGCTCGGGCCGCCTGCTGCCATCTCCCCTGACGGCTCGCCGGGACTGCTCACCGGGCGGCACCTCGATCGTCCACTCCTTCGCGTTGGCGCGGCGCGTCACCAGATTTGGGACGCGGAGGCCTTTGCGCGCCGCCTAGCTTCGGGGCCTGTCCAACGACCTTCAGGAGACAGCCTCCATGCAGAGAATCGTCAGCGTGAGCCTCGGCGCCAGCAACGACGACTACGAGTTGCGCACGCGCTTCCTCGGCCGTGAGTTCCAGATCCGCCGCTACGGCGCCGACCGCGACGTCGACCGCGCGGTGCGCCTGGTCACGCGCTGGCAGCCCCACGCCGACGCCATCGGCCTCGACCTGCAGGACCACCCGGACCGCTTCGGCGCGGGGCTCGACCACGCCCGCGAGCGCCTGCTCGACGCCGCCGACGGCACGCCCGCTACCACCGGCGACGCGCTGCGCAGCCTGGCGGACGAGTGGGCGCTGCGACGCGTGCTGCGCGAGCGCGCCGACCTCTTCGCCAACGCCCGCACCTTCTTCTTCTCCGGCCACGAGGACCACGTCAGCGCGCGGCTCCTCTCCGAGGCCACCCGGAACCTCTTCTTCGCCGACCCGCTCTACGAGCTGGGCGTCCCCAAGCTGCTCACCTCCCTCCACGCGCTGGAGATCTACCGCAGCGTCCGCCCGTCCATGGCCCCTGGGCGCGTGCTGCCGCGCAGGCTGCGCGAGTCCTGGAACGGCTTCGTGCTCAAGAAGGCCATGCAGCGCGCCCACGTCATCGTGGGCCCCTTGCGCCTGCTGGAGGAGTGCTCGCTGGAGGAGCTCGGCGGCAAGGTGGTCGTCACCTCCGCCGTGAACGACCGTGCCCTCTCCTGGCTGCGCGACGAGGGCGTGGACGTGGTGGTGGACCGCACGCCGGCGCTCGTCGGCCGCGGCCTGGCGCTGGACGTGCTCGACGCGCTGATCCTGGCGGCGCTGGGCAAGTCGGCCGAGCAGATCACCGGCGACGACTACCTGCGCATCCTCGAGGCCCGCGGCGGCGCGCCCCGGGTGCTGTTCCCCTCCGGCG
Organism: Myxococcales bacterium; assembly: GCA_049841135.1. Classification (GTDB taxonomy): domain Bacteria; phylum Myxococcota; class Myxococcia; order Myxococcales; family UBA5297; genus JACRCT01. Next base: position 1,016,982 of record JASGHK010000008.1, read on the forward strand.
AGCCGCGCCGGGTGCGCCGCTTCGCCTTCGTCATCCACCCGCTCTCGCCCGAGCACCTGCACCGGGTCAAGCCGTTGGAGGTGGCGAGCCGCGTCCTGCCGCACCGCTTCGCCCGGACCGTGGAGCGCCTCGTCGCCTACGCGCCGCCGTTCGTCTACTCCAAGGTCACCGGCATCCGCTCGCCCCAGGGCGTGGAGGCCGAGGGCTGGCTCATCTCGCTGGGCGGGACCCCGCGGCAGCTGTTGGCCCACAGCCCCGAGTTCACCTACCGCCGGCTGCTGGCCGCCTCGCGGATGGCCGAGCGGCTGGGCGCGCAGATCATGGGCCTGGGCGCGTTCACCAAGGTCGTGGGCGACGCCGGGGTGACCGTGGCGCACCGCTCGCGGCTGCCCATCACCACCGGCAACAGCTACAGCGCCTCCGGCGCGCTCTGGGCCGCCCAGGACGCCGCCAAGCGGATGGGCCTGCTGCACGTCGGCGCCGACGGCCGGGTGGCCGGGCGGGCCATGGTGGTGGGCGCGACCGGCGCCATCGGCTCGGTCTGCGCACGCCTGTTGGCGATGGCCTTCGAGGAGGTGCTGCTCGTCTCGCCGGAGGTGGCCAAGCTGCTGGCGCTCAAGGAGTCCATCCTGCAGGAGACGCCGCACGCCCAGGTGTCGCTGTCGGCGGCGGCCGGCGAGAACCTGCGCGAGATGGACCTGGTCGTCACCGCGACCTCGGGGGCGGGCAAGAAGGTGCTCGACATCTCCAAGGTCAAGCCCGGCGCCATCATCACCGACGTGGCCCGGCCGCTGGACCTCTCGCCCGAGGACGTCGCCTCGCGCCCGGACGTGCTGGTCATCGAGTCCGGCGAGATCCTGGTGCCGGGCGAGGTGCGGATGAAGCCCATCGGCCTGCCGGCCAACGTGGTCTACGCCTGCATGGCCGAGACGATCGTCCTGGCGCTGGAAGGGCGCTTCGAGTGCTTCACCGTGGGCCGCAACATCGAGTGGGAGAAGGTCAAGGAGATCTACAAGCTGGGGCTCAGGCACGGCATGCGGCTGGCCGCCATCTCCGGCGTGAACGGCGTCTTCAGCGACGCGGACATCCGCCGCGTGCGCGACCTGGCGCTGGAGCGGCGCGCAGCCCTCGTCCCGCGGGCCGTGCCGGCGCCAAGGCCCAAGGCGACGGCGGCCTCGCGAGCCGTGGTGCCGGCTGCGGAGCCTGCGGCGGCTCAGGCGGAGCGCTGAGGCACAGCCTCAGCCCGCGACGGCGGGCTTCGTAGCGAAAGGCGCGGCTTCATTCGGCGCCGCGCCTTTCGCGCAGCCCCAGGACGGGTCATTCGCCTCACGGCTTCTTGGGCACCTGGTCGAGCGGCGAGCGGTAGACGCCTTCGCGGTCGAAGGTGCTCTTCTGCTCGTGGTGCATCAGGTGCTCGAGCGCCACCTCTTCGAAGTCCCTCCAGTAGGACTCGGGCGAGAGCTCGCGCACCCGTTCCTTGGCGCAGATTCGGATCTGCTCCTTCTCGCCGCGCACCCGCACCGCCTCCATCAGGCCCAGCTGCTTGGCCGGGACCGGCGATGGCGGCTGGAGCAGGCCGGAGTCGAGCTCCGGGTCGCTGACCGACGAGCGCATGGCCACCGGCACGACCCACAGGTGCGCGGGGTCGACCCTCGGGTGGATCTTGCGGAAGCGGTGCAGCCCGGCCTCGAGCGCCAGGAAGAGGCCCGCCTGCGGCCCGGAGACGTGCAGGAGCACCTCGCGATAGTCGCGATCCTTGGCCGAGAGGCGCTTGGCAGCCGCGCCGGCCTCGACCAGCGGGTTCCAGCGGCGGCGGCGCTTGGCCTTGTCGTAGCTCATGCCGAGCCGGGCCTCGACGACCCACCGGCGCACCTTGGCCTCGGCGAGCATCGGCACCAGCCAGACGTCGAGCGCACGAGCCTCGTCCGCCTCCTGCAGCAGCAGCGTGATGGCGTCGCGCCGCGGCTCCATGCCCAGGATGATCGACGGGCCGAGCCGGCGCAGCTTCCTCTCCAGCGCCTTGCCCTCGGCGACGAACGGCTCGAAGTCCTCCTGGCCGAAGTGGGCCAGCATGGAGAAGCTCCTCGGCCGCCTCCAGGCCGCCACGCAGCGCGTCCGCCTCGCGCAGCAGCGCCTCCATCTTCTGCAGGTCGCCGCGCAGCGACTTGTAGGTGGCCGCGAGCTCCTGGGTGGCCTTGGCGCGGCCGTCGGCCTTGGAGAGCTGGGAGACGATGACCGCGACCTGCTCGCGCATCTGCTCGACCGCCTCCAGGGCCAGGATGCGGTCGGCGAAGCGGCGGCGGTCCTGCATCTCGCGCAGCGGCGCCAGCGCCGTCCACTCGTTGCTGGCGACGATCTTCTCGACCTCGACCTGGACCGGGCCGCCCTCGCCCTGGGCGGCCTGGACCTGCGCGCGGGTGGCCATGCCCCGGGCGTCGGAGAGCGCGTGCGAGAGCGGCGCGACCAGCCGGTCCTCGACCGCGCGCCGCAGCGCCCGGGCGCCGTACACCGGCTGGTAGCCCGTCTGCGCCAGCGACTCCACGACGGCCCCGTCGACGTCCAGGCCCACGCCGGCGCCGGACAGCCCGCGCCGCGCGCGCAGCTTGTCGACCACTAGCCGCGTGACCGCCCGCGCCTCCTCCACGCCCAGCGCCGAGAACGGGACGATGTGGTCGATGCGGTTGACCAGTTCCGGCCGGAAGGCCTTCTCCACCTCGCGGCGGTAGTGGCGCTCGTCCGCCTCGGGCGCGGCGCCGATGCCCAGCGCGCCGCGGCGGTGCGAGGCGCCCAGGTTGCTGGTGAGCACCACCAGCGCGTTCTGGAAGAAGGCGGTGCGGCCCCGGGCGTCGGTGAGCCGCCCTTCGCCCAGGACCTGGAGGAGCAGGTCGAAGACCGCCGGGTGGGCCTTCTCGATCTCGTCGAGGAGCAGCACGCAGAACGGCTGTTGGCGCAGACGGCGCGTGAGCAGCCCCTCGCTGCGGTCGTTGCCCTGGAACAGGCGCGCGGCGGCCCAGGCGTCGGCGAACTCGCTCATGTCGAAGCGGAAGAGGCGGTCCGGCGAGCCGAAGAGGAACGAGGCCAGCTGGCGCGCGAGCTCGGTCTTGCCGACGCCCGTGGGGCCCACGAAGAGGAAGGTCGCGAGCGGCTTGCCGCTGGGCTGCAGCCCCGCCTTGACCTCGCAGAGCGCCTCGACGACGCGGCGCACGGCCTCGCCCTGGCCCACGAGGTTCTTCTGGAAGGCGGCGACGACCTCGCCGGCGACGAGCGCCCGGTCCTCGCGCAGCAGGAACTCGGGCACGCCGGTCTTGAGGCTGAACATCCGGTAGACGTCGCCGAGGTCGAGCGCGCGCGGGCCGGTCGGCGTGCGATCGCCGCGGTGCGCCGCCCGGAGCTCGTCGAGCAGGCGCACGGCCTTGCCCGGGAAGGCGCGGTACGGCAGGTAGCGCTCGACCAGCTCGACCAGGCGCGGGACCGCGACGGGCGCGAGGTTGGGAAGGTCGGCCTCGCTGTGGCCGAAGAACGCGACGCGCTCGGAGAGGACCTCGGCCGTGACCTTGGCGGAGAGCGGCTCGACCCGCAGGCGGGAGAGCGCCGAGAGGAAGCCGGCGTGGCGCGCCTCGAGCAGGTCGAGGGAGTCGGGAGAGATTCTCGCCGGCGAAGCGGACCTTGCCCTCCTCGAGCGCGGGCTTGAGCGCGCCGGCGACGTCGAGCGACTCGGAGGCGTGCTGCGCGAGCAGGTCGGCGACGTTCTCGAACCAGAGGACGGCGTCCAGCTCGGCGGCCGCGTCGATCACCCGGCGCACGCGCTCCTGCCACTGGCCCAGGCCGCTCATGCCCGCCATCAGCCGCGAGGCGGAGGTGGCCCAGACCTGGCGCTGGCGGCCCGCGGCGCGCTCGGCCCGCAGCCAGGCGTAGAGCAGCGCGGTCTTGCCCGACAGCTCGGGACCGACGAGGAGCACCGGCGTGCGCTCCTTGGCCGAGAGGAGCGCCGAGAGCTCGGAGAGCTCGCGGTCGCGGCCGACGAGCTTGGGGGCGTGCTTGGCTTCGGGGCGCTCATGCAGGGCGACGGCGACGGAGGCCAGGATCTCGGCGGCCTCGGCCGAGCGCTTCTCCTTGATGGCCTTCTTGCGGGCGGCGCGAGCCTTCTCGACGCTGTCCAGGTCCGAGCGGCGCAGCCGCAGCGTCATCCACTCCAGCGACTGCGAGCGCGGAGGGAGGAGCTCGAGCCACTGCGGCGGCGTCAGCTCCAGCGCGGCGATGAGGCGCTCGGCCTCGGCCTTCACGGTCTCGACGAAGTCCGCCTTGGCCTCGACCCGGACGGCGTGGCCGAGCGTCGGCAGGAACGCCCAGCTCTCGTCCTTGAAGGAGACGGAGACGCACGTCAATGCGATGGGCCCCGGGACGGCCAGGCGCTTGGGGAGGTCGGCGCGCGGAGCATCGATTCTCCAGGTCCACGAGCTTGGCGGTGGAAGGCACGGCGAAGCGCGCAACGACGGCCGGCTCGGCGGTGGCGAGGAACTCCTCCAGGAAGAGGCGCTGCTCGGCGAGGCAGGCCGCGAGCGAATCGGCGCGGCAGGCCAGCTCGGAGTTGGCCACGGGCGCGACGAGGTAGCCCCCGCCCCAGAGCTCCCTGGCAGAGCAGCGGCGTGGCGATCTCGAGCGGCTGGGGAGCGGAAGGCGCGGAGGGCATGTTGGGGCGGCATCGTAGGACGCGTGGGCAGGAAGCTGAAGCCCGCGCTCGCCGCCCCTAGCGGACGAGCGGCCGCGTGGGCGCGGCGACCTGGCCTCCGAACGAGGCCAGCTTCCGCTCCACCGCCTTGCCCGCCTCCCCGTTCAGGCTGAACTGGAGCCCGCAGGCCGCGACCTCGAACTTCGTTCCCTTGAAGAGCCCGAGGAAGCCGGCGGGGCTGGAGCGGATCAGCCGCAGCTGCTGCCAGGGAATGCAGGGGATGCCGCGCTGCAAGACCGGCCGGAACAGCCAGCTGGCCGCGAGGTGCAGCCCGCGCGAGCCGATGCCCACGTAGAGCGCTCCGTTGTAGTTGACCCCGCGCATCCTCCCCGAGGCCGACCCGAACGACTCCTCGCAGTGCTCGTCCACCGGTGGGAAGCGGGCCAGCAGCTCGGAGTGGCCCGAGATGAAGCCCAGGACGGTTCCGACCAGGCACCACATCGCGACGAAGAACACCGGGAACAGCGCGATGAGCCAGGCGGGCGGCGGCTCGCCATGGGTCGCTGCGGCAAGGACGAGCCAGGACGTCATGGCGGCAGCATTGCTGCGTCTCTGGCCAGGGTCAATCCGGCGACGCCGCCGTCGCGCCGATCCAATGAGCAAGCCGCCCGAGTCCCACGGACGGCCCGGTTTTCGTTCTTCCCGCCGCGGGGTCCTCAGGAATCCAGCACCGGCTCCGTCCACGCCCCGGTCGTCAGGTACTCGTGGATGCTCTTGGCCGCGGTCCGCCCGGCGCCCATCGCCAGGATGACCGTCGCCGCGCCGAGCACGATGTCGCCGCCCGCCCAGACGCCCTTCAGGCTCGTCCGGCCGGTGGCCTTCTCGGTGAGGATGTTCCCCCACTTCTTGGTCTTGAGCCCCGGCGTCGTGCGCGGCACGAGCGGGTTGGGCCCGTTGCCGATGGAGACGACCACCGTGTCCACCGCCAGATCCACGAACTCACCCGTGGGCACGGGCTTGCGCCGGCCGGACGCGTCGGGCTCACCGAGCGCCATCTTCTCGCACACGGCCTTGGCCACCCGGCCGTCGGCGTCGCCCTCGTAGCGGATGGGGTTGTGCAGGAAGAGGAACTGGATGCCCTCCTCCTCCGCGTGGGCGATCTCCTCGAGCCGCGCCGGCATCTCCTGCCGCGTGCGCCGGTAGACGAGGTAGACGTTCTGCGCACCGAGCCGGCGGGCAGTGCGCGCGGCGTCCATCGCCACGTTGCCGCCGCCCACCACCGCCACCGCCTTGCTCTTGGCCACGGGCGTGTCGGCGCTCGTCGGGTCGTAGGCCTTCATCAGGTTCACGCGGGTCAGGTACTCGTTGGCCGCGTAGATGCCGTTCAGGTTCTCGCCCGGCACGTTCATGAAGTTGGGCAGCCCGGCCCCGGTCGCCACGAAGACCGCGTCGTACGTCGCGATCAGCTCGTCGATGGTGATGGTCTGGCCGATGACCACGCTGTTCTGGAACTCGACGCCCGCTGCCTCCAGGCCCTTCACCTCCACCTCGACGATCTTCTTGGGCAGGCGGAACTCGGGGATGCCGTAGACGAGCACGCCGCCCGGCTTGTGCAGCGCCTCGAAGATGGTGACGCGGTGGCCGAACTTCGACAGGTCGGCCGCGGCGGTCAGGCCTGCGGGCCCGGCGCCGACGATGGCCACCTTCTTGCCCGTGGGCTTGCCGGGGACGATGGGCTGGATGCGGCCGGTCTCGCGCTCCCAGTCGGCCAGGAAGCGCTCGATGCGGCCGATGGCCACCGGCGCGGTCCGCTTGCCGATGGTGCACACCGCCTCGCACTGCTCCTCCTGCGGGCAGACGCGCCCGCAGACCGCCGGCAGGACGTTGTCCTCCTTGAGGATGCGCACGCCCTCCGCGAAGTCACCCTCGGCCACCTTCTTGATGAAGCCGGGGATGTCGATGCCCACCGGGCACCCCTTCATGCAGCTCTTGTCCTTGCACTGCAGGCACCGCAGCGCCTCGGTGCGCACCGCCTCGGCCTCGAGGCCCAGCGCGACCTCGCCGAAGTTGCCCACCCGCGCGTCGCTCGTCTGGTGCGGCATCGGCTGGCGCGGGATGGCCATCCGCTCCTTGTTGCTGATCTTCGGCTCGCCCTTCTCGGGGAAGTCGATCGTCGTCCTCTGGCCGGACGGGCCGTCCTTCGGGTTGGGCTTCTGGTTCTCCGGGGCGCTCATCGCTTCTCTCCACCCTCCGCGCTCCTGGCCCGCTCGGGCCAGCGCACCTTGCACTCGTGCGGCGCGTGGTCGTGCTCCTTGAGGAAGTCCTGGTAGCTCGTCTTCTCCGCCGGCGTGTAGAAGCGCTGCCGGCGCTGCAGCTCCTCGAAGTCCACCTCGTGGCCGTCGAACTCCGGGCCGTCCACGCAGACGAACTTCACCTTGCCGCCCACCGTGACGCGGCAGCCGCCGCACATCCCCGTGCCGTCGACCATCACCGGGTTGAGGCTCACCAGCGTCTTGAGCCCCAGCTCGCGGGTCAGCGCGGAGACGAACTTCATCATCACCAGCGGGCCGATGGCGATCACCAGGTCGGCCTTGCCGTGCTCGGCGACCTCGGCGCGGATGGCGTCGGTGACCAGGCCCTTGGTGCCGGCGCTGCCGTCATCGGTATAGACGCGCAGGCGCGTGCAGGCCCGCTGCAGCTCGTCCTCCATGATCAGGAGGTCCTTGCTGCGCGCGCCCAGGATGCCCACCACCTCGTTGCCCGCCGCCTTGAAGCCCTGGGCGATGGGGTGCAAGGGCGCGATGCCGATGCCGCCGCCCACCGCGATCACCCGGCCTACCTTCTCCACGTGCGTCGCCATCCCCAAGGGACCGAGCACGTCGAGGAACTTCTCGCCCTCGCGCATCAGGTGCGCCATCTCGGCGGTGGTCTTGCCCACCTCCTGGACGATGAGGGTGATGGTCCCCTGCTCTACGTCCGCGTCGGCGATGGTCAGCGGGATGCGCTCGCCGCCCTCGCGCAGCCGGACGATGACGAACTGCCCCGGGCGCCGCCGCCGGGCGATGGCCGGCGCCGCCACCACGTAGCGCGCCACCTTCGGCGCCAGGAACTCCTTCTTCAACAAGAGGCCGTGGGCCCGCGCTTCGCTCATAAGACACCTTGACGTTTGCAAGCTGGATTTCTACTAGCGCCCTGAACCCTAACCGGGCCTGGGACCGCACACCATCCAAACAGGGGACTCGTCCAATGCCCTCCCCGCGCCTCCTGGAAGCCGGTTCCTCGGGAGAGGGAGGTAAGGCGACGGCTCACTGCTGGCCGGCCACCTTGTAGACGAAGGGCAGGTTGACTGTCACTTCCTTGTCGGTGTGCCGCGGGAAGCGCATCGCCTTGATCTGCTCGACGATGCAGCTCGACAGGGGGCTGCTCTGCACTCCACCGCTCGAGACCTTGGCGTCGCTGACGTTGCCTGCCTGCAGGATGGTGAAGGTCAGGGTCACCTGCCCCTCGGACGAGCTGAGCGCCTCGCGGTGCTTCTCGAAGCAGGCGAGCAAGCGCGCGCGCGACCTCCCCACCTGCGCGGCGATGATCTGCGGGGTCAGCTGCACCGGCCTGGCCACGTCGACCGGTGCCTTGCGGCCCGCATCGGGAGGCACCTCGGCGAGGCCGGCGGCGTCGGGCGCCGAAGGCTCGACGGACCTGGCGGCGTCGGGGCCGGCAGGCGGCGCGCTGATCGCCCCGGCGTCCGGACCCGCCGCGGCAGTGGGGCCCCCCGGGCCCGGCCCGCGGTTGATGGCCCAGATGGCGACGCCGCTGGCGCCGACGGCCACGGCGAGCGCGGCCCCCATCCCCACGAACAGCGCCGCCGGGCGCTTGCTCTCGTGCGTTGAGCGCCCGCCGGGCGAGCCCGCCGGCGCCTCCGGGTGGGGCGACGCGGTGCCCTCGAGCGTGGAGGCGCCGGTCATCGCCGCGAGGTTGATCTCCGGGATCCTCACCCCCATCGCGCGCAGGCCCGGCAACGTCGGCACCTGGGCCTTGAGCTCCTTGCGCTCCTTGCCGAAGGCCTTGGCCATGAACTCCGTCAGGGCGGCGGTGCCGACCCCCGAGGAGTGTCCGGACAGGAAGGCCGACAGGTCGCGCGCCATCTCGGCGGCGGACTGGTAGCGCTGGCTGCGGTCGCGGGTGAGCGCCTTGCGCAGCACGTCCTCGATGGGCTTGGGGATGCCGGGCCGGAAGCGCGAGGGGTTGGGGATGGCCGCGGAGAGCAGCGCCTTGAGGATGGCCAGCTCGTTGTCGCGGTGGAAGACGCGCACGCCGGTCAGGAGCTCGTAGAAGGTCAAGCCCAGCGAGAACAGGTCGCTGCGGCCGTCGAGCGGCTCGCCGCGGGCCTGCTCCGGCGACATGTAGACCCACTTGCCCTTGACCGTGCCCTCGGTGGTCTTGACCACCTTGGTCTCGGCCTTGGCGATGCCGAAGTCCACCAGCTTCACGGTGCCCTGGTAGGTGACCAGGATGTTCGAGGGCGTGATGTCGCGGTGGACGATGTTGAGCGGCCGGCCGGCGTCGGAGAAGGTGTGCGCGAAGTCCAGGCCCTCGGCGGCGGCGAGGATGATGCGCGCGGCGATGTCGAAGGGGATGGGCTCGTTCTTGGCGCGCCCGGCGGCGATGATGCCCGCCACGTCCTCGCCCGGCAGGTACTCCATGCCGATGTAGTACTGGCCGTCGGTCTGCCCCAGGTCGGTGATCTGGACGATGTTGGGGTGGAAGAGCCGGGCGGCGAGCCGCGCCTCGTCCAGGAACATCGTCACGAAGTCCGGGACGGCCGTCAGGCTCTTGAGCATCCGCTTGACGACCACGTCGCGCTCGAAGCCCTCGTGGCCGAGCTGCTTGGCCAGGAAGATCTCCGCCATTCCGCCTTCGGCGAGCTTGGTCAGGAGCAGGTACTTGCCGTACTGGCGGACGTCGCAGATGTCGAGCCAGATGGGCCGCTCGGCGGGGGGCGAGGGCGGCGCGGGCGGGCGGCTGGGGTCGCTCATCGGGAGCCCGCCCCTCGCAGCCAGTAGCTCTCGGAGCCGTCGGGGCCGACCAGCCGGTACACCAGCGTCGCCGCCCTGGGCACCGCGAGCTCGAAACGCCCCTTGGGATCGAGCGTCGCGCTCTTGCCGTTGACCGACAACTTGCTACCCAGCGGAGCGACGCCGCGGGTCTTGATCTCCGCGCCGCCGCCCAGCGCGCCGGGCCCCGGCTCCTGGATCGTGAGCGCCACCATGGCGTTGTCATACACGATGTCGAGGCGGTTCATGCGCCCGCCTGCGAGCTCGTTCCCCGAGGGGCCCAGCGGCGTCGCGTTCCAGAGGTAGCCGCCCTCGCCCAGCTTCCCCGGCTCGGCGGCGAAGCGACGCTCGGCGACCGTCTTGTCGACCAGCGGATGGGTCAGCTCGTCGGCCTTGTAGACCCGCACGCGGTACTTCGTCGCGCCCTCCACCGCGTTGAAGGAGAAGACCAGCGCCGGAAGCACGCTCTGGTAGTAGACGGTCGCCTTCAGCCCCGTCTCGGCGACCTCGCTGAGCGGGTGCCCGCCGGCCATGGGGACGACGCGCTCGGGGCCGAAGCTCGCCCGACCCTTCACCAGCGGCTCGGCGCCCTCGCCCATCACCCGCCAGCTCAGCTCGCCCTGCGCCGGCGAGGGCACGACGAGGGGACCGGGGCCCGCCGCGCCGGAGACGAGCAAATCCTTGTACGCCGCGTCACCGAAGACCTCGACGCGCCTGGCCTCCGGGAGCGCCGGCCAGCTCAGCCCCACCTCGCGCAGGCCGTTGGCGAAGATGCGCACGCGCTTGCCCGAAGGCAGCACGAGCGCCGGCAGCGCCTTGCGCGGACCGATGGCGAGGCCCTTGCCCAGCCTGGCCGACTCGCCGGCCGCGAGCGCCTGCGTCTGTCCCTGGTAGCGCAGCTGGACCCGTCCGGCCTGCACCTCCAGGCGGCCGGTCTTGGAGTCGCGCGCCCAGGCGAGCGTCGCCTCTCCCTCGCCCTCGACCTCGGCCGTCCCCTCGGGGCCGGCCAGCTTGACCACCTTCTTGCCCGGCTGGTCGAAGACGACCTGCGCGCTGCCCTTCTTCAGCCCGAGCTCGTAGCTGTCGGAGCCGTCGGGCTTCTTCTCCACCTTGCCCAGCGCGCCCTCGGCACCGCCCGAGAGCCGGACCTTGATGCCCTTGCCCGCCAACGTCCCCTTGCTTCCGGCGGCGAGCTTGAAGGCCGTGCCCTCCGCGAGCGCCTCGCCTCCCTTGGCGACCGGGCGGTACCTGGCGTCGGCGGCGCCCTTGACCTCCACCACGCCGCGCTCCGCCGAGAGGGTGACCACGATGGCGTCCAGCGTCACGGCCACGCCGGCGTCGGCCGCCGCCGCGCCGGCATCGGGGACGACCGCCGACTCGCCGGGGCGCACGATGCGCACCTCGCCCAGCGCGACCTCGACCCTCTCGCCGCCCTTCGCGGTTCGGGTCTGGCCGTCCTTGCCGACGAAGGTGATCTCCCCCGTGCGCACCTCGATGGTCGTGGTGCCGCCGGCACCGATGCCCACGGCGGCCTCGCCGCCGACCGGGACGCGAGTGATGCCGCCCGGGGTGAGGATGGCCAGGGTCACGCCGGGCTCCCCGCGCTTGCCGGCGCCGCCGCCGGTGACGCGGGAGATGACCATGCCGCCCGAGATCTCCAGGGAGATCTCCCCGGCACCCTCGGAGATGACGAAGCGCGCGCCCTCGCCCAGCTCCACCTCGCGGCCGTCCTTGAAGCGCAGCACGGCGCGCGCCTTCTCGCCGGTCGCCAGCGCGTCGCCCTTGAGCAGCGCCGTCGGCGCCTGGGCGGGCTCGGACTTCCCCGCGCGCGTCAGCTCCACCGGCCCTTCGACCGTGACCAGGTCCGCCAGCGCGGCGGCCACCAGTGGGTTCGCCGGCACGGCCGGCTCGCCACAGTGGCAGCTGGGGAAGGTGGCGAAGGCAGCTGCGGCGACGAGCGCAGCGAGCGGTTGGGCGAGTCTCTTGCGCACAATCACCTGGTCGGGTGCATGTCGATGTTGAAGATGGCCTGGTCTCCGTCCGCGACCTGCACCACCTTGGTCTGGGCGATGTAGCCGGGCGCGTCGATCTGCACCTTGTACCTGCCGCCCGGCAGCTGGAACTTGAACTCGCCGGCAGCGTTGGTCTCCGAGGCGATCTTGGCCTCCGGGATGGCGAGCTTGGCGGCCAGCGGCTTGCCGCCGGGGCCACGCACCAGCCCGCGCAGGGTGGCCAGCGGCTTGGCCTTCTCGCGCACCAGCGAGAGCTCGACCTTGGCCTCGGACTCGGCCGGCACCTGCACCACCTCGTCGCCCGAGACGAATCCCGCGGCCGACAGCTTGAGCTGGACCAGGCCGGGCCCGACACCGGCGATGGCGAAGGCGCCGCCGCCGTCCGCTTCGTAGGTCTTTCCCGCGACCTCGATGACGGCCTTGGCGAGCGCGACGCGCTTGGTGGGATCCGACGGCTTGTCGTAGACGACGCCGCGGATGGTGCCCGGGCCCGTGGGCCGGGCCAGCTGCAGCTCGACGCTGACGTCGGTCTCGGGGGCGACCTCGACGGTCTTGGCGGCGGCCTTCAAGCCGGGGCCCTCGGCCCGCAGCGAGACGGGGCCTGGCCCGGCCTTCTTGAGGACGAACGTGCCGTCGGACCTGGTGGTGAGCGGCTCTGGGAGCCCCTCGACCCGGACGTCGTGCTTGGCGAGCGGGTTGCCGTCGGGATCCAGCAGCCGGCCCAGGATGCGACCCGGGCCCGTGGGCCGCTGCGGCTCGACCATCGAGGTGTTGCCGGGGATGCTCAGGCGCAGGCCGAGGCTGGCGCGGTGGGCGCGCTGGATGTACTGCCCGCCGCCCCCGTTCACCTGCGTGGTCGAGAAGTCGTAGCCCAGCACCGCCGACCACTCGAACCCGCCCAGGCTGAGACCGCCCAGGCCCACCCCCACCCCGGCGTCGACGACCCAGCCGCTGCTCGAGCCGGAGGGCGTCTTCGACATGGCGTAGGGCACGGCCGAGACGTGGACGTCGGGGAGGATCCACGAGCCATGCGGCAGGCCGAAGCGCACCGCGAGCATGGGACCGTGCGTGGACACCTCGCCCTTGCTCATCGCGGAGGTCCCGCTCCCTCCGGCATCCACGACGGGCAGGGCAGCGTACTGGTAGCCGAGGGCGCCCTCGAAGGCCCAGCCCCGGTAGACGTCGAAGCGGGTCGCGAGGCCGCCGCCGACCAGATAGCTGTCGACGCCGAACGACACGTCGTTGCCGGCGAAGTCGGCGCCCTTGAGCGCGAAGCGCTCCCAGTTGGCGCGCAAGGCCAGGCCCAGAGGGAGGTTGCCGAACCAGACCGCACCGTCCAGGCGCAGGTGCGAAGGAGCGAGGCCCTTGGCGGACACGTCGACCTGCTGGGCGTTCTGCGAGTCGTTGCGGAAGGAGAGCGCGTAGCCCAGGTCGATTCGAGCCTTGGGCAGGTCCTGGTGCTCGACCAGCGTGTGGGCGTCCACCTCTCCAGCCCGCGCCTCGCTCTCGGCGAAAGCGCAGGCCCCCGCGACGGAGGCGAGCATGGCGATGGTGATGGCTCTCGAACGGCCCGGCATCCCCACCCTCCCGTGCGCAGCGACGATTTCGCGGAGGTCAGAACAACGCCTAGGACTCTACACGCTCACCTGAGGCGATTCTACTTTCTGGGAGTCCGCCTAACCCCGCGTCGTCGCTCGGGAACCTCGACCGGCGAGGTGGGCGCACAGCAGCAGCGCCTCGGTCATGCTGGCGGCGCTCGCCTCTCCCGTTCCGGCGAGGTCGTAGGCCACCCCGTGATCCGGGCTGGTCCTGGGCTTGGGCAGGCCAAGGGTCAAGTTCACCCCCTGGTCGAAGTGCAGGAGCTTGAAGGCGACGAGCCCCTGGTCGTGGAACATGGCCAGGACGCCGTCGAAGGCCCCCGCCGCCGCGCGCCCGACCACGCCGTCCGCCGCCCAGGGGCCCGAAGCATCGATCCCCTTGGCGCGGGCCTTGCGGATGGCCGGCGCGATGAGCCGCGCCTCCTCGTCTCCAAACAGTCCGCCGTCGCCGGCGTGGGGGTTGAGCCCGCAGACGGCGATGCGCGGCCGGCGGATGCCGAAGCCCGCCTTCAAGCCGCGGTCGAAGAGCACGAGGTCCTCGACGATGCCTTGCGTCGAGAGCCGGCGAGGCACCTCGGAGAGGGCGACGTGGGTCGTGTGGACCGCGACGCGCAGCTTGGGCCCGGCGAGCAGCATCAGCACCCGCGCGCCGAAGCGCTCGGCGAGCACCTCGGTGTGGCCGGTGAACGGGATGCCGGCCTTGGCGATGCCTTCCTTGGAGACGGGCGCGGTGCACAGCCCGTCGGCGTGAGCGTCGAGGACGGCGTCGAGGGCGCTCTCGAAGAACGCCAGCTGCGCGCGGCCGCCGCCGGCGCTGGGCTTGCCCGGCTGCAGGTCCTTCTCGCGCAGCGCCGTGACCGGCACCAGGCTCGGGCCTTGGGCATCGGAAGCCAACGCGTACCGCTCCAGCCGATCGGGGACCTTCGCGACGCGGCAGGCCCGGCCCCAGACGCGCTCGTCGCCGAAGACGACGGGCGTCAGGGCGCGGCGGACCTTGGGAAGCGCCAGCGCGGCGGCGGTGATCTCCGGGCCGATGCCCGACGGGTCGCCGAGGCTGATGGCGATTCGAGGCAAGGGCATGGCATCTCGGGCGAAGTAGTGCCTACCGCCTAAAGCCTAGTCCTTCAGCTCCTGGACGCGGATCTCGACCGTCGCCTGCTTCCTCAGGTCGCCGACGAACTGCTCGGTGTGGCGCTGCATCTGATCGCGCCACAGCCGGTCGCGTAGCTCGTCCTTGACCTGCTCGAAGGGCTTGACCTTGCCGGCGCGACGCTCGAGCACCTGGATGACGTGCCAGCCGAAGGGCGAGCGGACCGGGTCGCTGACCTCGCCGGGCTTCAAGTTGAAGGCGACCTTGTCGAACGCCGCCACCATCTCGCCGCGCTTGAAGAAGCCCACGTCGCCGCCGTCGGCCTTGGAGGGCCCCTCGGAGTACTTCTTGGCGAGCTTCTCCGAAGTCCTCGCCGGCGCGGGCGCGCTTGGTGAGCGCCTCGGCGCGCTTGAGCGCCTCCTGCTCGGCGTCCTTGGAGGCGTCCTTGCCCACCTGGATGACGATGTGGCGGGCGTGCACCTCGACCTCGGCCTCGTCGAGCTTCGCCTGCTTGGCGTACTCGCCCTTGAGGTCCTCGTCGCTGATCTTGATCTTGGCGCGGACCTTCTGGCCGATGAGCTTCATGGCCCCCAGGTCCTTGCGCATCTTGTCCTTGAAGGCCGCGAGCGACTGGCCCTTGCTGGCGAGGGCGCGCTCGAAGGTCTGCGCGTCCATGCCGTTCTGGCGGCGCACGTCTTCGACCGCCATCTCCACTTCCTGATCGCCCACGTCGATGCCGGCGTTGCGCTCCTCGGCGACGAGCAGCCGTTCGGCGATGACCTCGTCGAGCGCGTGCTTGAGCGCCGACTTCTTCCGCTCGGGGGTGGCCTGGCCCTCGGACTCGAGCGCCGCCATCTCCGGCGCGGCGCGGTCGTAGACCTCGGACATCAGGACCATGTCCTCGTTCACCACCGCCGCGACGCGGTCGAGCATGCGCGGGGCGGCACCCGTCAGGGCCGGCGCACCGAGCGCCAGCAGGGCGGCAAGCACGGCCGGCAGGGCCATCGTCTTCTTCGTCGTCATCCTCAAGAGGTACTCCTCGTCCCACCGCAACCGCTACAGCTGAACCTGAGCCAGCACGGCGTCGTTGATCTTGATGCTCTCCTGCGCGGCCTTCTTCAAACAGGCGAGGATGGCCTCCTCGTCCGGCAGGCCGGCATCGCTCTTGGCGTCCTTGCAGGCGGCCCCGCCAGGGCCCGCCCGGAGCTCGAGCACGGCGCGCCTCTGCGCCGCCTCGCGCTTCTTCTGCCAGAGCAGCTTCTCCACCTCGCTGCGCACCTTGGCGAGCGCCAAGGGCTCGGCCGCCTTGCGGTCCAGGGCCTTGAACAGGTGGAAGCCGTACTCGCTGGCGACCACCTCGCTGACCTGCCCCTTCTGGAGCGAGAAGCAGGTCTGGTCGAAGATCGCCGGCATCACGCCCTTCTTGAAGAAGCCCAGGTCGCCCCCCACCTTGGCGTCCGGCGAGAGCGACCAGCGCCGCGCCGCCTCGTCGAAGCTCAGGCCCTCGCCGCGGATCTTGTTGAGGATGCGGCGGGCCTCCTCGGCGCTCTTCACCACGATCTGCGCGGCGCGCACCTGCTCGGGCTGGGAGAACTCGTCGGTGTGCGCCTTGTAGTAGGCCTCGATCTCCGGGTCGGTCACGGCGACGCGCGCGAAGACCTCGTCGACGAAGTAGCGCTCGACGATGAGGCGCTGGCGGGTGCGCTCCTTGAGCTCCTGCTGGCTCAGGCCGCCCTCCGTCAGCGCCTCGTTGAAGCCCGGGCCGTGGTAGTCGGCCTTCAGCCGCAGGACCTCGCGGTCGACCTTGTCGCTGGTGACGGTGACCCCGGCGTCGTGCGCGGCGTCGAGCAGCAGCGTGCGGTCGACGAGGTCCTCGAGCGTGGCGCGCCGGAAGGCGACCACCTCCTCGTCGGTCTGCGGCAGCACGCCGGCCGAGGTGCGGCGCACGAAGGCCAGCTCGGTCGCGAACTGGTCGGCGGTGATGGGCGCGCCGTGGACCGTGGCCACCACCGCCACGGTCTCGGGTCCCTTCTTGCGCTCCGGGCAGCCCGCGGCCAGGGCGAGCGCCGCCAGCAGGCAGGCGCGCACGGGCCAATCGGGCTGCAGGGTCGCGCGGGTCATCTCGTCACTTGCCCTGCGCGGGCGGCGGCGGCGGGGTGGCTCCCGTGGGTCCCTGGACCTGCGGGGGCGGCATCGGCGCGCCCTGGCCGGGCATCATCGGGCGGCGGGACGGCGGCAGGGCGCCCACGTTCGGGGTCGGCGGCGCGGCGGCGTCGATCTTGATGGCGTCGAGGGCCTCCTTGTTGACCGTCAGGTTGGCCTTCTTGTTGAGGTCCTCGAGGAACTTCTTGTAGGCGTCGCTGCGGCGCTCGTAGATGAGGCGGCTCTTGATGGAGTCCTTGACGTTGTCGAACTTGAGGTCGAGCGCCGCCTCGCGGCCGAGCAGCTTGACCAGGTGGAAGCCCTGCGGGGTCTCGATGATCTTGTCCAGGACCTTGCCCATCTCCTTCATGCCGAAGGCGGCTTCGGCGAAGTCCTGGCCCAGGCGCTTGGCCAGGTCCTCCTTGTTGAGGAAGGAGAGGTCGCCGCCGGTGGGCTTGGAGGCCGGGTCCTCGCTCTTGGCGCGGGCCAGCTCGGCGAAGGCGCCGTAGTCCTTGGGCTCCTTCTCCTTGAGCTCGGCCAGGGCGGCCTCGGCGACGGCCTTCTGGGCCTTGCGCTTGGCGGCGTCGGCGGCGGGGGCCTCGAAGAAGATGGTCGCGGCGCGCACGCGCTCGGGGCGCTGGTAGTCGGCCAGGTGGGCCTCGTAGTACTTCTTCAGCTCGTCGTCGGGGATGACCTGCTTCTGCTGCGGCTCCTCGAACTCCCGCTGGACGAAGAGGGCCACCATGTTGCGCTTGTGCTGCCGGATGATGTCCGGCTCGGCCTGGTAGTTCTTCTTCTGGGCCTCGCGGGCCAACAGCTCGAAGCGCACCAGGTTGTCCAGGAACTCCTTCTTGCCCTCGGGGGTGGCGTAGCGGGTGCGGACGAACGGCGCCTGCTCCTCGATCTGCGCCTTGACCTCGGCGTCGCTGATGGACACGCCGTCGAAGGTGGCGACGGGGGCGCCCGCGCGGGAGGCGACCGGGAGCATGCCTGCGCTGCCTGCGCTCGGGCTGGTGCCGCCTGCGCGGTAGCCGGCGTAGTAGGCGAGGGCGATGAGGACGACGGCCAGGACGGCGGTGACTTTGTTGCTCATGGTTCCTCTCTCTAGCGTCGCGTCGACGGACCTGGGGCTTCTGGCCGCGGGGATCGATTGAACACGCCTGCCCGCCTAGCCCATCCCGGATCCGGCGGGCGAAAAGACCACAAGCCCCGGGAGAGAGGCAAGGAAGGAGTCCGGAGGCCCCGGGCGGGCGTCCGCCGCAAGTCTTTGAGGACGACAGTCCTCCGTCGTCAGCGGCCCGCGCCACCTCTAGAATCCGCCGTCATGTCCGAGACGATTGCCCAGCTCGAGGTCGAGGCCCTGGTCGGCAAGGTGGAGCACGGCGACGCGCTGTCGGAGAGCGAGTTGCAGACGCTGGAGCGCGCCTGCGACGAGCATCCGGAGAGCGTCGACTGGCGCCTGTGCCTGTCCCATGCGCTGGTGAACTCCGAGCGAGCGGAGCGGGCGCTCTCCGTCCTCGCGCGCGCGGTCGAGCGGGCTCCTGGCGAGCCGTTGGTCCGGCTGGCGCGGGCCCGCGCGCTGGGGGCCCTGGAGCGCTACGGCGAGGCCTCGACGGAGCTCGTGGCGGTGCTGGCCCGCTCGCCGGGCCACGCGGACGCGCTGCGGGCCCTTGCGCTCCTCCGGCTGAAGGCGGGTTCGCCGTCGGATGCCGCTCGGCTGGCCAGGCAGGTCCTGGAGACCGATCCGATCGACGAAGCCGCCAAGCAGATCCTCGCCGAGGCGGAGGCGGCGGACGCGACGACCCCTAGCGCCATCGTGTCGGCGCCGCCACCGCCGCCGTCGGTCGACTCCTTCGCGAAGGACCTGCGCAAGTCGCTGGCGGAGCGGGGGCTCAAGAGCAAGCTGGATCCGGACCGGGCGTCGCTTTTGGTCGAGCTCCAGCCCGGTCGCGTCGGTCGGCTCTCGCTGCCGAGCCTGCATCAGGAAGCGCTGGCGGATCCGCGCGGAGTCGCTGCGTTCATCGAGGCCACGGTCGGGAGCCTGTCGAGGCTGCAGGCGCCCTCCGACCTTCCCGACTTCGCCTCGGTCCGCGAGCGCGTCGTCCCGGCGCTGCGCTCCGCCGCGTTCCCCAAGAAGGCCGGCGAGGTCCTGACGATGCCGGGACCCGCGGGGCTGCTCTGGGCCTTCGCGCTCGATCACCCCGGGTACGTCACCTTCCTGCCCGCGAAGGCTGCCCAGAGTTGGGGCGTGACCACCGACGATCTGCTCAGTCTGGCGATGGCCAACCTCGACCGTAAGCCCGTCGCGCCCTCGCGTTACCTGGCCCGGAACGGCCGACTCTCGGAGACGGACAAGGCGTGGGACGTGCTGGCGTTCGACGAGGGCGATGGGTACGACGCCGCGCGGCTCCTGGCGCCGAAGCACCGGGCGCTGCTCGACGCGCTGCATCCGGGCCCGTGGATCGTCGCGCTGCCCACGACCGGCTATGCGCTTCTGGCGCGGGAGGGCGAGAAGGCCTCGCGCGGGTTGCTGGAGGCTGCTGCGCGGACCGAGAGCAGCCGGCCCGACGGGCTCTCCCCCATTCTCTTCAGGCTCGGCGCGGAGCTGGCGCCCGCGTGAGCTTCGCGGGAGCTGGCTCGGCGCCCGGCTGTTCCGTGCCCGGCTAGACTGCCCATCCCATGCGCCAACAGCACTACCGCTTCGCCCACGAAGTCCTCCGCGACGCAGTGCTCGCCAATCCCGAGTTGTGGTGGAACCGCCTCCACAGCGCTGCCTCGGCGTCCCTGGCCGGTCTGTGGGAGCAGGCTGGAGAAGGCCTCCCGGCCACGGAGCTGGTCGAAGCCCCGGCGCTCGACGCCATGCCGATGCCCCTGACCGGCGGCGAGGCCCTGCTCGTTGCCCTCCCCCGCCCCACGTCGCCCACCGAGTGCCACTACGCCGCGCTCATCCGTCCGGGGGGACAGAAGAGGATCCGCTACTTCGTGATGGAGCTGGGACTGCCCAGCCCCGAGAGCGGCGAGCGCGCGTACTGGGCCGAATGGCGCATCGCTCCGGGCGGCGGCGTCATGCGAGTCCGCGGCGCCGACCTGCCGTGCATCGGCGCCAGCGCCTTCCTGCAAGCCATCGAGGGGAAGCTCGCGAACCTCTTCGCCGACGAGCCTGGTCCGACGGTCGTCGCCTCCAACAAGGCGGCGCCCGCGGCCCAGCCAGCACGCTCCTCGGGGTCTTCAAAGAAGCTCGCACTCCTCATCGTCTTCGGAGCCGTCCTCCTCGGGGGCGGCTGGCTCCTCTACCTGGAGGAGTTCCGGGGAATTCACGTCCCTACCGAGGCCGTGGCCGCCGTGCCCTTCGAGCCGGACCGCCCGTTCGGCCTCACCTTCATCTGGAACGGCACCGGCTACGCCTTCAACAACGTCTGGCTCGTCATCGAGGAGGGCGAGCCCGGCCCCGAGGGCATCGTCATCCAGGGCAAGGTCCGTTTCGGCACCTCCACCTACGAGCACCCGGTGAAGGCCGTCTTCCCCGGCCGCGGCGCCCACCGCGTCCAGTCGGAGGGCGGCAAGGTCTCGGGCTGGCTCTATCTCGCGGACGAGTACCGCTACCACTCGTCGAGCCCGGTTCTCTGCAACGGCTCGCTCTCCGTCGTCTCCGGGAAGATCCAGCGCGCGAGGATCGTCGTCAGCCAGGCTCAGCGCCCCGCCGACTGGATTCACTTCTAGTGGCGCAGGGCCTGGGCCTCTACGGGGTCAGAGGCGACAGACCGAGCTCATTCGATGGACGGGCCTCGGCGAGGTCTCGCACCGCGAAATCGACGATTCGAAACATGAGTATGGTTGGAATCGTCGACTCATGATCCGAATCGTGGATGCCGCCTCCAGGTGACGTCATCGGAGTGCTGCTCGCCGAGCTCACCGCCTCTCCCGTCCGCGCACCTCTCACCGACGACGGTGCAGGAAAAGCGGCGGATCAACGCTCCGCGGCCGGCTGCGCCGCGACGCCTCCCTCGGGGGGCGACTCCACGAAGCCGCGCTCGTGCGCCTCGGCCAGCACCTTCTTCGGCTCCACCTCGAGATCGTGCAGGTCCACCGGGTAGAGCGAGAAGCCCCGGCCGAGGTTGACCGCCAGCGCCGCGCCGTCCGGCGCCAGGTCCATGCTCACCAGCTCGCGCGCGGTGCGCACGATGAGCTTGAGCGCTCCGGTCTGCGAGTCCCAGAAGCGCACGTACTGGTCGTCGCAGCTGGTCGCCAGGTGCTTGCCGTCGGCCACCCACCGCACGCTCGTCCACTGGTTGTGCTTGAGCCGCAGGAGCTCCCGGCCCGCCTTCGGGTCCCAGATGATGGCCTGCCCGTCCTTGCCCGACGACGCCAGCCGCCCGTCATGCGCGAAGTCGAGCGAGCTGACCCATCCGTCGTGGCCTTCGAGCTTCGCCTTCGCCGCCCCGCTGGCCACGTCCCACAGCCGCACCAATCCGTCCATGCCCGCGCTCGCCAGCGTCGCGCCGTCGGGTGAGAACGCCACGTCGAACACCGACCCCACGTGCCCGGTCATCGTGCGCAACGCCGCGCCGCTGCGCGCGTCCCACAGGCTCACCGCGCCGCCGTCCTCGCCCACCGCCACCACCGTCCCTCCGGGTGCGACGCGGATGGCGCTCGCGCCCTTGAGCGGCAACGTGAGCAGGTGCTGGTTCGCCTCGACGTCGAAGATCTCCGCGGGCCCGCCCGCCCCGACCAGCAGCTTGCCGTCGGGGCTGAAGCGGACCTTGGCGTCCGTCGTCAGCCCGCCTCGGAACGAGCGCAGCTCCTTGCGCGCCGCCAGGTCCCACACGCGCAGCATGCCGTCACGGCTCGCGGTGGCCATGCGCTTGCCGTCCCGCGAGAAGGCCAGGTCGACCAGCGGCGCCCCGTCGGCGGCGAGCCCCAGCAGGCCCGGCCCCACCTTCCACAACCGCAGCGTCCCGTCGAACGCCGCCGAGGCCAGCACCGTGCCGTCGGGCGAGAAGCCCACGCCCGAGACGATCGACGGGTTCTCCTCGAGCGTCGCCACCGGCTCGCCGCTGGAGGTGTTCCACACGCGCACCGTCCGGTCGACGCCAGCGCTGGCCACCAGCGTCCCGTCCGCCGACCAGGCCACCTGGCGCACGAAGCTCTCGTTGCCGCCCAATTGCAGGTCCGGCTCGCCGGTGGCCGCGTCGAGCAGCGGCACGGTCGACTCGTCACAGCCCACCGCCAGCCGCGTCCCGTCGGGCGAGAGCGCCAGCGAGCGGACCGAGGAGGCGAACGAGGCGAGCACGAAGCTGGTGGGGTTCCCGTCGGTGAGCATCCAGCTGCGCAGCGTGCGGTCCACCCCGCCGGTGAGCAGGCGCACGCCGTCCGGCCCGAACACCACGCCGCGCACCTCCGAGCCGTGCCCGCGCAGCACGTGGATCGTCCGCCGGGTCGCCAGGTCCCACACCCGCGCCGTCCGGTCGGCGCTGGCCGAGGCGAGCCGCGTCCCGTCGGGCGAGAAGGCGAGCCCGCGGATGGGGCCCTCGTGGCCCACCAGGAGCGCCGCCTGCTGGCCGTCGGCGACCTGCCAGAGCGTAACCTGCCCGCTCTTGCCCGCCGCGGCGAGCAGCTTGCCGTCGGGAGAGAAGACCACCGAGTAGACGGTGAGCCCGCCGTGCGGCAGCTTCCAGCGCACCTCACCGCTGCGCACGTCCCAGACCCGCACCACCCCGTCGTAGGCCGAGGCCGCCACCAGCGTGCCGTCGGGCGAGAAGCTCACCGGCCCCAGCGCGTCGCCGCCGCGCAGCGTCTTGAGCGGCGCGAAGCCGAAGTGGGCGCGCGCCTGCAGCGCGGTGGAGGTGGCCCGGACGTGCAGCGAGCGAGCGCGGGACTCCTCCCCCTCGACCCGCTTGGGGATGTGCTGCAGCGAGAGCGCGGCGAAGCCGTAGGCCGAGGCGTAGCGGTACTCGGCCAGGTGGCGGTCGGCGCGCTCGGCGTAGGAGGCGGCCAGGTTGAGCTCGGCCTTGTGCCGCTCCCGGGTCTGGATGCCCAGGGCGACCGCCGAGGCCACCAGCGCGCCGACGATCGTGAGCAGCAACACCGCGCCGCCCATCACCGCCGCCCAGTGGTCGCGGGCGAAGCGCCGGACGAGCTGGCGCGGCGAGTAGGTGTGGGCGCGCACCCGGCCGCCGGTCATGTAGGCGCTGATCTCGTCGGCCAGCTCCTTGGCGGTCTGGTAGCGGTGGCGCTTGTAGCGCTGCAGCGCCTTGTGGGCGATGGCCGCCAGCTCGGGCGGCGCGTCGGGGCAGGCGGAGAGCACCGGGCGGATGCCGGCGTAGGTGGCCCGGGCGATCTGCGCGTCGTAGTCGCCGGTGGGGTAGAGCGCCTCGCCGGTCAGGATCCGGTAGAGGATGGCGCCCAGGCCCCAGACGTCGGTCCGCTCGTCGATCTCGTCGCCGGTGGCCTGCTCGGGGCTCATGTACGACGGCGTGCCCATGGCCTTGCCGTCGCCGGTCAGCTCGGGGTCCTTGGGCAGGCGCACCACCGGGTCGGTGACGGGCGACTCGGGGCCGCCCTTGACCTTCGCCAGCCCCCAGTCGAGCAGCACGGTCTCGCCGTACTTCCCGATCATCACGTTGGCCGGCTTGAGGTCGCGGTGGATGACGCCGCGCGCGTGGGCGTAGGCGATGGCCTTGCAGGTGTCCCAGAAGGCGCCCAGGAGCGTCAGCCGCTCCTCGAGGTTCTGGCAGGCCTTCAGGCGGGTGGAGAGCGTCTCGCCGCGCACCAGGCGCATCGTGTAGTAGAGCCGCCCGTCGCGGCGGCGCCCCAGCTCGTGGACCGGGACGATGTTCGGGTGCTCGAGCCGGCCGCCGACGCGCGCCTCGAGCAGGAAGCGCTGCTCGGCGATGCGCGCCGCGGCGGGGTCGTTGACGGCCATCATCTCCTTGAAGGCGATGTGGCGGCCCAGGTGCTTGTCGAAGACGTCGAGCACCCGGGCCTGCCCGCCCTTGCCCTCGACCGCGACGGCCTCGTAGCGCCCGTCCTGCTCGGCGGTGATCTCCGGGCCGAGCAGGTCGGTCATCGCCGCCGGAAGGGACCCTGCCGGCAGCGGCTCCTTGCCGCTGCGCGTCTCTTCCTTGGTGGTGTGGCGCACCTTGAGCGTCGGCGCGGTGACGTGCGGCGGCCGGGCCTCCGGGCCAGGCAGCTCCTCGGGCTGCGCGACCTGCGCTGGGCCGTCTGGAGCCTGGGCCGCCGCGCCGCCTTCGGGCTTGTCCGAATCCGTCCGCCACGCATCCACCTCGGCTGTCGTGCCGGCAACAATCGCGTGTCGGCTGACGGCCGACAAGCGCGGAAACGCGGGTCGCGCCCTGCGCTGGTCCAGCGCCCCGCTTGACGGACGCCCTGCCAAGCTCTGCTAGGCTTGCGGCGTGAGCACTTCCGGGGGCGGCAAGTCGGACGACAAGGCGAAGGGGACCGTCCGGGCGGGCGCCGCTGCGGACGCCGACCTGCTCTCCGAGATCCAGCAGCCGCTCCTGGGCATCCGCGGCTTCGCGCAGCTCTTGCGCGACAAGGCCGACCCGGGGCTGCGCGACCACGCCGCGGCCATCCTCGCCCAGGTCGAGCGGATCGAGCAAATCCTCGCCGCGCACCGGCAGCGGCAGCAGGAAGGCGCCGCCCTTCCGCCCCCGTTCGCCCTGCCCCGCGTCACGGCCGCCACCCCCGCTCCGCCACCCGCTTTGGTCTCCCGGCCCACGCCCACCGCCTTCCCGTCCCCGGCCGCTGCGCCGTCGCGCCGGTCGATCCTCGTCGTCGACGACGAAGAGGTGATGCGCTCGCTGCTGGTCAGCCTGCTCGAGCCCGAGGGCTACACCATCCACCTCGCCGAGAGCGGCGACGAGGCGCTGCAGCGGATCGCCCGGCAGCGCTACGACCTCGTCATCTCCGACAAGAACCTCCCCGGGGCCGCCTCCGGCCTGGAGGTCGCGCGAGCCGCCCGCGCCCAGCACCAGGACACCGCGGTCATCCTCATCACCGGCTACGCCTCGCTCGAGACCGCGCAGGAGGGCCTGGAGATAGGCCTGGTCGACTACCTCGAGAAGCCCTTCGACGACATCGCCGAGGTCCGCCGCCGCGTGCGCGAGGTGCTCGAGCAGCAGCGGCCGGCACGCCTTCCCGGGGCGGTCGCTGGCGAGCGCCCTCTGGTGGTGCTGGTCGAGGACCGCACCGACGACGCCGCGAAGATCTGCGAGGCGGTGCTCGCCGCGGGGGCCCGGCCCCAGGTCGCCGCCACCGTCGTCGAGGCGCTGGGCATGGTGTCCACCGAGCACGCGGCGGGCGTCATCCTCTCGCTCGACCTGCTGGAGGGCACTCCGACGCGCGAGAGCGTGCGCCAGCTGCGCTCCTGCTCCGACGCGCTGATCACGCTCAGCGAGCGGACCTCCATGGAGCAGACGGTGGTGGCCATCCGCATGGGCGCCATCGCCTGCCTGCCGCGCGCATTGGCCTCGCCGCAGGCGCTGGCCAAGGAGCTCGTGCGGCTGTTCCCGCTCACGGCCGCTGCCAAGAAGTAGGGCCGCCCTCGCGGCCTCCGCTCGGTGGGTCTTCTGGGCTGCTGGATACGCGCGGCCTACGGCGGCGTGGGCACCTTCCCTTCCGGGAGGGCAGCGCGATGCTCAGGGCCATCCTCTTCGACGTCGACGGCACGCTGGTGGACTCGGTGGACCTGCACGCGCGGGCCTGGCAGGACGCCCTCGCGCTCTACGGCAAGCAGGTGAGCCTGGAGAAGATCCGCTCGCAGATAGGCAAGGGCGGCGACCAGCTGATGCCGGTCTTCTTGAGCGAGCCGGAGCTCGCGCGCTGGGGCCAGGCCCTCGACCACGCCAAGGCCGAGCTCTACGAGGAGCGCTACCGGCCCCTGGTCCGCCCCTTCCCGGGCGTGCCGGAGCTGTTCCGGCGCATCCGGCGCGACGGCAAGCGGATCGTGCTGGCCTCATCGGGCACGACCGAGGAGGTCGAGAGCAACCTCCGGCTGCTGGGCGTGGAGGACCTGGTGGACGCCTTCACCACTGCGGACATGGCCGAGAGGTCCAAGCCGTTCCCGGACATCTTCTGCGCGGCGCTCGAGCGAGCGGCGGTGGAGGATCCGGACGAGGCGCTCGTGGTGGGAGACAGCCCGTACGACGTCGAGGCGGCGACCCGTATCGCGCTCCCGGCAGTCGGGCTGCTCTGTGGTGGCTTCTCGGAGGTCGACCTCGAAGCTGCGGGCGCGGTGGCGCTTTACGCATCGCCTCGGGACTTGCTCGACCACTACGAGCAGTCGCCGCTCGGGCGGGACTCCATCAGCAGCGGGGACTCGGCCTCTCCCTGAGCGCAGAAGTGGGGTGAGGAGTGGAAGACTGGCGGGCCCGGAGAACCGCACCCACCACAGCCTGGGCCCCTCTCAAAGACCGAGTGGGTTGAAGAGAAAGACTGGGCGGGCCCGGAGGCCCGCTACCACCGCGGCCTGGGCCCGCTCTCAATAATCGAGTGGGGCGCGGACTGAAGGATTGGGCGGGCCCGGAGGCCCGCAACCACCACAGCTTGGGCCTGCCTCAATAATCGACTGGGGCGAGGAGGAAAGGAATGCGCGGCGAGCGAACCCGAGACGCCGCGCAGCGCCGGGCCGTTGTGGCTCCCTGGTCTTCGCACTACTCTCGCCCTGCCTCACGAATCAGGAGCCCACCGAGTGGCCAAGCCCGGCGACGATCCCTGGGGAGTGCTGCTCCGGCTGAGCACCTATGCCCCGGCGCACGCGGTGATGGCCGCCGCCCGCGGCGAGATCCCGGGCCCCGGCCGCAGCACGCTGGACGGCGCGGTCCTGGTCGCCGACCTCTCCGGCTTCACCGCGCTCTCCGAGCTGCTGGGCCGGATGGGCCGCGACGGCATCGACGAGCTGACCGGCATCCTCAACCAGGTCTTCTCCACCCTGCTCGAGCGCGCGGTGTTCCCCTGGGGCGGCGCGCTGGTGAAGTACGCCGGAGACGCGCTGCTCTGCTACTTCGAAGGCGAAGACTCGGCCCCGCGCTCGGTCGCCGCCGGCCTCGCGGCGCAAGCCTCGATGGAGGCGCTCTCCGAAAAGCTCGGCCGCCGGCTCGCGGTGCGCGTCGGCATCGGCGCCGGGCGGTTCGACCTGGTCACCGTCGGCCGGCTCGGCGAGCGTCTCGACTGCTTCTGCGCCGGCGAGGCTGCGATGCGCGCGCTGGTGGCGGTCGACGACGCGCCGCCGCGCTCGTTGATCCTCGAGGGCCCGGGCCTGCCGCGCGGCCCCTTCCACGCCGGCAGCGACCTCGCCGAGCGCCTGGCGGGCCACCGGCTCACGCCTCACGCCCGGCCCAACTCGCTGGCCGGGGTGGAGAGGTTCGACGTCCGGGTGGCCGTCGAGCGCCTGCGCCCCTTCGTCCCGCCCGAGGTCTTCGAGCGCATCGGCGAGAACCCCAACGCCCCACTGCGCGCCGAGCGCC
Source organism: Myxococcales bacterium (assembly GCA_049841135.1). Taxonomy (GTDB): domain Bacteria; phylum Myxococcota; class Myxococcia; order Myxococcales; family UBA5297; genus JACRCT01. The sequence continues at coordinate 1,044,028 of JASGHK010000008.1, forward strand.
GCGACGCCTGCGCCGTCTTCTGCGAGGTGGAAGGCTGGGACGGCGACGTCAACGCGCTGGGTGACCACTACCGCACTGCCTGGGAGTGCGCCCGCCGGCACGGCGGCATGCTCAACAAGAATCGACGCCCTGCCCCGCGGCCCGCGCCTGCTCGCGGCCTTCGGCGTGGCCGGCGCGAAGGGCGACGACCAGCGCCGGGCCCTGGCCTTCGCCGTCGAGCTGCGCGACCGCCTGCTGGGCCGCGTGCGGGTGGGCCTGGAGGCCGGTCCGCTCTTCGCGGGCGAGGTCGGCTCGATGCTCAAGCGCGAGTTCACGGTGATGGGCGACACGGTCAACGTCGCCGCCCGCCTCGCCCACGCCGCCGGCCCCGCACAGAATCCTGTGCGGCCCCGACCTGTGGAGCCGCGTGGACTCGTTCGTCGGCCGGCCCACCGCGCCGCTGCCGCTCAAGGGCAAGAGCCTGCCGCTGACGCCCATCGACGTCGCGGCGCCGCGCCGGTTCACCGCGACGCAGATGATCCGCCGGGTCGGCCACCCGCAGCTGTTCGGGCGCGAGGCCGAGCTGGCGCAGATCGTCCGCATCAGTGAGCGGGCCATCGCCGGTCAGCTGCAGACCGCGCTGCTCCTGGGCCCGCCGGGCATCGGCAAGAGCGCGCTCGCCGGGGCTGCCGCCGACCGCTGGATCGACGCGGGCGGCGCGGCCTACTCGCTGCGCTGCGAGTACGGCAAGCGCGACCAGCCCTACCTCGTGGTTCGCGCCCTGGTGGGCACCTGGCTCTCCCTGAAGCTCGACCCGGTTCCGCCCTTCGCGGAGATCCTCGACGCGCTCGACCGGATCGGCCTGGGCGACCCGGTGCTCGCCGAGCAGATCGCCTGGCTGCTGGACCCCGGCTCGCCGCGCGGCAACCCGCAGAACGAGGCGATGGTGGCCCGCGCGGTCGCCGAGAGGGTGGTGCGCGCGCTCTCGGCCGCCGCGCCGGTGCTGCTGGTCATCGAGGACGCCGACCACGCCGACGCCGGCTCGTCGAGCCTCATCCAGTACGCCCGCAGCCTGCCGGGCCCGCTGCGCTGCCTGATGCTGGTCGTGCGCCGGCAGGGCGGCGAGGTGGAGGAGGCGCGAGGACGCTTCCACCACATCCTCCACGTCGGCCCGCTCGCCCGCGACGCCTCCCGCGCCCTTTTAGCGCGCTCGCTCTCCACGCCCGGCGTCAGCCCCAACCTCGAAGACGCCGTCGAGGCCCGCGCCCGCGGCAACCCGTTGTTCATCAAGCGCCTGGCCGGCTGGATGAACTCCCAGGGGATGATCGAGCGGGCGGGCGACCGGTCCTCGCTGACGCCCCAGGCCTCCGAGGAGTCGGCGTTGTCCTTGCCGCCCGACCTCGAGTCGCTGGTCAACGCCGAGGTCGACCGCCTGCCGGCCGTCCCGCGCGAGGTGCTGCGCACCGTGGCCGTCCTCGGGGGCGAGTTCCCCGGCGAGCTGGCGATCTCGCTGTGCGCGAGCGCCGGCCTCAACCCCGCCGAGGCCCAGGGCGCGCTCGTCCAGCTCTCGCGGGCCGGGCTGCTCATGGGCACCGGCGGCGCCGCCCCCAGCTGGCGGTTCACCCGGCTGTCGGACCGCGAGGTGGTCTACGCCGGGCTCCCCGCGGCCGAGCGCAAGGCGCTGCACGCCCGCGTCGCCGCGGTGCTCGCCGCGCGCAACGTCGGCGACGACCTGCTCGCGCTCCACTACGACCTGGCCGACGACCACCCCAAGGCCGCCCGCTCGTGTCTGGAGGTGGCGCGGGCGGCGCTGCGGCGCGGCAGCTTCGGCGACGCGCTGCGGCTGTTCAAGGCGGCGGCGCGGCACTTCGCGGCGCTGGGCCAGTCGCGCATCGAGTGCGCCCTGGGCGAGCTCGAGTGCCTGTCGCGGCTGTCGAGCTACGGCGAGGCGCGCCGGCTGGCGCTGCAGCTGGCCGACGAGCTGCCGGACCCGGTGGCCCGCCTGCGCGCCCTCACCAGCGCCGCCATGTGCGCCAGCTACCAGGGCGACCTCGTCGCCGCGCGCCAGCTGATGGGCCGGGCCAAGGCCGCCATCCCCGCAGACGCGCCGGCGGAGATGCGGGTGGGCCTGCTGCTGATGTGCGCCAGCTACCACGCCGCGGTCGGCTCGCCGCAGGAGGCGCTCGAGGAGCTGGCCGAGGCGCGCCCGCTGGCGGCCGAGGACAAGGCCCCGGTGATCGTCGGCCTGCAGGCCGGCCTGCTCGCCGAGACCGGCCGCGCCGCCGAAGCCGTTCCCCTCGCCGAGGCCGCGCTGCGCTTCGCCGACCAGGGAGCGCACAAGCCCAACCGCGCCTTCACCCGCGTCTCGCTCGCCCGGGCGCTGGAGGCCCAGGGCGACCGCGAGGCGGCCATCACGCGCTACCGCGAGGCGCAGGCGCTGTACTCGGAGGCGGGCCAGCTCGCCAACGCCTCGAACGCGCGCCTGCACGCCGCGCAGGTCGAGCTGGAGCTTGGCCGGGCGCAGGCGGCGCTGCCCGAGCTCATCGGCGCCCTCTCCACCTTCCGCCACTTCGCCTCCGGGCAGGACGAGACCGCCGCGCGCTGTGCCATCGGCCGTGCCCGGCTGCTGTTGGGCGAGCGGGAGGCCGGCATCGCCGAGCTCGAGGACGCCGTGCGGCTCTCCGACAAGACGCGCGAGCAGCACGCCGCGGTCTGCGGGCGCGCCTGGCTGGCCGAGGCGCTCTGGGCCCAGGACCCGGTGCGCGGCCGCGAGCTCTTGGAGGAGGCCTTCCGCGTCGGGCGCGAGCGCCAGGCCGCGCTCGAGCTGGCCGAGGCGCGCTCGGTGGCGCGGCGGATCGGCGCGGGCTGAGGCGGCCAGAAATCGCGGACCGCTGCAACCCGCGGTAACCTCTTGGCCATGCTCACGGCCCGGCCACTCGCGATCTGGGGCTCGCTCTGCGCCCTCGCGGTCCTCACCCCCAACGGAGCGTGGGCGGCGCCGGTGGTCAAGCTCACGTGCAGCTCGCAGGGCAAGCCGCTGCCGAAGAAGGGCGCGGTGCCGGGCACGCTCGAGTGCGAGCTGTCGGCCAAGAAGCTCAAGGGCCACCCCAGCCCGCTCAAGGCCGCGATGCGCGTCGTCACCGGCGAGCTCTCGAGCCGGCCCATCGAGGTCGAAGAGGCGATCCAGAAGGACTCGGCGCTCTTCCGCTTCCAGCTCGAGCCTGGGACCCACTTTCCGGCCTGCGAGCGCTTCGACCTGTCGCTCGAGGTCACCTCCGCCAAGGGCGTGCTCGGCAAAGCCAAGCTCGCCGTGCCGCAGGACTGCCCGAAGGTCGCGGTCAAGAACGGTCACGCGACGCTGAGCTGCAACTCCTCGGCGCCGGACGGGACGCGCTACACCTACCCGGGCACCGGCGAGCGCACGCGCCCGCGGCTGGTGCGCGAGCTCAACTGCGCCATCGTGCTCGACAAGGCGCCGGCGGCCGGGACGGTGAAGGGGACGATGAAGGTGGGGCGGCGCAGCCGCGCCGCTGAGGTCCGCGAGACCGGCAACGGGGGCATCGAGGCCGCGGCGACGTTCTTCCCTGACGACGACTTCCCCGGGTGCGAGAGCTTCACCGCCGAGGGCGAGCTGACGGTCGACGGCAAGTCCTTCTGGAAGGGCACCATCCCCATCCCGCAGTCCTGCAAGAACTGAAGTCGGGGCAGCGGAGGTCCGACATGGCTCTTCGAATGCGTGTGCTCGCCGTTGCGGGGCTCGTCGCGTGGCTCGGAGCCTGCGCCCACTCGGTTTCCGGGCCGGCCACGACCGCCTCCGCCGAGCCGGCTTCGCAGTCGGTGACGGTCCAGCAGTCCTGGCCCAAGACGCCCGCCGAGGCCGAGCAGCTCAAGGCCGGCGGCGCGCACTGGTCCGACTGCCAGATCCGCGTCTACTACAACGAGCTCGTCGAGCAGATCCCCGCGGCCGACGCGGCCCTCAAGGCCGAGGGCAAGAGCGCCAAGGAGCGGGCGCGGTCCGCCTCGGAGATCCGCCACAACGCGCGGCTGACCTGCCGGGCGATGATGGCCAGCCGCGACGAGGTCGAGAAGCTGCGCGCACGGGACCTGGAGAAGTACGGCAACCCCGACGGCCCGACCTTCGAGCAGCTGGTCGAGAAGAACCGCGGCAAGGGGATGACGGGCGACGCTCCGTTCGAGGAGGTCGTCGCCAGCTCCCAGCGCACCGACGAGGCCGTCAACCGCGAGTGCTGGATCGAGAGGAGGAAGCCGTGAGCGCCTGATCCGCTCAGGTGGCCTGCGGCTGCGCCATCTCCACCAGCTCGTAGCGCGCGAGCTTGGTGATCATGTTGCGCACCGTGCGCAGGTGGATCTTCTCCTCGTCCAAGGCCTTCTGGAACGTGTCGATGAAGTCCTTCTGCCCAGCCTTCTTCGACAGCTGGATGAGCAGCTCCCAGCTCGCGTTGTCGGTCATCTCCGCGTCGAGCAGGACGGCCAGGCACTGCGAGGCCTCGCGGCACTCCTCGATGATGTTGCTGAACGCCTGCGACTCGATCTCCACCATGCGCTGCGACGAGGTCTTGCGCTTCACGTTCGAGCCGCACATTCTCGATGTAGGACTCGAGCTTCTTCTGGTGGTCGAGCTCCTGCGCGCGGAAGGTCTTGAGCTGCGAGAGGTCCTCGTCGAACTCCAGGCTCTCGAGCTTGCGCAGGATCTTGTCGTACAGGAAGACAGTCTTCTTCTCGAACAGCCAGCGCTCCCCCAGCTTGTCCAGCAACTTGAACCGGTTCATCTTCAGCTCGGACATGCCTCCCCCTCCGGCGCGGCGCGCCGCGTCCCGTTCCTCGAACATAGGCGCGCTGCTCCGGCTCAGCCCGTCGGAGCCTGGTCCGCACCCGCCGGGGCAGCCCGCACCAGCAGCGAGGCCCGGCTGACCAACGCTCCGGCGACGACGAGCGCGCAGCCGGCCGCCAGGCCACGGCCCGGCACCACGCCCAGCCAGGCCGAGGCGAGGCCCAGCGAGAGCACGGGCACGAAGAAGCTCGCCAGCCCGAGCAGCGCGTGGTCCCCCGAGCGCACGCCCTTCTCCCACAGCGGATAGGCGACGGCCATGGGGCCCACGGCGAGCGCGAAGAGCTCGGCCAGCGAGCGCGCGGTCCACGCTCGAGGCTCCTCGGGGAGCGCCAGCCGCAAGAGCGCCAGCGCGACCGCGGACGCGAGCAGGAAGAGCGGCACCGCGTCGGCCGCGGGCGCACCGCTCGCGGGTCCCCAGCGGCGCGCGAGGTTCGAGTAGAGCGCCCAGAGCACACCCGCCACCGCCGCCAGCGCCAGCGGCGCGGCCGACCGCAGCCCCAGCCCTGCGGCCCACGCCGACGCGCCGTCGTCTCCCGCCACCGCGACGGCCGTTCCTCCGAGCGCGAGCGCACAGCCCAGGGCCAGCACGCCCGGCCGGGCCCGCTGTCCCAAGAGCGGCACCGAGAAGGCCACCATCAGCGGCGGCCACAGGTAGTTGAGCAGCCCGACGACCAGCGCCGTCGGCCGGTCCGCCGCGAGCCCGATGGCGGCGTACAGGCACGCCATGTAGCCCACGAAGAGCGCGCCGCACCCGAGGAGGTAGCGCCGCGGCAGCCGCACCGCGGCCCACGGCGCCTGCCCCTTGGCCCATCCCAGGCCGAGCGAGAGCGCGCCGCCCGCGGCCAGCGCGGCGCAGGCGCCGGTCGTGGCGCCGACCGCCTCCGAGAGCGATCGCGACAGGGCGACGGTGCTGGCCCAGAGCGCCAAGGCAAGGAGCCCTCGCGCGGTCGCGGCGCGGTTCGCCATCACTTGTCTTTGAAGGGCTCGAACTCGCCGGTCGGCTCTTCGCGCTCCTGGGCCGACGGCCGCGACGGGCGGGGCCGGTGCGCCTCGTCCTCCGGCCCGTCGCTGAAGAGCGAGAAGTCGAAGATGGTCTCCGCCTCGCCGGGCAGCGGCGAAGGCAAGGGCGGCGGCAGCTCCTCGGCCGGGCCCATCAGGCCGTCCAGCTCCATGGCCGGCAGGAGGTCGCCGCGCCCCAGCCGCTCGATCATCGGCAGGCTCAAGGGCGTCAGCTCCTGCGTCACCGGCTCGAAGGTGTCGGTGGCGGCCAGGTCCTCCTCGCCCTCCAGCAGGTCGCCGTCCTTGAGCCTCGCGGGCGGCGTGGGCCCGCGCCCAGGCCGTGCGCCGCGCGCGCTCCACCGCCAGCTCCGGGGCGAAGGCCACGCTCATGAACTTGCGCAAGAGCGCCGGGCCCGGCTCCGGGCGCAGGGTCCCCAGGAAGCTGCGCAGGTCGGCCGCCAGCTCCGAGGCCCACTGGTAGCGCTGGACCCGGTCGCGCGAGAGCGCCTTGAGGACGATCCGGTCCAGCTCGGCCGGCACGGCGGGGTTCGCCTCGCTGGGCGCGGCGATCCGCCCACGGCACAGCGCGTGGACGGTCATGTACTCGTTCTCGGCCTTGAACAGCTGGCGGCCGGTCACCAGCTCGTAGAGCACCGTCGCCAGGCTGAACAGGTCGCTGCGGCGGTCGACGGCCTGGCCGGTCACCTGCTCGGGGCTCATGTAGCCGAGCTTGCCCTTGAGCACGCCCGCCTTGGTCTTGGACGCCTGCCGCGTCACCTTGGCGATGCCGAAGTCGATGAGCTTGACCGTGCCGTCGAAGGTGACGAGGCAGTTCTCGGGCGAGATGTCGCGGTGCACCAGCCCCAGCGGCTCCCCGGAGACGCCGGTCTTCCGGTGTGCGTAGTCGAGCGCGTCGCACACCTGCGCGGCGACGAAGACCACCAGCGGGATGGGCATGGGCGAGCCCAACTCGGCGCTGCGCGTCAGCACCGTGCGCAGGTCGGCGCCGCCCACGTACTCCATGGCGATGAAGAAGTCGTCGCCGATGCGCCCCAGGTCGAAGATCTGGGCGATGTTCGGGTGCGCCAGCTGCGCGGCGATGCGCGCCTCGTTGATGAACATGGCGACGATCTCCGTGTCGGTCGCCATGTTGGGCAGCATGCGCTTGATGGCCAGGTTGGCGTGCGTCGCTCCGCTCGATGCAGCGCGCCAGATCTCCGACATGCCGCCGCCGTTGAGCTTCTCGAGCAGCAGGTACTTACCGTAGCGAGTCGGACCGGACGCCATGAGGTGGCGAACAGTAGCAAGCCCGAGCCGCAAGCGTTAGCGCGTCGGGCCTCCTTGCGCCCTGCGCAGTGACCGGGAGGAGTCGAGCAACGGCGCACCCTGCTCACTGGCCTTGGCTCAGGCCGCGCTGGAAGCCTCTTGCTCGATTTGGACCTCGTTACGGCGATGCTGCGCGGTGACCGGGAGGAGTCGAGCAGGGACGCGCTCTGCTCATTGGCTCCGGCGCAGGATGCCCGGATGCCTCTTGCTCGATTCGGACCTCATCACTGCTCAGGGCTGCAGGAGGCCCGCGCGCTGACGCTTGCGGCTCACCTCTTGTCCGGCTTGCGCACCGGCGCCATCGGCAGCGACCCCGACTTGCGCCCCGGCGCCGCGGGGATCGCCCCGGACTTGCGCAGCGGCCCGGCCGGCAGCACCCCCGACTTGCGCACCGGCGCGGCCGGCAGCTCGGGCGCAGTCGCCGCGCGCCGCTTGACCTCCGCTTCCCTCTGCGCCCGCACCTCCCCCTCCTCCTCCTCCTCGTCCAGCCCCTCCTCCACGAACACCTGCAGCGCGACCGTCGGCCGCTCGGGCGACGGCATGGGGGGCGGCAGCTCTTCGGCCGGTTCGAGCAGCTGCTCGGGGACCGACATCTCCGGCAGCCGCGACGGGAGCAGCGTCGGGCGGTCCTCGAACTCGATGTCGGCCTCGGGGACCTCGTCGTCGTCGTCGGCCACGATGCGTCGGACGTCGGGCTGCATCAGCCCCGTCTCGCGCGCCGGGGGCGGCAGGGGCTTCTTCTGGGTCCCCGGGCGGTCCATCAGGGTCGGCTGCCTGGCGCGCTCGGCCTCGTGCGCGGGGGTCCCTTCCAGCGGGTCGCCCACCTTCAGCGGCCGGGCCGCCTCGTGGGCGCTCGCCCACGCCTTTCGCCGCGCCCGCTCGGCCTCCAGCTCGTCGACGAACATCAGCGCCATGTACTTGCGCAGCAGCGCCTCGGGCGCCGGCGTGGCCAGGCTGGCCAGGCACGCACGCAGCTCGTTCCCCATCTCCGAGGCCCACTCGAAGCGCACCTCGCGGTGCTTCTGCAGCGCCTTGAGGATGGTCTTCTCCAGCTGCGGCGGCACCCCCGGGTTGATCTGCCGGGGCGACTCCACCGGCGCCATGCGCACCGCCTCCAGGATGGCCAGCGGGCTCTCGCGCCAGAAGAGCCTTCGCCCGGTGACCATCTCGTAGAGGACGATGCCGAGGCTGAAGAGGTCCGAGCGGCGGTCGACCGGGAGGCCGGCGACCTGCTCGGGGCTCATGTAGCTCAGCTTGCCCTTGAGCACGCCGACGCGCGTCTTGTTCGACTGCACCTCGGCCTTGGCGACGCCGAAGTCGATGAGCTTGACCTCGCCGTCGAAGGTGACGAGGCAGTTGTCGGGGGCCACGTCGCGGTGGACGATCTTCAGCGGCTTGCCGGCGGCGTCGGTCTGGCGGTGGGCGTGGTCGAGCGCGTCGCAGATCTTGGAGATGACGTAGACCGCCAGCGGGATGGGCATCAGCTGCCGCTGCTCGGCGGCGCGCCTGAAGATGGCGCGCAGGTCGGTGCCGGGCACGTACTCCATGGCCAGGAAGAAGTCGTCGCCGACGCGGCCCAGGTCGAACACGCGCGCCACGTTGGGGTGCGACAGCTGCACCGCGACCCGCGCCTCGTCCAGGAACATCCCCAGGATCTCGGGGTCCTTGGCGTACTGCGGCAGCACCCGCTTGATGGCGACGACCGCCTCGCCGTTCTGGGGCCGGGCCCGCCAGAATCTCGGACATCCCGCCGGCCTTGATGGGCTCCAGCAGCAGGTACTGTCCGAACGGCTCCGGCTTCCTCATACGCGTCGCCCCGCTCCACCGACCGGCTTGCGGCCGGGAGCCTAACAGCCCCTCGGACCCTTTTCGCCTTTTCTAGCCGGCCGGAAAGTCAGCGCCAGCTCGGGCCGCGGGTCTTCGAACACGATGCGCAGCGCGTACTCGCCGCCGCCGGCCGACTTGTACCACTGCACCCGGCCGACGACCCCCACCTTCATGTCCGCGGACAGGGGGATCTCCAGCTCGATGGCCACGCCCGCGCGCATCATCACCCGGGTGCGCAGCGTCGCCTCGGTCTCGTTGACGAGGTCGACGATGCCGGTGAAGGCCTGCGCCGGCGTGCCGGCCGCCCACCAGCTGCCCTCGACGTCGATGCTCACCGGCCAGGGCTGGCGCGGCAGCGGCCCGGTCGGCTTGGCGGCCGCGAGCGGCGAGGGGATGGGCGGCGGCAGCGCCTGGGGCGCGGTGAGCAGGTGCTCGGGGACCTTCATCTCCGGCCAGACGCCGTCGGGCAGCGCGGCGCCCGGGTCGTCGACGGAGGCGAGCGGCGCCGAGGGTGGAGGCCGGCGGCTGGGGTCGAGCAGCGTGGGGGCCATCGAGTGGTCGTCGCCCTCCAGCGCGTCGCCCCGCGCCGGCTTCTTGCGCCGGTCGTGCTCCAGCGCCCACGCGGTGCGCCGGTCCTTCTCGCGCGCCAGCCGGTCCGGGAAGGTGACCTCCAGGTAGCGGCGCAGCTGGTCGGCGGTGGGCCGGAACTGGAGGCCGCGGATGAAGCGGCGCAGCGCGGCGCCCATGTCCGAGGCCCAGGCGAAGCGCTGCTCGCGGTGCCGCGCCAGCGCGCGGGTGATGATGGCGTCCAGCTCGGGCGGGACGTTGGGGTTGATGGTTCGCGGCGGCGGCACGTCCCGGGTGCAGACCGCGTGCAGCGTCTGGATCTGGCTCTCGGCCCAGAACAGGCGCCGCCCGGTCACCATCTCGTGCAGCAGCACCGCCAGCGAGAACAGGTCGGCGCGGCGGTCGACCGGCTCGCCCAGCACGTGCTCCGGGCTCATGTACGCCAGCTTGCCCTTGAGCACGCCGGCCAGCGTCACGCCGCCCTGGCTGGTCATCTTGGCCACGCCGAAGTCGATGAGCTTGGCCTGGCCTTCGAAGGTGACGATGCCGTTGTCGGGCGAGACGTCGCGGTGGACGATGCCCAGAGGCTTGCCGCGGGCGTCGGCCTTGCGGTGGGCGTAGTCGAGCGCGTCGCACAGCTGCATCCCCACGTAGGCCACCAGCGGGATGGGCATCAGCTCCTTGCGCTCGACGGCGCGCAGGTAGATGGCCCGGAGGTCGACGCCGGCGATGTACTCCATGGCCAGGTACGGCTCGTCGCCGACGCGGCCCAGGTCGAAGACCTGCGCGATGTTCGGGTGCGCCAGCTGGGCCGCGATGCGCGCCTCGTTGAGGAACATCGACAGCATCTGCGGGTCGCCGGCGTCGTCGGAGTGGATGCGCTTGATGGCGACGATGGAGGCGGGCCCGCTCTTGGGGCGCGCCCGCCACAGCTCGCTCATGCCGCCGCCACCGATGCGCTCGAGCAGGACGTATTCGCCGAACGCCTTGGTCCCCTGCGCTTCCATCCCGCCTCCGTGCCGCTCAACTTAGCAGAGCGGCCCGCGGGTCCGCCGCGCCACCGGGTAGAGGTGGCAGCGCCGAGAGAGCAGCTACGCCTTGAGGCCTTGAGCGTGGCCGCCGGGGCACGCGGAGCCTGCCGCACCTCGGAGAGCGCAGCGTCGGGCCCGCTGGCGGGCGGGGGGGTCCCGATAGCCCCGCCAGGAGGTCATGGCGCACCAATGCCTACCTCTGCCTGAATGCCGGCGAATCCGGAGCCGCAACCACCCGAAATCACTATGGAATTTTCGACCGAATTCCCGCCTGATTTCGGAGGCTTACGTGATGACGCAGCGAGTCACCACATTATATAGGCGCGAGAGTGGGCGACCTCACCAGCGGGACATCGGGCCCAGGTCATAGACCTGGGTGAAGCCCAGGTCCTGGAGGGTCTTGGCGCCGATGCCGGTTCGTCGACCGCTGTGGCAGTAGAGGACCATGGCACGGGTCTTCGCCCCCAGCTCCGCCTGGCGAGCCGAGAGCTGGTCGAACGGGATGTTCACGGCGCCGTCGACGTGCCCCGCCGCATACTCGCCTGGCGTGCGGACATCGAGGAGGAGCGCGCCCTCCTTCACCAGCTGGTGGGCCTGCTCGCTGCTGACGCGCGCGGGATAGACCCTCGCCGGCTCGCTCCCCTGCGCTCCGCCCGTTCCTGGAGCAGCGAACATCAACACCCCCGCGACCAAGAGCCCGACCCCAGCCAGTGCTTTGATACCGACGACCGCTCGGCGCTTCCCGCTGCTCATGGAGCCTCCTCCTTGCGCCATTAGAGACGCGCGGGGCTCCAACCGGTTCGCGAGGACGGCTACAATGGCGCCCTTCTCATTGCCCGGAGGGGTTCATGGCCCGCCGCTCGTACGTCCCGATGATCATCGCGCTCGTCGCCGCCTGCTCCAGTGGCGGAGGCACCAAGCGAACCGACGCCGGTGTCAACTGGGGCGACCGCGACGGCATGTGGGGGGCCTGCTGGTACCCCGACAAGGAGCAGTGCGCCGATTACCCCTATCCCGAGGACGGCTTCTCAGCGGAGAAGCAGCAGTCCTGCAGGGAGAACGACGGGCTCTGGGGCGGGTCGTGCCCGTTGAACGAGCGGGGCTCGTGCGAGTTCACGGCCGCGAACATGATCCTGCGCTTCTACAACGTGAACGACCTTCAGGCTGCCAGGATGGCCTGCCAGTACGGCGGGACCTGGATCAATCCCTGACGGCGAGGCGGCGGACGATCCGAGGATCGCCGCCGCCCTTTTCGTCTCGTCGTCTCTCGAGGGCCTCGACCTACTTCTTCACCGAGGCGTCCTCGACGATGACCGGGTACTGGTAGCCGGCGCCGAAGTCCTTGTCGACGCGCACCGTGCCCTCCGCCGTGACGACGTCGCCGACGGCCACCGCCGCCTCGCTCGCGGTCACGGTGACGTCGTTGTCCCTGGCGGCCTCGCTGCCGCTGCCGTCGCGCAGGTGGATCCAGGTCTTGCCCAGGATGCCGCTGTTGACCTTGACCACCCTGCCCTTGACCGTGACCTTGGCGTCCTTGAGCTTGGCCTTCTCGGCCCAGACCTCGGCGACGGTCTTGGCGTTGGCGGCGGTGGCCTTCTCGACCTTGATGTTGCCGAGGTCGGCCGCGGTGCCCAGCGAGGGGTGGTTCGGGGGAAGCGCGCCGGCCATGACCGCGAGGTCTGCCGGAGGGGTGCCGGTGGCAGCCTGAGCCTTGGCGACCTGCTCGGGAGTCGCGCCTGGGCCGGGGCCGCCGCCGAGGGTGCCGAAGACGATCTTGTCGAACTTGCGGCCGAGGCTCTTGCTCTCGAAGCCGTCCATGTTCATCCCGCCCTCGACGACGACCTCGGTCCCGATCGCGGTCGCGGTCTGCGGCACGGCCGCCCAGGTCTCGCCCTGCTCGGTCTGCAGCCGCAAGTAGGAGTAGGTCGCCGCGTCGATCTTCTCGAGGACCTTGCCCTTCAACGCGGAGGCCTTGCCCCTGGTCGCCATCGCGCCGGCCTTGGCGGCCGTGGCAGCGGCAGGTTCGGCCTTCTTCTCGTTGCAGCCGGCGGCCAGGGCCAGGACGGCCGCCAGCACCATCATCGAAATCTTGTGCATTGCTGCTCCTTTGCCGACTTCTCGGGATGCTCGAAAAGGCGCGGAACCATAACGCAAAGCCTTCCGGTTCGCCCGGCGACGGCCGGGTAGCGGCAGGCTTCCACGCCTGCCGGCTGGGTGGCGAGACGCCTGCCGGCTGGTGGCGAGGCGCCTGCCGGTTGTGACGAGGCGCCCGCCAGCCGGACGCCAAGGCGCCCGCGGGGGAACCCCTTGAATTGCTGGTACGATCCCGGCCACTTTCTGTTCCGGGCAGCCTGCCGTGTCCAACCAGACGAGAGCCGAAACCAACCCCTTGGAGGTTTCCATGAAGCGCTTGATGTTCCTCATCGTCCTGGTCATGGGCTGCGGCCGCCTGCAGAACAACGACGTCGACGAGTTCCGCGCCGCCTCGCCCTCGCGCCAGGGCATCGAGATCCAGGTCCCGGCCAAGGGCAGCGCGCTCGAGTCCGACGACCTCGGCCAGACCGGGCAGGCGCTGCTGGGCGACACCGCCACCTGGTACCAGGCCACCCGCTCCGTGACCGTCGCCGTCAACGGCGGCACCGCCTGGGTGCTGGCGCTGTGCGAGGCCATCATCAAGTTCCCGGCCACCGACGTGACCGACACCGAGGCCGTCTGGGGCCCCTGGACCGACTCGCTCTCGCCCAACACCTACAAGTTCACGGTGACCAAGGCCGGCACCGGCTACGACTACAAGCTCGAGGGCAAGGACAAGTCGAAGGGCGACGACGCCTTCGTCAGGCTCATCTACGGCCACCACGAGCCGGGCCAGGCCAAGAACCAGGGCAGCGGCTCCTTCACCGCCGACTGGGACGCCTGCCAGACCCTGCCCGAGCACGGCCAGGAGATCGGCAAGGGCGACTTCACCTACAGCCGCGACGCGGCCCTCGCCGTGACGGTGGGCGTGGCGTTCAAGCAGGTCGCCGACAACGACCACCCCGGCCAGAAGGTCGACGCCAACTACGCCTTCGCCAAGGCGCACGAGGGCGACGGCTCCTTCGAGTTCAAGTTCACCAACGCCAAGGCGGAGAAGTTCACCATCAAGAGCCGCTGGCACAACGACGGCGACGGCCGCAGCGACGTGAAGGCCTTCAACTCCGCGGGCACCGAGCTGGGCAACGTCAGCGAGTGCTGGGGCAAGACCTTCCTGGAGACCTACTACCTGGAGAGCTGGAACCCGGCGAGCATCCAGGGCCAGGAGACGAGCTGCACCTTCGCCACCGCCGAGTTCTCCACGCTGTAACGCCAGCGCTGCCTCCCACGATCGCCCCTCCCGTTCGCCGGGAGGGGCCGGGAGAGGGATGGGACCGAAGCTCCAGGTCATCCCCGGTGGTAAGCCGGATCCGCGCGAGCTGCTGCGCGAGCTGTACGAGCGGTACGGCGCGGCCGTCCGCAGCCGCTGCAGGTACGTCTTGAAGGACCCCGCCGAGGCCGAGGACGCGATGCACGAGGTCTTCGCCAGGGCGTTCACCCACCTCGAGGGCTACCGGGCCCAGGCCTCGCCGCTGACCTGGCTGCTGCAGATCGCCACCAACCACTGCCTGAACCTCTTGCGCGCCAACCGCGCGGCCTGGCGGGACGAGGTGGAGAAGATGGCGAAGCTCGCCCCGGTCGGTTCGGGGCCGCCGGTGGAAGGGCGCGACCTGGTCCGGGCGCTCCTGGTCCAGTTCGACCAGGAGACGCAGGCGGCGGCCATCCACTACTACGTGGACGAGATGACGCTGGAAGAGGTGGCCGCGGCCATCGGGCGGAGCGTGCCCACCGTGCGCAAGCGGCTCGCCGAGTTCGCCTCGGCCGCGCGCGCACACGCCGAGCGGCTGGGAATCACGCCCGCGCAGGCAGCGGGAGGCGCCCATGGATGAGTCGCTCGACATCCCCGGAGTGAAGGCCTCGAACGACCGCGGCCCGACCTGCTCGCTGCGCAGCGTCGCGCGGCTGTGCGCGGGCGAGCTGACGGGCGATGAGGCGGCCACCGTCCGCACCCACGCTCGAGGCTGCGCCCGCTGCGGCGCCGAGCTGGCCCGGCTCGAGCAAGAAGCTGCCGAGTTCAAGGCCCAGGTCCCCTTCGAGGCGTTCGCCGCCGCGGTGGAGCGCAAGCAGTCCCAGCGCAAGCGCGGCAAGGTCGCCGGCCCGGTGAGCCTGGCGCTCGCGGCGGGCATCGCGCTCATCGTCCTCTGGGGTCCGATGAAGGTGCTGCTGGGCGCCGCGCACCAGGGCCACAACCTGACCAAGGGCGGCAGCACGCTCGAGCTCTTCGTCGGCGGCGCCGGCGCCACGCCGCGGCTGGCGCAGGACGGCGAGGCGCTCGCGCGCGGCGAGCGGGTGCGCGTCGGCTACCGCGCGCAGGACAAGAGTTACGTGCTCGTCCTCTCGGTCGACGAGTCGGGTGTCGCCACCCCGCTCTACCCGGAGTCGGGGCCGAGCCTCCCGGTCGAGAAGGGCGCCGGGACGCACCTGCTGCCGGACAGCCTGGAGCTGACCGGCGCCGGCCAGGAGCGGGTCATCGCCGTGTTCAGCGACCAGGCGGTGGAGATGCGGGCCGCGCTGGAGGCTGCCAGCAAGGAGTTCGCGCGCGCCGGCAGGCTCGCCGCCATGTCCGAGCTGCCTCTTCCAGTGCGCAGCGAGCAGTCGGCCCGGACGCTCAAGAAACCCGAAGCGCAGTAGGACGACCGCATGCCGCTCGCGCGCGCCAGCCTGCCGAGGATCGCCGCGGTCGCGGCCGTCCTGGCGCTGTGCTCGGCGGATGCCGGCGCTCAGGGCAGCAGCGGTGGCCAGCGCTTCGCGCTCATCGTCGCCAACAACGACGGCGGCCCCGGCACGCGCCCGCTGCGCTACGCCCACGACGACGCCAACAAGCTGCGCGAGGTCCTCACCCGCCTGGGCGACGTGCCCGCGAGCGACGCCGTGGTCCTGGTCGAGAAGACCGTGGAGGACGTCCGCTTCGCGTTCGACACCCTGGAGCGCCGCATCGCCGCCTCCGCCACCCGCGGCGAGCGCCCGGTCTTCGTCGTCTACTACTCGGGCCACGCCAAGGACGGCTTCCTGCGGCTGGGGCAGACCGTGCTGCCGATGGAGGAGGTCAAGCTGCGCCTGGCCCGCAGCGCCGCGGCGGTGCGCATCGGCCTCATCGACTCCTGCCAGTCCGGGGCGATCACCCGGACCAAGGGCGCGCGCAAGGCGCCGGCCTTCGCCGTGGACCTGGGCGCGCTGCAGGCGGCGCGCGGCATGGTGATGCTCGCCTCCAGCTCCGCCGACGAGGACTCGCAGGAGTCCGACGAGCTCTCGGGCAGCTTCTTCTCGCACCACCTGATCAGCGGGCTGATGGGCGGCGCCGACAGCTCGGGCGACGGGCGCGTCTCGCTCTCCGAGGCCTACGCGTACGCCTACGACCGGACCGTGGCCGACACCACCGACACCGCCGCCGGGCCGCAGCACCCCACCTTCAGCTACGACCTGGCCGGCAACGGGGACGTGGTCCTCACCGACGTCGGCGCGCGCCGCGAGGGCGTGCTGCTCCCCGCCGACGGGCCCGCGGGCAACTACTTCCTGGTGGACGCAAAGGGCGTCGTCGCCGCGGAGATCGCCAAGGCCGCCGGCGTCGAGCGGCGCATCGCCCTCGTCCCCGGCGCCTACAAGGTCAAGCGCCGGCTGGCCGACCACCTGCGGGTCGGCGACGTGACCGTGAAGTCCGGGGAGGTCGCCGCCTTCTACGAGACCTCGATGCGCGACGTGCCGTTCTCCGACGACCCGGTCAAGGGCGTGCACCAGGTCTTCGAGCCCGAGCCGACGCGGTTCGGGATGACGCTGACCGGCGGCTACCAGTACTTCTTCGCCGGCCCGTTCCCGTCCATGCCCGTCGTCGGCGTCGAGGCCGCCGTCCGCGCCAGCTTCGTGTGGAGCTTCGACTTCGCCTACGGCTTCGGCCGGTCCGCGGTGCGCTCCGAGTTCGGCGATCTCGCCTACGGTTTCGACGAATGGGGCCTTGGTGTGTCCATGACCAAGGAGTGGACGTTCGCCGACCGGGTGGCGCCCTTCGTGGGAGCGAGGCTGGCCGTGGTGATGCTCAACCGCAACTTCGACGACGACGGCATCCCGAACCAGAGCTACTTCGCCATGACCCCGGGGCTCGTCGTCGGGCTGCGGCTCAAGCTCTCGACGCACTGGGCGCTCGCTGCCCGCGCCCGCGGCCACTACCTCTACTACAACGTCGATTCCCAGCAGTCGCTGGGGTACCTGGAGGGCGGCTTGCTGCTCTCCGTGGAGCTGTAGCCATGCGAAGCCCGACGCTCGCCGCTGCCCTCGCGCTCACCTTCGCCGCCGCCGGCTGCACCTGGTCCGACCTCGACGCGGCGTTCCTCTCCGGCATGCCGCAGAAGGACGACCTGCACGTCCACCCGCCCACCGAGACCGCCACGACGCAGCAGGGCCTGACCTCCGGCGAGCTCGGCCAGAGCGAGCACGGGCTGCAGGCCGACGCGTTCCTGAACCTGGACAACATGGCCAAGCAGCTCAACGCGTGGATCGACGGGCTCACCGGCGGGCTCGACCTCGTGCGCCAGTTCGCACCCACCGTTCGCGAAGAGAACCGCCGGACGTGGGGCCCGTGGAAGGACGACGACCACGCCGGAATGGAGCTCCAGGTGGTGGTGGTCCACGACTCCGGCAGCGACCTTTACGACTACCGGGTCGAGTGGCGGGCGCAGGGCAGCCAAGGCGCCTTCGTCCCGGTCATCAAGGGTTCCTTCACCGGCGCCCGAGCCAAGGGCGGCGCCGGGGAGTTCGTGCTGGACATGGTCAAGGCGCGCGAGCTCGGCATCGCCGGGCCGAACAGCGATCCCAAATTCGAGATCCAGAGCTTCACGCTCGACTACTCGCACGCCGACGGCGGAGTGCAGGTCGGGCTGCGCGAGGTGATGCTGGAGCTGGCCAACGGCGACCTGAAGACCTTCCAGTTCAGCCACGCGCGCAGCGCGGACCAGAGCGGCACCTTCAGCTACACCTACACGATGCCGCGCAACGGCTACGAGGTCTCGGCGACGGCCCAGTGGCTCCCGAGCCGCGCGGGCCGGGTGGACGGCACGGGCACCAGCACCTTCTTCGGCACGGTCGTGGCCAACCACCACGAGTGCTGGGACCAGGACCTCACCATCGTCTACCGAGAGCAGGACTACGAATGCGGCCCGCCCTTCTTCCCCAACAAGGCCTGCGTCGAGGGCGACAAGACTCTGTGCGCGGTGCCGGCGCCCACGCCGTAGCCCAGAGGTGCCAAGCCGAAGGGCACAGGACACACTGAGCCTGAGCATCCCAACTGGCGCCTTCGGATCCGTTCTCCACCGAGCCCGCGCAGGCGGGCTTCGTAACGTCAGGCGCGGCTTCAGCCGCCGGCAAAGTCAGCAACGCCGTGGGCCCTCCGCACGGTGCCCGCCTCCACGGGTGACCTACTGTCGGCCGGCACCGCCGTGGGCCCTCCGCATGGTGCCCGCCTCCACGACCTATGTCGGCCGGCAACGCCGTGGGCCCTCCGCATGGTGCCCGCCTCCACGGGTGACCTCCTGTTGGCCGGCACCGCCGTGGGCCGTCGTACGCTGCCCGCCTCCACGCGTGACTTGCGGCTGCCGGCACCGCCGTGGGCCCTCTGCGCTGTTCCCGCCTCCACGCCGTGACCTGCCGCCGCCTGCCCTGTCGGCGGCGATGAACTACAGCCGCCCGGCGACCACCGCCGCCACCGCCAGCAGGCCCATCAGCACGCCGGCCGCCGCCGCCCAGATCGTTGCGGCCCGGGGCCGGCCCGTCACTCCCAACGACGGCGCCTCCTCCCGCGCGCCCTTCCGTCCTGCTCTCGCCAGCAACTGCTCGATCTGGACGCGGTCGCATTCGAGTCGCTCGCCCAAGAGATCGGCGCCGAGCGTCGCCGGACTGGTCACCGGCAGACAGGAGGCCATCTGCTCCAGCCGTTCGCGGACCTCGCCCGCGCTGGGCGTCTGTCCCTTTCCCGGCCGCACGCACGAGCACACCAGCGAATCCAGCACCGGCGGGCATTCGGGATTGAAGGTCGACGGCTCGGCGAGCGGCGGGACCACCGCCGGCTGGAGCGTGAGCATCTGTGCGAGCAGAGCCCCGAGATCGCGTACGTCCCACTCCGGGGTGGGCGGGCCCTCGCGCCGGCGCGGCGGGCCCGAAGACAGGCCGAAGTCCGCGAGCCGGACCTCGCCGCGCTCGGAGACGAAGACGTTGCCCGCGCGGACCTCCCGATGCACCAGCCCCAGCGCCTGGCCATCGAGGCTGCGCTTGCCGTGGACGTACTCGAGCGCCCGGCAGACCTCCACGGCCACCGCGACGGCGAACCCCGTGTCCGGCGACCGCGCCCGCTCGCGCAGCGCCGCGAGGATTCTGCTCCACCGTCCAGCCCCGGACGTGCTCGGAGGCCAGGTACAGCCGGTCCCGGGACTCCCCCACGTCGAACACCGGCACCAGGTTCGGATGCTGCAACAGCGCGGCGATGCGCGCCTCGTCCGCGAACAGGTCGCCGTACGGCGTGCCCGGGCCGAAGTCGGGCAGCGCCATCCGCAGTGCCACTTGCCGGCCCGTCGCGGCCTCGCGCGCCAGGTAGACCTCCGAGCACGCCCCGCTGCCCAGACGGCTCAAGAGCTGGTAGGGCCCGACCTCGTCGAACGGGCGCAGTCCCCCTACCCAGCCTTCAGGGCCCAACAGGCGCAGCTCGGTGGCGGAGACGAGCGGCGGCGGCTTGCTGCGCCGCGCATGCTGCCACTCCGGGTCGGCCGGGGCGATCTGCACGGTGAACGGCGGCGGTGTCGCCGGGTCGCCGCAGAAGCCGTCGCCCAGGTCGAACTGCAGCCCCGCCGGGTCGAGCCGGACCAGGCGCACCACCTCGCCGCTGCGCGCTCCGGCGCCGTGGCGCACCACCAGCCCTTCGCCGATGACCACCCGGCCGACCGGCTCCAGCTCCAGCCGCAACCGGATGGGCGTCCCCACGGGATCCGGTCGCTCCGCCTCCAAGAACAGTCCCTTGCGCGCGATGCGCGAGGCCACCTGCGCGAGGAACTGGGCCTCATCGTCGCAATGCACGCGGAACACCCGCAGCGGAGCTTCGCTCATGGTCGGGTGCCTCCTGTCCGGGCGGTTCGGGGAGTCCCAAGGTGGTGCGCTCGCCGCGGAGGGGCACCGTCACCCTCGGGGAGACACCCAAAGGGGCTGCGGGCTTCGGGCTTCGGGCTTCGGGTAAAGCCCCCCGAACGAAGCCGACGCCTGCAGCCCAGCCCGCAGCCCTGCCCTAAGCCCAGCCCGAAGCCCGCAGCCCGAATTGCGCCGTCGAGCCCGTTCGGGAGTAGGCTCGGGGCGCCCAAATCACGCGACGGTCCCTTCGAGCCCGCGAACGGGCTCCACTTCGAAAGGCGAACCCTGATGAGCACCCGGAAGACTTCTCCCAAGAGCGCCGTGAGGCTGTCGTCCGCATTCGACCGCAAGCTGAGCACCTACCTGCTCGGTCTGCGCCGCGAGGTCGAGCGCACCGCCAAGGGCGCACGCCCCAGCAAGAACCTCGTCGCGCTCGAGGTCATCGCCGCCCGGTTGTCCGATTCGATCTCGGGGATGCCCTCGCGCCGCGTGGCCGACCTGCCCGAGCGGCTCGAGGAGGCCTCAGTACCCGTTCGCCAAGCTCACGGAGCACTTCTCGGGGAAGAAGACCGGGCTCGAACACCGTGCCGTGGAGATCCTCGCGGAGTACCTGCGCGACCGCATCCTGGAGATCCGCATCGTCGCCAAGGAGCTGGACGCCAAGGCGTAGGTCCCGAGCGCCGCCAGCGCCGAGTGCTGGCCCCTCGACAAGCTCGGGGTGCCGGGGCTCGCCGCGCTGGCGAGCCACCCGGTCCGGGGCCGTTACTTGAGGGGCATGAACGACCTGCCCCTCATCGAAGACATCCGTTTCCTCGGCCGCATCCTGGGCGACGTCATCCGCGAGCAGGAGGGCGAGGCCGCCTTCGCGCTGGTGGAGCGGGTGCGCCGGCTCTCGGTGGCGTACCGCCGGCGCGGCGACACGCGCGCCGGCCGCGCACTGGACCAGCGCCTGCGAGGCCTCTCGCTCGACGGGGCCATCTCGGTCATCCGCGCCTTCAGCTACTTCTCGCACCTGGCGAACCTCGCCGAGGACGTCCACCAGCTCCGCCGCCTGCGGCACCTGGAGCGCCTGGGGACGGCGCCGGAGGGCAGCCTGACGCAGGCGCTGACGCGCCTGGAGAAGCGGGGCCTCGGCGCGAGCGCGGTGCACAAGCTGCTCGCCGACGCCCACCTCTCGCCCGTGCTCACCGCGCACCCCTCGGAGGTCCAGCGCAAGAGCGTCCTCGACGCGGAGCGCGACGTCTTCGAGCTGCTGCTCGCCCGCGAGGCGCTCCCGGCGCGCCCGGAGAGGCTCCACGCCGAGAACGAGGCGCAGATCCGCGCGCGCGTCGTCCAGCTCTCGGCAGACCAAGCTCCTGCGCAACACCCGGCCTTCCGTCGCCGACGAGATCGAGAACGGCCTGTCCTACTACCCGGGCACGTTCTTCCAGGCCGTGCCCGCGCTCTACCGCGACCTGGACCGGACGCTCGGGGCGCGGGTGCCGCCCTTCCTGCGCCTGGGCAGCTGGATCGGCGGGGACCGCGACGGCAACCCCAACGTGAACGCCGCCACCTTCGAGGCCGCGCTCGTCCGCCAGGCGGAGACGGCGGTCGGGCACTACCTCGAGGAGGTGCACCGGCTGGGCGCCGAGCTTCTCGATGTCCGAGCAGTTCACCGGCGTGTCGGCCGCGCTGCGCGAGCTGGCCGAGCGCTCCGGCGACACCTCCGAGCGCCGCCGCGACGAGCCCTACCGCCGCGCGCTGGTGGGCGTCTACGCGCGGCTCTCGGCGACGCTGCGCGAGCTGACCGGCAAACGGGCCCTGCGCCACGAGGTGGCCTCGGCGCCTCCCTACCAGCGTCCGCAGGAGCTGCTCGAAGACCTGGGCACGGTGCGCGACTCGCTCGCGGCCCACCACGGCGAGGCCCTCTCTCCGCTGCGCCTGGCCCCGCTCATCCGCGCGGTCGAGGTCTTCGGCTTTCACCTCGCCACCATCGACCTGCGGCAGAGCTCGGACCGCCACGAGGCGGTGCTGGGCGAGCTGCTCCGGATCGCGCGGCTGGCCCCCGACTACTCGGCGTTGGCGGAGGGCGAGAAGAGGACGCTGCTGCTCGGCCTGCTCGACGACGCCCGCCCGCTGCGCGTGCGCGGGGCCCGCTACTCGGAGGCGACGGTGACGGAGCTGGCCGCCCTGGAGGCCGCGGCCACGGCCCGCGCGCGCTTCGGTCCCGAAGCCGTGCGCCAGTACGTGGTGAGCCACACCGAGTCCGTCAGCGACCTGCTCGAACCGCTGCTCCTGATGAAGGAGTGTGGGCTGGTGCGTGGGGCGCCGAGCGAGACGGCCACGCAGGACCTGATCGTCGTGCCGCTGTTCGAGACCATCGCCGACCTGCGGGGGGCGGCGACCATCATGCGCGAGCTCTTCGAGCTGCCGGGGATCGCCGCGCTGGTGGCGCGCTCCGGCGGCGGGGAGCAGGAGGTGATGCTCGGCTACTCGGACAGCAACAAGGACGGGGGCTTCTTCACCTCGAGCTGGGAGCTCTACCGCGCCGAGGTGGCCCTGGTGGAGCTCTTCGACCGGCTCCGGGAGCGGCACGGAGTCCGCCTGCGGCTCTTCCACGGCCGCGGCGGCACCGTCGGCCGGGGCGGCGGGCCCACGCACGAGGCGATCCTCGCCCAGCCGCCGGGGACGGTGAGCGGGCAGCTGCGGCTGACCGAGCAGGGCGAGATCATCACGCGCAAGTACGCCAACCCCGAGATCGGCCGGCGCAACCTCGAGACGCTGGTGGCGGCGACGGTGGAGGCGAGCCTGCTCGGCCCGTCGCACACGCCGCCGGAGGGCTTCCTGCAAGCGGCCCAGGAGCTCTCGTCCGCGGCGATGGAGGCCTACCGCGCCCTCGTCTACCAGACGCCCGGCTTCG
Organism: Myxococcales bacterium; assembly: GCA_049841135.1. Lineage (GTDB taxonomy): Bacteria > Myxococcota > Myxococcia > Myxococcales > UBA5297 > JACRCT01. The sequence continues at coordinate 1,066,739 of JASGHK010000008.1, forward strand.
CCGACTGGTTCTTCGCCGCCACGCCCATCTCCGAGATCTCGGAAGCTCAACATCGGCTCGCGCCCGGCCTCGCGGAGGGCGACCCGGCGGATCGAGGACCTGCGCGCCATCCCCTGGAGCTTTTCCTGGGGCCAGTGCCGGCTCTCGTTGCCCGCCTGGTTCGGCTTCGGCTCGGCGGTGAGCGCATACCTCGCGACGGACCGCGGGGCGAGGCTGGCGCTCCTGCGGCGGATGCACCGCACCTGGCCATTCCTGCGCGCGCTGCTCTCGAACATGGACATGGTGCTGGCCAAGACGGACTTGGGGCTGGCGCGGCGCTACGCCTCGCTCGTGCCCGACCGCCGGCTGGCGCGCAAGGTCATGGACGCCATCGCCGCCGAGTGGCGGCGCACGAGCGACGCGCTCAACCTCATCACCGGCGCCCGCGAGCGCCTGGCGGCGAACCCCGGCCTCGCCGCCTCCATCCACCAGCGCTTCCCCTACCTCGACCCGCTCAACCACCTGCAGGTCGAGCTCTTGCGGCGACACCGCGCTGGCGACAGCGATGACCGGGTCCGCCAGGGCATCCACGCGTCGATCAACGGGTTGGCGGCGGGGCTGCGCAACACCGGGTGAGGCTCGTGGCGGACGCTCAGATTGAATCCAGGACGCTCACTGCTCCGGTGGGATGACCGCGCAGGGCCCCCCTCTTATCCCCCCGTCGCTGACGGACGCTCAGATTGAATCCAGGACGCTCACTGCTCCGGTGGGACGATCGCGTGTTGCTCGGCTCACCTTCGGCCCGACACGAGAATCCGTATGTCGCGACGAAGGTTGGACAGGGCCCTTCCCGCCTCCTCCCCATGTGTCGTGTCACGACGATGGTCGGACGGAGCAGAGCCGGGCTCCTCCCCTAAGCAGTGGGCATACCGAACTCCATCTGGAGGTCCCGTCCGCGCAGGGGAGGCGGGGGAGGGGCCGCGGGGCGCCGTTTCCGCTGCGCCGGAATCTGTGCGACATTCGCGCCCGCGTTCCATCAGGCAGTTGGACCCACTTCCCCGAGCACTGACATGGCCCATCGTCTCCCCCTCATCGCCCTCCTCCTGCTCTCGAGCGCGGCCGCCTACGCCGCCCCCGACGAGCTGGCCGCCAAGGCCATCGAGATCGCCCAGAACTCCAGCCTCGCCAACAAAGGAACCCTGCACGGCGAGGTGCTCCAAGGCTCCGGCAAGAGCGCCGAGTGGACCGTCGAGCTGGCCGGCGGCACCTGGTACTCCTTCGCCCTGCGCACCTCCTCGAAGAAGGCCTCGCTGGCCCTCTTCGCCCCCGGCGGCAAGGACAAGGTCTTCTCCGAGCGCGCCCGCGACCAGCAGTTCGTCACGCGCCTGCAGGCGACCATGAGCGGCACCTACAAGCTGGCCGCCAAGATGGACCCCGCCGGCGACGTCCGCATCGCGGTCTTCGCCGAGCCCAAGGGCGCCGGCGGCGACGTGCTCGCCGAGCGCGCCCTCACCCTCACCAAGAAGACCGCCCCCGGAGCCACGCAGGTCGGGCAGGTGCTCAGCGCTGCCGGGCGGCAGGTGGAGTGGCGCGTCGACCTCCAGGCCGGCCACTGCTACTGGTTCGGCGCCGAGACCAGCGGCAAGGCGCTGGCCGAGTACCTCTTCGATCCGGGCGACCACAAGATCGCCCAGGTCGAGCCGGACCTGCCCGAGGGCATGCTGACGTACTGCGCCACCATCAACGGCTCGCACAAGCTCATCGCCCGCACCGCTCCCCCCTCCGACGTCCGCGTCGCCGTCTTCGGCAAGGAGGGCGCGCACGAAGAGGTGAGGAAGACCCAGAACCCGTCGCTGGCCTCCTCGCTCACCTGCACCAACGAGGGCACCGAGGGCACCGGCTCGCTCGCCGTCAGCTGCGGCGGCTGCGTCGCCATGGACCTGTGGATCGACGGCCAGCACCAGCAGATGCCACCCGGCACCACCTCCTGGCAGCTCGACGGCATGAGCGCGGGCTGCCACACCGTCAAGCTCAACGGCTGGAACAGCCCCTTCCACTACGACCTCTGGTACGACGGCCGGGCGACGGTGGGGACCAACAAGAATCATGCGCTACGAGTCGCGCGCCGGCACCTTCCAGCTCGTCGGCTCCAGCGGCATCGCCCCGCCGCCCCCGCGCGTCAACGCCGAGGCGGTCGGCGAGGCCACCGAGTTCGTGCGCGACGCCATCGAGGACAACAAGGAGGACGACGGCCGCTGCGCGTCCAAGCTCTCCGGCAAGCTGGAGTCCATCCGCGACATGCTCGCCGACCTGCGCCGCGGCGGAGGCGACCTCGACCGCACCATCCGCAAGATCGACGACACGCTCGACTTCGTTGACGAGAACTGCCGCAAGCGGCACGCCGAGCGCATCGGCAAGAGCCTGCGCAAGGCGGTCAACGCGCTGCGGTAGCGCGCCCGACCGACCGCCGACCCGGCGCGGAGACCGGCAGCTCCACGTCCGACTGACCGACCGACCTGGCCAAACGGAAGTCTTCGAGCCCGGAACCCTCGTGGTTCCGGGCTCTTCTGTTTTCGCGGCGCCGAGCGCCTTGACAGATCGCGCGGCGGAGCGTATTCGTCCCTTCGTTATCGATAACGCTTTATCAATTACCGAGCCCGCCATGGTCCCTTCCCCCTCCTCGCCATCCCAGTCCCGCCCCATCCCCGAGCCGACGCTGCGCCGCCTGCCGCGGTACCTGCACCTGGCCAAGAGCGTCCAGGACGCGCGGCCGGTCGTCTCCTCGGCGTACCTGGGCGAGCGGCTCTCGCTGGACGCCATCCAGGTGCGCAAGGACCTGCAGGCCGCCGGCCTCGTCGGCCGCCCCAAGGTCGGCTACCAGGTCAGCGAGCTGGTGGGCACGCTGGAGACGCTGCTCGGCTGGAGCAACGTCCGCCAGGCCTTCCTGATCGGCGCCGGCCACCTGGGCGCGGCGCTCATCGGCTACCCGCGCTTCAAGGACGCTGGCCTCGACATCCTGGCCGCCTTCGACACCGACCCGGCCAAGATCGGCACCGAGCTGCACGGCAAGCCGGTCCTCCCGCTCGCGAAGCTCGCCAACCTCGCCGACCGCATGCACGTCCTGGTCGGCGTGCTCGCCGTCCCCGCCGAGGCCGCGCAGCCCGCCGCCCAGCTCCTGGTGAAGGCCGGCATCCGCGCCATCTGGAACTTCGCGCCGGTCCGCCTGGAGGTCCCCGAGGACGTCATCGTCCAGAACGAGGACCTGTACGCCGGCCTGGCCGCGCTCACCCAGAAGCTCTCCGCCCGCCTGATGGAGTCCCCGAAGAAAGGAAGGTAGCCGCGATGCAGGCCACCGCCACCACGCCCGTGCACCCGAGTCAGCAGTTCGAGAAGGTCTGCGAGATCCTCGAGAAGAACCAGCGCAAGCCGAGCCGGCTCATCCCCATCCTCCAGGCCGTCCAGGAGGAGTACCGCTACCTGCCCGAGGAGGTCCTGGCCTACGTCGCCACCTCGCTCGGCATCCCGCCCTCCAAGGTCTACGGCGTCGCCACCTTCTACGCGCACTTCGCGCTCGAGCCGAAGGGCAAGCACGTCGTGCGCCTGTGCGACGGCACCGCCTGCCACGTCAAGGCCTCCATCCCCATCCTCGACGCGCTGCGCGCGCGCCTGGGCCTGTCCGAGAAGAAGAAGACCACCCCCGACATGCTCTTCACCGTCGAGACCGTCGCCTGCCTGGGCGCCTGCGGCCTGGCGCCCGTGGTCGTCATCGACGACGAGGTCCACGGCTCGATGACCCCCGAATCCGCCGTCGCCCTGGTCGACGCCATCGCCAAGAAGGAGGGCACGCGATGAACCGGCCCACCACGTCTGCTGAGACTCCCCTGCCCGGCCTCGTCCCCGCCCAGAAGGCCGCTGCCTCGCCCGCGACCGAGCGTCGCGTCGTGGTCTGCGCCGGCACCGGCTGCGTCGCCAACGGCGCCTGGAAGGTCTTCGACGCCTTCCACAAGGTCTCGGTCGAGCTGGGCGTGAAGGTCCACCTCGAGGCCCTCCCCGAGAACGAGTCCCAGCCCAAGCCCGACGCCGGCTACCGGCTCTCCAAGAGCGGCTGCCAGGGCTTCTGCCAGATGGGCCCGCTCGTCACCGTGCAGCCCGACGGCATCCTCTACGCCAAGGTCAAGCCGGAGGACGTCCCGGAGATCGTCCGCACGACGCTCCAGGAGAACCGCGTCGTCGAGCGCCTGCTCTACGTCGAGCCGGTCAGCGGCAAGAGCTGCCGCGGCCCCGCGGAGATCCCCTTCTACGCGCGCCAGCAGCGGCACGTGCTGCACGAGTGCGGCCTCGTCGACCCCGAGGACCTCGCCGAGTACCGGCGCCACGGCGGCTACGCCGCGGCCCAGAAGGCCTGGACGGCGATGAGCCCCGAGGCGGTCTGCGCCGAGGTCGCCAAGAGCGGCCTGCGCGGACGCGGCGGCGGCGGCTTCCCCACCGGCCGCAAGTGGGAGGCGGCGCGCAGCCAGCCCGGGACCAAGAAGTACGTCATCTGCAACGCCGACGAGGGCGACCCCGGCGCGTTCATGAACCGCTCGGTGATGGAGGGCAACCCGCACTCCGTGGTCGAGGGCCTGATGATCGCCGCGCGCGCCATCGGCGCCGACGAGACGCTGGTCTACGTGCGCACCGAGTACCCGCTGGCCGTCTCGCGCATGCGCAAGGCGGTGGAGGACGCCGCCAAGGCCGGCCTGCTCGGCGACGACGTCTTCGGCACCGGCCGCAGCCTGCGCTGCGAGGTGATGGAGGGCGCGGGCGCCTTCGTCTGCGGCGAGGAGACCGCGATGATCGCCTCCATCCAGGGCGGCCGCGGGATGCCGATGCCCAAGCCGCCCTTCCCGGCCCAGCGCGGCCTGTGGGGCTGCCCCACGGTCATCAACAACGTCGAGACGCTGGTCCACGTGGTGCGCATCCTCAAGGAGGGCGCCGACTCCTTCCGCGCCTCGGGCACGCAGACCTCGCCCGGCACCAAGACCTTCGCGCTCACCGGCCACGTCGCCAACACCGGCCTCATCGAGGTCCCCTTCGGCGCGACGCTGCGCGAGGTGGTGGTGGACATCGGCGGCGGCGTCGTCGACGAGCAGGGCCGCTACGCCGGCGACCGCTTCAAGGCGGTGCAGATCGGCGGGCCGTCGGGCGGCTGCCTCACCCGCGACCACCTCAACCTGCCGCTCGACTTCGACTCGCTCAAGACCGTCGGCGCCATGGTCGGCTCGGGCGGCCTGGTGGTGATGAACGAGGGGACCTGCGCGGTGCAGCTCGCCAAGTACTTCATGGAGTTCACCGGCCGCGAGTCCTGCGGCAAGTGCGTGCTCTGCCGCGAGGGCACCCGGCAGATGCTCTCGCTGCTCGACGACGTCGCCGAGGGCCGCGCGACCGAGCGCACCCTGCCGCTGCTCGAGCAGCTCGCCCGCGCGGTGCAGGTGGGCTCGCTGTGCGGCCTGGGCAAGACCGCCCCCAACCCGGTCCTCTCCACGCTGCGCTACTTCCGCGAGGAGTACCTCGCGCACATCGCCCACAAGCACTGCCCGGCCGGCAAGTGCAAGGCGCTCAAGAAGCCCACCATCGATGCGGTCAAGTGCAAGGGCTGCCGCGTGTGCATCAAGAAGTGCCCCACCAACGCCATCACCGGCGAAGCTCAAGAAGGCGCACGTGATCGACGGCGCCAAGTGCATCAACTGCGGCGCGTGCGCGACCGCCTGCAAGCTCGGCGCAGTCATCGCGGCCTGAGTTCCAAAACATCCAAGGACCGACAGCCATGAACGAGACCGCATCCCTGCCATCCCTGAACATCGACGGCCGCACGGTGCCCATCGAGGGCGAGCGCAACCTCTTGGAGCTGGTGCGCAAGGCCGGCATCGACCTGCCCACCTTCTGCTACCACTCCGAGCTTCTCCGTCTACGGCGCCTGCCGCCTGTGCCTGGTGGAGGTCGAAGGCCGCGGCGTGCAGGGCGCCTGCTCCACGCCGCCCGAGCCGGGGCTGAAGCTGCGCACCAACACCGAGCAGATCCGCGAGATCCGCAAGATCGCCGTGGAGCTCCTGCTCGCCAACCACAACCAGGAGTGCCCCAGCTGCCCCAAGAGCGGCGGCTGCCAGCTGCAGAGCCTCTCGCGGCGCCTGGGCATCGAGAAGGTCCGCTTCAAGCCGCTGCTCAAGCCGGCCGAGGTCGACCGCTCCTCGCCGTCGCTGCTGCGCGACCCCAACCGCTGCGTGCTCTGCGGCGACTGCGTCCGGGCCTGCGCGGAGATCCAGGGCGTCGGCGCCATCGACTTCGCCTTCCGCGGCGCCGAGTCGGCGGTGATGCCGTCCTTCGCGAAGCTGCTGGGCGAGGTGGAGTGCGTCAACTGCGGCCAGTGCGCCGTGGTCTGCCCCACCGGCGCGCTCACCCCGCGCTCCGAGGTCGACGAGGTCTGGGCGGCGCTGGGCAACCCGAAGAAGAAGGTCGTCGTGCAGGTCGCCCCCGCGGTCCGCGTCGCGCTCGGCGAGGCCTTCGGCATGGCGCCCGGCGAGGCGACCGCCGGCCAGGCCGTGGCGGCGCTCAAGGCGATGGGCTTCGCCCAGGTCTACGACACGGCGTTCTCGGCGGACCTGACCGTCGTCGAGGAGGCGACCGAGTTCCTGCACCGCGCCGAGAAGGGCGAGAAGCTGCCGCAGTTCACCTCCTGCTGCCCGGCCTGGGTGAAGTTCGCCGAGCAGTACCACCCCGGCCTGCTCCCCAACCTCTCCACCTGCCGCTCGCCGCAGCAGATGCTGGGCTCGCTCGCCAAGCGGGTGCTGCCCGAGAAGCTGGGGGTGAAGGCCGAGGACCTGGTGATGGTCTCGGTGATGCCCTGCACCGCCAAGAAGTTCGAGGCGCAGCGGCCCGAGTTCCGCGAGAACGGCCTCGCCGACGTGGACCACGTCATCACCACCGGCGAGCTGGCCCGGATGATCGAGGCCAGCGGCCTGCGCTTCCGCGAGCTGGCCCCGGAGTCGTTCGACCTGCCGATGGGCTTCAAGACCGGCGCCGGCGTCATCTTCGGCAACTCCGGCGGCGTGACCGAGGCGGTGCTGCGCTACGCGGCCGAGAAGCTGGCCCCCGGCGTCCCGGTCCCGGTCGACTTCCACGAGGTGCGCGGCGAGCAGGGGCTGCGCGAGGCCACCGTCCAGGTCGGCGGCAAGAAGCTCAAGCTGGCGGTGGTGCACGGCCTGGCCAACGCCAGGTCGGTCGCCGACCGCGTCGCGGCCGGCAAGGCCGACTGGGACCTGATCGAGGTCATGGCCTGCCCCGGCGGCTGCATCGGCGGCGCCGGCCAGCCCGTCCCCAAGGACGGCCGCGCCACGCGCAGGAGCCGCGCGAGCGGCCTGTACGCCACCGACAAGAACCTCGAGCTGCACCGCTCGCAGGAGAACCCCTTCATCGCCCAGTGCTACCGCGAGAACCTGGGCGAGGTCGGCGGCGAGAAGGCGCACCACCTCCTGCACACGCACTACCAGAGCCGCCGCCGCCTGCCCGGCGAGGACCTGGCGCTGATGGCCGCGGCGCCCAAGCCCGCGGCGGCCGACCGGGTGGCCGTGAAGGTCTGCGTGGGGACGAGCTGCTACGTGAAGGGCTCGCAGCCCCTGCTCACCGAGCTGCTGCGCGGCGCGCGCGAGCAGGGCCTGGAGAGCCGCGTCGACGTGCGCGCCACCTTCTGCATGGAGCGCTGCGGCGAGGGCCCCAACGTCGAGGTCGGAGGCCAGGCGCTCGCCAAGGCGGGCCTGGAGGCGACCCGCGAGCTGCTCCAGCGCACGCTGAGCCAGCCGCGCTTCACCGGCGCGCAGGTCGCGGTCGACCTCGCCTCAGCCCAAAAGAACTGAGCGGAGCAAGGTGGCTGCCTCGGCGGGCCAATGGGAGGATCCGTCCGCCGAGGCGGTTTGGTGTGGTGTCGTGTGTTGGGGAGGCGTTGAGAGGGATTGCGGTGGAAGACGACAAACGGGTTCACATCTCGATCTGCATGGGCAGCTCCTGCTTCGCACGAGGGAACCAGCGCACGCTCGAGCTTTTGCGCGAGGAGCTGAAGGCCCGCGGCCAGGAAGGCGCGGTGGCGCTCAAGGGCGCCCTCTGCTGCGGCCAGTGCAGCCACGGCCCGAACCTGGTCATCGAGGGCAAGGCGCAGGAGCAGGTCGAGCCGGCGGCGCTGGGCGCCCTGCTCGATTCGATACTTGGGCCCCGGTGACCGCCACGGCGACGGAGCCCCGAAATGAACCTCTTGCGTCCCATCTACACCGAGAAGCGCGAGTGCCAGGACTGCTACAAGTGCCTGCGCAACTGCCCGGTGAAGGCCATCAAGGTCGAAGGTGGGTGCGCAACCGTCATCGCCGAGCTGTGCGTGGTCTGCGGCCGCTGCGTCGCGGTCTGCCCCAAGCACGCCAAGCGGGTCCGCGACGACCTGGGCCGCGCCCGGCAGCTCCTGGCCTCGCACCGCGAGGTCGTCGTCTCGCTCGCGCCGTCCTTCGTCACCGAGTTCACCGAGGGCACGCCCGCCCAGCTCGTCGCCGCGCTCGAGCAGCTCGGCTTCTGGGGAGTCTCGGAGACGGCGCTCGGCGCCCAGCAGGTCTCGGCCCACGTCGCCCGGATGCTGCGCGAGCACCCGGAGAAGCCGCTGCTCTCGACCGCCTGCCCGGTGGCGGTCAACCTGCTCGCCAAGTACCACCCCGAGCAGGCGCAGCTCTTCACGCCCCTGCCCTCCCCGGTCATCGCCCACGCCCGGCTCCTCAAGCAGCGCTTCGGCCAGGACGTGGGCGTCGTCTTCGTCGGCCCGTGCATCGCCAAGAAGTCCGAGTCCGACGCCCACCCCGAGCTCCTCGACGTCACCCTGACCTTCGCCGAGCTGCGGCGCTGGCTGGAGCAGGCGCGCATCGACTGGACCAAGGTCCCGGAGAAGCAGGGCTCGCTCTTCGTCACCGAGGAGGCCCACGAGGGCGCGATGTACCCGGTCGACGGCGGGATGATCGCCGGGGTGCGCGCCGGCACCGGCGTCCACGACGCGGCCTTCATGGCCTTCTCCGGCGTGGAGAGCATCGAGCGCGGGCTCGCCGGCATCGAGGAGCTGCACCCGGACCGCGGCCTGTTCGTCGAGCTCCTGGCCTGCGAAGGCGGGTGCGTCTCGGGCCCGGAGACGCGGCGGGACGCCGGCACCGCGACCAAGCGCTTCCGCGTCCTCTCCCAGGCGCGCTACCCGGTCGAGCAGATCCCCCGGCCCATCGAGGTCGAGCTCGCCGCGCCCAAGGCCGCCCCCGCGGCGGTGGCGCCCGAGCACGCCGAGGCGGAGATCCGCGAGGTGCTGCGCTCGGTGGGCAAGCTCTCGCACGAGGACGAGCACAACTGCGGCGGCTGCGGCTACGAGACTTGCCGCGCCTTCGCCCGCGCCCTCCTGGAGAAGAAGGCCGAGCGGGCGATGTGCGTCACCTTCATGCGGCAGACGGCGCTCAAGAAGGCCAATGCGCTCCTGCGCACCATGCCCTCGGCGGTGGTCATCGTCGACAAGGAGCTTCTCCGTCGTCGAGTGCAACGAGCCGTTCATGCACATGTTCCTGCCGGACGTGCCCGACGTGCCGCGTCAGCGTGTGGAGGGCGTCAGCCTCAAGCGCCTGCTGCCGTTCGCCGCGCTCTTCCAGAGCGTGCTGCGCACCGGCGAGGACGTGCTCGACACCGAGCTGCGACACGGCGGGACCATCCTGCACGGCTCGGTCTTCAGCGTGGAGAAGCACCAGGTCGTCGGCGGCGTCTTCCAGGACGTGACCCGGCCGGCGGTGCAGAAGGAGCAGATCGTCCGCAAGGCGCAGGAGGTCATCCAGAAGAACCTCGCCACCGTGCAGCGCATCGCCTACCTCCTGGGCGAGAACGCCGCCGAGTCGGAGATCACCCTGCAGTCGATCATCGAGTCGTTCTCGCCGCACGCCGGCGAGGCCGGCAGCGCCGCGGGCGAGGGAAAGAAGCGCGATGGTGGCGACGACCCTCGATAGCGCCCACATCGAGGTGGAGTGGGCCAACCGCTCCAAGCGCGGCCAGCGCATCGCCGGCGACGCGTTCCTCTCGCGGCGCATCCGCGGCGAGGACCGCGTGGTCTCGGTCCTCTCCGACGGGCTGGGCAGCGGCGTCAAGGCCAGCGTGCTGGCGACGCTCACCGCGACGATGGCGGTCGAGTACGCCTCGCGGCTCAAGGACCTGCGCACGTCGGCCGAGACCATCATGGACACGCTGCCGGTCTGCAGCGTCCGCAAGATCAGCTACTCCACCTTCACCATCGCCGACGTCAGCGGCGAGGGCGAGGCGCGGGTCGTCGAGCACGGCAACCCGCCGTTCGTGCTGCTGCGCGGCGCGATGGCGGTGGAGGTGCCCGGCGAGGAGCTGGCGCTGGAGCGCTGGAAGGACCGCGACCTGCGCAGCGCGAACTTCCGCCTGGAGATCGGCGACCGGCTGGTGCTGGTCTCCGACGGGGTGAGCCAGTCGGGCATGGGCCGCGAGGAGATGCCGCTCGGCTGGGGGCGCGACGCGCTGGTCCGCTTCCTGGAGGAGGCGATCGAGCGCGAGCCGGAGATCTCGGCGCGCAGGCTCTCGCAGCGGGTGGTGGCCATGGCCCACGTCAACGACCGCGGGCAGGCCAAGGACGACATCTCCTGCGCGGTCATCTCCTACCGCAAGCCGCGCGGGCTCCTGGTGCTCACCGGGCCGCCCTTCGCCCGCGAGCGCGACGCCGAGCTGGGCGAGCTCGTCCTCAGCTACCCCGGGCGCAAGGCCATCTGCGGCGGGACCACCGCGCGCATCGTCGGGCGGGTGCTGGGCCGCGAGGTCTTCATGGACCTCGAGAGCGAGCTCGACACCGACATCCCGCCGGCCTCGCGGATGGACGGCGTGGACCTCATCACCGAGGGCACGCTGACGCTGGCGCGCGCGGCGGAGCTGCTGGAGCGCGGGGAGGACGAGGCGCTGCCGGACAACCCGGCGGGAGAGCTGCTCGAGCTGATGCTCGACTCCGACGTCATCGAGTTCGTGGTGGGCACGCGCATCAACGAGGCGCACCAGGACCCGAACATCCCGGTCGAGCTCGACCTGCGGCGCAACGTCGTCAAGAAGCTCGTCGCGCTGCTCGAGCAGAAGCACCTGAAGAAGGTGGGCGTGCGGCTGGTGTAGCCCTGTTGCTGTCTTGCGTCAGAAGCGCGCTCGATCATTTTGCGGCAGTCGTTGGGTAGTGCCGGGCTTCCACGCCCGGGGCACCCTTGCATTCCTTCTTTCTGAGGCGCGCTCCGGGGGTAGTGCCGGGCTTCCACGCCCGGGGCACCTTTGCATTCCTTCTTTCTGAGGCGCGCTCTTGGGGGTAGTGCCGGGCTTCCACGCCCGGGGCACCTTTGCATTCCTTCTTTTTGAGGCGCGCTCTTAGTGCCGGGCTCTACCCACCGGCGCGCCTCAGATTATCTGTTCCACACGGTTGTCCCCGGCGTGGAAGCCGGGCCCACACCCCACCAGCGCGCTTCAGGTCTTCGGGTCGCAAGGTTGTCCCCGGCGTGGAAGCCGGGCCCACACCCCACCAGCGCGCTTCAGGTCTTCGGGTCGCACGGTTGTCCCCGGCGTGGAAGCCGGGCCCACACCCACCAGCGCGCTTCAGGTCTTCGGGTTGCAAGGTTGTCCCCGGCGTGGAAGCCGGGCCCACACCCCACCAGCGCGCTTCAGGTCTTCGGGTCGCAAGGTTGTCCCCGGCGTGGAAGCCGGGCCCACACCCCACCAGCGCGCTTCAGGTCTTCGGGTCGCAAGGTTGTCCCCGGCGTGGAAGCCGGGCCCACACCCCACCAGCGCGCTTCAGGTCTTCGGGTCGCAAGGTTGTCCCCGGCGTGGAAGCCGGGCCCACACCGGCGCGCTTCAGGTCTTCGGGTCGCAGGGTTGTCCCCGGCGTGGAAGCCGGGCCCACACCCGCCAGCGCGCTTCAGGTCTTCGGGTCGCAAGGTTGTCCCCGGCGTGGAAGCCGGGCCCACACCCACCAGCGCGCTTCGGGTCTTCGGGTCGCAAGGTTGTCCCCGCCCGGCGTGGAGGCCGGGCCCACACCCCACCAGCGCGCTTCGGGTCTTCGGGTCGCAAGGTTGTCCCCGGCGTGGAAGCCGGGCCCACACCCGCCAGCGCGCTTCAGGTCTTCGGGTCGCAAGGTTGTCCCCGGCGTGGAAGCCGGGCCCACACCCACCAGCGCGCTTCAGGTCTTCGGGTCGCAAGGTTGTCCCCGGCGTGGAAGCCGGGCCCACACCGGCGCGCCCCAGGTCTTCGGGTCGCTGGGGTTGTCCCCGGCGTGGAAGCCGGGCCCACACCGGCGCGCTTCAGGTCTTCGGGTCGCAAGGTTGTCCCCGGCGTGGAAGCCGGGCCCACACCCCACCAGCGCGCTTCAGGTCTTCGGGTCGCAGGGTTGTCCCCGGCGTGGAAGCCGGGCCCACACCCCACCTCGGATTCTCGGTTCCCTCCAGTTGCCCCCCCGACGTGGAAGCCGGGCTCAGGGCTCGCAGTACGTGACCGTTGCGGTGACGAGATCCACGTAGCCGACGTCGTTGCCGCCCGCGTACCGATACCCGGTAGAGAGGTCGAGGCCGAAGGCCGAGGCGTTGACCTGCGCGGGCTCGATCGGCCGAGTGCCCCACCGGTCCGCAGGCCCGCCGTAGCGCTGCGTGGAGACCGTCCGCACCCACCGGGTGGCGGGGTCGAGTGCGCGGTTCCCCGTCGCCTCCGGCACGCCGGCCAGGCGCACGATGCGGTCGGCGATGTACCCGCCGGTGAGAGCGCGCCGGGTCATGTCGAAGGAGATGCCCTGCACCCAGGCCTGCGCCGGGACGTTGAAGCCGAAGTCCCGCACGCGCAGGAAGTCCGAGACCAGCTCGCCCCAGAGCTGCGAGAGGGCCTCGGCGCCGTCGCCTGCCGTCACGTTCCCGGGGTTGTTCCAGACCGCGCCGACACGCGTCTGCTCGGCGACGGTGGGCGTGGAGGTGGCCGTCCGCTCCACCGGGTCGTGAGCCACCCACAGGCGCAGCTGGTCGTAGCGGCCATGCATGCCGGCGATGGTGGAACCGACGCCGGCGTACAGCCGGATGGCGACGCCGAAGCCGGGGTCGGCCACGTCGGCCCGGGTCAGCGCGCCCCCGTTCCAGAGGTCGCTGGCGTTGCCGAACGTGGAGGTCTGCCACGCCGGCGCCTTGACCCACTCGGAGGTGCTCTCGGTGGCGTACGTCGCGGCGTCCATGGCGCCGCCCTTCACCAGGCGCGCCTCCCAGGTGTGGATGGCCCAGTCGAGCACGGTGCACTGCCGCGTCACCTCGACCAGCACGCCGCTGGGGACCGCCCCCGCCGGCAGGGCGACACCGAAGCCGGTGGCCGTCAGGAATTCGCTCAGCCCGTTGGCCACGAAGTCGCCGGTCTCCACGAAGTCGCCGTCGGCTACGGCCAGGGTGCTGGCGGTGAGCGGCGACCACGGCGTGTCGTTGGGCTTGGCGGGGTCCTCGATGCTGGCGATCTGGCTCGCGGTGTAGGGCCCGGACAGCGTCGCGTCGGTGTAGGTCACCGTGACGGAGACGCGGTCGATCCGCGCCAGGTCGGTTCCGGTCGCCTCGTCGTTGCGGGCGGCCAGGCGCACCGTGAAGGTCGCGGCGTTGATCGACGAGGCCGGGAAGTTGGACCCGAGGTGCGAGCCGGGGCCGCCGTAGCTCATGACCTCGCCCTGGCTCGACCAGCGCACGTTGGGCTTGGCCAGGTTCTGCGTCCCGCTCTGGTCGGTGTCGATCTCCACCAGGTGGTCGACGAGGAGACCGCTCGCCGAGGAGCGCTCCACGTCGAGCTGGAGGTGCAGGACCTTGGCGCTCGCCGGCAGGTTGAAGCCGAAGCCGCTGACCTTGAGCACGTCGGTGGCCTCGCCCGGTCCCATGGGGCCGGCCGTCGCTTCGGCGCCGTCGTCGGCGAAGACGAGCCTCCGCGTTGCTCCAGGGCCGGCTCGCCAGCAGGCTCTCCGCCGCCACCGGGGCGCGGGCGGCGAGGGTCGTGGGGTTGGCACAGGTCGGCTCGGCGATGACCGCGGTGGGCGACGACTGGGCGAAGGCGTCCTCCCCGTCCGCCGTGGCAGTGACGCGCACCCGCAGCGTGTGGCCGTAGTCCTGCCTCTGCACCACGTACTGGGCGGCGACGGCGCCCGCGAAGCTCGGTGCAGGCCGCGCCCGTCGGGTCGCAGCGCAGCCACTGCCGGGCGTAGGTGATCGGGCCGGCCGACCCGGTCCAGGTGCCCGTGGTGGCGGTCAGGGTCGCGAAGACGCGGGCGTCTCCAGTGATGGCCGGCGGGGCCGTGTTGAGGATGTTGTGGCAGTGCACCGCCACGTCCGCGACGTCGGCGTTGCCCATGGTGCCGCTGCCGAAGTCCACGGCGCAGAACCGATCGCTGGGCTGCTCGGAGACGGTGACCGCGTAGGGGCTGCCGCTCTCGACCTTGGCCGGGAACGCGAAGGGGCCGTCGGCGGGCAGGACCAGCTCGGGGCCGCCGCTGTTCTTGAGCTTCACCGCGCCGACCTTCAGCCCGCTCACCGTCCCCTTCACGGAGTAGGAGTGGGTGGTGCAGGCGACGTTTACGGTGACGTCGTCGCCCTGCACCGTCCCGCTGGGGGCGGCGGCGACGCAGGTCTGCCAGGGCGAGGTGGGCTGGGCGGTGACCTGGACGAGGTACGCGGCGCCGCTCTCGACCCGGGTCGGGAAGAGGAAGGTGCCGTCGACCTTCGGGGTGACGATGTCGGCTCCGCTCGCGAGCGCCAGGCCGCTGCCGGCGAGCCCCGAGACCTGGGCCCTCAACCAGAACTGCCGCGTCGCGCAGCTGACCGCGACCACGACGTCGGCGGACCCGATCACGCCGCTGGAGCTGGTCGTCACCCCGCACTCCTGCCAGGGCGAGGTGGGCTGGTCGAGGACCTGCACCTCGTAGGCTTCACCGCTGGCGATCCGGACCGGGAACGCGGTCTGACCGTTGGCGCTCACCGTCAGCTCGTTGCCCGGGCCGGCCGAGAGCCGCAGCCCGGTGCCGGCGAGCCCGGTCACGTCGACCCGGACCTCGTAGGTGGCCGTCACGCAGGTCACCGCCAGCACGACGTCGCTCGCGCCGACCGTCCCTGCGCCGTCGGCGACCGCGCAGGTCTGGCGCGGCCCGTCGGGCTGGGAGACCACCTCGAGCGAATAGGGCGTCCCGCTCTCGACGGAATCCGCGAGCGTCACGGTCCCGTCCGTCCGAACCTTCACCGCCGCGCCGCCGTCGAGGGAGAAGCTCGAGGCCCGAACCCTGAAGCCCGGTGACGGCCGCGCGGATGGCGTAGAAGTCGGTCGTGCAGGTCACGGAGACCTCGACGTCCCGGTCGGGCATCGTGCCCGTCCCCTGGCCGCTGGCCACGACGCAGGTCTGCGATGGCTGCGTGGGCTGCCGGGCGACGGTGATCGCGTAGGCCTGCCCGCTCGGCAGCTTCTGGGAGAAGGTGGAGCGGCCCGGGGCGGCGATGACGAGCTCGTCGCTGCCGTTGCGCAGGGTCAGCCCGGTGCCGAGCAGGCCGGTGACGTTGACGCGCAGGGCGTAGGTCTCGGTGGTGCAGACGACGGGGACCACGACGTCGGCCGAGGCGACCTTGCCGGACCCGCCTTGCGGGGTGCAGACCTGGTTCGGCTCGGTCGGCTGCTTGGTGACGGAGACCTCGAAGGCGTCTCCGCTCGACAGGCCCTGGGCGAGCATCAGCGTCCCGTCGGCAGCGACCGCCACCGGCGAGCCATCGTTGAACGAGAGCGCGAGACCTTTGCCCGTCAGGCCCTGCACCTTGGCCGAGACCTCGAAGGTCTCGGGAGCGCCGCCGGGACAGCCGGTGACGAGGCCGGCCAGGGCGAGACTCAGGAGTCGCGGCAGGAGGCTCGGGCGGGGGGAGGCAGGCGACAGACGCATAAAGGATTTCCCTCGTGGTGGAGCCCGGGTTCTCGTGGCGGGCGGGGGCTCGTCTCCGGATGTCTTGGGGCGGCGCGCGGGCAGCGTAGCACGAGGCCCCGAACCGGCCTCGCTCGCGCTTCGACGCGGTGCAGCGCGAGGTGCCCCAGACCAGGAGCAGCCCAGCCACCCGTTGGCGGCGAGCCGCTTGCCGTGCCGATTCGCCACACCTACCCTGGCCCCAAGATGCGGCCCGGCGCGGGTTTCCTCGCCCCTTTCCCCCGGGCCCAAGACCGCCATGAAACGAACCATTCAGCGCCCCAAGAGCGTTCTGAAGAAGCTGCAATCCTCGCTCGCGAAGGCCCTCCCCGAGGGGTTGCCAGCCGAGCTGACTCGCTTCTATGAGGCGGGCGACGGGAGGTCCTTCACGCTCGAGTTCGATCGAGAGAAGGAGACGGCGACCATCGAGGGGCTGATGGGGATGTTCGGCGGCGAGTTCCGGCCGCCCACGGTGGTGAAGGACCTCGAGGACGCGGACGAGGCGCTCAACGACGGGCCCTTTCAGGACGTCTTCTACAACCAGGAGCTGGATCTCGAGGACGCTGGGCGCGCTCGCCTGAATCTCTTGCTGCGCCTCAAGCTGGTGTCGAGCCTCGCCGGCGAGTCGGCGGCCATCGGCATCGACCTCTACGGCGGGAAGAGGCCGCAGCTGTACTACGTGCAGGACGCGTGCGACGCGTGGCCGCTCGCGCTCGGCTTCGGCGAGTTCGTCGGCTGGTTCGAGAAGTTCGGCGGTCGCCGCTGGTACTTCGCGTTCCTCGACGCCAAGGCCGAGCGGGGCATGAACATCGACCTGCCCCGTGAGTTCGACGCCTCCATGGCCGGCTTCGCGGAGGAGGAGGTCGCCCCGCTGCGCGCCCGGTTCGCTCGTCCGGCGAAGCCCAGGGAGGCGAAGAAGGCGGCCCAGCCGACGAAGGCCGCTGCGGCGGTGGAGCCCAAGGCGCCGAAGGGCGCCGTGGATGCGAAGAGCATCCAGCGCTGGCCCCTCGAGCTCCCTCCGATGAAGGCGCCGTACCTGGCCGATCCCTGGCAGCGCGATCACGACGCGCTCCTGACGTTGGGCACCGAGTCGGTGGGGCGGGCTGAAACCATCGCCCTGGTGACCCGCGGAGTCCGCGACGTGCTCGGCAAGAAGAAGTGGGCAGAGCTCCGGTGGGCCGCCGTCCTCCTGGCCTCCGAGGCGCTGACCGAGGACGAGATCGTCAAGCTGGTGGAGCTCTACATGCCGGCGGACGCGCTCGCCGTCCTCACCAAGCTTCGCCGGTGGAAGGCGACCAAGCTCGAGCAGCTCGCCGAGGGCACGAAGTACGGCTGGAAGAAGAAGGCCGTGCCACCCCACGTCAGCCAGACGTTCGCGGAGGCCGCGGCGAAGCTGAAGGCGAAGGGCTGAGCGCGGGGAATTGGCCGAGGCCGGCAGTGACAGGCTGCTGAACCATCACGCCGTGAAACCTAACCGATGGAGAGCCGTAGGGGCCTCTCGCAGGGCGCTACTTTTGCGTCTCTTCGCACAGACACTCGCCAATGAACTCAGGACAATGAGATGGCATGGCATTTGGCGGCAATCCTGCGCACTTGCGTTCGCAATACTTCCAATCCACACAAGCATCGCTCCTTCGCCACCAAATGAAGATTAGTGCCGTCAGTGCCAAAACAGCGCATCCGATAATCAGCGCATAGCGCGCTGCCGTCTTGGGCTGCTCGGCGCTGGGCTTCGGGATGACGACCGGTTCCTGCTTCTTGGTCACTGACATGTGCCCCCTTCCGGACTGCGAGCGAAGGCCGAGTTGAGCCAAGGCCCACACCTTGAGTCAACCCCGGGCCTTCGTAAGCAAAGCGCGCGCGCCCGGCGGTCCGAGAAGAATTCGCTAGCGAAATCTTCTCCTCTCAGCCCGGCACCGCCCGGAACACCTTCGCCCGGTGCCAGGCCAGGTAGGTCCGGTGCTCGTCCTCGAGCACTCGCACCTTGAGGGCCGAGTTCACCGACAGCGCCCGCCGGTCGTCCGCCGACAGCGCCGGGGAGATGCGGATGCGCCCGTCGTCCTCAAAGGTGATGAAGCCGCGGTCGAAGGCGGCGTCCAGGTGCACCGCCAAGAGCAGCCCGTTGTAGACGTCGAGCCGCTCGGCGTCGGTGGCGCAGTCGGCCCAGGGCTTGACGTGGCTCGCCCGGAGCAGCTCGCGCACTGTCAGGCCGGTCACCGCGCAGCGCCCGTCCCAGTAGTCCAGGAGGCCCTCGCGGAAGACGTCCTGGCCCACCCGCTGGACGACCAGGCGCTCGACCTCGGTGAGCTTGGGCAGCGCGGCGGTCTTGGCCTCGAAGGACTCGAGCAGCTTGTTGGGCAGGCTCCGCGAGAGCTGGAAGGCGCGGCGCAGGGTGTGGTGCAGCGTCGCGATGTCCGGGACGGCGAGCGCCTCGCACGCGCCGGAAGGTAGCGGCAGCGCGCCTCCCGCGGGCTGGGCGCCGAGCGCCTTGGCCACGTTCGCCTGCGAGAGTGCGAGGAGGATCGGGCCGCCCTCGATGGCGGACAGCCAGATCTTCAGCGGCGCATGCGTGCTGGTGAAGGCGAGCCAGCCGTCGTGGACCGCCTGGTTGCAGTCGAAGCCGTTGTCCACCGCGGCCTTCTCGAGGCGGCTGGCGAGGGCGGGGTGCAGGGGCACGCTCGGCTCCTTGGGCAAGAGGCGAGCGCCATTGGACACCGAACCACCGCCCGCCGCGAGCCCCCCTCGATCCGCCGCGAGCCCCCCTCGATCCGCCGCGAGCCCCCCTCGATCCGCCGCGAGCCCCCCTCGATCCGCACCGAACTCCCCTCGATCCGCAGCGCCCCCTCGATCCGCGCGAACCCCCGTCGATCCGCGCGAACCCCCGTCGATCCGCGGCGAACCCCCGTCGATCCGCGGCGAACCCCCGTCGATCCGCGGCGAACCCCCGTCGATCTGCGGCGAACCCCTGTCGATCTGCGGCGAACCCCCGACCCGCAGCACCTCCCTCGGTCTGCGGAGGTTCTCATCAATCTCCGACGAACGCTGCGCGGCTACCCTTCGCCAGACTTACTGCATGGCAGGCGAAGAAGACTCGGTTTGCCCAGAAGGGGGCGTCCGCGTACTTGGGGTGCTTGTCTACGACGGCCTTGACCTCCGGGTAGCGGTTCAACAGGTCATGGACGTCAAACATCCCGGACACCCTGGATATCCCTGTCGGTGATGGCAGTCGTAGTTTGAGGTGAGGGACTTTCAGATTGGCCGCCTTGAGTGCTGCTTCGAAGACTCCTTCAGCGACCCTACCCGCGGTTACAAGGTGGGCGAAGCTCCAACTCCGGCAGCATCTCGGACCACACGCGGATGGACTCCTCGACCAAGCCATCCTCCTGTGTCTTGTTGCTGTCCTTGCCGTCGACCTGCGACCAAAGGACTGCGTTCGAGACGCCGCAGGCTTCCGGGTCGTGGCCGAATGCCGCTTCGACCGCCAATTTGAGGCTGCCGTCGTCCCATGGGCCGACCCCGACGTCGCCAGCACTGGAGCCCAGCCGCCTGATCTGACCCCGCACGTCGTTCATCAGCAACTTCGTGCGATACGCAGCGTTGGTCGCAGAAAGGTTCTGCGCCTCGGCCACCACGAGCGTCCGGTTCCACCTCTTCGGCAGGTACGGAACGTAGGGCACCGCCACGACGGCCCTGCCCTTCTCCAGAACGTGGCGAAGGCAAACCGCTGACAGCGCCTCGAGCACATCTCGCATCGCAACACCTTGACCCGTCGAGCAATCACGTTTGCCGCACGCCACCGGTCTAGCGGCCTCATCGTGCGGCAGGGCTAGCGCGCCGCCTCGCGTCGCTTCCTCAGTGCCACCTTTGAGGGCCGGAACCGCACCTCGCTCGGTTCGGTGAGCCGCTTCCCGCGCAGCTCTTCATAAACGGTCCCGCCGAGCACACGATCGAGGTCCAAGGTGAGCGTTCGCGGGTCTATGGTGATGAGGTTCAGGTCGAAGAGCTTGTGAACATCTGCGCGGAGCAGCAGTCCGTTCTGCACATGGTCGGTCCTGGTGCCATTGTAGGGGGTGATGTGCGCCGCCTCGAGGGCTGCCTCGGCGTCGCAGCCGGTGACCGCGCACCTGCAGGCATAGGCTTGGAGCACCGCCTCTCTGAACGCCGCTTGGCCTGGCCGGACTGTGACGTCCTGGCTCCGTCGTGCGCGCTCATCCTGCGTCGATACCGGTGGCATCCACGCGGGTCCTGCTTCACCCCGTCGCGAATGTGGCGGCGCTACCTCTCGCGCGCAGTAGCCGGGGTCGGGCAAGGAGCGCCCATTCGCATGCCGAAGAAATTCGAGCGCGGCCTGAGAATGCGATTCCTTCCAGGTGTAGCCCGAGCGTGCGCGGGCGGCCTGAGCCAAGAGCGCGAAGTGACTGTCCCGAAGGACGGGCCAGATCGCCTCGAACCTGGCCAGGGGGATCTTGGCCAGCGTCGAGGTCGGCACCGAGCGATACCGGCCCGAGTTACCGAGTTCCACGCCGGCTGGGAGGGTTCTGATCGCGCTCTTGTCCACGAACACACCCACACCAGCTCTCGTCACAACCAAGACTTCGATGGGTCCGAGATTCAGCCGTAGCAGCTTGTCGTCGTCGCGATAGGTGAGTCCCCAGCCGCTTGGCGCGAGCCTGCTGCACTCCTCAATGGAATCAGCGAGCGCATTCACGACGGAGCGCTCTTCTAGGAGCGCCGGAAGGCGGTCGGCATGGCGTTGGTTTGCCCTACGCGGCTTGAGCATTCGTTCCCCCTCCAGGAGTTACGGAAGACCTTCGCTCGATGTGCGCCGGCGATCAGCGCAGCCCGAGGTCATTCGTTCCCACGCGCCGATCGCGCCTTCTTCCTCGTATCCGGGTGCGCCACACGCGGGTCCGCGGGCGGCGGGTCGAGCCGGGTCTGGTACGGCTTGCCGGTGCGCGCCGCCTCGGCCATGGCGTCGTAGACCTCGAGTATGACGCGCTTGGTCCGGTACTCGCCGTGGGCCTTGTCGTCGTTCTTGCGGACGATGGGGAAGGTGTCCATCACGTAGGCGGTGTCGTCACGCGAGAGGCCGTAGAGGTGGAAGAACGCGGCGTCCAGCTCGGCGCGGAGCAGGAAGCGGCGCTCGGGGTCCCAGCGGAAGGGAGGGCCGTCGTAGCCGACGTCCTTGGCGAAGGGCTCGAGGTCCCAGGCGGTGAAGGGCCGTTCTCGTGTGTACCTGGTCCATTGAAATCACAGAATCTCGCATCAACAGTCGACGCTCGGCCGGGGCGCCGCCAATCTCGAGGATCGCCCAAGGCTTCTTGCAGAGTTCGTCAGGTGGGCGCGTCGTAGTCGTAATGATGTACTGAAAGCTCGGAGCCTCGCCTTCGAGGCCCTCGGCGAATCGGAATATTGGGTGGTACGCACTCAGGCCAAGGTCTGCCTCGCGTGGACTGTCGTGGAGCAGGAAGGCCGGGACGTGAGTCGCACCCTCTACGCTTGCGCACAGTGCGGCGAGGTCAAAGGCGAGGACCTTGAGCGAGTCGATCGCGGGCGTGGACCGCTCCCCGCCGAGGTCAATCCTCAGGTGGAGTCCATTGCCATCGAGGGTTACCTTCCCCGCCGCGGTGGGTCCCACGAGAACTCGGACGATTACATCAAACAACTCCCCAATTCTCGCGAAAACAGCTGCCCCCTTGTTCCGATGCACAGCCGCGAGTTCGCGCTTCCTCTCGATTTCTTCGACGATGCGCTCGCTCTTGGCGGCAAACATGTCGCGTTCCGCAATGAGGGCCGCGAGCCGCTCCGCGTCGTCTATCAGGCGTCGGGTCGAGTACCAGGCTTCCCGTCGCTCATCGGCCGACCTCTCTGCAGCACGCACCTGCTCGCCCAGATCGTCCGCCTCTTTCTGGGCGAAGCTCCGCCTCCGCCAATAGCTGCGGCTCTTGCCGCTCGGCTTCCTCCAGTTCTCGCTGCTCTTCAGCGAGGTCACTCTGGAGTTTCTCGAAGCGCCTTCGCACCTCCGCAAGGTCCGGCAGCTTTTTGGAGAGTTTGCAGCCCTCGACGAGAGCGCGATCGAGCGGAACCTCACAGATCTCGCAATGCGGATGCTCCGCGGAATGCACCTTGAAACTGAGTCCCGGAATTTCTCCTCGCATTTTCGCCACGAGCTTCTTGCGCTGCGGAATCGTCGCTTGAAGCTTTACGAGTTCTGTCGTGGCCAGCCTGGCACGCTCCTCCGCTGCCAACCTCGCCGCACGAAGCGAGGCAGGGGCGTTCGGGTTCGAAGCCAGATTAACGTGCGCGAACTTTGCAAGCCTCTCGCGCGCTGTCTTGCGGAATAGCTCGACCGCCAACACATCAGCAGGGAGGCTCTCGAGTTCTAGCCCAAGTGCGACACCAAGTGCCGCTCGCTCCCGATCCGCAGCCCATGCGCGACTCGCGCGTTCGCTTCCAGCCCGGTCGCGCTCTTGTTCGAGCCGCTGGATCTCGGCGCGAATGGCGAACTCCTCCGGGCTTGATGCCCCGACCAGTGCGCGGAGGACTTCAAGGGTCTTCTCTCCCGACCAGCCTCGCACCGGTGACCCTGAGGCAGATGCCTTCGCCCTCCAGTCGAGAGCGCCACCGAACCGACATTCCTGATCTCGGGTGAGCCACGCGAGAGCAGCGCGCCACGCGACGTTCGCGCGCTCCCCAGGCACCAACGCGGCGACCTCCTCGGAGAGCATCTGGCTCTCGACTGCCTTGAGGAAGCTGGAAATCCCATTTGAGTCCCCCTCGACGGCGACGAATTGGTCAAGCGTGACGTCAGGCATGGCGCTGTTCATGCCCGAGAATCCGAGAGGCCGAATGATCGCCCAGGGCCTCCCATCCAGCACCACTTCGACTCCTACCAATCCATCTTTGAAAGCGAAGATGATGCGATCGCGTTGGCCGTCAGGCGCAAAGCGATCTTCGCCGAGGCAGTATCGAAGAAGCCTGCAGAAGAGCGTCTTCCCCGCGCCGTGCCCAAGGCTACCCGCCAAGTCCTCGGAGCCTCCGCGGTCTGCAGGGTCCGGAGACCAGACGATGTTAAGGCCGGGGCGCAGCCGAAGATCCCTCAAGACAGTCCTTGGTTCGCTCCAGATGACGAGCCGACGCACCCAAAAAGCGAGGCTCGCGCTGCGCGCCGTTCGATCCTGAGCCGGAGCCTCTGCGACCGAAGCATTTCAAGCTGCCTTGCCATCGACCACCCCCGGACTTCCGTTGGCAGTAGCTTTAGAACCTGAGCATTGGTCTTCTTCCCCACGGCCATCACCGCGACTTGTGCTCTGCCGTCTGGCCAGCCGCTCGTCACCGCGGCTTCGATGCCAGGCCCCGGCGCCCAAGTGCCCGCCTGATTGTTCTCCATCAATAGACCGCTGGCACGCAGGTGGCGTACTGCTACTCCCCACGCGCGATCTACCTGCTGAACAAGAAATGCCATATTCGATGGCAACGGAGCCGCGTCATCACCAACCACTCGCTGCCAAGCAGCCTTTTCCGTTCCATCCAGCAAAAGGCTCGTGAGGCGAGGCTCAAGTACGAGCATGGCGGCGAGCCTTACCTGCCGGGCCGGAGTCGCTACACCGAACGCCTTGAGAACCGCGGCAAGCGCCGCTCCAGCGTCGCCATCGCCCGTCACATGCGCCCAAGCACCATCTGGTAGAGACTTCCAATCGATTCTTGGCTGGATTGCCCGAAGGCGCCGGGGCGCATGCGCAACTCGCGGGTCCGCGGGCGGCGGGTCAAGCCGGGTCTGGTACGGCTTGCCGGTGCGCGCCGCCTCAGCCATGGCGTCGTAGACCTCGAGGATGACGCGCTTGGTCCGGTACTCTCCGTGGGCCTTCTCGTCGTTCTTGCGGACGATAGGGAAGGTGTCCATCACGTATTCGAGTTCTTCGTGCGTGAGGTTGAAGAAATCCCGAGCGACACAAGCATCGACTTCACACCTGATAAGCCATCGCCTTTCTTCATCGAGTTCGCCTGGAACACCGCTAGAACCATCAAAAGGAGGCGCCCATCCCTCTCTGGCCAGATGATGCCAGAATGCGGTCATCTCCGGACCCGTGCAAACCAAACGCGCCGCCAAACCTACAAGCCGGCGTCCTCGCGGGTCGTTCGCGTCGCACCGAGGAAATGGAAGGCTGTCCAAGATCGTGTTGGTGATGTGAAGGCTGACCTTCTTTCTCGCCAAGAAGTCCATGGGAAAGGAGTTCGCTACGGACAGCCAGACCAGGTATGCCCACTCAAAGCCAGGAGGAAAGCTCACAGTCGGAACCGTATTGCCGCAGACAGTTCCAGGCGGAATAAGCGTAGCCACCAGGGTTCGTTCATTCGTAGGACCAGTAATATTGCAGAAGCCTACACGATAGAGTTCTGTGCGTTGGCCAAGTTTCTCAGGCAAGTTGCCTTCCGCGATATACCACTGCGGAGCAATCCTCTTGTCCGCCGCCCCAAAGCGAAGTTCGGGCCAATCGGCGGCGCGTCCGCGACCAGACCGATACGCCTTGGCACGGTGGTCAAACGCATCGACCATCCGACCTTCGTAAACCGGAATGCCTTGGGGGCCCTCCACGAACCGATGGCGGTCGATTGTCATGTCCACCTCTCGCATATGCTCCCTCAAGGGAGGGCCGGCAAACTCATCGCCGAAGGTGGGGGCCGCTCCGTACATTTTCGACGCGATCGCCACATCAAACGACGATGAGAATTCCATCAAAGCGAGCGCGTCGGGACTGAAAGCTCGGACAAGCTCTACTGGCATCTCAAAGCTTGCATGCCTTGCAACGACTTGAAGTTCAGAGAACGTGCAAATATTGAACGCTGCGCGAAAGGAGGCGGTCGTGCCACCCATTCGCGCTGAATAGAGAGCGAACTTCTGGCCCCGATGAACGCCAGGGAACCAGATACCCTCCGAGTTTTCGAAGCCCCAGAGTGATTGCAGAGCATGATGTTCAAAGAGGTCTTTGCGAATCATCATACTGTTAGCCCCGTTGTAGAACGCCTCAGGGACTATTTGTGCTGCACTTCCGCGCGGCCCCGTGAAGTACAAGGCGACCTCTACAAACATTCGATAGACGTTCAAATCGCCTTTGCCGAGATTGCCTGGGGCGAATAGCGTGAAACGTCCGCTGTTCTTGATGAAATGGATGCATCCGTACAGCTTTCGGCAGCTCTTGTTCCAGGCTTGAGCAATGTTTAGATCAACAAGAAGACGTCGAACGAGTTCTGCCTCGCCCTTCGCATCCTGGAATCGGATTTCAGGCTCATAGACAGCAAAGAACTCTTTTGCTGCGGGCGTCAGTTCGTCCCAAGGCGGATTCCCGAGCACCACATCGAACCCTCCCTTCGCGAACACCTGCGGGAACACCAGGTGCCAGTGGAAGAACGAGTACTGCCGGGCCAGCTCCTCGGTGACCTGCCGCGTCAGCGGCGGCACACTCCCCTGCCCGTCCCGAATCTGCCGCCAGACGTCGTTGGTCGGCGCCGCGCTCGCCTCCGCGTCCGCCTCCTCCGTGCCGGGCTTCTTCTTCTTCGGCCACACGAACGCCGCGCACCACGAGTCGGCGATGAACTTCTGGTGATGGAACTCCGCCGACCGGAGGATCTCGTCCCACCACGCCTGCTTGCTCGCCAGCTCCTCGACGCTCGCGTCCGAGGCCGCGTCGAGCCTCGCCACCTTCTGCGCGACCATCTCCGCCTCGTCCTGCGCCGGCTTCGACCACAGGGTCGCCATGTCGCGCTGGCCCTTGGCCGCCGCCTTGTTCCTCTTCTTGAGCGCGCTGGCGATCTTCTTGTCGTCGCCCTCGATGGCCTCCCACGCCACGTCGGGAATCCCCTTGGCCATCAACTCCGGCGTGGTCCCGATGAGCGAGTTGCCCTGCTGGATGTGCGAGTCCAGGAAGGTGAGCGGCCGGCCGGGCTCGACGGCCTCCATCCAGAGGCTGACCCGGCACAGCTCGACCGCCATCGGGTTCAGATCCACCCCGAAGATGCACCGCCCGACCACCTGCCGCAGCGCGTGCCGGTACTCCGCCGCCGAGGGCGTGCCGTTCGCCGTCAGCCGCGCCACCTGCACCGCCAGCCTGCGCGCCGCCGCGAGCAGGAAGTGCCCGCTGCCGCACGCCGGGTCGACGATTGCGAGCCCGAGCAGCGCCTCCACCGGCTTCTCCGGGTTCTTGGCGATGGTCTCCTTCACCACCGGCTCGAGGGCGCTGTCGAGCAGCACCTGCACCAGGCTGTCCGGCGTGTAGTAGCTGCCGGTGGTCTTGCGCGCGTTGCCCTTGGTCTGCCCGCCGGTGGCGAACTCGAAGCTGCGCCCGTCCTGCCCGATTTGCGGAACCAGCTCCAGCAGGCCTTCGTAGACACTGCCCAACTCCTCCGGCCCCATGTCGCGCCAGTTCACGCGCGACAGCCCCGAGTCCTCCTTGAGCCAGCACAGCTTGAACATCGCCGTGAGCAGCGCCCGGTTCTCGAGCTTGGCCGCATCGAGGTCGCGGCACTGGTGCTCGGCGAAGAGCCCGGCCAGCGCCGGCAGCCCGAGCTTCGCCTGGCCCTTGGCCAGCCCCAGGAAGACGATGCGGACCGAGTCCCAGAGGTCGCAGAACCGGTCGTGCGCGCTGCGCCGAACCGACCGCTCGCGCAGGCGCCGCAGGCCGTAGCCCTCGGCGTACAGCTTCTTCTCCGCCTCGCCCGCGCCGTCCGGGTGGAGCACGCCGCGCTCCTCGGCGGTGATGACGAAGATGAGCCGGTAGACGAGCCGCAGCAGCTCGTTGAAGTAGTCCTTGGTGGTGAGCGAGCCGTCATGGAGCGCCGAACGCAGCGCCGTGTTCTCGGGATGCGTGAGGAAGCCCTGCCCGAGCGCGATCAGCGCCTCCTCGACGCCGGAGCGCAGGTGCTCGCGGGCGCGGGTGCCCTCCTCGCGGCCGGCGTTGCGCCAGAATCTCCAGCGCACACTCCGACACCGGCTGGTCCGGCCGGCCGAAGCGCGTCTCGTGCACCAGCAGCCAGAGCGCGGCGAAGTCGGAGTAGCGCTCCTCGGTGAAGATGCGCTCCAGGCTCGCCTCGATCCACGCGGGCCGCGTCAGGCTGGCGTTGTCGCGCAGGATGCGCAGCGTCGCGCCGTCGCACACCAGGCCCCACAGGCTCCCGGGCTCGGCGTTGAGGTACTCCTGGCACAGGCCGAAGGCGGTGCGGCGGCGGCTCTCGTCCCCGAACTCGGGGGCCGCGACGTCGAGGCCGCCCGCCGCCGGCGCGATGACCACCGGCACACGCTTGCCCAGGGCGAAGTGGCCGACTGGGTACTGACGTCCTTCGACCACCTGCGGCTCGGCGGAGGGCGCGAGGCTGGTGAAGCCGAAGACCTCCCGCAGGAGCGCGGTGACGAGCTTCTCCGCGACGACGTGCGGCGCAGCCTTGCTGGAGGCGCCGGCGGCGAAGTCGGCCCAGTGCGCCTGGGCGACGCGCCAGTACCGGCCGATCTCGTCGCGCAGGTTGAGGCCCTTGGGGACGCGGTAGTCGGCCTCGGCCTGGTCGCCGGCGGTGAGCTGGGCGACCCGCGCGAGCCAGTCGGGGGAGAGGAGCCCGCCTTCGATGGTCAGCGCTTCGAAGGCGAGCTGTGCCTCGCGCTGCTTGATCTTTCGTCGGGGTGCCATGGGGTCAGTCCGCTCGGGGAAGGAGGACGTAGAGGCCGATGACGTCGGGCGGTAGCAGCGCCTGCACCGAGTAGCTTCCTCGGGCGTCGGCCGCCTCGCGCACGCGTCGGTGATCGGAGAGGAGCGCCTGGGCGCGCCGCTCGGCGAAGGACGCCAGGTCGGCCTTGCGCGCGTCGTAGAGCTCCAGCGCCTGGGCCACCATCCGGGCGCGCACCGTCGGGTTGGCGTCGGCGGCCGGAGGTTCGGAGAGCAGCTTGAGCACCTCGTCGCCTTCGAGCAGCGTCGGCGACGAGCTGCCGGCCCAGCCGAGCGCGGCGGCCTCCTCGACGAGCAGGACCGACGAGCGTCCGGAGCGCGCCGTCACGAGCTGATGGCGCAGCCGGAGCAGCGCCACCACGGTCCGCGCCTTCACGTCGCCGGAGATCCAGCAGCCGACGCGGCCCAGGACCGCAGGATCGCCCTCGGCGCCGTCCGCCTCCGGCGAGAGCGAGCGCTCGAGGAGCGTCTCGGCCAGCACGGTCACGAGCGGGTTGCTGCGCTGGATCGACCGGCACCGCGCGGGCGGCGGATAGGTGAAGGCGAGCTGCAGGGTCCCGGAGAGCCCCTCGGCCTCGAGCCGCTCGCGCACGTCGCCGGGCAGGCTCGCGAGCGGGGCCTTGTGCGCGCCCTTGCGGCTCATCGCCTCCAGCCCCGCGCCCAGCCGCGCCAGCGCGCGCCGGGTGAAGCGCTCGACGTCCTCGCGCCCGCCCACCGCGGCGAGCGTCTTGTGCCACTCGGGCAGCACCTCGTCGGGCTTGAGGCGGCGCTGGGCGAAGATGGTCCGGTTCTTCTTGGCCTTCTCGGCGGCGTCCTTCCACGAGGAGTCGATGGCCTTGGCCTCGACGGTGGTCCCGAAGTCGAGCACGCGCTGCTTGGGGTCGGCGCGGTGCTTGAGCAGCACCGACTTCATCAGCGCCTGGGTCAGGGTGTGCCCGTCGTCCGGCAGCGGCACCGGCACCCCCAGCTCCTCGCGGATGGTCTTGGCCTTGCGGAGGATGACCTCCAGCACCGCGCCATCCACCGGGTTGTTCTCGCCGTAGATCAAGGTGGCGCGGACGACCTTCTTCTCCTGCCCGAACCGGTCGACGCGGCCCTCGCGCTGCTCGTGGCGGGTGGGGTTCCAGGAGAGGTCGTAGTGGACGACGGCGTCGAAGTGCTCCTGGAGGTTGATGCCCTCGGAGAGGCAGTCGGTGGCGACGAGCAGGTGCTTCTCCGACTCGCCCAGCTCCGCGACCTTCTCCTCGCGCTCGTCGGCGGTCAGCTCGCCGGTAACGACCTTGACCGTCACGCCCTTGAGCTTGGCGGCGAGGTGGTTGCCCAGGTAGTGCGCGGTGGCGATGTAGCGGCAGAACACCACCGGGCTGAAGCCCTCCTCGACGAGCGCGGCGACGTGATCGCTCAGGAGCTTGAGCTTCGGGTCGCCCGACTGGCCGGTGAGCTTCTCGGCCTGGGTGATGAGGGCGGCCAGCGCGGGGTCCTTGGCGGCGGCGGGAGGCTCGACGTCGTCCTCGGTCAACGCGTCGGGCTGGCCGTCGAAGACGCTCTCCTCGAGCCGCTCCTGCGCGGAGTCGTCGCCGGGCTCGGCGTAGGTGTGCAGCGCCTGCATCGCCGCCGCCGGGCTCGAGGCCACGCAGCGCATCAGCGCGAGGGTGCCCCAGAAGTTGAGGCGCTGGCGCCGCTCGTCGCCGGCCGCGGAGTCGACCTTGGCGGCGCAGTAGTCGAGCACCGCCTCGAAGAAGTGCTCCCAGGCGCCGGTGAGCCGGTAGGTCAGCTCCTTGGTCTCGCGCCGCGGGAAGAGGTTGCCCTCGTGCCACTCGTCGATGTCCGGCCGGCGGCGCTGGACGAAGTGCCGCGAGAGGCGATCGCGCAGCTTGTCGCGCCCGGCGCCCGAGGCCTCCTCCAGGCCCCGGAAGTCCTCGTGCAGCAAGCCGAGGAGCCGGAAGAACGCCGCCTCGTCGCCGCTGTGGGGTGTGGCGGTGAGCAGCACCAGGTGGCGCGTGGGCTTCTTCGACAGCTCCTGGAGCAGCTCGTAGCGCTGGTGCCGTCCGCCGGTGGTGGAGGCGCAGGCGTGGGCCTCGTCGACGATCACGAAGTCCGGGCAGCTCTGGAGCATCATGTCGCGCCGGCTCTGCTTCTTGATGTAGTCGAGGCTGATGACGCTGATGGGGAAGGCGTTGAAGAGGCTCTCGCCCGGCGGCAGCCCCTTCTCGATGCGCGCGGCGGTCGCGGCGGTGATCGGCGCGGCGTGCAGGTGGAAGCGGTTCTCCAGCTCGGTCACCCACTGGTCGACGAGGTGCGGCGGGCAGAGCACCGCCAGGCGGTCGATGTCCCCGCGGTCGAGCAGCTCGCGCGCGATGAGCCCGGCCTCGATGGTCTTGCCGATGCCGACGTCGTCGGCGATGAGCAGCCGGACGGGATCGAGCTTGAGCGCCATCAGGAGCGGCACGAGCTGGTAGGCGCGCGGCTCGACGGAGATCTGCCCGAAGCCGCGGAAGGGGCCGGCGCCGCGGCGCAGCGAGAGCAGCAGCGCGTCGCGCAGGAGCAGCGCGCCGTCGTGGCTCGCCTTCTGCTCGGGCTTGGGCAGCGGGAAGCTGGCGTCGGTGACCGGCTGCAGCTCGAGCGGCACGTGGAGCAGCGAGACGTCTTCCTCGGAGCCGGAGAGCGGACGGAGGCGCAGCGTCTGCGCGTCGCTGCCGGTCAGGACGATCCACTCCCGGCCGCGAGCGCGGACGAGGCTTCCTGGACTGTAGGTCATGATGGCTCCACACCTCGGGGGCTGGTGGAGGCTACACCAAGCCGATGAGCAGCTTGCGTTTGACGAACGTGCTGAGTGTGCCGGCGGCCGCAGACATCAGGACCGCGTACGCTCGCCGGCGTTCCTGCCGCTCGATTCCGCAGCCGTGGCGCTCGGCCCGCCATTCGCCGGAGTTGCCGGACGGCCGTACTGGGTGCCCTTCGGGAGGGTGAACCCGTCGGAGCGCAGGCCGCACTTCGCTGACCCGCGCAGCTCGTGGGCTAGCGAAGACCGGTCTTGGCGGACGGGAGTCGAGGAGCCCGTCAGACCTATTGGCAGGTTTGGCTGACGCAGACGCTGGTGCCTCCACACGGCTTCTGGTCGCAGTCGGCGTCCCGGCAGTCGGTATCGCCGTCGTAGTCGTCGTCGTTCCCGTCGGCGCAGTTCTTCTCGCCGCCCGTGCACCGGTATCCCGTGGCGCTGCAGGTCCCGCCGTTGGCGCAGGGCTGGGAAGTGCAGTCCTTGTCCTGGCAATCGGTCTGGCCGTCGAAGTCGTCGTCCCGGCCGTTGGCGCAATCCGCGGCCTTTTCTCCTCCGTCGCATCGCCCGAGCGAGGAGCACACGCCGTTGTTCATGCAAGGCGTGGAGGTCAGGCAGGCGCTCGTATCCTGGCAGTCGATTCTTGCCGTTGCCGTCGTTGTCCCGACCGTCGGCGCAGGTCTCGCTCGCAGCCGTGCAGGCCGGGTTATCGGCGCAGTCTTCGTCCTGGCAGTCGACGAGGTGGTCTCCGTCGTCGTCAAGCTGGTCGCTGCAATTGGTCTCACCGCCTGCGCAGTTGCCCTTCGCGTCGCACCGCGCGCTGGTCCCGCTGCCGCACGGCTGGTTCAGGCACACTCCGCGGTCGGCGCAGTCGATGAGCCCGTTGGAGTCGTCATCCGCCGCGTTGTTGCACAGCTCCACCTTGCACTGGGGCAAGGCGGCGCAGGACGTGTCGGCGCAGTCCGTGAGCCCGTCTCCGTTGTTGTCCAGGCCGTCGCTGCAGGCATCGGGCACGCAGTCTTGCGCCGCAGGGATGTTGAGCGACCGTGCCTCGGTGTATCCGCCCCACGCGAGGTGGGGCTCCGGCGCCGCCTTCTGGACGACGAGCTGCAGCTGGTACGCCGAGCTCCAGTCGGCGGCGAGCATGATGGGCAGCTGCAGCGGGACCTCGGGGCCGAGAGGCGAGCCTTGGGACCCGAGCAGCGTGACGCGATAGAGGAGCTCCGACGAGGGCACTGCCAGCGTGATCCTCCTCGCCCCCTCGGCGCTACAGACGGACTCGATGCCCTGCGTGTCGTCCCAAGGCGGGGCCGCGAAGACCGGGATGTCCGGCACGCCGACGGTCCGCACCACCGACCCCTCCAGGAAGGTCACCATGGCGTGAACCGTCGTGACGTTGGAGAGGCGCGACCGGAACGTCGGAACCGGGTCGTCTTGGAGGCCGAGGTCGGTACCGAAGGTGGGGGTGAACGCGCGGGCGCTCAACACCTTGGCGTGGTTGGAGCGCACGGTCATCTCGACCCCGGAGATACCGAAGCTGCCGCGCACTTCGCGCGCCTGCACGAGGAAGGGCACGTTGGAGACGCGCACCGTCACGGTCTGCGAGGGGGCCGTCGCCCGGACCAGCGGCCCCGTCCCGAAGACACGGCTCGAGGCATCGCCGAAGCCGAACAGCCCGTTCGAGTCGGAGTCCAGCCACGCGCCGACCTCGTACTCGAAGCCCGCCTGCACGGACACGAGCACCTTGCCCGAAGGATCCGTGCTCGAGGCCGCGAAGAGGCGCCCATCCAGCGTCCGCCGGGCGAAGGCCCAGACCCTGCCCAGCGTCATCCCGGGGTCGCTCGTGACGTGCAGCTCGAGCTCGGCGTCCAGGGGAATCGGCGGAGGAGGGGCGATGGTCAGGGCTTGGCCGTTCGCTTCGATCTTCATGGGCTTGGCGGCATCGACGTCGAGGGCCGCGAACAGGAAGGCGAGGGGCGGGTCGAGCGTGACGGTCTTCTCGACGCCGCTCTGCGCCGTGTAAGTGAAGCGGTAGCTCGTCCCGGCCTCCAAAGTCCGGTTGGCCAGCTCTTCGAGCTTGGTCTTGAGCGGTGGGAAGTCGAGGAGCACCTCGCCTGGATCTCCGCCCAGACTGGCCTCCATGACGGCGGTCGGAAACGCGGCGGTGCCCGACAACGTCGCGAGCGTGAGCGCCAGGCTGGTGCTCGCCGCAATCGGGTCGGAGGCGTGGGGACGACCGAGCCCCGGGCTATCCTGGAACGCGAGGAAGTGGGCGTTATTCATGTCGAGCTGGGGACTGTGCAACCGCAGCGTCACGCTCTTGCCCGAGCCGGACGGCGCGGGGACCGAAGCCGAGAACTCGTTGCCGGGCTGCGACGAGGTCACGTACACCCGGCCACCGTTCGGCTGGACGCCATTGACGACGATCGAAGGCGAGAGGGGCTCGATGAGCCTGAGCACCCAGATCGTTGCCTGTCCCGTCCCGCCGGTCGCCGGGCACGACACGCTGACCGTGCAGGGCTGGCCGTCGACGAGCTGAGACGCGGGCGCCGTGAGGAGGCCCTGGGAGAGCGTGACGCTCATCTGGGCACAGAACTCCTCCAAGCTCCATTCGGGGGCCGCGCAGTCGCGAACCGAGAGCGCCAAGGACTCTCCGTTGAAGATGGCACCCACGACCGGGTCCACGCTGAGCGTGGGACCTGCTCCGCCGTCCGGCCCGGCATCGGTTTCCGGGACCGCCCCGCCGTCCGGCCCGGCGTCGGTTTCCGGGACCGCCCCGCCGTCCGCCCCGGCGTCCGGATTGGCATCGTGAGCAGCGTCGCCGGGAGGCGTTACGCCGCCGTCAGAAGAGCCGGCGGGCGCGACGAGGTCGTCGAACTTGAGGAGCGCGGTGCAGCCACTGGCGCAGGTGACGGCGAAGAGGAGTGCCAGGAGTCGATGCATGGTTAGAACCCTCCCGTGACGAGCATCGCCGCGCCGCCAGGAATGGGCCCGGCCGTGACGACTGGTTGGGCCGGCGCCGGCGCATCGCCCCCGATAATGGTGAGGACCAGCCCCACGCCCAGGGCCACAGCCCCGGCGCCGTACAGGACGTCCGCGGCCAGGGCCTGGGTCTTTCCCGCGCTCCGCGCCGACTCGAAGTCGGCGAGGTTCGCCGTCGACTTCGCCTTGTCGTAGTTCCCCAACGACAGGATCCCGCAGACCCCACCGCCGATGAGCGCCGCCGCCCCCACCGCGTCGAGCGCGATACCCGCGGTCCGTATCGTGGACATCCGCTGGGGGGCGGCCGCGACCTGCACCGTCGCGCTCGCTGGCTTCGCGGCGTCAGGCTTGGGACCCGTCTTCGGCTCCGGTTGGGCGACGGCCGGGGAGGAGCCGTCGGGCCGGGCCGAGTCAGCCTTGGGGGCGATGGCCGAGAGCGCCTCGGTGGTGGCCGTTTGCGCAAGGTCGATGAGTTCTTTGAGCTTCTCGGTCCGCTGGGTGACCCGATTCGCCGCCTGGCTGTGGACGACGTCGAGCAGGGTCATGGAGAGCAGCCAGACGCCGCCGATCTCCGAGACCTCGGTCGAGAGCAGGTAGTCGACGCCCAGCGCGCCGCCGAGCTCCGCCAGGCAGGAGCTTTCGGCGCACCCCAGGAGCTGCTTCTGCTTCTCGAACCCCATGAGCGCCGAGAGGTCGGCGCCGGCGTACACCTTGAACGGCCCCTTCGCCGCCTCGGAGGCCACCAGGGTCGAGAGCCCCTGGACCGTCTTGGGGTCGAAGGCTCCGACCGCGCGGACGTCGAGCACGGCGATCTTCACGCGCTTGACGGGCGCCGCGGCGTGCGCCACCGCGGGCAGCAGCAGCGCGAGCGCGAGGAGGAGGAGAAATCGGCTGGGCACGATGGACCTCGGCGAAGGGTGCGCCGCATTCAAGCAACCGCTCGCCGGTACGGTCAATTGGTGAGGGCTGGGAGGGGAAGAAGCGGGCGGAACGCGCGGGACGCCCGCTCTCACCGAGGCAGCATCCCGAAGCAAGTGGTGAAGGCGC
Organism: Myxococcales bacterium; assembly: GCA_049841135.1. Lineage (GTDB taxonomy): Bacteria > Myxococcota > Myxococcia > Myxococcales > UBA5297 > JACRCT01. Next base: position 1,101,249 of record JASGHK010000008.1, read on the forward strand.
CTAGGAAGAGTGAAGCGGGTAGAGGCAGCGAGCACCGAAACGTGAAGGCCGGCGAGGCCCGATGCCGCGCCGCCCCTCGACCTGGCCGTGAGGATTGACCTTGCCGAGGCGCGGCCACCAGAGCTGCGTCCGTCCATCGTCGGTAGAGTGAAGTGCAAAGAGACTCGGGTCCGCCGGCGGTCAGTCGGCAGCAGGCGGGTCGAGGCCGTCGAAGTCCGAGTGCTGCTGGCATGCAAAGCGCTGCTCCACACCGCGGGCCTTCGCGAACTCCAGTGGAGCTGACCTCAGCCCGAGGCGCGCAAGGGTAGCGCGCATCGTCTCGGCCTCGGTGACGAGCTCGCGCTATCCTCGACGCCTCAATCAAATCTGCGGCAGGCCTTGAGCCCTCAGCGTTGGGGCGATCATCCGCGACGACGGCGCCGCCGAGGGCCTCCACCGCTGAGCCCTCAGCGTTGGGGCGATCATCCGCGACGACGGCGCCGCCGAGGGCCTCCACCGCTGAGCCCTCAGCGTTGGGGCGATCATCCACGACGACGGCGCCGCTGAGGGCCTCCACCGCTGAGCCCTCAGCGTTGGGGCGATCATCCACGACGGCGCCGCTGAGGGCCTCCAGCGCTGAGCCCTCAGCGGTTGAGGCCCTCAGCCCCGAGCCAGGCCCGGCAGACAGCGCGCGACCCTCGACTACCCATTCCGGAGCATCTGCTGCAGGCGCTCCAGCTCCGACTCCTGGAGGTTGTCGATCTGGGCGACGGCGGAGCGGCCGCGCCGCACGACGTTGACGCGGACGTGGCTCTCCGCACCGAAGAGGCCGCTGAGCGCCTCGTTGAGCCTCCGGGCCGCGGACTCGAGCTCCGCCGATACCGCCGACTTCGGTTTGCTGCTCCGCAGCGCCTCCTCGAGCTCCATCGTCGTGCACTCGCTGAACTTCTTGTTCAGCGTCGTGCCGTCCTTCTGGACCACCTCGATGGCGACCTGGCCCGGATTCGAGAGATCGTCGATGCCAGCCGCCGCGGCCCAGGTGAGCAGGTGCGAGAGCTTGTGGCAGGTGTGCTCGGTGGCCTGCTCCACCGTGAAGCGGCTGGAGACGGTGAGCCACATCCTGAGCGAGGCCTCCGACGGCTCGTTCTGGAGCACCTTCTCCACGTACTCCGACGCGGAGGCGTACCCCTTCTCCTTGTAGAGCTGGAAGCGCACGAGGTTGCCGAAGCGCAGGCCCATCTCGTGGTGCGCCCGCTCGCTCGTGCCGCGTGCCGCGACCAGCGCCTGGTGCTCCGTGTCGTAGGTCATCCCGGCTGGCGGCGCGGGCACTTCGGCGGCGTTCTTCTCGGACTTCTCGACGGTGGGCATCGTTCTCCCCCTGGATTCAGGCGGCCAGGACTGGCCGCGTGTGCGGCGCCATTACACTTCAAGTCGGGGCCGCTCGCCAACCCGGGAGCATCTCAGCGGCGACGGCCTCGAGGCAGAGAGCCGGGTCCCATCCCCTCTGCAAACCACGTCGGGTCGCCGGCCTCGTGTTCTAGGCCTCCTGACTTCCCCTGGCCTCAGCGCCCGCAGGATTGGTCGTACGGTGGGGTCGTTCAGCAAGGTTGCCGGCACGAGGCCGGCGATCCGAGGGGCTCGCCTCGCTTGAAGGGGAACTCGGGAGGCTCGGTGCTCGGCCTCACCGCCCCAATGCCTTGCCCAAGCGCGGGAAGAGCGCCTCCCAGCCCTTCTCGTCGGCGCCGAATTCGAGGACCTCGAAGCCCTTGTCCTGCAGCCGCGCGATCGTCTCCTTCGGCGCCGGCTCGAGCAGCGCGACCACGTAGTGCTCCCTCCACACGAGCGGCCGCGGACCGTTCGCGTCCGCGAGCGGCTCGGCATCGGGTGTCGGCAGTCCGGCCGCCGCCGCGCGCTGGAGCCAGCGAGCGAGCAGCGGCGCAGACGGAGCGTTCTTCGCCGTGCTCGCCCCCGGTCCGTCGGACGCCGGCGCCTCTGGCCGCCTGGTCTCGGCTCGCGCCAGGCGCAGCAACAGCTCGCGCACCGCCTCGCTGCGCCGGTCGATGAGCTCGTGGTCCGGCTGGTTGTAGTAGCTCATCAAGCAGCGGTAGCAGCCCGCGACGCACGCGGTCCCTTCGACGTCGGTCAGCGACCTGGCGTCCTTGGGCAGCTGCTGTCCGTCCTCGCCCAGCTCGAAGTGCATGACCTCCAGGGCCTGGCGCGCCACGGCGGCGAGCTGGTGCGGCTCGGTCACCAGGCGCGTGAGCACCCCGGCCCCGCCCTCCGTCGCCTCGTAGAGCAGATAGCCGTTGCGCTCCTCCCGCGTCGGCACCGGCTCCGCCAGGACCTCGCCCTCCTCGAGCTGGAAGACGCCCTCGATGCCACGCAACAGCGCGTGCTGCAGGGTGGCCAGCGCGTGCTCGTCGAGGCCCGGGGCGATGGGGCGCAGCAGCAGCGCGTTCTTGCGGTCCTTGACGCAGGGGACGATCCGCTGGCGCGGCCGCTCGTTGGGGTCGGTGGGCTCGCCGGACTCCTCTTCGTCCTCGTTGCGCGCCCAGAAGCCCGAGACCGGGTCGATGGTGAAGCCGTAGGCGGTCTTGTTCGCGCGCCGCCGCAGGCCCTTGTTGAGCCGGGTGATGGTGGCTCCGGAGCCGTACGAGAGCCGGACGAGCTCTCCGCCGGCGTCGGCCGCCACCGCCTCGCGCACGTCCGGGGCGCCGTCGCGCCGCGCCCACTCGAAGGTGGTCTGCAGGTCGAAGCCCTGGCGCTTGCGCTCCTCGTCGTTGGCGGTGATCCGCTCGGCGTGCTGCGTCCCCACGTTCTCGATGCGGTAGGTGTCCTTGACGACCTCGGCGTCGCCCAGGGGCAACTTGCAGGCGTGGCAGGTGGAGGCGTCGTCGCCGAAGTGCCCGGCGCCGCAGCTGGCGCAGATGCGCACCGTCTCGGTCGGCAGGTGCGCGTCGGGCCGCGCGGCCTGGCCCTCGCCCAGCGTGAGCATGGCGCGCACGACCCGGAAGGCGCGCCCCTCGTGGTAGACGAGGCTGCGCGGGCCGAACTCCGCCAGCGCCAAGAAGCGCGGCCGCTGCAGGTAGGTCTGCTTGCCCTGCCCGTCGCCCGTCGCCGGGATGTAGGCGAACAGCGGCAGCCGCGGGAAGTTGTAGCCAGGCAGGAAGCCCTCGGTCGCCAGGTACCGATACGTGTAGAAGTCGCTCGAGAGGCTGCTCGTGCCCTGCTGGAGCAGGGCGATCTGGTCGATGGCCTGGGAGTGGCGGCTCTGGGCGGCGCGCTTGTCGTGGGCGGTCGCCGAGTAGTCGTCCATGATCTTGCGGGAGGCGTCGCGCTGCACCTCGGCGGCCTTGAGCAGCTCCCGCCAGCGGCGGAACGCCTTGTCGAACCGCGCGAGCGCGTCCTTGGCCAGCGCCGCCGCGTGCGCCTCGCGCCCGGGGAACCACGGGGCCTGCTGGGGCGTCAGCTCGCTCTCGAGCAGCGCCAGCACCCGCTGCATCCGCTCCGTCGCCTCCTTCTGCACCCGCGGCAGGGACATCGCCTTCGTCAGCTCGCCGCGCAGCGGCCGCGCCGGGTCGTTGAGGACGAGGAGGTTGCCGATGGACGGGTCGAGCGGCTCCTGCGTGCAGGCGAGCCAGACGGCCTGCAGGTGGCTCTCGACCAGCTCGCGGTTGGCGAGATCGACGAGCGGCGGCCGCACCTCGCCGTGGACCATCGCCCGCGGCCGCTCGAAGAAGTACTGGTCGTGGGGGCTCTGCGCCGCGCAGTAGGTGAGCACCAGCGCCGCCTGCCCGCTGCGCCCCGCGCGCCCGCTGCGCTGGGCGTAGTTGGCCGGGGTGGGCGGCACGTTGCGCAGGTAGACCGCGTTGAGCTCGGAGATGTCGACGCCCAGCTCCATCGTCGGCGAGCAGAACATCACCGGCAGGAAGCGGTTGGCCTCGCGCAGCTCCTTGAGGCGCGGCTCGAGCTCGGCGAGCTCGGCCGCGCTCCTTCTCGCCCCAGCGGAAGCGCTTCTCGCGCACGCCGCGCCGCTCGCCGTCCACCTGCGCGGTGTGCTCGCGGGCCTCGAAGCCGAAGAGCGGGTGGCCGGGGCTGCGCAGGAGCCTGGCCAGGGCCTCGTAGTAGTCGGTGAAGAACCGGGTCTCGTCGGGGTGCGTCGCGTTCTTCTCGCCGTCGCCCAGCTTGAAGCGGACGCAGGTCTCGCTCAGCCGCCAGCCGTCCTCGTCCCCGAACGGCGTGGGCTCGCGCTTGACCAGCCCGTACTCGTGCTCGGCGGCCTGGAGCAGCCTCGCCACCAGCTCGTCGAAGTCCTTGGCCTTCAGGTCGCGGATGGCGGAGTCGTCGCCCCAGACCTTCTTGGAGCGCAGCGCCTTGCCCAGCGAGCTGCGCGATCCGCCGCGGACGATGAGGTCCTCGTCCTTGAGGTTCAGCTCGTAGCGCGACGGCGGGCTGAGCATCAGCCAGCGCGCGCCGCGCGGCTTCTCGTCCGGCCCGAAGCCCCAGGGCAGGCGCAGCAGGGTGTGCGACTTGCCGAGGAGATCGGCGACCACGTTGGGGGTCAGCACGCGGCTGGAGATGGCCATCCACGAGCGCAGGTGGTCGAAGATCTTGCGGTAGACCGCCTTGCGCACCTCCTTGTTGGCTGCCTGGAAGATGGGGTGCACGTCGGCGAAGTGGCTCTCGTCCTCCACCAGCTCGTCGAGGCCGACGTAGTCGACCTCCAGCAGGCCCAGCTGCTCGAGGTTGGGGTTGGTGTAGCGCCAGCCCCGGCGCTGGTCGAACCAGACGCGGTAGGTCAGCACCTGGCGCAGCGCGTCCTCGGCGTCCAGGTAGGTCGCGCCCTTGGCCGAGGAGTTCGCCAGCCACTCGTCGCGCAGCTCCTTGCGGTCGAAGCCCAGCGCCTCCATCTGCGCGGTGCCCAGATCGCCCGCGCGCAGGCCCTTCTTGCCCGCCGCCTGCAAGGCGCCCAGGAAGCCGGCGCGCACGAGGCTGACGAAGAGGTAGTCGTTGAAGTGCCCGGCCTGCAGCGCCGCGTCCTGCCGGTTGTCGCTGAAGCCCAGCATCTTGCGCTTGGACGGCTCGAGGCCCGAGTCCTTGCGATGCATCCAGCGCAGGGCGCTGCTCACCAGCACCGTGGTCGCCGAGCTGCGGCCCTCGGCCGACAGCGACGCCAGGCGGTTGCGGTCCTTGGCGGCGGTGGTCTGGTGGTCGCCGCAGCAGAGGCAGAACCGGAACTTGCCCGGCAGGAACCACACCCGCAGACCCGAGCCCGCCTTGCCGCTGGGCTCGACGCGGAAGCTCTGGGCCTTTGCGCTCTTGTAGTGCGCCTTGATGCGCGGCTCGCCCTTGGCGTTGAAGTCGAGCCACGTCTCCGGGTAGTCGCTCTCATCGTCGGCGAAGGCGAGCCCGTCGGCCGGGGCGAGGAAACCGAAGAGCGACTGCTCGTCGTCCTCGCTGGTCTCCCTCCCCTTCTCGCCCTCCGGCCGCGGGGGCGCCGCGTCGTCGATGTCGCGCGAATGGAAGAGGTTCTCGGCTCGGTCGAAGCGGACCGGGTGGTACTCCTGGCCGCACTGGCGGCAGAAGTGGACCGGGTAGAGGCGCTTGTCGGGAGCGCCGGGCAGGAACTGCTGGTTGTCGACGACGACCGTGCGCGCCCCGGGCTTCTCCAGCGTGGCGAAGGCGTTGCCGGCGCCGGAGATGTACTGGTGGAGCCGGAACGCGAAGAAGCTCTGCGTGCTCCCCGTCCCGGCCTTGGTGCGCTCCACCTCCGGGATGCTGGCCACGAGCAAGAGCTCGCGCAGCGCCTTCTCACACTTCGCCCGGTCGCGGCCCGAAGCCTTCGAGAGCGCATCGACGGCCTCGGTGACGGTGCGAGGCCGGGCGCGGACCCAGCGCTGATCGTCGTCCGAGAAGGTGATCCCCAAGGTCGTCTCGACCCAGATGGCGAGCGGGTTGACCCGGAGCTTGGCGTCGGTGGTGCTCTTGGGGATGCCCGCGTCGACGGCGTCGCCGAGCTTGGCGAGCACGGCCCCGTCTTCGGCCTTGAGGTCGCGATCGGTGACCCGGTCCAGGTACTCGACGACGACGTTGTTGGCCTCGATCCGGGCGGCGAAGAGCTTGGAGGCCACGGAGGCGACGAGGGCGCTCTTGTCCTTGAGCGTGCCCTCGCTGGCCATCGTCGCCGAGGTGCCGATGCACTGGAGCTTCTCGGGGGCCAGGCGCTCACGCACGCGCCGGACGAGCAGCGCGACGTCGGCGCCCTGGCGGCCGCGGTAGGTGTGCAGCTCGTCGAGCACCAGGAAGCGCAGGCCGGCGCAGTGGCCGATGACCTTGCGGTCGAGCTCGTCCTGCCGGGTCATCAGCAGCTCGAGCATCATGAAGTTGGTCAGCAGGATGTCGGGCGGGTTCTCGGCGATGGCCTGGCGCGCCTCGGTGTCCTCCGCCCCGGTGTACTTGGCGAAGGTGACCGGCTTGGGACCGGGCCCCTTCACGTTGGAGACGTACTTCTCCAGCTCCTCGAGCTGGCTGTTGGCCAGCGCGTTCATCGGGTAGATGACGATGGCGCGCGTCCGGGGGCGCGGGTCGCGCCGCTTCTCCTTGAGCACCGCGTCGACGATGGGGATGAAGAAGCACAGCGACTTGCCGGAGCCGGTCCCGGTGGTGACGACGTAGCTCTCGCCGCCGGCCGCGATGGCGATGGCCAGCTTCTGGTGCTCGTAGAGGTCGAGCGGCACGCCCTCCGGGTGCTCGGGGGTGGGCCTGCGGAAGATCTCGGCGCAGCGCGGGTCGAGCGTGCCGTTGGCGACCTCCTTCTCGATGGAGGTGCTGCGCCGGTAGTAGGGGTTGATCTGGATGAGCGGCTCGGGCCAGAACCGGTCGCGCGCGTAGATGGCGTCCACCTGCGTGCGGATGTCGTCGGCGCGGATGGTCGTGAAGGACTTGGCGAACTGCCGGTATTCGTTGACGACCGTTTCCCGCAACGAGAAGACGTCCATGCTCCGAGCGCTCATCGCCTCTCCTTGGTGCCGAGATGGGGCTCCCCGCGTCACCGACCGTCAGTCCAGACGAACCGGACGGAGTGTAGCCCTTGGCTGGCAGCGCAGCGATGCCGCTGTCGACGGAGCCGATGGAGCGAAGGGGGATGGTCCGGGCTTGGCAAGCGGCTGACCGTCGCGGAGAAGACTCACTCGGGCCCAGGGCAGCCATCGGGATTTGTCCATCTGAGGCGCGCTGACGGAGCCAGCCGTGAGCCAGGTCCCAACAAATTGAGCTCGGCCCCTCGACGAGCTCGGGGTGTCGGTTCACGCCCCCTTGAGCCCCAGCGCGGCCAGCTTGCGCTTGAGCGTGTTCCGATCGATCCCCAGGACGCGCGCCGTGCGGCTCAGGTTCCCCTTCTCCTGCGCCAGCGCGCTCGCCACCGCCCGCTCCTCAGCCGCGCGAACGGCGACGGCAAGCGGCTGGACAGCCCCAGGCTGCGCGGCCGCCGGCTTCTCGACCCGCCCACCGAGGATCTCCGGCGACAGGTCCTCGAGGTCCACGTGCTTGCCGCAGAAGACCTTCCAGCGCGCGACCTCGCTGCGCAGCTCGCGGACGTTTCCGGGCCAGCGGTAGCTCGCCAGCGCCCGCGCCGCACGGGCGGTCACCTCGAGCGGCCGCGCCGGCTTGGACCGCAGGAAGTGGTCGACGAGCAGCGGGATGTCCTCGGGCCGCTCGCGCAGCGGCGGAAGCTCGAGCGTGGCGCCGCGGAGCCGGTAGTAGAGGTCCTCGCGGAAGCGCCCCTCGCGGCAGAGCTGTGCCAGGTCGCGGTGCGTCGCCGTGATCAGCCGGACGTCGACGTTCACCGCCGCCTCGCCGCCAACGCGCCGGAGCGCGCCCTCCTGCAGCACGCGCAGCAGGTGCGCCTGCACCGGCAGCGGCATGTCGCCCACCTCGTCCAGGAAGAGCGTCCCCCCGTGCGCCAGCTCGAAGAGGCCGCGCTTGCGTCCGGCGGCTCCGGTGAAGGCGCCCGGCTCGTGGCCGAAGAGCTCGGAGGCCAGTAGCCCCTCGGCGAAGGCTGCGCAGTTCTCGGCGACGAACGGCCCGCGCGACCGCTCGCTGCCCTCGTGCACTGCTCGCGCGACCAGCTCCTTCCCGGTCCCGGTCTCGCCCAGGACGAGGACGGGCAGGTCGGACGACGCGACGCGGGTCGCCCGGAGCAGCAGCCTCTGCATCGCCGGGCTCTCGCCGACGATGGCGCTCCCCTTCCAGCTCGCCGCCGCCCTCAGGCGCCGCACCTCGTCGCGAAGCGCGCGGATCTCCGGGAAGCCTTCGATGTCGAGCCGCACCTCGCGGACCGGGCTCGGCGGCGCGAAGACCTCGGGGATCACCTGCAGCATCCGGGCGCGCAAGATCCCTGCCTGCACCAGGATGACCCACAGCGTCTGCGCCTGCGGCGTCCCCGCCGAGAGGAGCACGTCGTACTGCCAGCGCTCCGCCGGAGCCGCCTGGGAGATTCCGCCGCAGCAGCGGGCGCAGCGCGTGGAAGAGCTGGCCGTGGTCGGACGGATTGGTCAGCGGCAGCACGGCGCACTCGACGCGCTCGATGGAGGAGCCGAGCTCGTCGCAGAGCTGCCGCGCGTTCTTCTCGCCCGTCGGAGTCGCCAGGACCCAGGCGGCCTCGTACGCAGGGCGCTGCTTCCACTGTTCGATGAGCCGGCGCACCGGCCCCAGGTCCGTCGCCGGCCGCTTGCCGTGATGCGCCGGGACCGGGCCGGAGACGCCGCGGTCGGACCAGGTGATGAGGGCGTGGGGCATGTGGTGCAGCCTACACCAGCGCTGGTGCAGGTCGCACCATCTGGCCGGTGCCTCGCGCACCAGCCCTCCGGAAATCGGCCCTGTTTCCGCGACGAGGACGGTTGGCCCACCGCTCGCAATGTGAGCGGCCATGACTCCCTCTCTCATCGCCAACCCCGACGTCTGGATGGAGGGCGGAGCGCTCGAGCAGCTCGACCGCGCCGCGGCCCTCGCCGGCTGCGTCAGGGCCGTCGGCCTCCCCGACCTCCACCCCGGTCCAGGCGGAATGCCCATCGGCGTCGCGCTCGCGTTCGAGGACGCCATCCTCCCCAGCCTGCTCGGCTCGGACGTCGGCTGCGGCGTCCGCGTCGTGCTCACCCGCCTTCGCCGGCCGTCGCTCGACCGGCTCGAACGCCGCCTTCGCTCGGTGCTCGAGTCGCCCATCTCGCTCGGGGAGATCCCGGGCGTGACCGAGGCGCTGCTGGCCCAGGGCGTCCACGGCCTGGCGGGGCTCGAGAGTCTGCCGGCGTCGCTGCGTCAGCTCGCCGCCGCCGAGCCGCCCGAGGACGCGCTGGATCCAACGCTCCTCGCTCCCGACCTCCTGGCGCCGCTGCACGCCGACGCACTGGGGACCGTCGGCGGCGGCAACCACTTCGCCGAGCTCGCTTTCGTCAGCGACGTGAACCGCTCCGACGACGCCGGCGCAGGGCTCGGCGACCGCCTGGCGGTGATCGTCCACTCCGGCTCCCGCGGCCTCGGCCACCAGGTGGGCGAGCGGTTTGGCGGCCAGCGGCTCGCATCCGCCGACGCCGGCGCGTTCCTCGCCGCGCAGCGCTGGGCTTGCCGCTTCGCGCACGCCAACCGCTTCCTGCTGGCCTGGCAGCTCCTCTCCGCGGCCGAGGCCGCTCGTCCCGACAAGCAAGCGCTCGCGGTCGACTGCGTCCACAACCAGGTCGTCCGCCGCCCGCTCGACGGCCGCGAGGTCTGGCTCCACCGCAAGGGCGCCGCGCCGGCCGAGGGCGGCCAGCTCACGGTCGTCCTCGGCAGCCGCGGAGCGCCGACGCACCTGATGCGCGGAACCGGGCAGACCTCGGCGCTGGAGTCGGTCGCTCACGGAGCGGGCCGGCGAATGACGCGCAGCGAGGCGCTCTCGAAGATGCGGGCCAAGCACCCCCGCGACACCCTGCGCCGCACCAGGCTCGGCAGCCGCGTGCTCTGCGATCGCACCGAGACGCTCTACGAGGAGCACCCCGACGTCTACAAGGCCATCGAGCCGATCATCGAGTCCATCACCACCGCCGGCCTCGCCACGCCGGTCGCCACCCTCACCCCTCTGCTCACGGTGAAGCAATGAGCCACCTCGTCCAGATCTCCGCCGGCAACGGGCCCGAGGAGGTCGCCCGCTTCGTCGCGCTCCTCGGCGAAAGGCTGCTCCGCCGCTGCGCGGAGCTCGGCCTGCCCGTCCTGAGCCGCACCTCTCATGGCCCAGCGTCGGCCCCGCGATCGATCACGCTGCACGTCGGAGGGCTCCAGATCGAGAGGCTGCGACGCGAGGAGGAGGGGACTCACGCGCTGCTCGCACGCTCGGAGCTTCGAACGGGGCGGCGGCGCAAGCGCTGGTTCGCCGGGGTCACCTTCGTCCCCGAGGCTCCGGCCCCGCGCTCACCGCTCCGGGCCTCCGAGCTCGAGCTCACGGCGTGCCGCGCGGGAGGCTCGGGCGGCCAGAACGTGAACAAGCGCAACACCGCCGTACGGGTCCGTCATCGGCCCTCCGGGCTCTCGGTCCGTGTCGACGCCCGCCGCAGTCAGGCAGACAACCGGCGCGTGGCGACGCAGCGCCTCGAGGACTTGATGCGACTTGCCGAGACGAAGCTCGAGGCCGAGAAGACCGCCCGGCTCCACATCGATCACTGGCGGCTCGTCCGCGGCCAACCGGTGCGGACCTACCGGCTCGGCCGGGGCGATGCGCTCGAGGAGATTGGTTGAGCCGCAAGTTGCCTGTCCCGAGCCTGTCGAGGGGTCAGCGCGCGGGCCTCCTCCTGCCCTGGCAGTGACCGTCGACGAGTCGAGCATGGGCCTCTTTGATTCGGCACCATTGGGGCGCGCGCACTCAACGCTTCTGGGTTGTGTAAGGTGCGCCAGCGTTCGCCGACAGGTCCCCGCTCCTGCTACTCGCCGACCCACCCGTACAGCCTTCGCAGAGTCGGTGCTCGCCGTGCTCGACTCGGGACTGGTCACTGCACCGGGCTCAACCATCCCCGCGCCGAATCGGTTCGCGGGTGCTCGACTCGGACCTCATCACTGCCCAGGGCTGAAGGAGGCCCGCGCGCTGACGCTTGCGGCTCACAGCATCAACCGGACGAGGCCTTGGAACCGCTCGGGGATGGCGGCGCGGACGAGCGTCCGGATCTGCTCGGGCTCGTAGCGCATCGAGAAGTGCTTGAGCACCAGGTGCTGCACCGCGACCTGGTCGCCCGCGGCCGCCAGCGCCCGCGCGATGTCGGCGACATGGCTGTGCCCGCGCGAACGGGCGAACTCCTCCTCGCCGGGCTCCAGGAAGGTGGCCTCCAGGACCAGCACCGGCGATCGCCAGATCTCCTCGCGCTCGAACAGCGTCTGCCCTTCGCAGTCGCCGATGAAGGTGAGCACGGGCTCGACCACCTCGGACTGGATCTGGACGCCCTGCTTGCGCAGCTTCGCGAGCCTCCGGGCCCGCGACGCCCAGGTACTCGGCCTTCAACTTCGACTTGTGGAGCAGGACCGTGTAGCCGAGGCTCGGCACGCCGTGGCGCACCTCGAAGGCCTGGACGCGCAGGTCCTTCCGGTGGGGCAGCGCGATCGGTCCGGCGGCCGGGTCGACCTCGACGATCGCCGGGACCTCGATCTCCTGCTCGGGAACGCCCTCGAAGCGCGCCTCGGCCCGGATCCATCCTGCGAACCCCTCGGCGATGGCCTTGGGGATGAAGTACGCGGCGGGCTTCTCGTTCCCCAGCATCCGGCGCAGCTGCCAGTGCCGCGGCAGGCAGCGAGCGTGGTCGCCGTGGGCGTGGGTCAGGAAGACGTGGTTGAGCGAGAGCGCCGACAGCGGGCACTCGCCCAGGTCGAAGCAGCAGTCGAGCTCGGGAACTTGCAGGTAGGTGGCCAGACCCGAGCGTGAGAAGCCGGCGAGGGTCAGCAAGCCGGCCTTCAGCGAGACCTGCGCCAGCGCGTTCAAGGAGTCGTTGGGCGAGCTCATGGGTCGCACTGGTATCAGCTCGATGACTTCTCCGCAGCGACTCCCGGGCACCGTCCCACTGCACTCGGTGCCGCGGGTGGCGGCGACGCCCTGCGCCAGCTCCCGGGTCCCCGCTGTGGGCTACGGCGTCCGGTAGTCCCACCGCGCCAGGCCCAGGGAGATGAGCCCGCCCGCCTTGGTGAAGCTGCCGCCGACGTAGACCTGCGACTTGCCGACGGCCAGCGACTCCTCGGCGACGCTCGCCGCGGTCGCCGGGGGCTGCGCGGTCCTCGACGGCGGTCGGGTATCGCTCCACCGCCAGGACGGGCCCGTCCGAGAAGTGGCGCGCGGAGCGACGCTCGTGCAGGGCGGCGACGCGCTCGTCGTGGTGGGAGCCGACGTGCGCGCCTTCGACCCGAGCAGCCGCCTCCTCGGCACCTTCGGGACCGGCACGGGCATCACCGGGGCCGCCTGGCTCGATGGACGCGTCGCGGTGGGCTTCGGCGACGGGAGCGTCGAGCTTCGAGAGGCTGGAGGGGCAGCGGCGCTCGACCTCAAGGACACGCCCGCCAGCCCGGTCACGGCGCTGGCGCGGGGCCCGGCGGGAACGATCGCCGCTGGCTTCGCGGACGGAACCTTTGGGGTGTGGAGCCTGGGCTCGGGAGAGCTCCTGCGCCGAGGGGCGGTACACGGCGCTGCGCGGCACCTGGCCGTCGAGCAGGACTGGCTCATGGCGGCGAGCGAGGTGGGCTCGGTGGCCAGCCTCGACCTCTCGCTCTTGAGTGCCGATTACTGCGCGGTGCTGCGCGAGGTCTGGTCGCGAGTGCCGGTCTCGTGGAAGGACCAGCAGGCCATGCTCGTGGCACCGAGCCCGTCGCATGCCTGCCGGACGAGAGCTGGGCCCTGAGTTTGGGAGCTGCATCCACCTTCTGATGAAGGCAGAGGCAGTCGACCCCGGCTAGGGCCCGTGCCAGAAACGGCAACCTGGCGGCAACGGAGGATGGGGCTAGAAACACCAAGCCCCCGGACTCCTTGGAGGAATCCGGGGGCTTGGATGTCGGGGTGGACGGGACTCGAACCCGCGCCCTTCGGCGTGACAGGCCGACGTTATAACCAGCTTAACTACCACCCCAGATTTCAATGGGCGGAGCAGGCTTCGAACCTGCGACACCCGGCTTGTAAGGCCAGTGCTCTACCCCTGAGCTATCCGCCCCGGGGGTCAACGAACGGGCAGCCTTCTACAGAAACCCTGAAACCGTGTCAAGCGCCTCTTTTTCTCACCTGATCTTTTCCAGCTTCCCCGCCAAGCGCTCGTCGCGAGGGGCCGCCTCCACGGCCTTGCGCAGGTAGCGCGCCGCCTCCAGCCGATCGCCCTGCGCCATCCGGCAGTCCGCCATCACCTCCAGCGAGCCGGCGCTCTCCGGGAAGAACCCCACCGCCGCTTCCGCCGCGCGACAGCCCTCTGCCACCTTCCCCTGCCCGAGCAGCGCCTGGGCCAGCCGAGCCTGGGCATCGCCGTCCTCGGGCCGTAGCTCCACCGCCCACTCGAGGGCGGCCTCTGCTCCCGAGGCCTCTCCCACCCTCTGAAGCGTGTCGCCCAGCACCTGCAGGTTCCCCGGCTCGGGGTCGATGAGCGCCCGCGCCCGCACTTCCCGAAGCGCCTTGGGCTCGACCAACTCGATGGTGGCCGCCATCCTGTCGATGAGCGCCTCGTAAGCCGGGTACTCGTCCGACCACTGGAAGACCAGCTCGTAGACGAGCTCCCCACGCCGCACCAGGAAGGCCTTGAGCTTCACCCCATTGCCTTCGTCGCTGTAGGTCGCCTCCAGCAGCCGCGCCTGCAGGCCGCCGACGATTGCCGGCCTCGCGGGGTGCACCGCGATGTCGCGGATGTTGCCCGCCTTCTCCTCCGGGGCAATCGCCCGCTGCACGAACGTCTCGACCGCCTCGTCGAGCGACCGCCCGGGGCTGACGTGAGCGCTGACGCTCAGCGAGGCGCGCCCCACTCCCGGCAAGCCGTTGGCAAAGCTCATCTGCCCGAAACGCTCGGTACCCTTCACCCACGAGCGCGGCACGCTGGCCTTGATCCCCAGCGGATCGTCCTCGACCCGCTGCATCGCCGGCCCGTTCCGCAGGTACCAGGCACCCGCCGCGACGGTTGCCACGGCCGCGAGCGCCAGCGGGCTCAGACGCAGGAGGACCGAGCGCACGGTCGTTTGCCGGTCGACCAGGAGCCGGGGCTTGAGCGCCAACGCAGTCAGCGTCCCCGCGGTCAAGCCGCCCAGGTGCGCCCAGTTGTCGACCCCGGTGGAGGTGAAGCCGATGTAGAGGAAGGCCAGCACGGTGGGAATCGTCGCCTCGCCCAGCACCCGCCGGTATCGCTCGGGCAAGAGGTCGCGGTACTTGATGCCGAAGACGACGGCCCCCCCGAATGTGCCGTAGACGATTCCGCTGGCACCGGCGGTCACCGCATCCGGCAGCGCCCACAGACTCGCCAGGGTCGTCCCCAACGCCGAGGCGGCCAGCAGGAGCAGGTAGTCGAGCGGGCGGAAGGCATTCTCCAGCGCTCCGCCCACGTTGAAGAGGACGAACAGGTTGAAGACGATGTGCAGCGCGTTGGCGTGGAGCAGGTTGGCTGTCCAAAGCCGCCACAGCTGCCCCAGGTCCCACATGAGCGGCGCGACCTTGGCCCCCCAGGCGACGAGCGAGTCCTGGTCGATGGGCCCGTGCAGGCTCATGGCCAGATAGAGACCCACATCGACGAGGACGAAGGCCGCCGTCAGCCGCGGGAACCGGCCCAGGTTGAAGGCCCGGGCGAAGTAGAGCGTCTTGGGCCGGTGGTGGCGCCGGAAGATCTCCAGCTCGTCGGCACGGACGAACCTCTCGCCCGTCAGCGGGGCGAACTGAACGGGACAGTGGCCCGCCAGCTCGCCCCGCCGGACCCGCGCCTCGAACTCGTCGAGATCGAGCAGCTCCTCGCCCGACTCGTTGCGGATGCGGATGACTGGCGCCAAGGGCTCTCCCGCCTGACTTCTGGCGAATCTTGCAGGCCGTTCGCAGGGTTCGGCAGGTCCCGGCTGGGTGACCGATGCCTGGGCCCTAACCCGCCAGATACGCTGCCATATTGCCGGAAGCGCCCTCGTTGAGGCAGGATTTCGGCTCGGATTGCAGCCAGGGGCAGTCGTGGAGGCCGGATGAAGCTCATCATCGAGGACGACGAGGGGCGAAAGACAGTAGTCCCCATCGTTCGCGAAGATGTCGAGATCACCATCGGTCGGCAGGAGGGGAACACCATCCGCCTGACCGAGCGGAACGTGTCTCGCAAGCACGCCAAGCTGGCGCGCAAGAGCGGCATGGTCTCCATCGAGGACCTGGGTTCCTTCAACGGCATCAAGGTCAACGGCGACCGCATCCAGGGCGTCTTCCAGCTCAAGGAAGGCGACCTGGTCCAGATCGGCGACTACGACCTGGCCATCCAGAGCGAGGAGCAGAAGGCGCCCGTCAGCCCTGCCGCCCAGAACGCCGCCAGCGCTCCCACCCAGCAGGAGATGGTCGCCTCGGAGAGTGAAGGCGCGACCCAGCAGACCGACTTGCCGGAGGGCGAGGAGAGCACCCTCCCCTCGGCCAAGAAGCATGACTCCACCTCCGTCATCAGCGGCAGCCAGCTCCGCGCCACCAAGACCCGGAAGGTCGTCGACATCCCGGCTGAAGAGGCCCCGCGCCTCCTGCTGACCTCGACCAATCTCGCCGGCCGCGAGTACGCCTGCATCCGCAGCGAGCTGAAGATCGGCCGGACCGACGACAACGACATCGCCATCGACCACCGCTCCATCTCCCGCAACCACTGCAAGGTGGTCCGCGAGGAGACAGGCGAGTGGAAGGTCCTCGACCTGCAGTCCGCCAATGGCGTGAAGGTCAACGGCGAGCAGTATGCCGAGTGCGTCCTCAAGCCGGGCGACGTGCTCGAGCTGGGCCACCTGCGGTTCAAGTTCCTGGCTCCCGGCGAGGAAGCGCCATCGCTCTCCGATACTCCGGCGGGCGGTGTGGAGGCACCGAAGAAGTCGAAGATGCTTCCCATCGCGGTAGGCATCGGTTTCATCGTCGCCGCCGGCGGCGCCGTCGGCGGCTGGTACTTCATGACCCACCGCAATCCTCCGGTGGGAGTGACGGACAAGGACCCGGTCCCGCTGCCGAACCCGGACGGCGCCAAGTCCGACAAGCCGGACCAGCCCAAGCTCCCGGACCAGCCCGACAAGGGCGCGACCGCCCCGGACAAGGCACAAGACCAGCCCAAGCCCGACCAGCCCGACAAGCCCGAATTGCCCCCCGTGGACCCGAAGGTCGCCAAGGCGTTCGAAGAGGGCAAGGATCTGCTGTCGAAGGCTCAGTGGGCCAAGGCCGAGAAGAAGCTGGCGCGCGCCAAGGACTACGGCGTCGACGAGGCGGCCCCGCTGCTCGAGAAGGCGCGGATGGAGATGGAGGCCGAGAAGTCGCTGGCCGATGCCGAGAAGCGGTTCAAGGCCTCGGACCTGGCAGGGGCCAAGGCCGCTGCGGCTGCGGTGCCGGCAGAGAGCACGGTCGCGGCCAAGGCCAAGGCGCTGGCGGCTCAGATTGCCACGGCCGAGGAAAAGGCGGCCAAGGTCGCCGAGTCGGCGACCGCGAGGCAGACCCAGGAGAAGAAGGCCGCGGCCGAGGAGCAGTTCAACCAGGGCATGAGCCTGTTCTCCGAGCGCAAGTACAAGGAAGCCGCGGACTTCTTCGTCAAGGCCATCCAGCTCGACCCAGGCCACGCCCAGGCCCACATGTACCTCGGGACCTGCTACGCCAAGACCAACCGCTTTGACGAGGGTGCCGCCGAGTACGAGGAGTTCATCCACCTCGCGCCCACGGACAAGATGGTCCCCAGGGTCATCGAGAATCCTCAAGCCCTACTACGCGAAGAACCCGAACCGGCGCCCACGCTACCCGCTTCCCGCGACGCCGTAGAGACGCTGACGCTGGTCCTGCAGGGGGGACAGACAGGAGCGAGCCCCCATGCCGTCGGAGGAGTCTGCCGACCTCGAGCTCGAAGCACCACGCCCACGCCCTGGTTCTTCGCTTCGGATCCTGATCGTCGACGACGAGCAGGACCTCATCGATTACCTCTCGCTGCTGCTCTCGCGCGAGGGGTTCGAGGTCGCCGGGGTGACCGACCCGGCCAAGGTCGTCGACACGCTCAAGGCCCAGGAGTACCACCTCGTCATCCTCGACATGATGATGCCGGGAATGAGTGGGACCGAGGTCCTCGAGCAGAATCCGCAAACACGACCGGGATATCGCGGTCATCGTCTCGACCGCCTACCCCAACGTCGACACTGCGATCGCGTCGCTCAAGCACCAGGCCTCCGACTACGTGCGCAAGCCGTTCGAGCCCGACGCCTTCCTGGCGACCGTCCATGCGGCCCTGGCGCGAAAGGGCCTGACCGTCGATCCCGAGGCACGGCTGCACCAGGCCATCGGCGAAGCCATCCGGGGGGCGCGCAAGAACCAGGACCTCACGCTCAAGCAGCTGGCGCGGCGTACCGGGCTCTCCGTCTCCCTGCTCTCGCAGATCGAGCGGGCGGAGTCCTCGGCTTCCATCTCGTCGCTCTACCGAATCGCCAGCGCGCTGGGCCTCAAGATGGCCGAGCTCTTCGGCGGTCACTAGCCGCTCTCTACAGCCGCAGCGTCACGCCCAGGAAGGCCGTGTGCCGCCACCACGTCGTCGGCAACGACGATGACGGCGGCAGCTCGGTCCAGTAGGTCGCGTAGCGCAGCTCGAGGTCGACCTCGTCGGTGATGGCCAAGCCGACCTTCGCGCCTACCGAGCTAAAGGAGTCGTCGTCGAGCAGCTCGATGTTCCGCGAGAGAAAGATCCCGTCCGGGTAGCTGCTGAATTGGTAGGCAGCCAGCAAACCGGCGTAGAGCCGCCACGGCAACTTCGCAGAGACCGCGGCGAACGCTCGATGCCGCTCGCTCGCCTCGCCGTAGCTCGTCGAGTTGATCCGCACGTACGAGTAGCCCGCCTGCACCGCCACCGGGCCGCGGAAGGAGTAGGAGAGCTGTCCGCCGAATTGCGCGTCTCGCCGCTTCACCACCGGGTACCCGTCCCTGCCGTTGGCGAACTCCGAGCTTCCTTCATAGCGCGAGAAACCGTTGTAGTACGGCAGCACCCCGAAGAGCGCGAGAGCCAGCGTGTGGCGCCGCGCCGGCTGCCAGCGCAGCATCGCCGAGCCCTGCGGACCCGCCCAGTCGTACGCCTTGTTGGCGTCCACCGAGGTGTCGGAGATCTCCACAGGCTCATTCGCGTACGCGGGGGGGTAGAGGAACCCGCGCGCTCCGCCCGCCAACCGCAGGTTCAACGCCTTCACCAGCGCGATGTCGACGAAGAGGTCCGCCCCAAGGTCCGCGTAGTCTCGCGTACCCGCCCTCGAGACCCACCACTTCCCCGAAGCCTCTGCCCCCAACATCACCCGGCCCAGGTTGACCGCCCAGTCCAACGCCACCTGCTGGACCGCGAGGTCCTCGCCCTCGCTCAAGAAGAACTTGCGCAAGCCGAGGTCATAGCGCCCGGAGACCTGCTGGCCTTCGCCGAAGCCGACCTTGACCCTTCCGGTGGCCGACAACCCGAGGAATCCGTCCAAGACGGACGCGTCGCTCGTGAGCGTCTTGGAAGGGTTGGTGTCCAAGCCCGGACCGAACGAGGCCGTCAGCGAGCCCTGGAGCGGCGCAGCCTTCGCGGGGAGGGCAACGAACTGCGCCGCCAGGAACGCGGCGATGGCAAATGGCACACGCACGGAAATGGTCGAGGGACGGGGATGTTATTCGCCCAGGCCGGGCGGGTCCACGCCCGCCACATTCCGCTGCCTTTTCGCGTGGTTGAGGTTTGCGTCCACTCGACCGATGCGGTGCGTCTTCACGCGCCGACTATACTCGACCCTGGTCTTCTCTTAGCTGGGCCCAGGCGGCCAGCGGAGGTCGCGTCTCATGCGATGGTACCGACGGTTGAGCCGAGGTGAAGAGCGGGGCCAGGCAGCGGTCGAGACTGCCATCATCGCTCCTCTCTTCGTCTTCACCATGATGGGGCTCATCCAGTTCACGCTGCTCTACCAGGCGCGCGCCCTGCTCAAGTACGCGGCGTACCGGGCAGCGCGTGCTGGCGCTCTGATGAACGCCTGCGATACCCCGATGCGAACGGCGGCGCTGAACGTGTTGCTGCCCGTCATCGCGCTCAAGGACGCCTACAACCCGACCCGCGACCTGTCGAAGCTACGGCCAGTCGCTGATCAAGACGAAGGTCATGAATCGCTACTGGGACGCGCCGATGGTGAAGATCTTCGACGTCACCATCTGCGGTCCCATCAAGTCTTGGGTCGGCGGAGGAAACGCCTACCATCCCGGCAAGGACGAGTCCGAAGTCGACTTCGACGACCCCTTCAACACCCCGGGGACCATGAAGGACGGCGGCCTCATCGGCGTCGGAGGCGGAGACTCCGCCATGGCCAAGGGGTTCGAGCGCACGCGCCTGCGGATTCAGGTCCGGCTCAACCAGAAGCTCATCATCCCGCTGGCCAACTGGGTCATCTTCCGCTCCTGGATGGGCATGGGCACCAACAAGCTCATTCGCATGGGCGACAAGAACGCCTGGGACTTCAAGGGCGCCTCCAAGAACAAGCGGCTCCAGTACGACATTGGCTACAAGGAGAAGGAAGGGGGAAAGGTCCGCTGGAGCAACGACAAGGCGCCCGACCCGGTCAAGACCAACTCGAACAACCTCTGGCTCGCGGCGGTGGGGCTCAAGCGCTACTTCATCCCGCTCTACGCCAATTACGGCTTCCGGATGCAATCCAACTTCTACTTGTCGGAGTGCCCGCTCCCCGAAAAGAACGAGTGCTTCCACTACAAGTCGGACGACCCCAACCCGTAGCCAGCGAGAACGCCATGCGAAAGCTCTCTCGGAACCTCGAGCGGCGCCCTACGGGACAGGTCATCCTGCTGGGCTCGGTCTTCATCCTCCTGCTCTCCTTCGCCCTGATGATGGTCTTGACCGTCAGCTGGGCGACCCACGAGCGAATCCGCATCCAGCACGCCGCCGACGCGCAGGCGTACTCGCAGGCGGTGCAGACCGCTCGCGCCTTCAATTACATGGCCTACTCCAATCGTGCCGCGGCTGGCGCGTTGGTCTCGATGGCGGTGCTCTCCTCCTACGAGAGCGAGGCCTCGGCTGCGGTCGACCTCTGGTGGTCGCACGGCGTCATCAACATCGTCGCCATGGGCTGTGAGTTCGGCATCTGCTGCAGCTGCCCGTGGGGCCTGTGCTGCAAGCTGAACCACTGCTGGCACGCGTTCGAGGATCTCTGGACTGCCATCGAGTTCTTCACGTCTGCCGGGGACATCGCCGACGACGTGAAGGAGCTCGACTCGCCGTTCAAGAAGGCGATGGACGGGTTCCAGCAGATGGTCCAGACCATCAAGTACTGGAACTTCGCGACGCTCGGGGGGCTCTCTGGGCAGGTCTTCATGAGCGGAGGCGTCGCCGACCTCGACGACTACAACCTCCCCGCCCACAAGAACGGCAAGGGCGAGACGATTGGCATGGTCAACGCCATCAACACCAGCGCCATCTTCGGCTCGGTCAACATGAAGGACGCCACCAACGACGAGCGCAAGCACAAGGACATGACCGAGGTGGCCAACGCCTCGCGCGGAGGCTGGACGCGTGGCCGCAACTGGGGCCTGGAAGCGCCCGTCATTCTGGCGCCGCTGAGCATGAAGATTCACGATGAGGACGGCGGCTGGTGGGTGCAGGCCCAGATCGGCTGGGGGCTCGGTGGCAAGGCCGGCATCACCGAGGACGGCGACCTGGGGCCTTCGAGCGACATCAAGGGCGACGGCATCAAGAGCCGGGACTTCTGGTACCAGGTCGGGATGTGCCAGCACAATTGCTGCGGCAACGCCAATGGCGAACCAGGCATCTGGCCCATCTCGCTGGGCTGGGGCTGGTTCATGCCCGCGGTCGTCTACACCTCCTCCGACGGCGGGGAGCACGACAGCAACATGATCGAAGGGCCGCATGACACCGACAACCATGACCTCGATGTCGACCAGGCCTTCACCGTCTACTCGATCAAGATGCCCGACGACGTCGAGCCCGAGGCGCCGTACAAGCAGCCGGCCATCTTCGCCGCCGTCAAGCAGCACCTGAGCGTCAACGAGAATGGCGGCGAGCAGCCTTGGATGATCACCCGCTCCGGCACCCAGAAGCCCAAGCTGGTCGGAGAGCAGCAGGATCTCAACTTCAAGGGTGGCGAAGCCAACGGCGGGGGCGACGACACCGACCTGGCCTTTGCCATGGCCAAGGCGCTCGTCTACTACCACCGTCCCGGCGACTGGCGTGAACCGCCCTCTTTCTGGAATCCTTTCTGGCGCGCCAAGCTGCACCCGTTCACCCGTGGGGAGGCGGCGTTGGTTGCGGGGGCCACGGGCCACAGCAACACCCTGCAACTCGTCGGGGCGGGCGCCATCGTCGGTAGTGGCCTCAACTTCTCGTCCGGCTCGCAGGTGTGGCAGGACAACCACTAACGGAGGTGGACATGCGTACGAACTTCTTCCGTCAGTGGAAGCGAGAGGAAGGCGGGGCGGCGGCCGAGTTCGCGGTGCTGATCTTCGTCCTCGGACCGCTGTGGATGTTCACGATGTTCGCCAGCGACGCCGTCCAGCACCTGATGGACGTGCAAGAGGCGGTCATCACCACCACCTGGGACCTGTCCCAGGTTCAGTACGGCGGCATCGATGACCCCGACATCGATGGAGCGGTGAAGATGAGCCGCCTCCAGTTCGCGGACCACGACTCCTCGTTCCTCAACGAGCAGAAGATCCAGGGTGGCAAGTTCAGCGGCGACGCCCATCACGTCAACGCCTTCGCCCACACCTGCTGGTGCAACAACAACGGCGAGGGCTGCGACAACGGGATGACCGAGCACGAGGACCGTTCGTCGTCTCACCAGGTCTATTGCCGAAAGACCGACAAGGACCCCTACGTCCTCTCGACCATGACCTTCCACGAGAAGTTCAACAAGGGCGCGGTCTACGAGTGTTCGGCCAAGGGCTGGCTCTTCAACTTCGCGCTGCCGGAGAAGTTCGTCGGCGGCATCCCCGGCAACGAGCGCATCCCCTTGTTCAGCAAGCGGAAGCAGACCGGTGACAGCGCGCACGTCTCGGGGAGCTCGGCTTCGACGGCTGACCTCCTCCTGCGCGAGCACGCGGCCATCCTCACCGACCCGTGGGCCATCACCGAGCTCAAGGACCTCGATCCCGGCTCGGACCACAAGGTCCCCTCGGTCAACGCTGGCGACACCAACAGCCGGTACTACGAGCGTGCCCAGTGGCAGTTCTACCTGGGTGGTACGTGGTTCCTGCAGCCGAGCATCAACACGGCAAACTTCGCCGTCAAAGCCTTCAGCAACAACATTCTGATCTGCCCGTCGATCCCGCCGCTGCCACTCTACGGCTGGAGGCTCGGTGGGCCTCGAGAACCCTCTCGGCTTGTGGATGAACGTCCAGTTTCCCGACAACCCCGCTTGCACCGACGGCTCGGGCTGCGCCGACCAGTTCAAGGACAGCGACCAGGACGACGATTTCTACACGACGCCTCTGCTCGACGGCAGCGCTGCCCGCAAGGCCTACGAGAAGCGCGGCTCCTACTACTTGGGCCGCAATCGGAACAACTAGAAGGGTTGGCGATGCGGGTGTTCCCGGCATTCTCGCAATGGGCAACGGCGGCGGCAGCGGTCGCGCTGTTGGCCGCTGTCCCCGCTTCGGCTGCCTCCGCGCCCGCCCCGAAGCAGAGCGATGCCAAGCCCTACGGTCCTGGCCCGCTCTCGGCAGCCCGCCCGCCGACCGACCCTGCGGCCTATGACCAGGCGCTGGAGCGCATCCGCAAGATGCCGCCCGAGGAGGCCTTCGGCTTCGCGGCGTTCGACAACGAGCTCCCGGTGGAGAACCTGGGCCGGCAGACGCAGCCAGGGACCATCCGGATGGCCTCGCTGACCCTCAAGGTCAAGCCGGAGCTGGCTTTCGAGAACTACCGCATCGGTCTGTCACAGAAGTACCTGCCCATCTTCCAGGGGCGCATGGGGCGCAATGCTGCCTACCTCAGCTTCCGCGACCCTGCGGACGGATTCATGCGGACCGTGACGGTCAGCGGGGTGGACCAGACGATCGTCCTCGTCGCGATCAGCGACCCGGACCGGCTGCTCAACCGCCCGCCGCCCACCCCAGACCATGCTCCCGTCGACTGGCCGCTGCCTCCCTTGCTCGGCACTCCGGCCGACCTGGAGACCGTCGATCTCGGTGTCTACCAACGGACCCGCTCCATCCAGGTTGCGTGCAGCGACTCGGCGGGGCCGTTGTCGTTCTTCGACACCCACCTGCCGGAGAAGGGCTGGCTGCCCGACAAGTCCAGCAGGCACGTCGGCCGTGAATCGAGCACCGAGGACTTCCGTCGGGGAGACGAGGTCTGCGCTGTCGTTTCCACGTTCAGGACTGGCGAGCCCTGTGCCCTGAGCATCATCTGTACCGCGAGGAAATGAGCATGTGGTCGAGCCTACTCATCCTGATGCTGCTGACCGGCAAGCCTCACGGCCAGAAGGACCTCGACAAGGCCAAGAACTTCGACTGCGCACCGAAGATCGAGAAGGCTGAGAAGAGCTGCAACAAGCGGTGCAACAAGAAGAAGGGGAAGGAAAAGGCGGTCTGCCAGGACACGTGCGCCGAAGGCGTTCAGGCCATCAAGGACGCGTGCAAGGAGATCGCGAAGAACAAGGGCCGCATGGGGCAAGGCGGCGGCCAGGGCAGCGGTGGCGGTGGCTCCGGCGGCTCCGAATCCGAGGACGTGCACTAGAGGGTGAAGCCATGACCAAGACCCAGCTCAAGACTCAGCTTTCCCGGCTGGCCGCGTACCTTCTGAGTGAGGACGGCCAGGGCATGACGGAGTACGCCTCGATCAGCTCGATCCTCGTCGTCACCACCATCCTTGCGGTCGGTGGCACGCCCGTTTTCCAGGGGTTCATGAAGGCCTACCAGGACTACATGACCTCCATCTTCTACGTTCTGACCATCGCCTTCCCCTAAGCAGACGAAGACCGGCCCATGCTCACCCTCGCGACCGCACTGCTGGCTTTGACGCTCACCGAGCAGCCCTCCAAGGCCAACGTCGACCCCCGCATCAAGGAGATGGCGAAGGAGCAGCAGCGACTCGAGGAGCGGTACGTCGACAAGAAGCACCACCGCAAGAACGAGAAAGCCCTGTGCGGAGAGGGCTGCAAGCAAGTGGTGGGCTTGTGCATGTCGAACTGCCGCGGGGCAAAGCCCTGCAAGGACAACTGCACCAACACCGTCGAGAAGAGCTGCATGAAGGGCTGCGCCACCAAGAACAAGTAGCCAGAGTGCCCGGGCCTCGGGAGGGCTGCGCTTCGGTGCTATGCTCGCGACTCTCTTAGAGGAATCGTAGCGGACCGACCTGCCCGCCCCACCGGACGTGCCCAGCTCCAACGCCAAAGCCGGCCTGCGCCCCTTCTCCCCCACCCGCTTCGGGCGCTACACGCTCCTCGCGCCCTTGGCGACTGGCGGGATGGCCCAGGTCTTCCTGGCGCGGGTCACCGGCGTCGAGGGCTTCGAGAAGCTCTTCGTCATCAAGAAGATCCTGGCGCACCTCGCCGCCGACGAGTATTTCGTCGACCGCTTCCTCGACGAGGGCAAGATCCTCGTCAAGCTCCAGCATGGCTCCATTGCCCAGGTCATCGACATGGGCAAGGAGGGCGACGAGTACTACATCGCGATGGAGTTCGTGGACGGCAAGGACCTGCGCAAGGTCGCTGCCCGCTGCCGCGACCAGGCCGTGCTGCTGCCGACCGGCCTCGCCCTCTTCATCTTCGTGCGCAGCCTCGATGCGCTGGCCTACGCTCACCGCAAGCGGGACGAGCAGGACCGCGAGCTGAACCTGGTGCACCGCGATATCTCGCCCCAGAACATCCTGGTCAGCTACGAAGGCGAGGTGAAGATCATCGACTTCGGGCTCGCCAAGAGCGCGCTGTCGCTGGCCCGCACCAGCCCCAGCGTCATCCTGGGCAAGTTCTTCTACATGTCGCCCGAGCAGGCGCGGCACCAGCCTGCCGACCGCCGCAGCGACTTGTACGCCACCGGCATCTGCCTGTGGGAGATGCTGGCCGGACGCAACCCCTTCGACGACACCCCGCCCGGCGAGATCCTGCGGGTGGTCGCGAACCCCAGCATCCCGGCGCTCAGGGAGGTCTGCCCGGACGTGCCGGGCGCGCTCAACGACGTGGTCATGAAGGCGCTCGCACCCGACCCTGCCCAACGCTTCCAGACCGCCGAGGAGATGCGCAACCGCCTGACGGCGGCCATGCTCGAGGTCGACCCTTCGGCAGGCCCGGAAGCCCTGGCCGCCTTCATGCGGGAGCGGTTCGAGCGCGAGTACGACAACGAGCGCCGGATGATCGCGGTGCTCTCGAAGCTTCCGCCGCCGACCGACCCCGCCGCGCCGACCGCCGAACCGCCGGCACCGCCGTCGGAGGACGACCGCGCTGCCAACCGAAAGACCGCGACGTTTGCGCCCCAGCAGCCCAGGCGAAGCGGGACGTCCACGGACGATCACCCAGAGCGCGACCTCACCAACACCTCGCCTACTGCCGGAGGCCCAAGCCTCGACGGCCCCATCACCTCCCCCATCCCGGCGGTCGCCTCCGGGGGGCCTGTCTTCGGGGGAGCCGCCGCGGCGGCCCCCCGAAAGCCCAGCTCCACCAAACACAAGGCCTTCACGGGTCCAGTCGCGCCCTCGACGGCGACCGCCCCGGTACCGATGGACAAGCGGGCGACCGTCCGCTACGACCCGCTGGAATTCGTTCCCGGAACCGAGGGCTCCCTCCCTCCGCGCCGGGAAGGGTCCGAGAAGAAGCCTGCGGCGCGCGTCCCCACGAGCGTCTTGCCGGCCGCGGACCCGATCACCGAGCCGCGGGCGCAGCGCCCGATCAGCCGCTCCCGTCCCGCCCTCAAGCCGGCAGGAGAGACGGGGACGCTCCCCGCACCTTCGGGTGCGCCGGCCACGGCCGCCGCCACAGAGCCCGCTGGTCCAGCCAAGCAGGACCCGCCCACGCCGCTGCGCGAGCCGCCTGAGGCACTGCCTCCGACCGGCCCGAGCATCGTGATCGCTCCCGAGCTTGCTGCGCCTGCGGAGAAGGACGAGGAAAAGGTCCTCGTCAGTCCCGAGCTGAGCGCGCCCGAGCCAGCACCCGAGGCCCTGCAAGACGGACCGCCCACCCCTGCCACGCCGTTGGGCACGCCGGTGTTCTCGCAGCACACCACCTCGCGCGGCATCGACCTGAGCCACAACCCGATGACCATCGTGCTCGTGGTGGTCGGCGTGCTGTGCATCGCCGCCGCTGCCGTCATCGGCATCGTGGTCTTCCGGCCCGCGTGGCTGGGTTTGGGCGGGACGGAGGCGCCCGCTGCCCGGCCGGTGGAGTCCGAGAACGAGGCAGCACCGGCGGCGGAGCCCGAGGCTCCACCGGCGCGAACCGCGGCTCCGCCCGCCCCTTCCCCCGCGCCTGGGCTCGAGCGGCCCGCTGCAGCAGGCCCGGCACAGGTCAAGGACGAGTCGGTGATTGCAGAGCTTCCTGCACCTCCGTATGCCAAGAACGCGAAGCTCAAGAAGGCCGAGCTCGAGCGCTGGTTCGACGAGCTCGACCGGCGGTTCGAGGAGCTGTCCAGCAAGTACCCCGCCCAGCGGATGCTGCGCCTCGCATCGGCGCACGAGCTGGTCAAGAAGAAGCGTGCGCTCGTGCCCACCGCACCTCGCTGGCCGGAGCCTCGAGGCCTTCCTCACCTGGTTTGAACATTCGATGACCGAGACCGAGCGGCAGCTCGAGAAGTAGCCCCGTGCCTTCCCTCCTGCAGATGCGCGGCGTCTCCTGCCGCTACGGCGACCGCGAGGCTCTGCGCGCGGCTGACTTCTCGGCCGACGCCGGGACCCTGACCGCCATCCTCGGACCCAATGGCGCAGGCAAGAGCACCTTGCTCAAGGCCGCAGCCGGCCTGCTTCCCTGCAGCGGCGAGCTCCTGCTCGACGGGGCACCGCTCATTTCTCTCTCCCGCCGCGAAGTGGCTCGCCAGATCGCCCTGGTGGCACAGGACCCACCTGCCGACGTTCCGTTCACCGTGCTCGAGCTGGTGCTCATGGGCCGAGCGCCTCGGCTAGGGCGGCTCGCACTGGAGGGAGCGCACGACCGCGACGTGGCGCAGCGAGCCCTCGCGGACGCGGGCGTCGCGCACCTCGCCTGTCGGCCCATCGATCAGCTCTCGGGAGGTGAGAGGCGCCGCGTCTTTCTGGCGCGCGCCCTGGCGCAGGAGCCCCGACTGCTTTTGCTCGACGAGCCGACGGCCTTCCTCGATCTTGGCCACCAGGCACAGGTGCTCGAGCACGCTCGTGCCCTGGCGAGCGGCGGTCTGTGCGTCGTCGCCGTGCTGCACGACCCGAATCTCGCGGTCGCGTGGGCCGATGCCGCGGTGCTGATGAAGGACGGGGCCGTCGTCTGCTGCGGCCCGGCGCGCGAGGTGCTGAAGGCGAGCACCCTCGAGAGCCTCTACGGAGCGAAGCTGCTCGAAGCCTCGGGGCCGGGTGGCGAAGGGCCGTTCTTTGCGCCCGTCACGGCACGAAGAAGTGGACCGGTACCGTGAAGCAGGAGGCGGTGCGCGGGAACGGCGCCGCCTTGGCGATCACGCAGCGCACGGCCGCGTCGTCCAGCAGGCTCTGGCCAGACGACTCCACGATCTCCTCGTTGCGCGGGCGGCCATCGTCTCCTACGCAGAACCGAACCCTCGTCGTACCCTCCGCCCGAAACCGTTGTGCTGCACGCGGGTAGCAGCGCGCAGCACTCTTCGCCAGCCGGCTTCGCAGCTCCTGGTCCACGTCAGGGGCACCGCCGCCGCCCCCTGTGCCGCTCCCGACGCCTGAGCCACCCGCTGCTCCAGCCGATTCGGGGCCAGCCCCGCCAACGCCCGTTCCAGGCCCCTCCGCTGCGACACCTGTGCCCACCGGGGCCTCGGCAGCACTGTCGGTGGGGATACCGCCGGCCGCCACATGACTCGAAGGTTCGGGCTCGGCCACAGGCGGAGAGGCTCCAGGCGCAGGCTGCACGTTCGAAGCTTTCGGGCGCGCCAGGCTTGCTCCCGGCGAGGGGCGGACCACCCGCTCCACCGAGCCGGCCTCTCGAACCGTCGAGGCTGGTGCTGGTGCTGCGGACCTCTTCGGCTCGGTGAAGACCACTCCGACTTCCACAGCGCCAGGTGAAAGCAGGGCTCGCCGGATGGGCTCCCGCGCCCAGACGACCAGTGCCGCGGCGACGGCCGCGTGCAAGGCGAGAGAACCACCGACCGCAAGCCACCGCGCCCTCGACGCCATCCCTAACCCGGGGGCCAGCGCATGCTTCGCCCGCCCAGGACGTGGAGGTGAATATGGAAGACGGTCTGTCCTGCGTCCTGGTTGGTGTTGATGACCGTTCGCCAGCCGGTGCCGTCGACTCCGCGTTCCTTGGCGATCTGCTTTCCCACGCTGAAGAGATGGCCGACCAGCGCTTCGTCTCCGGCTTCGAGCTCGTTGAGCGAAGTGATGTGCTTGCGCGGGATGACCAGGACGTGCGTTGGCGCCTGCGGGTTGACGTCCTCGAAGGCGACTGCCCGATCGTCCTCGTAGACCTTCTTGGCGGGGATCTTGCCGTCTCGAATCAGGCAGAAGATGCAGGCGTCCATACGCTCGTGCCTCCGGTACTCGTCGCGCGCGCAGTCTAACGTGTCGCGGGCTTCGCAGGCGCTGGATTGCCAATCTGTCACGCCCGCGGCGAGCCGGCGTGGCAGGTTGGCAGCGACCATCTGCAACCCTGCGATTTCTCGAAGGCAGAAGCATGGCGTGCCACTTGCTTGTGTATCGGACACGCAATGGTTGGCCAGGCCGGCCGTAGCAGATGCACCCGTAAGTGGGGCGCGCCCATGAAGAACGTCTGGAGCATCGCCATCTCGGCAGCAAGCTGCCTCGTCCTGTGCGTGGCATGCGCGGGCATCTGGACGCGTCCGACCGAGGCCGAACGCCTCTTCTTCGCCCTGCAGATCGAAGACGGCGAGCGTGTGGTCGCCCGCCCTCAATTGGTGGGCGAGGTCGGAAAGCTCCTGACGCTCAAGCTGGTGGACCCCGAGCGGCCAGACCGCCCCCGCCTGGCGCTCGAGCTCGGTTCCCGAGCACGACGGCGA
The DNA here is from genome assembly GCA_049841135.1 of Myxococcales bacterium. GTDB lineage: Bacteria > Myxococcota > Myxococcia > Myxococcales > UBA5297 > JACRCT01. Next base: position 1,130,554 of record JASGHK010000008.1, read on the forward strand.
GGGCTACCGCGTGCAGCTCAAGCTCGCGTTGCCAGACCGGGATGGGGTCGAAGGCTCGGTCGCGCTGGGCCACGGTGAGGAGCGCCAGGCGCGGCTGGCCGACCCGCTGCGCAAGTTGTCGGTGAGGGTGATGCTCATGCGCGTCGCTTCGCCCGAATTCGAGTCGTGGCTCAAGTTGGCGCGGGCGCTACCGGCCACCAGCTAAAGCTCGAGAATCTGCTTGTCCAAGGTCCGCGCCGGGCGTTAGACACCGACGCCAGTGGAGGCGGCCTTGGACGAGCGCGAGAAGAAGTACCTGGAGATGATCGAAGCGTTTCCCGAGAGCCCTCTGGGCTACTTCACCCTCGGCCGGTACTACGTCGAGCAGGGGCGGTTTCGGGAGGCCATCGCACCACTCGAGCGATGCATCGCCGAGGAGCAGGACTGGGCCGCGGCCCTGGTCGCGCTCGCCGATGCGCACGCTGGCGCCGGCGACAAGGCCAAGGCCATCGAGCTTCTCGAGCGGGCGAGCAGTACACCCCAGGCCGGTCACGGCGGGATCGCCGACGACATCGCCGACCGTCTCGACGACCTCCGCGACTGACTCTTCACGCCCGACGGGAATCTTGCGGGTCCCCTTCGAGGCGCTTCCCTGGCCTGCCGAGCGATCCCCAAAGTCAAGGGCCGGTGGCACGCGGGCCGCGTTGACCCCTGCGGGTGCGCTGTTAGCATTCGGGCGCGTGGGGCTTGGGAGCGCGAGGGAATGGCCAGAGCGAAGAGCAAGAGCCTCCAGGTGGTCGACCTCTCCCAGGAGCGCGAGCGTCGCAAGCTTCGCGCCTATCGGGCACGAGCGCGGTCGCTCCTGGAGGCCAACAAGCGCGCGCTCACCAAGCTCTTCACCACCGGGACGCTGTACACCCGCCATGGAGCGCGAGCCGGGCGCGAGCTCCTGGGGACCTACCAGCACCTCCTGCGAGTCGACGACGTCCTCGCGCGGCTCGCCGACCTCGAGAGCACCCAGGGCACGATGAAGAGCCGCGAGGCACGCCGCCTCCTCGCAGAGCTCGAGTCCCTGGTGAAGCGCTCGAAGCTGCTCTCGGCGCACGCCGACGACCTGCTGGCCTGGTTCGGTCCGTGAGCGCCAGCCGGGACGCACTCTCGAGACAGGCGCGGCGCCCCAGCCATGGCCGGGGCGCCGCGCCGTAGGTCGACCTCTCCCAGTTCTTACTGCTCGCCAGCCTGCTTGCGCAGGAACGTGGGGATGTCCCAGCGGTCCTCATCGACCGACGGCGTGCTCGCCGGGACAGTGAGGGCCTGGTCCAGCGCTGGGGTCGGCGGGCGGGTGGGGGTCTTCTCCATCGCGCCCATCGGAGGCATCGGCGCGGTGCGCGAGGTGCGCGGCGGCTGGGTCGCGGTCAGGGCCAGCTGCCCCTGCTGCGCGGGGGGCGGGCGGGTCGCCATCGAGGCGCCGGCCGACCCGCGCTTGGCGCCCGCACCCTCCTTCGGAGCGAAGCCGGTCGCGATGATGGTCACCTTCACCTGGTCGGAGGCGTCCTCGTTGATGAGCGAGCCGAAGATGATCTCGGCGTCTGGGTCGGCGGCCTCCTGCACCAGCGTGATGGCCTCGTGGATCTCGTTGAGCGTCAGCTCCTTGGGGCCGGTGATGTTGATGAGCAGGCCCGTGGCGCCGTCGACGGTGGCGTCCTCGAGCAGCGGGCTGGAGATGGCCTGCTGCATGGCGGTGAGCGTGCGCTTCTCGCCCTGGCCGATGCCGGTGCCCATCAGCGCCAGGCCCTTGTCCTGCATGATGGCCCGGGCATCGGCGAAGTCGACGTTGATGTAGCCGTGGTACTGGATGAGGTCCGAGATGCCCTGGACCGCGTTGAGCAGGACTTCGTCAGCGCGGCGGAAGGCCTCGAGCAGCGGCATCTTCTGGTCGTTGAGCGCGAGCAGCCGCTGGTTGGGGATGGTGATGAGCGTGTCCACCGCCGCCTTCAGCTCCACCAGGCCCTGATCCGCCTGCTTGCGGCGCTTGTTGCCCTCGAAGATGAAGGGCTTGGTCACCACGCCGACGGTGAGGGCGCCCAGGCTCTTGGCGATGTCGGCCACGACCGGAGCCGCGCCGGTGCCAGTGCCGCCGCCCATGCCGGCGGTGACGAACACCATGTCCGCGCCCTCGAGCGCCGCGGCGATCTCGTCCTTGCTCTCCATCGCCGCCGACCGGCCGATCTCCGGGTTGGCGCCGGCGCCCAGACCGCGGGTGATTCCCGTACCGATCTGGATCTTGATCGGGGCCTTGTTCGCCGCCAGGGCCTGGATGTCGGTGTTGCAGGCGATGAACTCCACGCGCTCGACGCCCGAGCCGATCATGGTGTTGATGGCGTTGCAGCCGCCGCCGCCCACGCCGATCACGCGGATCTTGGCCGCCTGCTTGATCTGCTGGAACTCGCTCTCGCTCGTCATCTTCGACTCCTTCGATGTGCAGGGCCTTCGACCTTTCGGGATGCCCCGCTCCCCTCCCGGGGATGGAAATGGTTCACGTTCAGGTTCGGTTCCAAGGTCTCGAGCACGAGCTCAGATGATCTCCTGCAGCCAGCCCTTCATCCGGTCCATCACCTTCCGGTAGATGTTGTCCTCGCGGATCTTGAAGTGCTTCGCTTCCTGGTGCTTGGCGCCGTAGAGCACCAGGCCGACGCCCGTGGCGTACATGGGGCTCTTCACCACGTCGACCAGGCCACCGATGCCCTTGGGGCTGCCGCGGCGAACGGGCAGGCCCATGACCTCTTCGGCCAGCTCGCTCATGCCGGCCAGCAGCGAGCTGCCGCCGGTGATGACCACGCCCGAGGCCAGGAGCTCCTCGTAGCCGCACTTCTGGATCTCGCGGTGCACGAGCTGGAAGATCTCCTCGACGCGCGGCTCGAGGATCTCGCAGAGGATGGAGCGGTTGAGCACGCGCGGCTGGCGCCCGCCGACGCTGGGCACCTCGATCTGCTCGTCCTTGTCCACCATCGCGGTGAGCGCGCAGCCGTACTTCTGCTTGATGCGCTCGGCCTCGTGGGCCGGCGTCCGCAGGCCGATGGCGATGTCGCTCGTCAGGTTGTTGCCGCCCAGCGCGATGACCGCGGTGTGCACGATGGCGCCGCCCGAGAAGATGGCGATGTCGGTGGTGCCGCCGCCGATGTCCACCAGGCACGCGCCCAGCTCGCGCTCCTCCTCGGAGAGGCAGGACTCGCTGGAGGCCAGGGGCTGCAGGACGATGTCGGCCACGTTCAGGCCGGTGCGGTTGGCGCACTTGACGATGTTCTGGGCGCTGGAGACCGCGCCGGTGACGATGTGCACCTTGGCCTCGAGGCGCACGCCCGCCATCCCCAGCGGCTCCTTGATGCCGCCCTGGTCGTCGATGACGAACTCCTGCGGCAGGACGTGGATGACCTCGCGGTCGAGCGGGATGGCGATGGCCTTGGCGGCGTCGATGACGCGCTGGATGTCGTGCTCGCGGACCTCCTTGTCCTTCACCGCCACGATGCCCTGGGAGTTGATGCCCTTGATGTGGCCGCCGGCGATGCCGGTGTAGACGGTGCTGATCTCGCAGCCGGCCATCAGCTCGGCTTCCTCGATGGCGCGGCGGATGGACCCGACCGTCGCCTCGATGTTGACCACCACGCCCTTGCGCAGCCCCTTGGACGGGTGGGTGCCGATGCCGATGATGTCGATGCCTTCGTCGGTCTGCTCGCCGACGATGCAGCAGATCTTGGTCGTGCCGATGTCGAGCCCGACCACCAGCTCCCCGGACTTCTTGGCCATGTGACTTCTCCCCTTCGAGTCGCCGGCCTCTCAGCCGGCAACGCTCTGCTCCTTTCGCCCGCGCACCCCGGAGCGCCTCTCGGTGTTCCGGCCGTCGAATCGGGGCGCCGTCGCCCCGCAAGGCTCTCGCCTGGACGGATATGTGCGGACTACGGTCCTTCCCCTTGCGCCAGCTGGACCGCTACCCAGCCCGGCCGCGTGCGGTTGTCGAGTCGGATGACCTCGGCTTGCGCACCCTTCTTCGAAAGCTCTGCGTACAGCTGCTCCAGCCTCCCGAACTTCTCCCGGTACTCGCCGAAGCCCAGCTTCACCGCGACCGCGTCCTTGCCCGCCCAGAAGGTGAGCCCGTCCACGCGGTCGACCTTCACCTCCGACACGGGAGCGGCCTTCTCCAGCCCGGCGTCGCGGTAGGCGGCCAGCGCGTCGAGGGCCTCGCGGAACGACGCGGAGACCTCTTGCTCCTTGGCCTGGTACTCCTCGCGCGTGGCGCCGCGGAGGATGGGGAAGTCGCTCTCCTCGCCGGGGCCCAGCTTCTTGAACGGCTTGCCGGCGGCGTCGAGGTAGTACAGGCCGCCGAGGTCGGCGAGGGCGACCGGCTCGTGCTCGATGACGCGGATGACGATGGTGCGCGGGTAGTCGCGCTCGAGCGAGACCCGGCGCACCCACGGGTGGGCCGACATCGCCTTCTCGGCGGCCACCAGGTCGGCCTGGAAGACGTTGTCGCCCTCGACGATGCCGGACAGGCGCTGCAGCTCGTCCTTCTGGGCGTGCTTGACGCCTTCGAAGGCGAACCGCTCGATGGCGAAGGTCGGCGAGGTGTAGAGGTAGGCCTTGCCGTGCGCGGCGCCGAACGCGGTCGCCGCGCAGATCGCCACCAGCGCGGCGACGATGCCGAGCGCCTTCAGGGTGCGGACAGCGGCGCCCTTGGCGGCCTGCTTCACGGCCGCCTGGTCGACCCGCCTGCGGTTCTTCCGGCCTCTGAGCACTTGAGGTCTCCCTGCCTTGCGCCGGCCGTCGGGCCGGCAGATCGCGTTAGCCCTTGAGCGAAGCGCCCATCAGCAGCCGCTCGCACAGACCGCCGAAGTCGATGCCCTTGCCCCCGGCGATCTTGGGAAGCAGGCTCGCGTTGGTCATGCCGGGCAGCGTGTTGATCTCGAGGATCCAGAACTTCCCGTCCGGCTCGAGGATGAGGTCCGAGCGCGTCGCGCCGGAGCACCCGAGCGCCTTGTGCGCCGCCACCGCCGTGTCGCAAGCCTTCTGGTAGAGGTCGGCGGGGATGGGGGCCGGGAAGAGGTACTTGGTCGTCCCCGCCTGGTACTTGGCGTTGTAGTCGTAGAACTCGTTGGCCGGGACGACCTCGATGGCGCCCAGGCCCTCGTCGTCGAGCACCGCAGCCTGGATCTCGCGGCCCTTGATGTACTTCTCGACCAGGATGGCGCCCTTGAGCTTGCCGGCCTCGGCTGCCGCGGCCTGGAACGCCGCCTCGTCCTTGACGATCGACACTCCGACCGAGCTGCCTTCGCCGGAGGGCTTGACCACCGCCGGGTAGGCGAACGGCAGCTTGAAGCTGGCCTTCTCCACGGCGGCGAAGCTGGGGAAGACCACCGAAGGCGGGGTCGGGATGCCGTGGGCAGCGAAGACCTGCTTGGCCGCGACCTTGTCCATGCCGACAGCCGAGGCGAGGACGCCGGACCCGGTGTAGGGGATGAACATCGACTCGAGCAGGCCCTGGATGCAGCCGTCCTCGCCCCACCGGCCGTGCAGCGCGTTGAAGGCGACCTCGATGCCCTCCCTCACCAGCTGGGCTGCTACATCCTTCTGCACGTCGATACGGGCAACCACGTAGCCCTTATTCTCCAGAGCCTCGGCGCAGGCCTTGCCGCTGCGCAGAGAGACGTCGCGCTCGGTCGACAGGCCGCCCATGAGCACGCCGATCTTCTTCTTCTTCAGCTCTTCCACCGTGAAGCCCATGTGCGTCGTCCTCTCCGGCCGCGACGGCCGTCCCTACTGCAGCCCCGCCTTGCCATCCTTGAGCAGGCCCAGAAGCTCCACTCCGCTCTGGTTCACGTCGCCCGCGCCCTGGGTGATGACGATGTCGCCCGGCTGCGCGCGCATCTTGATCGCCGTCGCCAGCTCGGCTCGCGTGGGCACGAAGGTCACGTCGCGGTGGCCGCAAGCCTTGATGGCCTCGGCGACCCGGGCGCCGGTGGCGTTGGCGATCGGCTCCTCGCCCGCGGCGTAGACCTCGGTGACGAAGAGCACGTCCGCGTCGTTGAAGGCGGTGGCGAATTCGTCCATCAGGAGGTGCGTGCGCGTGTAGCGATGCGGCTGGAACGCGCAGATCACGCGGCGGTTGAAGGCCTGCTTGGCGCCCTTGAGCGTGGCGCGGACCTCGGCGGGGTGGTGCCCGTAGTCGTCGACGACGGTGACCCCGGCCTCCTCGCCCTTCACCGTGAAACGCCGCTGCACGCCGCCGAAGCCGCTGAGCGCCTCGCGCACGACGTTGAGCGGAATCTGCAGCTCCTCGGCGACGGCGATGGTGGCCAATGCGTTCTGGGCGTTGTGGCGGCCGACCATCCGCACCGCGAACTCGCCGAGGTCCTCGCCGCGCCGGTAGGCCTTGAACCGCGTCATGAAGCCGTCGAGCCGGACCTCGTCCGCGCGGTAGTCGGCTTGCGCCGAGAAGCCGTAGGTGACGACGCGCTTCTCGATGAGCGGCAGCAGCGCCTGCACGTTCGGGTGGTCGAGGCACATCACCGCCAGGCCGTAGAACGGGACCTTGTTGGTGAACTCGACGAAGGCTTCCTTGAGCTTCTCCATCGTGCCGAAGTGGTCGAGGTGCTCGGGGTCGACGTTGGTGACCACCGCGACCGCAGGGGTGAGCTTGAGGAAGCTGCCGTCGGACTCGTCGGCCTCCACGACCATCAGCTCGCCCTTGCCCAGCTTGGCGTTCGAGCCGAGCGAGTTGAGCTTGCCGCCGACCACCGCGGTCGGGTCGAGCCCCGCGGCGGCGAGGACGGTCGCGACCATGGAGGTGGTGGTCGTCTTGCCGTGGCTGCCGGCGATGGCGACGCCGTACTTGAGGCGCATCAGCTCGGCCAGCATCTCGGCGCGCGGGATGACGGGGATCTTCTTGGCGCGGGCGACGAGGACCTCGGGGTTGTCCTTCTTGACCGCGGAGGAGATGACGACCACGTCGCACTCGCCCACGCTCTCGGCTCGGTGCGGGCCGGTGTGGATGACGCCGCCCAGGGACTCGAGCCGCCGGGTGATTCTCCGAGGCCTTCAGGTCGGTCCCGGTCACGGAGTAGCCGAGGTTGAGCAGCACCTCGGCGATGCCGCTCATGCCGATGCCACCCACGCCGACGAAGTGGACCCTCGCCTTCCTGTCACGCACCGAGACCATCTACGCCTTCCTTCCTTCCGGGCCCCACTTCGCCTGCGACATCTCGGACAGCACGTCGGTGATCTCCTTGGCCGCTTCGGGGTGGCCGAGCAGACCCGCGCGCTTCTCCATCTGCTTGCGGAGCTCGGGGTTCATCAGCGCGAAGACCTCCTTGGCCAGGCGCTCCCCCGTCAGGTCCTTCTCGAGGATCATCACCGCTGCGCCCGCCTCGACGAGCGAGCGCGCGTTGAGCTCCTGGTGGTTGTCGGCGGCGGCGGCGAAGGGGATGAGGATGGCGGCCTTCTTGGCCACCGTGATCTCCGCGAGCGTGGTCGCGCCGGCGCGGCAGACGATGGCGTCGGCGCGGGCGTAGGCCCCGGACATGTCGCGGATGAAGTCGAACACCTCGGCGTTGGCGCTCTGCTGCGCGTACGCCTCGCGGACCTTGTCGACCTCCTTCTCGCCGGTCTGGTGCTGGATGACGAGGCGGTCGCGCACGCTGTCGAGGAAGGGCACCGCCTCGAGCATCTTCTGGTTGACGACGTGGCTGCCCTGCGAGCCGCCGAAGACGAGCAGGTTGAACTTCTCGTGCGGGACCGAATTCTTCAGGTAGTTGTCGAGCAGCTGCCGGCGAATGGGGTTCCCCAGCATCTGCACCTTCTTCTTGGGGAAGTGCCGCTCGGCGGACGGGAAGGCCGTGAAGACGACCTTCGCGAACTTGGAGAGCACCCGGTTGGTGAAGCCCGGGTAGGCGTTCTGCTCCTGCACCGCGGTGGGGATGCCGGTGAGCCACGCCGCCAGGACCGCGGGGCCGCTGGCGTAGCCGCCCACGCCGACGACCACGTCCGGTTTGAACTTCCGCAGGATGGCCAGCGACTGCAGGATGGCCCGCGGGATGGCGAAGAGGCCCTTGAGGAACCCTTTGAGCCCCACCCGCTTGAGCCCCGAGACCTCGATGAGCTCGAGCTTCAAGTTGTTCTGCGGGACGACCTTGGCCTCCAAGCCCTTGGCCGTGCCCACGAAGAGCACGTCGTGACGGTTCGGCGCGCGCGTGAGGATCTCCTCCGCGAGCGCGATGCCTGGGAACAGGTGGCCGCCCGTGCCGCCGCCGGCGATGAGGACCCTCATCGGGAACCTCCGGTCTGCGGCCGCAGGAACCCGCCGCTGCTCTGGCCGACGGAGAGCAGGAGGCCGGTCGCGGCGAGGCACATGACCATCGAGCTGCCGCCGTAGCTGATGAAGGGCAGCGTCAGGCCCTTGGTCGGCAGCATCCCCATCGCGACCATCATGTTGACCACCGCCTGCACGCCGACGAGCGTCGTCAGGCCCAGCGCCAGGTAGGCGCCGAACGGCTCGCTGGCGTTGAACGCCGCGCGGAAGCCGCGCCAGACGACCACGCCGTAGAGCGCGAGGACGGCGATGACTCCGAGCAGGCCCAGCTCTTCGCCGATGATGGAGAAGATGAAGTCGGTGTGTGCCTCGGGCAGGAAGAAGAGCTTCTGCCGCCCGTCGCCCAGGCCCAGGCCGGTGACGCCGCCCGAGCCGATGGACATCAGCGACTCGGCGATTTGGTAGCCCACGTCGTGGCGGTGCGCCCAGGGGTCCATGAAGGCCAGGATGCGCTTCATGCGGTACGGCGAGCTCGCCACCAGGTGGTAGAGCACCGGCAGCGCCGCGAGGATGGAGCCGACCAGGTAGCTGAGCTTGGTGCCGGCGGCGAAGAGCAGCGCGAAGAGGATGAGGCCCATCGTCACTGCGGTGCCGAAGTCGGGCTCGGCCAGCGCCAGCACGACGAGCAGCCCGGTGATCATGCAGTGCGGCAGGAAGCCGACCGAGAAGACCTTCACCTTCTCGCGCTTCTTGGCCAACGAGTAGGAGAGGTAGACCACCAGCGCCATCTTGGCGAGCTCGGCGGGCTGCAGCGAGAAGCCGGGCAGGCGAATCCACCGGCGCGCCCCGCCCGCAGTCGTTCCGATGCCCGGGATGAGCACCGCGATGAGGAGCGCCACCGCGACGAGCAGGGCCGGATAGGCCAGCCACGCCAGCCGCCGGTAGCCCATCTTCAGGACGCCGACGCAGGCGGCGATGCCCAGGGCGAAGGCCAGCACCTGGCGCTTGAGGAAGAAGTAGCTGTCGCCGTTGCGGCTGAGCGCCGAGACGGCCGAGCTCGAATACACCATCACCATCCCGATGGCGCACAGCGAGAGCGCCGCAGCGAGCAGGACGAGGTCGATGCGGGCGCCCGCGGCGCCGCCGGAGATTCTCGTTGGCGGGCTCGCTCCCACGCTGGTGCTCGAGTGCTCCATACCGTCCTAGGCCTTCCCCGCGGGAGCCGGCGGCAGCGCCTTCACCAGCGCCTTGAACTTCTCGCCGCGCTCCTCGAAGTTCTTGAACTGGTCGTAGCTGGCGCACGCCGGCGAGAGCAGCACCACGTCGCCGGCGGTCGCCTTCTCGTGGGCGGTCTTCACCGCGTTCGCCAGGTCCTTGCAGTCGAGGACCGGGACCTTGCCCTCGTAGGCGGCGCGGACCTTCGGCGCGTCCTCGCCGATGGTCAGCACGCACTTCACCCGGCCCTCGCCCGCCTTCACCATCGGCTCGTACGGGGCGCCCTTGCCGCGGCCGCCGGCGATGAGCCAGATGCCCTTGGGGAAGGCCTTGAGGGCGACGATGGTCGAGTCGACGTTGGTGCCCTTGGAGTCGTTGATGTACTCGACGCCGTTGACCGTGCCCGAGGACTCGATGCGGTGCGCCAGCCCCGGGAACTCGTCGAGGCCGACCTGGACCTTCTCCACCGGAACGCCGGCCAGGCGCACCGCCAGCACCGCCACCATCGCGTTCTCGATGTTGTGGTCGCCACGCAGGGCCCTGTTGCGCAGCTGGTAGGTCTCCTGGCCCTTGCCGATGTCGACCTGGATGGACTTGCCATCCCAGCGGGCCGACCGGGGGGCGGGCTTGCCGAACCCGATCGTGTAGCCCTTGCACTTCTCGCCCTTGACCATCTGCAGCGTCGCCGGGTCGCGGGCGTTGAGCACCGCGTAGTCCTCGACGGTCTGGTTCATGAAGATGCGCTTCTTGGCCGCGCCGTAGGCCTCGTGCGATGGGTAGCGGTCGATGTGGTCGGGCGTGAGGTTGGTGACGCAGGCGACCTTGGGCCGCATCGTCTCGATGCCTTCGAGCTGGAAGCTGGAGAGCTCGCAGACGACGTAGTCCCAGGCGGCGCCCGGCATCGCCAACGCGGCGTCGGAGAGCGGCTTGCCCAGGTTGCCGCCGGCGAAGGTCCGGAAGCCCGCCTTCTCGCACAGGCAGCCGGCGAGCGCGGTGGTGGTGCTCTTCCCGTTGGTGCCGGTGATGCCGATGATCGGCGCGGTGAGGAAGCAGCTGGCGAGCTCGACCTCGCCGATGACGCGGACGCCGGCCTTCCTGGCCTCCTGGATCTCCGGGAGCGCCAGGGGGACGCCGGGGCTGACGACCATCAGGTCCGTGTCCTTGAAGACCTTGGCGTCGTGCGGGCCGCAGACGAGCTTCACGCCCAGCTGCTGGAGCGTCTTGGCGGCGTCGCCCAGGTCCTTCTCGGAGCGCTTGTCGGTGGCGGTGACGATGGCGCCTTGGCGGACGGCGAGGCAGGAGGCGCCGACGCCGCTCTTGGCCAGGCCGACGACCAGCACACGCTTGTTCTTGAGATCGAGGGGAGCGGGCATGACGGTTAGCGGAGCTTGAGGCTGACCAGCGCGACGCCGGCCAGGAGGATGGAGGTGATCCAGAAGCGGACGATGATCTTGGGCTCGGCCCACCCGGCCAGCTCGTAGTGGTGGTGGATGGGCGCGCGCAGGAAGACGCGCTTGCCGGTGCGCTTGAACCAGAAGACCTGCACCGTCACCGAGATGACCTCCACGAGGAAGACGCCGTGGAGGATGGCCGAGGCCACCTCGTTCTTGGTGAGGACAGCCAGCGACCCGAGCGCGCCGCCGATGGCCAGCGAGCCGAAGTCGCCCATGAAGACGGACGCCGGGTAGGTGTTGAACCAGAGGAAGGCGATGCCGCTGCCGGCCAGCGCCGCGGCGAAGACCGCCAGCTCCACCGCCGCCGGCACGTGCGGGATGTAGAGGTAGTCGGCGATGTAGATGAGCGAGCCCGCCTTGGGGACGAAGAGGGACGCGCCGGCGATGTAGGCCAGGATGACGAAGGTCGAGGCGCTGACGACCGACGGGCCGATGGCCAGGCCGTCGAGGCCGTCGGTCAGGTTCACGCCGTGGCTCGTCCCCACCACCACGATCCACGCGAAGGCCAGGTAGAGCCAGCCCATGTCCCAGTTGACGTACTGCGTGCTGACGAACGGCAGGGTCAGGTGGGCGTCGAGCGCGAAGGGGAAGCCGGCGCGCGACGTGTCGAGGTTGATGAGGACGGCGAGCACGAAGACCACCGTCTGCAGGACGAGCTTGAGCTTGCCGGACAGGCCCTTCGAGTTCTTCTTGGAGACCTTGAGCCAGTCGTCCAGGAAGCCGATGGCGGCGAAGCCGACGAAGAAGGCGAGCGCGGTCCAGACGTAGCGATTGGTCAGGTCGGCGAGCAGCAGCGTCGCCAGCAACGTGCACAGCACGATGATGGCGCCGCCCATCGTCGGGGTGCCGGCCTTCTTCTGGTGGGCTTCCGGCGTGTCCTCGCGGACATTCGAGACGCCGTGCTGGGCCTCGCGCAGCTTGCGGATGAGGAACGGCCCGATGGCCATCCCCAGCACCAGCGAGACGATGAACGCCGAGATGATGCGGAAGGACGGGTAGCGGAAGACGTTGAAGAGCGCGAACTTGCTCGTCAGCGGGTAGAGAAGGTTGAAGAGCATTAGTGCGCTCCCCCCTTCGTCGTCCTGTGGCCGGACGGGCCCACCCCAGTCAGCGCTTCCACGATTCGCTCCAGCTTCATGCCCCGGCTCCCCTTCACCAGGACGACATCCCCCGCTTTGAGCTGCGCTTTCAGGAACTCCACCGCCGGCTCGGCCTTGTCGGTGGCCGCGACGTGCAGTGCCCGGTCGCCGAGGGACGCGCGCGCAGCTTCCCAGCCGGCCTTCGAGCGAGGCCCGAAGGAGACGAGCACCTGCACTCCGTTCGCGACGGCCTTCTCGCCCATCTGCCGATGCAGCACGCTTTCGGTGGCGCCGAGCTCGAGCATGTCGCCGAGCACCGCGACGGTCCGCCGCGTACCGGCGAGCGACTTGAGCGTGTCGAGGGCCGCGCCCATCGACGACGGGTTGGCGTTGTAGCAGTCGTCGATCACCGTGACGCCGTTCGGCGCATCGTGCAGCGAGAGCCGGTGTGCCCAGGGGCGAGAGGCCTCGAGCCCGGCGACGCACTGCTCCGCCGTGCAGCCGAGCGAAACGCCCATCGCGAAGGCGCCGCAGGCGTTGATGGCGTTGTGCTCGCCGACGAACTTGAGGCGAACCAGGTGCTTCTTGCCGGCCCAGGCGATGCGCAGGGCCAAGCCGTCAGCATCGTGGCTGACGATCTCGGAGAGGCGCACATCGGCGTCGTCGCACTTGCCGTAGAGCAGGACCTTCTTGCCGCACGCCTTGGCCTGGGCGCGCACGAGCACATCGTCACCGTTGGCGATGGCGAGCCCGTCCTTCGGCAGCCCGCCGTAGATCTCACCCTTGGCCTTGGCCACGTTCTCGACGGTGCCCAAGAACTCGAGGTGCGCCGCCGCGGCGATGGTGATCTGCGCGACCTGGGGCTCGGTGAACGCCGACAGGCGCGCCAGCTCGCCCGGGTGGTTCATGCCCATCTCGATGATGGCGCCGGTGTGCGAGCGGTCCAGCCGGAGCAGCGTGAGCGGGACGCCGACCTCGTTGTTGAGGTTGCCCTCGGTCTTCAAGGCCGGGCCGCGCGTCTCGAGGATGGCGCCGATCATCTCCTTGGTCGTGGTCTTGCCATTCGACCCGGTGATGGCGCCCAGCGGGATGGAGAAGCGGCGGCGGTGGTGACGGGCGATCTGCCCCAGCGCGGCCAGCGTGTCGTCGACCTCGATGCAGGGCAGGCCCGCTGGGATCTTGGCGCCCTTGCGGACGACCGCGGCGGCGGCACCGGCGGCAGCCGCCTTGTCGAGGAAGTCGTTGGCGTCGAAGGTCTCGCCCTTGAGCGCCACGAAGAGGTTGCCCTTGGCGATGGTGCGCGTATCGGTGGAGACGCCCTCGACGTTCGCGGGGAGCGAGCCGACCACCGTCACCCCGAGCGAGGTCGAGGGACCGCCGGTGGCCTGCAGGAGCTCGTCGCGCGTGAAGGAGGCGGTCATGGCGTCACCCCCAGCGCGCGGCGCGCTTCTTCGCGGTCGTCGAAGTGGTGCTTTTCGGTCCCGACGATCTGGTAGTCCTCGTGCCCCTTGCCGGCGAGCAGGATGACGTCGCCCGGTTTCGCCAGCGCGACCGCGAGCTCGATGGCCTTGCGGCGGTCAGGCTCGACCCGGAAGCCCTTCGCTCCCGACTTCTCGAGCCCCGGGAGGATGGCGTCGATGATGGCCTGCGGGTCTTCGGTGCGCGGGTTGTCGCTGGTGACGATGGCGAGGTCGCTGCCCTTCCCTGCCGCCTCGCCCATCATGGGCCGCTTGCCCTTGTCCCGGTCTCCGCCGCAGCCGAAGACGGCGATGAGCTTGCCGGTGGTGAGCGGACGCAGCGCCGCGAGCGCACGGATGAGCGCGTCGTCCGAGTGCGCGTAGTCGACGAAGACGTGGAGGCCCTTGCCGCTGACGCGCTCGAGCCGCCCCGGAACGTTCGCCAGGTTCTCGATGCCCTTGACGATGTCCTTGAGGTCGAACGCGGCGCCTAGCGCGAGGCCCGCGGCAATCAGGATGTTCTCGAGGTTGTGCTGGCCGACGAGGCGGGTCTTGAAGGGCGCTTCGCCGCGCGGAGTGACGAGCGCGCCTTCCATACCCTCGATGCTGGTCTTGCAGTCGCGGACGTAGAGGTCGGCGGTCCGGCCGCTCGCCGAGAAGCCCCAAGCGGTCCGGCCCTCGCGGCCGAGCTCGTCGAGCAGGCGAACGCCCCACGCGTCGTCGGCGTTGATCGTCGCCGGGCCGGCGAGCAGCTCGAAGAAGAGCCTCCGCTTGGCGGCGAAGTAGCTCTCCATGTCGTGGTGGTAGTCGAGGTGATCCCGGGTCAGGTTGGTGAAGGCGGCGCTGGTGTAGGAGAGGCCGTGCACCCGCTCCTGCGCGAGGGCGTGGCTGGAGACCTCCATCACCACCGAGGTCGTGCCCGCCTTCTTCATCTGCGCGAGCAGCTCCTGCAGCGCGGTGCTCTCGGGCGTGGTGTTCGGCGCCGGGATCTCCTGGCCGCCGAAGCGGTAGCTGACCGTGCCGACCACCCCAGGCTTCTCGCCAGCGGCCAAGAGGATGGACTCGACGAGGTAGGTCGTCGTCGTCTTGCCGTTGGTGCCGGTGACGCCGAGCAGCGTCATGGCGTTGGCCGGCCGGCCGAAGAAGTTCGCGGCGGCGACGGCCATCGCGCGGCGGCCGTTCGAGACTTCGATCATCTGGGCGTCGCCCAGTCCGTCGCTCGTCGTCCTGAGGCCGGACAGGCCAGCCTTCTCCGCGACGACGACCGTGGCGCCCTTCTTGACCGCGTCGCGGGCGAACTGGGAGCCGTCGGCCTTGGCGCCCGCGAGGGCGAAGAAGAGCGAGCCGGGCTCGACCTGGCGCGAGTCACACGTCACCCGGCGGATCTCGGGGTCCCCAGAGGGGCCCGACACCTGCTTGCCACCTGCGCCTGCCATGACCTGCGACAGCTTCATTTCTTCCATCCCGACTTCGCCTGCCTGCCCTGCGAATCGCCGACCTCGTGCCGGTGTCCTTGTGGTTCTGCAACGACCCTGCCGACCGCCAACGTCCCGAGCTTCCTTCTGCTTCCCAGCCTCTGTGTCCCTGCTGCCGCGCTACAGCTTCGACTCCAGCCGCACCGCGACACGGCTCCCCTTGCGCACCGTCGTCCCTGCAGGAGGTGTCTGGCCACTCGCCTTGCCGCTTCCGAGCAGGGCCGGCTCCAAGTAGGCCGCCGTCAGCGTCTTCACCGCCGCTCGTGCGGTGAGCCCCTGGACGTCCGGGACGACCGCCGTGCCTTCCTGCGCCGCGCCGTCGCCGTCTTCGACGAAGCCGTCCTCCGCGGTCGCCGAGGCGGCGGCGGGGAGGCTCGGCTGGACGGCTGCAATGGCGAAGGCGCTGGCGAGCTTGCCGTCGACCTTGGGCTGATCCGCCGCGGCGCTCGCGGTGCCGTCCGGCTTCTTGGCCGCCTTCTCCGCGATCTTGCTCGCCGACGGAGGCACTCCCAGGTGCGCGAGTGCCGCCTGAGCGATCTCCTTGAATGCGGGCGCCGCCACCAGGCCGCCGTAGACGTCTCCCTTGGGCTCGTCGATGACGACCAGGATGACCAGGCGCGGCGCGTCCGCCGGCACGATGCCCACGAAGGACGCCGTGCGCTTGTCCACCGAGTAGCCGCCGGTCGCCGGGTCGGCCTTCTGCGCAGTTCCCGTCTTTCCGGCGACCTCGTAGTCCTCCATCTTGGCGAGCGGAGCCGTGCCGCCCTTCTCGACGACCGACTTCATCATCTTGAGCACGTCGCGCGCCGTACCCTGCGAGACGACCTGGCGAACCTTCTCCGGTTCGCGCTGCTGAAGCACCGCGCCGTCGGGGTCGACGATGCGCGACACGAGGTAGGGCTTCATCAACTGGCCGCCGTTGGCGATGGCGGCATAGGCCGAGGTCAGCTGGATGGCCGAGGCGGTCATGCCCTGGCCGAAGCTCTGGGTGGCGAGCGCGATCTCCGCGCGCGGGTAAGGCAGCGAGCCCTTGGCCTCGCCGTTCAGGCCGGTGCCCGGGCGGTCGCCGAAGCCGAAGGCGCGCTGGTAGGCCTGCAGCCGCTCGCGGCCGAGCTTGGCGGCGATCTTGGCGGCGCCGATGTTGGAGCTGACCTGGATGATGCCGCCGACGTCGAGGTCGGCGTAGCCGCCGTGGTCGTGGATGGTGTGCTTGCCGATCGCGTAGGAGCCCTTCTCGCAGTAGAAGCTGGCGGACGCCTTGACCGCCTTCTCCTCGAGCGCGCCGGCGATGGTGAAGACCTTCATCGTCGAGCCGGGCTCGAACTGGTCGGTCAGTGCCCGGTTGCGGGTGGCGGACTTGGGCGAGCGCGCCGGGTCGTTGGGGTTGAAGGTGGGGACGTTGGCCAGCGCCAGCACCTCGCCCGTCGCAGGGTCGAGCGCCACGGCCATGCCGCTCGCTGCGTCGGCCTTGGTCACCGCGGCGGCCAGCGCCTTCTCGGTGGCGTACTGGATGGCCTTGTCGATGGTCAGCGTGACCGAGGCGCCCTCGAGCGACTCCGCCGGGACGGCCCCTTCCAGGATCGCCGAACGGCCGCGCGCGTCGCGCAGGCTGCGCACCGTGCGCTGCTTGCCTTTGAGGACGCCGTCAAACGCCAGCTCGAGGCCCTCGATGCCCTCGCCGTCGATGGACGGGAAGCCGAGCACATGGGCGGCCAGCTCACGCTGCGGGTAGAAGCGGCGGGGCTCCTTGAGGAACCCGAGGCCTTCGAGCTTGAGGGCCTTGACCGTGGCCACCTCATGCTCGGTGACCTGGCGCTTGACCCAGGCGAAGCGCCTGGAAGCGTTGAACGAGGCCTCGAGCCGGCCCGAGTCGACGCCCAGTGCCCTGCCGAGGTCCTTGGCGGCCTTCTTGAGATCCCCGAGCTCGCCTGGGATCGGCCCAGATGGAGTCCACCTCGACGCTCGCCGCCAGCTCCACGCCCCGGCGGTCGTAGACCGAGCCGCGCCGGCCGGGCAGCGTCATGTGGCGCACCGTCTGGTCGGCTGCCATGTCCGCCAGCTTCGCGCCCTCGATGACCTGGAGGTTCACCGCGCGGTACAGCACGGCGCCGAAGAGCGGGACGAAGGTGAGCGCCAGCAGCGCCACGCGCAGACGGATCCACCGGACGCTCCGGGGATCGGCTCCGATGCTGCTGTTGGACGTCCTGGCCATGGTGGCTACAGAGCTGTTGCCGCGCGGGCGCACGAAGGCGCTCGGGAAAGGGTTCGAGGCGACTTAGGGGTTCTTGGCCGGCGCCGGGTTTGCGGCGGAGGCCAGCTTGGTCTGCGGCTCGCGCTCGACGACGGAGAGCTTGCGAGCCTTGATGGCCACGATCTGCCCGGCCATGGGCGCCTGCAGGCCCAGGCGGGCGCGGGCGATGGACTCGAGCCGCGGCGCCGAGCGGAGGGTCGCCCGCTCGAGCTTGAGGTGCTCGTTCTCGCTCTTGAGCACCTTGACCTGATTCTGCACCTTGTCCAGGTCGTAGCCCGCGCGCACGACGGCGACGTGGGTCGAGGCGTGGAAGACGCCCACGCCGGCGAAGAGCGCGGTGACCAGCGCGGCGGCGAGCACGATGCGGCCCTGGCCAGCGGCCATGGCGCGGCGAATCATCGAGGTGCGCTTCAATTCGTTCATCGCACCCTCTTCACAGCCCGGAGATGCGCGCTGCGCGCCCGGGGATTGGCCGCCACCTCGTCCTCCGAGGCGACGACGGCTTTCTTGGTGAGGCTCACGAAGTTGCCCTGCGCGCCGCACACGCACTGCGGAAGCTTGGGCGGGCAGGTGCAACGCCCTTCGAGGTTCCTGAACGCCTGCTTCACGCGCCGGTCCTCGAGGGAGTGGAAGCTGATGATCGCCGCGCGGCCGCCGACGTTGAGGATCTGCGGCAGGTCGGCGAGGAACCGGTCCAGCTCGTCGAGCTCGCGGTTGACGGCGATCCGCAGCGCCTGGAAGGTCCGAGTGGCCGGGTGGATGTGCTTGGGCCAGGCCTTGTGAGGAATGGCCTTGGACACGATGCCCGCCAGCTCTGCCGTGCGGGTCGGCGCAGGCTGCGCTGCCTTGATGGCCCGGGCCACGCGCCGCGCGAACGGCTCCTCGCCGAACTCCTCGAGGATCTCCGCGAGCTCGTCCTCGTCCGCCCGCGCGATGAGATCCGCAACGGTCTCGCCCTCACGGCCCATGCGCATGTCGAGCGGGCCGTCGCTGGCGAACGAGAAGCCGCGCGACGGGTCGTCGAGCTGAGGGCTGGAGACGCCGAGATCGAGCACCGCGCCGTCGACCCCTGCCAGGCCGCGGCGGTCGAGCACCTCCCGCGCCTGCGAGAAGCGAGCCTGCTCGGTGGAGAAGCGCCCCGCGAACCGCGCGGACAGACGGGTCGTAGCCGCGGCGATGGCCGCGGGGTCGCGGTCGAGGCCCAGCACCGTCGCGCCCTTTTCGAGCAGCGCCTCGGAGTGACCACCGCCCCCCAGCGTACCGTCCAGCACCACCTCGCCCTCCTTGGGCGACACGAGCCCCGCGACCTCGGCCCGAAGGACCGTCGCGTGGCGGAAGTCCATTAGCTGCGAACCACCGCGAGCGCCGGCTGGCTGGCGAAGGCGAGCTTCGCTTCCTCGGCGGTGCGGTACATCTCGAACTCTTCCTCGACGCCGGCGGCGCGGAAGATGGCCCCCAGGTACGGCGACAGGCCGGCCAGCTTGATGCCGCCGCCGGCCCCCTTGAGCAGGCGCGCCCGCGAGGCCATGGCCTTCAGGCCCCGGTAGTCGACGTGGTCGACCCCGGAGAGATCGACGACCACGCGGTTGACGCCGCGGTGCGCCAGGCGGAAGAGCTCCTCGCCCAGGTGCGCGAAGCTCCATCTGGCCCATCTCGCCCTCGCAGCGCAGTACCGCCACGTCGACCGTGGCCGTCGCCGCCGTGCTCGCCTGCCGCCCTGGTGTAGTCCGCTGTAGCGCCATCGTCGTGTCTCTCCCTGCACCAAACAAAGAAAACGAAAGAAGCTCGAAGCCCCCGCTTCGGCCGCTGGCTAGCCGCCGACCTCGCCCCAGACCTTCGCGGCGTCCTTGATCCGGTCCGCGTCGCCCACGGCGCTCTGCACGCTCTTCCAGGTCTCGGCCGAGTAGAGGTGGATGCGCTTGACCTGGCCGACCCACACCACGTCCGTCCCGAGCGCCGCGTGGCTGCGCAGGTTCTGCGGCAAGAGGATCCGCCCGAGCTTGTCGACCTCGGCCTCGAAGGCGTTGGCGACGTACTTCAGGTCAATCTCCTTGACCCCGGGCTCGCCGGGGTTGCGCTTGGCCAGGGCCGCCTCAATCTCTTCCCAGTTCTTCAGCGGGTAGACGCCGAGGAACGGGTGCGCCGGGTCGTCGGTGAATCCGAACGTCACCACCAGCCGCTCCCCGTAGCTCTGGAGCAACACCTCGCGGAAGCGGGCCGGCACGCTCGTGCGCCCCTTGCCGTCGAGGATGTGCTCGTAGACGCCCCGGAAGAACATCGGCCCTCATCGACAGGCGCTTTGCCTGCCACCTCTACCGTCAGACCACCCTGCTACACTGCACGCCATCTTTTACCACCACATCCCACTTTGAGCCGCCACACTAGAAGGAGGGATGGGGGCTGTCAACAATTTGGCCGAAGCAATCCGAGGGGTTGGCGATGGTGGCCCTACCTGTTGCGGTGGTCGCGATAGCCACCACAAAAACAGGCTAAACAGGCGGTCAGTAGGCCACTCGATTGGGGCAGCCTGGGTCACCAATCAGGGCCCCGAGACGCCCGCGGCGAGACCGTCATCCAACAGCCGTTTTTCCGTCGTCGAGTGGAGGAATGGCCATGAATCCAGTCCATCCCCAGGTGCCGTCCCCAGCACTTGGCCGCATCCGGGTCCGAATCCCCGCGAACGTCAGCGCAAGCGAGACCGTGAACCTGACCGCGGAGGAGATGCAGGCGGAGATCGCGCGCCTTCACGATTCGGCCAGGCCCGTCGCGAAGGACGACGCCCAGCCGAAGCCGGACTCCGACCTGCGGCTCTACGTCGGACTGGGCCTCGGCGCGGCGCTGCTCGCCGCGGTCGCTTTCCTCATCGCCAACCCGCAGCTCCCTTCGGAGCCGCCCAGCCCCAAGCCTCTGGCAGGCTACGCGCCCTAGTCGACGGCCAGGCCATCGTGACCAGGCCTTCGTGACTCGCCCACCAGGGCGGAAGACCGTGTATGCTCCCCCACCACGCGTCGGGGGCCCATGCCAGGCGAGTCACCAGCGTCCGTCTACGTTCCCCTGCCCGAGGTCGGTCAGGTGCTCGACGGCAAGTACCGCATCGAGCGCCTCATCGGCCGCGGGGGCATGGGCGCGGTCTTCCAGGCGCGCCACGAAGTCCTCGCCCAGCCGGTGGCCATCAAGTTCCTGCTGCCGGAGGTCTCGGCGAACCCCTCCGCGGTCGCGCGCTTCTTGAACGAGGCGCGGGCCGCCGCCCAAATCCACAACGACCATGTCGCTCGGGTCCTCGACGTCGTCCAGATGCCGGGTGGCGGCGCCTACATGGTGCTGGAGTATCTCGACGGCATGGACCTGGCGACGCTGGTCGCGAACCAGGGCCCGTTGCCCGTCGCCGAGGCCGTCGGCTACCTCCTGCAGAGCCTCGAGGCCATCGCCCAGGCCCATGCGCTGGGAATCGTCCACCGCGACCTGAAGCCGGCGAACCTCTTCCTCGCCCATCGGCCCGACGGCACCGTCTGCGTCAAGGTGCTCGACTTCGGCATCTCCAAGAGCGGCCCTGGCTCGACGAGCCT
This sequence comes from Myxococcales bacterium, assembly GCA_049841135.1. Classification (GTDB taxonomy): domain Bacteria; phylum Myxococcota; class Myxococcia; order Myxococcales; family UBA5297; genus JACRCT01. The sequence continues at coordinate 1,151,329 of JASGHK010000008.1, forward strand.
GACCGCCACCAACGCCATGCTCGGGTCGCCGAGCTTCATGTCACCCGAGCAGGTCCGCAGCCCCAAGAGCGTGGACGCCCGGAGCGACTTGTGGTCCGCGGGCGTGTGCCTCTACCACTTCCTGACCAAGGAGCTGCCCTACAAGGGCGACACGGCGGGAGAGGTCTTCGCCGCCATCCTCGAGCAGGTCCCGTTGCCGCCCAGGCAGGTCGTCGCGTCGATTCCTCCTAAGCTCGAGCAGGTCATCATGCGGTGCCTCCAGCAGCACGCGGAGGACCGGTTCGCCGACACCGGCCAGCTGGCTGGGGCCCTGGCTCCCTTCGCCGGCGAGAGCGATCGCGGCGCGGTCAATCGCATCCGGCACACGCTCTCCGGCTCGGTCCGGATCCCAATCCCGCTGACGGCGACCGCCCCCAACGGCGCGAACGTGACCTCCAACCCGGTCCGGCTGACCAACTCGCCGCCGCCCGCGCTGCCGGTCTATCGGCGGGTCAGCAAGCAGGACATCCCAAAGCAGGAGCCTTTCCAGTCCGAGAAGACTGCAGCGCCCCCGCCACCGCCTGGGCCATCACTCGCTCCCATCCGGACCGTCGCCCCCCTTCCGCAGCCTCCGGCCGCTCCGACGACCGGCCCATCCCTCTCCGACCTCCTGGCGCAGTTGCCCAAGAACCAGCCGGTGGCGACCGGATTCGAAGGGCTCGAGCTGTCGCTTCCCGCGCTGCCTGTCCAGGCGAATCGGGCTTCGGGCACCGCGGACGATCCGCTGCAAGCACGCTTGGAAGACGAGGCGCCCACGAGTCGGACCGAAGCCCGGCGCCGGGAGCAGTCGGCGCTCGGAGTCGCCCCAACTCCTCACGGCGCCGCTCCCGACTTCACGCCTCCACCTTCTCCGGCCTTCGACAACACGCCGGTGCCCATTCCCCTCGCTGCCCGCCCGGCTCCGGAGCCCGCGCCCCTGCCGGAACCCGAAGTGCTCCTCGCCGGCGCGGCGACCGAACCCGCCTATCCCGCCTTCAAGCGCCCGGAGCCGCTCGACCCGGCCAAGAAGACCGGAGAGGTCCGGAGCGAGGTCGAGGAAGGCGATACCGAGGCTGACACGGAGCAGATGGACAGTCCCTTCGCCGCAGCACCGGGGAAGGCGGCGAGCAAGTCCTTCGAGTCTGGTGCCGCTGCTGCGAAGGCGTCGGCTGCAGCACTCGGCACCGAGGACGAAGAAGACACCGTCGGCGGCGAGCGGGATGGCAAGGCGACGGAGAAGCTCGAAGCCACGACACTGCCCGCCGACAGCCCGGGCATTCGCCTTCCGTTCGACGACGACGAGGCGACGGACGTCAAGGCACCGCGCCGCGGCGCGCCCGCCCAGAGGATCATGACCGTCCTTGGGATCGTCCTGCTGCTCGCTGCGCTCGGCTTGGGCGGCTACCTCGTCTACAACCGGGTCTTCTCCGCTGGCCAGGCACCGCAGCCATCTGCTCCCGCTCTTTCCCCCCAAAAGTAGGCTGTGCGGATCGTGGCAGGTATGACGCGCGCTCCCTACCGCGCCGCACGGATCCACCCTCCCCCGTTTGACAAGTACTTGATTCTCCTTAGGTTGTCGGCGGCGAGACGCTGGCACCGGCAATGCATTTCAAGGTGCCTTGCGTTGGCCGAGGAAAATCGAGGAGTTGGGCATGCGTGGGAACGGGCGTCGGGTGAGCATCGTCGTGAACGAATCGGCGTTGAAGGCTTGGCTGACGGGCGCCAAGCCCGCGAACACGCCGACCACCCCCGCCCCATCCACGACGTCCCGTTCGCCCCACCGCACCGACGAGGCCAAGGACAAGCGAGGCTGATCGCTCAGACCTTGTGCCGTCGACTGCCGCCGAGCTTCCCGACTACGAAACCGGCGAAGGCGACGACCATGGCCAGCACGAGCGTGTGCTTGCCGACCGGGAGTCCGCGCCAGGCCGAGTAGCCAGCGATCGCCCCGAAGGCTCCGAGCCCGCCGGCCATCGCCTGGACAATGGGCCATCGGCAGAGCCGGCAGGCCTTGAGGCTGACGACCGCCGCGACGAAGCTCGCGACGATGGCGACCCCCGCGTAGAGGTCGCCCTTGCTCATCAACTGAGAGAGCAGGATCTCGGTCCCGCCGATTCCCAGAAGTGCGCCAAGCAACGCCGCGAACGACGCCTCGACGAGGTGGAATCCGGTGCGCGCGAGGATCCTGCGTCGCCCCTCCTCGGTCTGGGCGCGCTCATGGAAGGCGCGCCGCAACAGGTGGGCCTGCGTCACTCGCGCGATGCCGGCGTGGTTGCTCCACGGCAAGCCGGTCGAAGCGTCGATGGCGGCGACGCCCACCTCGACCGATGAGCCTGAAGCACGGCGGCGGTAGTCCCGGCTCGCCCGGGTCCAGTCGGCGTCCCAGGTCTTCGAATGCACCTCGTAGACGAAGACCCGGACCGCGATGCGGCCAGTGCCAGTGGTACCGGTGCCGAACCACTTGCCGACGTCGACGAGCTTGTCGAGCCCGAACCGGTCCGCGAGCGGCTTGCCATCGAGGACCAGCCGCACCAGCGCCACGTCGAGCACGACGCCGTCGTTGAGCACCAGGACCCGGTCGGCCACCTCGAGGAGCGGCCCGAGCTGGGGAAGGTGCACAGGCGCGCGTCGAAGGGGCCGAAGACGCTCTTCAAGTCGGCGGTCAGGGCCGGCGGGCCATCGCCCCTGCGCGGCACGACGAGGGCGAAGCCCTTCTCCAGCACCAGCTGGCGACACAGCTCGTCCGCGGCCGCTCGAGCGTCGTTGATGGCGGGACCTGGTGCGGCGGTCTTCATCGCGCTGGCCTCGAAAGACGTCGGTTCAGAGGAAGCCGAAGTCGGGGTCGAGAAAGACCGCGGGCGGCACCTCTTGGGGAGGATGCCGCCCGCGAAAACCTGCCGGCACGAGGCCGGCGATCCGAGAGACTACTGCTTGGTCTCTTCGGCCATCTTGGCGACCTCGGCGGCCAGGTCGTTGACCTTCTTCTCGATGCCCTCGCCCAGCTGGAAGCGGGCGAAGCGGCGGATCTGGCAGTTCTCGCCGGTCTTGGCGATGACCTCGTCGACGTACTGCTTGACCGACTTGGTCTGGTCCTTGGCGAACGGCTGGTCGACCAGGCAGTTGTCCTGGAAGAACTTGTCGAGCTTGCCGTCGATGATCTTGTCCCAGGCCTTCTCGGGCTTGCCGGACGCCTTCACCTGCTCGCGGTAGATCTCCTTCTCCTTCGCGACGATCTCCGCCGGGACCTCTTCACGGCGCACCCAGCGGGGGTTGAGGGCGGCGACGTGCATCGCGACGTCCTTGACCAGCTGCTGGAAGTTGTCGGTGCGCGCGACGAAGTCGGTCTCGCAGTTGATCTCGAGGAGGACGCCGATCTTGCCGCCCATGTGGATGTAGCTGCCCACGGCGCCCTCGGCGGCGACGCGGCCGGCCTTGGTGCCCGCCTTGGAGAGGCCCTTCTTGCGCAGCCAGTCCTCGGCCTTGGCCATGTCCCCGCCGTTCTCGGTCAGGGCCTTCTTGCAGTCCATCATGCCGGCCTGGGTCTTCTCGCGGAGTTCCTTCACGAGGTTTGCAGTGATCTCTGCCATTGGAACGATTCCTTTCTGAAGGGGCCGCGCCTCGCGCGAGCCGCTCGAGTCTCAAATCTCGGTGTCTGCGTGGTCAGAGGGCGCCGGCGTCTCCGCCAGCGCCCCCCGCCGCGTTCCTCTAGAGGCTAAAGTCCTGCAGGAACGCTAGGCCTTGTCCTCGCCCTCGCCACCCTCGGCGGCCGCGGCGGCTGGGGCCTCGGCCTCAGGGGTCTCGGTGGGCTTGCGGACCACCTCGACCTGCGGGCCCGGACGGGCGGCGCGCTCGCCACCACGGTCGCCACCACCACGGGGGCCGCGGCGGTCGCCACGGTCACCACGGCCGCGGCGCTCGTCGCGGCGGTCGCCGCGCTCGCTCGCGCAATCACGATCGTCCCCGCGGTCCTCGCCGCGCTCGGAGGGGGCGCGGGCGGCGTAGCGGGCGGCGCCCTCGATGCAGGCGTCGGCGATCTTGCCGGCGAACAGGCGGATGGAGCGGATGGCGTCGTCGTTGCCGGGGATGACGAAGTCCACGCCCTCGGGGTCGCAGTTGGTGTCGACGACGGCGACGACCGGGATGCCCAGGCGGTTGGCCTCGTGGATGGCGATGTGCTCCTTCTTCGGGTCGATCACGAAGATGGCGCCCGGCAGGCGGCTGAGCTCCTTGATGCCGCCCAGGTTCTTCTCGAGCTTCTCCTGCTCGCGCATCAGCGCCGCGACTTCCTTCTTGGGCAGGCGCTCGAACGTGCCGTCCTCGCCCATGCGCTCCAGGGTCTTGAGGCGGTCGATGCCCTGCTTGATGGTCTTGAAGTTGGTCAGCGTGCCGCCCAGCCAGCGGTTGTTCACGAAGTACTGGTTGCAGCGCCCCGCCTCCTCGGCCACCGCGTCCTGGGCCTGCTTCTTGGTGCCCACGAACATCAGGGTGCCGCCCTTGCCCACGCAGTCGGCGACGAAGCTGTAGGCGCGGCGGAACAGGCCCACCGTCTTCTGCAGGTCGATGATGTAGATGCCGTTGCGGGCGCCGAAGATGTACGGCTTCATCTTCGGGTTCCAGCGCTTGGTCTGGTGGCCGAAGTGAACGCCCGCCTCCAGCAGCTGCTTCATGCTGATGGGCTGGGCGGCGGGGGCGACAGGCGGCTGAACGACGGTCTCGGGAGCAGGCGTAGTGGTGTCCATGGTTTCTCCGGTTATTCCGCCACTTCCGTCATCTCGCGATTCGGACGGCCCCACCGGCGCTTGCCGGCCTCGCTTCCGAGCCTGCCGACGGCACCTCTGCCGGCGGCGGGGTTGCCGCACCCCGAACCACAATCAGGAAGTGTGTGAATTTACTTCCCTATTTCAGTGCTTCTGGCGTCTGTTGCCCGCCAAAAGCCGGCCAGTGCTAGCACAGGCCGTGCCCGATCGCAAGCTAGGCACCCGGTCTATAGAGACTGTCCCGCCGCGATTCAAGGCTCAGACGGGCGATTTGACGGCAAGTGGACGGCCCCCTAGGCTCGCCACTCTTTGACCCCTCCAAACCGACGACTCGAAGGCCGCCCCTCCAAGGAAGACCCGATGGCTCGACCCGTTGCCGCCGCGCTCCTCATCGCCGTCTTGGCGCTGTGCCTTCCGGGCGTCTCCCACGCGGCCGACTGTACGCCGGACCAGGCCGACAAGCTCTTCCACCCCTACGGCGAACCCTCTCCCTGCGCGGTCGACCCGAGCGCCGTTCCGAACCAGCCCAAGGAAGACGAGAAGCCGAACATCTTCGCGGACGACCGCGGGCCGCGGAAGCTGTACACGCTGGGCGTCAGCGGCATCGAGGGCGGGGCGACCGTCGGCGGGCTCGGCGGCTTCATCTGGCTCGTCTCCGAGTTCTTGGAAGCCGGCCAGCCGGGGTCGACGGGCGCGCGTGCCAAGCAGATCACCAACGTCGCCGGCATCGCCATCGCGGCTGTCGGCGGAGTCATGTTCCTCACCGGCGCCGCGCTGCTCATCGCCGACTACGCCACCGCGCCCCTGCCCGCGCCGACTCCGGACGGCAAGGGAGTGCAGGTGACGATGGCCTTCCGCTGGTAGGCAGGCGCATCCACGGTTGGTCGTTCGAGCGCGAAGAACCGCGCATCCTCCCGACAACCGAGCCGAATTCCTCCTCGCATCCGGCGACCGCCGGGTGGACGCGCCGCTTGGGCGCAGGGCATCCTCGCGGCCGAACCGTTTGACCGCTGCTCCGTTTGAAGCCCTGGAGGCCCCATGGCCGGTGATCCGGTGGACCTCGAGCTCGTCCGCAAGGCTCGTTCGCCAGGGGGCTCGGAGGCTTTCGCGACCTTGGTCAGACGCTACGAGCGCCCGCTGTACAACTTCTTCCTGCGCTCGCTGCGCAACGGGGCGCTGGCCGAGGAGTATTTCCAGGAGACCCTCCTGCGGTGCTGCCGGGCCCTCTCGGGCTTCGACCCCGACGATCCCGCTGCGAACTTCAAGGCCTGGGTCTACCGCATCGCCGTGAACCTGGTGCGCGACGAGGTGCGCAAGCCGGCGTTCCAGCGCGCCCTCGCGCTCGAACAGGAGCTGGGCCTGGACGCCGAAGCGGACCGGGCGCCGTCCCCCGAAGACGCGGCCTCGTGGGCCCAGCAACGGGCCCGGGTCCGGCGCGCGGTCACCGGCCTCCCCGAGCAGCCGCGCGAAGTCGTCATCCTCCACCAGTACCAGGGCCTCTCCTACCCGGAGATCGCGCTGGCGCTCGACATCCCGCTGGGGACGGTGAAGAGCCGGATGCACGCGGCGCTGGGCCAGCTGCGCAAGGTGCTGGTCGACGACGGCGACGAAGCGGTGGCGGCGGCGCAGGGGGTCGCGCCATGACCTGCCAGGAATGCGCCCGGCTCCTGCTCGACTACCACTTCGACACGCTCGACCCGTTCCAGCGGTCATTGGTGGAGCAGCACCTGCGCGAGTGCCCGGCCTGCCGCGCCACGCTCGAGCGTCTCGGCACCTCCGTCCCCGACCAGCTCTCCTGGCCGGACGAAGAGCTGCCTCCCGGTCTCGCCGAGAAGGTGAACGCAAAGCTTCGCGAGGAGCAGCCCCGGGACGACTGGGCGCAGGAGGCGGAGAGGGAGCCCGTCGCGAAGGTCGTGCCGCTGCGCAAGCCAGCGTCTGACGCTGACCCGGCCAAGAAGGAAGCTTCGCCCTCGCGGGCGCTGCTCAAGATCGCCGCGGCGATCGGCATCGTCTCCTTCGGCCTGTGGGGCTGGTCGGTCAACCAGCGACGCGTCTCGCTCGTCGCCGCCCTGGACGGCCAGCAGGAGCTCGCACCTGGGACGCTGTCGACCCTGCGCATGTCGGTCTTCGACGTCCAGACGCAGGAGCCCATCGCCGGCGCCAGCCTCAAGGTCCTGCTGCGCGGCCCGGACGGGCGCGAGACGGTCGTCTTCGAAGGCCCGTCCGACCGCTACGGCACCCTCTCCGCCGGCCGCGCGCTCCCGGACCTCCCGGAGGGTGGCTACACGCTCGTCGCGACCGCCACCAGCGGCCGCGAGTCGACGACCGTGACCGAGAAGGTGACGCTCGCGCGTCGCTACAAGGTCCTGCTCTCCACCGACAAGCCCACCTACCAGCCCGGGCAGACCCTGCACGTGCGCGCGCTGGCCCGCGAGGCGACGGCGAACCGGCCGCCCGAGGGCCAGGAGCTCTCCTTCACGGTCGTCGACGCCAAGGGCAACAAGGTCGGCCGCAAGCTCGCCAAGGTGGACCGGTTCGGCGTCGCGAGCTTCGACTTCCCGCTGGCCGACGAGATCCTGCTCGGGACCTGGAAGGTGCAGGCCGCGCTCGCCGGCGTGACCAGCGACGTGGACGTGACGGTGGCCCGCTACAGCCTGCCCAAGTTCGAGGTGAAGCTGACGAGCGAGAAGCCCTGGTACAAGCCGGGCGAGGTCGTCTCCGGCCGCGTCGAGAGCCGCTACTTCTTCGGCAAGCCGGTCAAGAACGCCAAGGTGAAGGTCACCGCCGGCGTCTTCATCGACCGCTTCCGCACCGTCGCCGAGGCCGCGGGCACCGCCGACGACTCGGGCGTCTTCGGGTTCGAGCTGGCGCTGCCAAAAGCGCTCCCCGGCCTCGCACTCACCCAGGGCTCGGCCGCGGTGGATCTCAAGTTGGAGATCCAGGACCAGGCCGGCGAGAAGGTGGAGAAGCACCAGGGCCTGATGGTCGCCGAGGAGTCGATGACCATCACCGCGGTGCCCGAAGGCGGCGTGCTGGTGCCGGGCGTCCAGAACCGCGTGCTGGTCCTGGCGGTCCGCCCCGACGGCGAGCCGGTGGCCGGCGCCAAGGTCAGCTTCCCCATGGCCGAGGGCGCTCCGTCCGCCGTCACCGGCGAGGACGGTCTCGCCGCGGTCTCCTTCACGCCCACCTCGCAGCGCCGCGACCTCGTGGTCCGGGTCGAGGCCAAGGACGGGGCGACGCTGACGCGCAGCGTGGAGGTCACCAGCGAAGCGCTGCCCGGCGTCATCCACACCGAGCGCACGCTCTACAGCGCCGGCGAGACCGTCAGAGGCGAGATCCTCGCGACCTCGCCCGCGGGCGCCGCCTTCCTCGACGTCGTCCGCGACGGCCGGACCATCTTCACCACGACCGTGCCGCTCGTTTCGGGCAAGGGCTCGTTCGCGGTCGACCTGCCCGCCGAGTCCGCCGGCACCGTGACCCTCTACGCCTACACACCGGGCAGGGACACCAAGCGCTCGCGCAAGACGCTGTTCGTCGGCGAGCCGCGCGCGCTCACGGTGGCGGTCAGCGCCGACGCCGAGACCTTCCGCCCGGGCAAAGAAGCCAAGCTGACGTTCAAGGTCGCGGGCGAGGACGGCAAGCCCGCCTCGGCGAGCATCGGCGTCGCCGTGGTCGACGAGAGCGTGTTCGCGCTGGCCGCCCAAGAGCCCGCGCTGCTCAAGGCCTACTTCCTCCTGGCCGAGGAGCTCTCCAAGCCGCGCTACGAGCTGGACCCGGCGCGCGTGGTCGCCGATCCCAAGCGCGACCTGGCCGCCTCGCTCCTCTTCTCGCAGCCGCGCGAGAGCGAAGTGCGCCGGGTCGGCGCGACGGGAGAGCAGGAGCTTCCAGGCCCGCCGCTCCTCTCTGACCGACCACCAGACCAAGGCCACGCGGACGAGCTGGGGCTTCGGCCTCGTCTTCCTTGGCGTCATCTTCGAGGGCGCGCTCCGATTCCTTTTCGAGAAGATCTTCGCCCGGTTCCTGAAGGGCAAGTGGTGGCGCTCGGGCGCATTGCTCCTCGGCGCGGGAGTGGGCCTGTGGGCCAAAGTCGACGGGGCTAGCGAAGAGACCGCCCTTTACCTCGGGATCGCGCCGCTGGCAGCGGTGCTGGCCTTGGAGCTCGTCGCATGGGCGTTCAAGGACCAAAGGGCCGTCGCTGTGACCGTCGGCGTCGGCCTGGTCATGGTTTCCCTCGGGTTCTGCACGACGGCGAGGAGGAACGTCAGTGCCGGATTTGCCGTCTCCGCCAACGCCCTGGGTGGCGAGGAGATGAACGCCAACGTCGGCTCGCCGGGTCACGCCTTCCAGTCCAAGCGAAAGGCCATCCGGAACTTCGGCTCAAACTCGGTCGATGACGAAGGTGGTTACGAGCCGCCGCACCCCATGGCGAAGGAAGAGGCCAAGCCCGCGCTCGATTCAGCCAAGCCCGCCACCGCCGCCGAGAAGGCCAGGGTCCGCGTCCGCTCCTGGTTCCCGGAGACGATGTTCTGGTCGCCGTCGGTCATCACTGGCGCCGATGGCCAGGGGAGCGTGACGGTGCCGGTCGCCGACTCCATTACCCGGTGGCGCATCAGCGCGACCGCGAGCGCCGCGGACGGGCGCCTGGGCGTCGGCACCGGGGCCCTCGTCGCCTTCCAGGACTTCTTCGTCGACGTCGATCTGCCGCCGGCGCTGACCGTGGGCGACGAGATCGAGATCCCGATCGCCGTGCACAACTACCTGCCGCAGGCCCAGAAGGTGAAGCTGGAGGTCGAGGCCGCGGACTGGTTCGAGACGCTCTCGCCTCGCATCCAGGAGATCGAGCTGGCGGCCGACGAGGTCCAAGGCGTGCCGCTCAAGCTGCGCGCCAAGACGTTCGGAAAAAAGACGCTCACCGTCTACGCCTTCGGCACCAAGCTCGACGACGCCCTCCGCCGCGAGATCGAAGTCCGCCCGGACGGCGTGCCCGCGGAGTCGGCCGTCGGTGGCGCGCTGGGATCCAAGGCACAGACCGTCACCGCCACGGTCCCCAAGGGCGCCATCGCCGGCAGCGAGAAGCTCCTGCTGCGCGTCTATCCCGGGCTCTTCGCCGCCGCGCTCGAGGGCCTCGAGGGCGTGCTGCGGATGCCCGCGGGCTGCTTCGAGCAGACCTCCTCCGCGACCTTCCCCAACGTCCTCGTCCTCGACTACCTGCGCCGCAACAAGACCGCCAAGCCGGACGTCGAGGCGCGCGCACTCGAGTACCTCCAGCTGGGATACCAGCGCCTGCTCTCCTTCGAGGTGAAGGGCGGCGGCTTCGAATGGTTCGGCCGCGCCCCCGCCAACCAGAATCCTCACCGCCTACGGCCTGCTCGAGTTCGCCGACATGGCGCGGGTCTACGAGGTCGACCCCGCGGTCATCCGCCGGACGCAGGAGTGGCTCCTCGCGCGGCAGGGCATCGACGGCGCCTGGCAGCCGGACCGCCAGTCCTTGAACGACGGCCTCTATCGCAACGACTTCCACGGCAAGTTGGGAGCGACCGCCTACCTCGCCTGGGCGCTCGCGGAGTCCGGCTACCGCGGGCCGGCGCTCGACAACGCCATGTCCTTCCTGGCCAGCCGCAGCCGCGAGGCCGAGGGCGCCTACCTCCCCGCTCTGATCGCCAACACCCTGCTCCTGGGCGGCCGCGACGGCGACGCGGCCACCGTGCTCGACCGACTGGAGAAGGCCGCTGCCCGCGACGGCGAGAAGGTCCGCTTCCCGGCCGGCGCGCAGACCGCGATGTATGCCTCCGGCAGCTCGGCCGACGCCGAGACCACGGCCCTCGCCGCGCTCGCGCTCGCGCGCTCCGGACGTGCCGCGCTCGTCGGACCCGCGCTCGACTGGCTCCTCTCCGCACGCGATCCCAACGGCGCCTGGGGTTCGACCCAGGCCACCGTCCTCGTCCTTCGCACGCTGCTCTCGGCGCAGGCCACCGGGCTCGACCCGCGAGCGACCGGCGAGGTGCGTGTCTCCGTCGACGGCGAGAGCGCTGCGAAGGTGGCTTTGACGCCCGAGACCAGCGACCTCGTGCAGACCGTGGACCTGACGCGTCATGCGAAGCCCGGCAAGCCGCTCGCCGTGGAGGCTCTCGATGGCCGGCACCGCCCGCGCCCATTTCCAGCTGGTCACGAAGGCCTGGGTGCCCAAGCCGAACCCGGCGGAGGCGCTCAGCTTCAAGGTGGCCTACGACCGCGTGACGCTGGCGCCCGACGACACGATCACTTCGAAGGCGACAGCCACCTGGAACCGGTCGGGACCGTCGGGGATGGTGATGCTGGCGCTGGGTGTGCCGCCGGGCTTCGAGGTCGACACCGCCTCGGTGGCCGCGCTCGTCGCTGAAGGGAAGGTCGGCAAGTTCACCCTGACTGGCAAGGAGCTGCTGCTCTACGTCGACCAGCTCAAGACCCGCGTCCCGGTGGAGTACGTCTACAAGCTTCGAGCGCGGTTCCCGGTGAAGGCCAAGGCCCCCGCGTCGCAGGCCTACCTCTACTACCAGCCCGAGGTGAAGGCGGAGGCCGGGCCCATCGCGGTCACGGTGAAGCACAAGTAGTCGTCTGCGCCTCGCCTGCTGTTGGCGCACGGATGGCTGGCCGTTTTGTTCTCGAGCCGTCAGCCTGCCGGCCCCTTTCGGGGTCCGGGGCGATTGGCTACGGAACGCTCCGGGCTGTCGGACATCCAAGTGCAGCAACTTCTCCCCCCCCGCCCCGGAGGAAGAATGTCGAGGACTGAGTCCCTCAATAGAGCCCTGTCCAACCTGCAAGCCTCGTCCGCAGACATCGAAGCCGCCGCCGTCGTCTCCGTCGATGGCCTCATCATCGCCAGCTCGCTGCCTGCCGGCCTGGAGGAGGCGCAGATCGCCGCGATGAGCGCCGCGATGCTCGCCATGGGCACCCGCACTGCCGTCGAGCTCAAGCGCGGCGCCATCGAGCAGCTGTTCGTCAAGGGAAGCAACGGCTACGTGATCATCATGGCCGCCGGCCCGCACGCGGTGCTGCTGGCGATGACCCGGAAGGACGCCAAGCTCGGCCTGGTCTTCCTCGACGTGTCGCGCTGCGCCGACGAAGTGAAGAAGGCCCTGTCCTGAACGACGCCCTGCCCCGGAGCCTCCCGTGAAGATCCTCTTCGACTCTCCCAGCCACAAGAACGTCTTCTTCGACGACCTGTCCGAAGGGCAGATGGTGCAGGCCAACCAGCACGTGATCGTCAGCGACGGCGAGGCCATGGTCCTCGACCCCGGCGGCCACAAGGTCTACACGAAGCTGCTCGCGCAGATGGCCACCGTCGCCCGGCCCGCGCAGATCAAGCAGATCCTCTTCTCGCACCAGGACCCGGACATCGTCGCCAGCGCCAACGGCTGGCTGATGATGACCGACGCCACCGCGCACCTGCCGAGCCTGTGGATGCGCTTCCTGCCCCACTTCGGCGTGGACGACCTCGTCGTCAAGCGCGTCAAGCCGATCCCGGACCAGGGGACGAACCTGACCTTGGGCAGCTGCACCTTGAAGATCATCCCCGCGCACTTCCTGCACTCGCCGGGCAACGCGCAGCTCTACGACCCGGTCGCGCGCATCCTCTACTCGGGCGACCTGGGCGCCTCGCTCGGCGCGCCCTACTTCGAGGTCCCGGACTTCGACGCCCACGTGCAGTACCTCGAGGGCTTCCACCGCCGTTACATGCCCAGCTCCAGCGCGCTCAAGGCCTGGGCGCGCATGGTCCGCGCGCTGGACGTGGAGATCGTCGCGCCGCAGCACGGCGCCATCCTCCGCGGCAAGCCGATGATCGAGCGGTTCGCCTCGTGGCTCGAGCGCCTCGAGGTGGGCCCGGACCTCCTCGCCGCCAACTGCACCGTCCCATGAACCCGACCCCTGCCGCGGGGGGAACCGCCGGCAGCGCGAGGCTCTTCGACGACGTGGTGCGCGCGCTCTCGCTCGCGCTCGACTTCGACGAAGGCGTCAAGCTCTTCCACGCCTGGCGCGTGGCCCTGCTTGCCGTCCGCCTGGGCCGCGAGCTGTCCCTGCCTGGGATCGACGGGCTCTTCTACGCGGGCCTGCTGCACGACGTCGGCGGCATCGGCCAGCCCGACCACGTGCTCCACTCGGCGCGCAAGGGCTTCGCCACCGCCCGCTCGCGCGAGCACGCCGCCGAGGGCGCCCGCATCCTGCGCCCGCTCACGGTGCTGGCCCCCATCGCTCCGGTGGTGGCCGACCACCACGAGCGCTTCGACGGCACGGGCTTCCCCTCGCGCAAGTCGGGCGACGCGGTCCCGCGCGAGGCGTACGTCATCCACGCGGCCGACGCGCTGGAGGTGGCGCTGCGCGGCGGCGAGATCGGATCGCGCCTACAGGTGGCCGCGCACACCCTCGAGGCCCTGCGCGGCGCGGCCTGGCCCGCCGACGTCACCGACGCGGCGCTCTCCGTGATCGCCCGCGACGGCGCCTGGCTCGCGGGGCTCTACGACGACGCCCGCCTCCAGCAGGAGATGGCCTCCAGCCAGTTCTCCCCGCCGGGCCTCGAGCACCACTCCAAGGCGGAGATCCTCAGCCAGCTCTTGTGGGTCTTCGCGCGCGCCATCGACGCCAAGCACCCGGTCACCGTCGGCCATTCGCACCGCGTGACCCGGCTGGCGCGCGCGGTCGCCCGCGGCCTGGGCAAGGGCGCCCTCGACGACTGGGACATCGTCTGCGCGGGGCTCCTGCACGACGTGGGCATGCTCGGCGTCCCGCGCGCGGTGGTCGACCGCCAGGTGCCGCTGACGGCGGCGGAGATCCTCCAGGTGCGCCGCCACCCGCTGGACGGCGAGGCCATCGTCGCCTCCATCGGCGAGCTGCGCGCGCTGGCGCGTCCGGCGGCCTCGCACCACGAGCGCTACGACGGCAGCGGCTACCCGTGGGGCCTGGGCGGCGACCAGATCCCGCTGCTCGGCCAGGTCTTGGCCTTCGCCGACTGCTACGACGGCATGCGCGCCGAGCGCCCGCACCGTCCGGCCATCTCCCACGACGAGGCCATCGCCCACCTGCGGACCCTGTCCGGCAGCGCGTTCGATCCCCACCTGGCCGGGGCCGCCATCGACGCCCTCGACTCGGCGGGCCTGGCCTGGCCCTGGTCGGACGACCTCGACGACTACCGCCGCCTGCTGGACGACGACGCCGCCGACCCCACCCGAGTGATGCCGCTGGAGGGCAAGGTCCGAGTCATGGGCCCGCACGGCCCGCGCGGCGCGGTGCTGATGGAGATCGCTCCGTGGGTCGAAGCTCGAATCGGGCCCGACCTGGAGCTCTTGAGCGGCCGCCACGCGCTCTCCGCCCTCTTCGGCTTCGACCCCGGGCCGCAGCTCTCGCCGGCGCTCGACGCCGACGGCGCCAAGCGGATCTCGGACTGGCTCAACCGGCCGATGCTCGCCGACGAGCCTCCGCTCTCGACCGTGGTCTTCACGCGTTCCGGTCGTCCCCTGGAGGCGGTCGGCCTGCGCGGCGAGGCCGAGGCCCGGCTGCTGCTGCGCTCGGCCGAGGACCGCCTGCAGACGATGAAGCAGCTGGCGCTCTTCTACCGGAACTTCCTGGCGGGCGCCGAGGCGGCGTTCTTCACCGGCCGCGACGGCCGGGTGGTCGAGGCCAACCGCACCTTCCTCGACCTGTACGGCTGGACGATGACCGAGCTCATCGGCAAGCCGCCGCCGGTCTTCGGCGACGCGCCGGAGCGCCCCTTCTCGCAGCTGTGCGGCCTGGCCGAGGCCAGCGCGGGCGCCGCCTTCCACGGCGAGGTGGAAACCTTCCGCAAGGGCGGCGGGAGCATCCCCGCGCTGTTCACCGTGGTGGCCGTCCGCGACGCCGCCGGCGCGCCGCTGGGCTACGTCGGCCGCGCGGTGGACATCAGCGAGCGCAAGCGCCTGGAGGCGGAGCTGGCGCGCAAGAACGAGGAGCCTCGAGGCGCTCAGCCGCCTCAAGAGCGACCTGATCGCCATCACCACCCACGACCTCAAGTCGCCGCTCGCGGGGATGATGGCCTACGCCGACCTCGTCAAGCAGCGCCTGGCGGAGGGCCGGGCCGACTCGGTCCCGGAGCTCGTCGACCGCATGACCTCGCTCGGCGACCGGATGCTCCGGCTCGTCCACGACATCCTCTCGCTGCGCAAGATCGAGTCGGGCACCTTCAAGCTCGACCGCCGGCCCACCCGCGCCGCCGACCTCCTGCGGCGCTGCGCCGAGGTCCACGCCACCCAGGCGCAGGAGAAGCGGGTGCGGCTGCTGGTGGACGCCGGTGGCTCCAAGGCGCAGGAGCCGGCGCTGCTCGACCCCGACCGCCTGGACCAGGTGCTCGACAACCTCGTCGCCAACGCGCTGCGCTTCTCGCCCGCGGACAGCGAGGTGCTGCTCGCTGCCGAGCGCACCGGCGACACGCTGCGGCTGACGGTGAGCGATCGCGGGCCGGGCATCCCCGAGGGCGAGCTGCAGCTCATCTTCGACCGCTACCACCAGGTCAAGCGCTCGCAGCCCGGGGTCAGTGCGCGCTCGTACAACGTGGGGCTCGGCCTGGCCATCGCCCGCAGCATCGTCGAGCTGCACGAGGGCCGGCTGTGGGCCGAGAACCGCGCGGGCGGCGGCTGCTCGTTCGTCGTCGAGCTCCGGGCCTCCGGGCCGCAGGAGGTCTCGCGGCGCCCCGTCGCGCTCATCATCGATGCCGACGGCGACCTGGTCTGCCAGATCGCGCCCTCGCTCTCGCTGCGCACGGCCGTCCAGCACGCTCCCGATCTCTCCGCGGCCGCGGCCAAGGCCCGCGAGTCCCGGCCGGCCGTGGTCTTCGCCTGCGGCAGCGCGCTGGGACCGGAGACGCTCGCCTTCCTCGACACGCTCGCCGGCCCCGACGGCCAGCGCCCGCCCCTGGTGGAGGTGACGAGCGGCGATTGCCCGGCGAGCGGCCTGGCGGATCGTGAGCTGTCCCTGCCGGTGCTCGACGTCGAGGTGCTCGAGCTCCTGCGTGAGCTGTCGGAGGCGACCGCATGAGCGCCCGGATCCTGCTGGTCGACGACGACGTCGGCGCGCGCGGCGCCTGGGAGGTCTACCTCCTCGACGCCGGCCACACGGTGGAGACCGCCGACGACGGCGAAGCGGCGCTGGCGGCCATCGCCCGGCGGGTCCCGGACCTCGTCCTGCTGGACGTGCAGATGCCGGTGCGCGACGGCTTCTCGACCCTGGCTGCCCTCCGGGCCCAGCCCGCGCTCGCCTCGCTTCCGGTGATCCTGCTCACCGGGCTGGACCAGACGTGGCACAAGGTCCGCGGGCTCGACCTGGGCGCCGAGGACTTCCTCTCCAAGAGCAGTCCGCCCGCGGAGCTTTTGGCGCGGGTCAACGCGGCGCTGCGCCGGGCCGCGCGCTACCGCGACCCGGTCGCCATCCTCGAAGGCGTCCTCGGCCCGATGCACCTGGCCGACCTGCTCCAGACCGTCGAGGCCGGTCAGCGCGGGGTGCGGGTGGTCCTGCCGCAGCTGGAGGCCGAGCTGCGCGTGCGCGCCGGAAGCCTGGTCCTGGCGAGGCTCGGCAGGTTCGAGGGCGCCCAGGCGCTGGAGCGGGCGCTCCTTCTCCAGCGTGGCCGGTTCGCGGTCTACCCGGACGACTGCGCTGCCGACGCCGCGCCCAGGCTCTCTCACCTGCTCATGGCGGCGCTGGCGCACGTCGACGAGGCGCGCCGGACGCTGGGCGAGCTCTCGCCGGGCGATCCGCTGGTGAAGCTCGCCGCGATCGAGCCTGGACTCGAGCCGCTGCAGAAGAGCGGGCTGCGCCTGGCCGAAGCGGCCGCGGCCCTCGAGGGCGCGCTGTTGGAGGCGGTCGAGCGGCTGCGCGCGGCGGTGCGCTCGGGCGCGGTGGTGCTGATGGACCCGCAAGGAAGGTGAACGGCATGGGACGGATCATCGCGGTGGCGAGCCAGAAGGGCGGCGTCGGCAAGACGACGACGGTGCTCAACCTGGGCTACTCGCTCAGCCGCCAGGGCTTGAAGGTGCTGCTCGTCGACGGCGACCCGCAAGGCGGGCTCTCGCTGGCGAGCAACGTGCGCCGCAGGGCCAAGGGCGGGCTCATCGAGGCGCTGCGCCGCAAGCTCTCGCCCACCGAGGTCGTGACCATGGCGCGCGACAACGCGCTGGGCATGGTGGCCATGGGCGCGGCTGAGCCCGATGACGTCGCGTTCCTCGAGCAGGCGTCGCAGGGCCTCTCGATGCAACGGCTGGTGCAGGAGCTGGCCGCGCCGTTCGACTACACGCTGGTCGACGTGCCTGGCGGCGTCGGCGCGCTCTCGCGAGGGCTGCTCGCGAGCGCCGAGTCGGTGGTCGCGGCCATCAACTGCCGCGCGCTGGCGGTGCGCAGCCTGCCGGCGTTCCTGAAGACCTTCCGCAGCGTGGCGGCCTTCACCGACCGGCCGCTGCGGCTGAGCGGCCTGCTCGTGACGATGGTCAACACCAGGGACGAGGCCCAGCGCTCGCTGCTCGCCCAGCTGCGCGACACCTTGCCGCCGGGGACCCTCTTCGACACCGTCATCCCCGAGGACCCGCGCTTCGAGCAGGCGTCGCTGCGAGCGCTTCCCGTGGCGATGATCCCGGGCGGCCTCGCCGCTGCCCGCCCCTACGTTGACCTCTCCACCGAACTGCGCGGCCGCGAGGAGCAGGACGCCACCGGAGCCTCCGATGACGAAATTCAGCTTTTCTGAGATCGAGGAGTCGGCCGAGCTGCTGCTCGACCTCGTCCGCTCGACGGGCGCAGCCGGCGCCGAGCGCGCTGCGACCTTCCCGCCTCCCCTCCGTCCCGCCCCCGCTTCTTCGGCGCCCGCACGGACCCCCGCGCCCGAGATCCAGTCCAGACCCGCGGCTCGCCCGCCTCCGCCTCCGCCAGTGCCTGCCGCTGTCCCCATCCCGCCCACTCCCACCGCCGCGACCGCTTCCGCCCGACCCGTGCCTCTCGCCGCCGAGCCCACGCCCGCGCCGCGCTACCGCTCCGAGAAGCTCGAGCAGGCGCTGGCGGCGATGTGCCGGCGCGGCGGCTTCGCCGGGGCGCTGCTCGCCGATGCGGGTGGGCTCCCGGTGGCCGAGCACAAGAGCCCGATGGACTCGAGCCTGGTCGCGGCCTTCACCACGGTGTTGGCGGCCGCGGCGGAGAAGGCGGGGGCGCTGCTCAACCACCATCATCAGGCCAACCACATCTCGCTGGACATCGACTACACGAGCAAGGCCGAGCTGCGTCGCTTCCAAGCGCAGGAGGCGCCCTACCACCTGGTGGCCATCTGTTCGCAGACCTGTGACGCCCGGGCGGAGATGGAGGTCACCATCCCCACGCTCTGCTCCATCCTCTCGGCCTAGTCGCAGTCCGACCGCGTAGACCTGGACGCCACCATGATCTTCATCATCGACGACGACGAGGCGATCCGACTCCAGTCCAGCGAGGCGCTCGCTGGGGCCGGCTTCGAAGTGCGCGACTTCGAGAAGGCGAGCGAGGCGCTGGTCCAGGCGGCCGAGCGCGAGCCCGAGCTCATCCTGTGCGACGTGCTGATGCCGGAGCTGAGCGGCATCGCGTTCCGGGAGGCCTACGGCCGGAGGTTCGCGGAGCGGCGGACGCCCTTCCTCTTCCTGTCCTCGCTCGACGCCCCGGATGACATCGTCCGCGGCCTGGAGGTCGGGGCGGACGACTACCTGGTCAAGCCGGTGCTCGGCGCGGTGCTGGTGGCGCGCATCCGGGCCCATCTGCGCCGGGCCAAGCGATCGGGCACAGCGGTCTTCACCGGCGACCTGGCGAAGTTCCCGTTCGCCAAGGTCCTGCAGTTCTGCGACCTGCACGGCTTCTCCGGCGAGATCGAGGTCGCAGCCCCGGGCGTCGCGCTGCGGTTGCAGCTCAAGGGCGGCACTCCGACGCCGGAGACGCTCGAAGCCCCGGACGATCCCATCGGTCGCTGTCTGGAGCTGAGCGCGGGGCAGTTCACCCTCGTCGCGGCGCCCGTCGACTTCTCCGAGCTCAAGGGCGCCGCGTTCGACGGCGGGGCGAGCCGGCCCGAGACTTCGCTGCGCAAGCCGGCGGGGAGGCTCTCGGGCGTGCGCGCCGGCAGCCGCCTCTTCCAGATCCAGTCCGAGTACGCGGTCTCACCTTCCTGCCAGGCGGTGACGGTGGTGATGCTCGACGGCAAGACGGTCCTCAAGCGCGCGAGCCCGCCAGCCCAGACCTTCGAGCTCGCCGCGGCGGAGAGGCTCGTCGCCGAGCAGCACCTGGCCGTGGAAAAGGAAGTCCGCGAGAAGCTCGAGAGCCTGTCAGCGCGCAACCAGGCCTCGGCGCCCTCGCCCAAGGCCCAGTTCGAGCGGCTGTTCGAGGAGGGCCTGGCGAAGTTCCTGGAGAGGGACTACGCGGCGGCCGTGAAGCTCTTCGAGCAGGCGCAGTCGGCCGATCCCACCAACAAGCTCGTGGCGGTCAACCTCGGGGTCGCGCGAAGGAAGCTCGCCACCAGCTGAGTCGAGTCAGTCGAGCTCTTCCAGGCCGAAGTCCGCCGCCGCCAGCCCCATCTCCTCGAGCCTGCGGCGCGACTGCCGTCGCGGGAGCGGGAGCAGGCCGAGCTCCTTCCAACGGCCGCGGAGCGAATCGGCATAGCGGTGCGCGAACTGCTCGCGCTCGACGCTGGGGCGCCGCCGGAAGTGCTCGGGGTCGAAGTCGGGCTTCGCGTCCTCGATCCTCTCGCGCTCCCGGTGGTCGACGTGGTGCCCGACCTCGTGCGGCAGCGTGTGGAAGAGCTGGGTGTTGCGATAGCTGTCGAGCGTCGGGCTGTAGTACCAGCGCCCGCGCACCTGCTCCATCGGGTGCCCCGCTTCGCGCAGCCGCTCGAGCTTCCCGGACACCCTCCGGTCCGACGCCACGGCCGAAGCAGCAGCGCTGGCCGGGCCTGAACGCCTCCAGGAAGATCATCGGGCCCGAGAGGTGCGCGATGTCTGCGCCGAAGGCGACCATGCCCCACTTCAACTCCAGCAGCTTCTGCTTGCGTGTGGGCACCCGCAGCACCACCGCCACCAACCCGTCCAGCGCACCGGCCGGGAGCCAGCCGAGCACGCGCAGCACGTCGTCCACGGTGCAGGCGTGGACGAAGCCGCTGCGCGAGCGCTCCACGATGACCGTGAGCGGGTGCGCCCCCACCTTGACGTCGGCACGGACGTGCGGCCCCAGTTGCTCCCAGTAGCGGCCGACCCCGTTCCAGCCGGCCCGCCGCTCGGGGACGACCATGCGGTTGTCCTGCCCGCGACCGCGCTTCTTCGTCCCCTGGTTGCGGTTACGTCACGTGGGCTCGTTGCCGGGTCGTAGCACCGGTGCTCCCTGGTCAGTGGCAGCTGTCCACGTCGATGATGCGCACGGTGTTGTTGTGGGTGGCCAGCGCAAGGTAACGGCCGTCGGCGCTGAAGGCGTACTCATCCACCCGGCTGTATCTCGGGAACGGCAGCGTGAACTGCGAGGTGAGCGCCGGGAACGAGAACATCGTCGGCAGCTCGTGGCTCGACGAGCCGGTCCTAATTTCGGGCTGGGTCACGAACGCGGAGTGGCCCGGCCGAAAGGCCATGACCTCGGCGGTCGAATCATTAACGGACGCGAAGAAGGCCTGTGCGTTGATCTTCTGACCGGTCGCCGTGTCCCAGAAGAAGACCCCCAGGTCTTCGTGATCGTAGGGCTCAAAGGCCACGACGTTCCCGTCGGCAGCGAGCGCAAAGAGCTCGCTGCCCATCTGACTTGCCTGGCCGACGTGGAACGAGCGCGCCTCGCTGTCAGTCGTCATGTCCCACGCGGTCACGTCATAGTCGCTCGGTGTGCGCAGGACGAGCACCTCGGTTCCGTGGAGGCCGATCACCTGGATCGGCGCCGAGAGCTTGAACGCGAAGGTCTTGACGAGCGAACCGTCCGCCGCCGAGTACTGCTCCAGCTTCTTGCCCCACATCGTTGCCACGATCGTCGCGCTGTCCGGCAACCATTGGGAACTCTCGACGTTGGCGTCGAACTCGTGCAGCAGCGCGCCCGTCGCGACGTCCCAGATCTTCGGCGCGGCCCCGTACAGAGCTGCCGACATCAGCTTCTTGCCGTCAGGGCTGAACTCCAGGAACGAGCCCTCACCCGGGCCATGGGGCAGCGTCTGCCTGACCGTGCCCGAGGCTGCGTCCCGAATCTCGATGGTGCTGCCGTTGTAGACGCTCACGGCGAGCAACTCACCCGTCGGGCTGAGCGCAGCCTTGTAGGGCCTGGCGTCCACGTCCCAGAAGTCGCAGTTGGCGGCGACAGCCACGATGATGGTGCCCAGGTCGTCCTCCCCGCCCGAGGCCGGCGTCCTCTTGGTGAGCGTGACCCCCTCGCCGGTCTCAGCAGTGAGGGTGATGGTGACGTCCGTGTCGGGCGGGGCATCGACGTCGAGGGTGCCGCCGGAGGCGTACTGGAAGTCGCTGCCGCCGCCGCTCCAGGTGGCGCGCACCCGGACACTCACCGGCTTGCCGTCCTCCTTGACGACCCTCCCCTTCAGGTGGGCCGGGCAAGCGTCCAGCGGGATGTCCCCGACCGACTCGGTGTCGTCCGGGGCGATGGGGCCGGCCTGCCGCACGACCTTGGAGCGGTGGATGGAGCCCTCCAAGACGTGCACAGTGATGGGCGTATTGGCCGGCACCGGAATCCTGAAGTGCCCCTGAGCGTCGGTGGTACCCCGACTTGGCCCGGCCTCGACGCTGACTTCGGCGACGGGTTGGCCACCACAGCTGACCGAGCCGGATACCCAGGCCGTGTTCTCGGGCTGGTCGCAGTTCCAGGCGGTGAAGTGCACGACCTGTCCGACGTAGCGGTCGCCCTCCAGCGTGGCCGTCCCTTCCTCCCTCCAGATCGCCTCGTCCTCGTCGAAGTACCAGAGCGGGATGGTGCTCGGGGCGTTGCCCTTCATCGACGCTGGAACCGGGAAGGTCAGCGTCGCCGGCAAGTCGGTTCCGAGCTCGACCTTCTCGCCCGCCGCGTCCTCCATCTCCACCTGGAGCACGCCGTAGCTGACGAGCATGGTGTCGCTGCCGTTGGTGCGCACCGCGGCAGGGTCGCCCGGGAACTGCTGGCCGAAGTCGGCCGCCGTGGGATCGAGGTGGCGCGCCGCCACCTGCACCGTGCCTGCGAAGGCCACGCCGCCCTGCTGGAAGCTCCCGGCCTGGAACTCGACCCCGGAGCCGCCCGCGAGCGACACCGACCCGCCGGTCGACGCCACCGATTGCGCGGCCTTCTTCACCAGCCGCAATCGGAAGCGCGTCACGCCACCACCGACCGGGACCGAGGCCTTTCCGGTGGCGAAGTAACCGGCCTTCTTGGCGCTCAACGCACACCGGTCCGCCGGGACCCTCAGCCCTTCCAGGACGAACGTGCCGTTCGAGTCGGTGGTGGTCTTCGAGCCGTAGGCTTCGACGGTCACGCCAGCGAGCGGCGCCCCGTCCGCGTCGTCGACCGCGGTACCGATGATCGACGTGGTGACGCGGGCGGGCTTGGGATTCGAGCCAGCGTCGGGCTGCGGCGGGGTCGGGTCGGTCCCGCCACCGCCAGGACATGCGCACAGCAACGCGACCGCGGCCAATGCCGTGAACCTGGACTGCGTCATGATCGGCTCCCCTCCGAGGCCTCGGATTCGCTCCGGGCGTTGGCGAATACCGCACCGATATAGCAGGCCTTCGCTCCACCGGCGATGACGGATTGGCCGGGTTGCCGCCACTCAAAGTCGATTGGTCCGAGCTGCGGCTGTCGTTGCTCTGCCCGACTGCTCGGTCACCGCCGCGCCAACCGTTCGATGCGCGGCGGCGCCGACCCCGACAGCCAGACCCCGGACTACGTGCGGCGCGCTCGCGGCTTCCGCTGCGGGCGTTCACAGTAGCCGCTGTCTGTGGCAGCCTTCTGGGTGTCGGCGGGGTTGGTGGACCAGAGGCCAAGGGACGGATGACCGCTGACATGGAAGTGAAAGGGACCGCCTTCGTCGCTCGAGAGAAGGCGATGGTGGCGGCGTTCGGCGAGGCGCGGTGGAAGGCGTTCTTGCAGGCGGCCGCCGAGCAACTGCCGCTCTTTCGGCGGCGCGTCACCGCGCTGACCCGCATGCCCGTCGCCGACTTCCTCGCCCTGAACGACCGCCTGGTGAACGAATTCTTCGGCGGTGACCCCCTGGCGTTCTGGCAGATGGGCGAGAAGTCCGCGGAGTGGGGCCTGACCGATGGGCCCTACGCCATCTACCGGCGCGATCGGAACATCGAGGCCTTCGTCCGCGAGACCCTCCCGAGCATCTGGACCGGCTACTTCTCGCGCGGCAAGGTCGTCGGGACCATCGCGGACAAGGTCGTCGACGTGCGCATCCAGGAAGTGCCGGTGCTGCACCCCTACTTCGAGTTGGTGGTCATGGGTTACTGCCGACGAGGATTCGAGCTCGTGGCCGGCCAGTCGAAGCCCGAGAAGATCGCCGGGGCGCAGAAGCCAGGCGACGAAATCCACTACCGTTTCCAGGTCGGCTGAGAGCTGCCGACAACAGCTTCTTGCCCTCGGGGCAGCACTCCAGGCTCGAGCCGCCGCCGGGCGATGGGGCAGCGTGTGCCGGCATCGGGCTGCCGCAAGCGGCAGTGCCGTGAACCAGGACTGCAGCAGGGTCTTCGCCCCTCCCGAGGCCCGGGCGATGACGGATTGGCCGGGTCGCAGCCACTCACAGTCGATTCGTCCAAGCCGCGGCCGTCGTTCGTTCTGCCGGAGAAGGTCCTTCCTTCTGCCCGAGGACTACCCATGCGCCCCGCGTCACTGAGCCTCTGCCTCGCGCTGGTGCTGGCCTGCCAGAGCTACCAGTTCGAAGAGGTCCAGCCGAGGTTCCTCAGCTCCCGGTCCCAGAGCTACGTCATCCCCTCGGAGAAGAAGCCGCCGCACCTGATGCTGGTGGTCGACCGCTCGGGCTCGATGACCGAGGCGGTCGACGTCTCGTCGAACGGATGCAGCCAGAGCGGCGCGTACGACGAGACCTCGACCGAGTCGTGCAAGTGGAACGACCTGAAGCGCCTGATGACCGGCGACCAGGGATTCCTCGCGACCAACGCCAGCATCGTCAACTTCGGCCTGATCCTCTTCGCCGGCGACGACGTCTGCGGCGAGGGCACGGTCGCCTCGTACCTCGGCGAGGACTCGGAGGCGGTGCAGAACGCGAAGAAGATCGGCGACCTGCTCGAAGCGAACAAACCCAAGGGCGGGACTCCGACCGCCCTCTCGCTCAACCACGTGTTCGACGACGTGCGCATGCGCACCGCGGAGAAGGGCCGCGACCGTATCGTGATGCTGCTGACCGACGGCGCGCCCAACTGCAACCCGGCCAACGCCTCGCTATGCCGCTCGGAGTGCCGCGCGCAATCCGTCCCGGCCAGTTGCTTCGGCCCAGGGGAGTGCCGGCCGACCTTCCCGTGCGCCAGGGAGTTCCCCGGCGCCGGCTGCCTCGACGAGGACGGCACCGTTGCCGCAGTCCGGAAGCTTGCCGATCATGGGATCCGCACGTTCGTCATCGGCTTCGGCGCCGCCACCGGGGACAAGGACTCCGACGCTTACCGCGTCCTGGATGCCGCGGCGCAAGCGGGCGGACTCCCCCGGGCCCAGGAGCCGCGCTTCTACCAGGCCGACTCCAAGGATCAGCTCTCCAAGGCGCTGGCGGAGCTGATCGACGTGGTGCGCCGCTGCGACTACGTGATTCCGCCGCCACCCCAGGACCTCCGCCAGCTCGAGGTGACCTTCGTCTACGCAAAAGGTGAGGTCGCGCTGAGGCCGCCGACGGCCGGAGACGCGGGGCAGCCCGAGTGGACCTGGAATCCCGTCACCAGCAAGGTGACCATCCAGGGCGCCCGCTGCGAGGAGATCCAGTCAGGGTCCCAGGGCCTCACCGTCGTGTTCCGGCTCATCGACGGGCTCTGAGGTCGCGCCGGCCTGCGCTACCCTCTGCACGCCATGGACACGAGCGACGCAGCGGTGGAGCGGGCCTTCCAGGAGTGGTGCGCGATGATGGGCGTCAACCCGCTGCTCTCGGGCAAGCCCGGCGGCTTCCGGCTCGCCCGAGACGAGCGCGGCGCGGTCTTCATCGAGCAGCTCGGCGAGCAGGGCGAGGTCCAGGCGGTGTGCCCGCCGATGACCAGCGCCGAGCTCGTCGCCGCCATCCACTTCGTGCACACCTCGATGAACATCAAGACGGTACAGATCGCCCGGACGGTGGCCCAGAAGCGCAAGCCGCGCTTCTAGCCAGCGACGGCTCGCAGCAGTGCGGCCAAGTTGCACCCTGCGTCCTGCGAGGGCGCTCCTGGGACGCCAGATTTCGGGCCTTCCCCGCGCGCCGCCTGATCGACGGAGCACCATTTGCGTGGAGGGGCTCTTTCTTGTCGGCTTGGGCCCTCGACCGCCAAGTCCGATCGATCGGACTTGGATTCCGGCCGTCGCCTACATGTGGGAGAAGTTTTGCACGTGCAAAACTTCTCCTACATCGGCTCCTGCTGCCTCCCGAGCCGCCAAGTCCAGACGTCTGGACTTGTGACCCCGGTCACGCGGGCGCCGCCCGGGACAGCGAGAAAACAACTGCAAATACAGGTTCTTACGGATCGCATAGAGAGGCCTCCCTGAGGCCCTGGCGAGCGCGCCTTGGGCCTGCCGGGAGGCCAGAGGTATTGAAACAGGCCTGAAGACCCAAGTCGGCTGGCAAGGGCCGTCCCGGCCACCAGGCGGGCTGATCGGTCGGTTTGGGTCCACCCAGGACCCCTCCCAGCCCCCAATGTGATGGCGCTCACGGGGCCGATGTAGGCAGGGTAGCATCGCGCTCTCGTGAACGAGGAGGACCCGACCGATGGATTGCCCCCGCTGCAAGAAGGCGCTGTGCCCTTCCCGCTACAGCGAAGGCGATCTGACCGTCGACTTGGAGGTGTGCCCCACCTGCGAGGGCCAGCTCTTCGCCCGCGCCGACCTCAAGCGGATTGAGGAGACGGTGGTGCTCAAGCCGCTGGGCCGGCCGACCGCCATCCCCACGCTCAACACCCAGCTGCGCCCGGTCCCCTGCCCGCGCTGCCCCGACCATCCGTACATGGAGAAGGTGAACAACCCGCGCCACTCCGAAGTGGTGATGGACGTGTGCACCCGCTGCGACTCGGTCTGGCTCGACAAGGGTGAGCTCCGGCGCATCCAGGAAGAGGGGCTCTTCGCCACCATCGTCTGGTGCCTCAAGTGGATGCGCGGGGACTGAGCCGAGGGCAGCGAAGCCCCAGCATATAGAGCCTTGGCGACCTTGATCCCTTGGCGACCTTGGCGGTTGAACCAAGCCCCGCGGGCCACCCCGGCCTGCCTCGAAGCCGCGCCGACTAATCCTCGCTCGGCCAGAACCGCGTCAGGCCCGGGAAGCGCTGCTCCAACGCCGTGAGTGCCTCCGGCTCGAAGGTGCAGAAGCTGAAGTAGAGGTCCTCGAGCTCTGGCAGGGCCGCGAGCAGCCCAGCGCCTCTCGCCCCGAGGTGCGCGTGGTGCACGCCCAGCGAGCGCAGGCGCAGCGCGTGTCCGCTCTCCAGGAACTTCTCGAGGACGGCCTGATCCGTCTCCTGGCCCAGGTGCACCGACCGCAGCCGGGGCAGCGCTCCGGTCGCGGCGACCTTGAACACCTCGCTGCCGTAGTTGTTCTCCCCCAGGACCAGCGTCTCCGCTTCGGGCATCGCCAGGAGGATGGCGCGGAGGCCGTGCACCCCCATCCAGTTGTAGAAGAGGCGCAGCTCGCGCAGGTGGGCAAGCCACTTCCCCACCGCCAGCGCCTTGCCGCCCTCGCCGCCGCACTTGTTGTTCGCCAGGTCGAGCACGCGCGCGCTGTCCAGCAGCGATCCCTTGGCCAGCGCCGCCATCCCCTCCGGGCCGATGGAGTTTCCGCCCAGGTCCACGCGCTCGAGCCCCGGCGCTTCGCCCTTGGCGAGCTCCGCGGCGCCGTCGTCCTTGAGCGATGCGCCCACGAGCGACAGGGCCGCGAGGTTGGGGAGGAGCTTCGAGCGGGCCAGCAGCTTCGCCCCCTCGGCGCGCAGCGCGCCGCGCAGGGTCAGTTCGCGGACGCGCGAGAGCGCCCAGCCGTCGAGCATCGACGCCAGGGCCTTGGCGTTCACCGAGCCCAGCACCAGCGTCTGGAGCGAGGCGAGCGCCGGCGACGCCGCGATCGCGGCCAGGCCCTTCTCCGGGACCTCGCAGCTCTCAATCGAGCTCCCCGCAGCCCCGACAGGCCCGCGGCAGCCGCCAGGGCTCTCGCGCCCGTGAGCCCCAACGCCTCGTCGTGCAGCGTCAGCGACTGCAGCGTCTTCATTCCTGCGATGGCCTGGGCTTCGGCGGGTCCCACTCCGGCCCGCCCCAGCGAGAGGGTCCGCAGCGGCAACGCCGCGAGCCGGTCGAAGGGAGGCGGCTGCTTCGGTGCCGAAGAGGCCGAGACCTGCAGGTCTTGCAGCTGCGCGCAGGCCTTGTTCTGGACGATCTCCGAAAGGAGCGCGTGCGAGTCGGGGACGCCGGCGACCACCAGCCGCTCGAGTCGGACGAGGTGCGGCGAGCGCAAGACGGCGAGCGCCTCCGCGTCGCTCTCCACCTTCAGGTCCAGGTCGCGGATCCGCGCCAGCTCGGGCATGGCCGCCAGCGCGTTGGCCCAGCCCGTGACCCTGACGCTCTCGCCGAAGGGGTCGACCTCCAGGCGGCGAATGGGGGCCACCTTCGCGGCTGCGGCGAGCCCCGGCAGCGCGCGGGTGGTGCACGCCAGGCTCTCGACGAGCCCGCGGCGGATGGAGAAGGCCCGGCGATACGGTTGCTGCCGGGGGCGGAGCGCGCGGATCGAGGCGACTTCGCGCGTCCACGGGACCACGTGCTGGCATCGCAGCGTCTCGACCCTCTCCGCCAGCGTCGGGCGCCGAGGGTCGTCTTCGGACAGCTCCTCCAAAAGACAGGACAGCTGCAGGAACTCGCCCAGCGGATCGCCTTGTTCCTGGAGCAGGTCGGCCAGCACGCTGCGCGTCTTGAGATCGTCCGGGTCGGCGAGGATCCGCTGCCACAGCTGCGCCGCTTCTCCAGTGAACGGCCGCGGCTCCTCGGGGACGTAGGGCCCCGTCGGCGGGAGCGGCGCCGCAGGCGTGGGCGGCGCTTTCCCGGAAGCCTTCGCGGCTTTCGCATCCTTGGCCCTTGCCGCCTTGGCTGGGCTTTCGATCTTGGGCTCGGGAGCTGGGACCGGTCCGGCTGCGCAGGCAGGCATGGCGCCCGCCGCGGAGCGAAGCAGCGCAGCGTCCTTCTCGGTGAGCTGCCGGGGCGTCTGAAGGCTCATGCCCAGCGCCCCCTTCTTGGCCTGGATCCCGGTGCCGGTCGAGAACTGGAGCTGGTCGCGCACGGCCGTGACGTCCGCGATGGGGACCTCGCTCGGCGCCGCGCGCCAGGCGCCGTCCTCCTGCCGAGGCGACTCCAGGATGGCCACCAGCCACAGCTTCTCGTCGGGCGGACGCACGGTGACCAGGAACAGCGCGCCGCCACCCGCGAGGGGTGCGAGCGCCTTGTGGGTGCTCGTGTAGCGATCGAGCCCGAGGCGGTCGCCAGGCCGGGCGGTCTTCGAGAGCGCTTCGAACTGCGCCTTGCTCACGATGGCGAGGAGGTCGGTCATGGGGCCGGAGTCTCCCACGAGATGGCAGCAAGAATGGGCGTAGTTCCCAGGTTACCGAGCGCCCGCCCCTCGGGAAGCGCGGGAGTTAGTCGTGGAAGGAGGCCTCTCTCGTTCGGATAATCGCTTTTGCGAGAAGAGAAACCCGAACAAGAGAGGCTCCGGTGCGGAGTATTCAGGAGGCGCGGGTCGAGGTCCAGCAGGCCGCTGACATCGTGACCCAGTTGGCGGAGGGCCGATCAGAGCGGCTGGCGGACTTCGAGTCGCAGTTGTGGAGCGCGTTGCTGGCGCTCGGTCGTGCCGCGGTTGGCCTCTACCTGGTGGTCCGCGCCGCTCGGCCGCGCGCTTCGGAATACGAGCACGATGGGCGCCACTGGTTGTTGGGGCCCTGCCGAGATTCTGAGCTGGGGACCCGGTTCGGCAAGGTTCGGTTCGAGCGCCCGACGGGGGTCGATGCGTCTAACCGGCGTGCCGCACGTGACTTGCCGGTCGACCGCGAGTTGGGGCTGTGCGGCGGCTTCAGCCTAGGGACGGTGACGGCGATGACTCGCCTCTGCGCGCAGCTGGCGTTCGCCAACGCACGCCAGAACTTTCGCGAGACGTACGAGTGGGCTCCCAGCCCCCGAGCGGTCCTTCGAATGGTGGACGCGATCGGATCCGAGGCTCGCAACTTCCTCGAGCAGGCGCCCGCGCCGGATGGCGAGGGCGAGATCCTCGTCATCCAGGTCGACGCCAAAGGCGCGCCGATGCTCTCGCCCGAGACGTGCCGGCGACGGTCGCGGCCCCACGAGCGTGAGGAGGTCTCGGGCCGGACGGCTCGAAGGGCCAGCAAGCGAAGATGGCCCAAGCCGAAGCGGCGCTCGGTGGGCAAGAAGGCCAAGAACGCAAAGATGGCTGTGCTCGGTGTCATCTACACCTTGCGCCGAACGAAGAACGGCTACGAGGGGCCGATCAACAAGCGAGTGATCGGCACCTTCGATAGCCATGAGGCGCTGTTCGCCTGGCTCAGGCACGAGGCCGACAAACGGGGCTATGGCCAGAAGCGGACGCTGTTCTTGGCGGACGGCTCGGAGCACATCTGGCGCGGCCAGCTCAAGCACCTCGCGCAAGCGGAGGTGTGCATCGACTGGCACCACATCGTCGAGAGACTCTGGGACGTGGGCACCTGCTTCCACCCCGAGTACAGCGCCGAGTTGGAGGCATGGGTGGCGCGACAGACCACGAGGCTGCGACGCGGGGCGATCGGGGCGATCCTCGGCGAACTCAAGCAGCGGCTCGAAGGCACGCCCAAGACGGGGCCGGGCAACAAGTTCAAGCGCCGGCGACTGTGCCGAGCGATCGACCACTTCGAGGAACACCGAGACCGAATGCGCTACGCCGAACTGCGCAAGGACGACCTGGACATAGCCACCGGAGCGGTGGAAGGGGCAGCGCGCAACGTCGTGGGCCTACGCCTCGATGGCCCGGGGATGCACTGGGGCCGCGAACGGGCAGAGCGGGTGCTGCACCTACGCTGCATCCTGGTCAACGGGATGTGGCAGGACTTCGTGCGCCATCTCGGACAGCTTCCAGAGATCGCTTTGGCAGCCCAACCAGCGCCCGCCACGCCACATCTGGCAAAAGCCGCATAATCCTAATTTAACTAATGAATCTCAGGATCTACACCCAGCAAGAATCGGGTTGAGGCGGCTCCGCGGCGTTCGCATCATGGGCGGCATGAGCGACTACCACCGCATCGAGCAGGCCATCCGTTACCTCGATGAGCATCGGGACGAGCAGCCCGGTCTCGCAGAAGTCGCGTCCGCCGCCGGGCTGAGCGAATCGCACTTTCAGCGCCTCTTCAGCCGCTGGGCCGGCGTGAGCCCCAAGCGCTACCTGCAGGCGGCCACGGCGCAGCGGGCGCTGGAGCTTCTGGCGGACTCGCGAGACGTGCTCGACGCCGCCTTCGGCGCCGGGCTCTCGGGGCCCGGGCGATTGCACGACCTCTTCGTGAACGTGTACGCGGCGACGCCGGCGCAGGTGCGCGACGGCGGCGCAGGCCTGGCGGTGCGCTACGGCTTCGCGCCCACCCCGTTCGGCGAGGCGATCTTCGGCTGCACGGAGCGAGGGCTGTGCGCGCTGGAGTTCCAGGACGACCGCGCCGCTGCGCTCTCCGAGCTGCGCGAGAGGTGGCCGCAGGCCCGGCTGACCCGCGACGACGAGGTGGCTCGCGGCCTCGGGCAGCGGATCTTCGAGGCCTCCCGCCGCAGCCGTCGCGAGCCGCTGACGCTGCACCTGGTGGGCACCAACTTCCAGCTCCGGGTCTGGGAGGCGCTGCTGCGGGTCCCCTTCGGCGCGGCGACGTCTTACGAGGCGCTGGGCGAGCGCGCCGGCGTCGGCCGCTCGGCCCGAGCGGTCGGAAGTGCGGTGGGCGCCAACGCCGTCGCCTACGTCATCCCCTGCCACCGGGTGCTGCGCGCGAGCGGCGCGCTCGGCGGCTACCGCTGGGGGCTCGACCGCAAGCGCGCCATCCTCGCGTGGGAGGCGGCCGCGGGCCTTCATACCTAGCGCGTATCGTGGCCCATACTTCGGTGCTATCAAGGGCCGGTGGATCCCCTGCCTCCGCCCGCCACTCCGCCCTCCGCCCAGCTCGACGACGCGCGCTGCGCGCTCCACCCTGACGCGTCGGCCGCCTTCGTCTGCCAGCGCTGCGGGGCGTTCGGCTGCGAGGCCTGCCGGGCCGACGCCGCGACCGATCAATGCCAGGCCTGCGCCGCACGCGCTCAAGCGGCCTTGGGTGCGCAGGTCACCGTGGGCGAGACGCTGGGGCGCTCGTTCAAGCTGCCGTTCGAGGAGTGGCGGGCGACCCTCGTCTGCATCGCGCTGGCGACGGTGCCCGACCTCGTCTGGGCACTGACGGCAGACTGGCTGGCGCCGGGCCCCTTCGGCGACGACTCCCTCTTCACGTCGTTCGGCAAGGCCCAGACCCATGACTTCGCCGCCGTCCAGAACCTCCTCCTGGCCTACGCTCCGCAGCTGGCGGTGACCGCCGTGGCGAAGGCGATCTCCTTCGTCATCGGGCTCGTCGGGGCCGGCGCCCTGGTGGCGACGTTCGTCGGCCGCGTCGAAGGCAAGCCCCTGCCCTTGCGCGACACCTACGCCCTCGCGAGCCGAAGGATCGTTCCGCTGCTCGCGGTCAACATGGTCGTCCAGCTCGCCAGCCTCGTCGGCACCTTCCTGTGCATCCTCCCCGGCCTGGCGTGCATGGTCCTGGGCATGTTCATCGACCCCGCCGTGGTCCTCGGGAAGCACGGACCGCTCACGGCCGTCCTGTGCTCGGTCCGCTTGAGCGCGAAGGTGCTGGCGCCGGTGATCGTGCTGGTGCTCCTCGTCACCGGCGGGGCCGCGCTGCTCGGCTATCCGACCAGCCTCCTTCGCTCGGTGCTCCAAGACGCCCCGCTGCTCGCCCGCGGGCTCGAGGGTCTGGCGGGCGCCGTCGGGCGAATCGTCACCCTTCCTGCCATCGCCGGCAGCGCCTACCTCTGGGTGCGGCTCGAAGCCGAAGCCAAGCTCTTCGCCGCCGACCACCCGCCAGGCTCGCTCTGAGCCAGACGCCTTCGTACGCGCGACCTACTCGAAGTTGAGCGCGCGCTCGAAGTCGGCCGGGTTGGACGCCGCGCTCTTGGCGACCTCCAGGCCGATCTTCTCCTCGCGGTAGAGCATGGCCAGGTGCTGGTCGAAGGACTGGGTGCCGTACAGCTCGTGCGACTTCTCCAGGTAGTCCTTGATGGCCTCGATGCGCCCCGGCTCCTTGACGTACTCCTTCACCGAGAGGGTGTTGATGAGGATCTCCGCGGCCACCACGCGGCCGGTGCCCTTGGCGTGCGGCAGCAGGCGCTGGCTGACGATGGCCCGCAGGCACTCGGTCAGGCGCTGGCGCACGCCCGTCTGCGCGTCGGCCGGGTAGGCCCCCAGCAGGCGGTTGACGGTGCGCGCCGCGTCGGTGGTGTGGACGGTCGAGAGCACCAGGTGCCCGGTCTCGGCCGCGCGCATCGCCGTCTCGATGCTCTCCAGGTCGCGCATCTCGCCCAGGAGGATGACGTCCGGGTCCTGGCGCAGCGCGGACTTGAGCGCGTCGCTGAAGCTGTGCGTGTCCGGCCCCACCTCGCGCTGGGTCACCCGCGAGACCTTGTCCTCGTGGATGAACTCGATGGGGTCCTCGATGGTGAGGATGTGCTTGCGCTCGTGCGTGTTGATCCAGTCGACGATGGCCGCCAGCGTCGAGGCTCTTGCCGCTTCCGGTGACGCCGGTGACCAGGATGAGCCCGCGCTCCTCGGCGGCGATCTTCTCGAGCACCTTGGGCAGCCCCAGCCTCTCGAAGGTGGGGACGGTGAGCGGGATGGCGCGCATGACGCACGCCAGGTGGTTCTTCTGCCGGAAGAGGGCGCTGCGGAAGCGCCCCACGCCCTCCAGCGCGTAGGAGCCGTCGGCCTCGGTCAGGTCGTCGATGCTGCCCCTGAAGCGCGAGGCCCGCAGGATGTAGCCGCAGATGCGCAGCAGGTCCTCGGGCGCGAGCGCCGGGGCCTTGATGGGCCGCAGGGCGCCGTTGATGCGCAGCGCGGGCGGGGAGCCGACCTTGAAGTGGACGTCGGAGGCGCCGTTGCGGACCGCGGCGCCCAGCAGCTGGTGGAAGGTGGCCTGTTCCATGGTTCCCCTCGCTTCGGGTCCGGCCCGCTCCGGGCTCGGGATCCGGTTTCCGATGCAGGTTCAGCTTCGGTTCAGGTGATGGGGGAGATGACGCCGGGCTTGGCGGAGAGCAGCGCGTTGGCCTTGCGCAGGCGGTCGGAGAGCGTGCGGCAGAAGGCCTTGTAGACCTTGAGCGCCAGGCGGTCGTTGCCCTCGATGAGCTTCTCGAAGGGCCGGCGCGGGATGGCGATGAGCTCGAGGTCGGTCTCGGCGACGACGCGGGCGCTGGTGAACAGGTCCTCGACCAGCGACATCTCGCCGAAGAGCTCGCCTTCCTCCACGGTGCCGATGACGTCGACGCCTTCCTGGCTGGAGCGCTCCACCCGGGCCCTTCCCTGAACGACGACGTAGAGGGCGAGCCCAAGCGCCTCCTCCTCGACGACCACCGAGCCCTTGGCGCGCTTCTCCTGCGTGGCGATGGACGCCAACGCGTTGGTCTCGTCGTAGGAGAGGGTGCCGAAGAGCGGGAGCTTCTGCAGCCGGTCTGCCCCCGCGAACACCTCGATGCCTTCCAGTTCGGCCACGAGCAGCCTCCTTGGGGATCGCCGGCTGCGGCCGGGCGATGGTCCATTCGGATGGCGGACATCATGGCATGCGGGGCAAGGGCTGCGAGCGCGGCCCCTCGCGGACCTCGCGAGCCGCTGGAGCCCGAGTCGGTCCCGAGCGGGCCGCTACCCCAGGCTCAGCTGGGTACAGCGCGGCGAGGTCTTGAGCATCAGCACCCGGTCCAGCGCCTCGAGTCCGTCGCCGTCCAGGGCGTTGTCGAGCTCGACGCCGAAGGCGGGGCGCCAGCGGTCTGGGCAGCCAGGCGCGCCGAAGGGGCGCCGCCACACGACCTTCCCCGAGCGCTTCAGGAGCTGGCCGTCGTCGAGGACGATGGCGAGCCGGACGGGCGTGCCCGTCTCGAGCCCCGGCGGGAACGAGAGGCCCTGGACCTCGACTCCCGCTCCGCCGAGGGACAAGTCCTGCACGAGGTACGCGGGCGATCCGTCATCGGAGAGCGCAGGCAGCTGCACCAGGAAGCGTGGTGCGCTGCGCATCGGCTCGGTCTCCATGGACCTGAGGACTCCGTACAGAGCCTCGTCCAGGCCGGCGCGCCGGGTCACCCAGTAGCGCAGCGCGACGCGGTACCGGCGGCGGGAGAGCCACATCGACGCCAGCGCTACGGCCTCGAGCTCAACCGTGTCCCGCAGCTGCCAGGCCGAGAGCTCGAACGCGAACCGGGTGCCGACGTACACCTCAGCCGGGACGTCCAGCGTGACGAAGCCCCCGTTCAGGCACCGCGCCACCTCCTGGACCAGGCGCTCCGCGAGCCGGTACTGGACCCGGAAGCGCGGCGCCGAGCTCGCCGCCTGCCCACTGCCCCACCCCACGGCTACCGATCGTCCGCCCACTCGCCCGCCTCCCCTGGGCTTGGGTCGGCATCGGAGCGGCGAGAGGCAAGCCCTCGGATTGGCAACGGGGCCGGAGGTGGTTCGGCCCCGCCGGGCTCCTCGCAGGCGCAGTGCCCCGCGTATGGGCTCCGCGGGCCTGCTATCGTGCGCGGCGACCACGCTTTCGGAGGTTCACCATGCACCGTCTCTTGCCCCTCGGCCTCGCGCTCTTCGCCCTCCTCCTTCCCGGCCTCTCCGGCGCCACCGTCGGCGGGCCGAACAGCTTCGAGATCCTGGGCGTGGACGCCAAGGCCTCCAAGCTCCTGCTCAAGGAGAGCGTCGGTGGAGAGAGCGGCGAGTACCGGCTCTGGACCTTCGACCTCAAGGCGCCCGGCGCCGCGCCGGTGATCTCCGCGCTGGACGCCACCTGGAAGGCGCCGGCGGCGCTCGAGAAGCTGACCCGGCTGGCCCTGAACGACGTCAAGCTCGCGGGGACCATCGTCTCGCAGTCGCTCTCGCCGATGCCCGACTCGCTCCTCCACCGCTTCGACCTCAAGGTGGAGCTGAGCTGGTCGACGGCCCGGGCCACGGTGCAGCTCGTCGCCTACCGGACCGCGACGGTCCAGCTCGTCGACACCTTCGCCCTACCCGGCGGCCGCTGCGCGCTGGCCCTGGTCAGCACCATGGGCAAGCCCGAGGAAGGCGGCTATGCCCTCCAGGTGCCCGCGCTGATGTGCGCCGACAAGGCCAGCCTCCCCAGCCGCGAGACGCCGGCGGTTCCGCCCCGGGTCCCCACGCGCAAGCCCTGACGCCCGACACCCCGAGCTTGTCGAGGGGGCGGAGCACGCGAGGCACTTCAAGAACGGCCTGCTGGGGCCCACTAAATAGCCGCGGCGTCTTCGGTCAGTCAGGCAGGATGACGAAGAGCAGCCCGCCCGCCACCGTGAAGAGTCCCACGGCGAAGGCTGCCACGAACGCATGCCAGTAAGGCTTCGCGCCCCGTGAGAGGACCGCGACGAGAATGCCGACGGCAAGGCCACCGGGCACCGCTGCGACGGAGCTGGAAATCACCTCGGCCGCGAATAGGAGCGCGGCCAAGGTCCACGACAGCTCCGCTCCGACCAAGGCCGCCACGACGACCCCTGCGGCTTCGAGCCACTCACAGCGAATGAGTCGGGCAAGCCCCATCGGTACTCCTCGGACTCTTGACCGCCCCGATGACCTCCGAACCCGAGCGCTACTGGCAGCGCAGCCGCTGGCAGATGCCACCGCCACTGGAGCTGGGGAAGCAGCCAAAGTTCGCGCCGCAGTCGGCCTTCTTGCTGCAGGTGCGCGTGCCGCAGTAGCCCGAGGTGCACTTGCTCGCGGGGTTGCAGTCGGTGTCGCTCACGCAGGGCCGCATGCAGTAGCCGGTGGAGAACGGGTCGGTGGGGTCGGTGCCCACGCACTTCTCGGCCGCCACCGGGCAGTCGTCGTCGCCGAAGCAGTTCACGCAGCGGCCGGTGGGCGACGAGGCCGAGCACGCCATGGCCACGCTGCCGCAGTCGGCGCCCACGCCGCAGGCGAAGGCGTAGGTCGAGCGGTCGACGCAGTAGGCGCTCTGGCAGGTCAGGCCGTTGGGGCAGCTCGCCTGCACCGGCGGCGCGCAGATGCCGCTCGCGTCCTTGGCCGTCCCGCTGTCGCACGGGCACGAGGGCTTGCCCTGGTCCACCACGCACGTCGTCTGGTTGATGCCCTGGCAGGGGTTGGGGGTGCAGCTCGCGACGCAGGCGCCGGCGATGCAGGCCTCGTTGGCGTTCGGGCAGGTGCCGTTGGGGTTGGTGGCCGAGCACAGCGTCTCGACGCAGGGGATGCGCCGGCACATGCCGTCCAGGCAGAGCGTCCCGGTGAAGCAGTCGGTGTTGGAGCTGCACCGGCGCTGGCCGCAGTAGCCGTTGGAGTAGCAGGTTCCGAAGGGGCAGTCCGCGTCGCTGGCGCACATCAGCGCGCAGATGCCCTCGCCCAGGCCGGTCATGCACTGGGCGTTGTCGGGGCAGTCGCTGGCGGCGGTGCAACCGATGCAGATTCCGCCGGCCGCCTCGGCGTTGCAGGTCGGGTGGTAGGCCGGGTCGGGGTTGAACTCCTTGCAGTCGGCGGCGGTCATGCAGGTCTGCAGCGCGGGATCGCTGATGCAGTAGCCGGCCAGGCACTGCAGCGTCGCCGGACAGGTGGTCACCTTCTGCAGCGTGCAGATCCCGGCCTGGTCGACGTAGTTCTCGGCGCAGGCGCAGTGGTAGCCCTGCGCCGAGAAGTCGGTGACGCAGAGGGTCTTGTGCCCGGAGTTGTTCTCACAGGGGTTGGGGTCGCACTCGTTGTTGGGGTCCGCCACGCAGGCGCCTGCGCTGGCGACGTAGCCGATGTCGCACTTGCACGCGCCGGAGACGTTGGACGCGTGGGCCTGGCAGCACAGGTTCTGGTCGAGGTGCAGGCCGGAGTCGCAGACGCAGTTGGCGGCGCCGGCCTTGACCGAGCACGTCGCGTTCGCCGGGCAGGTCACCCCGACGCAGAGGTCGGTGATGCACACGCCCTGCTGGCAGACCTGGCCGGCCGGGCACCGGCCCGTCAGTCCCTCGATCGAGTCCTCGGAGCAGGCCACTTCGCAGACGCCCTCAGGGTTGGGCAAGTAGCCCTGCTGGCAGACGCACTGGCCGCCGCTGTTGCTCGCGTACGGCGGACAGCAGATCCCGTTGTCCGAGTGGTAGAGGACGGGCGACGCGTCGCAGTTGCAGGTGTAGCCGCCCTCCCGTGTTCCCAGGCACCGGGTCTGGTGCTTGGCGCGGTTGTCGGCGGTGTCGCACGGGTTGACCGGTCCGCACGCCCAGACGCCGGCGTCGCCATCGGCCACACCGGTGTCCGCGGCCACGGTCCCGGAGTCGACCGCCTCGAGCCCGGTGTCGGGAGAGCCAGGGCTGCCGGTGTCGGCGACCGCCACGACTCCCGTGTCGGCGACGGGCTGGCTTCCGGTGTCGGGCTTCTCGGCGGAAGCATCCGCCGGCCCGATGACGAGATCCGCGTCGGGGCGGACCTGGCTCGCGTCGAGGCTCGAGGGCGTCTCGCCGGGGCAACCGGCGAGGCACACGAGCGAAAGGGCCAGCGGGCAAATGCGGGCGAGTGACCGTCTCATCGTGGTCTCCGGGAACGAGGCAGGACGCGGAGAATAGCCCAAGCTCGCCCAGCCCTCGACGAGGTTCCGGGTCGGGTCTCGAGAGGTCAGCGCAGGATCGCCTTGTAGGCCGCCGCGCCGAACCCCACCATCAGCCGGCCGCGGGCGTCGAGGACGGGCACGCCGCCGGGCCGCACCTTCGCCACAGCGCACTTGGTGGCGAGCTCGCGGGCCGCCTCTTCGTCGGCCTCGATGTCCTTCACGACGTGCTCGACGCGGTTCTGCCGCAGCCAGGCCTTGGCGCGCTTGCACGCCCCGCACCAGGAGGTGGTGTAGAGCACCACCTCGGTGGCGCCGCGCGGCCAGGATGCGAGCTTGGCGCCCTTGGCGCGCGCCACCGCCTGCGCGAGCCTCGCGTCGAGCTCCTTCTGCCGGGCCTTCTCCTCCTCCAGCATGACCGCCAGATCATCCGCCTGGGCCACCAGGGCCCGCGCCTCGGCCCCCTCGATCCTGGCGAGGAGCGTCTTGGCGCGCGCCGGCTGCTGCTCGCCGAGGGCGGCTCGCGCCCTGAGCAGCGCGACGTCGACACCGGGAGACACCTTGGAGAGCGCCTGCCCGTAGCGCTCCGCATCCTCGAACCGCTCGTCGGTCAGCGCGGCGCGGGCGCACAGGTCGAGCGCGGCCTTGTGGTTGGAGACCCGCCCGAGGGCCGCTGCGCAGTATCGCCCGGCCATCCAGCGGTCGCCCTGGTCGTAGGCCATCTTGCCGGCCTGGGTCAGCACCTCCGCGACCGCGGCGGGCTTGGCGCCCCGCGCTGCCTCGACCGCATCCTGGACTCCGAGGAAGTCGCCTTGGGCGAGCAGCGCCTTCGCTGCCGCCAGCGGATCCGTCTCGGCGCCGACCGCCAGCTCCGGAAGCACCAGGAGCAACGACACCACTAGGCATGCTCGGGTGGACATGGGGACACGGTGTCCCAGGACTGCCCGCGCTGCAACGCCACGCACGCCGATACCGTCACCACCTCGGGCTCACTGGCTGAGCACGACTCCGTAGAGCTTGTACTTTCCGGGCGCGGCGTGGCGCGAATAGACGAGCAGTGACTTCCGGGCACCCAGCGAGGCGAGCGCCGGCTGGCGTTCCTGGATGCCCAGCTCGCCGGCGACCTTGACGCCCGCGGGACTCGTCGCCGCCCTCGCCGTCTTGCAGGCCGCCGAGGCGTTCACGTCCTGCAGGCCGATGCCGGGCCCCGTGAAGACGGGACATGCAGGGAGGTCCAGGACCGCGCCTGTCGAGCCGTCCACGCGGGTGGCGATCAGGTCCACGTCGACTTTGGGATGGCCAGGAGGGTCGATGGCGTAGGCGTTCTCGATGAGCACCTGCTCCACCACCGCCACGCCGCTGGCTCCATCGAAGGTGACCGCCGACCAGATGTCGTTCCAGGGCGCCACGAAGGGGGGCAGGCCATAGACCAGCTGGCCATCGACCACCCCGCTCTTGGGGTCGTGGAGCGCCGCGAGGTAGTAGGGCTGGTAGGCCCCGTGCTCCCAGTGGGCCGTGCTGAAGGTCAGCGCCTTGCCGGTCGCCGGGTCCGCGGCGAACGAGTAGCTGTGGCTCTGGAAGGAGGCCTTCCAGGGCTTGGCTGAACCGGAGAGGTCCACCTGGAGGCCGAAAGGCGTTCCCGTCGCCCATCCCGGCGTGCCCTGCGAGGCGATGACGTCGAACGCCGTGCCGTCGAAGCCGACCAGCGGCAGGAGCAGTGGCCAATCGGCCTTGCCGAGCTCCGCGCCGCCCGCCGTCGCCGCCGCCGTCCCGGTCACGAAAGTCCCGTAGAGCCGGTACATCTGCGGCACGTGCGTCTCGCGGACGTCGGACCAGACCACCAGCGTCTTGCCGCCCCCCGAGGCGACCGTCGGGTAGATCTGGTTGCCGGGCACCGCCACCAGCGCCACGCCGCCGGGATCCAGCACCTTGCCGTCGGTGGTGACCCGCGCCGCGTAGAGGTCCCAGTCCTTGCCGCCGCGGTAGTCCTGCCAGACCACGAGGAAGTGGGTGCCGGTCCAGGTCACCGCGGGATAGGCCTGAAATCCCGGGACGCCGCAGACGAGCACGCCCTTGGGATCCATCGGCTTGCCGTCGGCTCCGACGCGCGCGGCCCAGATGGACGTGTCCTTGGCCCCGCCCATCGCCTCGCCCTCTTGCCAGACCGCGAGGTACAGGCCGCCTCCCGCGGCCAGCTGGGGCCAGCGCTGGTCGGCGGTGGCGAGCTGCGGGGTGAGGTCGGTGGCGGTCAAGGCGACGAGCTGCGCGAAGGCGGTCGAAGCGTGGAGCAGGCAGAGCACGGCGGCGATGAAGGCGGTCTTCATGGAGAGGGCTCCTTGCTCAGGCGGAGGACCGTGGAAGCGTTGGCATCGCCGAGGGCGCGGGCCCAGGCGGTGCGCCCATCGCTGCCCAGCCCCAGCCCCTTGGGCATCTTGAAGAAGCCCTGGTAGTCGGCGGCCTCCAGCCCGAAGGTGAAGTCGGCGCGCAGCACCAGGACCCGCTCCGGCTCGTAGCGCGAGACGGCCCAGGGAATCTCGTTCTGGGCCCAGGGCACGCCGTCGTCGAAGACGCCCCACCCCATCATGCAGTGGGGCTCGTAGGTCGCCGGCGAGCCCGGTCCCCAGCGAGCGTTGCCGACCATCTGGTCGTCGGGCGCGAAGTTGACCAGGGGGACGAAGGCCCCCTCGCTCGTCACTTTCCAGACCGACGGCCAGGTCCGCCCGCCGCCATAGATGGCGCCGCTGCCGCGGTGGAAGATCAACCCGACGCTCTCCCCCGACCCCAGGCTCAGCGCGTAGGCCGGCGCCGTCCCCGGCCAGCTCGAGGCGTAGGCCGCCTGGAAGTCCTCATTGACCCGCTCCCTCGTCACGACCCAGCTGACCTCGCCGCTCGGGGAGGCTTTGGCCAACCCGCCCTGCAGCGTGAAGTAGAGGTTCCCCTGGGGGTCGACCGTCAGCCCTTTGCCGAACGTGGACAGCTCCGCGAGCGTGCCGCGCTCCCCGGACTCGAGCACCTTGCTGCCCTTGCCGGAGATGGTCTGGACACTCCAGCTGCCGTCCGGCTGGCGGCTGATGCGCCGTAGCCAGCCGCGGTCCATCACGTTGAGCGTGTCGCCCTGGGCGACCATCCCGGAGTGAGCCATGCCGTAGACCCCGGAGTAGAAGAAGCTGGCCCATGGGCCGGGTCCGTCCTCCTCTCCCAGGTCCTCGCTCCCGGCGATGGGCCAGGCCTCCCCGCCTTCCACCAGCCAGAAGCGATGGCGCAGATCGCTGGCGTAGAGCCGCAGGTGGGCCTCGTCCGCGCAGTTGGGCGCCAGGTCCACCGGGAAGGTGAAGGTCGAGACGATCCCGGTGACGGCCCACCGCGCCGGCCCGCCCACGGGCTTGCCGGTGTTGCCCTGCGTGAAGGCCACGTGCTCTGCGGTCCACCCTGGGACATAGGAGTAGGCGAACGGCGGCGGTGGCAGCTTGGCGCCGCCGCCTTCCGGGCACGGGCCTATCCATGCGTCCGGGCGCCCCGGCCAGGCTGCGTCGGCGGCCTCCTCGCCGCTGCCCGCGTCCTCCGCTTCGAGCCCGGCGTCGGCCGGCAGCCGTCCGCCGATGGTGCAGCCGCCGAGGAGCAGAAGTAGCGCTAGACCAGGTCGCCTCATGGGCTGCCTCCATGGATTCTCAGCGTCTTCGTGATCCTCGACTGGCCGACGTTCAAGCGACCCGCGTCAGAAGGTCCGCCTCGTCGGTAGGCGACCGCATCTTCCAAGGAATCGCGTTGATGCGTCGGCGAGCTCAGTGGGTGGACAGCGCGATGACCGCCAGTCCTGCCTGCTGAAAGCCGGCGTAGAGGTAGTCGCCGCCCAGCGCCAGGGCCCCCTCGATGCGCACGTCCTGCCCGTGCCGGATGAAGCCCGCCTTGCTCGGGTTGCTCGGGCTGCTGAGGTCGATCGCCGTGCCCCCGGTGGCCGACACCAGCGCGAAGTTCCGCCACCGGACGACCCCGTCGATCCCCTCCGGGTCTTCCATCGGCAGGGCACCGACCAGGCGCGGATGCGAGGGGTCGGCGAGATCGGTCACCAGGAACGAGTCGGGGACCGCGTGGCCGCCGTAGATGAAGCCATCCGCAGCAGCGAAGGCGGTGGTTGCTCCGAGAGCACCGACGCGCGCGAGCAGCGCCGGTGAGGCAGGCTGGCTCACGTCGACCACGGCCCACTGCGGCATGTTGCCGCCTGCCAGGCCGGTCACGACCACCACCGAGCCGGCCGCCACGACCCGGTGGGGGATTCCGAGCGACAGGCCGGCCATCGCCACGCTGCCGACGACGACCGGCGCCGCGGGGTCGCGCACCTCGACGACCTCGAGGGCGGTCTGGGTCTTGACGAAGAGCCTCGTGTCCGCCGAGGCGATGCCCTGCACCGCGCTGGACAGGCTCAGGCTCGATTCGGCTCGCGGGTGGGCCGGATCGCTGAGGTCGTAGCCTTGGACCACCGACGGACCCTTGAGGCAGTAGACGAAGGCGCGTTGGCCGACGAGGGCCATGCGCCCGCCCCAGCCAGACCCGCAGACGTCCACGGTGGCCACCGGGACGGGATGGGCCGGGTCGGCGACGTCCACCACGGCGAGCCTGCCGGTGAAGGCGATCAGATGGGACCCGAGCACCGCGAGCGTTCCCTGCTGCACCGGCGCGTAGTCGCTCCCGTCGAGGAAGGCCACCTCGGTCATCGTCAGCGTCGGCGCCGACCCGGCGACGCACTCGAGCCCGCGGGCCTGGTAGCCCTGGTCGCATTGGCAGATGGGAGAGCTCACCGCGTTGAGGGCGCAGGTGCCGTGGCCCGCGCAGGTCACTCCTTCGCAGCCCAGGGGGAGGTTCGCTTCGCAGTCCAGGCCGCCGGAGCTTGGGGAGTAGCCCCTGTCGCAAGCGCAGATGGGCGCGCCGGCGGCCAGCGCGCAGACTCCGTGCCCCGAGCAATCGAATCCCGCGCACGGATCCGTCGCGGCGTCTGCCTGCGAGCCGGCATCACCGACGGGGCAGCTGGGCGCCTCCTCCCCGCGGCAGGACGCAAGGATGAGAAGGACGAAGACGATCGGGATCAGGCGCATTTCTCTCCTCTCGGTGCAGCGCTGCTCGCGTGGCTTCCGCCAGGGGTTGGTGATCTTTGGCCTCGCCGCGTTCAATCGCGATTGAACGCCGGGGCCTCCGGCGTCACCAAGCGCGAAGGGCCCGTCCAGGGCGGCTGCAGAGTCCCATGGATCGGATAGGCTGCCCCCCGCCTTCGAGAACGTTCTGCGATGGGGAGAGCGGA
Organism: Myxococcales bacterium; assembly: GCA_049841135.1. GTDB lineage: Bacteria > Myxococcota > Myxococcia > Myxococcales > UBA5297 > JACRCT01. Next base: position 1,194,372 of record JASGHK010000008.1, read on the forward strand.
GACAGGATGGTGGCGAAGTGACGCGGCACGCCGAGCGGTCCGAGCGGATGCTCTGCCTCCTGCTGGCGACCGGGCTCCTCGCGCTCGCCGCCAGCTGCAGCATCCCCTCCGAGGTCGTCGACCTGGGCTCCACGGTTCGTGACGGCGGCGACGCCGGCCGGCCCGACGCCAGCAGCGGCATCGTCGGACAGCTCGACACGACCTTCGCCGCTCCCCGCGGGTTCGTCACCGGCACGGGCTATCCGGCGGGGCAGTACGGAGTGGGCCTGGGCATCGCCGTCGACTCGACCGACCGCGTCGTCGGCAGCGGGATGGTCTTCGCCGCCGCGAGCACCGTGAGCGAACGGGACATGGTGGTCTGGCGCCTGACCCGCGAGGGCGCTCCGGACTCGACTTTCAACGGGACCGGCTTCTTCCTCGAACACCTCTCCCGTTACGACTGGGGCTTCGACGTGCTGGTCGACCCCAGCGACCGGATCCTGGTGGGGGGCTACGAGGAGCGCTCTTACCGGGACAACCCGACCATCTGGCGGATCACGGCTTCGGGCGTCCTCGACACCACCTTCGGCGTCGGCGGCAGCAACTCGGTCTTCTTCGACCCCGAGGTGGAGGGCGACGGCATCGCCCGGGACCCGACCGACGGGAGCTACGTCGTCTCGGGCCGGCAGCACTCGGCGTTCATGGCCGCCGTCCGTTTCACCGCCGAGGGCGCCGTCGACCCGACCTTCAACGGCACCGGGAAGGTCGTCTTCGACGCCATCCCGAACTCTTCGGCGTTCCGTGTGGCGGTGGACTCGCAGGGACGGGTCCTCCTGGTCGGCCAGGCCTCTCCGGGAGGCAAGCTCGACACCGACCTGATCGTCTGGCGCTACAACCACGACGGCACACCCGACACCTCGTTCGCTGGCCTCGGCTACGCGCTGCACGACTCGCCGGGCGGAATCCTCGGCGCCAATGACTTGGGCAACGACCTCGCGCTCTCTCCCGAGGGCGGCCTCTACGTCGCCGGCCAGAGCAACCAGCGGATGGCGGTGTGGAAGCTCAAGGGCGACGGCACGCTGGACGCCTCCTTCTGCGGTGCCGGCTGCTGCCTGTTCTCCGGCGCGGCCGGGGGCAGCGGTCCCGACCTCGGCACCGCCATCGCCATCGACGCCTCCGGGAGGCTGGTGGTGGCCGGCTCGAGCCGGAACGCAGCCGGCGACGACGACCTGGCGGTCTGGCGCATCACCCCGGACGGCGCCCTGGACCCCGCCTTCGGCATCGGCGGGGTGTTCGTGCACGGCGGCGCGGCCGGAGGCGTGGGCGGCACGGACCTCGCCCACGACGTGGCCCTCGACTCCACCGGACGGATCCTGGTCATCGGCGAGAGCGCCGACGCTGCCCTGGCGAGCCAGATGGTGATCTGGCGCTTGCGGTAGCGCCCGTAGAAGGACGCAGTGGCATGGACTTTCGCAGCAGGCCTGACGCGATGGCCCGTCTGTCCCGCGAGATCGACCTGGCGAGCGCCGGCTGTCCTCAGGCCCCGCTGATCGGGCGTCTCCCGGCCGAGCGCTGACGAAGCCGCTGTAGTACACATTCCCTGTCGTGGATCCGCGCTTCGACAAGACCCGATCGCTCTTCCCGGCGGCCGTCGCGGCCGGTGTCGTCACCCTCGAGGGCGTCCTCGAGCAGGTGGTCTTCACCAACGCCGAGAACGGCTTCTCGGTGGTCAAGCTGACGCTCCCCGACCGCCCGGGGCTGGTGACGGCGGTCGGCAGCCTCGCGAGCGCCCGACCCGGCGAGAGCCTGCGGCTGACCGGCCGCTGGGTGCAGGACCGCAAGTGGGGCGAGCAGTTCCAGAATCGCCTCGTTCATGACCGTGCGTCCCGCCACCCTGGCCGGCATCGAGCGCTACCTGGGCTCGGGGCTCGTGCCCGGCATCGGCCCGGTGATGGCCGGTCGCCTGGTGAAGAAGTTCGGCCTGGCGACGCTGGACATCATCGACAACGACCCGAAGCGGCTCGCCGAGGTCGAGGGAATCGGGCCGGTCCGCCGCGCGTCCATCCTCGAAGCCTGGGAGGAGCAGCGCGAGATTCGCCAGGTGATGGTCTTCCTGCAGTCCAACGGCGTCAGCGCCTCGCACGCGGTGCGCATCTTCAAGCAGTACGGCCAGAAGGCGATCGAGGTCGTCCGCGAGAACCCCTACCGCCTCGCCGCCGACGTCTTCGGCATCGGCTTCAAGACCGCCGACCAGAATCGCCGGAAACCTGGGCATCCCCAAGGACTCGCCGCGCCGCGCCGAGGCCGGCGTGCTGCACGTGCTCTCCGAGCTCTCGGAGGAGGGCCACGTCTACCTGCCCCGCACCAAGCTCGTCGAGAGCGCCCGGGAGATCCTCTCCATCGACACGCCGGTCATCGAGGCGGCGGTGGACGCCATGGCCTCGCACGAGGAGCTGGTGCTCGACGCCTCGACCGCCTCCGAAGACGCCGCGGTCTACCTGCGCTCGCTGCACGCCGCCGAGACCGGGCTCGCCACTTCGGTGCGCGCGCTCCTCTCGGTGCCGGTCAAGCCCATCTCCATCGACGTTGACAAGGCGCTCGGCTGGTTCGAGCAGAAGGCCGGCATCGAGCTCGCCCCCGAGCAGCGTGAGGCCGTGCGCCAGGCCATCACCGCCAAGGCGCTGGTCATCACCGGCGGCCCGGGCACCGGCAAGACCACGCTGGTCAACGCCGTCATCCAGAATCCTCGAGAAGAAGGGCCGCAAGATCCTGCTCGCCGCGCCCACCGGCCGCGCCGCCAAGCGGATGTCGGAGGCCACCGGCCGCGAAGCCAAGACGCTCCACCGCCTGCTGGAGTTCACCCCCAAGGGCGGCGTCTTCCAGCGCAACGCGGAGAACCAGCTCGAGGCGGACCTGATCGTCGTCGACGAGACCTCGATGGTGGACACGGTGCTGGGCGACCACCTGCTGCGCGCCGTCCCGGCCCACGCCCAGCTCGTCTTCGTCGGCGACGTCGACCAGCTGCCGTCGGTCGGCCCGGGCAGCGTGCTCTCGGACCTCATCCGCTCGCAGGCCGTGCCGGTGGTCCGCCTGCAGCGCATCTTCCGGCAGGCGGAGGAGAGCCTCATCGTCGTCAACGCGCACCGGATCAACGACGGCCAGCTGCCCCGGCTGCACAACAAGGACGGCTCCGACTTCTTCTTCATCGCGGAGGAAGAGCCGGAGAACGTGCTCGCGACGATCAAGTCGCTCCTGCGCGAGCGGTTGCCGCGCAAGTTCGGCTTCGACCCGCTGCGCGACATCCAGGTCCTGACGCCGATGCACCGCGGCACGCTCGGGGCGGCGAACCTCAACCACGAGCTGCAGGGGATGCTCAACCCCTCCGGCCCTTCGCTCACCCGCGGCAGCCGCACCCTGCGCGTCGGCGACAAGCTGATGCAGGTCCGCAACAACTACGACCTGGACGTCTTCAACGGCGACGTGGGGCGGCTGGAGTCCATCGACGAGCCGAACCAGCTCGTGCGCGTCGAGTTCGACGGCCGGCTCGTCGCGTACACCTTCAACGAGCTCGACGAGCTGATCCACGCCTACGCCTGCACGGTGCACAAGTCGCAGGGCAGCGAGTACCCGTGCGTGGTGATGCCCATCCACACGCAGCACTTCACGCTCCTGCAGCGCAACCTGCTCTACACGGCGGTGACGCGCGGCAAGAAGCTGGTGGTGCTGGTGGGCAGCCAGCGGGCGCTGGCGATTGCGGTCAAGAACGGTCGGACCGGCGAGCGGCACACGGGTCTGGCGGATCGCCTGCGCTCCTCGTGAGGAGGAGCCCACGCACTGCCTCCCATGACCGGATTGGAGCCCTCCGACGCAGAGGTAGACTTTCCTGCCCCAAGACCCACAGGGAGGGTGCGTTGAAAGTCATCGACCTGGACGACGCCCGCCGGCCGCTCTTCGCCGAGTGCCTCGAGGACTGGTCCTCCGACGTGAAGGAGGCCGGCGACCGTCGCGCCCGCTGGGTGGCGCGCTTCTGGGAGCGCGGACTGCGCGCCCAGCTCGCCCTCGACGACGACGGGCGGGTCGGCGGGATGATCCAGCACCTGCCCATCGAGCAGTCGCACGTCGGCGGGCAGGGTCTGCGCTTCGTCCCCTGCATCTGGGTGCACGGCCACGCGCAGGGCCGCGGCAACTTCCAGGGCCACGGGATGGGAAGCGCCCTGCTCGAAGCCGCCGAGGCCGATGCCCGCTCCCGCGGAGCTTCGGGCATGGCGGCGTGGGGCCTGTGGCTGCCGTTCTGGATGAAGGCCTCCTGGTTCAAGAGGCACGGCTACCGGAAGGCAGACCGGGCGGGGCTGGCGGTCCTCCTGTGGAAGCCGTTCTCGTCCGAGGCGCAACCGCCGCGGTGGTTGCGCAAGAGCAAGCCCCTGCCGGCCGGTCCGCCCGGGAAGGTCTCGGTGGTCGCCTTCTCCAGCGGCTGGTGCACGGCCATGAACCTCGCCACCGAGCGCCTGAAGCGGGCGGCGGCGGACCTCGGCGCGCGCGTGCACTACCAGGAGATCGACACCTCCGAGCACGCCGCGGCCGCCGACTGGGGCATCTCCGACGGCCTCTTCGTCGACGGCCGCGGGGTGCGCACCGGACCGCCGCCGACCTACGAGAAGCTGCGAACGCTGCTCGAGAAGCGGGCGCGGCGCCTCTAGCGTCTCCGGGCGCGCACCCGCGTCTCCGACCCTAGCCGCTGCTCTTCAGGCCCGGCGCGGCCGGGTCGTCGTGGAATTCGGGGCTGGCCACGCCCTCGGCGCCCGGGGGCCCGAACGATTTGAACCCCCTCCGGTCGTCGTGACAGAGCAGCTGGACGGCGTGGCGGCCGCTCATCGCCGCGCCGGGAACGCCGGCGAACGGGAGCGTCCACTGCCCGGCCATGTAGAAGCGACCCAGGCCCTGGAGCCGCCTGGGCAGCTCCGCGCCCATGTTCTTGGCGGTCATGCACCAGCCGTCGGGCGAGCCCTGCCAGTTCCCGGTGTACCGCTCGAACGTCACCGGCGTCGCCACGTCGACGACCTCCACCTGCTTGGCGAAGCCCGGCCAGCGCCGCTCGAGCTCGGCGATGGTCTGCTCGGCGACCCGACGTTTCTCGGCCGCGTAGGCCTGCTCGTCCTGGTGCAGGGTGGACCAGTAGTCGTGGTTGCTGGTGTACCAGACCTGCACCACCGACTTGCCCGGGGGAGCCATCGAGGGGTCGTGGCAGTAGTGGTGGACGTCCAGCTTCGCCCGGCTCTGGCCGGCGATGAGGATCGGGCGGGGCAGGTCGAAGAGGAGGTGGCCCGGCTCGCCGGACAAGTCCCGCGCGACGCCCAGCATCACCTGGACGAGCGGCGGATAGACCTTCCACTCGGCGTACACCCGCCGCAGCTCCGGGCTGGCGTAGCGGCCGCCCAGCATGCCGAAGATCGTCGTGCGGCCGTCGGCGGCCGAGACGACCGCGTCGGCTCGGTGTTCGCGGCCGTTCGCCAAGCGGACCCCCACGGCCCGGTCGCCCTCCACGAGGATCCTCTCCACCTTGGAGTTGAAGTGCAGCGTGCCGCCGAGGCTGCGGTACCGCCGGGCCACGGTCTGAGCCACGCTGATCGAGCCCCCGAGCGGCACTCCCGCGTTCTTCGCGTGGTAGGTGGCGAGCACCACCAGGGCGGTGATGAGCGGCGCCTCGGGCATCGGCCAGCCGGGGTTGTCGATGAGCAGGCGGACGACCTGCGCCAGGCAAGGGTCCTTGAACTGGCTGGCGAAGCCGTCGACGGTCCAGCTCGCGCGACGCAGGACACCGAGGGGCGGAATCATCGCCCGGAGGTGCTTGAGCCAGTCCAGGGTTCCCCTGAGCTCCTTCGGCTTCTCCAGGTCGAGCTCGAAGCCGACGAACTGGCGCGCCATCCGAATCAGCTCGCGGACGAGCGCGGCGTCCCCCGGGGACACCGCCAGCAGCTCGAGCTCCAGGCGGCCGAGGTCCGCGTAGACGTCCACCGTCTTGCCCATCGTCTCGATGCGCATGACGACGTCCCGGTCGACGAACTTCCTGCCCTGGACGACGCCGAGGTCCTCCCACATCGGATGGAACATCCCGGAGGCCGACGACATGAGCATGTGGATGCTCGTGTCGAAGACGTAGCCGCTGCGCTTCCAGGCGGTGCACAGGCCGCCGGGCAGCACGTGAGACTCGAAGAGCTGGCTGCGGTAGCCGTTCATCTGGGCGTAGCAGCCCGCCGACAGCCCAGCCATGCCCGCACCGATGACGATGACTTCGTTCCCCCCCATGCTCGACTCCTTGCTGCGCGGCAGAGCGCCGGCGCCGGGGGAGTGTAGCGACGCGCCTTCGGACGCCGAAGGCGGCTGGGGCTTCGCCGGCCGGCATCTGCCCGGTGCCTGACCCAGTCCGCATCCCAGCGTTCGCCCGCTACGAGCCTCGGCGCTTCCGCTGGAGAACTGCCGCGGCGTTCAGGTCCGGCGGCAGCACCGTGACCAGGTCTCCGGCCGGTGGTGTGAACAGCGAAGAGGCCCGGGTTCGGCGAGGGTCCGTCGGCAGCAGGTTGCTGGAAAGCAAAGCACTTCGCCGGAGGGCGAACCTGGTCCGGACGGCCCGTCGGCGGCGCCACCACCGGCTACCGATCGGCCGCTCCCATCAGGTGGGGGCGGTCTTCGAGCGCGCCGCAGTGCCCGTTGGGGACTCGGTCCTGGACGTCGGCCTTGTCGCGGGCGAAACCCATGTCGGTGGGTACCGACATACCTTCAGCGCTCCGCCTGCCCTTCTTCTGAGCCGACGCGCCGGACTTCGACCACCCTCCAGGCCTCGCCAAGCGAGCCGGCGAGGAAGGGCTCGGACGCAGCAGGAACGTGTCTCGTCGGCCTTCGGTGCGGTATTGCTCTGGCTTCGGCCGGAGGTCCGCATGCGCAAGCTCGCCATCGCTGCCATCGTCGTCGCCATCGGCGTCGGCCTGGGCGTGGGCGGCTGGTACGTCGCCTTCCAGCAGCACCAGCGGAGGCTCGAGAGCGAGTGGGCAGGCATCCTCGCGATCCGCTCGGGAGACGCCGAGGTCGCCGCGGCCTGCGACCGGTTCCTGGCGGCCTTCCCGGACTCGCACCTGTTCGGCAACCGCCACGCCGACGAGGCGAAGGCGCGCGCCGACGTGGCCCGCCGGCGCCTCGCGGACGAGGAGCGCCGCCGGGACGACGAGAAGCGGCGTCTCGAGGCGCTGGCGGCGGCCGAGGTCGCCCGGCGCGCCGAGGCCGAGGCGATGGCCAAGGCGGCGCAGACCGCGCTGACGGTCCGCGACGCGGTGCGCGCCGTGCTGCAGGACCGCCTGTTCGATCTGCTCGGCGCGGCGCCGGACCTGGGGCGCGGCTCGGTCTTCCTGCGCGCGTCGAACCGCGGCGTGCACGAGCTCGTCTACGGCTCGGTCCTCTTGGGCCCGGTCCCGGACGCGGACGGCGCCCGCCTGCTCGACCCCAAGTCGCTCGACCTCGCGCTGGGCCGCAAGGTCTACGACGAGACCGCGCACCGGCTGGACAAGGAGGCGCTCCGGGTCTTCCTGGCAGCGGCCTACGTGGCACCCGGCGAGACGCTGCTGGGGCTGACCGCGAAGGCGGTCTACCCGGCCTTCGCGCGGCGCCTGCGCAACGAGCTGCGTCTGTACCGCGGGCTCACGCGGCAGATGCCGGTCGAGCTCGCGCGGGCGCGGGCGAAGTGGCTCGAGGCCCAGGCCGGCAAGCTCGAGGGGCAGCGCGACTGGCGCGAGCTGTACCGGGCCGTCTACGAGCAGACCGACACGCTGCGCGCGCTGGGCATCGCGCCGTGCGAGCTGCGGGCGGCGGACCTGGGCTTCTGGGTGCGGCGCATCGACGACGGGACGGCGGTGGTGCTGGGCGAGTTCCTGGAGAAGGTCGTCGCGGCCTACGACGGCGAGTGGCTCTCGGCGCTCTCCGACCCGCTGCAGCCGTTCACCGCGACCACCGGCTGGGCCGGCGGCGACCCCGTGCAGATCGTCAAGAAGGGAGCGCGCTGGACGCTGGAGGAGAACGGCCAGACCTTCGACGCCTGCGCCCGCGGCTTCCGCGCCGACCCGCCCGAGAAGGCTCCGGCGAGCTTTGCCGACGAGCGGACGAGCGACCGGCTGGTGCGGCGCCTCGCGGCGGGGCCGTGGGCCGAGGCGAGCCTGGTGGTCGGGTTCACCGCCGACTCCAAGCAGCTCGTCACCGTCGAGGACGAACAGCTCTACTTCGTGGACGCGGCGACGCTGCAGGTCGCTCGCACGGCGTCGCTGCCCCGCGCGACCGCCCTGAGCGCGCGGTGGCTCTCGCATCGGGGGACGCTCCTGCGCACCGTGCAGGAGGGCTGGTCCGAGCTCTTCGACGGCGCCTCGGGCGCGGCGCTGGGCAAGTTCGGCGGCTTCGTGGTCGGCGACGTCGACGAGGGCGCCACGGTCATGGCGCGGCTGTCGCCGAAGAAGGGCGACGAGGCCGGGTCGCTGGAGGTCCGCTATCACGCGGGCGAGGGCGAGTGGGCCGCCACGCGCGTCGGGCTGCCGAACGAGACGTTCGACCAGGTGAAGGTGCACCCCAGCGGCGAGAATCGTCTTCGCGCGGCAGACGACGGCTTCGGGCACCGACAAGACGGGCTTCAAGGCGTGGGACGTGGGTGCGGGCGAGCGTCGCCGGGGGCTCGACCTGCCGGGCGTCACGCGCTTCTCGCTCAACTCGTCGGGCACGAGGCTGTGCCGACCGGACGAGGGCTCGGGCGAGGTGATGCTCGAGTGGCTCGACGGGGCCGAGGGCGTCCGCGCGCCGGACCCCAAGAAGCGCTGGCGCGGCCGCGACTGCCTCTTCGTCACCGGCGACCGGCTCCTGGTGCAGTCCGAGGCCGAGGGCGGGCGCTGCACGGTGCAGGTGGTGGACGTCGCCAGCGGCAAGGGCGTCGGCCGGCCGCTGCGCCTCAACGACCACGACCTGCAGACCACCTACCGCGACCTCTCGCCCGACGGCCGCTGGCTGCTGCTGCAAGACCCCGATCGCGACACGCTGATCCTCTGGTCGCTGGCCGAGGTCGCCGAGAAGCCGGCGGCGGCGCCGACCGCTCCGGCTCCGTGAGGCCACCAAGACAGCGCCAACGGCTCCAGCTCGAGCGAATCGGTCCCGTCGGCCTGCGGGCCGCCTCTCCGGACGGCCGCGTCGAGCTGTCCCTCCTAGGAAGAGGCGCCTTGCGTGTCCTGGGCGCTCGCGGCGCGTATCGCGCCGCCCGATGACAGTCATCGACCCGATCTGTTTTCTCTATGCCTGGCGAGTCGTTAACCTCGCGCGGCTTCAAGGACACGGGCGCGCTCGGCGCGCGAGCTGCCTCCAGCGTCGTCCTCGGACAGTGCGCCGGTCTCGGTTGCCAGCAACTTGGGGGCGGGGACGGCGAGCCCGCATGCGGGGAGTCCCATGGCTGAACCGACGCTCGATCGCGTTCGCGCGCTGCCCCTGACCGCGCTGCGGCGGACCCTCGGCGGCCCAAGGCGTCCGCGGCGCAGCCGAGGCCTTGGGGCGCATCGAGTCCGCCACGGACTTCGCGTGCTGTCTGGGGGCGCTCTCGAGCGATCCCCGCCGGGGGCTCGGTCCGCGCGACGACCGATGACCCGCGCGCGCCCCAGAGGCCGGCAGCCGACGGCCAGGAGGTACTCCGTTCTTGGGGTCGTCGCCCTGTTGTCGCTGGGCTGCGCGCCGTTGGAGTTCCGCGCGAGCTTTCGCGGGGCCCGGGCGGCGGATGCGGGGTGGCACGAGGACGCCGGTAGTCCCTTCGACGCCGGAGGGCTTCTGGACGCGGGCTGCCAGGCTGGGGACGCCGGTCTTCCCGGCCCGCTGACACTGGCCGTGGCAATGAACGGAGCTGGCGTCGTCAAGCTGCCTGGCGGCGCCTGGACGCTCGAAGGCGTCGAACCGGGGGCACACGGGACGACGGCCCTCCTGGGCGCAGACCAGCTCTCCTACCAGCCCGCCGCCGACTTCCACGGAGCAGACCGGTTCGAGTTCACCCTCCGCGATGTCTGCGGAGCGGCCTCGACCGGCTCGGTGCTGGTCAAGGTGATGACCCCCTTCACCTGGACTGGCCAGAATCGACGACCGCTGGAGCGAGCGCAGGAACTGGTGCGGCACGCTCATCGAGGGCACCTGCACCGGGGCGTCCGCTCCTCCCGCGGCTGGGGATGTCGCGGTGTTTGACGGCACCTGCACCGAGGGCTGCGCGGTCCGCATGGACATTGCGGTCTCGGTGCGGGGCATCGAGATGAACGAAGGGTGGACGGGCACCGTCGAGCAGGCGGAGGCGAGGATCTCGGTCGGCGCGGCGGGTTGGACGCAGGCGGCGGGGACGTTCCACGGGGGCCCCCACTCCATCTTGGTGACCGGAACGCTCGACCTGCGCGGCGGCGAGTTCTGGTCCTGCTCGTCGACCCTGACTTTGGGCCAGCCGGCCTGCGGGACGACTCCCGTCCTGCGGCTCGCACCGGGCGCGGCCTTCCACCACGGGCAGGGCACCGTCATCAACGACGGAGGACGGCCCGATGGAGAGAGCTGCCACGCCGAGGGGACCTTCGAGCTCGGCCGCAACCTCGAGCTGTGGAACCTGGTCCCGGTCGGCCGCGACGCGGCCTTCGGGTGGCACTCGGCGCTGCGGGTCGAGGGGCCTGGAGCGCTCCGCGTGCTCAACGACCTCGACCAGACCAAGGGCGAGCTGCGAGGGGAGATCTCCCTCGCCGGGCGGCTCCTCGTTCGAGCCGAAGCCGAGCCCTCACCGGAGTGCATCCTGACCTTCGACGGCGCCGGACTCGTCCAGCGCGTCGCCTTCGAGACGGGCGGCGGGACCTGCCACCTCGTGGTGGACAATGGAGCGGGGAGCGTGTCGACCGAGGCCTCGACGAGCGATTCCGCGGCCCCGTCGCTCACGCTCCGCAGCGGGACCTTCGTGGCCCCGTCGGGCACCCTCTCCTTGGGGACGAGCGTCGCGCCGCCCGCGGTGGCCACTCCGTTGAGGGTCGCGGTTGGGGCGACCTTCTCGCACAACCGGGGAACGCTCCGGATCGTCGGCAGCCGCATTTCGGGCGACTCCTTCCACGGCAACAGCGCTCTGGACGTCCCGGACCGGCTCGAAGTGAACCACTTCATCGTCGAAGAGGCGGTGCCCGCGTTCGGTTGGCACTCTTCGACGCAGGTCCTTCCGCCCAGCACCCTGGTGGTCCTCGGCGATCTCACCGATCACTCCGAAGCGCTCAGCGGCCGCTTCGAGGTCCACGGCGGCTTCGTGCTGGGGGCCCTCGCGTCCGGCGGGACGGCATCGCTGACGTTCGTGGGGAGCGGCGCCGCGACCTACCAGAGCGAGGGCGGGCTCCATCCCCAAGGGGACATCCGGATTGTCAAGCCCTCCGGCTCGCTCCAGCTCCTCGCGGACTGGCACCTCCCGGGCGAGCTCCAGACCTTCACCGTGGAGTCGGGCCTGCTCGATTCTAGGCGGCCACCTCCTCGTGGTGGACGGGACGCTCGTGCTCGGGGCCGAGGGGACGCTCCAGCGCAGCGGGGGGAGCTTCTCGCCCGACGCGCCGCCGCGCTTCTCGAACCAGGGCGGGACCGTGCTGCCCTGAATCGGTCCCCACGCCCCAGCGCCCTACCAGCGGCGGGACGATGCTCGGGGCGCGCCCAGGAGGATTGAGGCGGATGCAGGGAGCAGAGCTGCAGGCCGGTTTCGTGAGGGTGAGCTGGGGCCGCTCGAGCCGGAAATGGGGATAGACCTTCCCGAGACGCGCCCGCCAGAGCGCGCCGGGTTGGGGGCCCTTTTCCGGCTCACGACGCCTTCGCTCTTTGAGGGAAGCGCTCGAGGATCTTCTTGGTCGCTTCAGGGATCTTGTTGGCGGCATCCTCCGGCGAAGGATTGCTGCCCAGGTCCGCCTGGGCATCGCCGCGCCACAGGAGCTGCTTGTTGCCGGGGGCGACGACGTCGATGATCACCGTGCCCTGAGTGTACGGAACGGCCTCTTCAGCCGGTGGTCCCAAGACGCCGCCGTACGGCCCCCAGCCGTAGCCGTAGAAGGAATCGACGTCCTCCATCTTCGTCGCCTGTTGCGTGGTGGAGTGCCACCCGACGAGGAAGTCAGGGTTGGCTGTCGAGTCCACGCGCTGGTAGCCCTTGGCTGCGAGCTGCACGATCGGCAGCCTGCATGAGGTCGTCCCGGACGAACGGCATGCGACCCGGCTGGTTGGATCCTTCAGGAAGCCAGGCGTAGGTCTGGAACTGCTGCAGGTGCGCCTCGGCGCCCGGCGCCGAGACCGAGCTGACCTTCATGCCCGAGCAGCCGGCCGAGAGCGCGAGCCCCAACAACGCAATCCCAGTCATCCCAGTCATCGACGGTGCCTTTCCCATGTGAGCCTCCACGTGCCTCCAACGTTTGCGACGACGCGCTCGGTGGTCCCGCTTGCGCCACCCCTCCTGAGCAAGGCGGACCGTCGCTCTCTCGGCTCTGGGGCTCCGCCGGCCGACACGCCAACGCGGGTACCGGCTCCCCGTCGAGCAAGCGTCTCGTCTCGACTGGCCGTCGTTCGAACGGTGGCCCGACCCCGGCTCTGGGCCCAGGTCGGACGAGGGTCACAGCAGGTGGGTCGAGGCCGCCGCAATCGGAGTGCTGCTGGAATGCAAAGCACTGCGCCGGAGGGCGCCCCCCACGGTCCCTCGACGGGAACCGAACCATGGAGTGCCCAGCATGTCGGGGCCGGTCTACCTGGACTCGGCCAACAAGGACGTGCTCGTCTACCGGTTCCAGACGGTGGTGGACTGGGTCGGCGGTGTGAACTGGGTGTACAACCGCGTCCTCACACGACACGGGAGGGGCACTTGAACCGGATCGCAGGATGCGTGGGCGTGCTGGCAGTCCTGTCGCTGGTCGGCTGTGGCGTGACGCCGGGCGAGGAGCAGTCGCCGCAGTCCAGCGAGCAGGCGCTGATCGAACCGCTGCCGGAGGACGAGGGTGGCGGCGGGGGCGCAGCGCGGACCTGGTGGCCCCAGCCCCAGGACGGCTCGAGCTTCGGATGGACCACGGGGGACGACAACGGCGACTGCCTGCTGGTCTGCACCCGCGGCAACTACAACCAGGCCTTCAAGCGCAGCCTCTGCAACGCCGGCAAGAGCCCCGGCGTGGGCCACGTCTTCTACGACGGCCACTACCAGTTCTGGGGCCTCAAGTGGGACAAGATGGGGACCGGCCAGGACCACCAGGGCGTGTGCGTCACCACCCACGTCGCGGACGTCGGCGGGACGGGGACGGCGGCCACGCGGCGCATCTTCCACGACGGCTGCACCGGCTTCCCCGACGGCAACCCGCGCAAGATGACCAAGGGCCCCAACGCGGGCTGGACCCCTGCGAACTGGGGCCAGGGCTTTCACGGCGCCTGTGTGGTCCACGACCTCTGCTACAAGGCCGAGCCCGCCTTCAGCGGCAAGTCCAAGAGCTACTGCGACGATCAGTTGGAGGTCTACGCCAAGCAGATCTGCAACGCCTCTTACGAGCCGATCAACGGCAGCCTTTTCCAGAAGAACGACCTCAAGAAGTGTCTCGCCGAGGCCGAGAACGCGCGCTTCTGGCTTCAGCTCGACAACGACGACCACTACGCCGCCTTCAACTACCCGTTCGACTGGCGTCCCGCAGGCGGCCTCTGCGGCGCCGGCATGACCTACAACGTCGTGACCAACACCTGCGCGCCGTGAGCTGAGGCAAAGGGCAGTCTGGCCACGGGGTCGCCAGGCGCGGTGCTCGCCGCCGGGGCGTTGGCCTTGGTGAACGAGCGCGACCCCGCGCCAACGCTGGTGGACGCGGGGACCGAGAGCGCCACCTGAGCCCGCGCAGCAGTGCACCCCTCGCCAGCCACGCTCGTTCCACCCACGTCACCGCCGCGTCCACCGCGAGGCGGTCCGCGGTGCTGGACCACGCGGGGCCCCGCCCACGCCCAATGAGGACAGGTCCCGGCCGTCCTCCATGCCCGCGGCGACGCGCCGGCCCTCGCCGTCCACGACGAGGGAGAGGATGCTCGCTCGTCTGGCGAAATGGCGAATATTTCCGGTGGCGGCACTTGCGACAGTTCCGCGGCCTATTTCACCTTCTCGTCGTGTCTCTTCGGGCCATCACCTCTTGGCTTTTCCTGCCAGAACCGCGCCCGCACCACCGAGCCCTTGGTAATAGCCTTGGTGGCGTTGTCCACGATGTATTGCCGCAAGATCTCTCGGCCTTCATCGTCGTTCCATTGGCCAATGACATTGATAGCCCGCTCCCTTACCTCGTCCGCGGGGTCCTTGAGGTAAGGAATGAGCTCGCGCCGCGACTCTTCCTTGGACTGCATCTTCCACAAGCTCACCATCGAAGCGCGAACCAGCAGATCGGGATCGCCCGTGGCCGCACGCAGCCGGGACCTCAGCTCGTCGCTCCATCGGAGCGGACGCCACTGGGGGTCTTGGAGGTACGCGATCACCGACCTTCGCACGCTCGGCTGAGCGCGACGAATGCTCAGGTCCCAAAACTCCACCAGCGCGACAGACCTCGAATTGGGAGACACCGACCTGTCGAAGGTGTCATAGGCAATGATGAGCGCCAGCGCGTCGTCGGTCTGGAACATCTCGTAGATGTCAGATTTCTCCTTCACGGGCATCGCGGGCTCGGCGCCGACCACAATGGCGAGACAGCCGATGAGAGCGTAGACCACGGCTACTTCTCCTTCCTGGTGATCATTTCAAGGGCAGGATTCTTGGAGCGTCGTCGTTTTCGCCAGCCGCTCCGGGCCTGGTCACAAGTCCAAGATCATCGCCACGCGGGGGGCCAGCTCGTAACCGTTGAGCCGCTCCTCTTGCCGGATCCGAGCAAGGCGAGGCGATGCGCGCGTCTCGTCCACGACCCTGAAACCGAGTCGGGCGTAGAAGGGCGCATTGAAGGGCACGTCCCGGAAGGTCGTCAGGGCGAGGCGGCGAAGCCCCGCGTCTCCGGCTCTGGCGATCACCGCCTGAATGAGCCGTCGCCCCAGCCCCTGGCCTCCATGCTCGGGCACCACGTCGACCTCTCGCAGATAGGCCTCGTCCTCGTGGAGATCGAACAAGGCGAAGCCCACCGGCCGGTCCTCTTCGTCCGCGGCGACCAGGAGGCGACCCTGGCTGCAGTCCGCGCGGAGCTCCTCCATCGGATGGATGGGGAGATCCACGGCAGCAGGAAGTCCCACGGGAGCCAGCCGCCGAGCAGCGCGGCGCTCGATCTCCTGCACCGTCGCAAGCTCGTCGAGCCGTCCGGCGCGTATGGAATAGCCGTCCATTTCGACGGCCAGCCTAGCATTGCGCTGGCGCGATTCTGCGCTCGCGGATGACCCCGCTGGAGCTGCGCGCGGCTGTGACCCGAGCCAGGTGATGTTGCTGGTCGACTCGAGGCGAAGAGGTCGCGGCTCCGGGCTTCGCCGCCGGATCGACCCCCGGGTCTGG
This sequence comes from Myxococcales bacterium, assembly GCA_049841135.1. Lineage (GTDB taxonomy): Bacteria > Myxococcota > Myxococcia > Myxococcales > UBA5297 > JACRCT01. The sequence continues at coordinate 1,209,868 of JASGHK010000008.1, forward strand.
ATTGGATTCACGCAGCAGGCGGAGCGCCAGAGTTGATTCCGGTCGAGCGAGACCGAGTTGCAAGTACGCGAAATCCCAGGAGTCGCGAAGACCCTGGCGTCCAACCTCGACCTTGGGGAGCGCCATCTCGCTGCATTCCGAGGTGAGGCTGGGAGAAGTGCTGAACCTCTCGCCGAGCAGCCAAGGGCGGTGGACGGCCTGGAACGAACTCTGGAGCGCCAGCCTCAGTCAGACAGAGGCGGGCGCTCTACATCTCGTTGGGGCGAGTCCCGTACCTTTCGGGTTGGGCACAGGCCAGCCGCCCCTCGCCTCGGCTCTATCGTGCCGACGGCACTCGAGAGCGCCCTGTCCTGTCGCCCTCGCTCAGCACGAACCGGCGTCACTGTGCGACCCGACACCGGTTCTACGGCCGCCCCCAGCTCTCTTGGGCCCCCTGGAGAAGCCGCGGCTCCGAGCACTTCAGCTCCTCCTGAGCGCACTGGCAGATGTCCGGCGACAGCAGCGCCTCGTACGTGGTGGCACGCGCCTCGATGGCCACGTGCTCCACCACCGGCGCGAGCTTCGCCAGGCCCTTCTCGAAGTCAGGGCCGATCAGCTGGTCGTGGCTCTTGACCATCCCGAACGCCTTGCCGAGGAAGCCGAGGTCGCCGCTCATGGTCCAGGTCAGGCGCGTCCCGTCGCCCTCGGGACGCAGGGTGTACTCGGTGCGGTTCACCGCCGGGAACGGCCTGAGGAACTCGAGCCGGACGGCGATCTTCTCGTTGGGCACCGTCTCGACGATGGTCATGCGGCCCTCGCCGACGTCGTCGTTGCCCGACCAGTGGTAGCTCGCCCCTGTGCCTGCGGGCGGGCCCGACAGGTCGCGGCGCATCGCCGGGTCGCGCTCGTCCCAGGGCGACCAGTCGGGGAAGTGTTCGAAGCCGTCGAGCACGGCGAACACCGCGCCGGGCGGCGAGGGGATGACCGCGCTGCGCGACACGCTGAAGTGGCTCGGCTGCAGGGCGACGGTCGCGACGGCGGTGAGGAAGATTGCGAGGAACCCGATTCCGAGCTTCTTGAGCATTGTCGGCCTCCGCTCTTTGCCGCTTTTGATGCCTGGGTCGGCGATGCGGCCCGCCCCTCGCGGGGTCCCCTCGAAACGGGGGGCAGTTGTCGCGGCCAGCTTCAGCCTGGCGGCAGCGCGTGCGGACCGTTGCCGGTGTGCTGGTGCCCCTCGGGCGCAGCTGCGGGCGCACACCCCGCAGCCCAGGCAGCGCGCCACGTCGACCTGGGGATGAAGCAGAGGACCAGGGCTCGGAGGGCTGGGGCGTGCACGGCCCCACTCCACAGGTCGGGTGGACCCGCTGCGCGCAGTGCCGCCGCGCGCCCCACTCGTCTTCGTCGGCGACGTCGAGCCCCGGCAGGCCCAAGCCCCGGCGAGGGAGCGAGCTCGAGAGCGCGCAGCAGCCGATCCCGGCTGTTCTCCCAGGCAGGGAAGAGCGCTCCCCCGAGACCCCTGCCTCGCCGAGCCCGATGGCACGTAGACTGCTTCGCGCCGTGGTCCCGGCCTTCCGCCGGAGAACGTGAGGACGCGATGCAGCGCACTTGCCTTCTGCTGTCGGCCCTCCTCGCGACCGTGCTGGTCCCCGCCGCCGCCCAGGCGCGCCAGGACTACCCCGTCGCCTTCGTCGAGCGCCCGCTGACCCTGCCCAAGCTGATGCTCTCGCCGTGGTTGTCGGTCGGCCACAGTCGGGTGACTCCGCGCTACAGCGACCCCGACCACACCGTGCTCTCGCTCGGCGCGGCGTTGGGCCTGAACGACTACTTCGAGATCGAAGCCCAGGCCCTGCCGCTGTGGCTCTACCCGCAGGTGCGCTACGGGCAGGCGAGGTTCGGCGCCACGGCCGGGTTCGCCGCCGGGCCGGTGGAGCTCGGGCTCAACGCCAACGTCGCCGTCCGCTCACCCGACTACGACGTCGGCGGCAACGTCTGGCTGCACGACCCGTGGACGCTGTCGTTCGGCATCCCGCTGGTCATCCATGCCGGCAAGAAGGTGCGCATCGAGACTGGGTTCCGGACGGCCATCGCGCTGCCCGACCGCGCGGAGGAGGTGGTCAGCTTCTTCGTCCCGGTCGGGGTCTACATCCAGCCGGTGCGGGTCTTCTTCTTCGGGGTCGACACCGGCGTCGGCATCGGGAACCTGCGGCGCGACAGCACCTACGTCCCGGTGAGCGGCACGGTGGGGTTCACGGTTCCGCATCGGCGCCGGCCGCTCGTCGACTTCACCGCCTCGGTGGGCTTCCCGTCGCTGGTCACGCTCCCCAACGGCGTAGTCGTCCACGGGGACGTCTGGACCCTGGGCGCGGCGGCGCGGTTCTACGTCCAGCTGTAGAGACGGGAGCCGTCGGAGTTCCCGGCCCCGGGCCAGACTGGATGCGCGCCGAGCGTCACCGGGGCACGGTGGGTCCCGCTGCTCGCTCACTGGCAACGGGTGAGCGCGACGGTGACGCTGTCCCCCTGGTAGTTCGCCACCGCGACGTCCGGCAACCCGTCCTTGTTGAAGTCACCGACGGCAACCCCCTCGGGAGAGTCACCCGTCTCGAAGGTTCCCAGGGGTGCGAAGGTGCCGTCTCCCCGGCCCAGCAACACGTTGCAGGAGTTGTCGTGGAGGTTTCCGACCACCAGGTCCTGCGTGGCATCGAGGTTGAAGTCGGCGACGGCGATTCCTCGGGGAAAGGTGGCCGCCGGGTATCCGACGGGGGGCGCGAAGGTGCCGTCCTGGCGGTTGAGATAGAGGCCAACCTGTCCCTCGACATCGGCGACGGCGAGGTCCGGCCAACCGTCCTCGTTGAAGTCTCCAACTGCGGGATACCCGCAGCCGCCCGTGGGGTAGACGACCCTCGCCTCGAGCATGCCGCCGCCCTGATTCAGCAGGACGCTGACGGTTCGGCCAAAGCAGTCGGCCGTCGCGAGGTCCGCGCGGCCGTCGCGGTCGAAGTCCGCAAGGACCACGTCCAAGGGGCTCTGGCCGGTCGCCGCCTCGGTCAGCGTCGTGAACGTCGCATCGCCGCGGTTCTTCAGGACCACGAGGCGGTCCGATACGAAGTCGGTCACCACGAGGTCGGGGATGCCATCGCCATCGAGGTCGCCCACGACGCTGCCTCGCGGCTGTCCGCCGACGGCCAGGTCCTGCCGGTTGGCAAAGGTGCCGTTCCCGGGGTTCAGCAAGACGCTCACCGAACCTGCTTCCGTATTGGTCGCGACGAGGTCGAGCGAGCCATTGCCGTCGAGGTCAGCCGCCTTGAGACCGGCCGGATAGCTGCCGACGGGATACTCGACCCCGGGCGCGAAGGTCCCATCCCCCAGGCTGAGCAGGACGGTGACGGAGCCGGAGTTCCAGTTGGCCGTCGCCAGGTCCGTCGCACCGTCGCCGTCGAAGTCTCCCGAGGCGAGTCCGAGGGGCTGCATGCCCACAGCGAGCAAGGAAATCCGGGTGAAGGACGGAGGCCCCGCGCAGCCCGGCGCCTTGCACTTCCCCTCCGAGCAGACCTGAGCGGTCTCGCAGGCCTGGCCGCAGCGGCCGCAGTTCTTCTCGTCGGTCGACGGATCCACGCAGGCGCCGCCGCAGCGGCTGCCGACCTGGCATGCAGCCAGGCAGCCCCCGTCGACGCACTCGAACCCGGGATCGCAGGTCCGGCCGGCGCGCGGGCCGAGGCAATCGGAGGAGGCGCCGCAATGGCTGCTGCTGGTCTTCGGGTCGATGCAGAGATCGTCGCACGCCAGGAGGCCCGGCCCGCAGCCCCGCCGGCATTCACCCTCGTCGCACCGGTGGCCTTCCGCGCAGCGCTCGCCGGCGCCGGCCCCTTGGCAACTGCCCGAGGCGCCGCAGAACTGGACGTTCGTCAACGGGTCGATGCACCGGCCGAGGCAGGCGACCCTCGCCCCTGGGCACTGCAGTCGGCACGCGCCGTTGGTACAGACCTCTTCCTCAGAGCAGCGCGCGCCGCAGCTGCCGCAGTGGCGCGGATCGGTCGCCAGGGTTGCACAGGTGCCCCCACCTGCGCCGTCGCCGCAGAGCACCTGGCTCGCCGGGCAGCCCGGGCCGGCATCGGAGCGCGCGTGCTCCGGGTCGACGGCAGTGAAGCAGCCACAGGCGAGGAGCGCTCCGAGGACGAGGCGGACGGGCGCAGAGGAGTGGTGCATGGGGGGATCCTGGTGGTGAACGGCTCGCGGACCGCCGAGGGGCGGCCTGACTTCCAGTCTTGGCGAGACTCTACCCGCGGAGTCCCGCCTCGGCGACCGACCTGAGAATCCGCGGAGAACCGCAGGGAGGCCGATCTGGTCGTCGTGGACGAGACCTCGATGGCGGGCAGCCAGCAGGCGCTGACGATTGCAGTGAAGAACGGTCGGACCGGCGAGCGGCACACGGGACTGGCAGATCGCCTACGCTCCTCTTAAGAGGAGTCCATGCCACTGCCTCCCATGACCGAGCCCGCCAGCCGCGCCGAGCGGGTCCGGACCGCCGTCGTCGGCGGCGCCACCACCGGCTTCCTCGTGGGGACGCTGCTGGGCTTCAACGCCGCGCAGAGCGCGAGCCTGGTGCTGCGGCCGCTGACCAAGAAGGGCTTCCGGAGCTTCAACCGCTGGGCGGCGCAGACCTGGTGGAGCCTGCTGGTCGAGTCCACCCGGGTCCTCTACGGCACGCACCTGGTCGTCAGCGGCGACGACGTGCCGCGCGACGAGAACGCCATCGTCGTCTGCAACCACCAGGAGATGGCGGACATCCCCTATCTGCTCGCCTGGGCGCGACTGAAGGGACGGCTGGGCGACGTGAAGTGGTTCGCCAAGAAGTCGCTCCAGTACGTCCCCGGCGTCGGCTGGGGAATGTGGTTCCTCGACTGTCCCTTCCTCGACCGCGACTGGTCCAAGGATCGCCGCTCCATCGAGCGCACCTTCGGGGCGCTGGTCGGCGAGAAGCTGCCGGTCTGGCTCGTCTCCTTTCCGGAGGGGACGCGGCAGACGGCGGACAACCGCGCCGCCAGCCGGCGCTACGCCGAGGAGCACGGAATCCCGCCCTTCGAGCACCTGCTGCTGCCGCGCACCAAGGGCTTCTGCGCGACCGTCCAGGGCCTGCGCTCCCACGTCGGGGCCGTCTACGACCTGACGCTGGCGTTCGAGGAAGGCGTGCCCACGCTCTGGCAGTTCATGAAGGGCTACGCCCGCCAGGCCCACCTGCACGTCCGGCGCTTCCCCGTCCGGGACTTGCCCGAGGGCGACGAGGCGTTGTCGGAGTGGCTGATGCTGCGCTTCCGCGAGAAGGACGAGCTGCTCGGCCGCTACTACCGGACGGGGCGCTTCGAGCATGCCGCGGCCGACCGGCGGACCGCCGGATAGCCAGTCGGCCTCAGGCGCAACGCCGAGGCTGTGCGCCGCCCTCCGCTTCGCTGTCGAGGGCCTCGGCCTCCTTGCGGATCTCCTCCAGCCGCAGCTCGAGGTACTCGGCCATGATCTCGGTTCCCCGGCGATCGAGCGCCCCCGACTTCCCGTCCAGGTAGTCGCGCAGCCGCGCAATCGGGTAGTCCAGGCGCGCCAGCTCGCGCTCGAGGCTGCGCGCCCCCATGCTGGCGTGCGTCTTGAGCGCCTCCACCAGCCGCTTCAGCCCGTTCTCCACGCTGGCGAGATCCAGCGAAATCGCTCGCGGATCGCAGCGGACCCCGGCAGACAGCGAGCCGAGACAGAAGTCGAAAGCACCTTCCAGGGCGCCCGTCAGCCCGCGAGCGCTCGCGTCGGTCCTCATCAGCACTCCCCTTTGTCGATCCAGGAGGCCAAGAGTTCCAAGGCCCGTGCCAGGACGCATGCTCGGATGGCGCACCGCGGCATTGCACGGAACGTTCAACCCGACATCGGGGCCGTTTGAACGATCGCGAGACCCCGCTACGCTTCTTGCGCCCTCGATACTGCTCGGGGTGTCGGAAAGAACGGAGCATCCCATGCAGACGCGGTCGACCCTCCTCCTCCTGCCTGCGCTCCTCTTCGTGCTGCTCTGCTCCTGCGAGAGCGGCAGCCAGAACGCCCTCACCTTCGGCACTGCGCGCGACGCGACTGGGGCCGGCCTCGCGGGCGAGTCGACGACCTTCACCGTCGGCTCCGGCCTGACGCTCTGGTTCCGGCTGGAGTCGATCGCCGACTTCGACGGGCGCTTCGTCCGGCTGTACTTCAACTCGGCGGAGCCCAGGGACTTCCCGGCGTGCGCCGACACGTTCACCTACATCTGCCTGTCGCAGTTCCAGGTCTCCACCCCGGGCACCTACACGGTCGAGGCCTACCTCGTGAAGATGAGCGGCGGAACAGCCCAGGAGACGCTGGTGGCGACGCAGACCCTGACGCTGCAGTAGCCGGCCCTACTCGGCCACGGCGCTGATGACGGCTCGCGCCTCCGGATTCGCTTCTCCGCCCGCGGGCCGCAGGCGGCTGCGGTACGGCAGCACGCGGATGAGCTCTCCAGCCTGGTGCCGCTGCTGCATCCCCTTCCAGAACTCGACGGTGAACAGGTCTCCGTGGACCTGCTGGAAGATCGCACGCTGCGCCTCGGGGAGGGCGATGAACGCCGGGAACTCCTCCGGGAAGACGTCGTTCTTGCCCACGAAGAACCAGGGCTCGCTCGACATCTCGTCGTAGACGTCGTCGGTCTGCGGCATCGCCCGGAAGTTCACCTCGGTCAAGAGCTGCAGCTCGTCGTAGTCGTAGAAGAGGACCCGGCCGTCGGGCTTGACCCCGAAGTTCTTGAGCAGGATGTCGCCGGGGAAGATGTTCGCCGCGGCCAGCTCCTTGATGGCCGCGCCGTAGTCGAGCACCGCGGAGCGCACCGCGGCGGGCTCGCGCGAGCGCAGGAACAGATCGAGCGGCACCACCTTGCGCTCGGTGTAGGCGTGGTTGATGACCACCGTGTCGCCGTCGAGCCAGACCGTCTCCGAGGCCTCGCGCAGCAGCTGCGTGAGCAGCGCCTCGGTGAAGCGCTGCTTCGGGAAGCGCAGGTGCTCGAACTCCTGCGCGTCCAGGAGCCTGCCGACGCGGTCGTGGGCGAAGACCAGGCGGTAGCGCTCCATGACGATCGCCCGTGAGGTGTCCTTGGGCGCGCCGGGCTTGTCGCGGATGACCTTGAAGACGAGGTCCAGGCTGGGCAGCGTGAAGACGATCATCACCAGGCCGGCGACGCCGGGAGCGGCCTCGAACTTCTCGTCGCTCTCCGCGAGCCGGGTCCGCAGGTGGCGGTAGAGCTCGGTCTTGCCGTGCCGCTTGTGGCCCAGCGCGGTGTAGAGCCTCGGGCTCGGGCCGCTTGAGCAGCGGCCCCAGGAACTTCACCGTCGCGCGCGGGTGCGGCTGGGCGTGGAAGAAGTAGGTCCGCGACAGGCTGAAGATGCCCGCCACCTCGCGCGCGTCCATCATCACCGCGTCGACGCCGACGCCCTCCGCAGGGTTGAGCAACGCGATCACCAGCGGCAGGAAGCCCTCGCCCGTCCACACCCGCCCGATGAGATAGGCGACCTGGCCGCGGAAGAAGGGCTCGGCCAAGAGGTCCAGGCGCTCGATGGGCGGCGCGTCGCGCTCCGCCAGCAGCCGCTCCATCTCCGCGGCGACCCGCGCGGCGTCGGCCGACGGGTCGCGAAGCGTGAACAGGGAGTCGGCGAAGACCTGCTCCAGCATCGCGGCGAGCGAGCCGTTCGGCACGTAGCGCCGGTAGAACGAGCGGTCGATGAGACCGTCGGCGGTGCGGACGTGGTCGCCGAACTCGGTCTCGGGGTCCACGCCGACCGTCCCCAGCACGCGCCGGACGACGGAGTTGTAGAAGGTCTCGGCCAGCTCGGAGTCCTGGCGGGCCCGGGCCAGCGCGCAGTAGAGGCGCTTGGTCTGCGACCAGCTCGTGCGTGGGGTCTGGTCCGGCGCCTCGCGTCCTTCCTTCGCCAGCGCGGCCAGCGCGGCCTCGACCAGCTGCTGGTAGAGGTCCAGGCGCTCGCGCGTGTCGGCGTTCAGCTCGCGCCACTCGCGCTGCTCGAACCGGCCCCGCGCGCGCCTCGTGATCTCCAGGAAGCCCTCGGCGAAGCGCACGTAGGCGTCGAGCACGATCTGGGCTCGACGCTCGGCGCTCTCTGGCGGGGGGCCGATCTGGATCATGGGGTTGGTGCCTGCCTGTTGGATTCCCGATGAACGGTGGCGATGCGGGGCGCCCTGCGGCAGGCCGGCCCCCGCGCGGGTCGATCCGGTTGGCAACCTCGCGTTAGATCGGGGCAATCCGTCATGACCGACCTGCCCCGCCTCTCGCCCGTCCTCGCCCACACCGTCGCGGCGCGCCCGCCGCTCGTGCCCGAGCTCGTCCTGCGCCTGGTGACCGAGGCCTGCCCGCTCTGGACCGCGACCGAGGCGGACCTCGAGAGGCTGGGGCTCCCCGAACCCTTCTGGGCCTTCGCCTGGCCTGGCGGACAGGCGCTCGCGCGTCATTCTCCTCGACCATCCGGAGCTGTGCCGCGGCCGGGGGGTGCTCGACTTCGGCTCCGGGTGCGCCATCGAGGCCCTCGCCGCGGCCCGGGCTGGAGCGTCGCGGGTGCTCGCCGCGGACATCGACCCGCTCGCCTGCGAGGCCGCGAAGATCAACGCCGCGCTCAACGGACTCGCGCTCGACACCACCACGCGCGACCTCGTCGGCCTCGACGACGGCTGGGACCTCGTCCTCGTCGGCGACATGTTTTACGAGACGGCGCTCGCCGGTCGGGTCGCGGACTGGCTCTCGCGCCTCGCCGTGCGCGGGGTCACCGTGCTCGTGGGCGACCCGAACCGCGGCTTCTTCGACGCCTCGCGCGCCGAGCGCGTCGCCGAGTACGACGCGCCGGCGGACGTGGACGTGGAGGGGCGCTACCGGAAGGCGACGGTGGTCTTCCGCGTTACCGGGTGACCCCGCTCAGCCGCACCAGCCGGAGCCGTCGCCCAGGTCCACGCAGTCCCTGCCCGTCGCGCACGCCGGGAGACTGGGGCTGCAGTAGGGCAGACAGACGTTGAAGAGCGGCCCGAGGCACCCCATCCCGGCCTGGCACTCGAAGTCGAAGAAGCAGGAGGCGTTGAGTGGCCGGGTTCCCGCTTCCAGGCACTGGTAGTTGCCCATGCCGTAGTCGAAGTAGCAGGCCTGCCCCTGCGGACACTCGCCTGCTCGGCCCGGGTCGCAGGTCGACGACGACATGGCGCATGCCCCTGCCTGGCAAACCTGGCCCGGGCGGCAGCACTGGTTGCCGCAGGGGCTGGGACACGGGACGCAGATGCCCACCTCATACATCCCCAGCGTCATGCACGCCTGGCCGCCGGCGCATTCCGCGCCGCTGCCGACCGAGCAGAGCCGGCGGCACTGCTTGACCCCGCCCGCGTAGAAGCAGCCGAGCCCCGGAATGCACTCTTCGCTCTTCTCGCACGCGGCGCCCTCGGCCAGGGCCCCGGCCGCGAAGCAGTCCCACTGGAAGGTGGCGTTGTAGCAACCCTGCCCCGCGAGGCAGTCGTTGGTGGCCAGAGGACTGCAGCTCTCGCCCCCCATGCAGGCCCCGCTCACGCAGGCCAAGCCGCTCGGGCAGCAGAGCCCGCATAGCCGGTCGGCGGGGCAAGCGCCGCAGACCCCCAGGTGCGAAGCAGTGGCGTTGCAGGTGTCGTTGACGACACACCCCACCGAGGTCTCGGGATCGCAGTACTCCACGCAGGTGCGGGTCCCGCCCGACCCCAGGCAGTCGGCGCCGGCCCGGCACTCCTCGCCCCGCGAACAGGGCGTGCCGACAGGGCTGCTGCCCGCGTTCACGCAGCGATAGGAGCCGCTCGCGGCGTCGAGGTAGCAGCCTTCGCCGGGGGCGCAACCCAGCTGCCACGCCGGGTCGCACGGCGCGCTGGGCCTGCACGCGCCCTGCGGGTCGCAGAACATGCCCGCGGGGCAGGAGACTAGGTTGCACTTGCAGGTCATGGTCGAGGCGTCGCACTCCGGCGTCTCTCCCGAGCAAGCGGGGCTGCAGCCGGCGCCTTGGCAGCTGCCGTTCACGCACCGCCGCCCGACGGCGCATGAGCCCGGAGTGCAGAGGCACCGGTTGTTCGTCACGTCGCAGACCGGAGCCTCGCCGCCGCAGGCGGGCGAGCACGCCTGCTCGACACACACGCCGGAGACGAGGTCGCACCGCCACCCGCCCGCACACGAAGTCGCGGTGCAGCTGCAGGTCCAGACGCCTGGAACGCAGTAGGGCCTCTCGCCGCCGCAGGGCGGCCAGCAGGTATCCGCGACGCAGCGCCCGGTGACGGCGTCGCAGACCTGACCCGAGGGGCACGAGGTCGCATTGCAGCGGCAGGTGAGCGTGCTCAGGTCGCAGACCGGGGTCTCGCCGCCACAGGCCGGCCAGCAGGCCTGCTCGACACATCGTCCCGAGCCGGGGTCGCAGCGTCGTCCCGCCTGGCACGTGGTCGGAGTGCAGCGGCAGGTCCCGGTGTCCGGCTGGCAGGGCATCTCGGCGGAGCAGACCTGCGCACAGTCCTGGGTCCTACAGGAGCCGGTGACCAGGTCGCAGATCTGGCCGGACGGGCAGGACGTCGCGGAGCACCTGCAGGCGCCGTCCGCGGGATCACAGACGGTCCCGGGGGAGCAGTCGACGTTCGCGCAAAGGTCCTGTTTGACGCACCGCCAGGTCGTGGTGGAGCAGACCGTGGACCAGGGGCAGGCCCCGCACGGCCTCCCGCAAGAATCCAGGCCGCACGCACCCTCCTTGCAGCCACAGGTGACGCAGACGCGGTCCACGCAGGCCTGGTCGACGTCGCAGCAGGTCCCCTCGCACAGCAGAGAGTTCGGACAGGGGCGGCATTGGCCGCCGGCGCAGCCGGTCGCTTGGGGGCAGGTGCCGCAGCGCCCGCCGCAGCCGTCGTCCCCGCACTCGCGGCCCGTGCACCGCGGCTGGCAGCCTCCATCGCGCCGACCCGCGCCTCCACCGTCCGGCAGCTCGAAGCGGACCTCGGTCGTTGGGGTGAAGCAGGCCGCGAGCCCACCGGCTGCGGCGAGCAACGCCAGGCCACTGCGCATCGTCGACATGGTCAACCCCTCCAGCCAGCCATCGCGGAGCCCACTCTACCCGGCTCCGGAGTTCCCGTGAGCACGTGCCCAGCCCGCCCGTCGGTTCGCCCCCCGCGATCGCGACCCGCCCCCTCGCATGCGGCGGCGCCGCCTGCCACAATCGGCCCCCTCCATGCCCTCCCCCGCCGTCACGAGCGCCGTCCGCACGCCCTTGAGGACCCGGCTGCTCACCGCGTTCACCGTCGCCATCCTCATCCCGTCGGTGGTCCTCGCGCTGGTGGCGACCTGGACCATCCGCCACCAGGTGCGCGCCGAGGCTCAGGCCCGCGTGGACTCCGACCTCGAGGCCGCCAAGGAGATCTACGCCCACAACCTGGAGCGCATCCTCGACGCCATGCGCATCCACGCCGCGCGCCCGCTGGCGCTGGCCGTGCTCGCCGACCCGGACCCGGACTCGCACCTGGAGGTCCTGGAGCAGATCCGCAAGACCGAGAACCTGGACGTGCTCACCGCGCTCGACGCCGACGGCAAGGTGGTCCTCCGGGCCCACAACCCCGGCCGCTCCGGCGACCTGCTCGCCAACCCGGTGGCGCAGCGCGCACTGGCCTCGCGCTCCCCGCAGGCCGCGGCCGCGGTGGTCCCGGCCTCGGTGCTCGCGCTCGACGGCGAGAGCCTGGCGCGGCGCGCCTCGGTGGAGCTCGAAGCCGACGCCGATGGCCCAGCCTTCCGCGCGCACGCACCTGGACTCGGGGCTGATGCTGGTGGCCGTCGCCCCCGTCATCGACACCGACGGCCAGGTCGCCGGCGCGCTCTTGGGCGGCATCCTGCTCAACGGCGACCACCGGCTGGTCGACCGGGTCCGCGCCACCGTCTTCCAGGGCGAGGCCAACCCGGGCGCGGCGACGATCTTCCTGGAAGACGTGCGCATCGCGACCAACGTCATCGATAGCCAGGGCCAGCGGGCGCTGTCGACGCGCGCCTCGGCCGAGGTGGCGAGCGCGGTGCTGGGCGCGGGCCGCACCTGGCACGACCGGGCCTTCGTCGTCGACGACTGGCAGATCGCCGCGTACGCCCCGCTCACCGACGCCCGCGGCGTGGTGGTGGGCATGCTCTACGTCGGCACCCCGGAGCGTCCCTACGTCCAGCGCCTCTGGCGCTACCTGGCGCTCCTCCTGGGCATCGGCCTGTGGGGCGTCGCGGTCGCCGGCGTGACGGCCATCCGCGTCGCCAACCGCATCTCCGGTCCGCTCGCCGCGCTCGACCGCGCGGCGCAGGCCGTCTCCAAGGGCGACTACCGGCAGCAGGTGCCAGTCGACTCGCCCGACGAGCTCGGCCGGCTCGCCGAGAGCTTCAACCGCATGACCGTCGACCTGGAGCGCACCCACCGCGAGCTGCGCACCTGGGGCGCGAACCTGGAGCTGAAGGTCGCCGAGCGCACCGAGGAGCTGCGGACGCTGGGCGAGCAGCTGGCCCAGAGCGAGAAGCTGGCCTCCATCGGCGAGCTCTCGGCGGGCATCGCCCACGAGATCAACAACCCCAACACCTTCATCCGCGGGAACATCGCCATCGTGGCCGAGGCGCTGCAGACCCTCTTGCCCATCGCCGACGAGGCGGCCAAGAAGGACCCGAACCTGCGCGTCGCGCGCCTGCCCTACGCCGACTTCCGCGCCAACATCGGCACCCTGGTCAGCGACATCGCCAGCGGCGCCGACAAGATCATGCACATCGTGGCCGACCTGAAGAAGTTCGCCCGCCACGACGAGGGCGGGCTCGAGGAGGAGGTCGACCTCAACGCGGTGGTCCACGCCAGCTCGCGGCTGGTGCACAACCAGGTCAAGCGCCACGCCAAGGTGACCCTGGAGCTTCGCGCCGGACCTGCCCAAGGTCAAGGGCAACTCGCAGCGCCTGGAGCAGGTGCTGGTCAACCTGCTCATCAACGCCGCGCAGGCCATCGAGGAGAAGAAGGCGACGGGCGCCATCCGGGTGGCGACAGCGCTGCGCCCCGACGGCCGCGTCGCGCTGAGCGTCAAGGACGACGGCGGCGGGATGACGCCCGAGGTGCGGCGGCGCATCTTCGACCCGTTCTTCACCACCAAGCGCCACCGGCACGGCACGGGGCTGGGCCTGTCGGTGAGCTACGGCATCGTCAGCGAGCACGGCGGCACCATCGAGGTCGACAGCGCCCCTGGGGAGGGGGCAGAGTTCCGGGTGCTGCTCCCGGCGCTGGCGTCTCAGATCGCGGGCCGAGCGGGAATAGCGGCGCCGTAGGCGGGACGGCAGCGGGGGCGGACGTGGAGCGAATCCTCATCCTCGACGACGACGCGGCGATCCTGAGCTACCTGCGCGTCTTCTTCCTGCAGGCCGGCCGGCACGAGGTGCGCACGCTGCAGGAGAGCCCCAAGGTCTTCGCCGCCATCGACGAGTTCCGCCCCGACCTGCTGCTCTTGGACATCGACATGCCGGAGCTGACTGGCCTCGACGTGCTGCGCGCGCTGCACAGCCGCCCCGCCCGGCCGGAGGTGCTGGCCATCTCGGGCGTCGAGGACGTCAAGCAGGCGGTCGAGGCGATGAAGCTGGGCGCCTACGACTACCTGACCAAGCCGCTGGAGGCCGAGAAGCTGCTGGTCACGGTGGACCGCGCGCTCGAGCGGCGCTCGCTCAAGCACCAGGTGGAGACGCTCAAGGAGAAGCTGACGACGGGCGGCGAGCCCCATCCCTTCGCGCGCATCGTGACCCGCTCGCCCAAGATGCTCGAGGTCTTCCGGCGCATCGAGATGATCGCCCCTACCACGAACCCGGTGCTGGTCTGGGGCGAGTCGGGCACGGGCAAGGAGCTGGTGGCGCGCGCGCTGCACCAGCTCTCCCCGCGGCGCGACCGGTCGTTCGTCGCCGTCAACGCGGGCGTCTTCGCCGCCGAGCTCTTCGCCTCCGAGTTCTTCGGCCACGCCAAGGGCGCCTTCACCGGCGCCATGAGCGAGAAGACCGGCATCATCGAGCAGTCGGACGCGGGCACGCTCTTCCTGGACGAGATCGGCGAGCTCTCCCTGCCGGTGCAGGTCAAGCTCCTGCGCGTGCTGCAGGAAGGCGAGTACAGCCGGGTGGGCTCCACCGAGAACCGCCGCGTCGACGTGCGCCTGGTGACGGCCACCAACAAGGACCTGCGCGAGGAGATCCAGAAGGGCAGCTTCCGGCCCGATCTCTTCTACCGGCTCAACGTCTGCTCCATCTACCTGCCGCCGCTGCGCGAGCGCGGCGACGACGACGTCGACCTGCTCTCGCAGTACTTCCTGGAGCGCTACGCCAAGCAGCACGGCAAGAAGGTGGCGACGATCTCCGAGGACGTGCGCGCGCTGCTGCGGCGCTACCCGTTCCCGGGCAACGTCCGCGAGCTGGAGAACCTGGTCAACAGCGCGGTGCTGCTCGAGCAGGGGCCGGAGCTCGACGCCCTCGTCGTTGCCGCAGTACTTCCTGGAGGCGACGCACGAGAAGGTGCGCGGGCCGGTCGGGCCGCCGGAGGGCTGCGAGGGCGAGGTGGACTGGTCGCTGGAGCGGATGGAGGCCGACCACGTCGCGCGCGTGCTGCGCTTCGCCAACGGCAACCGCACCGTCGCCGCGCGGCTCTTGGGCATCTCGCGGGTGACCCTGCTCGCGAAGATCCGCGGCTACAAGCTGGAGTGAGGCGGCGCTCCCCTGCCCCTCCCAGCCCTCCCTCTTTTGGTTGGGTGGGGGTTCGTCCCTTGCCCTGCTCACGCTGGTCGGCGCTCTTCAACCCGACTGCGCGACGTCGTGCGTCCGCCCGAGGCCGCGGTTCATGTCACAAAGTAGCTGCCTATCTTTAGCAAGGTCCCTTCGCGCTCTCAGGACCCGGCTCACCCCTCGTCGTTGGCCTGGGTCTTCTCCTTCGCTAGCGCTCGCTCTCCAGCGCGCAACGAACTGCACCGCAGCGTCCCGTCCGGCCCGATCCCCGCCGTAGCAGTCGGCCACCCAGGTCGCGCCGGCGGGCGCGACCGCGATGACTCTTGTTAGGGCTTGGTCGCTCCAGGCTCAATGCCCGGCGCCGTGTCATCGAGTCGGAGCCCAAGTAGGTCCAGGTCGCCAACGATCACTGGGAGCGACTCGCTCCCCCAGGCGACTGAGTCCGGCAGTTGCTCCGTGTTCCGGCCCCGGGGTACTCCTGGCGCTCCGTCTTCCTCGGGAGGTCTACCGTGCGCTCGCTCCTGGTCCTGGTGTCGGCCCTCTCCCTGGCGGCCTGCAGCACGTCCTCGGGCGAGAGCCCTGCGGACGCTGGAGCGGAGGAGCCGGGCGACGCCGACGTGGCGGGCGTCTTCGACGCCGGCACCAAGCCGGGCCCCGACGCCGGCACCCCGGCGCCCGACGCCGCCTCGGTCCCTCTGCCGGGCCGTAAGGTCCTGCTCTACACCGGCGCGGGCGGAGGCGGCCCCACCTCGGACCTCTACCTCTCCGACGTCGCCTCGACGCTGCAGGCTGCAGGCATCGCCTCGACCACCAGCGAGAGCCTCCCCTCCGGCTTCGCCAACGACTACGGCGTGCTGTGGCTGATGAACCCCATGCAGTCCGTCCCCGCCGACGTCTCCGCGGCGGCCAAGGCCCTGCTCGAACGGGGCGGCCGGGTGGTGCTCGTGCTCGACCACTGCAAGAACGGCTGCTGGAGCGACGCCGACGGGGACAACGACCTCCTCACTACGCTGGGCAGCGCCATCCGCGTTTCGGGCACCGGCGGGGCGCCGCTGAGCGAGACCACCTTGCAGATCACCCCGGTCCCCAAGATCACCGACGGGGTCTCTAGCGTGGTCGTCTACTACTCCGGCTCGGTGACCGGGGGGACCATCTTCGGGCGTGTCCCCGGCGGGGACGGGGTGATGGCCTACCAGACCGTGGGGCTGGGCGACGTGGTGACCATCGCCGACACCTCGGCATTCGGCTACGCGCTCTCCGAGGGCGACAACACGCGCCTGATCGCGAACCTGAGCGTACCGCGGCGCTAAGGCGCCCGGCCCAGGCGGTTCTCGTCGCCGCGCTCGCCCAGGCCCGACCTTCGCAGGATCGCTCGACCGTCGAAGCAACACGGGGTATTGCGCCCATGCCGCCCACCGCTCCCTCCGCCATGCGCTCCTGCCCCATGGCCGTCTTCCGGCTCTCCACCTGTGTCACCTTGCTGGCCCTGCTGTGCGGCGCGGCGCGCGACCCAGTGGCGGACTTCGATCCTTTCGCCGGCTGCGCGGTCTCTGCCCCTTCCCCGGACCGACGAACCCTCCGCTGCTACGGCAACCTCACCGCGATGGTCATCCAGGCGCCGGTGGGGACGAACTCCGCCGCCTTCCTCGAGACGGTCGCCCAGGCGGCGATGTCTGCCTTTCCCGACGAGTTCGCCTTCGAGGCCATCGGGATCGTGATCGGGGGCAAGGCTCACCCCGGCCTCAGGGTCGTCGCGAGGAAGGGCGCGCCGCCGCTCGACTTCGACGCGTCCTTCGTCGTCCTCGAGACGCCCCAGGGCAGCCGCGCCATCGCCTGCATGCCCGCCGAGTGGGACTTCCGCTGCCCCGCGGTCTTCGAGCAGCTCGCCAGGACCCTGCCGCCGGTGACGAGCACCAGCCCGAGGCCCTTCGCCCCGTACTCCGCCAAGCTCTTCGGCGGAGAGCCAAGGGTACCCGAGGACTGCTACCTCGCGACCGAGAACTCCCTCTCCTGCAAGGGCGCGGAGGCGTTCTGGGCCCGCCTGCGGCCAGAGCAGACGCTGGACGCGTTCGTCACCGCGATAGGCCGAGGCGCGCCGCCGGGGAACAGCGTCGAGGTCCACGAACGCGCCTGCCAGGTCGGCGGCGCGCGCAGAGCGAAGTGCAAGATGCTCACCCTGATCGAGAACGGCGCGCCGCGGCAGACCATCGCCCTCGCCGAGGTCTCCATCGACCGGGAACGATACCGGGTGGAGTGCCGCTTCTTCGGCCGGCCCGCCAAGGGTCCTGCGCCAGCGGTCTGCAGCTCGCTGCTCTCCTTCTCGACCACCGAAGCCGGCGACGCCGAGCCCCGACCCGCGGAGGTGCTGGTCGCCGCTCGCAACCTGGCCGCCGGCACCGTCCTGCGCTACGAGGACGTCGCCCTGCGCAACGTCCCCGCGGCGCTGGCCACGAAGACGACCGTCGGGCGTGACCAGGCGACTCTCATCATCGGGCAGCGCCTCGTGGAGCCGGTCGAGGAAGGTGAACCACTGCGGCTCACGCAGTTCCTGGTCTTCCTCGACAAGCGGTCCTGCTGCACCTGGCCGCACGAGGCCGCCGCCAAGGCTCCCGCCTCGCGCGGCACGGTCGAGCCGATGGACCCCAGTGGCCGGCGCATGCGCAAGGCCGCCGTGGCGACGCGAATCCTCGACCCGGGGAAGCTGCTCACCTCCGCGGATCTCACGCAGCGCGAGTTCCGCACGGACCTGGTCGGCGAGCACGTGGTCGTCGACCCGCGGATCGCCGTCGGGCAGAAGCTGCTCACCCCGCTGGTTCCGGGCGATCCGCTCCGCTTCGGCCACCTCGCGGGCTTCGCGGGCGAGTCGCGCTGCACGGCGTGGGAGCAGGAGTACCTCAACGTGTTCGCGAAGACGGGGGCGCCCAAAGACACGACGGAGCTGAAGTGCCCCGCCGGGTCCGTCGCGCTCAGCGGCATGCTCGAGGTAGACGAGCACCATCCCGCGTACGCACCAGGCTGGGTGTTCGTCTGCAGGAGGCCGGATGGAGCCCGCCACGGCGTCTATCGCGCCTGGAGCCGCCAAGGGCTGCTGCTCGCCGCGGGCGAGTACGTGGACGGCCGGCTCGAGGGCCCGTGGAAGCGATACGAGCGGGGCACGCTCCGCTACCAGGCGACCTTCCACCAAGGCGTGCTCGAAGGGGACTTCACCGAAGCTCGACGACCACGGTGCGGTCGCGGTGAAGGGCGCCTTCGTCGGCGGACTGCGCAACGGCCCGTGGACGTGGGGCTCGGGCAGGGACGCCTACACGCTGGACTTCGAGAAGGGCCTTGCGCCCTCGCTCAAGCGCGTGAGCAAGGGAGCCGCGATCGCCGTCGCGGCCCGGAAGCTGCCCGCGGGAACCCAGGTCGGCGACGCGCTCGGCGAGCTCGTGGTCTCCGAGGAGACGGGCGCCGACCTCCTCCTCCCGGATGAGAAGCTCCAGGTGGCCGGCCGGAAGAGCGCGTGCGAGTACCCCGCCGGCGCGCCGCTGCTCCTGAGCGACTTCTCCCTTATGGACTTCGATCTCTCGCTCGAGCCGAAGCCCGCCGGAAAGCCATGAAGCCCGTGCGTCTCTCCGCCTTCGCGTCCCTGCTCCTCATCCCTGCGATCTCTTTGGCCGACGTCGCCGCACCTGCCGGCGGCCTCGCGTACTGCTCAAGGCCGCGCGAAGCCAAGCGTTCCTCGATCCCGCGCGGGTCAGGCACACCGGCAGCTCCATCTACCTGACCGAGGATCTGGCGAGCATCGGCTCTGGAGCGGCAAGGTACGCCAGGCACAGCTGCGGTTGCGGCTCCACGGCGTCAAAACCGCGAATCGGGTCCGCGGCCCGGCGGGCTCGACGAGCGCGCAGCGGGCTCTTCGGTGCGGAGGAGCCACGCCCGCGCCTTCTCACGGCCTGCGCTGCCCCGCCTTGAGAGTGCGGCGGTACAGCCGCTGGAAGTAGCCCTCCACCACCGTGTAGTCGCGCGGCCGCCGTGGCGGGGGGCCCGGCCGCGGCACGTCTAGGGCGAAGCGCGCCTTTCCGTCGGCGGTCTCGAAGCGCTCGGCGAACAGGCGCTCGCCGCCCGCGAAGAAGCTCGCTCTCGGCGCGAGACGCCTCACCGGCTCATAGGCGGCACAGGAGGAGGCCAGCCACTCCCGCACTTGCGGCAGGCTCCAGGCCGCCGCCGCGCCCGTGAGCTGCGCGTGGAGCCTGGCGAGCACCTCGAAGCCGGTCACCCCCGCCGGCGGCGCCAGCGCGCGCCGCACGTCCTGGACCCGGCGCTCCATCGAGGTCACGCTGCCGTCCGACTCCGCGAGCGCCGAGGCGGGCAGCACGACGTCCGCCGCGCGCGTGGTCTCGGTGGCGGCCAGGTCCGCCGCGACCACGAAGCTCGCCCGGTCGATGACGCTGGCCCACGCCGAGTCCGCGCATGGGTTCTCGCCCCAGATGAACAAGCCGTGGATGCGACCGTCCGAGAGCGCGGTGCCGAGGCGATCGAGGTCCTTGGCGCCCTCCAGCGTCTCGAGCCCGCACTCCGGCCGGATTCCCGAATCGTCGTAGCCCTGGCCGTTGGCGTAGTGGCGAGCCAGGACGAGCCCGGAGCGCTCCGCCCCGAGTCGGCCCGTCATCAGCAGGAGATTGGCCACCTGCTCCAGGTCGCCCTCGGCACGGTCCGCCGCGGAGTCGAGGTCGTAGACGAAGACCACGCTCCTGCGTGGATCGGCGAGGCGCTCGGCGAGGCGGCGGGCCTTGGCCACCTCCACTCCGCAGACCTCCTCGACCGCGGAGAGATCCTTGGGCAGGTTCGCGAGGTACTCCGCGAGGTTCGCGGTCCGGGCGACGGTGGTCCGCTCGTCGATGCCGCCCCGCCGCGCCACCTCGCCGGCGATGGCGTGCAGCAGCGTCGCGGCGGTTCCACGCTTGGGATCGAGCCGCTCGTAGGCGATGGCGCCGCCGGAGCCGGTCTCGGTGGCGCTGACGCTCCAGCGCTCCGCCCCGCGGCTCATCGCCCGGCGCAGGTGGAACCCGAGGACGGGGTTGTCCTGCGCGGGATCGGCATTGAGCACCACGACCACGTCCGCCTGCTCCACCGCGTGGATGGGCAGCGTCGAGCCGGTCCGCCCGAGCATCGCGTCGAGGGGGCCTTGGGCCCAGTCCTGCGACAGCGCGGCGAAGCTCGCGAGGTTTCGCGTGCCGAAGACCTCGTTCGCCAGGATGCGCACCAGCGCGAGCTCTTCGTTGCTCGCCCGCGGGGAGACCAGGAACGCCAGAGCACCCGGCCCGAACTCGTCGCGGACCCGCTTCAGGCCCGCGGCGGCGGCAGCGAGCCCCTGCGCGAGCGGCGCGTCTCTCTGCTCGGACTCGCGGCCGAGGCGGGCCGTCGCCAGGCGCTCGGTCTCGCAGGTGTACCGGTGCCCGAAGCGGCCGCGCACGCAGAGCAGGCCCTCGTCCCACTCCGGAGGCGGCTTGGAGGCTCACCTGCCAAATCCGGTCGTCGGTCTTGTCGAAGCTCACCGCGCAGCCGACGCCGCAGTAGCTGCAGACCGAGGCGGCGGGGGTCGTCCGCCACGGCCCGGGCTTGTCGAGCGGACTGCGCGCGTGGATGGCGCCGGTGGGACAGGTCTCCAGGCAGTTGCCGCAGGAGACGCAGGTGGTGTCCTGCAGCGCCCGCTCCATCGAGGGGCGCATCATCGTGTCGAAGCCGCGGTGGACGAAGCCCAGCGCCGGGACCGGGATCAGGTCGGCGCACAGGCGCACGCACTTGCCGCACAGCACGCACTTGTTCGGGTCGAACTCGATGAATGGGTGGCGCGAGTCGACCTTGTACTTCTTCACCTTGCCCTCGAGCCGCGTCTGGTCGACCGCGTACTCGTCGCAGTAACGCTTGAGCAGGCAGGTGAAGACGGCGGAGCAGCCGCAGGAGAGGCAACGCCCGCTCTCCTCGTGGGCCTGCCGGGCGTCGATGCCGTGGTCCATCTCCTTCCAGTTCGTCGCGCGCAGGTCGGGGTCGTCCTTGCGCGGCTCGGCGCGCGGGATCTTGGGCAGCCCCTCGAACCCGTCCGGATGCGGGTCGGCGAGGTTGCTCTTCTTGCTGATGAACTCGGTCGGCAGCGCCAGGAGCTGCCCGGTGCGCAGGTAGTGGTCGATGACCAGGGCCGACTTGCGCCCCGCGCCGATGGCGTCGACCGCGGCCATCGGACCGGTCGCCGCGTCGCCGGCTCCGAACACGCCGGGGAGGTTGGTGGCGTAGGTCTTGGGATCGACCTGGACGGTGTTCCACTTGTTCGTGGCCACGTCGCCGGCCGCGGCGCCCTTGGTGCCGAAGAGGTCCACGTCCTGGCCGATGGCCGCGATGATGGCGTTGCACGGGAAGTCGTGCACGGCGCCTTCGATCGCCACGGGCTTGCGCCGGCCGGAGGAGTCCGGGTCACCCAGCTTCATCCGCTGGCAGCGCAGGGCATGCAGGGTGCCGTCCTGGGAGACGACCTCCAGCGGCGCGGCCAGGAACTCGATGGTCACGCCTTCGGCCAGCGCATCTTCAATCTCGCCTGGGTCGGCCGGCATCTCCTCGCGCGTGCGCCGGTACACGATGACCGACCTGCTGGCGCCGCAGCGCAGGGCGGTGCGGGCGGCGTCGATGGCGGTGTTGCCGCCGCCCACCGTGATGACGGTGCCCTTGAGCTCCGGCGCGCCCTGCTTCTTGACCTGCGCCAGGAAGTCCACGCCGCCGACGACTCCCGGCGTCGCCTCGCCCTTCACTCCCATCGGCTTGGCCTTGACCGCGCCGAGCGCGAGCAGCACCGCCTCGTAGCCGTCGGCCTTCAGCGAGTCGAGCGTGAAGTCCTTGCCCAGCCGGACGTTGGCCGTCGCCTTCACGCCGTGGTCGAGGATATGGCCGATGTCCTTGTCGAGAACGTCCTGCGGCAGCCGGTAGTCGGGGATGCCGTAGCGCAGCGTGCCGCCCAGCTTCGGGTGCGCGTCGAGGATCTGCACCTCGTAGCCCCGCTTCGCCAGGAAGTAGGCCGCGGTCAGGCCGGCCGGTCCGCCGCCGACGATGGCCACCTTGCGGCCGTTGGGCAGCGCCTTCTCGATTCGAGGCGCCATCGTCGCGGCGTCGGCGACGAAGCGCTTCACCAGGTTGACGCCCACCGGCTCGTCGAGCGTCCTTCGGCGGCAGGTGGCCTCGCAGTAGCGGACACAGACGCGGCCGCAGACCGAGGGCAGCGGGTTCCTCTCCCGCACCAGTGCCACCGCGTCGTCGTTGCGGCCGGCGTAGGCCAGCGCCAGGTAGCCCTGAACGTCGACGCTGGCCGGGCAGCGCGCGTAGCACTCGCCGCGGCAGTCCGCGTAGTGGTTGCTGGCCAGGAGCTCCAGCGTCTGCTTGCGCGAGGCGACCACCTTCGCCGACCGCGTCTCGACGACCATCCCCTCCTTCGCCTCGGTCGCGCAGGAGAGCAGCAGCTTGGGCGAGCGCTCCACCTCGACCACACAGAGGAGGCAGGCGCCGTACGGCGGCAGCCGCGGGTCGTGGCAGAGCGTGGGGATCTCGACGCCCGCCGCCTTGGCCGCGTCGAGGAGGGTCTGGCCGGACTTGGCGATGCAGGCCTTGCCGTCGATGGTCAGGTGGATCTCGTTCGTCGTCGTCGTGTCGGCCATGGGATCACACCTTCTCGATCGCGCCGAGGTTGCAGCTGGTCATGCACTTGCCGCACTTGATGCACTTGTCCATGTCGATGCGGTGCACCGACCGGCTCGGCCCGCTGATGGCGCCCACCGGGCAGCTCTTCACGCACAGCGCGCAGCCCGTGCACTTCGCCTCCTGGACGACGTAGCTGACGAGGAGCGGGCAGCTGTGGGCGCGACAGCGCTTCTCCCGGATGTGCTCCTCGTACTCCTCGCGGAAGTAGCGCAGCGTCGAGAGCACCGGGTTGGGCGCCGTCTGGCCCAGGCCGCAGAGCGCGGTCGACTTGAGGTGCTCGCCCAGCGAGACGAGCAGGTCCAGGTCGCCGTCCTTGCCCTGGCCGTCGACGATCCGCTGCAGCACCTCCAGCATCCGCAGCGAGCCGATGCGGCAGCTGGTGCACTTGCCGCAGGACTCGTTCTGGGTGAACTCGAGGAAGAAGCGGGCCATCTCCACCATGCAGGTGGTCTCGTCCATCACGATCATGCCGCCCGACCCCATGATCGCCCCGGTCTTCACCAGCTGCTCGTAGTCAATCCGGGTGTCGCCGAGCTTTGCCGGGATGCAGCCGCCGGACGGCCCGCCCATCTGCACGGCCTTGAGCTTCTTGTCGCCGACGATGCCGCCGCAGACGTCGAAGACGATCTGGTTGATGGAGATGCCCATCGGCACCTCCACCAGCCCCGGCCGCCTCACCTTGCCGGCCATGGCGAAGACCTTGCTCCCCTTGCTCTTGTCGGTGCCCATGGCCGCGAAGGCCTGAGCGCCGTTGAGGACGATCCACGGGACGTTGGCGAAGGTCTCGACGTTGTTGATGTTGGTGGGCTTGCCCCACAGGCCGCTCGCGGCCGGGTACGGCGGTCGCAGCCGGGGCATGCCGCGCTTGCCCTCGATGGAGGCGATGAGCGCGGTCTCTTCACCGCAGACGAACGCGCCGGCGCCCTCCTTGACCTTGACGTGGAAGCGCGGGCCTTTGCCCTGCATCGACTTCTCGCCCAGGTAGCCGTGCTTCTCGGCCTGGGCGATGGCGTGCTTGAAGCGGACCAGCGCCTTCGGGTACTCGGCGCGGCAGTAGATGTAGCCCTCGGTCGCCCCGATGGCGTAGCCGCAGATGGCCATCCCCTCGAGCACCGAGTGCGGGTCGCCCTCCAGGACGCTGCGGTCCATGAAGGCGCCGGGGTCGCCCTCGTCGGCGTTGCAGATGACGTACTTGAGCTTCCCCGGGCTCTGCCGCGCGAGCTTCCACTTGAGTCCCGTGGGAAAGCCGGCGCCGCCGCGCCCGCGCAGGCCGGACTCGGTGATCGCGGCGATCACCTGCTCCGGCGCCATCGTCGCCAGCACCTTCTCCAGCGCCTGGTAGCCGCCGCGGGCCAGGTAGTCGTCGAGGCTCATCGGGTCGATGCGGCCGCAGTTGCGCAGCACGATGTGCTTCTGCGGCTCGAGGAAGCCGCTCTCGGGGCCCTCCGCCTGCCCTGAACCGGTCGAAGGCTCGACGAGCGCCAGCCAGTCGGCGACCGGCCTGCCGGCGACGACGTGCTCGTCGACGATGCGGCCGACCTTGTCCGGCGTGACGTGCGAGTACAGGTGCCTCGCCTTGCCGTCGCAGACCTCGACCAGCACCTCGGCGTAGCACATGCCGACGCAGCCGGTCTCCCGCACCCGCGCATCGACCTTCTTCGCGGCGGTCTGCTTGCGAAGCTCGTCGAGGACCTTCTCGGCGCCGGCGGCGACGCCGCAGGTGCCCGTACCGACGGAGATGGAGAGCATGTCCGACACCCCGAGCGAAGGGCGAGGCGGCGCGAGCCGGGATTCCTTGGCCAGCGCCGCGCTCTGGTTCACTTGAACTTGCGCAGGATTCGCCGAATCGACTGGGCCGTGAGCCGGCCGAAGGTCTCCTCGCCGATCATCATCGCCGGCGCCAGGCTGCAGCAGCCCAGGCAGGCGACCGGCTGGAGCGTGAACAGCCCGTCCTCGGTGGTGTCCCCCGATTCCAGGTGCAGCTCGTCGGCGAGCACGTCGCGCAAGAGGCCGGCGCCGTTGACGTGGCAGGCAGTCCCGTCGCAGATGCGGATGAGGTGCTTGCCCATCGGCCGCAGGCGGAACTGCTTGTAGAACGTGATGACGCCGTAGATGTCGCTCTCGCTGATGCCGGTCACGCCGCTGATGCGGGCGATGGCGTGCTCCGGGACGTACGAGTAGGCGTCCTGCGCTGCCTGCAGGAGCGGGATGAGCTGCCCCGGCTCGCCCCGGTATCTCCACAGGTCGTAGGCGAGCTTCGGATAGCGCAGCGTGAACTGCCCCTCGGCCAGGTCGTTGGGTTCTCGCATGGGTAGGTGGCGCTACATCTCCAGCAGGTGGACGACCTTCGCCGAGCGGATGCGGGAGATCCCTTCGATCCGCTTCAGTTCCTCGGTGAGCACCCGCTCGTTCTCGCTGAACGACGCCGTCTGGAAGAGCAGCACCGCGTCGTGCCGGCCCTCGCACGGGTCGCAGCTGACGACGCCGGGCAGGAAGTAGAGGCGCGGCAGCACCTCGGAGAAGCGGCCGGGCTCGATGTCGACGAACACGTAGGTGTTGAGCGCCTTACGGCCGCGGGCGCTCTTCTCGGTGGCGGGGTCCACCACGCGGCTCTGCTCGTAGTGGTCGATGAAGTCGCGCACGGTCGGGTCGACCCGCGGCGGGATGATGGGGCACAGGAGCGCCTCGACCACGCCCGGCACCTTGGCGATCTTCTCGTCGACGAGCTTGCGGATCTCCTCGTGGCTCTCGCCGCTCATCAGCATCACCACGTGGTAGGGCCCGTGGACCGCGTCGCAGTAGACCGAGCCGTCCATGAAATAGAGCTTCTGGAAGGCCTCCATCATGTCGGCGTCGTCGGCCAGGCGGACCAGCACGTAGGCGGTCTGCGAGACCTCGGGCTTCTTGGCGACCGACGGCAGCGGCTGGACCTTGACCTGCGGCAGCTCGCCCATCACCCGGGTCAGCTCGTCGACCATGAAGGGCTTGGAGAGGAAGGCGTCGCCGTGGCGGCCCTTCACGTCGTCCTCGGTCGTGGCGTTGCCGTAGGCGGAGACGACCACGATGGGCAGCGACGGGAACGGCTCTCGATGATCTCCACCAGCTTGAGCCCGTTGATGTCCGGCAGGCAGATGTCGGCCACAACGCACTGGTACGGCGCGCCGTCGGCATAGCTGCGCTCGATCAGCTTGAGCGCCGGAAGCCCCTCCTCCACTTCGTCCATCGCCCAGCCGCGTTGGGACAAGCCGAAGCGCAGGCTGCGCCGGAGTCCGGCCTCGTCGTCGATGACCAGCACCTTGCCGTGGTCGGTATCCATGGAGTCCTCCCCGGACCGGGTTTCACGAATAGCCGGTCGCTTGCTTCCGATTCGTGAGCACGAAGCAGGCCACCCGGCCAACGAGCTACGCGCACGTTCACAAATCGATCGAATTGGAAGGACTTGATACAGCAACGCCGCGAAAGCCTCGTGGTTGCGAGGCCTTCGCGGCGCTCTGGAAAGAAACTGATCGGCGATCAGCTGTTGATCTGGGTCTAGCTCCTGCGGCGTCGGTTCGAGGCCGCAAAGGCCAAGCCGACCATGACCATCAGGCTGCCGAGGACCGGGTCGCGGCTTCCGGCGACCCCACAGCCACAGCCGCTGGTGCCCGCACCGCCGCCGGCATCGACGTTGGGCGAAGTCGTCGCGTCAGCCACGGTCTGCTGAGAGGCGTCGCCGCTGATGACCGCCCCGCCGTCCGCCAGGTGGATGACTTCGGCATCGGGGCCCAGCACGATGGCGCCGTCCTCGGACGCCACGCTGCCGCCGTCCTCGAAGGCCACGCCGCCGTCGGCGAGGACCACCGCCGCGTCGGTCTCGGAGCTCGATGCGTCCGGCGTGAGTGTGTCCGCATCCAGCGAAGGCGCCCCAGCGTCGAGGCTCAAGATGGCGGCATCGGAAACAGGCACGGCCGCATCGGAGCTCGGGAGGCCCGAATCCGGGTACCACGGGAAGCCGCCGTCATAGCTGTCGCCGCCGGTGACGGTCGCAGTCAGCTTCGAACCGGTAATCCTGCGTGGTCCCACTGAAGCTCGTTCCCACCGGGAGAACGTAGTAGGGACCCGGAGCTGGGTTGGTCAGGGTGAAGGAGGCAGTCTTTACGGTGGTCGCGGTCATTCCGGAGAGCTTGTAGACCACGCTGCTGCCGTACTGGACGTAGTACTTCACGTTCGACGTAGGGCTGCTCCCACCGAACATGTCCTCGGCGGTCGCCTTGACCGTGAAGGCGAGCGAGGTCGCATTCGCCGGCACCAGGACCTTGAACTGCATCTCGAACGGTGTCGTGGTCGGGGCGGGGGACACCTCCGGTTTGAAGAGGCTGCTCGGCTTCATCAACATGCCCGAGATCTTCTGCCCGCTGGCGAGCTCGACCTCGCGTCCGCAGGCCATCAGGCCGTGCGCCGTGTAAGCCGCCTGCAGTTCGTCCTGGACGTCGGGGTGCGCTGCCTGGGCCACCGCGAGGACTGCCATGGCGGCATCCTGGAACGTCGGGCGCGTGGTGAGCGCAAGCAGGCCCTCGAAGACCGCGCGCGGCAGCTGCGGGTCCTTGGCGCTGGCGACGTACGCCTCCCAGTTGGCGCTGCCCCAGATCTGGCCGTCCTCGTGCGGCTCGCCCACGATGTTCGCCGGGCAGGAGCGGAATTCGGTGAGCGTGCGCAGATACGGGCTGCCGTCGGTCTTCGCCCCCACGTGGCGGCCCACCTGCGGGTCGTCGAGGAGCACCGCGGGGAAGAAGTCGGCGAAGCCTTCGTGCAGGCCCATCTGCTGCCCCACCAGCCCCATCGGGTCGACGTTGTACCAGTCGACCGCTGCTCCGTTGTCGACCGCGCCGTGCGAGTACTCGTGCATGACGCTCAGCGAGTCGTAGGCGAAGTTCACGTAGCCGGGGCTGCCGGTCATCCACTGCAGGTTGCAGAGGCCGACGACGATGGCGTCGTCCGAGTAGCCGGCGTTGCAGGACATCATGAAGTCCTGCGTGTAGTTCACGGCGACCTTCATCGGGAAGTCCAGGCCGGTGAAGCCGTCCGCCGCAAACCAATCGTGCATCTGGTTCAGGTGGTAGTACGTGTGGACCTCGGCGAAAGCATCCCGGGTGCTCCCCTCGTTCGGCGTGAAGAGGTAATCGCCGTTGGTGTCCGGCTTGGCCACGCGGTTGCTGGCCGAGCAGTTGGCTTGAGACATATTGGGGGGCATGCAGTTGCTGTACATCTCCACGTACGAGCCGATGAGGTTGGTCGTGGAGTTCATGTGGATCAAATCCACCTGCGTGGGGCTACCGGCCTCCGGACAGTTCAGGTACGCCTTTCCCTGGTTCAGGGTCCACCGGTGGTTGGCCGCCTGCAGCACCTCGCCGGTGAGGGAGTCGACCGAGACGTGGAATGAGCCGAAGGGCTCGGCCACCGAGAGCACGACCTCCCAGACCGCCCGCCACTCGCCGGCGATGCCCGCGAAGGCGCGGCGGACGAGCTTGGGCTCGCCACTCCAGCGGACGGGCTTCACGGCGGCGACGGCAGCGGCGACCGCCTGCGGGCCGGTGACGAGGAAGCTCGTGGGCAGCTGGCCCAGGTGCACCAGCGCGTCGCCGACGATGCGCACGCGGCCCTTCTCGTCCACGGTGGCGACCACGTCGGCGCCGAGGACCGGCAGGCCGAGGTGCGTCTGGCCGAAGCGGTAGTAGGTGAACCGGCCGGCGGTCTGTGGGGCCCTCGCCTCGAGAGCGGAGAGCGCCGAGTCGAAGCCGAAGAACTCGGCCTCCTCGGTGAGGAGCGCGCGCACGGCCTCGGTGGCGTCGCCGGCGGCCAGGGGGATCTCGAGTCCGGTGACCAGCGACGGTGCCGTCGTCCCCGCGCGTAGGGTGACCTGGGCCTGGGGGTTTCGCTCCAGGAAGTTGCCACGTGCAGCGGCGGCGGCGGGCAGCGCGAGCGCGAAGAGGACGGCGGACAGCGAGAGAGCAGCGCGTCTCATGGGGATCTCGGCGTTGGTTGTGGCTTCGGCGATGTCGTGTCTGCGAGCAGCCGCGGCGTTCAGCCGGCCCCGCGGCTTGCGAAGGGCCGAACGATAACGGGGGCCCGCAGGCAAGTCGAGAGTGGGTCCCCTCGCCTGCCTGCCCCGAGAGGGCTAGCTGAACTTCACGAAGTAGTTGGCCACCACGCGGTCCAGGATGTCCGGCGTCATCTGCGGCTCGATCCCGCGGTAGGCGCACAGGTCGATCACCTGGCCCAAGAGGTCGCGCGGCTCACAGGCGTTGAAGGGCCGCCCGGTCGCCGTGTAGTGCTTGCTGATGAGGTACTCGACCATCGCCGGGTCCCAGCGGACCCTCTTCTTCTCGCACTCGCTCTTGAAGATGGCGCCGAACATCTTGGCGTCCGGCCGACGCACCTCGAGCTTGTAGCGGACGCGCCGCAGGAAGGCGGCGTCCACCAGCGAGGCCGGGTCTAGGTTGGTGGAGAAGACCACGAACACGTCGAAGGGCACCTGCAGCTTCTTGCCCGTGTGCATGGTGAGGAAGTCGAACTCGCTCTCCAGCGGGACGATCCACCGGTTCAGGAGGTCCTTGGGGCTGACCTTCTGGCGGCCGAAGTCGTCGACCAGCAGCATCCCGCAGCTGGCTTTGAGCTGGAACGGCGCCTCGTAGTACTTCACGTCCGGCGAGTAGTTGAGGTCGAGGTCCCCGAGCGTCGAGCTCGCCGCCCACCACCACCATCGGGCGCTTGCAGCGCACCCAGCGCGCGTCGAGCGGGTTGGGCCCTTCACCCTGCGGCACCGGCTTGTGCAAGGTCTCGTCGAAGACCTTGATGACGAAGTCGTCGACGATGATGGCGTGCGGGATGAAGACGTCTCCGCCGAAGCAGTTGGTCATCCGCTGGCAGACCGCGGTCTTGCCGTTGCCGGGCGCGCCGTAGAAGAAGAGCGCCTTGCCGCTGTTCATGGCCGGGCCGATGGCGTCGAAGACGCCCTCGTCCAAGACCAGGTCCCTGAAGTGCGGCGCGATGGTGTCGCGCTGCAGCTTGGCGCCACGGATGGACTGCGCCGCCACCGCCTGCGTGTAGTACTTGAACGGCACCGGCGCCGGACCGACGTAGCGGTCGCGCTCCATCGAGAGCTCGACCACCTCCCTGGCCGCCTCGGTCATGGCGAAGATGATCTGGCTGCGTCCCAGGCCGGTGCCACCCGAGCCCTTGAGGTCCACCAGCCGCTGCTTGCGCAGCCGCTCCATGATCTCCTCGACGATCACCGTGGGCAGGCAGGTGCGCTGAGCGATGTCGCCGCCGCGCAGATCGCCCGCCTGGAACAGGTGCTTGAGGCACAGCGACTCGAGGTAGGAGGCCGACAGGCCGGTGGCGGCGATGGTCCGCGGCGCCTCGGGCAGGAAGGCTGGCTCGTTCTCGGCACGCGGACGCGTCATCGGCGCCAGCTTCGCGGGCTGAGCCTTCACCACGCGGTGGACGGGCTTGGCCGGCTGCTGGGCTTCCTCGAGGACCTCGGGCTCGTCGGCCTCGACCGCCTGCATCCCCACCAGCGTGCTGCTGACCTCTTTCGTCATGTCAGGCTCCAGGCTTTGGGCTTCGGGTTGGGACCAGGCTTCAGACTTTGGGCTTCAGGTAACGCGGCGCCAGCTCAGCGGCATCGGATCGGCGTCACCCCATTTTGATCGCCCCCTCAGCAATTTCAGGCACTTAGCTCGCATTGTAGATACCGATTAGTGAATGATGTTGCAATGATTACTGCAAATATTGTAGACACCTACCATGCATGTCCGTGTCTCCACCACGAAGCGGGGCGGTCACGTCTATCGCTACGCGCAACTCGTCGAGAGCTACCGGCGGCCTGACGGGATGCCGGCCCACCGAGTGGTGGCGCAGCTGGGGGCGATTTCCGAGATGGAAATCGAAAACCTGCGGACGGCCTTGCAGGCCTCGCGTTCGGGCAAGGCCGTCGTGCTGCCCACCGAAAAGGTTTCGGCGAAGGTGACGGAGAGTCTCGACTACCTCGATGCCGCCGTCGCCTTGAGTCTCTGGCGCGAGTGGAGGCTCGATGAGCTCCTCGCCGGGTTGATGGGCCAGGGCGACAAGGAGGTCTCGCCAGCCGAGGTGGTTTCGGCGCTTACGATCCAGCGTTGCATCGCGCCGGGTTCCAAGCTCTATGCCGAGCGGTGGTTCCCGCGAACGGCACTCCCCGAGCTTCTCGGGATCGGACGCGACCAGTTCAACAACACCCGCCTGCACCGGGTCCTCGAGCAGCTTGACGAGGTCACGCCCGCGCTTCAGGAGCGCCTGCCGTCACATTGCCTGGCGCAGACAGGGACATTCACCTCGCTGCTGCTCGATGTGACGGACACCTGGTTCGTCGGGCAAGGTCCGGATGGCCTGGCGCAGAAGGCCAAGACCAAGGAGGGTCTCTACCAACGAAAGATCGGCATCGTGCTGATGTGCAACCAGGACGGCTTCCCGCTGCGCTGGCAGGTGATCTCCGGGCGGCAGAGCGACTCCACGGCCATGCTCGACGTCATCGGAGGAGTCCAGAAGGTCGACTGGGTCCGCGAGGCGCCCGTGGTGTGCGACCGAGCATTGGGAAAGACCGCGCACCTTCGCAAGCTGCTCGCCACGGGCCTGCGTTTCGTGACCGCGCTGACCGAGGATGAGTTCGCCGCCTATGCCCCCGACCAGATCCCGCATGCGGCCCTCGAGGGTGTCGAGTTGACAAAGGGTGAGCAGGAGGCCGCCCGACAAGCGGGCGTACTCGCCGCTGCCGCAGGCATGCGCCGGGTGAGCGACTCGCTCTTTGTTGCTGATCTCGGAGTGGTGCAGCGGCGGGAAGTCGGGGTGGCATCCCAAGCCAGTGAGGCCGCCGCCGGAGATGCGCTCCAGCGAGCCCTCGCGCAGGCAACTTCGATTCGCCAGGCCTTGGACCAAGGCTCGGCGCTCAATTCCCGGGAGGCCGGGCGTGCGCAAGGCCTGCAGAAGGAGCGGGCGGTCAAGCTCTTGGAACTGTTGAACCTCGCTCCGGATCTGCAGGACGACATCCGTGCTGGGAGGATGCTGGGCATGCCCATCCGCGCGGCGTTGAGGGCAGCCTGCCTGGGCGATCCCCAAGAGCAGCGTGCATCCCTGGATCGCGAGATGCGCAGGGCGCCGCGGCCTGAGCGCAGGCCTGCGGTCAATATCGCCGCGCGTCAAGAGGAGCCGCTGCGCGTGCGCGCGGTGGTCTGCTTCAACCCCGAGCAATTCGTCGAGCAGCGCCTGGGGGCCGACACCACGCTCGCGCATCTGCGCCGCCTGGAGCGCGAGATGAATGAGCAGTTGGCGGCGCCGGGCTCTCGCCGCACGCGGGAGAGCGCCTATTCCGAGTTGGACCGCGAGTTGCGTCGGCGCAGCCTCGTGGAGGCCTTCGAAATCGCCGTCACGGAGACCGCAGACGCCGAGAGTGCCAAGGTCCGGCTGCAGGTGGAGCTCGAGCTGCGCCCGCACGTCTGGCGACGGCTGCGTCGCTATGACGGCTTCTCCGTGGTGGTCGCCCACCCCGAGTCGCTGCAGAGCGGGGAGGACTTGGCGGCGACGTACCGCAGCCGCGACGCAGTGGAGAAGGACTTCCACGTCATCAAGAGCCTGGTCGAGCTGCGACCGGTGCGGCACCGAACCGAAGCGAAGGTGCGAGCACATGTGACGCTCTGCGTCTTGGCGATGCTTTTGGAGCGGGCCCTCGAGCGAAAGCTCGCCGGCACTGCGGCTGCCATGAGCGCCGCCCGAGCATTCGAAGAGCTCGAGAGTGTCCGCCTCAACCGCCTGCAACTCGGTGGCCGCACCGCCTCCACCATCACGAACCCGAACCCGACCCAGGCGGCCATCCTCAAGGCGCTTGGCCTTGAGCGCCTCGCCTGCGATGACGAGATGGCGCCCATCCTCGGGCGCCATCCCGTGTCTGTATCTACACGCGCGAGCTAACTGCCCGGAACCACAGGCCCTCGCGCCCGAGGGTGGTCAACTCAGGGCGTCACGGGACCCGAAGCCCGAAGCCCGGGGCCCGAAGCCCTACTTCTTCGCCCACAGCCCGCAGAGGTGCACGAACACCTCGCCGGCCTTCTGCAGCGAGTTCACGCCAATCCACTCCTTCTTGGAGTGGAAGAGCACGCCGCCCGCGAAGATGTTCGGGGTGGGCACGCCCATGAAGCTGAGCTTGGCGCCGTCGGTGCCGCCGCGGATGGCGTTGCGGTGCAGCGGGATGCCGGCCAACTCGATGGCCTGGCGCGCCGTCTCCACAACCTCGGGCCGGGTGTCCAGCGCCTCCTTCATGTTGTGGTACTGCTCCTTCACCTCGAGCTGGATCTTCAGGCCGGGGTGCCGGGCGAGCATGAAGTCGCGCAGCTTCTCGAGCAGCGCCTGCTTCTCCGCGTTCTTCTCGCGCCGGAAGTCGCGCACGATGAACTGGATGTCGGCCTCGCTCTCGTTGCCGCTCATGCGCGTGAGGTGGAAGAAGCCTTCGCGCAGCTCGGTGTGCTCGGGGGTCATCCACTCCGGCAGCAGCGTGATGAAGCGCGCAGCCAGCGCCGCCGCGTTGATCATCTTGTTCTTGGCCATGCCCGGGTGGACCGAGAGGCCCGTGAACTTGAGCTTCGCGGAGAGCGCATCGAAGCACTCGTCCTCGAGCTCGCCCTGGACGGAGCCGTCGAAGGTGTAGCCGACCTTGCCCAGCTTCTCGAGGCGGATCTGGGCGGTGCCCTCGCCGATCTCCTCGTCGGGCGTGAAGCAGATGCGCAGCTCGGGGTGCTCGAGCTCCGGCCACTTCTTGAGTGCCGCCAGGCCCGCCATGATCTCGGCGATGCCCGCCTTGTCGTCGGCGCCGAGCAGCGTCTTGCCCGAGGCGGTGATCAGCGTGTCGCCCTTGTGGTCGAGCAGCGCCGGGCAGTCCTTGGGGTCGATGGTCAGCTCGGGGTCGTCCGGGAAGCGGACCACGCCGCCGTCGTACTTCTCGCGCAGCAGCGGCTTGACGTTCTCGCCGGAGACCGCGGGCGAGGTGTCCAGGTGCGCGATGAAGGAGACCGGGGTCTTGCCCGCGGCGCCCTTGGAGGCCGGGAGCGTGGCGTAGACGTAGCAGTGCTCGTCCGCCTCGACGTCCTTGAGGCCCAGCTCGGTCAGCTCGACCTTGAGCAGCTTGGCCAGCGCGAACTGGTGCTCGGAGCTGGGGTGCTTGCCGCTGTCCTCGTTGCTGGTGGTGTGCACCTTCACGTAGGCCAGGAAGCGGCGCAGGGCCTCCTCGCGCAGGAAGTCGCGGATCTCGGCGGACAGAGCCATGGGGTCTCCTTGGGTCTTCGGGGGGCTACGGGTTTCGGGTCGGGGCAGAAGAGCTTCCGGTCGCAGCCGGGAACCGAAGACTAGAGCCTCGGGGCGGCCCGCCCAAGCCCAAAGCCGCTCAGTCGCTCGGCCGCTTCCAGCGCGAAGCGATCGGGTTTCGCCCGGCGACCCAGTCGGTGATCTTCTCGGCGTCGGTGAGCGGGTCGAACAGGTCCTTGCGGATGAGGTGCTGGAAGTTGCCGCCCTCCAGCATCACGTAGGCGTTCTTGCCGTCGTAGCGCAGCGGCACGAGCTCCTTGCACAGATCGCCCATCGGGTCGCGCCAGCCACCCTTGCCGTCATCGACGATGGCCACGACGTCCAGCGCCCCGTGCGTCGAGTTGAGCACGTGGATGAGCGGCGCCCGGCGCTCGGGGTTGGGTCCCTTGGTCTCGAACAGCAGCACGAGGCGCGACGAGGTGCGGATGAGCTGGCGCGCCCGCAAGGTCGCCCCGGCCTCGCCCTGCGAGATGCACAAGAGCTCGTACTTCCAGACCTGGAGCTGGGCGGTCTCCTGCCGTCCCTCGATAGCCGCCTCCGGGGCTCCGCGATGGGAGGGCACCGGCGGAGCGGTCACCTCTTCCTCGCCCATCCCCGGCGTGGAGAAGGGCTCGGGCTCGAACGGCATCTCGCTCTGCGTCTGCCGCCGGCGCTTCTGGGCCGCGGCTGCCGAGGGGGTCGATTTGAGCGGCTGCATCGAAGCCGGCCGGGCCAGGCGCAACGTCGCGCGGGCCGTCTCTGCCGGCGGAGCTTCACGGGGCCGTGCGACCCCTGGAGGCGGCGGCGTTGCCTCGCGGGAGCGCGCAACGCCGGGCGGGGCTGGGGTGCTCTCGCGGGAGCGCGCAACGCCGGGCGGGGCTGGAGTGCTCTCGCGGGGGCGCGCCAAGCCGGGCGGGGCCGGGGTGCTCTCGCGAGGACGCGCGACCCCGGGCGGGGCTGGGGTGCTCTCGCGGGGGCGCGCGACGCCTGACGGAGGCGTGGGCGGGCGCTCGCCCAAGGCCCGAACGGTGCCGGTGACCCTGCGCACTCCAGTCTCGGCCGCCGCCGGACGGGAGCCGGTACGTGACAGCTCGGCCGCTGGGCGCAGCTGGGACCGGCCCGGAGCGGGCGTCGGGGGCCGCGGCTCGGACGAAGCCACAGATGGAGGTGCCGGCGGAGGAGTCGCAGGACGAGGCTTGCCGCCGGTCGACTGCCGGGCGATTGGGGCCCGGGTGACCACGTCCGAGTCCGCCTCCGCCTCACCCGCGGGCCCTTCGAGCGCAGCGCCCTCGACCGCCGGGCGCGGCCCGGTCTCGGCCAACGGGTTGCGGCGGACCGTGGTGCGGTCCTCGGCGGCCGCGATGAGCGGAGCGTCATCCTCGAGCGCCGCGCCCTGGGTGCTCGCGCCCAACAGCGGGCTCCAGAGCACGCGGGTGCGCTCCCCGGCGAAGGGGAGCAGCGCCTTGGCCAGCTCGAGCACCGTGGAGAAGCGGGCGTCGGGGCTCGTGGCCATCGCCTTGGCGACCGCCTCCGACAGCGCGCGCGGCGTGCCCGGCAATCGCTCGTGCAGCGGCACATAGGCGCCCTGCTGGATGGCCACCAGCACCGCGAAGACGTTGGGGGCGTCGAAGGGCCGCACGCCGGTGAGCAGCTCGTAGAGGATGACGCCCAGGCCAAACTGATCGCTGCGCGCGTCGAGGTCGGTCAGCCCGCGCGCCTGCTCGGGCGACATGTAGTACGGGCTGCCCAGCGCCTCGCCGGCCCCGGTGAGCGAGGCGTCGGCGGTGGAGACCTTGCTGATACCGAAGTCGAGCACCTTGGGCAGCGGCTCGCCGTACGGCCCGCGCGTCAGGAAGACGTTCTGGGGCTTCAGGTCGCGGTGGATGATGCCCTGCTGGTGCACGGCGGCCACCGCGGCCATCACCGGGACCATGATGTCCAGCGCCCGGTCGGCGGTGACCCGCGTCTCGCGGCGCAGGAGCGTCTCCAGGTCCTCGCCCTCGAGGTACTCCATGACCAGGAAGGCCACGCCGTCGACCTGGCCGGCGTCATAGACGTCCACGATGTGCGGGTGCTTGAGGCGCGCCGCCGATTGCCCCTCGCGCAGGAAGCGCTCTTTGACGGTGGGCAGGGCCTCGACGTCGCTGCGCAGGGTCTTGAGAGCGACGCGCTTGCCGAGCTCGGTGTGGAGCGCCTCGTAGACAGCGCCCATGCCGCCTTCGCCGAGGAAGCGGACAATCTTGTACTGGCCGAGCTTCGAATCCCGCTTCAACATAGGCCCGCTACCATAGCAGCCAGAGGTGGCACCGTCGCCGTGACGGACGTCACCCCAACGGGCGAGCAAGTGGGCTCGCCCTGTGTGAAAATCGCGCGGTCTCGCTAGCGCTTGAACAGCAGGGCCGGGAGCCTTCGGTATCAATGGACTCGAGGCAGCCATGAAACGTCGCCGCAACCCCATGCCGGCCTTGATCGGTCTGACCGCGCTGCTCTCCTTGACGTGCGGCATCCGCGAGGACGAGCTGCGCTGCGAAGAGGCCGTCGCACACCTCTCCCGCTGCTGCCCGGGCTTCGTCCCCAGCCAGATCGACTGCTACTACGCGACTGGCTGCGGCACGGTCTACCCAGCCTTGGACATCGAAGAGAGCCGCTGCGTCTCCGCCATGAGCTGCGAGGCCATCGTCGCCGCGGGCGTCTGCTCGCGCGCCCAGACGGCCCGGCCCGACGACGGCCGGAGGGTCTGCCCATGACCCGCCTTCCGCTCGCTGGCTTGCTCGCTGCCCTCGCCGTGTCGCTCTTCGCCGGCGCTGCCCGTGGCCAGACGCCCCCGACTCCTTTGCCGCCACCGCCCCCTCCTCCGAATCGAAGTCACCGGCGGCTACGCCACCCTGCCGCCGCCGCCGCCTCCGGAGGCGCCCGCGCCGCAGCGGAGCACGGGCTTCTCCCTCAAGTTCGCCCTCGGTGGGACTTACCGAAACCTCTACGGCATCCACTTCGGCGGCGGCGACCTCGCGCTCGACCTCGGCGGACAGACGAAGGGCGCGGCGTTCTACTTCGACCTCGCCCTGTTCGTCGGCTCCACCGCCTCCGGACTGACCACGAGCGACGTGATGCTGGGCTTCCGCGCCGAGGGCCGCATCGGCTCGCGGCTGCGTATCGGCGGCGGGGCGAGCGTGAGCGTGCTCATCGTCCGGCGCATCACCACCGAGAGCGCCATCCTCGACTTCACCGTCGGCCCCGCGCTCCACGCCAGCTTCGACGTCGTCCAGTGGGAGGACTCGGCGCTCTACGTAGGAGCCAAGGGCGGCTTCGGGTGGCTGGTGATGGCCAGCGACCACAACAGCGGCACCCCGCTGATGGCCAACGCCACGGTCGGGCTCGGCTTCCGGTACTGAGGCCGGGCCACACCGCGTGCAGGACCCGAGCCGCGGATCCTTTGCGTGCTCGCATTGCTGAAGGCAGATCTCCGATGCCGAGTGCGGCTCGAGCGTCCCGCGAGCAGCCTTTTCCCCTCGGCTGGGCTCGGGACCAGGAAACCGGTGCACCTATTCGATTCGGCGCCCATCTGCCTTCCGCTGGGCCCCTTGGCCCCTTGACGCTGAATTGAAGCCTGCGCGGGTGTGAGGCGGAGATAAAGAGGCTTTCGTCATGGGCCCCCGGCACCGAAGGCGCTTGCTGGAGACGGATGGGGCCGTGCTCGACTTGGACCTCATCACTGCCCAGGGCTGGACAAACACGCTTTCGCCATGAGCCCTCGGCACCGCAGGCGCTTGCCGGAGGCAGAAGGGGGCCGTGCTCGACTTGGACCTCATCACTGCCCAGGGCTGGAGGAGGCCCGCGCGCTCACGCTTGCGGCTCGGGCCCTTCTCCTCGCGGGGAGCTTGAGCAACTCGAACCACGCCACGCTCGCCAGGCCTGCCGCCACCCCGAGCGCCAGGTCCACCGGGTGGACCGCTGCGAAGTGAAACAGCCGCTGCAGCGGCGGGACCACCAGGACCGCGACGAGCAACACGCTCGCCCCGCCCAGCACGTACCAGAGCGCCGGGTTGGGCGCACGCAGGCGCTCGAGGACCCCGCGCGTCGACGAGAGGTTCACCACGATGATCGTCAGGAACGACACCACCAGGGTGGCGAAGGTGAGCGCCCGGGCGGCGTCCGGCGCGTGGCCCTGCCGCGCCAGCAGTAGGACGGCCACGCAGGCCGCCAGCGCGCACAGCCCTTCGAAGACCGCCACGCCGATGAAGCGCGGGGAGAACAGGCGCTGGCGCGGGTCGCGCGGCGGCCGGGCCATGACGTTGGACTCCGGCTCCTCTCCCTCGAAGACCAGCGCGCACGACGGGCCGATCACCAGCTCCAGGAAGGCGATGTGCGCGGGCAACAGCAGGAGCGGCCAGCCCGGCATCAGCACCGGCAAGAGCGACAGCCCGGCGATGGGCACGTGCACCGCGAACACGAAGCGGATGGCCTTCTGGATGTTGTCGAAGATGCGCCGGCCGAGCCGGACCGCGGCGACGATGGAGGCGAAGTCGTCGTCGAGCAGCACCAGCCCCGCCGCCTCGCGCGCGACGTCGGTGCCGCGGCCACCCATCGCGATGCCGATGTGGGCGGCCTTGAGCGCGGGCGCGTCGTTGACCCCGTCGCCGGTCATGGCCACCACCTGCTCGCCCGCCTGGAGCGCCTGCACCAGCCGCAGCTTCTGCTCGGGCACCACGCGGGCGAAGACGTCCACCTCCAGGACCCGGCGCGCCAGCGCCTGCTCGCCCATCGCGTCCAGCTCGCGCCCGCTGATCACCGCGTCGGGGTTCGCCAGCCCGGCCTGGCGGGCGATGCTGCGCGCGGTCGCCGGGTAGTCCCCGGTGATCATCACCACGCGGATCCCCGCCGAGCGGCACTCCGCCACCGCCGGCGGCACCGTGGCGCGCAGCGGGTCCTCGAAGCCCACCAGGCCCAAGAGCGCCAGGTGGAGATTGGCGTGCCGCGCCGGGAGCGCCTCCTCGTCGACCTCCCCGCGAGCGACGCCCAGGATCCGCAGCCCACGGCCCGCGAGCTCGCCGGCCGCCTCCAGGAACTTCGCGCGGGCCTCGGGGGCGAGCCCACACAGCGCCGCGATGGCCTCGGGCGCCCCCTTGGAGGCCACCCGCAGCGGGCCCCCGGCTCCCGTGCGCCAGGCCTGGCTCACCGCGAGCAGCTCCGGGGAGAGCGGGTACTCGTGGACGAGCTCCCAACCCGGAGGCGCGGCGCCGCCGGCCGCGTGGAGCGCGCGGTCCATCGGCTCGAAGGGCTGGGGCCGGCTCGCCAGCACCGCTGCGGCCAGCAGCTCGGACAAGGCCGGAGAGCCGGCGGCTTCGCTCGCAGAGTCCGCCTCCTCCCTGCCCGCATGCAGGACCTTGAGCGTCATCTGGTTGCAGGTGAGCGTCCCGGTCTTGTCCACGCAGAGCACCGTGGCCGCCCCCAAAGCCTCGATGGCCGGCACCCGCCGGGTCAGCACGTGGCTCTTGGAGATCCTCCAGGCGCCCAGGGCCAGGAACACCGTGAGCACCACCGGGAACTCCTCGGGCAGCACCGACATCGCCAGCGCGATGCCCGCCAAGAGCCCCTGGTTCCAGTCGGCCAGCGTGCCGCCACGGGTGAGCGCGTAGAGCACCACCACCAGCACGCAGGAGGTCATGCCCACCACCCCGAACATCAGCACCAGGCGCCGGGTCTCCTTCTGCAGCGGCGTCGGCTCCTCCTTGAGGGCCTGCAGCGACTTGCCGATCTTGCCCAGCTCGGTGCGCGCCCCGGTGGCCACGACGACGGCCACGCCCTGCCCCGCCGTGACCAGCGTCCCGGAGAAGACCGAGGCCAGGTCGTCGCCGCCGGGCCGGTCGAGCGAGGCGGCCCGCCCGTCCGGCCGCTTGCGCACCGGCGCCGACTCGCCGGTCAGCAGCGACTCGTCCACCGACAGGGAGCGCCCCTCGACCAGCAGCGCGTCGGCCGGGACCCGGTCGCCCTCGGACAGCACCAGCACGTCGCCGACGACCACCTCGCGCCCGGGGATGCGCCGCCGCTCCCCGCCGCGCACCACCAGCGCCCGGGGGCTCGACAGCTCGCGCAGCGCCTCCAGGGCGCGCTCCGTGCGCCGCTCCTCGTACACCGTGATGGCGATGACCACCGTGACGAAGCCGACCAGCATCAGCGCGTCCACGGGCTCGCCCATGGCGAAGTAGAGCGCGCCGGCGGCGACCAGCATCAGGAACATCGGCTCGCGCAGCACGCCCCAAAAGAGCCGGAGCAGGCCGCGGCGCTTCTCCGAGGGCAGCTCGTTGGCGCCGTCGCGCGCGAGCCGGCGCGCCGCCTCCTCGCTGCTCAGCCCGGTCCAGGTCGGCATGCCCCGACTTGTCGCCCGCCACGTCGGCCCGGTGCACGCCTCCCGGCCGCCTGCGCCTGCCGACCGTGGACTTGTGGATGGTGTCGGTCGCCGGCGTGACGCGGGCCCCGTTGGGGTTTCCCCCGGAAAGCACCTGTCTGGTAAAGAAGAGCGCTTCGGGTCGAAGGCAGTTCCGCCGCGGTCGGGCCCCGGAGCGATTTGCGTCCCGCCGCGCTTCACCGTTCGGAGCAGAAGACCATGGACCGCAGGCCCCTGCTCGGCGACGAGGCCGTCGCCCTCGGCGCCATCCACGCCGGCCTCTCGGGCGCGTTCAGCTACCCCGGGACCCCCGCCACCGAGATCCTGGAGTTCATCGAGAAGGAGACCCACGGCGGACCGCCGGTGTCCGAAGGCGGCGTCCACCACAACTGGAGCGCCAACGAGAAGGTGGCCTACGAAGAGGCGCTGGGCATGAGCTACGCCGGCCGCCGCGCGATGGTCAGCTTCAAGCACGTGGGCCTCAACGTCGCCGCCGACCCGTTCATGAACAGCGCGGTCACCGGCATCGACGGCGGCTTCGTGGTCGTCTCCGCGGACGACCCCGGCATGCACAGCTCGCAGAACGAGCAGGACAGCCGCGTCTACGCCAACTTCGCGCTCCTGCCCTGCTTCGAGCCTGCCGACGGCCAGGAGGCCTACGACATGGCGCGCGAGGCGTTCGACCTCTCCGAGCGGTTCGGCGTGCCGGTGATGATGCGCCTGGTCACGCGGCTCGCCCACAGCCGCTCCGGCGTCGCGCTCGCCGAGAAGCGCGCCCCCAACCCGCTCAAGCCCACCTCCGACACCGCGCGCTGGACGCTGCTCCCCTCCAACGCCCGCAAGAACTACGCGGCGCTGACCCGGAAGCAGGCGGAGATGCTCGCCTGGAGCGAGTCCGCGCGCTTCAACCAGCTGCACCTGGGCAAGACCGGCGGCAAGGTCGGCTACATCGCCTCCGGCATCGCGCTCAACTACCTGCTCGAGAACTTCGGGCCCTCCGACGCGCTGCCGCCGTACCTCAAGGTCGGCTGCTACCCCATCCCCACCGCGCTCGTCTCCCAGCTGCTCGACGCCGTGGACACGGTGGTGGTCGTCGAGGACGGCTACCCGTTCATCGAGACCGCGCTGCGCGGCCTCCTGGACAAGCCCCGTGGCAAGACCATCAAGGGCCGCCTGGACGGCACCCTGCCGCGTGCCGGCGAGCTCAACCCCGACCTCGTCCGCAAGGCGCTGGGCCTGCCCGAGCGGCCGCGCCAGGGCGCCCCGGACCTCAAGCTCGTCGGCCGGCCGCCCTCGCTGTGCGACGGCTGCCCGCACATCGACAGCTACAACGCCATCAAGGTCATCCTCGACGCCAACCCCAGCGCGCGCGTCTTCGCCGACATCGGCTGCTACACGCTGGGCGCCTACGCGCCGTACAGCGCCGTGCACTCCTGCGTGGACATGGGCGCGTCGATCTCCATGGCCATGGGCGCGGCGGCGGCCGGGATGCACCCGGTCATCGCCACCATCGGCGACTCGACCTTCATGCACTCGGGCATGACGGGGCTCGTCGGGGCCGCCAAGCGCAACCTGAACATGACGGTCTTCATCCTCGACAACGAGACGGTGGGCATGACCGGCGGCCAGGAGACGATGGCGACGCAGTCGGACCTCGTGCGCGTCGTCAAGGGCCTGGGCGTCGACCCCGAGCACGTCCACGTCATCAACCCGCTGCGCAAGCACCACGCGGAGAACGTGGAGCTCGTGAAGAAGGAGATCGCCTACAAGGGACTGTCGGTGATCATCCCCACCCGCGTTTGCATCCACACCGCCAAGAAGTAGGAGCCGACCGCCATGGAAACCAACATCATCCTCTGCGGAGTGGGCGGCCAGGGCATCCTCTCCATCTCGGTCGTCATCGACATGGCGGCGCTCAAGACCGGCCTCCAGTTCAAGCAGGCCGAGGTCCACGGCATGAGCCAGCGCGGCGGCGAGGTCATCAGCCACCTGCGCGTCGCCGACCACCCCATCCACTCGGACCTCGTGCCCAAGGGCGCAGGCACGCTGGTGCTCTCGGTCGAGCCGCTCGAGAGCCTGCGCTACGTCGACTTCCTCTCGCCCGAGGGCGCGGTGGTCACGGCGGCCGAGCCGTTCGTCAACATCCCCGACTACCCGGAGACGGCGAAGGTGCTGGAGGCCGTCGCCAAGCTCAAGACGCACGTGCTGGTGCCGGCCGACGGCCTGGCGCGCGAGGCGGGCACGGCCAAGGCCGCGAACATGGTGC
Organism: Myxococcales bacterium; assembly: GCA_049841135.1. Classification (GTDB taxonomy): domain Bacteria; phylum Myxococcota; class Myxococcia; order Myxococcales; family UBA5297; genus JACRCT01. The sequence goes on from JASGHK010000008.1 coordinate 1,252,336, forward strand.
TCCTGGGCGCGGCGAGCCCGTTCTTGGGCATCAAGGACGAGATCCTCGAGAAGGCCATCGAGGAGCTGTTCGCGCGCAAGGGCGAGAAGGTGCAGAAGACCAACGTCAATGCCTTCCGCGCCGGCAAGGCCGCGGGCGAGGCGTACCGGGCGTGCCTGAAGGCGGAGATCCCGTCCAAGGCGGCGCGGGCGCTGGTGGGCCGGGTGGCCAAGGGCGAGCTGTCGCCCAACGCCATCCCGCACTGGAAGGCGCTCTTCGCCAGCCCCATGGGCGACGACGTGATCGCGGCCCTCGAGGCCAAGGGACCGGACCGGGTCAAGGGCGATCCCGACCTGCCCAAGCAGATCCTCGCGGTGGGCAAGGCCGGCAAGGTCGCGGAGATGCTCTTCGCCAAGTAGCGACTGCCTGAGACACAGCTTTCGAGCCCGGCGCGCCCTCCGTGGTGCCGGGCTCGAGCTTTGCGGGGCACGCCGCTACTGGATCTCAAGGACCGAAGTCCCCGGCCCAGCCGGCGCTGCCCCCGGGGCCGCCGCCCGGCGAAGTCCCGCCGGCCCCGGGCGCCCCGTGGCTCAGCACGTTTCCAGTGGTCGTGACCCCGACGCTCTGCCGGAGGAGGGCATAGGAGAAGCCGCCCACCCCGGGGCCGCCCGGTCCGCCCACCCCGCCTCGGCCTCCAGCGCCTCCATTGCCGCCCGCCGCCGAGCACGAGGTGGCCGCAGCCCCTAGCCCGCCGCGTCCGCCGCCGCTACCGGCCCCTCCACGCCCGCCGTTCCCGCCTGCTGCGCCGTTCCCGCTGCGGATGACGTTGTTGCTGACCACGAGTCCACTGGAGTTGGCGAAGTACACACCGAACGAGCTTCCCCCCGCGGTGCCGAAGGTTCCCTGGCCCCCACCGCCTCCGCCGCCCCCGCCACCCCCGCCGCCGCTGCACGCGAGCGCCCCGCAGCCGAACCCATTCTTCGCGCCTCCGCCCCCGCCACCCCCACCTCCCGCGCCCGAGTCGCCCTTCTTTCCGTCCGTTCCGTCTTCGGTGCCCCAGAAGCCAAGACGGTCCCCCAGCCACGTCCCGGGGTAGCCGAACATCCCGGCGAGTCCATCCCGTCCCGCCTGGCCGTCCCCTCCTGCCGTCGCCGAGCCCATGAACACTGGCGGGTCGCCAGCGGCCCCTCCACTCGCACCTGCGCACCCATCACCGCCCGAGAACGAGCCAGTAGCCCCGCCTCCGCCGGCGCAGTGGTAGCTGCCACCGGCGCCTCCGCTCGTCCCCACTGCATTGGCACCGTCTGCGCCCGAGGTCCCTGCCGCTCCGTCCGTGCCCGCGATCCCCGGCTTCCCGTCACCCGCGGTGATGGTGCAGTTCTTCACCGTCAGCGCCGGGCACCGCACGAGCCGCACCGCGTAGTTCGTCGAGTAGCTGCCGGCGACCGCCACGGTATTGATGGTCAGGCGATCGACGACCGTGGGCGCGGTGATGTCGACCCCGTCCACACCGGTGGCCCGACCACGGGGCACGTCCTGCACCGCCTGGCCGTGGATTGTCGCGACGGCCGCGGCGCTCCGGGACCAACTGTTCGCCGCCGAGTAGCCACCATGGAGGCTCACCCCGTTCGCGAGGACCACGAACTCCTCGTACAGCCCCTCGGAGACGAGCACCTGCGTCTTGCCCGAGGCCGTCGCCAGCGCGAGCGCCGCGCCGATCGTCTTCATCGGCAGCGCCTGCGTTCCCAGGTTCGCCGCGTCGTCTCCCGTCACCGTGTCGACGAACACCGCCTGGGCGAGATCGCCGTCGACACCATCGCAGTTGGCGTCGACGAAGGCGTCGTCCGGGACGTCGAGCGCGCCGGACCAGCACTCGCAGCCGTTGCCGAGGTTGCCGTCGAGGTCGAAGTAGCCGGCGTGGCAGCCCAGCCAGAGACAGGTCGTCGCGCAGGAGAAGTTCGAGTTCGGGTAGGCCGTCGCGCAATCGAGATCGCAGGCACCGCAGTTCTCCACGTCGCTCAGGAGATCGGTCTCGCAGCCGTTGGCGTCGACGCCGTCGCAGTCGTCCCAGGTCGCGTCGCAGCCCGCCAGCTGGCAGGTGCTCCCGCTGCACGAGGCGGTGCCGTTCGGGAAGGCGCAGGCGTGATCGCAGGCGCCACAGTGGTCCACGGCCGTGGTGGTGTCCGTCTCGCAGCCGGTGGAGTCTTCGCGGTCGCAGTTGCCGAACCCGGCGTTGCACGTCGCGAGCAGGCACGCGCCGCTGACGCAGCTCGCCTCCGCAGTGGCGAGAGCACACGGGCGTCCGCAAGCAGCGCAGTCGGCGAGGCTGACGAGCTCCGTCTCGCAGCCGTCCGAGGTGGAGTCGTTGCAGTCGCCGAAGCCCGCGTGGCACGCCGCCATCTCGCAGGCCCCGCCGAGGCAGCCGGGGTTGGCATTCGGGTAGCTGCAAGGCTGACCGCACCCGCCGCAGTGCTCGGCGTTCGTGGCGATGTTGGTCTCACAGCCATCGGTCACCTCGCCATTGCAGTCGCGGAAGACCTGGATGCAGGTGATGCCGCAGACGCCCGAGACGCACCGGGCGACTCCCCCCGAAGCGCTGCAGGCGTTGCCGCAGGCGCCGCAGTTCTTCAGGTCGGTCGCAGGCTCGCTCTCGCAGCCGTCCTGGCCATCGTGGTTGCAGTCCTCATGGCCCGGGCGGCAGCCGTCCACCTCGCCGATGACCGGGACGAGCGTGGTGCCGCTGCCGGCAACGACGCGAAGGCTCACGCCGCTGAGGTCGCCTTCGACGTCTTGTGCGGTGAACGTGATCCTCGCGCGCAGCTCGTCGGGAGTGACCGATACGCTGGCGGGGTTGAGGTAGACCGGCCAGCTGGACACCGGCGTCTCGACGGTTCCCGGGGCGAGGACCTCGAGCTGGTAGTGCGCGGGAGCCGCCGCTGGCGAGAGCTGGACCGACTCGACCGCCAGCGGCCCGCCCGCGCCGCCGTTGACCAGCGACACGACGCGGCTCTTGGTCTGCCCATACGGGACCGGGCCCAGATCTGCCAACGGCGCGCCTGCCGTGGGATTCCACCGTGCAGCCGTCGCTGGGCATGGCGCCCTCGAGGACGCAGAGGCTCAGGGCGGCCGCGCCTTGGCGCGAAGTGACCAACGAGACCGACACGTCGGGACGCGCAGGGTCGTCCGAGAGCACGTGGACGACTCCCGAAGGGTCGGCGGCGTCGGAGGGCACCAGCGCGACCTCCACCTCTATTGCCGCGGCTTGGGGAGCCAGGGTTGCGGGGAGCGCAGGCAGGGTGAGCGAGAAGTCGCCGTTCGCCGTGCCGTCCGAGAGGTTGATGGCCCGGACCGTCAGCGGCGCAGTGCCGTCGTTCGTGATGGAGAAGCGCTGAACAGAGCGCACCTGGTAGAGCGGGTCGACGAAGGTCAGCACGGCCGGCGACACCGCGATGAGCGGCGCCGCCGACGCGTCTGCAGGCACGCCGGCATCGAGCGAGGGGTTCGCCGCATCTGCGGTCTCTTCGCCGGCATCGACCTGCGCTGCGTCGACTGTCTCGGCATCGGGCGTTTCCCCCATTCCGGCATCGTCGGCCGCCTCGACGCTCCCGTCGGTCCTTGGCGTCATCGTTGCGTCCAGCGTCGCTGCGGCGTCGCTCGAGACCGGCGGGGTCCCTGCGTCCGCCGTGCTCCACGCCGGCGAGCCGCACGCGCTCAGCACCGAAGGCGAGAGAAGCACTGCGAGGGAGGCGACGAAGCATCGCCGCGCACGGGGCGAGCAAGCGCTACGCATGGTGGGTCTCGCGGGCTGGAGAGGAATCGCAACTGGTTATACCTGCAATGCTGGGCGCCGTAACGGCGGGTATCGCCGGCAGGTCTTGCGCCCGCCGGTCAACCATCCGCCCAACGTCCGATGCCGGCCTCCCGCCGCCACTCGACTCACCTCTCGCGAGGACTCTCTTTCTCGCGGGAGGTCCCATGTCCGCCCCGCTCGTCATCGGTCTGCTCTCCGCCCTCATCGCCTCCGCCGCCCCCGAGGTCCCCGAACCGCTGCGCCCATGGATCGGTTGGGCGATGCAGGGCCGCGAGCAGGCGCGGTGCACGCTCCTCGAGGGCCAGGAGACCTCCGGCGCGCCCGCGCGCCGCTGCGCCTGGCCTTCGCGGCTGACCCTCTCGGTGGACGAGCGCGGCGGCCGCTTCGTCCAGGCCTGGCACCTCGAGGCCCCCTTGGCCGTGCCGCTCCCCGGCGGCCCCAAGCGCTGGCCGGTCGCGGTGAAGGTCGACGGCGTCCCGGCAGTGCTCATTCCCTTCGGCAGCGCGGGCGGCCCCGGCGCCCTGCTCGCTGCCGGCGACCACCAGCTCACCGGTGAGTTCACCTGGGACTCGCTGCCCGAGTCGCTGCCGGTGCCCGTCGAGACCGGCCTGCTGTCGCTGACGGTCCGCAATGCCGCCGTCCCGATGCCCACTCGCGAGGCCGACGGCGCCGTCGTGCTGCAGCGCCGGACCGAGTCCGAGACCGAGCCGTCGACCGATGGCGACCGGCTCGAGGTCAACGTCTTCCGCCTCGTCGCCGACGAGGTCCCGATGCGGCTGGTCACGCGCGTCGAGCTGCGCGTCTCCGGCAAGAGCCGCGAGGTGCTCCTCGGCCGCACGCTGCCCCAGAGCTTCCTCGCCTCGGCGCTCGACTCTCCGCTGCCTGCGCGGCTCAACGCCGACGGCCGGCTGCGCGTGCAGGTCCGCCCGGGCACCTGGCTCCTGACGCTCGAGGCCCGCAGCGAAGGCCCGGTGAGCACGCTCACCCGCCACGCCCCCGACGGCACCTGGAGCGACGACGGCGGCGAGCTGTGGGTCTTCGACGCCCGCCCCGCGCTGCGCGAAGTGGCGCTCGAAGGCGTCGAGCTGATCGACCCGAACCAGACCGAGCTGCCGGCCGACTGGAAGAAGTTGCCGGCCTTCCCCATGGCGGTCGGCGGCGCGCTGAGCCTGGTCGAGCAGCGCCGTGGCGACTCGGCCCCGCCAGCGGACCAGCTCCACCTGCGGCGCGAGCTGTGGCTCGACTTCGACGGCGGCGGCTACACGGTGCGCGACTCCATCACCGGCACCGCGCCGCGCGCCTGGCGCCTGGAGCTGCCGGCGCCGGGCATCCTCGGCCGCACCTCCGTCAACGGCGAAGACCTGCTCATCACCCGGCTCGACGCCGGAGCGCCGGGCGTCGAGCTTCCGCAGCCAGAAGGTGGACCTGAGCGCCGACAGCCGCCTGGAGGGCAACGTCGCGGACCTGCCCGCAGTCGGCTGGGCCGCGGACTTCCAGTCGGTCACCTCGACCATCCACCTGCCGCCCGGCTGGCGGCTCGCCTTTGCCAGCGGGGTCGACGAGGCCACGCCCACCTGGCTCGGCTCGTACTCCTGGCCCGACCTGTTGCTGGTCCTGGCCGCCGCGCTCGCCGCGTGGCGCCTGCTCGGCCTCGCCTGGGCGCTGTTGACCTTCGCCGCGCTGCTCCTGACGGTGGCCGAGCCGTTCGCCCCCGCCTGGACGTGGCTCTTCGTCCTGGGCGCCGAAGGGCTGGGGCGCGTCCTGCCCGAGGGCTTCTGGCGCACCGCTGCTCGTGGCGCGAGGACCGTGCTGCTCGCGGGCCTGTGTCTCGCGACCGCGATCTTCGTCGCCGGGCAGCTGCAGATGGCGCTCTACCCGACGGTGGTCAAGGAAGCCTCGGAGAGCATCGCGCGGGCGCTGTCGGGCCTGGTCTGGCCGCTCGTGGGCTTCGGCGGCGCGGTGGCCGTGGTCGTCTGGTTCATCCGCCAGCCCGCCCGCGCCGAGAGTCCCGCCAGGAAGTCTCCCTCGGTGGGGTCCTACATCGTGGTCGTGGTGCTGATCATGATCTCCGCTCTCGCCGTCATCACCATCTTCGGCCACAACCTGCGGGCGCTCTTCGCGGCCTCGGCCAACGCCCTCGGCGGCGAGGACGCCAACGTGAGCAGCGCCGGCAGCGCGGGCTCCGGCTTCACGACGAAGCGCAAGGCCATCCGCAGCTTCGGCGCCAACAACTCCAACTCCAACGAGGCCGTTCAGACCGGCCCCGGCATCCCCACCTGGGAGCGCTACAACACCACCGAGTACCTCAAGTGGCGCGGCCCCATCCCGTCCTCGCAGCGCGCGCACCTGTTCCTGCTCGGCCCGGCCGTCAACGGCGTGCTCGGCTTCGTGCGCAGCGCGCTGGCCGCCCTGCTCCTCCTGGCCCTCCTGCGCTTCCCCGGCCGGTTCTGGCCCGCGCGGCTCAAGGCGTCCGTCCCACCGCTCGCGCTCGCTCCCAAGGCCGCGGCGCTCACCCTCGTCCTCGCGCTCGGCCTCGCCGTCCCGTCGATCGCCTCGGCGCAGACCCCGAGCCCCGAGACGCTCGAAGAGCTGGGCAAGCGGCTCACGGCGCCGCCCGACTGCGCTCCGCGCTGCGCCGCCAATCCGCGGCTGATGCTCGAGGTCGGACCCGAGACCTTCACCCTGCGCCTCGAGCTCTCCGCCGCCGCTGCGACCTCCATCCCGCTCCCGGGCTCGGCTGCCGACCTGGTGCCGAGCGAGGTGCTGCTCGACGGCCACCCTGCGCCAGGGCTCGCCCGCAGTGACGACGGCCACCTCTGGCTCGCGGTGCCCGCGGGGCTCCACCAGGCCGTCCTCACCGGCCGGATGCCCGCGCGCGTCACCGTGCCGCTCTCGCTCCCCTTCCCGGCCCGGAGGGTGGAGGCCGAGGTCAGCGGTTGGCGGCTCGACGGGCTGCACGAGGACGGCGTCGCCGACGACACGCTGCTCCTGACCCGCATGGACTCGAACCCGGCGGCCGCGGCCAGCCCCGCCTCGCCCGCGAGCGCCTCGGCGCCCACCGAGTCCGCGGCGGCACCGCTCCAGACCTTCGTCCGCGTCGAGCGGACGCTGTCGCTCGGTCTGCGCTGGGAGGCCTCGACGAAGGTCGTGCGCGCGAGCCCCAAGGGAACGCCGCTGGTCCTCGAGGTCCCGCTGCTTCCGGGAGAGTCGGTGGTCACCGCCGGCGTGCGCGTCCTGGGCGGCAAGGCGCAGATCGCGCTCGGCCCCAACGACGAGGCCGTCGCCTGGGACTCGGTGGTCGAGGAACGGCCCTCGGTGACGCTGGTCGCACCCAAGGCGCTGGGCGTCACCGAGGTGTGGCGGCTCGACGCCGGCCCGCTCTGGCACGTCGCGCTCGGCGGCATCCCGCCGGCGAGCCACTTCGCCGACGACGGCGCTCGCCGGCCGGAGTGGTGGCCCTGGCCGGGCGAGGAGGTGGTGCTCGCCGTCTCCCGGCCACCCGCGGTCCCTGGCCAGGTGCTCACCATCGATCACAGCAAGCTCGAAGCTCGTCCCCGGCGAGCGGTTCACGACGGCGGTGCTGGAGGTCTCGCTGCGCTCGAGCCGGAGCGGCACGCACGCGCTGACCCTGCCCGAGGGCGCGGTCCTCAGCGAGGTCACGGTGGACGGCGTCCGCCTGGCGGCGCGCCAGGACGGGCGCAAGGTCGTCATCCCCGTCGGCAGCGGCGCGCACACCGCGCGGCTGACCTGGGGCCAGCCCGAGACCCTGCCGTTCTTTGCCCGCGCGCCGCAGGTCAACCTGGGCACGGCCGGCGTCAACGCCGACACCGAGCTGCGCGTGCCCGAGGACCGGATCGTGGTGGCCATGGGCGGCTCGCGTCTGGGGCCCTCGGCGCAGCTGTGGGCGATTTACGCGCTGCTGTGCCTGGTGGCGCTGGCCCTGGGGCGCGTCAAGAGCACGCCGCTGCGCGCCGGGCACTGGCTGGTCTTGTTCACCGGCGGCCTGATGCTGCCCTGGCACGTCTTCCTCTCGCTGACGGCGGCGCTCCTCCTGCTCGGCTGGCGCGCGGGCCGGCCCGACCTCGCGACGCCGGAGGGCTTCAACCTGCGCCAGGCGGGCATCGCCGCGGCCTGCGGCACCGCGCTGGTGCTGTTGGCCGTCTCGGTGGCGGTGGACCTGCAGGGCCGGCCGGACTTCCTCATCGCCGGCAACGGCAGCTTCGCCAACCACCTGCGCTGGACCGAAGACCGGACGCCGGGCCTGATGCCGCAGCCGTGGATCCTCTCCATCCCGGTCTGGGGCTGGCGCGCCGGCATGGTCGCCTGGCTCGCGTGGCTGGTGCTCTCGCTCGTCGGCTGGGGCCAGTGGGGCTACAAGGTGCTCACGGCGGGCGGCCTGTGGCGCAAGGGCCCGACCGAGCCCGACGAGCCGGCCAAGCCCACGGTGGGCCTTCAGGGGTAGCTGGCATCGCAGCCGGCCCGCCTCGCTCATGGCGTCCACGGGGTCCGTCGTCCGATGGACTCGATGGACGCCATGGACGTAATGGACCCTCCGCCCGCGGCCTTCGCGGTGCTCCCCGTCCGCGCGCGTTCCCGCTAGAGTCCCGCCCTTGCTCTTCCCAACCTCCCGCGAGGACGCGACATGACTCTCGACCTGAAGCGCATGAACGCCGTGCTGGACGCCGCCGCCAAGGAAGGCCGCTTCGCCCTCCTGGAGCACGAGGTCTACGAGTTCCTCTCCGCCGCCGGCTGCCGCACGCCCAGGTTCTTCATCGCCAAGCAGGGCCAGCCCATCGACGAGGCCCAGCTCAAGTCGCTGGGCGGCGAGCGGGTGATGCTCAAGATCGTCTCGCCCGAGATCGCCCACAAGACCGACGTCGGCGGCGTGAAGAAATGCGCGAACGACCCGAAGTCCGTCGCCGAGGGCGTCGCCAAGATGCTCGCCGAGGTGCCGGCGACGATGGTGCGCGACATCGTCGCCAAGCCCAGCCACCGGCCCGAGGCCTACCAGAGCCTGGAGGGCAAGGCGCTCGAGGACGCCATCCGCAAGGACCTGATGGGCGTGATGGTGGTGGAGATGGTCCAGCTCGAGGGCGAGGGCGCCGGAGCCGAGTCGATCGTCGCGCTGCGCCACAACCGCGAGTTCGGCCCGGTCATCACCATGGGCATCGGCGGCATCGACACCGAGCTGTTGGGAGAGGCCTGCAAGAAGGGCCTGGCGGTGGTCAGCGGCTCGGCGTCGCTGCTCGACGAGAAGGGCCTGCTCGAGGTCTTCAAGTCCACGCTCGCCTACAAGCGCCTGTCCGGCCAGACGCGCACCAAGCAGAAGCTGGTCGACGACGCCGAGATCATGAAGACCCTCGGCGCCTTCAAGGCCATCGGCGAGGCGTTCGGCCACGACTCCTCGGCGGGCTCGGGCGGCTGGACGGTCACCGAGTGCGAGGTCAACCCCTTCGGCGCCTCCAAGGGCCAGCTCGTCGCGCTCGACGGCGTCTTCAAGTTCCGCAAGAAGGCGACGCTGCCCGTCGCGCGCCCGCTCGCCTCTCTCGGCGCGACCCTCAAGCCCCAAAGCCTGGCCATCATCGGCGTCTCGGCCAAGGGCATGAACATGGGGCGCATCATCCTGCGCAACATCATCCAGTCCGGCTTCGACAAATCGCGGATGTACGTGCTGCGCCCGGAGTCGACCGAGATCGACGGCGTGAAGTGCTTCGCCAACGTCAAGGACCTGCCCGAGCGCGTGGACCTGCTCGTGGTGGCGGTCAACGCCGAGCAGGTGCCGAGCCTGATGGAGGAGCTGGTCGAGCACGACAAGGCGGTGGGCGTCATCCTCATCCCCGGCGGGTTCGGCGAGAAGGCGGGCGGCGAGACCATCGAGGGCCGGCTCAAGAAGGCCATCGCCAAGGGCCGTGAGACGGGCCGCGCGCTCGTCGCCAACGGCGGCAACTGCCTGGGCATCGTCAGCCGGCCGGGCAAGTACCACACCCTCTTCATCCCGCAGGAGAAGCTGCCGCTGCGCGAGGACGGGCGCGACCCGGTGGCGCTCATCAGCCAGTCCGGCGCGTTCATGATCAGCCGGCTCAGCAAGCTCGGCTGGCTCTCGCCGCGCTACGCCATCTCCACCGGCAACCAGGTGGACCTGACCATCACCGACTTCCTCAAGCACCTGGCCGGCGACAAGGACCTGCGCACCTTCGCGGTCTACATCGAGGGCTTCAAGGACGCCGACGGCCTGGAGTTCTGCCGCACCGTCCGCGAGATCGTCGCCTCCGGCCGCGACGTCGTCTTCTACAAGGCCGGCCGCACCGCCGAGGGCAAGAGCGCGACCAGCGGCCACACCGCCTCGCTCGCCGGCGACTACGACGTCTGCGAGTCCTTGGTGAAGAGCGCCGGGGCCTACGTCGCGCGCAACTTCGACGAGTTCGCCGACCTGGTGAAGGTCTCGACCATGCTCGGCACCAAGACCTGGACCGGCCCCAAGCTGGCCGCGCTCTCGAACGCCGGATACGAAGCCGTGGGCATCGCCGACGCGCTGCGCGGCGAGGGCTGGCACCTGGAGCTGGCGAAGTGGTCACCGTCGACGAAGGACGGGCTGCAGAAGGCGCTCACCGCCGGCAAGCTCGACACTCTGGTCGACGTGCGCAACCCGATGGACCTGACGCCGATGGCCAACGACCAGACCCACGAGGACGTGCTGCGCGCCTTCCTGGCCGAGCCTGGCGTCGACCTCGTCTTGTGCGCCACCATCCCGCTCACGCCGGCCATGGCCACGCTCGCCGAGAACATCCCGGAGGAGATGTCCATCCGCGCGCCGGGGAGCCTGGTGAATCGCCTGGCGAAGCTGCTCCCCGAGGCGACCAAGCCCATCGTGGCCTCCATCGACAGCGGCGTGCTCTACGACGCCATGGCCCGCGCGCTCGAGGACAAGGGCGTGCCGGTCTTCCGCTCCGCCGACGTTGCCATCCGTACGCTGGGGCTCTACCTGGCGCCCAAGCTCGCGCGGCGCTGATCGACGGTCCAACAGAGGAACGAAAGGATTCCGAGATGCTCAAGCACAACCAGTTCTTCGACGGGAAGGTCCAGAGCGTCGGCTTCGAGCGCAACGGTCGCCGGGCGACCGCGGGCGTCATCGACGTGGGCGAGTTCCACTTCAACACCGACGCGCCCGAGCGCATGACCATCGTCTCCGGCGAGCTGTGGGCCAAGCTGCCCGGCGAGGCCGCCTTCCGCGCCTTCCCGGCCGGCTGCGCCTTCGAGGTCCCCGGCAAGAGCGGCTTCGACGTCAAGGCCAGCGCGCCGGCGGCCTACCTCTGCGAGTTCCTCTAGGCCGCTGCCGATGCCCTGGAAGCTTCCCGGCGAGAGGGCGGGGTCACCACCTACGCGCTGCGCTCGCCGCACCCGGCGCTCGCGGCCCTTGGCTCCGCCTTCTTCCTCGTGGTGTTCGGGGGAGCAGGCTCGGTGCTCGTCGGCCTCGGGCTGGAGGATCTGACCGTCCGGTGCGAACGCGGTCCGCGCGATCCCGCGGCCATCTGCCGGGTCGTCGAGGGCTATGCGCTCGGTCTCTATCCGGTCGTGCGCAACGCGGTGGGCACGACCGAGGTCCGCCTCGTGGAGTCCGGCTCGTCCAAAACGCCACGCCGGCGGATTCGAGATCGTCTCCAAGCAGGGCCTGCTCGAGGTCCCGGCCATCGACATGGGAGGAAACGCCGACGAGCTGCGCGCCTTGGCGACCACCCTGCAAGCCTGGCTGCGCGGCTCCGAGCCGACCTTCGAGCTACGAGTGCGTCTCGTGAAGCCACTCGCGGTGTTCGGCGCCCCCTTCGCGCTGATGGCGCTCCAACTCCTGCTCTCGGTGCTGTTCGGCCTGCTGGCGGTGGTGGCGCCTCAGTCGCTGGCCGTCGACGAGCGCAAGCGCGCGTTCCGAATCCGGCCCCGCAACTTCGCCGGCGTCCGAGAGGTCCGCTTTGCCGAGCTCGCCGCCATCGAGGCCTCGGAGTCGCTGGGCATCCCACGGGCGCGAGCGCCGGCGGCCGGACTCCCGATGCTGTTCTCGAAGCTGCTCGGCCTGCACCTGCACTTCGTCACCCGGGACGGCAAGCGCATCGTCTTCCGCAACCGGTGGCGGATGTCGCGTGAAGACGTGCTGAGACTGCGCGACGAGCTGGCCGCGCACGCCGGCCTTGCCGCACGTTGAGGAGACCGCATCGTGGATCCCGTCTTGCCCGACCCCAAGCGGCTGCTCACCCTCGCCACCACGAGGATGCCGTTCGGCAAGTACAAGGGCCGACTGCTGGTCGACCTGCCCGAGCCGTACGTCGTCTGGTACCACTCGGCGGGCTATCCGGCCGGCGACATGGGCGGGCTCTTGCGCGAGCTGTACGAGATCAAGGTGAACGGGCTGGAGTCGCTGCTCGACCCGCTCCGGCGCCGATGAGGCACCGGGCACGAATTCTTGGTCGGTAAGACCGTACCTATCTTTGGCAGGCTCGATTCGACGGGTCCTGCCCGGCCTTCCTGTTCGGGCTGGACCTTCTCCCCGCGGTAGACAGCCGAGCGAATCCGGCTAGGCTTTGAGTCGCCTTCAATGGGGCGATTCGATGCGAGGAGAGCGATGGGCAAGGGCAAGAGCAAGAAGAAGTCCGACGCGTTCGACCTCGACGACCTGGTCCCTGTCTACGTGCCCAGCCTCTTCGATTTGCTGGTGTCCGCCGAGAAGAAGAAGGGCAAGCCGCTCACCAAGGATGAGGTCATAGGCGTCCGCGACAGCGCCACGGTGGTGATGATGCACCGCGGCCGCGAAGACGAGATGCTGCGTGCCCGCGCCGCGGCCGACCTGAACCCCGACAACGTCTGGGACGAGTGGCAGGCACGCCGGCCGAAGAAGAGCTAACCAGGCGGAAGAACGGGTGGTTCGCACGTCGGCGTCCATTCGGGCCAGCCCTCGCGCTCGAACAATCCCGGCCCTTCGCGCGTCTGGCCTTTGTTGACTCAGCACGGCGTGGCGCGCCTACTCTGTCCCTCGCCCATTTCGCAAGACGTCCCCAGGGGTTCAGCCATGGTCCGAACCATCTTCTCGCTCATCGCCGCCTGCGCCCTGCTGCACTCGGCCCCGGCGCGCGCGGCCGAGCCGGCCAAGGCCGAAGCCCCGGCGGCGGCCAAGCCGGCCGATCCCGCCAAGCCCGCCGAGCAGCCGAAGGAGCCCGCCGCCGAGCCCGCCAAGGGCGGCTACGATCCGGCGACCATGGGCTTCGGCAAGCCGCCGCCCCACGCCGGCCGCCTGCGCTCCGACAGCCTCCTCGCCGCCTCCATGAAGGCCGCGATGGAAGCGCCGGCGGGCGCCAGCGACTGCGAGAGCGCCTACAACGGCATCAAGGCCCTCTTCGACACCATGAAGAAGATGAACTTCGAGCCGGCGCTGAAGAAGGAGATGCCCAAGAAGGACGCCTGGGTCGCGCAGTGCAAGCAGCAGCCGCCGGCCATCCAGAAGTGCATGGTCATCAAGTACCAGGTCGAGCACAAGCCGGAGTGCAACAAGGCGCTCGAAGAGGCCAAGGCTTCCGGCAAGGGCGGCTTCGACCTGGAAGACGATCACGCCGGCCAGAGCCTCCCCGACCACGAGAACCACAAGCACTAGTCGCCCCACCTTCTTCCACCCCAGAGGAAGCCCCATGCGCCAGACCCTCGCCGCGCTGCTCGTCGTCCTCCCGTCGCTCGCCTTCGCCGCCGCCAGCCCCACCGCCGACCACGACCTCTTGGAGGCCGCGGGCAAGGGCGACTCCGCCAAGGCCAAGGCCGCCATCGCCGCCGGCGCCAACGTCGACGTGCAGGACACCGACGGCTCGACGGCGCTCATCTACGCCGCGGTGAGCAACGACGCCGGGCTGACGAACCTGCTGCTCTCCAAGGGCGCCAAGGTCGACCTCAAGGACAAGCAGGGCGCGACCGCGCTGCACGTGGCCGTCGACCGCAACAGCCAGGCGGTCGTCCAGCTGCTCGTCGCCAAGGGCGCGGACGTCAACGCCAAGGAGGGCAACGGCCGCGCGCCGATCATCATCGCCGCGGACCGTGGCAAGATCCCGCTGGTCAAGCTCCTGCTCGACAAGAAGGCCGACCCGTCGACCAAGGCCAACGACGGCCGCACCCCGCTCATCCACGCCGTCAACAACGAGCACTTCGACGTGGTCGACCTGCTGCTCGCCAAGGGCGCCGACGTCAACGCCGCCGAGACCAAGGGCAACACCGCGCTCATCCGCGCCGCCCAGGGCTGCGCGCCGGACGAGCAGGAGCTGACCGGCGGCAAGTCCGCGCGGCCCGGGCATTCCAAGACCTGCCCGAAGAAGATGCTGGCGCTGGTCAAGACGCTCATCGCCAAGGGCGCCAACGTCAACGCCCGCAACTCCGAGGGCTTCACCCCGGTACTGGCAGCCATCGCCAACGACCAGCGCGACATCGCCAAGGCCATCCTGGAGAAGAAGCCCGACCTGTCCGGCACGCTCGCCAGGAAGCGCACCGCGCTGATGATCGCCGCGGCGATGGGCTACACCGACATCGTCAAGCTGATGGTGGACGCCGGCGTCGACTACAAGGCCAAGGACTTCGAGGGCACCACCGCGCTGGCCGCCGCCAAGATGAACGGCCACCGGGACATCGTGGAGCTCCTCACCAAGGCCGGAGCGAAGGAGTAGTTCGTCTCGCCGCTTTCGCTCGTCGCCGCCTTCCTTCCGAAAACGCCAGGGGCGCTCCGGCCCCACGCTTGGGGGTTTTCCCTCTGGCGCGCGGGCCGCGATGCCTTCAGGCTTCCGCTCCCGATGAGTCTCTGGCTGCGGAAACCTGCGCCGTTCGCCGTGCTCGCCCTCGTCCTCGCGGGGGCGGCCCCGGCGCGCGCCGAGCCCCGCTACGAGACCACGGTGACGGGGAGCAGCGACGCCCAGGAAGAGCTTCTCCGCCGACTCGGGCGCGAGCACCGTCCGCCGCAAGGAGATGGACGCCCGCCTGCCGCGCTCGGCGCCCGACGCCGTGCGCTACGAGCCGGGGGTCTTCGTGCAGCAGTCCGCGCACGGCCAGGGCTCGGCCTACCTGCGCGGGCTCACTGGCCAGCAGACGCTCTTGCTCTTCGACGGCATCCGGCTCAACAACTCGACCTACCGGCAGGGGCCCAACCAATACTTCTTCACGCTCGACTCGCGCACCCTGCGCTCCATCGAGGTCGAGCGCGGCGGCGGCTCCACCCGCTGGGGTTCGGACGCGCTCGGCGGGGTCATCGACGCGCACCCGCTCGAGCCCCGCGTGCCCGGGCGCAACCTGGCGCTCGAGCCCCGCCTGTTCGGCCGGCTCACCAGCGCCGACAAGGAGGCGGGCGGCCGCGTCCAGCTCGATGCCTCCGGCACCACCGCCGGCGGCGTGGGCGTGGGCTTCGTCGGCGGGTTCGGCGCGCGAAAGGCCGGGCTGCTCGACGGGCCACCGGTGCTCAACCCGAGCCTCCAGCACCGACGCCGGAGCGCTGCCGTTCGTCCCGCGCTACGCCGAATACGACCCGCTCAAGCCGTGGAGCGAGCAGAGGAACCTGCGCACGCAGCTGGGCACGGGCTTCAAGGAGATGACCGGCGACGGCCGGCTGGTGCTGCGGCTGCCGTCGAAGGACGAGATCACCGCGGCGGCCTACCTCTACCGCGAGTACGACGTGCCGCGGACCGACCAGTGCGCGCCGCCGCAGGCGCCCTACGACCAGTGCCTGACCTACGAGGAGCAGTTCCGGCACCTGGCGTACCTCGCGTGGAAGCGCCGCGCGCAGGGCGCGCTCGAGAGCACCCGCGTCACGGTGAGCTGGCAGGAGCAGCACGAGAAGCGGCGGCTGGACCTGACCGCCGCCAACCTCGTCGGCCACGGAATCGACGACGTGGAGACGTTCGGGGTGACCGCGCGCGGCCGGTCGGTCCGCCTGGCGCCCACGGACTCGATCGGCGTGCGCGTCGAGGCCGGCCTGGACACCTATGCCGACGCGCTCCGCTCCCGCGCCGAGCACACCTACACGGACACGCTGGACACGGTGGTCGAGAGCCGCGGCCAATACCTCGACGGGTCGAGCTACGTCTACGGCGGGCTCTTCGCGGAGGCCGCGGCTGAGCTGGGCCCCATCGTCACCCTGCGCGGCGGGGCTCGGCTCTCCTGGGTCTCGGCCCACGCCCCGGCCGATCCGCTCTCGGGCACCCATGGAGTCGACCGCACCTGGCTCCCGGTCGTCGGCAACCTGCGTGCGCAGGTCGACGCCACGAGCTGGCTGCAGCTCTACGCCGGCTACGACCACTCGTACCGGGCGCCGAACCTGGACGACCTGACCTCGCGGCAGCAGACCGGGCCCGGCTTCCAGTTCGAGAACCCGGACCTGTCGCCGGAGCGCTCGCACACCATCGAGGTCGGCGGCCGGGTGCGCGCCGGCCCGCTCTCGGTGGAGCTGTGGGCCTTCGAGACGCTGCTCGAGGGCGCCATCCTCAAGGTGCCCAAGACGGTCGCCGAGTGCCCGGCCCGCACTCCGCAGTGCCTCTCCTCCTGGTCGCGCTTCCGGCTCGAGAACGCGCCGGCCCTCTCCGAGCTGCGCGGCGCCGAGGGCGCGCTCAAGCTGAGCCTGCCGCTGTCGATCTCCCTGCGCGCGACCGGCTCCTACGTCTGGAGCGAGGGGCCGCGGGTCGGCAACGTGGGCTATGGGACCTACGGCGTCGTCCTCGGCGACCGGGTACCGCTCTCGCGGACCCCGCCGCCCAACGGCACCGTCGAGCTCGGCTGGTCCCATGCCTCGGGCTTCTCCGCGGGCGCCGCGCTGCAGTGGGCGCTCGCGCAGGACCGGCTCGCCGTGGCCGACTACTCCGATGGGCGGATCCCCAAGTACGGCACGCCGGGCTTCGCCGTCGTCCACCTGCGCGCGGGCTACCGCATCGGCAGCGAGCTCTCCGTCGCGCTGGTGCTCGAGAACCTCTTCGACTCGCCCTACCGGTTCCACGGCTCGAGCGTCAACGGCGCCGGCCGGGGCGTGATGATCCAAGTCTCGGCTGGACGCCTCGCCGAGCGAACCGCGGCCGAGTGACCGCAGAAGGAAGCCCCTGTGCGACGAACCCAGCCCCTCGCCCTCGCGTGTGCAGCCGCCGCCAGCCTGCTGTGCGCCTGCCCGGGCCCGGCCACGTCCGACCCCGATACCGGGCGGCCCACCGCCGACGCGAGCACCAGCGCCTCCGACGCGAGTCCGACCGCCTCCGACGCGAGCACCCCCGCCGCCGACGCGAGCACACTCGCCACGGACGCCGGCGCCCCTGCCGCCGACGCCGGGCTCTGCTCCCCGTTCTCCGAGGACGTGACCGGTTGCTCGAAGGCTCCGACCGACTACCAGCCGCGCCAGGGCCACCTCGAGTCCAACGGCTGGCCGGCCTGCGTCAGCGACGACAACACCTGGCACCTCATCGGCACCGACGTCCCCGCCGCCTCGGCGCGCTCGGCGGCCTACGACCAGATGGCCGCCCTGCTCTGGGACAACCCGGTGACGCCGACCAAGGCCGACTTCCTGGCCGCCCGCGACGCCTACTCGGTGGATTCGGGCCTGGCCTCGCGCGTCGCGCGCCGGCAGGACATCCACTACGACGAGGTCCCCGGCGGCGACAAGTTCGCCTGCCAGCAGGCCGGCGTGCCCGCCCAGTACCCCGACCGCTGCACCGGGCCCGCCACGCTCAAGCCCCTCATCGACCAGGCGTTCGAGCAGGGCCTGGCAGGCTCCAGCCCGCGGCTGCAGGCTGCGCGCATCAGGGCCGGCCTCGACTGGTTCCTCTATCTTTCCCTGGGCAGCGAGATCTGGACCTGCAGCTTCAACAACCTCGCCGACTGCGACTCCGCCGCCGGCTACTACTCGCAGCTGAGCGCGCGCAGCGAGCCCAAGGGGATCGCCCGCTCCATCGCCGCGCTGGGGCCGGAGACGCACGAGCGCATCCACGACGCGCTGCTCGCCGCGCGCTGCTGGCGCGACGCCGACCAGGCGATGCCCACGACCAACACCGCGCTCT
Organism: Myxococcales bacterium; assembly: GCA_049841135.1. Lineage (GTDB taxonomy): Bacteria > Myxococcota > Myxococcia > Myxococcales > UBA5297 > JACRCT01. Next base: position 1,270,168 of record JASGHK010000008.1, read on the forward strand.
ATGACCTCGCGCAGGCCCAGCTCCACCAGGCCGCCCTCCGCGGCATGGGGCTGCTCCTGCGAGACCAGATCAGCCGCATCGCGTGCAGCACCGGCGAGGAGCGCGATGTGCACGCCGTCTACGCGAAGACGCTGGGCACGCTCCTCAGCCACGACGCTGGGCTCATCGACGCCGCCGAGGCCGCCAAGCTCAAGGCCTACACCAACACGCCGACCTCGGAGCCAGCGGACGTCGCCGCCGCGTTGGCGTCCATCGACCAGATCTTCGAGTGCCCGTAGTCGCTATTCGTTGACGCGGAACAGGTTGGGCATGGCCTCGCAGGCCGTGCCCAACCGGCATTCGTCGTAATCGGCCGCATTGTGGGGTGCCATCGGTCCCACGTAGACGCGGCGGGGCGGCACCGGTCGCCGTCCCAGACCGGCGGCGAAGCTCGCGGCGGGCTCCACCGCACCCGAGGTCCCGACCGCCACGAAGAGATCGCACACCGCCAGGGCCGCATGGACGCGCATCAACTCGTGCGGGACCTCGCCGAACAAGACCAGGTCGGGCCGCACAGGGGCGCCGCACGCTCGACATCGCTCGACGTCGCCCGGCGAAAGGCCCGCGCGCGAGTCCAGGAAAGCCTCTCCGCAGCCGTCTCTTGAACAGCGACTCCGCGCGACGCTGCCGTGCAGGTGAACGACCCAGCGGCTGCCGCCACGCTCGTGAAGGTCGTCCACGTTCTGGGTGCAGAGGAACAGCCAGTCGCCGATCCGGCCCTCGAGCTGCGCCAACGCCCGGTGAGCGCTGTTGGGCTGGGCCTGCTCGACCTTCCGCCGCATCTCCGAGATCGCGGTCCAGACGAGCCCAGGATTCCTGGCGAAGCTGTCGGCCATCGCGACATCCTCGATCCGATACCTGCGCCAGAGGCCATCGTCGTCACGGAAAGTGGGGATTCCGCTCTCGGCGCTGATGCCGGCACCGGTCAGCACGAACACGTTCGTCCCGATGCTCGCCGTCAGGGGCTCGAATTCGCTCCACAGCGCAGTCACGGTCATGGTGGGTCGGCTCCGAGTCAGCACTTCGCAGAGAAGGCGCCGTTCGAACCTGACTGGCCTTGACCGGACCGCCGCTCTGCCCGAGGGTTCCGGTCGATGCTCGAACCGATCATCGTCCAAGGCGATCTCCTGGACCAGGACGTCGACGTCATCGTCAACGCCTGGAACCGCAACGTCATCCCCTGGTGGCTGCTCCTGCCCCAGGGCGTCTCCGGCGCCATCAAGCGGCGGGGCGGCTACGCCCCCTTCCGCGAGGTCGCCCGGCACGGCCCCATTCCGCTCGGCGAGGCGGTGCTCACCGACGCCGGACGGCTGCCGTTCAAGGGCATCATCCACGTCGCGGGCATCAACCTGCTCTGGTTCGCCACCGAGCGGTCGGTCCGCGGCTCCGTCCGCAGCGCGATGCGCATCGTCGACGAGCAGGGCTTCGCCTCCGTGGCCTTCCCCGTCATCGGCTCCGGCTCTGGCAACCGCAGCGTGCGCTGGGCGCTGCGATTGATGCTTGATGAGCTGGGTCTGCTGGACTCGCCGGCCCGTGTGCGAGTGGTCGAATACGCGCCCACGGCGCCCGGACCCCGCCCCCGGTAACCCCTCGAATTCGCGGCAATTCTCGGGGATTCGTGAAATGCCGAATTTCAACTATTCGGATTCATTGGCCAATTCCGCTCTGCCCCGCATCCATATATAGGCGATCGCGTATCGGGACCGGCGGCTGAAGGCCGACGGCTACCAGGGTGAAAGCCCTCTGAAGGGGCTGGCCCCCGGCTCGCACCTCGGCGCGTTCACCTCCTTCTGAGGTTCTCCGGCGCTGGTCGTTCCGGGCCGTCGCTCTCGCCCTTCGGGCGCTCCGGGCTATTGTCCCCCGCGCCATGGGCCCTCTCGTCCGGCTCGCCCTCCTCGCCTGCCTCCTCGCGCTCTCGGGCTGCGCCTCGGTCCTCCTGCGCTTCCCGCAGGACGTCGCCGCCTCCTTCGCCCGCGACGACATGCGCAGGATGGAGACCGAGCACCTCGAGCTCTACTACCCCGCCGCGCACCAGGAGGCCGCGACCTCCATCGCCGCGCGCCTCGAGCAGTGTATCGGCAAGCTGCGCGCGCAGGAGACGACCCAGCGCCGCCGCGACAAGTTCCTGGTCTTCCTGACCAGCTCCGACTTCAACAACGCCTACGTCCAGCCGACCACCCCGGGCATTCCGCAGATGATGGTGCTGCCGGTGCACATGTCGCTGGACCTCTTCGACCTCTACGGCATCGGGACCAACAGCGTCGGCGACGTCTCCTGCCACGAGGCCGTGCACTACGTCACCTTCGAGCAGGTGGAGGGCTTCTGGCGCGGGCTCAACGCGGTCACCGGCGGGCTGCTCTCGCCGCAGAGCTTCGTCGACTCCTGGGTCCACGAGGGCATGGCGACCTACTACGAGGCGCGGCTGGGAAAGCCGGTAGGCCGCCCGCGCAGCCCGTTCTACCGCGGGGTCTTCGCCGCCGGCCTCGCCTCGGAGACCGACCTCGACGCGGGCTACCTCAATGCCGAGCAGCGGATGCAGAACCCCTACGGTCCGCCCTACCTGACCGGCCTGGAGTTCACCGAGTACCTGGCGCGCACCTACGGCGAGGAGAAGCTCTGGCAGCTCCTCGACCAGCAGGGCCGGTCGATCTTCTCGCCCCTCGGCGTGACGCTGCGCTTCAAGTCCGTCTACGGCCGGTCCATCGGCGCGCTGTTCGACGACTTCGTGCGCGAGCGCAAGGTGAAGGAGGCCGCGCGCAAGCGCCCGGCGGACCAGCGGGTCCTCGTGCCCGACGTCGGCACCTTCGCCCGCCTCGCCGCCGCGCGCGACGGCACGCTCGCCACCGTCAGCAGCGGGCGCGACGAGCCCTCGCGCCTGATCCTCCGCGACCGGGACGGCACCGTCCGCGCCTCCCGCCGGCTCGCCCACGTGCTGCCCTTCCGCAAGACCATCGTCTCCAGCCCCGTCGCCTTCAGCGGGCTGTCGTTCTCGCCGGACGGCAAGCGGCTGTACCTGGTCGGCGCCGACCTCGACAGCGTCGGCAGCTTCGTCGCCAAGCTCTGGGAGGTCGACGCCGCCGACGGGAGCCTCTCGCGCATCGTGGCCGACGACCTCTCCGGCTTCGGCGGCTGCTCCACCGCCGACGGCTCCGGCTACGTCTTCGTGCAGATCGCCTCCGACCACGCCAGCCTCGTCCGCATCGACCTGAAGGACGGCACGCGCCAGACGCTCTTCGAGGCTCCGCCCTCGACCTCGATCACCGCGCCCGCCTGCTCCCCCGACGGCGCGAGCGTCGCCTTCGCGCAGCGCGACGACCACGGGCTCGACCTGCGGCTCCTCCAGGCCGACGGCACGGCGATCTGGCTGACGCAGGACGGCCGCTCCAACATCCTTCCCCGCTGGGTCGACGCCGGCCACCTCGTCTTCATGCGCGAGGAGGCCGGGCGCTCGCAGGCCTTCGTCATGGAGACTCGCCTCGCGCACCGTGTGGCCGACGACCGACGTGCCGTTCGGAGCCCTCGAGCCGGTGCCGTTCGGGCCGAATGAGCTGGCCTTCCTCAACCTGGACGGCTGGGGGCTCTCGCTCGACGCGGCGCCGCTCGCGCTGACGCCGACGGCCGCGGCCCGGACCGCCACCGAGGCGCCACCACCGCCGCCCGACCTCGAGGCCGGCTTCCTCGCCGCCGCGGCCGAGGCGACTGATCCGATCGAGAGCGCCCCCGCGGCGCTCCCCTCGCGCATCGAGCCCACCCCGCCGCTCGTGGTCGAGGCCGACGAGCCGTACTCCCCCATCGATCACCTCTTCGTCCCCACCTTCCGCGTTCCGTTCCTGGCCATCGTCCCGCCCGGCATCTTCAGCGGGTCCGACCAGGACTGGCGGCTGCTGGTGGCGCTCTCCCTCTCCGGAGCCGACCGGCTGGGCAAGCACAATTGGGCCGTCAACGTCTCCTACGACACTGCGGACAACGGCCCTTCGGTCGCGCTCGGCTACGCCAACTACCAGCTCGCGCCCTGGCTCATCGACCTGCAGGGCGCTCTGGTGAACGTGGGACCGGCCTACGACCGCTACCTGCAGCTGGGCGCCTCCCGCGAGTTCTGGACCACGCCCCTGCGCCTGCAGCTCACCGGCATCGACCACCACGACGTCGACGACTCCGGCACGCGCGTGGTCGGCCAGTACCGCTTCGTCGGCCCCGGGCTCCGGTTCTCCTACGGCGCGGGCGAGTCCACTCCCTACGGCGGCATCCGCCGGGGCCTGGCCTTCGCCGCCAGCGGCGACTGGTACCCGAGGTTCGCGGGCAGCGACTTTGATCTGGGCGACGTGGCCGCGGAGGTCGACGTGTGGATCCCGCTGCCCCTGTCGCGGCGGCACAGCCTGTCGATCACCGGGCGCGGCCGGGCGCTCATCGCCGCCCAGGAGCACGCGCTGCTCGACGTCGGCGGCATCTACGGCGGGCAGCCGCTGTTCAGCTGGTCGCCCAAGGGCCTGGTGCCCAGGCAGCGCGCCGCCGACCTGCCGCTCTTTGGCGCGCCGCAGCTCTCTTTCAGCGAAGCGCTACGCGGCTACCCGGACCTCGCGACCGCGGCGACGGCCTTCGCGGCCGGTTCGGCGAGCTACACCTACCCGTTCATCATCGACCACGGCTGGGCGTCGCTCCTGTACCTCCTGCCGGCCTTCTTCGTCCGCCAGGTCGACCTCGAGCTCTTCGGCGAGATGGCCTGGCTGTGGCCGGGCACGCTCAAGCGGCGGTCCGCAGGCCTCGCGGTGCGCCTGCGGACCAACGTCGGGAACCTGCCGCTGTCGCTCTTCCTGGAAGGAATCTGGCGCTTCGACGCGGACCGCAATCCGCTCCTGGTCTTCGGCTTCTCCCTCTACTGAGCCGGCGAAGCCGGAACCGGGCTTCGGGCTTCGGGGCAGACCTGCCTGCATGCGCCTCGGTCTCCGCTATCATCGGCAGCTCCCGAAGGCGGAGACGAAGGACCGGAAGACCATGGCGCTTTTCCTCATCCTCCTCGTCGTCGGTGGAGCCCTCGCCTTCACCGTCGCCGTCATCGGCGCGGTCGAGCGGTCCTCGAAGCGCCACCTCGCCCAGCACGAAGAGGAGGAACGCCGCCTTCTGGAGGCGGCGCGCCCCCGCAAGGTCGCGTCCGCGCCGCCGAAACGGCCGCCCGAGGAGACCCGGCAGCTCGACTCCGAGCTCGCGCAGGTCCGCGAGATCCTCTCAGCCGCGGGCGCGCCCCCCTCCACGCTGCCTCCGCCGTCGACCGCCGGACTGCAGACTTACAGGATGGACGTCCGCGGGCAGGTCCGCATCCTGGCCGCCAGGAAGGAGCCGGTCGTCGAGCGCCTCCCTCCATGCCCCCACGGCGAGATGCCCAAGGGAGCGCGGGCGGTCGGGGGCCACCTCTTCGTCGTCGGCTACCAGTACACGGGCGCCCCCGGCGAGGACACCGGCACCCTCTGGCACCGCCACCCCGACGGCCGCTGGGAGATCGAGTGGCGCTCGCTGGAGCGGCTCCTCGTCTCCGTCGGCGGCGATCGTCTGGGCGAGCTTTGGGCCGTCGGCTCCCGTTGCCTCGTGCACCAGCAGGGCGAGCGCTGGCGTGAGGTCGAGCTGCCACCCTTGGGCGACCGCAAGGGGCTCAGCTCGTTGTGGCAGAGCGCGAGAGGCGAGCTCTTCGCTCCCACCTACGATGGCCGCCTCTTCCGCCGCGGCACCGACGGAGCCTGGAGCCAGGAGCTCGACCAGGGCGGAGGCCAGCTGCTCGCCATCGCGGGGCGCGGCGACGAAGTGGTGTGCTGCGGCGACTCGGGGCAGATTCGGCGGCGGATGCCGGACGGCGCCTGGCACGCCGAGGACTCCGGCGTGAAGTCGCAGCTACGCGTGGCCCTCGCCCGCCCGGAGGGCTTCTACGTCGCCGGCGGGATGCACCTGCTCTTCTCGAGCACTCCCGGTTCCTGGCAGCCGGTGTCGGGGGCCCCTCAATGGATCCGCTCTCTGGCGACCACCGCGGATGGAGCCTTGCTCGCCTGCAACGGCGACACGTTCCTGAAGCAGGGGGACGCCTGGCAGCTGGTGAGCAAGGGCCGGGGCGAAGCTCGCGGTCGCTGACGGCACCCAGGTCTTCGTCGTCGAGATCGTCGAGACGCGAGTAGACTGACCGCCCGCCGGAGGGCCCACGGATGGTCGTTCGCAGTCGCGCGCTGAACCGCTGGGCGCCCACCGCCCTCGCCGCGCTCGTCCTCGCCGCGTCGATCTCTTCGCTGGTGCCGACGGCCCTCAACAGGATCCGCTGGTCGCAAAAGATCGCGGACGCCGACGAGAAGCAGCTCGCGGACCTGCTCTGGCACGACTTCGCCTCCCTGGTCCAGGCGGTGCGTCAGCACGTGCCGGAGACGGACGCCGTCCTCTTGGAGACGCCGCTGGACCCGGCCGTGATGCCCTATGCGCTCTTCCCGCGCGAGCTCTTCATGTGCGCGGTCGAGCCGGACTCCGACCAGGGCTATTACGAGGTTGCGCCTCATGGCTTCCCGCGGCGGCCGCCGTCGGCGTACGGGTTCGCCTGGCGCGCCAGCGTCGGCCGCGACCCGAGCGGAAACCTGGCCGTGCGGCTGGCGCCCCCCGAAGGTCCCCGATGATCCTCGCGGCGCTGACCCTCTTGCTGTCCGCCGCGGCGGGAGGCTGGCTGCTCGATCGTCGGGCGCCCCAGCTCGGCGCCGGGCTCGTCGTGGGCGGCGCCTGCATCGCCGTGATCCAGCTGGCGCTCGATCTGGTCGGCGCCGGCTCGGCGGGGCTGACGGTCGCTTTCGCCGCGCTGCTGGTCCCCGGTGTGCTCGGCCTCGTCGCCCGTGCGCGGTCGCTGCGCGGAGCTGCCTTCCCGAAGCCGGCCTTCGCGCTCGCTGTCGGCGTCACGCTCTTCGCCGCCCTCCTCCTGTTGTCCGGACCGCTCACCGACTGGGACGCCCGCATGATCTGGGCGCACAAGGCGCAGCTCTTCGTGCGCGACCGCTCGGTCCTCGCCGACTCGTTCACCGACCCGTACCGGCTTCACATCCACCCCCGCTACCCGGTCCTGGTCTCCCTCCAGACCGCGCTGGCCACCGTCGCCGCCGGGGGCTGGGACGAGCGTGCCTACCAGCTGCTGATCGCCGCGGCCGGCGTGGCGACCGTCTGGCAGATGGCGCGCCTTGCGGGGCCTGCCGCCGCGCTGACCTGGGCGTGCACCGGAGGATGGTTCCTGGCGATCGCCCGCGCCTCGGTCGAGGTCTACCTGACCCTCGCGACGCTGGTCGCGGCCGTCGCCGCCATCGATTGGCTGCGGCGCGGGGGGACGGCAGAGGCGGTCCGCTTGGGACTGGCCGTAGGCGGGCTCCTGCTGGTCAAGAACGAGGGGCTCGTCCTCGCGCTCTCGCTGGGGTTGGCCCTGCTGGCGACCTCGTGGCACCGAACCGGGCGCGAGCGGCTTCGCCTGGCCCTGAGCGCTGCCATCGCCTTGGCCTTCCTCGCCCCCTGGCTGCTGGTGCGGGCGCGCCTGCCGATGGTCTCGGACGCGTACTACACCTTGCGCCTGGCCGACCCGGCCGCACTGGCCGCCGGGCTGAAGCGCCTGCCCGAGATCTTCGCCGCGCTCGCCTCGGTGCTCTTCCACTGGGGCCACTGGCACCTGGTGTGGTGGTCCCTGCCGGCACTGGCCTTCGGGGCGGCGCGCGTCGCGGACCGCGAAGCGCGGCTGCTGCTTCTCTTCGCCGCGGCCTACGGCGGCGCCGTGCTCGCGGTCTTCGTGGCCTCGCCCTACCACTCGGTGGGCTCGCACGTGAACGTCACCGCCGACCGCGTCCTGCTGCCGGCGGCGGCGCTGCTCGTCGCGGCGGGGTGGCGGCTGCACGCGGCCTGGGCGTCGGCCCGCCCGCCCGCCGCCGCCCAGGCGAGCGAGCCAGCGGCAGGATCGTGACGCTGGCCGGCCGGAAGGCTGCCTGCGCCATCCTTTGCCCCGCGGGCCTGCGTCCTTTATCATCCCGGCCTTTCAAACAGAGGGAGCGACGATGGCCGACTTTCAGTCTCCGGGTGTGAAGCCGAAGCCGCCGTTCTACGTGGCGGTGTTCCTCGTGATCGCAGGTCTGGTGGGCTTCGGGCTCTACCGCGCGGGCATCCTGGCGCCGGAGGGCAAGAAGGACGGGCAAATCACCGCGCCCATCTCCGCCGACGACCTGAAGAACGCCACCAAGCCCACCAACCCGGCCGACCCGGCAGCCAAGCCGGCCGACCCGGCCAAGCCGACCGTCGAAGCCGCCGACTCCAACGCCCCGACCACGGTGAAGGAGTACACGTTCACGGCCGACGCCAAGCTCCCCGCCGTCCAGGGCGTCGCCGGCTACAAGAAGATGCAGAACAACACGGTGAAGATGGCGCTGAACGTGTGGGCCGGCTGGGCGCCCATCATCTTCGCCAACGAAGGCTTCAAGGCGAAGAAGGAGTGGGTCACTCCCGACGGCAAGACCAAGTTCAAGCTCGACCTCGTCCTCATGGACGACCCGGTCACCATGCGCAACGCCTACGCCTCCGGCGACGTGCACATCGGCTGGGCCACCGTCGACATGCTGCCGCTCTTCCTCGACGAGCTGAAGAAGGACAGCCGCACCATGCCGCGCGTGTTCCAGCAGGTCGACTGGTCGGCCGGCGGCGACGGCATCGTCGTGCGCGATACCATCACCAACGTCGGCCAGCTGCGCGGCAAGAAGGTCGTCCTCGCCGGCAACTCCCCCAGCCAGTACTTCGTGCTCAACGCCCTCATCAACGGCGGCGTGCAGCCGTCCGAGGTGGAGTTCGTCTACACCCAGACCGCCTTCGAGGCCGCCGCCGCCTTCGCTGCCAAGAAGGAGCTGGCGGGCGCGGTCAGCTGGGCGCCGGACATCTACAACCTGTCGAAGGTGAAGGGGAACAAGCTGCTCGTGACCACCGGCGAGGCCAACCACCTCATCGCCGACGTCTGGTTCGCCCGCGCCGACTTCGCCAAGGAGAACCCGCAGATCGTCGAGGCCCTGGTGCGCGGCTTCCTGGACGCCGTCGAGCAGCTCGACGAGCAGGCCAACAAGGTCAAGGCCAGCCAGTGGATGGCCGAGGGCTACAGCCTCCCTCCGGCCGACACCCTGGGCATGCTCGGCGACGCGCACTGGACCAACTACGCCGAGAACCGCGAGTTCTTCCTCAACCAGAACAACCCCACCAACTTCGAGCGCACCTGGGACACCGCGTACTACCTCTACAAGCGCATCGGGAAAGTGAACGAGAAGGTGGCCTGGGACCAGGTCGCGGACTTCTCGGTCATCCAGAAGCTGGGCAAGGAAGAGAAGTACGCCAAGAGCCAGAACAAGTACCAGACCAGCTTCGCGGCCAAGTCCGTCTCGGAGATCAAGGCCGAGTCCGGAGAGATCCTCACCAAGACCGTCGTCATCCACTTCTTCCCGAACAGCTCCGACCTCGCCCACAAGATCGTCAAGCAGCAGGGCGGCAAGTCGGTCGAGGAGCTGTACGACCCGAACGTGGGCTTCGTCGTCGAGGAGATCGGCAAGATGTCCGGCCAGTTCGGCGCCGCGCGCATCGTCATCGAGGGCCACACCGACGCCTCGATGAAGGGCCAGGTCCCGTTCGACTCCGTCAAGACGCTCTCGCAGGCCCGCGCCGAGGCCGTGCGCGACGCGCTGCTCAAGAAGTTCCCGACGCTCCCCAAGGGCCAGGTCGCCGCGGAGGGCATGGGCTGGCAGCGTCCCGCCGACCCGGCCGACCCCGACAACCACGCCAAGAACCGCCGCGTGGAAGTGAAGGTCTACCCGCTCGAGGCCCAGTAGCGAGCCTCCCCAGCCCCTCCGCCCACTTCACCAAGCGGAGGGGGAGCGTCGAACCGAAGTCGACCTCACAGGCTTCGGTTCGGAAGGACTGAGCTCTGGCCCCTCGACAAGCTCGGGGTGTCGGGATGGAGACCGCCGATGAGCGACACCGCCCCGGCGCCGGCACAACCTGCCGGCGCCCCACCTCCCACCCCAACACCAACCGCCGCGCCGGCTCCCGAGTCGAGCGACAAGCCGGCCTCCGCCGCCCCGAAGCAGGGGCGGCCGGCTTCCGCCTTCCGGCTGCGCAAGCAGCCCTCGATGCTGGTGCGGATGCTGGCCGGCGCCGTCTTCCTGGTGCTGCTGCTTGCGGTCTGGACGGGCCTGACCTGGGGCCCGGCGGAGCAGCGAGTCATCTCGCCGGTCATCCTCGACAGCCCGGGTGAGATTGCCGCCTCGTTCCACGCGCTCTGGTTCGACCGCGCGCTGACCCGCAACCTCTTCTCCTCGCTCGGGCGCGTCCTCCAGGGCTTCGGGCTGGCGGCGATCATCGGCGTGCCGCTGGGCGTCGTCTGCGGCACCTGGCCGAAGGTCAACGCGTTCATCGCCCCGCTCTCGGTGTTCGGCCGCAATGTGCCCATCAGCGCGCTGGTGCCGCTGACCCTGGTCTGGTTCGGCATCGACGAGTTCCAGAAGATCATGTTCATCTTCGTGGCCTGCGTGATGTTCGTGGTCTTCGACGCCACGCGCGCGGTGGCCAGCGTCGACGAGCGCTACGTGCAGACGGCGCTGACGCTCGGCGCCTCGCCCCTGCAGATCGTCACTAAGGTGCTGGTGCCGCTGGCGCTGCCGGACATCTTCGGCTCGCTGCGGCTGCTGTTCGGCCTGGCCTTCGGCTACATCATCCTGGCGGAGATGGTGAACTCCGATTCCGGCGTGGGCGCGATGATCCTCACCAGCCAGCGCATCGGCCCCAAGGCGCACATCTACCTCATCCTCGTGGCCATCACCCTGGTGGCCTACGGCATCGACCGGGGCCTGCTGGCTGTCCAGCGCTGGCTCTTCCCCTACCGGGAGGAGTCATGAACGCCCCCGCCACCCCCACACCGGCTCCGGCTTCCGGCCAGCCGCTGGCCCTCGGCGCCAACCACGCCAACGAGCTGCCGCACGTCGTCAGCTTCCGCGGTGTCACCAAGACCTACGCCCCGGGCACGCCCCGCGAGTACACGGCGATCAAGGACGTCAGCTTCGTGGTGCACGACCTGCCCGGCAAGGGCGAGCTGATCGCGGTCCTCGGACCTTCGGGCTGCGGCAAGAGCACCGTGCTGCGGCTCATCGCCGGCCTCGAGCCGCAGTTCCCGGCGACCTCCGGCGAGGTGCTCATCTACGGCAAGCCGGTGGTGGGTCCCGGCGCCGACCGCGGCATGGTGTTCCAGGAGTACACCGCGTTCGACAACCGGACCGTGCTGGACAACGTGGCATTCGGGCTGGAGTGCGCGGGCATCCCCAGGAGCGAGCGGCACGACCGGGCGCTGAAGTGGATCGCCAAGGTCGGGCTCAACCCCGACCGCGACGCGCTCAAGTACCCGCACCAGCTCTCGGGCGGCATGCGGCAGCGCGTGGCCATCGCGCGCACGCTGATCCTGAACCCGCGCATCGTGCTGATGGACGAGCCGTTCGGCGCGCTGGACCCGATGACCCGCCTGCGCATGCAGGACCTGCTCATCGACCTGTGGAGCAAGGCGGAGGCGACGGTCTTCTTCGTCACCCACTCCATCGAGGAGGCGGTCTTCCTGGGCGACCGCATCTACCTGTTCTCGCCGGCGCCGGGGACCATCATCGAGGAGATCCACTCGCCGCGGCCGTCGGAGCCCGCGGTGGTGAGCCAGGCGCGGCCGGAGTTCGTGGAGCGCACGCGCTACATCCGCGAGAAGATCGCCAAGATGGAAGACCAGCTGGGTCTCAAGTAGCCGGGGGCGCAAGGGGAATCATGGCGGGACGTCAGACCTTCGGCGGCTACATCGCGGCCGCCTTCAAGAACCGCTGGAACTACCTGTTCCTCATCGGTGGCGCCGTCGCCGCCGCCATCAGCGGGCACGCTGACGTGGCGCTGCCCTTGGTGGCCGCCGGGGAGATCGCCTACCTGGGCCTCATCGGGACCAACCCGCGCTTCCACCGGCACATCGACTCGCTCATCGGAGCCGCCGAGGCCGCCGCGGGCGCGCAGACCGCCAAGGCCCGCTTCGACGAGCTGTACCGGGGCCTCGACCAGCGCCACCGCGCCCGGTTCGACGAGCTGCGCCAGCGCTGCGTGGTGCTGGCGGACCTGGCCGGCAAGGGCCCGGCCCAGGGCGAGAGCTTCGCGGGCGATGTGGCGCAGGAGCAGCTCTCGGGCATCAACAAGCTCCTGTGGGTCTACCTCAAGCTCCTGCATACGAAGGCCATGCTGGAGAACTTCTTCCAGTCGATCGATCCCAGCGAGCTCGACCGGCTGGAGAAGGACGCGCGGCGCCGGCTGGACGAGCTGCCCAAGGACATCGCCCAGACCGACACCGTCTCGGAGCAGAAGCGCAAGAGCCTGGAGGACACCCTCAAGACCGTCCTCGGCCGCCGCGACAACATCAAGAAGGCCCGCGAGCGGCATGACCTGGTCTCGCTGGAGCTCGAGCGGATCGCCGCCAAGCTCAACGGCATCGCCGAGCTGGCCGTCAACCGCCAGGACCCCTCCCTGCTCACCCAGGACGTCGACGAGGTGGCCCGAAGCGTCCAGGCCACCGAGGAGACCATGGGCGAGCTGCGCGAGTTCAGCGGCCTGACCGCGGTCGACGAGACCATGTCCCCGGAGATCGTCTCGGCCGCGGGATCCCAGCGCGTCCGGGCCTAAGGGCAGGAGTCGCCGGACAGGCGGCGCCTACTGGTAGCGCCACAGGTCGCAGAGCTTTCCGGCAGCGCCCGCCGCGTCGCGCCCTTCGCCGCCGAACACCCAGAACGCGCCGCCGGAGTCCACCGCGCCGCTCGCCCGGGCCCGCCCGCCGGGCGTGTTGAACGAGGAGGACGTCCCCTTGGTGCCGTAGGTGGGCGCCTCGTTCGAGGTGCTGGAGCCGGTCAGCCAGGTCCACCGCGTCCCGTCATAGGTCCACAGGTCGCTGAGGAGGCTGGTGAGGCTGGGGCTGCACGCGCTCGAATCGCAGCCGTTGCCGCCGTAGAGGTACGCGTTGCCGGCAGCGTCCCCACCGAACGCGATGGCGTCCCTGCTCCCGGGCCAGTTGGCGGACGCCGGAACGCCCTTGATGCCCGGGGCGGTCAACTGGTCGGCCCGGTCGGAGCCGCCGATCCAGGTGAAGTCGGTCCCGTCGAAGCGCCAGAGGTCGGCGAGGTCGGCCTTCGTGCCGACGGCGTCGTAGCCCCAGCCGCCGAAGAGGTGCATGCCCAAGCTCGCGCTGTACCAGGAGCCGAAGAGGTAGCGCCCGCCGGGGAGGTTGCTCGTGGCGGCCACCCCCTTCGTCCCGTAGCTCGCCGGGGTGTTCTTGGCCTTCGGGCCGGCCATCCACGTCCACAGCCCCGTCGCCGGGTCGAACCGCCAGACGTCGCTGAGGGCGTTGGTGTTGCTGACGCAGTCGCTTTCGTCGCAGCCGGTGCCGCCGAAGAGCCAGAACCGGCCCGCGGCGTCGAACCAGGCCGTGCCGGAGTCGCGGCCGCCCGGCACGTTGGTCGCCGCCGGCGCTCCCTTGGTTCCGTAGACGCCGACCGGAGCGCAGCCGCTGGTCTCCGAGGAACAGGTTCCGCCCGAGACCCATGTCCAGCTCCCGGCAGCGACGTCGAACCTCCACAGGTCGCTGAGCTCGCCGACCTTGTTGCCCGACGCCCCGTAGCCCCACCCGCCGAAGAGCCACAGATTTCCCGCGGCGTCGACCGCGGTCGCCGGCAGCGAGCGGGAGCCGGGAGTGTTGGCCGTGGCCGGGACGCCCTTGGTGCCGTAGACGCCATTGTCGTTAATGCTGTTGGCGAGGCCCGCCATCCAGGCCCAACTCGTCCCGTCGAAGCGCCACAGGTCGTTCAGGTAGCCGATGGAGCAGTTCGTGGTCGTGCAGCCGCTGCCGCCGAAGACGTAGAGGCTGCTGCCGCTGGCCATCATCGCGTGCCGGTGGCGCGCGCCCGGCGTGTAGGTCGGGCCGGCGACGCCCTTGGCGCCAGCCACTCCGGCCGTGGTCGCGGTCGAGGGCCCGGCGACCCAGGTCCACCCGCGCACCGCGGTGTAGGTCGTGAGCGCCGCGCAGCCGCTGCCGTTGCCCAGCGCGTCGAAGGCCTTCCCGAAGAGCTCTGTGGTGAGGTTCGGCGAGAGCGTCACCGCCACGCCGGCTCCAGCCCAGGCTGCCTTGGTGCCGGTGCCGATCACGGTCGAACAGCCGGGGTCCCTGTAGATGCTCACGGTGGCGGTGTCCGCCGAGGACGTCCCCTTCACGGCGAACGACGGTCCGGTCGGCGTCGCCGGGACGGTGGCCGTGAAGACGGGCGCGGCCGGGCCCACGTCGTCGTGCACGTAGGTCGTCATCTCCGCGCAGGCGGAGTCGAGCGGCACCCCGTTGGTCGCCCGGGCATAGAGCACCGTCGACTGGTTCGCGCCGACGCTGGCCTGGATTCCCGCGCCCACCCACTGGGCCCGGGTCCCCGTGCCGATCTGCGCCGTGCAGGCGGCGTTCGAGAAGAGCACGACGGTCACCGTGTCCGCCGAGCAGGTGCCCTTGAGCACCGGCGTCGTGGAGGAGTTGTTCGGCGAGGCCGGCGTCACGCTCGAGAAGACCGGGGCCGCGGGCGCACCCGACGGGCACGCCGTGCCGGTGCCGTCGCAGAGGATGGACGGCGCTCCGCACACCTTGGTCGGCGGCGACACCTGGTCGTCCGGACAGGTCGCCGAGGCGCCGTCGCACGCCTCGGGCTCGTCGCACAGGTCGGTCGCGGCGCGGCAGGTGGTCGTCTTGAAGGTCTTCGCGGGGCAGGCCGCCGAAGCGCCGTCACAGTAGGCGTCGTCGTCGCACGCTCCCGTGGCGCTCGCGCAGCGCGCGGAAGTGCCCAGCCTCTGGTCCGCCGGGCACGCCTTGCTCAGCCCGTCGCACCTCTCCTCGGGGTCGCACACGCCCTGGCTCGTCCGGCAGACGGAGGCCCCGTCGCGGACCTCGTCCGCTGGGCAGGCCGCGCTCGTTCCCGTGCAGCGCTCCTCGAGGTCGCAGTCGCCGGCGGCCGGGTTGCAGACCGAGCCCGAGTCGCGCAACGACGTCCCTGGACAGGCCGGGCTCGCTCCATCGCACAGGCCGGGCAGCTCGCACGGCCCCGTCGACGGCGCGCATTCGAACGACGCCGGCCGCAGCGAATCGTCCGGACAGGTGGCGCTCACCCCGTCGCAGGACTCGTCCAGGTCGCAATCGCCGGCGCTGGGGCGACAGAGGGTGCCGGCGGGTCTGGGCACCTCCAGGCACGAGCCGGCCTGGCAGAGGCCGGAGGAACAGGGGCCTTCGCTGCCGCAGGCTCGTCCGCCGCAGTCGGAGTCCTCGCAGCCGGTCTTGCCGTCGCAGTCGTCGTCCGCGCCGCCGACGCACGAGTCGACCGGCGCACACGGGACGCACTGCCCTGCCTCGCACCTCGTTCCGGGATCGCAGCTCAGGCCGACGCAGCTGGGCGGAGCGCAGCGGTCGTCGAGGCAGGCTTGCCCGTCGGGGCAGACCACGCCGCCGCACGTCGATGGCAGGCAGGCTCCCTTCAGGCACCGCTCGCCCGCGAGACAGTTCGGGCAAGCCTGGCAGCGACCTCCGGTACAGCCCGCGTTGTCCGGGCAGTCCGAGCTTCTGAGCGCAGGCCCGAGAGGCGTGGAAGGAGACCTGCTCCGAGCAGCCCGTTCCGGAGGCCACGGCGATTGCCGCGAACAGCCACACCTGGATGGGCTTGGGCATGCGTCGCCATTGTACGGCCCGGCTGGAACGCCCCGCAAAGCGCCTTGTCGCTCGAGCGCCGCACCACGTCTCGTTTCGCGCCTGCCGGGCGATTGCCTGTCCAAGGCCCCTGCTGCACCTCAACCTGGGGACCTGGGACATGCGACATCCGGCGTGGACGTTCGGCGCTCGAGCTCTGGTGGCTCTGATAGTCGTTGCGGGAGCGGCCGCCTGCTCTCCGCCGCGGCTGAAACCCGAGGCGTCCCCTGCCCCGGCCGACCGGCCGATCGAGGCCCAGGGCGTCGAGATCCGCGTCCTCCCCAACGCCTGGCGCGGCTACCCGAGCTGGCTGCCGCAGCGCTTCACGCCGATGTGGCTCTACTTCATCAACCGCGGCGGCGAGTCGTTCGACGTGACCTATGCGTCGATGTCGCTCGTGGACGAGACCGGGAACAGCCACCCGGCCATCCCGCCCACCCTGGTGTCGCGGGAGCTGATGGGCGCGCTCGACGACGGGTCGAGCCTGGTGCTGGTCCCGGTTCAGGCGCAACAGGGCGAAGGCCCACCCCCGCCCGAGCCTCCCGCGACCTCCAAGCCCCCGCGAATCCCTGCGCCCGAGCCGCTGCCTCCCACCTCGGCGCCGACGCCTCCGCTGGCCACCGGCTCGGTCCCGCCCGACGACCCGATCTACTTCGGCCTGGCGCCGTACGAGTTCGCCTTCCAGGGCACCGGCTCGACCGCCTCGGTCGGCACGGGCCGGACCCCCTTCGGCTACCAGGCCCCTTTCAGCCCGTTCGGGCGGACGGGCATCAGCCGCGACGCCGGGGACATCGTGACCCCGGCGCTCCGGGAAGGGCGCCTCTTGCCCAACACCCACGCCGAGGGCTTCGTCTACTTCCGCGCCAACCACGGCGCGCGGCGGCTGGAGCTGCGCCTGTCGGCGCGCAACGAGCGCCAGGACGGCAAATCGCTGGAGGTCGTCGTGCCCTTCACCTACCGCTGAGCGCGAGCGCGCCGGCGGGCGTGCCCGACGAGGTAGGCGACGATCGCGACGTTGACCGCGAGCGTCGCCAGCCGCGCCGCCGAGAGCCGCTGGGTGAGCTCGAAGACCTCGAACGGGACGAGCGCGCCCGTCGCCGCGACCACCAGCCACGGCCCCCATCGGTAACGCCGGTGCAGGGTCCAGCCCTCGACAGCCGTGAGCAGCCCGTCCGCGCCGATAGCTCCCGCGACCAGCCAGAGCCGTCCGGGCGTCGTCTCGCGCACCAGCAGCCCGACGAGCCGGCCGCTCCAGGCGGCCACGACGTGCTCGCGCAGGGCGACGACGGCCTCGTGCAGGTGCTCGCCTTGACCCGCCGTGAGCAGGGCTGCCCCCACCAGGGCCAGCACCAGCTCGGCGCTCGCCTTGCTGGCCTTGTAGAGGACGATGAGCCGCAGTCCCACGGCCTGGTCGTCGACGTGCGCCATGGGCGCAACGATACCGCCCGGGCTTCCTGTTGACAGGCCGCCTCCCGGGCGGCGAACGTCGGGCCCATGCGCCAGTCGCCCGCCGAGTTCCTGTCCCGTATCCCCGGGTTCGCCGTCGTGGAGCCCGAGCAGCTCGCGGCCCTGGAGGCCAGCGTCCAGCTGCGCAAGTTCAAGGCCGGCGACTACCTGATGCGCCGCGGAGACCCCGGCGACCACATGCAGGTGCTCATGGACGGCCGGGTGTGCATCCGCCGGCTCGACTCCGAGGGCAACCCCAAGCAGGTCTTCCACCTGGGCGTGGGGGACATGGTGGGCGAGATGGCGCTCCTGACCGGCGAGCCGCGCAACGCGGACGTGGTCGCCGAGGCGGACACCGTCTCCATCGTCCTCACCCACGACGCGCTCGAGCCGCTCTTGGACGAGCACCCGCAGCTGGCGGCCTTCATGACCGAGGTCCTCGGCCGGCGCCTGGAGGAGGGCGGCGGCCTGGAGCGCGTGGGCAAGTACCAGCTGCTCAACAAGATCGGAGAGGGCACCACCGGGCGCGTCTACGAGGCGCTGCACCCGGGCCTGGACCGCGTGGTGGCGGTCAAGATGCTCAGCCACGCGCTGGTCTACCACCGCACCTTCCGCGACCGCTTCCTGCAGGAGGCGCGCACGGTGGCCCGCTTCAGCCACCCGAACATCGTCAGCGTCTTCGACACGGAGGAGGCCTACGCGACGTTCTTCATCGTCATGGAGCGGCTCAAGGGCACCGACCTGGCGACCGTCATCGAAACGCGCCGCGTGCTGCCCCCCGACGAGACGGTGGCCATCCTGCGGCAGATCGCCGCGGCGCTCGAGGCGGCGCACAAGCACGGCTTCGCCCACCGCGACGTCAAGCCGGCCAACGTGGCCATGGACGACTCGGGCCTGGTCAAGCTGATGGACTTCGGCCTGGCCAGCCCCATCCTCAAGGACGCCGACGGCAAGCGCAGCAAGACGGTGGAGGGCACGCCGCAGTACCTCGCGCCGGAGGCGGCCATCGGGCAGATCCCCGACGGGCGCGCCGACGTCTACGCGCTGGGCATCATGGCCTTCGAGATGGTGACCGGGACGCTGCCGTTCACCGCGGACAAGGTCGTGGACATGCTCAAGGCCCACGTCCGCCAACCGGCCCCCGACGTGCTCTCGCGCAAGCCGGACCTGCCGCCACCGCTGGTGGAGTTCATCCGGGGAGCGCTCATCAAGAAGCCCAACGAGCGGCTGACGGACTGGGCGCGCATCCGCACGCTGCTCGAGCCTCCCAACGCGCGCGCCGCCGAGCTCTGGTCCGATCCCCAGGCGCACGAGGCGATCCTCCGCGTGCGCTACGCCCCGGGAGCGGCCCAGCAGGTCGAGGCTGCGCTCGCAGGCCTCGCCACCGACCTGGAAGGCGTGCCGGGCGTGCAGGTCGCCCGGGGCGATCTCAAGCCGGTGCAGCCCGAGCCTGCCAAGCCGCGCAGCTAGCAGCCTCGACACGGCTTGGGCGCGCCGACACCCGTGCTAGCTTGAGCGCGTGATCTCGCAGAGCCTGCCTACCACCTACTTCGACGCCCACCTCCACGCCGACGGGCTCTCCAACCAGGACCTGCAGTCGATGGCGCTGTTCGGCCTGAAGGCGGCCCTGGTTCCGGCGCGCGACGCGGTCTGCGACTCGGTGAAGGACTACGTCGCGCACTTCGAGGGGCTGCTGCACCTCCAAGCCCGGCGGCTCGAGCGCGCGGGCATCCGGCCGTACGCCGCGCTGGGCGTCCACCCGGCGCGCATCCCGTGGCACGGCCTCGAGGAGATCCTCGCGGTCATCCCCCGGCTGGCCTCGAAGGGCCGGCTGGTGGCCATCGGCGAGATCGGGCTGGAGAAGGGCGGCGCCCGCGAGGAGCAGGTCTTCGAGCGCCAGCTGCAGCTCGCGCTCGAGCTCAACCTGCCGGTCCTCGCCACGACCCCCGAGCGCGACAAGGCCCAGCTCACCCGCCGCCTGCTCGCCATCCTGCGCGCCAGCGAGATCGCCCCGGAGTCCGCGCTGGTGGCCAACGCCGACGCGCAGACGGTCAAGACCATCCGCGAGTGCGGCTACCGCGCGGGGTTGACCGTCAACCCGATGCACCTCTCCGCGCCGGACGCCGCCGCGCTGGTGCGCAGCTTCGGCAGCGACGCGCTGGTGGTCTCCTCGGGGTCGGGCGACGGCGCGAACGACATCCTGGCGCTGCCGCACACCGCCTCGGTGCTCGCGGAGCAGGGGCTGTCGCCCATCATCATCAAGCGCGTGCTGGCCGAGAACGCGCTCTCCTTCCTGCGGCTGCCGCGGGCGACCCTGGAGGAGCCCGGGCCTTCGGGGAAACCGCAGAAGGTCTGAGCCGTGCAGAAGGTATGTCGGCACCCACCGACATACCTTACGCACGCTCCCAGGAGGTCGCATCGCGGCCCGAGCGACGACTACGCGTGCCCCTTCTCGGTCGACGGCGCCTTGACCGGCTCCGGCTTCTTGCGCGTCCACTCGCCGCTGCGGCCGCCGCTCTTGTGGTGCAGGGCGACCTCGCCGATGAGCATGCCCTTGTCCACCGCCTTGAGCATGTCGTAGACGGTCAGCGCCGCGGTGCAGACCGCATGCAGCGCCTCCATCTCCACGCCGGTGCGGTCGGTGGTCTCGATGCGCGCCTCGATGGCGACGCGCGGGGCGGGCGCCTCCTCGAGCGAGAGGTGCACCTCGGCGCTGGTCAGGCCGATGGGGTGGCACAGGGGGATGAAGTCGGGGGTGCGCTTGGCGGCCATGATGCCGGCCAGGCGCGCCGCGGCGAGCACGTCGCCCTTCTCGACGCGGCCCTCGCGGATGCGCTCGAGCGTCTCCTTCTCCATCGAGACGAAGCCTCGCGCGATCGCCACGCGGCGGGTCTTCTCCTTGCCTCCGACGTCGATCATCTTCATTTGCTGGGACTCCCCGGTGCAGGTGCAGGTGCTGGTGCTGGTGCGCTGGTTCCGGCCGGGGCGATCAGCGGCGCCGAGAGCCCCGGGGCGAAGGTGGTGTCGAGCCGCGTCGCGGAGAAGGCCGCGGGCAGCTCGTAGCTGGCGTCCAGCTTCGACTCCGAGCCGGCGCGCAGCTTGAGCTTGATGGAGTACTTGCCAGCCTCTCCGGGATCAATCTGAACGCGCCAGACGACCGTCGGCTTGCCCGTGGCGAGGCCGAAGCCCAGGCCGGCCATCTTGCGCTCCAGCCACTCGCGGACCTCGTCGGAGACCTGCTGGGCGGCGGGGTCGTTGAACGGCACGTCGATGTTCGCGCGGTAGCTGGGCTCTTCCTTGGCCTCGAGCGCCACCTGGAGCAGGTCGCGCAGCGCGGCGTCGCCCGGCGGCAGCGCGGCGCCCGTCTGCAGCTTGCGCAGCGCCTCCTTGGCGTCGGCCTTCCGGGGCTTGGGCCTGGCGCCCTGCAGGCGCAGGCTCTCGCCGGCCGACGGGGTGAGCGGCTTCAAGTCCGTCTCTGGCTGGCCACGGCTGGCGAAGAGCCAGACCGTGCCCGCCACCACCACCGCCACCGCCACGAGGAAGATCGGGTTCTTGAGCATGCGGCCCTCGAGGGTCGGCAGATTAGCAGACTCCGCCCTCGACTCCGGTTCGCGCTTGCGCGGCGCGTTTCCTGCGCCTATCGCCGCGGTGCGCCGCGGTGCGCGAGGACCTGGCGTGCGTGGAGACCTGCCTCGACCGCAAAACTTGTGGCGCGCCCATCCCGCGGGTATAGCCGAGTGAACACAGCCACTTAGGGGACCGCCACGATGAGCAGCCGCGCCCGGAGCAAGCGCCCCGTCGAGAGGATCGACGAGGCCGAAGAGCAGGAAACGCTGGAGTTCCCCGAGGTGCTGCCGCTCTTGCCGGTGCGCGACCTCGTGGTCTTCCCGTACATGATCGTCCCGCTCTTCGTGGCGCGAGACGTCTCGCTCGCCGCCGTGCAGGAGTCGCTGGGCAAGGACCGCCTGGTCTTCCTCTCGGCCCAGCGGGACGCCGGCGAAGAGGACCCGGGCTCGGACACCATCTACGAGGTCGGCACCGTCGGCATGATCATGCGGGTGCGCAAGCTCTCCGACGGCCGGGTGCGGCTGCTCGTGCAGGGCCTGGCCAAGGCCAAGGTCGTCCAGTACCTGCGGCACAAGCCGTCCTTCCGCGTCCGCGTGGTCCACGTCGAGGAGCCGCCGGTCGAGAACAGCCTGGAGGCCGAGGCGCTGATGCGCACGGCCAAGGAGCTCCTGGAGAAGGTCGCGGCCACGGGGAAGAGGCTGCCCGCCGACGTGCTGATGGTGGTCGGCGGCATCCACGAGCCGGGGCGCCTGGCCGACCTCATCGCGAGCAACCTGGGGCTCAAGGTCGAGGACGCGCAGTCCATCCTGGAGACCGCCGAGCCGGTGGCGCGCCTCAAGCTGCTGGTCGAGCTCTTGCGCAAGGAGAAGGCCGTCCAGCAGATGCAGCAGAAGATCCAGGACCAGGTCAAAGAGGAGATGACCAAGTCGCAGCGCGAGTACATCCTTCGCGAGCAGCTGCGGCAGATCCAGCAGGAGCTGGGCGAGACCGACGACCGCGCCGAGGACCTGCGCGAGCTGCGCCAGAAGCTGGAGAAGGCCGACCTGCCGGCCGAGGCCGACGAGGAGGCCCGCAAGCAGCTGCGCCGTTTGGAGCAGATGAACCAGGACTCGGCCGAGGCCGCGGTGCTGCGCACCTACCTCGAGTGGCTGGTCGAGGTGCCCTGGTCGGTGGCCAGCGAGGACCTGCTGGACCTGGACCGCGCCCGGCGCGTGCTGGACGAGGACCACTACGGCCTGGCCAAGGTCAAGGAGCGCATCCTCGAGCACCTGGGCGTCTGCAAGCTCAAGAAGGCCATCCGCGGCCCCATCCTCTGCTTCGTCGGCCCACCCGGCGTCGGCAAGACCTCGCTCGGCCGGTCGATCGCGCGGGCGCTGGGCCGGTCGTTCGTCCGCCAGTCGCTGGGCGGCGTGCGCGACGAGGCGGAGATCCGCGGGCACCGGCGCACCTACGTCGGCGCCATGCCCGGGCGCGTCCTGCAGGCCATGAAGCAGGCCAAGACGCGCAACCCGGTCTTCGTCCTGGACGAGGTGGACAAGCTCGGCCAGGACTTCCGCGGCGACCCGTCGTCGGCCCTGCTCGAGGTGCTCGACCCCGAGCAGAACAACGCCTTCCGCGACCACTACCTCAACCTGCCGTTCGACCTCTCGCAGGTGCTCTTCATCGCCACCGCGAACATGATGGAGCCCATCCCCGAGCCGCTGCGGGACCGGATGGAGATCATCGAGCTGTCCGGCTACACCGAGGAGGAGAAGCTGGCCATCGCCCGGCGGCACCTGGTGCCCAAGCAGCTCGGCGAGAACGGGCTCAAGCCGGGGCAGCTCGCCTTCTCCAACGGCGCCCTGCGCAAGGTCGTGCGCGAGTACACGCGCGAGGCCGGCGTGCGCAACCTCGAGCGCGAGGTGGCCTCGCTCTGCCGCAAGGTCGCCCGCCGCTTCGCCGAGGGCAAGCGCGGCCGGGTGCGCCTGGACGAGGAGCAGGTCGGCAAGCTCCTGGGGCCGCCGCAGTTCATCGCCGAGCCGGGGCTCGAGCAGAACCAGGTCGGCCAGGCGACCGGGCTGGCCTGGACCAGCGCCGGCGGCGAGGTGCTGCACGTCGAGGCGCAGGCCATGCGCGGCAAGGGCGGCCTCATCCTCACCGGCCAGCTGGGCGACGTGATGAAGGAGTCCGTCCAGGCGGCGCTCACCTACACCCGCGCCCGCGAGAAGGAGCTGGGCATCCCCGACGACTTCTTCGCCTCCCACGAGTTGCACGTGCACGTCCCGGCGGGCGCCACCCCGAAGGACGGCCCGTCGGCCGGCGTCACCATGGCCTGCGCGCTCGTCTCCGCGGCGACCGGCACGCCGCTCAAGCGCAGCGTCGCCATGACCGGGGAGATCACCCTCCGCGGCCGCGTGCTGCCGGTGGGCGGCATCAAGGAGAAGGTCCTCGCCGCCGCGCGACAGGGGAACGTGACCACCGTCGTCCTCCCCGCCGACAACGAGAAGGACCTCGCCGAGGTGCCGGCCTCGGTGCGCGCCAAGCTCGACCTGGTGACGGCTCGGACGGTGGACGAGGTGCTCGACGCGGCGCTCGACCGCCGGCCACCCAAGAGGGCACGCCCGGTGATGGCGGCGGTGCGAGCTTCGTCATAGACTCCACCGCTCCCCGCGCCGGATCTCCCTTCCGGCGGGCGAGCCTGGCTTCGACATGGTCCAGTTCAACCACGCCGCCCGAGAGCTCACCGTCAAGCTCGTCTATTACGGGCCAGGCCTGTCCGGGAAGACGACCAACCTGCAGGCGCTGCACGAGAAGCTGGACCAGAAGGCGCGCGGCCGGCTCTTGACCGTGGACACCGCCGACGACCGCACCCTCTTCTTCGACCTGATGCCGGTCTTCTTCGACTCGCAGTCGGGCATCAAGGTCAAGCTCAAGCTCTTCACGGTGCCCGGCCAGGTCATCCACAACGCGACCCGGAAGGTGGTGCTCTCGGGCGCCGACGGCATCGTCTTCGTCGCCGACAGCCGCCACGGGTCGACCGCGGAGAACACCAAGTACTGGCGGAACATGCTGGAGAACCTCAAGGAGAACGGGGTCTCCAAGGGCGACGTGCCCATCGTCATCCAGTTCAACAAGCTCGACCTGCCCAACTCCCGCACCAAGGAGGAGATCGCGCAGGCCCGGGCCAAGGGCGGAGACCCGGTCTTCGGCGCGGTCGCCATCCGCGGCGAGGGCGTGCTGGAGACGCTCCACGGCCTGTTGCAGCTGACCTACCGCAAGCTGGACGAGCGGCTGGGGCTCAACGCCAAGCTCGCCCTCTCCGAGAAGGAGTTCCTCTCGCAGATCTTCCGCAACGCGGACCTGAAGGGGAGCGAGCTGCAGCCTGCGTTCGGAGGCGCCCATGCCTGAGCCCGTCGAAAGGCAGCTCACCCCGGCCCCGGGGGTGCTCGACCGCAAGCTCAAGCTCTCGGACATGCTCGACCTGCCCTCGTTCACCGAGGTCTGCAAGGGCTTCGCCGACCTGTACCGGGTGGGCGTGAAGGTCTACGAGGAGAAGGGCGCCAAGCTCGTCGACATCAAGAGCCCCGGCACCGAGCTGTGCTCCTACGTCTTCGAGTTCCCCAACGGCCGCGCCCAGTGCGTGCGCACCGCCGCGCGGGTCAAGGACGGCCCGCTGGGCGAGGGCGACGGGGCGCGCAAGGCCGCCGACTCCATGGGCCGGGTCTTCTCGGTCACCTGCTTCACCGGCTGCCGCTACCTGGCGCTGCCCATCTTCAACGAGGGCGACCTCTTGGGCCGGGTGGTCTTCGGCCCCTTCGTCCCCGACGACCTGACCGCGCTGCCCCCGGGCGCCGCACCGGCGGCGGGTTCGGGCTTCGACGGCGGCCGGGCCCAGCGGATGCTGGACCAGGCCCGGCACGCCCCCGAGGGCTCGCTGGCGCGCATCCTGGCGCAGTTCGGCCTGGTCATCGACTCGCTGGTCTTCGCCGGCCAGAAGCTCTACCTGACCAGCCAGGTGCACATCGAGGCCACCCGCGAGTCCTTCCGGGAGATTCGAGGCCAAGAACCGCGAGCTGATGGCCACCAACGAGCGGTTGCGCGAGCTCGACCGGCTCAAGAGCAACTTCCTGGCCACCGTCAGCCACGAGCTGCGCACGCCGCTGACCTCCATCATCGGCTACTCGGAGATGCTGGTGCAGGGCATGGCCGGCCCCATCAACTCCGAGCAGGACGAGTACATCCGCACCATCCTGGAGAAGGGCGAGAGCCTGCTGCACCTCATCAGCTCCATCCTCGACCTCACCCAGATCGAGGCGGGGCGGATGCGCCTGGCCTTCGCCCCCACCGACCTGGGCGACCTGTGCAAGCAGGCCGTGACCGCGGTGGCGCCCCAGGCGCAGAAGAAGGGGCTGCACCTGGAGTCGGCCGTGCCGCCCAAGCTGGAGCGGGCCTCGGTCGACCGCGACAAGCTGCGGCAGTGCCTGGTGAACCTGCTCGCCAACTCGGTCAAGTTCACGCCCGAGGGCGGCAAGGTCACCCTCGCGGTGGTCCCCGAGGCCCCCGCCGGCGTCTTCCCGGCCGGCAAGCGCGGCTTCCTCCTCGTGGTCCAGGACAGCGGCATCGGCATCCCGCCCGAGGAGCGCGAGCGGATCTTCGAGAGCTTCTACCAGGTGGACCAGAGCTCCACCCGCCAGTACGGCGGCGCCGGGCTGGGGCTGGCCATCGTCAAGAGCTTCGTCGAGGCCCACGGCGGCCGCGTGAAGGTGGACAGCGAGGTCGGCAAGTACAGCCGCTTCACCCTCGCCCTGCCCTACGCGCCGGAGGTCCAGGAGACCGAGATCGACGCACCGTTCTAGTCGGTCAAGGGCCCGATTTGCTGGTAGGAAGCTGTGTAGTAACTTGCACTCGCCTTTCGTTGGGGAGGTTTCTTGAGCGACGAGATGAAGGCCGGTTCGGGGGTCGAGGTCGTCCAGGGCAACGCCGAGCAGGCCGCGGCCGCCCCGGCCGCGCCGCAGGCTCCTGTGGCCGACGCCGCTCCTGCCCAGCCGCCCCCACCCGAAGCTGCCGCAGCCTCGGTGGCACCGCTGGCCGAGACCGCCGCCGCGCCAGCTCCTGCGGCGGGGCCCGTCCCTGCCGAGCCGGCCAAGCGCAAGGCCGCTCCGGTCGTCCTCGCGGCGGTGCCCGACGCCGACGCCCAGGGAGAGATCAAGAAGCTGCGCGAGCAGCTGCTCGAGGCCCGCCAGGCGCTGCGGCAGCGAGAGGCGGAGCTCGAGGTCAGCCAGCAGATGAGCCGCGACACGCTGGCCAAGCTCAAGGACCAGCACGAGCGGACGCTGAGGGCGGTCGCCGACCTCGACAACCACAAGAAGCGGGTCGTCCGCGAGCGCGAGGAGACCGCGAAGTTCGGGCAGGAGAAGCTGCTCAAGGACTTCCTGCCGGTGCTCGACAACTTCGACCGCGCCTTCGACCACGCCCGGAGCGCCACCGACCTCGAGGCGGTCAAGGCGGGGCTCTCGATGATGCGCAAGCTCTTCGAGGACACGCTCAGCCGGCACGGGGTGAAGGGCTTCTCGGCGATGGGCCAGCCGTTCGACCCGAAGCTGCACGAGGCCATCCAGACGGTGGAGTCGGACCAGCCGGCGGGGACCGTGGTGGTGGAGGTGGTCCGCGGCTTCCTGTTGCACGACCGGCTGATGAGGCCGTCGATGGTGGGAGTGGCCAAGCCGAAGGCCGAGCAGCCCAAGGCCGCGGCGGAGCCACCCCAAGAGGATTCGGGGGCGGCAAGCCCCGCGGCTGAGCCGGAGAAACCGGCCTGAACCAGAGGGGACCGCGGGGCCAGCAGCAGTCTTGAACGTTGGATCAGGGGACTGAACCGTTATGGCGAAAGTCATTGGAATCGACCTGGGCACGACCAACTCGTGCGTGGCGGTGATGGAGGGTGGTGAGCCGGTCGTCATCCCCAACAGCGAGGGCAGCCGCACCACGCCCTCCATCGTGGCGATGACCGACTCCGGCGAGCGGCTGGTGGGCCAGATTGCCAAGCGGCAGGCCATCACCAACCCGGAGAACACGGTCTTCATGGTCAAGCGCCTCATCGGGCGCAAGTACGACTCGCCCGAGGTCAAGCGCTTCATCCAGATGGCGCCCTTCCGCGTGGTGCCGTCCGACAACGGCGACGCCTGGGTCGAGGTGCGCGGCAAGAAGTACTCGCCGTCCGAGGTCAGCGCCTTCGTGCTGATGAAGATGAAGCAGACGGCCGAGGACTACCTGGGCGAGCCGGTGACCGAGGCCATCGTCACCTGCCCGGCGTACTTCAACGACGCCCAGCGCCAGGCCACCAAGGACGCCGGCCGCATCGCCGGCCTGAACGTGCTGCGCATCATCAACGAGCCCACCGCGGCGGCGCTGGCCTACGGCCTGGACAAGCAGAAGGAAGGCAAGGCCGAGAAGATCGCGGTCTACGACCTGGGCGGCGGCACCTTCGACATCACGATCCTCGAGCTCAACTCGGGCGTGTTCGAGGTCAAGGCGACCAACGGCGACACGTTCCTGGGCGGCGAGGACTTCGACCAGCGGATCATCGACTACCTCTGCAAGAAGTTCCTCGACGACACCAAGATCGACCTGAAGAAGGACCGCATGGCGCTGCAGCGGCTCAAGGAGGCCGCCGAGCGCGCCAAGCACGAGCTCTCCAGCGCCGAGGAGACCGAGGTCAACCTGCCGTTCATCACGGCGGACGCCACCGGCCCCAAGCACCTGACCGACACCCTCACCCGCGCCAAGCTCGAGGAGATCTGCGCGGAGCTCATCAACCGCAGCGTCGAGCCCTGCAAGACCGCGCTCAAGGACGCCGGCATCACCGCCCAGCAGCTCGACCAGGTGCTGCTGGTCGGCGGCATGACGCGCATGCCGAAGGTCCAGGAGTGCGTGAAGAAGTTCTTCGCCAAGGACCCGAACAAGGGCGTCAACCCGGACGAGGTCGTGGCGGTCGGCGCGTCCATCCAGGGCGCGGTGATGAAGGGCGAGGTCAAGGACGTCCTGCTGCTCGACGTCACCCCGCTCTCGCTGGGCGTGGAGACCGCGGGCGGCGTCTTCACCAAGATCATCGACAAGAACACCACCATCCCCTGCAAGAAGAGCCAGGTGTTCTCCACGGCCATGGACAACCAGCCGCTGGTCAGCGTCCACGTCCTCCAGGGCGAGCGGGAGATGGCCAGCGACAACAAGACGCTGGCCCGCTTCGAGCTGGTGGGCATCCCGCCGGCGCCGCGTGGCGTCCCGCAGATCGAGGTCACCTTCGACATCGACGCCAACGGCATCGTCCACGTGTCCGCCAAGGACCTGGGCACCGGCAAGCAGCAGCAGATTCGCATCGTGGCCTCCTCCGGCCTCTCCGAGGACGAGATCGCCAAGATGGTGGCCGACGCGCAGAGCCACGCGGCGGACGACAAGAAGAAGAAGGAGCTGGCGGACGCCAAGAACAACGCCGAGGGCCTCATCTACACGACGGAGAAGTCGATCGAGGAGTACGCGAGCCTGCTGACGCCCGCGGACATCGACGACATCAAGAAGGACCTCGAGGCGCTCAAGGCGGTCATCAACAGCGACGACCTGGTGAAGATCAAGACCTGTTACCAGACGCTGGAAGGCAGCGCGTACCGCATCGCGGACATGGTCTACAAGAACGACCCGAGCAGCGGCGGAGGCGGCGCGGCCGCCAGCTGATTGGTCGCTCGAGTGTCTCTGTGCAAGGCCGCGGTCCGACAGGACGGCGGCCTTGCCATTTGGCGCATCTTGATCCGCCAGGGTCGCCAAGGGACCAAGGTCGCCAAGCTTGTTGGTCTCGCCGCGACTGCTTGCGTTTGCCTGCGTAGCTGAACCCGAGAGGCCCGATGCGCTCGGCGGGCGGGACTTGGCAACTCGCGAACCAGAAGTCCTTGGCGACCTTGGCCCCTTGGCGACCTTGGCGGTCCAACAGGCCCCCAGCCGCCACCGCGCTCTCCTTCAGCCACCGGATTGCCAAGTGAATTCGCTGCGTTATATTCCTCGCGCCCGCCGGCACCCCTCCACCGCCGGCGGCAAAAACCTTCGTCTTTTCGAGCACCTAGCGCCGCGTGGCGCGGGATGGACCATTCCATGAGCCCAACCGGCACCAAGCGCGACTACTACGAGGTGCTCGAAGTCCAGAAGACCGCCAGCGCAGACGAGATCAAGAGCTCCTACCGCAAGAAGGCACTGCAGTTTCATCCCGACCGCAACCCCGGGAACAAGGAGGCCGAGGACAAGTTCAAGGAGGCCTCCGAGGCCTACGCCGTGCTCTCGGACGCCGACAAGCGGGCCAAGTACGACCAGTTCGGGCACGCGGGCATGGGCGCCAACCCCTTCGAGGGCTTCGGCGGGTTCAGCGGCTTCGGGAACATCAACGACATCTTCGGCGACCTCTTCTCGGAGATCTTCGGAGGAGGGCGCGGGCGGGGCCGCTCCGTGCAGCGCGGCTCGGACCTGCGCTACAACCTCGAGGTCGGCTTCGAGGAGGCGGCGTTCGGAGCCGAGACCACCATCAACATCCCGCGCGCGTCGCGCTGCACCACCTGCAGCGGCTCGGGCGCCAAGCCTGGCACCCAGCTGCGGGCCTGCGCGCAGTGCGGCGGTACCGGCGAGCTTCGCTTCAGCCAGGGCTTCTTCTCCATCGCCCGACCCTGCTCGCAGTGCGGCGGCACCGGGCGGACCATCACCGACCCCTGCCCCACTTGCCGCGGCCAGGGCAGGACCGAGTCCAAGGCCTCGCTGACCGTGAAGATCCCGCCGGGCGTGGATACCGGCACGCGGCTGCGCCTGGCCGGCGAAGGCGAGCCCGGCGACGACGGCGCGCCTCCCGGCGACCTGTACGTCGTCGTCCACGTCCGCGAGCACCCGCTCTTCCAGCGCGAGGACAACGACCTGCTCTGCGAGGTGCCCATCAGCTTCGTCGAGGCGGCGCTCGGCGCCTCCATCGACGTGCCGACGCTCGAGGGCAAGGTGAAGGTCAAGATCCCCGCGGGGACGCAGAGCGGCAAGGTCCTGCGCCTGAAGGGCAAGGGCATCCCCGACCTGAACGGCTACGGCCGCGGCGACCAGCACGTGCGGGTCGTCGTCGAGACGCCCTCCAACCTCTCCAAGGAGCAGAAGAAGCTCCTCGAGGAGTTCGCGCGCATCTCTACGCCCGACATCCACCCGCAGGGGAAGACCTTCTGGGGCAAGGTGAAGGAGCTGTTCGAGACGTGAGAAATCAGGCGGTAGGCTGTAGGCCTTGGGCTGTAGGAGAAGAGGGATCTCGCCGACGGGCCGCGCGGTTCTGTTAGCGTGGCGCTGCCTTGAGCCTTCGCCGCCCAGCCCTCGAGCCCGTCGCCGCCGTGGGCGTGCTGGCCCTCGTCGC
Organism: Myxococcales bacterium; assembly: GCA_049841135.1. Classification (GTDB taxonomy): domain Bacteria; phylum Myxococcota; class Myxococcia; order Myxococcales; family UBA5297; genus JACRCT01. The sequence goes on from JASGHK010000008.1 coordinate 1,300,404, forward strand.
GGTCCTCGTCCAGCTGCTCTCGCCCAGCCCCTTCGACGCCGACAGCTACTACCACCTGGCCGTCGCCCGCCTCATCGCCAAGCACGGCCTCCTGCAGGCGTTTCCGTGGACGCCCTTCAGCTGGCTCGCCGACCACTACGCCGACAAGGAGCTGGTCTTCCACCTCCTGCTCCTGCCGGTCGCGTCGCTGCCGGTGGCGACGGCCGCCAAGATCGGTGGCGCCTTCTTCGGCACGTTGCTGCTCGCGGCGATCTTCTTCGTGCTGCGCGCGGAGAAGGCCCCGGCACCGCTCGTCTGGACGCTCTCGACGCTCGCCGGGTCGGCCCTCTTCGTCTTGCGCTTCTCGCTCCTGCGGCCGCACCTGCTCGCCATCGCCCTCGCGCTGGGGGTGACCTGGGCCGCGGCGCGGCGACGCTGGACGTTGCTGGCGGCGCTCTCGTTCGCCTACCCGCTCTGCTACACCGCGTTCCACACCGCGCTCGTCCTGGTGCTCATCGTCGCGGCGGCCTCGCTCCTCGCCGAGCGCAGGCTCGAGTGGCGCGGCGTGGCAGCGTGCGCCGCCGGCCTCGCCGCGGGCCTGCTCGTCCATCCCAACTTCCCGGAGATCCTCGCCTTCTGGAAGATCCAGAACGTCGACGTGCTCTCCACGGCCTGGGCGGGCTCGGCGGGCTTCGAGCTGGGCCAGGAGTTCGGCCCGCTCGGCCTGGGCGACCTCGTGCGCCACGCCCCGCTGCCGGCCGTGGCGACCGCGGCGGCGCTCGTCCTGGTGGCGCGGACCTCGAGCCGCCAGACGGTGCCGCTCTCCTTCGCGCTCGCGGCAGCCTCCTTCGCCATCCTGAGCCTTGCCTCGGCGCGGTTCGTCGAGTACTGGGCGCCCTTCTCCTGCGTCGCGCTCGCCCTCGCTGCGGGCGAGCGGCTCTCGCGTCCGGCCGCCTCCGGGGCGGTCCTGGCGGCCTTCGCCTTCCTGCTGGCCTTCGGCCGCTCGCCCATCGAGCAGCTGACGAAGCGTGGCGACGACCTCCCCGCCCCTGTCGCCGAGGCCCTCGCCGCGCGCATCCCCGTGGACGCCCAGGTCTTCACCTGCAACTGGGGCCTCACCGGCGAGCTGATGATCGCCCTGCCCGAGCGGCGCTTCATGGTGGCGCTCGACCCGGTCCTCTTCTTCAAGAAGGACCCTGGGCTCTACCGCGAATGGTTCGAGCTGACGCACCGTCCTCCGCCGCGCCCCAGCCAGCCCATCCGCGAGCGCTTCGGCGCGCGCTACGTCCTGTGCGAGCGCAGCCCCCGGTGGCGCTCCTTCATCGGCGCGATGGAGGCCGACCCTGGCGCGCGAGCGCTGTTCCGCTCGCCGCTCTGGTACGCCGCCGAGCTCCCGCTCCCTTGAGGCTGGAGCATCTCCGCGGCCCCCTCTGTTCGGCCTTCCGGTGGGGCGCGGGTTTGCCGTATACCCTTCTTCTCCCTGCTGTCTTCCGCTGAAGAGGGTGATCCTTTGCGCTCGTCCCCCGTCACGATCATCTCGCTGGCCCTGGGCCTCACGGTCCTCCTGGGCTGCCCCAAGCGCGTGGACTCGCAGTCGGAGCTGGACCCGACGACCCGCGAGAAGGTCGCCGAGGCCAAGCGCCAGGCCGACTCGGGCAAGGGCGACGAGGCCCTCAAGCTCCTCGCCCAGGTGCCCCACGACAACCAGGCCGTGGCCGAGGTGCTCTTCCAGGTCGGCGAGCAGAAGCTCAACGAGAAGGACTACCTCGCCGCCAAGAAGAGCTACAGCGACCTGCTCGCGGGCTACCCGCTCTTCGACAAGGCCGACACGGCCCGCCACCACCTGGCGCTGGCCCAGCTCGAGCTCAAGGACTACCGCGACGCGCTGCAGACCTTGACCAGCCTCTACCCCCGTCTCCCCGAGGACCAGAAGCCCGCCGCCGCCGTGCAGCTCTCGCGCGCCGCCGAGGGCGCCAAGAGCTGGGCCGAGGCGGTGCGCTGGCGCAGCGAGGCGATGACGCTCGCCCGCGACGAGGCGGGCCTCAAGGCCGAGCAGGCGCGCATCTTCGACCTCTTGGAGACGCGCATGCCGTTCCTGGAGGTCGCCCGGCTCGCGCAGGAGCTGCCCTCCGAGTCGCCGCTGTGGCCGATGGTGCAGTTCAAGCTCGCCAAGATCTACGCGCACCTGCGCGACCGCGCCCGCATGAAGGAGACCCTGGAGGTCTACCTCTCCAAGGCCCCGCAGAGCGCCTACGCTGCCGAGGCCAAGGCCATGCTCGCGAGGCTCGAGCGCCACGCGCAGGCCAAGCCGGACACCATCGGCGTCGCCGTGCCGACGACGGGCAAGTTCAAGGCCTACGGCGAATCGGTGCTCGCCGGCCTCCAGCTGGCGCTGGCCAACTCCAAGGTGAAGCTGGTGGTCAAGGACACCGGCGGCGAGGTCGCCCAGGCCCGGGCCGCCATCTCCTCGCTGGCGCAGGACGACCAGGTCATCGCCATCGTGGGACCCGTGCTCACCGGAGAGACCACCGACGCCGCGGCCGAGGCCGAGCTGCAGGAGACGCCCATCGTCACCCTCACCCGCGCCGAGGGGATCACCGACCAGGGCGCCTGGGTGTTCCGCAACATGCTCACCAACAGCGCCCAGGCCAAGGCGCTGGCCGACTGGGCCATCCGCGTGAAGGGCCTGAAGACCTTCGCGGTGCTCTACCCGAAGATCCCCTACGGCACCGAGCTGACCAACCAGTTCTGGGACGAGGTGGAGGCCAAGGGCGGCGAGTTCCACGGCGCCGAGAGCTACGACTCCGACCAGACGACCTTCGGCGGCCCGGTCAAGCGCCTGGTCGGCCGCGGCGAGTTCCTCTCGCAGCGCGACGAGTTCAACGCCCGGCGCCGCGAGATCATGGAGACCATCAAGGACCCCTACCGCCAGCGCAAGATGCTGGAGGGCCTGAACAAGAACGCCGAGCCGATCATCGACTTCGAGGCGCTCTTCATCCCCGACTACTACAAGAACATCGGCCTGGTGGCCCCGGCGCTCGCCGTCGAGGACGTCATCACCAACGCCTGCGACAAGCGCGACATCGAGAAGATCGCCAAGACGCAGGGCAAGGAGCCGCGCGACATCAAGACCGTGCAGCTGTTGGGCGGCAACCTCTGGAACTTCCCGGAGCTGGTCGAGCGCGGCGGCAAGTTCGTGCAGTGCGCGGTCTTCGTCGACGGCTTCTACGCCGCCTCCGACAAGAAGGACACCCGCGAGTTCGTGGTCGAGTTCAAGAAGGCCACCGGCAAGGAGCCCAGCCTGCTCGAGGCGGTGGGCTACGACACCGCCCGGATCCTGCGGACCATCATCGAGGGTGAGGCCCCCGTCAGCCGCGCCGCCATGCGCGAGGCGCTGCTCAAGGTGAAGGACTTCCCGGGCGCCACCGGCCGCACCACCGTCGGCGCCGACCGCGAGTTCAACAAGCCCCTGTTCATGCTCACCATCGACCGCGATCAGATTCGCGAGATGGACTACGACCCGAAGAGCTGATCTTCCTTTCAGCGCTCCGCCCCTCCGCCAGCCCCGTACCGCCAACAAGCGCTCGCCCTCGGCGAGGCTGACAGAGGCTGCGCGCTCCCCAGCTCGCGGGCGCAGCCTGATTCCGCGCGGTTGCGGCCCTTGAATGGCCCGGGCACCCCGCTTGCACCTCCGGGAGTGGTTTGGACGGAGGGCGGCCATGCGTGATGCCTCGAGGGTCCTCGCGTCGGTCTTGGCGCTCGCTGCGCTCTCAGCGGGGTGCTTCAGCCCGGTCGGCGAGCTGGACTACTGGACCTTCCAGCGCGCGAGGCACGACGGCGGCCTGCCCGACTTCCACCCGGGCGACGGCGGCGGCATCGTCGTCGACCCGCGTGGATGCCCGGCCGTCGGCTGCGCCGCCTTCGGGGTGGTGGACAGCATCGCAGGGCTCCGCGCGCAGCTGGCCACGGTGCCCTGGACCGTCGTCGCCAAGCCCACCTCGGTCTGCCTGCCCGCCTCGAGCGACTTCGTGGTGGAGCGCACCGTCAACCTCGCGGCCGCCGACATCGTCCGGCCCTCGCAGTGCGCCGCGCCCGGAGCCTGCGCCGGGGTCACGTTCCTGCTCTCGGAGAAGGCGCAGGGGGTCGGCTGCCTGGACGGCTTCTGCACGACGCTCATGCTCAACAACGCGCGCTTCCGCGTCCGGCTCATCGTCCACGACCTGTACCCCGCCAACCCGCGCTACGTCCCCATCGCCCAGGTCCTTCCGTCCTGCACGGTGGCCTGCGAGGCGGACGAGCTGCGCTGCTCGGCGCACGAGACCTGCTGGGGCGATCCGCACGACTACTGCCGCTTCTGCCTCGCCGCGCCCCAGGAGGAATGCGCCTGCCTCGACAAGCTGGAGGCAGACCCTTGCCTCGTCTACATCACCAACGACATGACCTGCAGCGGCACCTGCAAGAAGGACCGCTGCGTGCTCAACGCCGGGCAGCCCGACTGCCCGGCCCTGTGAGCCCCGATCGTAAGAGCCCGGCCGGCGTCAGGACGCCCGCCTCCAGTGCGTCAGGGCGTCTTCGAGCGCCTCCTCGACCGGGCGCATCTTGACGCCGGCGGCGAGGAGCTTGGCGGTGTCCAGGACGGTGTTCGACCGCGGGGTCTTGGCAGCGGTCTGGTAGAACTCCGCGTCCGAGGACCAGAAGGCGAACTCGCGGTCGGGCTTGAGGATGCGCTGGATCATCCCCACGACCTGGCGGGAGCTGACGAAGCCCGGGTTGGTCACGTTGTAGATGCCGAAGGCGGCGCGCTTCTCCCACAGGCCCAGGCAGGCGTCGGCGAAGTCGCCCAGGTGCGAGAGCGAGTTGTAGTTGTCGTAGACCTTCGGGTAGGCCTGCAGCTTGGTCAGGTAGTTGCGGGGGCTGTCGATCTCGTCGAAGGGGATTCGCAGGCGGAAGAGGTAGCCCTTGCCCACCCCGGCCACCGACTCCTCGCCCAGCGCCTTGGTGCCGCTGTAGAAGCTGCAGGGGCCGTCGCGGAAGCTGAAGTTGGGCGCGTCGTCCTCCTTGAAGCCGCGGACGATGGAGCGGTCCTTCTCGAATCCGCTCGCGCACCTGCGGCGCCATCAGGTCCTTCTCGGTCCTGGCCTCGCCGTGCTCGACGATCTTCGCGCCGGTGTAGATGCAGCCCGACGAGACGTGGCCGTAGGGGACGTCGGCGACGGCGCACGCGTGGGCGAGCGACACGGGCAGGAGCACGTTCCCCTTGAGCGTGTCGGCGCGGGCGGTCTCGCAGGAGTCGACGTTGGGCCGGCCGGTGTAGCCGGCGGCGCAGAGGACGAACTCCGGCCTGTGCTTCTTCAGGAAGGCGAGCAGCGACTCGAAGTTCGTGGCGTCGAGCGCGCTCTCCGCGGGCGCCATGAACTCCAGGCGGCGGCGCTCGAGCGCGTCCCTGAAGGCGGTGCCGACGTAACCCATGCCGAGGAGGACGATCATGGCGGGGACTCTCAGGCTTTCTTAGGCGGGCGTCTCTTCCAGCACCCACCGGAGGTGACGCGCATAGTTCTCGTTCGACCGGGCGGCGATGGCTTCCAGCTGGGCGCGGCCGATGAAGCCCATGCGGAAGGCGATCTCCTCGAGGCAGGCGAGCTTGAGCCGCTGGCGGTCCTCGAGGGTCTGCACGAAGTTGCTGGCCTGCAGGAGCGACTCCGGCGTGCCGGTGTCGAGCCAAGCGGTGCCGCGGCCGAGCTTCTCGACGTTGAGCGCGCCGCGCTCCATGTACACGCGGTTGACGTCGGTGATCTCCAGCTCGTTGCGCCAGCTGGGCTTGATCTCCCGGGCGATGTCCAGGACCTGGTTGTCGTAGAAGTAAAGGCCGGTGACCGCCCAGGTCGACTTGGGCGCCTTGGGCTTCTCCTCGATGGAGATGGCCTTGCCGGAGCCGTCGAACTCGACCACGCCGTAGCGCTGCGGGTCGCGCACCTGGTAGGCGAAGACGGTGGCGCCGCTCTGCCTCTTCGCGGCGCTCTGCCAGGTCTCGGGCAGGCCGTGGCCGAAGAAGATGTTGTCGCCCAGCACCAGCGCCACGGGGTCCTTGCCCACGAACTCCCGGCCGATGAGAAACGCCTGCGCCAGGCCCTCGGGCTTGGGCTGGGCGGCGTAGCTGAAGCGCATCCCCAGCTCGCTGCCGTCGCCGAAGAGCCGCTCGAAGGAGGGCAGGTCGTGCGGCGTGGAGATGACCAGCACCTCGCGGATGCCGGCCAGCATCAGCACCGACATCGGGTAGTAGACGAGCGGCTTGTCGTAGATGGGGACGAGCTGCTTGCTGATGGCCTTGGTGATCGGGTGGAGCCGCGTGCCCGAACCGCCTGCCAGTACGATGCCCTTCATCGGAGCCTCCTGAAGCCGGCCGCTACTTTCGACGGGCTCGGAGGCCCGCCGCTACTCCCGACGGACGTGGAAGCCCGCCGCTACTTCCGACGCCGCTACTTCCGACGGGCGTGGAAGCCCGCCGCTACTTCCGACGCCGCTACTTCCGACGGGCGTGGAAGCCCGCCGCTACTTCCGACGGGCGTGGAAGCCCGCCGCTACCCCGCCAGCCCGCGACGCTGCCGGTCCTCGCCCTTGGCGGTGACGGCCTCGCACCAGGCGCGGTGGTCGAGGTACCAAGCGACGGTCTGCGCCAGGCCCGATTCGAAGTCGTAGCGCGGGGTCCAGCCCAGCTCGCGGCGCGCCTTCTCGGCGTTGATGGCGTAGCGGCGGTCGTGGCCGGGGCGATCCTTCACGAAGGTCTTCAGGTCCTGGTAGGCCGCGAGCCCCAACTTGCCGAGGGCGGGGTTGCCCTTGGCCGGCTTGCGCTCCTCGAGAATGGCGCACAGCGTGTCGACGATGGTGAGGTTGGTGCGCTCGTTGCGCCCGCCCAGGTGATAGCGCTCGCCGGGCGCGCCCTTCTGCAGCGCCAGCAGGATGCCCGAGCAGTGGTCCTCGACGTGGATCCAGTCGCGCACGTTCCCGCCGTCGCCGTAGATGGGCAGCTTCCGGCCGTCGAGGGCGTTGAGGAGCATCAGCGGGATGAGCTTCTCCGGGTGCTGGTACGGCCCATAGTTGTTGGAGCAGTTGGTCAGCAGAGTGTTCAACCCGTAGGTCTCGCGGTAGGCGCGCACCAGGTGGTCGGCCGCGGCCTTGCTCGCCGAATACGGAGAGTTGGGCGCGTAGGGCGTCGTCTCCTCGAAGGCGGTGCCCGGCGCGGCGCTGCCGTAGACCTCGTCGGTGGAGATCTGCAGGAAGCGGAAGCGGTCCTTGAGCGCGGCGCCGGGGCCGGCGACGTAGCGGCGCGCGGCCTCCAGGAGCTCGTAGACCCCGTTGACGTTGGTGCGCACGAAGGCGCCCGGGTCGTCGATGGAGCGGTCGACGTGCGACTCGGCGGCGAAGTTGACCACCCAGGTTGGCGGGAAGCGCTTGAAGACGTCCTCGACGGCGGCGCGATCGCAGATATCGGCCTGGACGAACGCGTAGCGCGGGTTCGCGGTCAGGTCGCCGAGGTTCTCGAGGTGGCCGGCGTAGGTCAGCTTGTCGAGGACCACCACGCGCGCTTCGGTGCGCGGCAGCAGATGGTGCACGAAGTTGCTGCCGATGAACCCCGCGCCCCCGGTGACGATGATGTTTTCCATGCGGTCGCCTTGCCTTGCGGAACCTGATCCGAGCCGGGGTTTGTACAGCATCCGACGCCCCAGGACGAGCACCGCGAAGCCGGCTGCCCCGCTCGGTCTGCGAGCGCCTCCTTGCCCTTCCGGGGGAGGGTCGGAGTGGAGCGCGTCGCCAGATTGAGCCTCGCGGGAGGCAGAGCATGGCGCGGTTCGGGCTGATTGCAGGTGCGGCCTTCGCAGGGCTCGTCGGCTTCTTCGCCTTCCGCGGGGTGATCCGCGCGGCCGGCGAGTCGGGATGGAAGCCCATCTTCGACGGCCGCACGCTCGCAGGCTGGGACGGAGACCCGACGTACTGGCGCGTCGAGAACGGCTGTCTCGTCGGCGAGGTGACCCCCTCGACGCGGCTGCACCGCAACACCTTCATCATCTGGCGCGGAGGCCTTACCCGGGACTTCGAGCTCGTCGCGCAGTACCGGATCTCGGAGCGGGGCAACAGCGGCATCAACTACCGCAGCGAGGAGGTCCCCGGCCTGCGCTGGGCGCTGCGCGGCTACCAGGCGGACATCGACGGACAGAACCGCTACACGGGCCAGAACTACGAGGAGCGGGGCCGCAAGTTCATCGCGCACCGCGGGCAGGTCACCGACCTCCCCGACGGCCGCAGCCCGGTGGAGATCGCCCAGACCGGCGATACCAAGGCGCTCCTGGACTCCATCCGCACGGGCGACTGGAACGAGTACCACCTCATCGTCCGCGGCAACGTGATGATGCACGTCCTCAACGGCCGGCTGATGAGCATGGTCATCGACGACGACTCGAAGCACCGCCGCTCCGAGGGCCTGCTGGGGATGCAAGTCCACGTCGGCCCGCCGATGAAGGTGGAGTTCCGCAACCTCCGGATCCGGCCGCTCTGACGCCTCACTGCGGCTCGGCGATGCGGACGTTCCGGAAGTGCACCTCGAACCCGCCAGGCGCGTGGTACTGCAGCGCGACGACTCCGCTGCGCGCACGCTGGGGATCGCCCTCGCCGAACTCGGTGCAGAGCGTGCCGTTGACGCTGAGCTTGATGCTGCAGCCGCTCGCGATTATCTCGTAGTGGTTCCAGTCGTTCGAGCGGGCCGCCGACTGGCAGGCGGCGTTCGGGTACTGGAGCGCACCGCGACCGAGCGCCTCCTCGTAGAGCAGGCCCCAGCCGTCCTTGGACACGTCCGCCTGGTATCCAGCGACGCTCCAGGCGAGCGGGTCCACGACCGTCGAGCGGAACTGGAGGCCGCTGTTGCCCTGGTCGTTCACCAGCAGCACGTCCGCCGTCAGCACGAAGTCGGAGAAGGTCCTCGAGGAGATGAGGAAGGTGTTCCGGGCGACGCGCGCCGCTCCGGAGCTCGCGACAATCTCGCCGCGCTCGACGCGCCAGACCCGGGGGTCGCCGCTCCAGCCCGTCAGCGTCTGGCCGTCGAAGAGGGCGACGGCTGAGCCGAAGGTCTGCGGCGGCGCCTGGCAGGTGGGGTCGGAGTCCGCATGGTCGCACCCCGCCTGCAGATGGGCGCAGGCGACGAGCAGGCTCGCCGCGAGGACTCCAGGGCCGACGACGGCCCGCTTCGCCTTCGACCGATGGGACCTCATGCTCGCGCGCTCCCTCGGACTTCAAGGTAGCGACGCGACCGGCCTCAGCGCTCGGGCTCCGGCTGCACGACCGAGACCGTCGGCGGCGGCTCGGCGGCCGGCGGCGCCTTGCCACCCAGGAGGGCCACCACGCCGAAGCACAGACCGGCGGCGAGGAAGTTGGCCACCCGGACGACCAGCGCGATGGCGAGCGCCCGCTCGGGGTGCGCCGCCAGGCCCAGCGAGTCGGCGAAGACGCGGTACATCCCCTCGGCGACGCCCACCTGGTTGGGGACCATGTCGCCCAGCGCCGCGGCGCCGATGTGGATGCCCTCGGCGATGAAGGTCCCGGCGAAGGTGAGGCTGGTGTTGGCCACCGTGGCCAGCACCAGGCCGTACTCGAGCGCCTGCAGCGACCGGCCGGCGACGCACAGCAGGGCGGGGAGGACGGGCACCGCCGGCTGGCTGCGCAGCTCCGCGTCCAGCTCCGGGCCCCACTGCACCATGCTCGCGAACTTCTGGCCCAGCCAGCCGCCGACCTTCACCTTGCGCAGGAACAATTGCAGCGCGACGCCCAGCCCGCCGTTGGCGAAGAAGTTGACGATGACCAGCACCGCCAGGCTGCCCTTCCACCCGCCCAGTGAGGCGGCCGCGATGAAGGAGGGGACGCACAGCACCGCGTTGGCGATGAGCACCATCACCTGCATCTGCGCCGCGCCCGCCGCCGTCTTGGCCCCGCCCACGTAGGGCGCGAGCATGGTCGCGCGCACCGCCTCGGCCCCTACCCGGCCGACCGGCAGGACGACCATGGTCGAGTAGTGCGTGGTCAGCGCGTGGATCCACACGCGCATCGGGATGTTCTTGCGGGCGGGCCCGTAGAAGAGCAGCAGCGCGACGCCCTCGAGCGAGAACCAGGCGAGGTCGAGCACCACCACCGCGGGGACGATGGGCCACGACCACGCCAGCACGCTCCACAGCTCGGCGGGCCCGACGTGGTAGACGAGCGCGGCGACGGTGGCGATGCCGCCGACGAGCAGGAGCTTTCGCCCGTGCTTTCGGGCGAACCCCACCACGCGCGAGATGATATGGTCCTGGCGAATTTTGGACTCCGTTGGCTTCGGGACGGGCCCTTCCGGCACGCGCGAAGGGCCGCACCCTAGCCGATCGCACGGGACGCGCAAGGGCGCCCAAACCCGTGCCTCCCGTCGATTCTGGAGCACCCGAGCATGAGCACCCTGAGCCAGGCGAAGACCCGCTCGTTCGACGTCATCGTCGTCGGCACCGGCATGGGCGGCGGGACGGTCGGCTACGCGCTGGCCAGGCGGGGCCTGAAGGTCCTGTTCCTGGAGCGGGGCAAGGCGCACACGCACGAGTCCCCGTCCGGGGCGTACCCGGAGAAGACCCAGCCGGCCCGCATGAGCGAGGAGCAGAAGCTCGCCCGGCTGCGCGAGTCGCTGCGGTTCATGGAGACCATCACCGACGTCTCCACCGGCCACCCGCACGGCTTCACCCCCATCCTCGGGCAGGGCGTCGGCGGCTCGAGCGCGCTGTACGGCATGGTCTTCGAGCGCTACTTCCCCTCCGACTTCGCGCCGCGCCAGTACTTCCCCGACGCCGGGGAGAGCACGGTCCCGGAGAAGTGGCCGATCACCTACGAGACCCTGGCGCCGTACTACGTCGAGGCCGAGAAGCTCTACCGCGTGCGCGGCACCGTCGACCCGCTGCGCCCGCCGGGCGAGGCACGCGGCCTGGTGGGCGAGCCGCCAGCCTTGTCGCCCAACGGCAAGGCGATGAACCAGCTGCTCTCCGCCAAGGGCCTGCACACCTACCGGCTGCCCACCGCCGCCGAGTTCGTCGACCAGTGCCCCGGCTGCCAGGGCTTCTTGTGCAACCGCAGCTGCAAGAACGACTCGTACCGGGTCTGCATCGCGCCGGCGCTGGCGAGCCACGGCGCCGAGCTGCTCGCGGAGTGCGAGGTCACGAGGCTCGAGGCGAGCAAGACCGAGGTCACCGGCGTCGTCTGCCGGCAGGGCGGCGAGGAGGCCACGCTGCGCGCGCCGATCGTCATCCTCGGCGCCGGGGCCTTCTCGACCCCGTCTCTGCTCCTGCGCTCGACGTCCACCCAATGGCCCGACGGCCTCGCCAACGGCTCGGACATGGTCGGGCGCAACTTCATGCGTCACCAGGTCGACCTGTGCGTGGTCTTCGGCGAGAAGCCGCGCGAAGACGTCAACCCGAAGGAGCTGGCCTTCAACGACTTCTACCTGCACCCCGAGGCCAAGCTCGGGACCGTGCAGTCGTTCGGCCTGTTGCCGCCCAACCCGGTGCTCGCGAGCATGCTCGCCACCGAGATGCGCCAGAACCCGAACTTCCTGACCGAGGCGCTCGTCCCCTTCACGCCGTTCATCACCAGCATCGGCGGCAAGCTCCTGGAGAACAGCACCATCCTAGCGCCGATCATGGAGGACCTGCCGTACAAGGAGAACGCGGTCCGCCCGGGCAAGGACGGCGGCTACGACCTCCACTACCAGAACCACGCGAGCGAGAAGCGACGCATCAAGGTCTTCCGCAAGCTGATGGGCAAGGTGCTGCGCGGCGAGTTCGTCTTCCCCATCCGCCAGGCCACCGACAACCGCGTGCTCGGCCACGCCTGCGGAACGTGCCGCTTCGGGCTCGACCCCAAGGACAGCGTGCTCGACGCCAGCAACAAGGCCCACGAGCTCAAGAACCTCTACGTGGTCGACAGCTCGTTCCTGCCCTCGTCCGCCGGCACGAACCCCAGCCTGACGCTCGCCGCCAACGCGCTGCGGGTCGCCGAGTCGATCGCCGGGCTCTCGCGGCCGGCCGATCCGGCCCCGCCGGCCTCGGCTTGACGGCTGCCGCGCCGACCGGCTACGAGACTGACGGTGTCGAACGAAACCGCCCTCGCGCAGCGCCCCGGCCCCGGCTCCGGCGCCGCCTGGCACCAGGAGCTGAGCGTCGTCGTCCCGTCCTACAACGGGCGGGAGCTGTTGCGGCAGACGCTGGAGACGTTCTTCCGGCTCGCCCCCGACGCGGAGGTGGTCGTCAGCGACGGCTCCTCGACCGACGGGTCGGCGGCGATGGTCCGCGAGAAGTTCCCGCAGGCCAAGGTGGTCGACCACCCCAACCACGGCTTCGCCCACGCCAACAACGTCGGCATCGCCGAGTGCACGCGGCGCTTCATCCTCCTGCTCAACTCGGACCTCTTCCTCACCGAGGCGGCCCTCGAGGCCATGCACCGGCGGCTCGCGGACGACCCGAAGGTCGGGGCCGTGGCGCCGAACCTGGCCAACGTCGACGGCAGCCGGCAGAGCATCTTCGGCGGGCTGTACTGGCCGCTGTGGAGGCCCATCGCCGAGCGCCGGAGCGTGAAGCTGCTCTCCATGGCCTGCCTGATGACCCGCCGCGACGTGCTGCAGGCCGCCGGCGGCCTCGACGAGAACCTGTTCCTCTACAACGAGGAGCACGACTGGTGCCGCACCGTGCGCGATCGCGGCTTCACCCTCGAGCTGCTCGGACCCCAGGTCGTCCACGTCGGCGGCGGGTCCACCAAGCGCAGCCCCATCCTCACCCTGGAGGAGCGCCGCGGCTTCCTCTACGTGGCGCAGAAGCACCGCTGGCCCACGGCGTTCTTCCTCAAGCTGCTGATGGGGCTGCAGGCGTTCGCGCTGCGCTTCCTCGACCCGCGCGCGGACTGGCGAAAGATGTGGTCGAAGCAGTGGGCGATGATCCAGAGCGGCGACCTGCTCGCCTCGCCCTTCCCGATCTCCGGCCGCGGCGCCAACCTCCAGCCCGCCGGTTCCGCGCAGCGTGCGCTCCCCGCCAGCGGCCATCCGCAGCCGGAGCCGCCCAAGGCCCTCAAGGCCGGGTAGCGATGGGGGCTGCGGGCTTCGGGCTTCGGGTCAAGCCGCCTGCAGCGCACGAAGTCTACTCCGTCATCTTCTCGCTGAGCGCCGCGCCGGTCTCCGGGTGCTTGCCGCGCAGCTCGGCGTACTCCACCGACATCGCCCGCTTGAGCTTGAGATAGACGTTCTCGAACTCGGCCTTGGCGACGCCGTCGATGGTCGTTCGCGCGACGGCCTGGCACTTGCCGTCCTTCGAGAAGGTCGTGATGGCGATCTCACGCGAGACGGGCTTGAGCCGGATGAGGAGCTCGGCGCCCTCGCCTTCCATCCGGGTCTTCTTCTCGCTGGCGACGCCGTAGCCGAAGTGATCGAGCCAGCTCAAGGGATGCGTTCCGCCCAGCGGCTTGAAGTCGCGGTACTCGCGCCAGTACGGGACGACCGACTCCTTGCCCACCGGCTTGCACTTCTCGTCCAGGCGCAGGCCGTAGTCGACACGGCCCTCGCCGTCGCTCTTGGAGATGAAGAAGACCGTCTCGATGTCGTTGGGGCCGAACTTCGGGTCCTTGCGCGGGGCCGGCTCGGGAGCCCCCGCGTCGGCCGCCGAGACCAGCAGCGCCGCCGCGATGAGGGCGATGGTCCTGGCTGCGCTGCGGGTCCGCTCGCTCATGGCGTCACCGTAACACCGGCGACTACTTCTTCGCCTTGGCGGGCTCGGGCTTGGCGGCCTTCGCGGGCTCAGACTTCGCGGGCTCAGACTTGGCGGGTTCGGCCTTCGCCGGCTCAGCCTTCGCGTCGGTGGAGGTCTCGGCCTTGTCGCCCTTCTCCAGCTTGGCCTTCATCTTCGCGATCAGCCCGTCCACCCCGTCCTTGGCGATGATCCTGTTGAACTGGTTCCGGTAGTTGCTGAGGATGCTCACCTCTTCGGTGATCACGTCGAAGACGCGCCAGGAAGAGCCCTCGGGCCGCAGCGTGTAGTCGACCAGGATCTTCGTGGGGCGCCCGTTCTTCTCGGTCTTGATCGCGGTCTTGACCTTGACGTTGCCGTCCTTGGCCGGCTCCTCACCGAGATAGTCGATCTTGTAGTCGAGGTTGCCGCGCAGCTGGGAGAGGTAGGTCTTCTCGATGATCTCCTTGAGCGTCGCGACGACGTCCGTGCGCTGCTTGGGGGTCATCTTCTCCCAGTGAGCCGACAGCGCCCGCTCTGCCAGGAGCGCGATGTCGAGCAGCCCGCCGAGCCTCCTTGGTGATCTGCTGGCCCACCTTGTCCTTGGCCGCCTGGTCGGCTGCCGGCTGGCCGAGCAGCTCGCGCAGGCGGTCGTTGGCCTTGCGCACCGCCTCGGTCGCCTTGCCCTCAGCGGGGGCGTCCGCCGCAAAGGCCGGAGCGGACAGCGCCAAGCCGAGCCCAACCACCACCGCGACCATCCTGCTGGAATTGCTCACGTTCAATCCTCCTCGACGTACTTCAGCTCGCTCGGCTGCTTTCCGATGGCACGGTGCAACGAGACGACGGCCACGTTCCACTCGAACATCGCCTGCATGTGACGCGCTCGCATCATGAAATATTGCAGGAGCGCGTCGGCCAGGTCCTTGGGCTCCACCAACCCGGCGGCCTCGGACTGGAGCACGGACGCGAGCCATGCCTTGGCGTGCTTCTGCCCGTCCTTGCCCGCCTTCATGGTGTCGAACGCGTCGCGCGCTTCGGCCAGCGTCTTCTCCGCCTCGGCGGCGAGGCCTTCGCGGGCCATGTTCACCGTGGCCTTGGCCTTGGCGTGCTCGGCCTCGGCCTGGTCGATCTTCTGGAGGCGCTGGAACGGCTCGGGGGCCCAGCGGATGATCAGGCCGATGGCGCCGGTGGTGACGTTGAACGGGTCGACCATGAACGCGTTCTTCGGGTGGTCGACCGAGTTCGATGCCGCCAGCGTCCCCTGCCCGGCGATGACCACGTCCGGCCACCACTTGTCCCACTCCACTTCCACCAGGTTTGCCATGGCCTCCTCGCCGGCCTTGGCCGCCTGCTGCTCCGGGCGCTGCAGCGACAGCTCGCGGATCTCGGCGACGGTCGGCAGCTTCCAGTCGATGGCCTTGAGCGGCACGGCGTCCACGTCGGCGGCGTCGGTGCCCATGGTGTAGTGCACGCCGGCCAGGCCCAGCTCCTCGACCTTCTTGGCCTGCGAGCGCCGCGCGTCGAGCTCCGCCTTGAGGGTGAGCACGCGCCGATGGTCAGCCTCGGTGACGTCGCCGGAGCCCTGCTCCAAAAGCTCCTCTTCGCGCTTGAGCTCGTCGTCGACGAACTTGGCGCCCTCGTCGAGCATCAGCAGCAGCTCGCGTCCGAGCTTCACCGCGTAGTAGGCCTTCGCGGCGTCGAGCGCGGCGCCCTGGGCGGACGCCTCGGCCAGCGCGTCGGCGGCGGCCGCGCCGGCCTCCGCGGCCCGGGTGCCGTCGCTGATCTTCCCGAAGGTGTAGACCGGCATCAGCAGCTTGCCGTCAAGGCGGCCGAAGACGCCGTCGAAGCCGAGGCCGGCCTGATCGGGCGTCGTCCGCTGGCAGTTCTCGACGGACGGGAAGCACTGGATGCGCTGGCTGGGTCCGCCCACCGCGGTGATCTCGATCTGCGGGCCCCACATCCACTTGATCTCGCTGGCCTTGGCGTGCGCGGCCTTCGCGCTGGCGCGCGCCTGCTCGACCACGGGCTGGTTGCGCGCCTTCTCGAGCAACGCAGGCAGGTCGACGACGGCGGGCTTGTTCGGCGCGGCAATGGCCGGAGGCGCAGCGGGTGACGGGGCCGACGCCGGAGTCTCGGCGGCAGCCAACGCGACGAGAAGTACGAGGCTGAACATGGTCCGCTTTCTAGCACGGAGCCCCACCCTGGCGTCCCGTGCCACAGGTCGGCCCATGGACGCACATGGACTGGATGGACTCGAGGGACGGCATGGACCGCCCATTTGAAGGCAGCCCGCTTTGCCCGGTTTTCGCGCCCGAAACCGCCAGGGAATTCAGGCAGTTGCGGCAGCCCAATTTCCACAGAGATTTCGGGCTGTTACACGGCCGTTTTCCGGCCCGCATCCTTTATATGGGTTCGGGGCGGTCCGACCCTCAGCGCAGCCGCTCCAGCGCCGCGACGACCTCCGGCGGAGCCTGGGCGGCCAACTCCTTGAGCTTCCTGCCGTCGAACCCGATGAGGCTCGATGGCTCCACCGCGCGGTACTCGCCCTCCACCGCCAGGTCGTGCAGGGCGTCGTGCAGGCCGACGAAGGTGTCTCGCCCGAACCGGCCGGAAGACCCTTCGCCTGCCTGGTGCTCGGCCGCACCCTCGACCACCAAGAAGACCGTCGCCGGCGGCTTGCCGGACGGGATGAGCAGCTCGCCGGGCTGCACCCGCTTGATGCCGCTCACCGCGGCGAGGATGCCGTCGCGCACGCGAGCGTCGAGCGCGTCGGAGTCTTCCTTCATCGAGAAGAAGGAGTCGAGCTGGTGGGTCGAGCGCGCCGCCTCGAGCCGCTTGCGCAGCTCGGGGAAGTCGCGGCACAGGCCCCGCAAGTCGCTGCCGCGGAAGCGCCACAGCCGGACCTGCCCCTCGGCGCGCATGGTCGCGCTGCAGGTCGTGCCCAGCTCGCCCAGGACGCTCGACTCGCCGAACATGTCGCCCGGCTTGCAGCAGCGCACCACCCGCGACGCTCCGCTGGGCGTCTCGAGGCACACCGAGACGCGGCCGGCACGGATGACGAACGCCAGGTGGGCCTCGCTGCCTTCGGCGATGAGGTTCTCTCCCGGTGCGGCGTTGTGGTCCACGGCGATCTGCGCCAGGGCCATCAGCGCCGGCGGCGGCAGCCCCATGAAGACCGGGGCGTCTCCGAGGTTCTCGAGCGGACGCTGCTGCTCTTGGACCTTCTCCAGGAGCTCGCGGGTCGGCGAGGTGAGCCAGACCTCCTCGCCGACGAGGCCATGGCTGGCCGCGGCCACCCGCGCCAGGCTCTCCAGATCGGCAGCGTCGGCGAACTCGCGGGCGGCAGCTTCGAGATATCCCACGGCCAGCGACACCTCACCCAGCTTCACCTCCAGCTGGGCCATCTGCTCGAGCACGCCGCCGCGGCCCTGGCGATGGGTGAGCAAGCGGGGCAACAGCTCCCGGGCCTCGAGCAGGGAGGAACGCTCCCCTGAGGCGAGGAGGCGGTCAACGCGCTCGCGCAGGTCGGGCTCCACCAACGCACCCAGGAACTGATCGAGCTCGTCCAGCGGATCGGCCGGCCCATCGTCCAGGAACGAGTCCTCGGAGATGGCGGAGGCCGGCGGCAACGCGGCCTTGAAGGCGGTGTCGTCGGCCCTGCGAAGCGCCTCGACGAGGTCGTCGACCTTCAAGTCGTCCTTCACGCGCCCGCGATCGTCGATCTCGATGTGCCCGACGCTCAGCTCGCCCCGCTTCGTCGCACAGACCAGGTTGCCGACCCAGCAGCGCCCCGACGCCCGACGGATGACCCCCACTTCCCGCAGCTCGACCACCCGGCCGAACGCCTCACGCACCTTTCGCGAAAGAATCTCGCGCGCCCTGAACTGATCCATGACCCGAAATGTACTCGCCCCGAGCCTCTCTGGCTGCTTTCCCGAACAGGCCCAGCTTTTGCGCGGCGCTTGCCCTTTGGAGGAAGATCCGCCCGCCTTCCCGCCCGTTGAAGCGTCTGCCGGCTCCCCTTCGGAGGGACTTCCATGGTCCGCACGCTGCTCCTGACGTTGACGGTCTCGCTCGCCGCCTCCACCGCGGCCGCCGAATCGGCAGCCCCCATGCCCGAGGTGCCAGCCGACGAGCAGGCGGCGCTCGACCAGGGCGCGAAGTACCTCAGGGAGCAGTCCTACACGCGCGCCTGCAACACCCTCGACGCGTACGTGAGGAAGTTCGGCTCCGGCGTCCTCATCCGCGAGGGCAAGGTCAAGCGCGCCATCGCCTGCGCTCAGTCAGGCGGCGAGACCAGCGAGGTCCTCAACGACCTGCGCGCCATCGCCGACGGCGGCCCCATCGACCTCGCCCGCGCGCTCGCCAACGCCCGCCTCGTCGAGCGCGGCGACTACGGCCGGGCCAAGAAGGCGCTGGATCTGCTCGAGTCGGTGGCAGCCAAGTCCGGCGGCCGCTGGGCCCAGGAGGCCCGCTCGCGGTTCATGTCGCTCGCCTTCCTGCAGATGGAGAACGGCTACGGCGAGGTCCCGGCGGTGGCCGACCGCGTCCTCGGCTTCGGTCCGACCCCGGCCGAGAAGGACCGTGCGCTCTTCGTCCGCGGCCGCTGGTACCTCAACCAGGGCAACGACAAGGGAGAGAAGGACCTCAAGGCGGTGGCCGACGGCAACGGCGAGCTGTTCGACGACGCGCTCTACGAGCTGGCCCAGGCGCGCGAGCGAAAGGCCAAGTGGGAAGAGGCGCTGGGCATCTACCAGGACCTGGTCAAGCGCGCGAACCCCTCCACCACCAACCGCCGCGGCGACGCCGAGTCGCGCATCGGCTGGATCAAGCAGCCCGAGATCTCCGTCAGCTCCGACTACGTCGAGTGGCCGGGGGAGAAGACCCGCCTCAACCTCTCCTTCCGCAACCTGCCGGAGGCGAAGTTCACCCTCTACAAGGCCGACCCCTACCACGCCGACCCCACCAAGCTCATCTACGGAAACGAGGAGGACCGCGCTGGCCTGCGCCCGGCGCAGCCGTTCAAGACCTGGACCGAGACCTTCAAGGCGCCGGCGCCTTACGTCGGCGGCAGCAAGGAGCTCGTCCTCGATCTGCCCGCGGGCTCCTACTCGCTCGACGTCCACGGCCAGAACCTGCACCGCGTCACCAACATCCTCGTCACCTCGTTCGCCACCCTGGTGAAGATCGGCGGCGGCCGCGCGGCGGTCTGGACCGTGGACGCCACCACCGGCATGGCCATCGCCGGCGCGGACGTCGCGCTCTACGTCCGCCAGGACCGCAACACCTCCGACTACCGGCGCCTGGAGGGCAAGGCGGACGCCACCGGCCTGTGCCTGTTCGACCTCGGCCCGGGCGGCGTCGGCCAGGCCATCGCCTGGGCCGGCAAGGGCGACCTCGTGGCCACCGCCACCGGCTACGGCTCGTGGCGCGACCCGGGCAGCTCCGAGCTCCTCTCGTACACGCTGACCGACCGTCCGCTCTACAAGCCGGGCGAGAAGGTCGGGATCAAGGTCTTCGTCCGCGAGCGCAAGGCCGGCCCGGCGGAGGCCGCCCCGAACATCGGCTTCGAGGCGCGCATCTACGACGCCTCCGGCCGCGAGCTCGACAAGAAGTCGCTCACCACCAACGCCTTCGGCACCGCCGCCTACGACTTCCCGCTGCCCAAGGACGCCCAACTCGGCCAATACAGCGTCCAGCTCTCCTTCCCCAACCACAACGTGCGCACCGACTACGGCCGCTTCCGCGTCGAGGAGTACAAGCCGCCCGAGTACACGGTGAAGGTGGAGCCATTGGGCAAGCCCAAGCCGGGCGAGGTCGCCAAGGTCAAGGTCAGCGCCTCGTTCTTCTTCGGCGGACCGGTCGCCAACGCGCAGGGCCGCGCCATCGTCTCGCTCAACTACTGGCAGCACGGCTGGGCGCCCTGGCCCGACGTGCAGCTCGAAGACGGCTGGAGCCCCTACGGCGGCTACGGGTACGGCTCCTACGGCGGCTACGACGACGAGATGCATTACTACCGCGGGCGCCGCTACAACCCCTACGGCTATGCCGTCGCCCCCGCGAAGACGCTCACCTTCAAGACCGACGCCGCCGGCAGCGCGACGCTGGAGGTCCCCACCGACGACGCGCAGAAATACTTCGGCACCGGCGTCACCGACTACTCGTACAGCGTGCAGGTCTTCGTCACCGACGCCTCGCGCCGCGAGGTGACCGGCCAGGGCAAGGTCAACGTCAGCAAGTCGCCCTTCTTCCTCGACCTGCGGGCCGACCGCCTGCTCTACAAGCCGGGCGAGCGGATCAAGGTCGAGCTGCGCGCCGAAGACGCCAACTCGAACCCGGAGTCGCCTGCCGTTGAAGTGCGGCTGGTCCGTCTGGACCCGTCGGGTTCGGGGCAGGCCGGCAGCGAAATCCTCAAGAAGCCGGCGCAGCTCACCGGCGGCAAGGGCGCGATCGAGCTGGACGCCGACGCGCTCGGCCCGGTGCGCGTCGAGGCGCGGATGGCCCAAACCGACACCGTGCTCGCCTCCACCGACGTCTGGCTCACCAACGAGGCCAAGCCGATCATCCCGCCGCAGGCCGGCTTCCTCTTCCTGACCGATCGCACGCCGCTCAAGGTCGGCGGCACCGTCCGCGGCCTCATCGTCACGCCCTCGCAGGAAGGCCACGCGCTGGTGACCATCGAGGGCGACCGGCTATGGGCGGCGCGCTCGCTGGAGGTCCGGGGCCGCGCGCGCTTCGTGGAGCTGCCGCTGACCGGCGAGATGGCCCCCAACGTCATCCTCCACGCGAGCCGCATCGAGAACGCCCAGTACTACGAGGCCCAGGCGCCGCTCATCGTCTCCGGCTCCGAGGCCGCGCTCGACGTCACCGTGGGCCTTCCCGGCGGCAAGACCGAGCCCGGCGCCGCCGTCCCCATCTCCATCGCGCTCAACGCCAAGGGCGCCCAGCAGGCGCCGGTGGAGCTCGCGGTCACCATGGTCGACGAGGCCATCTACCAGATCGAGCAGCCGCGAAACGACTTCCTCTCCTACTTCGCCCGCCGCGCGCAGCAGCAGATGGTGAACACCAACAACAGCCTCTACAACAAGGCCTTCCGCCCCAAGCCGGTCCGGCAGCAGCAGGCGGACAAGGACCGGGCGCAAGCCGCCCCGCAGAAGCCCGCCGAGAACGCCAAGCTCGACTCGCTCGCGTCCAACTTCGCCGGCGGCAAGGGAATGGCCGCGCCGGCGCCGTCCGTCGCTCCCGCCGCCAAGGCCGCCTCCGCGCCCGCGATGGAGGCCAGCGCCGACATGGCCGAGGAGAAGGCCCCGGCCCGCGCCAAGAAGGAGGCCGCCGGCCCGGCGGACGGCGAGGCCGGTTCCGGCGCAGCCCAGAAGCCGGTGAAGGCCCGCACCAACTTCTCGTCGTCGGCCGGCTGGTTCCCGCAGGTCAAAGGCGCCATCGGCGACAAGGCCTCGCTCAAGACCACCATGCCCGACTCGCTCACCTCCTGGCGGCTGACCGCCGTCGCCGTGACGGCTGGACCGCACATGGGCATGGGCAAGGCGACGCTGCGCACCGAGAAGCCGCTGATGGTCCGCTTGCAGGGGCCGCGCTTCTTCACCGAGCGCGACGAGGTGACCCTCTCGGCCATCGTCACCAGCCGACTGGACAAGGCGGCCGACGTCGACGTGGTCTTCGAGTGCCCGGGCCTCAAGCCGCTCGACCCGCCGACCAAGAAGGTGCAGGTGGCGCCCGGCGGCGAGGCCCGCGTCGACGTGCGCTACCTCGTCGAGAACCCCGGCGACCGCAAGGTGAAGGTCACGGCGCGAGGCGCGGGTGAAGCCGACGCGATGGAGTGGACGCTCCCGGCGGTCGTCCACGGTTCCGCGCAGCGGGCGACGTTCACTGGACAGCTCAGGGATCAGCTCTCGTTCAAGGTGAGCCTGCCCGAGAAGCGCAACCCGATGGGCACCCGGCTCGAGCTGTCGCTGTCTCCATCGGTGCTCGGCGTCATGCTCGACGCCCTGCCCTACCTCGCCCAGTACCCGTACGGCTGCGTGGAGCAGACGCTCTCCCGGTTCGTGCCGGCGGCCATCGCCGCCAAGATCGTCAACAAGGTCGGAGTGACCACGCCGCGCGTCCCCGCCGACCTGAACGACATGGTCGACGCCGGCCTCAAGCGCCTCTACTCGTTCCAACACGGCGACGGCGGCTGGGGCTGGTGGCAGACCGACGCCACCAACCGCTGGATGAGCGCCTACGCCGTCTACGGGCTGTGGCTGGGCAAGGAAGCGGGCCTGAAGGTCGACGAGACCGTGCTGCGCCGCGGCCGCGAGTACCTGACGAGCCACCTGGGCGCCGCCATGGACCGCAGCGACGAGCACGCCTTCATGATCTTCTCCCTGGCCATGACCGGCGGGGCGCCCAAGTTCCCGCTCACCAAGGCCTTCGAGAACCGCAAGAACCTCTCCAGCCGCGGCCGGGCGCTCATCGCGCTGGCACTGCTCGCCCAGAACGACCCGCGGGCGCGCATCGCGGTCGAGAACCTGGACGACATCGTCAAGGTGGCGGCCGCGCGCGGCGACGCCTCGGTGGGCGAGGCCAACAGCGCCTGGGAGACCTCGGCGGCCATCGAGGCCACCGCCTACACGCTCATGGCCTACCACCGCTACAACCCCGCCGACCCGATGGTGCAGAAGCTCACCGACTTCCTGGTCCTGCGCCGCAACGGCAACAAGTGGCGCAGCACCCGCGACAGCGCCTTTGCCCTCTACGCGCTGGCGGACATCGCGCTCAAGGAGGACGCCACCAGGAGCACCGGGACGATCACCGTGCTGGTCAACGGCGCCGAGGCGGCGAGGCTCAACTACAAGGGCGGCGGCGCGGACCTGCCGGGCGCGCTGGTGGTGGGCGACGACAAGTTCAAGGTCGGCGAGAACACCGTCGAGGTCCGCCGCGACGGCAAGGGCACCGGCTACTGGGCCGCGACCTGGGACGTCTACAACCAGGACGAGAACGTCAAGGGCGTCGGCGGCGACGTGAAGATCACGCGCAGGTACACCATCCTCGGCCGGCCCGGCGCCCAGAAGGCCCAGGCGGACATGGAGTACGGCATGGCGCTCGACTCCGGCGAGCGGGTGCGCGTCGACGTCGACGTGACCGCCAACAAGGCCGTCGAGTTCGTGATGATCGAGGACCTCAAGCCGGCGGGCATGGAGGCGGTGCTGCAGAAGAGCGGCCCCGAAGTCTGCAATTACGCCTGCGCCCACGCCGAGCTGCGCACCGATCGCGTGGCGATGTTCCTGACCGAGCTGCGCGTCGGCACCGTGCACCTCTCCTACGAGCTGCGCGCGGAGGTGCCCGGCAAGTTCCACGGCCTGCCGGCGCGGTTCGAGGCCATGTACGCCCCGGAGATCAAGGCGACCAGCGACGAGATCCGGCTGGAGATCCGCGACGCGCCGGAGCCTGGCGACAAGGGCGTCGCCGCGCAGTAGAGCAGTAGAGCGTGGGCGCCAGGCAGCCGCCGCGCGGCATGGACGCGCGGCGGCGGGCCGACCTCAGTAGAGGTCGAGGCTCGACTCCCGGAAGCTGATCTGCAGGCCGACGCCAACCGGGCCCGGCCCGTGGAGGATGACCGCCCTGCCCCCGTTGTCGAGGGCGAAGGCAATGCCCTGCACGACACCCGACCTGGACTGCCCTCCGGCGATTGACTCTTCGACCAGGCTGATCGAGCGGACGTTCGCCTCCGTCAGGGCCTGCACGTAGCCGTCGTAGGCGACCAGGTAGCGTCCGTTCGGTCCGTCACAGGCCAGCTCCAGGCCACGCACCGCGGAGGCCTCGCCTGCGAAGGCGTTGACGCGGAGCGGGCTTCCCGAGGCCGCCCCGGTGCTGCTGAGGAGCTGGGTGTTGACGTTGCCCGCGCCGGCGGACACGTACGCCAAAATCGGAGTCGAAGTGTTCGCGCTCGCCGCCAGCCGCAGGCGGCTCGGCGTCCCCGTCGACGCCGAGCCCGTGCTCGAAGCCGCGCTGGCACCGCTGGCGAGGACCTTCACCGTCACGCCACTGCCTGACTTGCTCGGATAGGCGATGAAGAAGCTCCCGGACCTGGCGGCGAAGGTCGCGGCGAGCGTCGACACGTTGAAGTTGTTCGTCTCGAGGTCGATGGCCGAGCTCGCCACGTCGTCCGCCCCCACGTAGCGGACGCGGACGGCGTAGGTGGTCAGGTCGCTGAAGGCGTAGGCTAGCAGGTAGCGGCGGTTCGCCCGGTCGACGGCGACGTCGAAGGCGTTGTTCAGGTCGTAGATGCCGCTCTCCACCACGTGCTCCGGCAGGACCGTCGCGCCCTCCTGGTCGAGGGTCATCGCGTACACCGAGTACTTGCCGTTCGCCTCGACGCCCTTCGAGTAGAAGACCCGGTAGCGCTGGTCGGCGGGCTCGAAGTCCGCGTGGATGCGCGGCGCGTCGGTGGTGCCGCCGTTGAGGTCGCCGAACCCGCCGGCGAGCGTCACCGGGCCCCGCACCAGCGCCCCCTTGCTCGTGAGGAGCTGCAACCGCAGCTGCCGCGAGCCCGAGGCTCCATCGGTGACGTAGAACACGGCGAAGCGGAGGTGGGACGGGTCGAAGGCGATGGTGCTGCCGGCCTGCCAGGCCGCGCCGGTGACCTGGAACGGCGAGTGCGCCGGCCTTGCGCAGAGGAGCTTGCGCTGCGCCGGGCAGGCAGCCGTCGAGCCGCGGCCTGCGCTGCCTTCAGCGGAATCGACGGTCGAGAAGTAGTACCCGGGCACCGCGTCGGTGCCGTAGACGACGTACTCGCGTCCGACGCCCGGAGCTTCGCGCTTGGCCGCCTCGTACGCGGCGCCATGCAGGCCCAGGGACACATCGGGCCAGCTCCACCCGACTCCGTGCTGAGCGACGCAGGCCGCAGCACCGCTCGCCTGGGTCATGCCGCAGCCGTAGGCGCTCGACGTGACCTTGGCGAACCAGCTGTCGGGGCGCGGCTCGGAGTCGGTCCAAGCCGTCGTGGAGATCTCCGGGATACATGCCTGATAAGGGTCGGCGGGATTCAAGGTGCCGCTGGCGACGTGGCCACCGTCGATCCAGCACCCCTCCAGGCAGGCCCGCGTCACGCAGACCCGGCCGGCGCCGCAGGAGGCGCCATCGGCCCGAGGCGAGAACTCGCTGGTCGACAGCGACGGCTGGCAGCTGCTGCAGGGGTCGGCAGGGTCCGGCTCGCCGTCCTGGTAGAACGCGCCGGCGACGACACAGCCAGCCCTGCACGTCCCCAGCTGGCAGACCTCGGCGGCCGAACAGCGATCTCCGCCGCCGCACCGGCATTCGTTCGCGGCGCAGTCATCGCCGGAGAGCGCGCAGTCGGACACCGCGCAGCAGCCGCTGGCCGCGACGCACTTCCCGCCGCAATCCCTCCCGGAACAGCCGGCGTCGGCGCGGCCCGCGTCCCTTCCGGGCCGACCCGCGTCGGCGCCCGCCGCGGCCACGCAGCTTGCGCCGAGGCAGACCCGCTCCTCGCCGCAGCTCAGCTCCTCGCAGTCTCCGTCGGCGCAGTCGGTCTTCCCGTCACAGTCGTCGTCCTTGGCGTCGCCGCACGACGTCTCGAATGCCGGGCAGGCCAGGCACGCGCCCTGCTGGCACCGCTTTCCGGCGGGGCAGACGCGGTTGACGCAAGCGGCGTCGATGCAGGCGCCCTCCACGCAAGCCTGCGCTGCCTCGCAAGAGACCCCGTCGCAGGCATTGGGCACGCAGCGGCCATCGGCGCAAACCGTCCCGGACGAGCAGACGACGCCGACGCAGCGCGTGGAGACGCAGCGTCCGTCCTCGCAGACGTCGCCCTTCGCGCACGTCACGCCAGCGCAGACGGTCGGCCGGCACTCGTCGGCGGCGCAGGCCTCGTTGGTCCCGCAGGTCACGCCGACGCAGGAGGGCTCGCTGCAGCCTTGCTGCACGCAGACGTCGCCCAGGCTGCAGCTCTCGTCTCCACAGTCGACCGGGTAGCACTTGCCCTTGGCGCAGGACTGTCCCAGTGGGCACTGGACAGCCGCACAGTCAGCGGCGCGGCACGTCCTCTCGATGCACGCTTCTCCCTTGCGGCACGGACGGTCGCCGCAGGCCGACGGCAGGCACCGCTCCAGGAGACAGCGCTCGCCGGGAAGGCACTCCGAGTCACGCACGCACTCCACGGGCGGCGGCGCGGCGGGACAGGCGGCGAGGAGCAGGACGGCGAGGAGGGAGAGGGGGCGCATGGTGGCCTCGAGGCCCGGACCATACCACCCGCGCCCGGCCCTACAGTCCGCAGGCCGCGCTGGCCTCCTCGAGGATCTCCGCGTTCAGCCGCGCCTCCACGTATTGCCGGAGCGGCGACATGCTGCGGGTCTCCAGCTCGAAGGACACCCCGAAGCTGAGCTCCCCGGAGCGCGACCGGGCCGTCCGGGAGATCCAGCCCTTGAGCTCGAGCACCTCCTGCCCGGACAGCTCGAGGTGGATTCGGACCTTGGCCCCGAGCGGCATCGAGAAGTCGGTCACCAGGAGCGCGCCGCCGACCGAGACGTTGTCCACCCTGCAGCGACCCGAATACGCCCCCTCGCAGACCACCGTCGCCATTTCGCCGCTCGAACACCTCGGATACTTGCGTCGATCGATCCCGTTCATGAACGAGCGAGGCTGCAAGGCCCGTGCGCAGCCGCGCTCTGTTGGAGATCCGCTCTGGCGTGCCGGGCTGGCGCTGGGGCCAACTCGCCATCTGGGGCCCGCTGGCCCCAAGGAGATCCCCCGTAGCCCAAGGCCGGGTATTCTTGCCCGTCTTCAGGCCGACCGTTCGAGGTCTCTCACCCATGGAACTCCGCTGGATAGCTGCTCTTGCCACGCTGGCGTCGCTCTGTGGGTGCGGCCGGACCGACCCGCTCGTCGAGCGTCAAACCGCTGCGACCGACGGCTCCGTCGCGGTGTGCGACCTCGAGATCACCCCGGACTCCGTCGACTTCGGCGACGTGCCCTTGGGGACGCAGTTCACCCGCACGCTGAGCGTTCGCAACGTCAGCCGGGCGCACTGCGACGTCGCCCGCATGGAGATTGGCGAGGGCTCCGACTCGGAGTTCTCGCTCCTGTTCCCACCGCCGACCCCCTTCGTCCTCGTTCCCGGCCAGACCCGCCACGTCTCCGTGGCCTTCGACGCCAGGAGCCGCGACCTGCCGCGCGAGCGGCTGGGGTCCGTCACCTTCGTCACCACCGCGATCGAGGCGCTGGTCTCCGTCCCGCTGCGCGCCCGCATCCTCATCGGCTGCGACCTGAGCATCACCCCCGCGCTCATGGACTTCGGGACCGTGCGGCTCAACAAGTCGGCCGCCGCCAGCGTCATGTTGGCGAATCAGGGCGACGCCCCCTGCGACGTCTCCAACCTCGCGCTCGCTCCGGGCTCCGACCGGCTCTTCTCGGTCCCGGCCGACCAGGCCACGGCGTTCACCGTCCCGCCCGGAGGGTTGGTCCCGCTCAACGGAGCGTTCAGCGCACGCGACAGCACCGAGCCGCACGAGCGGACCGGCACGCTGGCCTTCACCCGTTCGCAGCCCTCGGGCCTGCCCCTGACTCCGACGGTCGAGCTCACGGTGCCGATGAAGGCGTTCATCGACACGGCCTGCCTGGACGGCAGCCAGTGGATCTACACGGTGGCCCAGGACGGCCGCTTCGCCACCTTCAACCCCCAGAAGCTCGAGTACACCGACATCGGCACCCTCTCCTGCCCGGGCTACGGCTCACCGTTCTCGATGGCCGTCGACCAGAACGCGGTGGCGTGGGTGGAGTTCAACGACGGCGGCCTCTATCAGGTGGACACCAAGACCGCGGCCTGCTCGGCCACCTCCTTCGTCTCGAACCCCAAGGTCACCAACTTCGGCATGGGCTTCGTCTACGACCCGGACACGGGCATCGACACCCTGTTCGTCGCCGGCGGCTACGGGTGGGGGCAGATTCCCTCCACCCTGGCCAGCATCAGCTTCCCCTCGCTGCAGACCACCGTCGTCGGCGAGATCGACTTCGGGGCGCCGGAGCTGACCGGCACTGGCGACGGCGAGCTGTGGGGCTACGCGCCGGCCTTCATCAGCGCCTCGGGCATCACGACGCTGGCCCACATCGACCAGAAGAGCGGCCGAGTGCTGGCGAGCCGCGAGTACCCGCAAATCTCCGAGGCGAACGGGAGCTGGGCGCTGGCCTTCTGGGGAGGCTCGTTCTGGCTGTTCCTGGGCGACAGCATCTACGAGGTCAAGCGCAACACGCTGGAGGCGCGCCAGGTCCTCAGCTTCACCGGCCGCCACGTCGTGGGGGTCGGCGTCTCGACCTGCGCGCCGCTCGACTAAAGCCGGCGATCGTTCCCCGACTGGAGGCTGCCCTTGAAGTACGTGATGTTCTACGAGTCCGCCGACGACGTGATGGCCAAGGCGCCGCTGTACTTCGCCGCCCACCGGGCCCGCCTGGACGAGTTCCACCGTCGCGGCGTGCTGCTGATGGCCGGCCCCTTCGCCAACCCCACCCAGGGCGCCATCGGCATCTTCACCAGCCGCGAGGCCGCGGTGGAGTTCATCCAGGGCGATCCGTTCGTGCTCAACGGCGCGGTCAAGAGCCACCGCATCGTGGAGTGGAACGAGGTGCTCGCGCCCTGACGGCGACCGCCGCCGGAGCCTTGCGACAAATGTCACAGCCGGCGGCTAGGATGCCGCGCATGCCGAACCTGCCCCGAAAGAAGCCTCGCAAGGCCAGCCCGACCTACCTCGAGCGCGCCGCGTTGCATCACCTCAAGCGCTACTCGTCGACCTCCGCTGGGCTGCGCCGGGTGCTGATGCGCCGGGTCTCGCGCTCGGCGAAGGAGCACGGGACGGACCTCGAGGAGGGCAAGAAGTGGATCGACGAGCTCGTCGCCCGCTTCGAGCGCGCCGGGCTCCTCGACGACGCACGCTTCGCCAAGAGCCGCGCCAGCTCGCTGCTGCAGCGCGGGACCTCGCCGCGCGCCATCGCGATGAAGCTCAAGGCCAAGGGCGTCCAGGCCCCGGAGGTCCGCCAGGCCATGGACGCCATCGCCGAGTCGAGCGCCAACCCCGAGCTGGAAGCGGCGATGGCCCTCGCCAAGCGCAAGCGTATTGGTCCCTTCGCGAGGACGCCGGCGACCGAGGCCGACGAGAAGCGGCGCCACCTGGGCGTGCTGATGCGCGCCGGGTTCTCCTACGGTGTCGCCAAGAAGGTGCTCTCGGGCGAGGCCTGACCGTTCGACCTGGGGCGTCCTACTCGGCCTGCCACCGCCGCCACTGCTCGATCGTCGAGTTGACCAGCGCCGGGTTCGACCGGTTCTCCTCGCCGATGGTCGAGCGCTCGGTCTTGCCGTAATGGTGCCCGGGGTAGACGACGGTCGCGGGCGGCAGGGCCGCGAGCTTGCGCATGCTCTGGAACATCGCGTCCGGGTCCGAGCCGGCGAGGTCCACGCGGCCGCACTCGCCGACGAAGAGGGTGTCGCCGGTAATGATCGCCTCGCCCACGCGGATGCACTGGCAGCCGGGGGTGTGTCCTGGAGTGTGGACGAAGGTCAGGAGCGTCTCGCCGAGCATCAGCGTGGCGCCGTCCCTGACGGTCCGCAGCGCCTCGTCGGTGAGCCCGGTCCCCTTCTTGAGCTTCTCCGCGTCCGCGTCGTGGACGTAGACCGGCACCTTCGCCAGCGCGACGAGCTTGGCCAGGCCCTCGACCCGCAGGCCGTTGTAGCTGCCGCCGACATGGTCCCAGTGCGCGTGCGTGGCGATCGCCCCGACCAGCGTCAGGTTCTCGGCCTTCACCCGGTCGAGCAACCCCTGGACGTCCCAGGCCGCGTCCACCAGGAGGCACTTGCCGCTCGGCCGGTCCACGACCAGGTAGGCGAAGTTGGCCATCTGCGAGGCGGCCAGCTCGCCTCGAGCAAAGTCTCGTCCGCCGAGGAGTTGGTGAATTTCAGGCATCGCGCGCTCCTTGTCCGTCCTTGTCTGGCCCGTCTGCGGCCGGCAAGCAACCCCCGCCAGGGCGATCACTGCGGCGCAGCTGAGCAAGCGGACCATGTCGGCGGCGCACTCTATCCGAGTCGTCCGAGTCCGTCCGAGCCCGAGACGATGTCGGACCCGTCGGCTAGCCTCGCAGGCATGCCACCGGTCCGAATCCTCCTGCTCGCCGACACGCACCTGGGGCTGGACCTGCCCGCGCACCCGCGGGTCGAGCGCCGCCGGCGCGGCGACGACTTCTTCGCCAACTTCCGCCGCGCGCTCGAGCCGGCGCTCCGCGGCGAGGTGGACCTCGTCGTCCACGGCGGCGACGTCTTCTTCCGCAGCGAGATCCAGAGCTGGCTGGTGCAGATGGCCTTCGAGCCGCTCTTCGAGGTCGCCGAGCGGGTCCCGGTGTTCGTCGTGCCCGGCAACCACGAGCGCTCGGCCATCCCCTTTCCGCTGCTCGCCGCCCACCGCAACGTCCACCTCTTCGACCGGCCGCGCACCTACCGCATCGAGGTCCGGGGCGAGACGGTCGCCATCGCCGGCTTCCCGTTCGCCGCCGACGTGGGGCCGCGATTCCCAGAGCTGCTGCACGAGACCGGCTGGGCCGAAGGGGGCGAGCGGCTCAAGGTGCTGTGCATGCACCAGACGGTCGAGGGTGCGCGCGTCGGTCCGGTGGGCTTCACCTTCCGCTCCGGCATCGACGTCGTTCGCGGCCGCGACATCCCCGAGGGGCTGACGGCGGTGCTCTCCGGGCACATCCATCGGCAGCAGGTGCTGACCCGGGATTCTGTCGGGCCGGCCGATGGAGGCGCCGGTGCTGTATCCGGGCTCGGTCGAGCGGACCTCGCGCGCCGAGAAAGACGAGCGGAAGGGCTACCTCGTCCTGGAAGTCGAGGGCGGGGTGAGCGTGGGCTGGCGGTTCGTGGAGCTGCCTGCGCGGCCGATGGTCGACCTCGAGCTCGACGCGCACGGTGGCGCCAACCTCCACGCGCGGATCGCCTCGATGCTCGGCAAGGTGGATCCCAACGCCATCGTTCGCCTCAAGATCGAAGGCCTGTCCCGCCTGGGGCTCTCGGAGGCCGCGGTGCGAGACCTCGCGCCCAGCACGATGAACGTCGAGCTGGCGGGATGGGACGAGACCCCGAAGCGAACCGCTGGATGAAGCCAGTAGCCAGGGCCAAAGCCTTCTGGACCCAGAAAGCCGAACGCCCCTCCGAGCTTTCGCTTGGAGAGGCGCTTTGGCTGTCCACTCTCAGATGCTTGCTCGGAGCTCCGGGCGACTCGATGTGGTCGCTAGTTGCGCGCCCGGGCTCAGGGCAAAAAAAGAAGCGCGGCAGCCAAGAAATCGGCGGGGGGGGGACCAGTTTCTCAGGCCGCCGCGCTTCGACTGCTTACTAAGCAGCAGGCGTGCCAGCCCAGAACCGCGCTAAGTCCTTGATTGCTGGTTCTGCCGGGACGGATTTTTCCGGCAATTCCGAAATTGCATTTCGAAACTGAAATGCAACTCGTCAGGCGGCTCCGGCTTTGGGCTGCTTGGCCTGCAGGCTCTCGACCCTGGACTTCAGGTCCCGGCAGTAGCGCTCGAAGGCCTTCTTGAGCTTCTTCGCGTAGAGGAAGTGGACGATGGGTGCCAGCGGGCCATGGAACTGCTCGAAGTTGACGAGGCGGG
The DNA here is from genome assembly GCA_049841135.1 of Myxococcales bacterium. Taxonomy (GTDB): domain Bacteria; phylum Myxococcota; class Myxococcia; order Myxococcales; family UBA5297; genus JACRCT01. The sequence goes on from JASGHK010000008.1 coordinate 1,331,810, forward strand.
TCCGTCCGGCCCCAGCCTCTTCGCAGATCTGCCAGCGGAAGCTCTTGATGCCCGGACGACCGCGGGTGCGAGAAGTGCCCATGCAGAAGGCGCGGCGTTCGGGCTCGACGGCCAGGATGACCTCGCGCTCGTCGCGCAGGAGGCTGGTCTCGGTCATCTGGCAGTCGAGGTCGAGCTCGGCGCCCACCTTCAGGTCCTTGGTGGCCAGAGTGATCCGCGGCGTGAACCGGTTCCACTCGGGATAGCGATCGAGGTCGCAGATGACGTCCCAGACGGCCTGGGGCGGCGCGTCGACGAGGATCTCGGAGTCGGTGCGGTACATGAGGGCGTTGTAGCCGGTCGGCGGGCATAGAGAAAGCCCCTCCCAGCGGCGAGCTCGGGAGGGGCCTTTTCGAATCGGTCTCGACGGTTCGCGCTCGATGACCTCTCGGACCCTGCGTTCTCTCCTTCAGGTCGGCCTCGACGGTTCGCGCTCGATGGCTTTTGGTGCGAAGACTTCGAAGTGGGACCCGACGGTTCTCGCTCGGTGGCCCTGCTGCGGTACCTACGGCCTAAAGCCTACAGCCTAGACATTGACCTCCCGGTGCATCTCGCCCGAGGGGCGGATGAGCACGTCGCGCGGCTTGGAACCGTTGGCGGGGCCGACCACGCCCTCGCGCTCCATCCGCTCGATGATGCGGGCGGCGCGGTTGTAGCCCAGGCGCAGCTTGCGCTGGAGCATGGAGACCGAGACCTGGCGCATCTCGCTGACGAGGGCGAGGCACTGGTCGTACATCTCGTCCGCCTGCTCCTCGCCACCGCCGCCGCCCTCTCCGTCCTCGTCGCCTTCCTCGTCGCGCGCCTTGAGGATGGACTCGTCGTACACCGGCTTGCCCTGCGCCTTGAGGTGCTGGACGACCTTGAGGATCTCCGCGTCGGAGACGTAGGCGCCGTGGACGCGCTCGAGGTGCGCGCTGGTCGGCGGCAGGATGAGCATGTCGCCCATGCCGAGCAGCGCCTCCGCGCCGATGGTCCCCAAGATGGTCATCGAGTCCGGCTTGCTGCGCAGCTGGAAGCTGATGCGCGAGGGGAAGTTGGCCTTGATGACGCCGGTGATGACGTCGGTCGAGGGGCGCTGCGTGGCGATCATCAGGTGGATGCCGGCGGCGCGGGCCATCTGCGCCAGGCGGGCGACGTAGGTCTCCACCTCGCGGGCGGCGACCATCATCAGGTCGGCGACCTCGTCGATGACGATGACGATGTACGGCAGCTTCTTGGGCTGCTCGACGGGCTCCTCCACCACCTCCGGCTCGACCGGCTTGGCTTCGACCGCGGCGGGCTTCTCGGCGGCGGCCTTCTCCTCGGCGTCGTCGGTGAGGTTGGGGGCGGGGACGCCCAGCTCCGGACCGGTGGCGATGTCGGCCACGCGGGCCAGCGCCTCCTCCTCGGACTCGCCCTCGCCGACGTCGATGATGCGCAGCTTGCGGCCGGTCTCGGCGACGGCCTCGACGGTCTTGGGCGGCGGGGCCGGGGGCGCGCCCTGCTGCCGCTCGACCCACTTGTTGTAGCCGGTGATGTTGCGCACGCCGGCCTTGGCCAGCATCTGGTAGCGCCGCTCCATCTCCTCCACCGCCCAGCGCAGCGCCATCGCCGCCTTGCGCGCGTCGGTGACCACCGGGAGGAGCAGGTGCGGGATGCCTTCGTAGATGGAGAGCTCGGTGACCTTGGGGTCGACCATGATCATGCGCACCTCTTCCGGCGTCGCCTTGAAGAGGACGGACATGATCATCGCGTTGACGCTGACCGACTTGCCCGAGCCGGTGGTGCCGGCGATGAGCAGGTGGGGCATCTTGGCCAGGTCGGTGACGTAGGGCATGCCCTCGATGTTCTTGCCGATGGCCATCGCCAGCTTGCTCTGGCTCTTGGTGAACGCGTCCTGCTCGAGGACGTCCTTGAAGTAGACGGACTCGCGCTCCTTGTTGGGCACCTCGATGCCGACCACGCCCTTGCCGGGGATGGGCGCCACGATGCGGACCCGGAGCGCCTCCATGGCCATGGCCAGGTCGTCGGCGAGGCCGGCGATTCTTGGAGATTCTGATGCCCGGGGCGGGCTCGAACTCGTACATCGTGACCACCGGGCCCGGGCGGATCTCCTTGACCGCGCCGTCGATGCCGAAGGAGGCCAGCTTCTCGCGCAGCTTCTCGGCGGTGGCGAAGTAGAGCTCCTTCTCCACCACGCGCTTCTTGTTCTGGCCCTCCTCGAGCAGGTCGAGCGGCGGCAGCGAGAAGTTGGTGTCGCCCTCGAAGGCGAACGCGTCCTTCTTGGTCGGCTTGGGCGGCGCCTTCGGCTCGACGATGACCGGCAGCACCGGGCTGACGGCGGCGATGGGCTCCACCTTGTCGGAGGCCACCGGCGGGATGGACATGCGCGCCGTCGCCGGAGGGAGCGACATGCGCTGCGCGGGAGCGGCGGGAGCGGCGACCTGGGCCGGAGCCTCGGCGGGCGCGGCGACCTCCGGGGCCTGCGCGGTGGCGGGCTCGGCGGCGATCGGCGCGGGCGGCGGCGGCGCCGCGGGGATGGTGAGGATCGGCAGCGGCCGCGGCTTCTCCTCGGCCTTGGGCTCGGGAGCCTGGACCAGGGCCGGCGCGGCGCTCTGGACCATGGGCTGCTCGGCCACGCCCTCGGGCGGCATCATCGTCCAGGCGGGGTCCTCGAGCGGAGCGTTGCGGGCGCGGCGGGCGGCGCGCAGGGCGGCCTCGCGAGCGCGCTCCTCGGCCAGCTCCTTGGCGTGGCGCTCTTCGGCCTGACGGGCCAGGCGCGCGGCCTCCTCGGCCAGCTCGTCGGCCTCGGCGGCGTAAGCCTCGTCCTCGGTCGGGGCCGGGCCCGGCGGCTCGGTGACGTACTCCTCCGGCGGAGCCATCTCGAAGGCGGCTTCGGCCGGCGGATCGTGCAGGCGGGAGATGGAGACGTGGGAGACGGCCGGCGGCAGCGGGCGGTCGGGCGGCTCGGTGACGTTGGCGCTGGCGATGGCGATCTCCGCGGCCTCGGCCTCCTCGGCGTCGGCGAGCGCCTGCGCGAAGGCGGCCTCCTCCTCGGCCTTCTCCTGGCGGCGCTGCTCGGCGCGAATCTTGGCGTTCTCGATCTGCCGCTTGGCCTCGGCGAGCGACCAGGCCCAGCCGGCGACGGCCATGTTCGAGGTCCAGCGGCCCACGGACACGCACAGGCGCGCGAAGGCGGAGTCGGTGGCGACGATCAGCGCGCCCGCGGCGACGGCGGTCATCACCAGCACCGAGCCCACGTTGGACAGCGCCCCGCGCAGGGTCTCTCCCAGCGCCGCGCCGATGGCGCCGCCCGGTGGGTACTGCAGCGCGTCGGTCTTGCCCACCAGCAGGTGCCCGAGGACGGAGGTGGAGACCGCCAGGGCGACGAGGCCCGCGACCTGGCGGGCGCGGTGGTTGCCCTTGCCGCGCACGAAGAGCGCGAGCGAGGTGTAGAAGAGCGCGACGGGCGCGAGGTAGGCGCACACGCCGGTCAGCCCGAACAGCCCGGAGGCAACCTTGTGCCCGGCGGGGCCGATGAGGTTCTGGACCTGCGGCGCCAATGCGTCGGCCCGCTGGTAGGTCCACAGCGCGCAGAACAGCCCGATGGACCCGATGAACGCGAAGACGGCGAGGATGTCGCGCGTGAAGCCATGGCTGGAGGACGAACCGACGTTGACGGACTTGGGCGCCTTGGCCGCAGGCGAGCCCTTCGACGGCGCGATGCGACGCCCGGCGCGCTCGACTTCCTGTCGGGCCAGAACGCGCTTCTCGGGTCGGGCCATCGTCCGCTGCTTCGCTGCCATGGTGCCTCTCCTCTGCGACCTGCGTGCTACAGCCTTCAACAGAAGGGTTGTGTGGAGTGTAGGAGCGGCAAGCGATCGGTCAATTTTCTGGCCGCTTTTCGAGCGGCCGGCAGAGATGGGAAATCGGGCCGAGGTAGGCGCCTCCCCGATGGCCCCCAGGGGCGCGCCGGACGGTGTCGGTGAATGCCGACATACCTTCAGCGGAACCAGACCGCGCCAGCCGGTGAGCTGAAGGGAGCAGGGACGGTGAGGAGGAGGTGCGCTACTCCTCCACTCCCAGCTGCTCGGCGGAGACCCCGGCGCGGCAGGCGGGCCCCATCGCCACCCGCTCCTTGACGAAGCCCAGCTCCGCCTCGGTGACCGGGCCTGGCAGCAGGGCGTAGGCGTCCATCTCCTCGGGCGTGAGCGGCCCCACCAGCTGGCGCGTCTTCTTGGCCAGGCGCCCCTTCTCGCGCGTGTAGCGCTCGGAGCGCTTCTTGAGGTGCTGCAGCGCCTGCTCGAGCCAGGTCGTCGCCGTCTTCAGCCGCGCCTCGGCCTGCTTGTCCTGGGGGCCCGCTTCCCGCGCCTGCGCCTCGAAGTAGCACCACCGCTCCTCCACCTGCTGGACCCAGCGGATGGACATGCGCATCTGCCGGCCCAGCTCCTCGATGTTGCGGTAGTAGTCGGTGTCGTCGCTCTCGCCGATGCTCCCGCCGAACATCACGCCCGCCCGCCACTCGGTGGGCAGGACCGGGTCGGTCAGCGAGTAGAAGTGCAGCGCGCCGGCGATGGACTGGACGGGCAGCTCGAAGCCCACCGCCAGGTTCGACAGGTGCTGGTGGCGGAAGTCGGAGGAGAGGCCGCCCTCGAGCAGGAAGTCCACCTGCGGGGTCTCGATGATCGCCGGGCGCCGCGCATAGAAGGCCACCTCGCCGCGGAAGGTCTCGTTGTAGAGCGGGTCGAGGTTGAGCCAGACGAAGGAGAGCGTCGCCATGCCCGACGTCTCCCAGTTGTGCTCCTGCGTCCAGCGGGTGAAGAGGTGCTCGCGCACGGTCCACTGCAGCGTGCGCGAGTCGTTGGTCTCCCACGGGTGCTGGGCCTTGATCGGGTTGAAGTACTCGGTCCACCCCAGCGAGGTGTCGAAGCCGGGCGTCGCCCCCTGCAGCCCCAAGGTGATGCGCGGGTGCCACTTGAACCCGAACTTGCGCGCCGAGGCGTACCAGCCGAAGCGGAAGGAGTCGGTGGGCGTCTTGAGCAGCCAGCCGCCCATGTCCAGGTTGCCCTCGTCGACGACGGCCAGCGCGGTGAGCGCGATGATTCCCAGCGCCAGGTCGTACTTGGGCAGCTGCAGCTTCAGCTCGTTCCAGCGCTCGTGCGTCTTGGGGAAGAACTCGTACTTCGACAGGCCGTAGACGGTCAGGTCGATGAGCTCCTCGATGCGGAAGTAGCCGTCGATGGACTTGCCGATGGCGTCGATGAGCCGGTTGGCGGTCTCGAAGTCGAGGTCCACCGCGACGCTGCGGAAGTCGCCCGGCGTCACCTGCCCCAGGCGGTTGACCCCGCGCAGGTAGATGCGGTCCGCGCGGTCGGACGCGACGGAGTAGAGCTTCAGGCGCATGCGGGGCGGCAGCGCGTCCAGCTTCAGGCGCGTCGACTCGTTCATGTGGTACGGGTCGCCGATGATGCGGTCCACGTCCTCCTCGGAGAAGAGGAACGGCTTGCCCAACACGTAGATCATGAAGCTGCGGGTCAGGTTGCCGTAGTCGTAGACGTCGGCCGACTGCGGCACGTTCTGGCCCAGGACCTCGGCGCGGACCTCCTGGCCCACGCGCCCAGGCAGGCCGCTGATGATCGGGTCGGCGCGCACGGAGGCCGAGGCCAGGGCCACGAGGACGCCCAGCGCCGCCGCCACCGCCCGCGCTCGTGCTCGCGCTGCCACCCGCACCGCGTCAGGACCTCCTTCGAAAAGGCTCCACGATACCTTCCCTTCCGGGCCCATGGGCAGACCCGGCACCCGGGCCTCCCCCTCCCTTCCGGGCCGCGCGGTTCGGCTACCATGGGCGGCGTGGACGCCGAGCGCGAGAAGGCCCTCCAGACCGCCGCCGACGCCAGCGCCGAGCCGCACTTGCGCAAGGCGGCGCTGGCTGCCCTCGCCAAGTTCCCATGCCCCGAGGCGCTCGCGACCGCGGTGGCCGCGCTCGCCGAGCCGGTGCTGCATGACGACGCCGTCTGGCTGCTCAAGAAGCTCTCGAGCGACGACGCGCGCAACGCCCTGCTCGGCCGCCTCGAGCAGGACCCGGCCCCCGAGGACTACGCCGAGCTGAGCGCGCTCTCGGACCTCGGCTGGGACTCCCCGTGGCCCGTCGAGGCTGCGCGCCGCGCCGCGGCAATCCTGCGACGCGTCGTCGAGCGCGGGCCGAAGGGCGCCTCGGCGCAGGCCCTGTACACCGCGACCTCCTCGCTGAGCGCCCTGAAGGCTCTTTCGGCCCTGCCTGACTGCGAACGGGCCGAGCTCGCCCGCTCGCTCGAGCGCGCCGCGCTCGACCCGGACGAGGACGTCACGGTGATGCACCGCTACGGAGCCATCTCGGCGCTGCTGGCCCTCAACACGCCTGCGGCGGTGCCCATCCTCGAGCGCTGCCTCGACACCGGCAACGCGCAGGACCGCGCGCACGCGCGCCAGGCGCTTCTGCGCCTGGACTTCCCGGAGGCTCGCCGGGTGGTGGTGGACCGAGGCCTGCGCGGCACCGTGCTCGGACCGCTCGCGCTCTTCGCCGCGCTGCACGTCGCCGGCATCGCCGCGGCCGCGAGCGCGCTCTCCTACTTGTTCGGCGCGCCCTGGCCGCTCTCGCTCGGCGTCGCGCTGGTCGCTGCCCTCCCGGCGATCCCCAGCCTCCTCCACTACGCCTCCGGATGGCGGCGCGCAGACCTGTGGACGTACGCGTTTCTCTACGGCCTGTACTCCCCCGCCGTCCTGTCGCTGGCCGGCGCGGTCTGCCTGGAGGTCTGGCGCGACTGGGGCTGGGCAGGCCACCTGCTGGCGGCGGCGCTGGTGCTCGCGGCCCTGCTCAACCTGCTCGTGTACTTCGCTCGGGCGCTGGCCGCCAAACCGTAGCCAGTCCGCGACCGGCAAAGGCCATCAGCAGCCGGTCTCGAGCATGGCGATGGCCACGCGGCGGATGAGGTTGCGGCGGATCTGGGTGTGGCAGTGCTCGACGGCCTGCTCGTGCGCGGCGAAGCCCTTGCGTTCGCGGGCGCGCTGCGCGGTGCGGACCACCAGGTCGACCTTCGCCGGGTCGAGCGCCAAGAGCCGCGGCCCCTCGGACGCCATGAACCAGCGGATGCCCCGCTGGTCCACGAGCTTTTCCAGCAGGCGCTTGGCTTCTCCGAGGAGTGCGAGATCGATGAGCCTCTGCCATGGGGGCCGTTCGTTCCTTCGTCTTGGGCACACGGGTCGCGCTGCTCCGCTGCCTGCGCAGCGGGGCCGACCGCGGTCCCATGGCCGTTGGCTCGTTGCGTGCGCCCTCGTACGTCCCACTCGGACCACCAAGCCCGGGCGCGCTCGACGCGAGGAATCTAGCGCAGCGCCCCCAGCCGTCGAGTTTTTGTCCACGCGACGCCAGGGCGAGACCACACCCTCAGAAAACTTGCCGCCGGGCGCGATCGGGCGGATCGCCCGGGCCTCAGCGCGACGCGCGCCGCTGGCGGAACGCGAGGTATCGGTCCGAGGCCGCGAAGCGCAGCATCTCGGCCACCTCCTCGTCGGAGTCGCGCTTGGCGCGCAGGGCCGCGAGCGCCGGCGCCACGCCGCCCGCCACCAGCAGCCCGGCCCGGTTGGAGGTGTGGCGTGCGCCCTCGTTGAGGTCGTCCATGGTCAGCCCGCGCCGGCCCAGCGTGGAGAGCAGCTGTCCGATGCGGTCCTCGGCCTTCTCGGAGACCCGCCGCGCCAAGAGCAGCGCGTCCTGCGAGAGCGGTCGCACCTCGTCCATGATCTGCCGGAGGGCGTCCATGCACTGCTCGACGCGGTCCGCGGGCATCAGGCGCAGCGCCAGCATCTCGGGCTTGAAGGTGGCCAGCGCGCGCCCGGCGAAGAAGCGCAGCTGGGCCGCAGGCAGCCGCTTCTGGATGGCCGAGCGTCCGACCAGGAGCTGGGGCGGGTCGGTGTTGACCGCGCGCAGCGGCGGGCTCTCGACGGCGCCGACCCCGACGTCGGGCGAGCGCATGCCGAGCACCCGGACGGCCGCGAGCAGCGCCTCTGCGGTGGCGCGCGCTCCGGGGCTCTCCTCCATGGCGAAGGGACGCCGCACGCCGGCCTGCTTGGCGGGGACGGCGTCCAGGCTGCAGAACGCCGGGCCACAGATGGCGAACAGCTCGCCCGCGGCGCCGCGCAGCTCCGGGTGGCGCAGCGCGGTCCAGTCGGTGGCGTTGAGCGTGTAGCGCGGCGAGAGCGGCTCGGCGAACGGGTCGCCCTCCAGCGCCCGGGCGATCTCGTCCATCAGCGAGGCCTGCTCGGGGTCACGCGTGCGCTCGTACAGCTCGGCCAGCGCCTCGTAGCCGGCGACATCGAACGGGTCGTCGTGGATGCGCGCGCGCAGCTTGGGCTCGTCGGCAGTGCGCTTGCGGATGGCGCTGTTGTTCTTCTTGCGCTGCTCGGCGCTCTCGCGCCGCTTCGCGGGCTCGCGCGTGAACGAGGCCACGCGCTCCTCGAGCTTCGCCCGAGAGGAAGCCGCGCCGGGAAGCGGCCTTCCGCGGCGTCGGTGGCTCCGGCGCCCCGGTCACCGGCGTCTGGCCAGACTCACGCTGGCTCGGTGCGACGGGCGGCAAGGAGGTGAGCGGCGTGTGCTCGTCGGCAGACGAGATGACGGCCAGGATGTCGCCGGTCTGGATCTCCTGCTCTCCGCTCTCGCCCTGCGCGCTCTCGCCCGTGGCCTCCCCCGCCTCGCGGCCCGCAGGCTTGGGAGGCGCGGACGGCAGCTTGCGCAGGTCGACGGTGGGCTTGGAGGCCTTCCGCTTGGTGAGCACCGCCGGCGGCGGAGCGGTCGGACCCGGTGCGGCGAGCGGAGCCGGCGGCGGCGGGGAAGGCAGAGGCATCGCGGGGCGGCGTCCGGGCGCTGCGGCCCCTTGCGCCTCGGCTTCGAGCTGCCGGGCGCGCTCGTCGCAGACCGCTGCCCGGGCCGGGTCGTCGAGCCGTTCGCGGCTGAGCCGGGCCAGCCGGCGCCACAGCGACGCGCGCTCGGGCCCGCGCTCGGTGGCCGCGGCCGCGCCCTCGAGCGCGAAGGCGGCCTCGGAGAGCCGGCCCCGGGCCTCGCAGCGGTCGGCGAGCGCAACCAGGGCCACCGCATCGCCAGGCTCCATGCGCGCCGCCATCCGCCACTCTTCCAAGGCCTCCTCGTCGCGCCCGATCGTCTCCAGGCTCTGGGCCAGCTCGTGGCGCGCCTGCCGGGCCTGGACTCCGCGCGGCTCGCGGGCCAGCCGGCGGCGCAGCAGCTTGATGAGCGCCTCGCGGTCGCTGCCGCGCCGGGTCAGGTCGATGAGGTGGCCCTCGGCCTCCGCGTCTGCCGGGCTCTCGGCCAGCACCTCGCTCCAGGCGTCGCGAGCGCGCTGCTCCTCGCCCAGCGGCCACTCCAGCAGCCGCGCCAGGCGGCGCAGCATGGTGACGCGGCTGGCCGCGCCGCGGGGCAGGCTGCGCACGGCCTGAGCCAGGCGCTCGATGACCGGCCGGTCCGCCTGGCACTCGGCCAGGCCGGCGAGCGCGCGCAGATTGCCCGGGGCGAAGCTCGGTGGCGGCCAGGAAGTCGGCGCCGGCGCGGTCGATGCGGCGCGCGTTCAGGTGCACCTCGCCGCGCAGGATCAGCGCTTCGGCCCGCGCGCGGGGCTCCTGCGCCGCCTTCACCGCTGCGTCGAGCGCGGACTGGACGGCGGCCGGGTCGGTGGAGGCCGAGAGGAGCCGGACCTGGGCGGAGAGCGCGGCGGGGTCGCCGGTGAGCGCGACGATCTCCGCGTAGACCTCGGCCGCGCCGGTGCGGTCGGCCAGCTCGTCTTCCAAGAGCTCCGCCAACCGGTGGAGGAGGTCGGCTCTGGCCTGTGGGCTCTTCTCCCGTGAGGCCCGTCCGCGGTAATGCGCAGCGAGCTCTTCCCAGGCGCCGCGACCGATGAAGTAGGCCTCCAGACGCGCAGCGAGCGCGGCGTCGGTCGGGTCGGCCTCGACCGCGGCCTTGAGCAGAGCGCTCGCCTCGGTGAAGGCGCCGCGCGCCAGCGCTGCCTCGCCCAGCAGCGCCAGGGTCTTCGCCTGGCCCACCCCCGCGGACTTGCCGAGCTCGGCGGCGATCGCGGTGGCCTCGACCTGGCGGCGGGTTTCGCGGCCGGCCTCGGCCAGCTCGCGGAGGGCCGCCTCGACCTTCTCCGCCGAAGCCTTGCCGGTGACGAGCGCGCGTGCCGCGAGGGCGCGGGCGGCGAAGACGGCGTCCGTGTCCCCGCCCCTGCGCGCCAGCTCGCCGGCATGCTGATAGGCACCTGCCCCTGCGAGCGGGTCGCCGAGCCGTTCGGAGAGCAGCTGCGCGCGGCAGAAGGCATCCCGGGACGCGGACCGGAACCGGCCGCCCCGTGAGTGCTCGTCGACCCGAACGGCGAGCTGCTCGGCGGCCAGCGCCCAGTTCGACTCCCGAAGCGCCGTCACCACCAACTGGAGCCGGGCCCGGCCGTCGTTCCCGTCGTCTGCCAGCGCCGCCAGGAGATGATCGCGGGCCTGGGAGTTCTTGCCCATCCGCCGGTAGACCCGGGCGAGGCGCCGGCGCAGGTCGTTGCGGGTGGGCTGGTCTGCGCGGAGGACGGCGCCCTCGAGCGCGGCGATCGCCGCGTCCTCCATGCGAGCGCGCCGGGCCGTCGAGACCAGGTCGGCGGCGTAGCGGTCGTCGAGGGGCAGCTCCTGCGCCCCGCGCATCAGCTCGATGAAGGCGCGGTCGGCACCCCCATCCTTGAGCAGGCGGGCGGCCACGCGGCGGTGGAAGTCGAGCTTGATCGAGGTGTCCGGGCGGGCGAGCTGCTGCTCGTCGAGCGCCTGGATCTTGACCGTCGGCAGCCGGCCGTCGTCGTCGTCGGGGACGTAGTTCCTGGAAGCGGGGCGCGGCCCGGCGCTCCCCGGAGCGGGGGCCTCCGGCCTTGAATTCCCTGGGGGGACTCTCTCGCCCATCGGTGGTCGGGGAGTGTACCGTAGCGCCTCCGATCGGTCACCCCGCGCCCATGCCCCAACGACTCCTCAGCGTGCTGCTTCCGGCCCGCGACGCGCAGGCGACGCTTCAGGAGGCGCTGGAGTCCCTGGCCGCGCAGACCTGGCCCGACTTCGAGGTGGTGGTCGTCGACGACGGCTCGCGCGACGACACCGCCGCCATCCTCGAAGCGTGGGCCTCCCGCGACCGCCGGTTCCGGGCCGTCCGCGGCCCCGGGTGCGGATCTCGGCGGCGCTCAACGCGGGTCTGCGCCACTGCCGCGGCGCCTTCATCGCCCGCATGGACGCCGACGACGTCGCCTTGCCCCACCGCTTCGAGCGGCAGATGGCGGAGCTCGAGGCCCATCCAGGACTGGCTGCGGTAGGCGGCGCCGTGGAGCTCTTTCCGCGCGAGCAGATGACCCCGGGGCTGCTCGCCTACGAATCCTGGCTCAACTCGCTCACCACCTCCGAGACCATCGCCCGCGAGTGCTTCGTCGAGAGCCCGCTGGTCCACCCGGCCGCAACCCTTCGCGCCAGCACGCTCGCCGACGTCGGCGGGTGGCGTGACCAGGGTTGGCCGGAGGACTACGCGCTGTGGCTGGAGATGCTCGCGCGCGGACTCTCGCTCTCGAACGTTCCCGAGGTCGTGCTGCGCTGGCGTGATCGACCCGAGCGGCTCACTCGGACCCATCCGGCGTACGAGCCTGCGGCGCACCTGCGGCTCAAGGCGCACTACCTCGCGCGGATGAGGCTGAAGGAGCGCCGCTGCATCCTGTGGGGGGCTGGGAAGACCGGCCGCGCGTTGATGCGTGCGCTCCGGTCCGAGGGGGTGGAGGTGGTGCTTTTCGTGGACATCGACCCGGCGAAGGTCGGCCGTTTACTCCACGGAGTGCCCGTCGTCTCGCCCGAGGGATTGGGCGGCTATTCAGGAACGCCGCTCGTCGCCGCAGTCGGAGCCAAGGGCGCCCGGGCGCTGATCCGCGAGCACCTCACCCTGAAGGGCTGGGTGGAGGTCGAGCAGTTCACCTGTGTCGGCTGAGCCCGCATCGATCAAACGCGGGCTCCCGCCCAACACCCGAAACTAAGCCGCCGCCGTCGAGGACTTCTCCGATTTGCTCTCGGATTTCGCGGGCTTGGATTCGCTGGAGCTGCTGCCGGTGGAGGAACTGCTGTTGCCCGTCCCGGCCTTGTTGTTGGTGGAGCTGTAGAGGTCCTTGTACCAACCGCCACCGACGAGAGCGAAGAGCTCAGGCTCACCAGGCGGTTGACCGGCTTGCCGCACTTCTCGCACTTCTTCAGCGGCTCCTCGGACATCTTCTGGATGACCTCAAACTTCCCGCACTTCTGGCACTCGTACTCGTAGATCGGCATGACGACAGCCCCTTCAGCTTCGGTGCGTGCGACGACGGCAGATCCGTAACCACCCGAAAGCACCTGTCAATATAATGGAATCATGGACTTGTCGACCGTGCGCCGCCAGAGAGATGCCCTCTTCAGCGCCCTCGCCTCGGCTGAGCTCGAGCTTCGGACTGGCAGGCGCTCCAGCATCGATTTGCCCAGCGTTTTCAAACAGTTCCCCGACGCAAACTCGCCCGAGTCATTCTTCTGCGTCCGCGAAGCCCATCAGGGTCTCGAGGACGCTCAAAAAGAAGCGGCGCGGGCTGCGCTCGACCTGACCGCCGCCGCCCTGGAATCCGCCCGCGCTGCCTCGTTGGATGCGGAGCGGCTCTCCTTTGATGCGAGAGCCACGGTGCTGGTCGAAGGTTCCCCCGTGCCTCTGCGGCAGGTTCCCAGGCGGCTGGCCGCCGAGCGGACCCGCGAGCTCGAGGGCACCGCTCGCCCGCGCCGCCGACGCGGCCCTGGCTCGGCTGGACTCCGTCCTCGCCCGGAGGGTCGAGCAGTGCCAGCGCCTGGCGTCCGACCTTGGCTTCGCCAGCTACTGGGACTTGCGAGCGCAAGCCTCCGGAATCGATTCTGGCAGCGCTGGAGTCGGAGGCCCGCCGAACGCTCCAGGAGACCGAGGACGCCTGGCGCGACCTCTTCGAATTCGGCCTGCGCCGGGTCGTCGGACCGGTCTCGCTCAAGCCCCGCGGTGACGCGGCGGAGCACGACCTCGTCCGCTTCCAGCGGCTCGAACCGCTCGACGACCTCTTCCGCCCCGCCCGTCTCTTGTCGACGGCTCAATCGGCTCTTCAAGCGATGGGGCTCTCCCCTGACGCCGGTGGCCGCATCTCGGTGGACGCCGAGGACGCGGGGATTCGACCTGTCGGCGCCGCGGCACTGCCCATCGACGTTCCTGGCGAGATCGCGGTGGTGCTCGGCCGCCTGGGCGGCGCCCACGACTACGTCCAGCTCTTCCAGGCACTCGGGCGGGCTCACTTCTTCGCCATGGTCAGCCGGGACTTGCCGGCTGACGCACGCCGGTTCGGTGACGGCGCGGCCTCCTTCGGCGCGCTCTTCGACCAGCTCTTCGTCGACGCCGCCTTCCTGGAGCGCTCGCTGGACGCCGACTCACGAGAGGCGATCGAGGCCGCGCGGCTGGTCGCCATCGAGCGGCTCGGGCGGCTGCGGCACCTCTGCGCCTCGCTGCTCTACCAGCGAACGCTCTTCGCCGAGGGAGCCCGCGAGGAGCTGCAAGGGGCTGTACCGCGAGGTGCATGGCAAGGCGCTGTGCGTCGACTGGCCGCTCGAGCGCTGGCTCTGCGACGTCGAGCCTTGCCTGGGTTGCGCGAGCCGGCTGCGCGCCTTCAGCCTGGCCGAGGTGACCCGCCGCGCGCTGCTCGAGGCCGCCGACGAGGACTGGTGGCGCAACCCTCGCGCCGGTCCGTTTCTCGAGAAGCTCGCCTCCCGCGGTGGGTCGGAGAGCGCGGAGTCGGTTGCCAAGCGGCTCGGCGGCGTGCTCTCTCTTGCTGACGCCGCGCAGCGGTTCGTCACCGTCGCAGCCCGGTAGCGTCTCCACTCACCACCAGAGAGGGCAGCCCATGAAGAACGTCTTCGCGCACATCGAGCTGAGCACCGGCAATCCGGCCAAGGCCGCCAAGTTCTACAAGTCGCTCTTCGCCTGGAAGCTCACGGACCTGCCGATGGGCGTCGGGACCTACACCATGGTCGACACGGGCTCCGAGGAGTGTGGTGGCGGCATCCAGGAGAAGATGATGCCCGAGGCCCCGACGGCCTGGCTCTCCTACGTCCACGTCGAGGACGTGAAGAAGACGCTGGCCAAGGCCAAGAAGCTCGGGGCCAAGGTCGTGATGCCGTGGACCGACATCGGGGAATTCGGCGCCATCGGCATCTTCACCGACCCCACCGGCGCCACGTTGGGCGTCTGGGAGCGGGCCAAGCCCAAGGCCAAGGCCAAGAAGCCCGCGAAGAAGTCGCGCAAGTAGCTGTCGGGAGTGTTTCGCGCCGCGGGTCCAGGGCCGGCCTCTCGGGAGTCCGGCCCCTCTCGCTGCAGGCGCTCCCGCAGGGCTGGTCGCCCCGCGGGTCGATCGAATCACCGCTCGGAAAGCGCGAGGCTCAGTGCTTCTTGCGGAGCGCGCGGACGATCTTGTCCTTGGTGCGCGACTGGCGCGGCTGAACGCGCTGGACCATCTGCTTCTGGTGCAGGCGGTAGGCGCGCAGCAGCTCCATCTCCATCAGGAGCAGCTCGTCCTGGAGATCCTGGTCGCCCTCGCCGTGGCGAGCGAGAGGGGCGTCCTTCTGCACGGTCGCGCCGTAGCGCATGCGCAGGACCTTCTCGTCCTCACTCGTCGTCTTCGTCTTGGCGAGTGCCGCGCCGACCTCCTTGGCCTCCACCACGTCGCGGACCTGAGTTCCCTTGCGCTGCATGCTCACGACCCCTCTCTCGGCTGGTTCGACTCAGAACAACCGGGCGCCGGGCCGCACGGTTGCCAAAGGCCCAAGTGGCCTTACGCAGCCGATTCTAGGGGCACAGGTCGACCCCGCAAGTTTTTGGCCGACGATTTCGCAACTCGCCCCAGTCCTTCAGGTTTTCACCAGTAAGTTCTGGAGCTTGCGAGCTGCGCCGGCGGGTTAGTTCTCGCCGTCCTCGTCGCCATCCGAGGGCTTGGGCTTGGCCTCACCCGCCCCAGCATCCGCCTTGCGCATGTCGAACCGCTCGAGGGCAGCGGCCACTCCAGCAGGCCTGTCCTGGTCTGGCAGGAACTCGGCCGGCGCGGCGATCTCGACCTTCTCGACCGGCTTGAGCTCCGACTCGATCTTGAGGGTCAGCGTGGCGAAGTCGTCCGTCTCGTTGCCGGGCGCGGAGACCGTCGCCGTCAGCTCCACCTTCAGCGGCACTCCGGTCTCGACGTCGATCCAGACCGTACCGGCGACGTCCTTGGGCTGGCGCAGGTTGGCGAAGTCCGCCCGGCGCTTGGTCGGCTGGTCGGGGCCGCCCTGAGGGTACTGGATGGGCGGGAGCTTCCACGGGTCCGGCCCGAGCGCGTGGAGCGCCTCCTTGGCGACCATCACGCCGAAGCGCTTGGCCTTGCGGCCGTTCAGCTCCTCGGCGCGGTCGCGGGTGAGGGCCAGCTTGTTGGAGAGCAGCGACTGCGCGGAGTGAAGCGCCGCGAAGGCGTCGTCGCGCACCAGGTCCGACTGGCCACGGTCGCGCTTGCGCTCGCGGAACTTGTGGTACTTGCTGCGCGCGAAGGTGCGGTCCGCCAGCCGGATGATGTCCAGCCCGCCGTCCTTGTCGTTCTCGGTGTGCACCGTGTACTCGGCGGCGCTCGCCTGCTCGACGGTGCGCTTCTCGGCGAAGGCGACCACGTCCTTGCCGTAGCTCCACTGGTAGGAGGCCGAGGCGCTGTACTTGAACGGCCCGATCCGCTCGAACGCCTCGGGGGCGCCCATGGCCAGCACGCGGTAGGTGAGATCGCCGTCCTCGGCCAGCTTCTCCACGTCGATGGGCTCGCTGGCCGCGAGCTTGGCCTTGGGCGGCTCCTCGGGCGAGAAGATGCGCTTCTTGGCCGCGCGATCCACCTGGTCCGGGCAGCCGGCCAGGGACAGCAAGGCCGCCACCGCCACCACCGTGCGCGCTCGATTGGACATGCCGTGCATCCTCCGGAGCGGGGATCTCTACCACGGGCGGGCCCCGCAGATGGAGGCATGGATGCCGGGCCGGCCGCCCTTCGACCAGCCCAAGCATCCTGGTTGGCTCCATCCTCACTTCTGCTATGGTGCCGGCCCCATGAGCTACCTCGTCCTCGCGCGCAAGTGGCGTCCGCAGGCGTTCGCGGACATGACCGGCCAGGAGCACGTCGTCAAGACGCTGGGCAACGCCATCGCCCAGGGTCGCGTGGCGCACGCCTTCCTGTTCTGCGGCCCCCGCGGCGTCGGCAAGACCACCGCCGCTCGCCTGCTCGCCCGCGCGCTCAACTGCGTCAACGGCCCCACCTCCGAGCCCTGCGGCAAGTGCCTGCCTTGCACGGAGATCGTCGCGGGCAGCAGCGTGGACGTCGCGGAGATCGACGGCGCCAGCAACAACAGCGTCGAAGATGTGCGGCAGATTCGCGAGCGCGTGACCTACCTGCCACAGCGCGACCGCCACAAGATCTACATCATCGACGAAGTCCACATGCTCTCGACGGCGGCGTTCAACGCGCTGCTCAAGACGCTCGAAGAGCCGCCCCCGCACGTCAAGTTCATCTTCGCGACCACCGAGCCGCACAAGCTGCCCGACACCATTCTGTCGCGCTGCCAGCGCCACAACTTCCGGCGCATCCCGGCCAAGGCCATGGTCGACCGCCTCGGCGAGATCGCCCAGGCCGAGGGCGCCAAGATCAGCGAGCGCTCGCTCTTGCTCATCGTCCGGCAGTCCGAGGGCGGCATGCGCGACGCGCTGTCGCTGCTCGACATGGTGCTCTCCGCCTGCGGCAACAACCCCACCGACGAGGCCATCGCCGACGCGCTGGGCGCCATCGACCGCACCGCCGTCCAGGAGATGTGCGAAGCGCTCGTGCGCCGCCAGGCCAAGCCGCTGCTCGCGCGGGTCGAGGACCTGCACAGCCGCGGCAACGACTTCAAGCGCCTGGCCGAGGAACTGGCCCTCCACCTGCGGCACCTGCTCGTCGCCCGGTCCACCGGCGAAGCTCCCGAGGAGCTCGCCGACTCGGAGAAGAAGGCCGTCCTCGCCCTCGCCCAGGAGGCGGACCCCGCGCAGCTCGCGCGCCTGTTCGACCTGGTCCACGGCTCCATCTGGGAGGTCTCCCGCGCCGCGCAGCCGCGCCTGGCGATGGAAGTCGCGCTCCTCAAGTGCATTCACCTCGCGCCAGGCAGCTCCATCTCGGAGCTTGCGGCGAGGCTCGAAGCAGTCTCGGCCCGGCTCGCCGGCGGGACTGCCCCTGCGGTCGCCGACGGAGGGCGACCGCGCCCCTCGACCTTTCGATCCTAGACTCCGGTCTCCCGACTCGAAGCTCGCCGCTCCGCCGCCTGCGCAACAGCCGGGCGCGGCCGCGGTGCCAGCTGCCGCCCAGCCGCTCGTTCCCCAGCTTGTCGAGGCTCCTGCTGCGCCAGTGGCTGAAGCCGCGAAGCCGGTCGTCTCCCTTGGCCCGGTGCCGACCTTGCCGCCGGAGCCCGCCGTCTCGCTGCGCCCCAAGCCCACCGAGGCCGCCAAGCCGCCGGAGCCCGCGGTGCCGCTGCGCGTGGTCCAGCCGCCCGCACCTCTCGCCCCCATTCCAGCTTCCCCTCCCGCGTTCAAAGCCTCCGAGACGGAAGCGGCGGACCTCGACGTACACACCACTTGGAAGGCGGTGGTGAACGAGCTCAAGGCCCAGAAGAAGGAGATGCTGGCCTCCGGGCTCGCGCACGGGCGCATCCTGGGCATTGACGGGGGCAGGGTGCGCCTGGGCTTCGTCCCGGCCGACGGCATGTTCCGCCGCCAGACCGAGCGCTCGCAGAAGGAGGCCGAAGCGGCCATCTCGAAGGTGCTGGGGCGGCCGGCAGGGCTGGTCATCGAGACCATCGACGCCGCCCAGTTCACCGAAGCCGCTCCCTCCATCGCCGAGGAGGAGACAGAGCGCACCCGGACCCGCGAGGTGCACGCCACCAAGGAGACGCGCGAGCACCCGAACGTGCTCGCCGCCATGCGCCTCCTGGGCGGCACCATCGAGTTCATCAAGGTCCTCGAGGACGCGCAGGAAGAGACTTTCGCAACCACGCCCGACGAGGGCGAAGACGCCGGACAAGACGAGGCCTAGCGGCCCGGACAACCTGAGGGAGACAGACGCCATGCCAGGGATCGACATCAATTACTTCATCCGCCAGGCCAACAAGCTCACCGAGAAGATCGAGGCCAAGAAGAAGGAACTGGCCGAGCAGATGATCGAGGGCAAGGCTGGCGACGGGCTGGTCATCGCCCAGGTCAACGGAGTGCAGGACCTCAAGAAGGTCACCATCGACCCGAAGGCGCTCGAGGGCGGCGACAAGGCGATGCTCGAGGACCTGGTGGTCGCGGCCATCAACCAGGCGATGGAGAACAGCCGCACCAAGATGAAGGAAGAGCTGGAGAAGGTCTCCGGCGGCGTGAAGATCCCGGGCCTGACGTAAGGCTGCAGGCTGTAGGCCTTAGGCTGTAGGAACCTCCTCATGACTCCGGATCCGATCCAAAGGCTGGTCGTGGAGCTCGCCAAGCTCCCGGGCATCGGCGAGAAGACCGCGCAGCGGCTGGCCTTCTACATCCTCAAGGCGCCCAAGGAGTACGCGCGCGACCTGGCCAAGGCCGTCACCGAGGTCGTCGAGAAGGTGAAGCTGTGCTCGGTGTGCTGCGCGCTCACCGAGCACGACCCCTGCCCTCTCTGCTCCGACGCCCGGCGCGACGGCAAGGTCCTCTGCGTCGTCGAGGGCGTCAGCGACCAGCTGGCCATCGAGCGCACGCGCGAGTTCAAGGGCCGCTACCACGTGCTGCACGGCGTGCTCTCACCGCTGGAGGGCATCGGCCCGGACCAGCTACGCGTCAAGGAGGCTCTTGGCTCGCCTCGGGTCCGGCTCGGTCGAGGAGGTCATCGTCGCCACCAACCCCGACGTCGAGGGCGAGGTGACGGCGCTCTACCTGACCAAGCTCATCAAGCCGCTGGGCATCAAGGTCACGCGCATCGCGCAGGGCGTGCCCATGGGCGGCGACCTCGAGTACGCCGACCAGGTGACGTTGGCTCGCGCCCTCACCGGGCGCCGCGAGATGTAGCTAGCTCGAGCGCGGCCCTTCAGACGGCAACGCGCTCCGCGGCGCTCGCCAGCGTCACCACGTCGGCGCCGTCGGTCAGGCGGCGCAGGACTTCGCGCAGGCGCGCCCGCTTCGTGCTCCGCGGAATCCTCAGGTCGGGCTGGACCGCGGCGAGCTCTGGGCAAGCGACGTCACTGGCGTCGAGCAGGTCGATGGCATGCAGCTCGAGGTTGATGAACGGCAGCCTGGCGACCGAGCGCCAGAGCGCCCCGAGCGCCAGCGGAGGCAGGGAGGTCACGGTCGTGCCGATGACCGGGACGCGGGTGAGCGGGTGCACCGTGATGGGCAGCTCGACCAGGCTCGCGTGGCCGACCCGGTAAGGCTCCGCCAGGTCCGGCCGGTACGGCATCCGCGGCGCACGCAGCACCTTGGGCCGATCCAGAACGGCGCGGGACTCGCGGCCGGCGACGGCCTGCACGCCCATGATGAGCGCCTTGGCGGCCCAGTACGGCGCGGCCGGGAACACCGACGAGTCGTAGCGGTAGCCCTGGGCATTGAGCGCCTGGAGCACGGCGCCGGTCAGGGTGTAGCCCGGAGCGCGGAAGCCCGTGGGGCGCACGCCGGTGACGCGCAGCACCGAGGCCCCGCCCCGCGAGAGGTCGTCGCCGATCGCGCTGGGGGACTTGCGGGTGAAGTCGTAGTCGTGGGCGAAGGTGTGGTTTCCGATCTCGTGCCCCGCCTCCGAAGCCGCCTTCACCGCCTCCGCGCTCTTCGGGTCGTCGAGGTCGCGGCCCACCGCGAAGAAGGTGGCGCGCACGCCCGCCTCGGCGAACAGCTCGAGGAAGCGGCCGATCGCCTCTTGGTAGACGAGGCGCGCGGAGGACGGGGCCAGGACGGACTCGGGCAGGCCGTGGATCCGGCAGTAGTGGCCGAGGGAGTCGAGATCGACGCTGACGCAGGCGAGCGAAGCCATGGACGTTGGGGCGTTAGGACTTGATGCGGATGACGTAGACGAGCCTCGCCACGTTCTTCAGGACGTTCGGGACGCGGCGCACGAGGTTGATGGTCGGCTTGCGCTTCTCGTGCACGACGATGGGGATCTCCGTGACCTTGCGGCCCATGCGGCCAGCACGGATGACGAACTCGCTGGCGAACATGTCGCGGTCGACCACGCAGGCCTGGACGACGGGGAGCAGCGCCTCGCGACGGAAGGCCTTGAGCCCGTGCGTGTCCGTGCCCCTGAAGCCCAGGCTGACGCGCAACAGGCCGTTGATGACCTTGGTGCCGGCGCGGCGCAGCAGCGGCCGCTCGTCGCGAGAGCCGCGACCGGCCTTGGTGCCGACCACCAGCTCCGCCTCGCCCGAGCGCAGCAGCGGCAGCGCGCGGCGGTAGAAGTCGACGTCGCACAGGTCGATCTCGTCGCAGAGCACGAAAGCGCCGCGCGCGGCCAAGATGCCCTGGCGCAGCGCCTTGCCGTAGTTCGGCTCGCCGACGTGCAGGCCCTTGATTCGCGGATGGCGCTGCGTGAGTCCGTCGACGATCTGCGGGGTCGAGTCCCGCGAGCCGTTCTCGGCGAGGATCAGCTCGTAGTCGAAGCCCTCGGCGTCGAGAGCGGCCGCCAGCTCCTCGGCGGCGCCCTGGACGAGGGAGGCCTCGTTGTAGACGGGAATGACGATGGAGATTTCAGGCGACGCTGGGGTCATGGCAGTGGTGGTGGGTCAGGCCAGAAGGGCGCGAAGAGTACACCGAAAGCGGTCGGGGGCGCGACGGACTTTTGCCTGCCGCTCGAGCCGCCCGCAGGAGAGCCAGGGTCCTACTTGCGCCAGTTCTGGGGGACGGAGTTGCGCGAAGCCTCGCGCTCCAGGTCCGCCAGGTCTTCCTTGGCGTCTCGAAGCTGGGCTTCCTCCTCCGGGATGCGCCGGCGGATGGCCTCGAACTCCGGGTTGGGCAGGATGACGCCGTTGGCGTTGGGGGACATCATCGGGATGCCGGAGTTGGTGGGGTCGGCGAGCGCCTTCTTGTCCGCGTCGATCATCCGCTGCAGCCGGTCGATGCGCTGGTGGATCTCGCGGAAGCGGCCGCGCCACTCCTTCTCGCGGCGGGCCTCCTCTTCCTCGGCCGCCCGCTCCTTCGCGTCCTCGGCCTCGCGTGCGGCTTCCGCAGCCGCTGCGGCGTTGCTCGCTTCGCCGTCGGCCCTGTTGGGCGCCTTGGCCGGCGACCTGGGCGTCTCCGTCTTGACGTAGCCCAGCGTGCCGCCCTCGGTCTTCACCGCCGACTTCCTCTTCGAGGCCGGGATGTCGTCCGCGTTGTCGGTGTAGTGGACGTCACCCTTCTCGTCGACCCAGCGGAAGACCTCGGCGTGCGCGGAGCCGGCGGCGAGGCAGAGGATGGCGACCAGGAGAGCGAGCGGACGTTTCATGGCGCGCATCTTCCCACGGAGCGCACGTGCGGGGCACTCCGTGGGGAGAAGAGAGGGTCGGGCAGGAAGACGCGGCTTAGCGCTTGAAGATCTTCTCGAGCTTCATGGCCATGCCCATGTGGCCCTTGATCTTGAACTTGCCGGTGGCCATCGCGAGCATGGCGTTCTTCCGGCCCTCGGCGATGTCGATGTAGTCGTTGGCCGCGGCGACGAGCGTCACGTCGGGGTTGGGCTTCTCGCCCTCGCCCACGTTCAGCGTCCCGTTGCGCACCTCGACGAAGTACTTGCCGCCGCCCTCGCCCGACAGGTCGAACTGGTAGAGGCAGCTGAGGTCCTTGGCGATCGCAGGCTGGAACGCCGCGGGCATCTTGTCGAAGAACTCCTTGCAGCTCTTGCTGGGCATGGCTCCTCCGGAGGTTGGCCGGCGCGAAACCGGCGTTTCGGGGTTCAGGGCGAAACGTGCAACTCGCGCTTGAGCGCCTCGATGTCCAAGGGGTCTCCCTTGGCCAGGTCGCGCTCGAGCTTGAGGGCCCCGGAGGCGCAGGTGCGCTCGCAGGCGGTGCAGCCCATGCACTTGAGGTGGTCGACCACCGCGCGGCCCGCGGCGTCGTCCATGCGGATGGCGTGGAAGGGGCAACCGTCCTCGCGGGCGCAGGCGCCACAGCCGCTGCAGTCGTCGGTGACCTTCATCGAGTAGCCGGACGGGGCCAGGAAGGGCACCGCGCCGTCGAGCATGTTCCACATGCGCATGCCGATGCAGCAGCAGTCGCAGCAGTTGCAGATGGCGAAGAAGCGGCCCTTCATCTCCTTCTTGAAGTAGGCCGCGTGGACGTCGCCGCGCTCGTGGGCGGCGTGCAGGGCCTCGACCGCCTCGGTCTGGCTGATGCGGCGGAACATCTTCGGGTTGTGCTCGGTGATGAAGCTCACCCAAGGCTCGCCGACCATCATGCAGACCTCGGAGGCCTTGCCGGTCAGGCAGGGCTCCTTGGCGACCTTGCGGCAGGCACAGACGCCGATGGCGATGGACTCGGGGTGCTCGAGGATGACGTCCCGGGCGATCTTGTAGGGCAGCACGCGCTCGGAGACGGGTGGCAGCGCCAGCGGATTCTTCTGCGTGACGAGCTGGATGGCGTCTTTCAGGGTGACGACTTTGCCGTGATAGATGTTCGTGTCCAGCGAGCCGGCCGCCTCGGCGATCTGCGCCACGTACCCGGTGAGGATGTCGTCGAGCGTCTCGCCCAGGTTCTCCTGCAGCGGCTTCGCCTCGAGGTTGAGCGTCTCGTAGACGTGCTGCATGAAGTGGTCGACGTGCTTGAGGTACAGGTAGGCGATGTACGCGTCGGTCTTGTTCTCGAGCGAGTAGAAGCTGTAGAGGTCGCGGGCTGAATCGAGGTGCACGTGCCCTCCGGCAGTCGTCGAAGCGAGGAGCGCGGAGTCTAGACCGACTCACTTCGGGTCGCAGCGCCTTTTTCCGGCCCTGAGAGCCTCACCACACCACCCGCGGGTTGGTTGCCCTACGGCCTACAACCTAGAGCCCACAGCCTGCATTGACCCCCCCGAGCCGGGGGTGCTAAGGGTGTGCGTCCGCGTCTGACATCTCCATCCACCAGCCGCGAACCGCCTGCGCGACGGGGGGATCGTCCGCCGCACGGCGAAAACTGGATTTCTTCCCACGTCGAGGAGCCTCAATGCGCCTCTTGCCCGTCGCCCTCTGCGCTGCCCTGCTGGCCCTGCCTGCCTGCCACAAGGCGGACCCCAACAACATCGAGGACCAGGTCGGCATCCTCAAGTCGAACAACAAGACCACCAAGGAGAAGGAGCGCGCCTGCGAGAACCTCCGGAAGATCGGCAAGAAGGAAGCCGTCCCGGGCCTCATCGACGTGCTCAAGACCGTCCCCGTCAAGCTCAAGGGTGACGTGGCGCAGGTGCTGGGCGAGCTCAAGGACCCGGCCGCCATCCCCGCGCTGACCGACGCGATGGACCTCTCGGTCGGCTCGGGCACCGACAGGATGACCACCGAGGCCAACGAGGCGAACAAGTACATCGCCCGCGCGCTCGGCGACATCGGCACCGGGGCCGCGATCAAGCCGCTCGTGCAGCTGCTCCAGAAGACCAAGGACAACTACGTCCGCATCGAGGCGATGGCGGCCCTGGGCAAGCTGAAGGACGCCGGCGCGGTCGAGGCGCTCTCGGAGATCGCGACCGACGAGAAGCTCGAGACGCTCATCAACAAGAAGGCCATCCTGGCGCTGACGCAGATCAACGACCTGAAGGCCCTGCCCGTCTACCTGAAGATGAGCTTCGCCGAGCGCAAGGGCGTGTCTTTCTATGCCGAGAGCTCGTTCGGCGTGTTCATGCTGGGCGACGCCGCCAAGGACCGCCTGCTCTCGCTGCTCAAGGGCGAGGACAAGGAGATCATGGACTGGGCGAAGGGCCGCGAGATCCTCATCCCCGCCATCTACGCCAAGAGCGCCCAGATGGAGTGCGACCTGCAGGACAAGCGCGCCATCGAGCCGCTGCTCAAGCTGCTCAAGTTCGACGATGACAACCCGATGTACAAGCTGGCCGTCCGCATGAACGCCGCCGACGCGCTCGGCCGCATGCGCTCCAAGGAAGGCGCCGCCGCCATCGCCAACATGCTGACCGAGGAAGAGGCCAACACCCGCGGCGCGTACATGCGCGCCCTGGTGCAGATCGGCGACAAGAGCGTGTTGCCGAAGATGGTCGAGTGCGCCAAGCAGGGCAGCTGGTCCGCCCGCGAGTTCTGCGCGCTGGGCCTGGCGCTCCTGGGCACCGCCAACGAGGTCAAGGCCTTCGACGGCTACGTCAAGGAGGAGCCCAAGCTCTTCAAGAAGGAGTGCAACGACGGCATCTACGGCGAGGTCGATTGCGCCAAGGAAGAGCAGGCCAACGTCGAGAACCGCACCAAGGTGCTCAACGGCTACAAGAAGGCGCTCGAGACGGTCGTCGCCTGCCAGGACGACAAGTGCTTCGAGAAGCTGCTCGACGACAAGGACCCCATCGTCCGCGAGCGCGCTGGCTACGAGCTGGGCCGGCGCATGGCCGTGGGCTCGCTGCCCGCGCTGTTCACGGCGGTGAAGAAGAAGGTCGAGGACAAGGTCGACCTGAACCCGCGCTTCGCCACCATCTGCGCCATCGACTGGATCGCCTCGGGCGACCCGGCGGGCATGAAGGCCGCCAAGGCCGAGGCCTCGGCCCTCGAGGCGCTGGTCGCCTCCGAGAAGGAGAAGGTGCTGACCCAGCGCATCGCCGAGGAGGTCAAGCGCCTCGCCGTCAAGCTGGAGCGCGCCAAGTAACGCGCCGCGAAAGTGCCTGAATCATCCGGGCGCCCGGGCCGCAAGGCTCGGGCGCTCGGCGTTTGTGAATGGAGATGGCACCGGGCGGGACGATGTTGATGGGTACTGACATATCTTTAGCGAGCCCGGACCGCGGCAACCGGCGGGGACGGCACGTCACGAGTGCCCTCGAAAAACCTCGCCGACGGAGGCCGCTGGATCGTATCGGTTCGCAAAGATGACCCGCCTGGTCGACGACCGAAGGCTGCTGGAGGCTTTTCGGCGCGGCGAGCCTGCCGCGCTGGCGGAGGTGTACCGCGAGTACGCCCGGCCGCTGTTCGCCTTCCTAGCCAACGGCTTCGCGGTGGAGGGCGGGGCGAGCTTCAAGGGCCTGCGCGAGAGCTGGGCCCGGGAGGAGGCCGTGCAGGAGATCTTCGTCCGCGCCTTCTCCCCTGCCGCCCGCGAGGCCTACGACGGCCTGCGGCCGTACCGGAACTACCTGTTCACGATCGCCCGCAACTACGTCCTCGACAGCCTGCGGCGCGGTGGCCGCGAAGTGCTCCAGCCGGAGACGTCGGCGAACGTGCCCGCGCTGGACCACGGCCCCGACGACCTGGCCGGCTCGAAGGAGGTCGCCGCGCACTGCGAGTCCTTCGTCGCTTCGCTGGCTCCGGACGAGCGCAAGGTCTTCGGTCTCCGCTTCCGCCAAGGCCTGTCCATCGAGCAGACGGCGCGGGACTCGGGGCTCACCGAGCACCGCGTGAAGAAGCTGGAGGCCAGCCTCCGCAAGCGCTTCTTCGTGCACATGAAGGGGCTCGGGTACTTCGAGGGCTTTGGCTACGGCCGCACCGGGCTGCGCCGGTCCACGCTGGGAATGCTCCTGCTGCTCCTGGGGGGCACCGCATGAAGCTCCACCTCCACTGGCTGACCCGGAGACGCATCCGGAGGCTGTTCGCCTCGGGGCTCGGGGCTTCGGCCTACTCGGATTTGCTCCAGGAGGTCCGTCGCTGCCCGCGCTGCGCTGCGCTCTACTCGCGTCTGGATGCGCTGGAGACGACGCTCTGTGCACCTGCGGGGCCCAGCCCCTTCGCCCTCGATCGCGTGCAGGCGGCGGTCCTCCAACGACTCTCCACGCCGAGACCCCGCCTGAGTTCTTGGCGCTGGGCGGTCATCCCGGCCGCCGCGTCCATGCTCGCGGTCGGCTACTTCGTCCTTCGCCCGCCGCCGGACTCTGGGCTCACGGTCCGGGGGGCCGGCCCGCGCGCGAGCACCAGGGTGGGAATCCGGCTCCTGAAGGTGACCGGCGCGAGGCTCGAAGAGAGCCCGAGCCTCGCGCTCGACGACCTCGTGACCTTCACCTACACGAACGCGGCACCGGGGAAGGCCTACCTCGCGCTCTTCGGCGTTCAGGACGACGGCAAGGTGCGCTGGTACTACCCGGGCTATGAAGGCACCGCGAGCATCGCGGTCTCGAGCGACCGGGTGGACGAGCCGCTCGGCGACGGGATCCGGCTGCGGACCAACCACGCGCCTGGGTGGTTGCGGGTCAGCGCCGTCTTTTCTTCCAGGCCTATCGCCCGAGAGAGCATCGAAGAGGCCGTCCGCTCGCTGGCCTCTACGCCGTCCGGGCTGCATGATCTGGTCCCATTGCCGTTGGCTGGCGGCGACCTCCTCGAACACTCCCTGCTCGTGAACGTGGTTTCGCCATGACCCCGGCCCGCATGCGAACGCTCCTCGTCGCGCTCACGCTCTCGGGCGTGGCTGCCGGCCCGGCGGCCGCCGCCGAGCCGGCGCGTCGCTTCGCGGTGATCGTCGCGAACAACCAGAGCCTCGACGACGGCGTCGCGCCGCTCAGCTATGCCGTGGACGACGGCGCCAAGTACTTCGAGCTCTTCCAGGCGCTGGGCTTCAGGACGCAGCTGATGGCGGCCTTCGGCGAAGACGCTGCCCGCCGACACCCCGAGGCCGCGGCTGCCTCCGTCGCTCCGCAACGCGCCGAGGTGCTCGCGGCCATCGAGCGGGCCTTCGGCGAGATCCGTGAGGCGCGCGCCGCCGGACAGGAGACGCACTTCTACTTCGTCTACACCGGCCACGGGAACATCGGTCCCAACCGCGAGGGCTACGTCAACTTCGCCGACGCCCGGTTCCGGCGCACCGACCTCTACCGCGAGGTGCTGGCGCGCTCGCCGGCGACCTTCAACCATGTCGTGCTCGACGCCTGCCACTCCTACTTCCTGGTCATGAAGCGAGGCGGCCCCGACAAGGAGGGCGACCTGCGCGAGGCGGTGCGCGACTTCCTCAAGGCCGAGGAGCTGGCCACCTACCCCAACACCGGCGTCATCCTCGCCACCTCCAGCTCCAACGAGACGCACGAGTGGAGCCGCTGGGAGGCGGGGATCTTCTCCCATGAGCTGCGCAGCGGGCTGTTGGGTGCGGCCGACGTCGATGGCGACGGCCAGGTCGGCTACGCGGAGGCCGCGGCGTTCGTGGAGGCCGCCAACGCCACCATCGACATCCCCAAGGCAAGGCTTCGCGTCTTCTACCGAGCCCCGACTTCCGCTCCCGGCGTTCCGGTCGTCGACCTCGCTCCGCTGCGCGCCGTGCCGAGTCTGGAGATCGAGGCAAAGGATGCCGCCCAGTTCCACCTCGAGGACGGACGCGGCGTTCGGGTCGCCGACTTCCATCCGAGCGCCGAGCAGAGCGCGCGGGTGGCGCTGATCGGTCAGGCCCCGTTCTGGCTGCGCAGCGGCGATCGGGAGGCAGCGCTGCCGGCCGAGCCCTCCGTCCTCGTCTCGAAGCTCTCCTTCACCCCGAACGGCGCCGCCGCGAAGGGCAGTGTCGAGCTGTCGTTCCGCAAGAACCTCTTCGTCCTTCCGTTTGGGCAGGCCTTCTTCAAGGCGGCGGTCGCCGAGCGAGGCAAGCTCGAGGAAGACCTTGCTGTAGAAGCCCTGCTCGCACAGCGCTCGGAAGCTCCGACCGAAGCAGGTCGCCGGCTGGGTCGGAATCGCCGCGGGAGTCGCGGCAGGAGTGGCGAGCGCAGTGGCCTACGGGATGGCTACGGACTCCTATCGGAAGTACGGCGCCGCAACGAGTCACGACGACGCCGTGCGCTATCACGCCGAGACGGATGGCCGGCTTCGTGCGTCTCAGGCGCTCCTCGGAGTCACGGCCACGCTCGCCGCCACTGGAACGGTTTTGCTCCTCGTGGACTGGAGCGAACGAACCGGGCTGCAGGTGAGCGCGAGCTACGAGCCGCGGAACACGGGGGCAGTGGCATTGGATTGGTGAAATCGCGCCGCCGGGGATCGGCGCTGCGTATAGGGCGACGGGAGGTCACATGAACAAGAGCATCTCGGTCACCCTGTCGCTTCTGTGCCTGGCACTTTCCGTTCGCTGCGGGCGGGAGTTCCGCTTCGACAACCCGGTGGAGCAGTGCCTTCAAGGCTGTAATACCCTCGACGCCTCAGGTGTGGTGCCTCCCCTCGATGCCTCGACCCTGCCTCCGGTTCCCGATGCTGGGTCTGAGATTGCTGGTCTCCAACTAGAGACCGCAGCCAAAGTCGCAAGCGAGACTTCCGTGATGAGCCTCCAGTACCTTGCAGTCGGAATCGACGTGGAGGACGAGCCGTTCGTCATGGTCGGGTCGTTCGTCGCGTCCGGCGAAAACTCTTCTCGCGTAGAGCATTGGGCCTTGGCTCGCTCGCACGGCACATGGAGTACGAGCACGCTGCCATTCTTCGACATGGAGGCTACGGCGCGCACTATGAGCGGCGGGGCTCCCGCGGCTTTTCTGGGCGGCGTGCCCTCCATTTACGTGACCGAACCGGAATTGGTCTTCGTCGAGCGGCCCGCTTCAGATTGGCTCGCATTCCGCATCGTCGCTCGGACTGACGGGTGCTCCCTGGCAACCGCGGGAGTTGTCAACGCCGTTGAGACAGCGACCGAACGAATTTACTGAGCAGCAGCCCGCACCTCTTCGGGCTCGGTTTTCGGCGGGTTGATCCAGACGGCGGACGGCAGAACGGGCGGCGTCGGCGGCCGTCCGACGAAGCGCTCGGGGTGCGCCAAGTAGGCCGCGGTGAGGACGCGCTGGCGCTCGGCCAGGAGGTCGCTGGCGCGGCCGTAGTGGACGGCCTCGGGCGTGAGCAGGCCGATGCCAGAGTGGCGATGCTCGGTGTTGTACCAGCGGAAGAACGGGCGGCAGAAGGCGCGGGCGTCGGCGATACAGCCGAAGCGCTCGGGGAAGTCGGGCCGGTACTTGAGGGTGCGGAACTGGCTCTCAGAGAAGGGGTTGTCGTCGGACACGTGCGGGCGACTGTGTGTCTTTGTGACGCCAAGGTCTGAGAGAAGCAACGCGACGGTCTTCGACTTCATCGAGGTGCCGCGGTCGGCGTGGATGGTGAGCTGGCCGCGCTGGATGCGCTGCTTGGCGCAGGTCTCGTCGATGAGCTGGCTGGCGAGGGTGGCCGACTCGCCCTCGGCGACCATCCAGCCGACGACGTAGCGGCTGAAGATGTCGAGGATGACGTAGAGGTAGAAGTAGCTCCACTTGGCCGGGCCGAGAAGCTTCGTGATGTCCCAGCTCCAGACCTGGTTGGGCGCCTCGGCGAGCAGCTCGGGCTTCTTGTACTCGGGGTGGCGCAGTTGGTTGCGGCGCTCGCGGACCTCCTCGGCCTCCTCGAGGATGCGGTACATCGTGCGCCGGGAGCACAGGTAGGTGCCCTCGTCGAGGAGCGTGGCCCAGACCTCGGCGGGCGCCTTGTCCACAAAGCGCTCGCTGTGGAGGGTGTCGAGAACGGCCTGGCGCTCGTCGGTGCTCAAGGCGCGCGGCGGCGCCGGCCGCGGGTCGACCGGCCGCGGCGGGCGCTGGCTGCGGTAGTACGAGGCGCGGGGTACGGCGAACGCCTCACACGCGGGCGCGATGCCGACCTCGGCGGCGAGCTCGCGGACGGCGTTCATCGCTCGCCGCCTCCCTTCTCCGGGGGCGTCGCCAGCGGGATCCCCAGCAGCTGTGAGACTTTTTTTTGGACGTCGATGATCAGCTCCGCCTTACGCAGGCGCTCCTCGAGTTGCCGCTTGTCGCGCTCGAAGCTCGGCGACCTTCGCCGCGAGGGCGTCGACGACCTTCGCCTTGCGGCCGCGCTTCCGGGCTTCGAGGCCGGCGAGCGCCCCGGCGTCGCGCAGCCGACGCCAGTCGACCAGGTGCGATGAGTACAGGCCCTCGCGACGCAGTAGCTCGCCGACCTGGCCGGGCTCGGAGCAGGCGTCGACCTCGTCGAGGATCTGCTTCTTGTACTCCGCGGTGAACGTGCGCCGCTTCGGGCGGTCGGAGGGGACCTCGGGGTCGGGCGGCGCGGCCGACGTTGGGGCGCCGGCTCGGGAACGGGTCCGTGCTTGGACTCGGGCGGTGTCTGCACCTTGCGCATCCATCGTCTCTCCCCACCCTCGTGGTCCTACAGTAATTGCGGATGGGGTCGCTGTCTCACGCACGTTGGCACAGAGGGCCGGGGACGTCGGACCTGGAGGCGCTGTCGACCTGATTTGCCAAGGTGCCAACGGCGCTCTCCGCCACGGGCACTGGGACGGCGACCCTCTGTCGAAACCAGTCCTCTCCTGGGAGGACCTCGCCCCGTCCGTCGGCGGAAACGGAAAGATGCGTGCCTTCTCGACCGACGCGGCCGGAGGGCTGCACCTGCTGGTCCACGATCCCGAGACCGGCGAGCTCGTTCACGTGAAGCGGCCATTGGGCGCAACCTGGACTCGCGAGGTCCTGGCCAGCGACGGAGCAGACGTCTGTGTTTCCCTTCTCGACCACCAAGGCGAGTTTGCCTACTGCCGATGCGAGGAAGGAGCCACGCTCAATTCGTACACGACAAGGTGCTACCGCAAGTCGTCGGGCGGTTGGGTCGTGCTGCCAATTGCCGCCAACTCACAGCAACCCCTGAGGCTTTCCGGCGCCGCCTTCGACGGTGCCGACAGGCTGCACGTGCTGGGAATGCGCGCGCTTCCTGGCGGCAGCTGGGGCGTCACTCTTTGGGGCGAAGCTGGGAGCGGTTTTGTCGCAACCGGTGTCGCACGCGCGCCCGATCTCGCCCTCTCTAACCTGGCGTTCGACTCCAAAGACGTGGCACACCTCGCCGTCAGCGACTTCTTCCGAGTCTACGAGCTTGAAGTGACGCCGTAAGCACCTTGACCCCAACAGTTCCCAGCAGCTCCCGGCCGTTCACCCAATGGGAGGCTTATGCGCAGGCCATCTCTGCTCCTCCCGTACACATGGCCACCTCCTCATGCGGAACTGGCTCCACGAGACGCCGGTCCAGGCGGCTTTATCCGATGCTGGCAGCGCAAAGTTCGTGAGCATCGAGGCCTTGCCGGCCGGCGCCTTGGGCGGCGGCGCGGGCGCGCAGACCAGTGAGCCTTACCGTGTCCCAGGTGAGTGGCAGGTCCTGCACCGGGCGGATTGACCCGCCGCGCTCCTGTCTCGAGCCCCCGAGGCATAGAGGCCGGCGCCCCGGTCGCAGCGACACGATGCGACCAACGGCAGGCGCAACCCCGTCATCTTCGTGCTCGCCGCCGCCGCCTGTCGCTGCAGCGGCTCTAGAACTTCACCGCGACCCCGGTCGGCGCCAGCGCCACGGTGGTGGTCTCGCTCGGCCGGTAGACGAGGGCGTCGATGATGCCGATGCCCACCACGGCCACGCCGACCCAGAACGCCGTCATGTAGGTGATGACCAGCGCCTTGCCGATGTCCGGGTCCTGCACCTTGCCGCCGTTCATGAACCCGTAGCTCTCGACCTTGGACGACTCGACGATGCCCAGCGCCGCCGCCGAGGTGGCGAACAGGAGGATCTCGCTGATGCAGATGAGTGCGCCCTTCACCGGCTCGCCGTTGGCGTACTGGCCGATGCCGAAGGGCAACAAGGCCCAGCCGACCCCTCGGCGGGCAGGGCGGGCCTCGACGGGGGTCGCCGCCGTCGCGGCTGGAGGGGCTCCGCCTCCACCCTCGTCGGCGCGCAGCGTCACGTCGAGCAGGCGGGTCTTCTTGAGCATCCCCTCGGCCCGCACGGGAGCAGGCAGGCAGAGGGCCAGGGCGAGGCTGAGGACGAGGGCGACGCGCATCACGGCTGCTACCTTACCGGCTTCCACGCGGCCTTGCGATTCTGCGAGATGTTCGGCGCCTCGATGGCCACGATGTACTCCACGCGCCGGTTCTGCAGCTCGTCGGTCTCGTCGGGCGTCTGCACCTTGAGCGCCTCCTCGCCGAAGCCGTCGTAGAAGAGCGGGATGCGCAGGCCGTGCCGGCGGAACCACTCGGCGATGGCCTTGGCGCGGTTGAAGGAGAGCGTGCGGTTGGAGTCGGTCGGGCCGACGGTGTCGGTGTGGCCGACCACGAAGAGCTTGATGTCCGCGAACTTGCCGTACTGCTTGATGGCCGTGTCGATCTCGCCGAGCGAAGAGTCGAGCTTGGGCTCCTCCGGCTTCTCGATCTTGAAGCTGCCGGTGGCGAAGTTGACCTCCTCGTGGGGGATGTAGATGTGCCAGGGGAACAGCTCCAGCCCCTCGTAGAAGTTGTCGGTGTCCCAGACGCGCAGGACGATCTTCATCACGTTGCCGTCGCCCTGGTTCCACTTGACGTCGAGCGGGGTGCCGGGCGCCGCGCCGCCGAACTCGACGGTGGTCTTGCCCATGTCCTGGCCCTGGTCGCCGGTGACCTCGACCTCCACCTTCTGGCACTTGCGGCTGCTGGTGAGCACCAGGCTCTGGTTCTTCATGTCCACCTTGGACTCGTCCACCACCAGCTTCACCGGCAGCACGATCTCTGCGACGAAGTTGAGCCCGAGCGTCTCGATGGTCTTGCCGTAGCGACGCTCCGCGCTCCCGGTGAACTTCCACTCGCGCCCCGGAGGGACGTCGATGGGCAGCTTCTTCACCGAGCCTGCCGCCATCGGGCCGGTGCGCATCTTGAACTTCTTGCCGTCCTCGCGCTCGAGGGTGACGACGATGTCCATCGCGTCCTCGGTGGCGTGGATGCCCAGGCTGGGCTTCTCCTTGGTGCCGGAGATGACCTTGGCATTCACCTCGATCTCCACCGACTCGGCGTAGACGGCGGCCGGGGCGACCACGAGCAGGACTGCGGCCAGGGCGGTGCGGAGCATGGTGTGCCTCCTCGAAACGAAGGGACGCATCCTATGCCACCGGCTGTTCACGGGATACGGCCTGGCGCTCGCCCGCTGCCCCACCCCAGAACGGCCGTGGCCGCCTGTCGAGGGCTGTCCAGCTTGGCGATGTGAGCTCGCGCGTCATCGTCGAACGCCAGGCAGGTCTTTCGTCCACCGACACGCTCTTCGAGGACGTGCGGCGCGGGCTCTTCTCCAGCCCGAAGACCTTGCCACCCAAGCACCTCTACGACGCCGAGGGGGGGCGGCTGTTCGAGGAGATTTGCCGGCTGCCGGAGTACTACCCGACTCGCACCGAGACCGCGCTCCTCGCCGAAGTCGCACCGGAGCTCGTCCGCTCGCTTCGTCCAGAGACTCTCGTCGAGCTGGGGAGCGGGTCGTCGACCAAGACGCGACTGCTTCTGGACGCGATGGGAGCCCTGAACCGGCCAGCGCGCTACGTCAGCCTGGACCTGGACGAGACGATGCTCCGCCAGAGCGCCGAGGTGCTCGCAGGGCGCTATCCCTGGCTCTCCGTCCGCGCGCGGGTGGCCGACTTCGAGGCGCCGCTCTCCGGCCTGCCGCGGGGCGCCGGCACCCTCGTGGTCTTTCTGGGCGGTACCGTCGGGAACCTCGAGCAGGCGGCGGCGGTCCGCGTCCTCTCCGGGCTGGCGGCGGCGACCGGAGCGGGGTCCTCGCTCCTGCTGGGAATCGACCGCATCAAGGACCCCGCGCGCATCGCCGCGGCGTACGACGACGCCCAGGGGGTCACGGCGCGCTTCAACCTCAACCTGCTCCAGGTCCTCAACCGGCGGCTGGAGGCGAGCTTCGACCCGCGCGACTTCCGGCACCTGGCCTTCTACGACCGCGACGCCGAACAGGTGGAGATGCACCTCGTCGCCCGCAGGGCGCTCGAGGTCCGGCTGCAAGCGCTGGAGCTGACGGCCCGCTTCGCGGCGGGGGAGAGCGTCCGGACCGAGATCAGCCGCAAGTTCTCGCAGGGCAGCGCCCGGGCCATGGTCGAGCGAGCCGGCTGGACCGTGCGCCACCTCTTCTCGCCGCCCAACGAGGACTTCTCGCTGGTGTGGGCCGTCGCCGACGGCCGGGGCGAGGACGCGCCCGCCGTCAATCCGCTTGCCGCCAGCGAGCCTTTCCCCTAGACCTTCTCCCTGGGCGCGGAGGGAGCGCCGTCGGGAGCATGGATGACCTCAGCCGGTACCCCGGTGCTGTGGATCGTGTTCGGCGTGCTCGTCGTCGTGAGCCTCGCCATCGATCTGGGCGTCCACAAGAAGGACGACCACGCGATGAAGCCCAAGGAGGCGCTCTTCTGGGCCCTCGTGTGGATCGCCACCGCGGTCGCCTTCGGCTTCGGCGTCTCCCCGTTCGTGGGCGGCACCGCGACGCTCGACTACTTCACCGCCTACCTGCTCGAGAAGGCGCTGTCGGTCGACAACCTCTTCGTCTTCATCGTGCTGTTCGGGTTCTTCAAGATCCGCCGCACCTGCAGCGCCGCGTGCTGTTCTGGGGAATCATCGGCGCGCTGGTGATGCGCGCCGTCTTCATCTTCGTGGGCGTGGCGCTGCTCTCGCGCTTCCACTTCCTCTTCTACGTCTTCGGCGCGTTCCTCATCTACACCGGCGGCAAGCTGCTCTTCTCCGGCGGCGGCGAGGAGGTCGAGCCGCAGAAGAACCTGGCCTACCGGCTCTTCACCCGCTTCTTCCGCATCAGCGAGAACATCGAGCAGGGCCACTTCTTCGTCGTCGAGAAGGGCCACCGCGTCCCCACCCGGCTGCTCCTGGTGCTGGTGGTGGTGGAGGCCACCGACGTCCTCTTCGCGGTGGACTCCATCCCCGCGGTGCTCGCCGTCTCCACCGACCCGTTTGTGGTCTACACCTCGAACATCTTCGCCATCCTGGGCCTGCGCGCGCTCTACTTCCTGCTGGCCAGCGTCATGGCGAAGTTCCGCTTCCTGAACGTGGGCCTGGCCTTCGTGCTCGCCTTCATCGGGCTGAAGATGATCCTGGCGAACTGGCTGCACGTGCCTCCGGCCATTCTCGTTGGCGGTCGTGGGCGGGCTCCTGGCCATCGCCGTCGTGGCGTCGCTCGTCGCGGACAAGCGCGAGAAGAAGGAGAACGCCGCGAGCCCAGCCGAGCCTCCCGCGCCCGGGCAGGAGACGTCCCAGCAGCCGAAGGAGCCGCCCGCGGAGTCGAAGTAGGCGACCTCGCCGCCGAAGCGACCTTCAGCCTCAGTCGGGGTCGTAGATGCTGGTGACGCGCGACACCGAGGTCTGGTGCGAGCGCTTGCGCGCCATCTCGCGGGCCTCCGCCGACAGGCGCCCGTCGAGCACGGCCTTCTGGTCCGCCATGCGCGCCTTGTCCGACTCGAGCTCCGCGGCCGGCGCCCCTGTCGCCTCCAGCGAGGCCAGCGCCCGGAGCGCGGCCTCGCTCGCCTTGGTCGCCCGTGCACGGTCGTTGCGGTGCACGGCCTCCCAGAAATCGTTCTCCTGAGTCGCCAGCGTCAGGCGGTACAGCTCGCGCACCGCCTCCTTGGCCGCCAGGCTCGCAGGGTTGACCGGGACCGAGAGGATGCGGTTGGAGTCGGCCCCGGCCTCCGCGCCGCGCGTGGACAAGGCGATGGTCGCCGCCACCGGCGCCGGCGCGGTCGGCGCCTTGAGCAGGAAGAGCAGGCGGCGCGGGTTGCCGCGGCCGATGGGCCCGGTCTCCACCACGAAGCCGTCCGGCCCCACCTTGGTCGGGTAGCGGTGCAACAGCGTCGCCTCGCGCACCGCGTTGCCCGGCGCGATGCGCACGGTCACGTTCTCGATGGCGATGGCGAACAGGTCCGTCAGGTGCCGGGACAGCGCTCCGGGGATGTCCGACTCCTTGTCCACGAAGCTGTAGCGCCCGCCTCCACCGCCAGCGATGCCCGCCACGGCCGCCTCGTCGAAGTCCAGGCCCACGCCCACGGCCGAGGTGACGATGCCCTCCTCGGCCGCCTTGCGTGACAGCTCGGAGAAGGCCTGGGGGCTGTTGGGGCCCACGGAGGGGTAGCCGTCGGTGAGGATGACCGCGTGCGGGCGGGTGCCACGCACGAAGACCCGACGCAGCGCCTCGTGGCTCTTCTCCAGCGCGTCGTAGAGCGCGGTGCCCACGCCGGGCTTGAGCTTGGAGAGCGCCTCGTGGATGGCCTTGCGCGCCGTCTCGTCGGCGAGCCCTGGCCCGAACAGCGCCCGCACCGAGCGATCGAACGCCAGCAGGCAGAACATGTCCTCCGGGCCCAGCCGGTCGGCCACGGCCTTGCCAGCTTCCACCGCGCAGGCCAGCCGCGGCCCGCCCATCGAGCTCGAGGCGTCGATGGCCAGCACGAGGTGGATGGGCTTGCGTGGGGCGCTGGCCTCCTCGGCGGCGGCGAGCTCGAGGAAGAGCAGGTAGACGTTGGGCTCGTCGGGATGCGGAGTGCAGCTGGCTTCGATGTTCATTCGGTTGGCCCTTCGGCTGGCCCGAATCGTAACCCTATCTGCCTCCGGAGGACAGAAACGGCCGCGCCCGCGACCCTTGGGGGGAAGCGGGCGCGAATGCGTCGACTCGCGCCTCGCGAGCCGAATCGGTGGCGGGCTACTGGCGGCGACGGCGCAGGAGCGCGAGCACCACCGGGGCCAGCGCCAGGGCCAGCGGAGCCGGAGCCGACGAGCAGCCGCAGCCGGGAGTCGTCCCCGTGCCGTGGTTGCCGTGGTTGGGGTCCGTCCCAGGATCCTCGGTCGGGTCGTCGATGCCGGGGAGCGTGCCGGTGCCCGTGCCCGCGTCCGGCTTGGTGCTGGTGTCGGGCAGGCAGAGCCGGCCTTCCGCCGTGCCGGTGCAGATGAAGCCCTCGGGGCAGCTCTCGAGCTCGTCGTTGCCGCAAGGCTCGCGGCAGAGACCTTCGAGGCACTTGCTCTGGCCCTTGCAGAGCGCCTGCTTCTTCCACACGTAGCAGCCGGTCACGGCCTTCTCGCAGGCCAGCGGGTAGCCGGAGGGGTCGCACATCTTCGCCCCGGCGGCGCACTCGTTCTGGCACGGCGGGACGCACTTGCCGTCCTTGCAGGTCTCCCCGGCGGCGCAGGTGCCGGCGTTGAACCAGTCGTTGCAGCCGGTGGGCAGCTGGCGGCACTCGAGGATGCCCGTAGTCGCGCACTGCTTCTCGCCCACCGTGCACTGCGACGCGCAGTTCACGCACGCGCCCGCCGCGCAGTACTGGCCCTCGAGGCACGAGCCGTTGGCCGACCACTCGGTGCAGCCGTTGGCGTCCGCGCGGCACATCTCGACGGTGTTGCCGTTGCACCGCGCCGTGCCGACGGTGCAGCTGGTGCCGCAGCTGTTGCAGGCGCCACCGGAGCAGTAGTCGGTGCAGGGGGTCTCGGCGTGCCAGCTGGTGCAGCCCAGCTCGTTTGCCATGCAGACCTCGGGGGTCTTGCCGGAGCAGCGGCGCTCGTTGGCCTTGCAGGTGGTCGAGCAGCTCTGGCAGGCGGCGCCCTGGCAAGTCGAGCCGGAGCTGCACTGGGTGGTCGTCCAACCGGTGCAGCCGGTGACGAGGTCGAGCTCGCACTCCTGCACGTCGGCGCCCGAGCAGCGCTTGTCGCCGTAGCTGCAGGTCTCACCGCAGCTGACGCAGGCGCCGTTGGTGCACTGCTCGCCCCAGGTGCAGTCGTCGGATTCGGTCCAGCGGGTGCAGCCGTCGGCGCCCTTGGTGCAGGTCAGGGCCTTGTCGCCGCTGCAGCTCTTGGCGCCGGCGGTGCACTCGTCGGTGCAGACGACGCACGAGCCGTTATTGCAGGTGCTCTTGGGCGGGCAGCTGGCGAGCGACCAGTTGGTGCACTCGCCCTGGGCGTCGAGTTGGCAGCGCTGCACCTGACCGGCGGCGGTGCACTGCGAGGCGCCGTTGGTGCAGACGTCCTTGCAGCAGGTCGTGGCGTCGAAGGCGATGGCGTTGAGCGCCGCGGAGAGCGAGGCGGAGTCGGTGGCGGTATAGGCGGTGCCGGTGCCGCCGGCCTGGGCGATCGAGTCGAGGACGGGCTTGTTGACGTTGGTGGCGACGGAGGCGTCGAAGCCGATCACGTAGACCTTGAAGCCCGCCGCGAGGACTCGCGCGGCCGCCGCCTTGGCGCCCTGGTCGTCGAGGCAGCCCTTGGCGCCGCAGTTGGGCGAGCCGTTGCCCGAGGAGTCGGCGCACGCCGGCTGCGACGGCCGGCAGCTCGCCGGGTCCAGGGCCGTGTTGCAGTTGGGCAGACCGTCGGTGATGAGCAGCACGTAGGCCGGCTCGGCCAGCTTCAGGCTCTTGAGGTAGGCCGCCGCCGCGTCGAGGCTGGCCGCGGTCGGGGTGCCGCCGCCGGGGACCGCCGCCGCGTAAGCCGCCGCGATGTCGTCGGTGTCGGCCGGGAACGGAGTGACCGTGGTGCCGGTGGTGCAGTTGAAGGTCGTCGTGTCGTGCGGGTACATCTGCACGCCGAAGCGGAACCGGTTGGCGAACTTGAGCGAGAGGTCGCCGACCGCGCTCTTCGCCGTCGACCACTTGCTGGGGCAGGTCGGGCACGCAGGATCCGGCGGGTCGGCCATCGTCCCGGACTTGTCCTGGCTGATGAAGAGCACCGGAAGCTCGGCCGGGCACTTGACCGCGTAGGCGGCGGTGGGAAGGAGCACCGTCACGAGAGCGAGGAGAAGAGCGCGCTGGAACATGTGACCTCCGGTGGGTTTCAGGCCACATTGTCGGAGGATGTAGGCAGAAAGTTGCCTACTCCATTTTCAGCAAGGATTACGACCACTTGACAACCTGAGTCGAAGGGCGCGCCTTCCAGCGCATCGTGAATCCCGGGTCCAGGCTCCCTGCCGACACCTTGGTCCCTTGGCTGGACCGGAGCCGGACTGTCGAATCGTGGACCGCCCTGCCGGGGCGGACTCGTGGTATACGCCCGGCCTTCGCGCCGGCCGCGAGGAGGGACCACGTCGATGGCCAAGGACCCCGTCAAAGAGATCAATGATGCGGAAGACCAGAGCATGGCCGCGGCCGTGCTCGGCAAGGCGCCACTGAAGCTCCTGGTGGGCGACGACCGCCGCAACATGATTGTCGGCGCGCTCGTGTTCGCCGCCGGAGTGGTCCTCGCGGCCGCGGGCGGGTCCTCCATCAACGGTTCATCGATTGCTTCGGTCATTGGTTGGGGTGGCGTGCTGGTCGGCGCCGTCATCTTCCTCGCTGGGTTGGGCCAGAAGCTCTTCCCCGACCGCTCCAAGATGACGCCGGAGGAGCGTGACCTCGCGACCGAGCGCCGGGACGTGATCGGCGTCGCGCTGTTCGCCACGATGATCTTCGTGCCCTTCCTGGGTGCCGTGGGCATGTGGGACCCGTGGGAGGTCCACTACGGCGAGGTCGCGCGCACCATGGTCGTCAAGCGCGACTTCGTCTTCCCGTTCTGGGAGAACGCCTACTTCTTCTCCAAGCCGCCGCTGACGATGTGGCTGCAGGGCCTGGGCATCGCG
This sequence comes from Myxococcales bacterium, assembly GCA_049841135.1. Classification (GTDB taxonomy): domain Bacteria; phylum Myxococcota; class Myxococcia; order Myxococcales; family UBA5297; genus JACRCT01. The sequence continues at coordinate 1,371,359 of JASGHK010000008.1, forward strand.
CTGACGGGCTCGACCGCCGCCGACAACGGCAATGGCCCGCTCGGCCTGTACCTCGAGTGGGGCATGCGCCTGCCGTTCGCGCTGCTCTCCGTCCTGGCCGTCTCGATGATCACCCTCTCCATCGGCCGGGTGTTCAACCGCCGCGCCGGCCTCATCGCCGGCGTCGCCACTGCGACCAGCCCGCTCTTCTTCATGCTCGCGCGCCAGGCGGTCACCGACACCCCGTTCGTCACGATCATGGCGGCGGGTATGTCCTGCATCCTCGTCGCCGAGTTCCATCCCAGGACCCGCGGCGAGCTGCTGGAGGACACCGTCCGCATTCCGTACTTGGTCAGCAACGGGCGCAAGCTCGTGCTCTACGGCTTCGGCGTCGGAACGATCGTGATGATCGTCTTGGCTGCGACCGGGAACCTCACGCCGGCGCTCCAGCAGTTCGCGACCTGGGCGTCCAACACCATCCTGAAGATCTACAACCTCTGGTACGTGCTCGGCCTGCTCGTCATGGTCGCTGCCGGTGGAGCGGCCGCGGCCAGCGTGGTCGCCTTCTTCGTCTGGCTGCTTCGCTCCAACGGCGGCCGTGAGCGGAGCCACTCGGCGACGATCTGGTGGGTGTGGGCCTACGTCTTCTTCGGCTTCGCGACCCTCGCCAAGGGTCTTCTCGGCTTCGCGCTCCCGGGGCTCATCCTTCTCCTCTATCTGCTCGTCAGCTGGGACTGGAGGCTGTTGCGCCGCTCCCGCCTTCAGTACGTCGTCGTCTTCCTGGCGATCGCCGCCCCGTGGATCGTGACCCTCTCTCTCTTCGGCGTCCTCCCCGGCGCCTCGGCGGGCGGACTGGACGACGAGTCGAAGACCTTCGCCTACCGCTTCTTCATCCACGATCACTTCAACCGGCTGACCGCGGGCGTGCACACCACCACGCCGGGCGGCACCTTCACCTACTTCATCGAGCAGCTGGGCTTCGCCATGTGGCCCTGGGTCGCGCTGGTGCCGGGCGCCATGGTCGCCATCGGCCGCCTCTCGCCCAAGGACCCCGAGCCCAAGAACCGCGCGGCCCTGCTCGTCACCATCTGGACCGCGGTGGCGTTCTTCGTCTTCTCGATGAGCGCCACCAAGTTCCACCACTACTGCTTCCCGGTGGTGCCACCGCTGGCCATCCTCTGCGCGCTGTTCGCCGAGCGGGTGTGGAAGGAAGGCATCGAGAGCTTTGCGGTCCCGGTACTCCTGGGTCTGGGCTTCTTCGCGGTCATCGCCCAGAACATGTGGCTCGAGCCCAAGGTGCTGCCCAACATGTTCATCTACCAGTACGAGCGCACCTACCCGATGCGCGAGGCTGGCGAGCAGGCCCGGCAGGTCTTCGCGGTGCTCTTCATCGGCGGCGGACTGTGGCTGGCGCTGGCGTACATCTGGCGCGCCAAGGCGATGCTGGTGGGCACCTTCGCAGCGGTGGCGTTGCTCTTCGCCGGCTACATCAGCTGGGTGCACTGGGAGAAGCTGACTCCGCACTGGACCCAGCGCGAGCTCGTCTGGACCTACTACCACGAGCGCGGATCGCCCAACGAGCCGATCATCGCCTACTACATGAACTGGCGCGGCGAGACCTTCTACACGTCGAACACCATCCGGCAGATCAAGGACAACGCCCACTGGGACGACGTGGTCGCGCAGCCCGGACGGTTCTGGGTGCTGGTCGAGCAGAGCCGGTTCGCAGGGATGAAGTCCTCGGTCGAGGCCAAGGGCCGCAAGGTCAAGATCGAGGACAAGACCTGCAACAAGTTCTACCTGGCCTCGGTGAACTGAACCGATGCGGTAGGTCCTGATGCCCCGCCCACCTGCCATCGTCGCTCGTGGGTTGGGGCGCCGGTTCGGCGAGCGAACGGCGGTCGAAGGGCTCGCCTTCGAGGTCGAGCAGGGCGAGATCTTCGGCATGCTCGGGCCCAACGGCGCGGGCAAGACCACCACCTTGCGCATGCTCTGTGGACTGCTCGCCCCCAGTTCGGGCGACGCGCAGATCTGCGGGCTGGCGCTCTCGGCCCAGGCGCGCGAAGTGCGGCGGGTCGTGGGCCTGCTGACCGAGCAACCTGGGCTCTACGACCGCCTGACTGCGCGCGAGAACCTGGCTTACTTCGCGCGCCTCTACGGCGTGAGCGACGCGGAGATCGGCGCGAGGCTCCCCAAGCTGTTCGCGACGCTCGGTCTGACGGGCCGGGAGGACGACCGCGTCGGCGGCTTCTCGAAAGGCATGCGCCAGAAGGTGGCCATCGCCCGCGCGCTGGTGCACGAACCCCAGGTCGTCTTCCTCGACGAGCCGACCTCGGGCCTGGACCCGGAGGCGAGCGCCCAGGTGCGCAGCATCGTCGAGGAGCTCGCCGGCCAGGGACGCACCATCGTGCTCTGCACCCACAACCTCGACGAGGCTGCGCGGCTGTGCCGGCGCGTCGCGGTGGTGAAGGGACGCGTGCTCGCCCTCGGCCCGCCGCGGGAGCTCGCCCGGTCGGCGCCTTCAGTGGCCATCGAGGTCGCCGGCGACGCCGCCTCCTTCGCCGCCGCACTGTCGTCGGCGGGGCTGCAGGTGAAGGCGCAAGGCCCGGTGCTCGACGTCACGCTTGCCCAGGAGACGGACGTCCCCGAAGTCGTCTCCAGGCTCGTCGCGTTGGGCGCGCGGATCCACCGGGTGCAGCCCCATCGAGAAGCTCGAGGAGACCTACCTGCGGCTGGTGTCGGGTCGCTGTTAGATTTCTCGGAGCTCTTCTCTGTCCGGAGGAACCATGGCTGCCACCGTCGTGGTCACGCTGTCGTCCGCCAGCACCCCCGCCTCGGCCGCGGAGCAGACCCTGCAGCAGTTGGCCACGAAGGCCCAGGGCCTCAAGGTCCGGGGCGGCATCGTCTACCACTCGGTCTCGCTGGATGCCGAGGCCCTGCGCTCGGCGCTGCACGCGCGGTTGCCGGACGCCGCGCTGCTCGGCTCGACCTCGTGCCTGGGAGTGGGCACCTCTCTCGGCGGCTTCAGCACGGGCTCGGTCGTCACCGGCCTCTGGCTCGTCGGCGACGGCTTCCGCTTTGGTGTCTCGGCGGCTGCCAAGGATGGCAGCGCCAAGGCGAAGGGAACCCAGGTCGCCAAGGCGGCGCTGGCCGCGGCAGGAATCAAGCCCGGCCAGACCCGCTTCGCCGTCTTCCATGCGACCCCGGGCGACGAGGAGGGGCTGCTCGACGGCGCCTTCAGCTCGCTCGATCGGCAGACGGCGCTGGTGGGCGGAACCGCCGCGGACAACGACCTCTCGGGCCAGTGGAAGGTCTGGTCGCACGAGGGGGTCTTCGGTTCGGGCGTCGCCGTGGCCGTCTGCGACTGGCCCGGGAAGATCGGCGTCAACTACCAGGCCGGCTACCTGCCCACCGAGAAGCGCGGCAAGGTCACCGCCGCCCGCGGCCGCACCCTGCTCGCCATCGACGGGCGCCCGGCAGCCGAGGTCTACGACCAGTGGACGGGCGGGCGCATCGGCGCGGAGCTGGCCGCCGGCGGCAACGTGCTGGGCAAGACCACGATGGCGCCCCTGGGCCTGCCGCGCGGCCTGTTCGGCGGCATCGAGGCCTTCGTGCTCGTCCACCCGGAGAAGGTCGACGTGCCCGCGCGCTCGCTCGGCCTCTTCGCCAACGTCGAAGTGGGCCAGACGGTGGCGCTGATGGACTCCTCCGAGGACGCGCTCGTCCACCGCGGAGCCAACGTCGCCCGCACCGCGCTGGTGCGTGGCGGCCTGGCACCGGACAAGCTCGCCGGAGCGCTCGTCGTGTTCTGCGGCGGCTGCATGCTCGCCATCCAGAAGCGGATGCCGGAGTCGATGGACGAGATCTCCAAGGCGCTGCCCCAGGTCCCCTACTCCGCCATCTACTCGTTCGGCGAGCAGGGCTGCGTGCTGCCCAAGCAGGTCGCGCACGGCAACCTGATGGCGAGCGCGCTCTTGCTCGGCAAGATCGCTTAGCGCTCCCCCCGCGCTCACCCCGCCTTGACCGGCCCTGACCGGACGCCCATGCTCTGCCGTCCTTCGGGGCTGGCCTTCCAGCCCCTTCTCGCAGGGAGGCTGCGCATGCCCTTGTTCGGAGTGTTCCTGGGTTTCCTGGCCTGGTTCCTGGTCAGGTACTTCGTGGCGGGCTTCTACACCATCAACCAGAACCAGCGGGCGGTGAAGACCAGCTTCGGGCGCGCCGAGCGGCTGGGTGGCTTCAGCACCGACCTGGCCGAGGCGCAGTTCCTCGGCGACGACGAGAAGCAGCGCTACAAGTACCCGCAGGTGCGCGTCATCGGCCCCGGCATCTACTGGAAGTGGCCGTGGGAGAAGGTGCACAAGGTCTCCATCGCCACCGAGACCGTCTCCATGGCCTGGGACCCCGAGAGCCCCAACGCCAACCGCGGCGGCGAGGAGCTGGACGCCGTCACCAAGGACCAGCTCAACACCGGCCTGCGCGGGCAGCTCCGCTTCCGCGTCGCCGAGCAGAACCTGTACGCCTACCTCTTCGGCGTGAAGAACCCCATCGCCCACATCATGGGCTACTTCGTCAGCGTGCTGCGCCAGCGCATCGCCAGCTTCGAGGCGCCCCGCGCCGCCAGCGAGGGCGGGCTCGCCGCCGTCAGCGGCGTCTCCATCAACGACCTGCGCAAGAACATGCGCGACCTGAACGAGCACATGGACCACGAGTGCCGCAGCTCCGTCGCGCGCTACGGCATCGTCCTCGACGCCTCGCTCATCACCGAGATCGACCCGCCACCGGAGGTCGAGTCGGCGCTGGCGGCGATCAACACCGCCCACAACCAGATCAGCTCGGAGATCAGCCTCGCCCAGGCCTCCGCCGACCAGAAGATCGTCCAGTCGCGGCGCGCGGTGGACATCGAGACCCTCAAGGCGCAGGCCGAGGTCGAGCCGCTGGTCGCGCTCGCCGCGCAGCTCTCGCAGATCAAGGCCACCGGGCCGGGAGTACTTCCCGCCTACCTGCGCAACCTGCGGCTGGGGCTGTGGTCCAAGGCCAAGAGCCTGATCGTGGAGGTGAAGTGAAATGGGAACCGCATTCCTCGTCACCTTCATCGGCTGCTTCTTCGTGGTGCCCGCGCTGTTCGGCGTGATGCGCTTCTTCGGCATCTACGACGTCGTCCAGGAAGGCACCTGCCACGTCTACACGCTCTTCGGGAAGGTCGTCGCCGTCCTCGACGAGCCGGGCCTGAAGATCCTGCCGGCGCGCATGGGCCTGGCGGCGTTCGTCATCCGCTATTTCGGGACCCGCAAGGTCCTCGACATGCGGCTCGACCAGGAATACCTGCGCAGCCAGCCGGTCAACTCCGAGGAGGGCGCGCCGATGGGCATCGGCATCTGGTACGAGATGTTCGTCTCCGACCCCGTGGCCTACCTGTTCAAGAACACCGACCCGCGCGGCTCGCTGCGCGCCAACGTGTCCAACACCACCGTGCGCTGCCTGTCGAACATGAAGCTCGCGGACATGCTCGAGACGCGCCACACCATGAGCAAGACGGTGCGCGACGAGGTCAGCCCCAAGAGCCACGACTGGGGCTACCAGGTGGGCTCGGTCTACATCCGCAAGGTCCACTTCCGCGACGAGAACATGATCCGGCAGATCGAGGAGAAGGTCGTCAACCGGCTGCGCCAGGTCACGAGCGCCATCCGTCAGGACGGCGCCAACCAGGTGGGCCTCATCACCTCCACCGCCGAGCGCGAAGCCGCGGTGGAGTTCGCCAAGGCCGCGGCGCTGCGCCCGCGCATCGTCGGCGAGGCGCTGGCCAAGATCGCCAAGGACCCCGAGGTGGCGGAGACGATGTTTGACATCCTCGAGACCCAGCACGCGCTGCAGTCCGACGCGGCCATCACCTTGATGCCGGCCAAGAAGGAGCTGCTCGCCGACCTGGTCGCCGCGCAGCCTCAGCGCCCGGTGCCTCCCCGTCCCGCCGGCAACGTCCTCAAGCAGGGGTGAGCACCATGGCAGCCACTGCGGACCACGGAATCGGGGCGCTGACCACGCGCATCCAGGCGATCGCCACGGTCGCCCGCGGCTACGAGCGCCTCAACGTCCTGGCAGAAGCCGACAAGCTCGGGCTGCAGGTCGTACGCGAGGTGCTCACCGAAGCCTTCGAGCTGCTGGGCAAGCGCGGCGAGCTCGAGCGCCTCGCAAGCCAAGCACCTCAAGTCCTCGGCCGAGACGCTCGTCGACGCCGGCGACGACCTGACACATTCGCCATCGCCCGAGCAGATCGCCAAGTGGTGGCGCGGGGTGGAGCCGGCGGCGCGGGAGTTCGCGCGGGCGGTGCGCGACCTGCCCTACCGGTGAGTTGACCCGATCGACGATTCCGACGGCCGGGTGCCCTTGTTGGTGCCCGGCCGTCGACGTCTACCGGTTCGCTTCCTTGCCGTTCGCGCAGCTCGTGGTGTCGACGCACCAGGTCCACTCCGCCGACTGCTTACCCTCAGCGACCTGGTCGAGCGAGCCAGACGTCGCGAACCCGTTGCTGACCACGACCTTCACGACGTGGCCACCACGGGCGTGTTCTTGAGGCGAGAAGGCGAAGTTCGCGCCAAGCCGCTCCACGGAGGGCGGCGTCTGCGGCGGCAGCATCGCCTGGTCCTGCATGCTGCCGTCGACGTACCAGCGCACGGCGAGGGTCTCGCCCACCTCGCTGTCGCTTACCTTGCCCACCGTCAAGGCGAGCGGCGCGCACTCCGGTGCGTTCGCAGGCACGAGACACGGGCCATTGGGTGGCGACATCGACGCCGAAACGAACCCAAGGGGATGGACCCCGGCATCCGGCTCGGGAGCGGGCGGGTTCCCGCACGCCTGGACGATGGTGAACGCCAAGCCGACGAACAGCCTCTTTCGAAACACGGTTCAGCCTCCATCCCGAGCGTCCAGGCGATTCGCTACCGGCGGCGCATCTTCATCGTCGTGCGGCCGTTGGCCGGCGGCTGCGGGTCGCTCCAGAGGATCTCCCGGTCTCCCTCGCGGAAGCCGAGGCCGACCCCGCGGCGCGCCTTCAAGAATGCCGATGCCGCGTCGCCCTTCTCGAGCGCATCGGAGAGCAGCGTCCGCAACTTGGCCAGGCAGTCCTGCCCTTCGTCGCCGGAGAACGACTGCGGGATGTTCAGCCGGCGGATCTTGGGAGCCCAGATCTCATCGGTGGCCCACTGCGAGTCCTCCGGATCGAACCTTCGCGCCCCAACGACCTCGACGCCGAACTTCACGTCTTTCTCGTTAGCCGGCTCGTAGAGATTGAAGGAGTAGGCCTGGACCTCGGGCGGCACGGGCGCCCGGAACGCGTCCTTGAGCCACCGCTCGAACTGCTCCCTGAAATCCATCGAAGTCCTCGGACCGAATATCAAAAAGCCGGGCGATCCGAAGATCGCCCGGCCGGTCTCATCCGTCCATCAAAACCATCGGTCCACGCTGCTCAGGGAGCGGTGTAGTCGATCTGGAGGTGGAAGGTGGAGGCGACGTAGCCGGAGACCATGATGTAGGCCTGGCTCTGGCCGGCGGGGACGGTGACGGTGCAGGTCTCAGCGGTGCCGTCCAGGTAGGGGCGGCAGGCGTAGGTGGAGGTCGTGGGGGCCGCGCCGAAGCGGACGTAGAGGTCGGCGTCGCCGGTGCCGGTCATGGCCACGGTGAAGGTGGTGCCAGCGAGGACGGCGATGGGGTTGTAGGAGACGGTCTTGCCCTTGGCGACGCTGCCGTCGGTGGAGGTCGACTTGACGGTGCCGGTGGAGGCGGGCGGGGTGGTGGGGGTGGTGCCGCCGGCCTTGGTGTAGGTGATGACCAGGCTGAAGGTGGAGGCGACGTAGCCCTTGACCATGATGTAAGCGGTGGTGGCGCCGGTCGGGACGGTCAGCGAGCAGGACTCGGCGGTGCCGTCGAGGTAGGGGCGGCAAGCGTAGGTGGTGGTGGTGGGCTTGGCGCCGAAGTTGACGTAGAGGTCGGCGTCGCCGGTGCCGGTCATGGTCACGTCGAGCACGGTGCCCGCGGTCACGTTGTAGGGGCCGTAGTACTTGGAGCCGCTCTTGGCGACGCTGACGTTGTTGACCTTCTCGGTGGTGGTGGCGGCCGGGGTGGGGTCGGTCGTGGTCGGGTCGGTCGGGGTGGAGCCGGTGGAGGGAGCGCCGTAGAGGGCGGCGGCGCCGGCGGCGTCCTTGGCGGTGAGCTCGAGCGCCCAGCTGCTGATGCCGTTGCACTGCGGGTAGTGCATGACGCTGGCCTGGTCGTAGGTGGTCAGCACGCGGTAGTTGCTGTCCTCGAAGCAGGTGCCGGACTCGGGGCGGGTGTGCTCGTGGCGGAAGCCGAGGGTGTGGCCGAGCTCGTGGCGCAGCACGCCGGTGAGCGAGGGGTCGCCGCTGGAGGTGAAGGCGCTGTTGTCGATGAGGACGTTGCGGGTCGAGCGGCTCTGGGCGGGGAAGAAGGCGCGGGCGATGTACTGGCCGCCGGCGTTGACCGGGTTCACGTCGAACACGACGTTGCCGTTGCTAGAGGTGCAGTTGGCATCCTGCGCCGAGACGTAGACGAACTTGACGTTGGCGACGTTCATCCAGGCGCCGGTGGCCTCGGCCATCGCCTGGACGACCTGGCTGTAGCGGGTGCCGAAGGCGCTCTTGTTGATGCAGTAGGTGATGTTGAGCTTCTGGGTGGCGTTCCACTTGTCGTCGCTGCCGTTGACGGTGTTGACGGTGAGCTGGTCACCGTGGGCGACGTGGTTGTCGTAGAACTCGCGCAGGTTCTTCTCGCCGACGATCGGTGTGTCACCGTCGACGATGTACACGTCGGTGCCCGGCTCCTGGTAGATGCGGCTGTTGAACTCCTCCCAGGTCAGGCCGCCGTGGCCAACGCTGGCCGACTCTTCTTCTGCCACCAGCCCTTCGCCGCAGCCCATCAGCCCCGCCATCGCCAGAACCATCGCTGCCGTCAGGATTCGCTGGGTCATCGGCCGCCTCGTCGGTGCGTTGTCCGGCGCGGCTACAGAGCAGGCGGTGTGCCAGCGGCTAAGTGCTTGATTTCAGGAACAACGACCTTGGTGTGCGCCCCTCACGATGAGGCGCGCACGCGCGCAGCCGCTGTAAACGACGGCTACAACCGGGCGCGATTCAGACAGGTTTCACCAGTGATTACGATGAGCTACCGAGGACAAGTCGAATCGGACTCATTTCGGACATGGCGGCCGACTTTCGGACACTTCTTGGCCGAGTGGCGCCTTTTCGCGCACGCCCGTCTCCGGTTCGGACACTGGAGCACCGAGGCGCAGTAGGCCAACCGGCTCCGATCGCATACCGGAGCACCGTTCGTCTGAGCTTTCTCGACAGAGACCTACAGCCCAGCGTCGCCGCAGTGGAGCCTGTTGCGGAAGTCCGTCTCGGTCAGCCCTTCGGAGGCAACGCCTGGATTTTTCAGCAGATTGCCATCACGACGGAAGAAGCCTTGGTTGACGACGACCGCATAGTCGTCGGCTTCGACGATGAAGAAGTAGCCGCTGGACTTGCCTTCGGCCGTCTGGAGCGGTCCCTGGATGGAGGACCCGTCACCACTCACGCACCCCACCAGCAGCGCCGAGAGCTTGCCCGAGAGCGGCCCCTTGAGCGTCTTGGTGATGTTGAGGGAGATGGGGGTGACGACCGTGTCCGGGAAACCCGCGAGATCGACGACCCGAGAGGTGTTGGCCCACGCCTCGACCGTCGCCTCCACGACGGCGGTCGCGCCTGCGAAGCTGCACATGTCGACCGCATTGCCCACGCCCTTGGGGCAAACGACCTCAGGGGGCGAAGTGGAGCAGCCGGCGAGCTGGAGGAACAGCACAAGGAGGATCGGGGCGGGTCGTCGGGTCATGTTGCCGCGTACTCTAACCCGCCTCCGCTCGGCATGCCTCTAGCGCGCGAGGGCAGCGGCGACCCGGTCGTACGCCGTGAGCAGCTCCGCCTCGGTCGCGTACTCGGTGCAGCGGTAGAGCTGCCGGTCGTCCTCTGGAGAGAGGAAGCGGGCGAGGCGGCTGAAGTTGAGCTCGAGCAGCAGGCGAACGCGACCCTTGCGATCGGCGCGCAGCGCCCTCACCGTTCCCTGCTCCGTCGCCTGCTCACGCACTACCTCGGCCTGTCCCACCACTCGCTTGGTCATGTGTATTGCCTCCGATGAACCTCGAATGGTGAGCAGCCTAGCAACCGGGTCCGACATTCCTTGTGGCCCACGAGCGCCCACCGTAGAAAGAGCGCCGTGGACCGCATGCTCGTCATCCTCCGCAAGGAGCTGCGCGAGGTCCTGGGCAACAGGATGCTCGTCAGCTCGCTCGCCAGCTTGCCGCTGACCATGGTCGGCGTGAGCCTGGCCGTCATCGCCACGTACGTGAACGCCGACGAGGCCACGGTGCAGGCCATGGCGCACTACTACGCCCCGGAGGCCAAGGGCTCGGGCGCGCTCGCGGGGCTGTTGGACAAGACCCTGCGCAACTCCGTGGGCTTCTTCCTGGCGATGCCCGCCTTCCTGCCGGTGCTCATCGCCAGCCAGTCGGTGGCAGGCGAGAAGGAGCGGCGCACGCTCGAGCCGCTCCTGGCGACGCCGGTCACCGCGCTCGACGTCGTGCTGGCCAAGAGCCTCGCGGCGGTGATCCCCGCGATGATCATCACCCTGGTCTCTTTCGTGGCCTTCGCCATTGGCGCCGACCTCTTGTGCGCCAAGGCCCTGGACCGCTGGCCGCTGCCCGACGCGCACTTCGCCTTCTGCCTCTTGGTGCTCGCCCCGCTACTCTCCTTCTTCGCCAACTGCGTCAGCGTGACCATCAGCGCGCGGGTTGGGGACCTCCGCCTGGCCCAGTCGCTGGCGGGCCTGACGGTCATGCCCATCTTCAGCGTGCTCGCTCTGCAGTTCGCGGGGCTCCTGACGCTGGGCGGCTGGGCCTACCCCGCGGCAGCGGTCCTGGCGCTCATCGTCGATCTCGGCCTGCTCCGGCTGGCCGTCTCGATGTTCGACCGCGACCGGCTGCTCACCCGCTGGTCCTGAGGAGCAGCGGCCCCGCGGCGGCCGCATCCGCAGCCTTCGCGCGGCGAAATCTGCCATCGCACGCGTGGCTTCTTGCCCCTCTTCCGTGAGCCTGGAGCCCGAGGTCCAGCAGGTGGATCGCTGTTTGCTACGGCCAACCGGCGCACGTTAGGATTCGCCACTCAGGGCAATCGCCAAGGAGAGGACGCAATGGGGATCTTCAGTTCCATCACCAACGAGGCCAAGCGCAACTTCATCGCCCGGCCCGACGAAGCCAAGGCTGACATCATCTACAAGTACCCGGAGCACAACATCCGGATGATGACGCAGCTGACCTGCCAGCCCGACGAGATGGCGATCTTCGTCAACGAGGGCAAGGTCAAGGGCAAGCTGGGCCCCGGCGGCACCTACACCCTCGACGCCAAGAACATCCCCTTCCTCTCCGCGCTGCTCGAGAAGGCGACCGGCGGCAACCTGTTCATCGCCGAGGTCTACTTCGTCTCCACCCGCCAGGTCCCGAACATCAAGTTCGGCGGCTCGCTGGGCTCGGTCACCGACAACGTGACGCAGATGATGTGCGACGCGATGGTGTTCGGCGACTTCTCGGTGCAGGTCACCGACCCCGAGAAGCTGCTCTTCGGCATGGTCGGCTCGGGCAGTCAGCTGCAGAGCGGCAACGCCTTCCTGGAGTGGTTCAAGAACATCCTGCTCAAGTACCTCTCCGACGCCGTCGGCGAGCTGGGCGAGGGCAAGGGCTGGTCGCTCAACAAGATGATCAGCCCGCACTTCAAGCTCGAGCTGCAGAAGGCTCTCTTGGAGCAGATCAAGGACGAGGTCGATGCCCAGGGCATCAAGATCGCTCTCCTTCGGCAACTTCGTCCTCTCCATCAGCGACGAGGACAAGGCCGAGCTGAACAAGAAGAACATGGCCATCGCCGACGACCAGCGGCGCATGAACCTGGCCCAGAACCCGGCCTTCATGACCGTGGCCCAGGCGGAAATGATGCGCAACGCCGGCGTGGGCATGGCCAAGGGCGGCGAGGGGGCCGGTGCCGCCATGTCCGGCATGGGCATGGGCATGGGCTTCCAGATGGCCAACATGTTCGGCCAGCAGCAGCAGCAACAACAGCAGCAGATGCAGGCCCAGCAGCAACAGCAGCAGCAGCCCCAAGGCATCAAGTGCCCCGCCTGCAACCAGATGACGCCTCCCGGCAAGTTCTGCCAGCAGTGCGGCAAGCCGCTGGGCACCAAGTGCGAGTGCGGCACGGACCTCGCCCCGGGCGCCAAGTTCTGCGCGAACTGCGGCAAGCCCGCTGGCCCGGCCGGCCCCAAGAAGTGCGAGTGCGGCACCGAGATCGCCCCGGGCGGCAAGTTCTGCCCGAACTGCGGCAAGCCGGCGTGATGAGCGGTTCGACTCGCTAGCAAGAAACGGCGGGGCCTTCGACGAGGCCCCGCCGTCCTTTTGGAGAAGCCATGCAGCGCGAGCGGCGCAAAGCCAAGCGGCACCCGCTGGAGATCACCATCGAGATCTCCATTGGCAAGGACCTCATCTTCCAGGCGACACGCGACCTGTCGCGCACCGGCGCGTTCCTGGAGCGGGCCATCCCGTACAAGGTGGGGACGAAGGCGAAGCTGAAGATCCTGCTGCCCGACGGCGGCGCGCCCATCGTCTGCTGGGGCGAGGTGGTCAACGTCCCCGACAAGTCCGAGGTCGGAATGGGACTGAAGTTCGTGGACATCACGGACGCGGACCAGCGGCGCATCGAGATCATGGGCATCGGCATGAGTTCGGACGGAGAGACGATCATCTAGAGGTGGTCGGCCGGCAGCCCAGGGAGGGACCCGTGGCGAAACTCAACTCGTTCACGCCATCGCAGCTCAAGAAGCTGGCGAGCGCGCAGTTCTCGACGCTGGTCATCTCGGAGATCGGCCGGGCGAAAGCCCGCATCCACGATCTCGAGCGGACCTACCCCTCCGCCAGCAAGGACGAGCTGGCCACCCGGCTCATCGACGACAAGAAGTCCCTGGCGGCCACCGCGGGGGCGGTGAGCGGGCTCTTCGGGCTGGTCTCCGTGCCGCTGGATCTCGTCTTCGTGACCTACCTGCAGATCTCGCTGCTGGTCAGCATCGCGGTGCTGCACAAGGTCAACCTCAAGTCCGAGCGCGCGCAGGACGAGCTGCTGGACCTGCTGGGCTACGCCAACGGCGCGGGGCCGATGGTACGGGCCGGACCGAAAGTGGTGGGTCGCATCGCCATCGCCCTCTTCCAGCGTGGCGGGCTGCCGTGGCTGGGGCGGGCCGTTCCAGTCATCGCCTCGCCGCTGACGGCGTACCTGAACAACCGCGCGCTCAAGCGAGTGGGCGACGAGGCGGTCCGCTTCTACTCGAAGGAAGGCAAGAAGCAGAAGGCCGACGATTGACGACCGCTGCGGTGAGCCGCATCGCCCTCCTCTGCGCTGCGATCGTGAGCTTCGCGAGCGCGCCTGCGGGCGCATGCGATTGCAGGATCGCACAGACTACCGAAGGGTATGAGTGGGCCGACCAGGTCTTCGTCGGCGATGTCACCGCGCTCGAGAACGACGTGGGCGGGGTGCGCGCGACCTTCCGCGTCAAGGACCAGTGGAAGGGCGTCGCCTCCAGCTCCGTCGACATCTTCAACGAAGCCCAGTGGTGCGAAGACATGCACCTTCGGGTTGGAGCGACCTACCTCCTCTTCGCGGCCAAGGGCGAGGCGAACCGCTGCACGTCGCGCCCGATTGACGAATCGGCGCGGGCCCTCGCCGAGTTGGGCCCTCCTTTTCCGGCCGCGACCGTCGTGCGCCTGCGCTGGACCAGCTTTGCCCTTGCAGCAGCGCTCGCTCTCTTGGCGAGCGGAATGTTTGTTCGCCGCGCGCGCCGCCCGTTGACGGCCATGGTCTTGGTCCTCGCAGTATCAGCGCTGGGGCTCGGAGCTTCGAAGCTGGGCGTCGAACGGGCCTTCGAGGCAGACCTGCTCCGGCGGCTGCACGATCACGACGCGCAGTGTGAATCAGGGCTTGAGGCACCGCCCGGCCCGGGCTGCGTCGACACTGCCTTCGAGCTTCCGCCTCCTGTGAGGAACGGCTGGGGCGAGTGGGCATTCTCCGGAGGGCCCTTCGTCGCGACGTCGCAGGATGCGTTTTGCGTCTTCGACGCTCGCGATGGCAGTTCCCGATGCCTCGCGGAGAACGACGGCCGCGGGCCCGCCACCTTGGCGATCGCTCAGGACGGCACGCTCGCGGTCTCCGCCAGGCTCGACCACTTCACCCTCTGGCGCCTGGACGAGAAGGACGCGAGCCCTCGCAAGATCGCCACCAGGGATCTTACCGAGGAAGAGCGCGAGGCCTCCTCTCGCGCTTGGTGGGGCGACGGCTGCGCCTTGGCCGGTCTGGATGACTCTGCGAACGTGATCACCTTCCTCTGTGGCGACTCGCTCGAGCGCTGGAACCTCTCGACGGGCACGCGGCTCTCGTCGTGGAAGGTGGACGGCGGAAACTGGGGTCTTGCGCTCTCGCCGGACAGGAAGAGCGTGGCGCTCGCAACTTTCGAAACGGGCTCTGCACTCGAGATTCGGTCGACCGAAACCGGCCAACGACTCGCAAGCCGGCCACGGAAGGCGCTGGAGGGCCGAGCGTCGCTCGTGTTCGTCGGCAACCAGGTGCTCGCCGTCCACGACCCGTTCAGCACGAGAGTCGAGCTGCTGGAACTGGCCGGGTCAGAGTTGAAGACAAGGTGGTCGGTCGAGACGGGCTGCAGGACCGACGCGCTCCTTCGCGCGAGCGATGGCGTCCTCGTCGTGGCAAACGACTCGCGGATACTCGACGTCCAAACCGGTCGCGTCGTCGGCAGAGCTCGGTGGAGGGGCTGCCCTTGGAGAAGTTGGCCCGCGAACCTTCCTCGTGAAGCGCTTCGCGGGCCCCGTCGTGGTCCGACGCTGCAGCTGGTAGCCGGGTCAGCTCCGCAGCCCCGGCGCCTCGTGACCGGTCCGCGTCACATACTCGGTGTATCCGCCGCCGTAGACGTGCGGCCCCTGCGGCGTCAGCTCCAGCACCCGGTTCGACAAGGCTGCCAGGAAGTGTCGGTCGTGGGAGACGAAGAGCATCGTCCCCTCGAAGTCGTGCAGCGCGTCCACCAGCATCTCGCGCGTCGCCATGTCCAGGTGGTTGGTCGGCTCGTCGAGCACCAGGAAGTTGGGCGGATCGAAGAGCATCCGCGCCAGCACCAGCCGCGCCTTCTCGCCTCCGGAGAGGATGCGGCAGGGCTTCTCCACGTCGTCGCCCGAGAAGCCGAAGCAGCCGGCCAGCGTCTTGAGCGCCCCGATGGAGGCCTTGGGGAAGGAGTCCTCGAGCGTGTTCCAGACGGTGTTCTCCGGCGCCAGCAGGTCCATGGCGTGCTGCGCGAAGTAGCCGATCTTCACGCTGCCCCCGACCGCGACTTCGCCGCTGTCCGGCTGCGACGCCCCCGCTATCAGCTTGAGCAGCGTCGACTTGCCCGCACCATTGACGCCCATCACGCACCAGCGCTCGCGGCGGCGGACCAGGAAGTCGAAGCCCTGGTAGATGACGTTGTCGCCGTAGGCCTTGTCCACCTTGGCCAGCCGCGCCACGTCCTCGCCCGAGCGCGGCGCCGGGTGGAACTCGAAGCGCAGCGTCTTGCGCCGCCGTGGCGGCTCGACCTTGTCGATCTTCTCGAGCTTCTTGACCCGCGACTGCACCTGCGCGGCGTGAGAGGCGCGGGCCTTGAACCGCTCGATGAACTCCATCTCCTTGGCGAGCATGGCCTGCTGGCGCTCGTACTGCGCTTCGGCCTGGGCCTCGTTGATGGCGCGCTGCTTCTCATAGAAGTCGTAGTTGCCGGTGAAGCTGGTCAGCTCGCCGCCCTCGATCTCCACGACACGGCTGACGACGCGGTTCATGAACTCGCGGTCGTGGCAGGTCATCCAGACCGCGCCCTCGTAGGCCTTGAGGAAGCCTTCGAGCCAGATGATCGACTCGATGTCGAGGTGGTTGGTCGGCTCGTCGAGGAGCATGGCGTCGGGCCGCATCAGGAGGATACGCGCCAGCGCCACGCGCATCTTCCAACCGCCGGAGAGCGCGCCCACGTCGCCGTCCATCATCGGCCCGGAGAAGCCCAGGCCCGCCAGGATCTCGCGGGCCCGCGACTCGAGCCCGTAGCCGCCCAGCTCGTCGAAGCGCGCCTGCACGTCGCCGAAGCGCTCGACCAGCTGGTCCATCTCGTCCATGCGGTCCGGGTCGGCCATGGCGTGCTCGAGCTCGTGCAGCTCGCGGGCGATCGCCGAGACCGGGCCGGCGCCGTCCATGGTCTCCTCGGCGGCGGTCTTGCCGCTCATCTCGCCGACGTCCTGGCTGAAGTAGCCGACGGTCACGCCGCGGTCGATGGAGACCTGGCCCTCGTCCGGCGCCTCCTCGCGCATGATCATCCGGAAGATGGTGGACTTGCCGGCGCCGTTGGGGCCGACGAGGCCGACCTTCTCGCCGCGGTGGATGGCGGCGGTCGCCTCCACGAAGAGGAGCTGCTTGCCATGCTGCTTGCTGATTCGGTCGATTCGGATCACGGGAGCGTTCGGTCCTTGGAACTGGCCTTCACATCAAAGGGCCGAAGCTTCTAACCGAAAGAGGGCCGAAGATCCCGCATTCGTTCAGCAGTCGTCCCCGCACCAGCCGCCACACCCATCGTCGCCGCAGCCCCAGGAGCAGTCGGGGATGCACTCGTCCTCCCAGCAGTCCCCGCACCAGCCGCCGCAGCCGTCGTCTCCGCAGCCCGCCGAGCAGTCGGGCTCGCAGGTCACGGTCGACCAGCAGGTTCCGCCGAAGCAGGTCTGGCCCCAGCCGCAGTCACCGCACCAGCCGCCGCAGCCGTCGTCGCCGCACTCACCGCAGGAGGGAACGCAGCTCGGCTCGTCCCAGCTCGAGTCGGTCCAGCAGGTGCCGCCGAAGCAGCTCTCGCCCAGGCCGCAGCTACCGCACCAGCCGCCGCAGCCGTCGTCACCACACTCGCCGCACGACGGCACGCAGACCCAGTCGCCGACGCACTGCCCGCTGCTGTCGCAGGAACCGAAGTCGCAGCTGCCGCACGAGCCGCCACATCCATCGCCGCCACAGGCCTTGCCGTCGCACTCGGGCGAGCAGTGGTGGCCGGAACCGTCGCTCGGGTGGCCGTAGTGGACGACCTGGAACTCGCATGCGGAGAGGGCGACCAGCATGACTCCCAGGTGGCGGATCTTCATCGGGGCCCTCCGACGCGCGTGAACGACGAGGACACCCCGGTGCCAGCGCGGAGGTTAGGGGGGGCGCCGGGGCTGCGCTCGAATGCCTCGGGCCGTGCAGCCGTCCTCCTGGCACGTGGGGTTCTCCCTCGGCTAAGGTCGAATGCATGCAGGTCTCTGCTCTCCTCCTCGCACTCGCGCTCTCCAGCGGTGGCGCCCAACCAGCGAAGCAAGCCGAGCCGGCCGAAGCCACCACACCGGCCAAGGCGGCTCAGCCATCGGCCTCCAAACCCGTCGAGCCCGTTGCCGCTGGGAAGCTCTTGGATTGTGGCGAGCTCACCTGCCGCCACTTCGACACGCCAGCCAAAGCCTTTGCCTACGCGATCTCCTCCAAACCGCTCGTCCTGGGCCTGGGCGAGTACCACGAGATCGAGGGTGGCCCGAAGGTGAAGTCCGCTCTCAAGCGCTTCACCGAGTCGATGCTGCCGCTGCTCAAGGGCAAGGCGAGCGACCTCATCGCCGAGACCTGGATCACCAACGGCAACTGCGGCAAGGCGGAGGTCGAGGCCAAGCAGCAGATCGAGAAGGAGACCGAGCGCCCAGCCACGACCGAGGACGAGGTCGTCACCATGCTCAAGAAGGGCAGCTCGCTCGGCATCGCTCCCCACATCCTCGCCGTCGAGTGCGAGGACTACGAGGACCTGCTCGACGACAAGGGCGAGATCGACAACGTGAGGCTTCTCGAGATGGTCACCCGCCTGCTCCGTGAGAAGGCCGAGAAGCTCGCGCGCGACCAGGGGCCCGAGGGCCAGGCGGTCGTCATCTACGGCGGAGCGCTCCACAACGACCTGTCGCCGTCCGAGGAGCTGGCCAGCTTCAGCTTCGGACCGGAGCTCAAGAGGTCGACGGGCGGCCGCTACGTGCAGCTGGGGCTCTACGTCCCCGAATTCATCGAACGCGATGAGGAGACCAAGCAGGCGGCGTGGCACCCGCTCTTCCTCAAGCACGTCTCCACGACCAAGACGCTGCTCATCTCCCTGGCGCCCGACGCCCACCTGCTCATCTTCCCGCGCTCGACCAAGGCCGCCGCGAAGCCGGCGACCAAGCCCGCTCCCGCGCCAGCCAAGCGATGAAGGTCGGGAATCGGCTCAGATATGCAGGCTGGCGGCTCTCCGCAGTAGGCTCGGGCCCGTGCTCGGATTGAAGCTACAGCTGGTGCTGGAGGTGCGGCTCAACCACGCGGCCCTGGGCGTGCGCGATCTGCGCGAGCGGGTCTTCCTCACCAAAAAGCGCGGCGAGTCGCTGGACCACGTGCTGATGAAGTTCCTGTCCTGGCTGCTCTTCTACCACCCTGAGCTGCGCATCGAGGTCGAGGCCGACCAGCACTACAAGCCGGACCTCGTGCGCTTCGACGAGCGCGGCGCGCCGCTGCAGTGGGTCGACTGTGGGCAGACCGCGCTCAAGAAGCTCGACCGCATCGCCAGCAAGAACCGCAAGACGCTCATCGACATCGTCAAGCCCACCGAGCGCGAGCTGCGGCTCTTCAAGGACGCGGCCGACTCGAAGATCGCCCGGCCGGAGCGGGTGCGGTACTTCGCCTTCCGCGACGGCTTCCTCAACGAGCTCGCGGAGCGGGTCCACGGGCGGCATCAGGTGGAGGCCACGGTGGTGGGCGACGCGGAGGGCCTGGAGTTGGTCATCGACGGGGTGGCGATCTCCAGCCCCGTCGTCCGGCTCTAGGGCTGCCCTGCGATTGGAAGTATTCTCTCCTCGTGCGCCACGTCGTCTTCCGCATCGGCCCCGAGCGCTTCGGCCTGCCTTTGGCAGCAGTGCGCGAAGTCGTCCCCCCGGCGACCATGTCGCTGGTGCCGCGGGCCCCACCTGCGGTCCGCGGGATCATGAACCTGCGCGGCCGGGTGGTGACCGTCATCGAGCTCGCAGGCTTGCTGGGCCTGCCGGCGGAGCAGCCCCCGGACGGCGGCAAGGTGCTCATCCTCGACCGTGGCCGGCGGGACCTGGGGCTCAAGGTCACCGGCATCGACGGCATCCACATGCTGGAGGACGTCTCCCCTGCCCCGGGCGAAGCGCTCGCTTCGGTCAAGGGGGTCGCCCGTCAAGCCAGCGGAGCCGTCACCATCCTGGACGCGGACGGGCTGGAGAAGCAGATCGTCGGGCTGGTGAAACCGCCGCGCTGACCCCTCCAGCTACTTACTTCTCCTCGGCTGCCTTCGCCGGAGGCTCGACCTTGGCGCCGTCCTTGGCCGGCTCTTCCTTCTTCTTGCGCCCGCCCAGGACGACCAGCACGCCGACGCCGACGCAGACCAGCATGTCGGCGACGTTGAAGTTCGGCCACTGGAAGCCCCCGTGCCAGTAGATGAAGTCGCGCACGTAGCCGAAGCGAACGCGGTCGACGATGTTGCCGACCGCCCCACAGATGGTCATGGCGAAGCCGACCTGGCTGGGCAGGTCCTCGCTTCGCAGCATGGCGACGACCAGCGCCAGGGTGAGCGCCGAGGTCAGTCCGATGAGCACCCACACCTTGGCCGAGTCGGGCAGCTGGTTTCCCAGCCCGAACGCCGCGTTGCGGTTCTCGACGTAGACGAACGACAACGCGCCCTGGATGACTTCGAGCGGGTTGCCGGGCAGGCGCGCGGCTGCCCAGCCCTTGCTCCACTGGTCGAGCCAGAGCCCGAGCGCACTGAAGGCGGCGGCGAGGGCGATGTTCCGGGGATTCATCTTGATCATGGCGGTGGCGGCTTTATCGGGCACGGGCCTGGAAATGGCAACGAAAACGCGGCCCCGCACCCGCGGCGGGGCCTCGAGGCCCGCCCTCACGCTCTGTGGCGAGGACGCAGACTCTGGCTTGAGGGCGCCATTTGAAGGTGCTAGTTTCCCCGCTTCTTGTTGGTCCGGAGGCCCGCGATGGCGAAGCGCATCCTCATCGTCGACGACGCCATCTTCATGCGCAACATGATCAAGGACATCTTCGCCTCCGGCGGGTTCGAGGTCGTGGGCGAGGCGGCCAATGGTCTGGAGGCGGTTGAGCGCTACAAAGAGCTCAAGCCCGACCTCACGACCATGGACATCGTCATGCCGTTCAAGAGCGGCATCGAGGCCACCCGCGAATCGTCAAGCTGGACGGGGATGCCCTCATCGTCATGTGCAGCGCGCTGGGGCAGGAGTCTCTGGTGATGGAGGCCATCGAGGCCGGCGCCAGCGACTTCATCGTCAAGCCGTTCAAGGCCGAGGACGTCCTGGCGGTGGTCAAGAAGGTCCTCGGCGCCTAGCCCTCCGCTCCTCCCCCTCCCAAGCTGAGGAGGGGTCTGGCTCTGCTCCGCATCACCTCGGTCGGAGCTCTTCGAACCTGGCAGGATCGGGGCTCGGCCATGCCCATCGACATGTCGAAGTACCTCGGGCTGTTCGCTTCCGAGGCCCAGGAGCACCTTGAGGGCCTCGCCCGGGAGCTGGTGCGCGTCGAGAAGGAGCACGGCCGCGAGTCGGTGGACGCCATGTTCCGCCACGCCCACTCGGTCAAGGGCATGGCCGCCTCCATGGGCTTCGAGCAGATCGCCGTGCTCGCCCACCGGGTGGAGGACCTGGTCGACAAGCTGCGCTCTCGCCCGGAGGCGATCAGCGCCGACACGACCGACGTGCTGCTGGCCGCCACCGACCACCTGCAGGCGATGGTCAAGGCCGCCGGCGCCGGCGTGCCCTGGCCGGACGCGGCCCCGCTCATCGCCCGACTCTCGGAGCGCCTGATCGCCCTCACCGGCCAGGCCCCGCCCCCGACTCGCGTCGTGCCGGCAGTCACCGTCGCGCCGGACCCTGCGCCGGCCGCCCCACCTCCCCCGGACCCCGCCAGCACCTCGGCGCTGCCCCCACACCTCAACGTCCGCGTGAAGATCGCCTCGGCCTGCCCGGTTCCTGGCGTGCGCGGCTTCCTGGTCCACAAGAAGCTGGCTGCGCTCGGCAACGTCTTCGCGGTCCACCCGCCGCTCGAGGACCTCAAGGCCGGCCGCATCCCCGACGGGCTGCTCTCGCTCGAGCTCGAGGTGCAGGGCGCGCACGGCGCCGAGAGCGTCAAGAAGGCGCTCTCCACCGTCGCCGACCTCGAGTCGGTGGAGGTCTCCTCGCTCGAGCCCAAGGCCGCGCCCGCCCCGCCCAAGCCGCCCGAGCCCGAAGCCCCCAAGGCGGTCGGCGCCGAGCCTGCGCGCACGGTGCGGGTGAAGACCGAGATCCTCGACTACTTCCTGGAGTCCGCCGGCGAGCTGTTGCTGGCTGTCGCCCACCTGCGCGAAGTGACCAAGCAGCTGCCGGAGGACACGCGCGCTCCGGTGGAGGGGGGCGTCGACCGGCTGCGCGTCATCATCAAGGACCTGCACGACAAGGTGATGAGCGTGCGCATGACGCCGCTCTCGCTCATCACCGACCGCCTGCCGCGCGCCGCCCGCGACATCGCCCGCAAGCGGGGCCGCGAGGTGGACCTGGTCATCGCCGGCGCGGAGATCGAGCTCGACCGCGCCATCCTCGACGAGCTGGCCGACCCGCTCCTGCACATCCTGCGCAACTGCATCGACCACGGCATCGAGGGTGCCGAGGAGCGCGAGAAGGCCGGCAAGGGGCCGCGCGGCCGCATCGTCGTCGCCGCCCGCCGCGACCGCGACCGGGTGCTGGTGGAGATCGAGGACGACGGGCGCGGCATGGACGCCGGCAAGCTCAAGGCCGCGGCCGTCGAGCGCGGGCTGGTGACCGAGCAGGCGGCCGCGGCCATGACCGACCACGAGGCCTACCTGCTCGCCTGCCTTCCAGGGGTCTCCACGGCGAGCGAGATCACCGACGTGTCGGGGCGCGGCGTGGGCATGGACGCGGTCAAGCGCGGCGTCGAGCAGGTCGGCGGCAAGCTGGACATCGACTCGAGCCGCGGGCGCGGCACGCGCTTCACGCTGCGGCTGCCGTTGACGGTCGCGGTGGTCAACGTGCTGCTGGTCGGGGTGGGCAAGGAGGTCTTCGGCCTGCCGATCGCCAAGGTGCGCGCGGTGGTCGAGGCCGACCCGGCCACGCTGACCAAGAGCCGCAACGCGCCGATGCTCGGGCACAACGGGGCGCTGCTGCCGGTGCACGTGCTGGGACGGCTCCTGGGCCTGGAAAAGCAGCAGGCCGAGGGCGTCAAGCCACACGTGGTGATCGAGGGCGACCCCGGGGCGCTGGCGCTCGAGGTGGACCGACTGCTGGGCCAAGAGGAGGCGGTGCTCAAGCCCGTCTCACGGCCGCTGGACCTCATCCCCGGGCTGGCCGGCGTGACCATCTTGGGAACGGGACGGCCCATCTTCATCCTGGACGTGCCGCGCCTGGTGGCCGCCTAGGTTCCGGGGCGATTCGGGACCGGTCGATCTGAGCGAGGACGTACGCCATGTGGTTCCCCCACAGACCGCAAGCCACCGACGCGGAGCGCAAGAATCCTCTCCCTCCTCGCGCCGCCGGCGGTGCTGCTCGTCCTGGGCGCTCTCGCCTGGCAGAGCTGCAGCTCCTTCAACCGGGAGCGCCAGGCCAAGAAGGACGTCACTGCCGCGTGCGTCGCCACCGGGACCTCCGAGCCTGAGTGCAAGCTCAAGGTCAAGCAGCGCGGCGACCTCTGCTGGGATCGCCACTACTTCCCGAGGCGAAAGGGCATCAAGCCCAACCTGAACGAGGCGGCCTACCGCGAGTGCATCCTCCAGCCCGAGGCGGCGCCACCATCACCGTGACTTGCCCGCCAGCGCCGCGAGCGCGGCGGCGAGCACTTGCTTGAGCGGCACGTCCTTCTCGCGGGCCAGCCGCGCGCAGTCCTCGTACTCGGGCGTCGCGTTGACGTCGGCGCTGGAGAGCATGCCGATTTTCACCTTCACCGGCCCCCACGGTGTCTCGACCTCTTCGAAGCGGCGCTCGAGCACGGCGCGCTCGACGGGGTGGACACGCACGCCCAGGCTGGGGGTCTCCCGGAGGATGAGCTCGGTCAGGCCAGCGCGCAGCGCCGCGGGTGCCAGCGCTCCCAGCACGTGCCCCGGCCTTCCCTTCTTCATGGTCACCGGGGCGATCCACGCGTCGAGCGCCCCGGCGGCGAGCAGGCGGTCGACCACGTGCGCGAGCAACTGCGGCGTCGCGTCGTCGAGGTTGGCCTCGAGCACGCAGGTCGCACCTTCGGCGGACGAGGCGCGGCGCCCCAGGATTCCGCGCAGCACGTTCGGCCGGTCGGGGAAGTCCGAGGTCCCGACGCCGTAGCCGACGCGCTCGATGGTCATCTCGGGGAACGGGCCCTGCTTCGTCAGCGCTTTGGCGATGGCCGCGCCGGTGGGCGTGGTCAACTCGCCCCTGCCCTCGAAGCGCACGACACGGTCGGTGAGGATCTGCAGAGTCGCCGGCGGCGGGATGGGCATCATGCCGTGGGCGCGTCGGCCGATGCCGCTGCCCATGGGCGGCGGCGCGCAGTAGACCTCGGGCGAGCCCAACAGCTCGATGGCCAGGCCCGCGCCGATGGCGTCCACGATGCTGTCGACGGCGCCGACCTCGTGGAAGGCGATCTCCTCGACCGGCTTACCGTGGACCTTGGCCTCGGCCTCGGCGACCGCCTGGAAGACGGCCAGCCCACGCTCCTTGACCCGCGGTGCCAGGGCGCTCTTCTCGATGAGCGCGCGGATGTCCTTCCAGGCCCGGTGATGGCTGTGTTCGTGGCCGTGCTCGTGATCGTGTTCGTGCGCCGCCTTCTCCAGCTTCACGTCGAGGTGCGTGCCCTCGATGCCGTGGCGCTGCGCGCGGCTGACCTCGAAGCGCCAGCCAGAGACGCCCAGCGAGCGCAGCCCTTCTTCGATGGCGACCTGGGGGACGCCCAGGTCCATCGCCAGGGCCAGGAACATGTCGCCCGCGATGCCGCCGATCGGCTCGAGGCACAGCGTGTCGGCCATCACTTCCTCGCGATCAGGGAGGCGTAGAAGCCGCCTCCGAAGCCGTTGTCGATGTTGACCACCGCGACGTTGGGCGAGCAGGAGTTGAGCATGCCCAGCATCGCCGCCACGCCGCCGAACGAGGCGCCGTAGCCCACGGAGGTCGGCACCGCGACCACCGGGATGCCCACCAGGCCACCGACTGCGCTGGCGAGCGCGCCCTCCATGCCGGCGATGACCACTGCCGCCTTGGCGTTGGCGATGTCGTCACGCCGCTTGAGCAGGCGGTGGATGCCGGCCACGCCTACGTCGTAGACACGCACGACCTGGGCCCCGAGGGCCTCTGCGGTGACCGCGGCTTCCTCGGCCACCGGGATGTCGCTCGTGCCGGCGGTGACGATGGCCACCTTGCCCAGCTTCTTCACCTTGCGGTGGATGACGAACATGCGCGCCTGCGCGTAGTGCCGGCCCTCGGGCGCTGCGTCGAGGCACGCCGCCGCCTTGGCCTCGTCGATACGAGTCACGATGACCACGCCAGGCCTCTGGCGCAGCGCGTGGACGATGCCGGTGATCTGCTCCACCGACTTGCCCTCCCCGAAGACGACCTCGGGGAAGCCGCCACGCAACGGCCGGTGGAGGTCCAGGTTGGCGAAGCCCAGGTCGGCGAAGGGCAGGTCCTTGAGCTGCGCGAACGCGCCTTCGACCGGCACCTTGCCGGCCTTCACGTCGCGCAGCAGCTTGCGAAGTCGTGCGGGATCCATGGCGCGCGACGGTAACGGCAAAGCCCCGCCGCGCGCAACGAACCCGCGGGCCCTACTTCTTGCGCTCCACCTCGCTGGGGATGTTCTGCGGCTCGGGGTTGGGGATGCGCGGCTTGCCGCCGAGCGCCCGGGCCACGGTCATCAGGGCGACGACGAGGAAGGTCCTGAAGAGGCGGAAGGGTAAGGCGAGGACGGCCGTGACGGCGCGCCCCAGGGTCATGGGCTGCTGGTGTCGCATGAGAGGGTGCTCCTGCTGAAGAGAGAGGTTTCGCTTCGCGATGGTCGCGAAGACCTCTCAGCGCAGGAGCGCCCGGTGCGTCAGATACAGCCTCCCCGACGGCGCCGGCCGCTCGCAGACCGCGACGGGCCCCAGGTCGCGTGATGGCGGACGGACTGCCGGGGCTGGGAACTGCTGGGCCGCCGACGCGCGAACGGTGCGTCCCTGGCGGACCCGGGTGACCTTTCGCGCCGCCAGCTCGACCTGCGCCGCGATGTCGGACTGCGCCACGGCGCGGCTGGGGACTGCCGAGGCGCCGAGCGCGGCGCATGCCAGAGCGAGCATCAGCCAGCGGATGGCGCGGCGCCAGACGACCATGGCCGACAAGATAGGGGCAAAAAGGTCGTGGTCAAACCGCGGAACCGGGGCGCGACACCGACGGCTCTTTCAACCCGGCGCAACCCGTCCGCCGGAGGTGGGCACAGATGTCGGCTACGGTGGGGCGCTTCGGGAGAGCTAACTCACCGTCCTTGCTCGGGAATCACGCAAAGGCCCGTTCCACGGAAGAACCCCGCCCAACCCCTCGAATACTGGCTCATTTTCACGCCCGTGGAATCGACCACGAATCAGGCACTTAGACCCATGACGCGCCGAGTCACCACATTATATAGGGCATCAGGGGACAGCCTCCCCTCGCCCAAGGTCTCCCATGCCCCGCTCCCGTCCTTCGCCCGTCGTCATCCGTTCCGCCCAGAAGCCCGACCTGCCTGCGCTCGGCCGCCTCGGCGCCGCACTTGCCCGCGCCCACCACGGCTGGGACCCCGAGCGCTTCTTCCTGCCGGAGGCCGGAGCCGAGGGATACGCGTGGTGGCTCGGCAAGGAGATGAAGAACAAGAAGGCCGTGGTGCTGGTGGCCGTTCGCGGAAAGAAGGTCATCGGCTACGCCTACGGCCGCATCGAGCCGCGCGACTGGAACCTGCTGCGCGACAAGTGCGGCGTCGGCGTGGACCTGATGGTCGATCCCGCGGAGCGCGGACAGGGCGCGGGCACCCTGCTGGGCAAGGCGTTGCTCGACGCGCTCACGGCGAAGGGCGCGCCGTTCATCGTGCTGCAGGCGGCCTCGAAGAACGCCAAGGCGCAGAAGCTGTTCAGGCGCATGGGGTTCCGGCCGACCATCGTGGAGATGACGCTGAGCGTCGGGGCGCGGCCGAAGCGGTGAGCAATGGCGGGCTCGAGCGACTGCCAGCGCGAGTCCGGGTGGCTCAGTAGCCGGCCGGATGGCCGGCGATCCGCGATCGAGCTACCGCCGGATGGAGCTTGGGTGGCTCAGAAGTACAGGTACTTGATGTTCAGGTTGAACACCCAGCCCTCGGGTCCGTTGAGGCTCTTGACGTCGAGCAGCTTGCCCCAGTGCAGCTGGAACAAGAGCCCACCCATGGCGATGTCGGCGCCCAGCACCGCCGAGAGGCTGCGCTCCTTCCAGGCCAGGTTCCAGTCGTCGAAGGCCGCCCCAAAGTCGGCGCCGCCGACGACGTACAGCCCGGAGAAGAGCGGAATCTGCAGGAGCCAATCGACCGGGATGGTCAGGCGGACGTTGGCCGCATAGAAGTGGTCGCCCAAGAGGCGCGTGTCGCCGAACCGGTACCCCTCGAGGTTGTCCACGCTGTAGAGGAAGAACTGCGGCGAGAACCGGCCTCCGGTGCTGGCGCCCGCGGCGAGCCGGAAGGTCAGGTGCGTTCGCCCGACGATCTCGATGCGGTGCTGCGCGTCGACCATGAACCGCCCGTAGGCGAACTGGCGCAGCGGCAGGTAGCCTCCGCTGACCGACGCCAGCAGCGAGCTTCCCGCCACCGGCCCGGCGTCGATGTGCAGCCGCGTGGTGTCGATGCCGTACTGCGCCGAGACCACGACCTCGGGGTCGATGCCGCCGTTGGCCCTCTGCCACGGGTCGGCGAGCGTCCCGGTGTAGTCGGTGAAGGCCCAGCGCTCCAGCCCGCGGAGCTCCACGCTGCCCTCGAGGCGCTGGAACCGGTCGATGGGGTAGCGCAGCATCCCCGCCGCGCCGAACTCGCGCTGCAGGTAGTAGTTCTCCACGTTCATGAACGTCTTGTCGCGCAGCGGCTCGAAGGTGTGGAAGGCGCCCACGCCGAACTCCGGCCGGCGCGACTGGTTGAGGTAGAAGACCGAGGCGTCGGTCAGCTTGAGCGAGCCGTAGATGGCCAGGTTGATGAGCACCGCATGGTCGCGGAGCATGTCGGTGATCGCCAGACCGGCGGCGCCCACCGTCATCGGTCCCACCAGCGCTCCGGCGGTGCCCTCCACCCGCCAGTTGCCGGGCTGCCCAGGCTCGTACCGCGGCGTATCCGAGGGGATGGGCAGCTGCGGATAGCCCAGGCCGGCCCCCGCCACCTGATAGCCGGCACCGCCGATGCCCGGCGCTTTCTCGGGAGGCTCGTCGAGCAGCGCCTCCTGCGGCAGGCGGAAGAGCGCGTGCTCGCCGCGGTAGAACGCGAGCGCGTAGAGCGCGTTTCCCGTCGTCGGAGCCGCCGCCAGCATCGCCGCCGAGGTGTCGGTCAACCTCCGCTCGACTCCGTCCTTGAGCAGCCAGAGGTCGGGCTTGCCGCTGCGCAGCGAGCGGTAGACCACCCCGCCCAGCGCCGCGAACGGCTCGCGATCCTCCTCGTCGTGGAAGGTCAGGCGGGTCGCCTTCTTCTCCCGCAGGTCGAACGCGAAGATGTTCGGGTGGTGGCTCTCGGTGTGGTCGCTGGCGTAGAGCAGCCGCTCGCCGTCCCAGGACAGGTCCGCCTCCGACCAGATGTCGTTGGTGATGCGCTCGGGCTTGTGAGCCTCGGTCCCGTCGAGGGAGAGCACGTACAGGTCGCGGAAGCCGTCGGGCGCGACGCCGGCGAAGGCCACCGCCTTGCCGTCGGGCGACAGCGCCGGGTCGTAGACCTCCATCACCTCGCCCAGGTCGATCTCCCGGCGGCTGGAGAGCCGCAGCTTCACCTTCACCTCGCCCTTCTCGACCTGCTCGTGCCGCTCGATCTTCTGGACGTAGAGGTGGTCGTTGTCCTTGGAGCGCGCCGCGAAGATCACCGTGCCGTTGCGCAGCGAGGCGACGCGCCGGTCCACCGGGTGCAGCGACTCGACGCCCGGGCGCTGGTCGCGCGCGACGTTGATGCGCGAGCTCGGGTCGCGCAGGTCCTGCAGCCACAGCGCCGAGGAGCCGGTGTCGCGCTCGACGGTCCGGTAGAGGATGAGCTGGCCGTCCTCGGAGGTGACCACCATGTCGGGCTCGCCGGCGAGCGGCTTGTAGCGGATGAAGTCGCTGACGCGCTGCTGGGCGTGCAGGTATTCGCGGAAGTAGCGGCGCTTGAGCCACTCCGTGTAGCGCTGGCGGATCTTTTCCGGAGCCTCGCCCAGGACCGCCGCCAGGTAGTCCTGGAAGGTCTTGATCGGCGCCGGCTTGGCCGGGCCCACGCGCGCGTCCGGCGGCAGACCCTGATCGTCGGGCAGCGGCGCGGCGTCGGCCCGCTCGTTCTCCTTGTCCTTCTCCTTCGCCTGCTCCTTCTCCCGCTCGCTCTCGCGCTCGTCGGTCCAGTCCAGCTGCTGCCGGTTCTCGTCCTCGGGCCGCGCCCGCGCCGGCGGCTTCATCAGGCTCTGCTGGCGCCGGGCGCGCTCGGCGGCGCCGCCCAGCAGCCCGATGCGCTCGAGCAGCTCGACCACCTTCTCCTTGCCGTAGCTCTCGGCGATGAAGGTCAGCCGCGCCTGGCCCAGCTTGTAGACGCCGATGTAGCCGCCGGCCCGCTCGTCGAAGAAGTCGGGGAGCATGTAGCCGAGCTGGGGGTTGGGGTTGGTCATCAGGTCGCGGACGATGAAGTCGCCCTCCGGGTCCATGCCGTCGAAGGTGCCCCACTCGGCCAGGCCTTCGATGAACCACAGAGGGATGAGGTTGAGCGGCGGATCGACCTTGGCGCCCAGGGCGGCGTCGCGGATCTTCTGGAGCGTGACCTGGTGCACCATCTCGTGGGTGGCGACGCGGCTGAAGTAGTGCACGTCGCCGAAGAACGGGACCGACATGCGCAGGTCGCGCGGGTCGGTGGCGCCCAGCGTGCCCTCGTCGACGAAGAAGACGTTGGTCGCCAGGAACTCGGGGTAGCTCGCGTAGAGCACGAAGGGGATGGTCGAGCGCGGAAGGTAGTGGAAGGTGTCGGTGAGCCGGTCATAGGCCTGCCGGAGCACGGCGGCGGCGTAGGTGCCGGCCTCCTTCTCGCGCTCGTAGTAGTAGAGCTTGACCCCGCCGCCGCCGCGCTCGGCGTTGAACTCGAAGATGTGCCACTCGTATTGCCAGTACGGCACCTTGTTCTGCCCGGGCCGCTGGGGCATCACGTAGATCTCCCCGAGCGGCGTGTCGGCGTTGCGCAGGATGTTGGGCGGCTGGAGCACGAACCCCTTCGGGTGGACCGAGTTGCCGGGCGGCAGCAGCGCAGGCTCGGCGTGAGCGGGCGCGGCGGCGAAGAGCAGCAGCGCGGCCAGCCCGGTAGCCCAGAGCAGTCTCGAGGTCATGGCGAGCCGGCGCACGCTGGTCGGCCGGGTAACGGGAAGCTAGGCACCCCGGCGCCGCCTCAGAACCTCCAGGAGCAGACGGGGTGACCGGACGATCGGGCGCCTGCGAGCGCGTCGTGGCCAGCGCGCGAGCGAGCCCTACGCCGGCTCCTCGGCCACCGGGTGCTCGCGGCCCGCTAGGACGAGCACGTAGCCGCCCGGGCGCTCCTCCAGCAGGCCACCGAGGGCGAACTGGGCGGAGCGGCTGAGCCGCGCGGTCAGCCCCGCCTGCGCGGTGCAATAGAGCACCTCGCCGCGCAGCCGGAGCGTCTCCGGGCGCAACGGCTCGCGCCGGCCGTTGGAGAGCGCGAGGACGATTCCGCCCGGCGCCGCGGTGAGCGACTCCACCTGCAGCGGTGCGTCTTGGACGGTGACGAAGCACCAGTCGTTGCCGAAGCGCAGGACGTAGCGGCCCTGCTCGTCGCGCTCGATGCCGCGGCTGAAGGCCTCGGCGATCTTCGGGTTCTCGACGAGCACCCCGTCGTGGAACCAGCGACCTTCGCGGTCGAGGACCAGGCCGCTGTCTTCGCGAGTGTGGAGGCGCCCGTCGCTCATCGCCGGAATCTTAGCCTCGCGCGCTCCTTGCCGCCTTGAATCGCCGAGAGAGCGCAGTCACTATTCGCCACCCGCGTGGAGGGGCCCATGCCGTCGGATTGTTCAAACGCGCCTGCCGGTCCAATGGGGCCCGACCTGCGCGTTGTGCGACCGCGAGCCCGCGAGCGTCTCGGTCATTGGCGTCGAACAGGGCGTCGGCGGCATCCAAGTCCCCTCCTGCGCCCGCTGCAACAGTCGCATCCGGCAGCTGCAGCGTGGAGCTTACGGGTTGGCCTTCGTGCCTTGGGCCCTACTCATGGCCGGCGCCCTCCTGCCGCTGCCGCCGATGCCGTTCCTCGCGGACCGGGTCGAGGGCCTCTTCGCGACGGTACTCGCGCTCAATGCCGTTGCCCTCGTGCTGATCTGCGCTGCGACGTGGCTCAAGCGCGCGGCGCGCCCGCTATGCATCACGAGGACGTTCGTCACGCTCGCCATTCGCAAGGAGAGCGTGGCGCGGCGCATCCCGCCCTTCAGCGGAACCGTCCTCGAGAAATCCTGGTGGCCGAGCTAGCGAGCCAGGCGGTTGCGCTCACCACGAGTACCCGCGGAACGCGACCGCGCCCCACGTGTTCACGACCACTCCCAGGAGCGCCAGCACGGCGAACAGCCGGCTGCGCAGCGACCAGCCGCCCAGGACCAGCAGCAGCACCAGGAACGGCGTGTAGTCCAGGCTGAACCGGAAGCCGAACTGCATGTAGCCGTCGTTCTGGTAGAAGAACCCGGGGATCGCAGTCACCGCGACGGTGAGCCACAGCGCCTTGTGCAGCCGGGGCTTCTCCTTGGGCCACAAGAGCAGCAGCAGCAGCGGCGTGGTGACGAGCAGGCTCATGCCGTGCGGGTCGTAGCCGACGCGCAGCGGGCTGAACTGGATCGTCGGCAGCTTGGTGAACGCCGCGGTGAGGTTGCGCTCCAGGTACTGGTAATGGAACAGGCCGTACTTGGCGATGTCGGCGTTGACGCGGTTGTTGAAGGCGAAGAACTCGTGGCCGAACTTGGTGGGGCCACCGAAGCGGGCCCAGTTGAACCACGCGTGGGCGAGCCCGAGCGGCGCGGCGGCGGCGGCGAAGATCGCCAGCTTCTTGAGCTTCCCCTTGAGGTCCTCGAACGCCTCCTTCTCGCTGAAGGAGCCGGACGGCCAGAGCACCTCGGCCACGAAGAAGATGCCCGCGAAGAGCAGCGGCGTGCGGGTCAGCACCGCCATCGACCAGCACAGGCCGGCGAGGGCGGGCCTGCGCGCGCGGGCCGCGAACAGGACGTACAGGCAGGTAAAGCCGACGCCCATCACCTCGGCCGTGAACCAGACCTCGCCGCGGATGGCGCAGTAGAAGAACAGCGTCCCGAAGCCGAGCAGGAAGGTGAACGCCAGGTTCTCGAGCACCGTGCGCTTGCTCTCGCCGTCCTTCGAGAGGCGGCGCAGCAGGACGTAGAAGAGAGCCAGCCCGATGGCCGCGATGAAGACCGTGAAGCTGGTGTCGTTGAACTGGTAGCCGAACCAGGCGACGAACGGCAGCATCACCACGGCCGGGAAGGCGGGGAAGCTCTGGAAGAACTTGTCGCCGACCTTGACCCAGTCCTCCTGGTTCGGCGGGTCCACCGGCAGGTCCAGCCGCCCCTCCAGCCACGCCGCCGCCTGGTAGATGAAGTGCGGCGCCTTGCTCTGGTGCAGGAAGCGGTGCCAGCTGAAGAGCCCCAGCACGATGGCGCAGACGACCGCGACGGCGATGGGGATCCAGTTCGCCATCAGGAAGCCGCGCAGGCGCTGGCCCACGCTCTCCTTCGCAGCTACGGGAGCCGGGGCTGGGAGGGGCGGGGCTTCGGGAGTCGTGGGGGTGGGCGTGGTCTCGCTCACGGCGTGGCTCCTAGGATTCGTCGGCGCAGGACGTCCAGCGCCAGGTAAGCGGCCAGGCGCTGCACGCGGTCGCGCTCGAAAGCGTAGCGGGCCCGCTCCTCGACCAGACCCTTCTCGTCCGCCAGGCAGACGTAGACGGTGCCAACCGGGTCCTTCTCGCTGCCGCCGCCCGGGCCGGCCCAACCGGTGATCGCCAAGCCGTAGGTGGCGCCCGACCGCGCGCGCGCGGCGAGCGCCAGCTCGCGAGTCACGACCGCCGAGACGGCGCACTCGCGCTTCACCAACTCGGGATCGAGGCCGAGAAGGATCGACTTGGCCTTGTCCTGGTAAACGACCGCGGAGAGCACCAGCGCGTCGCTCGCCCCTGGGACGGCTGAGAGCAGCGAGGCGACGAGCCCACCGGTGCACGACTCGGCCAGCGCCACGGTCTCTCTGCGGCCCCAGAGCAACCGGAGCAACACCTCGGGCAGCTCGTCCTTGTCGGCGCCGAAGATCTTCTGGCCGACGCGCGCGCGGGCGTCGGCCTCGGCGGCCACCAGGCGCGCCTTCGCTTCCTCGCCCGTCGAGCCGGTCGCGAGCAGCTTGAGGTGGTTCTCGGGCAGGTGGGTCCGGAACCCGACCTCGACGTGGGGGTGCAGGCTCGGCAGGTCCTTCACCTGGTCGTCGAGCATGCTCTCGCCGATGCCGATGCACTTGAGCACGCGCGAGGCCTTGTGCGACCGCGCGGCCCCCTCGGCGGCGAGCCGGGCCTCGAGCCGCGGGACGACCTGCTCGTCACAGAGCGGCTTGAACTCGCGGGGCACGCCGGGGAGCAAGTAGCAGTCCGCCTTGCCGATCCTCAGGGCGACCATCGGCGCGGTGCCATACGGGTTGGGGATGGCCTGACCGCCCTGCGGGATGCGCGCCTGGCGGGCGTTGTTGGGCGTGAAGGTGAAGCCGCGCTCGGCGAAGCGCACCTTCAACCGCGCCAGGACTTCGGGGTCCTCGACCAGCGGGACGCCCGCCGCCTGCGCCGCCGCCTCGACGGTCAGATTGTCGATGGTCGGTCCGAGCCCGCCGCTGCTGACCACGAAGTCCGCCCGCTGGCCCATCTCCCGGAAAGCATGAACCAGAGCCGGCAGGTCGTCGGGCAAGGTCTCCTTGCGCGCGACCGGCACGCCGCGAGCGAAGGCTCGCTCGCAGAAGTAGGTGGCGTTGGTGTCGACGACGGTCCCGTCGAGCAGCTCATTGCCCGTGCAGAGCATCTCGATGCGCATGGCGGGAGGTCTTTTATCAGCTTCCCGGGCTCACCGAGAGCGCCAACCGAGCTCGTGCTTGAGCCGCTCGACGACGTTGAAGACGATGGGACAGGTCTCGGCGTTGGACACGACGCCGAGCAGCCGGCTCCACATCTCCGGCTTGTGCAGGTGCGGATAGGAGCGGCACTCCTCCGGCCGCTGGTCGTAGATGGCGCAGCGCTTGCCCTCGAGCATCGGGCAAGGGGCCTTCACCACCAGGTCCGTCGGCAGCCTGGCCGGCTCCATGTGCGCCGCCGCGAACTCCTCGGCCGTCTGGCCCAGCTTCCGGGCCATCTTCAGCTGCTCGTCCTCGTCCACCGCGGTCTGGAACTCGGAGCAGCACTGCGCGCACTCGGTGCAGTCGATCTGAGCGGCGAGCTCGGTGTGGAGCCGGTGGAAGCGCTCGTCGAGCTCTTCCTCGGAACACAGGCCGCCCTTCAGGGCAGCGCGGAACCGCATGTTGTCCCGCTCACGCGCCACGCAGAGCCTGCGGACCTGCGCCGGATCTTTGATGAGCAGAAACCTGACGGGCTCCATCGATACGCCTCCACTTCCACGCCCCCGAGAACCGTGAAGCGCTCAGGGCCAAAGCCAGACCAGCAACGCCATCAGCGCCCGACCCCAGCCCGCGGCGGCGACGTCGTCCATCACGTTGCCGAAGCCGTTGTGGACCTTCTTGTCGAAGTAGCTGGCGGGCCAGGGCTTGGTGATGTCGAGCAAGCGGAAGAGCAGGAAGCCAGCGATGACGGTCTTGAGCGTGGGCGCCACGAGCAGCATGGTCACCAGGTACCCGGCGATCTCGTCGCTGACGATGTGCTGGTCGTCGCTCGCGCCGAAGTAGTGGTGCGCCCTGTTGGCCGCATGGACGGCGAGGCCCACGAACGCCACCGTGGTGAGCACCTGCAGCCAGGGGTCGAGCCGGACGAGCGCCAGGTGCAGCGGGATGGCGACGAGCGTCCCCATCGTGCCCGGCGCGAGCGGGACGTAGCCGGCGCCGAAACCGGTGGCGATGAACACCGCGACCTTGTCGGCGAGGTCGAGCTTGGGCCGCTGGAAGCCTTCGGGAATGGTCTTCAAGGCGGGCGGATTCTAGCCCGCGCCCGCGCTTTGCCCCAGCGTCAGAACGCCACGCCCAGGCCGACGAACGGGCCGGTGAACGTGTCGGTGTGGCGCACCCCGTCCACCGCGCCGCGATCGTCGAGCCAGAGGTGGCGCCAGCCGGCTTTCACGCCGAGCGAGCCCCAGGTCAGCGACAGGCCTGCAGTGGCGTCGACGCGCTGGAAGGGCCAGGGGGTGTAGGAGACGGAGGCCTCGAGGCCCAGCGGCCCGACGAGGCCCACCGCCCCCGAGATCCCCGCATCCGGCGCGAGGAAGATCACGTCGGGCGCGAACGCCGCCGTCGCTCCCGCCTCGAGCCTCAGCCGGCCGTGCACGCCGGAGAGCACGGCGTAGGTCAGGTGCAGGTCGACCAGGTTGATGGTGTCGAGCTCGGTCGCCGGCTGCGCGCCCTCGGCCGGGACGAAGATGCCGACGAAGGCAGCACGCACGCCCCAGCGCTCGCCCTCGACCGAAGCGTCGATGCCCAAGCTCAGGCCGCTCTGGTTGTGCAGCTGCCCGCTCACGCCCAGCGTCGCGGTGAGCGAGGGTCCGCCGTCCTCCTCGACCACCGCGTCGGGCGCCGGGCTCGGCGCGTCGAAGTAGGGGTGGTAGCCGAAGCCCCAGCCATAGTGGTAGCCGCCGTGGTGCGATCCCAAGGGCCTGCGGCCCGGATGGTGGTCGTGACCGTGATCGCGCCCGCCGCCGTCGTGCGGCCCGTCGCCATGGCTCTCGGAGTAGGACGGCGAGTTGGCGGGCATCGCCTGGTGGGGCTCACGTCTGGAGCCGCCCGAGTCGCTGCCCTGTGGTGGCGCCGGCTCCGCTTCGTGCTTCTTGGAGTCCGAGTCGTCGTCCTTGGACGAGCTCGACTCCGAGTGCTTCCCGAAACGCGCCTGCGCCGGCGCCGCCGCGAGCAGCAGCGCGAGCGCCATGGACCCTGCTGCCGCCGTCTTCGCAGCCATCGAACGTCTCCCGCCGGCCCTGCCGTGCGACCGCCCCTTTCAGCGAAGTGGGGCGCCAGCCGAACACAGCGCGATGGCGGGGAGTTAAGGGCGGCGGCGGGTGCGCGCGCTCTTAGAAGAAGATGCGCCGGCGCTCCTTGAGGCCGCGGTCGATCATCGCCTGGATGGTCCCGCGCACTTCCTTCACCTTGCGCTCGAGCTCGGCGTCCTCGTCGTTGGGGCTGCCGGAGAAGCGCAGCGGCTCGCCGAAGCGGATGTGGTAGCGCGACGGCAGGGGGATGGGCAGCACCGTCGGAGTGATGGGGAAGGCGGGGAAGCGCAGCAGCCTGGCCATCGGCTTGAGGTCGAAGAGCATCGGCGCCTGCTCCTCGCCACCCACCACTGAGATGGGGACGATGGGCGTGTCGGTCTCCAGCGCCAGGCGCATGAAGCCCAGACCGAACTCGGAGAGCCGGTAGCGGTCGCGCCAGTGCTTGTTGATGCCCTTGGCGCCCTCGGGGAAGACGAGGATTGCCTCGTCGCTCTCGAGCAGGCGCCGGCAGTTCTCGGGGGTGCCCACCACCTGGCCCATGCGCGCCATGAAGACCGAGACGTACGGCAGGGTGGGCATCCACTTCTCGACCATGGAGCGGATGGGACGCGGCGGATCGGCCTCCATCAGCATCGCCGTGCCGATCATCGCGGCGTCGATGGGCAGCTGCCCGGAGTGGTTGGCGACGAGCAGCACCCGGCCCTTGGGCACGTGCTCGGTGCCTCGGGCGTCGACGCGGAAGTAGTGCTTGTAGAGCCAGACGATGGGCCCCATGGCGGTGAGCGCGTAGTCCGCCGAGAAGCCGAACGGGTCGAGGCCGAACTCGTTCCCCTCCCCGCGCGAGGCGGCGATCTTCTCGGGCAGGTCCTTGGGGACCATGCGCAGGGTCCACGCCTTGAGCGCCTGCTTGAGCTTGTCGCTGGCGGACTCGAACATGGGCTTGTTCCGGTCTGGGAGCCAGGGATGGAGAGCGCGTCGACCGGGCTCCCCATCCCGAGTTCGGCCCTCGCCTACTTCTTCCCCTTCTTCCATAGCTTCGCGATCCACGCCTCGACGTCCTTCGACTTGCGCGGGATGCCGGAGGAGAGGACCTCGCAGCCCTTCTTGGTGACGACCACGTCCTCCTCGATGCGCACGCCGATGCCGCGGAAGCGCTTGGGCACCGTCTCGTCGTCGAGCTGGAAGTAGAGGCCCGGCTCGATGGTGAGCGCGTGGCCGACCTCGAGCTTGCCCTCGCGGTAGCTGGTGGCGGCGCCGTCGTGAACGTCGATGCCCAGCATGTGCGAGACGTTGTGGAGCGTGTAGCGCTTGAAGAGCTGCTGCTCGCGGTCGAGCGCCTGCTCGGCCGGGACCTTCAAGATGCCCAGCTTCTCGAGGCCGTGCGCGATGACGTCCATGGCCGCCCAGTGCGGGGCCATGAAGTCGGCGCCCGGCTTGACCGCGGCGATGGCCGCGTCCTGGGCGGCGGTGATGAGGTCGATGATCGCGCGCTGGTCCGGGGAGTACTTGCCGTTGACCGGGTAGGTGCGGGTGATGTCGCCGGCATAGAGCGTGTCGGTCTCGACGCCCGCGTCGACCAGGACCATGTCCCCCTTCTTCAGCTCGCCGTCGTTGCGCGTCCAGTGCAGCACGGTGGCGTGCGACCCGTTGGCGATGATGGTGCCGAAGGAGACGCCGGTGCCCTCGCGGCGCGCCTGGGCGTCGAACTCGACCTCCAGCTCGCGCTCGGTCTTGGCGGTCTTGAGCGCACGGAGCACGGCCTCGTGGGAGCGCTTGGTGGCCTCGACGGCCTTGCGCAGCTCGGCAACCTCGGCGGCATCCTTGATGAGCCGCATGTCGGCCAGCGTCTTGGCGAGGGTCGGGTCCTTGACCAGCGCGGGCAGCGCCCCGTCGACCAGCGCCGACATGCCGTGAAGCACGCGCACCGGAGTGGTCCCCGCGGCCAGGCCCTGCAGGAAGCCGGGCAGCTCGGGCAGCCCCTTGGCCTCGTCGACGCCGTAGCGCGCGCGCGTGCCCTCGAGGCCCAGGCGGGCGCCGACCCAGAGCGCGCCGCGGGCGCGGTCGGTGAAGAACGCCGGCGTGCTGCGGTCGACCTCGGGCTCGGCGAAGAGGATCTCGGCGTGGCCGCCGCCCTCCTTGGGCATCAGCACCAGGACGCAGTCGGCCTCCTGGTTGCCGGTCAGGTAGTAGAAGTCCGAGCCCGGGCGGAACTTGTAGGCGGTGTCGTTGCTCTTGATCTTCTCGTGCCCGGTGGGGACGACGAGGATCTCGTTGGGGAACCTGGCGGAGAGCGCCTTGCGGCGCGCCGCGAAGGCCTTGAGGTTGGGGACCCTGGCCACCACCTTCTTCGCCGGC
Source organism: Myxococcales bacterium (assembly GCA_049841135.1). GTDB lineage: Bacteria > Myxococcota > Myxococcia > Myxococcales > UBA5297 > JACRCT01. The sequence goes on from JASGHK010000008.1 coordinate 1,409,261, forward strand.
GCCTTCCAGCCGGACATCATGAAGTCGATCAGCGCCTTGGGCGGCTGCGTATCGTGGCTCGCCTTGGCAGGGACCTCGCTCGCCTTCTCGTCGTCGGCCTTCATGCATTCCCTCCTGGTGTCCTGACGAACTGCTGTTAAGGAAGGCGGAAGCCTAACGGATGCCCGGGCGCCGAGCGAGCGATCCCTCGCCAGGTCGGGCGGCGCTGCTCGGAGTGGACGAAGTCGACGGAGGGGAGTCCCGTCGACGGCCAGGAGGCTGCCCGGGTTCTACCCGCGCGCCTTTCGCAGCGCCTCGAGCACCGACTCCAGCTCCGGCGGCAGCGGCGCGTTGGCCTCCACCCGCGAGCCCCCCTTGGGGTGCGGAAAGGCCAGCTTCGCGGCGTGCAGGAACTGCCGGTTCAACCCGGGCACCTGCGCCCCGCCGTACAGCGTGTCACCGGCCACGGGAGCGCCCACCGCCGACAGGTGAACGCGAATCTGGTGCATGACCCCGGTCGGGATCTCCGCCTCGACCAGCGCGAAGTCCCCCAGGCGCTCCACCACCTTGTAGCGGGTCACGGCGGGCCGCGCCTTGAGCGCCTCGGCGTCCTCGGGCAGCGCGCAGGCCAGCATGCGCCGGGGGTTCTTGGGGTGGTGCGCGATGGGAATCTCGATCTCGCCGCCCTCGCCGGGCGCGCCGCCGACCAGCGCCAGGTAGCGCTTCTCGACGTCCCGGCCGCTGAAGGAGGCGCGCAGGGCCAGGTAGACCTCGCGAGAGCGCGCCGCGACCATCGCCCCCGAGGTCTCGACGTCCAGGCGGTGCGCCAGCCCACACTCGCGAGGGTCTTCGCTGGCCTGGCCGCACTCCGGGTAACGGGCGACGAGCGCGTTGGCCAACGTGCCCGACTCGCCCTCGTCCAGCGGGTGGGTGGGCATGCCCGCCGCCTTGTCGACCACCAGGAAGGCGGGATCCTCGACCAGCACCTTCAGCGGGAGCTCTGGCTGGGCCTTGGGCGGCTGCGTCTCGCCGGGGACGTCAGCGGTGATCTCGCTGCCGGCGACGACCTTGTCGCCCTTCCGGGCCCGGCGGCCATCGACGCGGACCTCGCCCGCCTCGAAGGCATCCATCAGCTTGCGGCGCGAGATGCCGAGCGCGTCGGCGAGGTAGCGGTCGAGCCGCGCCGAGGCGGCGACGTCGGCGGGGACTCGGTGGGCGATCTTCATGAGGAGAATGTCAGGGGCAGCCGAGTGGACCGCAGTTGGCGATCGAGCCGTCCCTGGGGAACAGCCACCACAGGCCACTGCCGTCCCAGACCACGCCGCCGTCCCAGTCCCAGCGCGGCGGGTTGCAGACGTCGATGTAGCACTGCCAGATGTGGACATTGCCGCCGTCGTCGAAGCCCGGGGGCGCGATGACGTGGGCATCGAAGAGGCTGTAGAACCAGCCGGCGTCGACGTCGTACGGCCAGCCGCCGTCGCCGCAGTCGCCCAGCGGCGGATATTTCCCGTGCGCGGCGTCGCGGCCGCTCCGTCCGGCGTCCCTGCCTGCGTGGACGAAGCCCGCGTCGAACGGCAGCTTCGGGCCGGTGTCTCCTTGGGGGACGACGGTCGAGCCGGCGTCCTCGCCCAGAGTGCAGCACTCCATCGGCACGACCTCGGCGTCGCCGCGGACGAACTTGGAGCACTTGACCTCCCAGCTGCCCCGAACGCAGACGAGCTCTTCGTCGGCACATGGCTGGCCGGAGCTCTTGCCGCCGCACGCGCCCGCGGCGACGGCCAAGACGGAGGTGAGGAGGGCGAAGCCGAGGATCGTCAATCGGTTGCGCATTCGAGTTCCCCGCTACGGAAAGGGCGCGGACAAGCTACCACGCCCTTTGGCGGGCGGCGTAGCGAGTCCTTGGCCGAAGGCAGCCCTTCAAGAGCCGGTGACGGAGACCTCGACAGGGACCGGTCGCTCGCCGCCTGACGGGCATCCGACCGGGGCGCAGCTTGCTCCGCGCTACGGCGACCTCCAGGTTGTTGGACGAGAAGCGGCGTGGTGGAGCGGAGGTCGGCCATGGGCATGGCGATCGCTTGGGTGGTCGCAGGCATCCTTCTGGGCGCGGGTGGGCCCACGCGGGTGGAGTTGCCCGAGGGCTGGTACCAGGTCGAGGACGGCTACGGCGAGACCGAGGACAGCGAGATCGCCATCATCGTCGTCCAGGACGAGCAGGAAGCGCCGCAAGCGCCTCAGGCCGACGCGCCGCAACCCACCAGTCCGCCCGACACGTCCCTCGCCGACGAGGTCATTCGCTTCCAGATGCCCGACTGTGAGCTGGTCCGCGGCCGCTACCTCAAGCGGCTGCTCGAGCTCCACGGCGTGGACGTCTCCCTGTTCGATGCGCGGGCGCTGGCGGCCTGGACGCACGTCCGCCCGCCCCCGGCGGCCGCGGCTTGGGGCTTCAATGGAACTCTGGGCGATCCGGCGATGGCATTGCTGTACGGCGAGCCGCCGATTCCACCCGGGCCTCTCTCCTTCGACCTCGAGCTTCCAGTGGTTGGCGCACGAGCTGCTGACCTGCCAGAGCGCCTCGCGCTAGCGGCTTCGGGGAGAGTCGGGGCGAGGCATCTCCGCGGAGACTCGACGGCGCTCCTTGCGCAGCGCCGCCAGCGCCTCCTCGGCGTTCTTGAACAGGTTGGGCTTCTCGCCGCGGCGGGTGCAGTCGTTGCGAACCATCACGCGCTCGGCGAGCGCCCCGCCGTGGTGCCAGGTCGAGAGCCCGAAGCGTTCACAGAGCTGGCGCTTGCGAGCGTTGAACTCGGCCACCTGCTCCGCCTCCACCGTCAGGTTCGTCAGGTCCCAGACGAGGTGGGCCTTCTGCTTGAGCGGGGCGCAGCGGGCCTCCACCGCCTTGCCGAAGACGTCGAGGTCCACGGCGCTGGCAATCCGGCCGCCGTCGGGCGTGAAGCCCAGGTGGACCACGCGTTCGTCCGCGTCATACTGGCAGGTGAGCGACAGCCCCATGAGGGTTGGGCTTGTACCACGGCACGGCCAGGCCGTTGAAGCCCGCGGCGGCACACCCGGGCTGCCGACAGGCGGCCGACAGCCTTGATTTCGCACGGAAAGCTCGTTGTACGCCCTCGCCCGGATGCTAGGATGTCGGGTCGCGCAAGACCCCAGCGCCCAAGGTGAAGAAGGCATGGCCGACACCCTCAAAGATGCGATGCGGGAGTTCCGCTTCCTCGACGACAAACGGCTCAACGGGTCGCTTTCGTCAGCGGAAGAAGCTCGTTGGCGCTACCTGCGGACGATGGTGGGCGCCAGCAGCAGCTCGCTGATCGCTCCGGCCTCGGCGCCGGTCTCCCTGCAGCCAGCCGTGCCGGCAGCCCCGATGGAGGACCCCAACGCGTGGATGAGTGATGCGCCGCAGCCGGTCTCCGGCTTCGACCATCAGGCCCAACCGCACTGGGGCCCCGACGGCACCTACTACCCGCCCGGCTTCGACATGCAGACCGGTCGGTGGATCGACGCGGCCTACGAGCAGGCCTATGCCGGCGGTTACGTGTGGGACGCCGCGGCGCAGAATTGGGCGTCGCTTTATCCCGCGCAGCCGGAGCCGCAGCCCCAACCCCAGCAGCAGCCCGCACCGCAGGCCTTTGGCTCGCCGCAGGCGCAGGCCGAGCCTTTCTCGCAGCTGCCGTCGAGCGCCCCACCGCAGACCTCCTCGACGCCTTGGCAGATGCAGGTGAACGCCCCCGGGGCGCCACCTCTTCTCGACGACGGCGACGTAGCGGGTGCCCTGGGTTCGCTGGAAGCGGTGGATCCACCTGCAGCGCCGCCATCGGCCCGGGCCCCCATCGTCCCAGCTTGGTCCGCCGCAGCGTCGGCTCCTGCCTCCCCGCCGGTCGCGCAGCCGGCAGCGGCCGAACCGCTGCTCATCGCCACCGACTCCGCGATCGAGACCATCCCGGATCAGGAGCCGCTCCAGGCCAAGCTTGCCGAGCCGGTGCTCATCGCGACCGACTCCGCGATCGAGACCATTCCCGAGGTCGAACTGGCGGCTCACCCCGCGCCAAGCGCACCAGCGCCCCTGCTGATCGCGACCGATTCCGCGATCGAGGTGATCCCGGACGATGAGGCAGGGAAGGCCGCGCCGGTGGACCAGCTGGAGTACGTCCTCCCGACGGCGACCGCGCCTGCTCCACTCACTGCTTTTCCTGCGCCGGTCGCGGTAGTTCCCGCACCGCAGCCTGTCGCCGTCACCGCTCCTCCTCCGATCGAAGTCGTTCCCGAGCCGCAGCCCGTCGCCGTGGCTGCTCCTGCGCCGATCGAAGTCGTTCCCGAGCCGCAGCCCGTCGCCGTGGCTGCTCCTGCGCCGGTCGAAGTCGTTCCCGAGCCGCAGCCAGTCGCCGTAGCTTCTCCTGTGCCAGTCGAAGTCGTTCCCGAGCCGCAGCCCGTCGCCGTAGCTGCTCCTGTGCCAGTCGAAGTCGTTCCCGAGCCGCAGCCTCTCGCCGTCGCCACTCCTGCGCCGGTCGAAGTCGTTCCCGAGCCGCAGCCTGTCGCCGTCGCCGCTCCTGCGCCGATCGAAGTCGTTCCCGAGCCGCAGCCAGTCGCCGTCGCCGCCCCTGCGCCGGTCGAAGTCGTTCCCGAGCCGCAGCCAGTCGCCGTCGCCGCTCCTGCGCCGGTCGAAGTCGTTCCCGAGCCGCAGCCAGTCGCCGTCGCCGCTCCTGCGCCGATCGAAGTCGTTCCCGAGCCGCTGCCAGTCGCCGTCGCCGCTCCTGCGCCGATCGAAGTCGTTCCCGAGCCGCTGCCTGTCGCCGTCGCCGCTCCTGCGCCGATCGAAGTCGTTCCCGAGCCGCTGCCTGTCGCCGTGGCCGCTCCTGCGCCGGTCGAAGTCGTTCCCGAGCCGCTGCCTGTCGCCGTGGCCGCTCCTGCGCCGGTCGAAGTCGTTCCCGAGCCGCTGCCTGTCGCCGTGGCTGCTCCTGCGCCGGTCGAAGTCGTTCCCGAGCCGCAGCCTGTCGCCGTGGCCGTCCCTGCGCCGGTCGAAGTCGTTCCCGAGCCGCAGCCTGTCGCCGTGGCCGCCCCTGCGCCGGTCGAAGTCGTTCCCGAGCCGCAGCCAGTCGCCGTCGCCGCTCCTGCGCCGGTCGAAGTCGTTCCCGAGTCGCAGCCTGCTGCCGTCGCTGCCCCTGCTCCGGTCGAAGTCGTTCCTGAGGCGCACCTTGCCGCCCTCGCTGCTCCTGCTCCGGTCGAGGTCGTTCCCGAGCCGCAGCCTGTCGCCGTGGCTGCTCCTGCGCCGGTCGAAGTCGTTCCTGAGGCGCAGCCTGTCGCCGTGGCTGCTCCTGCGCCGGTCGAAGTCGTTCCCGAGCCACTGCCTGTGGCCGTCGTTGCTCCTGCGCCGGTCGAAGTCGCTCCGGAGGCGCAGCCTGCCGCCGTCGCTGCTCCTGCTCTGGTCGAAGTCGTTCCCGAGCCGCTGCCTGTCGCCGTCGCTGCCCCTGCGCCGGTCGGAGTCGTTCCCGAGCCGCTGCCTGTCGCCGTCGCTTCTCCTGCGCCGGTCGAAGTCGTTCCCGAGCCGCTGCCTGTCGCTGTCGCTGCTCCTGCTCCGGTCGAAGTCGCTCCCGAGCCGCTGCCTGTGGCCGTCGTTGCTCCTGCGCCGCTCGCGGTTTCTCAGCAAGAACCTGACGCGGTCCCCGATCTGATTGAAGTCGTCCCGGAGCCTCAGGCGGTCGCCGATGCTCCCGACCTGCTCGAGGTCGTTCCCGAGCCTCAGGTCGTCGCTTCTGTTCCAGCCCCAGCGGAGGTCGTACCCCCTCCTGCTCTGGCCATTCCCGAACCCGCGGCTACAGCCGAAGCACTCTCCACCGACTGGTCGGTTCCTGGCGAGGGGCCAGTCACCGTCCAGCCGATCCCCGAGCCTCTTCCCGTCGTCGAGGCGATCGCCGAGCCCGAGCCCGTTGCTGCTCCTGCCCCCGAGCTCCAGCCCGCCTTCCCGAGTGCCGACTCGGTGCAGGCTCCACCGACTGCCGTTCCAGAGGTTCCTCAGGACTGGCAGGCGATCCCGCCTGCCCCCGAGGCCCCTCCTCCCGCAGCCGGCTGGCAGGAGCTCCCCCCGCCGCCCGATGCTGCTCCTGCTGCGGTCCCCTCGACGCCCGAGCCCCAGGTTTGGTCCGCGGAGGGCATCGACCCGAACAGCTCCCCTGAGCTCGCTCCCGAGCCGACGGCACGCGACAGCTCGATGTTCGGGACGACCCCGGAGTCCGGCTTCTCCGAAGAGCCGACCGACTTCGCCCCGGACCGGTCGCTCTTCGGTGCCCCAGCTCCGCTCGCCGAGATTGAGCCTGCACCGCAGGCCGCCGAACCCGTCCCCGAGCCCAGCCCGGTGGCCCCGCCCGCTCCACCGGCGACGCCCGAATTCATCTCCCTCCCCGACGAGCCCTCCACGGGCGAGGTCCCGCTGGCCGCGGCGTCCGAGTTCGTGACGTTCGAGAACACGGCTCCGGCAGAGGAAGTGGCCTTCGGCGCGGTGCAGATGGACCCGAGCATGGTCGAGCAGGTGACGCCCGGCCAGTGGCAAGACCCGAGCGCCGTCCAGGCCCTCGAGCTCCCGCCCGACGACAGCCAAGTCGAGCTCGCCTCGGCCCACGAGTTCATGTCGTACCAGCCGGTCGAGCCGGCCCGTGTTCCGGCCGCCCCCGCTCCGGGCGAAGGGGTCATCCCGGTCGGCATCTACACGCCTCCTCCGGAGCTCTCGCCCGAGCCCGTGCTCGAGCTGGCCGAAGCGGAGATCGCCCCGGCGACCAGCTTCGAGATGGCGCCTCCCGAGGGGACTCTGCTGGAGAGCCCGCCCGAGGTTGCGCCGAGCCCCGCTCCCGCCTACCCGCCCCCCGCCTTCGCGGTGTCGGTGCCTCCCACCGCGCCGCCCGCGCCCGCGCCTGCACCGGTTGTAGTGGTGCCCGCGCCGGTCGTGGCCGCCCTGCCTCCCGAGTGGGAGGCGCCCGCCCCCATCGCCGCTGCGCCCGCTCCGTTCGCACCGGCGCCGATGCCCCTCCAGGCCGCGCACCCGATGTCGGCCCCAACGCCCTTCCAGCCTGCGCCGGTCGCCCCGCCCCGTCCTCCCTCGGCCTGGGGCCAGACCCCGGCGGCCCCGCCCGTTCCTGCCGCCATTCCGGCAAGGCAGGTGACCCCCGACCTCGAGACCATCGAGGAGATCGAGGTCATCGACGACGAGCCCCTCCGCCCGGCCGCTGCACCGGCTCCGATTCCGGCACCAGCTCCCGTCGCGGCGCGCCCCCCTGCCGCCCCGTTCGCCCCGCACGTGCCCGCTCCCGCGCCGGCATGGCCTCCCCCCGCGGCGCCCCCCGCTCCCACGCCGTTCGCGCGACCCCAAGTCCCGATGGCGCCGATGGCGCCGGTCGTTCCAGCAGCCGCGCCCCGCCTCAATCCCGCGATACCCCGGCCCGTCGCCCCGATGCCCGTTCCCGCCCCGGGGCGCCCGGTGGGCCCGGCCCCTGCGGCGCCCGCCCAGTCGGCCATCATCGCCGGCGAGCACCGGGTCATCGTCCACACGCTCGAAGGCCAGGTGAAGCGGGGCACGATGCGCAACGTGAACCTGGACGGGGAGAGCCTGGATCTCGAGGTCTACACCGGCCAGCCTCCCGAGAGGCTCCCCACCAAGCGCCTGAAGGCGGTCTTCTTCCTGCTCGCGCCGGGCGCCAAGCCGCTGCAGCCCAGCGGCAACAAGCTGCGCGTGACCTTCCACGACGAGCGCCAGGTGGCGGGCTTCGCCCCCGCCTACCGGCCCGAGGACAACGGCTTCTTCATGTTCCCGGCCGATGCCCGCACGAACACCGCACGCATCTACATCTACCGGAGCGCCGTCAAGAGCATCGCGCGGGGCTAGTCGGACCTCCTCTCCAGGCGCGCTGTAGGTCTGCTCCCAGTCGCTGCCGCCAGGCGAGGGCGGAGCTATGATGCACGGCCTTCCAGTGCCGGAAAGGCCTCCTCATGAATGCACCTCTGCGTCCCCTCGGCTTGGCGGCCCTCGCTGCCGGGCTGCTCTGCGCCTGCGGCACCTCCGCGGTCGACCCCACCCTCTCGGCCCAGCGCGGCGCCTCGCCGCTGGTCGCGGAGTTCGCCCAGGCCTCGCTGGAGAGCGGCGTGCCGGTGGACCTGCTCCTTTCGGTCGCCTACTCCGAGACGCGCTTCAGCCAGCGCGGCGGCAAGCCTTCGGCGCTCGACGGCTACGGCATGATGCACCTGCGCGCGGGCTCGACCCTGGAGCGCGCCTCGCAGCTGTCCGGCCTGCCCGTCGACGCGCTCAAGCGTGACGTGCGCGCCAACGTGCGCGGCGCGGCGCTGGTGTTGGCCGAGCTGGCGCGCGAAGGCGGCATCCGCCCTGCCTCGCTGGCCGACTGGAAGCCCGCCCTCTCCCGCTACTCCGGCCTGGGCGAGTGGGGCCCGCACTACGCGGCGCAGGTGCTGGACGTGGTCGCCGCCGGCGCCCAGGGCGTCGACGAGCAGGGGCTCTCCCTCGAGGTCAAGGCCCACCCCGAGGCGCGGGTGACGCTCGTGGGCGACGAGCTGGGCCAGATGGGCTTCGAGGCCCGCCCCGACTACTCCGGCGCCGACTGGGTCGGCCCCTCGCCCAACTCCTCCAGCCGCAGCGGCACCGCCATCGACATGGTGGTCATCCACACCTGCCAGGGCGGCTTCTCCGGCTGCGTGGGCTGGTTGCTCAACAGCGCGGCGCAGGCCTCGGCCCACTACGTCGTCAGCTCCACCGGCACGGTGGACCAGCTGGTGGAGGAGTACCTGAAGGCCTGGCACGCCACCTGTGTCAACCCGCGCTCGGTGGGCATCGAGCACGAGGGCTACGTCGACGACCCCGACCGCTGGTACACGGAGGCCATGTACTGCGCCAGCGCCAAGCTGGTGAAGTCCATCTGCACCCGCCACGGCATCCCCTGCGACCGCAGCCACGTCATCGGCCACAAGGAGGCCAACGACCTGTATTGCGGCCCCGGCCACACCGACCCGGGCTCGGGCTGGAACTGGACCAAGTTCATGAGCTACGTGAACAGCGGCTGCGGCGGCACGGGCACCGGGCGCCTGCTGGGCTTCGTCTACAAGAACCCCACCAACGACGCGGCCAGCCGGCTCTCGGGCGTGACGGTCAAGCTCGCCAGCGGCGAGACCGTCACCACGGACGCGAGCGGCCTGTACACCTTCAGCGTCGCTCCCGGCAGTTACACCGCCACCGCGACGGCCACCGGCTACCAGAGCGCCTCGGTCACCCGTACGGTCGCGGCGGGCGCGGACACCTGGGGCTCCATCGGGCTGGACGCCGCCGCCACGCCTGCCACCACGGGCCAGTACTACGGCTCGGTGTACGAGGTGAACGCGGCCAATCCTGGCGACATGACCAAGAAGCTGCCCGGCGCGACGGTCACTCTGGATACCGGCGCCACGACCACCGCGCGGAGCGACCCCGCCGACGCCGTCTTCAAGTTCGAGGACGTCAAGGTCGGCGCGCACACCGCGACCGCCTCGCTCACCGGCTACAAGACCGGCTCGTCGACCAAGACCGTGGTCGAGTGTGCCGCGCCCGGGACGTCCTGCACCACGTGGGGCTCCATCGGCCTGGTCAAGGACGGCGGCACCGTGGTCACCCCGCCCAAGGTCATCATCACCACCCCAGCCGACGGCGCGATTCTCGAGGAGGCGCGGGTCGATCTCACCGGCCAGGTCGACAACGCCACGGACGTGCAGACCGTGAAGATCGAGTGGGCCGGCCAGAGCGTGAACCCGCCCATCGGCACGGGCGCGACGTTCAGCGCACCGGTGAAGGTGCCGCCGGGCGACACGACCATCAAGGTGACCGCGACCAACTCCGCCGGCAGCGGCGAGGCCACGGTGACGGTGCACTTCAAGACCGGCCTGTGCGGCTTCGTGTACGAGAGCGCCGCTGAGGGCGGGGGCGAGTCGGCGCGCATCGGCGGGGCGACGGTGGAGCTGTTGCCCTCGGGCGACCTGTGCGCTGCGGCGATCGCGTCGGCGACAACGGCGAGCCCCGACGGCACCTGGTGCATCGACGCCGCGCCCGGCGACTACTACCTGCGCGTCAAGGCCGCCAGCCACCTGACGTCAGTCGAGGGCGTGACCATCTCCGACGAGCGCCGCGGGTCGTCGAACGTCGGCGTGCCGGCCGGGACGGACCCGGCCCCGGCCATCGAGATCACCGACCCGGTCCCGGGCACTGACGGCAAGATTTCCACCACCGGCACCAGCGTGACCCTGACCGGCAACGTCCAGGGCATGAACGCCTCCAAGGTGACGGCCAACGGAACCGAGCTGGACGTCTCCGAGAACACCTTCACCCTCTCGGGCTTTGCGATCTCCGGCGAGACCACGATCGAGTTCGTGGCCACCGGCACCTGTGGCGAGACGGCGTCGCTCACCGTGACGGTGGTCCCACAGACCACCCCAGCGCCGGACGCCGGTACCCCAACCAAGCCCGATGCCGGCAACCAACCGGTCGCGAACTCGGGCGCGTGCGGCTGCTCTGCCGGCGGCGAGGGCCTGACGCTGGTCGGCCTGGCCGCGATGCTGGCGGCGCTGGTCCGCAGGCGCAGGTAGCAGCCCTCCCCCTGCCCCCTCCCAACTCTGTGCGGGAGGGGGTCCGCTCATCGCCTTCGTCCGCCTTGGCCGGAGCTCTTGGCTCTCGACGGTGGGATCGGCTCGACGGCCTTCAGGCCGCGACGCTGCTCAGCCGCATGGCGATGAACGAGCAGACCCCAGACGTCATGCACGACGCCCACAGGAAGCGAGCGCTGTTAGTTCAAGTACGTCGGCTTCTTCGGCTCGCGGTCGCGCTCGGGCGGCGGCACGACCTGCAGGTGCCTCGAGCGCCGCTTGAGCTGCTTGTCGATCCACCAGGCGCGCAGGTGGAGCCAGGCGCGCCGCGGAGAGAGCCCTCGCTTGAGCAGGAGGTAGCCGATGCCCATGGCCAGGACTGGGGCGACGAAGGGCTGCCACTGGCCCATCAGCGCGTTGAGCGCTGGGATGCCGAGCGAGAGCACCAGCAGCACGGGCGCGCGGACCGGGATGACGAACAGGTAGACGGTGGCGTGCCAGTTCATCAGCACCCAGGCCAGTACTACCGCCTCGCCCGCGACGAAGGTGCCCTCCGGCATTCCCGCCGAGATCCCTGGCACCAGGAGCGCCAAGCCGGTGACCAGGAGCGCCGCCCCAACCCCGGTGGCAAAGAAGTAGAAGAGGAACCGCTGCTGCCCCCACGCACGCTCCAGCGGAGCCGCGAACATCCAGAGGACCAAGGCCTCGTAGAGGATGAGCGAGAGTGGATGGAGCTGCAGGAAGAGGTAGGTGAAGGGCGTCCACAGCTTGAGCGCAAAGAGCTGCGCCGGCGCGAACGAGAGCGCCCGGTAAAGGCCGCCCTTGGTGCCGAAGCCGATGTCGGCCATCGCCACGATGCTGACCACACCGGTCACCACCATCAGGGCGAGCGTAGCCGGCGGCGGGCGCCGGAAGACTCCGCCGAAGTCCATCTGGACAGGGCGCACGTTGGTCATCGAAGCACCCGGACGGACCGCAAGGGGCAGACGCCTACTTGGCCTTGGCGGCCTCCCGCTCGCGGTAGAAGAGCGTGATGGTCAGGCAGTGGAACTCCTTGTCACTCGACTGCGTGACGACCTTGTCCACCACCTCGAGCTGCGCGTTGTTCTGCAGCCACCGGGTGATGTTTTCGCCCATGCTCTCCCGGTCGCGGGCCAGCGTGGTCGAGAAGATCTTGACCCCGGTGTAGTTAGCCATCTGCGCTCCTCCTCACAACGTCGAGGCTCTTGTTTCCCCCAATGGGGGCGGAAAAACAAGGCCCCAGGCCGTTGCTGGCCCGGGGCCTGACGACTCCGAGGACTGAGACAACCGCCGGGCTAGGCGCTCGCGGCAGGCGTCGGCGCCTGCTCGGGCGGGGTCTGGTTCGCCGGCTGCGCGGCCACGCGCTCGGAGATCTTCACGCCGACGATCTTCGAGACGCCCGGCTCCTCCATGGTCACGCCGTACATGGTGTCGGCGATCTGCATGGTGCGCTTGTTGTGCGTGATGAGGATGAACTGGGAGACCTTGCTCATCTCCTTCACGATCTCGTTGTAGCGGCCGACGTTGGCGTCGTCGAGCGGGGCGTCGACCTCGTCGAGCAGGCAGAACGGCGTCGGCTTGATGAGGAAGATGGCGAAGATGAGCGCCACCGCGGTGAGCGCCTTCTCGCCGCCGGAGAGCAGGTTCACGCTCTGCAGCTTCTTGCCGGGCGGCTGGGCCATGATCTCGATGCCCGGGTCGCCGCCCTGCTCGTTGGGCACCAGCATCAGGCTGGCGCGCCCGCCGTTGAACAGGCGTGGGAAGACCTGCTGGAACTTCTCGTTGACCACCTCGAAGGCCTGGTCGAAGCGCTCCTTGCTGGTCTTGTTGATGCGCACGATGGCCCGGCGCAGCTGGGCCAGCGACTGCTCGAGGTCGCCCTTCTGCTTCTTGAGGAAGTCGTGCCGCTCGACCAGCTCCTTGTGCTCCTCGATGGCGGTCAGGTTGATCTCGCCCATGCGCTCGACCTGGTCGCGCAGGTCCTTGAGCTCGGCCTCCTTCTCGGGCGTGGGCGGCCGGCGCCAGTGGTAGTCGTACAGCTCCACCGAGAGCTCCACCGCGTAGCGGTCGCGGATGGAGTCGGACAGGTGCGAGCGCTCCAGCACGTACTCGCGCTCCTTGAGCGCGTGTCCGGCGAGCCCGCTCTGCAGCTCCTCCAGGCGCTTGCGGACGGCGCGCAGGTCGTTCTCGCCGGTGCGCAGCTTCTCGGCCCCCTCCTCGTACGCGCCGCGGGCGGTGAAGCGCTCGCCCTGGACCGCGTCGAGCGAGAGCGCCAGCTTCTGCAGCTCCTCGCGCATCGCCGAGGACTTCTCGAGCAGGGCCTCGCGGCTGCCGCCGGCGTCCTTGACCGTCGCCTCCAGGCGGGTGCGCCGCTCGCCCAGCTCGGAGAGCGTGGAGGTCGCGCGCGACAGGCTCTTCTCCACCGACTCGCGGCGCTCGAAGTCCGCGGCCACCTTGACCTGCAGGTTGGTCCGCTCCGCCGTCAGCTCGGCGATGCGGGCGCGTACCGAGGCCAGCTGCTCGGAGAGGTCGCGCACCCGGTTCTCGCGGCCCTCGCGCTCGGTCTCGGCCTGGGCGCCCTGGCCCGAGGCGCTGGTCTCCTCCGCGCCGATCTCGGAGAGGGCCCGGTGCATCCCGTCGAGCTCGACGGTCAGCTTCTCCAGCCGCTCGCGGGTGCGGGAGAGGTCCTCGGTGGTGCGGTGCAGGTCCTTCTCCTGCTCGACCACGGTCAGGTCCTCGCTGTGCGAGTCCTTGGAGAGGCCCTTGAGCGTGCCCTCCAGCTGGGCAATCCGCTCCGCCATGCGCCGGTGCTTCTCCTGGCAGACCGACATCTCGGACTCGATGATCTTGACCTTCTCCTCCAGGTCCGCGATCTCGCGCTTCTTGTGCAGCGCGCCGACGCCGGGGCCCTCGACGGTGCCGCCGAAGACCGCGCCGGTCGGCTCGATGACCTCGCCGTCGAGCGTGACCACCGTATGCGGCCGGCCGGTCCTGGAGTAGAGGACCGCGGCCTCGAGGTCCTTGACCACCACCACGTCGCCCAAGAGGTGCTGGACGAGCAGCGAGAACTCCGGCGCGCAGGTGACCATCTCCGCCGCCGCGCCGATCACCCCGAGGATGGACGTGTCGGGCTGGGCGACCTGGGTCGCCGAGGCGACGTCGAGCGGCAGGAACGCGCCGCGGCCCTCCTGGGTCTGCTTGAGGTAGGTGGCGAGCTCGATGCCCTTCTGCTTGTCGGAGACGATGACCGTCTGCAGCCGGTCGCCGAGGACGGCCTCGATGGCCTTCTCGATCTCCACCGGCGCGCGCACGACGTCGGAGACCAGGCCGTGGACGCCGGCGTACTCGGGGTCGTCGCCCACGTGGGTCATCACCGCGCGGACGCCGCGACCGTAGCCCTCGTAGTTCTTCTCGATCTCCTTGAGGGAGTGCAGGCGGCTGCGGCGGTCGGAGAAGCTCCTCGCGCACGGCGATGAGGCGCGCCTCGTTCTCCATGAACTCGCGGCGGCTGCGCTCCAGCGCCTCCTCCTCGCCGACGCGGCGCTCCTCGAGGGCCAGCCGCATCTGGCGGCTGGCGCCCAGCTTCTCGTGGAAGCCCTCACGGGTCTGCTCGAGCTCGCGGGCGTGGGTGAGCAGCTCCTCGCGCTCGGCGGTGACCCGGGCCACGCGGCCCTCGAGGTCGGCCTTCTGGCGGACGAGGTTCTCCAGGTGGCTCTTGCCGCTGGCGATGCGCGAGAGGGCCGAGACCAAGAGCGAGCGCTCGGAGTCGAGCCGCTCGACGGTCTGCTCCTCTTCCCGGGCGAGCTTGCCCAGCTCGTCGCGCACGAAGATGAGGCGGCGGTCGTCGTCGGTGGCCAGGCCGTCCAGCGAGCTGCGCTGGGCCTCCAGGGCCTCCTTCTCGGCGCCGAGCGTCGCGGTGGCGGCGGCGATCTCCCCGAGCTCGCGCTCGGCCTCGCCCACGCGGGCGCCGGCGGACTCGAGTCGCGGCCCCAGGCCTCGAGGTTGGCGGCGCCGACCTTGGTCTGGTTGTCGATCTCGTGGGCCTTCTCGTCCAGCACGCGCAGCGCCTTCTCGTCGGCGGCGAGCTTCTCGCGGGTCTTCTCGATCTCCGCTTCGGCGGCGATGACCTTCTCGGTCAGCTCCTTCTCCTCGCCCGTCAGGCCCTCGGCGGCTTCGCGCGCGGCCTTGGCCTGCGCGGAGAGCTCCAGGTACTTGAGGGTCGCGGTGTGCAGCTCGATGTCCTTCATCTCGGACTTGAGCCGCTTGTACTTCTCGGCCTTGCGCGCCTGCCGCTCGAGCACTCCCAGCCGCGTGCCCAGCTCGCGCACGATGTCGCCGACGCGCAGCAGGTTCTGCTCGGTGTACTCCATCTTCCGCTCGGCGGCCTTGCGGCGGCTCTTGTACCGGGTGACGCCGGCGGCCTCCTCGATGAGCGAGCGGCGGTCCTCCGGCTTGGCGGAGACGATGAGGCCGATGCGGCCCTGCTCGATGATGGAGTACGCCTTGGTGCCGACGCCGGTGCCCAGGAACAGCTCGGTCACGTCGATGAGGCGCGTGGGGGTCTTGTTGATCAGGTACTCGCTGTCGCCGTTGCGGAACAGGCGGCGGGTGACGCTGATCTCCGAGTAGGCCTGGAACGGCGCCGGCAACAGCTCGGGGCGATCGTTGTGGAAGGTGATCGTCACCTCGGCCATGCCGAGCGCGGGCTTGTGCTCGCTGCCCGCGAAGATCACGTCCTCCATCGAGCGGCCGCGCAGGTGCTTGGCGCTCTGCTCGCCCATCGACCAGCGGATGGCGTCGACCACGTTCGACTTGCCGCAGCCGTTGGGGCCGACGACGCCGGTGATGCCGTCTCCGAAGGTGAAGACAGCACGCTCCATGAAGCTCTTGAACCCACAGATGTCGAGCCGCTTGATGCGCATGGGAACCCTTCGCTTGCTTGGTACCAGTCCGTGATTTCAGGCGGAAAAGTGGACGGTGGAGTAGCACGCACCCAAGTGGCCGATCAAGCGTCGGGACACTATTAGTGGGGTGTCGTTCCGCTTGACACCACAATCCGTAGACAATTCGGGCATTTGGCGGCCCTTGCTACAGCGGCCTACAAATGCATGGCCACGCCTTGTCACCGCCCCCCTCCAGGCGCGAAATGCACGCGCGGCCGGACCCGCTCGCACCGCCGGTCGGGCGTGAAGACCTGGGGTCGCGGGCGCGTCGTGCGGCTCCCGAACCTCGCGGCCTCGCGGCGCGCACCTATAATCGCCGCCATGTCCGCACCCGACACGCAGGACCTGCGCCGGGCCCCCACCAGGCTGGTCACCCGGGTAGCCCTCTTCCACGGCATCGTGGGCCTCATCTTCCTGGCCTACGTAACGCTCCTGACCGGGGAGTGGCGCTGGCTAACGGTGTTGGCGCTCGCCTCTTTCGGCGCGTTGCTGCTTCTGTTCGCCCACCTGTCGCTCTCGCCGCTACGGCGGGCGCTGGAGGCGCCTGCCGACGTCGCGCTCGCCGAGCGGGCGAGCGCCGCCGTTCGGCGGCTTCCCGCGGTCGGGGCAGCGGTCACGGTGGTGTTCTGGGCCCTCGGCGGTGCCGCCGTGTACCTCGTGTTGCTCAGCACCGGGCTGCCCGACTCGGCGGTGAAGGCGGGGCTCATCGCCGGCGCCTGCACCGGGCTGGTCTCGATGCTGCTGTATTACTACCTGGCCATCGCCGAGCTGTTCGTCGTGCGTCTCGCGCTGCCGAGCGCGCACGCACCGGCGCGCGGCGTCTCCATCCGCCGGCGCATCATCATCACCAGCCTCGCCATCCTCTCCGTCGGCATCTGCACGGTCGGCGCGTCCGCGCTCCTCAACCACCAGGTCGCCATTGCGGATACCGCGGTCTCCAACTGCGACCACGCCCTCAAGGCTCTGGTGGTCATCGAGGCGCCGACCAGCGCCATCGTCGAGGCCGCGGCCAAGGCGTGCGACGGGCCGGCCGTGGTCGGGGTCGCAGGCCGGGTCATCTCCAGCATCGGCGACCCGGAGATCGTCAACCTGCCCGAGGGGCGCAACGAGCGCGGCCAGATGCTCACCATGCCCCTGCGCAGCGGCACCACCTTGTACGTGCTGGTGAGCGACAAGGGCTGGAGCTGGGGCGGCAAGGCCATGAAGGAGTTCATGACGAAGATGTCGTTCTTCGCCGGCCTGGCGTTCATCCTCGCCTTCGTGCTCGCCTTCGTGGCCGCGCAGGCGCTGACCGCCCCGGTACGCGGCCTGGCCGAAGGGGCCGAGGCCATCGCGCGCGGCGACCTGACCCGCGTGGTCCCGGTGCTCACGCGCGACGAGATCGGCTCGCTCGCCAGCTCCTTCGGCGTCATGTCCAGCGGCCTGCGCAAGCTGGTGGGCAACATCAGCGGGGCAGCGGAGAGCCTCTCCGGGCAGGTCGGCGGCGTGGTCAGCGCGGGCGCGCTGGTGCAGCGCGGGGCCGAGGTCCGCCGCGAGGGCGTGGCCGGCGCCACGCGGGAGATGACCGAGATGGACAAGTCGGTGGCCGAGGTGGGCCGCGACATCTCGGGCCTCAACGAGTACGTGGCGACCACCGGCGCGGCGCTGGCCGAGTTCGCCGCCTCGCTCGAGGAGGTGCGCCGCCACGGGCTGGAGCTCGAGCGGGCCGTGGCCGGCTCGCGCGGCGAGGTGCAGGCGCTCCTGGCGGCGGCCGACAGCGTGCGCGGCGAGATCGCCGCGCTCGCCGACGCCGCCAGCTCCACGCTCTCCACCATCGGCGAGTCGGGGCGGACGCTGCAGGCCCTGGGCGACACCGCGCGCGAAGGCGAGCGCGTGGCGCAGCGCCTCTTCGAGGAGACCCGGACCGGCGCGCAGGTCGTGGACCAGAGCGTGCGCGGCGTCGAGGCCATCCGCGGGGTGGTGGCCGAGGCCAAGCAGCACGTCCAGGCGCTGGGCGAGCGCTCCAGCGACATCACCGAGGTCGTGGACTTCATCGCCGAGGTCGCCGGGCGCACCAACCTGCTCTCGCTCAACGCGGCCATCATCGCCGCCCAGGCCGGCGAGCAGGGCAAGCCCTTCGGCGTCGTCGCCGACCACATCCGCGAGCTGGCCTCGCAGATCGGCAGCTCGACCAAGCGGATCGCGGACATC
Organism: Myxococcales bacterium; assembly: GCA_049841135.1. Lineage (GTDB taxonomy): Bacteria > Myxococcota > Myxococcia > Myxococcales > UBA5297 > JACRCT01. Next base: position 1,427,005 of record JASGHK010000008.1, read on the forward strand.
ATCGCCGGCGTGAAGCTCGAGGTGGAGGCGACGAGCGCCCTCATCCAGGAGTCCGACGAGCTGGCGGCGACCGGCGTCGAGCGCGCGCAGGAGGGCGGCGAGGCGCTCAAGCGGATCGCCGACGAGAGCAAGAAGTCGCGCGAGGTCTCGCTCTCCATCCTCCCCGTCGTCACGACCTACACGCAGACGGCCCAGCAGATTCGAGCAGCTGGCGGCCAAGGTGGTGGAGATGGCGCGGGGCTTCGAGGGCGTCGACCTGCTCGCCCGCGGCGGCAAGTCGATCGAGGCGCTCGCCCAGAGCCTGGAGCCGTTGACCTCCCGCGTCGGCCGGGCGCTCGAGGAGCAGACCGCGGTCAGCCACAAGCAGGTCGAGAGCCTCGAGGAGATCAACCGGATGATCGCCCGGCTCAACGGCACCGTGACCGAGCACGCCGACGGCACCGCGCGCGTCTTGAAGAACCTGTCGGCGCTGGTGAGCCTGGCGGACGAGGACCGCCGCGCGGTGGACGAGCTGGCGCTGGCGGCGCAGGCCCTCAACCGGCACGCACAGGCGCTGCGCGAGGGGCTCGGGCAGTTCCGGATGTAGCCCCGACTACTCGAGCTCGCCCTCGTCGGAGTCCGCTGCCCGCGCCAAGGTGCAGCGGACGATGGCGTCAGGCGCGAGGTAGTACTCGTCCCCATCGCGGATCCGTTGGCGGGTGACCCGCAGCCGCCCGCCCAGGCGCACGCCGCCCCCCACCGCTTCGGCCCACCACACGCCGTCCTTGGCCTTCTCCAGCAAGAGGTGCCCCGACTCGACCGCGCGCGAGCCGAAGGTGATCTGGCAGACGGGGCCTCGCCCGGCCAGCGCGCTCGACTCGACGCGCAGCACCTGCCCGGCCGAGGTCGCGACGGACAGCTCGTTCTCCCCAGCTCGAGGCGCGTGCGCGGCGAGGGTGCGGACGCCTTCGAGGTCGAGCCGCGCGCCGCGCAGGTCGACGTGGGTCCGCGCCGGGTCGTAGGCCTCGAGCACGGCCACCACGCCCGGGTTCGTCAGCTCGCAGCTCAGCAGCTCCACCTTCTCCAGGCCGAGCCCGGACTTCGCGATCGCCTCGGCGCCGGCGTCCTCGATCGGCTGGCCGACGAGCTCGAGCCCACGCAGCCCCCGAAGCCGTTCTGCCTTCGCGATCAGCCCTGCGCCGCGCGCCGTCACCGCCCCGGGCGGCAGCGGCGCCCGCACCGAGAGCGACGCCAGCCGAAGTCCCTGGAGACTCGAGACCACCTCGAGCTGCGCGTCGTCGAAGCCCCAGGCCCGCACCGCCAGGCGCCGCAGACCCGAGAGCAGCCCCAGCGAATCCAGCTTCGCCAGGCCGGCGCCGACCTGGGCCGGGCTCGCCGCCCTCGCCCGATAGACGTCCCAGTCCGTCGCCACGTCGAGGAGGGTCAACGCCTCGAGACCTGGGCTCTGCTCGAGCGCCGCCCTGCCTTGGATTGGCAACGACTGGCTCGCCAGCGCCGCCGACGCGAGCAGGCCGCGGTGGAAGCGGACGCAGGCGAGCGCGTCCGAGGTGCGCAGGAAGCCCTCTGGCAGCCAGCTCCAGGCGTGTGCCTTGAGGAGCGCCCGCTCGCGCTCGACTAGCGCCGCGCGCCGCGCCTCGTCCGGCACGCCGCGGGCCAAGGCGCACTGCAGCTGGACGAGCTCCCCGCGCGGATCGCCGCGCTCGCAGAGCAGGTCCGCCCAGACCAGCCGCGGCCCGTCGTCGTCGGGCTCGGCCCGGATGGCCCTCAGCGAGATCCTGTTCCTGCACTGCGCTCATGCCCGGCCATCCTCGCATGGGACGACGGGCTCCCCTGAAGGCAGACGCTACGGACAGGTCCCAGCGACACAGCTTCCCGCGCTGCAGCCGCTTCCGACGCAGCAGGGTTCCCCGGGCGCACCGCAAGGCGCGCAGGTGCCGGCGCCATCGCAGACGTAGCCCGCGCCGCAGTAGGCGTTCAACGCCGAGGCGCAGCACGGCTGTCCGTCTCCGCCGCAGGGAACGCAGAGCGAGCCCGACGGCACCGTGTAGGGAGCGACACAGCCCGCGTGCTTGCAGCGCGGCTGGAAGACGCCGCCGCAGGTGCCGCACGAGCGGTCCGCGCACGTCCCCTCGGCGTGCTCGCAGGCGACGCCGGGGGCGAAGCAGGCGCCGCTGATGGTGCAGCAGCCCCCGTCGGCGCACCAATCCGCCTCGCAGCAGGGCTCGCCGGGGCCGCCGCAGGCCACACACTTGCTCCCGTCGCAGACGAGGTCGCCGGCGGTGCAGAAGGAGTTGGCAGCGCCCGCTCCCGGGCAGCAGCCGGCGCCCAGCACGCCGCAGGTCCCGCATGCCCCGGCAGCGGTGCAGACCCCGGTCGAGCCGGTGCAGGCGCTGCCCGTGGCGACGCAGGAGAGCCCAGAGCAGCATCCGGAAGCACAGTGGCCGTTGGCGCAGCACGGCTCTCCGGGGTCTCCGCAAGGCGCCCAGGCCCCACGCAGGCAGACCTGACCCGGGTCCCCACCCGACTGCCCGGCGGGAACGCATTGAGTTCCGTCGCTGCAGGCGCCGGCAGCGCATCCCTCGGCGCAGGTCGGCTGGTAAGGCCCGCCGCAGCCACCGTCCGGGAACGAGGCGTCGCGCGGACTCGAGGCATCCGCCAGCTCGCTGGCGTCGAGGCCGGGCGAAGCGTCCGGTCGCTCAGCGGCATCGGGTCCGGCAGCTTCAGGCCAGTCGGCATCCGGCGGCTCGGAAGCGTCGGCCTCGGAGCTGGCGGCGTCGACGTCCATGTCAGCGTCTGGTCCCGCCGTTGCGTCCGTTGCCCCCGCGGCATCGTCTGGGCCCAGTGGCTCTTCGGCGTCCGGCACGGATTCGCCGGCGTCCATGCCTGGCCCGTTTGCATCTGGCCCAGGCTCGTTCGCGTCAGCTCGGCCCGCATCGCCCACCACGACGATCTCAAAGCAGGACCGGAGCACGGCCTCGCCGAAGGGCCCCTCGACGCGCAGGTCGTAGATACCGGGTCCGAGCGACGCCGGAACGACGGCCGTCAGGCGGTGGGAAGCGGCGCGGGTGACCGAGCGGAGCTCGACGGTGCCCAGCCAGGCCCGGTGCGTGGAGTGGATCCGCGTCGGCCCGCCCTCCACATCCAGCTCGGCCCTGACCGGGAAGTCTCCGGTAATGACGACCGCGAGCTCAGCGAGCCCATCGGCGCGCGGCGGGTCGATCGCTTCGATCGCCATCGGCAAGGAGGTGCTGCTGCGGCAGGCCCCGAAGAGAAGCCCGACGGCGAGTCCCCAGCCCAGCCCGGAATGAGCAAGACCCATTCGCCCGGCCATTCTACTCGCCGGGCCGGCGCGCCGCCGCGAGGGGCCGTCGATGCGCGCAGAGCCCCGTCGCCTCAGCCGCTTCAGCGCCCGCCGACGACCTTCAGAATCTCCGCCCCGTGCTTCTCGGCGACCTTGGGCCCGACTCCCTTGACCTGCCGCAGCTCCGCGGCGCTCGCCGGCTTCGCTCCGGCGATGGCCTTGAGCGTCTTGTCGTGGAGGATGGTGAAGGCCGGCACCTTCCTGGCCTTGGCGAGCTTCCCGCGCCACTCGCGCAGCCGCGCCTCGACCGCCGGGTCGACCGGGAGCTCCACGGCCGCAGGCTTCGTCCCTTCACGGCCGCCACTCCGGCCGCGCCGCTTGCGCCCGCCACGTTCCTGGACTGGCGGCGCCTCGTCGAAGCTGAGCCTGCCTTCCAGCGGACCGCGCGACCCCGACCGGCGGTTCGCGCGGCGGAAGCGGATCTTCTGCCCGTCCTTCTCGAACTCGTCGTCGGTCAGCGAGATCTCCTGGCAGCGCTCGAGCGCGTCCATCAGCTTCTCGAAGTCGCGCCGCTCCATCGCGCCGGCCGGTACCAGGTTCCGCATCAGCGTCCCGGTCGCCAGCGCGCCCTTGCGGCGCAGCTCCTCCAGCACCCTGTTCGCCAGCTCCAGCTCGGACCCCGTCGCCGGCCGGAACCGGCGCCCGACACACTCCTGGGGACGGCAGCCGTCGCACTGGCCGCACGCGGCGTCGTCCTCGGTATCGCCGAAGTAGCGGATGAGCCGCGCCATGCGGCACCCGCTCGACTGCGCGAAGGCCACCACCTCGCCCAGCTGGGCGAACCGGTAGTCCTTGATGGCGCGGTAGGGCCCCTGCCAGCCCGCACGGCCGCGGCGGACGACGTCGTCGCCCTCGATGACCACGCCGCCGTGGACCCAGAGCTTGTCCAGCGCCTGCTCGGCCGTCTCGGCGTCGATGCCGCACTCGACCAACAGCCGCGTCCGATCGATGCCCTCGTCGGGGACCTCGGCGAGCAGCTTCTCGAGCTTGGCGACCGGCGGGTAGTCGCGCTCCAGGAACCGTTCGTGGAGCATCCGGTCGCCCCAGGACCAGAAGAGCATCGCGCGGGCCGGCTTGCCGTCGCGACCGGCGCGGCCGATCTCCTGGTAGTAGCCCTCGACGGTGCCCGGCAGGCCCAGGTGGATGACGGTGCGGATGTCGGCCTTGTCGATGCCCATGCCGAACGCGATGGTCGCGATGATGACCTCGAGCTCGCCGCGCTGAAACGCCTCCTGGGTGCGGCTGCGGGTCGCGGCGTCCAGCCCGGCGTGGTACGGCGCACAGCGGAAGTGGCGCGAGAACTCGGCGGCCACCTCCTCGGCCTTCTTGCGGCTGGGGACGTAGACGATGGCCGGCCGGCGCTCCTTGGGCCGCAGCGCCTCCAGCGCCTGGTCCACCCGGCCGCCCGGAGGGCTCTCGACGATCTCGATGGCCAGATTGTGCCGGCGGAAGCCGCGGATGAACCGCTGGGCGGACTTCATCCCCAGCTGGGCCAGGATGTCGTCCTGCACCCGCAGCGTGGCGGTCGCGGTGAGCGCCACGACCGGCGCCGGCAGCAGCTGCGGCAGCCGCTCGCCCAAGAGCCGGTAGTCGGGCCGGAAGTCGTGGCCCCAGTGCGAGATGCAGTGCGCCTCGTCCACCGCCACGAGCGTCGGCTTGCGCTTGGCGAGCATCTCCGGGAAGCCCGGGACCGAGAGCCGCTCCGGCGCGATCATCAAGAAGTCGAGCGAGCCGTCGAGCCAGGCCCGGCAGGCGGCGCGCGACTCCTCGCGGCTCCGCCCCGAATGGATGGACTCGGCGTGGAACCCCAGCTGGCGCAGCTTGGCCGTCTGGTCCTCCATCAGCGCGATGAGCGGGCTGATGACGAGCGTGGTGCCGCCGCGGGCGATACCCGGGAGCTGATAGCAGAGCGATTTGCCCGCCCCGGTGGGCATCACCAAGAGCGCGTTGTTCCCGCCGGTGACGGCCTTGCAGACCTCCTCCTGCCCGGCGCGGAACGAAGCATGGCCAAAGCGGGACTGGAGGATCGAGCGCAAGTCGCCGCCACCCGGTGGACGGCCTTCCCGAACGCCATCGGCAACCCTGGAAGCAGCAGCTGGCACCGCAACGTCGAAGCGAGAGGCGGGAGGCCCGTCCTGGCTGACACCAACACGGTGCGAAGAGCTCCGATCAGCTGGCGGCGGGCAACCCACGGACCCCCTCCCGCAGTTGGGAGGGGGCAGGGGGGAGGGCCTGGTCGGGGCAAGAGGCCTGCTCCCAAGCCCAGCGATCACTTCCCGGACGAACCGCTCGATCTCCTCCATCAGCTTGGCGAGGCTCCCCTGCCCCCGCTCGATCTTCTTGAGCGCGAACTCCCACTCGCCGGTCAGCTGGGGGCTCTTCACCGAGTCGTGCACCACGTCGATGAGCGCCTCGCCCTTGGGCGTCGCGGCGAGCGCCTTGCCCTGGCGCTCGACGTACTGCCGCGCCAGCAGCGTCTCGAGGATCGCCGCGCGCGTCGCCGGGGTTCCCAGCCCGCGCTCGCGCATCGCCTCTTCCAGCTCGCGGCTGTCGAGCGCCTTGCCCGCCGACTCCATCGCGGTCAGCAGCGTCGCGTCGGTGTAGCGCTTGGGCGGCGAGGTCTGCTTGTCCTTGATCTCCACCGACGTGACCGGCCGCACCTGCCCCGGCGCCAGCCCCTCCGGCAGCTTCGATTCGCCGTCGTCCTTGCCGCCCTTGCGCGTCTCGACGTCGAGCGCCTTCCACCCGACCTGGGTGACGACCGTGCCGCTCGACAGGAAGAGGTCGGTCGGGACGGCTGGATCCCGCTGCGCCGGGACGGCGGTGACCACCTTGGTGACCCGCGTCTTGTGGTCCGCGTGCCAGGCCATCAGCAGGCGCCGGCAGACGAGGTCGAAGAGGCGCTCCTCGTCGCGGCTGAGCGACTTGCCGTCCTTCGACGCTCCGGTGGGGATGATGGCGTGGTGGTCGGTGACCTTGCCGTCGTCGACGTAGCGCTTGGTGAGCGGGCGCTGTCCGGTCCCGGGCGCGAGGGCCGCCGAGTACGGCCCGGAGATGGCGGTGACGATGGGCCCGAGCCCCGCTCCCACGGACGTGCTCAGGTGGCGGCTGTCGGTGCGCGGATAGCTCAAGAGCTTGTGCTGCTCGTAGAGCGACTGCGCCGCGGCCAGCGTCGCCTGCGCGGTCATCCCGTACAGCCGGTTCGCGTGCCGCTGGAGCTCGGTCAGGTCGTAGAGCAGCGGCGGCGGCAGGCTCTTGTCGGTGCCGGTGCTCTCCAGCACCTTGCCGTCCTTGCCCTCGCAGCGCTTGCGGATCTGCTCGGCGAGGACGCGGTCCGGCGGAAGCCGCCGCGCCAGGTCCTCGCCCTCCTTCTTGAGCTTCGCCGCGTCGAACCAGGTGCCGCAGTAGCGCTGCGCTCCAGCCCCGAAGGCAGCCTCGACCTCGCAGTACTTCTCGGGCACGAAGTCGCGGATGGCCCGGTCCCGCTCGACGATCATCGCCAGCGTCGGCGTCTGCACCCGGCCCACCGAGAGCAGGTCCGGGCCGTGGCACAGCGTGTAGGCGCGGCTGAAGTTCATCCCCACGAGCCAGTCGGCGCGCGAGCGGCCCTCGGCTGCGTCGGCCAAGGCGTCGAACTCCCGCGACGGGCGCAGCGCCTTGAAGCCCTGGGCGATGGCGTCGGACGTCAGCGAGGAGATCCACAGGCGCTGCACCGGCTTGCGGCAGCCGGCCTTCCGGTAGAGGTAGCGGAAGATGAGCTTCGCCCTCGCGCCCGGCGTCGGTGGCGCACACCACGCGCTCGACGTCGGCCGCGTTGACGATGCGCCGGACGGTCTCGAAGTGGCCCTTGGTCTGCTCGAGGACCTCCAGCGGCCACTCGCCCGGCAGCATGGGAAGGCGCTCGAAGCGCCAGGCCTTCCAGTCCGGATTGATCTGGTGCGGCTCGGCGAGCCCCACCAGGTGGCCGATGGCCCAGGTCACGACGTAGCCGTTGCCGCGCAAGCACCCATCGTCACGGCGAGTCGCGCCGAGGACCTCGGCGATGCTCCGGGCGACGGACGGCTTCTCGGCGACGACGGCGACGGTCATGAGCGCTTTTCCCTCCCGGAAGCTCCCGAAGCCGGGCCATCCGGCTCGAACGTGGGAGGTTCTAGCAGACGGGGCCGACATTCCGTCGAACCCGTCGAACCCGTCGAACCCGTTCACCCGTTCCAAAACCCGATCAAGTTCAGCCTCGTTCAGCCGGGTCTGGAGCGCCCCACTCTGGCCGCCGTGCCGCCCCGCACACCGGGTATGCTCCGGCGCATGTTCTCCCTATCTCCGACCGACCGTCTGCTCGTCCGCTGCCCGCGTTGCTCGGGCACCTTGGTCCCTGCCCAGCTCAAGCAGGCAGGCGCCTCGGCGCTCGTGTCGGAGTGCTCGGTCTGCCAGGGACACTGGACGGAGCCCGGCGATCTGGAGCGGCTCGTCGCCGCCGGGGAAATCGCTCCGGTCGAGGCCCAGCGCATCTCCCCGCTCGTGTCGCAGCGCAAGCCCATGGGCTGCCCGAAGTGCGCGGGGCACGAGATGGCGCAGGTCGCCGCCGACGGCTCCAGGCTCTTCGTCGACGTCTGCCCGCGGTGCCTTGGCAGCTGGCTCGACGGCGGGGAGCTCTTGACCTTCGGGCGCGAGAGGCTGCTCGCGGCGCTGGTGAGCACCTACCGGGTGGTCCGAGACTCGCCGCAGAGCTGCAGCTCCGGCCGGTCGGCTGGCTGGTGCGAAGTCGCCTTGAGTTCACCGAGACGAAGTAGCCCGTGAAGCAGTTCTTGGCGACCTTGGTCCCTTGGCGACCTTGGCGGCCCAGCACGCTCCCATTTCCCCACAGCAGCTCGACGTCACTCGAACCCCAGCTCACTGCACCAACGAGCGCAGCCACTGGGCGACGGTCTGCCGGGCGGGCTTGGGCGTCTTGAGCAGCCGCGCCAGGCCCCACCCGCCCCGCGCGTCCTCCACCTCGCGCAGCAGCTCGCGCCCATCGCTCGGGCGCTCGGCCGGGTCCTTGCGCAACGTCCGCGCGACCAGGTCGGCGAGTCGCGGCGGCGCGTCCAGCCGCGGGGCCGGCTGCGAGCGGATGGCCTCGAGGGCCTCGAAGGCGCTCTCGCGGGCGAAGGGGAGCCGGCCCGCGACGAGCTGGTAGAGCAGCTGGCCGGCGCGATAGACGTCGAGCGCGGGGGTGGCCGGGAGCAGGAGAACCTCCTCCGGGGCGAGCTCGGACATCGGCAGCGGCTTCGCCCACGCCGGCCCTCTCGAGCCACGGCCCGCCGCCTCGGCGACCGCCGCCGCCCCGGCGAACATCAGGCGCAGCGAGCCGTCCGGGACCAGCCACACCGCGTCGAGGTCGACCCACCGGTGCAGCGCGCCGCGGGCATGCAGCGCGCCCAGGGCCTCGGCGACCTGGCAGACCAGGGCGGCCGCGACGTCCGGCTCCACCTTGCCCCCGGAGCGGCGAACGGCCTGGCGCAGCGCGAGGCCGTCCTGCGGCACGTCGAAGAGGATGTACCCGCCGTCGAGGTTGGCGTCCGAGACCCGCGGCAGCAGCGGGTGGTCGATGTCCAGCACGCGGTCGAGGCCGGGCTTCATGTCCTCGGCGGCGACCTCCAGGAACATCGCCACCCCCTCGCGGCCGGTCTTGTACGAGCGCGCATAGGCCGCCTTCCACAGCCGGCGCGAGACGATCACCTCGATCACGTCGAACTTGAGCTCCTCGGGCGGGGCCTCGCCGAAGTCGAGCGCGACCGTCTCGATCGTCGCGATTGGATCCAGTTCCCCGAGCCCGACCTTCCCCTCCGCCGTCTCGGCGCCGCGCAGGTAGACCTTCATCGCCGGGGCGCGGCGCTGCAGGACCTGCTCCAGCCGGCGGAAGGCGAGCTCGCGCGGCCCTTTGCGGGTCAGGAGCGCGTCGAAGCGGTTCTGCTCGAGCAGGCGGTCGACATCCTCGATGCTGCTCGCGAACTGGTAGCGGATCCTCCGGGCGTACGCGGCCTCGGAGACCGCCTTGCGCTCCGCGTCGTCGTCCAGAAAGACGAGAAGGTTCATCCCGCTAGCCTCCCACTCGAGTGGCCAGCCTACTCCGCCCTCGCTCGCCGGCCGACGACGGAATTGCTCGAGCGGAGCCCTCCTACTTGACCCACCCCCTCGCCCGGACCTCCGCCTCCTTGAGCTCGGTGGCCAGCGCACGCACTGCGGCCGGCCCCAGGTGTAGCGCGGCCGCGCTCTGGACGACCTCCTTGGCGGCGCGCGAGGCGCCCTCGGGGCCGGCCAGGCTGGCCAGCGCCGAGGTGAGCCGAACGAGGTGGAGATCCACCGCCTCGGCGGGAACCTCGGCGTCGTGGTGGTGCGCGCAGATGTCGAGGAGGTAGGCGGGGAGCGCCCACTGCCGGATGGCCATGGCGCCCACCTCGACGTGAACGCGCTCGACGACCTGCTGGCCCAGCTCGACGGAGGTGAGCCGCGCACCGGGCTCGCTCTTGATCCTCGCGAAGATGTGCGGCGCCAGGGCCCGCCCCACGTCGTGGAGCAGGCCCCCGAGCCAGACGTGGTCGCTCCGGGCGCCGCGCTGGCGCAGCGCGGCACCGGCGGCCGCGGTCGCGACCGCCACGGCGCGGATGAAGAGGGCGGTGGAGCCTGCTCTGTCGCCGGGCAGGCCGAGGAGGTTGCGCGCGGCGACGGCGCTGGCGACCCGGCCCACCTCGCCCAGGCCCAGGCGCGCCACCGCCTGGTGCACCGACTCGATCTCCGAGACGCCACGATAGGCCGCGGAGTTGGCCACCTTGACCACGTCGGCCGCGAGGGCCGGGTCTCTGGAGATGAACCCGCCCACGCTTCGGGCATCGGCCTTGGGGTCGTGGACGCGCTCGATGATCTGCAACGCGACGGCGGGGAAGCTGACGAGCTCGCCAGCGGAGACCTTCGCGGCCTCGAGCAACCGGCCGGCGCTCTCCTCGATCTGGGCCTCCTCCTCCGGCAGTCGCGCCGGAGGCGGCCTGGGGACTTCGGTGTGCAACGCTCTGGCGAACGGGAGGAATGGGTCCTGGTCGTCTTGCGCGGGCTGCGGAGGCGCGGGAGGGCCAGGTGGAGGTGGGGGCACGGCCGTCGCCGGAGCTTGAGGGACGAGAGGCGCAGGAGGCGCGGCCGGCACGGTTGGGGTCGCAGGCCTGGGCGTGCGCTGCAGGCTCCGTTTGAGCCGCGTCAGCCAGCCCTCCTTGGGGCTCTTCTTCTCGGTTTCAGCCGGTGGGGCCGCGAGCGGCGGTGGTGCGGGCGGAGGGGCGTCCGCTTCGGGGCGCACGGGAGTCAGGGTGACCTCGGGCCACCTCAGGGCGGGCCGAGGAGCGGGCTCGGGGCTCGCGACGACGATTCTGGGTCCTCGGCTCGAGCTGCCTCTTCCACGTTCAAGGCTTCCGACTTCTGGCTTTCCGGCCTCGGAGCGTCCGGAACCGCATCTGCCTCTACGGCTGTGGCTGCGGCGCTGGCACCTTCGGGTGCGATTCTCGGCGTCCGACGCGGCGGCTGGCTTTGTTGTGGGCGGATTGGCCTCGACGCCGGCGCTGAAGGCGGCCAGCAGGTCGGCGACCCCCGCCGCGCTCAGCGGCTCTTCCGCGGCTGCCTTCTCCTCGCCGGATGGCACTGGCGGGACCTGTGCCACCTCCCGGCTCGCAGCCACGTCCGAGGCCGCCCGAACGAACGTCTTATCGGGTTCGCCCACGAGCAAGTCGGCGACTCCCGGGGGCGGGCTCTCGACTGCCTGCGCCCTCGGTGGCGTGACCGGAAGCGATTCCGGTCTGGCCGCGAGCAGCTCGGCAATCCCCGCCGCGGTCAGCGGCTCCTCGGCGGCTTCGGCTTCTCCAGACGGCGCCGGGGCTGGCTCCGGCTTCGCGACTACGTCGAGCGACTTCTCAGGGCCTCCCGCCAGCAGCTCGGCGACCCCCGCCGCCGTCAGCGGCTCTTCGGCTGCGGCTTCTCCAGACGGCGCCGGGGCTGGCTCCTGCTTCGCGACTACATCGAGCGACTTCTCAGGGCCTGCCGCCAGCAACTCGGCGATCCCCGCCGCCGTCAGCGGCTCTTCGGTGGCTGCTGCATCTCCGGACGGCGCTGGCACTTCATCGGCACCCAGCTTCGCAGCCACGTCCGAAGCCGAGTGGACAACCGTCTTCTCGGGACCTTCCGCCAGCAACTCGGCGCCACCAAGCGCAGCGGGCTTCGGTGGCTCGACTGCAGCCGGCGTGCGAATCCGCGATGGGTCGGTTCCAGCCAGCAGCTGGGCCAGACTGAGCGGAGCTGGAGCGCTCTCCGCTGGGATCGTCTCCGTCCGCGGCTCTGCGAGACCTGCGATGCCGCCGGAACCAGGAGCCGTCCGAGCGAGAGGCACCCCAATCCAGACCGGCGTCGCACGGACGGGGCCGGGCGCTGCTGGTGCCGCTTCGCCCTCCGCCCCGGGCGCTGGCGACGCCGGTTGCGCAGGCGTAGGCACTTCGGACGGCACCCTCGTGAAGCCCTTGTCGAGCCAGGCCGGCGCTGGCCTCGAGATGCGAGGCTTCGGTGGCACCAAGACGGCCTCCGCCGGCTGGGGTTGGTGCCGAGATCGCCTTCTCCTCCTCGGCGACCGGCGTGGCGGGAGGCGTCGCTTCTGCCACGGGACCTGTCACAGGCGGTGAAGGCCTCTGCTCGACTTCGGGCTCCGGCTTCGGCTCCTCGGGCTTCGGCTCCTCCGGTACTGGCGCCGGCGTGAGCTTCTGCACGGCCTGCGGCTGGTCCTTCCGGCAAAGCCGCGCCTTCACCCGAGTCCCGCCCGCCTCCGACACCCCCTCGCCGACCGCGCCCCTGTCGTTGAGCGCTGCCCAGGCGGCAATGGCCTCGAGCACCGCTGCCGCCACCAGCAGATCCTGCGAGAGGACTGACACGACGCTGCCGCCGCGCTTCCGGGCAGCGGTGGGGACCCGGGGCAGGCCGTAGCCTTCCTCGAGGATGTCCGCCACCCAGGCCGGCTCGCGCTCCATGTCGACGGTCAGGTTGGCGAGCGTGACGACCGCCTCGATCCAGTCCTCGCCCTCGAGCGGGGCAAGCTCCTGGAGCGCGTCCCGGGCATCGCAGAGCGCCGCGCCGGGGAGCCGCATGCCGTCGCCGCCGACCACCGTCAGCTCGCCATCCGGCTCGGTGTGCCCCTCGGGGAAGAGGACTCGCAGGGGTTCGTCGGGCCCGACCACATCCCAGCTGTGAGCATTCCAGTAGGCCGCTGCTCCCTTCAAGAATGCGCCGATGGCGCCCAGCATCGCCTTCCCGAGTGGTTTGTTGCAGCCGACCGCGAAGGCGAACACGGCGCGGGTCTTGAGCACGCTCGCCGGCAGCGGGCCGGTCGCGAGCCCCAAGCTCCCAGCCGCGCTGGCGAGTGCCGGCTCGCAGGAGACCTTCGCTCCCCCAGCGGCGTTCTTCACGGCTTCGAGCCCGCGCTTGTCGCTCGGGGCGCGCTGGACGGAAGGCTCGCCGCCCTCGACCTGGCCGACGTAGACGTAGCCACGCACGCCACCGGGGCCGGGCACCGGACCGAGCCGGAAGACGTGCATCACGGGTGAAGCGGAGTCAGCGTCGCCCACGGGCCCAACCATAGCAGGCACATAGAGGCCGGGCAGGTTCTCGGCTGCCGGGACGCCCCTCTCGCAGGCTGCTGGCGCGAGGCTCCTTTCGACATTCAGTGCGACCTGTTCGCAGGCCTTTCCCCGGCAGCTCCAGCGGTTGCCGCCCTTCTCGGCAATCTGCGCGACATCTTCCGGCGCGCTCCATCAAGGGGCTGAGAGACGGGCCCGCCGTCCGACCTGCGGCGTCCCTCGACGAAAGGACCGACCATGCTGCGCTCCCTGCTGCCCCTGCTGCTGTTGCCGACCCTGAGCGCCGTCCCCAACTCCGCGCTGCGCGTCAGCTGCGGCGACTGCAACCCGTTCCAGGCCATCCAGGTGATCCTCGACGGCGCGGACCTCCGGACCGACGCCTCGGTCCACGTCGTCGACATCGCGCCCGGCCGCCACAACCTCCGCTTGGTCAAGTGGATCAACCCGTTCAAGATCGAGACCTACTACGAGGGCGTGGTGGACTTCCCGCCGGGCACGGAGCTGCGCGCCAAGGTGACCCGGGGCAAGCTCGACATCTACGGCCGCGGCCAGTGGTCCGCCCCGGTTCCACCCGGCGCGGCTTTCGGACCGCCCCGCATCGTTCACGGCGTCCAGCGGGCGGACGGGGGCTCGGCGGTGCGGGTGGCACGCAAGGTCACGCTGACGGGGATGAAGGGCCAGCTCTTCCACCACGGCTGCCGACTGCGCGCCCGCGGCGGCAACTGGAGCGACTGGACCACCAGCGAGGCGTTCACCGTGCCTTCCGACCCGTACACGACGGAGCTGAGCTGGGACCACTCGTACGGCTACCTGGAGGACCTGGGCGACTCGCGCCGCGATGTCGTCGAGATGGCGGTCTTCGACCACAGCAACGCGTCGCTGGCCACGAGCGAGACCACGCTGGCGCTGAAGCGGGGCCGCGACGGCGACCGGGACCGCGAGGACGACGAAGACGAGGAGGACGACGACCGGCCCCGCTCGCGCCGCCGCCACCACCACCGGCACTGAGGGGCCGCCAATTCACCCATATGATCGATGCGGGCCGCGACGTGACGCCCATCACGCGTCGCGCGCAACCTCTGGTCTTTTCCCAGGATTCCGGTGGCGGCGATGACGTGACGGCGATCACCCGATCGACGTAGGCAGCGGTCCTTCCTGGGGAACCCGGCCGAACCCCGGATCAGGCGCCTGGCCAGGCCGTCAGCGAGGTCAGCAGCGAGTCGATCGCCGCTCGGGCCTTGGCGGGGAACGGTGCCCGTCCCGGCAGTGAGAGCTCGCAGGTGCCTTTGACCGCGTTCACCAGGAGCAGCGGTTCGTCGGAGTCGGCCTTGAGCGGACGCTCGCGATACTCGAGGTGCTCGCGGATGGCCTGCTCGGCGCAGGACCAGACCCGCGGATACTCCTCTGGGACACAGACCACGCGGTGCCCGTCCCAGCCGATGACCGCGGCGACACAGGCTTCGTAGATCTCGCTGCCGTCCTGGCTGGTCAGCAGCGTGGCGAGCTTCCGGAGCACGCACGGCGTCGTAGACCCCGCCCGGCGCCGGCTTGGGCAGCGTGCCCTTCGACGCCAGCACCGGCGAGAGCGCGAACCTCGTCGCCATGCCGTCGGTCAGCCGGCTCTCCCCCCGCTGCTCCGCCGTCACCCGCTCGCCGTCGACCACGACCGCCCAGATCCCCGGCGTCCATTCACGGACCTTGTCCGCGAAGGCTGCCGACGCTGCGCCGCCCAGCTCCAGTCCCAGCCGCCGACGGTGGTAGTTGGCCAGCACGACGCCGTTCCGGACGGTCTTCAGCAGCGTGTAGCTCATCGCAGCGCTCCCAGCTTGACGCGAAGCTCTTCGAGCTCGGCCTCGGCGCTCGAGTCGTAGACGACTCCGCTGCCGACTCCATAGACCCAGCCGTCCGCGACCTTGGTGGCGGTGCGGATGAGCAGGCTGAACGCCGAACGCTCGTCTTCCAACAGGCCCAGCGCACCGCAGTACGCGCCGCGCGGCGACGACTCCAGTTTGCCGATCAGCTCCAGCGCCGCCTTCTTCGGCGCGCCCGTCACCGAGCCGCCCGGGTGCAGCGCCCCCAGCACGTCGAGCGGCCCCTTCCCTTCCGCCAGCTCGCCCACCACGTCGCTGACGGCCTGCAGGGCGTAGGGCAGCTCCAGGAAGCGGCGCGGGCACGGCACCTCGACGCTGCGCGGACGGCAGACCGGCGTCAGGTCGTTGCGCAGCAGGTCGGTGATCATCGCCAGCTCGGCGCGGTCCTTCTCGCTGGCGTCGAGCTTTCCGCCCTCGCCGGCCCTGGCCGTGCCCTTCATCGGCTCGGTGTGGACGCGGCCCCGGTCCGTCTCGAAGAACAGCTCGGGCGAAGCGGAGACGAACTCGGTTCCGTCCGGCAGCCGCACCCAGGCCGCGAAGCGCGGGACGCCGCGGGCGCACAGCGTCGCGAAGAGCTCGCTGCCGGCCACGGGGCTCAGGCGCGCCCGGACGGTGTGGCAGACCTGGTACACGTCGCCGGCGGCGATGGTCTCCCGGACGGTCTCGATGGCCTCGCGGTAGCCCTGCTCCTCGAGCGCAGGAGCAAGCGATCGCGGTGCGACGTCCAGCTCCAGATCTACTGGCCTCGCCGTTCCTCCCAGCAGTGTGGGCTCGCGGGCCTCGAAGGGGACGTACGCGACGAGCGGCGCCCGCGTGGATGCCGCCGCACCAAGGTCATCGACGAGCAGCATCCGGCCTCGCCCGAAGCCCGGGCCCAGGAGCGCAAAGGGATCGCCGCGGTCGACCGCCGAGAGCTTCATGCCGCCACCGCCGCGAAGAACTCGGCGAGCATCTGCCGGCCGGTCGGCGTGCCGTAGGAGTCGGGGTGGAACTGCAGCCCGGCGATGGGCAGGCAGGCGTGCTCCACGGCCATGGCGAGACCATCCTGCGTGGTCGCCACCACCACCAGCGGCGACTGCACGTCCTCCAGGCCGAGCGAGTGATAGCGCATCACCTGGTGGGGCCCGGCGATGCCCGGGAACAGCCGCGAGCGCTCGAACAGCACCGTGGACTGCTTGCCGTGGCACGGCCGGCAGCGCCGCAAGCGCGCGCCGAACGCAAGGCCGATCGCCTGGTGCCCGAGGCAGATCCCCAGGAGCGGCATCCGCGCCAGGGCCGCCGCCTGCACGACGCCCAGCAGGCCCGCCCTCTGTGGATCTTCGGGGCCAGGCCCGAGGACCACCGCATCGAAGTCCCGCAGCGTTTCGAGGCGCTCGGCCACCTTCCGGCCTGGGCGGATCTCCATGTCGTCGCGGTCGAACGGCAACGCGTCGACCACGTTCCACGAGAACGAGTCCTCATTCTCCAGGAAGAGGACGCGCACGGAGCCGACCTAGTGGCAGCTGCCGCAGTTGCCGCCGTGGCACCCGCCGCAGCCGCCGCCCGACCCGTGGGAGTGGCCCGACGAAGCGGAGGAGCCGCCGCCCTCCACGTGGGAGCAGCACGCCGAGAGGATGCGCTTGCCCTTGCCCGAGCACTTCGGGCAGTCGGCGGTCTTGGTGGACGACGAGACGAGGTCCTCGAAGACCAGGTCGCACTTCTTGCACTGGAACTCGTAGAGAGGCATGGCGCGCGAAGACTAGCTTAAAACTCGACGCTGTGCGCCCCCCGCCAGGGCCCTGTAGCGCCAGGGCCCATCCCCGCAGGTCATGCGGGCGGACTCACGCCGCGCTCCACTCTCTTGGGAAAGCCGTCCGTCTTCAGGGCTCGCGCCAGGACCGTCAGCGGGTGCAGCGGCCGCCGGCCGGCGTGCTGCTCGAACTGAAGCGCCGCGAGCGGGCACTCGGTCGCCCAGACGTCGGCCCCCGCCTCCTTCATCGCCTCGAACGCCTTCCGACCGATGCGCGCCGAGGCCTCGAAGCCCTCGACCTTCATCGCCCAGGTTCCGTTGTGGCCACAGCACTCGAGGACCGTCGCCTTGATCTCCGCGCCGGGGATGCGCCGCATCAGGTCGCGGCCCTTGAAGCCGACGCCCTGGGCGCGCAGGTGGCAAGGCGCGTGGTAAGCGACGGCGCCGGGCGTGCTCCTGAACTCCAGCGTGGCGCGGGGCTCCTCACGGAGGCTCCACAGGTACTCGCAGGGATCCAGCACGTTCGCCGCGACCATCTGGGCGCGGCCCCGGTCCGCGCCCTCGAGCAGGTGAGGCCACTCGCGGCGCAGCATCATCGAGCAGGTCGGGTTGACGACCAGGACCTTGGCCCCCTTCTCCACGAAGGGGACGAGGATCGCGAGGTCCTTGCGGGCGCGCTCGCGCAGCCCGCCCAGGTCGCCGTGCTCCCAGGCCGGCATGCCGCAGCAGACGAGCCCCGCCGCGAGCCTCACGTCCACCTTCGCCGCGTCGAGGACCGCCAGCACGTCATGGCCCAGCGCCGGCTCGTTGTGCTGGACGAAGCAGGTCTGGAACAGCACCGCCTCGCCGCCGGGCACGAAGCTGCGGCCCGCCTCGCGCGCCTCCTCCTCGAAGCTTCGCGGCGCGAAGTCCGGCAGCTTCTTGCGCCGGTCGATGCCCAGCGTCTTCTCCATCACCCGCCGCTGCGGCGCGAAGCGGTTGAGCCGGTTGGCGAGCCCCAGGCTGGCGCGCGCCAGCCTTCCCGAACGGTCGGGATCGCCCAGAAAGCGTTGCTGGAGGGTCAGCCCTCGCTCCCGGGCGCGAATCGCCATCGCCCGGTGGACGAGCTTGGGGAAGTCGAGCTGGAAGGGGTGCCGGTCTCGTGGCGTGTACGGGCACTGCACCTCGCAGAGCTTGCACTGGAAGCAGCTCGTCAGGAGCCGCTCGCCCTCCTCGGGGCCGAGCTGGCGGGCGTTGCCCTCGCGCTCGTCGAGCAGCTTGAACAGGCCGGCGAAGGTGTCGCAGAACTTGAAGCACATCCGGCAGGACGCGCAGAGCGAGAAGGCCCGGGTCAGCTCCTTCTGCAGCAACGCCCGGTCGAAGTAGCGCGGGTCCGAGGGGTCGTAGCAGAGAGCATCGGTCGGCGCGAAGGCGCCAGCGCTCGTGGCGGCGTCCATGGTGAATCGCTCCCCCGACGGCGCGCGGGAGATCTTCCCGCGCGCCGTCGTCACCGAGGTCTGCTAGCGGATGCTCTTGAGCATCTGCTGGAAGCGCGCGGCATGGCTCTTCTCGGCCTTGGCCAGGGTCTCGAACCACTGGGCGATCTCGTGGAAGCCCTCCTCGCGCGCGGTCTTGGCCATGCCCGGGTACATCTCGGTGTACTCGTGCGTCTCGCCGGCGACCGCGGCCGCCAGGTTCGTCATCGTGTCGCCGATGGGCAGGTTGGTGGCCGGGTCGCCCACCTTCTTCATGTAGTCGAGGTGGCCGTGCGCGTGGCCGGTCTCGCCCTCCGCCGTCTCGCGGAAGTTCGCGGCGATCTCCGGGTAGCCCTCCACGTCCGCGACCTTGGCGAAGTAGAGATAGCGCCGATTGGCCTGCGCCTCGCCTGCGAACGCGTCCTTGAGGTTCTGGTGCGTCCTGCTGCCCTTGAGCTCCATGGTTCCCCTCCAGCGGTGGGTGTGGGTGGTGTCGCGACGGCGCTGGGGAGATCGCACTTCGGGGCGAACGAAGACAGCGCGCCGTCAAGCTCGAGCGCGCGAGGGTCGCCCGGGGGACGGCGTCTGG
Source organism: Myxococcales bacterium (assembly GCA_049841135.1). Lineage (GTDB taxonomy): Bacteria > Myxococcota > Myxococcia > Myxococcales > UBA5297 > JACRCT01. The sequence continues at coordinate 1,445,647 of JASGHK010000008.1, forward strand.
CAGTGGGCGGTCGAGCTACTCGCCGGCGCTGACCGGCAGGTCCAGCGCGATCAGCGAGACCCCCGGCTGGCCCTTGGGCGCAGGCAGCACGTGGTACTCGCCCTCGACCAGGTTGAACTCGCGCACCAGGTCGCGCACCGGCCGGTTCGAGGCGATGGCCGCGACCTTCTTCTGGGCCAGGAAGATGCGCCCGTCGTCTCCGCTCGGCACCGCGTCGTCGTAGAAGTCCTGCTCGTAGCGGTTGAAGTACGAGCGGCCGTTCAAATAGAAGGCGAGCCACGGCCCGAGGTCGGTGATGACCGGCCGCTTCTCGAGGTTGGCGTCGTTGAGGACCTTGGCGATCGCCCGGAAGTCGCGGTTGCCCTGGTGCATCTTGAGCCGCTCGGCGTGCATACGCGAGACCTGCACGCCGTAGGCGCCGGAGACGAGCGCGCAGGTGAGGGTGACGCCCAGCACGATGCCCGCGTACACCTTCGGCCTGGCCCAGCGCGCCGCCGAGTCCACCCCCGCCGCGAAGACCAGCGCCGCGGCCGGGTAGGTCAGGTAGTCGTAGCGCTCGTAGGCGTAGTACCAGAGGGAGTGCAGTAGCGCGAAGGCCAGCAGGCCCAGCGCCACCCCAAAGCTGTAGCTGCGCTTGGGGAAGATGCCTTGAATCAGCGCGGCGACGATCCCGCCCAGGTAGAGCACGGTCACGATGCCCTGCAGGACGGTGAGCCAGATCGGGAAGAAGCGCGCGTACAGCCACGGCTCGGTGTCGAACCGGAAGATCATCCAGAACGGCGCGCGAAGGTGCCGCCACATGCCGTCGAAGAAGTTGAACTCCTTGAAGTGCGCGCGCGCCTCGTCCAGGTAGGCGATGAGCCCCTTGCTCTCGAGGGCGATGGCGCGGAGGTAGGTGACGTGCAGCGCCTCGGGCGCGGCGAAGACGGCGATGCACATCCCGAACAGGGCCCAGCGCTTCTCCTGCCACAGGCGCCGGCCGCAGAGGGCGACGAGCACCAGCGCCATGAACGCCCCTTCGACGCGGGTCAGGAACGACAGGCCGCCGATGAGCGCCGCCCACAGCACCTCGCGCCGGGCCGCCCCCAGCCGGTAGCGCAGGCCGAAGTAGACCGAGGTCACGGCCAGCGCGACCAGCAGCCCCTCGGACATGGGCACCGAGGACCACCACAGCGCCACCGGGTTGAGCATCGAGAGCGCCATCGCCCCGAAGCGGGTCGCCGGCGCCATCGGCAGCATGCGGAAGATGCGGGCGAGGACCAGCCCGGTCCAGCCGTAGAGCAGCGCGGAGACGAGCCAGAACGCCGACTCGCCGAAGAGCTTCATGGGGATGGCCAGCACCAGCGAGTAGCCCCAGAAGAACTTGCGGTCGAGGCCGTCGCCCCACGGGATGGTGAGCCAGTGCCCCTGCGCCAGGCTGCGGGCCTTGGACAGGTAGTAGTAGCTGTCGATGGTGAAGACTTCGGTCTTCAGCCCCAGCCAGGCGACGAGCAGCGCGCCGAAGATGACGAGCGCGGCTTCGCCGATGCCCCAGCGGGTGAGCGAGCGCGCGAGGATGGCGTCGACCACCGGCCCCGCCGGTCCACCCTTCTCGAGCGGGAGCGGGGCGGGCGGCGCAGCGTCGCCTTCGACGCTCGCGCCCGGAGCGGCAGCCTCGGCGGGACGGGGCTCGTCGGCCATGCGCTAGTAGGCGCTCTTCGACTTCTGGCCGGTGACGATGGCCACCGAGGCGCTGGCGCCCAGGCGGTCCGCGCCGGCGGCCACGAACTTCTGCGCGTCGTCCAGGGAGCGCACGCCGCCCGAGGCCTTCACGCCCATGTCCTCGCCGACGATGCGGCGCATCAGGGCCACGTCCTCGACGGTGGCGCCGCCCTTGGCGAAGCCGGTGGAGGTCTTCACGAAGGCCGCGCCGGCCGCCTTGGAGAGCGCGCAGCCGATGATCTTCTCCTCGGTGTCGAGCTGGCTCGTCTCGAGGATGACCTTGACCGGCACGCCGCGCACCGCCTCGACCACCGCCTTGATGTCGTCGAAGACGAGCTTGTAGTCGTGGCTCTTGAGGGCGCCGATGTTGATGACGGTGTCGATCTCCTTGGCGCCGCAGCGCACCGCCTCGCGGGCCTCGAAGGCCTTGGCCGAGGGGAGGGCCGCGCCGAGCGGGAAGCCGACCACCGCGATGGCCACCGTGCCGCAGCCCTTGAGCAGCTGGGCCGCCAGGCCGACGTTGGCGCTGTTGACGCAGACCGTGGCGAAGCCGTACTGCCGGGCCTCGTTGCACAGCTTGACGATCTCCTCGTGCGTGGCCTCGGGCTTGAGCAGGGTGTGGTCGATGTACCGGGACATGTCCGGGCTGGTCCGGGTGTGGCCCACCGGCGTCACGCGAGACGCGCCGTGGACGACGATGGCGTTGGCGCCACAGCCGCCTTCGCGGTTGCCGCAGCTGCCGCAGGCGCCGGCGCAACCGCCGCTGCCCTGCTTGACGTTGACGACGGCCTGCGAGGCCGGGCCAGCGGACATGCCGAGGCGCTCGGAGACGCGGTCGGCGATGATTTGAACGAGGGCTTCGAAGTCCTGGGAGTCAGCCACGGGGCGCACCTCTGGTTCGCGGTGTCGAAAAGGCGGCGATTCTAGTCAGTTTCGGCTCGGCGAGGAAGCGCGTCGTGAGGGGCAGGGGTAGGCGACGCCGCCAGCTGCGGCCCGAGCGGCGGAAGGCGGACCCAGTTCTTGGCGACCTTGGTCCCTTGGCGACCTTGGCGGTGCAAGAGGGTTCAAGAAAGGCTCGGCCGAGGCCCCAAGCGCGAGTTCCAAACGCCGAAGGGCGGACCGGAGTCCGCCCTTCGAACGACCGAGTCTTTCGGGTCGCCGCTGCTACCGGGCGATCTCCTTGCCGAACACCACGTTCTCCGGGACCTTGGCCTTGAAGCGGTCCTTGGTGCCCCAGGCGTCTTCACGCTTGATGGCCTGCTTGAGCACGCGGCCCATCTTCAGGGCGTGCGGGGCGTTCTTGTAGAAGGTGTTCCAGGCGTAGTGGTACATCTCCTGGAGCTTGTCGATGCTCATCTTCGCCGGCTTGAAGACGACCTCGCCCGCGTTGTAGCGCTTCCAGTCCTTGTGCAGGATGCGCCCCTGCTTCTCCAGGTCCTCGGCGGTCCGGGTGTGCGGGAACGGGGTGAGGACCGTGAACTCCGCCAGGTCCAGGTTGACCTCGAGCAGGAAGTCCACCAGGCGCTTGATGTAGTCCTCGTCGTGCTCGTCCAGGCCCAGGAGGATGGTGCCCTCGACGCGGATGCCGTGGTCCTTGTAGCGCTGGATGCGCGCGCGGATGTAGTCGCTGGTGTCGAAGACCGCCTGGTAGATGTACCAGGCGCCGGCGTCGGCGGCCGCCTTGAGCACGTCGAGGTCGTCCTCGATCGGGTGGCTGATGATCGAGCGCTTGAGCGGGGCCAGCGCCTTGAACAGGTCGATCTCCCACTGCTTGTTCTGCGCGAGCGAGTTGTCGACGAAGAACAGGCGGTTGTTGGGGATGGACGCGACCTCCTCGACCACCTTGTCGATGGGCCGGGGCCGGAAGCTGCGGCCGCCCAGGTAGCGCACGCAGCAGGGGTAGCAGTTGAAGCGGCAGCCGCGCGAGGCGTGGACCAGGTCCACCATCTGCACGCCGCGGTAGTTGTAGACGTCGCGGTTGAGGATGGAGCGGCGCGCGGTCCCCACGCTCTCGATGGGCGCCGGGGTCTCGAGGTAGTCGTACTTCTTCTTGAGCCGGCCGTTCTTCAGGTCCTCGAGGACCCCCTCGAAGCGGCCCTCGGCCTCGCCCAGGAACACCGCGTCGGCGTGCTGCGCGGTCTCCTCGGGGTGGAGCATGGTGGCGATGCCGCCGAAGATGACCTTGATGCCGCGGGCGCGGAAGTGGTCGCCCAGCTCCCAGCCCCGCGAGGTCTGGCAGGTCAGCATCATCGAGATGCAGACCAGGTCCGGCGTCTCGTTCAGGTCCACCGGGTCGATGTTCTCGTCGGTGAACTTGAGGTCGTGCTCAGGAGGGACGCACGCGGCGAAGACGACGGGGCCGTGCGGCGGCAGGTGCCACTCGGTCTGGTGCTCGAGCTTGGGCCACTTCGGGTAGATGAGGCGGATTTTCATGGGGTGAGCCTTGTAGCAGGAGGTCCACCGTCGGGCAACGGGGAGTCCCCAATTGGACAGGGTCGGCTGGAGCACAGGCGGGCGTCCGGGGCTCCCTCGACCGCCCGTCCAGAGATCGCCGTAGGTGGAATACACTGCCAGCCACCCGACGTCCCAAGGACCTCACCCCGGCCCGGAGAACCTCATGTCAGCCATGGCGGATCGCTCGACCCTCGCGGCAGCCCTCGCCAGCGCCGCGCTGCTCCTCTGCTCCGCCCCAGCGCAGGCGACCACCTGGGAGTACGTGGGCGTCGGCGACTGCACCGGCAACGATACGGGCTCGAGCCTCGGCGCCCAGCCGGACCCGTCACGCTGCGGGGCGGCCACCTCGGGGACCGCGGTCGTCTGCTGGGACGACGTGCAGTACAAGAACCCGAAGGCCCGGAAGCCGGTGTGCATCTACAAGCGCGTGCAGGCCGCCCAGTGCACCGGCGGCGCGAGCCCCGGGTTCGTCTACCGCTGCGGCTCCGACTCGGCGCACGGCGCGACGGTCGCCCCGCCTCCAGGGCCCGGGCCCGCCGTCGTCGCGCCGCCTCCTGGCCCAGCCGGACCGCCGCCTGCGGCCGCGGGCTACCAGTGGCGCTACACACGCGTGAGCGACTGCGTGGGCAACGACACGGCGAGCAGCAAGGGGTCCGTCCCGGCGCTCGATCGCTGTGGCGCCGGCACCGTCGGCCAGACCGCCGTCTGCTGGGACGGCGCGCAGCACCGGAACCCCAAGCTCAACCAGGCCGCCTGCATCTACAAGCGCACCCCCGCCCAGGCCTGCAGCGGCGGGACGGCGCCGGGCGTGGTGTACGAGTGCGTGGCGCTGGGCCAGGCCCAGCCCCCGGTCCACACCGCCGAGCCCGCCCAGCCCGCCACCCCCTATGTGCCCCCGGCGGCGCCCGGCTACGCCTGGAGCTACCAGCGGATCGGCGACTGCACCGGCGGCGACCTCGCCAGCACGCGGGGACCGTATCCGGCGCTCGAGCGCTGCGAGAAGAACACGGTGGGGATGACCAGCGTCTGCTGGGACGGCGTCGCGCAGCGCAACAAGGCCTCCTCCCACGCGGCGTGCACCTACAAGCGCTTCGCGGCAGCCGGCTGCAAGGGCGGTGGGAGTCCTGGCTACCTCTATGAGTGCATCGCGCTCTCTCCCGGCCAGCCGCCGCCCGAGTATCCCGAGGTGCAGCTGGCCCGGCCGCCACCGCCCCCCGTCAATCCCCCTCCCTCCGCCGCCCCGGGCTACACCTGGCGCTACACGCGCGTCGACGGCTGCTCGGGCGGCAGCATCGGCTTCTCCAAGGGCGAGGACCCCAGCCCCGAGCTGTGCGACGCGTCGACGGTCGGCCTGGCCGCGGTCTGCTGGGACGACAAGCATCACAAGCACCACGACCGGAAGCACGCCGCGTGCGCCTACAAGCGCGTCCCGGCGCAGAGCTGCTACGGCGACGAGCACCCCGGCGCTCTCTACGAGTGCGTCCGCACCGACTCGGCCTACGCGACGCCACCCTCCGATCCTCCGCCGTCCACCTACCGGCCCGCCTACTCCTGGCGCTTCCTGCGCACCGACGGGTGCCATGGCGCCGACGAGGGCAACACGCCGGGCGCGGTCCCCGACGCCGACCGCTGCGACGCCTCGAGCGTCGGACACGTCTCGGTGTGCTTCGACGGCGTGAGCACGCGCCACCCCTCCGGCAAGGTCGCCTGCAACTACAAGGACAAGAGCGCCGCCAACTGCACCGGCAGCCAGCACCCCGGCGCCCTCTACGAGTGCGTCGCCTCGACCGTCTCGGCCGAGCCGCCCCCCCATCGTCCGCCCCCGCCGGCCAAGCCCGGCTACGTGTGGCGCTACGCCCGGGTCGACGGCTGCCGCGGCCGCGACGACGGCAGCAGCAACGGCTCGACGCCGGACGCGGAGCGCTGCGACGCCAGCCACGTCGGGCAGGTTTCCATCTGCTGGGACGGCGAGTCGACGCGTCACCCGTCGGGCAAGGTGGCCTGCAACTACAAGCGCGCGAGCTCCGCGGAGTGCAGCGGCAGCGAGCACCCCGGCGCGCTCTACGAATGCGTGGCGGCCGCCGGGACCTCGAACCCGCCGCCTCCCCCTTCCCCTCCGCCTCCTCCGGCGGCCAACCTCCGCTACGACTGGAAGACCACCGGCTTCGGAAACTGCAACGGCAACGACGTCGGCCAGACGGCCGGCGGCGCGCCGCTGCCTGCGGCCTGCGACGCGAGCTCGGTGGGCAAGTCGGCCGTGTGCTGGAGCACCTCGTGCAGCTACAAGAGCATCCCGGCCTCGTCCTGCAAGGGCGCGGCGAACTCCGGCACCCTCTACGAGTGCGTCGCCTCCGACGCGAACGCCGCCCCTGGCCCGAGCGCCCCGGCGGGCTCGCTCGTCTGGAACTACGTCGGCGTCGCCGACTGCACCGGCAACGACACCGGCAGCTCCGCCGGCTCCGCGCCCGACCCCAGTCGCTGCGGACCGGCCACGGCCGGGCTCTCGGCCGTGTGCTGGGACGGCGTCCAGCAGAAGCGCGGCGCCTCGAGCACCCCGGTGTGCACCTACAAGAGGGTCCGCGCCGGCGACTGCCGCGGCGGCGCCCACCCCGGCTACGTCTACCGCTGCGGACCTTGATGGCTCGCCTCGCAGAAATCCTGCTCGCCCTGGCGCTCCTTCTTCTCTCCCCGGCGCCTGCGCGAGCGGAGTGGGCCCTGGTCGGCCCGGGCGACTGCACGGGCCCCGAAGATGGTGTGTCCAAGGGGGTCTCGCCGGCGCGCGCCAAGTGCAACGCGTCGATGGGCGGGATGACGGCCGTCTGCTGGGACGGCAAGAAGGCCATCAACCCGGCCATCAAGGGGCCGGGCTGCGTCTACAAGCGGGTGCGCGCCGAGACCTGCCAAGGCGGTCCGCTGCCAGGCACCGTCTTCCGCTGCGACGGCTTCCCCCTGGCGGCGACGCCCCAGGCCAAGCCGCCTCCACCCAAGGTCACGCCCACCAAGACCGAGACCTCGTCGACCGGCAGCGCCTCGGCCGAACAGCCACCCGAGGCACCGGTCGATCCCGCCCGGTCGGCCGCGCACCACAAGGTGCAGATGCACCTGAACAAGGCCGCCGAGCTCTTCGCTGGCAAGGACTACTCCGGCGCGCTCGTGGAGCTGCGCCTGGCGCAGGAGAGCCAGGACCTGGCGGTGGTGCGCTTCAACGTCGCCCGCTGCCTGGAGGAACTCGAGCGCCCCGAGGAAGCCATCGAGGCCTACCGGGACTACCTCGCCGCGCCCGACGTGGCTGCCGGCGCCGAGCTGCGCCGCGGCTACGCCCGCCAGACCATCTCGCTGCTGAGCGGCGAGAACGAGCAGCCTCCCGAGACCCCGCCGTCGGCGGCGCTGGCTTGGAGGTTCCAGCGCGTCGACGACTGCGCGGCCGAGGAGGTCGGCAGCTCCGACGGAGCGAGCCCGGCCGCACCGCTGTGCGTCCCGTCGACCGCAGGAAATGCCGCCATCTGCTGGGATGGCGTGCAGCATGCGAACCCGGCCTTCAAGGGTCCTGCCTGCGTCTACAAGTCGGCGCTCGCCTCCACCTGCAAGGGCGGGCCGAATCCAGGCGCGCTCTATGAGTGCGCGAGCGCGGAGAGCGCGGGCGCGCCGACGGCGACCTCCCCGGCGACCTCGGACTCCCGCGGGCCGTCCTACTCCTGGCAGTACGTCGGTCCTGGCGACTGTGTCGGTGGGGACGCCTCCAGGTCCAAGGGCGCGGACCCCGCGGCCGAGCGGTGTGACGCCACCCGCGCCGGCAAGCTCGCCGTCTGCTGGGACGGGCTGATCCAGCGCAACCCGGCCATCAAGGGCGCCGGCTGCATCTACAAGAGCTTCTCGGCCAAGGCCTGCAAGCCCGGCACGACTCCTGGGCTGGTCTTCGAGTGCGTCGCCGAGAACGCCTCGGTCAGCCGGCTCTTGGGGACGCCCCCCGCTGCGGCCCAGCCGGTTGAAGCGCCCAAGCCCGAGTCGCCGCCCGCTTCGGCCAAAGCTCCCGCGACGGCCGCACCCGCCAAGCCCGGGACCTGGGTCGTCGCTGGCACGGGCGACTGCGTGGGCGCACCCCTCGGCACCTCCAAGGGCCTGGGCCCGGCACGCTCGCGCTGCGACTCGAACCACCTCGGGCAGGTCGCCGTCTGCTGGGACGGCAAGAAGACGAAGAACCCGGCCGTGCGCGGCGCGGGCTGCTCCTACCAGGCCACCCAGGCCGGGAGCTGCCGCGGCGGGCCCCACCCCGGCACGCTCTTCCGCTGCGGCCCTTGAGAGCCGAGCTGAAGCCTGGTCAGCCGTGCGCGCCGTTGCCCGCCTGCGTCGGCGGAGGCGGGAAGATCTTGGAGTAGATCCGGTCCAGCAGGCCCGTGCCGAACTTGCGGAACCGGTACTTGCGGATGGTGAACTCCACCGCGAAGAGCAGCCCCAAGATGACGTAGCTGAGCAGCCCGGTGTAGAGCGCCCAGGTCCCGCGGCTGGTGAAGGCGGCGAACAGCCCGCACGCGCCGCCGTTGAGCACGAAGAAGCCGCACCAGAAGACGGTGACGTTCCGGCAGTACTCGAGCTCCGCGGGCGAGAGGTCGTCGGTCTGCAGCCGCGCGAACCGCTCGATCATGCTCTGCGATCCCTTGCGCAGCGTGGCCGCGAACTGGGTGAGCAGCACCAGGTTCACCAGCGCCGGGTACGCCAGCACGAAGCGCACGTCGTCGGAGGCGATGGCCAGCAGCATCAGGAAGGCGATGGCGATGGGCATGCCCATGGTCGCCATCAGCTGCTCGCGGCGGCTCTTGAGCGCCTTGATGAGCGTCGGGGCGAGCATGGCCAGGACCAGCAGGCCGATGCCGCGGGTGCTGAAGTGCGACAAGCCGAAGTAGACGGCCACCGGATAGGTGACGATCACGATGGCCTGGAGCACGCCGATCAGCACCTGCATCCGCTTCCTCGCTTTCCGTCGGACTTCGGTTCGGCGCTTCCCTGCGAGCCGAAGCGCTCCACCGTCGCGCCTCGTCCTGCGTCCCGCTCAGACTCCCCGGCTTCCCCAGCGCGCCGCCTCGGGCGCCGCCGACTCGGCCGGCTCTGGGCCGGGGTGCTCCTCGGGGAGCGTCCGGGCCGCCAGGAACGCGTCGAGGCGCGCTTTGTACTCCACGCTGAGCCGCTCGGCCATCTCCGACGGGTCGCCGTGCGGTGGCGGGATGACGGGCAGCGGCGTGACCTTGAGCTTGGCCATCCGCTCCGGGACCTCCCACCAGTGCTGGCCGCGCATCAGCGTGGGCGGGTCGCAGGAGACGAACACGGGCTGGATGGGGACGTTGGCCCGCGCGGCCATCTCGAAGGCGCCCTGCCGAAACTTGTGCATGCCGTTCCTGGGCGAGCGCGTCCCCTCGGGGAAGATGAGGATCTTCGCGCCGTTCTTCAGGGCCTCGACGGAGTTGGTGACCACCGTCGCCGCCGAGAACAGGCCCGAGTCGCCGGAGTTGATGTAGCCGCAGTAGTTGAGGAGCCGGCCGATGAGCGGGCTCCGAAAGTGCTCGGGCTTGGCCACGCAGACCAGCTGCGGCCAGGAGCTGATGATGGCCGTGACGTCGATGAGCGTGGGGTGGTTGCCGATGACCACCAGCGGCCCCTCGGGCAGCGGCTGCGCGAGGTGCCAGGACTGGAAGCTGATGAGGCCCCAGAAGCGCATGTAGTCGTGGAAGAAGATCCACGAGTCGGCGACGGCCTGGCGGCAGGCGGCGGCCTTCTCCTGCTCGGTGCCCTTGGTGCGCCAGCGGATGACGGGGAGGATGACGTAGGCGAGCGTCGTGCCGCCGCCGAAGAAGAACAGGAAGCTCGAGCCGGTCCACATCGCCCGGAAGAACTGCTGGATGGCGCGGATCATCGGCGCACCACCACGAAGGCCACCGCGTTGCCGCCGGCGTGGCTCAGGGTCAAGAGCGCGTCGGTGCCGCCGCGCGCCTGCATCGCCTTGCGCGCCGCGGGCCCGAGCACGAGCCGGGGCTCGCCGCTGGGCTCGTTCACCACCTCGATCTGGGTGAGCGGGATGCCGTCGAAGATTCCGCAGCCTACGGCCTTCAGGAACGCCTCCTTGGCAGCGAAGCGCGCGGCGAAGGCCTCGGCGGCGCCGCGGGCGCGCTTGCTGCAGTAGTCCCGCTCGCCCTTCGTGAAGACACGCTCGGCGAAGCTCCGGGTCCGCTCGAGGCTCTTCTGCAGGCGCGCGACCTCGACCAGGTCGGTGCCGATGCCGGCGACGCCGCCCGCCGCCTCTCCACCGGCTCCAGCCACCTGGCCGGCGTTGGTCCGACTCGTCGCGCGCACCGCCATCAGACGGCCTCCACGTGTGCGGGAGAAGGCGGCTTCGCCGGCAGCGGGGTGTCGCAGCTGGCCTCCATCAAGGGAAGGCCGATGAGGTCCGAGAGCGGCACGATGGAGAGCCCCAGCTTCTGCAGCCCCTCGAGGATCTTCTCGACCTCGGCGAGCCAGACGTCGACGCCCACCTCGGGCAGCGGCGCCACGTCGTGCAGGAGGATGACGTCGCCCGCCCGGACCTGGTCGAGGACGCGGCCGGCCAGCCCTTTCAGGCGGCGGTTGCCGAAGTCGAGCGGGCGGCAGCTGAAGCAGACGCAGCCCAGCTTCAGCCGGCGCAGCACGATCCCCAGGCGCGGGTTGGTGATGCCCACCGGCGGCCGGAAGGTGAGCGAGCGCACACCCTGCGCCGCCAGCACCGACTGGCACTGCGCGATCTCCGACTCCAGGCGCTCGACGCTGCGGAACATCAGCATCGGGTCGTGGTTCATCGAGTGGTTGCCCAGCTCGTGGCCCGAGTCGCGGATGCGCGCGATGAGCTCCGGGTGCGCCTCGGCCTGCTTGCCGATGACGAAGAACGACGCGGGGGCCTGGTGGCGCGCCAGCAGGTCCAGGAGCTTCGCCGTCGTCACCGGGTCGGGCCCGTCGTCGAAGCTGAGCGCGACGGCCGGGCGAGTCCGCGGGCCGTGCGTGACGAGCGTCAGGAAGAAGCCCAGCCCCGGCACCATCGATCCCGTGATGTTCAGGCCCACCTGGACCAGCAATGGCAGCGCCGAAGGGGAGAACCAGAAGCCCAGCGGCAGGTGCCAGGGCTTCACCTTGACGAGCGCCAAGGCCAGGGCGATGGCGACCAGGCCGGTGAGGTGGGCGCGGCTGAACCGCTCGTGACGCCAGTACTTCATGGTGAAGCTGGCGCCTCCTGCTGGGCTTCGAGGCCGTTGTCGCGCGCGTCCGTCATGCCGCCTTCGTCTTGAAGTCCTTGCCCAGCCAGCCCTTGGCGAGAATGAGCATCACCGTGCTGGCCATCGCGATGAAGGCGTAGAAGAGCCACATGGTCGTGGTGTCCTGCGTGCCCTTGCCCGGCTCGGGGCAGTACTTCATCAGGAACCAGCCCGCGTAGGTCGAGGTGATGACCTTGGTCAGGAACCACGGGAACTGCGCCACGCCCATGTAGGCGCCGGTGCGGCCAGGAGGCGCGATCTCCGCGGCGTACTGCAGGAACCTGGGCTGCCACATCGCCTCGCCGATGGACGAGATGACGAGGTACGCCAGCAGCAGCCAGATGCTGGGGGCGAGGCCTGGAATGGCGAGCAGGAACGTCGGGGCCGCCATCACGAGCGTCCCCAGGATCATCATCCGGTACACGTTGGCCTTGCGGGTCAGCGCCGCGACGGTGGGCGTGAGCACGAAGATGAGGATGGGGTTGAGGTTGACGAAGAACTCCATGTAGTCGTGCCCCACCTTGCCGAGCGCGCGGTCGACGTACTGGGGCAGCGTCAGCCAGTTGTGCGCAAACAGGGTCTGCACCGGGATGAGGCAGAAGATGAAGAAGGAGAACTTCGGATCCATGAACGGGTGCTCGCGGATCCACTTGAGGATGCGTTGCCAGAGCGTGAGCTGGGTAGCTGCGGCGGCCGGCGCCTCGGCCTTGTCCGCTTCGCCCTCCTTGGCAGGCTCCTTCTGCTTCTTCGCCTCGTTGTACTTCTTCACCGCCTCGATGGCGTCCTTCTGGGTCTTGTTCGAGAGGATCACCGCCAGAAGGATGATGCCCACGACGGTCAGCCCCACGTAGACCCAGAGCACCGCGTTCATGCCCGTGCGCGCAGCCGCCTCCAGCGTCTCCTGCGCCATCACCGGGCCACCCGGCTTGTTCACGGTCGAGGGGTCGACGCCGCCCAGCGCGGCGCGCTCGTAGTAGTTGCGCACCGCCGGCGACAGCAACCCCGGCAGGAAGCCGCCGAGGTTCATCAGCGCGTAGAGCATGGCGTACGCCATGGCCGAGGAGCGCTCGTCGCAGAACTGGCGCACCGCGGAGTAGGCCGCGGGCTGGTACAGGCCGTAGCCAAGGATGACGCCGAGCAACCCCACGCATGCCGTATAGAACATCGGCGACCAGAGCCCCTGGCCGACCGGCAGGAAGATGCCCGCGCCCACGAGGACGATGCGGCCCACGAGCATCGCCAGCAGCGCCACGATCATCGCCCGGCGCACGCCCCACTTGTCGCTGACCCCGCCGAAGAAGAGCATCGACAGCGTGATGCCGCCGGTGAGGAAGCCCACCATCAGGTCGGCTTTGTGGTCGTCGAGGCCCAAGTTCTTGTTGAACGACAGGGCCATCAGCGTGAGCCAGCCAAAGTAGACCAGGCCCTCGATGAGGTACGAGAGGTTGACGCCCCACAGCGCGCGCGGCGCCCTGACCAAGTCGACGAAGGGCTGAGTGATTTCCTTGAGCGGGTTGGGGCGCTGCTCGGGAGCGGCGGCGGCCACGCTGGATTCTTCGCTCATGGGAGTCCTTGCTGGATGAGGATTCGGGGAGGGCGCTGGCGTCGAAAGAAGCCGCGCATTCTACTTCTGGCCGATCGCAGGTGGCCAGCAGCGAAGCGAGGACGGACGGTCGCCTGGCTGGGGGGCGTGCCCAGGGCGCAGAGAGCGCGCTACGGCAGCTTGATCCGCTCGGTCTGCCCCGGCTTGAGCGTGACCTTCTGCTCGAACTTGTTGGGCCCCGAGCGCTGGACCACGTGCTCGCCCGGCTCCACCTGGACCGCGCACGGCACGTTGCAGGGCTTGCCGTCGATGGTCGCAGGCCCCACCCCGGTCACCGAGATGATGGCAGGCGCGCTCTTGGCCGGCTCGGGAGCCGCGGTCGGAGCGGGCTTCGGCTCGGACGGCGGAGGAGCAGAGGCATCGGGCCCCGCGGGTTCGGGGACCGGAGCGGCCACGGCAGCGTCGGCGGCCACCACGGCCTCACCCCGGGCGGCATCGGGCGACGTCGGTGCCGGTGCGAGCGCCGGAGCGGATGCCGTCGAGGCATCGGGGGGCACAGCGGCGACCGCAGGAGGAGGCGGCTGGGCCAGGCGCGCTTCCAGCTTCTGCAGGCGGTCCTCCATGCTGCGCGCGGTCAGCAGGTGGCCGAGGTAGCCGGCGAGGGCGACGGCGCAGAGGACCCCGAAGCCCTTGAGGACGGTCGCCTTGGTGCTGCTGCCGCCGCCGCCGACCTGGGTGACGACCTTGGAGACGGTCGCCGTGCGCTCGTCATCCATGCCCAGCGGCGGCGCGAAGTCGTCCGGGTTCGGCGGCAGGGGTGGCTGGACGGGGCGGAGGCCTGGAGCCCTGGGCGCGCTTGGCCTGGGCGCTTGGATCTCGGGAGCCGTGACCGCGACCGAGGCTGGCGTCGGGACTGGCGCGGGCGGCACCGCCTGCTCCATGTCCAGCTCGCTCAGCACGAGATCGGCGGGAGCGGGCGGCGGCGGGGCCGCGGCGGGTCCCGGGTCGAGGTCCAGCAGGGGCGGCGGCGGGGGTGGGAGGTTCGCCGGGAGCTCGTTCTCGCCGCTCAAGGGCGGGGGTGGAGGCGGCCGGGCTGCGGAAGCGGGCGCAGCCTCGACTCCAGCCCCCGCGAGAATTTCGGCGAGGTTCCGGTTGACCTGGGTCGCGGGCTCGTCCGCGTCCTCGTCGAAGGCGCCGCGCCGCGGCGGAGCGTTCTCGAAAGGCTTGGGGATCTGCTTCGGAGGGCTGCCGCCCGGTGGCCGAGGCAAGGCCTGCGAGGTGCGGTTGACCGCTGGCCCGGTGGGGACCGACGCCGAGAGCCTGCGCGCGCCGCTGCCGGGAGGCGTGCTCGCCGCTGCGGGCATGCTCTGCTGCGAGTGCCGGCGCGGCGGGCTGCCCTGCGCCGGAGGGGCGCCCGCCGGTCGTGGCGGGCTCCCGGCCGCCGCCGCCGCACCGGAGATGCGCGACGAGGGCCTCGCCGCTTGGGGCGCGAGCGCCGCGGGATTGGACACGTCTGCCGGCGGAGGCTGCGCCGTCTTGACGGGCGGCGGCAGCGGCGGCATCGGTGGCGGCGTGGGCGGCTTCGGCTGCGGGACGCCAGGCTGGGAGGCGGCTTGCGCGGGCTGCTCGGCCAGCAGCGCGGAGATCTCAGGGGGGCCGATGACGGCGCCGGTGGAGGCGAGGAAGCGCTCCAGCTCCACCTTCATCGCCTGGGCGCTGGCGAAGCGCTTGTTCGGATCCTTCTCGAGCGCCTTCATCACGATGGCGGAGAAGGCCGGCGGGTAGCCCTTGATGATCTTGTCGGGGGGCTGCGGGTGCTCGTTGACGATGGCCCCCACCGTCTCCTGCATGCCCCCGCGCTCGAACGGCTTGATGGACGTGGTGATCTCGTAGAGCGCGGCGCCCAAGGAGAAGAGGTCCGCGCGGCCGTCGAGGTCCCGGCCCAGGATGTGCTCCGGGGCCATGTAGTTGAGCTTGCCCTTGACCACGCCCGGCCGCGTCATCGACAGCTTGCTCGCGGCCTTGGCCACCCCGAAGTCGACGAGCTTAATCTCGCCGCGCCGGGTGACCATGATGTTCTCGGGCGTCACGTCCCGATGCACGATGCGCATCGGCCGGCCCTTCACGTCCTTGGCCTCGTGCGCGTAGGCGAGCGCGGCGCAGGTGTCCACCGCGATCCTCGCCACCATCGCCGGGTTCATCATCTTCTTGCGGGCACGTGCCACCGACTCCAGGTCGCGCCCGTCGATGTACTCCATGGCGATGAAGAGGTGCTCGGCCTCCATGCCCAGGTCGAGGATGCGGACGATGGACGGGTGGTTGAGCTGGGCCGCCAGCCGCGCCTCGTCGAGGAACATCTGGAGGAACTCCTCCTCCTCGGAGTACTGCGGCAGCATGCGCTTGATGACGAGCCGTTCGGCCTCGCGCCCCGGCTGGACGGGCATCGCCAGGAAGATCTCGGCCATCCCGCCCTTGGCCAGGCGGCGGAGCAGCCAGTACTTCCCGTATCGCACCTTCTCGACCGGGGCGGCGGCGGTGGGAGGGCTCATCTGAGGGCTGATTCTCGCCTGGATTCGGCGCGGGTCAACTCTCCTCTCTGCACTGTCGAACCCTCGGCACTGTCCCGGCTACGACGCTGTGCGCTGCTGGGCCACGAATGCCGGTGACATCGCCACGGAAGCGGGACGCATCATCGGCCCGACGATCGGTTCGGAGGGAAGCCAAAGCGCCGAACCCGAGTCGGGATGGAGACACTGCCCGATGTCCGACCGAGCCCAGACGACCCGCCGCGGGACCGACCGGGTACGGCGCCGCGGCCCTGCTCCCCGGGCCCTCACCGCCTTGCTCGAGGCCGTCAACGAGGGAGCGGCGACGCTCTCCGAGGACGGCGTCCTGACCTGGTGCAACGCGCGCTTCGCGGAGATCCTCGCCCGCCCCCGCCGGCGCCTGCGCGGCGCCCCGCTGTCGGCCTTCGTGGCCCCCGAGGACCGCGACGTCCTGGGCGTGCTGCTCGGCCGCGGCCGCATCGGCGAGAGCCTGGCGGAGGTGGCGCTGCTCGCGCGCGGCGCCACCCGCGTCCCGGCCTGCCTGGCGCTGCGGCCGCTGCGCGCGGGCGGGCGCCCGCTGTTGGGCGCGGTGGTGACCGACCTCTCCGAGCAGAAGCACAGCGAGGAGATGCTGGCGGCCGAGCAGCTGACCCGCTCGATGCTGGAGCAGGCCGCCGAGGCGATCGTCGTCTGCGACGAGGAGGGCGTCGTCATCCGCGCCAGCCGCGCCGCGCGGCGCCTGTGCGGCGGCGACCCGCTGCTCAAGCCCTTCCGCGCCGCCTTCCCGGTGCGCCTGTCCCCGCGGCGCACCGGCGGCCCGCGCTCGTCCCCGGCGCTCGTCGCGGCGGCGCTGCGCGGCGGGGTGCGCCGAGGCCTGGAGGGCCGGCTCTCGCGCGAGGACGGCGCGGTCTTCGACCTGCAGCTCTCCGCCGGCCCGCTGCGCGGCCCGCGCGGGCGCATCGTCGGCTGCGTGGTGACCCTCACCGACGTCTCCGCCCACCGGCGCGCCGAGACCGACCGCGAGCAGCTGCTGCGCCAGGTCAGCGCGCTCGCCCGGCACCTGGCGCACCAGGAGAAGTGGCTGCAGGGCGTGCTCGACTCCATGCCCATCCCGCTGGTGCTGGCCGAGCCCGGCTCGGGGCGGGTGACCTTCGCCAACGACGCCGCCGACCGGATCACCGGCGGCTACTTCGCGGCGGGCGCGCCGGCGGGCGACCGGCGCTGGTCGGCGACCGGCCCGTACGGCACGCCGCTTTCGGAGGAGGAGCTGCCGGTGCGCCGCGCCGTCCGCGGCGAGCGGCTGGAGGGCGACGAGGTGCACTGGTGCGGCCCGCACGGCCGGCCCACCCTCATGAGCTTCTCCGAGCGCCTCCCGGCGCTGCACGGGCACCCCGAGGCGGTGGTGGTGAGCTTCCTCGACATCAGCAAGCTCAAGCAGGCCGAGCAGGAGCTGCAGGACGCCATCCGCGTGCGCGACGAGTTCCTCTCCATCGCCTCGCACGAGCTCAAGACGCCGTTGACCACCATGAGCCTGCAGGTGGATGGCATGCTGCGCGCCGGCGCCGCCCACCCCGAGCGGCGGCTGCCGGACTTCATGGTGCCCAAGGTGGAGACGATGCGCCGGCAGTGCGACCGGCTGGCCAAGCTCATCAACGACCTGCTCGACGTCTCGCGCATCCGCGCCGGCCGGCTGGAGCTGGTGCTCGAGGAGGTCAACCTGGGCGCGCTGGCCCGCGAGGTCTGCGACCGCTTCTTCCACGAGGCCAACGCCGCCGGCAGCCGCATCGAGGTGGACGCGGAGGCGGGCGTGGTGGGGCGCTGGGACCGCGGCCGGCTCGACCAGGTGCTGACCAACCTCGTCTCCAACGCCATCAAGTACGGCGCCGGCCGGCCCATCCGCGTCGAGGTGGCCGCGTCGCGGCGCAGCGCCAGCGTCTCCGTGCGCGACCAGGGCATCGGCATCGCCCGCGAGCACCAGGAGCGGATCTTCAACCGCTTCGAGCGCGCGGTCAGCTCGCAGAACTTCCGGGGCATGGGCCTGGGCCTGTGGATCGCCCGGGAGATCGTCGAGCGCCTGGGCGGCGCCATCGCCCTGGACTCCGAGCCCGGCCGCGGGTCGTGCTTCACCGCCTCGCTGCCGCTGCGCGCCCGGGTCCCCCGACCGGCCGCGGCCAGCGCAGCCTGAGCAGCACCTGGCTCTACGGGACGGACGACGACGGGGTGGGGCGCAGACGGGCGTAGAGCTTCTTGGCCCCCGCGACGACCAGAAGGGCCAACGCGCCTGCCACGACGCCCAAGGCCCCGTTGGCGGCGGCGGTGACCAGCCAGCCCACCGGGCCCGCCGCCTCCGCCCAGCCGCCGACCAGGTGCTCGAACGGCGCAAGCCCGTGGGCGAGGATGCCGCCGCCGACCAGGAACATGGCCACGGTCCCCGCCACGGAGAGCAGCTTCATCAAGTACGGGGCGGCTTTCAGGATGGCCTCGCCCAGCGTCTGCCGGGGCCCGCCCCGCGACGCCAGGTGCGCGCCCAGGTCGTCGAGCTTCACGATGAGCGCCACGAAGCCGTAGACGCCGACGGTCATGATCACCGCGATACCCGCGAGCACCAGCACACGCGACAGGAAGGGCATCTGGGCGACCGAGCCCAGGGTGATGGCCACGAATCTCTGCCGAGAGCACGAAGTCGGTGCGGACGGCGCCTCGGACCTTCTCCTTCTCCAGGGCCATCAGGTCGGTCGCCGGGTCCACCAGGGCATGGCGAAGCTCCTCGTGGTGCGCGTCGTCCTCGGCCTTGGAGTGGAGCAGCTTGTGGGCGAGCTTCTCGACGCCTTCGAAGCAGAGATAGAGCCCGCCGACCATCAGCAGCGGCACCACACCCCAGGGCGCGAAGGCGCTGACCGCCAGCGCCACCGGCACCAGGATGGCCTTGTTGACGAGCGAGCCCTTGGCCACTGCCCAGACGACGGGGAGCTCGCGGTCGGCATGGACGCCCGCAACCTGCTGGGCGTTGAGCGCCAGGTCGTCGCCGAGGACTCCGGCGGTCTTCTTCGCCGCCACCTTGGTCATCACCGCCACGTCGTCGAGGACGGTGGAGATGTCGTCGATCAGCGCGAGCAGGCTGGTGCCGGCCATCGGCTCCCTCCGGAGGTCGAGTTGGTCTGTCTGTCTTTGCTTCGGTCGCGGCAAGCCTAACCTGCTTCGCGCGAGGCCGCCCGTCTGGCTGCGCGGCCGGTTCTGGTACGCTCTGGCGCATGAACAAGCGCGACTTCAGGCCAGCGCCGACCGAGCCGCCGGCCTACCCGCCGCTGTCGACCACGCAGAAGCCCGCCGGCGAGGCGCCTCAGCCTTCCCTGCCGCCGCCCGGCGCGCCGCCCATGCCCACGCCGCCCGAGCCCGCCAAGCCCAAGCCACCACCACCTCCACCACCGCGGACCGCTGGCGTTCCGCGCCCCGAACCGCTCAAGGCCCCGCCCAAGCCCGGAGAGAAGAAATGAACAAGCGCGATTTCCGAAAGACCACGGTGGATGCGGCACCGTCGTACCCGTCCGCCTCCGCGCTCGACCGCCGAACCTTCCTGGCGAGCCTGGGTGCCGCCATCGCCTCGGCGACGATCGCTCCCGAGGCCTTTGCCGGCGACGCCGGGACAGACGGTCCCAAGCCTCCAACGCCGATGGGCGGCGCGCCCCGCGCCGAGCCGCCGCCTCCCTCCAAGGGCGACGTCGCGGTCGAGCCTCCTCCGAAGAGGCCGGAGGACAAGAAGCCAGACGACGCCGACAAGAGGCCGCCTCCCAAGAGAGGCAAGGTCGCCGTCGAAGAGCCGCCTCCCCCTCCGCCCGAGCCGAAGAAGACCAAGAAGCTGGCGAAGTGAACCTCTCGCTCGTCCTCAACCACCGCTGCAACCTGCGCTGCAGGTACTGCTATGCGGGAGCGAAGGTCGACCGGCCCATGGCACTGGGCACGGCGCGCAAGGCCATCGACCTCGCGCTGGATCATGCCCGGAGCGGCTACTTCATCCTCTCGCTCTTTGGCGGCGAGCCTCTGCTGGAGCTCGAGCTGGCCGAGGCCGCGGTGGCCTACGCCGAAGAGCAGGCGGCGCGCCGCGGGATCCGCCCCTACTTCTCGGTCTCGACCAACGGCACCGTCCTCGACGAGCGGCGGCTGCGCCTGCTGACCACGAAGGAGTTCCAGGTCCAGGTGAGCCTCGACGGCGGCCCGCAGGCCCAGGACGCCAGCCGCCGCTATCGCAACGGGCGCTCGTCGTTCGCCGCGGTGGAGGCGAACCTGAAGCGGCTGGTCGAGGCCGGGCTCAAGCTCAACGTGCTCGCGGTGGTCGACCCGGCCAACGCCCACCTGCTCCCCGACAGCCTGGATCGGATCGCGGCGCTCGGCCTCCAGGAGGTCTACTTCGCGCCCAATGTCGGCGGCGACTGGGACGCGGCGGCGTGCCGGCGCTTCGAGGCCGGGCTGCACGCGCTCGCCGACGACCTGATCACCCGCTTCCGTGAGGGCCGCGACCTCCGGGTCGACCCGCTCAGCGGCAAGATCGTCGGGCACCTGATGAAGGGGCTGCGGCCGGCCACCAAGTGCGGGTTCGGGACGGAGGAGTGGGCGGTCTCGCCCTCGGGCGACCTCTTCCCCTGTGACCGCTCGGTCCGCCCGGACGGCAACGACGAGCTGCGCATCGGCCACGTCGACTCCGGCCTGGACGTCGGGCGGCGCGACCAACTACTCGCCCGAAAGGCCCAGGTCGATCCGGAGTGCGCCGCCTGCGAGCTCCGGCTGCGCTGCTCGCACTGGTGCGGCTGCATGCAGGTCGAGACGACCGGAGCGCTGGGCCAGGTCTCGCCCACGTTCTGCTGGACCGAGCGGCGCCTGGTCGCCGAGGCAGACCGCATCGCTTCCACGCTCTGGGCCGAGAAGAACCCCGCCTTCCTGCGACGCTTCTACGTCCCCGCGCTCCATCACCAACCCGGCGCCGAGGAGCCTGTCCGGTCATGACCGACCCGTCGCGCCCCACCTGCCCGAACTGCAGCGCGCCGCGCGAGCAGGGCCCCGTCTGTCCGCGCTGCGGCGTCATCTATGCCAAGGCCGAGGCGCGCGCCGCAGCGCTGGCCCAGCGTGCCGCCGCCCCGGCTCCGGTTGCGCCCGCAGCGCCCGTCATTCCTCTCTCGCCGGCAGGGATCGAGCCACCCGCGCCCTCCAACTCCTCCACTCCATCTTCGGCGCTCCCCGACGTCTCGCCATTCTGGGAGCTGGACCCGGAACAGGCCGAGCTGGAGTGGAAGCTGCGCGCGGCGGCGGTGCCGGCGGCGATGCTCCTGGCGCGGCTGTGGATGGAGACCGGCATGGGCAAGTCGCTCGGCCGCATCTTCTTCTCCATGTGGCTCCACGAGGCGGGCCACGCCATCGTCTCGTGGTTCACCGGCTTCTCGGCCATCCCGCTGCCGTGGTTCACCCGGACCGCGGAGTCGCGCTCGGCCGTCGTCTTCCTGCTCTTCGCCGGCCTCTTCGGCGCCCTCGGCTGGTGGGGCTTCAAGCGCAAGCACACGCCGCTGATGGTGCTGGCCGGCTCGCTCCTGGCGCTGCAGGTCTTCGGGACGCTCCTGGTCAGCGCCCCCAAGGCCCAGGAGTGGATGATCTTTGGCGGCGACGCGGGCTGCTTCATCCTGGGCACGCTCTTCATCGCCAGCTTCCTGGTGCCGGCGGCCCGGCGCGGCGGCCTGCGCTGGGGCTTCCTGGTCATCGGGGCCGTCTCCTTCATGGACCCGTTCGAGCAATGGTGGGCCGCGCGCACCGACGTCGACCGCATCCCATTCGGCGAGAACGAGGGCGTCACGCTCTCGGACGCCACCAAGCTGCTCGAGACCTATGGCTGGCCCGCCCGCTCGATCCCCAAGGCCTACGTCACGCTCTCGGTCCTCTGCCTCGTCGTCCTCGCCGCGTTCTGGGCCTGGTCCGTCTGGCATGCACGCAGGCAGGCTCGCCCGTCGGCCTGAGCCGCCGCTACCGGCGTGCGATATCGTCTGCGCCTCCCTGGAACGACCATGGCCCGCCTGCTCGCCTTCCTTGCCGTGACGCTCTGCGCCCTGCCGGCTCACGCGGCCGACGCCGAGGTGAGCAAGCCTGATGGGGTCGTGAAGTGGGTGGCCGAGCGTGCCGCCAGCGCTGCCGCCGGCAAACCGGAGATCGTCCGCTTCCCGCTCGCCCACCGCGGGACCTGGGGCTCGGGCTTCCCCACCTACTTCATCGCCGACAACGCCGGGTCCGGCCCCGAGCCCTGCCCCTGCCTCGCGCCAAAGTGGGCGCCGGGGGCCGAGGAGCCGAACACGCTCGACGAGACCGGACGGGACGCCGGCCGGATGGCGGTGGTCGAGGGTCGGTTCACCGGCAAGTCGACCAAGGTCAAGGAGCACGAAGACGAACCGGACAGCGCGACCCACACGCTCTGGGAGTTCGAGGTGCTGCGCTGGCGCCCCTTCCGCGAGGGTGGCGCCGACGAGACCAAGGCCCGGGTGGTCGCCAGCTCCACGCAGGCGGCCGAGGTGACCGCGCTCTCCGACGAGCGGCCCTGGCTCGCCACCGTGGACAGCTTCCCGGCGCTCGAGAAGAGCGGCCAGGAGAAGGCTCGGCAGCTGCTCGAGAAGGCAGTGAAGGCCGGCTTCTCCAAAGCGGAGGTCCTCGACAGCCGAGGCGCGCGCCTGCTGTTCTGCTGCTACAAAGTCGTCGTCGCCGGTCGCTTCGCGACGCAGGACGAGGCGACGGCGCTGATGAAGGAACTCAAGCAGAAGGGGTTCGCCAATGCAGGTGTCCGTCGAGGCTGGTAGGCGGCTGGGGACCATCGCGATCGCAGCGCTATCGCTGATGGTGGCCGACGGCTGCAAGCCCACTCCCCAGAGCGCCCTCGAGCACGGCCGTTCGCAGGAGGCCAAGACCCGCACCCGCGGCGTCCAGGAGCTGGTGGAGCTGGGCGAGGCTGGCATCCCCGGGCTCATCTCGCTGCTGGCCGTACCTGCCGCCCAGCCAGAGGCGCGGGCGGCGCTGGTCAAGCTCGACCGGCCCGCGGTCGCACCGCTGATCGCCCTGATTGGCGATGCCGCGCAGAGCAAGGAGCTGCGCAACCAGGCCGTCAACCTGCTGGGCGAGCTCAAGGCCGCCGAAGCCATCGCGCCGCTGGTGGGGCTCTTGGCCGACGCGGACCTGGGTGAGCCCGCGGGCTGGGCCCTGGCGAGCATCGGCCCCGCGGCCGTCGAGCCGCTGGCCACGGCCCTGGGCGATGCGGGCGTGGCCGACGTTGGCCGCAGCCGCGCGGCCGGCACCCTGGCCACTCTCAAGACCCCACGCGCCATCGAGGCGCTCCTGGCCGCGATGAAGTCCCAGGCGCCGGAGGAGCTGCGCGCGGAGGTCCTTCGCGGCCTCGCGCGAACCGACGATCCCAGGGCCCGCCAGGCCGTACTCGACGGCCTGAACGACCGCTCGGAAGAGGTCCGCAAGGCCGCCTTCGACCTGCTCGCGAAGAAGCCCGACCCCGACGCCTTCGACGCCCTGGTGCGCCTGCTCCAGGACGACGCGTGGAGAGAGTCTGCCGCCAAGGCCCTCGGTCAGCTCCGCGACCCGCGCGGCTACGAGCGGATGGGCGAGCTGCTCGCTCGGGAGGACCTCGAGGGCCGGCAACACCTGCTCGTCGGCCTGGCCGTCTCGGGCGACCCGCAAGCCATCCCGGTGGCAGCACGCTCGCTTCGCAGCTGGGACCTCGGCACGGGCGCGCACGAGGTCATGGTCCGGCTGGGCTGGAAGCCGGGCACGCCGGAGGAGCAGACGCTCTCCGACCTGGCCAAGCGCGACAAGAAGGCGCTCCTCGAGCGGTGGGACCTGGTCGGGCCGCTCCTCCTGGCCGACCTCAAGTCGAAGAGCGCCGAGGCGCGAATCAACGCAGCGCGCTGGCTCATCCTGCTGGGCAAGGAGGAGACCGTGAAGCCGCTGCTCGCCGCGCTGGACGCGACGAACGACGAGCTGCTCGCGCACACCCTGGCCTGGTGCGGGCTGCCCCCGCTGGTGAAGGGAGCCCGGGCCTGGGCCGCCCGCCGGCACGTGGAGCTGAAGAGCCGCGACGACCTGCCGCCCATCGTCTGGAACCGGCCGCCGCCCGACTGAGCGAGCGCACTTCGAGCTGTGAAGCGCGCGGTCATGGGGAGCCGCGGCGTTGTTGATGAACGCTGACATATCTTACGCAGCTTGGCCGGCACTGGCCCCAGATGGAGAAGCCCCGCCACGACGGTCGTGACGAGGCTCCTCATCTCAGCGGTGCAGCAGGCGGGGCCCGAGAACTAGGCGCCGCCCACCACGTGAAGCACGTGCGCCGGCAGCACCTGGGGATCAAGCCGGACGTAGTTCGTCTGGCCGTTCCACGTGTAGTAGGCGTTCGTCAGCAGGTCGCACACCAGGTAGTTCGGCTGGTGGTGGAACAGCTCGTCGAAGAGGGTGACCATGCCCTCCTGCGGCGAGTACGGGTCCACGTTGACGACGGTGACGATCACGTCCTGGTAGCCCGGCGTCCACTTCGCGTAGGCGATGATGTGCGGGTTGGAGGACGGCAGGAACCGGATGGTCTCGGCCTGCAACGCCTTGTGCTCGCGGCGGATTCTTGTTCACCGCGGTGACGAGCGGCTTGATGTTGCCCGGCTGGTCCCAGTCGCGGACCTTGATCTGGTACTTCTCCGAGTCGAGGTACTCCTCGCTGCCTTCCTTGACCGGCACGTTCTCGCACAGCTCGAAGCCCGAGTAGATGCCGTAGCTGGGCGCGAGCGTCCCCGCCAGCACCGCGCGGGCCATGAACGCCGCCCTCCCGCCCTTCTGCAGGTACTCGTGGAGGATGTCCGGCGTGTTGGCGAAGAAGTTGGGGCGCAGGACCAGCTTCAGGTCGGAGTTGAAGAGCTCGTTGCAGTACTCCTCGAGCTCCTTCTTGCCGTTGCGCCAGGTGAAGTACGTGTACGACTGGGTGAAGCCGACCTTGCCGATGCGGCGCATGCGCTTGGGGCGCGTGAAGGCCTCGGCCAGGAAGAGCGCGTCGGGGTAGTGCTTGTGGACCTCGACGATGACCCACTCCCAGAAGCTCTGGGCCTTGGTGTGCGGGTTGTCGATGCGGAAGATGCGCACGCCCCGCTTGGCCCAGAACAGGAAGACGTCGAGCACCGCGTTGTAGAGCCCCTCGCGGTCCTCGGTCTCGAAGTTGATGGGGTAGATGTCCTGGTACTTCTTGGGCGGGTTCTCCGCGTACTTGATGGTGCCGTCCGGGCGGTGGCTGAACCACTGCGGGTGCGCCTTCACCCAGGGGTGGTCCGGCGAGCACTGCAGCGCGAAGTCGAGGGCGATCTCCATGCCCAGCTTCTTGGCCTCGGCCAGGAAGTGGTCGAAGTCGGCGAGCGAGCCCAGGTCGGGGTGGACCTCGGTGTAGCCGCCCTCCTTGCCACCGATGGCCCAGGGCGAGCCGACGTCGCCGGGCTGGCAGGTCTCGGAGTTGTTGCGGCCCTTGCGGTGCGCGACGCCGATGGGGTGGATGGGCGGCAGGTAGAGGGTGTCGAAGCCCATCGCGGAGATGGCCGGCAGGCGCGCCGCAGCCTGGCGGAAGTTGGTGCCCTTGTTCGGGTCGGTGCCCTGCGACCGCGGAAACAGCTCGTACCAGGCGCCGAAGCGGGCCTTCTCGCGGTCGGCCCAGACGGGGATCTCGACCGAGTAGGTCTGCAGGTCGAAGCGCGGGTCGTTGTGCTCCATCAGCCCGGCCACCTCGTGGCTGAGCGCGATGCGCGCCTTGGACTGGTTGTCGGCGGCGGCCTTGATGGCGGCGACCTTCTCCAGGATGGCGGTCTTCGCTTTGGCCTTGGCCGCCACCTTCTCCATCAGCGCCACGCCCTCGAGCAGCTCGGACTTCACGTCCTGGCCGGCGGCCATCTTCTTCTTCAGCTCCTCGCACCAGGAGGCGTAGGAGTCGGTCCAGGCGACGACGGTGAAGACGTAGGGGCCGACCTCGTCGAGCTGCAGCTTGCCGAACCAGCGGTCGTTGAGGGCGTACTCGCTCGTCAGCGGCGCTTCCTTCCAGCCCTTCTTGGTCAGGTCGGGGCGCTTGGGCTCCTGGTGGGCCTTGAGCTCGGACAGCTCGAGCTTGCGCCACATCACCGCGGCCTTGAGCAGCTCGTGGCCGTCCTTCCAGATGTCGGCGCTGACTTCCAGCGTGTCGCCGGCGACGGCCTTGACCGGGAAGCGGCCTCCGTCGACTGCGGGCGTGGCGTTCTCGATGACGATGCGGACCTGGTCGATCATGGTGCCTCGGGGAAGAGGTTTGCCGGCACGAGGCCGGCGATCCGTGCGGCTACTTGCGGTGCTTGCCGGAGACGAAGCCAATCTTCTTCTTGGACTCCGGGGACGGGTTGATCAGCTCTTCGATGGCTTCGAAGACGATGCTGAAGCGGTCGTCGGTCTTCTTCTCGAGCGCGGCGAGCTTGCGGGCGAGATCTGCGTTGGCGAGGAGAAGCCGGCGCAGGCGGACGAAGGTCCGCATGATCTCGATGTTCACTTCGATGGCGCGCGGGCTGCGCAGAACGCTGGAGAGCATCGCCACGCCTTGCTCGGTGAAGGCGAGTGGGAGGTATTTGCTGTGTCGCCCCCGGCCTACCTCTAAGGTCACAATTTGTGACCTTAGACGACGAGCCTCCTCTGCGGTCAGCCGGAACATGAAGTCTTCAGGAAAGCGCTCCGCGTTTCGTTTGACCGACTGGTTGAGGACCTTGACCTCGACGCCGTAGAGAGCAGCGAGGTCTTCGTCGAGCATGACTCGTTGGCCGCGCAGCGCGACGATGGCTCTCTCGATGTCCCGGATGGGGATGATTTCAGCCTTCGCCATCTGCTCTCTCGACTCTCTCGCGCCTCGTCTAAGGTCACAATTTGTGACCTTAGAACCGAAAAAACTCCAAGGTCGATCTCTGCTCGCACATCTTGAGATCACGGCCGGCGATCTCAAGCTTGCCGCGGTCTGAGATCACAATTTGTGATCTCAGAACTGAAAATACTCCAAGGCCGCTCTCCTGCCCGTAGGAGTCGAACTTGAGATCACAACTTGTGATTTCAAGTTGGCCCTGGCCTGAGGTCACAATTTGTGACCTCAAAACTCCAAACTCTCCAACTGCCG
Organism: Myxococcales bacterium; assembly: GCA_049841135.1. Taxonomy (GTDB): domain Bacteria; phylum Myxococcota; class Myxococcia; order Myxococcales; family UBA5297; genus JACRCT01. The sequence continues at coordinate 1,472,341 of JASGHK010000008.1, forward strand.
TTTGATGCGTCCGGAGAGAACTTGAGGTCACACGCTGTGACCTCAAGTGGGGAACGAATCTTAAGGTCACAATTTGTGACCTCAAGACTCAGGGAAGCTCACCCCGCCTACTTCTTCTTGGCCTTGGCCCGCTCCTCGAGCAACTCCTCGTACATGACCTTGGTCTTGGCGGCGATGGAGGTCCAGCTGAAGTGGTCCTCGACGCGCTTGCGGCCGGCGAGGCCGAACGCGCGCGCCATGTCCTTGTTGCGCAGGACCTTGTTCAGGTTCTCCGCCAGAGCCTTGGCGTCACCCGGGGGCACCAGGTAGCCGGTCTTGTCCGGCACCACGACCTCGGGGATGCCGCCCACGCGGCTGGCGACCACCGGCCGCTCGCAGGCCATGGCCTCGAGGTTGATGATGCCGAACGGCTCGTAGACCGACGGGCAGCAGAAGACGGCGCAGTTCGAGTACAGCTCGACGTACTGCTCCTCGCGCAGCTGGGTGTTGATCCACAGGCAGCGCGGCGTCTCCTTCACCTTGGCGGCGATCTCCTGCTCGATCTCCGGTGTGTCGGGGGCGCTGGTGCAGCAGACCAGCCGCACGTTCTCGTCGACGTACTTCATCGCCTCCAGCAGGTGGACCATTCCCTTCTGCCGGCTGGTGCGGCCGACGAAGAGGATGTAGTCGCCCTCGATGCCGAACGCCTTGCGCGTGGCCACCGCGGAGCTGTGCTTCCACTTGGCCAGGTCGATGCCGTTGTGGATGACGCGGATCCGCTCTTCCGGAATCGGGAAGTTCGCGGTGATCTCGCCCTTGCTCTGGCTCGACACCGCGATGACCCGGTCGCTGGCCTCGAGCGCCATCTTCTCGATCCACGCGGTCAGGTGGTAGCTGCGGCCCAGCTGCTCTTCCTTCCACGGCCGCAGCGGCTCGAGCGAGTGCACCGTCGAGACCAGCGGGATGTCGTAGAGCGTCTTGGCCATGAAGCCGGCCATCGAGGCGTACCAGGTGTGCCCGTGGACGAGGTCGGCGTCGATGTGGTCGCGGATGATCGACATGTCCGTGGAGAACGTGCCGAGCGTGGAGTTGAACTTCTTCTCCTCGCCTTCCCACATCCGCTGCCAGGCCTGGTAGCCCTTGACCTTGAGGTGCTCGCTCTCCTCGTTCTGGTCGCCGAAGCAGCGGACCTCGACGTCCATGACCGAAGCCAGCTCGCGGGCCAGGTTCTTGATGTGCACGCCGGCGCCGCCGTACACGTTGGGCGGGTACTCGCGGGTCACGAAGCAGACCTTCATCGCGCCACCTCCTTCTTCAACGCCGCAGCCGTGACGCTCTTGCCGGAGGCCACCTCCGCCGGGAAATCCGACTCCTTGGCCTCGCAGTGGATGATGCAGTTCTTGCCGACCTTGGCGTTCGCCGGGATGCGCGCGTCCATGCCGACCACCGTCGCGCCGCAGGTGAGCGAGCCGGGCATCTCCTCGCTCTTGGCCACGTCGCCGACGCCGACCTGGCAGCTCTTGCCGAAGAAGGTGCGCTTGTCGCTGACGACGCCGATGAGCTTGGCGCCCGGCTCGACCGTCACGTCCTCCCAGAGCACGCAGTCCTGGACCAGGGCGCCCTTGCCGACCTTGACGCCCGGCGACAGGACGCTGCCCTTGACCGTGCCCTCGACGACGCAGCCGGGGGCGATGAGCGAGTCCTCGACCTGCGAGCCCGGTGCGAGCCGCGTGGCGAAGGCCGGGTAGTTGCGCCGGGTCATGGTGTTGGTGAGCACCTGCCAGTTCGCCAGGTCGATCTTCGGCTTGGCGCCCAGCAGCTGGCGGTGGAAGGCGACGTACTCGTCCAGCGTGCGCGTGTACTCCCAGCCGCCGTGGTGGATGAAGCCGTAGGCCCGCCGGTGGCTCATCATCCGGCGCAGCACCTCGTGGATCTGGAAGGTGGGGTTGCCGTCTGCGCCGGGGACCGCCCGGCGCAGCTCCTCGACCAGCACCTCGCGGCGGAAGACGTACACCGACATCGAGGCCAGGTTGGTGCGCGGGTACTCCGGCTTCTCGGTGAAGTTCATGATCTGGCCGGCGGCGTTCAGCTCGCCCACGCCGAAGCGGCTGGCGTCCTCGCGCGGCGTGAAGGCCATCGTCAGGTCGGCGCCCTTCTCCTGGTGGTAGTGCAGGAGCGAGCCGTAATCCATCTGGTAGACGTGGTCGGCGCTGACCGCCAGCACGTCGTCGGCGCCGGTGCGCTCGATGAAGTCGATGTTCTGGAAGAGCGCGTCCGCGGGCCCGCGGTACCACTCGCTGCCGCCCTCGGCGCCCAGGTACGGCGGCAGGAAGCGGACGCCGCGGGTGGTGCCGACGAAGTCCCACATGTAGCCGTTGTCGACGTGGTCCATCAGCGACGACGGGCGGAACTGCGTCAGGATGCCCACCCGCCCGATGGACGCGTGGGAGAGGTTGGTCAACGCGAAGTCGATGGTGCGGTAGATACCTCCGAAGACGACTGCGGACTTGGGGCGACGCTCGGTGAGGACCGACAGGTCCTCCACCCGGCCGCCCGCGAAGATCATGGCTATGGCTGTGCGCATGCGCCTTGCCTCGCTTCAGTGGGAAGTTGGGGTTGCCCTCGACCCGAGGAGCTTAGGTGGCCGAGCCGGTTCCGGGCAATCGGTTTGGGGCCTGCTCGCCCGACTGCTTCCCAGAGTCGAGAACGGCGGTGCCGCCGCAGTGGGCTGCACCGCCGTATCCCCGGCTTTCTGGAGCGCCTCTCACATCTCCCAGGTCAGGTCGAGGCCGACCTCGCGCGCCATGCCGGGTAGCGGCGGGTGGCCGCCGTCGTACGGCTGCGGGTAGAGGATGCGCGCGTCGACCAGGTTGTAGCCGTTCAGGCCGACGAGGACGTTCTTGTAGGTCGGTGGGCGCCACGACAGGCGCAGGTTCCAGTTCACCTGCCAGGGCAGCTCGGTCGGCGCGTGCCGGCCGTCCGGGTCCGACAGGTAGGCCCAGCGGGGGCCGAGCGCCACCACCGTGGTGCCGGCGCGCAGGCCCCAGCCGATGTCGACCGAGCCCGCGAAGGTGAGCTTGTGGTTGGGCAGGCCCATGAGCGGCGCCTGCAGGCCGGGGACGGCGTAGGACGCGACCGAGTTCATCCCCGCGGCGCTGTAGAGCGAGTAGGTCAGGGCTCCGAAGACGCGCTTGTGGCGCAGCTTGATCTCCGCCTCCAGACCCTTCGAGCCGGTCTTGGTCTCGTTGTAGTAGGTCTCGTCGCCGGCCGTCGGATCGCTGCCATAGACGATGGGCCGGTCGATCGACATGAAGTAGCCGTTGACCGTCACCGAGACCGCCTTGGCGATGAGGTAGCCCAGTTCGAGCTCGGCAATCTGCCCCTCCTCTGGCCGGATGTCCGGGTGGAGGCCGATGTTCTCGAAGCCCGGCGCCTTGAACGCGCGGCTGTAGAGCGCCTTGGCGTGAAAGTCGCCGACGACCTTGGTGAGCCCGAGGCGCGGCACCACCGAGGCGCCGTAGGCCGAGTGCACCTCGACGCGCGCCCCGGCCGACACGTTGACCAGCCAGTTGTCCCAGAGCACCTGCAGGTAGCCGGCGAAGTTGCCGTATTCGGCCGAGTCCTTCTCGCCCCAGGGCATGTTGAGGCCCGCGTAGTCGCCCGCCGGCCCCTTCACGTCGATGAAGGCGTGGTCGTACTGGCCCTCGACCCCGGCCAGGAGGCTGAGCCCGTCGAGGATGTCCCAGGACAGCCGCAGACCGCCCGTGAGCCGCTCGGCGATCTTGTCGTAGAAGAGCGCGTCGGCGACGGCCGGGTCGTCGTCCAGCACCTGCCACGGGGCCTGCCGCTTGTACTTGACCGACGGGGTGAGCTTGAGTCCGTTGGCGAGCTCGATCTCCCAGCGGGCGTGGCCATAGAAGGCGTTGAAGCCGTTCGAGGCCGCCCGCGACAGGTTCTCGCCGAACAGGGTGCGGTCCTGTACCCGGTAGCCGTCGTAGAGCAGCCCGACTGACAGCCCGTGGTACTTGACGTCGGCGCTCACCAGCGCCGTGGTCAGCCCCGACTGGTCCTTCAGGTTGAACCAGTCGCCGGAGGCGTCCGTATAGCCGTCGATGCTCCGCCGGCCGTCGCCGAGGACCGCGGAGGCCCCGACATAGAGCCCGTCGCTCTCGGACACGACGCGGCCGAAGTCGATGCCCAGCGCCCGCCGACTATGCGCGGCCGAACGGGTCAGACCGAAGCGCCCCTGCCCCTTCACGAAGTCCTTGCCCGCCGCGCTGCGGGTCACGACGTTCACCACTGCGAACTCCGCGTTCCCGCCGTAGATGACCGAGCCGGGCCCGCGGATCACCTCCACGCGCTCGACGTCGTCCACCGGGACGTGCTGGCCGTACTGCGTGGTCAGGTACAGCAGCTCGTTGAACTCGTGGTCGTCGACGAGCAGCAACACCTTGCCTTCGTGGCCCCACATGCCGCGAAAGCCGACGCCCACCGCGCCCTGGACGTCGCTCCCGAACGAGAAGCCAGGCACGAGCTCCAGGACCTCCATCAGGTCCCGCGCGCCGTAGGCCTCGATCTCCTCGCGGGTCACCACCGTGATGACGCCTGGGGTGTCGCGGACCGTCTTGGCCGTCGCCGTCGCCACTGCGGTCTTGGTGTTGAGGACGTCCTCGAGCGTGAGGGCGTCGATGGACAGGATGGTTTCCATCAACTCGGCGGTGCCGCTGTCCCCTTCTTTGGACTGTCCCGCGACCCCGGACTGCGGTGTGGCGACGGCCTCTTGGCTTCGCGCCCCAGCGGGCAGCGCGAGGAGGAACAGGCCAGTCAGGCAGAGCAGAACGCGGCGCATCTTCCCGTCCCCCGCATATGACTATCGTCGATTTTTCCAGTGGCACTAGAATCAAGGCCGACTGCACGGGTGTCAAGCGCCCTCGACGCGAAGTCGTGAATCGCGATTAATTTCGCGGCGTTGTTCTCCTGCTGAGAGGAATCGACCCCTAGACGAGGGCAGGACTCGGGCTGTCTTTGGGCCGTGCCCGGTTGGGTGCTTGGGAGCGCCCGCGACAGCCGGTGCCGGAATGGCCATCCCGTCGGCCCCTGAACACCAAGCGGCGGGGTCTCGGTGTAGGCTCTCGCGCCATGCTCCGCGCCGTGTTCTTCGACCTGTACGGGACGCTCGTCAACATCACCACCGACGAGGGCGACCCGCGCACGGCAGAGGGCTTCGAACGGTGGGTGGCCGAGCACCTGGGGCCCCGGGCGGCCGAGAAGGAGCGGGCCCACCCGTTCCTGCGCGACCTGCGCGCCATTCGCCCCTTTCCCGTCGAGCACCCCGAGCCGGACCTCGCGCCGGTGGTCGCCGCGCACCTGCGCGAGCTGCTGGAGCGCGAGCCCACTGCCCACGAGTGCGCCGCGATGGCGGCGGGCTTCCGGACCGCGTCCCGCCGCGAGCTGAGCCTCATCCCCGGCGCCCGCGAGGCGATCGCGCGGCTCAAGGAGCGGTTCCGCGTCGGGCTCATCTCCAACGCCCAGCTGCTCTTCACCCGGCCCGAGCTAGCCGAGGTGGGCCTTTCGCTCGAGCTGTTCGACCCGGCGATCGTCAGCTCGCAGATCGGCGTGAAGAAGCCCTCGCGCCACATCTTTCGCGAAGCGCTGACGCGCGCGGGCGTGGCGGCGAACGAGGCGCTGCACGTCGGCAACGACGCCTTCGACGACGTCGCGGGCGCCTCGGGCGCGGGGCTGCGCACCTGTCTCGTCGACGATCCGCGCCGCAAGGACGACGGCCCACGCCCGCCGGATCTGCGGCTCCGCTCGGTCGCGGAGCTTCCGGACGCGCTGCTGGGCTCCGGAGCGCCGGACTGGGTCCGCTGAGGCCCCAAGACCGCAGAACGCAGGAGACGACATGCCCGACAACCGGTTCTTCGCCCTCGGCCACGCCAAGCTCACCCGCCTGCAGGGCGGTGCCACCGAGGCGCTCGCGGCGATGAAGAAGGAGGACTACGTCTGGTTCGACTTCTACAACCCGACCCGCGAGGAGCTGACGGCGCTGGCGGAGCCGCTGGGCCTGTCACCGCTGTCCATCGAGGACTCGCTCGACGAGGACCAGGTCCCCAAGATCGAGGACTACCCGACCTACACGTTCGTGCTGGTCAACGGCTACGACTACCGGGGCCACGAGCTCTCCATCCGCGAGTTCGACTTCTGCCTGGGCAAGAACTTCCTGGTCACCGTCCACCGCGGCCAGGGCGCGCGCTTCTTCGGGCCGAAGGTGGACGAGAAGGTCAAGGCCGACCTCGCCAACGTGAAGCGCGGGCCCGACTTCCTCCTCCACGTGCTGCTCGACCACGTGGTGGACGAGAAGTTCCAGATCATCGAGGCGATGCAGGACGAGCTGCAGGACGCCGAGGAGGCCATCCTCCAGGACGTCATCCGCTTCAAGCCGCAGGAGCTCCTGCGCCTGCGCCGCCGGCTGCTGACGGTGCGCAAGAGCCTGGTCCACGAGCGCGAGGTGCTGGCCAAGATCTGCCGCAAGGACTCGCCCTTCGTGAACGAGAAGGGCATCTACAACTTCCGCGACATCTACGACCACCTGGTCCGCTTCTTCGAGACCACCGAGATCAGCCGCGAGATCATCTCCAACCTCATGGAGATGTACCTCTCCATGCTCAACAACCGCATGACGGTGGCGGCGAACCAGATGAACGCCGTGGTCAAGCGGCTGACCTACATCACCACCGTCTTCATGCCGCTCACCCTCATCGCCGGCATCTTCGGCATGTCCGAGTGGAGCGCGATGCTCGGCCCGGACAACTGGCGCTGGTCCTTCCCGCTCTTCTTCGTCTTGATGGGAGCGCTGGCGGCCGCGAACGTGCTGGCCCTGCGCTGGGTCGACCGCCGCTGGGTCCAGCGCGAGATCACCGACATCGGCTCGCCCGACGTGGCCCCGCCAGCCGAGCCCGTGGCGACCCTCAAGCCCGCCCCGAAAGCGCCCGCCCCCTCCGGGCCTGCGGCCTCTCTCGTGGCGACTGCGGCCACGGTGCAGTCGACACCCGCGCCCCACTCTGCGGAGGCCACGCCAGCGCCTGCGCCCCCGACCAAGACAGGCTGAAGAGACCACCCGTGGTGTAGTCTCCGCCGTCCCGATGCGACTTCGTCCCTCAACACGGATCGTCCTTCTCCTCGGACTCGCCGCCTCGGCCGCCGCGTGCTCCGAGCCGCAGGTGCTGCTGAAGCTCCACCGCGAAGACGCCAGCCAGCCTCTGCTCCTGCTGCCATGCGACAGGTGCGAGTGGGCCTCGGCCTTCGACGAGAAGGCGACCGACCTCGACCGGTCCGTGGGGCTCTACTTCGACGAGCCCCGCCGAACCATCGTCCTGCGCCTGCAGCGCGCGGGCGCGGGGGCGGCTTGCACCCAGGTCTCCTTCGACTACTCGGGCAAGCCCCGGCAGCTCTCGTTCACCCTTCCGTCCAATCCTTCGCTCCCGGCCCGCTGCGAAGGCGGCGATTGCCCGGCCGCGGCCGATTGCGTGGTCCGCCTCCCGCCGGGCGGATGCGACTCGGCGCGGTGCCCCACCGGCTGCTGCGACGGGAGGGGCGCTTGCTGGACGGAGCGCACCGACACCGCGTGCGGGCAGGACGGCAAGACCTGCAAGGACTGCGCGTCCGGCTCGGGCACCTGCCTGCCCCAGCTCGTCTGCTCCCAGGACTGCGCCAAGTCGGGGACGTCTTGCGACGAGGCGACGAACCCTTGCTGCTCGGGGCTCGTCTGCCACCAAGGGGGCTGCGTGAGCCCGTCGCAGCACGGCCAGCCCTGCAGCGCCGCCGTGCCGTGCGTCGACGGGTTGACGTGCAACGACACGCCCGCGGGCGGCTTCTGCGGCCTGCCGCAGTGCGTGGCGGCAGGCGCCGCCTGCCTGCTGGGCGACGGCTGTTGCGGCGACGCCACCTGTAGCGACGAGCGCTGCTGCTATGCCGCGGGACACGCCTGCAGCGCGGCCAAGGACTGTTGCGGCGGCGACTGCTGGAACGGGTGCAACCCCCGGAGCTGGGTCGAAGGCTGCATGAGCGCCACCTGCCAGAACGCCCAGACCTGCGTCGGCCACATGGGCAGCTGCGGCCCCGACCGCAACGACTGCTGCCGGCCCTATCGCTGCTACAACACGGGGTCGCCCGAGAACCCCGACTACGAGTGCTGGGAGAGCTGGCCGTGAGCGCCCGCCTGACACCTTGCGCCCTCGCGGCCGCGCTCCTCCTCGTCGCCGCGCCGCCCGCTCTCGCGCAGGGCGGGCCCACGCCTGGGCTGCTGGTCGACACCGAGAGCCCGGCGGCGACGCCCGAGCAGCAGGCGGCCGCGCACTTCGACAAGGGCGTCGTCTTCTACAAGGCCGGCGAGACGGCGATGGCGCTATCCGAGTTCGAAGCTGCCTACGCGGCCGCCCCGCGGTTCGAGCCCCTCTACAACATCGCCATGGCGCACCAGAAACTGGCGCACCTGGTGCTCGCCCACCGGACCTTCCTGCGCTACCTCTCCGAGGGTGGCGACCGCGTGCCCGCCAAGAGGCGCGCCGACGTGAGCCAGGCGATCGCCGCGCTCGAGGGGATGCTGGCGCGGCTCGAGGTCAATGCCGTCGGGCCCCCGGCCGTGGTCGAGCTGGACGGGCAGGTGGTGGGCACGACGCCGATGCCGCCGGTCCTCGTGGAGCCCGGCAGCCACGAGGTCCGCGTCCGCAACGAGGCGGGGGCCCAGGCGACCACGGTGCGCGAGCTGCGCGCCGGGGAGTCGGTGGCGCTGATGCTCAGCCCGGTGGTGCTCGCGGCGCCCAAGCCCCGCTTCGGGGTCGTCGCGGTGGAGACCACTCCGGCCGGGGCGTCGCTGAGCCTCGACTTCAAGCCGCTGGGGAAGGCGCCGTGGTCCGGGGAGCTGGAGACCGGGCGCCACGTCATCGAGGCGGAGCTCGACGGCTACCTGCCGCAGACCTTCCGGCTCGACCTGCAGGGCGGCGAGCAGCGCGACCTCCGGCTCGAGCTGTCTCCACGCCCCTGGTATCGACGGTGGTACGTGTGGGCGGTCGTCGCCGGAGTGCTCGTGGCCGGAGCGGCGGCGACGGCGGCGGTGGTGGCCGTGGAGTCCAAGCCCGACCTCAACATCAACCTGCCCTGAAACGATGGACCTCGACTCGACAGCCCTGGGGATCGGCGCGCTGCTCGGCGGCAAGTACCGGATCGAGCGGGTGCTCGGCCGCGGCGGCATGGGCGCCGTCTACCTCGCCGAGAACGTCGACATCGGGCGCAAGGTCGCCATCAAGGTCCTCCTCCCCGAGCTGACACGGGACCCCGAGGTGCTGGTCCGCTTCCGCAACGAGGCGCGCGCGGCCTCGGCCATCCGGCACCCGGGCATCGTCGAGATGATCGACCTGGGCAAGGGCCCGTCCGGCGAGGCCTTCCTGGTGATGGAGGCTCTGGAGGGTGAGTCGCTGGGCGCGCTGCTGCGCCGGGTCGGCCGGCTCGACCTGCCGACGACCGCGTGGATCGTCGGTGAGGTGCTGGAGGCGATCGGCGCCGCCCACGCCAAGGGCATCGTCCACCGCGACCTGAAGCCCGACAACGTCTTCCTGGTCGACCAGCCACGCCCCGCGGTGAAGGTCCTGGACTTCGGCATCTCCAAGTTCCACGTCGACTCCGAGCCGGCGCTGACCCGGACCGCCACGGTGATGGGCACGCCCGCGTACATGGCCCCGGAGCAGGCGCGAAGCGCGCGAGACGCTGGCCCGGCCTCCGACCTGTACGCCATCGGCGCCATCCTCTACGAGTCGTTGGCCGGGATGCCTCCGTTCGAGGGCCAGAGCTACAACGAGATCATCGCCAGGGTCATGACCGAGCCGCACCGGCCGCTCCTGGACGTGCAACCGAACGTGCCCGGGGCCGTCGTCGCAGTCGTCGACTCGCTGCTCGCCAAGAACCCGGCGGCCCGTCCGGCGACCGCCGCCCAGGCGCTCGAACGGCTGCGCTGGGCGATGGCGCGGCCGGCGGAGGCGGCGCACCCCGTGGCGATCGCCGCGACCTTCCGGCGCGAGGCTGACGCCACGGCTCCCGGCCCCGCGCTGCGCAAGCGCTCGTGGCTCGTCCCCGCCCTCGTCTTCCTGGCCACGGCCGCCCTCGGAGTGGGCCTGGGGTTCGCGCTCTGGACGCCCCCCGCGCCGCCCGTCTCGGTCGCCGCGCCAGTCGTGGCGGCCGCGCAGGCGCCGCCGGACGCCGAAGCGCCGCCTCCGCCCGCCGCAGATGCTTCTGAAACCGCCGACGCCGCAGCGACGGGTCCCGATGCCTCGACCGTGGCCGGACCGCGCGACGCGGGCCCAAGCTCTTCGTCCCGCCGCCAGACCGAGCCGAGCCGGCCACCGGCACCGGCCAAGAAGCACGCCCCCGAGCCCAAGGTCGATCCCAAGAGCACCACCTGGGCCTCTCCGCCAGCACAGCCGGAACCGCCGGAGGCCGACGGCGTCGCGGAGGACTTCGGGAAGAATCCTTACAATCCCTGAGCGGACCGCATGAACCTCCTGATCGAACAGAAGAAGGCAGAGGCGGCGGTGACCCGGGCGCTCGCGGCGGTGATCCCCTCGCACTGGACGCGGGCCAACCTCGAGATCCGCCTGGAGGTCAGGCCGGACGGACGGCTGCGGATGAACGTCAGCGTCTCCAGCCCCGAGGGCAACTCCGAGAAGACGGCCCCGCCGGAGGCGTTCTTCCAGGCCGCCGAGTCGCTCCTGGCCCTGCTCGTCCAGCAGAAGAAGCAGCCCAAGCTCATCGCCTTCACGCTCGAGAAGGCGACCGACGCCTCCTGGGGCGCCCGCGTCAAGTACCGGTAGCGCCCGCCCTTTCGTCCGGTTTGCGAAGCTTGCCTCCTCGCTCGGGGGACGAGGCAGGGAACGTTTGGCGCGCTGCATCATCTGAACGGCTGCAGTCCGCCTCGGCCCCACCGGGGGAGCACTTCCAGAGCCGTGACCGAAATGCAGAAGTTACGAGCGCCTCTTCCACTCCAAACCTGCCGTGGCCATTCCGCGACCCGAGGAAACGAGCCCATGCCCCTCCCCTTCCCGAACCCGCAGCTGCCCGATGGTCGGCCCGTTCCGGCCGGCGTGGAGATCCGCGGTGCCTACCCGCCCGGCGCGGAGAAGGTCTTCACCGCCGAGGCCGTCGCCTTCGTCGTCGACCTCGTGCGCCGCTTCTCCTGGCGCATCGACGAGCTGCTCGAGCGGCGGCAGGTGCTGGCCAAGAAGTGGGACGAGGGCTGGCGCCCGACCTTCCAGGCCGAGACCCGGCACCTGCGCGAGGCGCAGTGGACCGTCGCCCCGCTGCCCCGAGACCTGCAGGACCGCCGCGTGGAGATCACCGGCCCGGTCGACCGCAAGATGATCATCAACGCGCTCAACTCCGGCGCCAACGTCTTCATGGCCGACTTCGAGGACTCCAACTCGCCCACCCGCGAGAACGTCTTCTCCGGCCAGGTGAACCTGTTCGACGCCGTCCGCCGCGCCATCGACTACGTCGCCCCCGAGACCGGCAAGACCTACAAGCTCAACGACCAGACCGCCGTCCTCTTCGTCCGCCCGCGCGGCTGGCACCTGCTCGAGAAGCACGTGTGGGTCGACGGCAAGCCCGCCCCCGCGGCCCTCGTCGACTTCGGCTTCTACTTCCACGCCAACGCCAAGGAGCTGCTCGCCCGCGCCACCGGCCCCTACTTCTACCTGCCCAAGATGGAGAGCCACCTGGAGGCGCGTCTATGGAACGACGTGTTCCTGCGCGCCCAGGAGAGGCTCGGCATCCCGCGCGGGACCATCAAGGCGACGGTGCTCATCGAGACGCTGCCCGCGGCGTTCGAGATGGACGAGATCCTCTACGAGCTGCGCGAGCACTCGGCCGGCCTCAACTGCGGCCGCTGGGACTACATCTTCAGCTTCATCAAGAAGCACCGCATGGACCCCAAGGCCGTCCTCCCCGACCGGATCCAGGTCACCATGGACAAGGGCTTCCTCAAGGCCTACGTGCAGCGGCTCATCCAGACCTGCCACCGCCGCGAGGTGCACGCCATGGGCGGCATGGCCGCGCAGATCCCCATCAAGGACGACTTCGCCGCCAACGAGGCCGCGCTCGCCAAGGTGAAGGCCGACAAGCTGCGCGAGGTGCAGAGCGGCCACGACGGGACGTGGGTCGCGCACCCCGGCCTGGTCGGCCTGGCCAAGGCGGTCTTCGACGAGCACATGAAGACGCCCAACCAGATCGCCAGCAAGCGCGAGGACGTGCGGATCTCCGAAAAGGACCTGCTCTCCATCCCCGACGGCACCCGCACCGAGGACGGGCTGCGGCACAACATCCGCGTGGGCGTGCAGTACCTGGAGGCCTGGCTGCGCGGCTCGGGCTGCGTGCCCATCTACCAGCTGATGGAGGACGCCGCGACCGCCGAGATCAGCCGGTCGCAGGTCTGGCAGTGGCTGCACCACGGCGTCTCGCTCTCCGACGGCACGCCGGTGACCCCGGCGCTCTTCCGGCGCCTGTTGGACGAGGAGATGGAGCGCGTCGAGCGCGAGGTGGGCGCCAAGCGCTTCGCCGCGGGCCGCTTCCTGGACGCCCGCGCGTTGTTCGAGCGCCTGTCGACCGCGCCGCGCTTCGAGGACTTCTTGACCACCTCCGCCTACGACCAGCTGGTCGGCGACGGCGGCGCCATCGCCTCGGCCGACGGACAGGACCGGCCCGAGGACAGCCCCGCGCCCTACCACCCGGACCCCAAGCGCTGGGCGGGCGTCAAGCGCACCTACGGCAAGGCCGAGGTCGAGCGGCTGCGCGGCACCGTCCACGTCGAGCACACGCTGGCGCAGCTGGGCGCGCGGCGGCTGTGGGAGCTGCTCAAGACCCGGCCCTACGTCCACTCCCTGGGCGCGCTCACCGGCAACCAGGCCGTGCAGATGGTGAAGGCGGGGCTGGAGGCGATCTACCTCTCTGGCTGGCAGGTGGCCGCCGACGCCAACTCCGCGGGCCAGACCTACCCCGACCAGAGCCTCTACCCCGCCGACAGCGTCCCGAGCGTCGTGCGCCGCATCAACAAGGCCTTCACCCGCGTCGACCAGATCGAGCGGGCCGAGGGCAATACCGGCCGCAACTGGTTCGCGCCCATCGTCGCCGACGCCGAAGCCGGCTTCGGCGGCCCGCTCAACGCCTTCGAGCTGATGAAGGCGATGATCGAAGCGGGCGCGGCCGGCGTGCACTTCGAGGACCAGGTCGCGGCCGAGAAGAAGTGCGGCCACATGGGCGGCAAGGTGCTGGTCCCGACCGCCACCTTCGTGCGCACCCTCAACGCCGCGCGGCTCGCCGCCGACGTGATGGGCGTGCCGACGGTCCTCGTCGCCCGCACCGACGCCGACGGCGCCAAGCTCTTGATGACCGACGCCGACCCCTACGACGCGCCGTTCATCGACCGCGCCGCTGGGCGCACCGCCGAGGGCTTCTACCGGATCAAGGCCGGCCTGGACTGCGCCATCGCCCGTGCCGTGGCCTACGCGCCGTACGCCGACCTCGTCTGGTGCGAGACCAGCACGCCGGACCTCGAGGACGCCAGGCGCTTCGCCGAGGGCGTCCACGCCAAGTACCCGGGCAAGATGCTGGCCTACAACTGCTCGCCGTCCTTCAACTGGAAGAAGCACCTGGACGACGCCACCATCTCCCGGTTCCAGCGCGAGCTCGGGGCCATGGGCTACAAGTTCCAGTTCGTCACGCTGGCCGGCTTCCACGCCCTGTCCCACGGCACCTTCAACCTCGCCAAGGACTACAAGGACCGCGGCATGGCGGCCTACACCGAGCTGCAGCAGGCCGAGTTCGCCTCCGAGCGCGAGGGCTACACCGCCACGCGGCACCAGCGCGAGGTGGGCGCCGGCTACTTCGACCTCGTGACCGAGGCGGTCTCTGGCGGCGAGGCCTCGACCAAGGCGCTGGTCGGCTCCACCGAGTCCGCGCAGTTCCAGGACTCCGACCGCCTGGTGGCCGCCCACGAGGGCTACGAGCAGGAGCACCAGACGGTGGAGCGGCTGGCGGCGCGGATGAAGAACGCCAAGAGCCCCGCCGCGCTGGTCTCGGCGCTCGACGAGCTCGAGCAGTTCCTCGCCGGCCACTTCGCCCGCGAGGAGTCGCCCCAGGGCCTCTACGGCCTGGTGCACAAGCGCGCGCCCCAGCTGCGCAAGGCCTTCGAGGCGCTGATGGCCGAGCACGGCAGGTTGCTGGAGCAGATGCGGGCCATCCGCGCCAAGGCCAAGGAGGACTCCGGCGTCTCGGCGTCGCTCGAGGCCAGCCGGCTCGGCACCGCGCTGCGCGAGCACGAGGAGCGCGAGAACGAGATCGTCCGCACCGCCGTCTCTTCGCAGCCGGCGCACGTGGCGCAGCCGGAAGCGGCGCAGCTCAACTGAGCGAACGGCAGTGGTTCAAGATCGCCGACTGTTGCCCCACGGCAACGGTCGGCGTTGCCTGTGCTCGGCGATTCACCTCGCCTGCACGACCAGGTGCGGCGCTCCCGCTCAGGCCGAGCGCTACGGGGCTGACGGCCTTGGGGGCTCGTCCTCCTCGATCGGCGCTCGCTGGGCTGGCGGGCTCGGCGCCTGCGCCCGGACGGGTTTCGTGAGCTTGGAGAGCAGCGAGAGGTTCCGGCGCACGCTCTGTTCGCCGCCCAGCGCGTTGCCTTTGGGAGTGGCGTACTCGAGCAACAGGTTGTCGTCGGTCGAGGTGTACTCGTCGAGCGAGTAGCCCCGCTCCTCGAGCGAGGCGAGCAGGCGGTCGAACCGCGCCGGGTCCAGCAGCACCTGCTGGTGCAGGCTCTTCAAGCCCTCCGCCGGAATCATCGCCTTCAGCCGCGGCTCGCCCGTCAGCTTCGCCTCGACCTCCGGCGTGGGCGGGCACGCCTCGGCGCACCCGACGAGCACCCCCTGCCCGCCGCGGAAGTAGAGGTAGGAGTGGGGGAACTCGCGGCGGAAGGTCACCAGGACCGTGAGCATCGCCTCGCTGGTGATGTGGTGCAGCTGGACCCACTGCTGGAAGACGCCGCCCGGCGCCAGGTGCTCGCGCACCAGCCGGTAGAAGTCCTGGCCGTAGAGCATCGCCGCCCCCGCGAACCAGATGGAGGAGATCTCCATGCTGACGAGGTCGTAGCGCTCCTTCGACAACAGCAGGAGGTTGCGCCCGTCGGTGACGTGCAGGCGCACCGAGGGGTCCTCGAGGACCCGTCCGTTGACGTGGCTGAAGTAGCGGTCGGCCAGCGAGACGATGTCCCGGCTCAGCTCCGCGACGTCGAGCCGGGCGAAGCCGGCCGAGCGGACCACGTGCGCGCTCGTGCCCGTGCCGTAGCCGACGACGAGCGCGTTGCCCCGCTGGGCGGTGTGCAGCAGCGGGAAGAGACCAAAGGAGTACTGCGCCTCGACTTCCCCCGCGTCGTTGCCCTGGAACTTGCCGTTGGTGAGCAGGGTGTGCATCGGCGCGCCGTCGAGCGTCTTCAGGGCCACCGTCGTCAGCCCGCCGTCGGCGCTCTCGGCCTTGTCGATGGCCACGCCCCACTCCTGGACCGCGAAGTAGACGTTGGCGCCCGACGACAGCCGCGTGTAGTCCAGCTCGCGAGGCAAGAGCCCCCAGCCCACCAGGCAGACCAGCCCCAGCGCGCCCAGCTTCAGCCTCGAGCCCGGGTGCGCGAAGGCGATGGCCACCGCACCGACGAGGAAGGCCACCGCCGCCAAGAGCACCTGCAGCCCCAGCCCGCCCAGCCAGTCGAGCAGCAGCAGGCCGCCGACGAAGCCGCCCAGGATGTTGCCCACGGTGTTGAGCGCCGCCGCCCGCCCCAGCGCCCGCGTGTCGCCGCTCGGCCCGGTGGCGCACTCCATGGAGAGCGGGTACATCGCGCCGATGACGATGGTCGGCGGGAGCATGATGCCCAGGCAGACCAGGAAGCGGATGAACTCGCGCAGCGCGTGCGGCAGGGCGTAGCGCTGGAAGCTGGCGAAGAAGCCGGGGACGCCGTCCCAGACCGACCCTCCGCCCAGGATGGCGAAGCAGAGCGCGAACGAGAGCGCGCCCACCAGCGCAGGCGCCCGCCCCAGGGGCTGCAGCAGCCGCCCCGACAGCGCCCCGCCCAGCCCGAGCCCCACCAGGAACGAGAAGAGCATCAGCGAGAAGGCGTAGGTGCTGTTGCCGGCGACCACCGCCAGAAGGTGCATGTAGTCGGCTTCGAGCGTGGTGCACAGGAAGCCGACGAGGAAGAGCGCCGTCAGGCCCAGGGCTTTCGCCGGGACCGGCCGAGCGCCGGCGCCTCCCGCTGGTACGGCGGGCGGGGCGGCCTCGGTCCCGGCCGCATCCCGGGCCGCCAGGCGCAGGCCGACGAGCGCGACGAAGAGGTTGCAGGCGACGGCCAGCCGCATGCCGTCCGTCAGCCCCAGCTTGGGCAGGATGACGTAGCCCGCCAGCAGCGCCCCCAGCGCAGCGCCCAGCGTGTTGACGCCGTACAGCACCGCGACCGCCCGCCCCGTCGCCTGCTGGCCGGCGGTCACGCGCCGGTAGAGGACGGGCAGCGTCATGCCCATCAACACGGTCGGCGGGAGCATCAGCAGGGCGGAGAGGGCGACCTGGTAGACGATGAGGATCGGCTCGCTCGGCGAGCGACCGCTCGCCAGGGCCAGGTACACCGGGGGAATCAGCTTCGCGGCGAACGGGAGCACGGCGCACAGGAGCGCGACGCCGCCCTCGAGCAGGGCATAGAGGCGCAGCGGCGACCGCGTCCTGGCCCCGAAGGCGCCGCCCAGCCACGAGCCGATGGCCAGGCCGCCCATGTACGTGGCGACGACGGTGACGTTCGCCCGCGAGGTGGTGCCGAAGGTCGCCGCGAGCACCTTGCCGAAGGAGACCTCGTAGATGAGCGCGGCGAAGCCGGAGACGAAGAAGAGGCTCGTGGCCCAGCGCACGCTGGCGTCGAGGCCGGCCCCTGCCTCGAGGACGGCAGGGGCAGCAGCTGGAGTTGGGGTAGGAGCAGTCACCGCTCGCGTGCAGGCGGCCCAGAGCCTGGCCTCGAGGAAGACGGGGACCAAGGCGACGGCCCCGGCGAGGAGCCACATCGCCCAGGCCGGCGGGAGGCCGACGACCGGACCGAAGCGCAGGAACAGCAGCCAGCCGACGAGCAGGGCGGAGGAGACCACCAGCGCGTCCCGGCGCTCCCGGTCGGCCCGCCCTGCCGGCACCAGCGCTGCGCGCGCCATCAGCATGGCCGGCAGCGAGGCCACGAGGTCGACGAGGTAGTGGTAGCCGAAGCCCAGCGTCGCCAGGACGTTGAGGGCCAGGTAGACGACCGCCAGGCCGCGCAGCCACTTGCCGTGCTCTCGGGAGTGCCAGGCGATGAGCACCGCCCAGCCAAAGTGCATGGAGGGCACGCAGTTGCGGGGTGCCATCCCCGCCGCCCACGGAGCCAGCGGGAGCCGCGCGAGGCCCTCCAGCGCCTCGGGGGTCGCCCTCGGAGCGACGAAGAGCGGGCCCACCACCGGGAAGAGGTAGAAGGCGACGCACGCTCCGAAGGTGGCGACGAGCACCACGCTCAAGAAGTCGAGCACCGGCGCCTTGGGGCGGGCCAAGTCCAGGACGTAGACCGCCAGCAGCGCGAAGAAGGTGGTCTCGTAGACCCCGTGCGCCGCCGCGGTGAGCCACCCTTGGCTCTGGAGCAGGCCCATCACGGCCGCGCCGGGGACGAACCCGAACGCGGCGTCCGCCGCCGCCGTCATCGCGTCGAGCGTGTTCGGCAGGAACACCGCGCTGAACTCGGTGAGGAACAGGGCCGCGAGGTTGAAGCAGGGGATCGCCGCGAGCGGGTAGAACAGGCTGCGCGCGAGCGGCCGGACGCTCGGCTCGCCGCGCAGCCAGTGGCTCGCGAGCAGGGCGAGCGAGACCGCTCCCGAGACGCCTGCGGCCATCAGCAGTCGGTCGGGGACCGGCGCTTCGCTCCACCACCCGATGGGCCCCAAGGCGATCAGGCCCGCTGCCGTCGAGAGGATCAGGTCGCGCCTGAGGCGCCAAGCCCCCAACAGGCCAAGCCAGCAGCCGACCAACCCGGTGACGAACGCCATGAAGCGCGGCGGCGCGACCCCGACGGCCACCGGGATGCACGCCAGCGCTGCGGCGCCGGCGAAGAAGAAGAAGAGCCGGCGGTGGACGACCAGGTGCGCAGCGAGCCAGGTCGCGCGCAGCGGAGAGAGGGGTTCGTTCGCTGCGGCGGGGACGGTGGACTCGGCCGTTGCTGACATGTCGGGCGTTCTCTTTTTGAGAGCCGAGGTGCGGGGTGGCGAAATCGGGGCCCAAGGTTGCCACAGCCGTCGAAGTTCTGACCAGAGGTCGCACCCGCCCGCCCCTCTCCCGCCCGCCTCGTCGGCGAGTTCGCGGAGTGCGACCCTTATGATCGTTGCGGGCCGTGGCGTGATGCCCGTCACGAAGGGGCCCAAGCCCGGACGACTCCTCGGGATCCTGGCGGAGCCCAGCGCGTGACCCAGCTCACAGGTTGGGCGAACCCTGCGCAACGTCCCAGGAATCCGGGCAGGCGCGACGTCTGCCCGCTCACCCCTGCGACCGTCCCAACTTCAGCGAGATCCCCGTCCCGAGGACGTCGCAGCCGCCGTCAGGGGCAGGAGTGGACGTTGAGGAGCACCGGGGTGCCGTTGACCGACTCGCTCGCGGTGACATAGCCCTGCCCACCTGGCTGGTACGCCACCGCTTCGCCCTGCTGCTCGGTCGCGACCGGGACGGTCCCATAGCTCGGGTTCGTGAAGAGGTCGTCGAACACCGTGGCGCCCGCGGGCAGGTGGAACTCGAAGAGCCGGTTGTAGGTGCGCAGGAGCAGCGCGTTGCCGCAGGGGATGGATGTCGCCGCCGGTCAGCTGGGTGTCCAGGAGGCCGGGGACGGGAAGCTTCGCCACCAGGGTGAGCGTCACCTGGACGCCAGGCGTCAGCGGCTGCGGGAACTTGAAGACGGTGCTCGCCTTGCCCGCCGATAGCTTGTTGACGACGTAGACGTCGCCGGACTGCGGGTGGACGAGCAGGGTCTCGGCGTTCCACTTCGCGCCCGACGGGTACTGGAACGGCAGCCGCTCCCAGCTCACCGCCACCGTCCCCAGCCGATCGCCGACGTCGACGTCGGGCACGGGCACCCGGTAGACCGCGTAGTCGGTGCGGACCTGGTTGTTGTCTCCGATGTCGCCCAGGTAGACGCAGCGGCCCGCGGGGCAGGGCCCGATGGCGATGTCCTCCCAGTCGACCGCCGTCGCGCCGGTGAGGACGAACTCGCCCAGGAGGTTGCCGTCGAAGTCGAGGGCGAAGAAGTGCGCGCTGTCGCCGGAATCGTTGTGCGCGAAGAGGACGCCCGGGTGAGCCTCGCTCATCGCCAGGCCGGAGAGCTCCTCGAGCACGGTGGGCACCAGGCCCTCGACGCTCGCGCCCGAGTAGCTGGAGCAGAGCGAGCACGACGCGTCGGGCCCGGCCGGTGGAGCCGCATCCGCGGCCTGCAGCGACGCGTCCGGTCCAGGGTCCGAGGCGTCAGCCGGCGACGCACCGGCGTCCGGCCCTTCGGAGGCGGAGTCGGGAGGATCCGCAGCGGCGTCGTCGTTCGCGGAGGAGTCGGGGCGATCCCAGGCCGCGTCACCGCGCTCGGCTGCGTCCGTGGGCCCCGAGGCGTCCATCCCGGTGGCCGCGGCATCGACCGGATGCGTCGTGGCGTCGAGCGAGGCGGCGTCCGGCCGCACCGGCGCTGCGCCGTCGGGCCCGGACGCCGCGGGCTGGCCACAAGCAGCAACCAGGAGGAGGCCGGCGGCGGCGATGGAGGCTCGAAGGTTCATGGAAGGAGGCTCACGTGCGTGAAGCTGAGTCTGGCAGGGCCGCAGGTCAGCCGCTACTGTCGGCGCCATGAGACTCCAGGCCCTCCACTGCCCCTCCTGCGGCGCGCCGATCGAGGTCCCGGCCGGCGCCTCGCGCGTCAGCTGCGACTACTGCGGCTCGTCCCTGGTCGTCGAAGGCGAGCGGGTCAGCGGACATCGGCCCCAGCCGGCCCGGGCCTCGGAGAAGGAGGAGGTCCCGCTCTTCCCCGAGCCCGACGCGACCCTGTGGACCCGGGAGGCGCCGCGCTTCGAGCTTCTCGATCGTCGAGCAGAAGATCCCCGATGCCGTGCCCGACGTCTTCGCCGGCGTCGAGCTGGCCGACGACTGCTTCGCGCTGGTCTCGATGCGCGCGGTGGACAAGGACGGGGCGCCGGTGAAGGTCGGGCTGGAGGCGGCCTTCGGCGCGCTGAAGGCGTCGCTGGAGTCCGACCGCGACCCCGGCCTCGCCGCCAACCTCGCGCTGGAGGCGCTCTGCAAGAAGCCGTTCGACCACCGCGTGGAGTGCTCCGTCCTCCTCTTCGAGCCGCGGCACATGCGCGTCACGCCCTACAACGCCGGCTCCGAAGGCGCGACCTGGGCCTCCGGCGAGGAAGGTCGTTGCATCACGCTGGAGGGGCACCGGCAGGCCCTGGAGCGCAAGACGCTGCGCGAGGCGGGCGACCACTTCCACAACGGCCGGCCCATCCTGCTGGCCTCCAACGACCTGGTGCTGATGCCCTCGCCGGGGTTCGTCGGCAAGGGAGCTCGGGGCTACGGCAACGGCCTGCGCGCGCTCTACGACGTCGCCAACGAGCACTTGGGCGAGGATCCGCTGCGCATCGTCACGCTCGCCAAGAACGCCTTCTGGGAGGACTTCCACAAGCACCGCACGAGCCGGCCGCGGCCGGTGGGCGACGTGCGCCTGGCGGCGGTGCGCGCCATCCCGCCGCCCCTCGAGTCGGCGCTGCCCTCGCACCTGAAGCTCACGAACTTGCGCACGCGCAGGTTCGAGCTCTCGCTGCTGGCCGCACCCCAGGACGCGATCCGGCTGATCCCGCTGCACGCCGACCGGCAAGTCGCCGTGTGGCTCTCGCCCGTCGAGGGAGCGCTGCCGCCGGGCGCGCTAGACGCCGCGTGCGCCGCGGTGGTGGACCTGCTCGACCGCAGGGACTACGGCGACAACGAGAACCCGCGCCAGGCCGGGCGCGACGCCTACGAGCGGCTCGGCGGAATCGGCCCAGACAAGGTGCGGATGGCGGTCGTCCAGCTCTTCGACCTATACGAGCGCGTGAAGTACTTCCGCGCCGGCTTCAAGCAGCCGCTCTCGCTGGGCCACCGCGGCGTGAAGGCCGACGGGATGCAGCAGTTCGACGAGGGCGGCGAGGCCACCGTGCACGAGGGCCACCGGCTCTTCTTCCCGGGCTGCCTGTCGTACGAGGGCGAGCACTCGATGGCGCCGCAGCTGGCCGAGGCCTGGATCGGCGGCAAGGCGTCGCGGCTGTACGAGGCGCTCTTCGCGCACTGGAAGGCCAAGAAGACCGCGGCGGCGCTGGAGTCGCTGGCCAGGGCGGCGCTCAGCGACGTGCCCGGCGCGGACGTCTCGGGCATGGCGCTGGTGACCGGCGTCGCGCCCTAGCGCACCCACAGTCAGATCTGGGGATGAGCCGGGCCTTGTGTGCCGGCGGCTGAAGTCGCGCCTGACATTGCGAAGCCCACCTGCGTCGGCTGGGTCGCAAAGGTCTGCAGGACCGAGTTCGACTCTGCCCAGTCCTGGAATTGGGCGAGCCGACCTGACGCCTTGAAGTTCGTCACCCCTGAGCCTGCGAAGGCAGGCTTTGCAGGTTCAGGCGCGGCTTCAGCCGCCGGCACCGGCCATGCTCAACTGCCGTGCGCCGACCGCACCACCGAGTCGACGCGCGAGCGGCGGCGAAGAAGGAGCGCCCCCACCGTCGCCAGCCCGAGCAGCCCCATCGGCGCCCCGCTCGTGCCGCACCCGCCCGCAGGCTCCTGGACCGGCGGCTCGCCCGCGTCGGCCGCCGGTGCATTCGCCGAGGCGTCGGGAGCCACCGGCTGGGCCGAGCCCGAGTCCGGAGTCTCGACGGGTAACCCAGCATCGGGAGCGGCGTCGGGGCCGGAGGGGTTCGCGCCCGCATCCGGGCCAGCAGGATCCGTCGACGCGTCGGGCCCCGGGGCGGGCTGTGAGGCGTCCGCCGGAGGCTCGACCGTCCCCGCGTCGGCCGGAGCAGGCTCGGCCGGGAAGAGGTTCTTCCACTCAGCTTCCAGCCGATCGGACCGGCCTCGCCCGTTGACCCAGATCGTCATGTCCTCGCTCCCGCGGTAGGCCAGCGAGAGCAGGTGGAGGCCGCTCGTCCCCATCAGCGAGAAGTGGCTGTCGAGCGTCTTCACCCCGCCCTGGGCGTAATAGCTGTCGATGAACTCCGCCCCCGACGGCGCGCTGTGCCCGGTGGTCTGGGCGTTGGCGGTGACGAGGACGTCGCCCGAGTAGTAATCGGTCTGCGGCCGCCGCGGCGCTCCGCAGGCGGCGCCCGCGGCGCAGGTGTAGACGCTGCCGTGGCCCTCGGGCGCGTAGAAGTTGATGAAGGTGCCGGTGGCGAGCTTGAGCGCTGCGAGCAGGCTGGACGCCTGGTCGCGCTGGTCGTCGAGCGAGGCGGCGGTCGGCTCGGTCAGGATTCGCCGCGCCGCGACGCTGCGGAAGGTCAGCCCGCTGCCGCTGACGGTGCCGGAGTTGAAGTCGTGCAGCGACGAGAGCGTCCCCTGCGCGTTGACCCCGGTGATGACGGTGACGACGCCGGGCCAGGAGAGGTTGACCCAGCGCGGCGAGCCGTCGCTGGGCTCGAAGGCGTAGACCACGTGGTGCAGCGCCAGGTCGAACGGGGTGCTGAAGTCCAGGCGCCGCGTCGAGAGCGTCTTCACCGGCGCCTGCACGAAGTGGCCCCAGGCCGAGTGCGACCGGCAGGCCACCCCGTAGCTCCAGTCGGAGAAGGAGTTGAGCGCCTTGATGTCGACGACGTCGACGCTCGAGCCCGGCACGCCCGCCTTGACCCCGTCGACGATTCCCGCGATCTCGTCCTCGAGCTGCGACGACCAGAGGGTCTTGGCGACCAGCGTCCGGACCGCGGAGTAGTTCGGCGTCGCGCGCAGCTTGGGCAGGAAGGCGTCGATTCTCCGAGGCGAATGCCCTGCCGATGGCCTGCCCCATCTCGCGGTGCGTCCCCCAGACCCGGACGACGGTGTAGCCCTTGTGGCTCGAGTCGGTGGCGTCCTTCAGGATTCTGGAAGTTCTCGGCGCCGGCACGCGCGGTGAAGCCGAGCACGAGGGCCAGGACGGCAGGGAGCGGGGCGAGGCGGCGCAGCGGGCGAACGGGCACGTCGGACTCCTTTTCAGTGGGCCCTCCAACAACCCGCCCGCCGCCGCCTTCCCGGATTCGTCCTTGCCCGACCCCGGAGCAGCCCGCGCACCGAGGCCTCGATCCGCCTGTCGGGCCGGGACGACGCTCGAGTGCCCTTCCGGACACTGAACTTTTACGAAGACGGGCCCGAATGGCCCGCGGCGCCTGCCGTCCCTCTCAGGGTCATGGCGCCAAGCACTTCCAAGCGGCCAACGCTCCGCGGCCTGCCGAGAGTGCGGACGTACCGTGCGCCGAGCCGCGCGGGTATGACGCTCGAGATGACCGTTCGAGGCCCCGCCCTCCTGGCGCTGCTCCTCGCGTGGGCGGCCCTGGGCTGCGCCACGACGCCGCGACCTTCGCCCGACGCTCCCGAGGTGCGCCACCTCACCGTCGAGGGCGAGTCCGCGGTGACGGCCAAGGAGATCCAGGCGCGCATCGTCACCGAGGGGCGCTCCTGGGTCCCCTTCGCACCCAAGCGCTACTACGACGAGGCGGTGCTGGAGACGGACCTCAAGCGCGTCCTGCGCCTCTACCAGGCCGAGGGCTTCTACGAGGCCAGCATCGCCGAGCGGACGGTGACGCCGGCCGGCAAAGGCAAGGTCGACGTCACGATCCGGATCGACGAGGGCCCGGCGACGCGCGTGCGCAGCCTGAGCTTCCTCGGCCTCCCGGAGACTCAGCGTTCCGAGCTGCTGCTCGCCTGCCCGCTGCGCGAAGGCGAGACCTTCCGCGAGGCCGACTACGAGGCCTGCAAGGCGAAGCTGGGCGAGACGCTCGCCGAGGCCGGCTACGCCGAGGCCGCGGTGGGCGGGCGAGCCATCGTCGATTTGCCGACCCATCGCGCCGACGTGACCCTGGAGGTCCAGGCCGGCCAACCCTTCCGCTTCGGCAACATCTTCGTGGCCGGCGCGGAGAGCGTGCCCCACGGCCGCATCGAGGTCACGGCGCGCGACGCCTTGCCGTACGGGGCGCCGTGGCGCGCCTCCGCCCTCGCCGAAGCGCAGCGGCGGGTCTTCGACCTGGGCGTCTTCAGCACCGTGCGCCTGGTCCGCGGCGCGCCGGACCGCGAGGCGGGGCTGATGCCGGTGGTGGTCTCGGTCCGCGAGGCCCCGTTCCGCACGCTGCGCATCGGCGCCGGCTTGGGGCTCGACCCGCGCTTCACCGAGCTGCCGAGGGTGAGCATCGAGTGGACGCACCGCAACTTCCTGGGAGGCCTGCGGCGGCTGACGCTGACCGGCGCGGCGTCGCTCGTCTACCTGCCGAGCCTCTGGGTGCTGCTCAGCAGCCGCGGCCAGAACTCGGGGGTGGACGTCGCCTTCACCGTGGGCTCGCTGCTCGAGCAGCCGGAGATCATCGGCCACAACACGAGCCTGACGCTCAACCTCGGCGTCGAGCGCAACGTGGACACCGCCTTCCGCTCCGTCTCCGCGAGCGCGGGCGTGGGGCTCGTCTACCGCCGTTGGCAGCACTTCGAGCTGGCCCCCTCGTTCCAGTTCCAGCTCTTCAAGCTCTCCGGTGCGGCGGCGTCCGCGGTGACCGCCAGCTCGCAGGAGGCGGTCCTCGACGCCTGCGCCGCGGCGGGCCAGCTGTGCCGGCTCGCCTACCTCGAGCAGCGCGTCGCCTACGACCTGCGCGACAACCCGGTGGAGACGACCCGCGGCGCCTACTTCTCGCTCTCGCTCCAGGAGGGCTCGCGGTACCTGGGCGGCGCCTACGACTACGTCCGGGTGCTGCCGGCGGTCCGCGCCTACCTGCCGCTGGGCCCCGTGGTCGTCGCCGCGCGGGTCCAGGCCGGGGTGCTGGGGACCTTCGGCGGCACCAGCTCGAGCGTGCTCACCCGCTTCTTCCTGGGTGGCAACACCACGCAGCGCGGGTTCGGCAACCGCCAGCTCGCGCCCTCGCTCGTCGCCTGCCGCTACCGCGACCCCGACACCCAGGCGTGCCAGACCGCCGAGCAGGCGGGCAAGGACCCCGGGACCGACATCACCGAGGTGCTCCCGATCGGAGGCAACGCCATGATCGGCGCCAACCTCGAGGTCCGCATCCCGCTGCCGGCCAGCTTCGGGTTGGTGACGTTCGTAGACGTCGGCGAGGTCACCCCCGAGCCAGGCGACCTCTCGTTCGACAAGCTCAACGTCGCCCTCGGGCTGGGCGTGCGCTACCGCACCCTGTTCGGGCCGATCCGTTTTGACGTGGCCTGGCGCATGAACACACCGCCCATCGCCCTCACCTTTGCTTCGGACCTGCCTCCGGGGGCGGTGCCGGCGCCCCTGTCGCGCATCGGTCTGCAGTTCAGCATCGGGGAGGCCTATTGAAGAGCGGAGAGCAAGCGCAGGCCCAAGCCCGGAAGCTGCTCCGGCGGCTGACCTTGGCGCTCGTGGGCCTGGCGGCCGTGGTCCTGGTCGCTCTCTGGGCGACCCTCACCTGGCTCTCCACCCCGGCGGGCGAACGCCGCCTGCGCGAGGAGGTCCTCTCCGCGGTGAACGGCGCGATCGTTGGGCGGCTCGCGGTCGGGGGACTGGAGCTGCGCGGCCCCGGCGACCTCGTGCTCACCGACGTCGCACTGTTCGACCCGGAGGGGAGGCTGGTCGCGCGGGTGGAGCGGCTCGAGGCTCGCGCGGATCTCCTCCAGCTGGCCGCGAAGCGCGTCCACCTCAGCACGGTCGCCCTGCGCGGCGGCGAGCTCCTGCTCGTCCAGGATCCCGGCGGCCTCAACCTCGTTCGAGCCGTCCAAGCCAGGCACCCGGGGCCGCCGGACAGCCAGGGCGCGCCCTTCGACTGGGACGTGAGCGTCGATGCGGCCGCTGCCTCGGAGGTGCACCTCGAATACCGCTCGGTCCGGGACGCGCCGCCGGTCGCCCGAGTCGACGAGCTGCGCCTCGAAGGCTCCGGTCGCTACCGGCTCGGCGGCAGCGCGCTCGAGCTGGAGCTGGCAGGCACGCTGGCACAGCCGATGTCCGGTCGCCTCTCCCTGGCCGCCTCGGCGCACGGCGGCTCGCGCAAGAGCCCGCACGACCCCTTGACGATCGACCGCCTGGTCCTCGCGGCCGCGCACTCACGGGCCAGCCTGACCGGGCGCTACGAGGCAGGGCGGCTCGAAGCCACCATCGGCGAGCTGCTCCTCGCGCGGAGTGACGTCCGAGCGATCGCTCCCGACCTTCCGCTGGCCTCGGATCTCCAGGTTGCCGGACGGGCGAGCCTCGCCGCCGACCGCGCGACCGCCGATTTGGCGATGCCTCACCTGCGAGTCGAGGCCAGCGCCGACCTCTCGCCTCTCTCCGCCGAGGCGCGAGCCCAGCTGAGCGCGCTCGACCTCTCGGAGCTCATCGAAGGAGCACCGCCGACTCGCCTGGAAGGAGTCGTGAGCGGGCGCTTCGCAGAAGGCGAGCCGAAGCCCGGGACCGGGCAGCTCACGCTCGACCTCTCGCGCTCGCTCGTGCGCGGCGTGAGCGTGGCCAGCACCACCGGGACCGTCGCGCTGCGCGGCCGGCAACTGCTGCCAGACCTCGTCGTGACCCTGCCCGGAGGCAAGGCGAGCGTGACGGGCTCGCTGGCCGCCCGGCAGCTCGACCTGAAGGCGCTCCTGGCGGTGGGGGACCTGAGAGCCTTCTCCGCGGCGCTGGCGGCAGTGGCCGGCGCAGAGGCGCCTGAGCCTCCAGGGAGCCGGTACGCTGACGGCCCACGTCGCGGGTAGCGCCGCGGCGCCGCTCGTCCAGGTCTCGGGGTCTCTCTCCAGGTTGGAGGCCGGCGCGTTCGCGGTGGAAGGCTTGAGTCTCGATGCCCGAGTGCCCAACCTCCGGCGCCCGGCGGCGTTCACGGCCACCGTGCGCGCGGACCGCGGCGCCGTCAGCGAGCTGCCCTTCGCCCGGCTCAATGGCCAGGTCCGAGCCGACGGACGGCGCTTCGAGGCCGACCTCTCCACCGTCGGGCTCGCCGGCGTGACCGCCCGGGTTTCGGGTGAGCTGGACAAGGACCAGCGCGGCGGGCGCCTCGACGAGCTGGCGCTGGCGACCCAGGACGCCCGCTGGCAGCTCGCGGCGCCGGCCACCGTCGACCTCCGCGATGGGGTGCGCGTGGACCACCTGGACCTGCGTTCTGGCGAGCAGGCCATCCAGGCGGTCGGCGGGGTCTCGCGCGGAGTGCTCGGCCTGGATTTGCAGGTCCGCCAGCTCGATTCTGTCGAAGCTGCCCAAGGTGCTCGCGAAACCGGGCTGGCGGCTGGCGGGGCTGGTGAGCGCCAGCGGACGGGTCACCGGACCCCTACGCCAGCCCGAGCTCACGGGCTCGCTCGTGGGAGCCGGGCTCGGCGGCTTCGGGATCGGATCCCTCGACGCCTCGGCTGAAGGCAGCGTGACAGCTGACCGGATCCAAGCGACCGCGAACCTCAAGCGCCTCGGCGCTTCGCTCGCGCTCTCCGCCGACCTGCCCCGCCAGCTCCTCGACGCGCCGCCGGGGTCCCCGGCCACCGCGTCGGTCGAGCTGCAGAACCTGCCCCTGCGCGACCTCGCCGACAGGCTCGGCTGGGCGGGCCCGCGCCGCGGCAGCGCGAGCTTGAGCGCCCGTCTTTCGGGGACCGCCGGTGAGCCGCACCTGGAGGCGGCGGCCAGCTTCCTCGACGCCATGTGGGACGGAGTGCCGGCGTCGAACCTGCAGCTCGAGGTCGTCTCCGGCCGGGACACCACCGTCAAGGCCACCCTCACGACCGCGGGCGGGCCCGCGATGCTCTCGGGCCTCGCGGCGGTCTCCCTCCGCACGCTCGCCTCCGCTCCGCCGCTCGAGCGGCTCAGCGCGGTGCCGATGACCGCGCAGCTGCGCGCGCCCTCGCTCGTCCTGGGCGCCTTCGAGAATTCGCTCCTGCCGCCCGGCACCGCCGGGACCGCGAGCGTGCTCGCCGCCTTCGACGGGACGCTCTCACGCCCGCGCGGTGAGCCTCTCGGTCTCGCTCGAGGACGGCGCGTTCGGAACCCTGAAGGGCCTGGGCGGCACGGCCGCGCTCGCCGCCGGCGACGATGGGCTCGACCTCACGGCCAACCTCACCCTCCTGGCCCAGCCGCTGGCCCACCTCGCCGCGCGGCTGGGCGCGCCTCCCGAGCGCCTGGGCTCGCTCGCGGCGCTCTCGGCAGCCCCGGTCTCGGCCGCCCTCGATCTCGGCCCCACCGGGATCGAGTCGCTGCTCCCGGTCGACGGCGAGGCCGCGCACGGCACGCTGCTGGGCCACGCCCAGCTCTCGCGGAACCTGGCGGACCCGGCGCTGGAGTGGGACGCCCGCATCGAGAACCTTCGCTCGGGCCTGCAGCCCCTGGCGCGCCTCGCCCTCTCCGGCGCGTACCGCGACGCGGCGGCGACGGTGCTGGTGGCGCTGGAGGCCGCCAAGGGTGGAGCGGCCAAGGCCCGTGGGACGCTGAAGGCCGACCTGTCGTTGCCTTCGCTCGTGCGCGGCGTCGCCTGGGCCCGCGCGCCGGTCGAAGCCCGGCTCGACGCGACGTCGGTCGACCTGTCCGTGCTCGAGGGCCTGTCCCGCTCGCTGCGCTCCATGGCCGGCACGCTCTCGGGCGAGGCGAGCCTCTCCGGGACGCTGGGTGCACCTTCGGCGCGCGGCACCCTCGCCCTGCGCGACGGGGTCCTCCAGATCCCGGGCTACGGCAGCTACCGCGACGTGAGCTTCCAGCTCTCGGTCGACGACCGGCGAATCGAGCTGCCTTCGCTGACCGGCCGCGCCGGGAACGGCACGATCTCCCTGGGGCTGCACGGTGAGCGCGCCTCGACGGCCCAGCCCTACCGGATCACGGCGCACCTGGCGGTCTCCGACGCGCCGCTGGTGGTGGAGGATCAGCTGGTCGCGCACCTGACGGGCGAGACGCAGACCCTCACCGGCGAGCTGTCGGCCTCGCGCACGACCCTCGACGCACAGATCTCCCGGCTGGTGGTGGACCTGCCCCAGGCGCAGCTCCAAGGATTTGCAGCCCCTGGACCGCCACCCGGACATCGTCATCGTCGGCGGGCCGCTGCTGGGCAAGCGACGGGTCCGCGACGGCGGCTCCCAGAATCCGGCCACCGGCGGCTCCGGGTACCCGCTGCTCCTCACCGCTCGCGCCCCTGGAAACCTCTGGGTGCAGTCGAGCGACGTGAAGATTGAAGCGGCGGCAGACGTGCGAGCGACCGTCGGCCGGGGGCCCGCGGTGCTCAGCGGCTTTGTCCGCACCCTCCAGGGCCGCGCCGACGTCCTGGGCCGGCGCTTCGATCTGTCGTCGGGGCGCGTCTTCTGGTCCTCGGGTGACCAGCCCAACAACCCGCACGTCGACGTGCAGGCCACGCACCAGAACGTGCGCGAGCAGGTCAAGGTCCTGGTGCACGTCACCGGGACCGCCAAGTCCCCGAGGATCGACCTGTCCAGCGAGCCAGCGCTGGACGAGCAGCAGATCGCGACGCTGCTCGCCACGGGCCGGCGCGACCTGAAGCGGGGCTCCGCCGGCGTGGCCTCCGGCAGCGCGGCGTCGGTGCTCACCAGCCTCGCGGCCGACCGCCTGCGCAGGGCGTTGGCGACGCGGCTCCCGCTCGACGTGCTGCAGGTGGAGGTGGGCGACCAGGGCCTGAAAACCACCGAGCTCGAGGCGGGCACCTACCTGACCGACCAGATCTACGTCGGCTACCGGCGCAACTTCGGGGCCGAAACCGACCGCGGCCAGAACGCCAACGAGGTGCGCGTCGAGTACCAGATCAGCCCGCACGTCAGCATCGAGAGCCAGTACGGCGATGCCGGCCGGGGCGGCGCGAACGTCGTCTACTCGCGCGACTATTGAGGCCCCGGACGCGACCGTCCTCCCTACTGACGCCGCGATTCCTGGGACGCCGGCGACCCCGCACCGACGCCCCACGGCCCGACGCCGACCACCGCCGACGCCTCCGCGCCTGAACGCTGCGCAGTCCCGCGGGTCTACGACTGCGGAACCTGTCTCTTCAGCGACACGCTCGGTGATTCAGCGCTCTACCTCTGCGACGAAGGCGTCAACGGCCTTGTTGATCTCTTCGGGCTTGTCGAGCTGCAGCCAGTGGCCCGTGCCTTCGACGCGCGTGACGGGCAGGCCCTCGACGACGCGGTGGTAAGCGTCCGGACGATCGTTGAGGCGCGTGATCACCGAGCGCATGGGCCCCGAGTACCGCGACAACGGCGTGACGGGATCGAAGGTCAGCAGCGACGCCAGCGTGCCGGTGACGACGTCGTGGGGAACGCTCAGGACTTCCCGCATCAAACGGTCTCGAACCTCGGGACGTGCCCCATCGAGCATCGAGGCCCAGTAGCTGCCGACGACGGCTTCGTAGCGGGTCTCCAGCGAGCTCATCAGCCCGTCCGCAACCTGCTTCGGCATGTGGCGCCCGTCGCTGGCCGGATCGAGCAACAACAAGCCGGCGACGTGCGCGGGCAGCCGTCCAGCGATCGCAACAGCCACCGCTCCGCCCCACGAGTGGCCGACGAGCACGAACCGCTCGATGCCGCGCGCCGCGAGGGAGGCCGGGACGTCGGCCGCGGCGTCGTCGACGGCGAACGAAGAAGCGCGCGGGGAACGACCGTGGCCGCGGAGATCGACGGCCAGGGCGCGGCGGGTCCGGCGCAGGTGCACGAGCTGGTCGGCAAAATGGCTGCTGTCGCCGCCGGCGGAGTGCAGGAACACGACGGGCAGCGTGCCCTGGGGACCGGCGTCGTCGACGAAGAGGCGGAGGCTCATGGCGGTACTCCTGGTGGGGTTGGTGCAGCCGGCGAGGACGTCGACGGCGGCGAGCAGGACGTGCTTCACGGATTTGGTGTACGAAGAATCCCTGACAGAAGTTGTCAGTCATCTGAGGAGGCTCGGCTGAAGCGCGTCGATCGAGTGGTGGATCTGCAGGCCCTCTTGCGCGCCCGCGAAAGCGCCACCGTGCAGGAGCTCGCCCAGGACCTACGCGTCAGCGAGCGGACGGTGCTGCGCGATCTCGCCACGCTGCGCGGGCACGGCGTGCCGATCGAATCGCAGTCGGGGCCTGGCGGCGGCATCCGCCTGGAGCGCGACCGCGGCATCGTCGCCATCCAATTCGCAATCGACGAGCTCATCGCCCTGTGGCTGGCTGCGACGCTGTCCGCGTCCGCCACGTCGTTGCCCTGGAACGACGCGGCCAGGCGTGGGCTGCACAAGGTGCTCGCGAGCCTGCCGAAGGAGCGCGCCCGCGCCCTCCGCGCGCTCGTCAAGCGCGTCGTCGTCGGTCGCCCTGCTTCGCCGCGGGTCTACGCCGAGCTCGGCAAGATGGCCCCTGAGCTCCTCTCGACCGTCGAGGAGTGCTTCACCCGAGGCCTGTGCCTCTCCTTCGACTACGTCGATCGCCGCGGCACCCCGACCCAACGCACGGTCGAGCCCCACGGCCTGCTCGTCGAGACGCCCGCCTGGTACCTCCTGTGCCGGGACGTCGAGAAGACGGCGGTGCGCATGTTCCGCATCGACCGTATCCGCCAGGCGCGCGTCTTGAATGATCGCGCCTTCCTCCCCGACCTCGAGGCCGTCTTCCGCGAATGGAAGGTCCAGCAAGCGGTGTCATCTCCACCGAGCGGAGGCGACCCGCGTTCCTCTGACTCGCTGCCTCCTGGAAGACGCCGCAGCTGAGCCTCACGACCGGGCCCGCGCGCTCGAGGCGGGCCTCACGGGTCGCGGCCCCTGCGACCCAGCGTCGAGGAAGGCGCGGTGACGCCTTCAGCCGCCTGCACCTTGCCGTAGTAGTCTCCGGGCCCAGAGTGTCCGCACCGCACCTTCGCCAAGCCTTGCAGCGCTCACGCCAGGCGCATGCCGCCGCGGTGCTCGTGTTCCTGCTCGCGGCGTTCCCCGGCGCGGCCTTCGCGGGCGGGCCGCTGGGCCCCGAGAGCAGCCGGATCCAGACCTCGCGCTACGCCATCGACTTCTACTCCGGGCAGGTCGTCTCCGCGGCGCGGGTCATCGGTCTGGCGGGCTCCTTCTCGGCCATCGCCGAAGGCGTCGACGCGGTGCCCATCAACCCGGCGGCGGCCGCGGTGCGCGTGCCGTGGTCCTACGAGTGGTTCGACTACGACGTGACGCTGGGCATTTCGTTTCCGACGGCGGTCCTGGGCTCCGACGTCGAGAACCTGGGCTTGAGCGCCTCGGAGTACCGTTACGACGGCTACTACGTCCCCAGCGTCGGGCTGGTCGGGAACTTCGGGCGGACCGGCATCGGGCTCACCTTCGAGGACCGCCGCTACTCGCTGAGCTCGTCGTCAGAGACCACCGCGGTGACCGACCGCTTCGCGGCCTCGCTGTACTCGGTGCACGCGGTGGTGGCGCGGGCGATGTGGAAGGGGCAGCTCACCTTCGGGCTCGGGGTGAGGCTGGTGGGCTTCTCGCTCATCGACGAGTCGACCCGGGCAACCCGCCTGGCGATGACCGGCATCTCGGCCGAGACCGGGGTGGTGGTGGCGCCCACCGACAGCCGCTTCCGCCTGGGCCTGGTCGGCCGGCTCCCGGTGAGCGCGCGCCCGCAGGCGGACAGCGAGCTGAAGCCCAACGCCGACGGCGACCTGGTCGGCCCCGGCAACTTCTACCTGCCGCAGAGCGTGGAGGTCCCCTGGGAGGCGGAGCTCTCCCTGGCCTTCGAGTTCGGCGACCGGCCGCTCAACCCCCGCTGGGAGAACCCCGACGAGTACACCCGGCCGCTGCGCGCCGAGCTTCTCCCGGGCGCGCGAGCTGCGCAAAGCCCGCCACGCCTCGCAAGCAGAGGAGGACGAAGCGCGCGCCGACGAGACGACGCAGCTCGACGCCCACGAGAGAGACCTCATCGAGCGCCGGCGCTATGCGTACCAGCACGCGCCCCGCAGCCGGAAGCTGCTGACCGCCGCCGTGCTCGTGACCGGGCCCGTCGCCGACGCCGTGGCGCCGGTCTCGCTGCTGCGGCAGACGGTGACGCGGTCGGGCCAGGGCATCACCGTCACCCCACGTCTGGGGCTGGAGGTCGAGCCCATCGACAACTGGGTGCAGATGCGGCTGGGCCTCTACCTCGAGCCAGGGCGTGCCGCGGCGTCGGGCGCGCGTCTGCACTTCACCACCGGCTTCGACGTCAAGCTCTTCCCCTGGACCGTCTTCGGCCTCTACCACGACGGGACGTGGTGGTCGGTCGGTGCGGTGGTGGACGTCGCCGACCGCTACAACAACGTGGCCTTCCGCGTGGGCGTGTGGCGCTGACCCCATGAATGAGCCTTGCCTGGTGCGCTGGGACGGCTACTCTTGGGCCTCGACTTCGAGTCTCGAATGCCTCACTCCAAGCGACTGACCGCCGTCCTCGCCCTCACGCTGTGGGTGCTCGCGCCCTCCGGCGCGCGCGGCGCGGATCCGCTGGTCGAGCCCAAGAGCGCCCAGCAGTTCGAGCGCGACCCGGTGGTCGCAGGCACGCGCTTCGTCTGCCTGGGCGCAGCGGTGCGCAAGAAGCTCTTCTTCAGGGTCTACGCCATCGACTTCTGCGTGGAGGCCGAGGCGGGCCGCGCCGAGGTCTCGCGGTACCTGGCCGGCCCCGGGGGCGCCCAGCACACCGGCAAGCAGGGCGAGGAGCTGGCCCGCTCGCTGCGCGACGACCCGGAGTTCTTCCGCCACTTGATGGAGATGCCGGTCGAGAAGCGCGCCGAGCTGGTCTTCCTGCGCGACATCGACCGCGGCCGGCTGGGCGAAGCCTTCACCTGGTCGCTGCTTCAGGCCCTGGGCGAGGAGGCCCGCCCCCGCGTCGAGGCCTTCGTCTCCAAGCTCGCGGTCCGCGACGTGCGCGAGGGCGAGAAGCTCTGCCTGCACACCCGCCCCGACGGACAGGTGAGCGCCACGCTCGACCAGGACCTGGGCGTGCGCGACGAGAAGCTCGCCACCGCGCTCTGGCGCGCCTACCTGGGCCCGGACAGCGTGACACCCGCCTTGAAGGACTCAGTGGCGGCGGGAGCGGCCCTGCTCGCAGCGCGCTAGGCTTGCCTCGCGATGCTCGAGGCTCCTCGATCGGCTGATGCGCGAGGCGGGGCCGGCCGGCCTGGCGCTCATCGCCGCCGGGGCGTTCGTCGAGTACGTGTTCCCGCCGTTTCCGGGCGACACGGTCACCATCCTCGGCGGCGTCTGGGCGGTGCGCGGCGGCTGGCCAGCCTGGCTCGTCTACGCGCTGGTGATGTCCGGCAGCCTGCTCGGCGCCCTCGTCGACTTCGCCGCCGGCCGCTGGGTCGGGGCCCGCTTGGACCGCGCTCCTTCCGATGCCTGGTACGTGCGCAGGCTCGACAGGGCTCGGCTGGCGGACTGGGAAGAGCGCTTCAAGACCCGCGGGGTCTGGTGGCTCGTGGTCAACCGGTTCCTTCCGGGCATCCGTGGGCCCATCTTCTTCGCTGCCGGGGTCGCCCGGGTTCCGCTGTGGAAGGTCGTGGTCTTCGGCGGGGTCTCGGCGCTGGTGTGGAACGCGCTGCTGTTTGCTGCCGGTTACGGCGTCGGCGGTGAGGCGGACCGGCTGCTCGCACTCGTTTCGGGCTACGGCAAGGTAGCCTGGGGCGTCTTGGGAATCGTGATTGCTGCGCTCGCCCTGCGCTTGCTTTGGCGACGCGCTCAGCGATCCCCGAGATAAACAAGCAATTACGGCACATTACGGGCTGTCGACCGGCTGGGGCGGCGCTCTCGCGCGCTGCCGACGGCCGCGGTCTGCCAGGATTAGTCCTGCAATTTCCAACGGTTACGCCTACAGGCAAGCCCCAGCCTGACAAGTCGTAAGGCGGACTGAAACCGATCGCGCAGGAGCTGGATATCTCGCCATCTGGTTGCGGATGCCCCGGAGCTCGGGGCGAAATCATTCTTCACACTCGCCTCAAGGCCTTGTGATCACGACGGAATATCGATTCAAACCCGCCCGCTCGGAAATCAAACGGACTTTCCGCCGTTAGGATGTCTTGCTTTGCGGATAATCCGCGCGTAGGTATTCCGTCATGCAGACTATCTCCGGACAAGAAATTCCCGAAGCGGACCTCCTGCGGTTCGGCGAGCTGCTCAAGAGCATCGGGCGCTTCATGACCTTGCGCGACCCGATCGTCGGGCCCACCGCGGCGGAGTCCGAGTTCTCGAGCTCGCAGATCCACGCGCTGATGTGGGTCGGGAACGAGGGGCAGATCACGATGGGCGAGCTGGCGCGGCGCTCGAACGTGACCGAGAAGACCATCACCGGAGTCGTCGACCGGCTCGAGAAGCACGAGCTGCTCCAGCGCCAGCGCGACCCGAACGACCGCCGCGTCGTCCACGTCGTGCTCACCGAGAAGGGCCAGGAGCAGTTCAAGGCGTTGCAGGGCGTCATGAAGCTGCGCTTCGCCACGTTCCTGGCCCTGCTCGACGCCCCCGACCGCGAGTCGCTGTTGCGCATCCTGGAGAAGGTCCGCGACCGGGTCTCGGAGCTGGCTGCCGCCACGGGAAAGAGCGGGCACTAGTCCTCGCGCCGCCGGGCCGGGCGGCGCCAATGCATCGCGAAGAAGCTTGAGCACCTCCGAAGGAGACACCGATGAAGGCGAAGATTTTCTGGGTTGTGGTCGTGCTGGCGATCCTGGGGGTGGTCGGCCTGCGCTTGAAGCAGTCGAATGAGAAGGCCGCCGAGCCGGAGAAGGTCCTCGAGCAGGTGGCGCTGGTGAAGGCCGACCGGGTGGTCCGGGCGGACCTCGCCAACAAGGTCTCGTTCACGGGCACCATCCGCCCGCGCAACGAGGTCGACGTCTTCCCCAAGGTCGGGGGACGCATCGAGTTCCTGCCCGCGCAGATCGGCGACAAGGTCAAGGCCGGCCAGGTCCTCGCGGTGGTCGAGCACAAGGAGATCGGCTGGCAGGCCAAGGCCAGCGAGGCGGCGGTCGCGCTGGCCAAGGTCAACGTCGACGGCGCCAAGCTCAACTACGACCGCACCCTCGCCCTCTTCCAGAACGGCTCCTCCACGCAGGCCCAGGTCGACCAGGTCAAGATCGGCCTGAGCCTGGCCCAGGCCCAGCTCGCACAGGCCGAGGCGGCCCTGGGCCTCGCCCAGCAGAGCCTGGCCAACGCCACCATCGTCGCGCCCATCTCCGGCACCATCACCCGGCGCCCGGTGAACCTGGGCTCCAACGTGGGACCGCAGGGCCCCATCTGCACCATCCAGGACGTGGGGACGCTCAAGCTCGAGGCCGCGGTCGACGCGCCGTCGTTCGCCCAGATCCAGAAGGGCTTCCCGGTCGAGGTCACGGTCGACGCACTGCCCGGCCAGGAGTTCACCGGCAAGGTCACGCTGCTCTCCCCCACCCTCGACGCCACGACCCGAAGGGCCTCGCTCGAAGCTCGAGGTGGACAACAGCTCGGGCAAGCTGATGCCCAACATGTTCGCCAAGGCCGACGTCATCGTCGGCGAGCTCAAGGGCACCGTGGCCGCGCCGCAGGCCGCGCTCCTGCAGGCGGGCGGCGCCCCGGTGGTCTACCGCATCCAGTCCGGCAAGGCGCAGATGGTGCGACCGGTCTTCGGTCCGTCCGACCACGGCCTGGTCGCCATCCTCTCGGGTCTGTCCGAGGGCGACGTGGTGGCGATCAGCGGGCAGGCGAGCCTCGCCGACGGCGTGGCGGTCAAGGTCGCCGAGAGCCCCCGCGCCGACGCCGCGGCCACCAAGAAGGAATAGAGGCGCGCCATGCTCATCTCCAACGTCGCCATCCGCCGCCCGGTCTTCACCACCATGGTGGTGGTGGCCTTGATGACCCTCGGCCTGCTCGGCGCCCGCAACCTGGGTGTCGACCTCTGGCCGGACATCTCCTTCCCCGTCGCCATGGTGCAGACCTTCTACCCCGGCGCGGGCCCCGAGGAGGTCGAGCAGCTCGTCTCCAAGCCCATCGAAGAGGCGACCTCTTCGATCAACGGCATCGACGAGGTCCGCTCCTACTCCCGCGACTCGGTCTCCACCGTGGTCCTGATGTTCAAGCTGGAGACCGACGTCAAGGACGCCTCGACCCAGGTCCGCGAGAAGGTGGCGGCCATCCGCGGCAAGCTGCCGCGGGACATCAAGGACCCGATCATCGCCCGCTTCGATCCCTCGGCGGTGCCCATCCTCACCTACGCCGTCTCCTCGAACCGCAACCCGGCCGAGACCCGGCGGCTCACCGACGACGTGATCAAGCCGCAGATCGAGGCGGTGGACGGCGTCGCCTCGGTCGCCGTCGTCGGCGGCCTCGAGCGCGAGCTGCACGTCTTCCCGGACCGCGCCAAGCTCGACGAGCTCGGTCTCTCCCTCGCGCAGATCTCCCAGCAGCTCCAGGCCGAGAGCTTCGACCTGCCCGGTGGCCGCATCACCGAGGGCAACGCCGAGCTGAACGTGCGCACCCTCGGCCGCTTCCGCTCCCTGCAGGAGCTGGAGAACGTGGTCGTCGCCTCCCTGGCCAACGGCTCGCAGGTGCGGCTCAAGGACGTGGCCCGGGTGGAGGACGGCTTCAAGGAGGTCCGCACCCGCCCGCTGCTCAACGGGACCCAGGCGGTGACCTTCGAGGTGCAGAAGGCCTCGGGCACCAACACCGTGGCCATCGCCGACGCCATCACCAAGAAGCTGCAGACGGTGAAGGAGCTGCTGCCCCCCGACGTGCAGATCTCCAACGTCATCGACCAGTCGAAGTTCATCCGCCGCAACTACGACGACGTGAAGGAGTCCATCCTCTGGGGCGGCCTGATGGCCATCCTGGTGATCTTCTTCTTCATGCTCGACTGGCGCTCGACCCTCATCTCGTCGCTGGCGCTGCCCACCTCCATCGTCACCACCTTCCTCGCGATGTGGGTCTTGGGCTTCAACTTCAACATGATGACGATGATGGGCCTGTCCTTGGCCATCGGCCTGCTCATCGACGACGCGGTGGTCGTCCGCGAGAACATCTACCGGCACATGGAGATGGGCGAGGACCCCATCACCGCCGCGCAGCGCGGCACCGACCAGATCGGCCTGGCGGTCATGGCCACCACCTTCACCATCGTGGCGGTCTTCGTGCCCGTGGCCTTCACCGGCGGCATGATCGGCAAGTTCTTCCGCCAGTTCGGCCTCACCATCGCCGCGGCGGTCATGGTCTCGCTGCTCATCTCCTTCACCCTCGACCCGATGATGTCCGCCCGCGTGGTCAAGCCCATCAAGCCGGGCCACAAGGAGGAGCAGCGCCGGCACTGGTTCTACGGGCCCATCGTCCGGGCCTTCGACGCCCTCGACCAGTACTACCGCGGCGTCCTCGCCTGGGCGCTGGGCCACAAGAAGACGGTGGCCTTCGCCTCGCTGGCGCTGTTCGTCGGCTCGCTGGCGCTCGTCCCCAGGATGGGCCGCGAGTTCATGAGCGGCTCCGACCAGGCCGAGTTCCGGCTCGCGGCCGAGGCGCCCGCGGGGACCTCGTTCGAGGAGATGGAGCGGATCACCGCAACCATCGAGGCCACGCTGCGCAAGAACCCGCACGTGAAGACGACCTACGCCGTGGTCGGGAAGGACGAGGAGTCGAACAAGCTCCTCATGCGCGTCTACACCGACCACAAGAGCGAGCGACCCGGCGTGAAGATGACCGAGCTTCCAGGAGCAGATCCGCAAGGAGCTGAACAAGATCCCCTCGCTCATCTTCTCCCTCTCCGACCCGCAGCTCGTCGAGGGCGGCAACCAGAACCTGCCCATCAACCTGCAGGTGCAGGGCGAGAACTACGAGACCCTGCAGGCGCTCGCCAAGAAGGCGCTGGAGGCGGTCCAGAGCACCCGCGGCGTCAAGGACGCGGACATGACCTACCGGCCCGGCAAGCCCGAGACCAACATCAAGGTCGACCGCGCCCGCGCCGCCGACCTGGGCGTCTCGCTCGGCGTGGTGGCCCAGACGGTGCGCCTGGCGCTAGAGGGCGAGGTGGTGGCCAAGTACCGGCAGGGCGACCGCGACTACGACGTGCGCCTGCAGCTGCCGCCCGAGGACCGCAAGTCGGCGGCGACGCTGGCCGAGCTGAACGTGCCCACCACCGGGCGCCGCCTCAACGGCCCCATGGCCGCGCCCCGACTCTCGCGCATCAGCGAGCTCGGGCTCATCGAGGGCGGAGCCGGCCCGGCGACCATCGAGCGCTTCAACCGGCAGCGACAGATCATCATCACCGCCGGCCTCGCCGACCGCTCGCTGGGCGATGCCATCGACGACATCAAGGCCAAGCTGGAGAAGATCGACAAGCCCGCCGGCTACGCCTTCACGTTCACCGGCCAGGCCAAGAACATGGAGGACACCTTCGTCAACCTGGGGCTCGCGCTGGCGGTGGCGATCGTCTTCATCTACTTCGTCCTCGCTTCGCAGTTCGAGTCCTTCG
The DNA here is from genome assembly GCA_049841135.1 of Myxococcales bacterium. GTDB lineage: Bacteria > Myxococcota > Myxococcia > Myxococcales > UBA5297 > JACRCT01. The sequence continues at coordinate 1,511,967 of JASGHK010000008.1, forward strand.
TCCACCCCTTCACCATCATGGCCGCGCTCCCGCTGGCCGTGGTCGGTGCGCTGCTGGCGCTCTTCATGACCGGCTACTCGCTGTCGATGATCGCCATGATCGGCGTCATCCTGCTGATGGGCCTGGTCACCAAGAACTCCATCCTCCTGGTGGACCTCACCAACGAGCTGGCGGGCCAAGGGCAAGTCGATGGTCGACGCGCTGCTGGAGGCCGGGCCCATCCGCCTGCGCCCCATCCTCATGACCAGCGCCGCGATGGTGCTGGGCATGCTGCCCAGCGCCCTGTCCCGCGGCGAGGGCTCGGAGATGCGCGTCCCGATGGCGCTCGCGGTCATCGGCGGCGTCATCACCTCCACGTTCCTCACCCTCATCGTCGTGCCTGTGGTCTATACGTGGATGGATCGCTTCACCCTGAAGGGGAGCCGGTCCAAGGCCACCGTCGACGTCTTCGCCGACAAGATCAAAGCCGAGCACGAGACGCTGGACCCTGTTCAAATCCCCACCGCTACCGCCGTGACCCCTGCCCTGCGGAGAGACGAAGCATGAGCACCCCGATCTTCCTCCTGGCCCTCGCACTGGCCGCCGAGCCGGCGCAACCCGGTAACCAGGCAGCGCCCGCCCCCACCGAGCCAGCCCCTGCCGCCGCTCCCGCTGCGAGCACCGCCGAAGCGCCCGTCCTCACGCTCGACCAGGTCCTGCAGCTGGCCGACGAGAACAACTACGACCTCAAGGTCGCTCGCGAGCGCATCGTCCAGGTCAAGGAGATTCGGCGCAAAGTGCTGGCCGCGTACCTGCCGCAGATCACCGTGGGCGGCAGCTACACCCGCAACCAGTTCGACGCGAAGCTGTCCATGCCCACCGGCTACTGGCTGCGCGACATGACGGGCACACCGGGGTTCGACCGCACCAAGACCAACGGCCCCGACTTCGACCCCACCAAGGGCATGCCCAGCGAAAGCAATCCGCCGGGCACGGCGTCCAACACCATCATGATGCCTTCGGGGATGGTGGACCTGACCATCCAGGACAAGGACCAGTTCGGATTCCAGGCGAAGCTGCAGCAGGGCATCCTGCTCCCGGCCCTCTTCCCCCTGTTCAAGGCCGCCGACCTGGCCGAGGAGGCCACCCAGTCGACCATCCAGGGCGTCCGCATCGACGTGCTCTATGGCGCGATGCAGTTCTACTACGCCTGCGTGGGCCTCAAGGAGGTCATCGGCGTCTCCGAGCGGGTCCTGCAGAACTACCGCGAACACGAGAAGGACGCCCAGGTGAGGGTCGAGGCGGGTGCCTTGCCGAAGATCGCGCTGATCCAAGCGCAGATCGAGCGCTCGAACGCCGAGCAGGACCTACGCCAGGCGAAGGCGAACTACGTCTCGTACAAGATCGCGCTGGGCACGTTGGTCAACCATCCGGAAGACTTCGAGGTGGTTCACCCCGCGGAGCCCAAGGATCCTGGTGATCCCGAGGAATTGATGAAGCAGGCCACCCGGGACCGGGTGCTCCTCAAGACGCTGCGCATCAACCACGAGCTCGCGGTGAAGAACCACGATGCGGTCTGGTACAAGTTCGCCCCCAGTCTCCTCGCCACCGCGCAGTACCAAGCGACCAACAGCAAGGGATTCACCGGCGAGTACGGAGCCTGGGCGGTGGGCCTGGTCCTGGGATGGACCGTCTGGGACGGCGGGGTGCGCGAAAGCGAGCTGCGCGAGAACGCCAGCAAGGTCGTCGAGTCCGAGCTCGCCCTGAAGAGCGCCGAGAACAGCGTCCGCGACGAGGTGCGCCGTGCGTTCCTCGACTTGCAGACGGCCCAATCGAATCGCGTGAAGGCCGACGAGACCCTCAAGCTGGCGCGCGAGAATCAGGCGCTGGTCACGGTGAACTACCAGGCCGGTGCGGCGACCCAGCTCGAGGTTTCGGACGCCAACAAGAAGCTGAACAGTGCGGAGTACAACCTGGTCTCCCAGACGCTCAACGCCCAGCTGGCGGCGGTCAAGCTGGTGAAGGCCGCCGGCGGGTTCAACCCTCAGTTCAAGTAGCGCCCCACGAGCGCCAAGCCGCACACCGACGCCGCGATCCCACTCGGGCTCGCGGCGTCCGTGTCTCTACGCAGCGGCCTTCGCCTCCGCCAGCACCCGCTCGATGGCCCCGCGCAGCTCCGCCATGCCGGTCGGCTTCTCGAGCACCGGGCGGCCGCACCCCGCGATGAACGAGCTCACCTCCGGGTGGTAGGTGCTCCCGGTGACGAACACGAACGAGCGGGTGAGCTCGGGCAGGGTGTCGATGACGCGCTGGTACAGGGTCATGCCGTTGAGGTCCGGCATCATCAGGTCGCACACCACCACGTCGTACGTCGCCCCGCCCTGCAGGAGCTCCCACGCGCGGCGTCCCCCGGCGGCCAGCTCGACCTGGTAGAGGCCGTCGAAGAACCGCCTGTAGACGCGCAGGATGGGCTCCTCGTCGTCGACGAACAGGACCCGCGGCTTGTCGGCGACCGGCGCCTGCGCCACGGCCATCGGCGGCGCCGGGCTCTCCAGCGGGAGCGTGACCCGGAAGACCGCTCCCCGCTCCTCGCCGCGCACCGCCTCGATGGTGCCCTTGTGCCTGCGCAGCAGCTCCCGGCTGATCGACAGCCCCAGGCCGGTGCCGCTGGTCGCGCCGCGCGTGGTGAAGAACGGCTCGAACAGGCGCCCGCGGTCTCGCTCGTCGATGCCCTTGCCGTCGTCGGTGACCTCGGCGACCACGCGCTCGCCCTCGACTCGGGTGGAGACGGTCACGCACCCGCCGCCCGCCTGGCCCTCGCGGATGGCGTGCGCGGCGTTGACGAGCAGGTTCACGAACACCTGCGACAGCTGGCCGGCCGAGCCGCGCACCCGCGTCCCCTCGGCGAGCTGCAGCTCCACCTCGGCGCAGGAGCGCAGCACCGCGCCCGACAGCCGCAGCGCCGAGCGGACCGCGTCGCCAAGCTCGAAGACCGCCTCCTGCTCCCCCGTCCCCTGGCCGCTGCGGGAGATGGTGCGCATGTCGCGCACGATGGACCCGATGCGCTCCGCGCCCTCGACGGCGTCGGAGAGCAGGTCTTGCACCTCCTGCGCCGTGGGGTCGGTGACGCCCCGCAGCATCTGCTGCGAGCGCTCCAAGTTGCCCAGGACGTAGGTGAGCGGGTTGTTGATTCCGTGGGTGATGGAGCTGGCGATGGTGCCCAGGCTCGCGAGCCGCTCGGAGGCCACCGTCTGCCGGGCCAGCTGGGCGTTCTCGAGCGCCAGCTGGACCAGGGACGCGAGCATCGCCGCGCGGTGCAGGTCGGCCCGCCGGAAGCGCCGCTCGCCCTCACCGCGGTTGAGCGCCAGGACGCCCAAGAGCCGCTCGCCCACCGCCAGCGGCCACACGATGGAGGAGCGGACCTGCCGCGACGGTGCCAGGCCGGCGAAGCGTGGGTCGGACGCGAGGTCCTGCAGCAGCAGCGGCTTGCGCTCCACGGCCACCCTGCCGGCCACCTTCTCGCCCAGCACGACCGCGGCCTCGGCCTGGACCTCGGGCGGCATCCCGAACGCGTGGGCGACGTAGAGCTTGCCGTCCGCGCCGGGCAGCAGGAGCGAGGCGGTGCACTTCATCACCTCGGTCACCGTGCGGACGATCACCTCGGGCAGCCGGTCGGGGTCGCTGGCGGCCAGCACCGCCTCGCTCGCCTGCAGCAGGCCGCGGGTCGCGTGCTCCTGCTGGCGCACGAGCGCCGCGGCGATGGCCCGCGAGAGCCCGTCGGCCCCGAACGGCTTGCGCAGCAGGTCCACCGCGCCGGCGCGCAGGCACTCGATGGCCATCTCCACCGAGGCGTAGGCGGTCATGACCACCACCTCGGTCGAGGGCGCCTCCTCGCGGGCCGCGCGCAACAGGTCCATCCCCGAGAGCCCGGGGAGGTTGACGTCCATGACCATGACGTCCGGGTCCTCGGCCTTCAGGATTTGGAGCGCCCGGTCGCCGTCCGAGGAGACCAGGACCTCGTGCCCGTCCTCTTCGACCTGCCGGCGGAAGATTCCCCAGGAGAGTCTGGTCGTCCTCGACGAGCAGGATGCGAGCTGGCATGGAACCGTCCGATGGCGAACCGCGAATCGAGCCGAGCCTAGCGGGTCTCCGTGCGGACGAGCGAGCGTTATCGCGGCTAAGAAGGGGTGCCTATTTGCGCTGGCGGCTGCCGTAGGCGCGCCCGCGACGGGCCGGGCGGTGCGAGGCGGGCGCCTTGGCCGGGGTGGCCGGCTTGGGCGGCAGGGGCAGGCCCGGCAAGGCGATCTCCGGGTTCTCTTCGTTGCGGCGGAACAGGAGCACCGTGCGTCCCAGGATCTGCGCGACGGCGGACTTGGTGGCGTCGGCGAGGACGTCGGCCGCCTCGTGCCGGTCGATGGGGAGCTCTCGCCCACCTTGACCTTGACCAGCTCGTGGTCGGTCAGGGCCTGGCTGGTGGCGTTGACGACCGCCTCGGTGACGCCCTCCTTGCCCAGCATCACGACGGGTTCGAGGTGGTGGCCCAGCGCCCGGAGGGCGCGCCGCTGCTTGCCGTTGAGTTCCATGTCTTGCTCCCAGATTGAAGGTGAAGGATGGGTCGAAGGGTTGAAGGCTGGCCCCTGGACAAGCTCGGGGTGCCGTTGGTCGAGCTCGGGGTGTCCTTGGCCGAGCTCGGGGGCGTTGGTGGCCGACCGTCGCGCTCGACGGTTCGTTCTGGAGTGAGGAGTCCCTCTACCTCTGCCGGACCTCGCGCTGCGCCTCGAGGTGGTTGGGGTCCAGCTCCAGCGTTTCCTTGAACAGCTTCTGCGCCGTCGCGGCGTCGCCCAGGAGCTTGTGGATCTGCCCCTTGAAGTACGGGCCCATCGCGCAGCGCGGGCTCATGCCGCAGCCCTTGTCTATCTCCTTGAGCGAGGCGTCCTTGGCGGCCTTCTTGTCGGCAGCGGCCAGGTACTTCGCCCACCCGCGCCAGATGTAGTACTCGCCCTCCTTGTCATAGAGGGCAATCGCCTCGTCGAACAGCTTGGCGGCCTCGGGAGACTTGCGGGCCTTGAGGTGGATGCAGGCCTTCTGGAAGGTCTCCTCGCTGGCGAAGATCTTGGCGGCGTCGAGCTGCTCCAGGCCCGCCTTGAGCTCCTCGAGGTAGTTGGCGCGCGCCTTGTCGTCGGCCAGGACGCTGTTGGCCTCGTTGATGCGCGCGAAGATGTCGGCCTTGAGCTTGCCCGCCTCGGGCGGCGCGCCCTGCGCCGTGTCCGGATGGAACCACTTGGCGAACTGGAAGTAGGACTTCTTGACGTCGGGGGTGGCCGCCGTCTCCGGCACTCCCAGCACCTCGAAGTGGTTCTTGCCCTTCAGTCCCTCGAAGTAGGCGGCGAGCGCCTTGGGGTCGTTGCCCGGGTTGGCGATGCCGCCCGCGGCCGGCTTCTCGGTGCCCTGGCGAGCGACGGGAGCGGCTGCGGCCGCCGCAGCGGCAGGCTTTCCCACCGTCGGCACCACCGGCGGCTTGCCCGGGTTCACGGCAGGCCTGGGCGCTCCACCGACGACACCACCAACGACGGGAGGCTTGCCGGGGTTGATCGCAGGTCTGGGCGAACCTCCGGCGCCTCCGCCCCCACCGACGACGGGCGGCTTGCCAGCGGGAGCGGCAGGTCCTGCGGGCCTCGCCGCAGTCGGCCCCGACCCGGGCGGAGCGGCTTTGGGCGGCTCCGCCTTCGGAGGCCCTGCCTTGGTCTCGATCTTGGGTGGCGGTCCTCGGGGCGGCTCTGGGCGTGCGACAGCGACAGGCTTGGGCGGCGCAACCGCTGCCGGCGTCTCCTCGGTGGCGACCGCCGCGAGGTCGAGCTCCAGCGGCGGCTCCTCGACAGGCTTGGCGTCCGAGGCGAGCACCTCAGGCGGCGGCGCGTCGCTCTCGGGCTTGGGGGTCGGATGGTCCTCGACCTCGCCTTCGTCCACGCCGCCGGCGAAGGAGCAGGCTTCGAAGCGGAAGAGCAGGAAGGCGGTGCGCACCAGCGAGTCGGCCTCGTTGGGCATCGCCTCGACGAGCTGGTTGAGCGAGCGCACGCCGTCGAAGTAGACGGCCGCGCGAGCCTCCTGGGGCGTGAGCTTGAGCTGGGCGACCTCCACCCGGCCGCCGCTCTTCATGATCGGCGCGCCCATCCGCGCCCCCAGCCGCCGCTTGATGTCCGCCGCCGGGATCTCGCGGACCATGTCGCAGATGATCTTCCAGCGATCTCCCAGCGGCATCGCGGTGGCCGGAACGGGAGCGGCCGCGTCGAAAGAGAAGGTGCCCGAGTCCAGCGTGAAGGCCTTCTTGAGCAGGCTCGCCGCGTGCTCGCCGATGTGCTTGAAGGCGTCGCCAGGGCTGAGCAGCTGCAGGCCGAAGAGCGCGTTGAGGATCTCGCCGCCGAAGCTCCCCGCCATCTTCCGCGCCTCGGCGAGCTTCTCCGACGCCAGGACCCGCCGCTCCACCAGCCAGCTGCCCAGGTCCTCCTCGTCGACGCTGGAGCGGACGGCCTCGGGCGCGCCCTTCTTGAAGAAGACTTCGTAGCTCGCCTCGACGCCGTTCATCGTCAGCTTGCCGGTCTGGTTGGCCGTGGCGACGAGGTAGTAGATGCGGAACGGCGGGAAATCATTGAGCGAGCCCGAGGCGGGGACGCCTTCGCCCTCGGCAACCGCCGGCCGCGGTGCCGCAGGTTGGGCGGGCTTGGAGGCCGGCTTGGGAATGGCCGACGACGAGGGGCTGGACGCCGCCGCAGCAGCTGCCGCCGGGTTCGGGATGGCGGCCGACGAGGGGTTGGAGCCGGCCCGGCCGACGACCGGAGGCCCGGTCCGGGGCCCGACCACAGGCGGGCCACCCTTGGGAGCGCCGACGGTCGGCGGAGGTGGACGTGGCCCGGCAGCAGGGCGCCCCCCGGCGGCGACGGCGGGCGCGCCATCGTCGGGGAGCGGCTCGGTGCTGTCGCCCCACAGCTCCCGTGGAACCGCGTCGCGCAGCTCGGGGAGCCGGCCGGGGTAGTAGAACTCGACGCCGTTGCGCGAGGCCTGCAGCTTGCCCGGGATGGCGCCGTTGTCGATGAGCAGCTCGATGGTCGAGAACGTCAGGGGGCCCCACATCTTCCCCTTGTCGTTCCGAATCCAGAACTGTCTGGGCTGGTCAGGTGCTGGGCCGGCAGCCATGCGTTCCTCTTGTGAGGCCGCGAGGATAGCAGAGCCGCGCTGAACCTTCGCAATCCTTGGAAGGCTGGAGGAACTGGCCTTCAGAGCACCACGTCTTCACGGTGCTCGCCGAAGACCTCCCGCAGCACGTCGCTGATCTCGCCCAGCGTGCAGCGGGCCTCGACCGCCTCGAGGATCGCCGGCAGGACGTTCTCCTTCCCGCGGGCCGCCCGCCCCACCGCGGCGAGGCCGTCGCGTGCCGCGCGCGACTGGCGGCGCGCGCGCAGGGCCTGGAGGCTGCGCGCCTGGCGCTCCTCGATGGCCGGATCGACCCGGAGCAGCCCCGGCGGCGGAGGCTCATCGGTCTGCCAGGCATTGACGCCCACGACCTTTCGCTGCCCGCCCTCCACCTGCTTCTGCCAGTCGTAGGCCGCCTGCTGGATCTCCCGCTGCGGGTAGCCCTTGGCCACCGCCTGCACCATCCCGCCCATCCCGTCGATCTTCTCGAGGTAGGCCTGCGCGCGGGCCTCCAGCTCGTCGGTGAGCTTCTCCAGCGCCCAGGCGCCGCCCAGCGGATCCACCGTGTCGGCCACCCCCGACTCGCAGGCGACGATCTGCTGGGTGCGCAGCGCGAGCAGCGCCGCCTCCTGCGAGGGCAGCGACAGCGCCTCGTCCCGCGAGTTGGTGTGCAGGCTCTGGCAGCCTCCGAGCACCGCCGCCAGCGCTTGGAGCGCCACGCGGACCACGTTGTTGTCCGGCTGCTGGGCGGTGAGCGCCGAGCCCGCGGTCTGGGCATGGAAGCGCAGCATGAGCGAGCGCGGGTCGCGGGCGCCGAAGCGCTCCTTCATCAGCCGGGCCCACATCCGGCGCGCGGCCCGGAACTTGGCGATCTCCTCGAGGAAGCTCGAGTGGACGTTGAAGAAGAAGGACAGCCGTGGGGCGAACTCGTCGACCTCGAGCCCGGCGCGCCTGGCCGCCTCGACGTACGCCACGCCGTCGGCCAGCGTGAAGGCCACCTCCTGCACCGCGGTGGCCCCCGCCTCGCGCAGGTGGTAGCCGCTGATGGAGATGGGGTTGAAGCGCGGCATGTTGCGCACGGCGAAGGCGATGAGGTCCGTCGTCAGCCGCAGGCTCGGCCCCGGCGGATAGATGTACGTGCCGCGCGCCATGTACTCCTTGAGCAGGTCGTTCTGGACCGTGCCCGACAGGTCGGCCAGCGGCACGCCCTGCGCCCGCCCGACCGCCGCGTACAGGCAGAGGAGGATCGGCGCGGTGGCGTTGATGGTCATCGAGGTCGACACGCGCCCGAGCGGAATGCCCTCGAGCAGGACGTGCATGTCGTCGATGGACCCGATGGAGACGCCGACCCGGCCCACCTCGCCGCGGGCCCGCGGGTGGTCCGCGTCGAGCCCCATCTGGGTCGGCAGGTCGAACGCCACCGACAGCCCGGTCTGGCCGCCCTCGAGCAGGGTTCGGTAGCGCCGGTTCGACTCCTCCGCGGTGCCGAAGCCGGCGTACTGGCGCATCGTCCACAGCCGGCTGCGGTACATCGACGGGTGCACCCCGCGGGTGAACGGCGGCTCGCCGGGGACGCCGACGCGTTGCTGGACCTTGGGCGCGAGCGAGGAAGGTCCGTAGACCGGCTCGAGCCGAACACCGCTGGGCGTGGAGAACTCGGTCTGGCGTTCTGGCGTGCGCTCGATTGCTGGCTGGTACGTCTGCTCCTGCCAGCGCGAAAGGTCGTCGTCGCGGTCGTCCATGCGGCTCAAGGTGGCGGGGGCGCCGCCTTGCTGCCACACCCGTAAGGAAGCTAAGGTTTTGCCTCTTTTTCCGCGCCTGTCCGCGACGTCGCCGCGAGACGGGAGGGACATTCACATGGATGTGCGCTGCGAGCATTGTCGAACCGAGTACGAGTTCGACGACGCCAAGATCACCGAGGCCGGCGTGACGGTGAAGTGCACCGTCTGCAACCACGTCTTCAAGGTCAAGAAGAAGGCCCTGGTGGTGACCGAGCCGGTCAGGCTGTCGGAGCTCGAGGCCGCCTCCGCTCAGTCCGCGCCCATCGCCCAGCAGCCCGCCGACAAGCTTCGCGAGCGCGAGTGGAAGGTCCGCCAGGCCAACGGCAACGTCTTCACCTTCAAGGAGCTGACGACCCTGCAGAAGTGGATCGTCGAGCGCAAGGTGTCGCGCGACGACGAGATCTCGCTGTCGGGAGAGTCCTGGAAGCGCCTGGGGAACATCGCCGAGCTGGCCAGCTTCTTCCAGGTGGTCGAGGCCGCCGACCGCGCCAACGTGATGCCGCAGCAGCCGGTGTTCGCGCCGCCACCGCCGGGCGCCCAGGCGATGTTCGGCGCTCCGGCCGCGGTGCCGCTGGGCTACCCGCAGCAGGCCTACCCGCAGCAGCCCGCCTTCCAGCCCCAACCCTACCCGCCTCAGCAGGCCTATCCTCAGCCGCAGCCGCCGGTGGCGTTCGTTCCCGTGCCGATGCAGCCGGCCGCGAACGACCTGCAGCTGCAGCCGACGCTGCTCGGCCACTCCCCGTCCATCGCTCCGGTCGCTCCGGTCGCCCCGGCGCCAGTGCCCGCCCCCGCGCCGCCCGCCTTGTCGGCGCCCATCTCGCACGCGCCGCCGAGCCGCCCGGTGCAGATGGCGCTCGACAACGAGCTCGACTCCGTCGAGATCGCCGCCATTCGCGGAAGCGGCTGGACCAAGTACGTCGTCGCCACCGTAGCGGGCGGAATCCTGGTCGGCTCGCTCGCCTTCTTCAAGCTCACCACCGGCTCGTTCAACCCGTTCGCCGCCGCTCCGCCTGCGCCCGTGGCGACTCCGGCCAAGCCCGAGGAGCCCAAGCCGCCCGAGCCGGCCAAACCTGCCGAACCCGCCAAACCCACCGAGCCGGTCGCCGCGCAGCCGACTGCAGACAAGCCCGCCGCCGATCCGGCCAAGCCTGCCGATCCGGCCAAGCCTGCCGATCCCGCGAAGCCGGCCGACCCGGTCGTCGCCAAGCCAGACGACAAGGCCGCGCCTGCCACGGACCCGGCCAAGCCTGCCGAACCCGCGGCGAAGCCCCTTGAGGCGGTGGCGGCCAAGCCTGACGACAAGGCCGCCGCCAAACCGGCCGAGCCCTCCAAGCCTGCCGAACCCGCCAAGGGCACCGAGACCGCCAAGGCCGCGGACAAGCCGGCCGACACCAAGGTGGCTGCGAAGGAGCCCGCCGAGCCCCCGGCCGGGAAGAGCTACGACTACTACATTCAGGCCGCGTCGCGGCTGCGCCGCAACAACCGCCCCGCCGAAGCCATGCCTCTGTACGAGAAGGCGATCGAGGTCCAGCCGGACAACGCAGAACCGTTGACCGGGAAGGCCCTTTGCCTGGTGGACTTGAACCGCCTGGACGAAGCCATCGGGCTGTTCCAGCGGGCGCTGAAGGTCTATCCCCGTTACGCAGAGGCCATCATGGGCCTCGCCGAGGCCTACAAGGAGAAGGGCGACAACGCCAAGGCGGTCGAGTACTACCAGCGGTACGTCGACGAGGGTGGACCGGAGGCCGAGGTCGCCAAGAACAACATCGCGCGCCTGAAGGAGTGAGCGGCGGCGAGAGGGAGAGACTGGGATGCCTATCAAGCCGCACCACAGCGAGGATGAGTACTTCGTCCGCGAAGAGGCGCTCAAGAAGCAGAAGCTGGCGCTGGCCGAGGCGAAGAAGCTGGTCGAGTCGCAGCGCGAGGAGCTGAAGAAGACGCACTGGATGCACTGCCCCAAGTGCGGGATGACGCTGCACACCCTGGAGTACAAGGGCGTGGAGATCGACCGCTGCTTCAGCTGCAAGGGGACCTGGCTGGACGAAGGCGAGCTGGAGAAGATCGCGGCGCACGACGACGAGCGCAAGGGCACCTGGGTCAAGTCGGTGCTCGGCATCTTCGAGCCGGCCAAGGGCAGCAAGAAAAAGTAGGCAGACCGAATTCGGGGTCGCCAGCCGGTCGACGGTCGATGGTCAACGGCGGCGGCTCGACGAGGAGCACGCCGATGAAGCTGTCGCTCGAGCAGGTGCGGCACGTCGCCCGCCTGGCCCGGTTGACCTTGAGCCCTGCCGAGGAGGAGCGCTACGCCCGGCAGCTGGGCGAGGTGCTGGGCTACGTCGAGGCGCTCTCCGAGGTGGACACCTCGGCCGTCGTCCCCACGGCCCACGCCGCCGAGATCCCCAACCCGATGCGCGACGACGTCGTCCTCCCCTCGCTCGACCCCGAGGTGGCGCTCGCGAACGCGCCCGCCCGCTCGGGCACCGCGGTCGCGGTCCCCAAGATCATCGAGTAGCCCGCGACGGACGCCCGAACATCGGAACATCGACTCGAGACTGACGACCCTTCCATGGACCTGACCGACCTGACCCTCCTCGAGCTGTCCCAGCGGCTCGCGGACAAGTCCTGCTCCTCCGCCGAGGCGACCGAGGCCTGCCTCGCGCGCATCCACGCCCTCGAGCCCAAGCTGTCCGCGTTCCTGAAGGTGACGGCCGACGAGGCCCGCGCCCAGGCCAAGGCCTCCGACGAGCGCCGCGCCCGCGGCCGGAGCCTGGGGCCGCTCGACGGCGTGCCGCTCGCCCTCAAGGACCTCTTGTGCACCCGCGGGGTGGAGACGACCTGCGGCTCGAAGATCCTGAAGGGCTTCGTGCCGCCGTACGACGCCACGCCCGTCGCGAAGCTGCGCGCGGCCGGCGCGGTGCTCGTGGGCAAGCTGAACATGGACGAGTTCGCGATGGGCTCGTCGAACGAGAACAGCGCCTTCGGCCCGGTCCACAACCCCTGGGACCTCGCGCGAGCGCCCGGCGGATCCTCCGGCGGCAGCGCCGCGGCGGTCGCCGCCCGGGAGGTCTTCGCCACGCTCGGCACCGACACCGGCGGGTCCATCCGCCAGCCCGCCGCGCTGTGCGGCGTGTCCGGCATCAAGCCGACCTACGGCCGCGTCTCGCGCTACGGAGTGGTCGCCTTCGCCAGCTCGCTCGACCAGGTCGGCCCGCTCGCCCGGACCTCCGACGACTGCGCGGTGCTCCTGTCGGCCATCGCCGGCCACGACGCCAAGGACTCGACCAGCGCGCCGCAGGCCGTCCCCGACTTCCGCGCCGAGGCGGGCCAAGGCATCGCCGGCATGACGCTCGGCTTGCCGCGCGAGTACTTCGTCGAGGGCACCGACCCCGAGGTCGAGGCGGCGGTGCGCGCAGCCGCCAAGGAGCTCGAGAAGCTCGGCGCCCGGCTCGTCGAGGTCTCGCTGCCGCACACCCGCTACGCCATCGCCACCTATTACCTCGTGGCCACCGCCGAGGCCTCGTCGAACCTCGCGCGCTTCGACGGCGTGCGCTACGGCCACCGTACCCAGGGCGCCTCGCACCTCGCCGAGCTCTACGAGAAGACGCGCAGCGAGGGCTTCGGCCCCGAGGTGAAGCAGCGGATCATGCTCGGCACCTACGCGCTCTCCGCCGGCTACTACGACGCCTACTACCTGAAGGCCCAGAAGGTCCGCACGCTCATCCGCGAGGACTTCACCCGCGCCTTCCAGACCTGCGACGCCATCCTCACGCCGACCTCCCCGACCGCGGCCTTCAAGCTCGGCGAGAAGATGGACGACCCGCTCCAGATGTACCTGGCGGACATCTTCACCATCTCCTGCAACCTGGCGTCGCTGCCCGGCCTCTCCATCCCCTGCGGCTTCACGAAGGCGAACCTGCCCATCGGCCTGCAGGTGCTGGGCAAGCCGTTCGACGAGTCCACGCTCTTCCGCGTCGGCCACGCCTACCAGGGCGCGACCGACTGGCACACGCGCAAGCCGGCGATCGGCTGAGGGCCCATGGAGAACCCGCGGGACATCGACCCCCTGCTGCAGCGCCTGTGGATCCTCTGGGGCCCGCTGGTGGCGGCGCCGTGGCTCATCGTCGGCGTCTCGTTCGTCGCGTCGGTCGAGAACCCGGAGCTGGCGCAGCTGCGACTCGTGCTCTTTGGCGTCGCCTGCGCCGTCGCGGTCGGCTCGCTCGGCGCCTCGCTGGTGCTGGCGCCCCGCTTGCGCGAGCAGGCCTTCGCGCGGGGCACCGCTCCGTCGCAGGCGATCTTCACGTCGTTCGTCGTCGCCAACGCGCTGTGCGAGGCGGGCGGGACGACGGCGGCGGTCTTCTTCCTCATGACGAAGTGGATGCCCCTGCTCGGCGTCGTCGCCCTGGGCTCCCTCGGCTGCCTGCTGCACCGCCCCGACCGCGACTCGCTGGTCGAGTGGTTCCAGCAGGCGCGCCGGGATGCCCCGCGGCCCGCGCAGCCTGGAGGTTCGGTCTAGATGGAATTCGTCCCGGTCATCGGCCTGGAAGTGCACGCGCAGCTGCTGACGAAGACCAAGATCTTCTGCGGCTGCTCCACCGAGTTCGGCGCCGAGCCCAACCACCACACCTGCCCGGTCTGCCTGGGGATGCCCGGCGTGCTCCCCGTGCTCAACCGCAAGGTCGTCGAGTACGCGGTCAAGGCGGGGCTCGCGCTGGGCTGCGAGGTCCGCCGGACGAGCCGCTGGGCGCGCAAGAACTACTTCTACCCGGACCTGCCGAAGGGCTATCAGATCTCGCAGTTCGAGCTGCCCATCTGCGAGCACGGCACGCTGACCATCGATGTCCCGGGCGCAGGCGAGCGCAGCGTCCGCATCAAGCGCATCCACATGGAGGAGGACGCCGGCAAGAACATCCACGGCGCCGGCGGAGGAGCGGCGAGCCTGGTCGACTTCAATCGCGCCGGCGTGCCGCTGGTGGAGATCGTCTCCGAGCCGGACCTCGGCTCCCCCGAGGAGGCGAGCGCGTACCTCAAGGCGCTGCGCGACGTGCTGGTGGCGCTGGGGGTGTGCAACGGCGACATGGAGAAGGGCAGCTTCCGCTGCGACGCCAACGTCTCGGTGATGCCCAAGGGGAGCACGGTGCTGGGGACGCGAACCGAGCTCAAGAACATCAACTCCTTCAAGTTCGTGCGCGAGGCGATCGAGTACGAGATCCGCCGGCAGATCGAAGTGATCCAGGGCGGCGGCAAGATCGTCCAGGAGACGCGGCTCTACGACTCGGAGCGGCGGCGGACCGACTCGATGCGCTCCAAGGAAGAGGCGCACGACTACCGCTACTTCCCGGACCCCGACCTCCTGCCGCTCGAGGTCTCGGACGCGTGGATCGAGGAGCTCCGCAAGGGCCTGCCCGAGTTGCCGCGCGACCGAATGCTGCGCCTCGAGAAGCAGTACGGCCTCCCGCGCGACGACGCCCGCGCGCTCGCCGTCGACGTCGACCCGGCTGTGGGCGTGCTCTTCGACCAGGTCTCGGCCCTCTACAAGGACCCCAAGAAGCTCGCCAACTGGTTCAAGGGCGAGCTGTTCCGGGCCCTCAAGGACGGCGAGGCGAAGCTGGACGCGCTCAAGCTGACGCCGCAATCCTTCGCCGGCCTCCTGACGCTCGTCGACCGCGGCGAGCTCTCCGGCAGCAGCGCCAAGGAGGTCTTCGCCACGCTGCTCGCGGAGGGCGGCGAGCCGGCGAAGATCGTCGAGGCCAAGGGGCTCAAGCAGGTCTCGGACACCGGCGCCATCGAGAAGGCGGTCGACGAGGCCATCGCCGCGCACCCGGATGAGGTGGCAAAGTACCGGGCCGGCAAGACCAAGCTGCTCGGGTTCTTCACCGGTCAGGTCATGAAGGCGATGAAGGGCAAGGGCAACCCCGCGGTCGTCAACGAGCTCGTGCAGAGGAAGCTGGGAGCGCCATGAAGTTCGACTGCCCGTGCGGCAACCTGCTCGACGTCGACGCTCCGGCGACGGCGCTCATCGTCCTCTCCGCCAAGCACTTCGCGACGCTGCTCGAGACCGAGCGGGCCATCGCGGCGCTGGACAGGACCGCTCCCGACTACGACACGCGGGTGCGCGAGCTGAGCCTGACCCTCGCAGCCATCAAGCAACCGGCCTGCGAGTGTCCGCGCTGTGGGCGGATCGCCTGGTTCCGCGAGGGGCCGACGCGTCCGACCGTGTACTGGCTCGACGAGGACTGAGCAGCGGCGCCTCCGCGCTCCCCGAGTTCCGGCAAAGCCTCGGCCTACTTCGTGAAGCCGGTCTCGTCGAACACCACCTTGCCCTTGCTCATCGGCTTCTTGCCCTTCGGCGAGGGCTTCGGCCCTTCGGTCGGCTTGGCGGCTTCCTTCGTCTCCGGAACGGGCTCGGTCCCAGTCCCCATCCCGATCCCAGGCTCCTGCGGCTCGGGCTTGACGTTGGCCGACTTCTTCTTCGCGGAGTCCGCCGGAGCCTTCTCGACGGCCTGCTGCTCCGCCTCCTTCATCAGCCGCAGCTTCTCGAGCTTCCTCTCGTAGGCCGGGTCGCGCTTGGTGGAGATCGCATCCTCGTTTGCCACGGGCTTCTGCGGCGGAGCCTTGGTCGGCGACGCTCCGCCCTTGGTCGAGATTCCTCGGATCAACTGGGGCGAAAGGCTCTTCGTGCCCAGCGGCTTCGGCGGGACCTTCTCTTCCAGGACGGGCGGCTTCGCGTCCTGCTGCTTGTCCGGCGCGAGGCCGACGTTCTGCAGGACCTCTCGCGGCAGCTCCTGCTGGTTTCCGAGCTGGCTCCCGGTCATGGCCTGCACCGGAGGGTCGTGCTTCGGCGGCTCCTTGTTCGCCGCCGGCGGCTCCGCCACGACCTGCCTGACCTCGACCTTGTCGTCCTTCGCCTTGGCGGGCGTCACAGGCTGCGCCGGGATGACTCCCAGCGCGAACCACGCCGCGGCGCAGATGGCCGCCACCGCCCCGAGGCCGAGCGCGATGGGCTTCTTGGGCGTGGCGTCCAGCTCGACCAGCGCCGCCCGTGCGTCCGCCGGCCGGTCGATGGGCCGCTCCGCGAGCAGCCTCCCGATGAGCCGGCGCAGCTTGCCGGGGACCGCCCGGGGCAGCTCCACCTCGCCGGGCACGCCCTTGGCGAGCGCCTCGTGCAGCACGATGCCCACCGCGTAGAGGTCGCTGCGCGCGTCGGTGCGCCCCAGCCGCTGCTCCGGCGCCATGTACCGCAGCGAGCCCAGGACCGCCGCGGACTCGGTGAGCGTGCTCGAGCCGTCGAAGCGGGCGATGCCGAAGTCGCACAGCTTCGGGCCGGTCGCGGAGAGCAGGATGTTGCCGGGCTTGATGTCGCGGTGGACGAAGCCCTTGCCGTGGACCACCGCGAGCGTCTCCAGCAGCCGTCGCGCCAGCACCACGACCTCGGCGGCCGGCAACGCGCCCTGCTCGATGCGCGCGCGCAGGTCGCTGCCCTGCACCCGCTCCATGGCGTACCAGCTGAAGCCCCGCTCCTCGCCCTCGGCCAGGATGCGCACCACGCCGGGGTGCTCGATGGCTCTTAGCGCCGCGGCCTCGCGCCGGAAGCGGGTGCGCAGCTCGGGCTCGGCGGCGAGCAGCGCGGAGAGCACCTTGACCGCGCACGGGCCCACCGGTCCGCCCGAGCCCGTCGAGGGTCCCTCGGCCTCGTAGACCACGCCCATCCCGCCGGCGGCCAGGCGCCGCGTGAGCTTGTACTCGCCCAGGCTCTCGCCGGCGAGGTCGAGGTCCGGCCAGAGCCTCGCGATCCCCGGGGCGGTGTCGAGCCGGGTCAGGTCGATCTGGACGCCGCAGCGGGTGCACGGAACGATGCCCTCTCCGCTCGTCTTGGGCAGGGGCGTTCGGCAGGCCGGACACAAGAAGTTCATGGGCCCTCGGATTCCATCAGCGACTCCGGCCGGGCGCTTCGCTTCCCCCCGCGCCGGAGTCCTGGCCTGCGAAGAGGTCGATCGCGTACTCCTCGATCTTCCGGTCGAGCGTGGGCCGCGAGATGCCCAGCGCGTCGGCAGCGGCCGACTTCACGCCACGGGCCCGGCGCAGCGCCAGGCCGATCTGCTCCTTCTCCAGCGCCTTCACCAGGTCCCCCAGCGTCCGCGCGGCGTCGGCCTTCACGCCGGTCGCTGCCGCGGCGGGCTCGGGCGCCACCACCTCGGGCGGCAGGTCGGTCAGGCCGATAGGCCCTGAATCCGGCTTGAGGACCAGCGCCCGCTCGAGCGCGTTGGCCACCTGCCGCGCGTTGCCCGGCCAGGGGCACGCCTTGAGTGCGGCGCGCGCCTCGTCGGTGAAGCCCTGTGCCCGCCGGCCCAGCGCGGTGCTCAGCTTCGACAGGAAGCGCTCGGCGAGCGGGAGGACGTCTTCGGGACGGTCGCGCAGCGGAGCGAGATCGACACGCACGACGTTGAGCCGCCAGAAGAGGTCTTCGCGGAAGCCTCCCGTCTTCACCATCGCCGCGAGATCGCGGTGGGTCGCCGCCACGACCCGCACGTCGACCGGGACCGGTCCGCGGCCGCCGAGCCGCGAGACCACGTGGTCCTGCAGCACCCGGAGGAGCTTCACCTGCAGCTGCGGCGTCAGCTCGCCGATCTCGTCGAGGAAGAGCGTTCCGCCGTCGGCCTGCTCGAAGACGCCGGCCCGAGCGGCGGCGGCGCCGGTGAAGGCGCCCTTCTCGTGTCCGAAGGCTCCGACTCGGCGAGCTCGGCCGGGATGGCGCCGCAGTTGACCGCGACGAAGGGCCCCTTGGCCCGCGGTCCCCAGGCGTGGATGGCGCGGGCGACCTCTTCCTTGCCGGTGCCCGTCTCTCCGCGCACGAGCACCGTCGACGGCACGGACGCGGCGGCGCGGGCGATGCGCAGCGCCTCCTTCATCGACGGGCTCGCGGCGACCGGGTCGGCCTCTCCCGGCCCCGCCTTGGCGCGCGCATCACGGGCCGAGGTGGCGACGTGCGCCAGCGCTGGCCCGGCCGACGCGGCGAGGGCTCCCGCCAGGGCGATCTCCGAAGCGTCGAACGGCTTCTCGCGGACCAGGCACAGGGCGCCCGCCGGTTCGCCGGCACAGGAGAACGGCGCGCACAGCGTCTCGCCGGCGCGCACGCGGACCCGGGTGGTCTTCTCGTCGCGCTCGGCGTCGGACTGCGCCTCGGCCAGCGCCAGCGGCCGCCCTTGCTTGAGCGCCGCCTCGAGCAGCTCGCGGCCGACCGTCAGGTGAGCGCCGGCGGGACGCGCCAGCAGCGGCCTGGGCGCCTGACCGGCCGAGAGCAAGAGGACCGCCACCGACTTGGGCGAGAGGAGCTTGCTCGCGGCCTCACAGACCAGCTCCGCGGCAGCCTCGGCCGAACCGGCCATCGCCGCCCGGAGCGCGAGCTCGCCAGCGCGCTCCAGCGCACCGGCGTCGGCTTTGGATCCGGGACGGGCCGCCGCCGCGCCGCTGCGGGTGAGCACCAGCGTCGACTCGCCGTCCTTGGCCGGCAGCGCGTCGAAGTCAGGCTCGAAGACGAGGACCGTCTCGCCGACGGCGACCTGGTCGCCCGGCTTGAGGGTGGCCGGGGCCGCGAGCAGGGTCCCGTTGAGGAGTGTCCCGTTGCGCGAACCTAGGTCGCGCAGGACGAAGCCGTCCCCACTGGCCTCGATGGCGCAGTGCTCGCGCGAGGCCTTTTCGTCGATGAGCGTCAGATCGGCCTCGGCAGAGCGGCCGATGAGCAGGCGCCTGTCGAGGTCGCGGGAGAGCCCGCGGCGCGGGCCAAAGAGGGCAACGATGCGTGGCACGGCGACGATTCTACCCTCCTATCCCTCCCGGATTGGACCTCCGAGAGGCCGGGTGGGTTCCCCAAGCCTTGCTTCTTGCTGCGGCCGGGTGGGGCTCCTGTGTTAACAAGACCCGGACTTGCGCCGGCAGGACCTGCCGCCGCCAACTCGGAGATCTCATGAAGCCCCTCCACCCGGTCTACTTCCAGGACGACGAGCTCAAGCTCATCGAGCAGCGCCTGCTGCCCGGCCAGGAGGTCCACTTGGGGTACACCGAGCCCGAGGCCGTGGCGAAGGCGATCAAAGACATGGTCGTGCGGGGCGCGCCTGCCATCGGCATCGCCGCCGGCTTCGGCATGGCGCTGGCCGCCCGCCAGGCTGCCAAGCTCAACGGCCCGGCGCGGCGGGAGCACCTCGAGAAGGCCGCCAAGACGCTCAAGGCCGCGCGCCCCACGGCGGTGAACCTGGCCTGGGCCGTCGACCGGATGATGAAGTTCATGGAGCCGACGCTCGACCGGCCTGACTTCGAGGTGGCGGCGCTGAACGAGGCCGAGGCGATCTTCCGGGAGGACGTGGAGGCCTGTAAGGCGATCGGCCGGCACGGCGCGGCGCTCATCCCCGACGGGGCGAGCGTGCTGACGCACTGCAACGCCGGAGCGCTGGCGACGGGCGGCTACGGCACGGCGCTGGGCGTCATCCGCGGGGCGGTCGAGGCGGGCAAGAAGGTGAAGGTCTTCGCCGACGAGACGCGGCCGTACCTGCAGGGCGCACGGCTGACGACCTGGGAGCTGCACCGCGACGGCATCGACGTGACGCTCCTGTGCGACAACATGGCCGGCTACCTGATGAGCCGTGGTGAGATCACCTGCGCGGTCGTGGGCGCGGACCGCATCGCGCGCAACGGCGACACCGCCAACAAGATCGGCACCTACACCGTGGCGCTCCTGTGCAAAGAGCACGGCCTGCCCTTCTACGTGGCCGCGCCGCTGTCGACGATCGAATCTCGCCATCCAGAGCGGCAAGCAGATCCCCATCGAGGAGCGCAGCAGCGACGAGGTCACCTTCATCGGCGGGCAGCGCTTCGCTCCCGAGGGGGTGAAGGCGCGGCACCCGGCGTTCGACGTGACGCCCGCCCGGCTGATCGCCGGCATCGTCACGCAGAACGGGATCGCCCGGGCGCCGTACGAGGAGAGCATCCCCAAGCTGTTCAAGTAGCGCGCTATCATCGCCGCTTCTTTTTGACCTGACCCCGACTCTGGTTCGGAGGAACCATGCGCCCCCTGCTCGTCTGCGCGCTCGCTGCGCTGTCCCTCGCCCTCGTCGCCTGCAAGAAGGACGGAGGTGGTGGTGGGGGCGGCTCCGCCAAGGCGACAGGCACCAAGATCGGCCTGGTCACCGACGTCGGCGGCCGCGGCGACCAGTCCTTCAACGACGGTGCGCTGCGCGGCCTGGAGAACTGGGCAGCAGGCAAGAAGTACGCGACGGGCGGCTACGTGGCGCTCCCCGCGGCCGACCTGGCCAAGAGCGTCCCCGACGACCTGAAGGCCACCGCCACCATCACCCCGCTGCCCATCCAGCCCGTCGTGCTGCAGGCCAAGCAGCAGGAGGACTACGAGCCGAACCTGCAGCTGCTCGTGGATGAAGGCGTCAAGCTCTCCATCGCCGTGGGGTTCATGCTCGAGAACGCGGTCGAGTCGGCGGCCAAGAAGAACCCCGGCTCGCACTTCCTGCTCATCGACAGCCCCATCCTCGACAAGGGAGGCATGCCCTACCCGCTGCCCAACGTCAGGAGCGTCACCTTCCGCGAGCAGGAGGGCACCTTCCTCGTCGGCGCGCTCGCCGGCCTGGCCACCAAGAGCAACGTCGTCGGGTTCGTCGGCGGCATGCAGATCCCGCTCATCCGCCGCTTCGAGGCCGGCTTCCGCGCGGGCGTGATGACCACCAACCCCGAGGCCGCCAAGAACCTGCTCGTCGGCTACACCGGCAGCTTCGACAAGGTCGAGGCCGGCAAGCAGGTGGCCCAGGACATGATCTCCAAGAGCGCCGACGTCCTCTTCCACGCCGCCGGCTCCGACGGCCTGGGCGTCATCACCGCCGCCAAGGAGGCCAAGAAGTGGGCCATCGGCTGCGACAGCGACCAGCACCACGTCGCGCCGGACGCGGTCGTCACCTCCTTCATCAAGCACGTCGACTACGCGGTCTATCAGGCCGCCGCCGAGGTCGCCGCGGGCAAGTTCACCGCGGGCCAGGTCGAGCTAGGGCTCAAGGAAGGCGGCGTGGGCTACTCGCCGCTCGGGCTCGACAAGCTCCCGAACAAGGAGGCGATCGTCGCGCAGGTGGAGGCGCTGCGGAAGATGATCGTCGATGGGCAGATCAAGGTCCCGGCGAACGCGGACGAGCTGGCGAGCTTCAAGCCGCCCACGCGTTAGGCTGTGTCCAAGGAGCCTCCTCGTGCTGACGTCCATCCAACTCGACGATTGGAAGAGCTTCGGCTCGGGCGAACAGGCCCACAACCTCCTGACGCTCGCTCCGCTGACTCTCCTGGTGGGGCCTAACGCCTCCGGCAAGAGCAACGTCCTCGACGCACTGCGCTTCCTGCAGGGCGCTGCGCTCGACCTGCCGCTTGCGGACGTGCTTCGAGGCCGTTGGGAGGGGCAACGGGAGGTATGGGGAGGCATTCGCGGCCATGTCGTCGAAGCCGCTCGTTCCGGCACGAAGTCCTTCCAGCTCGTGGCTCGTTGGTCGGTTGCAGCCAGCATTGCGGAGCACTCGCTCCGCGTCTCCACCGACGGCGATGTCGCGGTTGAGCAGGAGTCGCTCTCCGAGGGCGACGACTACCTCTTTGACACGCATGCGCCCGCGCTTCGCGGTCAGAGCGGACGCGTGGACGGTGGCGGCCTGCGCGTGGCCTATCGCGGTGCCGGCCAGGGGAACCGGCCCACCGGAACTTGCAGCGCTCTCAAGACCGTCCTGGTTCAGTTGGAGAAGAAGGAGCGCGTCGCTCCGGAAGTGTTCGAGGTTGCTGGCGCAGTTCGTTCTTCATTGAAGGGCTTGGTGTTCCTGGACATCCGCCCGAGCCTGATGCGCGACTACCGGCCCACCAAGGCAGGCCAACTCGGCACCTCGGGCGAGAACGTCTCTCCGGTCCTCCTCGCTCTCAAGAACGAGTCTCCGTCGCGCTTCGAGGACGTCGTCGATTGGCTGAGTGAGCTCTCGGCGCCAGCGCTCGAGACGATCGACTTCGACGTGACCCGCCTCGACGAGGTGATGCTCTTCTTCGTCGAGAAGGGCGGGCGGCAGGTGTCGGCCCGCAGCGCATCGGATGGAACGCTGCGCTTTCTCGGGGAGCTGGTCGCCCTGCTGACTTGCCCGGAAGGCAGCCTGATCGTGCTCGAGGAGCCCGACGTCGGTCTGCACCCGTCTCGCATCCATCTGCTGGCGGAATTGCTCGAGGACGTCGCTCGCCGCCGGAAGCTCCAGATTCTCGCGACCACCCATTCGCCGACCTTGCTCGCTCATGTCTCCCGGGAGTCGCTCGGCAACGCGATCGCGTTCGGTCGCAATCCGGAGTCCGGCTGGACCGTGTGCTCGCGCTTCGCAGACCTTCCCCACTTCGATCGGCTCTGCGATTCGAAGCAGATGGAGCATCTGGTTTCGACCGGCTGGCTGGAGCGAGCGCTATGAAGGTGCTCGCCATCCCGGAGGACCAGGAGGTCGACCAGTACATCGTCAAGCCGGTCCTCGAGGCGCTCTTCGACGACCTCGGTGTGAAGGCACGTGTCTCGGTGCTTCCCGAGCCGCGCCTTCGAGGGTCGAGCCAGGCCCTCGACCCGGAAATGATTCGCTCCATTGTCGACGACAATCCGATGGAGGACCTGTTCGTCCTCCTCGTCGACCGGGACTGCAACCGGGAGCGCAACGTCGAACGAGCCCTTGCCCGCCAGGCAGAGCACTCCGAGCGGCTCATCACGTGCATCGCCATCCAGGAGATCGAGGTCTGGATGCTGGCGCTTCACACTGAGCACCTCGACGCCCGCTGGAACGAGATACGGGCGCACTGCGACCCCAAGGAAGCCTGGGCCGACCCGCTGCTCGCGAAGATTGGCGGCGATAGCCTCGGCCGTGGCCGCAAACGCGCCATGCGCTCCCTCGCTGGCAACTGGCGCTCGCTCAAGAGCCGTTGCCAAGAGCTCCAGGAGCTGCAGGAAGCCATCGGTCGCTTCGTTGCTGCTCGGCAAGGCGGCTGATGAAGGCTCCCGTCACTCCACGAGCCGACTGGCCGACTTGCTAAAGATAGGCAGCTACTTTGTGACATGACTTTGGGCCCCGCTCGCCGACTTTGCCCGTCGGCGCATGCCGGATTCCCTCCGCCTGTTGCTGGACTCGTCCGGTCACTGCACGGGGCTCAACCATCCCCGACGCGCTTACGCTTGCGGCTCCTCTCGGCGGGATGCACATGCGCGCCAGAATCCGTTTTCAAACGGCGCCGCGTGGCCGGTAGACTCCGTCCCGCCATGCCCCTCGCGCTCCGGCTGGAGCACATCCGCAAGCGCTTCGGCGCCGTCACCGCCCTCGACGACGTCTCGCTCGACATCGAGCGCGGCGAGATCTTCGCGCTCGTCGGCGAGAACGGCGCCGGCAAGACCACGCTGATGAACGTGGTCTACGGCCTCTACAAGCCCGACCACGGCACCGTCCAGGTCTTCAATTCGGCGGGGCTCGCCGTGAGCCACGGCTCCATCGATTCTCCCGCCAGGGCCATCGAGCTGGGCGTGGGCATGGTCCACCAGCACTTCATGCTCGTGCCGCCGCTCACCGTGGCCGAGAACGTCGTGCTCGGCCGCGAGCCCAAGCGCTTCGGCCTGCTGGACCGCAAGGCCGCCAGCGCCCAGGTCAAGGCCGTCGCCGACCGCTTCGGCTTCGACATCGACCCCGAAGCCCGCATCGAGCAGATCGGCGTGGGGATGCAGCAGCGCGTGGAGATCGTCAAGGCGCTCTACCGCGGCGCGGAGCTGCTCATCCTTGACGAGCCGACCGCGAACCTCACGCCGCAGGAGGCCGACGACCTCTACCGCGTGGTGCGCGGGCTCGCCCAGGCCGGCAAGACCATCGTCTTCATCTCGCACAAGCTGCGCGAGGTCTTGGGCGTGGCGAACCGCATCGGCGTCATGCGCCGCGGCAAGCTCGTCACCGTGGTGAAGTCCTCCGAGACCAACGCCAACGCGCTCAGCGAGTTGATGGTCGGCCGCGAGGTCGTGGGCATGGTCCGCACGCCGTCCAAGGCCACGCCCGGCGAGCCGCTCGTGAAGCTCCACAACATCTGCGCCAGCAACGACCGCGGCCGCCCCGCGCTCGCCGATCTCTCGCTCGAGCTCAAGGCCGGCGAGATCCTGGCCATCGCCGGGGTCGACGGGAACGGTCAGGCCGAGCTGGCCGAGGTCCTCACAGGGCTGCGCCGCGCCAGCGCCGGGACCATCTCCATCTCCGGCAAGGACCTGACCGGCGCCGGCCCGCGCGCGTTCCGCGACGCCGGGGTCTCGCACGTACCCTCCGACCGCCAGCAGCGGGGCCTATGCATGGGCATGCGCGTCGACGAGAACCTCGCGCTCGGCCGCCACGATCGCCCGCCGTTCGCCCACGGGCCCTTCATCGATCGTCCTGGCCGCGCCTCGACCGCTGAGCGGCTCTGCGCCGAGTTCGACGTCCGCCCGGCCGATCCCTCGCTCGCGGTGCGCGCGCTCTCCGGCGGCAACCAGCAGAAGGTCATCATCGCCCGCGAGGTGGACGTCTCGCCCAAGGTGCTGGTCGTCGTCCAGCCCACGCGCGGCCTGGACATCGGCGCCATCTCCACCGTCCACGACCGGCTGCGCAAGGAGCGCGACGCGGGCAAGGCCGTGCTGCTCATCTCGCTCGACCTGGACGAAGTCCTCGCGTTGGGCGATCGCATCTGCGTGCTCTACGGCGGCAAGGTGATGGGCGTCGTCGCGGGCGAGGGCGCCGACGAGAAGGCGCTGGGCCGCATGATGCTCGGCCAGAAGCAGGACCCCTCGAGTTCGCCCGGGACGAGCGGGGAGGCTGCGCATGTCTGACCCTGCCCTCCCCGTTTCCGCGCCAGGTCTGCCCCCCGCCCCGCCCTCAGCGCAGGTTCCGGCTCCAGCCCCGGCTTCCCCTCCCCCGAGCTCCTGGCGTCAGCGCCTGTTCGGCGCGCAGACCCATTTCGTGCTCGTGCCGGTGCTCTCGGTGCTGGCCGCGCTGCTCGTCTGCTTCGTCGCCATCTGGGCCACCGGGCGCGACCCGGTCGAGGGCTACCTGCGGATGTTCTCCGGCGGCCTGGGGAGCCTTCGCGGCCTGGGCGACTCCAGCGTGAAGGCCTCGGTCCTCGGGCTGACCGGCCTCTCCGTCGCCGTGGCCTTCTCGGTCGGCCTCTTCAACATCGGGTCGGAAGGCCAGCTCGTGGTCGGCGCGATCGCCGCGGCCTTCATCGGCGCGGCCATCGACCCCGGCTCCTCGTGGATTCACCTGCCGCTCGCGCTGGGCGGGGCGGCCCTCGCCGGCGCGCTCTGGGCGCTCATCCCCGCCTGGCTCAAGGTCCGCCGCGGGGTCCACGAGGTCATCTCCACCATCATGATGAACTGGATCGCCATCCACCTCGTCGAGAGCTGGCTGGTGGTCGGTCCGCTCGCGGCCCGCTCCTCGGACACCGGCGTGTCGCTACCCGGCACGACGCAGATCCACGCTACCGCCGAGCTGCCGAAGTTCATGGAGCGCAGCGACCTTGGCCTGGGGATCGTCCTCACGCTGCTGGCGGCAGTGGTCTGCTACGTCCTCCTGCAGCGGACCTGGCGCGGCTTCGAGATGCGTGCCGTGGGCAGCTCGACGGAGGCCGCGCGCTACGCCGGTATCGACGTCGGCCGCCGGGTCTACCTGGCCTGGGCCATCTCCGGAGCGTGCGCCGGGCTCGCCGGCGCCGTGCTCATCTTGGGCGTCCACCGCCAGTACCCGTCGGTCTTCCACGCCGGTTACGGCTTCGACGGCATCGCCATCAGCCTCATCGGCGGCAACCATCCCCTGGGCGTCCTCGTCGCCGCGGCCTTCTTCGGCGTCATCCGTGCCGGCGGGACTCACCTCCAGCTCCTACAGATCCATCGGACCTTCCCCGAGCTCATCCAGGGCCTGGCGCTGCTCTTCATCGCCGGGCAGATGATCACCCGCCACTTCCTGGCCAAGGCCGCTCCCTCGACGAGCCGGAGCCAGGCGACGCTCCCCAAGGCTGAGAGGGGGACGCCGTGATCCCGTTCTTCGAAGCCATCCTCGCCTCCACCCTCGACTTCGCGCCCTCGGTCCTCCTCGCGGCGCTGGGCGGGGTCATCTCCGAGCGCGCCGGCGTCGTGAACCTGGGCCTGGAGGGCATGATGCGGCTCGGCGCGTTCTTCGCCGCCGCCGCCACCCTCGCCTCGGGCGATCCCTGGATCGGCCTGGGCGCGGGCATGGCCGCCGGCGCCGTGGGGGCGCTCTTGCACGGCTACCTCTCGATCCGCTGGCGCAGCGACCAGGTCGTCTCGGGCATCGCGCTCAACCTGGTCGCGCTGGGCGGCGTGACATTCCTCGTCGAGTCGATGTACGGCCGCACCGACACCGAGCCCTCGGCGACGCTCGGCAAGCTCAGCCTTTCCTTCCTCGACGGCGTCCCGCTGCTGCGCGCCTTCTGCAACCACTCGTGGCTGGCCTGGCTCGCGCTGCTCGCGCCGGTCGCCCTGCACCTCGTCCTCTACAAGACCGCGCTCGGCCTGCGCATCCTCGCGGTCGGCGAGAAGCCGCAAGCGGCGGCGACCCTGGGGGTGCGGGTCAACCGGCTGCGCTACGCCTGCGTCGTGGCGAGCGGGCTCTTCGCCGGGCTGGGCGGCGCCTCGCTCTCCGTCTCGACGCTCAACCAGTTCAACAACCACATGCCCGCCGGGCAGGGCTTCATGGCGCTGGCGGCGATGGTCTTCGGCAAGTGGACTCCGCTCGGCGCGACCGGCGCGGCGCTCTTCTTCGCCGCGGCCAACGCGCTGCGCATCAGCCTGGCGTCCTCGCTCCCCTGGGTGAAGGACTACGTGCCTTCCGGCTTCCTCTTGGCGCTGCCGTACGTGCTGACCTTGCTGCTCCTGGCCGGCTTCGTGGGTAAGGCGCGGGCCCCGGCCGCAGACGGCGTGCCGTACGACCCCGAGCTGCGTTAGCTCGGGCCCGTTCGCCTGGTCGCACTCGGCGGGATGACTCGCTCTTGTGTAGGACCCGGCCTCCATGCCTCTGGATTGGTCACATCTCGTCCGGACGCCTGGCGCTGCCAGGGCAGCGCGAGCAGGCCGGACGTGAGCCGAGCGCGCCGCGCCAGCCAGCTTCAAGGATGAGCAGCTTCTCGTAGCCGCGTCCGAGCGTCCGCCAGCCAGGGCGCCCGTTATGCTTGAGGTGCCCGCCCAGGGCTGCCACGGCCCAGAAGACCTCCTTGGCCGTCGGCGCGTCTGACAGCTTGGTCTTCTTCAGCGAGGCTCGGAGCACGTCGAGCTGGAGCGGTGAGAGTGCTGCGGTCGCGGGTGTCTCAGGTTTCGACTCGGCCAGGGTCCGCATGAGCAGCAGGCGCCAGGCGATGGCTGCGAAGAGGCTGATTGCGATGCTAAGGGCGTGAAAGCTCTCGAGCTGGCGCTTCTCGAGTGCGCACCCGTTCTTGAGGGCGTCGAAGTACATCTCGATCAGCCATCGGCCGCGGTAGTAGTCGACAACTTGGAGAAGCTGCTCCTCGGTATCGACCGGCTCGGTCGTGTACAGGACCCACTGAATGGGGTCCTCTCCATCGGGACAGTCCTTCTCGAGCACAAAGACGACGTTGATCGGCAAGGACGCCGGCAACGTACTACTCGCTCTGTCCGGTCTCTTCAGTGACACCCTCATCCAGCCGACTTGCAGCTTGGCGTCGCGTACCTTGCGCGGCGGATGCGTCGCCTGCGCCTTGGGCGTCGTGGCCTTCGCGCGTGCCGACAGGCGCACCTCGCGAGTCGCCACCGTTGGCGCTTCGGCGATCGCCTCGATGAGCTTCTTCTCCGCCGGGTCTTCCAGGCTGCGGTTGTACTTCTGCCTCAAAACGAACCGGAATCCCTTCTGGACCAGGTGCGTCATCAGGTCGTAGTCGTCGGATTCGCTGTCGCCGACGTGGATGACCTTGGCCTTTTGCGCCACCTCCCCCTCGACCGAATCGATCTGCTCCTTCCAGCGCAGCGACTCCTTGTCGGGCGAAAGCCGTCGCGCCTTCTTGCGCTGGTAGTGGTTCTCGCCGCCCTTGGAATGGTCCGGGATCGGCTGGCGCGCCCAGAGCTTCATCGCCGCTACTCCGACCGGCCGATAGTGCTCGGTCGCGCTCGCCATCAGGGTCGTGTGCAGGTAGAGGCCTTGGGTTCCGCCATCGACCGGGCCCAGTCCGTCGCGCTCAATCTCGCTCTGGAAGGCCACGCTGCTGGTGTCGTGGATCGCCAGCACCACCCGCTCCGCGACACATCGCGCCACGGTCGCTTGCACATGGGGCTGCAGCACCTTGGTCGCGCTGAGCTTCGGGTTGTTGACCAGGCGGTAGAGCGCCTCCAGCCCTGCCGCATCATCTTCGAAAGCCTGCGGAAAGCTCTTGGCCGGCTCGTCACTCAATCGCCCCACCGTGGCGATCAGCCGCCGATTCAGACGCCGGTCTCCCAGCTTGGCCTGACTCATCTCCTGCTCCAGCGGCAGCAGCCCCGGCAACGCCTTCATGCGGATGCCCCTTGCACAACCGGCGGCGAGTCTGACGGTGCAACTCGTAGACGTAGAGCCCTTTGGGTCTGCCCTCGTGCAGATAGGCGTTCCCGCGTCGGGTTCGGCCTGCCGTCGTGCCCAGAAAGCGCCAGTTGGAGGCGCGGTAGCACGTGCCTCGAAACCGAGCGTGGTCGACGAAAGTTTCTGCGAGCAGGACCGGATGATTCCAGCGGGCCTGCCAATCAGCGCTCAATCGTCGCAGGGTCCGGCCGAGCACCTTGGAAGCCAGATGCTCGACTCGAACCCAGGGCGGGATGAGGAAGCGCACGTTGTTGACGACCAGGTGCAGATTGCGCCGCTTGGTGTCGTCATCCCAGTCCAGGTAACGGTCTCGTAGCGGCGAATGGAGAGTCGCGGAGGCCCAGCCGAGCAGGGCCACCACCTGGCCCTCGAGAAATGCGGCGTACAGCAGGTGCTCTCCTACGAGCGGCTTGTCTCCGAGATAGTGGAATCGGTCGACAAAGAGGCGCCAGCCCAGACGCTCGGCGGGCTCGATGGGCCGCACCACGAGTTGGTCCAGATCCGCGTCGTTCCCCACCGGAGACCAAGCCAGCGGAATGCAGTCCTGCGGCAATAGCGGAAGGTCGTGTCCCTCGCGGCAGCGCCGCTGTCGCGCAGGTAGCTTGATGTGGCCCCACTCCTCAAGCCGGAGCAGGAGATCCTGGCAGGCGAAGACGGCGTAGCTTCCGTTGGCCTGTCGCCAACCCCACGCCTCGCAGATCGCTTGTGCGAGGTCGGGACGGGTCCAATTGCTCTCGCGGCCAACTGTGTCGCGAATGAACCGCAACTCAGCCTCGCCGATCGCTCGGTTACGGTAGCGAAGCAGCGGTGTTGTGCTCGATGGCTCCACCCCTGACCGTATGGCACACGGCTGCTTGCGACGCCAGCGAAATCTGGAGGCGTGCGCCGCGGGGGCCTACCAAGATGTGACAAATCCAGAGGCCTCCATGCCGGGAGCATTCCAACGATCCGTGGAGTCTGAGGCGCGCCGGCGGGTCATCACCCACCAGCCCGCCTCCGATGATTGGGTCGAACAGGTGTCCCCGGCGTGGAAGCGCGTGGAAGCCAGGCACTACCCACAGCGCGCCTCAAACGCATAGGCCGTGCGGATGTCCCCGGCGCGGAGGCCGGGCACTACCCACGGCGCACCTCAGACAAAGGGGGGGCGGGACTCGTCACTTGCCCCCGGCGAGCAGCGGGCGGGGATGAAGCTCGCCCAGGGCATCGAGATCGACCGGATAGATCTCCGCCAACTGCCCCGCAGCCAGCGCGAGCTGCCGTCCGTCCGGTGAGAAGGTCAGCGCATCGACCGAGTGGCTGGCGCGCAAGACGAGGCGCTCGGCGCCGGTCTGGAGATCGAAGAGCCGCGCGGTGCGGTCGTCGCCGCCGGTCGCGAGGAACCTGCCGTCCGGCGACAGTCGCGCGTCGTTCACCCAGCGGCCGTGCGCGGAGAAGCGCTTCAGCTCACGGCCAGTCTCGACGTCGAAGAGCTTGGCGAGCCCGTCCTTCCCGGCCGTGACCAGGGTCTTCCCGTCGCCGCTGAAGGAGACGCCCCAGGCCCAGTCGCCATGCGCGTCGACGGTCTTCACCAGCGAGCGGCGGGCGACGTCCCACAGCCGCACCTTCCCGTCGACGCCCGAGGTGGCGAGCAGCGCGCCGTCCGGGGAGAAGCGCAGCCGGGTGATGGGCCCTTCGTGGCCGGCGAGCTCGGCGACGACCGCGCCGGTCCGGGCGTCGCGCAGGCGGGCCACGCCCTGGACGCCGCCGCTGGCGATGAGCGCGCCGTCCGGGGACCAGGCCAGGGCGTAGGGCCGCTCGCCCAGCGGCGCACTCAGCTGCTCCTTCCCGCTGTCCAGGTCCCAGGTCTTCATCGTCAGGTCGGCCGCGCACGACGCCACCTTCTTGCCGTCGGGGCTCATCGCCAGGCCGAAGACGCCGGCGCCATGGCCCTCGAGCAGGGCCACCGTGCGGTGGCTGGCGACGTCCCAGACCCGGATGACCCGGTCGTAGCCGGAGGTCACCAGGCGCTTGCCGTCGGGTGTGAAGGCGAGGTCGTTGACGGCGTCGGTGTGCCCGGCGAGCGGCGCGCGCCGCGGGTCGCCCCCGACCTTGAACAGGCGCACGGCACGCCCGTCGCCAGCCAGGGCCAGGGTGCGGCCGTCGGGCGAGAAGGCGACTCCGCGGTCCTGCCCGCCCAGGCCCGCGACCGCGGCGAGCGTCACCCCGGCGCGCGCGTCCCAGACCCGGGTGCCGTCGACCCCCAGCGAGGCCAGCAGCGAGCCGTCAGCGGA
Organism: Myxococcales bacterium; assembly: GCA_049841135.1. Lineage (GTDB taxonomy): Bacteria > Myxococcota > Myxococcia > Myxococcales > UBA5297 > JACRCT01. Next base: position 1,542,804 of record JASGHK010000008.1, read on the forward strand.
GAAGACGAGGCTGAGCACGCTGTCGCGATGGCCGGCCAAGGACAGCAGGGGCCGCCCGTCGGGCACCGAGAGCAGGCGCACCGCGCGCTCCTCGCCGCCCACCGCCAGCGCCCTGCCGTCCGGCGAGAAGGCCACGGCGTAGATCGCCGCGGCGGAGGAGGAGAAGGTGGCCAGCGGCTGGCCTTCGGGCACGCTCCACAGGCGCACCGTCCGGTCGTCCGAGCCGGTCGCCGCGATGCGCGAGTCGGGCGAGAGCGCCACGGCGGTGACGCTGTCGCCATGGCCTTCCAGGCGCACGAGCCGCCGCCCCTGCACCGGGTCCCACAGGTTCCCCGAGCCGTCCGTGCTCGCCGAGGCCAGCACCTTCCCGTCGGCGGAGAAGGCGAGGTCGGTCGAGCCCGCCCCCTGGCCCTCGAGCACGGCCCCCCTCGCGCCGGAGTCGAGGTCCCACAGCTGGATGTCCGCGTCGCGGTTGCCGGTGGCCAGCGTCTTGCCGTCGGCGGAGACGGCCAGCACCGTGACCGAGCCGTGCGCCGGCAGCTCGCGCTCGAGCTGGCCGCTGCGCGCGTCCCAGACGAAGACCTTCCCGCTCGAGGCGCCCCCGGCGACCACCCGCCGCCCGTCGCGCGAGAAGGCGACCGGCCACAGCGAGTCGCTCGCCGCCAAGGTCCGCTCCAGCTCGAGGATGTTCCGCAGCCGGGCCTGGAAGACCGTGGAGAGCGCCGTGCTGCGCAGTGCCCGCGCGTCGGCCGAGGCGGCCGCCCACGCCGGGTCGAAGCAGTCGCCCTGGGGGTGCGCCGGGTTGCTCAGGAGCGAGTGCGCGGCGAGCGCCACGGTCTGATCCAGGTCGTCGTCGTCGAAGGCCTTGCTGGCGCGCTCCAGGTAGGCCTGGGCGAGGTGGGTCTGCGACTGCAGGCGCGAGGCGCGCTCCTGGCGCAGCGCGGAGGTGACGAGCCCCAGGGCCACCAGCAGACAGGTCAGGCCCACCGCGATGCCGGCCACCACCGCCTTGTTCTGTGCGGCGGCCCGCTTGAGCAGCTCCCAAGGGCGGTAGGCGTGGGCGCGCACCCGCCCGCCCGTCATGTACGCGCTGACGTCCTGGGCGAGCTCCTGCGCGCTCGCGTAGCGCTGCCCCGGGTCCTTGCGCAGGGCCTTCTCGGCGATGGCCGCCAGCTCCGGCGGCGCCTCGGCGGCGCGGGTGCGCACTGGCACCAGCGGCGCGCCCTGGACCAGGCTCAGCGTGTGCAGCACCGAGTCGCCCAGGAACGGCGGCTGCCCCGTCAGCAGCTCGTAGAGCACCGCCCCCAGGCCCCAGACGTCGGAGCGCTCGTCGGCAGGAGTGCCGACCGCCTGCTCCGGGCTCATGTAGCAGGGAGTGCCGACGGCCGCGCCACCGACCGTCGGAGACGCCTCGTCGCCCAGCCGCAGCTGGGACGGCGGCGCGCTGGGACCGCCGGTGAGCTTGGCCAGGCCCCAATCGAGCAGGACCGTCTCGCCGAACTCGCCGACCATGACGTTGTCGGGCTTGAGGTCGCGATGCACCACGCCGCGGCTGTGGGCGTAGGCCACCGCCTTGCAGAGATCCCAGAAGGAGCCGAGCGAGCGCAGGCGCTCGGCGAGGGTGCGGCCCTCGGCGAGGACCGCCGTGAGGGTGCGCCCGCGCACCAGGCGCATCGAGTAGTAGAGGGCGCCCTTCTCGCCGCGGCCCACCTCGTAGACCGGGACGATGTTGGGGTGCTCGAGCTGCCCGGTGACCCTCGCCTCGCGCAGGAAGCGGGCGGCGGCCTCGGCATCCCCCGGACCCAGCAGCTGCTTGAGGGCAATCTCGCGGCCGACGTGCTGGTCGAACGCCACGAGGATGCGACCCATGCCCCCGCGGCCGCGCTCGCCGCGCAGGGCGTAGCGGCCGGGGCTCTCCGGCGTGACCTGGGTCAGGTCCGACTCGTCGGCGGGGGTCGAATGGGGTCCGGAGGCGGGCAGCGTCGCCGACAGCTCCTCCTCGGACGCGGTGGGCAGCGTGATGGGGTCGACGGGGGCCTTGGCCATCGTGCGCCGATGCTCCCCTGGGCTGCGCCGCGCGACAAGGGACCGGATGTGAGGGTCTGGGCGGGCCGTACCGCTGGGCCGCTTCGCCTCCGGGACCTGCCCTCTCCCCGCTTCGCTCGCCGCTACTTGCAGCACCCCGGCGGGATGACCCCGTAGTCGCACTCGCAGCAGACGTTCTCGCAAGGATCGCCCGCATCCGGAGCCGGATTGCAGCAGCTGCCCGGATCCGGGAGGACGCCGTAGTCGACACAGATGCACGGCTCCGCCGCGTCAGGCCCTGGCGTCGCGGCGTCGGGCTTGGCGTAGCACTCCGGCGGAAGCACGCCGTAGTCGCAGAGCGGGCACGGCGGCTCGCAGGGGTCGACGCCGGCATCCGCCCCCGGAGTGGCCGCGGCGTCCCTTGCCGGTTCACGAGCCGCGTCCGACTTCGCCGCGGCGTCCGGCTCGTCGCCCGGCCCGGCCGCCGTAAAGCAGCCGCCCAGGCAGGCACTGACGCCCAGTCCCACCGCCGCAGCGGCCGCGTTCCGACGGACCTCCCGCGCGAGCTGGACGACCGGCGAGGCCTCGCGCGCCACGCGGTAGTAGCAGTACGGGTCCTCGCTGACCGCTCCGGTGAACGCGGCCGCGACGCACTTCGCGCCGCCGCGGCAGAGCTGAGCGTGGCGGCAGCTTCGGCAGGCGCCGGTCAGATCCTCCACGCGCTGCTCGCGGTTGAAGGCGAAGGCGCCCGCGCCAAACCGAATCTCCGCCAGGCGCTTCTCGGCCAGGCAGCCCTCGCGGAACGGGTCGCTGCCGTCCTCGGCATCCATCTTGGCCTGCAGCGACAGGCAGCCCTTCACGCCTCCGTCGCTCTCGATGCCGATGGCGAAGCGCCCGGCCTGGCAGCCGCTCCAGGTGTCGCGCATGCGCCCCCACGTCGTGCGCCGCAGCGTCTTCTCGTGCGGCCCGTAGTAGCCGACCGAGTCGCCCACGTCGACCTGGATGGTCGAGCCCTGCTTGATGCGCGCGATGCGCGGCAGCACCGTCAAGAGGTCTTCGGGCTCGAGCAGCCGCTCGCGGTTCTCGCACAACCGGCCCATGGGTTTGCCCAGCTGGACGCGCCAGGCCGCGGCGCCGAGCTCCACGGCCACCTGGTGCGTCTCCTCCAGCAGCCCCGCGGTCGTCCGGTCGAGGTGGGTGAGCGCGGCGGTGGGCACGCCGGCCTCGTGCAGGAGCCGCAGGCCTCGCGCGGCGCGCTGGAACGTGCCCGGGCCCCGGATGGCGTCGTGGTTGCGCTCGGGTCCGTCGAGCGAGACGCCGACGTTGGCCAGCCCCGAGTCCGCGATCCGCCGCGCGAGCTCCGGGGTGATCGTCGTGCCGTTGGTGACCATGTTGACGGTGACCCCGCGGCGCACCGCCGCCGCCGCGATGGCCTCCCAGTCCTCGCGCAGCGTCGGCTCGCCGCCGGAGAGCGTGATGAGCCGGCAGTCGAGAATCGGCGAGCTGCTCGACGACGTCCAGGCAGCGGGCCGTGTCCAGCTCCCGACTTCGGGCCTTCCCCGCGTGAGAGCCGCAGTGCGCACAGCGCAGGTTGCAGGCGAGGGTGAGCTCCCAGACGCAGATGTGGGGGCGGAAGGCGATGGCGGAGGGTTCCATGGGGGCTCCCGGGGCATGGAGTGGCGCCTCGATGGCTGCAAGCAGCGAGCCTGGCGCAACCTCGCGGAACGACACTCGGTCCGCACCCAAGGCTACAGGTTTTCGACGAGCGAGCCGCGAATAGCTGAGGAATGATGCAGAGGTCGAATGGGAGGTACCCGATGGTCTCGGTGCGAAAGCTCGCCGATCTCCAGCTCTCGGCCGCCAGCGGCTTGGTGAGGATGGGCGGCCGCTTGCTGGTGGTGGCCGACGACGAGCTCTTCCTCGATGCCTATGGCGCGGACGGAGAGCGCCAGGCCCGCCTCCCGCTGCACGGCCGCTCGGCGCTCCCCGAGGAGCACCATGAGCGCAAGCGGCTCAAGCCCGACCTCGAGGCGCTGGTGGCGCTTCCCGGCCGGCGCATCCTGGCGATGGGCTCCGGGTCCGCGCCGCAGCGCCGCACGGCGTTTCTCTTCGCCGCGCCTTCGGACGGTGCGCTCCCGGAGTTCCAGCACGTCGTCGACCTTGCTCCACTCTACGACCACCTCTCCCGGACCTTCCCCGAGCTGAACCTCGAGGGCGCCGCGGCGGCGGGCGGGCGGCTGCGCCTGCTGCAGCGCGGGAACGGGGCCCAGGCACAGAACGCGGTGATCGACCTCGCGCTGGACCGGACGCTCGAGGCCCTCGCAACCGGCGCCCCCTTCACCGCCCAGCTCCTGCTCGACGTGCGGCCCGTGGAGCTCCCGCGCCTGGGCAAGGTCCGCCTGGGCTTCACCGACGCTTCGCCCGTCGCCGAGGACGACCCGCGGGTGGTCTTCGTCTGCGCCGCCGAGGACACCGACGACCCGTACCTGGACGGAGCTTGCGCTGGGTCCGCCATTGGCGTGCTCGACCCTCTGGCGCGGGTCGAGTGGCTCGAGCCTCTGGAGGGCAAGCACAAGGTCGAGGGCGTGACCGTCGAGCCGGGAGCGCAGCGTGCGCTCCTCGTCGCCGATCCAGACGACCGCTCGCAGCGTGCGCCGCTGCTGGAGTGCTCGCTGGAGTAGGAAGGCGCAGCGCCACGGCAGGACGTGCCTGTGCTCAGCCGCGAGGCGTCGGGCTCCTTAGCTTGGAGCCAGACACCCCCATGAGCCTCGAGCGTCGCCAGCCGCAGCAGATGGAAGACGAGCTGCCCATGGGCAAGCTCCTGAAGGTCGCCGTCGCCTCCCTCCTCATCGGCGCGCTCGGGGTCGTCGGGGCGTGGGGCGAATGGCGCTCCATGCTGCACGCCAGCCAGCCGGGCGGGCCCCCGGCGCTCCCTCAGACTCTCGGCGCGCCCGAGCAGGGCCTGGTGTTCCAGCGCACCTTCGACCAGCTCCGCACCGCCGAGGATCTTGCCCAGCGCGAGCGCCGGCAGCTCGACTCCTTCGGCTGGGCCGACCGTTCGCGGGGCGTCGTCCACGTGCCCATCGACGTCGCCATCGACGAGCTTGTGCGGAGGAACCGCCGGTGACCCGAGCGCTCGCGATGCTGGCCGCCATCGCCGCGGTCCTGGTCGTGGCGCGCCCCGCCTCGGCGCTGCCGATGGCCAACTCGCCCCCCAACGTGCCGGTGCCCTCCTCGGCGCCGCCCAGGATCCTCGAGGGCGTCGGGATCACCGAGCGGCTGGGAGAGCGCGTGCCCGAGGACGCCGTGCTCACGGCTCCGGATGGCCGGACGGCGCGGCTGGGCGAGCTGCTCCACCGCGGCAAGCCTGTGGTCCTCACGCTCGTCTACTACGACTGCCCGATGCTCTGCGGCCTGCTGCTGGGCGGGCTCACCGACGCTCTGCGCCAGAGCGGGCTCGCGCTCGGCCAGGACTACGAAGCCATGACGCTCAGCTTCAACTCCCACGAGACGCCGGCCGTCGCGGGCCTCAAGCAGGCCCGCTACCTCCAGGCCGTGGGAGCCCCGGCGAGCGCGCGCGACTGGCCGTTCTTCGTCGCCGACGAAGCGTCGATCCACGCCGTCGCCGACGCGGTGGGCTTCCGCTACGCCTGGGACTCGGGCTCGCGGACCTATGCCCATGCGGCGGCGGTCATCGTGCTGACGCCGGACGGGCGCATCTCGCGCTACCTGCACGGCATCCGCTTCGAGCCGCGCGACCTGCGCCTCGCCCTGCTCGAAGCCGGCGGCGGCCGGGTGGGCACGACGCTGCAGCGCGCGGCCCTCATCTGCTTCCGCTGGAACCCGGCGGCGCGGCGCTACGCGTTCTTCGTGAGCACCTGGCTGCGCACCGGCGGCGCCCTGGTCTTCGTGGGCCTGTGCGCCCTCATCGTCAACCTCCTGCGAAGGGAGCGCCGCGCGGCGAAGGCGGCGGGATGATCAACGAGCTGCTGCGCCGCCTGCTCTTCCTGCCGGACCAAGCCTCGACCGCCTCGCTCCGGGTCGACCACCTCCACTACTTCGTCATCCTCGTCACCTTCGCCGCCTCCTTCTTCATCTTCTTCGCCAGCCTCTACTGGCTCGTCCGCTGGCGGCGGCGGCCGGGCCAGACGCTCACCCCGCGCTTCGAGCCGCCGCGGTGGGCGAAGCTCTTCATCATCGGCGGCCCGCTCTCGCTCTTCCTGCTCTGGTTCGGCCTGGGCTTCCGCGACTACGTGTGGATGCGCAGCCCTCCGGCCGGGGCGATGGACGTCTACGTCACCGGCAAGCAGTGGATGTGGAAGTTCTCGTACCCCGACGGCCCCAGCGCCATCGAGACGCTCACCGTCCCGCTGGGGCGGCCCGTGCGCCTGCTGCTCACCTCGCGCGACGTCATCCACTCCTTCTTCGTCCCCGCCTTCCGCATCAAGCAGGACGCGCTGCCGGGCCGGTTCACCGACGCCTGGTTCGAAGCGCGCCAGACCGGCCGCTTCCAGGTGCTGTGCGCCGAGTTCTGCGGCTCGGGCCACTCGCTGATGCGCGCCGAGGTCGTGGTGCTGCCCGCGGCGGAGTACGACGCCTGGCTCGCCGCGCAGCGCCGCGGCCTCGCCTCGAAGCAGGACTCCGGCGCAACTCCCGCGCGGACCGCTTCGATCGTCGAGCAGGGCCGGCTCGCCGCCGAGCGCCACGAGTGCCTCAAGTGCCACACCGTCGACGGCACCGCCCACATCGGCCCGACCTGGCAGGACCTGTACCGCAAGACCGAGAGGATCGCCGACGGCAGCGAGGTCCTCGCCGACGAGGGCTACCTGACCGAGTCGATGATGGACCCGCTGGCCAAGGTGGTCGCCGGCTACGACGCCGTGATGCCTACCTACCAGGGCCAGCTGACTGCCCCCGAGGCGGCGGCGATCGTCGAGTACATCAAGTCGCTGAAGACGGCCCGGCTGCGTCCCGAGCCTTCACCGCCCCCGGTCTTCCTGCCCCGCCCCGGCTCGGCCGCGGCCTCGCCCAACACCGGGCCTACGCAGTCCCCCCTACCCGCCGCAGCGCAGCCCTCCCCCCGCCCTCTCCCAGCAGCGGGATGGGGGAGCTCGCCGGGAGACGGCCGATGAGCGCGACCGGTGCAACCCTCCCCCCAACCCCCTCCCAAGCGCGGGAGGGGGAGCTCGCTGGGAGATCCCTGCGCGAGCCCCATTACTTGAACGCCGAGCGCGGCGTCCGCTCTTGGCTCCTCACGCGCGACCACAAGCGGATCGGCGTCATGTTCCTGGTGCTGACCTCGCTCGCCTTCCTCGTCGGTGGGATCTTCGCGCTGCTGCTGCGCATCAAGCTGTTCTGGCCCGGCGCGGCGATGATGGACCCCATCACCTACAACCGGCTCTTCACGCTGCACGGGGTGGTGATGGTCTGGCTCTTCATGATCCCCGCCATCCCCTCGGCCTTCGGCAACTTCCTCGTGCCGCTGATGATCGGCGCGCGCGACGTCGCCTTCCCGCGCCTCAACCTGCTCTCGGTCTACCTGTACGCGGCGGGAGCAGCCATCGCGCTGTGGGGCATGGTCCACGGCGGCGCGGACACCGGCTGGACCTTCTACACGCCCTACTCCACCACCTCGCCCACCCAGGTCGTCCCCGTCCTCCTGGGCGTCTTCGTCATCGGCTTCTCCACCATCCTCACCGGGCTCAACTTCATCGTCACCGTCCACACCCTGCGCGCACCGGGGATGACCTGGCTGCGCCTGCCGCTCTTCGTCTGGTCCATCTACGGGACCTCGATCATCCAGGTGCTGGCGACGCCGGTGCTGGGGCTGGTGCTGCTGCTGGTCGCGGTGGAGCACGCCTTCGGCTTCGGCCTGTTCGACCCGGCGATGGGCGGGGACCCGGTGCTCTTCCAGCACCTGTTCTGGTTCTACTCGCACCCGGCGGTCTACATCATGGTGCTGCCGGCGATGGCGGTGATGAGCGAGGTGGTCTGCGCCTACGCCCACAAGAACCCGTTCAACTACAAGGCCATCGCCTACAGCTCGCTGGGCATCGCCTTCGTCGGCTTCTTCACCTGGGGCCACCACATGTTCGTGTCGGGGCAGTCGACCTTCGACTCGGGCGTGTTCGGCGTGCTGTCGATGCTGGTGGGCATCTTCACCGCCATCAAGGTCTTCAACTGGGTGGGCACGCTCTACAAGGGCTCCATCGACTTCCGGGCGCCGTACATCTACGTGCTGGGCTTCCTGTTCTTCCTGGTCTTCGGCGGCATGACCGGCGTCGCGGTGGCGACCGTCTCGCTGGACGTGCACTGGACCGACACCTACTTCATCGTGGCGCACTTCCACTTCATCATGGTGGGGGTCACCATCATGGCGTTCCTGATGGGGCTCCACTACTGGTTCCCCAAGCTCTTCGGGCGGCTCTACCCGGAGAGGCCGGCGATGGTCGCCGCGGTGGTCATCACCTTCGGGTTCATCGCCACGTTCCTGCCGCAGTTCCTCCTGGGCAACGCGGGGATGCCGCGGCGCTACTACAGCTACCCGGAGCGCTACCACGTGCTGCACGTCGCCTCGAGCCTGGGCGCGACGCTGCTCTTCTTCGGGCTCGCGCTGGTGCTGGCCTACCTGCTCGTCGCGCTCGTCAAGGGAGAGCGGTCGCCGCAGAACCCGTGGGGCTCGAAGGGCCACGAGTGGCTCTCGGCCACGCCGCCGACCAAGCACAACTTCGAGACGCCGCCGGTCTTCACCGGCCCGCCGCACGACTACTCGACCGGCTTCGTCCCGCTGGCGCCGGAGGAGAAGCCGTGAGCGGCCAGGCCGAGACCTCGGCTCGCCGCCTCGCCGAGCACTTCGAGTCGCCCGAGAAGCAGGCCCACGCGGCGCGGCTGGGGATGTGGATCTTCCTGGCGACCGAGGCGCTGCTCTTCGCCGGGCTCTTCGTCAGCTACGCCAACTACCGGGTGCAGTTTCCAAACGAGTTCGCCAAGGCGAGCGAGCACCTCAAGACGTGGATCGGCACGGCCAACACCTTCGTGCTGCTGACGAGCTCGCTCTTCGTCGCGCTCGCGGTGCACTTCGCGCGCGCCGGACGGGCGAGGCTCACCACGGCGATGCTGGTCGCCGGGCTCGCGCTCGGCGTGGCGTTCATGGGCCTCAAGGCGCTCGAGTACTACGAGGACTTCCGCGAGGGGCTGCTGCCGGGGCGCTACCTGTCGAACCCCGAGCTGCTCTCCGCGGGTGCCGCGGGCACGGGCATCTTCCTGTCGCTCTACTGGCTGATGACGGCGCTGCACGCGGTCCACGTGACGGTGGGGATGTCGATCCTCGCGTTCCTGGCGGTGCTCGCGTGGCGAGGGACTTTCTCGGCGAGCTACGACACGCCCATCGAGCTGGGCGGCATGTACTGGCACCTGGTGGACCTGGTCTGGATCTTCCTGTGGCCGCTGCTCTACCTGGTGACCTGAGGAGGGAAGAGCCATGAGCTTCGCGCACCGCGAGCACGAGGCGTCGGCAAAGATCGGCGCGCCGCACTACCTGGCGGTCTGGGTGGCGCTCCTGGTGCTCGCCGCCGGCAGCTTCCTCTTCGCGCGCGTCCACCCGCCCGAGCCCTGGGCCCTCCTGGTGGCGATGGCGGTGGCGTTCGTGAAGGCGGCGCTGGTGATGCTGGTCTTCATGCACCTGTGGGCGCACCGGGGCGCGTCGCGGCTGGCCATGGCGGTGGCCTTCGGGTTCATCGCGCTGCTGATGAGCCTGACCGTGGCGGACGTGGTGACCCGGCTGCCGGTGGCGAACCCGCCGCAGTCGGAGCAGGCGAGGCCGTATCTGAAGGAGCAGCCGCCCAGGCCGTGGTCTGGCGAGCAGAACCAGATGCCTGATCGGCAGCCGCACTTCCGGACACCGTAGACGCGGACCACACGGGCTGGCCCGCGACGCACGCCCTGCTGGTCGCCGGGCTCCCGGTCGTTCTACCCTCACCGCCAGTCTTCGAAGGGGCCGCCACTGCACCGGGCGGACGCTCCAGTTCTTGCGGAGACCGAGGGGTTCCGATGCCGGTCGTCACATGCTCGCAGTGTCGGGTGGCCTTCGAGCAGGCGCTCCCTGCATCGGAGGAGGAGGTCCGGTGCCCCGAGTGCCAGCTCGCCGCCGAGCAGGACGACGGCCCGGCGCTCGAGCTCGACTGGGGCGACCGGGAGCCGCGGGCCTCCAACGGGTCGCCCGCTTTCGTCCCGCCGGGCATCGCGACTCCCGGCGTCGCGCCCCCCGGCACCACGAGCCCCGGCGTCGCCAGTTCGCCTCCGCAGCCTCCCTCCATCTTGACGGCCGCCTTCGAATCCCAGAGTTCCTTGCCAGCGGAGCTGGGTGCGCAGACAGCACCGTTCCTGCTGGGCGCCGGCCTCCTCGGGGAGCTGGTCGCAGCAGGCTTCGCGGGGCTCGACGTCTTGGCGGGATTCTCGCTGCAGGCCCAGTACCTCCCGGGCGCAAAGCGCGTCGTCCTCGCCGGAGCGGCGCTGGGCGCGTTGGCTCTCTGGACCCGCCTCCGCACCGGCCCGCTCACGAGCTTGCCCACCGCGATCAAGGCCGTGGCGCTGGCCACGCTGGGAGGCTGGCTTGCGTGGTCGGGATACGTGCTGGTGCTTCGCCCGCTGCCGAGCTCAGGCGGATTTGCGCTCGAGTTCCTGCTCTGTCTCCTCGGCGCGGCGGGTTACGCCTTGCCCCTGCGTCTCGTCCTCCGCACCCACCGCGACGAGGAGCTGGCGCCTGCGACAGCCGCCGACTTGCCCGCCGTGGTCTCGCACGCCGCCGTGGCGGCGCCACCCCTGCCGCCCGTGCCGTTCACGCTCCCGGCAACTCCGCCGGCGGGACCCGAGAGCACTGGGCCCGAGAGCTGTCCGTCGTGCGGCAAGAGCGAGACCACGCCGCGGTGCACCCAGTGCGGGACCTCGCGACGGGTGCGTGGCGCGCGCATCATGAGCCTGCTGTCCGCGAAGCCGCACGCGCGGACCTACCTGGCGCAGGCGGCCGAGGGCGACCGCTTCGTCCTGAAGGAGATGGCGTTCGCGCTCGCGCCCGACGACAGCGCGCTCGCGGCCTTCGCCCGCGAGGCCGAGCTGCTGGCCCAGCTCTCACACCCCGCCATCCCGCGACTGCGGGCCTCGTTCCAGGAGGGGAGCGGCGCGGAGACCCGCTTCTACCTCGCCCTGGAGTACATCGAGGGCACTCCGCTGGAGGCCGAGCTCCAGCGCCATCGGTACACCGAGCTCGAGGTCGTCGAGGTCCTCCGGCAGGTGCTGGGGGTGCTCGAATACCTCCACGGCTTGTCGCCGCCCATCCTTCACCGCGACATCAAGCCGGCCAACATCCTGCGCCGTGCGGACGGGGGCCTTTCGCTCGTGGACTTCGGCACGGCGCGCGAGGGGAGCCAGATCAGCGCCACCCTCGTCGGGACGTTCGGGTACATGCCGCCCGAGCAGCTCGCGGGCCAGGTCGACGAGACGAGCGACCTCTATGCCTTGGGGATGACGGCCCTGCACCTGCTGACCCGCCAGGTCCCGTGGGAGATCTTCCGCGACGACCCCGGGGCGTTCCCGGCGCACCTGGCCGTCAGCCCGCGCCTCCGGCGTTTCCTCCAGCGCCTGGTGGCGCCTCGCCGCGCGAAGCGCTTCGCGTCCGCGAGCCAGGCCCTGCACGCCCTGGAACACGTGGCACGCGGTGGCTCTTCGCGGCCTCTCTGGTGGGCGCTCGCCGGCGGCCTCGCCGCCTCCGCCGTCGGGGCCGGCGGCCTCTGGCTGTCCGGCCACTGGGCTCAGCTCTGGCCCCAGGTCCAAGGCCTGGCGGTCCAGCTCGCCAGCCCACGCGCCGCCGCACCGAAGAGGCCGGCGCTGGACCTCGAGATGTACCCGCGCAGCACGCCGAGCCTCCGCGTGGGCGGGGTCGTCGACCAGGCCGACGGCACGCTCTACCAGCTCAAGATGGAGAGCGCGGACGCGTACGCCCTCGTCTGCGCCTTCTTCGAGAAGAAGCTCGTGGGGGAACGGGGCTGGAAGCTGGTGAGCCTTGGGCGCTATGCCGAAGGCAAGATGAGCGTCGACCTCACCTACCACGTGTTTCGTGCCGAAGACGGCCCCGCCGACCCCGGGAGGCCGGCCGGGATGGTCATCGTCGAGGAGAGCCCCCGAGGCAGCGCGGAGATCTTCGTCTGGCGCTACCTGCCTCGCTCGCCCGCCACGCGCTGAGCCCGTGATCTCGCCGCGGTGCTGAGCTGTTTGGCGATGCACGCACTGCTGGACAACCCCACGATCCATTTGGAACCCTGGGCGCGTGGATCCCATCGCCACCTACACGGAGCGCCTCCTGGAAGTGCGCAGGCACTTCGCCCTCTACCCGGACCGGGTGGTCGTCGAGGCCCGGTGGCGCTGGCGCGGCCGCTTCCAGACGACCGTTCCGCTCGGCACCCTCCAGCCCGAGGTCCGGCGCTTCGAGGTGCGCTACCGCCTCCACCGCTACGCCGGCTGGGCGTTTGCCCTGTCGCTGCTCGCCTTCGCGGTGGTCTTCACGCAGTCCAAGGCAACGGCCGTCGAGGGGCTCGGCCTTCTGCTGGTCGCGGCCGCAGCCGCCAGCGGCGTGCTCCTGGCGCTCAGCTACCCGTTGCGCCGCATCGCCTTCGCCCGCTTCGCCCCTCGCTCCGGGCGTGGAGGCCTGGACATCGGGCGCGCTTCCAACGACGCCAGGACCTTCGACGCCTTCGTCGAGCGGGTCCTGCGGCAGATCAAGCAGTGTCCACGGACTGGAGCGTAGGCGTCCGCCCCCTCGACAAGCTCGGGGTGTCGGATGCTGCTCTGCCCCCCACAGGCTCCGGGTCTTGGATTCTCTGCTCCGCGCCGAGACTTCCCGAATCCTCCGTCACAGCCTTCCCCTGCCCCTCCTGGCGCCCTCTGAACTACAATCCCGGCCTTCTTCGAGCCTAGGAGCCACCATGCGTTCGTTGCGGCTTTCGACCTTCGGGCTGGCCATCGCCTGTTCGCTTGCAGCTTGTGGGAATCCCCCGAAGGCCGGCCCCGACGCCGGCCTTCCGCCGGAGCAGTACTTCGGCCTGCAGAAGGGCCGCTGCTTCGAGTACACGACCAGCGACGTCGCCCAGACCAACCCCGCCCTCGGCGTGGTGGTGGAGCGCATGGACAGCACGCAGTTCCCGGTGCCGACCTACGAGGTCACCTACCGCATCGGCGGCGGCATCGCGATGCTCGACTACGTGGCCTTCGGCAGCGACAACTCGATGCTGCTCTACAAGCGGTCGTTCCCGGGCGGGAAGACCTACCTCTACGACCCGCCGCTCAAGCGCCTGGCGGAGCCGGTCGTCCCCAACGACCGGATTCGAGTCCTCGAGCGAGGTCCGTACCTACGACGGGACCGGCACGCTGCTGAGCAACGAGACGCACAACTTCACCGCCGACATCTTCGACAGCAGCGACGTCGCGCTGCCCGTCGGCAAGACGGTCACCGCCAGCAAGATCGCCTTCCAGGAGAAGAAGACCGACGGCACCGCCGCCACCCGCTCCGAGTTCCGCACCTTCACCGCCGGCACCGGCGACAAGGAGGCCGCCGACGGCTTCGTGAAGATCGAGTTCGACTTCTCCATCGGCGGCTCCAGCCCCAGCCTCGTCTACAAGCTCCAGAAGGTGCGCGACCTGGGCGAGGACCCGACCAGCGCCAACCCGCCCTGCGGCGGGGCCCAGTAGCTCTCGCTTCCGCTTCCCAACCACCCACCCGCCGGCTCGACCTCCGGCGCCAGAGGGATGCCATGAACCGCACGCTCCTGTCCGCCGTCGCCGCGCTCGCCTGCTTCGGCCTGGCCTGCACCACCGCCAAGCCCGCCCCGGAAGAGGGCGCCGCTTCGACCGGCGCCGCCGTCAGCGCCGAGACCTTCAAGCTCGAGGAGCAGGAGCAGGTCATCAACGGGCTCAAGGCGGTCGCGTCGGTCCGCCTGAAGAACGAGACCGCCGAGGCCGTGACCGTCAGCGGCGCGAGCTGGGAGGTGGTCATCGCCGGCAAGGTCGTCGCCAGCGGCCGCGCCGCCCTCTCCGCCAGCGTGCCTGGCGGCGGCGAGACCACGGTCGAGGTCCCGGCGCCGTTCGTCTACGCCCAGGGCGACGAGGCGGTGGCGGCGCTGGTGCAGCGCAAGGAGCCCATCGAGTACGCCGTGCGCGGCACGCTGGACGCCGGCGGGAGCAAGGTCGAGTTCGCCAAGGCCGGAGCCATCCGCGCTCCGCGCATGCCGTCGCTCAAGATGGCCAGCCTGGACGCGACGACCGCCCCGTCGGTGGGCGTGGCCTTCTCGATCATGGTCGACCTGGAGAACCCGAACACCTTCCCGCTGGTGCTGCAGAGTGCGCGCTGGAAGCTGACGGTGGCGGGCAAGCAGGCCGGCGAGGGCGTGTTCGACCGCACGGCGCCCAAGGCCGCCAGCCACACGAGCTTCCCGATCGAGGTCCTCATCCCGCCGGAGGAGGTCAAGGAGCGCAAGGAGCTGCAGGGCTCGACGGTGCCGTACGCGCTCGAAGCGGAGATCGACCTGGGCGCGGCGAAGGTGAAGCTCGAGCAGGCGGCGGAGACGCGGCTGCTCCGGGCAGGCGACTGAGCAGTCCCCGGCTCCCAACCTCTTCCTCGATCCGTCGTCTCCGCGTGGGCTGACCTGCCATGACCGCTCTGCTGCTCTCCCTCGTCCTCTCCGCCGCTCCGCAGACCTTCTACGTCGACCTGGAGCCGTCCTCGGTCAACCTGAGCTGGCAGCCGGCCATCGTGGCCGGCGCGGTGGAGGAGGTTCGCGCCTCCCACGGCCGCCAGGCGTTCCCCAAGGGCGACGAGCGGAGCAAGACCGCCCGCTTCCTGCTGGCCTTGAGGGTCGCGTCCTCCCACACCACCGCCCTGGTGGTGGTGAAGATCTTCGAGCTCGCCGACGGCAAGCTCGTGCGCACGAGCCAGGTCGCGCTGGAGAACGTGACCACCAAGGAGAAGTGCGTCGCCGAGGTGCGGGCGCTGGTGAAGAAGGAGCTCGAGGCGCTGCCAGTCGACCTGCCGGAGCCCAAGAAGAAGAAGGAGTAGGTTTCGGCGAAGACGTCTCCGCGGCGCGGTCGGGTACAATCGCCCGCCATGACTTCCCTCCTCCTCGCGCTCCTCACCGCGGCCGCCGCCCCGACGCCTGCGGCTGCCCCCGCAGCGCCCAAGACCTTCCGCGTCGACTTCTTCCACACCGGCAACGCCACCACCGAGCTCTTGAGCCTCGACCGCCTCGTCGTCGAGCCACTGGCCTGGCCCGGCAGTCCAGCCCAGACCGTCGACGAGACGAACCTGGGCAAGTACCTCTTCGAGGTGCGCGAGCGCGGCACCAACCGCCTCGTCTTCTCCCGCGGCTTCGCGTCGATCTACGGCGAGTGGGAGACGACGCCCGAGGCCAAGGTGGCGAACCGCACCTTCCACGAGTCGCTCCGCTTCCCGCTGCCGGCCACCCCGGTGCAGGTGCTGCTCAAGAAGCGCGACGCCCACAACGCCTTCCGGGAGATCTGGTCGCTGGAGATCGACCCCAAGGACATGTTCGTCGACCCGTCCAAGCCCGCCTCGCCCGGAGCGCTGGTCAAGCTCCTCGAGAGCGGCGAGCCGTCGAAGAAGGTCGACCTGCTCATCCTCGGCGACGGCTACACCGCCGCGGAGCGCGGCAAGTTCGAGAAGGATGCCAAGAAGCTCGTGGACATCCTCTTCAGCTACTCGCCCTTCAAGGAGCGCAAGGGCGACTTCAACGTCTGGGGCCTGTGCCCGCCCTCCGAGGAGAGCGGCATCTCGCGGCCCTCGACCGGCCTGCACCGCCGCTCGCGGGTGGGCGCCACCTACGACGCCTTCGGGAGCGAGCGCTACATCCTGACCTTCGACAACCGCGAGCTGCGCGACGTGGCCTCCTTCGCGCCGTACGAGTTCGTGGAGATCCTCGCCAACGGCAAGACCTACGGCGGCGGCGGCATCTTCAACCTCTTCGCCACCGTCGCCTCCGACAGCCTCTGGGCGCCGTACATCTTCGTCCACGAGCTGGGCCACCACTTCGCCGGCCTGGGCGACGAGTACTACACCTCGGACACGGCCTACGAGGCCCCCGTGGAGAAGCTCGAGCCGTGGGAGCCGAACACCACCGCCAACGCCGATCCCGCGACGCTCAAGTGGAAGGCGCTCTTGACCTCCGGAGTACCGGTGCCGACGCCGTGGTCGAAGGAGGCCTTCGAGAAGGCCTCGATGGAGTTCCAGAAGAAGCGCCGCGCCATCCGCGCCGCCAACAAGCCCGAGGAGGAGATGGACGCGCTCTTCACCGAGGAGAAGGGCATCGAGAGCAAGCTGCTCTCCGCCGACTCGTACGCGGGCAAGGTCGGCGCGTTCGAGGGCGCCAACTACGAGGCCAAGGGCTACTACCGCCCCCAGAACGACTGCGTGATGTTCTCGCGCAACCAGGTGCCGTTCTGCGGCGTCTGCCAGCAGGCCGTCAACCGCGTCATCGATTTCTATTCGAGCAAGAAGTAATCGCCGAGCCGAGGTACGCCATGAAGCTGGACCGCCGATTCTCGTTCTCCCCCGCCGCCTCCTCGCTGCACGACGCGGCCTCCGTGGACCGCATCCTCTCCGGGCTGGCCGACGCGCTGGCCAAGGCCGGCGGCGTGCGCGCCGTGCCCGAGGACGCGCCGCTCGACCAGCCGCTGCTGCACGTCATCCTCACCGGCGGCACCGAGCGCCTGGTGCTGGAGCGGCTGCGGACCCGGGCGTCCAAGTCGCACCGCGAGCCGGTGATCCTGGTCGCCCACCCGGCGCACAACTCGCTGGCCGCGAGCCTGGAGATCCTCGCCCGGGTGCGTGCCGACGGCGGCTCGGGCCGCATCGTGCTCGTCGAAGGCGACCCGGCCGGCGACGTGGAGCGCCTCCGCGAGACCGCGCACCTGTCGCACGTGGGCATCTCGCTGCGGCGCGCGCGGCTGGGGGCGGTGGGCGAGCCGAGCGAGTGGCTGGTGGCCAGCTCGCACAATGCCGCCACGGTGAAGAAGTCCTGGGGCCCGGAGGTGGTGTCCATCGCGCTGCGCGACTTCCACGAGAGGGTCGCCGCGGCGCAGGCCGACGCCGCGCTGTCGAAGGACCTGCTCTCGGGCGCCGGCAAGAGCGAGGTCCCGGAGGCCGAGGTGCTCAAGGCCAGCGGGGTCTACCGGGTGCTGGAGGCGCTGGTGGCCGAGCACCGGCTATGGGCGCTGACGGTGCGCTGCTTCGACCTGGTGACCCAGCAGCGCACCACCGGGTGCCTGGCGCTCTCCAAGCTGGCGGACGACGGCATCCCCGCGGGCTGTGAAGGCGACGTCCCGGCGGCGGTGGCCCTGCTGTGGATGCACCTGTTGACCGGCGACGCCGCGTGGATGGCGAACCCGGCGAGCATCTCGCCGCAGCGGGGCGAGATGGTGCTCGCGCACTGCACCGTGCCGCGGACGATGGTCCGCGCCTACGACGTGCGCACCCACTTCGAGTCCGACCTCGGCGTGGCAGTCGCCGGCGAGCTCGGCCCCGGGCCGGTGACGCTGGTCCGCATCGGCGGCGAGCAGCTGGAGCAGATCTGGCTGGCGGAGGGCGAGCTGGTGAAGGCGCCGCGGCAGGAGCGGCTGTGCCGGACCCAGGCGCTGGTCAAGGTGGACCCGGCGGCCCTGGAGCAGGTGCTCGAGCGGCCGCTCGGGAACCACCTGGTCATGATCCCGGGGCGCAAGGCGAAGCTGCTGCAGGCCTCGCGAGAGCTGATTCTGGAGTAGGGAACTTCGGGCTGCGGGCCTCGGGTCAAGCCCCGATCGCTACGGACAGGGCGCCGCGACACACCCCGCCGTCACGTCGCACTGCTGCGGCCGCAGGATGCCCTGCTCGTCCTTCACCGGCGGGCACAGGTCGTGGTTGGGCGTCTGCACGCACCGCGCGCCCTCCTCCTGGCACTCGAGCGTGACGCAGGCGAACGGTGGCGCACCACAGGCCGAGGAGCGCTGGCAGATGCCGAAGAGGCCGGCGTTGCTACAGGTCGCCGGGCCGTCGCAGAACTTGGAGTTGTCGCAGCCGCCGTCGGTATCGCAGGCCCGGCGCAGGACGACCGTCGCGTTGCCCTGCTCGACGTCCGGGAACTCGGCCATCACCCGACCTCGCGCCACCGCGTTGCCGGAGGCGTCTCGCGCCTCCACGAAGAGCTCGCGCTCGCCCGCACTCGACGAGGCCACCGTCGCGGTCAGCGGGAAGCTCTTGCCGGCCGTGGAGACCTCGGACAGCGTCGACGGCCCGAACCCCACCGCGACCTTGGAGATGATCGCCGAGGGCGAGTCGGGCGCTGGAGCCAGCTCCAGGCGCAGGAAGACGTACGGCGGGCGCAGGTCGCACGAAGCCAGGACGACGAGCAGGGCGGAGAGAGCGGTGAGCCGGGCGAGATGCATGGTGCGGGCGAGACTACCACCCCACCCGACTTCGCCGACCTCGCGAGCGAGCGGTCAGACCATCCGCCGGCCGATCGCCTCCATCCACGGGCGCAGCGCCGGGTCGGTGATGGCCCGGTCGGCGCTGGCGAAGAACTCGCGCATGCCTGGCCTCCCGGCCTCGTGGTGAGCAAGCGCCTGGATGGCCATGTCCAGCTTGTCGAGCTCGCGGACCAGCCGCGCCTCCGGGTCGGCGCCGTTCTCGAACGCGTCCCAGAGCGCGGCGAGCTGCGGCCGACCGAGCGCGCGGGTCATCTCGGAGATCGCCTCGTGCTCCCGGCGCGACTTCTCCTCTCGCGAGACGGGATCGACGGGTGTGAGGTCGCCGACGCGCACCTCCGCCAGGTCGTGCAGCGTGGCGTAGGCGAGCGCCTTGGCGAGGTCGATGCCTTCGGGAGCCACCGCCAGCACCAGCCAGGCGACGCCCCAGCTGTGGCTCGCCACCGTCTCCGGCGCGGGGACTCCTTTGCGAACCCAGCCGGCGCGAGGCAACGCCTTGAGCTTCACGGCTTCGAGCAGCATGTCCAAGCGATCCATGCGTCTGTCTTGGCACCCTCGGGGCGTCTCGATCAACGGTTCGATGACGGCGCCGACACCGGGCCAGCCACTGGCAGGTGCGCACGGTCGGTCTGCGGAAGGCCGGCACCTCGCTCCAGCCGACGGTCCACGAGTCCTGGCTCTGCGGCGGGTAGTGGTTCCGACGGGTGGAGATGGCGTATAGACGGCGGCGATGATCGCCCTGCTCGCCGCTTCGCTCCTCCTCTTCACGGCTGCGCCGCCGCCGGCTCGCGCGGCCGACCCCAAGCTCGCCTCCGCCTGCGCGGCCAAGAAGGCCGGCGCCTGCCTCGCGCTCGCCACCGACCGCCTGGCCGCCGGGGATGACGCCGGCGCCGCCACGGCCTTCCGCTCGGCATGCGAGCTGGGAGAGCAGGCGGCGTGCTGCGAGCTGGGCGCGGCCATGCACCTGGGCAAGGGCGTTCCCAAGGACCTCCCCAAGGCGCGCGCCCTTTACCAGAAGGGCTGCGACGGCAAAGCGCCGCGCTGCTGCGACAACCTGGGGCTCGTCTACCTCGAAGGCGACGGCGTGAAGGCCGATCCGTCGTTGGCGGGCACGCTCTTCGAGAAGGCTTGCGCCGCGGGCGACGCGATGGGCTGCCTGCACCAGGGCACCGGGCTCGCCTCGAAGGATCCCAAGGCGGCCCAGGCGCTCTTCGGCAAGGCCTGCGACGCCGGAGTGCTGCGCGGCTGCGCCCTGCTCGGCACCGCGATGGCCCACACCGGCGAGGAGCCCCCGCGGATGGCGGCGCTGCTCCAGAAGGCCTGCGACGGCGGCGAGTCGGCCGCGTGCGTGAACCTGGGCAACGTGCTCGTCAGCGGCCGGACCCTGGCCATTGATTACCCACGCGCCGCCGCGCTCTTCGGCAAGGCCTGCCAGGGCACCGTGACCGACGGCTGCGGACCGCTCGCGCGCCTCCACTTCAAGGGCCTGGGGGTCGCCAAGGACGAGGCGCAGGCCGCCGGGCTCTACGGCCTCGCGTGCAAGGGCGGCAACCCCGAGTCCTGCGCGCGCCTGGCCGAGCTCTACAGCGTGGGCCGCGGCGTCGAGAAGAGCGACGAGCAGTCGTTCCTGCTCTTCAAGCAGGCCTGCGCCGGCAACGACGTGGACAGCTGCGCCAACGTCGGGATGATGCTCCTGCGCGGCCTCGGCACTCCGGCGGACCCGGCCAAGGGCGCCGCGCTCATCCGCAAGGCGTGCGAGGTGGGCTCGAAGGGCGCGTGCCAGATGCTGAAGTAGGGGTAGTGTCGGGCTTCCACGCGCTTACACGCCCGGGCGCCCTCACAATCCTTCTTCCTGAGGCGCGCTGTCGGGGCAGCGCCGAGCACTACCCCCGGACAGCGCGCCTCCGATTCTCTGGTTCGTGAGATTACCCCCGGCGTGGAAGCCGGCCCACACCCAGAGCGAACCTCAGACACTCACATTCGGGAAGATGTCCCCGGCGTGGAAGCGCGTGGAAGCCGGGCCCACACCCAGAGCGCGCCTCAGACACTCACTTTCGGGAAGATGCCCCCGGCGTGGAAGCCGAGCCCACACCCCTGAGGTGCGATGGCTGCAGGAATCCATGTCAAGAAGTAGCTGCCTATCTTTAGCAAGTCCGGTTCGTACGTCAGGACCTCGCAGGCGGTCTACCCGCGGACCTTCCAGAGCTTGAGGACGTTGGTCTGGAACTTCTCGTCGGCGATGACCATGCCGAAGCTCACCGCGATGTCGTCGCCCGGCTTGACCAGCTTGCGCTCGAGCAGGCTCTTCTCGGCCTGCTCCACCACGCCCTTGACGCCCTCGACCCAGGCGCCGTGCATCGGCAGCACTCCCCAGCACAGCGCCAGCCGCTGCAGCACCCTGGCGTGACGCGAGAAGCAGATGACCGCGGCGCGCGGGCGGTTGGCGCTGACGAGCTGCGCCGAGGAGCCGCTCTCGCTGTAGACGGCGATGGCGGCGAGGTTGCTCTCCTTGGCGATGGCGGTCGCGGCGTCGGCGATGGCGTGCGAGTAGGTCTTGTTGGGCACCGGGGCGCGCTTGGCGATGGCGTCCGCCTGGAACTGGCTCGCCTCCACCTCGTTGATGACGTTGACCAGCGTCTTGACGGCCTCGATGGGGTACTTGCCCACGCTGGTCTCGCCCGAGAGCATGACCGCGTCGGTGCCGTCGAGCACCGCGTTGGCGACGTCGCTGACCTCGGCGCGGGTCGGCACCGCGTTGTTGATCATCGACTCCAGCATCTGGGTGGCGGTGATGGCCGGCTTCGCCCGCGGGGTGATGGCCTGCAGGATGCGCTTCTGGATGACCGGCACCTTCTCGTGCCCCGCCTCCACGCCCAGATCGCCACGCGCCACCATCGCGCCGTCGGCCACGTCGAGGATCTCCTCCAGGTGGTCGATGGCCTCCGGCTTCTCTAGCTTGGCGATGACCGGGATGCCGCCGGAGAGGTCCTTGGCCTCCTGCACGTCCTTGGCGCTGCGCACGAACGAGAGCGCGAAGTAGTCCACGCCCAGCTCGCGGCCGAAGGCGATGTCCTTCTTGTCCTTCTCGGTCAGCGCCGGCGTCGACAGCGGCGTGCCGGGCAGGTTCATGCCCTTCTTGTCCTTGAGCGGGCCGCCGACCACGACCACACAGTGCACGTCTCCGCCCGCGATCTCCTTCACCTCGAGGCGGAGCAGGCCGTCGTCCAGGAGGATGGGGTCGCCCACGCGCACGTCCTGGGGCAGCGGCTTGTAGCTGTGCGAGACGCGCTCCGCGGTGCCTTCGCACGGCTCGGTGGTCAGGACGATCCTCGCGCCCGGGACCAGCGTCACCGGCTGGCTGTTCTTCATCTTGTCGACGCGGATTCTGGGGCCCGAAAGGTCGGCGAGGATGGCCACGGGCTTTCCGACCTTGGCGGAGGCGGCGCGCACGTCGTTGAAGGTCTGGCGGTGGAAGTCGTGGTCGCCGTGCGAGAAGTTGAGCCGCGCGACGTCCATGCCGGCTTCGATGAGCCTGACCAGCATCTCCACGCCGGCGGTCGCCGGTCCGAGGGTGCAGACGATCTTCACCTTGCGCATTCGGGCCTCCCATTGAGAGCGGGCATCGTGGCAGGTTGTGGCACAGGGCTCAACCGCGCCCCCGGCAGGAGGATCTCCGTGAAGACGCTCGAGGTGAAGTCACGTTCGGCCTGGCGCCGCTGGCTCCAGACGCACCACTCTCGCGAGCGGGAGATCTGGCTCGTCTTCTACAAGGTCGGCTCGCCCAAGCGGACGTTCGTCTACGCCGAGGCGCTCGACGAGGCGCTCTGCTGGGGGTGGATCGACAGCCTGATCAAACGGCTGGACGACGAGCGGTACGCGCAGAAGTTCACGCCCCGCGCGGACCCGCGAAAGTGGTCGCCCACCAACGTCGCGAAGATGCGCGAGCTGTTGGCCGCGGGCGTCGTTCAGCCCGCCGGACTCGCCGCCGTTGCGCCCGAGGTGCTCCAGCGCATCCAGGACGGCCAGCCGGTGGCGAAGCGTCCCCCGCCGCAGATGCCGGCCGAGCTGGGCGCGCTGCTCACGGAGGACGCCAAGGCAGACGCGTTCTTCCGGTCGCTGCCGCCCTCTGCCCAGCGGCTCTTCCTGGGCTGGGTCGGGCAGGCGAAGCGCCCCGAGACGCGCGAGAAGCGCTCCAAGGAAGCCGTCGCCCTGCTGGCGCAGGGCAAGAGGCTCGCAGGGAAGTAGTCCAATCGCGTCCGCTAGGCGCGCTTGGCTTTGGCCCGGACCAGCTCGACGCGCGAGGCGCACAGCTCCAGCAGCTGCCGCAGCCGGACGTCCGAGGCCTTTCGCGCCGCACGCACGTAGTACGAGTACGCGCCGTCATAGTTGCCCGCCAGCTCGTCAATCTGCGCGAGGCCGAACAGGCACTGCGGCGAGTCGACGCCGGCCGCCTCGAGCGCCTTCTGGTAGAGCTGCCGCGCGCGGTCCAGGTCGCCTTTGCGGAAGAGCGCGTCCGCCAGGTCCTGACCCGCCGACCGGTGCGCGGGGGCGACGGCGAGCGCCTTCTCCAGGTGCTCGATGCCCTGGGCCAGGCGGTGGTCGGCGAAGGCGGTGGCGAGCAGCGCGCCGAGCCTGCCGTGCGCGTCGGCGTTCTCGGGCAGGAGCTTGACCAGCTCCTCCAGCTGGCGGCGCGCATTGGGGTAGTCGCTCGAGTACATCGACCGACCGACCTTGGCGAAGCGCTCCTCCAGCTCGTGTGGCGTCAGCCCCGCCAGCGGCACGAACCAGCGCTCCGACGAGCGGTCGATGAGGCCGCAGAGCCCCCGCAGCGCGGCGTGGTCCTCGCCCTCCGGGACGAGCGGCGACAGGCGCATCGACTCGCGGGAGGCGGGGTCGAGCGGCTTGACCTTGCCCGCCGCTTCCTGGAGCCGCTGGATGGCGGCCACCAGCGCGCCGAGGCTTCGGGCCTCGGCCTTGACCAGCGCGTCGCCGAGCATGCGCACCAGCTGGCGGTGCTCGATCTCCGGCTGGAGATACGCGAGGTCCTTCTCTTCACCGCCGATCTTGAACTTCCGGGCCTTGTCGTCGACCTGGACCTTGAGGGCGCCCGAATCCATGGCGCCGTAGGTCAGCTCGAGCTCGAAGTAGCTGGCCTTGCCGCGCCCCCACGGCAGCGAGCTGCGCAGGTCGACCTTCACCTCCTGGCCCTCGCCGCCGCAGGCCTTCGCGGCGGAGACGAGGTGCTCGATGGCGTCGAGCTTCTTGCCCAGCTCCATGCCGCAGGTGCACTGCGACTCGGGCTCTTCGTGCGGAAGGGTGCGGCTCATGGTTCCCCCAGGGTTGGTCTCTTGGGCCGCGCGACGCGCACGGCGAGGCTCCGGAGGATACCGGACTTCCGGCCCCATGCGCCGCTCAGGGCTGGGCGGGCGCCTCGGCCTCGGCCTCGTTCTCAGCCACGGGCGCAGGGTCGTTCTCAGGCTCGGGCTCCTCCGTCTCCCCCAGCATCTCGAGGTCGGCGGGGAGGCTCGCCTCGTACCTCAGCAGCAGATCGACGTTTGCGTCGCCGTACCGCGCGCGCATCCCCGTCGCGGCCTCGCGAAGAGACTCCTCCGCGTGCTCCCGCACGCTGTCGAGGAACCGCCGCTCCGCGGTTCCCGCTCGTCCGCGCAGGTCCGGCAAGGGCTGGAGCTCGTCCGGCTCGCGCAGGCTCGCCAGCTCCTGGCAGAGCGTCTCGGCATGGGCCACTTCCACGCGCGAGAGCCCGAACCGCGCGAACGACCGCTCCGGCGGTTCCACGTCCACGAAGTCGCGGGCGCGCTCGCGCACGGCCTCGGAGTAGCGCTCGTCGTCGGCCACGCGCTGCTCCAGCTGGGCGAGCGCATTGGCGTCGTGCAGGTGTCGCTGCCAGTCGAGGTAATGCCGCAGCACCGTCTCGGAGAGCGTCCAGTCCACACGCTCCGGCGCCTCCTCGACTTCGGCGACGGCCGGCGCCTCCTCCCCTGGGGCCTGCGTGGGAACACCGAGGCCCCACAGGCCCAGACCCTCGAGCTGCGGCGGAGCCTGAAGCACCTGAGGCAGCACCACCGACGGGGCTTCGTCGGCGTTGGGCACGTCGACGGGAACGGGCTCCGCGGGCAGCTCCTCGCAGGCGGAGAGCAGGGTGGTGGCGACGGTGGCGATGAGGATGAGCGGGTGGCGAACGGTCATGGCGGGCTCCTTGTGCCGGAGTGGCAATGCAAGGAGCCGTGCCAGCGCATCGCCTGGGAGAGGCAGGAGCTGCGCTGTCACGCCGGTTGACGAAGCGCCAAGCGGCGTAGCGGAGACTCTCAGTCGAACGGCGGCACGGGCTTGCTCTCGCCCGGCTTGAGGCCGCCCAGGTGCTTGAGGATGTTGGCGTACTCCGGATGGCTCTTCGGGTAGGTGAGCATCGCGTCGCCGACCGCTCCGCCACCCGTGGCGCGCAGCATCATCACGATCGTCCCGTCGTCCTTCATGGTCGCGGTACCGATGGATTCCGGCATCTTGTCCTCCTTGGCCGGCGCCTTGGCCGGAGCCTTGCTGGGCGACTTCCCGCCCTTCTGGTCAGGGGCCTTCTCGGCGGCGGGGACCGCGACCGGCGCCAGCAGCGACACGGCGGCGGCGATGGCTGGGAGCTTCCTTCGCATCTCGCGACTCCAAGAGCACCTACGCCGCGACTATCCGGCCGATGAGGTGCGGGCGCAAGGCGCGGGAATGGATAGGGATTGGACGGCGAGGCGGCGCGTAGCCGCTTGCTAAAGATATGTCAGCACTCATCAACAACGTTCACGGCGGCGAATCCGGGAGCGGGTCAGCGAGCCGCCACCAGGCGATCGACCTTGCCCGCCACCACCCTCACCTCACCCGCCGCATCGACCTCGATCGCCGCGTTGGTGCGGATGCCGTGGCCTTCCGCGCCGCGGTCGACGAGTCCCAAGAGCGCGTGCAGCTCCACCCAGCGGTCCTCCTCGCCGTGCGTGTCACAGTAGACGCCCGCGAAGCCCAGGCAGTCGAAGACCTCGGCGCTCGAGTCGTCCTCCGGATCGCGCCAGCGCACCCACTGCCTGGCGAGCATGATGGCCCCGGCCGAGGCGCCGAAGAACGGGACGCCGCGCGCGCGCTGGGCTTCCAGGAGCCCGACGGCGTCCTTCTCGCGCAGCGTCTCCATCCCCTCCTCCACGTCGCCGCCGCCCATGAAGATCGCGTCCGCGGATTCGAGCACGCCCCTGGCCTTGGCCACGCTGCCCTTGCGGCCCGCCAGCGGCGCCAGCGCGAAGTCGCACTCCCCCGCGCTCTCCAGCAGCCCCTTCATGAAGCCGATGAAGCGCGGGTCGTCGCCGTTGGCCGTCCCCACGTAGCCGACGAGAGGCCTCTGCTTTCCGGTCGAGGCGAACACCTTCGCCAGGAGCCTGGAGTAGGCGCTTCGGCTGCCGCCGGGCCCACCGGCGAGCAGCAACACGGAGGGAAGAGGCCGAGGCTTGGCCATGGTCAGCACTCCTGGGGCGCGGGTAGCGGAAACGGCGGGGGCAGCGCCTCGGCCGCGACGAACGCGTTCGCGTCCACCGGGAAGAGCGGCTTGACCAGGCGGTACTTGCCGGACGCCTCGGGCGGCAGGTCGCGCGCCTCCTCGACGGCGGTCCGTGCGCCGGGTCCGTAGATCTCCGCGAGCGCCTGCCTCGCCTGCCGCGCCACGTCCGCATCGAAGCCGCGGTCGCAGCAGACCTTCAGCTCGTAGGTGCGCGGGTCGCTCTGGCGAAGCTGGTACTCGTCGATGGCGCGGATCGCCGCGAGCCGGCGGTCGACCACGGCCTGCGTCACCGGGACGCCTTCGGGCGTCAGCGTCAGGTTCACCGTCCGGCCTTCGATGGCGCTCAGCGTCAGCCCCTCGCTGCGCCCGCAGGGGCACGGGCCGTTGGCGAGGCGCCCGAGGTCGCCCACGTCGAAGCGGACGAGCGTGCGCCACGGGTTGTCGAAGGTGGTGACCAGCAGCTTGCCCACTGCGGGCCCGCCGCAGCCGTCGCGGAACGGAAGGAAATCGACCCGGCACTTCTCCACGTTCTGGTGCAGCCGGCCGTGCTCGCACTCGATGAAGACGTAGCCCGCCTCGGTGGTCCCGTAGGAGCTCATCACCGGCGCGCCGAAGACCTGCTCGAGGTGCCGGCGGTGGATGGCCGACGGCATCTCGTAGGTGAGGGCGATCAGCCCCGGTCGATAGGCGCGGCGGCCGGCGCGCAGCGCGTAGCGGCACAACCGGCTGAGGAGCGACGGGTTGGCCTCGAGCACGTCCGGCCGGTACTCGTCCAGCTCGCGCAGCATCCGCTCGCAGTGCCGGTCGGTCCAGGCCAGCGGGTCGGCCAGCTCGTTCAGGTAGAGGAAGCGCGCCAGCCGCCGCTGCTCGAACGGCAGCTCCTTGGTCGCGACGACGCCCACGTTGAGCGGGTTGCTGAGGATGGCCTCGCGGTGCGTCCCGGTGGCCAGGCGCGCGGCGTGCGCGTTGAGCTGCCAGGACGCGCGCTCCGAGGCGTCCCACCAGGCCTGGTCCCAGACGTTGACGATCTTGTCCTCGGTCGTGCCGCTGGTGGCCACCAGGTCCACCTGCCCGGCTCGCAGCGCCTCCTCGAGCGAGCGGCCCGGGGAGACGAAGGCCGCCGGCCCAAGGAGGTTCATCTCGCGCTTGGTCAGCGCTGGCAGCGCCCGGAACCGCTCGTCGACCGAGACCGAGAGGCCGCGGTCCAGAGGCTTCCAGGTCCAGTAGGCCGGCACCTGCGCGAGGGCGTGGTCGAGCAGGTCGTTGCAGCGCTGGGAGAAAGACTTCGTCGGAGGGGAACCGGAGCGGCTGGCGAAGTCGAACGTCAAGGCATCCTGTTGCTGGCTCGAAGAGGTCGGCTGGCGCACGGCGGGGACTATCCGGCGGATGCGCGGGTCGCGCAAGGCGGCCTTTTCGGGCTTCGGGCTTCCCTGTTCCGCCAATCGCAGGCGCAGCCCTCGAACACGAGCGGCGCTAGAGTGGGGTCCTAACGCTGGAGCGCCCCCATGACCGACCCCCACGACCTCGCCGAGACCGTCGTCAGCCCTGCCTCGCAGCTCGGGGCGGACCGGACGCTCGCGCCGGCCGAGCTGGCCAAGACCGCGGTCCCGGTCTCCGCGGGTGCCTGCGCGCTTTCCTCCGCATCGGCGGCCCTGCCGGCGCATCGCGAGGGGCGGCGCACCACGGTGCTGCCCACGGTGGTGATGGAGGGCGAGCGGCCCCAGGTCTCCACCGCGCGGCGCGACCGGTTCGAGGAGCTCTCGCGGCTGGGCCAGGGCGGCATGGGCGAGGTGCTGCTGCTCAAGGACCACGACATCGACCGGGCGGTGGCGCTCAAGCGCCTCTTGCCGGACGCCGACCTGAGCTCGGTGCTGCGCTTCGTGGACGAGATCCGCACCGTGGGCAGCCTGGAGCACCCGAACATCGTCCCGGTGCACGACGTCGGCGTCGACGAGCAGGGCCGGTATTTCTTCGTGATGAAGCACCTCAAGGGCGAGACGCTCGAGGCCATCATCGAGAAGCTGCGCGCCGGCGACGCCGCCGCGCACCAGCGCTACACCTTCAGCGTCCGCCAGCAGCTGTTCCTGGGCGTGCTCAACGCCGTCAACTACGCCCACAAGGAAGGCGTCATCCACCGCGACCTGAAGCCGTCCAACATCATGGTCGGCCCCTTCGGCGAGGTGACGGTGATGGACTGGGGTCTGGCCAAGCGCCTGCGCGGCGGCAAGAGCGAGCTGCCCGCGCTGGTGGAGCGCTCGAGCAAGGGGCAGCCGCCGGCCTCGCCGGTTTCCTCCTCGCCCTCGGGCCGGGACCGCGGCGCCTACGCCACGCAGATGGGCGACGTGATGGGGACGCCGATGTACATGTCGCCGGAGCAGGCCCGCGGCGCCAACGACCAGGTGGACGAGCGCACCGACACTTACGCGCTCAGCGTCATCTTCCACGAGCTGATGTTCCTGGAGCACTACCTCGACCCGTGCCAGACCCTCCCCGAGATCCTCGACGGGGTGCAGACGCTCAAGCCGGCCGTCTTCGACCTGAAGCCGACGCCGGTGCAGGGGATGGTGCCGGCTGAGTTCCGCTGGTTCGTCGACCGCGGGGCGGCGAAGGACCCGGCCGAGCGCTACCAGTCGGTCGACCAGATGATCGACCGGCTGCAGCGGAGCCTGGGGGGCCACATCGCCATCCAGTGCCAGTTCACGCTGATCAAGCGCGCCCTGCAGGAGCTCACCCGCCTGGCCGACCGCCACCCGATGGGGGTCGCCGCGCTGGTGGCCGGGGCGGTGGCCTCGACGGCGTACGCCGCGTTCGTCCTGGCGCGGGCGGGGCTCGCGCTGTTCTGAGCGGGCGCGCGCGGCGGGTTTGCGCTATCCCTTGGGCCCCACCCCCAAGAGACGACGAGGCAAGAGCGCATGTCCGGTCACGGCCCCCACGCAGACGCAAACGACCCCTTCCAGAGGCGCGTCGCCATCACGATGGCGCTCTACACGGTGCTCATCGCCTTCACCGGCATGCTCACCAGCCAGGCGCGCACCAAGGCGCTGCTGTTGTCGAACGAAGTGGCGAACGAGTGGTCCTTCTTCCAGGCCAAGAGCACCAAGCAGATCATCGCCGGCGCCACGAAGGAGATCATCGAGCGCCTGCCGGCGACACCGGCGACCGCCGAGGGCGAAGCCGCCAAGGGCCCGACGCTGGCGCAGGCGGTGGAGAAGCTCGCCAAGGACGCCGACCGCTACGAGAAGGAGAAGGAGGAGATCAAGCTCAAGGCGGAGAAGCTCAACCAGCAGGGCGAGCACCACCAGCACCAGGAGCACTGGTTCGAGTACGCGACGGTGCTCGCGGAGCTGGCCATCGTGCTCGCCTCGGTCGCGCTGCTGCTCCACAGCAAGGTCCCCTTCTTCCTGAGCCTCGCGAGCGCGGTCTGCTCGATCCTCCTGGCCGCCTTCACCTGGATGCACTGACGGGCTCTTGCGGCCCGAGGTGGGACGGCTGCTCCGCCCCGCGACGTGCCGCGGCGGAACGAGCGCGACTCCTCCCAGAGAGAGACCTGACCGGCACGGCCGCTGCTAAAGGGGCCGGGCATCAGGTCGCACTCTCTCGGAGGGGGTCTCATGAGGCAGGTCGTTCTTGCGGCGCTCGCGCTTTGCCCAACCTTCGCAGCCTGCGGCGAGACAGGCCTCCACGAGCCTGCCATCACCGAGGCGCTCGGCTCTGAAGCCGTCGGCGACGCTGTGGACCGCCACCATGCAGCCGTGGGCCTGGTGCGCCGCGACGGCCAGGACCTCTGTGTCGGCACCCTCGTCGGCCCCAAGACCGTGCTGACCGCGGCGCACTGCGTCGCCGGCAGCGGAGCCTCGAAGACCGAGTTCGTGGTCGACGGCCAGGCCTACCTCGCGGACGAGACCGTCGCCCACCCGCTCTGGAGCCCGGAGGCGGACGGCGGCGAGGGCGCCCATGACGTCGCGGTGCTGCGCCTGGCCCATGCGCCGCCGATGGAGCCGAGCCCGATCGCGGTGCGCGAGCCGAGGGTCGGCCAGCACCTGACGCTCGTGGGCTTCGCGGGCAGCGGGACTCGGCGCGTCACCTACAACGCCCTCTCCGTCCTGGGCCCGGCCAAGCTCTACTTCACCGCTGCGAGCGAGGTCGGCACCGTCTGCCGCGGCGACTCCGGCAGCCCGGCCTTCGTCCGCGACGGCGACGTGGACGTGCTGGTCGGAGTGAGCTCGGGCGGCGTGTCGCCTTGCGAGTGGAGCGACACCTGGCACACTCGTGTCGACCGGTTCGCGAGCTGGATTGCAGATCGAGCGGCAGGCGACGTCGTCCCCGCCGAATTGGGCGCCGGGCCTGGCCTCGGGGCGACCGAAGTCGATGTGACCAGGCCCTTCGTGCACGTCACGATGCCCAAACCGGACGCGGAGCTCGACGCGGGGACGGTGGTGGTGAAGGCCTTGGCCACGGACGACACCGGGATCGAGCGGGTCGAGCTGTGGATCGACGGTGAGCTGCGCGAGACCAAGGTTGCGCCGGCCGGGCCCTACTCCTTCGTCACGCGGCTAGGTCCCGGCAGGCACCAACTGCGCGTCTGGGCCTATGACCACGCAGGCAATGCCAGCCAACGCACCGTGCCGCTGAACACTCACTGACCCAACTTCGAGTCCGGGCCGTGGTTCCCCCCTCCCCTAGGCCCGGCCAGGGTCCCTCGGCGCCTTCGCGCGCTGAGGGCCCCTGCTTTCTCACCGTCCCAGCCCATGGACGGCATGGACACGATGGACACGATGGACGAGATGGGCGCGCCCACGGCGATTGCCGGGTCCATCACCGACGAGCTCCAGGACGTCCACACGCGGCCGCGCTGGGACGGAGCTCAGGGATTGGTCGGCTCGTCGGCTGCGTCGCGTTCCGGCACCTGCGCCAGGTCCAGCGTGTCCGCCTCGGGGAAGTAGCGGACCGGCTCCTCCGGGAGGACCACGCCGCACAGGCACACCACCTTCGGGCGGACGAACCGGTGCGCCGGGCCCCACGGCGTCTCCACCGTCGGACGGTCCGAACCGAGCTCTCCTTGAGCAGCTTCTCGGCGGCGTCCAGCGCGTCCACGTCGCGCAGCCGTGCGTCGAGCTGATCCTCCCAGTCCTTGAGCGCGGCGCGGTCGTCCGAGTTGACGAGCCAGGCCAGCTCCATCGCCAGCTCGACCGAGTCCTCGTCCGCCACGCCCCGGGTCACCGCGCGCAGGATGCGGTCGATGCTCGCCCCCACCACCGTCGCCAGCTCGGCGCGGACCTCCTCGTCGTCCGCGCCCTTCTCCAGCGACGCCGCCGCCTTCTCCAGCCACTGGCTGAACCGACGGGCCTCTTCCTCTCCATGGACCTCGTCGGCCGGCTTCTGCAGCGCCGCCACCAGGGCCCGAACGTCGTCGGCGGCCATCGGCGAGAGCAGGTAGTGGTCGAGCGAGTCCTGGAACCGGGTCCCGGTGGAGGCATCGCTGATGAGCCCCGAGTTGGACGCCGCCTGCCACTTCACGTGGAGGGCATGCGGGGCCGTGGTGTCGTCGGGCACGACCACCAGGGTGCAGGCCGACGCGGCGGCCGCCAGGCGCGGAAAGCGACGCGGGTCGATGCGCAGCGCCGGGTCGTGTTCCGACCAGTCGCCCTGGGGCGTCACCAGCCGCCGCCTCGGCAACAGCTTGCGCTCGCCCGAGTAGGTGTACAGGCCCATCTCCGTGGAGAACCAGCCCACGTGGCCGCCGGCGCGCAGCAGCAGATCGTCGTCGATGCGGAACGTGCCGGGAGGGGGAATGGGCGCCATCGATGAGTCCTCTTGGCCGCCCTCGGCAGCGCGGCGAGTGGAGGAGCCTAGCGCAGTGCCCGCCCCGGCGGGAGGCCGCCTATGATGCCCGCGGACTTCATTTTCTGCCCCGAGGCACCCCGATGCCCGACTCCACCTTCGTGACGCACGTGCTCGACCTGGTCGAACCGGCGCTCGGCCCGGTCCAGGCCCGGGCGATGATGGGCGGGCACCTCGTCTTCTGCGCCGGCGTCTCCGTGGCCCTCCTCTCCGACGACCGGCTGTACCTGAAGGTCGACGCGCAGACCCAGGAGCGCTTCGCCCACGCCGGCGGCGAGCCCTTCGTCTACGAGCACAAGGGCCGCTCGGTGCAGATGAGCTACTGGTCGCCGCCCGACGGCGCGCTGGAGGACCCGGAGGAGATGCGGCCCTGGGCGCTGCTCGCGCTCGAAGCGGCGCTGCGATCGGCCCGTCCGGCCGGACGTCGGTCGAAGAAGCCGGCCCCCCGTGCCGCAGCGAAGCAGAAGCCGCGGCCGAAGCCTGCCGGCAAGCGACGTTGAATCCTCGCCTCGGCTTTCTCCCGCCCGCAGCCTGGGGTCTGCGCGCCGATGGGGCTCGCCGGCCCCACCGCCAGCCCCCCTGCCTGCCCTCCCGCCGTACGTGATTCCGCGGGCTTGGCGTCGGCCCTGTTCTTGAAGAGCCACCTCCCCAGTCGGACTGCTCGAGAGGTGGCCCCCATGAAGCGCTGGCTCGTCGCGACGGCTCTGGTGCTCGCAAGCTGTGGCTCTGCTCAGGACGTCGACGGCGAGCTGGGCAGCAGCTCCCAGGCGCTCCTCGACCCGTGGGGCCCGAGCGAGGTGGTCTTCACGGTCGCCGGCGCGCGCTTTCTCTCGCTCGACCTCGTCGGCCGCGGCCTCAACGGCACGCACTTCAACGGCAAGGATCTCGACGGCCGCGCCCTCTCCCGCGTGCTCTACGCCGGCGTCTCGGCGCGGGGCCAGGCGGCGAAGACCGTGCGCCTGAAGGGCTCGGCCTTCCAGGGCGTGCCGTCCGTCGTCGGAGCGGTCTTCGTCGGTGAGCCTCGACGACGGCGACCGCCTGGCGCTGCGGGTCGACGACGCGCTACCCGGTTCGGACCCCTCCGACGCCGACGTCGTCCGTTATTCCGTCTCCTTCCAGGCCGCACAGGGCTGGCTCCCCCTGTGCGGCCTGGATTCGGCCGGCAAGCCCGTCCGCGCCATCCCGCTCGCTGGCCGTTGGGACCTGCGCCAGGGTGTTCCGGGCGGCGGCGCGTGGCTCGACGACCCCGACGGGTTCACCTTCGCTTGCGAGGGTTACGTGCTGGCCAAGTGCGTGGACATGGGCTACGCGCCCTGGCGCGAGGGCCGCAGCTGCCTGGCCGGAACCCGCGGCAAGGGCGACTGCACCCAGAAGATCTCGCTCGCCCCGTACCACCACGCCTGCGCGCGCATGCTGCGCGCCGACTACTGCGGCGACGGCACCTCGCACACCCAGGACGGCACCGCGCTCAACGCCTACGACGCCCTCGGCGTGCGCTTCGACTCCGAGGACTGGGCCGCCGAGTCCGAGTGGACCGAGGCCGGCGCGAGCTGCCTGGCCCGCCTGCGCGATCCTTCCGCCGCGGCTCCGGCCTGCGCCGACCGCCTCCTGGACGCGCGCTGCGGCCAGCCCGGCTCCGTCGCCGCGTCCACCCTGCTCGTCAGCGAGATCGTCCCCTGACCTGAGGGCGCCCACCCGTGGTGCTCAACGCGCGAGACGGGGAAGACCCGCGGCCCTACGCCTTCCCGCCTCGGGAGTTCGAGGGCTACCGCCTGCAGCGGCCCATCGGCGCCGGCGCCATGGGCCAGGTCTGGCTCGCCCGCGACACTGCGCTCGACCGCCTGGTCGCCATCAAGTTCATCTCCAGCGCCCAGCCCGACGCCGAGGCGCGGCGGCGCTTCCTCGTCGAGGCGCGCGCCGTCGCGAGGCTGCAGCACCCCAGCGTGGTCACCATCCACCGCGTGGGCGAGGTGGACGGCTGCCCGTACCTGGTCTCGGAGTTCGTCCGCGGCGAGAGCCTCGACCGGCTGGCCTGCCCCATCCCCTGGCGGCGCGCCCTGGAGATCGGCCTGGAGGTCGCCCGCGGGCTGGCGCTGGCCCACCGCCAGGGCGTGCTCCACCGCGACATCAAGCCCGCCAACGTGATCATCGCGGACGACGGACAGGTCAAGCTGCTCGACTTCGGCCTGGCCAAGCTGCTCGAGGCGCAGGGCCCCTCCCGGGAGCCGGCGGCCCCGCCCGCGCCGACCGCCGCCGCGCTCCCCCCAACGGCGCCCGCTGCCGCACGCGGCGCGGCCGAGCCCCCATCGAGCGACGACGAGACCCCGGAGATCGCGCGCACGCTCATCCGCGTGGTCCCGCCCCAGGACGAGGCCGCGCAGGCCTCGGACTCGACGGCCAGGGAAGGCGAGGAGCGCGGCCAGGAGGCCGTCGTCGGCACGCCCGCGTACATGGCCCCCGAGGTCTGGCGGGGCGAGCCGGCCACCTACGCCTCCGACGTCTACTCGCTGGGCGCGATGCTCTATGAACTGTGTGCCGGCGCGCCCCCGCACGCGGAGACCTCTCTCGCCCGGCTGGCGCAGGTGGTGCTCGCCCTGCCCGCGCGACCGCTGTCGGAGGCCGCCCCGGAGGTCGACCGCGGCTTCGCCGAGGTCGTCGACCGCTGCCTGCTTCGCGACCCGTCGCGGCGCTACGCCTGCGGCAACGACGTCCGCTCGGCGCTCATCAAGCTGCTCCCCGAGCACCAGGGGGTGGTCGTCCCCGAGGGCAACCCCTACCGCGGCCTGCACGCCTTCGAGGCCGAGCACCGGGGCCTGTTCTTCGGCCGCGACCAGGAGATCCGCACCATCCTCGACCGCCTGGGCTCGGAGTCCTTCGTGCTGGTCGCCGGCGACTCGGGGGTGGGCAAGAGCTCGCTGTGCCGGGCCGGCGTGCTGCCGCACCTGACGCGCTGGCTCGACACCGCCCGAGCCTGGACGCTGGCCACGCTCGTCCCCAGCAAGCACCCGGTGGCCGCGCTCGCCGCGGTGCTCGCGCCGCACCTGGGCGCCTCGGAGGAGGAGCTCGAGCACCGGCTGATGCACGAGCCGGCGGCGATGGCGCGCAAGCTGCGGCTGCACCAGGGCCCGGGCAAGGGCCTGGTGCTCTTCGTCGACCAGCTCGAGGAGCTGGTGACCCTGTGCGAGGGCGTCGAGGCCCACGCCTTCGCCGAGGCGCTGGCCTGGCTGGCGGTGCCCGCCCCCGGCGTCCGGGTGCTCGCGACCGCGCGCGGCGACTTCCTCTCCCGGCTGGCCGCGCTCGCGCCCCTGACCGACACCTTGGCGCGCGCGCTGTTCTTCCTGCGCCCGCTCACGCCGGAGCGCGTGCGCGAGGCCATCGTCGAG
Organism: Myxococcales bacterium; assembly: GCA_049841135.1. GTDB lineage: Bacteria > Myxococcota > Myxococcia > Myxococcales > UBA5297 > JACRCT01. The sequence goes on from JASGHK010000008.1 coordinate 1,578,117, forward strand.
CCCGCGCGCGTCGCCGGCTTCTCCTTCGACTCCCAGGAGCTCGTCGAGGAGCTCGCCGAGTCGACAGCCAGCGCCACCGGCGGGCTGCCGCTGCTCCAGTTCGCGCTCGCCAAGATGTGGGACGCCCGCGACAAGGACCGCAAGCTCATCCCCGCCGCCTCGCTCTCGCAGATGGGCGGCGTCGCCGGGGCGCTGGGCCACCACGCCGACGACGTGCTCTCGCGGATGCTGCCCCAGGCCCGGCGGGCGGCCCGCGGCATCCTGCTCGCGCTGGTGACGAGCCAGGGGACGCGCACCCGGCGCAGCGAGGCCGAGCTCGTGCGCGGCGAGGCTGCGGCGGCCGCGGCGCTCGACGCGCTGGTCCGCGGCCGCCTGGTGGTGGCGCGCGACACCGCCGACGGAGCGGCCTACGAGATCGCCCACGAGGCGCTCATCCAGGGCTGGGGCACGCTCTCCCAGTGGCTGAGCTCGGACGCCGGTGCGCGCCTGCTGCGCGAGCGGCTCCTGCAGGCGGTGGCGGAGTGGGAGCGGCTGGGGCGCTCGCGCGACGCGCTCTGGCGCGAGCGGCAGCTCTCCGAGGCCTCCAGCCTGCCCCGGCAGGAGCTGGCCTCGCGCGAGCTGGCGTTCCTGCTCGCCTCGCAGCGCGCCGTGCGCTCCGGCCGGCGGCGCCGCCGCGGGGCGCTCGCCGGCGCCATCCTGGCGCTCCTGGCGACCTACGGCGGCGTGCAGCTCGCGAACCGGCTCTCGCTCGACCGGCGCGTCCAGACACGCCTGTCCGCGGCGCGCGAGGCGGCCGGGGCGGCGGCTCGCGAGGTGACGCGGCTCGCGCAGATCCGCTCGCGGGCCTTCCTCCAGTTCGAGGCCAAGGACCCTGCCGCGGAGGGCAGCTGGGGACAGGCGCTCGCCGCGGCCGACCTGGCCAGGGACGCGCTGCGCCGCGCGAGCGGCGAGCTGGAGGTGGCGCTGATGCTCGACCCGCGGCGGGACGACGCCCGCGCGCTCTTCGCCGACGTCCTCTCCGAGCGGGCCCGGATGGCCGAGGAGCGCGGCGACGCCACCGAGCGCGCCGAGTCGCTCTCGCGCCTGTCGCTGTACGACCTGGACGGCTCGCGCCGCCGCGCCTGGGACGCTCCGGGCCGCCTCTCCCTGACCCTGCGGCCGGCGGACGCCGAGGTGACGCTCGAGCGCTACCGGCCGGACCCTGGCACGGGCGCGCTGCAGGCCGAGCGGGTGCCCTTCGTCCCGACCGGCGGCGCGGCGGATCCCACGACGCTGCCGCAGGGTTCCTACCGGTTCGCCGCCCGCGCTCCTGGCCGCGCGCCAGTCCACCTGCCCTTCGTCGTCGAGCGGGGCGAGCACCTCGCGCTGGACCTCGAGCTGCCGCCGTCCTCCAAGGTCCCGGCGGGCTTCGTCTTCGTCCCCGCCGGCCGCTTCCGCTTCGGCAGCGCCGACCCCGAGAGCCTGCGCCGCAACTTCTTCCACGCCCAGCCTCTGCACACCGCCTCCACCGGAGCCTTCCTCGTCGCCGAGCACGAGACGACCTTCGGCGAGTGGCTCGAGTTCCTCGCGAGCCTGCCGCCGGCCGAGCGCGAGGAGCGCACGCCGCGGGTGGGCACCGGGGGCTTCCAGGGCTCGCTCTCGCTCAAGCGCCTGCCCTCCGGCGCCTGGGAGCTCCGCCTGCAGCCGACCACCCAGGCCTACGTGGCCAGGACGGGCGAGCCGCTGCTCTTCAAGGACCGCGCTCGCCCCACGCCGATCGCCTGGGAGGCGATGCCGGTGGTGGGCATCACCGCCGCCGACGCCGAGGCCTACGCGGGCTGGCTCTCGCGCACCGGGCGGGTCCCGGGCGCGCGGCTGTGCACCGACCACGAGTGGGAGCGCGCCGCGCGCGGGGCCGACGGCCGCGACTACCCCCACGGCGCCCGGCTCCTCGCCGCGGACGCCAACTTCGATGAGACCTACGGCAAGGTCCCGGCGGCGATGGGCCCGGACGCCGTCGGCTCGCACCCCGGCTCGCGCAGCCCGTTCGGCCTGGACGACGCCGCCGGCAACGTGTGGGAGTGGGTCGCCTCCTCGGTCGAGGGCAGCCAGCACGCGGCCCGCGGCGGGAGCTATTACTTCGACGTCAATTCGAGCCGAACCTACAACCGCGAGACCCCCGAGCCCTCCTTCCGCGACACGAGCGTGGGGCTGCGCCTGTGCGCGAGCCCATGAGGCCTTTGCGCCACGCTGGGGTCCCGTGACCCCAGTCGACTCCCGACTCCCGCCTCGAAGAGCCGTCTTCCGGGGCGGAAGGACACGCCTTTTCGACGGCAGGCTGCTTGCAAACCCTCCGGCCGATTGCGTGACCGTCGAGGGTGGCCATGAAGAGCGCGCGCCAGACCGAATGGTTCCTCTCACCGGACGAGTCCGCCGCCCGCCCGAAGCCAGAAACCGGCCCCGTCCCCGCCCCGGCAGCTCCGGCCGCGGCCGACCCCGCCTGGCCCAAGCCTTTCGACTTCGAGCCGGCGGTGGTGGAGAGCGCCCAGCAGGTCCGTCCGCCAGCCCCGGACATGGACGTGCTGGACGACGCGTCGCTGGCGTTCCCGAACGCTCACCGGCGCTGGCTGGTGCGGACCGCAGCCATCGTGGGCGCCGCGAGCGCCGTCGGCCTGCTGGTGATGATCGACATGTTCGTGCGCACGCCGGCCATGGCGACCGGGGTCCGCGAGCCCGCGCCCGCTCCTGCCCCTACTCCGGCGCCTTCGCCCCAGCCCGTCGCCGCGATCCCCGCGCCGGCTCCGTCCGAGCCCGTCGCGGCGGCCGCGCCGGCCGAGAGCGCAGCGGCCGAGCCCGAGGAAGCCCAACCCGAGTCGGCGCAGGCGGAAGCCGCCGCCGAGGACGAAGCCGCTGCGGCGCCGTCCGAGCCGGAGGAGCCCCAGCAGCGCCGGCTGCCCACCCTGGCGCCGCGCACTCCCGCGGAGCTCAAGGGCAAGATGGCGGCGCACATGCGCGTGGGCAACCAGCAGCTCAAGGACGGGCTCTTCCGCTGGGCGCGCTGGAACTACCACGAGGCCGTGACACTCGCGCCGAAGGACCCCGACGCCCACTTCGGCCTGGCGCTCGCCGCCACCGAGCTGTGGCAGGACCGGCAGGCGCGCGCCGAGGTGGACCGGGCGCTCTCGCTCGACCCGCGCCACCCGCTGGCCCACGTGCTGGCCGGGCACCTCGCCCAGCTGCACGGCGACCGCGCCCGGGCGCGGCAGCACTACGAGCAGTACCTGGCGATCGAGCCGGACGGGCCGTTCGCGCCGCAGGTCAAGGCGATCCTCTCCGACCCCAGCGCGACCTTCTAGGCCCCTGGAGCACCGGCATGCATCGCGCCATCGGCCTCGGTCTCCTCCTCGCCGCCAGCTCCGGGGGTTCCGGCTGCGCTTCGTACCGGGTCCGGGCCCCCCTGGCCTCGGACCCCATCGTCGACTGGCACCGCGTGCCGCTGACGGGCTGGCCCACGGCGCGCGGACCGACTTCGGACGAGGAGGTGGCCAGGGCCATCCACCTGCTCCTCGAAGGACGGCTGGCAGACCTGACCGGCGCCTGCGTGCTGGGACTGGAGCTGATCGAAGCGGCCGCGAAGATCGCCCCCGACCGGCCGCTGGACTGGGACCGCCGCGAGCATTCGCGGCAGTGCGAAGTGGGCTTCCACGCCCGGCGCGAACCGGCTGCGGTCGCCTCCGTCAACACGCTCGACGCGGACGCCTCGGCGGCTTCGTCCGACGCGCCGGTGCCGTAGCGTCCTTCAGGCGCCCTGCTCCCCGCGGGGCGCGGCTCTCCGAATGATCGAAAGCGGTGGAGGCGGCAACCAAGCCGGTGTTCACGCGCCTTGGAGGTCCGGCCCATGCGCCCCACGCCCGCCCTGCTCTCATTCGCCTGCTTCGTCCTGCTCTCCGCCTGCGACGGCTACGACCTGGGCCGCACCTGCGTCGGCAGCGTCTGCCAGTGCACCACCGTGTCCGAGTGCGACTTCAACGCGATGAACGGCTGCGGCCCGGACAGCAGGGACTGCGTGCTGAGCTGCAACAGCGGAGCGGACTGCAGCGGCGCCTGCGGCACGAGCTGCACCATGAGCACCAACGACTCGCAGGCGGAGCTGAGGGCCGGCGAGCGCGCCTACCTGAGCTGCAACGGCTCGAGCACCTGCGCCCTCTCGTTCGGCGCCTCGTCCGCGGTCAGCTGCAACGGGACGAGCTCCTGCAAGCTCACCGCGGACACCGCCTCGTCGGTCAGCTGCAACGGCAAGAGCAGCTGCACGCTGGACGCAGGCGAGAAGTCGTCCATCAGCTGCAACCAGGAGGCGAACTGCACCTTCACCGCCGCACCGGCGACGCAGGCCAGCTGCAACGGCTCGGCCACCTGCACCGTGAGCGCCGCGAAGGGCGCGCAGCTGAGCTGCAACGAGAAGGCGAGCTGCCTCTTCACCGCCGAGCCCGACGTCCTGGTCTCCTGCAACGGCGAAGCGACCTGCCAGATCACCTGCCAGGGCTCTTGCGCCGCTCTGTGCGCCGAGACCAGCCACTGCGAGCTGGCCTGCCCGGGCGACGCCGCGCCGACAGCCTTCACCGGCGCCACCGGCTGCCGCGTGCCGGCGACGACCACGACCTCCGCCACCGAGGGCTGACGAGCGCCCGCCTTTCACGGGTGAGGCCTTCATCGCCATCGGCGGGTTCGACGCCTCGCGCTATTCTTCCCGGCGCGAGGCTCTCACCATGTTCGACATCACGCGCTTCCATCAGCAGCCGCTCGACACCTGGCTCTCCACGCTCCCCGCCGGCTGGGACTCCTACCCCGACTGTCGGGTCAAGGGGGCGCTGGTGCGGGAGATGATGACCGGCTGCGACGTCGGTCCCGACCTGCTCGGGAGGCTGCCCGCGCCCGTCGCCGGGCTCTTCCGCAGACCTCCCAATCGCTCCGAGTGGCTCCCCGCGGTTCTCGTCGTCGGCCTGATCACCTCGGTCGCCCGCGAGGCGCGCTGGGACGCCCGCCGACTCGAGACCATGGCCCGGGCGTCCACCGAGCGGCTCTCGGCGAAGATCGGCCTGCTGCTGGCGCTGACCACCCCGGGGATTCTGCTGGTCGTGGCCCGCATGCGCTGGAACCTGGTCTACCGGGGCGTCGGCCTGACCTGGGAGGAGCAGTCCACCAAGGCCCTGCTCATCCACCTCACGTACCCCGAGCACCTGCTGACCGAGGTCTACGCGCTGGGTCAGGGCTGGGCCCTCGAGCCCGCGCTCGCGGCGACCCGCATCGAGGACCTGAAGATGGAGATGGTGGAGTGGACGCCCGCGCGGGCCACCTACCGCGCCACCTGGCGCTGACTGCGTCGGTCAGTTCCGCCACGCCGCGTCCAGGCACCCGGGCACCTGGCGCACGAGGTCTGCCGAGGACACCGGCTTGGGCAGGAGCTCCACGCCCTGCTCCAGGACTCCGTCGCGGCTGATGACGTCCGCGGTGTAGCGCCATCGCCGCGCGACGGCGTCCGTCCCGCCGGGCCCTTGACCGGCCGGCCTCGCATAAGCAATACCTATGGCTCGATAGGTCTTCCCAATACATGTCGGCGGCGGGAGCAACAGCCGTCTCTTCGACCACGCCTCGGGTCGCTCGCGTGCGAGCGGCCCCTTCGCCCCGGAACACGACGAGGTCCCCATGGATCGCAGGACACGTTCCCGCTCGGCCTGCCGCTGGCCTCTTGCCTACGCCGTCGCACTCGGCTCGGCGCTGGCTGCATCGCCACTGCGGGCGGAGGAGCGCGCGGCGGCCCCTGCCTCCGACGCGCCCACCACCCCCGCCCCTTCCGCCGCCGAAGCCCCCGCTCCCGCGGTCGATGCTCCCGCTCCTGCTCCCGTCGCGGCTGCCCCCGCGCCGTACTCCGTGCCTTGGCAGCTCCGAGGCGCAGGGGCCGTGACGGCGCTGCGATTGGACAGCGCCGTGGCCTTCTACAGAGACGCGGCCGGCAGCTCCGGCTTGACCTCCGCGACCATGCTCATGGGCTCGTACAAGCTGACCTCCGGCTTCGCGCCGATGGTCCGGCTGGGGCTCGTGACGGACCAGGCGCCGGTCGCGGCCGGCGCCGCGTCGAAGACCACCGCCGCCTTCCTCAACCCGGTGCTGGGCGGGACCTACCTCTTCAAGCTGACGCCGGAGCTGCGTCTTTCGGCCTTCGTCGGCGTGACGCTCCCCATCGGCTCCGGCGGCGGGGGCTGGCCCGCGGCGAAGGCCCCGGCCGAGTACCAGGCGCAAGCCGCCGGCGTCTGGGCCCGCTCGGCGATGGACAACGCCATGTTCGCCGTCAACTACCTCGGCGTGACCCCCGGGCTCTCGCTCGCCTTCGTGAAGTGGGGCTTCACGGCCCAGCTCGAGGCCACCGTCATCGTCCTCGGGCGCGTTCGCGGCGATCCGGCGCAGGAGAAGGACGACTCGCGCGTCAACCTCACCGGCGGGCTGCACCTGGGCTACTTCATCATTCCCCAGCTCTCCATCGGCGCGGAGGTCCGCATGCAGCGCTGGCTCTCTACGCCGGCAGCGCTGGCCAAGGACCCGAGCAAGCTCCAGACCGTCACCTTTGCCGCCGGGCCCCGCGGGCACTTCCAGCTCGCCCCGTCGGTGTTCATCCGCCCGGGCCTCTCCTACTCGCGAGCCTTCGACGCGCCAATGGCGCGCTCCGACCACCAGATCCTCCAGATCGACGTGCCGGTCTTCTTCTAGCTCGCGTGGAGCATGGTCCTCGTCGCCGCCAGGAGGAGGCCGCGCGCGGTCTGCCGCGGCTGACTCCCGCGACGCGGGGACGCTCGGGGTCGCGCGGGCCCTGCGAGGACCGCTCGACCGTCACTTCGCCAGGATGGTGAACCCGCCCACCGTGCAGGACGCGACCGCTTCGTCGACGCTCGTGCTGCTCTCGTCGAAGACGCGGATGGTCATCAGGTCGGCGTCGGCGACGAACTCGATCGCGCTCTCCTCGTCCTCCCCGATGCCCGCGCTCAGCCCGCGCGACGGCTGGTCGCCGAACTGGACTCGGAAGTCGATGCCGAAGACCGACTCGTGTGGATCGATCGGCTTGGCCATCGTGGTGCCGCCGCAGCGGGTCGGGCGCAGGCGCGGCTTGCGCTCGCAGCGCCCGTGGGCCTTGAGGACGTAGGTCTGCCCCTTCACCAGCTTCGCCATGAATCTCTGGTCACCGTGCCGCGCGATGGCTGCCGGGAAGGAGAAGACCACCGCGCCGGGCGTTTGACGGCGAGCCGTCGCCGGGGACGTGGGCGTCGCGTCCTCGGTTGGCGCGGGAGAGGTCGGAGGCTTGCGTGCGACGTCGGCCCCCTTGCTCTTCTTGATCTGCTCCTCCATGAACTTCTGGAACAGCGGCGTGGCCGCCTTGACCGCCGCAGGCTCGGCGGTGATCTGCAGGAGCAGGCGGTAGGCCTCCTCGTCGGCGCCCTGCTCCAGCGCCAGCTTCGCGCGCAGCAGCCAGGCCGCCGGCGCGGCCTTCGGAGGCTGCGCTTGAATCACCACGTCGAGCAGCCGGATCGCCTCGCCCTTCTCGCCCACCGCGGCCAGCCCCTCGGCGTGCGAGGCGACGACCTCGGCATCGCCAGGGGCCAGCTTCAGCGCCAGCGCCGAGAATCCCAGCGCCATGGCTGCGTCACCTGCCCGGCAGGAGTTGGCGCCCTGGGCCAGCGCGCGCGCCGCCTTGAGGCTTGCCTCCGCGGGCGGGCTGGGCACCTCGACCTTCGAGAGAAGCTCGAACGCCTCGTCGCACCGGCCCTTGGCGAGCTGCTGCACGAGCGAGTCGAGTGCGCTGGGCGCCGGTGCCGCGGCGCAGAGCGCGACCGAGATGAGGATGCCTGTGGGTGACATGGCCCCTCCGGGCTGCGTGAGGCGGGACAGTGTACGCGAAGGCGTCGCACCCGGGTGCGTTGGGCCTCGCCTCGGACCTGAATCTCGCGATGGCGTCTCCGTGGAGGAGCCGCTGGGCCTGCGTCAGTCGCGCGTCCCGCGTCGGCGGCGCGCACCGGCTGTGGCGAAAGCCAGGGCCCACAGCAGCCCACCCGCCGGCGAGGCTCCCGCCGACGCGCACCCACACCCCGATCCCACGGGGCCGGGCCCAGGACCACTGCCGCCGGCGTCGAGGCCGCTCCCCGCGTCCGCCGGAGCCACGACCGGACCCGCGTCGACCAGAACCGTTCCACCGTCCACGCCCGGAAGCGCGCACCCGTCAGGGTCGTCGACGAGGTCGTCGCAGTCGTTGTCGAGCTGGTCGCCGCAGATCTCCTTCTCGGGAACGACCTGGCCATCGCACTCGCCCCACTGGCCGTCCTGGCAGGTCTGCGTCCCCGCATGGCAGAGGCCCACGCCCTTCGTCGCCGCCGGACCCGAGTAGCACGGCTGCTCGTCGCCCATCGTGCACGCGCAACCCTCGTCGGACACCCGATCGCAGTCGTCGTCTGCGCCATCGCAGCGCTCGGCCGCCCCGGGGTGCACCTCGCGGTCCGCGTCGTCACAGTCGGCCTCGGCGTGGGCGCACGCGGCGGAGGCCGGAGCCCCGTAGCCGTCGCCGTCCAGGTCGTGGCAGGCGAAGGCGTCGGCGGAGATCTCACGGCTCTCGGTCGGCCCGCCCGGCCGGGTCAGGGTGAGGGTGAAGCCCGGCTTGCCCGTCGGGTCCAACTTCACGGTCAGCGCCGTGCCATCCGTCCAGGTGGCGCCGTAGCTGCCCGCCGGCAGCCCCGTCGTCGCCGCCACGCTCGCGCTCGCCCCGGCTTTGAGCGGCACGAGCAGCGTCACGAAGCGCTGCATCCCCGCGCCCGCGACGTCGTGCCGGACGGTGAGCGCGGGGGTCCGTCCTCCCGTGTGGCCCAGGTCCCAGCCCAGCACCTCCGGGCTACTCACGCCGCTGTCGGCGCGCACCGTCGCCGGCGCCAGCGGGACGACGGCCAGGTTGGCTTTGCCGGCGTCGGTGGTCTGCACCAGCCCGGTCGCCGCGTCGCGGCCGAAGTTTGGCGTCCACAGCTGCCAGCGCGCCTGGTAGGCGTGCGACTGCGCGTCGGTCGGCTCGAGGGTGTCGACGACCAGGACGGCCTGCGGCTCGGTCTTGAGCATCAGCACCTCGCGCTGGTGGGCGGCCGGCAGGTTGCCGGCGGCGCCGTACGCGTCCCGGTAGGTGCCGTGCGCGTAGTCGAGCCCGGATTCGGTGTGGAAGTAGGGCGCCGGCGTCGCCGGGTCGCCGGCCCCCAGACGGTCGGTCTTGGAGACCGCGCGCAGCTGGCCCTTGCCGTCGACCAGCACCGTGTTGTGCGAGAAGGACGTGATGCCGAAGTCGCGGTAGGCGCTGGTCTCGTAGTTGCCGCCGCCGTTGTCGAACAGGAGCGTGCGACCGTAGGGCGCCAGGATGAGGTTGAGCTTGTCCTGGTGGTAGTGGCCGAAGCCCAGCGGACCGACGTCGAAGAGCAGGTAGTGCGAGTCCTTGGACCAGCCGGTGCGCATCACGGCGAAGCCGGAGTCGGGCAGCAGCAGGCTGGTGAAGGTCGGCGGAGTGCCGTCGGCACCGGCGGTCGCGGCCCAACGCACGACGGGGTCGTCGACCAACTGCGCCGAGCCGGCGATGCGGCTGGCCACCACCACCTCCCAGCTGTCGTTGACGTTGGGCGCCTTGCCGTCGGGCTGCATCATCTTGATCAGCCACAGGTCGGCATCCTTGAGTTGATCGGTGAAGCCGGCAGGGAGCTCGGCGCTGGTCCCGGTCACACCGGCGACCTGGACCACGCTGACGACGTAGTCCAGGCAGATGACGCCGTAGCCCGGGGTCAGCTCGTATTGCGCGCCGTCGGAGAGGTACTGGGTGGCCATCTCCGTCATCAGCCGGCTCACCGCGAAGGAGCGCCAGTCGCTGGCCTCGCGCAGCTCCGGGAAGACCGCGCCCACCGTGAACAGGCCGCCCATCTCGTGGAAGACCCAGTTGCCGCCGGTCTGGAACTGCCTCAGGTAGCGCCCGTGGGAGAGGAAGCTCTTCACCATGGTCTCGAGGTGCGCGTCGTCGAACGCCGGGGCGTGCAGGAAGCGGTACCAGGCGTCGGGCCAGGTGGTGTTCATGCGGATGCCGGCCTCGATGGTGCGCCACGAGGAGCCGATGTTGTTGTTCTTGAAGGGCGGGCAGGGCCGGCTATCGACAAAGGACTGCAGGTGGGCGGCGAAGGTCTGGGCGTACTTGGCGTCGCTCGTGCCCCAGGTGGCGCGGCCCAGCTCGCGCCAGAACTGCATCCGGTTGAGCTGCCACTGCCACTCCGCCGAGTAGGCCGCGTTGGGGTTGTTGGTCGTGGCGTTGAAGCCCCAGTCGACTGCGCCGCCCGGGAAGGTGTAGCTCGTCCCCACGATGCTGAACGTCCCGGCGACGGTGGCGTCCGCGGCGCTCTTGTCGAAGGAGAGGGACGTGACCTGGTGGGGGTCGAAGAACCAGCCCGGGCTGGTGCGCGCGCGCATGTAGCTGGCGAGCGCGGTCCGGGCCGCGGGGAAGTCGGAGGCGTTGACGGCGGCGGCGACGGAGGAGAGCGCGGGCCGGGTGAGGTCCAGCGCCGCGTACAGGTCCTGGGCGGTCAGCACGGGCGGGTCGATGTGGAGGGCGCGGACGTCGTCGACGTGGACGACCAGCGTTGGATCGGGCGTCAGCCCCCAGCCGGCCGCCAGGAAGCGGACGTTGTCGATCTGCTGCCAGCCCAGCGGGTGGCGACTGGTGGAGAACTCCTCGAAGAAGAGGGTGACCTCGCGCCACCCCTGCCAGTCGATGGCGATGTCCTTGGAGTAGTAGTCGGCGTCGGCGTAGGCGCTGTTCTCTGAGCCGAGGTAGACGAGCAGGTGGCTGCCGTTGGTGTTGGACGAGTGCAGCCAGAAGCGCAGCGCCGTCTCGCCACTCAGGTCTGCGTTGAGGTTCTCGCGGCGCAGTGCGGTGGTGTCGGCGATGGCCCAGCGGACGGCGCCTGTCCCCTGCTGGTGCAGGGCCGTCACCACCGTGCCGCCCGTCCACTCCCCGGCCGTGTCGCAGGCGCTCAGCGTCTGGTCGGCGAAGGCGGCGGCGGGCCACAGGGCCAAGAGCGGAAGCGCGACCAGGAATGGGCGACGGGCTGGCATGGAGTCCTCCGTTTCGTTGCGGCGCGGCGGGAGCCTCAGGGTACTCCAGGGGCACGCACACGTTGGTGGTGGGTGGTGGGAGGTCGGCGACCGGGCGTTGGTGATCGGCGGCTGACGTCCCGGTATGGGTCGCTGCCGGTTTGCGATGGTCGGATTCGACGGTGGCGACGGTCGCTGCTGACCGGAGAGGGGCTAGCCCCCGGCTTCCATCCGCGGCGCTCGAAAGGTGCCACGGCAACTCATCAACTCCTGAGAGGTGAGGACGTTCGAATTGGCGAAGGTCCTCGAGCGGCCAACTCCTGCCCTCGACCAGATAGACACGCAGACGGGCCGACCTCGGCGACACGGTGCGCGGGCCGATCGTCTCCGTTCGATCGTCAAAGGCTCCCGCCGGCGATGGCGAGCGTGACGGCCAGGGCTTTGACGTCGAGGCCGTAGGCCAGGTCGATCTTCAGGACCGGGATGGCGACCCCGGGGATGACCACGCGGGCGCCCACTCCCACGCCGGCGTGCAGCGACGGCTTCGCTGCGGCGTTCCCCTCCCGTGCCGGCAGCCCGCCCGGATTGCGCTCGAGCACGAGGCCCGCATCCGCGAAGGCCGCCAGCGCGAGGTTGATGGTCTGCTCGGTCAAGGGCACCGGGATGTCCGAGACGACCGGGACCTGCTCCTCGAGCTGCAGGGTGGCCACGAAGTCGCCGCCGAACTCCGCGCTGTTGAAGCCGCGCAGGTCCGACCCGCCGATCCGGAGGATTCTCGTTGACCGGGATTCCCCGCGACGAGGTGGGTTGGATGAGCGCTGCGCGCAGCACGAGCGAGGGCCAGGACTGCAGCCACTTCCCGTAGAGCTCCAGCTTGACCTCGAGCTTGTAGTAGTCGAAGTCCGACCCGATGACGCCGTCGGTCAGCTCGTTGAACATCGCGAAGCGCACGCCCTCGCGCAGCCCCAGCGGAGCGATGGTCGTGTCGTAGACGAGGTGGAGCTGCGCCAGCACGTGGTGCCCGCTGCGCGGGTTGTAGGCCGGCGCGCTGACGGTGGGATCGTCGGCTCCGGGTGCATAGACGTCGACGCGGTGGTAGAGCAGGCCCGCCGTCAGCCGCAGCGCCGGGGTAGCGACCCAGCCGAGCTTCACGTCGCCGCCCCAGACCATGGTCGGTACGTGGAAGGTGACGCGGTGGTCCTGGTAGTAGCGGAACGACTCCAGCCTCCAGAGCGCGACGACCGACCAGGTCACCGGCGCGAAGGAGTCCAGCGGCTGGCGCAGCCCCGCGACCACGAAGGACTTCGACTCGCCGTACTGGCCCGCGGCGAGCAGCTGCAGCCCGCGCCCGACCAGGTTCTGCTCCACGAAGGCCGCGCCGATGGCCATGTCACCGGCGCCGATGCTCCCCACGGGCACCGCGAAGTAGGACAGCTTCTCTTCGAGGGTGACGTGGACGTCGACCTCGGTGATCTCCTCCGTGGCGATTGACCGCGCCGCATCCTCCGGCGTCAGGTCCAGCCAGACCTTGCAGCTCATGAAGAGGTCGCTCTGGGCGAGGCCGTGCTCGGCTGTCGCCAGCACCTCGAGGTCGACCGGCTCGCCCGGCTTCAAACCGGTGAGCGCGCGGACGGTGCTCTCCTTGGTCTTGCTCGCGCCATGCAGCACCAGCCCGCGCGCGACCAGCTTGGCCTCGGATGAGCCAGGCACCAGCAGGGCTAGGAGCAGCGTCAGGAGCGCGGTGAGGAGCCGAATCACGGCGGCCATGTTAGCCCGACGGCCTCGGCGCCCCGCCAGTGGTGGATCACAGCGTTCGCCGCGACACCGGCCGCGATCCGCTGGACGTCGCGTCACGACCCGGCTCAGCCTTGGAAGCGCCGCTTGAATCCCTCGGGGACCGCGACCAGGGTCCGCTTCGAATAGTCGAAGAACCGCACTCCCATCTGGCCCTCGGCGACGACGCGGCCACTGGCCTTGTCCTGCGCGCGCCAGACCAGGTCGCACCCCGTGGGGTGAAAGGCACCCACGGCCAACTCGAACACCAGCGATTCGCCGTAGCGCGCCTCCGAGCGGTAGCGCACCGCGGCGTCGGCCAGGATGATGCCCACGCCCTCGACGTCGAGCTCCGTGTAGCCCATCGACGCCAGGAACCGGACCCGGGCCTCGGAGGCGAGCGAGAGCAGCGCCACATTGTCCAGGTGGTGGCCGTAGTTGATGTGCCCGATGAGGATGGGCAGCTCGGTCTGGAAGGCGAATCGCTCCGGCAGGTCGATCTTCACGCGCGCCACGGGCGCTCCTTTCGTCCGGGAGTTGCCTTCTATCCGCGGGTGTCGCTCAAGAGGCCGCCAAAGGCAACCAGCGGGTTTCTCCCCGGAGCCCTGGGGTCACTGGTCTCTATCCGCAGAAAGCCGACCGCGACGGGGAGACGGAAGAGGGGCTCTGGCCAAGAACTGGCGCTGCTGCAGAACTGTGCCACCTTGTAGCAATGAACCCGCGCACCGATCATCAGCCCGCAGCCCGCTCCTCCGCTCGCAACCCTCGCCCCGTGACCGTCCTCCTGGGCGACCGACTCCCGGCCCAGTGCTCCGACGTCGGCGCCGGCGGACTGTGCGTGCAGCTCGCCGGAGTCTTCCTGCCCGGGGCGAAGGTCCACGGCAGCGTCCTCCTCGGCGCGCAGCGCTTCCCCTTCGCCGGCGAGGTGGCGTGGGTCTCGCCCGGCAACCTGCGGCAGCACAGCCTGAGCCGCGTCGGCGTCCGCTTCGTCTCCGCGCCCCAGGAGCTGACCGGGCAGCTCGCCCAGCTCGAGCGCGCCGAGCTGCGCGAGAACCGGCAGCGCGTCACCGTCCGCCGCGCGCGCGCCGCCTGAGCCTCTCGCCATGACCGACTACCCCAACGTGGCCAACGCGGTGGCCCGCTTCTTCGCCGCCATCGACGCGCGCGACTGGGCCGGCGCCGAGCAGCTGATGGCCCGCCCCTTCCACCTCGACTACTCGAGCTTCGGAGGCGGGCCGCCGGCAGAGCTGCCGCCGTCGGCGATCCTCGACGGCTGGAAGAAGCTCCTGCCGGGCTTCGACCACACCCACCACCAGCTCGGCAACCTCGACGTCGAAGCCGGCCGCGAGTCCGCGGTGGTCCGCTGCTACGGCACCGCCACGCACGTCCTCGGCCTGCGGGTGTGGACCGTGGTCGGCACCTACCGCGTCACGCTCCGCCGCGAGGAGCGGTCCTGGGTGCTCACCGGCCTCCAGTTCAACTTCAAGTACCAGGCCGGCGACCTGACGCTGGCCGCCGAAGCGCAAGGCCGCGCCGCGACCCGCTAGAGCTCGCTGCAGATCTCACGAACCGGCTCTGCCTGCGACCACGCGCCTGACGCGAGGCAGGCTCTGCCGGCATTTGGTTATGCTGAGGCCCGCTCGAGCCCCGAGCGCACCTACGGGAGGGAGCCATGCTCCGACACCTTCACCTGCTCACAGCGGCCAGCCTGCTCGCGCTCGCCTGCTCCTTGCCGCGCGAGGAGACCCCAGCAGCCCAGGCGGCCGCCGCCTCTCCAGCGCCCGCCACCTCACAGGCCGCGCTGGTCGTGGCGCAGCCCTCGGTGGCTCCGGAGACCGCGCTGCTCTCCCTCGTGCTTCCCCAGGAAGGACGGCCGATGTTCGACGCCGTTCGTCGCCGCGCCATCGCCTTCCATCTGCCGCGCCCGGTGGACGGTCCGCGCCCGACTCCTCAGGTTGTCGCCGGCGAGAGCCACTTCCTCGCCGTGCACCACCCTTCCCTGCCTGCGCCGCTCGAGCTCCCGGTCGAGCTGGGCAGCCCCTCCGCCGCGGCTGAACGCACGGCGCCGGCCGCGCCGGTGTGGCAGGGCGGCGGCACGATCCTGCGCGCGCCCTGCTTCGGCGTCGGCACGCGCTACGACCTCGTCAGCGTGACCCCCGCCGGCACCAACGTCCTCGCCAAGGCGGAGGTGGCCGAATGAACCGCCTCTCGCCCGCCCCCGCCTGCGCCTTCGCCGCCGCGCTCCTCCTCGGCACCCTCCTCACCCCAGCACCCGCTCGCGCCCAGAGCGGCTGCACCGGGCACCCCGAGCTGTGCAACCTCACCGTCCACTCCACCCTCGAGCAGCCCGACCTCGCGGTGGCCATCGACGTGGTCCTCGTCGGCGACGGCTTCACCGACATGAACGACTGGAAGGGCGTGGCCGACGGCGCCATCGCTTCCTTCAAGTCCGCCACCTCGGGCATCTACTCGCGCGTCCCCAGCCTCTACAACTTCCACATCGTCGACGTGACCAGCGCCACCACCGACGTCTCCGACGCCGACCTCACCGACACCGCCCTGGGGATGAACGTCTCCGGCGCCTACATCAAGGCCGACGCCTCGCACCTGCAGCTCGCGGCCCTCAACGCCCCCGACGTGGACGTCATCGTGGCCATCGCCAACGCCGGCAGCGGCCGCGCCAACGCCGACTACCCGAGCCAGCTCGCCTCCGGCTCCAGCGTGCGCCTGCAGCGCGGTTCGACCAGCGTCATCACCCATGAGCTGGGCCACGCCCTCATCCACCTCGCCGACGAGTACGAGGAGGCCGGCATCTGCGCCACCCAGCCGCCGAGCGAGACCGCGATGCTCACCGAGGCCAACGTCACCGCCGACCCCACCTGCTACAAGTTCCAGGGCATCGCCGGCGCGGGTTGCATCCAGGGCGCCAAGTACTGCTCGTCCGGCGCCTACCGGTCCGCCTCGACCTGCTTCATGCGCACCAACTGGGGCGACGCCTGCCCGGTGTGCGCCCACCAGAATCGCCCAGGTGCTCAAGGAGCGGCGCAGCCAGGCGGACTGGGGCGCCCCGTGGATCGTCGCGCGGGTCGCGGACGGCACCAACCCGGTGGCGGGCACCGTCGACCTGTGGGCCTCCGTCTTCGACGACTACTTCAGCCCCACCCAGCTCGTCTTCGCGGTCGACGGCTCGACCGTGGGGACGGCCACCACGCTCTACGGCAGCCCCAAGGTCAGCTTCGACACGACGAAGCTGTTCGACGGGACGCACACCCTCACCGTCCTCGGCTCCGACGCCTCAGGCCACGCCGCCGCGGCCAAGCCGGTCAGCTTCGTGACCCGCAACTTCACCGCCACCGCGCCGCCGGTGGTCTCCATCACCTACCCGACCCAGGGCCAGGCCCTGACTGGCACCACGTACGTCTCCGCCAGCGTCACCGGCGCCCCCACCAACATCCGGCAGCTCCTGCTCTCCATCGACGGCCAGCCGGCGGCCATCTCGGTCGACTCGCCCTATCTGTCGTTCCAGTGGGACGTCTCCAAGGTTTCCGCCGGCTCGCACACCCTGGTCGCCACCGCCATCGACACCTCCGAGAACGTGGGGACGAGCTCCACGGTGACCGTGACCACCAGCACCGGGACGACGCCCGCCCGGGCGCCCACGATCATCCTGCCGACCGACGGCTCGGCGGTGGGCCCCTACTTCACGCTCACCTGGACGGGCGAGGGCGCGGGCGGCAGCCAGGGCGGCGGCTCGAGCCCGGACGTCTCGCTCGTCCTCGACAACGTCGTCGTCAGCCCCAACCCGCTCGCCGGCAAGTCCGGCGCGGCGCTCATCGACGCGCGTCTGTGGACCCTGGGCCCGCACCAGCTGCGCCTGCGCCTGGGCACCGCGGACAGCGCCCCGGTGGTGGTCGTCCGCCAGCAGCCGACGACGCCCGCCGCCTTCATCGCCTCGCCGCGGGCCTGGCAGGTCGTGCGGGGCGTGGTGCAGGTGGCGGTGGTCGCGTCCGACGACGCGCCCATCAGCTCGGTCGTCCTGCGCGCAGACGGCGCGACGGTGGGCAGCGTCAGCGGCGGCTCCGGGAACATCGCCTTCGACACCGCCGGCAAGCCCAAGCAAATGGTTTTGGAGGCCGAGGCCACCTCCAGCGACGGAGGCAAGGCCAAGAGCGAGCAGGTCACGGTGCGCATCGACAACGGCGCCCCGACCGTCGCCATCGGCTACCCCGCCCAGAACGGCATCGTTTCGCCCGGCATCCTCGGCGTTCGCGTGGTCGTCAGCGACGCCGAGACCTTCATCGCGCAGATCGGCCTGACGCTGGACGGGAGCGCCCTGCCCCCGTCGTCGGGGACCTCCTTCCTGCTCGACGTGACCGCGGGCGCCCACACCCTGGTGGCCACCGCCACCGACGCCGCCGGCAATCAGGCGACGAGCGCGCCGACCACCTTCACCGCGGCGTCTTGCTCGACCACCGGCTGCGACGACGGCAGCTCGTGCACCTCCGACAGCTGCGCCTCGACGGGCAGGTGCGTCCACGCCAAGACCGCCAACTGCTGCACCGGCCCCGCCGACTGCGCCGACGCCGACGCCTGCACGACCGACACCTGCGCCGGCGGGGCCTGCGTCCACGCGACCATCGCTGGCTGCTGCAACTCGGCCTTCACCTGCGACGACGCGGACCTGTGCACCAAGGACCTCTGCTCCGGGGCCGGCGGCACCTGCTCGCACTCGCCCGCGAGCTGCTGTGCGGCCGACGCCGATTGCAGCGACGGCAAGACCTGCACCACCGACCGCTGCATCGGCGCGCCGGCCGGCTTCTGTGCGCACGACTGGACACCCGACTGCTGCACCGCCGACGCCGACTGCGATGACGGCGACGTCTGCACCAGCGACCATTGCGGCGGGGGCGTCTGCTCGCACGCCGCCGTCGCCGGGTGCTGCGTCAGCAGCGCGACCTGCGCGGACTCCGACCCGTGCACTTCGGACCTGTGCGCGAACAACGTCTGCACGCACACGCCGACGAAAGGCTGCTGCGCGACCGACCCCGACTGCACGACCCTCAACCCCTGCAGCCGCGGGACATGCAGCCAGGGCCACTGCTCGTTCGCCGCCGTCAGCGGCTGCTGCAACTTCGACTTCGAGTGCGCCGACAGCGACCCGTGCACGGTCCATGGCTGCGTGGGCAACGTCTGCACCCTCGTCTCGGCCACCGCGGGCTGCGCCGACGCCGGCGTCGCTTCACCCGACGCGGCTGCCCCTGGACCCGACGCCGCAGCGCCGGGCCTCGACGCGGCCGCCCCCGGCCCGGACGCCGCCGCGGCCGGGCTCGATGCCTCCGCACCGGGCCTCGATGCCGGTGCGCCCGGCCTGGATGCCGCGGTCCCGCCCGGTCCCGACGCCGCCGAGCCAGCGAGCGATGCCGCGGCTTCGGGGACGGACACCGGGACGGCGGAGCTCGACGCTGCGATCGCTGCGGTCGACGCGGAGACGCCCGCCGGCCCCGACGCCGAGATCGTCCCCGGCGAAGACGCGGGATCGGCGCTCCCGCTCGACGCTTCGACGGTCGTGACGGCAGACACCGGCGCGCCGCTCGGTCCCGACGCCGAGGTCGTCCATCCCTCGGACGCCGCACAACCCAGCGCCGACGGCGCCGTGGTGAACCCGGGCGCGGACGCCTCCGACCCGAACGAGGTCATCACCTCCGGCTGCGGCTGCGCCAGCGGCGCGGGCGGCACGCCATCGGCGCTGCCCTTCGCCCTGGCGGCGATGCTGTTGCTCTCGCGGCGGCGCTCCGGTCGCTGAGAGAAGCTTTCTTCTGAAAAGGACTGGGGGCGAGCGCATCGAGCGCTCGCCCCCAGCCGTCACTTCAGAATCCGTTCGCTACGCCTTGTTGAAGACCATCTTCGACTCAGCCTTGCCCTGCTCCTGGCAGGAGAGCTTCTTGCCCTCGAGCGTGCACTCCATCTTCTTGTCGGGCTTGGCGGGGTCGGTGATGAGGACCTTGCCGTCCTTCTGCTCCCAGGTGACGTTGGAGACCTTGGGCTCCGGCGCCGGCTGGTCCTTCATCATCGAGGGCATCGACATGGTCATGGTGCCCTTGCCCTCAGCGGCGAGGTTCAGGTCGATCTTCATCTGCAGGATCATCTCGGACATCGCCTTGACCATGGCGCGCTGAGCCTCGGGAGCCTTGTTGACCTGCTCGTCGATGGCGGCCTTCATCGCGTCCTTGTCGAGGCTGTAGGCGCCGACCGGGCTGTTGGAGGTGCAGGCGGGGAGGAGGACGACGGCGAGAGCGAGTCCTGCGAGCGCATTGCGCATTGGGTGTTTCCCTTTCGTGGTTTGGGCAATCAACCCGGTAGTTCCCCGGGGCCTGGCGGACTGGGAATACCGCGGCCGGGCTTCCGATGTCGAGGCGGCGGCCCGGCCCGACTTGACCGGGCTCGGCCGCGCGTGCCACGGTGCCCGCGTGAACGTCCTCGGATTCCAGATGCGAATGGCGATGATGCGCGTCCCGCTTCGGGCCGCCGTGTCGCTCGCCCTGCGCGTCTGAGGACCTCCCCGACGCCTCGCTGAGCACGACCGGCCGCCCTCCACGGGTGGCCGACGGTCGGTCATTTTGCGGAGGGCGGCCCCATCCCCACAGGAGCCGACCATGACCGTCTCGTACGTCACCACCTCCATCCCCTACGTCAACGCCAACCCCCACCTCGGCCACGCGCTCGAGTTCTGCATCGCCGACGCCTACGCGCGCTGGCGACGCTCGCGCGCAGCCCGGGTGCACTTCGTCACCGGCACCGACGACCACAGCCTCAAGAACGTGCTGGCAGCGCAGCAGGCGGGCGTGCCCACGGCGCAGTGGGTCGCCGAGCACGCCCAGGCCTTCCAGACGCTGAACGCCAGGCTCGCCGTCAGCGCCGACGCCTTCGTTCGCACCAGCGCCGACGAGAGCCACGCCCCCGCGGTGCGCGCGCTCTGGCAGGCCTGCGCCGCACGAGGTGACCTCTACCGGCGCACCTACCGCGGGCTCTACTGCGTCGGCTGCGAGCGCTTCTTCGAGCTGGAAGAGCTGGTCGACGGTCGCTGTCCCGACCACGGCGTCGCCCCGGAGGAGGTGGCCGAGGAGAACTGGTTCTTCCGCCTCTCCCGCTATCGCGACGTGGTTCGCGAGGCGATCGAGTCCGGACGGCTGCGGATCGTCCACGACGGAGCGCGCGAGGAGGCGCTCGCGTTCCTGGGCGGCGAGGTCCGCGACCTGTCGGTGTCGCGCTCCGCCGCGCGGGCCCGCGGCTGGGGCCTTCCCGTGCCTGGCGATCCGTCACAGGTGATCTGGGTCTGGTTCGACGCGCTCGCCTACTACCTCGCCGCTCTCGGCTACGGCGGGCCCGACCCGCGCCGCTTCGAGACGTTCTGGTGCACGAGCGCCGAGCGGGTGCACGTGATCGGCAAGGGCATCGCTCGCTTCCACACCGTCTTCTGGCCTGCGTTCCTCGCCTCGGCCGGGCTGCCGCTGCCGACGGACCTCCTGGTGCACGGACACCTGACCCTGGACGGCGCGAAGATCAGCAAGTCGGGCCGGAGCTTGGATCCCCTGCCGCTGATCGACAGCCATGGGGCCGAGGCGCTGCGCTACTACCTGCTCCGACACGTGCGGACCAGCCGCGATGCGGACTTCTCCGTCGACCGGTTCACCACGGCCTACAACGCCGACCTCGCCAATGGCCTGGGCAACCTCGCGAGCCGCGTCTTCGCGCTCGTCGAGCAGGCCACGGGCGGGACCATCCCCAAAGCGGGGCTGGAGACTCCCGACGACGCGGAGCTGCGTTCGTGCGCGCTCGCGGTGCGAGGTCAGGTCGACGAGGCGTTCAGCCGCCTCAGCCTGGACGAAGCCCTCGGCGCGATCTTCGGGCTCGTCGAGCACGCCAACCGCCACATCGCTCGCCAGGCCCCGTGGGCCCTGCTCCGCGCCGGAAATCGAGACCGGGCCGAGGCCATCCTGCGGTCGCTCCTCGAGGCGCTGCGAGTGGTCGCCGAAGAGTGCGCGCCGTTCTTGCCCGCGACCGCCGAAGCGCTGCACCGGCGGCTCGGCACCGTGGGGCCCGCCTCGCGCGGCTGGAACGTTCTCCCGACCGGCGCCCGCCTCGGACCTGGAGGGGCCCTCTTTCCGCGTCTGTGAGGCGACGGTCGTTCGTCTTCCTCGCCGGCCGGACCTGCAGACCCGCGCCTGCGCCTCGTGGAGACTGTCCCCGAGCGCTGGCGTTCGGCGAGACTGACGGGACTCTGCGCGCCCGAACGAAGGCTGAAGACCGAGGACCTCCATGCGCTGGCTACCCATCTCCCTCGTCGTCGTCGCCGCCGTCTTCGGCACTGGCTGCACCAGCGCGCTCGGGCTGGCGCGGGAAGGCCGCTGGTACGACGCGTCCCGCAAGGCCGAGTTCGACTCCGAGGCGCAGCGGCTGGTGCTGGCCGCCGCCCTCGAGCAGACCGACGCCACGCTGGAGTTCGTGTTGCACGAACCACAGGCGCTCGCCGCCGACATGCCCTACGTCCCGGGACGCATCCGGGCCGGCTCGATCCTGCTCGCCTCGGCGACGCTGACCCGGCGCCCCGGCGGCCCGGTGCTGGACCTGGTCGCCCAGCCGGGCACGACCTGGTTCCAGGAGCCCTGCTGCGCCCCGATGGACTGGCTGCACGTGGACGACCGCGACGACGAGGCCTCACGCATCCGCGAGGCGCAGGCCCGCGCGGCGGAGCAGGCGAGCGATCAGGCAACCCGCTATCGAGGCGCGTTCGGCGGCATGCTCTCCGCCTGGGACGCGCTCAAGGGCATCGGCGCCGGCTTCGCTGCCGATGTGGTCTTCCTCGCCACCGGCGGCGCGGTCGACGTCGACGTCAGCGGTAACCCCGGCTCGCTGGCCTCACCGCTGCAGATGCTGCGCTTCGTCGGTCGCGCCGTGGTCGCCCGACCATCGCGGCGCGCCCCGGCGGAGAGCGCGCCGACCCCGGCCGAGCACGCCGCGCGCGAGGAGGGCCTGCGCCGCGCCGAGGCGGCCCTCGTGCTCGGCAAGCTGCTCAGCCGTGACGACCGACGCCTGTATGGAGACAGCTGTGTGGCGACGCCGGAGGAACCCACCTCGGTCCACTGGTGGCTCTTCCGAACGCCCGAGCACCCTGAGCGAGTGCCCGTCTCGATCTCCGCGACCTTCCAGGGACCGCCCGACCTCTGGCGCTCCACCGTGTCCGCCAACGTCCTGCTCCCGGCCAAGCCCTCCTGGACCGCGAAGGAGATCGCCCTGGCGCTGCGCGCGGCGCACTGACCGCGACGAGCGTCGCGACGCGGCGAGGACGCTCGAGCCGCCCCCGCCGCATCCGTCAGCGCCTCACAGCGGCCGGACCGGCGCGCAGATGGCCACGACGTGCTTCTTCTGCGGGTGCTTCTCGGGATCGTTCAGGTACAGCTCGAAGCACGGGCGGTCGTCGGGCTGGTAGCCGCTCTCCGGCAGCCACTTGCCGTACACATACGCCCAGGCCTCGCCGTACTCGGACGGATCGATCTCGAAGCGGGCCATGACGTACTTGCCCGCGGGGATCTCCATCACCCCAATCTCGCCCTCGGCGCGCGTGCCCTGGGGCACCGCGACGCAGACGCTGATGCGCCGCTTGTCCTCCTCCGTGATCTCCGGATTGTCGTGGTAGATGGTCAGGCACTTCGTCGCCGGGCCGAGCAGGCCGCGCGGCCCAGCCCACTTCATGATCTGGCCGAAGAGCCTGCCGAACAGCGCGGCGTCCCCGGCGTACGGCCCGGTGTGCCGCACATACGCCACCGTCATCGCGGCCTGGTTGACGACCTCCACCGACTGCGGATCCTTCACCTTCAATGCCTTCTGCATGCCACCGCTCCCTGGTGTGTGGCCGGCGCCCCATGCGCCAGCGTCGGGAGCACCGTAGCCGCTGCTGCCTTCGCCCTCTTTTCCGCCCTTGCGAACCGTTTTGCAGTTCTTGCTGCCGCCATCGCGCCACTGCGAGGCGCTCATGCCGAAGGCGGCCCGAAAGGAGCGGGCGAAGCTGGCCGACGACCCGAAGCCGCAGTCGAGCGCGATGGCGGTGACGCTCTTGTTGGGGTGCTGGACGAGCTGCGAGGCCGCCTTCTCCAGCCTCAGGCGCAGCACGAACTGGTAGAGGCTCTCGCCGGTGAAGGCCTTGAAGAGCCGGTGGAAGTGGAAGGGCGAGAAGCAGGCCACCTTCGCCAGGTCCTCCAGCGCCAGCGGCTCGTCCAGGTGCTTCTCGACGTGGTCCACCACCCGGTTGATGCGCGCGGCGTATTCGGCGCGGCTGTTGGCTTCGCGGTCGCTGCCCATCGAGTCCTCCCAGCTGCGGATCATGCCCGAAGGCTCCGGACCGGCCAGCCCAATCGCCCGATGGGCGCCCCGCGAGCGCGGGGCGAGCCATCACCGCACTTTTGGTGCGGCTACGGGCGATACTCGGCGCGCGCGGACCGACGGAAAGCAGCTAGACTGACGACGCTCTCCGAACCGGAGAGCCACCTCCCAGGAGGCTCCATGCGCCGCCACCTCTTTCTGCTCGCGCTCAGCGCTGCCGCAGCCTGCTCGACGCCCGAGCCGGTGCCCGTGGTCGGGGGCTGTGGCGGCGGCATCTTCGGCCAGCACGCCGTCGGGACTGCGAGCCTCTCCACCAGCCTCGGAGACCTCGAAGTGACGGTCTGCGGCGTGCAACTCGCCGGCTGCCCCGACAACAAACCCGGCGACTGCCAGTCTGTGACGTTCTCGGGCGACAACGGGACCTACTCCCTCATCGTTGGCGCCATCCTTCCCAAGGCGTCCGGCACCTTCGAATGCAGCTCTGAGCAGGTGGTGGTCTCCCTGAGCAAGTTCGACAGCCACAACGAAGGCGTCTGGGCGGGTACTGCATTCACGGACAGCAGCGGCTCTCACGGGTCCTGCAAGAATCACGCAGCAGACCTCCGACGCCCACAACTGGGTGGGCACCATCGAAGGCACCCTGCTCGTCGGCTCGTCTCCGTTCCAGGGCACGGCGACGTTCCTCGTGTCCGGCTCCGTCCACACCGACTAGCGCGGCGTCTCCGGGCTAGCATCCGACCTACGGTCCCTTGCAGTCGGTGACTCCGGACTTCTGCAGCACAGCCCCGATGGCTGCCGCGGCGCTCTTGGTCTTCGCGCCCTCGAGGATGAGGAAGGTGACCCGCTTCTTGCCCAGGCAGAGCGGCGCAGTCACCGGCTGGGTGTGGATCTGCCGGGTCGAGTCCGGGTCGTGGACATCCACATAGAACCAGAGGCCGTCTGGGTCGGGGTTGGGGACGCCCGACGTCCATCCGCCGGAGTGCTCCGGGGCGTGCGTCTTGTACGCGTAGTCGATGGCCAGCGTCCCCGGCAGCAGCTGCTTCGCCGCCTGGAACTCCTCGAGCTGCGGATAGTCCTTCTTGAGGCGCTCGATCCCAGCCGCGATGGCCTGGAGAGCCTTCAGCTCGGTGGTCGCCGGCGCAGGCTTTGGCTCAGGGCTCGGCTCGGCTGACCAAGCCGTGGAGCCAATGCCGAGCACCACCGTTGACGCCGCCAGCAGCCAGGACCTTCGTTGGAACGCAGCCATGTCGACCTCCTACTTTGCCCCCTCGCCAGCGCCTCGCGGCCGCGAAGCGCTCTGGGAGCTGATCCACTGGTCGACGAGCTGGAACGGCCGCTCGCCGAGCAGGTCGTGACCCAGCCCCTGGAGCAGCACGAACTGCACGTTCGCCTTCCCGGCGCGAGCCATTTCGTCCCGCGACTGGGCCACCGCGCTGGCCGGCACCGAGTCGAGGTCCTGCGTTCCGTGGAGCACCAGCACCGGGAACTCCGCCGAGCTCCAGAGCGGCCGTACGCCGGAGAAGAACATCTGGCTCCAGAAGCGCTCGGTCCGCGCCCACATCGGGCTCTCCGAGTCCGGGGCGGCGCGCAGGCGCGCCATCAGGCTCTGGTGGTCGGCCAGGCGCGCCTCGACGGCGGCCGGCTCCAAGAGCCCCCGGCGCCCCTTCTCCCGGGCGATCTCCGGGAGCAGGTCAGACAGCGGCCAGGTCCCACCACCGAGGTTGGCGATGCCCGCCACCTCGCCCGGATGCGCGCTCGCGTGGAGCACCGCGACATGGGCGCCTGCGGAATGGCCGATCAAGAAGACGGCGCGCCCCGGGTAGGCGGCCCGAAGCGCCTGCAGGAGGCTGCCCAGCTCCTCGACGCGGTGGAGGAAGTCTGCCTGCGCGAACCGCGGCGTGCCGCAGACCGTGTTGACGTACGTCCGCGGCCGCACGAGCAGGGCGCTCCCCGTACGGCGGACCAGGAAGCGCCGCCACGCCTCCTCGCGGAAGCCCTGGCACTGCGAGCCGTCCCCCTCCACGAAGACCGCCAGCGGCGCGCCGTCGCGGGTGCCCGCCGCGACGCCGACGTAGTAGTCGAGCCGCTCGCCGCGCCAGAGGTAGCTGCCGCGCTCGACGTGGATCTCCCGTCCGAACAGGTTGTGGGCAGCGCAGCCGGCGCAGAGCACCAGCACGAGCGAGGTGCCGACGAGACGAGGTTTCCTGCAGTCCATGGTCGCGCTGCAGCCTAGCCCGATCGCCGCGCCCGCGGCCCACCTCGACCTGCCGGCGATGGGCGATTTCTCCAGGTCCGCGGACGACCGGGGTTGACTCCGGGACTGGCGAACGATACTGCCGCAGCCACCATGTCCCTCCTCCAGCGCGCCCGCGCCTTCAAGCTGATGAGCGAAGTCGCCGTCCTCTCCGGCGGCTACCACCTGGTCAAAGTCGTCGGGAACTTCATCGACGCCGAGGAGGGCGTCATCGAGCACCGCGTGAGCCAGCTCCTGTCGCGCCGCCTGCTGCGGCACGCCGGCCTGGAGGTCGAGGTCACCGGGGCCGAGCACGTCGAAGGCCTCGAGCGCTACGCCGTCGTCTGCTCGCACGCCAGCTACATCGACTGGGCCCTGCTGCTCGGGTACTTCCCCGCCCCGCTGCGCTTCATCGCCAAGCGAGAGCTGACGCACCTGCCGTTCGTCGGCTCCTTCCTGCGGCTGCGCGGGGTGCTCATCGACCGCCGGGCGGGCCGCGGCGCGAAGGAGGCCATCGCCGCTGCCTCGAAGGACGGCAAGTCCTGGCCCATCCTCCTCTTCGCCGAGGGCACCCGGACCCCGGACGGCAAGCTGCAGCCCTTCAAGAAGAGCGGCCTGCGCATCCTCGCCGAGGCGGGCCGCGCGCTCCTGCCGGTGCGCATCCACGGCACCTTCGAGTCGATGCCTCGCCACACCCTGGCCGTCATCCCTGGGCGCCTGCGCCTGTGCATCGGCGAGCCGGTGTTCCCCACTCCCGAGACCATCGAGGAGTCCATGGCCGAGGTGGAGCGCCGCGTCGCCGCGCTGTGAGGGCTCAGGTGCTGGGCCGGCCGGATGGCCGGCGATCCGCGAGCAAGGCGGCTGCGCGCTGAGGGTGAGTGCGCACGGGATCTTCGCGGAGCCAAGGCACCGCGACCCGAGCCCCTTTCGAGGACCCGGGTCGCGACTGCTGAAGATAGACATGCAAACGGTGACATGACCGAACCCGTCGAATGCGCTGGCCCCTCGACAAACTCGGGGTGCCGGTCTCCGAGCCCGGGGTGTCGACCGGTTAGGTCAGGCGCACCTCCGTGCGCGCCGCGGCGGCCTCGGCCTGGCCTTCGACGTCGGCGATGTTGACGACCACCAGCTTGACCCGCGAGTCCCCGGCGGCGGCGCCCGGCTCGAACCCGTGCTCGCGCAGCTTCGCGGACAGGTCGATGTCCTTGACCATCCAGGTCTGGACCGCCTTGTCGCCCTTGGCCATCTTCTTGGGGAAGGTGATGTTGGTGCCGCCGAAGCTGACGCTGAGCGGGTTCTTCACGAGCTCGGGGTCCTGGTCCTTGGCGACCAGCACGTCCACCGGCCCCTTGTCCGTCTGCAGCTCCAGGCGGACCTCGTAGCGGGTCGCGGTGAGGACGCACGGCGCGCGGCCGGTGACCTCGATGGTGCCCTTGAGGACGCTGTCGGTGACCGGGAAGGAGGCGATGTCGGCGGGGTTGCCCTCGATGACGGTGGTCTTGGCGAGCACCGGCCCGGCCTTCGACGGCCCGAGCTTGACCTCGACCTCGGCGCAGGGGTCGAACGGCGAGCCCTTCACGTCGGCGATGCAGTTGACGAGCAGCTTGATCTTCGGGTGACCGACGACCGCCGCCAGGTCGTTGTAGTTCTGGAAGCCCAGGTACTTCTCGAGGTCGATGTCGCGCACCTTGAACTCGTGCTCGAAGCTCTGCCCCGGGGTCATCTCCGCCTGGTAGGTGTCCTTGCTGGAGGCGATGATCACGTTGCCCCACTGGCCGTTGGTCTCGGTGCGCAGGATGACCTCGTACTTCATCGCCAGCATGGTGCAGTTCTGGTCGGCGATGACCTTCATCTTGCCGCTCACGGTGCCGTCGCTGATGGCGAAGACGGCCTGGGCCGGCGCCTGACCGTTGATGCCGAGGACCTCCACGCGGGCCATGTTCTTGCCACCGGCGAACTGCTTCACCTTGTCGAAGAATCCCATCGTCGGACCGTCCTTCCTTTGGAGTAGGGCCGGAAAACCCCGGCGTTCGGCGATAGGTGCCCCCAGCCAGGCGGATTTGGGAATCGCCGGCGGCGTGCTGTAGAACTCCGGCTGCTCCGTCCATCTCCACCCTCTCGCCGGCGACGCTTCACGCCGGCTCCTCGCGGAGGCGTTCATGAGCCACTCCCTGCTGCTGGCCCTTGCGCTGCTCGCTGCTCCCGCCGCGCCTGCCCCGACCGGACCGGCCGATCCGTCGGCGCTCCTCGCCCAGGCCAGGCTCGCCGCGGGCGGCTCGGCGTGGGATGCGGTCAAGAGCGTGCGCTCGACCTACACGATCGACGCCGGAGGCATGAAGGGCACGGGCGACTTCCTGGAGGACTCGCTGACCGGCCGCTTCGTCAATCACCTCGTGCTGGGCCCGGCCACGCAGGCCGAGGGCTTCGACGGCAAGACCTACTGGCTGCAGGACGCCTCCGGCCAGCCGCTGGTACAGGAGTCAGCGGAGGCCGAAGAGAGCTCCGCGAACCTCGCCTATCGGACCTCGCTCGCCTGGTACTTCCCGGGGCGCTTCCCCGCGCAGCTCGAGGCGCTGCCCGAGCAAGCCGACGGAACCCGCCGCTTCGGGGTGGTGCGCGTCACGCCCAAGGGAGGCCGGACGTTCGAGCTGTGGCTCGACTCGGCGACCCACCTCATCGACCGCACGGTCGAGCACCTCGGCGCGGACACCATCACCACGATCTACGGCGACTACCGCGAGGTGCAGGGCGTGCGCATCCCCTTCCTCCAGCGCAGCGGCACCGGGGACCCCAAGTACGAACAGGTGCAGACCCTGACCAAGGTCGAGCTGAACGTGCCGGTCTCCGACGAGAGCTTCGCCGTCCCCAAGCCGCCCAAGCCCGACTTCACCCTCGCCAAGGGCAAGACCTCCACCGTCGTCCCCTTCGCGCTGCTCAACAACCACCTCTACGTGGACGTGCGGCTCAACGGGAGGGGCCCGTACCGCTTCCTGCTCGACACCGGCGCCTCGAACATCGTGACGACCGCGCTGGCGAAGGAGCTGGGCCTGAAGACCGAGGGCGCGTTCGAAGGAAAGGGCGTCGGCGAGAAGTCCGACGACATCGGGCTGGCGATGGTCGACTCGGTGCAGCTGGGCGAGGCGACGTTCGAGAAGCAGCTCTTTGCGGTCTGGGACATGGCCGAGCTCGCCCGGGTCGAGGGGACCCGGGCCGAGGGGATCGTGGGCTACGAGGTCTTCCGCCGGCTGGTGGCGACCCTCGACTACCAGCGCGGCAAGGTGACCTTCACGCTCCCGAAGGCCTTCGCCTACCGGGGCAAGGGGACGGTCGTCCCGTTCATCTTCAACGGGCAGATCCCCCAGGTCGACGGCGCCATCGACGGCCTCGCCGGCAAGTTCGATCTCGACACCGGCAGCCGCTCCTCGCTCGACCTGATGAAGGAGTTCATCGAGAAGCACGGCCTGCGCGAGCGCTACCCGGCGAAGGTGCAGGGCGTTGCCGGCTGGGGCATCGGCGGCCCCGGGCGCTCGGCCATCAGCCGCGCCCAGAAGCTCGAGCTGGGCAAGGTCGCGGTCCCGGCGCCGGTGGTCGAGCTCACCCTGCAGGAGAAGGGCGGCTTCGTGAACCCCTACGTCGCCGGCAACGTCGGCAACGGCGTCTTCAAGCGCTTCACGGTGGTCTTCGACTACAGCCGCCAGCAGGTCATCTTCGAGCCCAACGCCGCCTATGCCGCCGCCGACACCTTCGACCGCTCCGGCCTGTGGCTCAACCGCGCCGAGGCCGGCTTCGAGATCATCGACGTCTACGCCGGCTCGCCCGCGGCCGAGGCGGGGCTGAAGGCGGGCGAGATCGTCGTCGGCGTCGACGGCAAGAGCGCACCGTCGCTGGAGCTGCCGGCCCTGCGCCAGCGCCTGCGCACCGACAAGCCGGGAACGCGCGTCAAGCTCAAGGTCCGCGCCGGCGAGGTCGAGCGCGAGGCGGTGCTCGTGCTGCGCGACCTGGTCTGATCCGAGCCAGTCTCGGCGTCAGGAGGTCGGGCAGGCCATCCCGCAGACCACGGCCTTGCCGCCCGTGCAGATCTCCGGCGTCCCTGCGGCACACTCGTCGAGCCGGCACTGCGCCGAGCCGGCGTTGCCGTCCGGGCAGTCGAGCCGGCACTTGGCGCCGGTGGGGCACTGCACGTGGCAGTTGGAGTCCTTGCAGGCGAAGCGGCAGGTGCTGCCGGCGGCGCAGGCACAGGTGCCGTTGGCGCAGACACCGTCGCAGCTCGGGTTGTCTCCCTGGCAGGTGACGTGGCACGGGCCGGCAGCGCACTCGAAGCTGCACGTGGCGCCTGGGCCACAGGTGCAGGTGCCGTTGCTGCAGGCGCCGCTGCAGGCGGGGTTGTCGCCCTGGCAGCTGACGTGGCAAGGACCGGCGCCGCACGAGAAGTCGCAACTCGCCCGCGTGCCGCAGGTGCAGGTGCTGTTGGCGCAGGTGGCTTCGCAGGTCGGGTTGTCGCCTTCGCACACCGCGCGGCACGGCGGCGCCTGGCAAGGCATGGCGCAGGCGGCTCCGGCGGGGCAGGTGCAGGTCCCCTCCACGCACACGGGAGACCTGGGGCAGGCGGTGAGGCCGAGCAGGGCGGCAAAAGCGATGGCGAGAGCGAGGACGCGGTGCATGTCGGGATCTCCGAAAGGCCGCGCAGTCTAGAAGAAGCCCGCCTCGCCGTCTCCGCTCTCGGCCTCGGATGGCCGGCGATCCGCGAGCGCGGTGCTCACGGTGGAGTGCTGCCCCCTCCCAGAGCGCCCTATGATGCGGACCATGCCGACGCCCTCTTCTGCCTCCACCTCTGCGATCGACAGCGAATCGCCGACTCGGCTGGTGATCTGGGTTCCGCGCCGCCGCCTCCTCCTCCTCGCGCTGGGCCTTCCGGCGGCGTGCGGCGCCAGCCTCGGGCTCACCTATCTCGTGTTTGGCCATGGCCTGGAGCACGTCGCCGGTGGCCTGGCCGCGGTGGTCTGCCTTTCGGGCCTCGCCGCACTCTTCGGCTACCGCTCGTCCTTCGTCTTCGACGCGAAGGTGCGCGTGGTCCAGCAGCGCTCGACGCTGTTCGGGAGGCCGCTGCGCGCGCGGCACCACCTGCTCGCGACGACCCGCGAGGTCGAGGTCCTCTCCAGCGCGGTGCAGACCCGAGACACGGCACCGCTCGACCGGCGCTGGTACCAGGTGCGCGTAGGAGAGGTGGTCGTCGCGCCCATGCTCGCCGGTGGCCGGGGACACGAGGCCGCGGTCGGGCTCGCCCGCCGCCTCGCGGCGCACCTGTCACTGCCGGTGGTCGAGAGGTGACGGACTGACTCGAAGCCGCTTGCCGCTTGCGGGGTCGGCGGCCGCTCCTGGGCGATGCAGCGCTCCAGGATCTCGGGAATGCACGTGCCGCTCGGCGACGGGCGGCGGGGCCACTGGAGCCTCCGCCACGGGCGCCTCGCTGGCAGGCGCGGGAACCACGTTCGCGCGGAAGCGAGGGTTCGAAAATGCAACCAGCACGCCCACCGCCACCGCCAACGCAGCGCCGCCGATGCCCAGCGCGATGGGCAGGGCCTTGCTCCGCGGGCGGCAAGCCATCGCCGCGACCCGGAAGGCCTCGGCCGCCTCCGCGGCCGATCCAAACCGGTCCCTCGGCTCGAGCTCCAGGCAGCGGCGCACCGGCGCACGATACGGCGCTGGCAGGTGCTCGGTCACCGTCCCGTCGACCGGGAAGCTCCCCGGTCAGCATCCGGCAGATGATGACCCCCATCGAGTACAGATCGGAGGCGGGCGTCGCAGGCGCGCCGCGGGCCTGCTCGGGAGGCCAGTAGGCGGGCGGGGCCGGCTGCCCCGGCCGCTGGCTGCGCTTGGCGTCCAGGTCGCTGACGAGGCCGAAGTCCATGACCTTCAGGCGGCCGCGCCGGTCGATCATGATGTTGGCCGGCTTGAGGTCGCGGTGCACGACCCCTTCGCGGTGGGCCGCGTTGAGCGCCGCGCACAGCTGGCCGATGTACTCGGCCACCGTCTCCCGGGAAAGCGGCCCCACCGCCAGCCGCTCCTCCAGGGTGCACCCCTCCACCAATTCCATGATGAGGAAGTGCGTCCGCTCGTCGGCGCCCAGGTCGTAGAGGCGGCAGACGTCGGGGTGGCCGATGCGACGGCCGACGAGAATCTCCTTGTGCAGCTGCTGCAACAGCCGCGGCCGCGCGGCGAGGTCCGGGTGCAGGAGCTTGAGCGCCACGGTCACGCCCAGGACCTGGTCCTCGGCGGCGAAGACCATGCCCATCGAGCCGTGCCCCAGGGCGCGGGACAGGCGGAACCGCCGGGCCAACACGTCGCCCACCTGCGGGACGCGGCCGCCCCCCTCGCCCGGCGCGGTGATGGACTCGTCGGTGGAGTCGGCCAGCGCCACCGAGACTCGACGCCGCCCTGGCGCCGGTTTTCCCACGGGCCCCACCAGCCAGTTGTCGTGAGCCATCGGCCCCTGCCCGAGCGAAGGAGCCCGAACGCCGGGCTCCCCTACTCGTCGCCCCAGGAGCGGGTTTGTCGCATCGGGCGAGCCGCACGGCTTCGGAGGCGTGGGTGTACCGCCTGCTCTTCGGGCTCGATGCGACAAGCCCGTCCCGGGGCGACAGAAGGACAGAGGGACGAGAGGAGCGCGAAGGCGCGCTCGCCCGAGCACAAGTAGCAGCCGGCGCTCGCCATGGGGCTTATGGGACGCATGGGACGAATGCGACCTATGGGACCCATGTCCCATGGGTCTCATAGGTCCCATCAGTCCCATAAGTCCCAACACGCCGCATCAGGCGCGTCAGGTGTCAGCCCGGTGGCGCCCTTCGCAACACCCCGCCGATGCTGACCTCAATCTGGCTCTGCAGCAGCCGCGCGATGCTGGCCAGCTCGCTCTCCGAGACGTTGGCGGCGACCTGCTCGCGCAGCGCCGCCATCGTGTCGGCGAAGATGCGCTCGCGCGCGTTGGCGATCCACCGGGCGACGGTGGCCCGGTGGACCCGGTAGCACAGGCCGATGGCCTCGATGTTGAGCCCGTCCAACAGGTACATCCGCAGCACGTTGCGGTCGCGTTCGCCCAGGTTGGAGAGCGCCCGCTCGAAGGCCGCATTGAACTCGGCGCGGTAGCGCTCCTTGAGCACCGCGAGCTCGGGGTCGATGAGCTCGTCGGGCTCGGGCGCCAGCTCCGGCTCCGCCGTCGCGACCTCGCGGCGCCGCGACCGCTTTCCGGTCCGGGCCATGTCGAGCTCGGTCGCCCGCAGCCATGCGTCGAGCGGGCCGCGCGCCAGGTAGCCGGCCAGCGCGGGGCCGCCCTCGCCGCCGACCAGCACCGCCGCCACCACCTCCTGGCGCAGCTCCTCGGCCTCGCCGCGGGCGACCTGCAGGTGCTGGGCGGTGCGCAGCACGTTGGGCATCACCCGCCGCTCGACCTCCACCACCGCGAGGTCCAGGCCCGCGAGCGCGCTCGCCGCCAGGTAGAGGTCCTCGGCGGCCACCTTCTCCAGCGCCTCGCGGACACCGCAGCCCTCGGGCAGCCGGAAACGGCGGGCCAGGTGCTCGACGAAGGCCACGTCCGCCAGGCCGAGCTGGGGCCAGGCGGCATGGGCGCGCGCGAGCATCGCCGCCAGCACCGCTTCGAGCTCGGCCTCGGGCAGCACGCCGCGCGGATCCTTTCGCTCAGCGAGGAAGGCAGCGGAGAGCGGCGAAGTGGGCGTGGCGGCGGGCATGGGCGACTGAGGATCGCCTGGGCCCACGCCCGGCTGTCAAGGCAGCCGGCTCGAAGCCAGCTGCGCCTGGGCTGAGGCCAGCAGGCGCGAGCACTGCGCTCCGCACTGCCTGAGGCCCTCGACCGACTTCTCGAGCAGCTCCCGCGCCTCGGGCTCGTCCCCGGCAGCCTTGGAGTCCAGCAGGGCGCGGCCCAGCGCACAGCGCGCCCGGGCGAGGTAGGTGGGGAAGCCCTTGAGCTTCTCGAGCCGGGCGAGGCCGTCGCGCTCGACCGCGACCGCCCGCCGCCAGTCGCCCTCCTGGCGGAAGGCTTCGCCCTGGAGCACGAGCAGGCTGGCGAGGTTGGGGCCCTCGGCGTTGCGAGCGCGCTCGAAGCTCCAGCGCGGTCTCGAGCAGCCCCAGCGCCTCGCCGCCGCGGTCGAAGGCGACCAGCAGCTCGGCGTGCATGCCCAACAGCTCGGCCCGCACGCCGGCCTCCTTCGCCTTGGCCTCGACGTCAACGAAGAGCGAGAGCGCCTCGTCGACCCGGCCCAAGAGGCCCGTGGAGAGCGCGACCGTGCCCTGGCACCAGAGCGTGTTCTTGCACGCGGGGCCGCACACCCTCAGCGCCACCGCGTGGCAGCGCTCGAACGCCCCCCGGGCCCGCCCGAGGTCGGTCGCGAGCAGCGCCACGCCCAGCTGCGCCAGGTTCGCGGCCACCAGCGAGTGCTCCTCGCCCAGCACCCGCTCGCGAAGCTCGAGGGCGCGCTCGAAGGCGGCGATCGCCGCGGCGTGGTCGCCCGCGGCGTCGAGCATGATCCCCTCGGTGGCGGCGGCCGCGGCGACCAGCGGGTGGTCGGCGCCGATGGCGGGGGCGAGGATGGCCTGGGCCTTGCGGGCGTGCTCCAGCGCCACCTGGGGCTCGTCGCCCACGCGCCGCGAGACGACCGACGCGGCGATCTCCACCAGGCCGGTGAGCTCCGGGACCTGGGCGGTCCTCGCCAGCGCCGCCGCGTGCTCGATGGCGAAGCGCGCCTCGCGGTTGCCGCCGTCGTAGAGGCGGCACTGGGCGAGGTTGAGCAGGGCGAAGGACTGCACCGCCTCGGCCCCCGTCTCGGCGCTCAGGTGGGCCGCCCGCTCGAGGTCCGAAGTGGCCTCGGGGTACAGGCTCAGGTTCTTGAACGCCCAGCCCCGCGCCACCAGGAAGCTCGGCGCGCTTGGTCGCCGCCTCGCCGCCCTCGGCCAGGGGCAGCCCGCGCGTCGCCTCGTCGGCGGCGGCGCGGTAGCGGCCCGCGGCGTGGAGGGCGCGGGCGCGGGAGAGGCGCTGCTGGAGCTCTTGCGCCACCTCCTTCGCCAGGCGCTTGGGCGCCGGCACGTCCAGGGTCGCGCCGGCCTCGCACGCCTCGACCGGCGGCAGGGCGCGCACGGCCTGGACGGCGTTGGGCAACAGCTCCTTGTCGGCCGTCTGGAGCACCGCCAGCGTCTCCGCGAGGTCGGTCAACCTCCGGTCCAGGCACTCCTCCCGCGCGGCGAGGAGCTCCGCCGGGAGCGCGGCCGCCAGGCGCTCGGAGCAGCTGCGGCGCCGCGCCGACTCCCAGGCGGCGGAGTAGCGGGAGAGGGCGGCGTCGGTTCGCTCCCAGACCTTGGGCCCCGAGGCGGGGTCGGCCTTGGCGAAGGCGGCCTGCAGGCTCTCCCGGCGCTGCGCCGAGAGGACCTCGGACAGCTTCGCTCCCGCCGCGCCACAGGGATTGGCCCGGGTGGCGGTCGCGGCGAAGGCGAGCGCCGCGCAGACGGAGAGACCGGCTCCGGCGGCGATCGCCAGCTTCGCGCGGCGCCGCTCGGCCCCGCCCTGGATCGCGGCCAGCAGCGCCGCCATGTCCGGGAAGCGGCGGGCAGGCGCGGCGGCGAGCCCGCGCTCCAGCACGCTGCGCAGCCGCTGCGGCGCCTTGCCCCAGCCGGCGTTCGGCCGGCCCGACTCGATGGCGGCTCGCAGCGCCGAGCGCGAGTCGCCCTCGAAGGGCCGCACCCCGTAGAGCGCCTCCCAGAACGCGACGCAGAAGGAGAACTGGTCGGCGAGCGCTCCGGGCTTCTGCGCGTCGAGCTGCTCCGGCGCCATGTAGGCCGGGGTGCCGGCGAGGACGTGCCCGGCGTCGGACGCCGCGCCCGTCAGCGCGAGCCCGAAGTCCGTGACGCAGACCCGGCCGTGGGAGCCGACGAGGACGTTCTCCGGCTTGAAGTCGCGGTGCACGAGCCCGGCGCGGTGCGCCGCCTGAAGGCCCTGGCCGGCCGCGGCGAACACGTCGCGGATTCTGCTGCCAGCTCCGCCTTTGACCTGCGGTGAGCCAGCGGCGCAGCGAGAGCCCGTCGAGGAGCTCCATGGCGATGAAGACCCGGTTGCCACAGCTGCCCACGTCGTAGACCGCGATGACGTTCGGGTGCGACAGGCGCGCCAGCGCCTGGGCCTCGTGGAGCAGGTGCGCCCGGGAGGCGGCGGGGTCGTCGGGCTCGAGGCGCAAGAGCTTGAGCGCCACCCGGCGGTCGAGGTCGGGGTCGTAGGCGGCGTAGACGACGCCCATCGCCCCCGAGCCCAGCCGGTCGAGCAGGAGGTAGCGGTCCACCTTGCTGCCGCGCCGCAGCAGGGCGTCGAGGTCCTCGACCTCCGGGCCGGTCCGCTCCGAGGCCAGCTCCCGGGCCAGCTCGGCGACGAGGCTGCGGCAGCCGGCGCACTGGTCGAGGTGGGCGTCGGCGGCGGAGAGCTCGGCCGGCGAGAGCTGACCGGCGACGAAGGCCGACAGCTCGTTCGGGTCCAGGCAGGGGCGGGTCACGGGAGGAGGATTGTGCCCTCCGTGCCGGGCAAAGGCCATGGGCGGACCCAGGCCTCCGGCCATCGGCATCGCTGGTGGGAAAGGTGGCTTACACCGCGCTCGAGAAGAACGGGGAAGCGGTGCGGGCGGCGCGGGCCTCGATGAGGTTCCGCGACCGGCGCTCGACCCCAACCCCATTGAGCGCCAAGGTCGCCAAGGGACCAAGGTCGCCAAGAACTGCTTGGGTTTCTTGCTGACCCACACGTGCGACGTGCATGGGCGAGCCTGGCTCTGGGTGCCGCCAGACCTTGGCACCTCGCGCCGGAGCAGCTACCAGCGTCCCGCAGGCCTTGGCGACCTTGGTCCCTTGGCGACCTTGGCGGACCCACGATCGTGAAGAAGAGCTCAAAGCCGGCGGCCTGGGCGCGCTGCCCCCCTCCGGCTCCGGGGCTCAGCTCGTCACGTCGATGCGGAAGTTCGCCCCATAGTTGGAGATGTACCGGGTGCCGTTGGCGCCGTTCATGGTCGGCTGGCTGGGGGTGTACTTGGCAGCGCCCTCGAACCAGTACTGGATCTGCTTGGCGCCGACGGGGACGTCGATGTGCACGTCGTTCGGGACGCTCGTCTGCCCGACGTAGCCGCCGCCCACGTTGTTGGGCACCGACAGGGTGATGCTCTGCACCGGGCCGCCGTCGACCATGTACTTGAGCTCGGCGGTGAAGAGCTTGGGGCCGGAGCTGCCACCCAGCGGCTGGGCCGGCATCAGCCGCGAGAGGTCGGTCTGGGCGATGCGGAAGCTGACCGAGGAGCCGGGCTGCGCCTGCACCGAGGTCGGCAGCGCGGTGAAGTCGACGACCGGGCCCGCGACCTTGCGTCCCACCGCCCGCTCCAGCATCGAGCGGGCCGACGACGAGAGCGAGAGCTGACCCTTGTCGAGGATGGCGCACAGGTCCTTCTTCTCGCCGGCCGACATCCCCTTGGTCGCCAGCTCGAGCATCTGCGCGTCGGTCAGCCCGGGCGCGCTGAGCGCGACGAGCATCTTCGACGAGCTCTTGCCGCCGGCATCGGCCACCGCGGCGAGGATTTGCCGAAGGCCCGAGGAGTCCACGGGCTGCCCGAGGAGCTTGGAGTAGGTCGCGCGCAGCTGGGTGTCCTTGATGCTCTTGGCCTCGAAGCCGTCGACGGGCGCCCCGGACTTGGCCGGCGCCGAGGCCGACGGCTGCGCCGAGGCGCTCGCCGTGGCCGGCACCTCGGAGCCGCGCTGGAACGGCGCGACCACGCCAGGGTTCGTCTGGGGCTTCTGAATCGTCGTCATTTCGGGTCCTCCCGCTGGTAGGTCCAACCCCCTTGTCGCAAGCCGGGGCGGTTTGTCGCAGGCGGCGGGCCCCTTTCTCGATTTCCGCCGCATTCCCGACAGGTTGCCCGGCGAGTCCCCACTGGCCGACAGGATCTGGGCCGCAGCCTCTCCCCTCGCCCCTAGGCGCCTCCGACGCGGTATGCTGCGCGGCCTTTCCAGCCCATGCCCCGCGTGACGTAAGGAGCCCACCCGATGCGCCCTGGCTCGTACCCCGCCCCGACCCGCCGGCTCGCCCTCGCCCATGCCGGACTGGCGCTCGCGATGGCCGCCGCCTGTGCGACCACGCAAGTCTCGCCCGCGACGACCGAGGCGCAGCCGGCGACGACCGCCACTGCCACCACCCCAGGCGCCTGGGAACCCGGCGCCGGCGCGCAGGAGGCGCTCGCCCAGGTCTGGAGCGCCAAGCCCTTCGCCGCGCCGGCCTCGACGCTCGCCCGCGCCTCCGGCGGGCGGGTCGCGCGCATGCACCACGAGGAGCTGCTGCTGGTCGACAGCGCGGTGCGCCTCGAGCCGGGCGGCCGCGCCACCGAGGTCGAGCGCACGATCTGGCGGGTGCTCAACGACGCGCCCGACCAGACGCTGACCTTCGAGTGGGCCCCGTGGCGCGAGGAGCGGCCGCAGGTGCGCGCGCGGGTCGTCTCCGCCGAGGGCGCTGAGAGCCGGCTCGACCCCGCCAGCATCGTCGAGGGCGCCGCCACCGTCGACGGCCTGCAGCTCTCCGACGTGCGCCGCCTGCAGGTGCCGCTGCCCCAGGTCCGCCGGGGCACGGTGGTCGAGCTGCAGCTCGTCCGCCTCCACACCCGCCCGCTGCTGCCGGGCGGCGGCTTCGCCGACTCGCACTCGCTCTGGAGCTTCGAGCCCGTCCGCAAGCGGCGCTTCGTCGTCGAGGCCCCGGCGGGCGCGCCCCTGAAGATCGAGGTCGTCGGCGCCCCGATGCCGCAGCCGGTGCGCGAAGGCGACCGCCAGCGCGTGTCGGTCGAGGTCGGCGAGCTCGAGTTCAAGCCCTTCGGGCTGGCCCGCTCGCAGGTCCGCGAGCGCACGCCCCGCTTCGGCTGGTCGACCTGGTCCTCGTGGGAGGACATCGCCAAAGGCTACGGGTCGGTGCTCGAGCCGGTGCTCTCCGACCAGCCCGACCTCTCCTCGCTCGCTCCGCTCCTGGCCAAGGCCGCCACCGACGCCGAGAAGGCCCAGGCGGCCGTGCGCTGGGTCTCCGAGCGGGTCCGCTACACCGCGCTGCACCTGCGCGAGGGGGCCATCGTGCCCACCCCGCCGTCGACGGTGCTCGCCCGCGGCTACGGCGACTGCAAGGACCTGTCGGTGCTCGTCGCCTCCGCCCTGCGGCGCTCGGGGGTGCGTGCGGAGGTCGCGCTGGCCATGGCCGAGGGGCCGGTGCCGCGCGACGGGCTGCCGGGGCTCGAGCCGTTCAATCACATGATCGTCGTGGTGAGCGATCCGAAGGGCGGTGAGCCGCTCTGGCTCGACCCGACGGTGCCCGAGTACCCGGTGGGCGTGCTGCCGGCGGCGGTGCGCAACCAGCGCTCGCTCGTCGTCTCCTCGTCGACCCGCGGCCTGGTCTCGACCCCCACCAGCAGCCAGACCCCGCTCATCTACCGCGAGACGATCGAGGCGCGCTTCGCGCCCTTCGGCGAGGGGAGCGCGCGCGTCACGCTGGAGAACTCCGGCGCGGCCGAGGGCTACACGCGCTCGCAGGCCGAGCCGTGCGACGCGGCGGCGGCGCGCAAGCTGGCGCAGGACACGGTCGGCGCCCTCTTCGGCGAGCTGCCGTTCACCGCCAAGCTCGAGAACTGCAAGGCTGGCGAGGGGCCGCTCAAGGTCGTCGCCGAGCTGGGCCCCACCCCGGCGCTGGAGACCGGCGACCGGGTCGCGACGATCGACCTGCCCTCGCAGCTCATCACCCGGGTCGCGCCCGACGGGCTCGTCGGCCAGAAGCCCAAGACGGACGAGCGGACCGACGCGGAGAAGCAGGACGAGCGCCAGCGGATGATGGAGGAGACCGGCATGACGCCGGAGGACCTGGAGAAGCGGGCCTTCGACTTCGGCTACAGGCCCGTGGCCGAGCGCCTCTACCGAATCACCCTGCCGCCCCGCTTCGCCGTCGGGCCCCTGCCGCCCGACCGAACCCTGGCCATGGGCCCGTCGAAGTTCACCGAGGCCTATGCGCGGGTGGACGAGCGGACCGTCGAGGCGCGCTTCCGCTTCGAGGCGGAGCGGGCCGAGTGGTCGGTCGAGGACGTCAAGGCGTTCCGCGACGCCTTCTGGAAGCGCTTCTCGAGCGCCGCGCCCGAGCTGGTCTTCACCTTCGAGCCCGCGAAGCTGCTCGAGGAGCGCCACCCGGCCGAAGCCGTGGCGCTCGCTCGCCGCTGGCTCGCCGAGCAGCCCGGCGACGGCCAGACCCGGGCGCGCTTCGCCCGGATGCTGGCCGGCCTGGGCCTCAACGAGCTGGCGAAGGTGGAGGCGGAGCGGGCCCTGCACGACGCCCCGGACGACCCCCTGGTGCTGATGGTGCGCGGCGACGTCGCGCGCTGCGACGCCAACGGCATGACCTACCGGCCGCCGTTCGAGCGCGCCAAGGCGCTGGAGTGCCTGCGCAAGGCGCACGAGAAGCTGCCGGACCACGGCTGGAGCGCGCGGGCGCTGGTCGAGACCCTGCGCCGCAACGAGGCGGGCGAGCTCGTCTCCGGGTGGAGCCCCGAGCTGGCCGAGGCCGCCGCGCTGCTCCAGGAGCAGGCCGAGCACCGCGGCGGCGAGTGGGCCCTCTCCGCGCTCACCGACCTGTACCTGCGCGCCCGTCGCGGCGACGACCTGAAGGCGCTGTACGAGAAGCACCCGTCGCTGCGCGAGGGGAACGAGCCCGGGGCGGGCGTCGTCGCCGAGGTGGTGACCGGGACGGTGGACGGCGCCTTGCGCCGGCTGGACCAGATGAGCGACCCCAAGGCGCGCTTCACCTCGCTGGCGGCGGCCTACTCGGTCCTGGGGCACCTGGGCCGCTACGACGAGGCCCGGACGCTCCTCGAGCGCTTCAGCCCCGGCGAGGCCCTCCAGCGCGAGGTGGCGGTGCTGCAGCTGATGAACGCGGCCCTCAAGCGCGTGCCCGAGACGGTCGACACCTCGACCCCCGAGCTGGCCGCGCGCAGCGTGCTCGCCACCATCGTCCACGGGGCCAGCCCGACGCAGGCGGCCGCGAGCCTGGGCAAGCTCGCCTCCGCCCGGCGCAAGGCCGACTTCGCTTCGTCGAAGCCGCTGCGCAGGTCGCGGCACCCGAGCCTCGACTCGCCCTTCCCGTTCGAGCAGCTCTACCACCGGGCTCAGTGCGTGACCGCCGGGGACGCCCAGGTGGCGCGGGTGCGCTGCGAGCTGCCGGAGAACGACGCCTTCGCCGTCACCAGCTACTTCGTCTTCGAGGGCGGGAGCTGGAAGCTCGAGACGCTGGCCGAGCCGGCGCAGCTCGCCGGTCGGGCGTGGGCGCTGGCGAGCGAGCGGAAGCCCACGGCGGCGGCCCCGTGGATCGACTGGCTCATCGACGAGCTGACCGCGCTCGACAACCGCTCGGACGTCGCGCTGCTGCTCAAGGACTACTGGAGCGAGGCCAGGCGCGACGACCCGGACGCGGCCCGCTTCGCGGCGGCCATCGGGCAGATCTCGTACTCGGACATGGCCAAGGAGGCGCCGAAGGGCGTGATCGAGGCGCTGGAGAAGGGCCGCAGCGGTCTGTCGGGGGCGATGCGCCGCCGCGCCGACGCCGCGCTCGCCAGGGCACTGGACCTGCGCCGCGACTGGTCGAAGGCCGCCAAGGTGCTCGAGCCGCTCGCCACGCAAGAGAACGAGCAGCGGCTCTGGCGCTGGTACACGATGCTGGAGTCGAAGGTGGGGCGCGGGCCGGCGGCGCTCGCGAGGGCCGAGAAGGCGCTCGCCAAGGATCCGGGCAGCGCGGACTGGCGGATGCTCAAGGCGACGCTTTGCATGCGTCTGGGCCGGCACGACGAGGCCTACCAGTTGCTCAAGCAGCTGCGCGCGGACAAGGGCGACGGCAGCGGCAGCCGGAACAACCTGCTCTGGGCACAGCTGATGGCCGACCAGCTCGACGAGGAGGCCGAGCGCGAGGCGCTGAGGCTGGGGAACGAGAAGTCGGTGAGCGAGCCCGAGCTGCACACCGCGGCGATGCTGCTCCTCCAGCGCGGGCGGGCTGGCGAGGCTGCAGGCTTCGGCGGGCGGCGCCAGCAGCATCTGGGCGACGAGATCGACGATCCCCAGCGGATCTACCGCGCCCGGCTGCTGCAGGTGCTCGGGTTCGAGGATGCGGCGCGGGCCGAGTACGGCCGCATGGGCACGGACGACCCGGAGCTGGTCGAGCTGCGCAAGAGGTACCTGGCGCCGCCGGCGGTCAAGAAGCCAGCCGCGAAGTGACCAAAGCCCGAGCTGCCGATCCGACACCCCGAGTTCGTCGAGGGGCCAGAGCTCGGCCTGTGCGGTC
This sequence comes from Myxococcales bacterium, assembly GCA_049841135.1. GTDB lineage: Bacteria > Myxococcota > Myxococcia > Myxococcales > UBA5297 > JACRCT01. The sequence goes on from JASGHK010000008.1 coordinate 1,619,996, forward strand.
TGGTGCGCCCAATCCGAGCGGCTGACTATCCCCTTCCCTTCCGCGGCAACGGCCCCAGGAAGTGCTCCGCAAGGAACTCCTCGGTCTCGCGCAGCAGCCTGGGCCCCGAGTCGAGCCCGTACAGGTGCGCCCGCTGCGTCACCGAGCGCGGTTCGTCCTCCGCACGCGGCGGGAGCTCGCACTCCATCCGCGCGAGCATCGCCTGCGCCTCCCGGACCCGCTCCAGCGCCTGTTCGAGGCCCAATGCCCCGAACTGAAGCCGCTGCGCGAGCTGGCAGAGGTAGTCCCGGCAGGCGAAGGGCCGCGCAGAGTAGATGCCGCAGAGCGTCCCCTCGAGCTTCGTGCAGCCGAGCCTGAGGCCTGGCGTCCCGTCTCGCCGCCGGAAGGTGTTCGCGCCCAGTGCCGCCAGGTCTGCGACCTCCGCCTCGGTCAGCGGCGCGTAGCGGAAGAGACTTCCGCTGCAGCAGAGCGCGCAGGCCTGGCAGAGGTCGGGGACGGACATCGCTTCACCACCTCGCCCGGTCCGTCAGTCCGCGATGGTGCCTTCGACGAACTCGCAGCGCAAAGACGCTACCTCGCGCCGACCCCTCGCGGAACCCCCGAGGGCCGCGGCCTCTCAGCGACCGCGCTTGCCCCACAAGTACGCCTCGTCCATCTCGCGCAGGCGGCGCGAGACGACCCGGGCGATGTTGCGGAACAGCTTGGCGGCGACGGTGGGGTCGCGCCAGCAGTCCTCCTCGTCGATGCGCAGGAGCACGCAGGGGTCGAGGGCGACGACCGAGGCCGAGCGGGGCTCGCGGCCGACGAGCGCCATCTCGCCGAAGCTGGCGCCCGGGCTGAGCTGCGCGAGCTCGACCCTCTCGGTGAACGCGCCCTTGCAGACCGACCCCCGCCCGTCGATCAGGATGTAGAAGAAGGTGCCGCGCATCTTCTCTTCGAGGATGACCTCGCCGCAGTGGAAGCTGCGCTTCTCGGCGGTCTCGAGCAGCTTCACCGTCTCCACCTGGGTGAGCGCGGCGAAGACCTCCACGCTCTCGATGAGCTTGAGGACGAGCTGCTGGACCGCCGGGGCTGCGCGAGCCACTTGCTGGTGGGTAGGGCCATGGAGTCCGCAGCGGGGCACAAGGGCAGCCCGCTCGTCCGCTCCATCGGCACGTTTGGATGGGTTCGTCAGGCCCCGCGCGCAGGCACGTCAGCGCAGCTTCTGCTGGATCTTCTCCAGGCCGTCGTCGAGCGCCTTCTTGCCTCGCTCGCTGGGCGTCTGGGGAACGCCCAGCGCGGCGGCGATGCCGTGCTTGGCGAGGATGGCCGCGATGGCGGGGTTCTTGACGTACTCCATCGCGCCCCAGGACCGCACGTCCACATACGTCTCGTGGAAGCCGAGGCGGCTCTTGCGCGCCAGCAGCAGCCGCTGCGGCGTGCGAATCAGGTGGAGCGAGGTGGCAGCGAAGAGCCCACCCGCCACCAGGAAGCCCAACCCGAACACCAGGACGATGGCCATGGAATTGCCCTCGGTCGGTCGCGCAGTTCGTCGGGGAGTCTGGCCGCGCCGGCCGGGTCCTGGAAACAGTGAAGGTGCCGCCGCCCCTGCCGATTGTCGAACCGCCGACGGAGCAGGGCAGCCAGCCCCACCTCTTCAAGGCCGTGCGGCCGCGTCCGCAGCGCCCAGCGCCTCCCGCACCCGCGCCAGCAGCGCCTCCGCCGTGAAGGGCTTGGCCAGCAGCGGCGAGTCCGACCCGATGGCGCCGTGCTGGCCCAGGACGTCGTCGGTGTAGCCGGACATGAACAGGACCTTCGTCGCCGGGCGCGCCCCCTTGACCTCGTCCCAGAGCGACTTGCCGCTGCGGCCGGGCATGATCACGTCGGTCAGCAGCAGGTCGATGGGCGCCGCCCGGTCGCGGCTGAGCCTGCCGGCCTGGTCGGCCCCGGTGGCAGTGAGGACCTGGTAGCCCGCCTTCTCCAGCATGCGCGCGACCAGCCCCCGGACGTCGTCTTCGTCGTCGACCAACAGGATCGTCGCCCCGCGCGTCGAGGCCTCCAGCGAGCCGGCCGGACATGCCGGCGCCACCCCCGGCTCATCCCTCCGTGGTCCAGCTGGCAGCAGCCTGGCCCTGGCCGCCTCGTCGCCTTCCGGCTCGCCCGCGAGGACGGGCGCGCAGCGCGGCAGCAGCAGCCGGAAGGTGCTGCCCTTCCCCGGCTCGGAGCGCACGGTGATGTGTCCGCCGCACTGCTCGACGATGCCGTAGGCGGTGGCGAGCCCCAGCCCGGTGCCCTTGCCGCGCGCCTTGGTGGTGAAGAACGGCTCGAACAGGCGCGCCTGCACCTCGGGGGACATCCCCACCCCGGTGTCGGTCACCGACAGCGCCACGGTGCCGCCGGCCGGGACGCTCGCCGACTCGGGGCCCGGCTCCACCGCGGACGTCGCCAGGGTGAGCACGCCTCCCTGCGGCATCGCGTCGCGGGCGTTGACCGCCAGGTTGACCAGGACCTGCTCGAATCCGCGCCGGATCCGCCAGCGCCCACAGCGCCTCCCGACCAGGCTCGATCGACAGCTTGACGTCGACGCCCAGCATGGGCGTGAGCATCCCGCGCATCTGCGCCACCAGCGCGTTCACGTCGAACGGCTGCGGCGAGTAGGTCTGCTTGCGGCTGAAGGCGAGCAGCTGGGCGGTGAGGGCCGCGGCGCGGGAGGCCGCCCGGTGGATGCCCTGGCCGTCGGCGCGGATGTCCGGGTCCTGGGCCTCCTTCGAGACGATCTGCGCGTGCCCGATGATGACCGTGAGCAGGTTGTTGAAGTCGTGGGCGATGCCCCCCGCGAGCTGCCCGATGGCCTCCATCTTCTGCGCGTGGTGCAGCTGCTCCTGCAGCGCCTGGCTCTCCTTCTCCGCGTGCTCGCGGGCCACCAGCTGGGCCGAGAAGTCGCGGGAGAGCCCGTGCAGCGAGCGGCAGACGAAGAAGCCGACGATGCCGGAGAGCAGCACGTAGGCCGCCCGCTGCAGGACGTTGGAGGCCGACAGCGACGGCAGGCGCTCGACCCACTCGGGCGACAGGCCGCTCCTCATGAAGAAGTAGAGCGCCGCGTACTCGGCGGCTCCCAGCGCGCCCGCGAACAGCGCCAGGAACGGCCGCAGGCGCAGCGCCCCCACCAGGACCGCCAGCGCGTAGAGCATGACCGGGGCGCTGGTGAGGGCGTAGGCGGGTCCGACGCGGTTGAGATCCACCAGCGAGATGAGCGACGGAACCGACACCTCCAGCAGCGTGCTCACCACGTCGAGCCAGGGACCGTAGGCGCCGCGGCGCAGCAGGAGCAGCACCCCCGCCTCGAAGAGCGCGGCCCCGCCCGTGATCGTCAGTAGCGACAGCCCCAGGTTCCGGTCGAGGTGGAAGACGATGCCCACGACGAAGGGCGTGCTGATGGCGCAGGCGGTCAGCACCACGCGGGCGATGACCTGCGCGCCGTGCTCCTGGCGCTGGCGGAGCAGTCGGTCCACCAGCACGGGGACCGGAGTCGCAGCGGGAGGAGGATGCGCGGGCGCGCGTCGGGCGAGGTCCATCGGGTGGTTCAGCGGCGGTGCTCGGTGGTCGAAGAGATGGGCTTGGTCTTGCCCGAGTCGGCGTCGAGGACCATCTGGCGCAGCTCGGCGTAGGGCCGCGGGCCGACGAAGAACCCGAACGTCGCGTGGTCCCCGTTGGGCAGGGTCTGGTCGAGCGTGAAGACGCGCTGCCCGGGCTTGAGGTCCGGCACGGCGCGCTGCTCGAAGTCGCCCGACTCGATGGTGAAGGTGGCGAGCCGCTGCGTCGAGTGGGAGTTGGGGAGGAACGCGAAGGAGTAGTGGACGTTCTTGGGCGGTTTGGGCTCGTAGTGCTCCGAGGCAAAGACCCACTTGTCCCCGACCGCGAACTGCTCGACCCCGAAGTCCGGCCCGCGGGTCTTCCCCTGAGCGTGCAGCGCGAGGACCTTGGCGCGCTCCTGGTCGCGCCGTTCGGAGAGCCCCAGCGACTGGTAGACCTGCACCAACTTCGCGTGCGCGACCGCGTCCTCGGGGTCCAGCTTCGAAGCAGCCTCGAAGTGCCTGCGCGCCCCCGCGTAGTCGCCGGCGAGGTGCAGGCCGAGCCCCGCGTTGAATTGCGCGTCGCCGAACGTGGGGTCCCGTTCGGCCGCTTTCTGGAACTTCGCGGTCGCCTCGGAGTGGCGCCCCAGCATGCCCAGCGCGACGCCGAGCGAATAGAACGCGTCCGGCCGCGCTCCGGAGGCGCTGCAGGCTTTCTCCAGCGCGGCCACCGCCTGCTCGGGACGGTGCTCATCCAGATGGAGCCGCCCGAGCTCCTCGTACGCGGCGGCGTTCTTCGGGTCGAGCTTCACGGCGCGTTCCAAGACCGGCAGGGCCGCGCCGCGCTCGCCCAACGCGCTGAGGCAGTAGCCGAGATAAAAGGTGGTGCGGGGGTCGTCCGGGCTCAGCTTCGAAGCAGCCTCGAACGCCGTCCGCGCCCGCGGCATCCGCTCCAGGTAGAGCGAAGCCCGGCCGAGGAGGAAGAGCGCGCGGGCGTCCTGGGGTCGCGCGGCCACCGTCTTCTCGAGCTGGTCGGCGACGGCCCTCAGGTCCTCGAGCGCGGCGTCGCGCTCCTTGGGACGCGACAGCTGCTCGCGATCGGCCTGGATCCGCGACTCCACCGAACCCAGGTCAGCCTTCCCCGAGTCGCCGCCCGGGGCTGCGGAGAGCGAACAGGCGAGAACGTACAGGGCGAGCAGGCGGGTCATGGCCCCTCCACGAATGAGGCGCCATCCTACTCGCCTTTCCAGTCCACGACTTTCAGCGCGAGCAGGGCAGTACCCGCGCGAAACGTGCGCACGAAGGCGGCTCGCGACGGACGGACATGGCAGACTGCGCGCCATGCGCTCCTCGATCACGCTCTGCTCGCTTCTGCTGCTGGCCGGCTGCGCCGCCAGCTCCCCCTCGACCCGGCCTGCCGACAAGCCTGCAGCCTCCGAGCTCAAGCAGGTTCAGGCGGTGGCGGGGAAGCTGAACGTCCTGGAGGTCGGAGGCGGCGAGCCGGCGGTCGTGTTCCTGCACGGGCTGGGCTCTGACCTCGAAGTCTGGCGACCGCAGAATCGAGCACCTGCGCGGTTCCCGCCACGTCATCGCCTACGACCAGCGTGGACACGGCGCCTCCGACCGGACGCCCGGCGCCTACTCCGTCGCCGCGCTCGCCGAGGATCTGGAAGCGCTGCGGCGCTCACTCGGGGTCGAGCGCATGGTCCTCGTGGGCCACAGCATGTCGGGCACGGTGCTGACGACCTACGCCGGAGCGCACCCGGAGCGCGTGGCCGGGCTCGTCTACGTGGACGCCATCGGCAGCTTCGACCCGGTCCCCCGCGAGGCGATGCAGTCGCTCGTCGACCGCGAGACCGCACCCGGCTTCGGCGCGGCACAGGTCCGCGCCGCGTTCGAGGAGATGCTCGGCCCCAAGGCCAAGCCTGCGACGCGCGAGGCGGTGCTGGCCTCGGTGAGCAAGCTCGACCCGCCCGCCTTCGGGGCCCTGCGCCGCGAGATCTTCGATTTCCGCGACGCCAAGAAGCGGCTCGGCGGCTACCAGGGCCCCATGCTCGCAGTCGAGGCCGCCGACAACCCCCACTCCGCCGTCCTGGCGAGCCACACGCTGGACGCCAAGCGCCTCGAGGTGGCCGGCGTCTCGCACTGGCTGCAGCTCGACGATCCCGCGGCGCTCTCCAGCGCGCTCGACGCGTTCCTGGCCGCGGGATCATCGAAGTAGGACGAGCTGGCAGCCCGATGTCTCCGGCAGTCGTCCACGACCTCGCTCAAAACGGGCTGCGTAAGATATGTCAGTGCTCATCAACATGGCCGAGGCCCGAGCGCTGCTGATCGGGCTCGGCGACGACCGACTCGTCCAGGGGTCGCCCTTCACTCTCCGGTCAGGCTGCCGGAGTCGCCGCGCCCTTCGATGACGTCCACCAGCCGCTTCACGAAGAGCGGTGCGGCCCTCTTCGCGAAGGTGTCGTTCGGGTGCGAGTCGCCGGTCGCGTTGGCGGGCGCCAGGAAGTTGCCGCGCTCCGTCTCGAGCTCGAAGAAGTCCCAGACGTAGATGTTGTCGCCCGGCTCGTCCCAGGTCGTCTTGACCCAGGCGGAGAACTGCCGCGCCCGCGCCCCCTGCTCGAGGTTGCTGTCCTCCTGCCTGAGCGCGGCGCCGGTCCAGACGATGAAGCGCTTGCCCGGCATCTGCCGCAGGCGGGCCTTGAGGGCCGCGTACTGCAACTTGTAGTTCTCGAGCGTCTTGGCCTGGGACGCGATGTCGGGGCTGCCGGTGTCCGCCTCGATGCCGCTCACCGGGAAGCAGTGCTTGAAGACCACGACGTCGCGGTCCTGGGCCAGCGCCTCGAGCGTGGCGACGCCTTCGCTCGCCGCCTGGCCGCCGTCCTCCACCCACAGATGCCAGTAGTCGTAGGGGTAGTTGGCCCAGGGATACGGCGCGTCCGGGTAGGCCAGCTCCGAGATGGCGTAGCTCGTCGCGTGCTGGGTGTTGTAGGCCGTGAGCGCATCGGGGACGCCGTTGCCCCAGACGACTCCGCCGGTGCTGTGGTGGAGGTAGAGCACCTTCGCCGTCGTCGGCAGGCTGGTGCTTCCTCCTCCGGGCTGGCTGCATGCAAGACCCACCAGCGTCACGGCCAGAACGGCGATCCACTCGCGACCTCGACCCGCGTTCGCGCTCATGGGGTCCTCCTCCCTGTGGCTCGAGCGGCATTCTAGGCCGCGGCCCGCCACGGGACGCCGATGGCGCCGCCTCCGACCCCGCTGATGTGTCCGCAAGGACCTTCGACGTCGCGCAAGTCCGGACGCAAAAGCAGCAGGGCCCAGCGCCGAAGCACCGGGCCCTGCCTGCAATCACGCGGACGCGAGTCGCGCTACATCGTGCTGTTCTGCAGGGTCCGGCTCGAGACCAGCGCGAGGTCGGCGGCGTTGTTGCCCGTGTCGACGGCCGACTTGCGCTCGCAAGAGGTGTACGCGGTGCTGGGAGCCGGCGCCGCGCCCGCACCCTCGTAGTTCGCCGAAGCAGCGGTGCCCCAGCCGACGAGATCCACGAAGCTCGCGTCCGTCTTGCTCACGCTCGCAGGCGCGGCCTTGAAGAGCCACACCGACCCGCCGGCGTCGGCGATGCCCGAGCTGAAGGTGGCGTCCGCGGCCACCGACCCGGTGTAGCCCGCGCCGCCGAGGAGGAAGTGCTTGCCGGCGGGGATCTTCGCGGTGGAGGCGAAGGTGACGAGGAGCGTGCCGTTGCCCGAGGTCGTGCCCGCGGCGCGGTAGTAGAGCCGGTAGCCGGCGAGGCTGAGGTCGGCGCCGGTGCCGTTGTAGAGCTCGATGGTCTCGTCGCTGGCGGTCGCGCCGCGCGTGGACACCTCGTTGATGACCAGCGTCCCGGCGGCGGTGGGGGTGACGCACTGGCCGGTGGTGCTGCAGGTCATCCCGGAGGCGCAGCTGCCGCAGGTGCCGCCGCAGCCGTCGTCGCCGCAGGCCTTGCCGCCGCAGCTCGGGGTGCAGCTGGCCTCGCACTGGCCGCCGCTGCTGCAGGTGGTGCCGCCCGAGCAGGTGCCGCAGGTGCCGCCGCAGCCGTCGGCGCCGCAGGTCTTGCCGCTGCAGCTGGGGGTGCAGCTGGCCACGCACTGGCCGCTGGAGCTGCAGGTGCTCCCCGTGGCGCAGGTGCCGCAGGTGCCGCCGCAGCCGTCGGAGCCGCAGGTCTTGCCGCTGCAGCTGGGGGTGCAGGTCGTGCAGGACTGGCCGCAGATGGTGGCGACCTCCTTGACGCAGGTCGAGTCCCACGAGGTGCTGCAGCAGTAGCTGTCCGCCGCGCAGATCTTGGTCACGCAGGCGTCGCAGCCGCTGACGAGCTTGGTGCCCGTGGAGCAGGTGGGGTGGGCGCAGGTGCCGCCCACGCACTGGCCGCTGGTGTCGCAGCTGGTGCTGCCCGAGCAGGTGCCGCAGCTGCCGCCGCAGCCGTCGGAGCCGCAGGCCTTGCCGGTGCAGCTCGGGGTGCAGCTGGTCACGGTCAGGGTCGCCGCCTGGCTGGTCACCGAGGCGCCCGCGGCGTCCTTGACCACCACGTCGTAGCTGCCGGCATCCGCGGCGACGACGGAGGCGATGGAGTAGCTCGCCGAGGTGGCGCCGGAGATGGCCGCGCCGCCCTTGCGCCACTGGTAGGTGAAGGGCGAGGTGCCGCCCGCGGCGACGACCTTGAAGAGCGCCGGCTGGCCCGCGGCGACCGTGGCGCTGGTGGGCTGGCTGCTGATGGAGAGCGCGGTCGTGCCGGCCCAGGTCACCGTCAGCGCTTCGAAGATGTTCGAGTCGTACTTGGTGCCGCCGTCCTTGAAGTAGGCGTCGTAGTTGATCTGCTGGGCGAGGCGGAAGACGCCGTTGGGGCGCTTGCTGGAGGTGCCCCAGCTGTTGAGGACGATCCAGTAGCGGCTGGCGGCGTTGGAGGCGCTGTCGTCGTAGCCGACGATGGTCACCTGGTGCCCGCCGCCGCCGGAGTCCCAGGTCTTGCCGCTGTAGGCGTCGGGGCTCCACAGCGTGGACTCGGACTGGCTGTCCCAGAAGTTCTGGAAGTCGGTCCAGCCGGCCTCGGTGGGCAGGTAGTAGCTGTAGGCCACCGGCTGGTTCTGGTTGAGCAGGTTCTTGATGTTGGCGATGGCGGTGGCCTGCCCCACGCCGGTGGTCTTCACGGTCACCGCGGTGAGCTTGGTGAAGGGGTGGTTGGGGGTGGTGGTGATCTTGGAGGCGGTCGCCGAGGCTCTTGCCGGCCTCGCACTGCACGTTGGCGTCGGCGAAGGCCGCGTTGGCGTTGGAGAGCGGCACGAACATCTTCCGGCTCGAGTACCAGTTGGTCCAGGTGTCGAGGTCGCCGCCGCAGCAGGCGAAGTCCGAGCCCGTGGCGTAGTTCGAGTTGAAGTACTGCACCGAGAGCGCGTCCTTGGTGCCGTAGACGCCCATGAGGATCTCGGCGAGCGTCGTCGAGCCCCACACCCAGCAGTCGCCGCAGTAGCCCTGGTCGCGCTTGGCGAGCGGATAGGAGAGGTACTGCAGCAGGTTCACCGAGGTGGCCAGCCCGGCCGTGCCGGCGGCGGTCAGGTAGGTGTTGATGTTGGAGTCCACGGACGCCGTGGGCAGCGCCTTGTGGGTGGCGTGCCACTTGTCCAACGTCGCGTGGTCCGGACGCATGATGCCGTGGGAGAGGCCCACCGCCAGCACCCGGTTGCCCTGGTCGTCGAGGACGGTGCCGGGCTCCTGGACGACATTGCCGACCTCGCAGGCAGCCAGAAGCAGTGCTGCGGCGGCGAGAAGATGGAGAGAGTTGGTTTTCATGGCGGGCTCGCTTGGCTGCGGGATCTGCCGCGCCACTGAGCAAGGACCGGGCCTGGCAACGGGCTTTACAGTCGCTGGAGAGGATCCGACCGACTTCCGCTGACAAGCCCTGCAATTTCAGGCGGTTGTCGCAGAGCGCCCTTCGCTACCGCGGACGCCCGGAAGCGAGTCGGGGGACCCGAAAGTGGTGTATCGGACTGCTTCAGGTGTCCGGAGGTCGGACAAGGAAGCCCCAGAGCTGTGCCGTCTTCGGGCAGACCGCTCTGCGAGGCCTCGGCCTGGCTGACCCGTCGACATCGAACAGGACGCTGGCCGTCAGCGGTCGAGTTGGGGAAGAGTTCGCCGTCATGAGCGACCTCGAGAAATTCGACCTCCCCGCACCGACCGACGTGGACCCCACCGACCGTCTCGCGCTCTACGAGCGGGCGGTGCAGGACCCCGCGACCGAGCTCACCCTCCTCGAGGGCGCCTTGCGGCGAGCGAAGCGACCGGCGCGGCGGCTGAGGGAAGACTTCAGCGGCACCGCGCTGCTCTCCGCCAGCTGGGTCGCTTCCGAGCCCGAGCGTTCGGCGGTGGCCGTGGACCACGAGCCCGCCGTGCTCGACTGGGCCCGCAAGCACCGGCTCCCCGGCCTGGGCTCCGCCGCGCGGCGGCTGCGCCTGACCCTGGCCGACGTCCGGCACGGCCCGCGCGGCCCGTTCGACGCCATCCTGGCGCTCAACTTCAGCTACCAGGCCTTCCTGACCCGGGCCACGCTCGGGGACTACTTTCGGTCCGTGCTGCGCTCCCTGGCGCCGGGCGGGGTGTTCATGCTCGACACCTTCGGCGGCTGGTATGCCCAGGAAGGGCTGACGGATCGGCGCGAGATCGGCGGCGGGCTCACGTACGTGTGGGAGCAGGGCCGGCCGGACCCCATCACCCAGCACCTCCACTGCACCATCCACTTCGAGCGCGGGCGCGGCCGCGTTCTCCCCGGAGCCTTCCACTACGACTGGCGCCTCTGGTCGCTGCCCGAACGCTGAGCGATCTCCTCCACGAGGTGGGCTTCGTGGATCTCGAGGTCTTCTGGGACGTCGAGCCGGAGGGCGTCGACCCTCGCTACGTGCTGCGCCGCCACGCCAAGAACCAGCCCGCCTGGCTGGCCTACCTCTTCGCTCGGCGTCCGAAGCGCACCTCGGGCCGGCGAAGGCGCTAATCGGGCTTCGGAGACTCCGGCACTGCAGGCCGGCGGCTTGACCTGAAGCCTGGGGCCCGCGGTCCGAAGCCCCCCCGGCACCCTCGTTGATTTCGGCTCCGCCGCCTCAGGTCAGGGCTGAGCTTCCGCGGGCGCGGTCACGGGCGCCACCGGGCTGGGCGGTGCTGGCGCCTTGGCGAAGAAGAACACGAGCACGACGATGGCCACGGCGATGGCCGCCACCGCGACGGCGACGGTCCAAGCTCTTCCTGGCTTCTCTCGAGCCACGGCGACGGCGGCTGGGGCCTGGGCCGGTGCCGAGGAGGTCGCCGCGGCATCCGCGGGCTTCTCGGGCGGCTTGAGGAGGGTCGCCTCCTCTTCGATGTCGGCGAACCTCATGAACCCCTGGTCGCTCTCCTTCACGGCCCGGCCGGAGCACGCGGCCATGAAGGCCACGACGTCGGAGAAGCGCTGGCTCGGGTCGGGATCGAGCGCGCGTTCGAGCGCATCGACCACCCGCTGAGGCGCCTGGAACTCCAGCGCCTGGACCGGCCGTGAGGGATCGCTGGCGAGCAGGGCGTGCACCAGCTTGGCGAGCGCAGCGACCTCGGTGGCCGCGTCGGCCTCGACCGGACCCGTCCCGAAGCCCAGCACCTTGACCTGCGCGGGCGCCGACTCCCGCGGGCAGAGCACGACGCAGTTCGCGCTCAGCGCGCCGTGAAACACCTTCTCTCGGTGCGCAGCGGACAGGGCCAAGGCGACCTCGCGGCCCACGCGCAGCGCTTCATCGAGCGACAGGGGCCCCTTCGCGCGCGCCGCGGCGACGGTCTCGCCGGGCAGCGCCTCGAGCACGAGGACCGGTGCGCCGGAGGGCAACGCGTCGGCGTGCAGGACCTGGGCGATGGCGGCGTGGCCGGTCCTCGCGGCGGCCTGCGCCTGCTGCAAGAGCCGCTCGGCCGAGACGGCGCCGCCAGGAAGGAACACGGAGACGGGCTTGGCCTCCGCGAGCCCTCGCGCCTCCCAGAGCGCGCCTTCGGGGCCCTGGAAGATCGGGCGGACGAGCTCGCAGAACTCGCCGAGACGGGATCCGGCGGCCAAAGGCTCGGTGGCTTGGAGGGTCATGATGGGCGGGCAGCATAGCAGCGGGCCGACGCGGCACGCGTGCGACGGCCGAGCTGCTTGGCGCGAGGCATGGCGCCCGCCTAGCATCGTCGCGCCATGCCCGAGCCCCGCCCGTCCGCTCCCCGTTCACCGACCGTCTTCCTCGCCAAGCTCCGCCGCCGAGCGGGCGCGTTCGCCATCCGGACCTTCTTCGAGGGCCTGTCCAGATCGGCCCGGCTGGCCCCCCAGGCTCAGGCTGCGCTCGAGCGGGTGGAGGTCCTGCGCGACCTCCCCTACCGTCCGACCGGCTCGATGGAGCACACGTTGGACGTCTGGCGCCTGCGCGCGCGCCCGAGCCGGCCGCTGCCGGTGGTGCTCTACGTCCACGGCGGCGGCTTCTCCATCCTCTCCAAGGAGACGCATTGGTCGATGGCGCTGCGCTTCGCCGAGGCGGGCTACCTCGTCTTCAACATCAACTACCGCCTCGCACCGGCCCACCCATTCCCGGCCGCGGTCGAGGACGTCTGCGAGGCGTGGGCGTGGCTCGCGGGGCACGTGGAGGAGCACGGGGGCGACCCAGGCCGCGTGGTGCTGGCGGGCGAGTCGGCGGGAGCGAACCTGGTCACCGCGTTGACCGTGGCCTGCTGCTACGACCGCCACGAGCGCTTCGCCCGGCGCGCGCGCGAGGTGCCGCTGCGCCCGGCGGCAGTCCTGGCCGGCTGCGGCTACCTGCAGGTGACCGACCCGGAGCGCTTCGGGCGTCGCAAGCGGCTCCCCTCGTGGCTCGAGGACCGCGTCCTCGAGACCAGCCGCGCCTACCTGCGCCGCGCGGCGCCGGACCCCGCCGGAGGGCTGGAGCTGGCCGACCCGGTGTCGGTGCTCGAGCGGGAGGCGCCGGCGCGGCCGCTCCCGCCGTTCTTCGCGTTCGCCGGAACCGCGGACCCCATCCTCGACGACACCCGGCGGCTCGCGGCGGCGCTGGCGGCGCGAGGCGCCCCGCACCTGTTGCGCGTCTACCCCGGGGAGCCGCACGCCTTCCACGCGCTCGCCTGGCGGCCGCAGGCCGAGCACTGCTGGCGCGAGACCTTCGACTTCCTGCGGGTCCACGTGCCGCCGCGCCGGGGCTGAGCCCGCCTCAGCGGATCTCGATCCAGCAGGCGTCCTCGCGCACGAACTGGGCGATGCAGCGCGAGAGCTGGACGAGCCGGGTGTTCACCAGGTCGTGCAGCGCCAGCTGCGGCACCACCAGCGTCGCGTCGGGCAGGGCCTTGGCGAGCGCGCGGCCCATCTCCACCGGCGCCACCTCGTCCTCCCGGCCGTGGACGATCAGCGTCGGCACGCGGATCTGCGGGGCCCGCGCCAGCAGGTCGAAGCGGTCGCGCATGACCAGCGAGACCGGCAGGTAGGGCAGCATCCGCTGCACCATCTCCGGCGCGGAGGTCATCGGCGCCAGCAGCACCAGCTTGCCGGCGTGGCCCCGCGCCGCCATCTCGCCGGCGACGGCGGCGCCCATGGCATGGCCGACGAGGACGGTGTGCTCCGGAGCGACGCCCTGGGCGCGCAGCCAGGCGAGGGCGGTCTCGGCCGCGGCGTAGCACCCGCGCTCGCTCGGCGGACCCGAGCCCGCGGCCAGCCCGTAGCCCGGGTACTCCACCGCCAGCACCGCGAAGCCCTGCCGCTCGAGCTCGAAGACCCAGTCCTCGGTCCCCACGAGCTGGTCGCCGTTGCCGTGGAAATAGACGAGGGTGGTCACGTACCCCGGGCCGGAGAAGTAGAGCGCCACCACCTCGCCGCCGGGCGAAGGCAGGCGCAGGACTTGCCCGTTGCGGACGAAGCCGACCTGCGTCTTTCCGGGCGCGGGGAAGACGACCTCCCGCTGGAAGAGAAGAAAGGCCAGGAACGCCACGAGCCAGGCGCCGGCCACGGTCCCGGCCACGAGGAGCGCCTTGCGCCGCACCTGCCGGGCGAACGGCGTGGAGGCTTCGCCGGGAGGGAGGCGCAGCGCCCGGCGAAGCCGGTCGAAGACTCGCGGCCGGGCGCGCTGGGGTTCGTTGGGGGCCATGGTGGGCGGGCTGGTGGGCAGCTTATCCCGGGCAATCGGGGCGCGCTTGACGGGCGCGGCTGCTTCGTGTCCATTGCACACGCGCTTGCGGAGGCCGACCGTGCCCTACACCTACGAGTACTTCCACCCTGCGGTGACCGTGGACTGCGTCGTCTTCGGCCTCGACCTCGACGAGGCGGAGCTGAAGGTGCTGCTCATCCGCCGCAAGGGCGAGCCGTTCGCCGGCCGCTGGGCGCTCCCGGGCGGCTTCGTGCGCGAGGAGGAGTCGCTCGAGCAGGCGGCGCGCCGGGAGCTGGCCGAGGAGACGGGCCTGTCGGAGGTGTACCTCGAGCAGCTCTACACGTTCGGCGCGCCCAAGCGCGACCCCCGCGAGCGCGTCGTCTCGGTGGCGTACTTCGCGCTGGTCAAGTCGCGCGAGGCGGTGCTGCACGCCGCCACCGACGCCGAGGATGCCGCCTGGTTCCCGGCCTCGAAGCTGCCGCACGTGGCCTTCGACCACGCCGCCATCCTCGACACCGCGCTCACCCGGCTCAAGGGCAAGGTGCGCTACCAGCCGGTGGGCTTCGAGCTGTTGCCGCCGAAGTTCACGCTGACGCAGCTCCAGCGGCTCTACGAGATCGTCCTCGGCCACGAGCTGGACAAGCGCAACTTCCGCAAGAAGGTGCTGGCCACCAAGCTCCTGCTGGCGCTGGGCGAGAAGGAGCAGGGCGTGGCGCACCGCGCGGCGCAGCTGTACCGCTTCGACCAGCGCGAATACGCGCGCAAGTCGAAGACGGGCTACTTCTTCGAGATTCTAGGTGAGCGCGGCAGGTCCTCGAGCTGCAAGCCGGACGGACGGTCGAAGGTCTGAGGCATTGCGGCGAGGCTCCGTCGCCGGTAGGTAAGGGCCCCGATGTCATTCGCCTGGCAAGAGCTGGTCGGCTACGCCGCTTCGGTGCTGGTGGCCGCCTCGCTGATGATGAAGAGCGTCGCCCGCCTGCGCTGGGTGAACCTCGTGGGCGCGGTCTGCTTCGCCGCCTACGGGGGCCTGGTCGGCGCCTGGCCGGTGCTGGCGGTCAACACCTTCATCGTCGGCGTCAACGCCTGGTTCCTGGTGCAGATGTACACGCGCCGCGACTTCTTCACCCTGCTGCCCATCCACGGCTGCGACGCCTTCGGGCGCAAGTTCCTGCGCTTCCACGAGCAGGACATCCGCCGCTTCTTCCCGGACTTCGACCCCGAGTCGATGCAGGACCGCCCCGGCTTCTTCGTGATGCGCAACATGTTCCCGGCCGGCGTCTTCTACTTCTCGCAGGCGGAGGGCGGCGACGTGGCCATCCGGCTCGACTACGTCGTGCCCGAGTACCGCGACGGCCGCAACGCCGAGTTCCTCTTCCGCATCCTCAACGAGCAGTTCAGCACCCGCGGCGCCAAGCGATTCACCGTTCGCACCGGAGTGCCGGCGCACGTCCAGTACCTGGGCTCGCACGGCTTCACGCGCGACAAGGCGGAGCCCGACCTGTTCCAGCGGCCGATCATCTGAGGCACGGCGTTCGATTGAAGCCGGGGACGAGCGTGTCCTGAAGGAAGAGGCAGGCGTGGAAGCCTGCCACTACCCGTCCCCACGGTGCCCGATCCGATACAGCGTCGTCAGCTCCCGGGAGCGGGCCGGGTAGAGCGGGTCGTCCTCGTCCTTGGCCTTCTTGTGCCGCGCCGGGTCGAGTCTGGCCGCGGATGGTCAGGTTCGCCGCGCTCGCCGCCTGGGCCACCAGCCCGCGCGGCCGCAGCCCCAACAGCTCCGCCAGGTTGGAGATGACCAGCCACGCCTCCCCGCCCGGCGCGAGGTGCTCCGGCAGCTCTCGCAGGAAGCGCAGCAGCAGCTCGCTGTCCGGGTCGAAGATGGCGCGCTCCACCGGTGTCCGGGGCTTGGCGGGGATCCACGGCGGGTTGAACACCACCAGGTCGGCCTGCCCCTCGGGGAAGAGGTCGCGCTGCTCGACCCGGACCTGCTTCTCGAGGTGGAAGCGCTCCACGTTCTGCTGGGCGCAGGCCACGGCGCGCGGGTCCAGGTCCGTCGCCACCACCTCGGGGACGGCCCGGCAGGCGAGCACCAGCGCCAGGACGCCCGTCCCGGTTCCGACGTCGAAGGCCCTCGACACCTTGCCCAGCGGCGCCGCCGCCACCAGGTCCACGTACTCGCCGCGCACCGGCGCGAACACGCCGTAGTGGGGATGCACCCGGCCGCCGATGGCCTCGACCTCCACGCCTCGGTGCCGCCACTCGTGCGCGCCGACCATCCCCAGCAGCCCGCGCAGCGGCGTCAGGCTTTGGCCCTCGCCCGTTCCCCAGACCTCCCGGCAGGCCTGCCGCAGGTCGGGCGCCTGCTTGAGCTGCACCCGCCACTCGGCGTCCAGCTCCACCAGCAGGCGCGAGGTCACTTGATGGACGGTGGACTGCCGCTGGCGGTGGGCCAGGAACGCACCGCGCAGGTCCAGCTCGGCCGGCTCCTTCGAAGGCTTGGGCTCCCGGCCTCGATTCCTCCAGCCGCCGAGTCAGGGCGGCCAGGAGCTGCCGGGCGTTGCGCCAGTCGCCCCGGTACAGCAGCGAGGCGCCCTCGCAGGCCAGGTGAAAGGCCTGGTCGGCCCGGGTGGGGTCCCCGACCAGCTCGATGCGCCTGGGCGGCTGACCGCTCTCCGCGCGCCAGTGCGCGGTCCGGGTCTCTCCCCCTTCGTTCCATGTGGCGAAGAGCTGCTGCGCCATGCCTTCGTCCGCCTCCACGTCCCCCGCCCTGCTTGCCCGCCCGCCGCCTGGAGTGTCGCACACTCCCCCCGGCGAAACCCGCCTGCTTTGTCCCCGCAGCGCCCCGTCCACCGGACCCTGGGGGCGGCCCGCTGCTCGAAGCTGGCGACGCCGAGCCCCGGCCTGGGCTACCCTGTCGCCCAAGGTTCGAGACGGGGCATGGATCAGCCGCTCATCTTCGGCAAATACGAGGTCCTCAACCGCATCGCCATCGGCGGGATGGGGGAGATCTTCCTCGCGCGCCAGGTCGACCTGGACCGCCTGGTCATCCTCAAGAGCATGCTGCCGGACCTCGCCGAGCAGCAGGGCTTCGTCCACCAGTTCCTGGACGAGGCGCGGGTGCTCGCCACCCTCAACCACCCGAACGTCGTCTCCGTCTACGAAGCCGGCTCCTTCCAGGGCACCTACTACATCGTCATGGAGTACGTCGCCGGCGAGACGCTGGCGGTGCTCCTGCGCGCCTCGCTCCTCACCGGGACCCCGCTGACCTACCCGGTGATGGCGCGCATCATCCACGACGCGGCCCTCGGGCTCGACCATGCCCACTCCGCCTGCAACATGCAGGGCCGCAACCTGGGCATCGTCCACCGCGACGTGACCCCGCAGAACCTGATGGTCCGCACCGACGGGGTCACCAAGGTCGTGGACTTCGGCATCGCCATGGGGGCGTTGCGCCAGACGCGCACCGCCTCGGGCGTGCTCAAGGGCAAGCTGCCCTACATGCCGCCCGAGCAGCTGCAGCACGGCGAGCTCGACGCGCGCGCCGACCAGTGGTCCCTGGGCGTGGTGCTCTGGGAGTGCCTGGCGCGCCGGGTGCTGTTCGACACGACCAACGAAGTCGACACGATGGTCGCGGTCCTGCACAAGAAGATCCCCACGCCCTCCTCGGTGGTCCCGGACATCCCTCCCGAGCTCGAAGCCATCGCGATGCGGATGCTCGAGCGCAAGCGCGACGACCGCTTCGCGAGCCTGGCGGAGGTGGCCGACGAGCTGCGCGCCTACATCGACCAGTTCTCGGCCGAGGCCACGCAGGCCGCGGTCGCAGCCTTCGTCCAGCAGGCCGCAGGCCAGCGCATCCGCAGCAAGACCCCGGCGGCGGCCAGCAAGCCGCGCGGCGACTTCCTCTTCGACCTCACGCCCAAGGGCACCCCGCACCCCAAGCCCAGCCCGAAGCCGCAGACCGAGGCAGCGGCGGAGCAGGAGCCCGAGGGGGAGAAGGGCTCCTCGTCCAAGAGATCGGCCTGGTGATGGGCGCGGTGGTGGCCCTCGTCGCCGCGGGCGGCGTCGCCTTCTTCGGACCGTGGCGCACCCCGGCCGCCGTCGAGGGGGAGCCCGACGCGGCCGCGACCGTCGTCCCACCCGATGCCGCCCGGCCCCCCGGCCTCGACGCCGCGGCGCCCGGGCTCGACGCCACGCCTCCCGAGCCGCCGGCCACGGTGCTCCTCAAGAGCGACCCCGCGGGCGCCAGCGTCTATCTGGGCGACCGCCTGATGGGCGAGACCCCGCTCTCCCTCGCCACGCTCCCGCCCAACAGCGAGCACCAGCTGGTGATCGAGTTCGACGGCTACGCCAAGGCCATCGCCAAGGTCACCCCGGTCCGAGGCGAGACGACCGAGGTCGCGGTCAAGCTCAAGAAGAGCGCGGCCAAGCCCCACGCGAACCCCAACCGGCAACCTGTGCCCGTGACGACGCCCGCGAACGGCCAGGTCGAGGCCAAGGAGGGCTACCTCAGCCTCAAGACCGACCCGTGGGCCGAGGTGACCATCGAAGGCCAGCCCTTCGGCACGACGCCGCTCTTCAGAATCAAGCTCACTCCGGGCAGCCACGTCGTCGACCTGGTCAACCCCGAGGAAGGCATCCGCACCAAGCGGACGGTCGTGATCGAGGCGAGCAAGACCACCAAGCTCGACTGGGACCTGAAGAAGTAGACCGTGCGGTCCACGCTCCGGCCGCCTCGAGCTTGCGGAACAAAGCCTGACCCGAAGCCCGCAGCCCGAAGCCCGAAGCCCGAAGCCCCTTCAAGGCAGCTGGTAGCGCACCATCGCCTCCTGATGCAGTCCGTCAGCACTTCGGCCGGCGCCTGCGCGTTGGTGCCGCGCGGGACGATGGCGAAGTGCAGGCCGTTCTGGAACCGCAAGAGCGGCACCCTGGCGTCGTCCACCTGCACGTCAACGGACGCCGGCTCATCGAGGGCAGCGGCCGGCTCCTCGGCCAGCGTCTGCCAGCCCTGCGGCAGCCAGCCCCACAGCTCGACGCCGTCGACCGTCCCCGAGCCGTGCCCGCCGGCGACGGCATGGACCTTGATCTGCTTCATGGCGGCATCGGCCGGGATGCCCGACTTGGCGAGCGAGATGTCGAAGACGTGCCCGGGCCGCTCCCCCAGGCCCATGTCCGTTCCAGTGCTCGGCGCAGGTCTCGGTGGCGGTCTGGCCGCCGAAGAAGACGAAGCGCTTGCGCTGGCTGTCCGTAAGCCGCGGCGCGCCCGAACGCCAGCAGGACGGAGGTGCACAGCATCACCACATCCGCATCCGCGATGGCGGCATCGGCATCCGCCGCCAGCCGGACCGGGCAGCCCGTCGAAAGCCTGTCGGGGAGTTCCGGCCGCTCGTGCGCATGACGCGAATAAAGACGCACTTCCTGCCATGGCCGGATGTTTTCGGCATAACGCAAATGCGCCTGTCCGACAGCGCCGGTACCCGATGATCAGCCAGTGTTCTGGAATCGGGCCGCGCCAGCAGATCGGCGGCTATGGCTGTCGTGGCCGCCGTCCGCTCGGTGGTTAGCCGCTTGGAATCGCACAGCAAAAGCGGCTCGCCGGTTTCCATGGACATCAGAACCGTCCATGCCGTGACGAGCGCCTTGCCGTCGGCCGGAATATAAGGCGAGAGCTTGGCGCCGAAAACCTTCTCCCCGGCCAGCACGCAGATAGGTGATGAAGTCGCCTGCATTCGCGGGAAAGAGGCTGAAGTCTGTGGTGGCTGCGTCGCCGTTCCCTCTCCCGAGCATCTGAACATCCGCTCCAGAAGGCCCCTTATATCGAGCTTTCCAAGAAGCTTCCGGATCGCGGCATCGTCGAGAATAATGGGGTGTTGCTGCATAACTCGGTACGCCCTATCAAGTGTGTGTCGGGACGGCCCGGCAATTCTTCCGTTGTTTCCCGTCCGATTGGGCGAAGATAAAGCGGAAGATTCGTGCGGGCCGGTGCATATAGAGGACGATATGAGCAATATATTGCACAGTCAAGGGCGCGGCGATGTCTTGAAGCATGTTTCCGGCAATCTGAAGCGCCTGAGGACAAGGGCCGGCCTGAGCCAGACGGCACTGGCCGAGGCGTCGGGCATCAGTCGCCGCATGATCGTCGCCGTCGAGAGTGGCGATGCGAATGTCAGCCTGTCCAGTCTGGACCGGCTGGCCATGGCGCTCGGCGTGGATTTCGTCGAACTGGTGCGCGACCCCGAAAGGCTGACGCAGAAGATCATCAATGAAGTGACATGGCGCGGCGCGAGAGGCGAAAGCGAGGCAACGCTTCTCGGATCGGCTCCCGCATCCGGCGAAGCGCAGATGTGGTCGTGGACGCTCGGCGGCGGGGACCGGTACGATGCGGAACCCGATCCCGACGGCTGGTACGAGATGATCTATGTCGTCGAGGGCACGCTGACGTTGGAGCTGTCCGGCATGTCGAAGGATTACCGGCCGGTGCTTTCGCGATCTTCAGTTCGGCGCAGGTTTATTCCTATGTCAATAATCAGGAAATGCGCGTCCGTTTTTTCGTTGGTAATATTATCCTTGACCGATACACCAGCGGCGGTCGCAACCCTTTTTCGTCGCTCTGGCCTCCCTCTTGAGGATGATGGTGGGCGGCTGCTGTCTGTCCTAATCTTCCGGCCGGACAAAACGCCAAATCCGCATGGTCGACATCGGGTTGGGCGCCAGAAAGGGCGGCCAGCAGCGCAATTGTGCCGATCCGCGCGGATCCGGTCGATAACGGTGCTCCATGCTTCCCGAACAGATCATGGAGTGAAGATTACGATGGATCAAAGTCAACCGTTCGCCGGCTTCCCGATCGAGCAGGTCCGCAGCCAGTTTCCTGCTTTCGATGAGGGCGCGCATGCGCCGGTCTTTCTGGACAACCCGGCAGGAACGCTGGTGCCGCGGCGCGTTATCGACGCGGTCGGCAAGGCCATGGCGACCGCCAGCCATAATCTTGGCGGCGTTTTTGCAGGCTCGAAGCGTGCCGATGCGGTCTGGCTGAACGCACACAGGGCCATGGCCGATATGTTTGGCGCAGCGTCGGAGCGCGAGATCGTCATCGCCCAGAACATGACGACGCTCACCCTGCATCTGTCGCGCTCGATCGGACGCCGGCTGCGGCCCGGCGACGAAATCATCGTCACGCGCATGGAACATGAGGGAAATATTTCCCCCGTGGCTGCTTCTCGCAGAAGATCTCGGCATCGCCGTGAAATGGCTTCCGTTCGACCGCGGGACCTGGCGGATCGAGCCCGAGGACCTGAAGCCGCTGCTCAGCGAGCGCACCCGTCTTCTGGCGCTCAACTATTCCAGCAATATGACCGGCTCGGTGAACGATGTGGCAACGCTTTCATCGCTTGCGAAGCAGGCCGGCGCTCTGGTCTATGTCGATGCCGTTCAGCTTGTGCCACACAGATTGCCGGATGTGCACGCGCTGGGCTGCGATTTTCTGGCCTGCTCGTCCTACAAGTTCTTCGGCCCGCATCTGGGCATCGTCTGGGGGACGTGAGAGCCTGCTGCGCGAACTGACGCCCTATAAGTGCCGCTGTTCGAGCGACGGACTGCCCGAACGCTTCGAGACGGGCACCCCGCAAACCGAACTTCTGGCTGGTCTTGGCGCCACGGTCGATTATCTGGAGTGGCTTGGTGAGATCAATGGCCATACGGGTACGCGCCGCGACAAGCTGCTTGGCGCCTATCGCAGTTTCGAGGCATATGAAAGCGTTCTGATGCGGCATCTGATCGAGGGCCTGCTCAAACTGCCGGGAATCACCGTTCAGGGCATCACGGACCCGGCGGCGATGATCCACCGCGTTCCAACCGTTTCCTTCACGCATGAAACCGTTTCGACCCATGCCATCGTCGAGGGTCTTGCCGAAAACGGCATCTATGCCTGGTCCGGCCACAATTACGCGCTCGAACCCGCCCGCCTTCTCGGACTGAACGAAGACGAAGGCGTGGTGCGGCTTGGTATCGCCCATTATAACACTATGATGGAAGTGGACCGCACACTGGCCGTCATTGGGAGGCTCGTCTGAACGTCCATAGACCGGACAATGCAGTGTTCCGGGCGGTTTTATGAAAGGAATGGAACTTTGGTCCCGGACAAGGTGCCCGCCGGCATTGCCGATTTCTGCCGATACGCATCGCGCGCGATCGACCGGCTGGAGCAGGCTGACAGTCCCTATCTGCTTTTCGAGGCGATAGGCCGCATCGTTCGTTGAGAATTCGCCATGTCCGTAGCTTATCAGACCGACGCGGCGCCCGTTCATGTCGCCGACACGATTGCCGGACGGACTGAAAAACGGGCGCTCGAACTTTATCTACAAGGCACATATGTCCTCAATCCGGTCTACAACGCCTATCTCAACGGGCTGAAGGCAGGGGTCTACCGCCTGCGTGAACTGGCGCCCGACTGCTATTTCTCCTCCGATTACTACCGGCAATTCCAGGTCCAGCAATTCGAGTACGAAGAGATCGGCTACCGTACCTACGGCTGGCCGGCGGGGATGGAGGAACTCGTCATCGCGGTCGAACTGCCGGAAGGAAAGCTTGCGGAGATCAGCCTGCACCGCCCTGTCAATCTGGGCGGTTTCAGCGACGCGGACTGCCTGCTGCTGAGCGGCATGGAACCGCTGATCGGCGCGATTTACCGGCGTATCTGGCAGAACTGCAAAAATCTCGGCAAGCCTCGGACGAACAGGAATTCGCTGGACATATTCCTGCGCGATTTCGGAAAAGGAACGTTAAGCGCCCGCGAATGCGAGGTGGCGCATATGATCCTCAAGGGCCATTCCAGTAGAGTCGATCAGCCATCATCTGCAAATCTCGGTCACGACCGTGAAAACGCACCGCAAGATCTTTATGCCAAGCTCGGCCTTTCTACGCAGCAGGAACTGTTTTCCCTGTTCCTGGCCTCCCTGCACGCGGCGTCGGATGAGAAAAAACCGTAGCGGCCGATGCCATCATTCATTTGAGGGCGCTGCGAACGGCGGCCGAAATCGCGGACAATCCTTCCGACAATTCGCTATGTGCCGGCCAGCCGAAACCGAGACGGAAATAGTGATCCGGTAATCCGAACCAGTGTCCCGGTCCGACATAAGTCCGGTAGGTCTCATAAAGATGCCTATAGAAGGCCGACGACGATATATTCAGGTCCGGCCTGATACGGGGCAGGCAGACACAGCCGCCCTGCGGCTTCACCCATTCGATATATTCGTCCTGTCCGATCCATTCCTCCACCAGCGCGCATTTTTCCCGGAGCAGGCGACCGGTTTGCTCCAGCCACGTCTCGCGCTGGCACAACGCGGTGTAGCCGACATATTCGTCGATCATGCTGCCGGAAATGCCGATCTGTTCCCTGGCAGCCAGAAAGCGTTCCATCAGGACGGGATCGCGGCTGATGAGCCAGCCGATGCGGATGCCGGGAATGCCGTAGGTCTTGGAAAGGGACGAGACGCTGATGGCATTGGGGCTGAGTGTGGCGGCCACCGGCAAGACGGTTCCGAAGGCCATTTCGCGATAGGTCTCGTCGAACAGGAGCAGACAGTTTTTCCGTTCGACGAGTGCGATGATCTCGCGCAACTCCGTCTCGCTGATCGTGACGCCGCTGGGATTGTGCGGATAGGTGAGCGACACATAGCGGGTATCGGGCCGTATGGCGGCTTCGATTTTGCCGATATCCAGTCTGAAGCCGTCGTCGAAGTCCAGATCGATATAGCTTATGTCGCAGCCAATCGTTCGGGGTGTCTCGATATTGGTGGCGTAGTTTGGCCGCAGCACCACCAGATGCAAATCCTTGTCGAGCAGGGATATGGCGATGATGAAAAGCGCCGATGCGGCGCCCGCGGTGACCAGCACGTCGTTCGCGGTCAGTCCCTGACCGGTTTGCGCGATTTTTTCCCGCAGATCGACGCTACCGCGATGGTCGCCGTAGCACAGCAGCAATCCGTTCAGATTGACATTCAATTCGCTGAAATGCCGGTCGGTGACGGAACTTTCGGACAGATTATGCCGGATCGTGTCATAGCCCAGTTGTTCGGGCGATTCTATTTCGATCGGCATACGCAGGAATTCCACGGGATCGTCTCCGGCGGCATGAGTGATGATGCCGAAAACATACAAGTGCCGGGCTCCTGCATGCCATCCTCCTTCGGGAGGATAACAATGGCGGAATTTTTGCAGAAATATTGCTGTCATAGAACCTGCCTATCCAAGAGAGAGGTCTACTCTCCGCATATGAGTGGAACCACAAACAATGGGAAGCTATCGATGAGATCCTTCATTTTTGCAGCCGCCATGTCTGCTTTCGGTCTGATGCTGGGAACCGGCGCGCAGGCTGAAACCCTCCGTGTCGGCATGGAGTGCACATATCCGCCGTTCAACTACAAGACGCCCGATGGCAAGATGGCCGGCTACGACGTGGATGTCGCGCAGGGTGTGGCAGACATTATCGGGGCGAAGCTGGAATATGTGTGTATGCCGTTCGACGGCCTGCTTCCGGCCTTGCTGGCGAACAAGTTCGATCTCATCGTCGCGTCGATGTCGATCACCGACGACCGCCTCAAGAAGATCGATTTCTCCATTCCCTACCGCGTCTCGATCGGCCGGTTCGTCGGGCCGAAGGACAAGAACTACAAGCTCTTCGACGACAAGGGCCATCCGATCCCGGAAGCCTTCAAGGGACTGACCGTGGGCGTCGAGCGCTCGACCACCTATTCCAAGTGGCTGGAAGCCGAGCTGCCGGGCGCCCAGTTGCAGCTTTATGACGGCGAGCAGCCGATGCTGATCGACCTGCGCAACGGGCGCGTGGATGTGGCCATCACCAATCCGATGAAGGCCTATCTCGACTTTCTGAGCAAGGACGAGGGCAAGAAGTTCGTGTTCGTCTCGCCGCCAATCGATGAGAAGAAATATTTCGGAACCGGCGTCGGCATCGGCATCCGCAAGGGACAGGACGCGCTGGTCAAGCGCATCAACGCCGCGCTCCAGACGCTGATCGACAACGGCTCGCTCGAGAAATACAGCCATAAATATTTCCCGTTCGCCATCAATCCGGAGCATTGGCAGAGCGCCAGCGTCAGCAAATAAGCCGGAAACAGGAGAATCGGTTCCGGGCAAGGCCCGGAACCACCGCACACAGAGGTTCCCGTATGGCCATACTTATCGGCTGGCAGCACGACTTTTTCTTCGGCACGCTGATGGTGCTGAGGCTGTTCGCCACTTCGATCATCCTTGGTATCGTTTTCGGATTGCTCGGGTCCACGGCGAAGTTGTCGAAGAATCGCGCTTTCCGGTTTCTTGCGCAGGCCTATACGGTGGTCTTTCGCGGTACGCCTGAAATGGTGGTCGTGCTGTTGATGTATTTCGGCAGCGCGATCGTTCTCACGCGCATCGCGCAGATTTTCGATCCCGATGTGAAATTCGTCGACGTTCCGCCTTTCTGGGCGGGTGCCTGTGCAATCGGCCTCGTCGTCGGCGCGTACATGACCGAGACGTTTCGCGGTGCCTTCCTCAGCGTGCCGCACGGGCAGACGGAAGCGGCGGCGGCCCTTGGTCTGTCGCGGGCACAGAACTTCTTTTTCGTACGGCTGCCGCAGATGTGGCGTCTGGCCCTGCCCAATTTCGGCAATCACATGCTGACGGCCATGAAGGATACGGCGCTGATCTCCGTCATCGGCTTGCAGGAAATCGTGTTCGTGGGCCAGATGGTCACCAACCTCACCCAAAAGCCTTTCGTCGCCTTTATGATCGTTGCGCTGATCTATCTCGCGATCACGACAGTTATAACATTCATTGTCGGTGGTCTGGAGCGTTACGCCAACCGTCATATGGAGGGCGGGCGATGAGTTTCGATTTCGGCCTTATCTTTTCGAGCCTGCCGCAACTCCTGTCGGGCCTCGCGGTGACGCTGAAGCTGCTGTTTTTTTCAACGCTGATCGGTCTCGCGCTGGCCATCGTCATTCTTCTCATGCGGCTGAGCGGCAGGCAGTGGCTGATCTGGCCGGCCAAGACCTATATCTATTTCCTGCGCGGCACGCCGATCCTCGTTCAGATATTCCTCATCTATTACGGCCTGCCCCAGTTCGACGCGGTCAGGGACAGCGTCTTCTGGCCGCTGCTGCGCCAGCCGTTCTTCTGCTGCATGGTGGCTCTGGCACTCAACACTTCGGCTTATGTGTCTGAAATCCTGCGTGGCGGCGTGATGGGCGTCGACAAGGGCGTCTACGAAGCCGCCAAGGCACTGGGTCTTACCGCGCGGCAACGCTTCATCTACGTCATCTCTCCCATCGCAATCCGGATCGCGTTGCCCGCCTACGGCAACGAAATCATCTCCATGATGAAGGCGACGGCACTGGCCAGTACCGTGACCCTTCTCGACGTCACCGGCGTGGCGCGGACCATCGTTGCCGATACCTTCGCTCCCTTCGAAATCTTCATCGCGGCCGCGATCATCTATCTCGTCATGGCGTGGCTGTTCCAACTGAGCTTCGGCGTTATCGAGGAGCGGATCGGCAGATATATGAAAAGAGAAGCATCGTCATGAAAGAACAGATCGTCCTGGAGGATGTCAGCAAGCGTTTCGGGTCGTTTCACGCGCTGAAGAATGTAAGCCTCACGGTACGCCAGGGAGAGAAGCTGGTGGTATGCGGTCCATCAGGGTCGGGCAAATCCACCATGATCCGCTGTATCAACGGGCTTGAAACCCACGATGGCGGACGAATCTCCGTCAACGGAATTCTCCTTGACGGCGAGCGCAGCGCGATGGCCGTGCGCCGCGAAGTGGGTATGGTGTTCCAGAGCTTCAACCTGTTTCCGCACCTGACCATCGCCAAAAACCTGATGCTGGCCCAGCGTCTCGTCCGAAAGAGGGACAGGAAGAGTGCGCACGACATCGCGATGCGCTATCTGGAGCGCGTGCATATCGCGGATCAGGCGGACAAATATCCCATCCAGCTTTCGGGCGGCCAGCAGCAGCGTGTGGCCATCGCGCGGGCCCTGTGCATGAACCCGCAGGTCATGCTGTTCGACGAGCCGACCTCGGCGCTCGACCCGGAGATGATATCGGAAGTGCTGGATGTGATGACCGATCTGGCGAAGGACGGAATGACGATGGTCTGTGTCACCCATGAAATGGGATTTGCCCGTTCCGTCGCCGACCAGATCGTCTTCATGGACAAGGGCGAGATCGTGAAATCCGCATCGCCCGAAGAGTTTTTTACCAATCCCAAAAGCACGCGCGCGCAGCTTTTCCTCGGACAGATTCTGAAACATTGAGAAACGCCATGACCGACCGGACAGCTTCCGAATTCCTTGCCTTCGCCGAACAGATCGCCGACGAGGGGAGGGCCATCATCAACGCAAGCCGGCAGGCCGCACCGGCAATCGACATAAAGGCGGACCAGAGTTTCGTCACGGCGACGGACCGCGCCGTCGAAACCCGGCTGCGTGAACGCATTCAGGCCGCCTATCCCTCCCATGGCATTCTGGGGGAAGAGTTCGGCACGACGCAGGCCGACAAGGAATTCGTATGGGTGCTCGATCCGATCGACGGAACCGCCGCTTTCATCGCCGGCATTCCCGTTTACGGTATCCTGATCGGTGTCGCGCGTGCTGGGAAGCCATGGCTTGGCGTTGCCGATTTTCCGGCAACCGGCGAGCGCCTGACGGGCGTTGCAGGCCAATGGGCGCTGCATGACGGGAAGCCGATCCGGTGCCGCCCCTGCGCATCGCTGAATGATGCCTATCTGACGAGTTCCAATCCCCGGTTTCTCAGCGCCGAGGAACGTGTTGCCCTGGACAGGCTGGATCGGCATGTGGCTTTCACGCAGTATGGCGGCAGTTGCTATTCCTATTGCTGTCTGGCGCGTGGGCGGACGGATGTGGCCGTCGATGGCGGCTACGACACGTACGACCTGTTCGCGACGACGGCGATTATCGAGGGCGCTGGGGGCATCGTCACTGACTGGACCGGGCGTCCGCTGGATCTGTCATGGAAAGGGCGCGCTGTGGCCGCTGGCGACAGGCGCATCCACGAACAGGCGTTGAGGCAGCTCAACGCGGCATCCTGATCCGGTTTCAAGACGGTTGCAGGACACGCTCCGTATCGACGGCCCGGCGGTACCACGCCGCCGGGAGCGGGTTTCGTTGCGCCTGCGAAGCGTTTTTCAACTGAACAAATGCGGCAAAAACAAATGGATAGAGCGGTTCTGACGGTTTCATAAATGCAGGAACCGCTTCCGGCCGACGGGAATGGTAGGAGACCTCAAATGAAGAATGGTTGGCTGGAGGATATCGAGGACAGGTTCGGCATTTTGCGGCATGGAGCACCCGCCAGCACGGGAATGGTGACGGTGAGGGCCGTGGGGAAACTGCCGTTGCCGCTTCTGAGGGAAATCGGCGCGTTCACCGCGCGCCTCGATCAGGCTCTTTCCGGCGACCATGCCGCGAGCTTCAGCTGCGCGGAAATACCGGCAGGGATATCTCCGCATCTCGACAGCGTCGATGCCGGACACCGTGCAATCATAGGGAATATAGTCGAGAATCTGGCGAAAGCGGCTGGCAGGCTGCAAAAACTTCCAGTCCAGACCATCCACGGCACACCGGATGCAGACACGATATCCGTTATTCCCGGTCTTGCCGAACCGGCACGCATCGCGGGCATCGAGGGTTTCGGCGATCTGAAAACCGCGTCGCGAATTTTCGATCTTGCCGCTACCGCGACATGCGCGGCATTCGGTGACAGCGCGCCGGAGATCGGCCTTGCGGCCATCGTGGCCGGTTATCATGAAGTCTCGCCCCTGACCGCGGACGAAGTCGATCTGCTCTGGCCTCTGGTGGGCGCGAACCTCGCATCCAGAGCGCTTCGTGGCGGCGAGACGGCGCTTGGTGCCGGTGACGGCCAATCCGCCGCGCAGGTGGCTCCGTTCTGGCACTTCCTCGAAAAAACTGCCGGACAGGATGGGCTTGTTCATGCCCGGTTACGGGTCGCGTGCGGATTTCCTGCCACGTCGTCGTCGTCCGCCGTCCTCGCATGGCTCGATCGTAATAGGGGAAGTTTCGCACCCATATTGGACGCGGATCTGGCACACGCGCCGGTGAAGGCGCTCTCCGTGGAGGAAAGCACGGTGCCGCGCAATCCATTTGTCTTCGGCGGGAAAGGAGCACGCAATCTGGGACGTGACGGCACTGATGACGGTTTCTGGCTGGGACGCTATGGCGAACCACGGCTTCTCTATGTCGATACATGGACCGCGAACGACCCGGACCGGCGTCTGGACAGGCAGACGGTCTGTCCGGGGGTGGATATTTTCGCGCCGGCAGGATGTGCTGTTCATGTGCCGCTGGATGGACAGGTGGCAATGGTCAGAACAGGGCCTTCCGGCGGCCGCGTGCTCCTTCGGCACAGGCTGCCGACTGGAGAGGTGTTTTTCACCATCTATGATCGTCTCGACCCAGACTCCATCGCCCTGCTGCGGGAGGGACAAGGCGCTGACGCGGCGGCAGCTTTTGCGCGGGTCGGGTCTCCGGAGACCAATGGCGGGATGGCCGTGCATCTCCGGTTTCAACTGGCGATGTCCGTCGAAGGCTTCGGTTATGATTATCCCGATGCCGTCGACCCGGACGACAGCGCGTTCTGGCTGGCGCTATGCCCGAACCCGGCCGCGCTTCTCAATATCTCCGATGCCGCGATCGCATTCCGGCCGCTCGATACCGAGGCGCTGCTCGCCGAACGCAGGGCGCTTTTCAGCGCCAATCTCAAGCTCAGCTACCGTCGTCCCGTCACCTTTCTGCGGGGCTGGCGGCATTATCCTCTTCGACGAGATGGGGCGCACCTATCTGGATGCCTATAACAATGTTCCGCATGTCGGCCACGCGCATACGCGCATTCGCGTCGTGGCGGCCCGGCAATTGGAGCGCATGCATTCCGATACGCGCTATCTGCATCCGTCCCAAACCGGGCTGGCGCGGCGTCTCACCTCGAAACTGCCGAAGGAACTGGATGTCTGTTTCTTCGTCAATTCAGGCTCGGAGGCAAACGAACTGGCCTTGCGTCTGGCCCGCGCCGCAAGCGGCGGCTACGATATCGTGACGCCCGATCACGGATATCATGGCAATACGACCGGCGCGATCGACATTTCAGCCTACAAGTTCAACAAGCCCGGCATGGGCGGCCGCAAACAGTGGGTTCATCTGGTCGATGTGGCCGATGATTATCGTGGCCGCTTCCGTCGCGACGATGGGAACCGGGCGCTCCGTTATGCCATGCAGGTGGACGACGCGCTGAGGGAAATCGAACGGACCGGCGGCAGGCTGGCGGGCTTCATAGCGGAAACGTTTCCGAGCGTGGGGGGCCAGATGATTCCGCCGCCGGGCTACCTCGCGGAAGTCTACGCGCGCATCCGTGGTCGCCGGCGGAATTTGTATTGCCGATGAGGTACAGACCGGATAGGAGCAGGCTCGGCGATTACTACTTCGGATTTGAACAGCAGGCCGTGCGGCCGGACGTCGTGGTTATGGAAAAGCCCGCTCGGCAATGGTCTATCCGATTCGGCGCTGTCATCACCACGCGGCATATCGCTGAAAAATTCGGAAGGGCCGGAATATTTCTCGACCTTCGGCGGTTCCAATCTTTCGTGCCTGATCGCCTCGGAAGTTCTGGATATCGTCGAGGACGAAGGTCTGCAAGGCAATGCCCGGATCATGGGTAATCGCCTTCTTGCGGGATTGCGGGTTCTGGCGGAAAAATATCGGATCGTCGGCGACGTCCGCGGGATCGGTCTGTTTATCGGACTCGATCTGGTTCTCGACCGCGAAAGCCGCGCTCCCGCGGCGCGGGCCGCCGATCATGTCATGAACAGGCTGCGCGATATGCGCATACTGGTCGGCGGGGAAGGCCCGGACGATAGTATCCTGAAAATAAGGCCGCCTCTTACGATCGTGGCGGAGGACGTGGATTTTCTCCTGACCGGCTCGATGAATGCCTGAAGGAAGCCGAGCTGGCACTGAGATAAGGAACGCATCCGGGACGGCACCGCCCCGGATACATCGCCTTTCGGCAGTCAGGCTTCCGTCACGAACTTCGTTCTCAAATAGGCTTCGAGCCCTTCGATGCCGGATTTCGGGCCGATAGTCGGATTCATTGACACGGCCGAAGGGTGTCTCGGCGGTGGATACGACCATATGGTTGACGCCGACCATGCCGGCCTCCAGATCGGACTCGGTTCTTTTTGCCAGTGCGCCATCCCGGTGAACACGAACGAGGCGAGACCGAAGGGAAGGCTGTTGGCCCGCTCGATCACGTCGTCATAGGCGGAGAAGCTGGTTGTCGGCGCGAGAGGGCCAACGGCTCTTCGCGCATGATAACCGCGTCGTCCGGGACGTTTCTGAGCACAGTCGGCGCATAGAAATATCCCTTGTTTCGGCCGCTCCCCTCCAAGTGCGATGTCCGCGCCCCTGGCTTTCGCATCGGATACGGTCCTGTCCATGGCGTCGAGACGCCTCGATGCGATCATCGGCCCCATCTGGACATCCTGTTCGAGGCCATTCCCGACCTTCAGTTTTCCTGCCCTTGCGATAAAGCCATCCCCACGAACGGTTCAGTAGGGATTCGTGAACGTAGAAGCGTGTCGGCGAGGTGCACACCTGTTCCCGCATTCCGAACTTGAAAGCGACGACTGTATCGAGGGTCTTTCGAGATCGGCATCGGCATGGACGATCACCGGCGCGTGGCCGCCCAATTCCATCGTGCAGCGCTTCAGGGTATCGGCTGCCAGTTTCTGCAGACAGTTTTCCGACGGCTCGAGCCGGTCAGCGATACCTTCCTCGGGATCGGCGACGCCAGCAGCCGCGCGGATACGTCACTCGCCTCGCCGAAAACGATATTGAGGACGCCTGCCGGCAGGCCCGGCATCCTGAAAACAACGGCCGAGCGCGATCGCGGTTCCGGGTGTTTCATTGGCCGGCTTGAGGATGATCGAGCATCCCGCGCCGAGCGCGCCGGCGATCTTGCGGATGCAGTTGCTTGCGGGGAAGTTCCATGCCGCGAAGGCGGCGACAGGCCCCACCGGTTCCTTGAACACCATCTGCCGGACACCGGGCATGCGCGCGGGTACGATGCGGCCATAGGCGCGCTTGCCTTCCTCGGCGTACCAGCGGGTTGCATCGGCTGAAAACTGAACCTCGCCGATCGCCTCGGCCAGCGGCTTGCCGTTTTCCATGGTCAGGACGCGGGCGATCCCGGTCTTGCGCTGCTCGATAGCTCCGCAGCTTTCTCCATGATCGCATATCGCTGGATGGCGGTCATGTTTTTCCAAAGCCGGAATCCTCTGGCGGCAGCGGCAGGCGCTTCGTCCAGATCGTCAGCCGAGGCATGGGCAATTTCCAGCACTTCCCCGGTGGCCGGATTTATCAGTTCCTCCGTAACGCCGCCGCTGCCCTGCCGCCAATGACCGTCGATAAGGAGTTCCAATTTTTCCGTATACATATGTCGCGTTCCTTCGGATGCTTTCATCAAGCGCGCCGGATTTTCGATCTCCTGCCATCGCGCCGCCGACGCGGCCGCGGATGCCGCGATAAAAAGCAGCGATCCCTCTTTGACTTGTACATTGTTATACACTATCCTGTCGACATGATTTTAGATCGGACCCACAAATTATCAATCGCCATTCCTGAGAACCTCGCGGGACGGTGCGGAGGAGGAGATCATCTTCGGCGCCCTGAAATCCCGAGAACGACTCACCGAGGAAATGTCGCCGAGCGTTACGGCGTCAGCCGCTCGCCAGTCCGGGAGGCGATGCGCCTTCTGGAGAAGTGCTGTTCGGATTCCATCTTGTTCCCTATTAACCTTAGCAATACGCAACTGAACCAAGTAGAGGCAAAA